>NZ_CP040558.1:0-3735685 GCF_005877035.1 Pseudoalteromonas distincta | reverse complement strand
TTACGTCAAATTCTGTTTTCTCTTCAGCAGCTTCAGCAGCTGGACCAGCTACCATTGCAGCTGCAGCAGTTACGCCGAATTTTTCTTCCATTGCTTCGATAAGAGCAACAACGTCCATTACTGACATTTCAGCAATTGCGTCAAGGATTTGGTCTTTAGATACAGACATTACAAATTTCCTAATAATTAACGGACATTAAGTCCAAATAAATTTTACACCGAAAGTGAGATTAAACAGCTTAAAATTAAGCAGCTTGCTCTTCTTTCTGTACACGTACTGCTTCAATTGTTTTACACAATTTGCCAGCAGACGCTTCTTTCATAGCACTCATTAAGCGTGCAACAGCTTCATCGTATGTAGGTAATGTAGCAAGCATTGCTGCATCAACAACATTTCCTTCAAAAGCGGCCGTTTTAAGCTCGAATTTCTCATTCTTTTTCGCGAAATCTGAAAAGATACGCGCAGCAGCACCTGGGTGCTCTGATGAGAAAGCGATTAAGCTTGGACCAACAAATGAATCAGAAAGACACTCAAAATCTGTTCCTTCAAGAGCACGTTTTGCTAAAGTGTTACGGACAACTTTCATCCAAACACCATTTGCACGAGCTTCTTTACGAAGGGCAGTGATTGCGCCAACTGTTACACCACGAGAATCTGCAACAACTGCAGATAGAGCACCATTGGCTGCTTCGTTGACTTCAGCAACTATTGCTTTTTTGCCTTGAAGATTTAAAGCCATGGGTGTTACTCCTGGTTTAATGGGGGTACCGATTATCGGATTCCCCTGTTCTACTCTTCCCTACCAAACAAGGTAGAGATGCTTTTTACGGCGAGAGCCAGAAGGATTAGGAAAAATCTATCTGGGGTCTACACCGTCTACGTAGGTGAATATTAAGGCCGAAGCCACCTACGGTCTTGGACGGAAGCCCAATTTATCGTTAACCCCGAAGGCTTAACGAAATTATGGACTTCAACCCGAATTCTTTACTTTGCAAATTAATAAATTAATCAACAAAATGGCGCAAAATTATAGTACAAATTTCACGCCATGTAAACACTCAATTAAGCAACAATAGTGCTTAAAGTGTTTTGGTCAACAGAAACACCTGCGCCCATTGTTGTAGAGATAGTTACTTTCTTCAAGTAAACACCTTTAGCTTGAGAAGGTTTAGCCTTCTTAAGCGCAACAATTAGAGCTTCAAGGTTTTGTTGTAACTGCTCTGCAGTGAAATCAACCTTACCAATAGTAGTATGGATGATACCATTTTTGTCATTACGGTAACGTACTTGACCTGCTTTAGCATTTTTAACTGCTTCTGCAACGTTAGGCGTTACAGTACCAGTTTTAGGGTTTGGCATTAGACCACGTGGGCCTAAGATTTGACCTAGTTGACCAACAACACGCATAGCGTCTGGTGATGCAACAACAACGTCAAAGTTCATCTCGCCTTTTTTAACTAGTTCAGCAAGATCTTCCATACCTACTAATTCAGCACCGGCTTCTTTTGCAGCTTCTGCATTAGCGCCTTGTGTGAATACAGCAACACGAACGTCACGACCAGTACCGTTAGGTAGTACAGTAGCACCACGAACGTTTTGATCAGATTTACGAGCATCGATACCAAGGTTAACGGCAACGTCAACACTTTCTACGAATTTAGCTGTCGCTAACTCTTTTAAAAGAGCAACTGCTTCATTGATTTCGTAATCTTTAGTTACTTCCACTTTTTCGCGGATAGTACGCATACGTTTAGTTAATTTAGCCATTTCTTAGTCCTCTACGTTCAAGCCCATCGCACGCGCAGAACCTGCGATAGTGCGAACCGCTGCGTCCATATCGGCAGCTGTAAGGTCAGTTCGTTTTGTCTCAACAATTTCTTCAAGTTGAGCACGAGTTACTGTGCCTACTTTATCAGTGTTAGGACGGCCTGAGCCTGACTTGATACCAGCAGCTTTCTTAAGTAAGTAAGCAGCAGGTGGCGTTTTCATGTCGAACGTAAATGAACGGTCACCGTAAACAGAGATCACTACAGGAACTGGAGCGCCTTTTTCGATAGACTCTGTACGTGCGTTAAACGCTTTACAGAATTCCATGATGTTTACACCGTGTTGACCTAGTGCAGGACCTACTGGAGGACTAGGATTAGCCATACCAGCGGCAACTTGTAGCTTGATTAGAGCTTCAACTTTTTTAGCCATTATAAATACCTCATTTGGTGGGTCTCAGCCTTGTGCGCGCGAGGACGCGTACTCTAACGGCTTCCCAGTTTAAAAATTGGTTTCGTACTTTTTGCACAGTAAAAAATAAATTTTACCTTAATACAAAAAGGCCGCTGATTATAAGTTAATCAGCGGCCTTTTTCAAGCTTCATGCCAAAATTTAAATAAAAATTAGCGAAGCTTTTTTAATCAATTACTTATCTTGCTCAACTTGACCGAATTCAAGCTCAACTGGCGTAGAACGACCAAAAATAAGTACAGATACTTTTACGCGGCTCTTTTCGTAGTCAACTTCTTCAACTACACCACTGAAATCTGCAAATGGACCATCTGTAACGCGTACAACTTCACCTGGTTCAAATAATGTAGCAGGTTTAGGTGCTTCAGCATTTTCTTGTAGGCGATTAAGAATGCGCTCAGCTTCTTTAGGGCTGATAGGAGCAGGACGATCAGACGTACCACCAATAAAGCCCATAACGCGTTCTGTGCTGTTCACTAAGTGCCAGCTTGCGTCATTCATATCCATTTGTACTAATACATAACCTGGGAAGAATTTACGCTCAGATTTACGCTTTTGGCCAGCGCGCATCTCAACAACTTCTTCAGTTGGTACTAATATCTCACCAAAGCTCGATTCTAGACCTTCGATTTTAATATGTTCAATTAACGTTTGAGCTACACGCTTTTCGTAACCAGAAAAGGCCTGTACTACATACCAACGTAACTTAATTTCTTTGTTCTCGTTCTCATCCGACATGGGATCAGATCTCCAATCCAGTTAAAAAGCCTACAGCGCGGAATAAAATGCCATCTAATCCCCAAAGGATAAGTGCCATAATCACTGTTGCAACCATTACAATTAATGTCGTGTGGGTAGTTTCTTGGCGCGTTGGCCAAATAACTTTGCGTACTTCAATTCGAGCTTCTTTAGCAAAAGCAAGAAAGTTACGTCCCTTAAATGTTTGCGAGGCAATTGCTAATCCGGCCGCTATTGCAACAACAACGCCAATAGCACGTAGTAATACAGATTGATCTGCATACATGTGATTACCAACAACTGCGCCTGCAAGTAGCGCGATTGCTACTAACCACTTTACTGACTCCATCGCACTTGATGGTGTTTCTACATTCGTGCTCATAATATTATTACCTTAACTACAGACACAACAACCCTACACTACGGCAGGGTTAATCCATTAAAATCTAAACTTAAAAACAGACTTAATTTAAACCGGTTTTTAATCTCAGACTACTCAAATAACAAGTAAAACTGGCAGGGGCGGAGAGATTCGAACTCCCAACCATCGGTTTTGGAGACCGCTGTTCTACCAATTGGAACTACGCCCCTGCAAAGTGGATGCCTATTATACTTACGCAAATCATTTACACAAGTCTAAAAGGTACCCACAATGCAAAATCGCTATAAACAATTAAGTACTTAAATAATAAAAGACTTAATTCGCACCTTTAACAATCGGCACACCATTGTTTCCAACCGGTATATACACTGTTGTGTGGTTAGGTGACGATGCCATTTTTATTTGTGCATTTATGGCTTCATGCTGAATATAATTAGCTGTTAGCGTTGCATTAATAATTTTTTGCGCCTGAGCAATACCTTTAGCTTCTTCTACCCTAATTTCAGCGTCTTTTTTGGCAATCTCTTTTTGTGTTTCTTTTTCCGATAATAACTGCTGAGCTGCTAACTTTTTCTCAACTGCATTAGCAACAATATCAGGGTAATTGATGTTGCCTACTACAACACTTGCAAGCTTAAATGGCGTTGTAGTGAGGTAATTTTGCAAACGCAGAGTGACCTCTTTAGCTATTTTTTCACGATTTGTTTTAAGTTCACCACTATCGTATTTTTGCACCGTGTCACGTACATATGTTCTAAATGTTTCACGTACAAAACGTTTATACCAATTTTCGGCACCGTACTGCTCGACTACGGTTTTAACTGAGCCACTTTCAATAGCAATAACAGCATGAAAATCAAATTTAATACTTAAATCATCATTCGCTAAAATTCTAAATGTCTCGGTATATGTATTAGGTCGCATATCGATGTTTACCACTTCATTTCGCAGTAACGACATACCGTAATTAGATGGGCCCTTCATTGTTCCTTGATAACCACCTTCACCAAATACACGCGGCTTTTCGAATACGTAGCCTTCTTCACCTGCGGGTGTGCTTGGGTTAGTACATGCAGTTAATCCAAAACCAACGACTCCTACAACCAATGCACCTTTAAATAGGTTATTAAACAATGTTTGTGTCCCGGAGTTTCTTGCTCTCATCATCTTTCCTTTAATTACTTTTTAATATTTTATAAACGTCATTTAACAAGCTTGAAGCGCCAAACCTAAATGTATTTGCTTGCAAATAATCATCACCCATTATTGCGCGTGCAAGTGCTAAATAATCACTGGCATCAGCCACTGTTTTAACACCGCCGGCCGCTTTAAAGCCCACAGGTTTGTTTGATTTTTTAATGGCTGTTAGCATAATTTTTGTTGATTCAAGCGTGGCATTTACAGCCACTTTACCCGTACTGGTTTTTACAAAATCAGCACCGCCTTCAATTGCAAGCTCCGTGGCTTGAGTAATAAGCGCGTCGGTTTTTAGCTCGCCGCTTTCTATTATTACTTTAAGTTGCGCGCGCGACCCACACGCTTTTTTACTTTCGGTTACATAACTAAGTACAGTTTGAGCATCGCCTGCTATGAGTTTTTTATAAGGAATAACCAAATCAATTTCGTCTGCGCCGCGCTCTATTGAAATAAGTGTTTCGTTAATTACATCACTCAGTGGTGCATCACCCGTTGGGAAGTTAGTGACTGTTGCGACTTTTACGTGGTTAAGCTCACGCGCTGCGAGTGCTATTTTTGCATCATCAACAAAATCGCTATAAACACATACTGCGGCAGGCGTACCTAAGGTAGGATTTATGCTATCAACAAGTGCTTGAATGCTTTTGGTGGTATCGCTGGTGTTTAAGCTTGTTAAATCCATCAGTGCGACTGCTAATGCGGCATCTTTTTGGTGTTGTGTCATTAGAGCTCCGTTGCTTATGTAATACCAATTTTATTAAAAACATGATCATTTTAGCGTATTAAATAACGCACTAACTACGTTAAAAACTATTTATATAGAACAACTATGTATCATAATTTTAGCCTTGTTATTGAGCTATTTTCTCGTCGTTATAATAGATCACTAATTTAATGCAATTGGTATAAGTACAAAATTTGATATGCCTCCATATTAACAAATTTAACCAAACTCGCTATAGCTCATAACCAAACACTATAAGCTGGTTATTTTACTTGTAACTCGGCGCAATCCCTTGTTAACTAGCTCTTAGGCCTAAAAAGCCCACCTATTATAACTTTTGGTTATATCAACTTGGTTTTAATTATTTTTTACTTATTGATAGCCGCTATATTCTGCTTATCAGAATAAAGCGTTTTCTTATATTTGAATTTGTTTAGGGGTCTTATTAACGTGCAGTATTTACCTATCTTTACCAAACTCGACAACAAACCAGTATTGGTTGTTGGCGGTGGAGAGGTCGCATTACGCAAATGTCGCGCGTTTTTAAAAGCGAGAGCAAGCGTTACCTTAGTAGCACCTTGGTTTTGCGACGAACTAAAAGAGCATGCACATAATAATGAAGTAACGCTTATTGATGCTTATTTTGATGAATCGCACCTTGATGGCAAAATGCTTGTTATTGCAGCAACCGACCGCGATGAAGTAAACAACAACGTATTTGAACTTGCCAATGCCCGCAATGTGTTTGTAAACGTGGTTGATGACCAACCTAAATGTACGTTTATATTCCCATCCATTGTTGACCGTGACCCAATTACGATTGCTATTTCAAGTGCTGGCACAGCGCCGGTACTTGCACGTCGCTTACGCGAAAAGCTCGAAACTCTTATTCCACATCATATTGGCCCACTTGCAACACTTGTCGGTGGCTTTAGAGACAAAGTAAAAAAACGCTTTAAGCATTTTTCAGACCGCCGCCAATTTTGGGAAGGCGTGTTCGACTCATCTGTTGTGAGTAAAGTACAAACCGGCGATACCCAAGCCGCACAGCAGCAACTAGAGCAAATGCTAGATGCGAAAGCAGAACCTGAAGGCGAAGTATATGTAGTAGGTGCAGGCCCTGGCGATCCAGAGCTTTTAACACTTAAAGCACTGCAACTTATGCAACAAGCCGATGTGGTTGTATACGACTTTTTAGTCTCTGACGAAATTATGGAACTAGTGCGCCGTGATGCTGACCTTATTTGTGTAGGTAAACGTTTGGGCGATCATAGTGTTGTTCAAGAAGATACCAACCAAATGCTGGTCGACCTTGCTAAACAAGGCAAAAAAGTATGCCGCATTAAAGGTGGTGACCCGTTTATTTATGGCCGTGGTGGCGAAGAAGTACAAGTACTGGCTGCTAACAACGTAAATTATCAAATTGTACCAGGTATTACAGCCGCTGCAGGTTGTAGTGCTTATGCGGGTATTCCGCTTACTCATCGCGACCATGCACAAGCCATTCAATTTGTAACTGGGCATTGTAAAAAAGACGGTCAAGAACTTGATTGGCAATCGCTGGCAAAAGCAAATCAAACGCTGGCTATTTACATGGGCGTAATTAAATCGCCGCACATACAAAGCGAGCTTTTAAAACATGGCCGCAAAGCCGACACCCCTGTTGCCATTATCGAAAACGGTACACGTAAAAATCAGCGTGTAGTAACAGGCCAATTAGGCGAACTTGCCGACTTAATTGAACGCAATAGCATTATATCGCCTGCGCTACTCATTATTGGCGAAGTAGCCGCCCTGCACTCGCAACTAGCGTGGTTTGGGAAAAACGAGCAAACAAGCAGCTTTGCACAGCCGCTAACAGATGTATCAAATACATAACCGAATTTTAAATTTGTAACTTTTAATCATTTTAGTAGGACGACTAACAATGGCTTTAACTCACCTTCAGCAACTTGAAGCTGAAAGTATCAAAATCATGCGCGAAGTCGCCGCTGAGTTTGAGAACCCAGTAATGCTTTACTCTATTGGTAAAGATTCGTCGGTACTTTTGCACTTAGCGCGTAAAGCATTTTACCCTGCAAAAATTCCGTTCCCGTTATTACACGTAGACACCAACTGGAAGTTTCGTGAAATGATTGAGTTTCGCGACCGTATAGCTAAAGAATACGGCTTTGATCTACTGGTACACAAAAATCCAGAAGGCATTGAAATGGGCGTAGGCCCGTTTACGCATGGCTCGGGTAAACATACCGACATAATGAAAACCCAAGGCTTAAAACAAGCACTAGATAAATACGGCTTTGATGCTGCATTTGGTGGCGCACGCCGCGACGAAGAAAAGTCACGCGCAAAAGAGCGTGTTTACTCGTTCCGCGACAAACACCACCGTTGGGACCCTAAAAACCAACGCCCAGAGCTTTGGAATACCTACAACAGCCAAGTTAATCCGGGTGAGAGCATTCGTGTTTTCCCATTATCTAACTGGACTGAGCTTGATATTTGGCAATACATTTACCAAGAAAACATCGAAATGGTGCCATTGTACCTAGCTAAAGATCGCCCAGTAGTTGAGCGCGACGGTACTTTGATTATGGTTGACGATGAGCGTATGCCTCTTAATGAAGGTGAAGTACCGCAAATGAAATCTGTACGTTTTCGTACACTAGGCTGCTACCCACTTACCGGTGCAGTTGAGTCAACAGCAAGTACTTTAACCGAAATCATCGAAGAAATGCTGCTATCTACGTCATCTGAACGTGAAGGTCGTGTTATTGACCATGATTCAGCCGGCTCAATGGAGAAGAAAAAACGTGAGGGGTATTTTTAATGTCTAGCCAAAATAACGATACATTTAACGAAGTAAAAGAAATAGGCATAGACGCCTACCTAGCACGCCAACAAGACAAAAGCTTATTACGCATGCTTACTTGTGGCAGCGTAGATGACGGTAAATCAACACTGATTGGCCGCCTACTGCACGACAGCCACCAAATTTATGAAGATCAGCTAGCAGCTCTTCATAAAGATAACGAAAAAGTAGGTAACGCAGGTGAAGATCTTGACCTTGCTTTATTAGTTGATGGCCTACAAGCTGAGCGTGAACAAGGTATTACCATTGACGTAGCGTACCGTTATTTTTCAACGGCTAAGCGTAAATTTATTATTGCCGACACACCTGGGCACGAACAATACACCCGCAACATGGTAACGGGTGCATCAACAAGTGATGTCGCCATTATTTTGGTTGATGCGCGTTACGGCGTACAAGTACAAACTAAGCGCCATAGCTTTATTTGTGACTCGCTGGGCATTAAGCAGTTTGTTGTTGCCGTTAATAAAATGGATATCGTTGATTTTGACGAAACCGTGTATGAAAAAATTAAGGCCGATTACCTTAAATTTGCTGAGCAACTTAACGTATCAAACATTAAGTTTGTGCCTATGTCGGCGCTTAAAGGCGACAACGTAGTAACACGCTCTGCACATACACCGTATTACACCGACAAGCCGCTACTAGAATTACTAGAAGATTCGCCAGCAGCCGAAACAGATACAGGCTTTGAAGCGCGCCTACCGGTGCAATATGTCGTGCGTCCTAACTTAAACTTCCGTGGTTTTCAGGGCACACTGACATCGGGCAAGATGCACGTAGGCGATGCTATAAAAGTATTACCGTCGGGTAAAACATCAAGCATTAAAGAAATTGTTACCTTTGATGGCAATTTAGATAGCGCCGAAGCAGGCCAAGCAATTACCGTTACCCTAAATAACGAGATTGATATTAGCCGAGGGGATGTAATCGTACCTGCAAATTCAACGGCCGCTGTTACTAACCAGCTGCAAGCTAAAATTGTGTGGATGCATGAATCGCCATTAGTATTAGGTAAAAGCTATAACCTAAAACTAGGTAGCAAAAACACCTCAGCTATTGTGAAAAAGATTGACTACACAATTGATGTAAACACGCTTGAGCACGGCACTAGCGACTCACTGCAGTTAAACGAAATTGCGATTGTTACGCTTGAACTAACCGAAACTATTTTGGCAGACGAGTACCACAGCAATCACGAAACAGGCTCGTTTATCCTAATCGATCGCTTATCAAACCTAACGGTTGCTGCGGGTATGATTGAGCAAGTACTGCAAAGCCAAACAAAGCAAAGTAACTTTAGCGAATTTGAAGTTGAATTTAACAGCTTAGTACGCAAGCACTTTCCGCATTGGCAAGCGCTTGATATCTCTAAGTTATAAGTTAAATTTAGCCTGTTAGGAAATTAAAAGCATGGTAGAACAGCTCGTTTTAACAGGCATTATGCTTACCTTAGTCGGGTGCCTTTTTGGCACCCGTATTAATCCAGCATGGTTATTTGTAAGCGCTATTGGCACCAGCTACTTAGCTGGGCTAATCGATCTTGAAAATATGTTAGTTAACTACGCTAACCCGTCGCTTATCACTTTAGTACTATTGGTGTTAGTGTCGACCGCAATAGAAAAAACCACCCTAATTCAAAAGTTAGCGCAATCGCTATCTAAAGGTAGTTTAGTAAAATCGGTAACAAAATTGGGGTTATCAACCGCCTTTTTATCGTCGTTCACTAACAATACCGCCGTTGTTGCATCGCTTATTACCGCGATTAAAGACAATCCTAATCACTCCCCTTCAAAGCTATTATTACCGCTGTCGTACACTGCTATTTTGGGCGGCACTATTACGCTTATTGGTACATCAACCAACTTAATCGTTAATGGCTTTGCAGTAGATGCGGGCATGGAACCGCTGGGCTTTTTTGACTTTACCTTAGTAGGTTTAGGCGCGCTAAGCGTAGGCCTAATTACTATTTTAGTAATGCTTAAATACTTACCCGACAACGGTAAAAGCGACCAAGAAGTCGTGCCTTTTTACCTAGAAGGTAAAGTACAAGCAAGCTCAAAATTAATAGGCCAAACCGTAGAAGAAAACGGCCTGCGTGATTTAAAAGACTTATTCCTCGCTGAAATCATTCGCGACGGGAGCCGCATTTGCGCAGTCACTCCACAGCAAATTATTCAAAAAGACGACGTGCTGCTGTTTGTAGGTGACATAAAATCGGTGCCATTACTTACCCGTTTCGACGGCCTAAAAGTAGTGCACGAGAATCATCAAAAAGATATAGAACACTTAGTAGAAGTAGTCGTAAGTCAATCTTCAAAATTTATTGGTAAAACCGTAAAAGAAGCCCGCTTTAGAGAGCAGTTTCATGCAGCCGTTATTGCTATTCGCCGTGGGCACGACCGCTTACAAGGTGGCCTTGGGCAAGTGCAATTACAAGCTGGCGACTCGTTAATACTCGCCCCAGGCAAAAACTTTTACACCTTGCCTAACTTAAAGCGCGAATTTGTGTATATTTCAGGGTTTGACTTACAAGCCCACCTTGCACCTAAACAATCAAACATTGTGCTACTAAGCTTTGCCGCAGTACTGGGTTTAAGCATTGTTGGCATAGTGCCGCTGGTTAAAGGCTTATTAGTATTACTGATTGGCTTAATGCTCAGCGGCACCATAAAACTTAACGAAGTAAAACGCCGTTTTCCTATCGAGTTATTGGTGGTTGTAGGTAGCGCCATTGGCCTTGCTAAATTAATGATAGGCACCGGACTTGCCGGGCAAATATCCGACGCCATGTTTATGGTACTTGGGGATTTTGGCCCGTACGGCGCGTTTATAGCTATATTTTTAATGACCGTATTATTTACCGAGCTTATAACTAACAACGCAGCTGCTGCCTTGTCGTTCCCTGTTGCTTACTCGCTCGCGGTTGGTTTTAATGTAGACCCACTACCGTTTATTATGGCGGTTGCCTTTGGCGCATCAGCCAGCTTTATATCGCCATTTGGGTATCAAACTAATCTAATGGTTTATAGCGCGGGTAACTATCGCTTAAAAGATTACATAGTGATGGGCTTACCCCTTTCTATTATTTATTCAATCACGGTATTAACCTTGATCCCGCTGGTATTTCCGTTTTAATACCTGCGCTCACAGCATAAGAGACTCTCACTATGGATGAAAATATAGTTTGGCATAACTACGCAACGACAAAAGCACAGCGTAGTGAGCAAAAAAAACATAAGCCCGCTATTTTATGGTTTACCGGCTTTTCAGGCTCTGGCAAAAGCACCGTAGCAAACGCACTAGAGGCGGCGCTTAATCAGCAAGGTACGCACACTTACCTGCTCGATGGCGACAACGTACGCCACGGTTTGTGTAAAGATCTAGGCTTTAGCGACGAAGACCGCATTGAAAACATACGCCGCGTAGGCGAAACCGCTAAACTAATGACCGACGCTGGCTTGTTAGTACTTACTGCGTTTATATCGCCTTTTAGAGCGGAGCGCGATATGGTGCGCAACTTAGTAGACGAAGGCGAATTTATTGAAGTATTTATCGATACCCCACTGGATGTATGCGAAAGTCGCGACCCAAAAGGCTTATACAAAAAAGCCCGCGCAGGGGAGATAAAACACTTCACTGGTATCGATTCAAGCTACGAAGTGCCAAACAATCCAGAAATAATTTTAGATACAAGTAAAAACACCCTAGACCAATCGGTTACACAACTGATAACGTATCTAAAACAAAAGCACATAATATAGGTTAACCCCATGAATCAAACCGAACTGCTAGAAGAAACCCTCATCCTTGCCCGCAAAGCAGGCCAAGCGATAATGGGAATTTACGAAAAGGATTTTAACGTTGAGTACAAAGCCGATGAAAGCCCCGTAACCGACGCCGATTTAGCAGCTCATAAACTGATTGTGGCAGGGCTTCAACAGCTCACACCTGATATTCCAATACTCAGTGAAGAAAACGCCGACATAAGTTGGGATGTACGCCAAACGTGGAAAAGCTACTGGTTAGTTGACCCAATCGACGGCACTAAAGAATTTATTAAAAAGAACGGTGAATTTACCGTAAACATCGCCCTAATTAAAAACGGCATTCCTATTTTAGCCGTAGTAAATGCACCTGCCCTTGGCGTATCGTACTTAGCCGCCGAAGCCATTGGCGCATTTAAAGATAAAGGCGATGAGCGAATTGAGCTTAAGGTAACTACCAAACCTAACAAAGGGTTAATTCGAGTTGTAGGCAGTCGCTCTCACCCATCACCCGATTTAGCCGAGTTTGTGAAACGCTTTGACGAGGTTGAAATGGTGTCTAAAGGCAGCTCACTAAAGCTGTGTTTAGTCGCTGAGGGCAGCGCCGATATTTACCCGCGCTTAGGCCCAACTTGTGAATGGGATACAGGCGCTGGCCACGCCATCGCCGAAATAGCCGGTGCAAAAGTGACTAAGCTTGATGGCAGCCCGCTTATTTATAACACCAAAGATGAATACTTAAATCCGTATTTTATTGTAAGTGCGATAGAAGAGTAAGGTAGTTTTTAGTGGTTAGCTATTAGTTGTCAGTAAGACAAGTGGTAGCTTTAACTATGACAGTTACTCAGTGAGCATAAAGACAAATACTTAGGAATGCTTAAGTTATTTGTTATGTATAAATCAACTTAATAAGCGTACTAAAGCACAGCAAAGTTATAAACAAACCAAGCAATAAAATAACCTTTTCCTTTAGGGTTTGCTCAGGCTTTTGGGCAAATACAAAAACAGTTCGGTAGAGCGTACTAGGTACTATTAAAACCAAGCCAATAAACGCAGGGAACATACACATTATAAAGTTATATGCAAAACCTGAATTTTCCATTTGGCCGAGTATAGCGCTAAACCCAAACCAAATAATAGCAACTGCAAAAAACGCAACACCCACTGAAATCGATAAAAGTGCCATTTATTAAATTCCTTTTGTTTTCCATTCAAAATTGATAATTAGTGGGGTTGAGTGGAACGAAGCCCAACGAATAGCAAACTTCATGTCAATTTTTTATTTTTAGCATATAAGATAATGTTTAATCTAAAAGTAGATAATCTCTGTATCAATCTTCTATCAACTCTTTACCTGTTAGTTGCTCAATCTCTTTATTTAACTGCTCAGCATGTTTAAAAGTCATAAACTGTTTTTTGTTTAATTGAGGTAGAGATTGTAAACTCCCACCTACCAAAAGCTTGCCTAGCGTATGGTCTCCAACTTGTACTTTATTGATCTTGTCTAACAAAGATACTTTACCAGTAATTACTTCAAAATTATTTTTATAGGAAATTAATAACGTATAAAAAAATGTATATCCAAGTGGATTTTCAGTAGTATTTAAACTTCGAATAGCATCAATTAAAGATTGAGGACTAAAGGTCTCTTTGCTGCTAGTTGTAACCCCTAGGAAAGTTAAAAATTCATATAAAAACTCAGTGGCAATATTATTGCCTATATTCTCACTATAAATTCTATTATTAGATAAAAATGAATCGAATATTAAATGCAACTTATTTATAGTTAAACTTTCTGCCAGTAGTTTTTTGAATATTTCTTCCACACCATTATTAACAGCATAATCCACGAAGAACCCTCGCTCAATAAAGTGTTTACCAACACAGTCTGTAATATCAAGTTTATTATCAATTAATCCAAAGAATCGCTCAAAGTTTACTACTTCCTTATCACTGAAACTAAGGAAGTGATTTATAAATAAAAGTATCCCTTTTGTATCGCTTGGCTTCAATTTGTATAACTCAAGAACATTTGCAATACTAACTTGATCTGACACCTGATCTTTCGGTACTTCCTCAGATAAGATTCTTGATAAATAATCACTGTAGCCATTGTTAAAACCAACGCTTTGATTTTTAGTACTTCCATGTTGCTGCCATTTAGCACTGGGATTATCTAACACATGATTTATGGCTGGATTTAAAACACTATCTGCGGTTATATCAAGCATCTCTATATAAAATGTAATTAGACTTTCTTCGCCTGTTTTGTCTTTAGCACATTCATTTATAAATGACTTTAGATCGTAATCACTTCTAGAAACTAAGCTTTTTATGTTGTATTTTTCTAATTTCTTATACCTTTCAAACGACTTAATATTAATTTCTCTCAAAGTCGTAAGCATCATTAAATTGAAAAAGCTAACCTCTCCCATCAATTTACCTTTTTGCCAAATTTGATTCACTCTTCGAAATATTTTCTTAAGCTCTCTAATAGATGCTATCTGATTTTCAAGCTCAACAAGTTTCAGTCTAATCCCATAGCGATCTCTATCACCATAAAGAACAAACTTGAGTTTTTCTTTATAAAGTATTTCTCCAGCTTCTATAACTATAACCTTTTTCAATTCTATAGCGTCCAAAATACTTTCTTCTGTAAATTTTAATAAAAATTTCATTATATTTTGCTTATGGATATCTTCTCTATAATCAGTCGCTTTTGAAATAACTTCAGCAGCAACTTCATTTTCATTCCCCATCGCGACGATAAAATTGATATGACTCAAATCTCGATTTTTCAATCTATCCAACAGTGCAGCAATATCGTTTAGACGTTTTTCATTTTCATCGCCTGCTCCACGATCTACATCTTGTAGGGTGATCAGTAATTTGTGATTGGTTGCATCAAGAACGCCATTAAGCTTTTGAAAACGTCCCTCAATATCAACAGGGCCGGCAAGCAAGGTGGATGCAAACTGAAATACACTACCACCCGACTTTAGTGCCTCAGTGTAATGTTTAGGTAGTGCACGGAAGGCACACATATCAATATGCTGGCTTATATCATCGATAACATGACTAAGTACCACATGAGCAACACTGCCGCTGGCTGCGCCCCAAGTAGATATATCGCTGTGTATCCAAACACTCTCTTTTTCAGAGTTTCTTGCTAAATCATTCACAATACTTTCGACGATACTACTTTTTCCGCAACCATAAGGCCCACATAGCGCTATGTGTTGTGCTAAATTTTTTTCATACTTATCACCACCATTTTGCAGCCGCTCGGTGATACGCTTTGCATACACCTGTAAGTCGGGCTCTAATCTTTCTGTACTTTTGATAGTTGAATCATCTTTGAACCATTCTCTGAAATCTTCTAACGTTTTTAGTTCTGGGCTTTCTTTAGTTTCAATCGGCTCAATTTCAGAAGTAAAGTTTTGTTGTTTGCTCTGCCTGTGTTCATGGCACAATAAGTAAATCGCTAAAATTAAATAACTAGCAGCTAGGTACATAAAGACATTAAAGGCAGGTGTTATATCAGCTAAGCTGACGGCGAAAACTATATAAATTAAACTAAGGGCAACTAATACAGCCGTAAAAATTGGCTTTTGGGTATAGAGCTTTGTCTGATAAATGACAGTTATGATCATGCCAATAAACGTAAGTGCTAGGTATTTTAAGCTCATAAAACTTTGCGCATATAATGCAGCTTCATCAAATTTTGCTGCTGTGCTTAGCATGTAAAAAGCAGTTATCAACAATGACGCTAATACAGCAATTGTCACTGGCGGATATCGCCAGCTAAATCCAATACCGCGTTCAGGGTGCGATATATAAAACTTATCAAGCAGGAGCTTTATGCCAATACCCGCTAAAAAAGCACTGCTGAAATGCAAAACCGGATTAGCATTTAAAATAGCGCTCCAACTTGAATATGCCTTTTGCACAAAGCCGACTTTGCTTAAAAATACAGTAATTGTTGCGGCGGTAATTGCGCACAATAAAAGAGAAAGCCAGCGTCTGGCTGTAATGGGGAGAATTTTAACTTGCGACAACTTAATATCCTTATCAATACGTTACCTTGCCAGTGTATATCAATTGAACATTATTGAATAAGTTGTTTAATAAATAAAACCACCCTCTTAGGCTTGAGACTCGCAGATGTTATGAAATGTTGGGTTTCGCTTCGCTCTACCCAACCTACGCTTTGATATAAAAATGGAGTTTTATTCCTTTAGGTCTTGTTTTGAGTTTAGGGCGAAAATCAAAAAAGAATGTACCGATCTTATTCCTTCTACAACCTTTAACGATTTTGCTGGGCGATAAAAGCAAGCGAGTGCTGGTTGAATAAGTCAGGGCGTTCCACATTACAAACATGGCCACAATGGTGAATAGTTTGCAGTACGCTATTTTTATGACGCTTAACCATTTCTTTAACAGGGCCAAGGAACATATGATCTTCTTTGCCCATAATGTAAAGAATGGGTATATCAATGTCTTTTTCTTTGAAGTATTGCATTAAGGGGTTTACATCCATGGCTAATTTAAACCATTTTATAAACTCTTTTTGGCACAAGCGTTTTGCTTCACGAACAAACAAAAGTCGAGATTCTTTATGACGCTTTTTCGGCATCATAATAAAAGCAAATAAGCGATACAGCCACATATAAGGCAAGAAGTGTTTAAAAGTATTGCCTAAATAAACCAATGTATTACTGCGCGTATTAAAACGAGTAACCGCTCCACCTAGCACCATGCTAGAAACATATTGCGGCGCAATTTCAGCAATATTTCGAATGAGTATTGTGCCCAATGAAATACCAACAAAGTGTGCGCTGGTGATATTGTTATGATCTAACACATCAATGATGTCTTTAGAGACATTATTAAATGAATAATTATTATCAACAAAGTTTTGTACTAAGTTATTTGATTTACCGTGACCACGAAGATCTAGCAACAACACATTATATTCTTTTTTATAGGCTTTAAGCTGACGAAACCAAATTGCCGAACTACCACCTGCTCCATGGACAAATACAACCCATGTTTTACTGGTTTCGTGCGCAAAAGTAGTATGGAAGAGAATCTCTTTGCTCATTACAGTTAGTGGCCTATTTACTTCGTTTGGCATATTCAATTGCAGGAAGTATAACGGAGTTTAATAAAAATCGCTTATGAAGTTCAGATCAATGGCTTCTACTTAACAGCTTTTGAGAGCAGACTTTGATTTTTAAATGAAAACCAATAAAAATGACCAGTCCCTATTTTTACGTTATGAAAACCGCCTACCTCGGCTTTGCTGCTCGCGTGACACTATAGCGTGTTGGGTTTCGCTGCGCTCTAACCAACCTACTTTAAAATTATAATGTGGTGCTGCCGCTTAGGGTTTGCTCACTTTTACACCGCTGTTTCGTATTCATGACACTTATCCTTCAATTTGGTCTAATTAATTAGTCTACAAATCCTCTCAAAACATGAAATTTTTAGCTAAAAACTATATTCTTGCGCGCGATTATTATTTAAATAATGGATAAACACACACATGACAACATCTCAAGATGCAACGCTTTCAAATGCATCAACAACAGGTGCACACACACCCACTTCTAAATGGAATCTGCACGATACGCAGTGGACTTTAAGCCTTTTTGGTACCGCCGTTGGCGCGGGTATTTTATTTTTACCTATTAACATTGGTATTGGCGGTTTTTGGCCGTTAATTATTTTGGCATGCTTAGCATTTCCAATGACCTTTTGTGCACACCGTGGATTAGCGCGTTTTGTACTTTCATCAAAAAATAAAGATGCCGATTTTACCGATGTAGTTGAAGAACACTTTGGTGTGACTGCGGGGCGGTTAATTTCTTTATTGTACTTTTTATCTATATTCCCAATTTTGCTTATTTACGGTGTGGGCTTAACCAATACCGTTGATAGCTTTATGGTTAATCAAATGGGGATGGTATCACCTTCTCGCGTGTTGCTTTCGGGTGTATTAGTTGCAGGTATGATTAGCTTAATGATGGGCGGAGAGCGCTTAATGCTGCGTGCCTTTGCTATTTTAGTTTATCCGCTTGTGGGTATATTGTTCTTTTTATCACTTTATTTAATCCCTAGCTGGCAAATGCCAGATATGACACTGCCTGAAATGGGCAGCTTTGGAAAAACGTTGTGGTTATCGATTCCTATTATTGTGTTTTCGTTTAGCCACGCAGCGGCTATCTCAAGCTTTGTAAACGTGCAACGCGGTCACTACGGTGAACAAGCTACACATAAGTCTGAGGCGATTTTAAAGCGCACTAGCTTACTACTTATTACCTTTGTACTGTTATTTGTGTTCTCTTGCGTGCTGTCGCTTACAGGCGAGCAAATGGCAGCGGCTAAAGCCGCTAACGTATCGGTTTTATCCTACCTTGCTAATATTACTGATAACTCGTTTATTGCCACACTTGGGCCGCTTGTTGCCTTTATTGCTATTACATCGTCGTTTTTGGGTCACTTTTTAGGGGCGCGTGAAAGCTTTACGGGTTTAGTAACTAAACAAACAAGCTTAAGCGCAAAAGCGGCCGATAAAATTGGTGTGTTAATTATGTTTTTAGCTATTTGGTTTTGCGCTGTTAAAAACCCAAGTATTTTAGACATGATGGATCAGTTATCGGGCCCTATCATTGCGATGATTTTATTCATCATGCCAATGATCGCAGTTTATAAAGTGCCTGCACTTCATAAATACCGCAACCGTTTAAGCACGCTATTTATATTAGCGGTTGGCTCACTTGCTGTATTTGCACTTATTTACAGCATGATTAATTAATACGCTATATATTCAAAAGCCCAGCTAATTTAATTAGCTGGGCTTTTTTGTTTGTACGCTTTGTCTCAAATTATTTTTTTATAGTGTGGGTTCTGGCATGTTAAGTACAAATTAGCCTAAAATAGCCCAACTATGCAATACAATAAATTATTACTAATAAGCGCATGTTTGCTCGCAACACTATTTGTAAACCCTTTTGTTCAAGCTTCAGAATCTCCAACAATTCTATCAATGAAAGAGCGCGCAGCGTTTATAGATAAAATAACTGAGCTTAGAATCAATAGCTTAATGCCCTCGTTAATGAAGCAGCACAATACTGATATGTGGCTTCTTATAAGCCGCGAATACAATGAAGACCCAATATTAAAAACAATGCTGCCTGCAACATGGCTTTCAGCCAGACGCACCACTATTTTGCTATTTGCGCTTAATAAGCAAGGTGGGGTTGATGCTTACGCTATTGCGCCTTATAAAATAGGTAATGTATTTAAAAAAGGCTGGGATAAGCAAACACAACCTAGCCAGTGGCAGGCACTCAATACGCTTATTGAGCAATACAAACCTCGCAACATTGCGCTTAATACTTCTACCGACTGGGCACATGCCGATGGCCTTGTGCTGGGCGATTACAAAACCTTAATGGCTAACTTACCCGCCACTTATCACAATAAAATAATTTCTGCAGAGCCGCTTGGTGTTGCGTGGTTAGAACAACGCATTCCTGAAGAAGTTGAAATGTATAAACATATTGTGGCTATTGCTCATCATATTATTGCAGAGGGGTTTTCGGGTAAAACAATTACGGTGGGTGAAACAACTAGCGATGACTTGGTATGGTGGTTTAGAGAGCGTGTAAAAGAGCTAAAACTACAAACATGGTTTCATCCAAGCGTTGCTATTCAACGCGCCGATGCGAAGTCGTTTAATCATGAAGAAAGCTTCACTAATGGCTACGATGATAACGTTATACAAGCCGGTGATTTACTTCATGTCGATTTTGGTATTACTTATTTACGTTTAAATACCGACACGCAGCAGCATGCGTATGTGCTCAAAGAAAACGAAACGAGTGCGCCTAGTTACTTAGTTGAAGCACTAAAAAGCGGTAATAAACTCCAAGATATATTTACCAATCAATTTGCGGTAGGAAAAACCGGTAATGAAGTTTTAGCTGCAGCACGAAAAGCCGCTATTGCTCAGGGATTAAAACCCACTATTTATACTCATCCTCTTGGCTTTCATGGTCATGCTGCTGGTACTACATTAGGTATGTGGGATTCTCAGCAAGGTGTACCGGGAGATGGGGACTATCCGCTACATTTAAATACGGCTTACTCAATTGAGCTTAACAATGCGGTGTTTATAAAGCAGTGGAATAAAGAAATAAGAATAATGCTAGAGGAAGATGCTATTTTTGATAAAAGCGGTGTCTGGTATTTAAATGGCCGACAAACACAATTATTGCTTATAAAATAAAGCAAAAAAATGGCGCTCACTGAGCGCCATTTTTAATTTAATTCGTTGCTATTATTCTGTATCTGGCAGGTTACGGCCATAGAATATTTCTTGCATTTCGCGAGTCAGCTTAGAGCGAATTTCGTCTTCTTCTTCATCCGATAACTCATCAGTAGAAAGGCCGAATAAATAGGTATTTAAGTCGGTTTCTTTTAACATCATTTTAGTATGGAACAGGTTTTCTTGATACACGTTCACGTCCATCATTTGGTACGCTTCTTTGGTATCTTCTGTCATGAAGTTTTGAATCGAGCTAATAGCATGATCAATGTAGTGCTTAACACCGTTTATGTCGCGGGTAAAACCACGTACGCGGTAGTCTATTGTTACTACGTCTGACTCAAGGCTATGAATTAAGAAGTTTAACGCTTTAAGTGGCGAAATAATGCCACAGGTAGATACTTCAATATCAGCACGGAATGTACAAATACCATCATCAGGGTGAGCTTCTGGGTATGTGTGTACACAAATATGGCTTTTATCTAGGTGTGCAACAACTGAATCAGGTAATGGGCCTGGTGCTTCGTCAGCATCGTAATTTTGCTGCTCTTCTACTGGTTCTTCTGAAACCAAAATAGTTACACTTGCGCCTTGCGGTTCATAATCTTGGCGCGCTACATTTAAAATGTTAGCACCAATAATATCAACAACTTCACCTAAAATATCGGTTAGTCTATCTGCACTGTACTGCTCATCGATATATTCAATATATTCTTTACGTTGTTGCTCGGTCTTTGCGTAACAAATATCATAAATACTAAAGCTTAAACTTTTGGTTAAATTGTTAAAGCCATGAAGTTTAAGTTTATCGAAGGGTTTGTTCATAATAAACCAACCTATAAATTAGTGGGTTCTGCACCTGCAGAATGAAAAGTTCGCGGATTTTATACGAATTTTCCTCGTGGAAAAAGCGTTATTTTGCTTGATCTTGCACAACTTCGTGGCTATGCGTAATTTCTACTGTTTTATCAAGCATTAATGCAACCGAGCAATACTTTTCAGCAGAGAGTGAAACTGCACGTGCAAGGTGCTTTTCAGACACATTATTGCCTTTAACAACAAAGTGTAAGTTGATTTTGGTAAATACGCGTGGTGCTGTTTCGGCGCGTTCTGCACTGAGTTGCACTTGTACGTCTGAAAAATCTTGTTTAGCTTTTTTTAAAATACTAACCACATCAACTGAAGAGCAACAGCCAACTGACATTAAAACCATTTCCATTGGGCTTGGTGCTGCGCTATCGCTGCCGCCATCAAACACAACATTGTGGTTAGAATTAGAACGGCCAATAAACGTATCGCCTTCAACCCATTTTACATTTGCTTGCATTGTTATATCTCAAAAAAATATTTTCTTGATTGTAAGCAACTTAGCCGTAGTTGCAAATGAAAATGCAACGCAGGGCTATAAAATGGCTAAGATTGTTGTGCTAATGCGCTATCAAAGAGGTTTTTCACTAAACCTGCAAATTCATCTATAAAGGCATGCTGTTCAACCGTGACAGGCTGTGAGGTGATGCTGCTGAGGACTTCTTCTAAATCGTAAACTATGCCATCAACTTCACGTACAATTTGACTACGCTGCTCTGTGTTGAGGTCTGTGTGCTGCTCGCAAATAAGCATCACATTTTGTGCAATAACGTCTTCGATTAATTCCATTACTGTTGGAGCGCCTGGTTTTATTTCGCCTGGCTTCTCAAACAATGCTAAATTTTGAGTTAGATACATGATCAAATCATCGTACCCTTGCCTATCTAAAACCATTATGCGAACCACCTAAATATATTTAATTATGCTGATTTAAGCAGAAAGAGTCGATAATTACTAGCCTTGTACGATAGCAATACAAAAAAAGCAGCCGAAGCTGCTTTTATAATAATTAAGTAGTATTACTACTTAATCTATTTTTAAGCCTGGGCTTAGTGTTGCTGGCATCGCTACTTTTTCAAGCTCTACTGAAGCAACTGGGTATGCACAGTAATCAGCTGCGTAATACGCGCTTGCTCTGTGATTGCCCGATGCGCCAATACCACCAAATGGTGCTGCGCTTGATGCGCCAGTAATTGGGCGGTTCCAGTTAACAATACCAGCGCGAATACGACGTAAAAAATGGTCGTAATCTGCTGCACTATCACTTAATAAACCAGCCGATAAACCAAAGGTTGTATCGTTTGCTTTATCAATGGCTTGGTCAAAGTCGTCAAAGCGGAATACTTTTAAAAGTGGTCCAAAATGCTCTTCATCTGGGAAGTCACTAATATTTGTACACTCAATAATACCTGGTGTTACAAAACCGGTATTGGCTGTGTGCTCAAGCTCTACTAGTACTTGAGCGCCAAGCTCAACAAGCTCGTTTTGCGCTTTAACCATGCCCGCTGCTGCCGCTGATGAGATCATAGAGCCCATAAATGGCTGGTCTGCATCGTCATAATTACCTACTTTAATCGCTTTAGTTGCAGTGATAAGGCGCTCTAAAATTGCATCGCCTTTGCTACCTTTAGGTAAAAACAGTTTACGTGCACATGTACAACGCTGGCCGCTTGAGATAAACGCTGATTGAATAATATCGTGAACAACCGCTTTAGTGTCTTCAACGTCAGTAATAATAAGTGGATTATTACCACCCATTTCTAGCGCTAAAATTTTACCCGGTTGACCCGCAAACTGTTCATGTAAAATATGACCAGTACGCGAAGAACCCGTAAAGAACAAGCCATCAATCCCTTTGTGAGCAGCAAGGGCTTTACCCGTTTCTACTTCACCTTGAACTAGGTTAATTACACCGGCTGGTAAGCCTGCTTTTTCCCACAGTTTAAGCGTAAGCTCGGCAACTTTAGGAGTCAGTTCAGACGGTTTAAATACAACCGTGTTACCTGCTAAAAGCGCTGGCACAATGTGGCCATTAGGTAAGTGACCCGGAAAGTTATACGGACCAAATACGGCTACAACCCCATGTGGCTTATGACGAATCATCGCACGGCCAAGTGGCATTGCGTTTTCTACATCGCCAGTGCGCTCTAAAAATGCTTTTTCAGAAATGGCAATTTTACCAACCATAGCACCCGCTTCTGTGCGCGTTTCCCACAGTGGCTTACCTGTTTCTTGTGCGATAGTAATAGCGAGCTCTTCGCTGTTTTCTTTTAATTGCGCTGCGAATGCTTTAATTATTTCTAAACGCTCAGTAAAGCTTTTATCAGCCCATACATAAAACGCTTCGCGCGCTGCATTTACTGCGGTGTCTACTTGCGCCGCAGTTGCTGATGATGCCTGCCAAATAACGTCGTTATTTGCAGGATTTACTGAATTAAATTCTGTGCCTTGGCCTTGTGACCATTGACCATTAATAAATTGTGCAGGATGAGTCATATACTTTCTCCTAAATTAAATCGTGGTTGCACTAACAATATCGCCAGTTTGCAAATGCAATGCATCTGCTACTTCTTGCGATAAAATAAGGCTTTTTGCGCGCTCGTCAAATGTCATTGGTGCAACGGTTGCTCTAAAATCTTCAAGCTTTTCGTTAGCTAGTAACACCATGGTGTCGCCAGTCATTTCGCCAATTTCAACGTTAAAGTTATTTGCATTACGAATCGTCGCAATGTTATCTACTTTTGCTTCAACCGTTGGGCCGCCGTCAAAAATGTCTACGTAGCCATTAAACGTAAAGCCTTCGCTTTTTAATAACTCGATTGCTGGGCGTGTGTTGTCGTGTACTTTACCTATTACGGCTTGCGCATCTTTACTTAGCAAATTTACATAAATTGGGTATTTAGGCATTAGTTCAGCAATGAAAACCTTTTGGCCAATACCTGTTAGGTAGTCGGCTGTTGGAAAATCCATTGAGAAAAAGTGCTCTTCAAGCCACTGCCAAAAAGGGCTACTGCCGTTTTCGTCAGACACACCGCGCATTTCTGCAATCACTGTTTGTGCAAAACGCTCTTGATGCTGCTTTATAAACATAAAGCGCGCTTTTGAAAGTAGCTTACCGTTACAATTTTTACGATAGCCATCTTTTAAAAACAATGTGCAAAGCTCTGTAGCGCCTGTGTAGTCGTTACATAGCGTTAAAATATCAACCGCTTTGTATACGTCTAATGTGCGCGAAGAGTGAATCACTTTACTTAAGTGATAATGATAAAATGCATCATCAAGCCCTACCGCAGCTTCAATTGCAGACGTACCTACAACATCACCGGTTTCGCTATCTTCAAGAACAAACAGGTAGCCTTCGTCACCGGGTTGTGACGTTTGCTTAGCAAATGAACTTACAGAATGGTCTATTTTCTTTTGCAATAGTTCTTCGTTTAATGGCAAAGACGTAAAACCATGCCCAGATTCGTGGGCAATTTTCAGTAATGCTGAGTAATCATTTTGCTGGATTGGGCGAAGGATCATCATGAGTCCGCTTGCTCCCTTATAAATAACGGTAAATAGGAATTGCAGGGCAAGCGGTGCTTGCCCTTAATTGGTTGGCTTAAGTCGCTTATGCGTTTACTACGCTTGCTACTGCTTTTTCAAAGCGTGCCATACCTTCGCGAATGTCCGCTTCAGGAATTACTAAAGATGGAGTGAAACGTACTACGTCTGCACCGGCAACTAGTGACATAAGGCCTTGCTCAGTACCTGCCACTAAAAACTCTTTTGCACGACCTTTGTATTGCTCGTTCACTACTGCACCAATTAATAAACCTTGGCCACGGATTTCGCTAAATACGTTGTATTTTTCGTTAACCGCGCTAAGTAGTTCATTAAATAATGCGGCTTTTTCTTTTACGCCAGCCAGTACTTCTGGGGTATTTACTGTATCAAATGCAGCTTCTGCAACAGCACACGCAAGCGGGTTACCGCCATAAGTAGAACCATGTGTGCCTACTTTAAGGTGCTGTGCAATTTCAGTTGTTGTGATCATAGCGCCAATAGGAAAACCGCCGCCAAGTGCTTTAGCCGAAGTTAAAATATCAGGTACTACGTTTAAGCCTTGGTATGCGTATAAATCGCCAGTACGGCCAACACCTGTTTGAACTTCATCAAAAATAAGCAGTGCGTTATGTTTAGTACATAAATCGCGAACACCTTGAGCAAACTCATCAGTTGGTGAAACAATACCGCCTTCACCTTGAAGAGGTTCCATCATTACGGCACATGTTTTATCGCTGATAAGTGCTTCAAAAGCAGCAAGGTCATTGTAATCGCAATGTACAATGTCGCCAGGCTTAGGGCCAAAACCATCTGAATATGCAGCTTGGCCGCCAACAGTTACGGTAAAGAATGTGCGACCGTGGAAACCTTTGTTGAACGCGATGATTTGTGATTTTTCTGCGCCAAACTTATCAAGTGCAAAACGACGTGCTAATTTAAGCGCGGCTTCGTTTGCTTCTGCGCCAGAGTTGGCAAAGTAAACTTTTTCAGCAAATGTCGCATCAACCATTTTTTTAGCTAGGCGAAGTGCCGGCTCATTGGTCATTACGTTAGATAGATGCCAGATTTTTTCGCCTTGCTCTTTTAATGCGCCTACTAATGCAGGGTGGCAATGGCCAAGACAGTTAACTGCAATACCACCAGCAAAGTCGATAAACTCTCGACCTTGTTGATCCCATACGCGAGAGCCTTCGCCTCGAACAGGAATTACGCTTGAAGGTGCGTAGTTAGGAACCATTACGTGATCAAATAATTCGCGATTGACTGTCATTTTATTTCCTCTTAATTGTGAGCAACACAAAACATCAAAATAGGTGTTTGGTTAATATTTGTAACCAACTTTATAGGCAAGATCAGTAACCTGATAATTGCGCAAAATTGCTTTGTGGTTCAATTTTCAGACGCACATTATTTCAGAATTACTTATATCTGTCTCGTTAAAAACTTTCATGTATCCCTTGAAAATAAAGGGCTAAAGATATTATTTCATAGATAGTGAATAACTATTTGCATAGCTATTTATGCTTATTTTTAGGCAACTAACCGCATGAGTACAGAGGCGCACACGCTTTAATCGGCAAATATGTAATATAACAATAAGATGAGAATGAATGGTTAGTCGCAAAAAAATTAACAAAAAATTCAGATTTTTAGTCAATTTGAATAGCTAAATTGGTAAAATTACTCGATTGGAGGGTTTTTAGTTCCGTTTTAGTGAACTTAAAGTGCGAAAACCAGCTTAGAGCTTCATCAGGTTCAATAAGTTGATGTTCTTTTAAATTAAGATATTGAGAATAGCACCGTGCTTTTAGCATTACTTCTGTTAATGGCAGTAATGTATCGCCCTTATCTACCCCATTTACTAGCTGCTGCATTACCCCTTTAAACGGTAAATATTTAAAAGCCATTTTGTCTATTACCTTAGCGCTTACTTCTATCGATTTATTGCTAAGTAGGGTGGTTAAAAATAACGGGTCGGGCTGTAGCTCTAATAATGCGGTGTGTAAATCTTTTTGGTTTTCATTTCGGGCTAGCTGTACTTTACGTTGCCATATTTGCTCAAACGTTTTTAAGTACAAGCGCACTAATGCAATTCGCCCTACATCTAAAAGCATACCAAGGGTAAATGCATGAACGTCATTTACATTATTAATTTGTGCAATTTTTTGCGCAGCAATGGCGTTTGCCATGGCACTGTCACGTAAACGACGTTTTAATAACGAAAATGGTTCGGTACTATGTGGCATCCAATGGCGGGCAGCAAATGTAGGAATAACTAGCTGTAAGTTATCAAGGCCAATATAACGGAGGGCGAGCGATGGCTTATCTACTTTTACAGACGTGTTTTTACTACGTTGATTACGATAGTAAGGTAAATTAACGAGCGTTACTAACTCCCTACCCAACCAACTTATATCATTAACCAATGGCTCTAAACGCCCTACCGACGCTGACTTTACCGCTAATATATCGAGTATATTGGCAATGCCATCTTCAATACCTATAGTGCTGTGAATTACGCCATCTATATCTTCGAGCTGCTTATATATAGCTGTTTCAATAGTTTTGTGCAGCTGTTCACTCGCTTGAGCGCGGTACTTATGATGTGCAGTACTGCTTTGCTGGCGTTTATTCTGTGCGGCCACTTCAACCTGAAGCAAGGTACGCTGCTTCATGGGTTCGCCGTAATCTATATCTAATGTATGAATGAAACCAATTTGCTGATGCGCAAAGCTATGCCCAAGCAATAAGTCATGAGCTCGTTGGCTTAGTATTTTAGCAGTACGCTGCTGGGCTACAAGTTCAGTCATGACATCCATTAATAAAGTATAAAATGCTATGTGTATTATAACATTAGAAGCGAGTTAAAAAGTTATCAAGCAGTTCTAAGCCTTGAGCAGTTAAAATAGCTTCGGGGTGAAACTGCACACCTTCGATAGCAAGTTCATTGTGTAACAACCCCATAATTTCGTCAAACTCGCCTTGCTCAGTTTGAGTCCATGCGGTTACTTCAAGCTCTTTAGGCAAAGTTTGCGCTTTAACCACTAAAGAATGATAACGACATACTGTTAACGGGTTAGCTAAGCCTTTAAACACCCCTTTATTAGTATGAACTATGGGTGATGTTTTACCGTGCATTACTTTTTTAGCACGAATTACATCTCCTCCTAAAGCTTGCGCGATAGTTTGATGTCCCAAGCAAATCCCTAAAATAGGATATTGCCCTTTTAGTTGCTCAACAACATTTAGTGAAATACCCGCTTCGTTAGGGGTGCATGGCCCTGGCGATAACACGATGTGCTGCGGGTTCAACTGTTTTATTTGTGCAATGCTTAGCTCGTCATTACGTTTTACTAAAACGTCTTGATCTAAACGCTGAAAATATTGCACTAAGTTGTAAGTAAACGAATCGTAGTTGTCGATCATCAACAGCATTACACAACAGACCTTATAAATTATTGACCACTACTTTACACAAGTGGTACTAAGCGCTGCATTCTACCACTATTAATTCGTCAACATAAATGAGGTTTGTTTATCTTATGTTAGAGCTATCTTTAGAAGGAATATTAGAATTATAAAGAAGCCGGCTAAAAAGCCGGCCTTAATGCATTATTGTACGTTTATAACCACTTTACCCAGTGCTTGGCCACTTGCTAAACGATCATGCGCTTTAGCTGTATCTTCTAATGTAAAATCTTGCTCATCAAGTACTGGGCGCATACCGCCAGCTTCTACAATTTGTGCAAGCTTTGCTAGTTTGTCGCCATGATCTTGACGATTAAAGTCGTGGATCATCGGGATAAGCATAAAGATTACGTTTAACGATAACCCTTTAAAGTGTACTGGGCTTAAGTCTACTTCTAATAAAGAAAGCGTTGTAGATATCTGTGCATTTAGCTTTGCTGCAGCAAATGAGTTAGTAAGGTTACCACCACCTACTGTATCAAATACCATGTCAAAGCCCATATTACTGGTGTGTTTTTCAACGTATTGCTCTACAGTTTCGTCTTTAAAGTTAATGCCTGTAGCGCCAAAGCTTTCTATTAGTGCTAGTTGCTCTGCGTTACCGCCAGTTGAGTAAACATCAGCGCCAAAGTGTTTAGCTAGTTGTACTGCTAAATGGCCTACACCACCTGCACCACCGTGCACTAACACTTTTTGTCCTGCTTTTACATTTGCACGTGTTAAGCCTTCGAGTGCTGTAATACCTACTAGTGGAATAGCGGCTGCTTCTTTCATGGTTAGATTTTTAGGTTTGTGAGCAATTAAGCGCTTATCAGCAAGCATAAACTCAGCAAGTGCACCTGGTAAATCGCCTAGGCCACCAGCACAACCGTAAATTTCATCACCTACAGTAAACTCTGTTACACCGTCTCCCACAGCTTCAATAGTGCCCGCAAAGTCCATACCTAAAATGCCTGGTAACTTTGGAGCAAATGGTAAATCGGCACCCATTTGACGAATCATCATATCAATTGTATTTACGCTAGTTGCAGCAATGCGAACCAATACGTTACCTGCGGTTACTTGTGGTTTTGCAACCTCTGCTGCTACAAACTCTTCAGTGCCACCAAAATTATTAATTGTCATTGCTATCATGAGTGTTGCCTCTATTAGCTGTTTATAGTTAATGTGTAATGAGGTTTCATTGTAGCTTTGCCTTTAATAAATGATAATAAGGCTAAATACACAATCTGTTTCAACATAATATTGAGAATCAAGTATGAATAATGACCATCTTGCTTTGTTTGTACGCATTGCTAATACATATAATATAAGCCTAGCAGGAAGAGAGCTTGATTTATCACCAGCAGTAGCGAGTGCATATATTAGTAAGCTTGAGGAGAACTTAGGTGTACGGCTTATTCATCGTACTACGCGCAAGGTGTCGCTGACCGAAGAAGGCGAGGCATTTTTACCTCATGCACAAGAGGTGCTAGCAACATTAGAAACCGCACGCGCCTCGGTAGGTGCAGGAAGCTTAGTGCCGCAAGGTACATTACGTATCACTGCGCCTGCTTCTTTTGGACGCATGCATATAGTCCCTGCCTTAAAAAGCTTTATGCAAAAATACCCAGGGCTGACTATAGATTGCCGCTTTAGCGATACTATTGTTGATTTAGTAGAAGGCGGTTTTGATATTGCAATTCGCGATGCGGCACTTAAAGATTCAAACCTAATTGCTCGCAAACTGGCATCTGATAACCGTATTGTATGCGCATCGCCTGAGTATATAGCTAAAAACGGCTTGCCTAAAACACCGCAAGATTTAGTTAATCATCAAACTATTAACTTAGCCAGTATAGAGAGCTGGGGTTTTAAGTCAGGTAAAGACACTCTTAATATTAAAACCAAAGGCACACTTCGTTTTGATAACGGTGAAGCCGTTCGTGATGCGTGCGTACAAGGGTTAGGTATTACTATTAGTTCAAATTGGTGTAGCTATAAATATTTAGAAGATGGCAGCCTAGTAGAAGTGTTAAAAGACTTTCCGCTGGTAGCTAATGCCGATATTTGGGCTGTATATCCAAGCAATAGATTATTAGCCCCTAAGGTGCGTGCGTTTATCGATCATTTTATTGCCTACTTTGGTGAAGTCCCTTATTGGGAAAAACAGTAACGGCTAAAAAGTAAAAACGGTTGTTTGCGCTACATCAAATTAACGGCTCGATGGTTGAATTATATCTATGTAAGCCCCAGTGTATTATATGAAAGGCAGTAATTCACTTATACAACTCACTTACTTGTGAGCTCATTTATATCCTACTAAGGAGCGAATATGTTAGGCGAAGACCACTCATTAACAAATGACTTTCCAGAGTACTTAAAGACCATTGCCGAGTTAAATGAAAGCGATACTGAATTTGCAAAAAAAGCAGATAAGTACGACAAGCTAGATAAAGAGATTAGAGTGTTAGAGCTCAAAGATGCGCCCATAAGCGATGAACAAATGCATCTATTAAAACACGAACGTACAGAACTAAAAGATTGGCTATACGAGCGCTTGCAGCAAGAGCAGTAATGCCACTAAAAAAGAGCTCACTGATGAGGTGAGCTCTTTAGATCAACAATGGGTATTTTCTCTAAAACTTTACAAAGCCACCCACAGGTTTCATAAATACACTGCTTGGGCCTGCAAAGGTTTGTGCAAACTCTTCTGATAATTGACTAAATACCGTTACTTTATCCATATCAACTACGCTTAAAAATAGTGGGCCACTTTCGCCCCAACCAGCAAGATGCGCTTTAGCAGCATCTTCATCTTGGTAACGCTCGTAAATATGTACATTGTGCTTGTCTTCACTTACTGTCCACTCATACACTAAAGTGCCCGCTTCACTTTTAGCCAAAGTAACTAATCGTGCCATTACCAGTAAAAACTCATCGTATTTACCTTCTTTAATTTGGCCTTGTACTGTCCAGGTAACATGATTTTTCATTATGCTTTACCTAATTTAAGCTGTGCTAAAATACTGTCTAACGTATCTATTAGTTGTTGATTTTTAGCATTATCAAGTGCATCAACATGAGGAGGTGCAAAGCGTCCTGTATCGTTATCAAAATACAGGCCTGCGGCATCTTTAAATTCATCACTAAGCGCTGCGCGACAAAAAATATTTGCGCCAATTTTTAAGTCCCCACCATCTATACCGTAAGCGTCTTTTACCATTTTACTTCCCAATAACGATTTAGGGTTTACCGATACAACTAATGGCCCAGTATCTTTAAGCTCAAGCCCTAAATGACGCGACCACATAGTAATAGCCAATTTACTTTGTGCATAAGCCGCACTATCAGAAAGTTCAGTGTTACCTATAAGTGCATTTAAGTTAACGCTTGATTGCGCAGCTGATGATACATTAACCACTCGCGAATCATGACCAAGGACAGGTAATAATAGTTTTGTAAGAAGATATGGCGCAATCGTGTTTACAACAAAGCGAGCATCAAGGCCATCAATTGTTGTAGCATCAACTAATTGATAAACGCCTGCATTATTAATAAGTACGTCAAGCTGGTTATTATTTTCGGCCAAATCGGCTAATACATTTTTTGCCAAAGTTTGAACTTGGCTCATATCGCTTAAATCAGCAATATAAGTATGTGTACTTGCATTTGGGTATTGCTCGGTTAAAGCTACTTGTAGCGCATTGAGCTTTGCTTGGCTGCGGCCATGTAATAATACGGTGTGACCTTGTGCTAATAACATCTTTGCAGTTTCTAGCCCAATACCATCGGTTGCGCCGGTAAGTAAAATTGTTTTGTTCATGTTGATCTCTCCTTACTTTATTTTCGCTATATTAGCACCCCGACTTACTGCTGATAATTAGGCCAATAGTTGAATCAGTTTATAGAATTAATTGATAAAGCTAAGCCTATGTTAGTTAATATAAAAGCATTCATTTAGAAGGCAGATGAGTGTTTAAGCTGAATATTTTTTATGCTTTTATTTGAATTACCCAGCAATCATAACTATTGTTTTTAAACCACCTTAATAGTAGTATTTATCATATAAATACACTTTTCGAGAAATAACATGAAAGTTTTAGTTACTGGCGGCATGGGTTACATAGGTAGCCACACATGTATTGCATTGCATGAAGCAGGTATTACACCTGTTATTTATGATAACTTGTCTAATGCAAGTGCGCGGGTACTTGACCAACTCGAAAAGATTACGGGTACTCGGTTTGAGTTTATTTTGGGCGACATACAAGACGAGCAACAGTTTAAGCTCGCTCTAAAACACACTAAAGCCGAAGCTGTCTTTCACTTTGCAGCTTTAAAAGCCGTTGGCGAATCTACCGAGCAACCGCTGCGTTATTATCAAAATAACGTGTCGGGCACATTAAGCATGCTACAAAACATGCAAGATGAAGGCGTTAACCATATTATATTTAGCTCATCGGCTACAGTATACGGTGAGCCAGACTACCTCCCTATTGACGAAAAGCATCCTATACGCGCAACTAATCCTTATGGTTGGACTAAAGTCATGGTTGAACAAGCCATGCAAGACGTATGTAATGCCAACAGTCAATTTATGGGTATTGCGCTTCGTTACTTTAACCCAGTAGGTGCACACCCAAGTGGTTTATTAGGTGAAAGCCCTAATGGTATTCCTAATAACTTAATGCCCTTTATTGCTCAAACTGCAGTAGGTAAACGTGACGTGGTAAATATTTTTGGTGACGACTACGACACCGAAGATGGCACAGGCGTACGCGACTATATTCATGTTTTAGATTTAGCTAAAGGTCATGTTGCGGCATTTATGCAGCATAAAACAGATACCGCATTTCATGCTTACAACTTAGGCACAGGGCAAGGTTATTCTGTGCTTGATATGATCAACGCATTTAGCGCATCAGCCAATAAAGATATTCCGTATAAGATTGCACCGCGTCGAGCAGGTGATATTGCCTGTAACTACGCCGATGCCACAAAAGCGCAAAACACACTTAACTGGCACGCAGAACTAACACTTAGCGACATGACAAACGACACATGGCGCTGGCAAACTAATTACCCAAGTGGGTTGGAGAGTTAATATGGCTTTATTAGAAAGTACTCACAGACGTAAAAATCCGCTAACGGGTCGTTGGGTATTAGTGTCACCACATCGTAATAACCGTCCATGGTTAGGCGCAACAGAAGCCGTTAACGAAAACGTATTACCAAAACACGATGAAAGCTGCCCACTTTGCCCAAGTAATACCCGTGCAAATGGCGACAGCAATCCAGATTATAAATACACACACGTATTTAGAAATGACTTTGGTGCATTAACACCTAATGCCGGCGAGCAATTACAAGCCTTAGAATCAGACAGCGATTTATTTATTGCCGACGAAGCCAGTGGCGAATGCCGCGTAATTTGTTTTTCTCCAGAGCATAATAAAACACTTCCAGAGCTTAGCCAAAACGCATTGCACGAAGTAGTGAAAACCTGGAAACAAAATTACACAGAGCTTGCACAGCAGTACGAATGCGTACAAGTTTTTGAAAATAAAGGCGAGATAATGGGTTGTTCGCAACCTCATCCTCACGGCCAAGTTTGGGCTCACTCGCATTTATCAACCGAAATAGAAGCCGAAGATACCCAGCAGCTTGCTTATTATAAAAAGCATGGCACAGCTATGCTTGCCGATTACGCGCAAAAAGAGCAAGCAGATCAAACACGTGTTGTATTTGAAAACGAACATTGGCTTGTTGTTGTGCCATTTTGGGCTGCGTGGCCGTTTGAAACAATGCTAGTAACTAAAGATAACATTCAAAACTTTAGCCAGCTAAACGATGCGCAAACAGACTCTTTGGCTCAGGCACTTAAAGTATTAACCACTAAGTACGACAACGTATTTAATTGCAGCTTCCCATACTCAATGGGATGGCACAATGCACCGGCTAACAGAGGCTCAGATGAGCAACATTGGCGTTTGCATGCCCATTTTTATCCGCCGCTACTTCGCTCTGCTACTGTTAAAAAACACATGGTAGGCTACGAAATGCTAGGCGAAAGCCAACGCGATTTAAGCGCAGAAACCGCTGCTTCTATTTTAAAAGCAGCCAGTACAACACACTATAAAGATACAGCAGGACACACAGATGAAGCTTAACGAATTCCAACAACAATTTTTGTCACTGTATGGCGCGCCTGCTCAAGGTATTGCAGCAGCACCGGGGCGTGTAAACCTCATTGGCGAATTTACCGACTACAACGACGGTTTTGTTTTACCGTGTTCGTTAGAGTTTCGCACCCAAGTAATGTTTAAAGAGCGCGACGACAATATTATCACTGTACATTCTTTAAATTACCCAGGCGAAAAAGACAGCTTTAGTGTTGATGAAGAAATCACTGAAGGCCAGTCGCAATGGGGTAACTACATTCGTGCTGTTACTTATGTTCTTAAAAGAGCGGGCTACACACTGCGTGGCGCCGACCTACTAATTGACAGCAACTTACCGCAAGGTAGTGGCTTGTCGTCATCGGCCGCACTAGAAGTTGCTGTAGGCGGTATGTTTAACCATATTGCACAGCTTGGTTTACCGCCAGAGCAAATTGCGCTATTTGGTCAAGAAGCCGAAAACGACTTTATGCATTGCCAATGCGGCATTATGGATCAGCTTATTTCAGCTAAAGGCGAGAACGGTCATGCACTATTAATCGACTGTGAAAACTTAGCAACTAAATCAGTTAAAGTTCCTGATGATTTAAATATTGTTATTGTTAATTCAAACTACCCGCGTAAGTTGGTTGATAGCGAATATAACCAGCGCCGTATTGACTGCGAACAAGCTGCTGTAAAAATGGGTGTAGAAACACTTCGCCAAGCCACCATGGCTGGCCTGCAAGCAGTAAAAGCGACATTAAGCGAAAACGAATATAAACGTGCACACCACGTAATTAGCGAAAACGACCGTGTAATTGCAGCAACTACTGCACTACAAAATAACGATATGGATGCACTTCGCACGCTAATGGCAGCATCGCACCAATCACTTAAACACGACTTTGAAGTAACCGTACCTGCAACCGATGGCTTAGTAGAAATTTGTAAAGAAGCGATGGGCGATCGCGGCGCAGTACGTATGACTGGGGGTGGTTTTGGTGGCGCAATTGTATGTTTATGTCGCGATGCGGAAGTACCACTAATTAAAGCAGCGGTAGAAATGCATTACTTTGAACGCTTTAATTTAAATGCTGATATTTATGTATGTTCAGCGGGTTCAGGATTACAAATTACGTCTTTTTAAATAAACTTAAGGAATAAGCATGGCAAAGGTTAATTGGGGAATTATTGGGTGTGGCAATATAGCTCACACCTTTGCTACAAGCATTGCGCATTGCAGTGATGCACAGCTTATTGGCGCTGCATCAACGAGTATGCAGCGCGCTAAAGAATTTGCCACACCGTACAATATTCAAGGCTATGAGAGCTATCAAGCTCTTATGCAATCCCCAAATATAGATGCTATTTATATTGCCAATACGCACGAACAACACTTTAAAACGATAGCCCAATGCTTAAAACACAATAAGCACGTGCTAAGCGAAAAACCAATTACCGTTAATGCTAAGCAGTTGCAAAGTCTCACTGAGCTTGCAAAGCAACAAAACTGCTTTTTAATGGAAGGCGTTTGGATGCGGTTTTTACCCGCCATAGTAAAATTACAACAGCTTCTAAATGAAGGTGTTATTGGTAATGTGCACAGTGTTAATGCCAACTTTAGTTTACCCGGCAGCTTTTCCGACACTCACCGATTAATGAACCCTGTAACAGCGGGTGGCGCCCTGCTCGATTTAGGTATTTATCCTATTTCGATTGCTGATGTGGTATTTAATAAAGCCCCTGAACACATCAAATCCTTTGTACATAAAAGCACAACCGGCGTTGATGAGCGAAGCACTGCTATAGTTGATTACGGTAACGGGCAATTTGCATCTCTTGCCAGCGCACTGCAGCAAAATGGCCCAACAGAAGCATGTATTAATGGTGAGCTTGGCTATATTCGAATACCTCAGTTTGTAGGTGCACAAACGCTAGAGCTACACATAAAAGACCAAGACCCTCAGTACCTTGAATACAACTTTAGTGACGATGAAAACTTTAAGTTTGAAATTGCACATGTCACGCAGTGTATATTACAAAAACAAACCCAAAGCAGCGTGCTGCCCCTCGGTACTAGCTTACGAGTTATGAACATAATGGATACCTTACGAGCACAATGGCAGCTGCAATACAGCAATGCCGTCGAGTCGGCTGAACTGATAAATTAAAAAATAAAAATACACAACAAGGACACACAATGACACACACACTCAAGGCGCTTTCAAAAGCCATATTACTTGCTACGTGCAGTTTATCTGCCAGTGTAGCTGTTGCTCAATCTAATAAACCAGAGCAGCTATACCCGCCAATCACTAGCGAAGTACTGCCAGAACTTGCATCTAAAGGTAGCTACAATGTAGGTGTGCAAACACTTGATTTAGTTAACCCTGCGCAATTTGACCCCGCTACACAAGGTCAAAAAGATCGTCCTTTAAAAGTAGAGGTGTGGTATCCGGCTGCAAATACAGCAAAAGCGCCACTTACCAGCTACACAGATGAAACTCGCTCAGGTAAAGAGTTTACTTTGCAAGCCGATGCAATGCGTGATGTCGCCATTAATAATAAAGAGCACTACCCTGTCATTGTGCTTTCGCACGGTTATACCGGTTACCGTACAATTATGTACTACCTTGGCGAGCATTTAGCGTCGCACGGTTACATTGTGGTAGCGATTGATCATACTGACTCAACCAATGCCGATGTTGATTTTAAAAACGCACCGTTCTCTGGCTTTTTTAGCACGCTTATAAATCGCTCACGCGATCAGCAGTTTGTAATTAATTACTTTAATGAGCAAAACAACTTTGCAAGCAAGCAAGTAGATAACAAAAGCGCAGGTGTAATTGGTTACTCAATGGGTGGCTATGGCGCGGTAAATACAATAGGTGGTTGTTACGCTTTTAATGAGCAAACTACGGCTATGTTTACGGGTATGAAAGACCCAGCTCAAATTAAACAAGTACAGCAATTACTAAACAGCTGCGCTGGTGGGCAATACCAAAACCCAAAAGTAGACCCTCGTATAAAAGCCATGGTGGCCTTTGCACCATGGGGCGGACAGCACGCTATATTTGACGCCAAAGCAATGAAAAATATTAAAGTACCTTCGCTTTATGTAGCCGGTAACTTAGATGACATTTCAGGCTATGAAGGCATTAAAAGTCTTTATAACCAAACAGGCAGCAAAGATAAGTACATGCTTACTTACAAAAATGCACGCCATAATACTGCACCACACCCAGCCCCTGCTATTGCACAAAGCAGCAGTGAGCTAGATATAGGCCATTACCACGAGCCTTCGTGGTCTATGCGCACACTAAACGAGACCAACAAACACTTTGTACTTGCCATGATGGATTGCCACGTAAAAGGCATAGCCAGCGAGTGTAAATACTTAGATTTACCACAAAACGGCGACCAAGCTGTTGTTGATGATAAGCCGCTGCCACAGTGGCGCGGGTTTGATAATCGCTTTTCTACCGGTATGGATTGGCAACAAGCTAAACCTCACACCAAGTAATAATAAACTTTAAGCGGTTGTTTTAATCAATAGCCGCGTACGCCCTTAAAATAATGCAAAAATAAAACGCCTTTTATATAAAAGAGTTACCAGAAAATATTAGCGTGTTTATTTTTTAATCTGCTATTTTAAGAAAAAACCATTGCCATTAACTTCGGTTAAAGGCAATCTAGTCATATATAAGATAAGATAAATAACACAAATATCATGTCCAAATACATACTCTCAATTGATCAAGGAACCACAAGCTCTCGGGCCATCTTGTTTACAAAAGATGCAGACGTTTTTGGTACAGCACAACAAGAATTTTCGCAGCATTTTCCACAAAATGGTTGGGTAGAACACGACCCTAACGATATTTGGCAAACAGTGCTTAGCACTAGTCGCGAAGTGTTAACTAAAAACGATGTAAAGCCTGAAGAAATTATTGCCATTGGTATCACCAATCAGCGCGAAACCACTTTGGTGTGGAACAAAAAAACAGGCAAAACAATTTATAACGCTATTGTATGGCAAGACCGTCGCACCAGTGACTATTGCGAAAGCCTAACAACTGATGAGCTTTGCCAAACAATAAGCGATAAAACAGGCTTACTGCTCGACCCTTATTTTTCGGCCACTAAAGTTCGTTGGATTTTAGATAACGTTGAAGGCGCACGCGAACAAGCCCTTGCAGGCGAACTCGCCTTCGGTACGGTTGACACTTACCTACTTTGGCAGCTAACAGGCGGCAAAGAGCACCGCACCGATGCAACCAATGCATCGCGCACCATGTTATTTAATATTCACACCCAGCAGTGGGATCAAGAGCTTTTAGAGTTATTCGATATTCCAGAATCGATGCTGCCAGAAGTAATGGATTCAGCTGACGAGTTTGGTTCAACCAGCGCTGATATTTTTGGCGCGCCAATTCGCGTATGTGGTATTGCAGGCGATCAACAAGCTGCGCTTGTAGGGCACGCATGTTTTGAACAAGGCATGGCTAAAAGTACTTACGGTACTGGCTGTTTTTTAATGCTTAACACTGGCGAAAAAGCACTGACCTCAGAAAACCGCTTATTGACCACTGTTGCCTACAGATTAAACGGCAAGCCAACTTACGCCATTGAAGGCAGTATATTTATGGCTGGCGCAACTATGCAGTGGATTGTTGAAGGCTTAAAGCTACTTAGCCATGCTGGCGAAAGTGAGTCGATGGTTAAAGATGTACCGCTCGATCATGGTGTATTTTTAGTGCCTTCGTTTACGGGTTTAGGCGCTCCTTACTGGGACCCTAATGCACGTGGCGCTATTTTAGGGCTAACACGCGACTCTGGTATTAGCACTATTGTTGCGGCTGCTTTGCAATCAGTTGGTTACCAGACCAAAGATTTACAAAAAGCGATGGAGCGTGATGGCCTTCGCCCAAGTGTGCTTCGTGTAGATGGCGGTATGGTAAAAAATAATTGGGTTATGACCTTTTTATCAAATATTTTAGGTGCAACAGTTGAGCGCCCAACAGTGACCGAAACCACTTCTTTAGGGGTCGCTTATTTAGCGGGCTTGCAAGCAGGTGTGTACGAGTCGACTGAACAGTTATCTAAAATGTGGACATGCGACCGTCGCTTTGAGCCCACCATGAGTGCCGACGAGCGTAACGATCTATACGCAAAATGGCAGCACTGCGTAGCTCAAGTCTGCTTAACGAATAAAAACTGCCCGCAGTAAATACTAAGTGGCTAAGGCCAGTACTTTAGCCACTTTGCTTTTTTAACTTAGCTAAATGCTAGATTTAAAAGGCATGCTTTACTGCTTAAAATTGAAAATGGATTGGCGTCAAAATTAAAGAATAAAAAACTGGGTTTTCTATTGTCAAATGAAAACAGCAGCTTTATGATGCTTATGTCTTATTTATATTACAAATAAAAAGGTTAGCTCGGTGGAATTAGCAGATAACGAATATGACTTACTAGTCATCGGTGGCGGTGTAAACGGCACTGGAATAGCAGCTGATGCAGCTGGCAGAGGGTTAAAGGTTCTATTGTGCGAACAATCAGACCTTGCCTGTGCAACTTCTTCAAACAGTTCTAAGCTGATCCACGGCGGTCTGCGCTACCTTGAGCACTACGAATTTAGATTAGTAAAAGAGGCCTTAGCAGAGCGTGAAGTGCTACTTAAAAACGCACCTCATATTATGTGGCCGCTAACCTTTAGATTGCCGCATCAAAAACACCTGCGCCCTGCTTGGATGATTCGTATTGGCTTGTTTATGTATGACAACCTAGCGAAACGCGAAACACTAGCGGGTTCTCGAAGCATTAAATTTGGTGAAAATAGCGTTTTAGAACCCTCTATTACTAAAGGATTTGAATACTCTGATGGCTGGGTTGATGACTCTCGCTTAGTCGTTTTAAACGCCCTTGCAGCGCAGCAAAAAGGTGCTGTTATTACCACACAAACTAAGTGTGTAAATGCTAAACGTGAGCAAGGTAAATGGCAGGTAACGCTTGAGCAGCAAAAGAGTAAAGCTAAATACACCATTTCTGCCAAAGGCATTGTTAATGCTGCGGGTCCTTGGGTAGCTAAATTATTTGATGAAGCCCTAACAGAAAAATCACCACAAAATATTCGCCTTGTAAAAGGTAGCCACATTGTAGTGCCTCGTATTCACGATGAAAAACAAGCTTATATTTTACAAAATAAAGATCAGCGCATTGTGTTTGTTATTCCGTTTGAAGATGACTTCTCACTTATTGGCACAACCGATGTAGAACACAAAGGTGAAGCACAAGACGTTAAAATTAGTGATGAAGAAATTGATTACTTAATTGATATTACTAATATCTACTTTAAACAACCGATTAAACGCGAAGACATAGTACATACCTTTTCTGGTGTACGCCCATTACTTGATGACGAATCAGTTAATGCACAAGCCGTTACTCGCGATTATAAATTAGAGCTTTCGAGTGATGCTAAACAAACACCTCTACTGAGTGTGTTTGGCGGAAAAATTACAACTTATCGCAAACTTGCCGAAGCTGCGGTTAATAAGCTTGAAGACTTTTACCCACAAATGAGCAATGCGTGGACCAAACATAGTCCGCTCCCTGGTGGTGATTTTAGCTCTGTAGATGCACTTAAATCAGAGCTAAAAGCAAAATATGAATGGCTACCTGAAATAACACTTAAACGCTTTGTACGCACTTATGGTACTCGTACTAAACATATTTTAGGTAGTGCAACTGGGTTGAGTGATTTAGGCCAAGATTTTGGCCATGGTTTATTTGCAGCAGAAGTAGATTACTTGCTAAATGAAGAGTGGGCAGAAAACGCATACAATATTTTATGGCGCCGCAGCAAATTAGGACTACGTTTTAATGAGGCGCAAGTTGCTGCGCTTAATGATTATATTGAGCATAACCAAGCAGCTAAAAGCGCTTAATTATTCAGTTATAATAGCTTCCTGCTAACCCCTTTATAATTTAACCGTTATAAAGGGGTTTATTTTTTTGACTCTAAATTAAATAGATAATTAAAGCCGCTAAGCGTCGCTGTTTTAATATCAAACTCAACACACTTCACACCTATTTGGTTAAGCGCCGTAGTAAAACACTTATTCAGCTGCTTTGTGCCAATCACCACAACTTGCGTATCACTTAATAATTGCCATTCGCTAGCGTGGCGAGCTGCTCGTACATCGCTGCCAATTAATACACCCGACAAATAGGCTTTAGCTTGTACTGGCGTTAACTCCTTTGAAAGCTGGCGGGTACGCACACTAAAAATACCATGTGCCAAGTTACCGCTATCACTACCTAAAGTTAGCTCACAGCCTTGCTCAAATGCTTTAAAGTCAAACTCACCTTCTGCACAGTCGTTAGGAATTAAGACACTTTGATGACATAACAAATCATATAACTCACCGGTCATGGCTGTTTTAAAGCAAATGATTTCGCCGTTGTTTATAAGCACCCATTTGGTATGTGTGCCAGGCAAACAGAGTAATATTTTACCTTGTTGATACTCTGGGTTTTGCTTTAAAAACCCTAAAATTTGCAGCTCTTCGCCGCGCATTACATCAAACAAGCCATTTTGCAGCGTACACTTTGTGCCAGGTAACGCTTTAATAATATGTCCATCGCAATCAAAGCTAACCGCAGCATTAAGTAACCCTTCGGGATTAATCGGGCATTCTAAATAAGGCGTTTCGTGCCAGCCGATGCTTGAGGTAATTTGCCCAGCAATATATATAGGTAAGCTGCCATATTCTTGCTTCCACACTGCAATGGTGTCGATTAGGGTTTGCTCAAAATTTTGATTTGCCTTAACAACACCTGGGCCATCACGTTGTGCTAATAGTTTAAGTGTTGATTGCGCTCGTACTTCGCACAAATAAGCGCGTAAATGGCTCGTGCCCCAGTCAACAGCAATAAAAAGAGATGAAGTAGCCAAGCTTTAAAGCCTCCCACCGTCAATTTTAATACTTTGCCCGGTGATCATACTGCTTTCATCGGCGGCTAAAAAGAGTGCCAAATTAGCAACATCTTCAGGAGTTACTAATTTTTTAAGCGCCATGGCTTCCATCCACTTAACTTGCTCTTCTTCGGTAAACCAGCTTGCTAGTTGACGGTCGGTAGCCACCCACCCTGGTAAAATAGCGTTAACGCGAATACCAAACTCGCCGTAATCGCGAGCCAGTGCCTTAGTCATACCAATTAGCCCTGCTTTTGCGGTTACATAGCCTGCCATTTGAGGTTGCCCCATAATAGCGTTAATAGAACTAAAGTTAATGATACTGCCCGCTCCATCGCCCTTCATAAAAGACATAGCAACTTGAGAGGCAAAAAATGCAGGGTTTAAGTTTATTTGTAAGCACTGATCCCAATCTTGCACTGTAACGTCTTCGCTTGCTTGACGGCGATCGTTCGCTACATTATTAACTAGTACATTAATGGCACCAAAAGCGGCGCATGCATCTACAAGTGATTGCTGAAGTGCATGAGAGTCAGTTACATCAACTTGCCTATACCATAGTTTTGCATTGGGTAAATCACGAATAAGCGATTGCGCTGCCTTATCATCAATATCTATAAATGCTACTTTTGCATTTTGGTTTACAAAGGATTTAACCATTGCTCTACCAATGCCTGATGCACCGCCTGTAATAAAAATAACTTTACCAGAAAGACTATGATATTGAGCTAGGGTGTTCAAATTCAACTCTCCATACAGCGCATTTTCAATTTTAATTAAACCCTTTATAAACTTACATTTACAGTATAAAGAGCCAAACTAAGTTGTTATTGCTGTGCTAAAATATTTAACTAATTAAAAGTTTATATCATATCCTTAAGTACATTAATATGATATATGATATATAATAAAGCAATATATCAACTCGGAATCCTGCGCAATGAAAAGCCAACCCCGTCAAAATTTAACACAACAATTAACCCACGATTTGGGTTTTGCTATTGTGCGTGGTGTTTACCCTGTAAGCGAAGGCCTGCCTTCTGAAGCCGATTTATGTATAAAGTATGATGTAAGTCGCAGCGCTACCCGCGAAGCGGTAAAAATGCTCTCTGCTAAAGGGTTAATTTCATCGCGTCCTAAGCAAGGTATTCGTGTATTACCTGAAAGTAGCTGGAACATGTTTGATACCGACGTACTACGTTGGATTTTAAGCAGTAAGCCATCACTGTCGTTATTAAAAGAGTTTACTCAAGTACGCGTAGCCCTTGAACCACAAGCGGCCGCTCTTGCAGCACTAAATGCAACTGCTGAACAACTCGCTGATATAGATAGTGCCTTAGCCCGTATGGCTGAAGCAGACGAAGGCTTAGACGACCCATTAGAAGCCGACATTGCTTTTCATACCAGCATATTAGTGGCCAGTAACAATCGCTTTTTTGTGCAGTTAACTGAGTTTATTAGTACTGCCCTTAGAGTAAGTATTCGTTATACAAACCACATTAAAGGTGTACCGGGCGCAGACGTTGCTAAGCACGCTGATATTTTAGAGACCATAAAGTCACGCGATCCTGAGCGCGCTAAAAAAGCAGTAGAAACAATTTTAGAAGAAGCACTACAGTTAATTGAATCTAAATTAGTGTAATGTTAGTTCAACATATTATATAAATATTGAGTCCATCGAATTTACTCTTTGTAGTATATTTTATGGACTTTTTAATTGCCTATAAAACTTAAATTACAGGCATTAAAAAATCCGATATCAGTCTCCTGATATCGGATTTTTAATTATTTAAATCAGCTTAATAACTCGGGTTATTAACTAAGATAAAACGCCTTTTTACAGGCTAGAATTACAATCCTAATTTCTTCTCAAGATAGTGGATGTTAGTACCACCATTTTGGAAGTTTTCATCTGCAAGAATTCTCTTATGCAAAGGAGTATTAGTTTTAATTCCGTCAATTACTAGCTCGTTAAGTGCATTGCGCGCGCGGGCAATAGCTACGTCACGGTTTTCACCGTAAGTGATTAACTTACCAATCATTGAATCGTAATGTGGTGGAACCGTATAGTCAGCGTAAATATGGCTGTCCCAACGAATACCTAAGCCACCAGCAGGATGGAAACGTGTAATTTTACCCGGTGAAGGGATAAACGTTTCAGGGTCTTCAGCATTAATACGACACTCAATAGCATGACCACGAATAACAACGTCGTCTTGCGTGAATGATAATGGTTGACCCGCAGCAATTTTTAACTGCTCTTTGATTAAATCAATACCAGTAACCATTTCAGTTACAGGGTGTTCAACCTGAATACGTGTATTCATTTCGATGAAGTAAAACTCGCCGTTTTCGTATAAAAACTCAAACGTACCTGCACCGCGGTAACCGATTTCGATACATGCACGTGTACAGCGTTCACCAATAAATTTACGTGTTTCTGCAGTAATACCTGGCGCTGGTGCTTCTTCAACTACTTTTTGGTGACGACGTTGCATAGAACAATCACGTTCACCTAAATGTACTGCATTACCTTGGCCATCTGCTAATACTTGAACTTCGATATGGCGTGGGTTTTCAAGGAATTTCTCCATGTAAACCATGCTATTACCAAAGAACTGCTTAGCTTCTTGCTGTGTTAATGCAATTGAATCAATAAGTTCAGATTCGCTACGAACAACACGCATACCACGACCACCACCGCCACCAGCGGCTTTGATGATTACCGGGTAACCGATTCGCTTGGCGATTTGCATGTTACGTTCTTTATCATCTGATACCGGACCATCAGACCCTGGTACACATGGAACGCCTGCTTTACGCATTGCTGAAATAGCAGAAACTTTATCACCCATAAGGCGAATAGTGTCACCTTTTGGACCAATAAATACAAAACCACTTTGCTCAACTTGGTCGGCAAAATCAGCGTTTTCTGCAAGGAAACCGTAACCTGGATGAATCGCTACAGCGTCAGTTATTTCAGCCGCAGCAATAATGCGCGGGATATCTAAATAACTTTCAGTTGCTGATGGTCTACCAATACAGATGGTTTCATCTGCAAGCAATACATGCTTAAGATCGCGATCCGCCGTTGAATGCACAGCAACCGTTTTGATCCCAAGCTCTTTGCAGGCGCGCAATATACGAAGTGCAATTTCACCTCGGTTTGCAATGACTACTTTATCTAACATTAGAGTTGGCCTTTTAGGTTACGCTATTATTCAATGATGAATAGAGGTTGATCAAATTCTATTGGCTCGCCATTTTCAGCTAAGATAGCTCTTACTGTACCGGCTTTATCTGACTCAATTTGGTTCATCATTTTCATAGCTTCGATAATACAAAGCGTATCGCCAACTTTAACTTGCTGACCAACTTCTACATACGCTGGAGCTTCAGGAGACGCTGCTGCATAGAAAGATCCAACCATTGGTGATTTAACTTGATGGCCAGTAGGTTCTGCTGGAGCTGCTGCTTCAACTGCTACAGGAGCTGCTGCAACTGGAGCAGGGGCTGCTGGCGCTGGTGCATATTGCTGTGGAGCAAATTGCGGGTAACCAGGGCCTGCGCTCATGTTGTTACGGTTAATACGTACTGATTCTTCACCTTCAGTGATTTCTAGCTCAGCAATACCTGATTCTTCTACTAATTCGATAAGCTTCTTTATCTTGCGAATATCCATTACACGACCCGCCTGTTTGTTTGTGTGTTAATTTAAAATTAAATCGAGTTTTTCAACCGGCTCACAGCGGCATTTAATGCTGCGTGGTAACCCATTGCACCTAATCCACATATCACGCCTTGTGCCACATCAGAAAAATACGAATGATGACGAAAGGCTTCACGTGCGTGCACATTACTTAAGTGCACTTCAAAAAACGGAATATCAACACTTAGCAATGCATCACGTAATGCAACGCTTGTATGCGTAAATGCAGCAGGGTTAATTATTATGTAATCAACCGCTTGCCAAGCACTGTGTATTCGCTCAATGAGGGCTTGCTCACTATTACTTTGAAAATGTGCTAACTCAACATCTAGACTATCAGCGGCATTGGTTAGTTCGCTCATAATTTCACTTAGCGTTTGAAAACCGTATTTATCCGGTTCACGTTTGCCAAGCATGTTCAAATTTGGACCATTTATAACTAAAAGGTTAAATTTTGCAGCCATAATACGCGATATATCCTATAAGTAATGAGTTAAGCGGTTGCTAAGTAGTTTTTCGCTTTTAAGTAAGCAGAAAAAAGTAATGTAGCAACAAATTCTCACGTTAACCAACTATTATAGTGATTTCGATGTAAATAGCAGCAAAATACTGGTCCAATCTCTATTTTGGGAACGAACAACTAGGAGGGAGTCGTAAGCCACTTGGTATATCCAAGTGGCTCTATTGCACTATTATTGTGCGCTGGCGCGCACTTTAGCAAGGTGTTTAGCAAAATCTTCTGCGTTTAAAAAGCCGGTTACACGTTGTGTAGTTAGTTCTTTACCTTGGGTGTTAAAAAACAAAATACTAGGTAAACCAAACACGGTGTACTCTTCCATTAGCTCAATTGTTTTATTGTCACTGTTAGTTAAATCAACTTGAATTAGCTGATAATGGCTAAATTCACTTTGCACTTTGGCATCTGGAAACGTGTAATGCTCAAACTCTTTACACGCCACACACCAGTCAGCATATAAGTCGACCATAACCATTCGACCTTCATTACTGGCTTGCGCTACGGCTTCTTTTAGCTCAGCTAAATCCGCCACCTTTTTAAACTCATTACTTTGCGAGCTTACTTGCACAGCTTGTGCTGGCCAAAAGTAGTTTTTAGTTAACGTAAACCCTGTCATAACTAATAGCGTTGCAGCAAACCACAATGCAGTTTTTAACTTGCTTTGTGTTTGGCTACTTTGCCAGTGATGTAGGTAAAGTGCTGTTGCTAATGCAAGCACACCTGCCATTAATAATATAATGTCGGCGCTGATTAGGCGCTCAAGTAATATAAGCGGCACAACAAGCATTACAAAGCCAAACAAAGTTTTAACTTGCTCCATCCAACCACCTGCTTTAGGAAGCAACTTACCGCCAGATGTACCAAGTAATAAAAGTGGTAACCCCATACCTAAACTAAGCACGTATAGCGTTAACCCACCTACTAAGTAATCACCACTTTGCGCAACAAATAAGAGCGCCGCCGACAGTGGCGCTGTAGTACACGGTGATGCAATTAGCCCCGACAGTACGCCCATTAAAAATACGCCAACGTAGTTGCCGCCTTTTTGATTGTTACTTACCTGAGTTAGCTTGCTCATCATACTGCTTGGCAATTTAATTTCGTACCAACCAAACATCGACATAGCCAATAATACAAATAGTAAACTAAAGCTAACTAATACAAATGGATGCTGTAAATACCCCTGCACTTGCCCACCAAGCGCCGCAACAACTAAGCCTAGTGCTGCATAGGTAACTGCCATGCCTTGTATATATACAAATGACAACGCAAACGCTTTTTTAGTTGAAAGGTTTTGCTGACCCGCAATTAAGCTCGACAAAATAGGAAACATTGGGAATACGCAAGGCGTGAAAGCAAGGCCTACACCAACAACAAAAAATATGAGTAAATTAGTTATTAAGCCCTGACTTGCTAATTGTTCAGTAAAAGTAAGGTCTTTTTCGGTATCATCCGAATTTGTTGTAGGTTCAGTAGTTGGCTCGTTGAGTGCTGCAAATGTACTTTGCGCTGTTGCCGCTTCATCGGTGGCGCTATTTTTATCTACATTTTTAACCTGTGCGCCACTAATAACACTAAGTGGGATGCTGATTACTTCTGGTGGATAGCAAAGCCCTGCTTTTGCACAGCCTTGGTAACGAACTTTAACCACAGCGCCTTCGGTTACATTACTTAGCTTACTAATAACACTCGCGGAATTAAAAAAAACCTCTGTTTTACCAAAAAATTCATCTTCAATAATTTCGCCACTGCCGGAGTCGCCTACTTGAATGTTTGCACCTTTGGCGATAATTTCTATTTTCTTTTTATATAAATAATAGTCTGGTGCTATATCCCAACCTACAAACAAGGTACTGCCTTGTTGGTCAAAATCAAAAACAAACGCTTGGTCTACAGGTAAAAAAGTCTGTTGCGGAGGCCCAAGTAGATCACCAAGCACATTATTAGTCGCAGCCTTTACGGGTACGGTTAATAATGTAACCAACAATAAAAAGAAAAAACGCATTAATTCAGTACCTCGTCCATCCAATTAAAATACGCCAAATTACCAGTTGAAACTTCTACAACCTGAATCTCCGGCACTTCGTAGCTATGTAGCTCTTTTATTGTTAAAAACACATCGTTCATTTTATCTGCTTTTGTTTTTATAAGTAGCTTGGCTTCAGTTGCTTCTGCTACTTCGCCCTCCCACATATAAATAGAGCCCATGTTAGGTAAAATATTTACACAAGCTGCTAGCTTTTTTTCTACCAACGCCCTTGCTAGGCTGCGTGCTTCTGCTTCGTCTTTGCAGGTCGTAAAAATCATTTTAAAATGCGTAGTCATTATGAACCTATACTTATTGGACAGTGTCTAGCTTCATAGTATCTGATAGCCGATACAATGTGTAGACGCTTGAATATCAGTAAAATGACTATACCTATGCCCTAACCTTGAAAAGAGACCTAGTCACCCTCATTTATATTTCATCAACTCTTTTGAGTGTCATTATTTAGAGAGCGCTATGTTTAGATTTTTATTTGTGTTGTTTATCATCATCCCTATTATCGAAATCGCCTTACTGATTCAAGTAAGCGATGTGATTGGCGGATTTGCAACAATTGCACTTGTTGTTATTACCGCGATTTTAGGTGCCAAAATGGTTAAAACACAAGGTATGGGTGCGCTGCAAAACGTACAAGCGCAAATGGCGCAAGGGCAAATGCCAGCCAAAGAATTATTTACCGGAATATGCGTTGTAATTGCAGGGGTATTATTACTTACCCCTGGCATTATGACCGACGTGTTTGGGTTACTATTATTAACGCCTGCAATTCGTAACAAACTGGCCGCAGGCCTTGCTAGCCAAGCAACGGTTAGAATGAGCGCAGGTAGGCAACAAGGGCCATCGCCGTTTGCTGGGCAGCAACATGCTGAACGAGAGCAAGGGCAAATGGAACGACCAACGACTATTGATGGCGAATATGAGCGAAAAGATTAAAAATTTATCATTTTTTCTCTTGGAATTTTACACTCTACCCCCATTAATGAATGCAAATTAGAAAAGCTTTTTTCTGTACTGTTCAGAAACTGTTAGGAGAACTAAAAAACATGAACATTCGTCCTTTACAAGATCGCGTAATCGTTAAACGTCTAGAAGAAGAAACAAAATCTGCTGGCGGTATTGTATTAACTGGCTCTGCAGCTGAAAAATCAACTCGCGGAGAAGTTGTAGCCGTAGGTAATGGTCGCGTTTTAGATAACGGTGACGTGAGAGCGTTAGAAGTTAAAGCCGGTGACACTGTGTTATTTGGCTCATATGTTGAAAAAGTTGAAAAGATCGAAGGTCAAGAGTACCTGATCATGCGTGAAGATAATATTTTAGGCATTGTAGGCTAAACCTACTTTTCGTTTATAAACATTTAAGAATTTAGAGGAATTTAAAACATGGCAGCAAAAGAAGTACTTTTTGCAGGTGACGCACGCGCTAAAATGCTAACTGGCGTAAACATCCTGGCAAACGCAGTAAAAGTTACATTAGGTCCTAAAGGCCGTAACGTTGTACTAGACAAATCATTTGGCTCTCCAGTTATCACTAAAGATGGTGTATCTGTAGCAAAAGAAATCGAACTTGAAGACAAGTTTGAAAACATGGGCGCACAAATGGTTAAAGAAGTTGCATCTAAAGCAAATGATGCAGCCGGCGATGGTACAACTACCGCTACAGTACTTGCACAGTCTATTGTTAATGAAGGCCTTAAAGCTGTTGCAGCAGGCATGAATCCAATGGATCTTAAGCGCGGCATCGATAAAGCAGTTATTGCTGCTGTTGCAGAGCTTAAAGCGTTATCTGTTCCTTGTTCTGATACTAAAGCAATTGCACAAGTAGGTACTATTTCAGCTAACTCTGATCAAGAGATTGGCGACATCATTGCACAAGCAATGGAAAAAGTAGGCCGCAACAGTGGTGTTATTACTGTAGAAGAAGGTCAATCACTTGAAAACGAACTAGATGTTGTTGAAGGCATGCAGTTTGACCGTGGTTACTTATCTCCTTACTTTATCAACAGCCCAGAAAAAGGCACTGTTGAGCTAGATAACCCATTTATTCTACTTGTAGATAAAAAAATATCTAACATCCGCGAATTATTACCAACATTAGAAGCGGTTGCTAAAGCAAGCAAACCACTACTAATCATTGCAGAAGACCTTGAAGGCGAAGCACTAGCTACATTAGTAGTTAATAACATGCGCGGTATTGTTAAAGTATCAGCTGTTAAAGCACCTGGCTTTGGCGATCGTCGTAAAGCAATGCTACAAGATATCGCTGTATTAACTGGCGGTACTGTTATTTCTGAAGAAATCGGCTTAGAGCTTGAAAAAGCAACAGTTGAAGACCTAGGTACAGCTAAACGCGTAATTATCACTAAAGATGATACAACTATCATTGACGGTGCTGGAGAAGAAGCGGGTATTACTGGTCGTGTTTCTCAAATTAAAGCACAAATTGAAGAAGCTACATCTGACTACGATAAAGAAAAACTTCAAGAGCGCATGGCTAAACTAGCTGGCGGTGTTGCAGTTATCAAAGTAGGTGCTGCTACTGAAATCGAAATGAAAGAGAAAAAAGACCGCGTTGAAGATGCATTAAATGCAACTCGTGCAGCGGTTGAAGAAGGCGTAGTACCTGGCGGCGGTGTTGCACTTGTACGTGCTGCTAGCAAGCTAGTTGATTTAGTTGGCGACAACGAAGATCAAAACCACGGTATTAAAGTTGCACTTCGTGCGATGGAAGCGCCACTTCGTCAAATCGTAACTAACGCAGGCGACGAAGCATCAGTTGTAATTAACGCAGTTAAAGGCGGCGATGGTAACTACGGTTACAACGCAGCAACGGGCGAATACAACGACATGATTGAAATGGGTATCCTAGATCCAACTAAAGTAACACGCTCTGCGCTACAGTTTGCTGGGTCTATTGCGGGTCTAATGATCACTACTGAAGCAATGGTAGCTGAAATCCCTAAAGACGAATCTGCTGGTGCACCTGATATGGGTGGCATGGGCGGAATGGGTGGTATGGGCGGAATGATGTAATCATCACAACCCATATTAACCATTGATTTATAAGGGTTTATCCACTCTGCGTAGAGACATATGTAGAGACATGGATAAACCCTTTTGTATACTTAGGTATACACCTGCCCTACTTTCCTATTCTACCTAGCAAATAAAACTACTTCTTCAGACCTTCTTTTAAATTATTTAGATTAGCTCACTACATATATTAAGCCATAGGGGGGAGTATTAGGGGTACTAAACCACCTTTGCGATTGCATCGACTCACTACGCTTAAAAAAAACGTGTTTTATATTTATCTGTTTTTTTATAAATGTAGAGCAAGTATGATAAGTGCGTTAAGCTTAGCTATAAAAGTCATATTCATATTGGAGCTATGGTGTATAACAAAAAGGAAGTTAAAGAAATCATATGGAAAAAATGGCTATTCCCAGACTTTTCTAACAAACTCACTTGGTTCATTGGGGGTACTGGAGCAGCAATCATTTTAACCCCAACCCCTTTTAAACACCTATTTTACAATTGGCTGGTAGATACCTTTAATTTAAACTCTGGTATTCCTTATACCCTATCAGATTTGCAAAACAGTACAGCTGATTATTCTTTAGGGTTTGGTTTAATCTTTTTAGCCCTACTACACAATATTGCTTATCGAGTCCTCATATATATGACTGAGCAACTATCTCAAAATAAGAAACAGGCTCAAATAGATGTAGATAAAAAATTATTTATAGAATTCGCTGCTTTATTACCTGCAGATGGCCTTGATGTATGCACATTAAAAGACCATGACTTTGGTAATGCTCATTATAGAGGTAGTTTTGATTCTTTAGAGAAGTTTGTTAATACGTGGGACAACGCTCAAAAATCCTTCTTAGATGAAGAGCTTGAGTCTAAAAGAAGTCATTTTTTAGGTAAGGTAAAGCATTTTATTTATACCCTCGCTGTTAAGTCTTATCCTATTGGTAATGGCGATGTGTTCTCTTGTATTCCAGATAGATACAGAGGTTCATACGACTGGCCAGATAATGTTAGTGAGCAAATTAGTGAGCTAAATGACTTAGCAACAGAACTATTTGAGCTACATAGAGAGTTCATACTTTCGACTAGACTTCGCTTAGCATGTTGATTTAACTTACCTGTAAACCTGTTGTGTACACCAAGGAAACCACACTGTACACATGTGTACATTAGGCTCTATTTCCTTATAAAGACTATGTGCGGTCTTCCTTTGATGGCTATTCAACGACATCTAAAAGGCGTCATATGAGCTATCAGGTATTGATACGCCATCCCAATTATCAGGCGCTTCGTCACTCTCTAACGTTCCTGCTTGCTCAAGCCATTTATCCCTTCTGGTAATAGAAATCCCAAGGGTAGAGCCTCTAGCAGTTTTACGTAGGGCTTCCCTAAAGTTATCTTCACCTACAGATTCTATTAGACTATCTATCTTGGTATATGCCTCTTCTATTAGATAATGTCTGTATTCTTCATTATCCATATCCTTAGGGGTGTAGCTTTTTCCTGAGACAATATCAGAGAGCCTTCTAATCTTTGGAAACCCTCTTGCATCCCAAGTGGAGCTTTTAGCTGCTTCTGTATATCTATTCTCGAGGTTTTTTTGTAGCTGACGGGTAAAACTATCAAGAGAGCTATAATCTTCCAGCTCACCTTGAATAGCTTCTGCACAAGCTCTAAGGGCTCTCATTACATGGTTTGCTTGTCCTCGACTGCAGCCAATAAGCTTTGTAAGCTCACTAACACTGTAATCATATTTTCCAGCTATTACTAATGATCTAAACTTAGACTGATTGACTTCGTCCTTAGTAACCCCAACACCATGCCCTTGGTTAACTTCTTGAGCCGCAAGAAAAGCCTCCGTGTATGTTCTGTTTCTAATTAGCCTAGCTTTTACCCTAAAATCATCACATTTAGCTTTGTCCATGTACTCTAAGGATGCACTAATACGATGAAAACCATCTATAACAAGCTTCTTTCCAGAAACCTCAAACACAGTTATTGGTTGCTTTATTCCTACTCCATTGTGAAGGTCGTCTAAGATTTCTTTTGATTGGCTCTCTTGCTTAAGCTCTTGAGCGCGTCTTGTGTTCTTATCTCTAATTAAATTAGTGTCTCGCCCTTGCATAGCAGGGTCTAAAATCACTTCTCTTGGGTTAATGTCTATAAAACCACTATCAGACATGTATTGGTTCATTAAGGCTTCTCTGTCGCTTCTAGAGCTCTTTGTACTGTGGAAAGGGAAACACCAACCTCTTTAGCTATTTTACGCAAAGATATACCCTGAGAGCGTAATAGCCTGATTTGCTGGTGGTTAGTCTTATTGGTAGGACGGCCACGGTATTTACCAGCAGCCTTGGCTTTTTCGATGCCTTCCTGCCTTCTCTCTTGAATCATAGATAACTCGAATTGAGCAACTGCCCCCAACATACTCAGCATTAACTCAGACATTGGGTCAGAGCCACCAGCTTTAAAACAGAGGCCTTCCTTATGAAACTTCACTTTGACCCCTCTACCATTCCAATCAGTAACAATCTGCTTCAAGTCTAAGAGGTTACGTGCAAGTCTATCAATGCTATGGATATGTACAGTGTCACCTTCCCTGATGTATTCCTTTAGCTCATTTAAGGCTGGTCGTTGAGCAGAGCCGCCACTACATTTATCAACAAACTTCTTTGTAAAACTGATCTCTACGTCAGCAAGTTGTCGTTCCGTGTTTTGGTCTGTAGAAGAGACCCTCATATAAGCTATGTGTGCCAAATCCTGTACTCGTTTAATTCTAAGAGGCGGGAAATAATAATGTGGTCTTAATTTAAAGTAAACCCTAACAGGTACTGTTTGATCACGTTATGACCATACCTGTTTAGGTATAGGCAAATGAATACAAATCAACTTTTAGATCTTGGACGGATCTCAAGAGCTTCTTCATAACTCCAACCTAATTTTAATCTTGCGCTGACTCTTTTGAAGCATACACCATTTGCCTCAGCAGCTTTGCTCATTGAAGAGTATTTTACTTTGTTACCGTTTATTTCAACGTCAATTACTTTAGTAGCATGTTTATTTATGGGAGGTGTCTCCAAACCTAAAGATTGCTCTAGAGTCCACCCTCTTGAGAGCCTTTTTCTAATAGTTTCCCACCTATCAAATCCATGAAATGCAGCAGCTTCAGCTTTAGACTTAAACCTTCGAATTTTACCATTTATCTCTAATTGAAATGAATGCATTGGATGCACCCATTTGGGTGGTTCTACCAAACCTACAGCTTGCTCAGGTGTCCAGTTCAGCTTAACTAGCCGTTGTAGAACTCTTGCAGTGGGAAGGTTATAACTACTTGCTAATTCACCAACAGAATTAAAGGTAAGCATATTTCCTGAATCTTTGATTGTAAATTTTCTTCCAGCAAATTTGTGTGTTTCTGGAGGTGGTGCAAGCTCAAAGGCTTGCTCTAGTGTCCATCCATAGCGAAGCCTGTCAGCAACAAGTGTATACTTAAAACCGTAAGCCCTAGCAGCCTCACTTACAGATGGGAAAGTTAAGTTTTCTAAGGCTACAGAACGGCCTTTGCTAAAACCACTACCTCCACGATTAAGATTATATCCGTCAGGGTACTTTGTTTTTAATTCCTTAATCCAATACCTCTCTAGTTTATTCAATTCATTGATTGAGTCAGCATGATCTATAATTGTAATATCAAAGGCATCAGCTCCATATCTCAAAATAGCTGCAGAGAGAGTGTGCTTGCTTTTGGTTTTTCCTTTTAAAGCTAAACCTACGTGACTTTTCCACCTTTTAGTAACTGGCGACATAGTCTGCCCTACGTAATACTTGCTATTGATGCTGTTTTTTATCAAATAAATGTAGCCATAGCATTTTTTGGTATGTGCTGGTGGTGTTGCTAACTCTAGAGCTTGCTCTATTGACCATCCTCTACTATTTAATCTATTGAAAACAAGGAACTCGTTTAGTCCTTGAGATTTAGCAGCCTCTGTTATAGATAAAAAGTGATAGTCAACTCCATTAATTGAGAATTTAACTTCTTTCCTATTATGAGCAATACGTTTTGAATCCCGATCAATAATTCCTAATGCTTCTTCAGGAGTCCAGTTAAAGTTAGTCAACCTAGCTCTAACTAATTTGGGCTCTATCCCGTATTCGTCAGCGGCCTCCTTAATGGTTGAATAGCTTTTTAATTTACCATTAACCTTTACAGAGATAGATTGGCGTCTATTAGGCTCTAACTTGCGTCTTGGAACTAACTCAAAGGCCTCTTCAGTAGACCAACCGCTTCTTAAACGACCTGCTATTAGTTTGGGGTTAAGATAGTACTGTTCAGATGCTTCAGAGATACTAGAATAAGCAATCCCATCTACCTCAATCCCTTGCTTTGCCATTTTGAAAACTCCTTGATTACAGCCAGTCTCTTTTTATGATTTTTGCCGCTTGCTCAGCATGTTGACATAATACCTTTAACTCTTCACCCTTAGCATAATAGCCATACGTCATTGTTTTACCACCTTTATGGCCTACAGCAAATGCGGCGCTGCTTTCGTCTATACCAGCCCTTTGATAGGCCGTACTCATATGCACCCTGAACGAATGAAATGTTCGACTCTTGTCTTTAGTCACCTTGGCTGATTTAAAGTTACTAAAAACTCTAGAGGCTTGTTTACCATCCATTCCAATGATGCTTTGACCTACTTCAGAGACCTCTAAACGCCTCTTTACGATGTCATGAACCCTCTTAGGAAGTGGAACAGTTCTAGTCGCTGCGGTCGTCTTACCCTTTCTTATATATAAAGCCATTAGCTCACCCTCGATATACACATCATCTTTAGTTACAGCACATATTTCAGATATGCGACATCCAGTGAATAAACCTAAATAAACGAGAGCTTTGATACCTTCATTTTCTGAGTCAGCCCAGCTAATTATTTCGCGAATTTCCTCACGACTAAATAGCTGCTTCTTTTCTACAATCTTGTCTTCTTCATAATGAGTAAGTATGTGAGAGTCGAAAGGGTTCTCGCGTTTATCAATTTCTGCAATTCTCCAAGCATGCTCGTAGATACTTTTCAATCTACTCAAATGACCCTTAACTGTGCTTACTGCTACCTCCTGAATGAGTTCGTCTATAAAACTAATCACCTGCTTTCTTTCAATACCCATTAGTGGCATATCATGTACGTTTAGGTGCCTCAAGAAACGACTAGCAGTAGACTTCATTTTGACTATAGTATCTTGGTTTCTCTGTTTGTTTTTACGCAGCCAATCATTAAGAGCTTCTCTCATGGAATAGGTATATTTTACAGGTATTATCCCAGTCTTAACTGCTTTAGCTGCTTCTTGTCGTACCTCTGGGTGTTCTTCTGTTCCAACCAAAATAGAGTCTTCAAGCTGATAATATGCCTCGTATTTATCACCCCTAGCATCACGCTTTGCTTGCTCTAAGCTATTATAAAAGCTCATAAAGGTACTGCGCCCACCATCAATAGCTTGTTCCTTCTGTACAGCTAACTGCCCCAACAAACTGTCTCTACGTAACCTAGCAGTCTTAATGCAGCTCGTTTGAAGTGACTTTACGTAAATATCTTTACCGTCATATAAGTGCCTAACTTCCTTAGGTATTCTTATTTGAAACATCCAGACATCACGATTCTTACGTTTTTTAAGGTATTTGTTATTACTAGCTTCTGCCATTGTTGAATATGCCCAAAAGTGGAGACCAATGTAGAGACAAATAATACCACAACCCTTTATTTACAGTACACACAGAGGTTCAATGCAGATTTAGAAGGCATGATGTGATAAACATCACCGTTTAAGCCCTTGTTTATATAAAAAACCAGCTTCGGCTGGTTTTTTGCTTTTTAGTATAAAAATCATTGATATTGTTTAATTTATACCCATACCTAAGTTACGTATAACTAAGATTTATATTAAATGGATTTATTAAATAATAACGAAATATTCATCTTCTTTGTTTTTGTTGCTCTTGTGACTGGGTTATTTTCATTCGTAGTTTGGGCTATGCTGAAAATGGTAACGTGGGGTAAAAGTATGTCTAAGGGGGCTTATTTATTTTTAGCATTCTTTCCGCTTATTTCTATTATTCCTATCCCACCGCCTACATACGAAAATGTACAAAAAGCAAAACAAGAACAAAGAAAACGCAAAGAAGACTCAGGTGATCCACCCGATGATGAAGATGATGAAGACGAACTCGTAAGTTAATACATATTACATACTGCGGGCATATACCCTGCGTAGTAGCTAACTAATATGATAAAAAGCACATTTATTTAATAGTACGGAGTAAACCAAACATGACTAACGCTCAACAGCATATCGGCAGCATTGCATTAGTTGTTAAAGACTACGACGAGGCAATTGAGTTTTATACTCAAAAGCTTAATTTTGAGTTAGTCGAAGATACTGATTTAGGTGATGGTAAACGCTGGGTGTTAATTTCACCTCCAAATTCAAACAGGGCTAATTCGAGCAGGACTAATCTACTACTTGCTAAAGCCACAACACCCGAACAGATCAGTGCTATTGGTAATCAAACGGGTGGTCGCGTGTTTTTATTTTTGCATACTAATGATTTCTGGCGAGATTATAATTTAATGCTTTCTAAAGGCGTTACATTTAACGAAGAGCCTAGAGTAGAACCCTATGGCACCGTAGTGGTTTTTGAAGACCTATATGGTACAAAATGGGATTTACTGCAGCCTAATAATTAGTTATGTAAAGTGACGCTTTAACTCACGTCACTTTATTAACTAACTCTCTTACAATTGGGAATAGATCACTGGGTAGCATTCCCCTTTGCCCATCTCGCTCACTTGCGATATCACCGGCTTTAGCGTGCAGTGTTACGCCATAGCGTGCTGCTTCATCAATATTTAAACCTTGAGCAAGTAATGCCCCAATAATACCAGTGAGTACATCGCCACTGCCGCCAACGGCCAGTGCTGGGTTGCCATCTTCACACACCCACGTGTGCTGGGCATTAGCTATTAATGTTCCTGCGCCTTTTAATACACAAGTCGCGTTATAGCGCTTGGCGCAAAGGCGGGCATAATTAAAGCGGTCTGATTCTATGTCGCTGGTACTAACACTTAGCAGTCGCGAAGCTTCGCCTGGATGTGGCGTAAGTACGCATTGCTCTAACATATACGATGAAGCTTGCTTAGCCAGTAAATTAAGGGCGTCTGCATCTATAACCAATGGCATTTTATTGTTTTGGCAATATTGCATTACTTCATCGAATGTTTGTTGCGCCCACTCGTTTTGCCCAAGCCCTGGTCCAATAACAACACAGCTTGCCCACTCTAGCGCTTGATGTAAGTTATTACTGCTTACCATAAGTTCTGGTCTGCCAATGCTAATAGGCGCTATTGAGCTTTCGTGTGTATACACTCTTACCATGCCAGCACCCGTTCTAAGAGCTGCTTCACTACTTAACCTAATTGCACCTGCAGTACCTTGATTGCCACCAACACATAAAAGCTTGCCATGGCTGCCTTTGTGACTATTGATTGCCCGCGTGGCAATTCCTTTAAAGCTATTAATATTTATCAAGGTACCTGATGATTGAGCTATACAAGTAAACGCATCGCCAATTGCTAAATCATCAAAAACTAACTGACCGCTATATTGTTTACCTGCCGTCGTTGTGAGCCCTTGCTTTATACCTACAAAAGTAACGGTTGAAGTAGCTTGTACTGCGCACCCTAAAGGCTGTCCTGTATTTGCTTCAATACCTGATGGAATATCGATGCTTATTACGGGCTTACCACTGTTATTTACAGCGTTAATTATATTCGCAAAATTATCGCGTACGGCGCTATTAAGCCCAGTACCAAGGAGCGCATCAATAACGATATCGCACTCATTAAGAGCATCTTTTGTAAAATGAGAAACCACCCCACCCGCTTCTATCCATAGCTGCTGCGCTTTTGCAGCATCACCGTTTAATGTCTTATCAGGTTCAGCAGCGCATACTGTTACCTTTTTACCTGATTGCATAATAAGCCTAGCTACAACGTAACCGTCTCCAGCGTTGTTACCATGGCCCACAATGACTAATGTATGCTGTGCATCAAATAACTGCCATTGCTTATATACAGCCTCTCCTGCCCGCTGCATTAAGTTAAATAAATCGCAATGACTATTTTTAGCCGCTAAAGCTTCATTATCTCTTACTTGTTGTGCGGTAAATAAGGTTTTATTAAGCATAAAGGCTCCTTTAATAGGTGATACTTCACCTTATCAAATACTTATATCTAGCGGCTAGTTCTGTAGGCAATTTTAAATTGCAATTTTATTTAAAGTCTAACACTCCCACTTCAATTTGGGCATGGCTCACTTGAGCACGTCTAACTTGAGCAAGGTGAGCTAATTAAAGTACAATGCAGTTAATTAAAGGCTTGGTTTACTTGTAATCCAAGCCTGTTTATTTTTAGGTAGAGAAAAGCATGGCACAAACTCGCGGTAACTTATTTATTTTATCAGCCCCTTCAGGTGCTGGTAAATCAAGCTTAATCAATGCGTTATTAAAAAAGCACGCTGATATGAAAGTATCTGTATCACATACAACTCGCGCCCCTCGCCCAGGCGAAGAAAATGGTGTGCATTATCACTTTGCATCTACAGATGAGTTTAAAGCGCTTATTGCCAAAGATGACTTTTTTGAATGGGCCCAAGTGTTTGACAATTACTACGGCACATCAAAGCAGGCTATTGAGTCGCAACTTGATGCGGGTATTGATGTGTTTTTAGATATTGATTGGCAAGGCGCGCAACAAGTGCGCGAAATAATGCCAAGCGTAAAAACTATTTTTATACTACCTCCTTCAAAAGAAGAGTTAGAGCAACGCTTAAATAATCGTGGCCAAGATTCGGCTGAGGTTATTGCCTCTCGTATGGCAAAAGCACAATCTGAAACATCACATTATAACGAATACGACTATGTAATTGTTAATGATGACTTTGAGACTGCGCTTGGCGACATAGAAGTGATTGTAATGGCTCAGCGCTTAACCCTAAAAGCGCAAGAAGAACGCCATCAAGTTTTACTAAATAGCCTGCTTAAATAATTTAAGTCTATTTAAATCAGGCTTAGACAAGTAAAACTGATAAAAATTGAACACTGGCTATTGGCGAAAGTGGCTGCTTGCAGTAAACTACGTCTTTGATTTAAATTATTTTTGGAGTGCTGTGATGGCCCGCGTAACAGTTGAAGATGCAGTAGATGCAGTTGGTAATCGTTTTGACTTAATTTTAGTTGCGGCTCGTCGTGCCCGCCAAATTGCTGTTGGTGGTAAAACTCCACTAGTAGACCCTGAAAACGATAAGCCAACGGTAGTTGCTTTACGTGAAATTGAACTAGGTTTAGTTGATAGCTCTTCAATGGACTTAATTGACCGTGAAGAACAACAACACCAAGAAGCAGCTGAATTAGCTGCTGTTGCCGCTATTGTTGGTGGCAACCAATAATCGACCTCCCGGTCTGATTTAGCCAACGGCGCAGTATTTCTACTATAGCCGTTGGCAATCCTCTCTTTTCATCGTATATTCGTAGCTTACCTAATTTGCTTCACTAGGGCTGTTTATCTTTCGAGGTTAAATTTGCAGTAGTATGTTTGGTATTTAGGCAAGGCAGAGCCTATGTAGTGTGGTTATTCCCCATAAATAGGCGATAACGCAGCATAAATGCAAAATATGCGCTGCCTAAAGGGTTCTGCCTAGGGGCACTTTACTCTTTGTTGCTCGATTTTTGCTTAGCCCGCTAGGCTAAAAACCTCGCGCCGCGATTAAATCGCCCCTAGATTGAACAAATTTTAATCCTGAAAGGTCAACAGGCCCTAGAACATTGGAGTGTGAATGTATCTTTTTGAAGGTCTTAAAAAGAAAATCTCAGAATACTTGCCCGCTGCTGATGTAGAGCTGGTTCAAAAATCTTACGTGGTAGCCCGAGAGGCCCATGAAGGACAAACTCGCTCGAGTGGCGAACCTTACATAACGCACCCAGTAGAAGTAACCCAAATTCTTGCAGGCATGCATCTTGATCATGAAACACTCATGGCCGCGCTAATGCATGATGTAATTGAAGATACTGATTTTAGTCAACAAGATTTAGCCGAGATATTTGGCGAAACTGTTGCAGAGCTAGTTGAAGGTGTGAGTAAGCTCGATAAGCTTAGCTTTAAAGATAAAAAAGAATTCCAAGCTGAAAACTACCGCAAAATGATTATGGCAATGACTCAGGATATTCGAGTCATTTTAATCAAGCTTGCTGATAGAACACATAACATGCGTACTTTAGGCGCATTGCGCCCAGATAAGCGCCGCAGAATAGCGCGTGAAACACTAGAAATTTACGCACCAATTGCAAACCGCTTAGGTATTCACGATATTAAAAATGAACTTGAAGACTTAGGTTTTCAAGCTTTATATCCTATGCGTCATCGCGCACTTAAATCGGAAGTTGCTAAAGCACGCGGTAATCGCAAAGAAGTTATTACTAATATCCAGCATGAAATAGAAGCACGTCTTGAAGAATCAGGCATTAAAGCAACTGTGTCAGGCCGTGAAAAACATTTATATAGTATTTATAAAAAAATGCTTAATAAAGAACTGCTATTTAACGAAGTTATGGATATTTACGCGTTTAGAATTGCAGTTGACTCTATGGATACGTGTTATCGTGTATTAGGTGTAGCTCATAGCCTTTATAAACCTATTGAAACACGCTTTAAAGATTATATTGCAGTACCAAAAACAAACGGTTACCAATCGCTTCATACTTCATTAGTTGGCCCACACGGTATACCTGTTGAAATTCAAATTCGTACTCACGATATGGATCATATGGCCGACAAAGGTGTAGCGGCGCATTGGATGTATAAAAAAGCAGGTGATGGCGCAGGTAATACTTCGCAGCAACGTGCTCGCCAATGGATGCAGAGCTTATTAGAGCTTCAGCAAAGTGCGGGTTCATCATTTGAATTTATTGAAAATGTAAAAACTGAGCTATTCCCAGAAGAAATTTACGTATTTACACCAGATGGGCGTATTGTTGAGCTACCGATGGGTGCTACCGCAGTCGATTTTGCTTATGCCGTGCATACAGATGTAGGCAACACCTGCGTAGGCGCGCGCGTTAATCGCAAGCCGCACCCTTTAAGTAGGCCCTTAGATACAGGGCAAACTATAGAGATAATAACAAGCTCAGGTGCCCACCCTAATGCAACATGGCTAAACTTTATTGTTACTGGTAAAGCGCGTTTGGGCGTTCGTAATTACCTTAGAAGCCAGCATCATGAAGAAGCTATGCTTTTAGGGCGCCGCTTACTTGATTCAGCATTAGGTGAAAACAAACTAGATAGCATTGCTGATGAAAATATAGCAAGAGTACTTGAGGAGCAAGAACTAACAACGCTTCTTGAATTACTTGTAGAAATTGGCTCTGGTAACCTAATGAGCATGTTAATTGCCAAACGCCTATTACAAAATGACAGTGACGACTTAACTGATATTACCAGCCAAGCCAAAGCGACCATTATTGGTACTGAGGGCATGCTAGTTAACTACTCTAAGTGTTGCCGACCTGTACCTGGCGATGCTATTACAGCTCATGTAAGCCAAGGTAAGGGCCTGACCGTTCACCGCCAAGAATGTAAAAACATCCGTGGCTGGGAAAATGAGCGCTCTAAATACTTAGTTGTAAAATGGGACGATAACCCAGAGAAAGAATATATTGCAGCTCTGAGAGTTGAAATTATTAATCATCAAGGGGCCCTGGCTAAATTAACCAATGTTGTTACTACAACCCAAGCCAATATTGTAGAAATTACCACCGATGAAAAAGAAAGTAATTTATACGTGATAGATTTAGGGGTTACCGTTAAAAACCGTATCCACGTTGCTAACATTATGCGCCGCATTCGCGTTATGCCTGATGTACAAAAAGTCTATCGTAAAAAGTAAAATAGGAAACACATGAATAAAGCATTTATCTCTACCGACAAAGCACCTGCTGCCATTGGCACTTACAGCCAAGCAGTTAAAGTAGGCACCGCTGTTTATTTATCTGGTCAAATTCCATTAGTGCCAGAAACGATGGAAATGATTTCAGAAGACTTTAGTGAGCAAACGCATCAGGTATTTAAAAATATCACTGCGGTATGTGAAAAAGCAGGCGGGCAAATTCAAGATTTAGTGAAAATAAATATTTATCTAACTGATTTGTCTAACTTCGCGACTGTAAATGAAGTGATGAGCCAATACTTTAAGCAACCTTACCCAGCGAGGGCTGCATTAGGTGTTCGTGCACTTCCAAAAGGTGCACAAGTTGAAATAGATGGAATAATGGAACTTCCTTCTACCAATTAAGTATTACAGGCTATAGAGCCTCTCTATAGCCTTTCTTTCCCTCTTAGCACTTCGTTCTCTGTGACTTCTTGACTCATAAGTGAATTTCTAGCAATCTGTGAATCTGTAGTTGTGTTTTACAAAACAAACTTAACTTAAGTAGTAAAAAAGGATTAACTCGTGTTTAAGCTTGCTAACAATGGAAATGTTTTACTTGATGTAAAAGAACATATTCCTCCCAGCGCTGCATTTATTTTAGAGGCTCTCGAAAAGTCAGCTTTTTGCGACTGCAAAATAGATCATGACGCTATTAATGATTTTTTTAAAAACGAAAACACACAACACACTCTGGTTGTAGCAACAAAACACAATGCCACTTTAAATGTAACAATTAGCGACGATAAAATGCTGGCCATTGGCGAGCTAACCCTTGCCCAAGGCGGAAAATTATTAAGTTTAGAAGATGCAAAAAAACAACTCGTTAAAGCAGGAATTGTGCGTGGCTATAAGCAAGTATTTTTAGAGTTGCTACTACAAAAACAGTTTGAGCATACAGCGGGTTCTGTTGTTAAGGGAGTATTAGCTAAAGGCAGACTACCAAGTGATGGTTTGGCCACTAAACTAATAACAACTGTAGAGACTTTAAAAGACCGTTTAAAAACTCCCAAGCTCAAAGAAGATGGCAGCGTGGACATGCGCGACTTTGGCAAGCTTGCAAGCGTAGAGCCAGGCTCTGTGCTTATTCGCCAACAACCAGCAACCCCTGGTAAAGAAGGCTTCACCGTAATAGGTGACATACTGACCGCAAAACCCGGAGAAAATAAACAATTAGTGGCAGGCGAAGGCACCGAAATATCAAAGCTGAATCCGCTTGAACTAGTCTCTACTATTGCAGGTGTTCCGGTTGAAATTAATAATGGTATGCGTGTCGACGATATTTTTACCATTTCAGATGTAAACGTAAAAAGCGGCCACATTGACTTTCAAGGCAGTGTTATTGTTACCCGCAATATAGACCCTGGAATGAAAGTAACAGCCAAAGGCGATATTACTATATTTGGCACGGTTGAATCAGGAGAGCTTACCGCAGGCGGAAACATCACCGTTAAACAAGGCATTATTGGCCATCAAAAAGCCGACGAACAATCCCTGTCTTGTAAGCTTATTGCACGAGGTGATATTCACGTCTCTCATTCACAGTATTGCTACCTAGAAGCAAATAATATTTTTATTGATCGCCAAACAAGCCACTGTGTAATGAAAGCTAAACGCTTACTGCAAGTTGGTCAATCCGACTTACCTAAGGGTAAAATATTTGGTGGCGAAATACTTGATGCAACAACTCTCATTGCTGGCGAAATTGGGAATGAATCAGGCGCTAAAATGATTATTAACCTAGCGGCTTCTGGCGCCGAAATAACAGCAGATACTGATAATTGCTTTAAAGACTTAGCTAAAACAGATGCACAGCTAGACACGTTGCAAGCAGCGCTAGAAAAAACTGATTTAGTGAAAGATGCCGAAAAGAAAAAAATATTAATTACTAAAATTGGTGCTACTCAAAAGCATTATTGTGAGCAGGCAGAGCAATTAGAAAAACGTCTTTCAAACTTAGATCACGACTTACACGATTTACTTAACGACGCTAATTTAGCGGTGAATTCTGTTTTGCATTCAGGTGTAGAAATTCATATTTTTGATAAAGTACTCAAAACAATCCGCAATTACCCTCCGTGCAACGTTAAACTTTTGAATAACAAAATTGAAATAGAGTTCAAAACAAGCTAATAACTGAGTGCTCTATTGAGCACTCAAATTTATTCACATTTAAAGTAAACCGCTTACCTCAGCATGTGTTTGCTGCGGCCATACACCCACTTGTACTTGACCAATATGCTGCTTTTGTAGCAAGAGCATAGCCAAGCGCGACTGCCCTATTCCACCGCCAATTGTTTGCGGAAATTTACTTTGTAGTAGCGCTTTATGCCAATCAAACTCTAAGCGGTCTTCATCTCCAGTAACCCTTAACTGCGCTTTTAAAACCTCAGGACTTACACGTATACCCATTGATGAAATTTCAAAGGCGTCTTCAAGTACTGGGTTCCATACTAAAATATCACCATTTAAACCCATGTATTGCTCGCATGTCGGCGTAGACCAATCATCGTAATCTGGGGCTCTTACATCATGGATTTTGCCATCACCAAGCGCGCCACCAATACCAATTAAAAATACAGCACCATATTCTTGTGCAATGGCTTTTTCGCGCTGTTTAGCGCTAAAGTCAGGGTACATTTTACGTAGCTCTTCACTGTGCACAAACTTAATATCGCTCGGTAAAAAAGGCGTCAAACCATAAGACTCACTTACAAAAGCTTCCGTCTCTTTTATCCCTTTATAAATAGATTGAACAGTTTGCTTTAGTGTCGCCAGCGAACGCTCTGTGGTTTCGTTAATTACTTTTTCCCAATCCCATTGATCAACATATACAGAATGAATAGGACTTAATGAATCTTCATCTGGGCGCAAAGCTTTCATTTGAGTATAAATACCCTCACCAACACCAAAGCCATAAGTTGCGAGTGTTTTACGTTTCCACTTAGCCAGTGAATGCACCACTTCGTAGCGGCTATCTGTAATCGCTTTCACATTTACAGCAACTGCGTTTTCATGGCCGCTTAAGTTATCTTGCGTGCCGTCACCTACTTTAGCCAAAATAGGGGCTTGAACCTCAACCAGCCCAAGTTGGGTTTCAAGTTGCTGTGAAAAAAAATGCTTAACTTTACTTATTTGCTGCTGTTGCTGCACATAGTGTGAACTCATAATAATTGGCCTCATTCCCAGTTATTGTTACTTGCTTAATTGATAAAAAGCGCCCTAATGAGCGCCTTTAATGAGGTTAATGTAACGATTTGATGTATTAATTCAATATCCCACAACAAAAATAGCTTTAACATATTAAAACCATCAATTAAGTGGTATAAAAATCATATATTCGATAATTTTATGAGAAAAATATAATGGAAAATTATTTAATCGATAATCTCGATAAACAGATACTTCATGCGTTAATGGCAAATGCCCGTACTGCGTACGCCGAATTAGCAAAAAGATTTAATGTAAGCGCAGGGACAATTCACGTAAGAATTGAAAAAATGAAGCAAGCAGGGATCATTACAGGCACCCAATTAACGATTAATACTAAACAGCTAGGCTACGATGTGTGTTGCTTTATAGGTATTAATTTAAATAACGCACGTGATTACCCACAAACGCTTATAAAGCTAGAAGCATTGGAGGAAGTGGTAGAGGCTTATTACACAACAGGTAACTACAGTATATTTATAAAGGTAATGACAAAGTCCATTGATCACTTACAAGATGTGCTGATTAATAAAATACAGGCAATAGAAGCTATTCAGTCAACAGAAACTCTTATTTCTCTACAAAATCCAATTAGCCGTACGGTAATGCCTTAACTGCAAAAATCTCGTATAATTGCCGAAAAAAGAGGATAACCATGCAGCAAACTCGCTATCAAAGAATCGAAGACGTACTTTCGCGCCGTCAAACAGACTTAACCGTGTGCTTAGAAGACGTGCACAAACACCATAACTTATCTGCAATAGTACGAAGTGCTGATGCGGTTGGTTGCCATCACGTACATGCTGTATGGCCTGAAAAGCAAAAATGGCTAACAAACAATACCTCAGGCGGCAGTAAAAACTGGCTAGAGACGCACTTACATAGAAATATTGATGATGCTGTTACTGCAATGCGTGAACGCAATCCAGAAATACAAATATTAGCAACTCACTTATCAGAAGATGCCGTTGATTTTAGAGAAGTAGATTACACCAAGCCAACGGCTATTATTGTTGGACAAGAAAAAACAGGGATATCAGAAAAAGCCCTAGAATATGCCGATCAAAATATTATTATTCCAATGCAAGGCATGGTGCAATCGCTAAATGTTTCAGTTGCTGCTGCGCTAATATTGTTTGAAGCACAGCGCCAACGCGAGCTGGCTGGTTTATATAATAGAGATATGTTGAGCGCCGAAGTTAAACATCCACTTTACTTTGAAGGCTGCCACCCTATTATCGCAAGGCTGTGTAAACAAAAAAAATTACCTTATCCTGCACTTGATGAAAACGGCGAAATAGTCGCTGACGAGCAATTTTGGCAAGCTTTAAAACATACTTGATGGACTAAAGCTCTGTAAGTACACTTAACTTATTCACAAATAATAAGATTGATATAATTTGTCTAAACCTAGCTTAAATCAATACCCAATTACAGAGCTCAAAGGGGTCGGCCCAAAAATGGCTGAGCGTTTGTCAAAGCTAGGTATTTTAACTGTGCAAGATATGCTTTTTCATTTGCCACTTCGCTATGAAGATCGCACTCGCTTATACGCGATTAATGAGTTGTCACTGCACAGCCACGTGAGTGTTGAAGCAACAATTGAAACAAGCCAAATTACGTTTGGTAAAAGGCGTATGCTTGTTTGCCAAATCAATGATGGTACTGGCAGACTAACATTACGATTTTTTAATTTTACCGCCGCACAAAAAAACGCATTTAGCGCTGGTAAAATAATACGTTGTTTTGGTGAAGTGCGCCGTGGCCGTGTTGGCTTTGAAATGAGTCATCCTGAATACAGCATCAGCGATACCTCTAACGAGCAGCCGGTAGCGACAACATTAACGCCCGTTTATTCAACAACCGAAGGTTTGAAGCAACTATCGATTAGAGCTTTAAGCGAACAGGCTATTGATTTACTAAATAAATACTCAGTAGAAGAACTACTGCCTTCACAGTGGCAGCCATCAAATATGCCGCTAAGTGACGCCTTATTATTACTGCACCGCCCACCAAATGATGTTGATGTAACTGCATTAGAGCAAGGTACTCACCCTGCTCAACAGCGCCTTGTATTCGAGGAGTTACTTGCTCAAAACCTCAGCTTATTAAAAGTGCGAGAGCAAGGGCAACAAGTTAAAGCCGTGGCATTAAATCCAGTAAACACATTAGAAAGCCAATTTTTAGAGCAGCTTCCTTTTGCACCCACAAATGCGCAAAGCCGCGTAGTTGCTGAGATTAAAGGTGACATGCAACACGCGTATCCCATGATGCGTTTAGTACAGGGCGATGTAGGCTCAGGTAAAACCCTAGTAGCAGCACTTAGTGCACTAACAGCCATTGCGCAGGGCTTTCAAGTCGCTTTAATGGCTCCTACTGAAATTTTATCAGAGCAACATGGTGTTAATTTTACAACGTGGTTTAATCAACTAGGTATAACAGTTGCTTGGCTTGGCGGTAAAACAAAAGGCAAAGAGCGCGTAGCAACACTTGAAAAAATAGCCTCTGGTGAAGCGCAAATGATTGTAGGTACTCACGCTTTATTTCAAGATGAAGTTAAGTTTAATAACTTAGTGCTTATCGTTATTGACGAGCAACACCGCTTTGGTGTCCACCAGCGTTTATCACTGCGTGAAAAAGGTAAGTTTGGTGATTGTTACCCTCATCAACTAGTCATGACCGCAACACCCATTCCACGTACACTCGCTATGACCGCCTATGCCGACTTAGAAACCTCTGTGATTGATGAGCTGCCACCTGGGCGTACGCCAATCACAACAGTGGCACTTCCTGATACTCGCAGAGACGATATTATTGCCCGCGTTAAATTAGCGTGTAACGAGCAAGGCCGCCAAGTTTATTGGGTGTGTACACTGATTGATGAATCTGAAGTACTGCAATGCCAAGCCGCCGAAGATAGTGCACTACAGTTAAAAGAAGCGCTACCAGAGCTAAACGTAGGCTTAGTACATGGGCGAATGAAATCAGCTGAAAAACAAGCCATTATGAGCGAGTTTAAAGCAGGAAACATACACGTATTAGTAGCCACTACGGTTATTGAAGTTGGTGTAGATGTCCCTAATGCGAGCTTAATCATTATAGAAAACCCTGAGCGCTTAGGCTTAGCACAGCTGCATCAGTTACGTGGGCGAGTTGGCCGTGGCGCTACTGCATCGCATTGCGTGCTTTTATACCACGCACCACTGTCTCATACCGCTCAAAAGCGATTAGGTGTACTACGCGATAGTAACGATGGCTTTGTGATAGCAGAGCGCGATTTAGAAATTCGTGGCCCTGGTGAAGTACTCGGTACAAAACAAACAGGGTTAGCCGAGTTTAAAATTGCCGATCTTACTCGTGATAAGCACATACTTAATCAAGTAAGGCCAATTGCACAGCAAATGCTTAAGCAACATCCAGAGGTTGTTGACCCACTAATTCAACGTTGGTTGGGTAACAAGCAAAATTACGCGCAAGCGTAACCACTTTATTTTCTATACTTCTGAGTTTACTAAGTTAATTTACTAAATTAGCTTACTAAAGATATAAAAAAGTCAGCTCTAAACAATATAGAGCTGACTCCTGATATCTCAATAGAGCAGCATAAAAGCGATTTTCACCCTTTACTGCTCTTAGTTAAATTTACGCTTTGTTGAGCTCAAATATAAGCGATGTTTGCGGGAATGAAATTGGCATTTGTAAACCAAACTGCATTAGCGCTTCACCGGTAAATGTTTGACCATTTACCGCAGCAATAGAAGATGGGCGATACTCTTCAAATTTTACCGGCCACACTAAATTAAGTGTGTACTGCGCATCGGCATCTAGGCCAACAAAACGAAGCTTATTAGGCGCTGTACGCGGTGTTTCGCGAACGCTGTTATAGGCAAATAACGCTTTTGTTTTTTGCGCATCGATTAAACCAAAGTTAATTGATAAATCGTCGCTATCTAGGCGGTATAAATCGGCGCTATGAATAAACTCACGATGCTCTTTGTGAAGTGCTATTGCCGCTTTAAGTGCATTGTATTCGTGATCGTTCAGCTCACGTGGGTCCATTTCGATTCCCATGTGGCCAAACATTGATACCGCAGCACGCATTTCAATACTTACATTACGCCCTGTGATATGGCAATCGCGTGGGCCTACGTGTGCACCCATAACCGACGATGGGAAAAAGAACGAACATCCACGCTGTATTTCAAGGCGATCAAGCGCATCATTTGAATCTGACGTCCATACACGGTCTGTGTGTGCAAGTACGCCGTAATCTACACGTGCACCACCTGACGAACAGCTTTCTATTTCAAGCCCTGGGTGCGCCGCTTTAATACGGTCAATTAAACGATAAAGTGCTAATGTTTGCTGATGCACAGCAGGCTTGCCATCAAAATTACCCGCATGGTTAATATCGCGGTTCATATCCCATTTAATGTACTTAATAGTTGGGTATTCAACTAAAATATCGTCAATCGCTTTATATAGGTACTCAACAACCTCAGAGCGCGTTAAATCAAGTACTAGCTGATTTCTAAAGCTTAACTGCTCGTTATTTTCAGATCCTAAAACCCAATCTGGATGCGCGCGGTATAAATCGCTATCAGGGTTGACCATTTCTGGTTCAAACCAAATACCAAACTCCATACCTAAGCTATTAACATGATCAATGACTGGCGATAAGCCATCTGGGTAAATTTTGTAATCTACTGTCCAATCACCTAAGCCTGCATTGTCGCCACGGCGGCCTTTGAACCAGCCATCATCAAGTACAAAACGCTCAATACCTAACGGCGCTACTTTGTCGGCTAACTGCTTAAGCGTGTCTACGTCGTGATCAAAGTAAATACCTTCCCACGTGTTGTAATGCACAGGGCGCGCTTTTTCACGTTGAGCTTGGCTAAGTAAATTAGCTTTAACAAAACGATGAAAATTACGAGAAAGCGCGCTAAAACCTTCACTTGAAAACGAGCCATAAATGCTCGGGCTTTGATACGTTTGACCTTTAGCAAGCGTAAGCTCACCAGGAAGTAATAGCTCACCCATTTGTACATAACGACGACCTTCAGCTAGAAGCTCTGCGCGTAGTTTATTGTTGCCGCTCCAACCTAAATGAAAGCCGTAACATTCGCCGTGTTGCTCGCCTGCATTTTCGTTATGCACTAATAAACCAGGAAACACATCGTGTGATGTTTTGCCTTTACGGTTTTCACGTACAAAGCTACCAAGCACTAAATCAACAGATTGACGCTGGAATTCGTTTGACCAACGACCTTCAAAGCTCACTATTTTACTTACGCTGTCTGGCAATTGAAATGTTGGCGCGGCGCAGAAATTAACGCTCAGTGGTGAGTCACCTAAATTAGTTAATACAGTATGTGCACTTAATACGTCACTGTTGTTGTCAAGCGTAATGCTGTGCACGACTTCAATACCACGAAGCTTATCTACACTTACAAACTCAACAGTCGCACTTGAAGGCTGACGCACTTCTTGAAGCTCTGGCCCAACTGACCATGCGATTGAGTCATTTACTAGCTCAAGCCCTGGCGCGCCAGTAAAGCCTTCGCCTAATAAAGGAGATAGAGAAATAGGCGCTTCTTCAACCACGGCACATTTTACTTCTTGACGGGTAGCAAGCTGAGTAAGCATTGTTTCTGTTGTTTGCTCAGATAGGCGCTTACCAAAGTACAGTAACGCCGGTGTTTTGCTCTGGCAGTCGAAAATAACGGTGCTGTTTACACTGTCTAATCGATAAAATGATTTAGTGTCGGCCATGATTTTCCTATCCTCTTGTTCATTGTGTGAGTTATAAATATAACGAAAATTAGTAAGCTACACTATTTACTAAATGTATCTCTTTGCTTGAGCCACAATCTATCAGATGGTGACACTCAACAATAATAGTATATATCATACAAATTAGGTTTTGATAGTCTTTACATCGCAAATAGTCAGATAAACTCACTGGAAGTACCACTGTAATAAAAAGTATTAAACCAACCCTCACTTTAAAGCTATATTATTGCTTTTAATATATATAAAAAATCGGCCAGAGTTGCCCCATGACCGATTTTGTCAGCTTAAACTATTTACAACCTATTTTTGTGCTTGTACTTGTACTTGTCCTGCGTCATCAAGTGCCGGTGTTTTACCTGCCCACTGCGCATTCAAACCAAATACCACTTTATTTACTATCAATGCAAAAGCTACACATACAATCAGTGTAATTGGCATTAAATGAATGTAATGAATGTCAGTATGTAGTGGTGAGTTTGCAAACGTAAGCATGCCGTACATTACAACACCTAAAATTACTGCTGCAATACCTGCACGTGCATCAACATTTTTAAATAATAAGCCCACTACAAAAATTGAGAATATAGGCATACTTAATAAGCCGTTTAATTGCTGTAGTAAGTTAATAATACTGTCGGCTTGCTGGTAAATTGGTACAAGTACCAGTGTTAAGCTTGTTAGTAGCAATGTTACGTAACCACTTAGCTTTACAACACTTGGCTCTTTATTAAAGTAAGCTTCGTGAATGTCACACACGTATAGTGCTGTAGCTGAATTTAATAAGCTGTTGTAAGTAGAGAGTACAGCGGCTGCCATTGCCGCTGCAAACACACCGGTTAACCATGCTGGCATTACATCGCCTACAATTCGACCATAAGCAGCGTCGCCAATATCGCCGTAAAGTTTAAACGAAATAATACCCGGTAATACCACAATGGCAGGGACGATTAAAAAACGAATTCCCGCTGCGGCAAATATCCCTTTTTGTGCTTCTTTAACATTAGGAGCAGCCATGGCTCGTTGTGTAATTGTTTGATTAGTACCCCAGTAATACATTTGAATAAAGATCATACCGGTTAAAAGTGTTGGCCATGGAATAGGTGAATCAGCATCGCCGATGAGTGTTAAGCGCTCCTCTGGAATGCCCGTAAAGTCGTAGTCAATGGCATTTAATGCTAAAAACACCACTAAAACCGCCATACCCAGTACCAGTAAGCCGTTGTAAGTATCAGACACTGCAACTGCACGTAGACCACCAAAAAACGCATAAATAGCACCTACAATGGCAAATGCGGTGGCAATATACATTAGCGGAATATCAACCTTAAACATGGTTTGCATAAACAGCGCACCTGAGTAAATTACCGCTGGCATGTAAATAAGTGCATTACCTAAAAAGAATAATCCCCCAATAACAGCGCGAATATGTTTATTGTTATAGCGCTTTTCTAAAAGCTCTGTGGTGGTAGTACAATTGTATTTGTAATAAACAGGAATGAAGACCTTAGCTAAAATAATTAAGCCAATAATCGCCGCAAGCTCCCACCAAACAAGCAAAGCCATTTGGTTACCATTCATACCCACTAGTTGGTCGGTACTTAAGTTAGTAAGTGTTATTGAACCTGCAACAAACATCCAAGTAAGGCCACCGCCCGCTAAAAAATACTCTTTGGTTTGGCTTTGTCCGTTATTACGATTTTGGCCTCGGCATTTCCAATAAGTAAGGCCACCAATTAAAGCGGTGACAAAAACAAAAACCACCAGCTGTAAAATGTTATCTGACATGTGTGTGTCTCCTACGCGTTACGCGCAATGTCTGTGTAATAAAAAAGTGCACGCTACAGCGCGTGCGCATCTCGACTTAGTTCTAACTTAATTTGCTTTAAAGGCATAAGTTCGGGACGTTGGTTGTGCAGCTTTACCAATGCATTTAACTGCAACAGTGAAATAAGCATACTGTTAAGCACACTTAGGTAACCTTGATTGTGTAAGCTTGCAACGGTATCGCTATCTAAAGTTTGCAGCTTGTCTTCATCAACGGTGCTCAAACCTTGAATAGTTTGGGTTTCGCCTTGTTCAAACTGCAATACAATATCTATGTTTTTAATAAGCCCTAAGCGCGCTACTTCTTGGGTAAATTGATACGTTTGATAATCATTTTTTAAATCGCTCTCAAGTAGCTTTTGCTGTGAATTTAAAAATAAGCTTGGGTTACCTTTAGCATCAAATAGTGCCTCGCCTTGCTGCGTATTTACGGCTGAGCTTTGATCATCAATCGCAATAAAGTAGTCGCTGCTATTTGCTTCACGGGTCATTAAATAAAGAGGGTGAGTTTGTATACATACCGGTGTGTAAAGCGCCTGCCACTGGTTGTTATTAACCAATAAACTTTGCCCAGCACTAAAGCTTGTTAAACCCGATACGGTATAACTGCCGTTTTGCGCATTTCGCGCTAAAAATATAGGTAAGTCGCATGCAGCTTTTGCTACTTCGTTAGCTCTTAAATTAACTAAATGCTGCGTTTTTGCATATTCAATACCTGCATTAGGGTTAATTTTTAATGTTTGGTGTTCGGTGTTTACTAGTTCACTAATAGCCATAGTTACACATCCTTAAACTGGGTTAGCCGCTAACCACTGCTCAATATAAGCGCGGTGTGGCGGCAAAGTTTGCAACATCTGCTGTGTAAGCTGGCTGTTACGTTCAATTATTTGTTTGGCTTGCGCGTCTTGTGAATACAAATAAGCCTGTTTAGTAAAGTCTGGTTTGAAGCCCATACCATATAAAACGTACTGGTAGCTGGCGGCTGGGAATAACTCTAATGCGCCATGAAAATCTTGAATAAGCGGGCCACGGCTTCCCCAAAGCAGTAAATCTTCTTGCAGGGTTTGTGGAATAGTGTCCGGATGTACATGTGCTTGCCAGTAAGGTTCTGGGCGCTTGGTTAGCATGTAATGGAGCTTTAAAAAGTCGATAATGCGCTGCCAGCGGTAGTCCATTTGCTCGTTAAAGCGTTTAGCTACAATAGGCATTACTTGTGTATCTGCTGGCATATGCTCTGCTACAAAGCGTGCTGAAATTTCAACAAGCATAATAGCGGTTGCTTCAAGCGGCTCTACAAACCCTGCTGACATACCCACTGCAACACAGTTTTTATGCCAAAACTTCTCACGGTAGCCCGACTCAAAGCTAATTTTACGGGCAGTTAAACCGTTTGCTGCATCGCCTAAATAGTTTCGTAAGTTTTGCTCTGCTTCATCGTCTGATAAAAATTTGCTTGAATAAACATGCCCTACACCACGGCGATGCGTTAAACCTATATCCCAAATCCATCCAGCATTTTGCGCTGTTGCTATGGTATGGCTGGCTAAGGAGTCATCGTTTTCATCGTAAGGGACTTGCATCGCCAGTGCGCTGTCGTTAAATAGCACGTGGTCCATTTTTTTAAACGGTACGTTGAGCGCTTGGCCTAATAACAATGATGAAAAACCAGTACAGTCTATAAATAAATCGGCGCTTATAATGCGGGTTTGATCTTTTAGAGTAAGCTCATTTATTGCACCATCGTCATCAAGTTTTACCTGATCAACAGTACCAATAATATGCTCTACGCCAAGCTTACTTTTACAATGCTGTTTAAGCATTTCTGCAAAAGCGCCGGCATCTAAGTGATAAGCGTAATTACAATTACCTTGATATTCACCTTGCGCTATACCTCTTGGGGCTAAGCTTGCTTCGCAAATATCATGTTGAAAATTAGTTTGCTGTGCAAAGTCTTCAACATTATCTAAATATGGGGCTAAATCTATGCGGCCGTAGCCTAGCGGTACAGTAAATGGATGGTAGTAAAAGTCGTTGTTGCCGTGCGTCCAATTTACAAATTTACCACCTTGCTTAAAGGTAGCGTTACAGGCTTTAAATACATCAACTTCACGCAAACCTATTTGCTGAAGTGTGTTTTTCATAGTGGGCCAGGTACCTTCACCTACACCAATTGTTGGAATATCTGACGATTCAACCAACATCACTTTTAAGCCATCACCATTTTTACCTTGGTGATACGAAGCTATAATTGCAGCGCTCAACCATCCTGCTGTGCCGCCACCAATTACTGCGATTGTTTTTATTGCTTTATTCATAATGGACTACTCTTTGAGTATCTTTGATAACGTTTTATACAACAAATGCCCGGTAGGGCATTTGGATTTAATGTGGCTTCATTTTAGACAATTAGGTTAACTAATATACATTACTGTTAAATTAACCTAATTGGTATTAGCACTAATGTGCTGCAATGAAACAAGAGGCGAGAAGTTCGCCTCAAACATTAATTAAAACGATCCGCGAATACCAAACGCGTAACGTGAGCCATTATCTTCCACTGAATAAATTTGGTTAGCAAAACGACCTGTTTGTACTAACTCTTCTTCAGTGATATTGATGCCTTCAGCAAAAATAGTGAAGTTTTCGTTAATATCGTAGCTTGCACTAATATCCCACTGGCCGTACGTTTCTACGTTCACTGGTTCACCATTGAAGCCGTTATCAACTAAGCGTAAAAAGCCTTCACGGTTGTTAAATGCAACACGTGCTTGCCAGTTGTCTTGCTCATAAAACAATACTAAGTTTTGTGAATCGCCCAAACCTTCTAGTGCAAATGTTTGAGTTGTATCATCACCTACACTAATGTCGCTATTCACAACAGTCGCATTGGCAATAAAACCAAAGCCATTTTCAAACATGTGAGTAACACCCACTTCGAAGCCGGTTACAGTTGCAGACTCACCATTTTGAGGACGGCTTACAGTGTAAACTTCTGAGCTACCAATAAGTTCGTCATCTGTTTGGTCTGTACATGTAGTACACGCAAAATCAGGACCTGAACGGTCAGACATTTCGTATGTTTCTGCACCCGTTAACGTAACAATAAAGTCGTCAACTTCTTTACTAAATACTGCAAAGCTAAATAAGTTAGCATCGTTGTAGTACCACTCGTAAGAGATATCCCAGTTTTCTGATTGGAATGGTTTAAGTGCTGGATTGCCACCACTTGCCGTTAAGTTTTGACGACGTGGTTCGTTAAAGTTTGTTGCTGGAGATAACTGAGACATAGTTGGACGAGTAATACTATCGTACGCGGCAAAACGTAAAATCATATTATCTTGTAGCTCAAGCTTAACGTTGAAAGACGGTAGTAAGTTTGAGTAGCTAGTACCTTGTTCAATATTAGTCGCAGGGCCAAATACGTTAGCAAACAATGTCGCATCTGAAGTTGGAACTACATCGCTAATAAAGCTTTGTATTGCAGCAACTTCAATATCGGTTTCTGAGTAACGAGCACCCATATTAACGGTTACTGGCATATCAGCTAAGTCAAAACCAAGCGTAAAGTCCATGTATAAGCTAGTGATGTCTTCGTTAATTGTGTAACGGTTATTTTGTAGCGTTGGCTCTACTGGAAAACCTTGATCGGCTAAGTAATCAAGCATTTTATCGCCATCGTAGCTATAAAATGTATCGATCAAACCAGGGAAGTAATTACTCGCTGTGTATGCTTCAAAATCAATTTCATCAAGCGGTGCTTGTGTACCGTAACCACAAAATTGACATTGGCTACCAAAAATTTGGAAGCTAGATTTTTCACGCTCTTGGCGATAAGCACCAAAGTTAATACGCTCTACTGGGCCTTTATCTGGCACGTATTCAAAATCGGCTTTTACTTCAGTGATTTCATCTTCATCAGTAAATTGGTTACCAATTTCGTTGTAGTGAAGACGCGCTAGGCTAGGATCTGGCAATGAACCATTTTCAAAGCCATCATGCTGTACGGTAGGAATGCTGCCTGTACCATCAAAAGTATAGCTGTTAATAATACCCACTACGTTAAAACGATCATTACCTGCACGGTCGTTTTCAGCTGTTGAGCGAGATACATCAAATTTTGCTTTTAATGAATCATTTACTTGCCAGTCAACGTTAATACCAAATGCTTTGTTGGTTACGTCACGTGAGTTACGCGTGTGTGATACAAAATCACTTGCAGGGTCGCCACTTGGCGCGCCTAAGCCAACTTCTTGAGAGAAAGTTAAAAGCGTACCCGTTTCAGCATCAATTGTTGCGCTGCCTACACGGTCTGGTTCGAACCAAGATGCTAAATCACGCACTGACGAATCAACTTCAAATTTTGAAATCATTCCATCAACCGTAATCGTAACATCGTCAGACGGTGCATATTGAAGTACTAAACTTGCGTTTGTACGTTCACGGTCTTGCTCATCAACTACTTGGTCCCAGTTACGTGGAATGTAGGCATTTTCAAACAATACACCATCAGTTGGGTTAGATATTGTTTGGCCACCGCGCCAACCTGCCGTTAAAATTTGGTTGTTTTGAAGTTTACGTTGCTGATTAGTGATGGCAAAAAGCACACCTAGCTTGTCATCGTTAAACGTATTACTTATTAAAAATGATGTTGATGGAGATACTTCTTCAGAAAGGCTTTCGTACATACCTTTAACTGAACCTAAAATATGTAAACCACCAAAATCAAAAGGGCGTGCTGTAGTTACGTTAACCGTACCACCAATGCCGCCTTCTTGAAGCGTTGCTGTATTACTTTTATAAATATCAGCACCGGTGATTTGATCTGCTGCTAATACATCAAAATTAAATTCACGACCTGCACTGTCTGTCGCAATTTGACGACCATTAACAAGTACAGTATTAAATTGTGGACCAAAACCACGAATAGTTACCGCTTGGCCTTCACCACCACTGCGGTCAATTGCTACACCTGTAATACGTTGCAGAGATTCTGCTACGTTTAAATCAGGAAATTTACCAAGATCTTCTGCTTTAATCCCGTCTGTAACAACATTAGATGCTTTTTTATCTAACATTGATGAACGTAAGCTGCTGCGGATACCCGTTACTGCGATAACTTCAACATCTTCATTTACTACTGTAGGCGTATTGCCTTCAGCGCCTTGAGCTGCAACGCTTCCGCTTGCCAATATACCAGTGATAGCAATACTGAGCGCGGTTTTCTTGTTGAACGATAACTTATTGTTAATTATCATTTTTTAAAAACTCCTGATTGTGTGTAGTCGTTGTGTCGTTGTGGTAGTGCGTATAGTTTCAAATACTATTTATATTATAAATACTTTAAACTGGCAAAAAGTGCAACCTTTTCCTTAATTATGGATAGCATTTAATTACCGTATATTTTCTTTTGATTTTCTTTTAATTAACATTAAAGAGCTGTATTCACTCAGAAAAAGCGTAAATAATAACCTGTTCGTATTTCTCTGCTGGCAATAAATTAGCCTTTGGAAAATTTTCACGATTTGGCGCATCTGGCCAATTTTGCGCTTCAAAACACAAAGCTTGCCGTGCTTTAAAAGGCGAACCAACAAAGTTTGCGGTATAAAGCTGCATGCCTGGCTGTGTACTTTTAAGGGTTAAACTAACGTTCGTGTGTGGCGAAGTTAATGTAGCCATCGTCTTTAAACTGCTGTCATCATTAAAAATATAGCAGTGATCAAAGCCATTTCCAGCTTCTAGCTGAGGATGAACGGCGCTTAAGGCCTCACCAACTTGAGCTGGCTTAGTAAAGTCAAAGCAGGTACCGCAAACTAAAGCGGCTTCATTAAGTGGAATACTAGTTGTATCAATAGGAAGGTAACGATCGGTATTAATTTGAACAAGATGCTCATTAATTGATTCACTGCCATCAAGATTAAAGTAGCAATGGTTGGTAAAGTTAACGAGCGTTTCTTTATTGGTTATCGCTTTAAAGTGCAGAGTAAGCTCGCCGTTTTTAGCGCTAATAGTTTGCCAAACCTGCAACTCACCGGGGAAACCTTGTTCTCCGTCGGGCGAGCAATAATAAAGCTCAACTTCACTTTCAGTTTGTTTAGTTACTTGCCAAAGTACTTTATTAAAACCTTTAACACCGCCATGTAGGCTATTAGGACCGTTATTTGCCTCTAGTTGATACTGCGTACCAGATAAGCTAAAACGCCCCTTTGCAATACGATTAGCGTATCGACCTACTGTAGCGCCTAAGTAAAATGGGTTTTCAAGATAGTATTGAGGGTCATCGACGCTAAGCGTCATTTCTTGTTTTTTAAATTTAATGCTTTTTATTATTGCGCCAAACGGCAAAATTTCAGCTGCTAAATTCTCACCATCACTGAGCTGAATAACTTGTAAAGGCTGGTTACTGGCAATAGATGTCACACGCATACTCCAATCAAATTACCGAATTAACATTTTGTGTTATAACGGCGCAACAATATATAATATAAATAATATATAATTGAAGCCTGCAACTCAATCTAAATGCGTTAAAAAATCACGACAAAAATTTACAGCTGCCATTATTTATTTACACGAGGCGAGTAGATTGAATATTTATCGTTTTTACCCCCAAAGCCTCTTAATTAACCATCAAATAAAAAGTTCAATGCAAGTGTAGACTTAAGCAACTCAATTAATTGACATATGTTAAGTTTTTATTAAACCTCTCTTTTATTTGGAAAATTATCAGTCCTAGTTTGTTTAGTTGATGTCTGCACCATTTAATCCAGCTTAATCGCTGCGTGTGCACTTTGTTTTTAGTATTTATAAACATTAACTGAGAGAAGAAAGGAATTATGATCCCATTTAAACTTAATAAACTGAGCATATTAGTTGGCGCTGTATCTGGCACATTTGTATTAGCAAGCAGCCCTATACATGCAGCTCAAAGTGATAAAGTTCAGCAAGAAATGGAAGCGATCACGGTAACAGGCTACCGCTCTAACCTAGCCCGTAGTAAAGAGCTCAAAAAAAATGCCATTGGCTCGCAAGACAGCATACTCGCTGAAGACATTGGCGAATTCCCTGATGCTAACTTAGCAGAGTCATTACAGCGAGTACCGGGTGTATCTATTTCGCGTGACTCAGGTGAAGGTCGTCAAATATCGCTACGTGGCTTGGGTCCTAATTTTACACGCACACGCTTAAATGGCATGGAAGCACTTTTTACAAGCGATTCAGGTATTGACCAACGTGGCGGTGCATCCCGCTCTCGAGATTTTGATTTCAGTATTTTTGCCTCAGAACTATTTAATCGCGTAGATGTGTATAAATCGTATGATGCATCATTAGATGAAGGGGGTATTGCCGGTACTGTTGACTTACATACTGCAAAACCTTTTGATAATTCTGAAGAAGGACTACAAGGTGCTGTAAGTGTAAAAGGTATTTATAATGATAGAACAGAGCATTCAGACCCTCGCTTTGCTGGTTTGTTATCGAATACTTGGGGGAATTTTGGTGCGCTCGTATCGGTTGCTTATTCTGAAGTAGATACGATTGAAGAAGGCTATCATGTGTGGTCTTGGAAGCAAGCGAGCTTTGGTGATGATAATGTTGCAGATTCAGTTGACGGCGATATCAAAAACCGTTTAGTCAACGCCACGGGTAATGACCGTGTGTTTGTATCTCGCGCTAATAACATTGCATCTTGGGCTAATACTCGAAAACGTACCGGTATTACCGCTGCATTTCAGTGGCAATCTTCTGATGCAATGTCTTTCGATTTGGATATTTTGTACGGAAAGCTATCTAACGATCGCATTGAAAATCAATTATCAACAGCGGGCACAAACGCATTTACTGGCGATGTGACAGCAAATCAATTACTCGTTGATGCAGCCATTGAAGGTGACGATTTAGTATACGCCTCATTTGAAGGTCTTGATTTGCGTACTGAGTCAAAAGTAAGTTTTGGCGAAACTGATTTTCACCAAATATCACTCAGTGGTAATTTTGAACTAACCGATAAACTATACATGACAACCATGTTTGGTTTATCAAAATCTACTTTTGAGCAGCCTATAAACGATAAAGTTTTTAGTGAATCTGTCGATCATGCGTTTTCTGTTGATTGGCGCAATGCTAAATATGGTCAAAATACTTACGACTTTGATATTACCGATATCGACCAGTGGGCATTAATGCGAACTGATGTCCGCGAAGATGAAATAAGCAATGAATACAACACGTATCAAGTTGATTTTAATTACGAACTTAATGATGTGCATTCATTTAAGTTTGGTCTTCAGTCTAAAAACTATCAATCAGATGGTTTTGAACGCAGAGACCGTGTTGATTGGGAAAATGACCCAAATTCACCTGAAGCTGTTTTTCAAATAACTAGTATTCCAATTTTATATGACTATGTTATTGCAGATAACCAAGCTACTTTTGAGCGTGTTGTTGCAACAGGTTTAATTTCTCGCGAGTTAGACGCCTCTCATAATCGCCCTGGTACTGTATATCAAATTGAAGAAGATACTATTGGGGTTTATGCACAGTATGTATGGAACACCGAAATAAGTAACTTCCCAATTAGAGGTAACTTAGGTTTACGTTGGTACGAAACTGAACAAACATCGAGCGGGGAAGTTAATACTGGAACCGGTTTTGAACAAATTGAATTTAGTAAAACCTATTCCGATTTACTACCAAGCTTAAATGTTGTTGCTGATATTTCTGATAATTGGTTAGTACGCTTTGGTGCAAATCGCAATATTTCTCGACCTAATTTAAATCAATTAAAGGCCGCAGGACAAGTGGGTGTTGCAGATCAATTTATTAGTGCTGGTAACCCTAACTTAGAGCGCTTTGTTGCTGATTCATTCGAAACATCATTTGAGTTTTATGGTAATTCGTCAAGCTTAGCTATTGCAGTGTTTCATAAAGATATGGAGTCATTTATTGTCCAGCAATCAGTGACTCTACCTTATGAGCAAACGGGTTACCCTCTAGAATTTTTAGACTTTGACCCTCGCGTAAATGCGCAATCTGAGTTTACCGTTTCACAACCGATAAATGGTGATTCTACAGATGTCACTGGTTTAGAAGTTGCGTTTCAAATGGACTTTGATTTTTTACCAGAGCCATTTAATTACTTAGGAATGCTGGGCAATGTAACCATTGCTGATGGCGAAACTATTTTATTTAACGAAGGTGAACGCATAAGCGTTACTCCTCCTGGCTTATCTGAGCTGTCTCACAATTTTACCCTTTATTATGAAACGCCGCGCTGGGGCATGCGTGTTTCGAGCTCTTATCGTGATGAATACATTACAGGGGAAGGCTCAGAGCAAAACATTGTTGCAGGATACGATGAAACAACGTTTGTTGATTTTAAATCGTTCATGAATATTACAGAGCAAGTAAAAATAACCTTTGAAGCAACAAATTTAACGGATGAAGCAATTCGCCAATTCCTTGATCACAGAACTCAATCTTACTCACAAAGTGGTCGTAATTTTGCGTTAGGTATGTCGTATAAATTTTAGCTCTCACCTCTAAACTGGCTGCTTTTGCAGCCAGTTACTTTAAGGAAAAAAGTTATGAAAAAATACACTATTTCATTTCTCATTAATTTATTATTGCTTTTAGTTTTCTGCCCATCAATTGCTGCAAATGACACATTTACTTTAGGTGTTATTGCCGATTGCCAATATGCAGAACAAGCCAATAAAGGTACTCGACACTATACATCTTGCCCTCAAAAATTGAGTACGGCAGTTGGGCAATTTAATGCTCTGCCTTTATCGGGTGTATTGCATTTAGGCGACTTTATCGACCGTGAATTTAAAAGTTTTACCCCGTTAAATACAATATCATCGTCGCTTAATACTCCCCTTTATCATGTATTAGGAAACCATGAATTCTCGGTAGATGATAAGTTTAAAATGCGCATAACTAACACTTTAAACATGCCATCTCGCTATTACAGTTTTGAAATAAACAACTGGCTCTTTATCGCATTAGATGGCAACGATGTGAGCACTTACGCATGGCCTAAAAATAGTAACAAACATCAACAAAATATGACCTTGTTTAACTCTAAATATAAAGGGCACGAAGATTGGAATGGCGCAATTGGTATAAAACAACTTAAGTGGTTAGAAGAAAAACTAAAAGTAGCGCAAGTAAAAGAGCAACCTGTTGTACTACTGAGCCACTTCCCTATTTTTCCTGAGAACAACCATAACCTATGGAACGCGCAAGAAGTGCTAACCCTTATTAGCCAGTATTCAACCGTTAAAGCATGGTTTAATGGTCATAACCATGTAGGTAATTACGCAAAAAAAGACGGCATTCACTTTGTAACTTTTCATGCGATGCTTGATACCGATACAACTGCATTTAGCACTCTTGAATTTTCGCCAACCCAACTTAAAATTAATGGTCAAGGGAGGCAGCCTTCAATGGTTCTTCCCATTAAATAACCGCAATAAAACAAAGATAACCTATGGCTCTATATAATAACGCGTACAAGGAGAGAATTAACGTGACTAGGGAACTTAGTTACGCATTTTTGGCACTTATGTAGCTATGCAATTGCTCAATAGCACTTTGCATTTGGCGGCTTATATCACCTAGGCTAAACCCTGTTGCCACTTTAATTTGTTGATATGTTTCACCATGAATACGACTACGTACAATAAGGTCTCGCTGCTTATCTGTAAGCGTATTCATCGCATCTGAAATATATTCAATTCGTAAATTCATGCTACATAGATCCTCAGGGCTACCTTGCGTACATAGTGGCTCATCAATATTATCGCGGGTATCGTCTAAAAAATGTTGAGTGTTTTTAAAGCGAGAACGATAATTTAAACCAATGTTAATAGCTGAACGAAGCAGATAAGCTTTCGGAAACTCTATTTTATCAATATGCTGATGCGATAACATATTACTAAATGCTTCTTGCACTAAATCTTCATGATCGCTAAGGCTTGCCCCAAAAAAATCACGGACTCTACGGTTTAGTTCACCGTTGTGCTCGGTATATAACTTTTCAAAAAATGATTCGATAATCATAAAATGACCTTAAAAACCTTTTAATTCAAAAGTAAAAACAACTGTGTTAGCAGTTGTATTTAAGAGGATTAATTTAGCATTCAATTATGCTAAGAATATGACAAACCAAGCGTTTGTCACTAAAAGGTCATTTATTAGCTAAGTTATAACTCAGCAGTAATGTGCTCGTTAAGCGCTGCTTTTTCGTCAATGCTAAGCGCTTGCTTTGATTTAGCAATAAAATCGTACCTCACCATCACAGCTTTGCCTATTGCGCAGCATTTATCGTGTTGCCATGCTTCTTGCCTAAGCGTAAAAGAGCTAGTTCCTATATGCTCTACAGAGGTTTTTACGGTCACTTCGTGGCCATAAAATAATTCGCCTACAAACGACACTTCAACTTTGGCGATAATCAATTTCCAATCATGTGGATTTAAGTCCGGTGTAAAAAACTTAAAAATAGGTCCACGTGCGACTTCAAACCATACAGGGAGTACGGTATTGTTAATGTGTCCGAGTGCATCTGTTTCGCTAAAGCGCGGCATCACTTTTTCAATAAACATAAAAATCCAATAATAATTATATAAAGGTAAACCATGACGGACTTTATACGCGTTATTGATAACGCATTAAGCGATGAGTTTTGCGATGAATTTATTTCCACATTCGCGCAAAGCCCGCATGTAAGACAAGGGGTAACATCGGGCGGTGTCGACTTAAAGAAAAAAGACAGCCACGACCTGCACTTAAATAATCACCCCGAATATGCACAACAATTAAAACATATACAACAAACGACTGCACAGCATGTTTTTAAGTATGTTGAAGAGCATATTTTTATGATGATTGGGGCATTTGGCTTAAAAGTTTATCACCCAAAAACAGGTGAGGTAGTCGATTTAACCCAAGAGAATTTTGAAGAAGTGGGTAAACCGCAATTACCCGTTTTAGTTCAGCAAATTTTTAGACTCGGTAACATTCAAGCGCAAAAATACGAAGTAAACAAAGGTGGCTACCCTTACTGGCACAGTGAAGTTTATCCGCAGCTACAGCACAATGAAGCTTTGCATCGCGTGTTGTTATTTATGTTTTACTTAAACGATGTAGAAGAAGGTGGTGAAACAGAGTTTTATTATCAAAACCGTAAAATAGCCCCTCAAAAAGGCACTATGGTGATAGCACCTGGCTACTTTACACATACTCATAGAGGCAATAAGCCAGTATCAAACGATAAGTATATTTTAACCTCGTGGGTACTGTTTAACCGTGCAGAACAAATATATGGTGCGCCTAAGAGTTAGCGCACCAAAAATCAGTATTATTTAACCGAGCAGTTCATCAAATAAATTAAACAACTGATCTAGCTCTTCAATGGTGTTGTAGTGCATACAACCAATGCGCACTACACCGCCTTTATCAAGCACATCTAATTGCTTGCACAACCCTTGCGCGTAAAAATTACCATCCCACACGCAAATATGCTGCTTACCTAGAAATCCTGAAACGGCGCGTGGCTCAAGCCCTTCAAAAATTAAAGCAAAAGTAGGTGTACGCTCATTAAGGCGATCAAAATCATCAATACCAAATAACTTAATACGTGGATAATTAACTAAGCGCGTTAAAAAGTGTTCGCTAAGCGCCATTTCGTGCTGCTTAGTTTTAGCAAAAGCCACACTTAACTTTTCGCGACGTGAATGGCTATTATCAAGCTCGCTAATCGCCGCAATGTAATCAACAGCTGCGATAAAACCAGCCATTGCTTCAAAGCTTTGCGTGCCGGTTTCCCAGCGACCTGGTGCTACGTCTTTAGCTGGCTCAACCTTGTAAGGCGTAAACCCGTCTAAATGTTCTTTTTTACCGTAAACCATACCTAAATGCGGGCCAAAAAACTTATACGCAGAGCACGCTAAGAAGTCGCAATCAAGTGCTTGCACGTCAACAAGTTCGTGCGGTGCATAATGTACGGCATCAACATAAACAAGTGCACCTACAGCGTGAGCAAGCTCAACAATACGTTTAATATTATTAATTGAACCTGTGGTATTTGAAGCGTAAGTAACCGCTACAAGCTTAGTGTTGCTGTTTAATAAGCTTTCAAATTGCGCCATATCTAAGCTGCAATCAGCTTCGTTAATTAAAGCCGTATTAACTTTAACGTCTTTATCTTCTGCAGCTTGTTGCCACGACGATACATTCGAGAAGTGATCGGCATTGGTTACAATTATTTCATCGCCAGCCTGCCAGTCGCGTGAAATAGCACGGCTAAAGCTAAATGTTAGGCTGGTCATGTTTGGACCAAACACAATTTGTTGTGAGCTAGGTGCATTAAGTAAATCAGCGGCTGCTTGACGCGCATTCGCCATCAACTCAACCGTTTTATCACTTGAAAAAAACGCGCCACCTAAGTTCGAATTATAATGACCTAAATAAGCTGTCATCGCAGTAAGCACCGATGTTGGTACCTGCGAGCCACCTGGTCCGTCTAAAAATATTGGCGATTTACCATCAACGTTCTGCATTAATGCTGGAAACTGCTCACGTAATTGCGTTATGTTCATGCCTAACTTCCTTAAGACGTTAATACAAAACAATCCAGGTAACCTGGTTTGCTAGCATCAATTTTGTTCATAGGTGTTGCGTTATGCCACACTTGACGGTCGTTTATTAATGCAAACATGCCGTCTTTTATTTCCATTTTAAAACAAGGCTCAGCTTGCTTGTTTTCGTATACAAGCAGTTCGCCGCCTTCTAAGTTCTCGTGAGAAACACCGCATATACATACATGGTCAAAACCATCTTGATGCACGCCTTCTGGCGCTGCAGGTGTATCGCTATCGATGGCAAGCATGCGGAACTGATGAATTTCAATATCACGCTGCTCATCAATACCGGTAAGTTGGCGAAATTCATTTACAATGCTTTTCATGCCCTCTGACTCAAGTAAACTTTGCTCTAAATTTTCGTAAGTACGCTCTACATTACCTTGAAAAGTATTAATTGAATCATCTTGAACAAATGCTTTGGCTTGCTGTAGCTTTATTTCACCATTTTGCATTTTTACTACTGAATAACGACGTTTACGAAAGGCACCATCTGCATAAAGGTTTGCAGGAAGGTTATCAAAAGAAGGTTTAACCAAATCAATATTTGCTTGGTTAACAAAACGTAGTTGCAATAAATTCTGGTTGTTTAATGCTGTCATAAAATCTCGCCTAAAATAATGAGAATATTGATAAGGATTTTAATGCATTTTGATAGGAATTTTTGCGCGATTAATTACTTTAAAAGTAATTTAAGACTAGAGTTAATACAATAATACAAAAAAAGAAGCATGAACTATCTAATATTTGTTTTAGCCAATAAAAAACCCGCCGAAGCGGGTTTTTAAACAAACTCTAAAAGTTATACAGCTTGTTGAATAATCACGTTGTCTGCTTTTTTAGTGTAAGCAGGCATACGGTGGAAGTTTAAGTAACGGTAAGTATCTGCAGCCGTTGCATTAATCTTCGCTGCGTATTCTTGGTACTCAGCTGGAGTAGGTAGTTTACCTAAAATAGCCGCTACTGCAGCAAGTTCTGCTGAAGCTAAGAATACGTTCGCGCCATTACCTAAACGGTTAGGGAAGTTACGTGTAGAGGTAGACACAACCGTTGCTTTGTCTGCAACGCGTGCTTGGTTACCCATACATAGTGAACAACCTGGAGTTTCGATACGTGCACCTACACGACCAAAGATACCGTAGTAACCTTCGTCTGTAAGCTGATCTTTATCCATCTTAGTTGGCGGGGCAACCCAAAGCTGAGTTGGGATACGACCTTTAAAGCCATCTAGTAACTTACCTGCTGCGCGGAAGTGACCGATGTTAGTCATACAAGAACCGATGAATACTTCGTCGATTTTCTCGCCAGTAACATCAGATAATAAACGTGCATCATCTGGGTCATTTGGAGCACAAAGGATTGGCTCTTTAATATCTGCTAAATCGATTTCAAGTACATGTTTGTACTCTGCATCAGCGTCAGCTTCCATTAGTTCTGGGTTAGCTAACCAATCTTGCATTGCAGTAATACGACGCTCAATAGTACGTACATCGCCGTAACCTTCAGAGATCATCCATTTAAGCATAACAATGTTTGATTCTAGGTATTCTGCGATAGACTCTTTAGAAAGTTTAACCGCACAACCTGCTGCAGAACGCTCTGCAGATGCATCTGATAGTTCGAACGCTTGCTCAACAGTTAGGTGTTCAACGCCTTCAATTTCTAGTACACGACCAGAGAATTCGTTAATTTTACCTTTTTTCTCAACTGTTAATAAACCTTCTTTAATACCGAAGTAAGGGATTGCATGTACAAGGTCACGTAAAGTGATACCTGGTTGCATTTCACCTTTAAAGCGAACCAAAATTGACTCAGGCATATCAAGAGGCATAACACCTGTAGCTGCTGCGAATGCTACTGCACCCGAACCTGCTGGGAATGAAATACCTAATGGGAAACGTGTATGTGAATCACCACCAGTACCTACAGTATCTGGTAATAACATACGGTTTAACCATGAGTGAATTACACCATCACCTGGGCGAAGTGACACACCGCCACGGTTCATGATGAAATCAGGAAGCGTATGGTGAGTGTTTACATCGATTGGTTTAGGGTAAGCCGACGTATGACAGAAAGACTGCATTGTTAAATCTGCAGAAAAACCTAAACATGCTAAGTCTTTAAGTTCGTCACGTGTCATAGGACCTGTTGTATCTTGCGAGCCAACAGTTGTCATTTTAGGTTCACAATATTGGCCTGGGCGAATACCTGGAACGTTACACGCTTTACCAACCATTTTTTGCGCTAGTGTGAAGCCTTTTTCAGAAACTTCTGTCACTGTTGGTACTTTAAATACATCAGTTGGACCTAGGCCAAGTGATGTACGTGCTTTATCAGTTAAACCACGACCAATGATAAGTGGTATACGACCACCAGCACGAACTTCATCTAAAATTACATCAGATTTAAGTTCAAAAGTTGAGATTACTTTGTCAGTACCGTGGCTCTTAACAACACCTTCGTACGGGTAAATATCGATTTGCTCACCCATGTTAAGCTCATCAACATTTAATTCGATTGGTAATGCACCTGAATCTTCCATTGTATTGAAGAAGATTGGAGCAATTTTATTACCTAGACATACACCGCCAACACGCTTGTTTGGTACGAATGGGATATCATCGCCCATGAACCAAAGTACAGAGTTAGTTGCAGACTTACGAGAAGAACCAGTACCAACAACGTCACCTACATATGCAAGTGGTAAGCCTTTAGTTTTTAATTCTTCAAGCTGAGAGATTGGACCTACTTCGCCTGGCTTGTCTGGTGTAATTCCATCACGTTCAATTTTTAGCATTGCTAAAGCATGAAGTGGGATATCTGGACGAGACCATGCATCTGGTGCTGGTGATAAGTCATCAGTATTTGTCTCGCCAGTTACTTTAAATACAGTAACTGAGATCTTTTCAGCAACAGCTGGCTTATTAGTAAACCATTCTGCATTTGCCCAAGACTCAATAATTTGCTTAGCGAATGTATTACCCGCTTTTGCTTTTTCTTCAACATCGTAGAACGCATCAAACATAAGTAATGTATTTGAAAGGCCTTTAACTACGATTGGTGCAAGTGTTTCGTCATCAAGTAGGTCAATCATTGGCGCGATATTGTAACCGCCCAGCATTGTACCTAATAATTCTGCCGCTTTTTCTTTAGAAACAAGTGGAGAATTAGCTTCACCTTTAGCTACAGCTGCTAAAAATCCCGCTTTAATATAAGCAGCATCATCAACACCAGCTGGTATACGCTGAATGAACAAATCTAAAATGAATTCTTCTTCACCTGCAGGTGGGTTTTTTATTAATTCAATAAGATCAGCAGTTTGCTGAGCATCTAATGGCGCTGGTACGATACCTAACGCGGCACGTTCTTCTACGTGTTTACGATATTCTTGTAGCACAATATTGCCCTCTTGGTGACGTGAAAGTATCCGGTAGCGCTTTGGGCGCAAATAAGTTACCCAATACTTATAGTATTCTAACGCGTAATTATAAAGCTTTTATGGATAGATGAAAATCCATCCAGTTGCGCAACTGATTATACCGATTATAAATACTATGAATAGTGGTTGTGGTAAAAACTATTTTCATGAATACTTGTTAAGTAAGAATCATTACCATTAACTAGTATTAATTTATTACAGGCATAAAAAAACCCAGCACTTGGCTGGGTTTTTATTACAAACTATTTAATTAACGTAAAACTTTAACGTTTTTGATAGTTTTGATATGCGCTTCTACACGACGGTTTTCTGCGTTTGCAGCTTTAGTGTTTGCATCATTTTTAAGACGCTCTTCACCTAAACCAACTGTAGTAATACGATCTTCAGCAATACCATCAGCAACAAGTTGCTTAGCTACAGCATCAGCACGTTTTTTAGATAACCATTTGTTGTAAGTTGCTTTACCTACAGCAGAAGTGTGACCTTCTAATAGTACTGTTGTATCTGGGTACTCTTTTAAGAATGCAGATACTTTTTCAATATCATTTAAGTATTGAGTAGATACTGCAGAAGCATTGTTAGGGAAAGTCACTAATAAGCTTACTGTTACTTCTTTATCTTCATATAAAGTACAACCAGTACCATCTACAGCATCAGTCATAGGTGTGTTAGGACACTTATCATCTGTATCAGCAATATTATCGTTATCGCTGTCTGCAGGGGCTACAGCTACTTCAACAACTTCAGGAGCAGGTTTAACTTGCTCAACCGGTGCAGAGTTTTGGCCAAATAAGTAGTTAATACCAATTTTAGCGCCAACATCTGTATAACCACGGTCAAGACCTTGATATACAGCTGTTTCAGCATTTACAAATAAGCCATCTGTAATGAAATGCTGGTAACCAACACCTGCATTTAAGAATGTGTTGTCATCAACTACGTCAATTTCTTTAATACCGAAAAGACCATAGAAAGGACCGCCGTCTAAATGGTAAAGAGCATCAATACCGTAACGCTCGCCATCAATATTGTTACGGTTGCCAGCAACTTTATCAAAAGCATTAAAATCCATGTCTGCATATTCAAGACGTGCGCTCCAGTAATCACTGAAACGGTAACCAGCTTCAACACCCCAGCCAGTTGATTCGTTTACGTCAAGACCGGCTTGATCACGCATGTTTTTCCAAGATGCGTCATAGTAGTCACCAAATGCGCCAATGTAGAAACCTTCTTCTTTATCAGCAGCGAATGTAGATGCGCTAGTTGCAGCCAACGCGATTGCAATTGTAAGTGTTTTTAATTTCATTGTTTTCTTCCCATTTGAACAATTTTAAATTGTAGCTAATCGATACTAGCTCAATCAGTTTTATATAGACTAACTGAGCCTTTGTTAATCAATACTTAACGAAAAATAAAGTTTATAACTTTTTTTCTATGCCTTGTCACAACACACATCCACTTACTATAGGCGAAATTAAAACTTTATTGAAAAATAAATATAGTAGTTTTTGTAAATTAGTACTTAGCAAGGAATGTAAGAGCAATTAAATTGAATGCACTTATAAATGCAAAGAAATATTGCTTGCTTTATATTGTGCGCATAATACCACCAGAATTAGCATTCCCCTAGGTATATGCGCATGTTTGATTAAAAAATGACTCTTTTTAATCATGCGGTTATATTTAAAGTTAAGTATTAAGTACCACAAAAAGTCTGGTAGTCATTATCATTAGTCGGTGGAGAGCAAAATTCTGATAATTCTTCACCGTTAGAGTATGGATTGCCGGCTATTTTTATAAAGCGCTGTAGTAACTCGCTAGATCCTGTAGCGTTATATTGTGCAATTATTTCTTCGATCACATGATTTCGCGGTATAACACGAGGATTTGCAGCTCTCATTACTTCATAACTATTATCGTCAGTTAAGCTTACCCACTTAGCTCTCCATTCAATTAGCGACTCAGGTACGCTTTTTTCTCCTTTTAAGGATTCAGTAAGCGCATCAAAGGCATTGGTGTAGTCGAGCTGATTATCTTTTAATAGCGTTAACAACTCTGCTATTAACTCGCCACTACTATCGCTAGATTCATTTAAACCCAGTTTTTGTGCCCACATAGCCGTAAACTCAGTATTAAACTGCTCAGCAAAACTATTAATAAATGGCGTCATTAATGAAACCGCTTGCTCGTCATCATCGCTAATGAGTGGTATTAAACTCTCAGCTAAGCGTGCGCAGTTCCAGTTAGCTATATTAGGTTGATTACCAAATGCATACCGACCTTGTTTGTCTATAGAGCTAAATACGGTATCAAAATCAAAGCTATTCATCATGGCACACGGGCCGTAATCAATGGTCTCTCCGCTTACTAGCGTATTATCTGTATTCATTACTCCGTGAATAAATCCAACACGCATCCAGCTCACAACTAGCTTAACTTGGTTTTTAATCACAGCGCCTAAAAATGCTAAATATCGCTGCGAACCTGTATCTGTTATTTCTGGGTAGTGACGCTCTATAGCTAAATCGGCTAAATTTTTAAGCCCTTCAACATCGCCTTGCGTCGCTAAATATTGAAACGAGCCAACACGAATATGGCTAGTTGCTACACGCGTAACGATAGCCCCAGCTTGTGGCGGATTACGATAAACCGTTTCACCACTACCAACAACCGCTAAGCAGCGTGTGGTTTTAACTCCCAGTGCATGCATTGCCTCGCTCATTACGTATTCACGAATAGCAGGGCCAAGTGCGCAACGTCCATCCCCACCTCTTGAGTAAGGAGTAGCACCAGAGCCTTTTAATTGAATATCCCATAACTGGTTTTCATCATCACTAATAGCGCCCAGTAAGTGCGCTCGTCCATCGCCTAAGCGTGGTGAAAAATGTCCAAATTGGTGCCCAGAGTAACCAAGTGCTACTGCAGGAATCGCCTGTTTTTCGTTACCGCTAAAAGTGCTGGCACGCAAATCAGCCGCAATGTTAATATTAAATTGTTTTGCTAAACTCTCGTTCCACAGCAATAACTGAGGAGAGGCGACACTTGCAGGGAAATCTTCTATCGCGAAGTTTTCCGCAACATCTGTGTATCTCGGCACTAATTTCATGGTAATTCCTATTGTTGCTGACTTATACCAACACGGTTGTCACCTACGCCATAAGCAACAATTAAGCTTAACTCTTGCATACTTAAGCCGCTTTGCTTTTGCATTTCGTTAAAAAAAGCTTGGGCTGCATTTAGTGACTTTTTAGTTTGTAAGCCGCCGTCTATAATTTTATGGGCACGCAAATAATTCTCTACATCGCGTGATAGTAAAAATGTATCTTTACCAAGTGCTCGCAACGCGTAAGGCCCTGTATTTCCGCCTAAACGCGAACCATGTTTTTTTAAATACGCCCATAAACCAATAATATCGTCTGTTGGCCAATTAGCGATAAACTGACTAAAACTGCCATGTTCCCCTGCTATTTCGTGGATCATGTAAGCATTTTCGGTAATTGTTTTTACTTTTTTATAGTTACGAACAATGCGCTCATCCGTTGCTTTTTGTTCCAGCATATCGGGTGGCATCATTAATAACTTATCAACGCTAAAATCCCAAAAAACCTCTCTAAAGCCTGCCCACTTATTATTTATGACTGACCAATAAAAGCCGCTTTGAAATACTTTTCGAGTAAATTCTTCAAGCCAATCGTCGTCACTTAACGTGCTTAGTTGTTTTTTAGATAGCGGTTTTGCAAGTAATAACTTAAGCATTTTTTCAGAGCCTTTTCGCTCTACCGCTCGCTTATAAATATCGCTAAATTTTTCCATACTAATTAAATACCTCACTACTTATATTGCTAGTGTACGAGAAAAGCACCTAATACGTAACCACCCCTCTTTTCGATGAATTAATCTGTATTTAGTCGCTTGACACCTAGACGGCTAAAATGCTTTAATCGCCGTAATTACCCTATTTAAATTGCACAGGTTTGTAAGTTTTACCCTACAAACAGGTGCAAAGGGCTAGAAGAGGTGCGTTATTCAGGTAGCGTATGTTAGGAGCGCAAACTCCAGTAAGCATACGTGAGGGGAATTAACGCCGAGAAGTAACCACTTTTGCGAGGTGTTTATTTCGGGCGACTAGGTTGAACCCTAGCGACTGTCACCAATAGCTGCTTATAAAAAGCAGCTTGTTAGTTTGGTGGAGAGCTTCTGGTCTTAAATATTAAGGCCGTGCGCCCTATTATTTTAAGCCCATTCGCTCTTCGAATTATTAGTTCGAACGACGTTAATGCGGCTCCTTCCATAAAGCTTTTTAACTCTTCGAATAATACCAATTGCATTAAATTAGTTATCGCTAAAATGATCACGTTTTTAATAAAGTTGGTACAAATTATAAGTTCGTGAGAGATGATCAACAACTTCAATTTAAACGACTACTCACTGTGGACCGCGCTCGTTACGCCATTTGATCAACACGGCGATGTTGACTACAACACGTTAACTAAGCTGGTTAGCGATCAAGAAGCGGCACATAACGGTATTTTGCTACTTGGCAGTACGGGCGAAGGTTTAGCACTAACGCTAAAAGAGCAACAAGCCATTGTTGAACACGTATGCCAGCTAAAACCAACAGTACCACTCATGGTTGCTGTGGGCGGTAGTAACTTAAAGCAACAAATTGAGTGGGTTAATTACTGTAATACACTACCAATTCATAGCTTTTTACTTGGCTCACCGCTTTATGCAAAGCCTGGTGCTATAGGTCAAACTCATTGGTTTGAAAGCCTACTAAATGCAAGCGCTCACCCATGTATGCTTTATAACGTACCGGGTCGAAGCGCTGTTAGCATCCCAGCGGCAACAATTCAAAACTTACAAAACAATAAAAATTTATGGGCGTTAAAAGAAGCGAGCGGCAGTATTGCTCAGTTTGAAGCTTACCGCCAAGCGGCGCCTAATTTAGCTATTTTTAGTGGCGACGATGCGCTAATGCCTTATTTTGCTCAAGCTGGCGCAAAAGGTTTGGTGTCGGTAGCTGCAAACGCATGGCCTGAACAAACTCACGAGTTTGTTAAGCGCAGTTTAAGTGGTCAACACCCTAACTTATTTGCCCAGTGGTCAAGCGCTATTAATAGCCTATTTGCTGTCGCAAACCCTATTCCCGTAAAGGTACTGATGCATTTGCAAGGCCGCTTAAGCAGCCCGCAACTTCGTCCACCTTTAACACATCTTGAGTTAACTCAAACCGATTGCATCACAACTGCAAACAACACCATTTTATCTTGGCATTAAATACAGGTTTTTATAATGAGCTGGTTAGAACTATTAAATAATTTAGAATCGGGCGCAGTACGCGCAGCATCACAAAACGAAAGCGGCCAATGGCAAGCTAACGTAGAAGTAAAGCAAGGCATTTTAGAAGCCTTTAAAAATGGCACTAATACTGAGTTTGCAGGCGGCTTTGTTGATAAACATAACTTAGCTCCGCAAGAATTTAGTACTGATGATGGCGTTCGTATGGTACCAGGTGGCTCAAGTGTTCGCCGTGGTGCTTATGTTGCTAAAGGCACGATTATTATGCCACCAGCGTATGTAAACATTGGTGCATATATCGACGAAGGCACAATGGTAGATAGCCACGCATTAGTTGGCTCGTGTGCACAAGTAGGTAAAAACGTACATTTAAGTGCTGCAGTTCAGCTTGGTGGTGTACTTGAGCCAATCGGTGCAAGCCCAGTAGTTGTAGAAGACGACGCCTTTATTGGCGCTGGCTGTATTATTGTTGAAGGCGTAGTCATTAAAAAAGGCGCAGTACTTGCCCCTGGCGTGCGTTTATCAGCAACTATTCCGGTATACGACTGCGTAAACGAGCGCCAACTAGATAAAGGCGAGCCAATCCCAGAGTACGCGATTGTAATACCGGGCTCTCGCCCTGCGTCAAACGAATGGGCGCGCGAGCAAGGCCTAAGCATGTCGTGTGCGTTAATAGTTAAATACCGCGACGAGAAAAGCGATGCATCGTTATTGCTTGAAGAGGTTTTACGATAATGAGCTTTTTAAGCACGCATATCAAAACCGCTGTAAATACTATTACACAACAAATTGATACACCTTTTTTTGTTTACGATTTAGATCAACTAAACACGCATCTTGCGCGTTTAGTTGCGCAAACCGATGTAAAACTGTGGTACGCGGTAAAAGCAAACCCACTGTCTAAAATTATTCAAAGCTTAGACAGTGCTGGCTTTAATTTTGACGTAGCAAGTAAAGGTGAGCTTGAGCAAGTACTAGCACAAGGTATTAGCTCGCAGCGCGTGCTCAACACAGGGCCTGCAAAAAGCCCTAAACAAATAAAACACTTTATTGAGCGCGGCGTGCGTATATTCGTAGCAGAAAGCCTCAATCAAGTACGTTGGTTAAACCAACAAGCGCAACTACAAAACACGCAGTTACAAGTATTACTGCGTGTACAATTACGTTGGCCTGAAGGTGAAAAAAACCCACTGGGCGGCGACAGCCTTACACCGTTTGGTTTGGGTTGTAATGAATGGCAAGCACTCAATGTAGCTGACTACCCTGCGCTTAAATTTGACGGCCTGCATATTTTTCAGTGGGGCAACATGCTTAGCACGCAAAAACTAAGCGACTTGTGGTCACAAATGATTGCACCTCTTAGCCAACTTGCCAGCGATTTAAATATTAGCCTTAAAATTTTAGATTTAGGTGGCGGTTTAGGTATTCCTTATACACAAAACGAAGCAACACTTGATTGGGATGACTTAATTGCTGCGCTCGCTAAAATTAAAAATGATGCGGGTGTAGAAGAATTATGGATGGAACTTGGTCGCTATGCCGTTGGCGAATGCGGTCATTACGCAAACCCAGTAGTAGAGCGCAAACAAAACTACAATCAAGAACAAGTAATTTTAAGCGGCGGTATAAATCACTTATTACGCCCTGCTGTTACCAGCCAAGACTTTCCTGCTGCATTACTGCGTGAATCCAGTGCTAAAACTCAAGCGGTCACTTTATACGGCCCACTTTGTACAGCGCTTGATTGCTTGGGTGAACATAACTTACCAAGCGATTTAAATGAGCACGACTGGCTAGTGTTTAGCCAATGCGGTGCTTACGGCTTTACCGAAAGTATGCCGTATTTTTTATGCCATGAGCTAGCTGCTGAGTACACCTTGCAAAACGGTACACTTACCTGTGTTCGCCAAGCCGAAAATGCCAGCCATTATTTAAGGTAACAAGTATGAGTAATACAACACACATTAGCCAAGAGAACATTGTAGTAGGGGAAGTTGCAAACGGCTTACCGCTTACAATTCCTGTGTATCGTTTAAAAGGCGATGGCACAGGGCCAAGTGTTTACATTCAGGCCAATATGCATGGCGCTGAAGTGCAAGGTAACGCAGTTATTTTTCAGCTGCTTGAGCAATTAAAACACCTTAACCTTAGTGGCGATATTACCCTTGTACCTTATGCAAATCCGATTGGTTGTAATCAAAAATCTGGCGAGTTTACCCTTGGCAGGTTCGATCCGATTACGGGCACTAATTGGAATCGCATGTATCACTACAATAAAAATTTAGTGGCACAGTTTGCACAAAATCATACTCAGTATGACGACGCTACATTAAAAAGTAACTTCAAACAGGCACTTATTGACGAAGTAGACAGCAAGCTTAACGGCCCGGCTTATTTACTCAATACGGGTAAACGCATTGCGCTTAACTTACAAAAGCTCGCTCATCAGGCTGATATAGTACTCGATTTACACACAGGCCCTATTTCAAGCAAGCATCTGTACTGCCCAAGCTATGCAACCGACAGCGCACGTTACTTTAATATTGAACATGTATTGCTTATTCCTAGTGATTTTGACGGCGCTATGGATGAAGCTAACTTTTGCCCATGGTGGCATTTAAGTGATGCACTTAGCGGACAAGGTCGCGAATTATCAATACCTGTAGAAGCATTTACTGTAGAGCTAGGCAGCCAAGAAAAAATAGACTTAAAAGAAGCATTAAACGATGCAAACAGCATTTTAAGTTACTTAAATCACAAAGGCGTATTACAAAACGCACCGCATACGCCAGCTAATATCACTCGTTATGCATGTAATTTAGATGACTACTTTGCCTATTATGCCCCTATTGGCGGCATGGTTGAATACTTAGCCCCACTTGGCGGGCACATTAAAGCTGGTGAGCCTATTGCCAATATTTTACGCATGGAGCGCTACTTAAGTGAGCAACCACTGCAAACACTTACTCTTGATTGCGATGCAATTGCTATTTTGCACTTTGCCTCAGCGAGTGTTAATCAAGGTACCGAGCTTTATAAGTTTTTTACTAACATATTTGAGCTTTAGCTCACCCTTCTCATTGCGTGAGAGTAATACCAATTGCATTAAATTAGTGATCTATTATAGCGATAAGAAAATAGCTTAATAACAAGGCTAAAATTATGGTACATAGTTGTTCTATATAAATAATTTTTAACGTAGTTAGTGAGTTATTTAATACGCTAGAATGATCATGTTTTTAATAAAATTGGTATAAATTAACTAAAAAAGTTAATTTGCATTAGAAAAGCGGCTTAGGCCGCTTTTCTTTTGATCTATACTTACTTTGTATACGTATAAAACTTGTTATAAATGCAAATTCAGTAAAAGTTCACCGTTACATATGTAAAAAGACGTTATAATTAAATTAACGCATACAACAACCCAAACTCACAAGGAATTACAATGAGCTGGCGCCACTGGATAACTCTTTCTGCTTTAATTAGTACCGCTACCTTCGCACAAGAAGAAGTTGCTACAAACGAGCAAGATAACGACATCGAGCTTGTAAAACAGTGTATTTTAAATGAGGTAATTGGCGGGGATGGTAAACAGACATTAGACGACCTTCGTAAAAAGTGTTCAGCTCTTGAAGAAAATAAACAACTTACCGCGCTTGATAAACGCCAAGCTCGTGAAGAAGTAGGTAAAAAAAATAGAAATGTAATTACGCCACATAAGCGTAACTATATTTTACCGCTTTCGTACGTATCACACCCAAACGATCGCCCATTTGATGGCTTTGATGCACTAACCGACGACAACGATGGTGAACCGCTCGACAACCTAGAAGCAAAATATCAGCTATCGATAAAAGTGCCTCTTTACGATGATTTTTCGGATAAAGACCAAGCCATATTTTTTGGCTTTACACTGCAATCATATTGGCAAATTTATAACTCAGAAATTTCGTCTCCATTTCGTGAAACAAACTACGAACCAGAGATATTTTGGATAAATTACCTCGACCCAGAAAACGTATTATGGGGCGACGAAATGGCAATCGCATTAGGTATTTCGCATCAATCAAATGGTCGAAGCCAACCAAACTCGCGTTCGTGGAACCGTATTTATGCAGACTTTATCTGGGAAAACAGAGGCTTTGTTTTTAGCTTTAAACCTTGGTACCGAATAGCTGAGGACGAAAAAGAAGATATTTTAGAAGCCAATGGCGACGACAACCCAGACATATATAAATACATGGGTTACTTTGAGTTTAGCGGCGCGTATCGTTTTCATGACCATGAATTTAGCTTTATGACACGTAACAATTTAAATTCAGATAATCGTGGTGCAATTCAACTCGACTGGTCGTTTCCTTTATGGGGTCGCGTTCGTGGTTATGCACAATACTTTAACGGTTATGGCGAAAGCTTAATTGATTACAATGCGGATGTAGAACGTATTGGTGTCGGTATATTATTAACCGATCTGCTGTGATACTTCCCTAAGTTTTACGCACAAAAAAGCCAAGCATTGCTTGGCTTTTTTGTGTTTAGAGCAGCTAAACAGTTATTTTTTTACTACAAACTGCCCTTCAAATTCTGCAACCACATTATCACCATCGTAAATAGTTACAGGCACTACGTAACTTGCTTTACCATCGGTTTCTAAATCGCTTAACTTGCCCTTACAGGTTTGTATATCGACACAACCACGTGGGTCGGTAGTAAGCGGTTTTAAGTACTTAATGTTAGCATCGGCTAATACAATATTACCTTCAAGCCCAGCTTCTTTAAGTGCTAAGTACGTAGCGCCCCAACCTGTTAGCGTGGCCAAGCTATAAATAGAACCTGCAAACATAGTTTTATGTAGGTTTAAGTTAGCGTCTAGGTCGGCGCTGGTTGTAAATTGCCAATCGGTATAACTTTCTACCTTAATACCCATCGCGTCACTAATTGGAATAGACTCACGCCACGTATTTTGTAGTACTTGCGTCCAATTAGGGTGACGAAACCAACCTGGCTCAGACGGTTTTTGCTTTACCATTTTAAAGTGTTGAACATCGCCATACGCTAAGTGCGCTTTTTCTTTTAATTCGTAACCGTGGCGTTTATAAAATTCAAGCGCTCGTTCGCGTGCAAACAATACAAGCTCACCTGCGTTTTGAACCCATGCAATTTTTTCAAGCTCGTGCAGTAAGCGACTACCAATATGCTGGTTACGATTACCCTCTGCAACCGCCATATAGCGCACTTGTGCTTGCTCATGATTGTTAAAGTGCAAACGTGCTACACCTAGCACTTCACCTTCTTTATTTTTTATAAAGCGGTGCTCAGAGTCTTGTTCCATATCGTCTTGTTCAGAGCCACGTGGCTCGCCCCAAGGCGCGCGTAATACCTGCCAACGCAATTGGTAATACGCTTGCCAATCTTCGCTACTTTGTGGGGTGCTTACCTGAAACATACATACTCCTGTTGTTATATAAGCCGTAAATAAAAGTCAAAAAAGGCTACGGCGCTATACTAATAGTATTGATTATCTACCAAACTAAAAAGCTTAAATAATTAAGTCCGTTGGTATTATTTATGGCAAATACCATACTCCATCTTAAAAAAACTGCAAATACGACTTTGGTGATGGCTGTAAAATAACGTAAAAAATAATGGCAAAGGCCATTGCGCTTTAACGTTGCTAGTTTATGCTGAGAATATGATGGAAAAAATCAATTATATAAATTCACTGACGGGTTTGCTGGACGATCAATTTATTGAAAATAGCCACAGCGTTGGTCAGTTAATCTATTGGCATAAATGCAGTGGCGATCACATTCAAGTACGTGAGCACGAGCAGTTACGCTGGTTACTGATTAACGACACTCTTCAGTCTGTTATTGATTTAAATAACCCGGATTTATTACTTTTTCCACATTTATTATGCCTAGATAAGCACTGGCAGGCTCTTAAGCCGCCACAAAAAGTGTTAGAACTCGGCCTCGGCGGCGGAGCAATTCGTAATTATTTACAACACAAATACCCTAAAGCACAAATAACATCGGTTGAAAAAAACGCCGATATTATTGATTGCTATACCCAATTTTTTTCGTCAAATAAAAATGAGCAACTGCTTTGCGCCGATGCGCAACAGATTTTAAAAAGTGCGCAAAATATTGATTGGATTATTTTAGATTTGTTTAGCCAGATAGATGCACCTCGATTTTTATTTGAAGAGGCATTTTATAAAAAAATTTACTCGGCTTTAAATAACAACGGTGTGCTATTTATTAACTTTTTATCGCAGCATGAGTCGCAATTAAAACAACTTCAACAGCTATTACTCGATGTATTTGGTTGTAACATTAGCCCGCAAAAAATTACGGGCTATGTAAATCATATTGTCGTGGTTACTAAAAAAGTTTAAACAGATAAGTTAAACGTAACGGGCCCATCGTTACACAAGCTTACTTGCATATCGGCACCAAACTCACCTGTGGCTATTGTAAGCCCCAACTCTTTAGCTTGAGCTACAAAGTATTCGTAAAGCTCGTTAGCTTGGCTTGGCGTTGCCGCAGATGAAAAACTAGGGCGCATACCCTTTTTAGTATCAGCCGCTAGCGTAAATTGCGAAACCACCAGTAACTCACCTTTAATATCTTTAAGGCTTAAGTTCATTTTGTCGTTTTCGTCAGTAAAAATACGATAATTACTTACCTTGTGTAAAAGCTTATCGGCCGTTTGCGTATCGTCGTGTTTTTCAACGCCCAGCAACAACAATATACCTTGGCTAATTTCACCTACTACTTGGTTGTTAATTTCTACTTTGGCATGCTTTACGCGTTGTATTAAACCTTGCATTTAAACTGTGTCCTTTACTGCTGGTTCATCATCTTCTAGTTCAAGTTCTGGTGTTTCTGGAATATCATTTGGGCTAATACACGCAGTAAATTCAGCACCAAGCAAAACAACCACCCACGACAAATACACCCATACAAACAAAATAGGAATGGTTGCTACTGCGCCGTAAATAACTTCGTACGAAGGAAAATGGCTAATATAAAGTGCAAACCCTTTTTTAGTCAGCTCAAATAAAAGTGCCGCAAAAAAAGCGCCAGGTATTGCCGCTCTGAACGATACACGCGTATTAGGCACTAAGGTGTAGAGCATAATAAAGCCCACCATCGAAATCCCATACGGCAATAACTTTAACAAAAAACCGCTAAACCCAGGAATACCCTGATCAGCAAACGATACCAAAGATACAATATAAGAGGTAACACCAATACTCGCTCCGAGTAATACAGGCCCTAAGCTCAAAACCATCCAGTACACAGCAAATGAGATCATCATTGGGCGTTTTTTCTTAATTCGCCAAATTCGATTTAGTGTGGCATCTACATTACGTATTAACAGCAAGGCTATTGCAGCTAAAAAGCCAATACCTACTGCCGTCATTTGGTTGGCATTGCCCGCAAAGGAGCTAATGTGCTCTCTAATAACATCGGTAGAGGTGGGTACAAAATTAGTAAACAAAAAGCTCTCAATTTCCATGCGAGTAGATTCAAAGCCCGGGAAAGCTGAAAATATAGCAACACCCACCGCAATTAATGGCACTAAAGAAAGAAGGGTTACGTAAGCAAGGTAACCTGCATTAACCGTTATTTGATCGTCTATACACCGATTAAAATACTGCATCCACCAACCAGGTTGCTGGCGTATAAAGGACTTAACTTGCTGTTTGTAATGTGAGAGCTTATCATTCATACAATTGACTTGTGCTTATATAGTTTTGATTATAATAACAATCAGCGCCATAATTTACAGCACTAACGCTCGTAAACAGGAATTCAAATGAAAAAACAAACATTACTCAGTGTTTCAATGCTTGTAGTAACACTTACTTTAACTGGCTGCCAATCAGCTTATTATTCTGCGATGGAAAAAGTGGGTGTTCACAAACGCGATATTCTTATTGACCGCGTAGAAGAAACCAAAGACTCTCAGCAAGAGTCACAAGAAGAATTTAAATCGGCATTAGAGCGCTTAACGACTCTAATCGATTTTAATGGTGGCGAACTACAAGACACTTACAATCAATTAAACGACGATTACGAGTCGAGCTTAAATGCCGCTAACGAAGTGTCAACTAACATCAATAAAGTAGAAGACGTGGCAGAAGCTCTGTTTGATGAGTGGAGCGATGAGCTAGAGCAATACAAAAGCGCATCACTTAAGCGTGAAAGCAGCAAAAAGCTAACCGCAACTAAGCGTCAATTTGATCAGCTATTACGCTCAATGCGCAGCGCAGAGAGTAAAATGGAGCCAGTATTAACCTCGCTTCATGATAACGTTTTATACTTAAAGCATAACTTAAATGCACAAGCGGTATCGGCTATTAAAGGTGAATTCACTAACCTTAAGCGCGATATTCAATTGTTGATGAACGACATGAACAAATCGATTGCCGATTCAAATAAATTTATTGAACAAATGAATAGCGCTGGCTAATCATTTGTTACTTTAACAAGCCTGCTTAATTGCAGGCTTTTTTATGTTAAAGGGAATACTAAAAGGGATTTACAATGAAACGCTTTTTAATCGCAGCAATGCTCTTATGTATATTAACGGCCTGCGGTGCACCTAATAATATTAATCGTATTACCAGCTCTGACTCAGTTGTTGTGATTAATGATAAGAACGACCGTTATAAAAATTTATACACAGGTGAAAAAACATATCCCACTACCTGTACTGAAAACTGCTACCCAGCTCACCCAGACTTACTATGCAAAACCGGCAGCGAAAACTGCCAGTACCAAGGCCAGCAAACTAAACCACAACTTAGCACTGGCTATACCGTACGCTGGCTTGGTCACGCTAGTTTTGTTATTAACACTCCAAATGGTCAAAGTGTGCTGTTTGATCCGGTAAAAAATCAGTTTGATTCTCCAGTCGCACTTGGCTTTAAACTCGGCGGTGGCATTTATCGTAAAGCAGGCGCTTGGCCTAGTGAGCAAGAACTCGAAAATATTGATGCGGTAATGTATTCGCATATTCATTACGATCATTTTAATAAAGCCGACATACAAAGCATTGGCAATAAACCTCGCTATTTAACACCACTCGGGATGGCCGACAACTTCCCTACCGGCGGTTTTAACATTACCGAAATGCCGTGGTACTCAACAACCAACATTGAGGACTTAGTTATTAATGCCGTGCCAGCTCATCATTTTAGCGCTCGTGTATTAGTGCCCTTTATTTACGAAGATCACGACAAAGACCTTTGGAATGGCTGGCTGCTTGAACAAAACGGTAGCACCTTATTTTTTGCAGGCGATACAGGCTACTCAAAACATTTTAAAGACATACAGCAAAAATATGGCGATATCGATATTTGCTTAATGCCAATCGCTTCTTACTACAGTAAAGGCGATCCTAACTGGTACCGTTACGTTCACACCACACCAGAAGACGCGCTCAACGCAGCACAAGAGCTTAATTGTAAAGTAATGATACCGTGGGGATACGGTAACTCAAGTTGGAAAATGGGCGACCACAGCAGTCATTCAGCCTTACTTCGCTTATTGCATATGTACAATAAAATGGATTCAAAAGTGCCGCTGTATATTTTAAACGAAGGCGAAAGTATTTCACTGTAACTATTCACTTAGCTGTTTTAAGATTGTTATTACATTAAGACAAATCGACAATAAAATTGAGAGATTAATGAAGAAATTAGCACTCGCCTTAAGCTTTTTATTAAGCACGCCAGCAATGGCTATTGATGTTGAACATACATCAACTCCAATTACTATTGATGGCGTATCAGAAAGCGCATGGGATAAAGCCGCTTGGCACGACATGCCTTATCTAATGGATGGCACACTGCCATCAAACGATGCCGACTTTAAAGGGCGTTATCGTTTATTGTGGGATCAAAACTATTTATACCTACAAGCCGATATTGTGGATGATGTTTTAATAGATACACATGCAGATCCAACCTATAAATATTGGGATGACGATGCGCTTGAAGTATTTATTGATAGCGATGCATCGGGCGGTAATCATCAATTTAATCACACCGCATTGGCGTACCACATTGGCCTTGATAACCAAGCTGCCGATTACGGACCTGATAAAAAAGCCCATTTGTACACCGACCACCTAGTCAGTAACTGGAAGCGCAACACCACCGCACCTTTTAACATTACGTGGGAAGTAGCGATAAAGCTCTACCCTAATGATTACAAAGAAGGGGTTAAAAACACCCCAATTACACTTAGCGAAAAGCAAGTAATCGGATTTATGTTAGCGTATTGCGATAACGATGGCAGTGACGTGCGCGAGCACTTTATGGGCTCACACGAAGTACAGCCGGTAAATGGCGACAGAAACCGTGGTTTTATAGATGCCGACGTATTTGGCAAAATAACCCTACTCCCTAAAAAGTAAGTAGCTACCAATAAAATAATTGAACACGTATGTTGGGTTGAGCGAAGCGAGGCCCAACGACCCCACCACCAAAAAACACTGATACTTCGCATTATCAGCTGTTTCCGCTCTCTCTTTCTCTTCTCATTCCCTTCTCCTTGTGCAAAAGATCTTTAAGTAAATTATTCACAAAGAGGTTAAGAGGCGCTGCGCTTTTAGAGGTAAATATATTTATGGAAATTTCATCTCAAAACAGTAGTCATATAATTTTGAACTAAATACTTTCAACTAACAACTATAGCTAACAGCTCTTATTTTCATCCACAAAAAAGCCGCTGTATTTTGCAATACAGCGGCTTTTAAAATCATTATTCTAAATTAATAGATTATGACTTAGGTGCACGACCCGCACGTTTACGTTCGTTTTCTGTAAGGTGTTTCTTACGGATACGAATGTTTAGTGGAGTAACTTCAACTAGCTCGTCATCATCGATGAACTCAAGCGCTTGCTCAAGTGAGTAGTTAAGGTGCGGAGAAAGCGTTTGCGCTTCATCAGTACCAGATGCACGTACGTTAGTTAACTGCTTACCTTTAAGGGCGTTAACTGTAAGGTCGTTATCACGGTTATGAATACCGATAACCATACCTTCGTATACTTCAACACCGTGACCGATGAATAAACGGCCGCGCTCTTGTAAGTTGAATAATGCGTTAGTAAGTGCTTTACCAGTTGCGTTTGCAATCATTACGCCGTTCTTACGAACACCGATAGCGCCACCTTTATGAGGACCATAATGATCGAACGTATGGTACATAAGACCAGAACCCGAAGTAAGCGTCATGAAATCAGTTTGGAAACCAATTAAACCACGGCTTGGGATCATGAAGTCTAAACGCATACGGCCTTTGCCATCTGGAGTCATGTTAGTAAGTTCACCTTTACGTAGGCCAACTTGTTCCATAACAGAACCTTGATGCTCTTCTTGACAGTCAATAGTCACTGTTTCAAACGGTTCTTCTAGAACGCCATCTACAGTACGTAAGATAACTTCTGGACGAGAAACTGAAAGCTCGTAACCTTCACGACGCATGTTTTCGATTAAGATACCTAGGTGTAATTCACCACGACCAGAAACACGGAAGCTATCTGGGCTAGCAGTATCTTCAACGCGAAGTGCTACGTTGTGTACTAATTCTTTGTCTAAACGCTCACGGATATTACGTGACGTTACAAACTTACCTTCTTTACCACAGAAAGGTGAGTTATTTACAGAGAATGTCATTGTTACAGTTGGCTCATCAACACTTAGTGGTGGTAATGCTTCAACGTTTCCTGGGAAACAAACTGTGTCAGAAATCTTAAGCTCACCAATACCTGTTACAGTTACGATGTTACCAGCGTAAGCTCTATCAGTTTCGATACGCTCAAGACCTAAGTAACTTTGTACTGCACCAATTTTACCATTACGTGTAGTGCCATCAGCACTGATAATAGTAACTTGTTGGTTAGGAGCAACAGAACCACGTTTAATACGACCAATACCAACTACACCAACATAAGAGTTGTAATCTAGTTGAGAAATTTGCATTTGGAAGTCACCTTCAGGATCTGCATCCGGTGGTGATACTTCTTCAACGATCATCTTGAACATAGGTTCCATGTTGTCTGATGGTTCGTCTAAATCTAGTGTTGCCCAACCGTTGATTGCTGAAGCGTAGATTACTTTAAAGTCTAACTGTTCGTCAGTCGCGCCAAGGTTGTCGAATAAATCAAAGATTTGATCCATAACCCAATCTGGACGAGCGCCTGGCTTATCAATTTTATTGATAACGACGATTGGCTTTAAGCCTTGCGCGAATGCTTTTTGCGTAACGAAACGCGTTTGCGGCATTGGACCTTCTTGAGCATCAACAAGTAATAATACTGAGTCAGCCATCGAAAGTACGCGTTCAACTTCACCACCGAAATCGGCGTGTCCCGGGGTATCTACGATATTGATATGGTAGTCATTCCAAGAAATGGCTGTGTTTTTAGCCAAAATGGTAATACCACGTTCTTTCTCAATGTCGTTTGAGTCCATCACGCGCTCTTCGTTACCGCCGCGTGTTTCTAATGTACCTGATTGCTCAAGTAGTTTGTCAACCAGTGTTGTTTTACCATGGTCAACGTGCGCGATAATCGCTATATTTCTTAACTGTTCGATGCTCATATATTTACTCAGAGAAATTAAATTCTCATTGATCCTGCAAGATCTACGCACTCATCCACGCTTTCGCGAGATGTCCCAGCATAGGATTTAAAAGGGCGCATATTATCCCTCATTAATGACATGGATGAAAGTTTATCCAATATAAATTTCAAAACTTTCTCAATACTTTTACTAAGTATCTGTTTTATATATGACAATTATATGAATTAAATTTCAAATTTTTTTTGAAAAACAGCCTTTTTGGCTATTTTGCTGATCTTTTTGGTACTCTTTTGCATTTAGGTTATGCTATTTCCGAGCGATTAAATTAGCAGCAAATTGTGCCCTGTAAATTTTGCACCAAAAAGGAAAATTTACGCACCAACATAGTGCGTTTGTACATTCCATTTTGATGCAACGATATTTTTTTAATTTATAAACAGCTAGTTATAAAAATGGCACAAAATCAGCTTAGTAAATCCCAAAGCAATTATGCAGCAATAACAAAACCCAATAGTTGGAGGACACATGTCACAATCGGTTTTAGATTTTATTAAAGAAAATGACGTTAAGTTCATTGATTTACGCTTTACTGACACTAAGGGTAAAGAACAACATGTATCTATTCCTCATCACCAAGTTGATGAAGACTTTTTTGAAGACGGTAAAATGTTTGACGGTTCTTCAATTGCAGGCTGGAAAGGCATAAACGAATCAGACATGGTATTAATGCCAGTTGCTGAATCAATCAAACTAGACCCTTTCACTGAAGAATCAACATTAATCGTACGTTGTGACGTAGTAGAGCCTTCAACGCTTCAAGGTTATGAGCGCGACCCGCGTTCTGTTGCTAAGCGTGCTGAAGATTACATGCGCTCTACAGGTATTGCAGATACAGTTTTATTTGGCCCTGAGCCAGAGTTTTTCGTATTTGACGACGTTAAATACAAATCAGATATGTCTGGTTCTATGTACAAAATTGATTCTAAGCAAGCTGCTTGGAACTCAGATAAAGAATATGCAGATGGCAACACAGGTCACCGTCCAGGTATTAAAGGCGGTTACTTCCCAGTTGCTCCTGTTGATGACTTCCAAGATTGGCGTTCAGCTACGTGTCTAGTTCTAGAAGAAATGGGCCAAGTAGTAGAAGCACATCACCACGAAGTTGCAACAGCAGGTCAAAACGAGATTGCTACTCGCTTTAATACAATGGTATTAAAAGCGGATGAAATCCAAGAAATGAAATATGTTATCCATAACATGGCTCACTTATACGGTAAAACAGCAACGTTTATGCCTAAGCCAGTTGTTGGTGATAACGGTTCTGGTATGCATTGTCACCAGTCACTTGCTAAAGATGGTGTAAACCTTTTTGCTGGTGATAAGTACGGCGGTCTTTCTGAAGATGCACTTTACTACATTGGCGGCATCATTAAGCATGCTAAAGCAATCAATGCTTTTGCAAATGCCTCTACTAACTCGTATAAACGTTTAGTACCAGGTTTTGAAGCACCAGTTATGCTTGCATACTCTGCACGTAACCGTTCTGCATCAATCCGTATCCCAGTGGTTCCATCTGAAAAAGGTCGTCGTATTGAAGTACGCTTCCCAGATCCAACAGCTAACCCATACCTTGCTTTCTCAGCAATGCTTATGGCTGGCCTTGATGGTATCAAAAACAAGATCCACCCTGGCGATGCTATGGATAAAGATTTATACGACTTACCAGCTGAAGAAGCAGCAGAAATCCCAACTGTTGCAGCATCACTTGACGAAGCACTATCTGCACTTAGCGCAGACCGTGAATTCTTAACTCAAGGTGGTGTATTCACTGATGACTTAATCGATGCTTACATCGAACTTAAATCTAAAGAAGTTGAAAAGCTTAACATGACAACTCACCCAGTTGAGTTTGAAATGTACTACAGCTGTTAATTTAGCTGTATAAAATATGTGTGTTCTCAAGCCCGCTTTGCGGGCTTTTTTAATGGTAAAATTAATCAATCTCCACTAAAGTTAAGTTACCGACAAAAATGCAGGGCTGCAGAGTGAACAACAAGATTTTATTACTATTAATTGCTTTAGGATTAAGCAATTATGGTTACGCTGGTGAAACAAAGATATACGCTTGGAAAGATAAAAATGGCGTATTAGTGTTCTCTGACACCCCTCATAAAGGTGCTAAAGAGGTAAAGCTTACCAGCCAAGATCTTAATATGCCTGCAACAAATACTGACATTTTTGACGAGCAACCCCAGCCTCAACAAGCGGGCTTTAGTATTGCCATTTCCTCACCTGATCATAACCAGACTATTCGTGAAAATACCGGCACTGTTTATGTTACTAGCCGAATAAAACCGCGCTTTGAAACTGGTTTTACTATACAACTTTTTATTGATGGCAAAGCACATGGCCCAGCCAGTGACAGTTCAACCTTTGCAATAAGAGATGTAGAACGTGGTGAGCACACACTACAATTAAAGCTTTTTAATAGTAAAAACCAAGTTATTGCTATAAGTGAGCCCTGCATATTTTTTATGCACCGAAAAGGGCTAAACCTAAGTAACTAAATTGGGGCATTACTAAACGTGCAGCAGTGTATTTTACTATATAACTTGCTTGTAAATATCAACGCACTAAAATGGTGCAGCTATGATTAATAATAAAAACTTTAGCCCTGAGCTACTCGATGCTATTTGGCAAAATCAAACAACCGCTATCATGTTGCTTGATAAAAACTTTACCGTTGTCTATGCCAATACCAGTACTAGCGAACTGCTTGGCCTTGGTAACAAGCGCCTATTAGATCAGCCTTTCGACAGTCTTTTTAATTACCATTCAATCGATTTGCAGCGTATAGAACAATACTCATTAGTTGAAGGTGTAGATTGCCAGCAGCACAGAGCTGACGTGGTTTTTAGCGATTCTCGCCATGCAAAAGTAGCCGTAAGTACACGACAAATTAAGTTTGATGGCTCACTTTATATTTTATTTGAGTGGCGCCAAACTGATGACGAAATTAAGCACGACCAAGCGTCTAATCAAATGCATCAATACCAAGCAGCCCGAAATCTAATTAGAGGCTTAGCTCACGAAATTAAAAATCCTTTAGGTGGAATTCGCGGAGCGGCGCAGTTATTGCAGTATGAGGTTGATCAACAAGAAAGAGACCAATGTGCTGAACTTATCATTGAGCAAGCTGACCGATTACGCGAATTAGTAGATAGGCTTTTAGGGCCAAATCAGCTTCCGCAAAAATCGTATGGCAATATACATCAATCACTTGAATCAGTTGCACGACTAAGTACGTTAGATAATTGTTCTAACATTAGCTTGGTTAAGGATTACGACCCAAGCATTCCTGATGTATACATTGATCAAGGCAAAATTCAGCAAGTAGTATTAAACATTGTTCGAAATGCTCAGCAGGCGCTTGTAGATGGCGGTGAAATAACAATAAAAACCCGCATTAATCATCAACATCGTCGCCCAGGTAAAGCACCTAAAAAAGCCTTGTTGATCCAAATATCTGATAACGGACCAGGTATTGATCCCAGTGTACGTGAAACACTGTTCTACCCTATGATCACCAATAAAGAAGATGGCTCAGGGTTAGGACTCTCAATAGCGCAAACGCTGATAGATCAACATGATGGCTATATAGAATGTGATAGCTGGCCTGGACATACTGAATTTAATATCTATCTGCCCTTTGCAGATTAATGTTTGGAGTTTGCATGAAAACAGTTTGGCTTGTAGATGATGATGCTTCTATTCGATTTGTACTTGAAAAAGCACTAACCCGTGCAGGGTTTAACGCAGAAAGCTTTGCTAATGCGCAAGATGTATTAAGCGCATTAAAGTTTAGTCAACCTACTGTTTTAGTTTCGGACGTACGAATGCCTGGTATGGATGGCATGGCGTTGCTTGAGCTTATAGCAGAGCAAAACCCTGGGCTGCCGGTTATTATAATGACAGCCCACTCTGATTTGGACTCTGCAGTTAATGCATTCCAAAAAGGTGCTTTTGAATACCTAGCTAAGCCGTTTGATTTAAACGAAGCAGTGGCGCTAGTCGAGAGCGCATGCAGAGCAAACTCCACTAAAAAAACTAAGCGAAAGCAAGCTCCACCAAAAAGTGCCCACATTATTGGTGAAGCACCCGCTATGCAAGAAGTGTTTAGAGCGATAGGTAAACTATCGGCCTCTAGCATGAGCGTATTAATAAATGGTGAATCTGGCACAGGTAAAGAACTTGTCGCCAGCGCCCTGCACAACCATAGCCCACGTAAAGAAAATCAATTTATTGCACTTAACATGGCGGCCATTCCAAAAGAGCTTGTTGAGTCAGAGTTATTTGGCCACGAAAAAGGCGCGTTTACGGGCGCCGATAGCGTACGTAAAGGCCGCTTTGAGCAAGCCAATGGCGGTACACTATTTTTAGATGAAATTGGTGATATGCCACTTGATGTACAAACACGTTTATTACGCGTTCTTGCCGATGGTGAGTTTTATCGCGTTGGTGGCCATCAAAGTATAAAAGTGGACGTACGCATTATTGCAGCTACGCACCAAAACCTTGAAGATTTAGTTAAACAAGGCAAGTTTAGGGATGATTTATTTCATCGTCTTAATGTTGTGCGCCTACGTTTACCCGCTCTTCGAGAGCGTACTGAAGATATAGAAAGCTTATCGCAACACTTTTTACATAAAAGCGCTAAAGAGCTACAAGTAGAAAGCAAAGTGCTGAGCCCTAAAGCGACTGAGCAATTACGTTTATTTAATTGGCCAGGTAATGTACGCCAATTAGAAAACACGTGTCGCTGGCTAACAGTTATGGCACCGGGTGAGCTTGTAAGCGAGCAAGATTTACCGCCGGAGATTCTGGATGCTTCACCAACCCAAGAAGAAGGTGATTGGCTCGATGCATTCCAACAATGGCTTAATCAAGAGCTAAAAAAAGGCAAAGAAAATATTTGGCCTGACATTCAAGCTCAACTAGAAACTCGCTTAATAAAAACAGCCCTGGCTAATTGCTCTGGTCATAAGCAAGATGCTGCTATAAAAATTGGTTGGGGACGCAACACGTTGACCCGAAAATTAAAAGAGCGCAATATTAGCTGATTAAACGCTTTTAACACATTTGGTTATTGATGAAGCTAATCGAACATATTCCATTATTCAAACAAATGGAAATTATAAACAGGCTGCACTTTTTTAAAGAATTTACGCTCAGCGAGCGCCAAGTCTTATTGGAGTCGTTCGGCCTGTTATATTTAGTAAGTCAGCATCAATTTTTATTTAAGCAATACGATAACGACAAGCGCTTGTACATTGTACTTAGCGGCGCATTATTAGTATTTAAGCATAACCATTTGCTAGAACTTGGCACTATAGAGCCCGGTGAATTTATAGGTGAAGGTGCCTTTATAAATAACCGAGAGCGCAGTACCAGTGCTCGCGCTAAAACCGACACCATAGTAATTGCCATTACCCCTGAAGCACTCACCCGCTTACCTAATGTTATCCGCGAAAAAATTAAAGACCGAATTATTGAAGGTATGAGCCTGCGTATTGCAAAACTTAGCGAGCATATAGAAATCCACGGTTAGAGACTGTTTATATCCCCAAGTTGATTCTAGCTGCTACCTTTGAGTTGCACTCAACGTTTATGTATAAATATACGCAGTCGGTTACTGACACGTACTTAATAAAATGGCTAAGCACACTAAAACTATATTTTTGATAAATAGCAAATCAGCTAATTTGGCTATCTAACCAAGCATCAACACTTTTGCGAGTATATAAAACTTCTTTAAACAAACGATGACGTTCAAATTCAAGTTTTGTTTTTCTCGTGGCATCACCACTAACTAAACGGCTATGGGTATCATTGAATTTTGAAATTACAGAAAAACCGCGCTCATCTTGATCAGCTTGCTTTTTTACAGAATTAGCAAGGTGCTCTCTAACATCGTCAGCAGTTAACATACCTGAATTATCTAATCCCATTAGCTCTTTTTTCATTGCTAATCTTACGCCCATTTCCTACTCCATTTAATGAAAAATATTTATTCCGCCAAAGTTTTAGCAATTAGCAGGCCATACGTAAAATTAACTGCTGCAAAGATTACTCTTCAATTGCTTCAGTTTTTTTAAAGACAGATAAAATACATAAAAACTTTCGTCGTTATTTCCCTATTACAATTAGCTAAAGTTACTTGCTTTGGTGCAAAAGTAGCTGCAAGCCTTTATACTACAGCTTGTGCGTTACCCCACCGAGAGCAAATATGAACGAAGAATACATAGAAATAGAATTAGAAGAAGAGCCGATTGAGCTCTGTAAATTATTAAAAGTACTAAACTTAGTTGAAGGTGGCGGCCAAGCTAAAAACCTAATTACTGAAGGCTATGTGGGTGTTAACCATGAAATTTGTACAATTAAACGGAAAAAATTATACAGTGGTGATGTACTAGAGTTTGATGGTGAGTTTTTTAAACTCTCACTAAGTGAAGATGCAATCCCTGCAGAAAAACCTTCGGTACAAACTCAAGCAGAGTCAAAACAAGCTGTACCACAACCAACAAATCAACCAGCTAAAAGTAAGCGTAAGCGAACTAAAAAACCAAAAGTAGATGATAAAACAGGTCGTCGTCCTATTTCATTTGGTTAAGCATTTAAAAGCACTCTTTTTATATAAAAAGGCCAACTTGTATAGTTGGCCTTTTTACTCTTTAATAACCTCGTTAATAATAATAAAAACAAGGTTATAAAATGTCTGTAAACACACCTAAAAATTGGTTTAAACCCGTTGTATGGGCGGCACTCGTATGGAACTTACTTGGCGTTATTGCATTTGCTATGCACATGATGATGACACCCGAAATGATAGGTAAACTTCCGTTAGATCAACAAGCTGCCTACTCTGACATCCCTCTTTGGTCAACCATTGCATTTGCTGTAGCTGTATTTGGAAGCACTTTGGGTTGTCTGTTTTTACTTGCTAAAAACGCGCTGGCAACACCTACTTTTGCGCTATCGCTCGGCGCTATTTTAATTCAGCAATATTATAATTTTATGGTCATAAATAGTATTGAGCTACTTGGCGCAAGTGCGGTATTTATGCCTATTTTTGTAATCATTATTGCCATCGCTTTACTTTGTTTGAGCATTAAAGGTAAGCAACAAGGTTGGTTACAGTAATTAATAAGGGTCGAAATAACTTTTGACCCTATCTCTTCTTTTAAATCATCTCTTGAAATTAAATTTTTCAGCATCATCTCTACTATAATAACTGTATAAAATTCGTTCTCTAAACGCGATTTTTTACACTGGTATGTACTTTGCAACTCGAACACTACAGAGGTCACTCTTCAAAACATTTTTATAATTCATAAAGGGGCAAATAATGAATAATAGTTTCGATACCCAACATCAGCTCACAATAAATGGTGAGCAATATCATATTCATTCTCTAAAAGGACTTGGCGACAAAGCGAAACGATTGCCCTTTTCCTTAAAAGTACTACTTGAAAACCTTCTTCGTAACGAAGATGGCGTAAATATAAAAGAACAAGACATTCAAGCCCTTCTTAATTGGGATCCTCAAGCAAAGCCTGCATCTGAAGTTGCCTTTACTCCCGCCCGTGTTGTTATGCAAGATTTTACCGGCGTACCCGCTATTGTAGATTTAGCCGCGATGCGTGACGCAATGGAAAAGCTAGGTGGAGATCCTGCAAAAATAAACCCGTTATCGCCTGCTGAACTTGTGATTGACCATTCGGTACAAGTAGATGGCTACGGAAATGATGGTGCATTTGATTTAAATGCAAAACTTGAGTACGACCGAAATAAAGAACGTTATGAATTTTTACGTTGGGGACAAACCGCTTTTGATAATTTAAAAGTAGTGCCACCAGCAACCGGCATTGTTCACCAAGTAAACCTAGAATACTTAGCGCGCGTTGTTTTTAATGAAGAGCGCGACGGAAAAAAATTCGCTTACCCAGATACGCTTGTAGGGACTGACTCTCACACCACCATGATTAATGGCTTAGGCGTGCTTGGTTGGGGTGTAGGCGGCATTGAAGCTGAAGCAGCCATGCTTGGTCAGCCAATTAGCTTACTCATTCCACAAGTAGTAGGTATGAAGCTAAGCGGACGTTTACCTGAAGGTACTACCGCAACCGATTTAGTGTTAACAGTAACCGAAATACTGCGTAATCATGGCGTAGTGGGTAAATTTGTAGAATTTTATGGTGACGGCCTTGCCGACCTACCACTTGCCGATAGAGCAACCATAGCCAATATGGCACCAGAATACGGCGCTACGTGTGGTATTTTCCCAATTGATGATGAGACCATTAACTACCTTCGTTTAACAAACCGCGACGAAAAACACTTAAAAGTAATTGAAGATTACGCTAAGCATCAAGGCTTATGGCGTAACGATGGCGACGAAGCTAATTATACCGATACACTTGAGCTTAAATTAGATGACGTTGTACCAAGCCTTGCAGGCCCTAAACGCCCACAAGATAGAATTGCCTTAAACGAAGCTGGCAAAGTTATTGGCGATCATTTAAAAGGCTTCCAAGACGAACGTATGGCTCGTCGTGATAAAAGCGATGAAGAACAAGCTCGTATTGAGAGTGAAGGGCCGACAACAAATCCAGATGAGCCAGTTAACGAAGCGCAGTTTATGGGTGCCGCTAAGGTTAAATTTAAAGGCCAAGAGTTTGAGCTAAACGATGGCGCTTGTGTTATTGCCGCAATTACCAGCTGTACCAACACCTCTAATCCAAGTGTTATTTTAGCTGCTGGTTTGGTTGCTAAAAAAGCAAAACAGTTAGGCATTAATGTAAAACCTTGGGTTAAAACATCACTTGCTCCAGGCTCAAAAGTAGTTACCGACTACCTAGAAAAAGCTGGCCTGATGGATGACCTAGAAAGCCTAGGCTTTAACTTAGTTGGCTACGGCTGTACTACGTGTATTGGTAATTCAGGGCCACTTGCAACTGAAATATCAGACGCGATTCAAAAACATAAATTAGTAGTGAGCTCTATTTTATCGGGTAACCGTAACTTTGAAGGGCGTATTCACCAAGATGTTAAAATGAACTTTTTAGCCTCTCCTCCGCTTGTTGTAGCTTATGCCATTGCAGGTAGAACCGATATTGACGTATACAACGAACCCCTTGCTCAAGATGCTAACGGTAACGATATTTACCTTAAAAACATTTGGCCAAGCGTTAAAGAAGTAAGTGACTTAGTTAAAGAAACCGTAACTAAGGAAATGTTTGAAAAAAGCTACGCTAACGTTTACGAAGGCGATAGCCGTTGGCAGCAAATTAAAATACCGGATGGCAAACTTTACGATTGGGATGATGCATCTACCTATATTAAAAAAGCACCCTTTTTTGATGGTATGAAAGTAGAACCACCGGGCATTCCTTCTATTGAAGGTGCACGTTGTTTAGCTAAACTTGGGGATTCAGTAACCACTGACCATATTTCTCCAGCGGGTGCTATTAAAGCAGAAGCGCCAGCAGGTTTATACTTGCAAGAGAAAGATGTAGATAAAGCGCAATTTAACTCGTACGGCTCACGCCGTGGTAATCACGAAGTAATGATGCGTGGAACGTTCGCTAATGTGCGTCTTAAAAACTTACTAGCTCCTGGTACAGAGGGCGGCGTAACACGTACTCAGCCTGGCGATACGCTAGAGAGCATTTATGATGCAGCAATGGAGTATCAAAAAAATAATACGCCACTCATTATTTTAGCGGGCAAAGAATATGGCACGGGTTCATCTCGTGACTGGGCTGCTAAAGGTTCACTTTTATTAGGCGTTAAAGCCGTTGTAGCACAAAGCTATGAACGTATTCATCGCTCTAACTTAATTGGTATGGGTGTATTACCTCTGCAATTTAAAGAAGGTGAAAGCTACGAGTCACACGGGTTAACAGGGCAAGAACAATTTGATATTGATGGCCTGTACGATAAAACCGATGAAGTTACCGTTATTGCTACAAATGCGGAAGGTAAAAAAGTAACCTTGAGTGCAGACGTACGTATTGATACCCCTAAAGAGTGGGATTACTACAAACACGGCGGCATTTTACAATATGTACTGCGTAATATGCTCGACTAACAAAGGCAGTAGTTAATACATATAAAAAAGCCCAGCTTAGTAATAAGCTGGGCTTTTTTATATGTGCTGTTTGTTGTCTTAAATCAATACTAAGCATTTAAAGCGTGCCTACACTAGGGCCTGTTGACCTTTCAGGATTAAAATTTGTTCAACCTAGGGGCTATTTAATCGCGGCGTGAGGTTTGTAACCTAGTGGGCTAAGTAAAAACCGAGCAAAGCTTACGCGTCCTGCTCACGCCCCTTACCTACATCCATGTAGGCAACAAAGAGTAAATAGCCCCTAGGCAGAACCCTTCGGGCAGCGCATGTTTGGCATTTATTCCACGTTATCGCCTATTCATGGGGAATAACCGCACTACATAGGCTCTGCCTTGCCTAAATACCAAACACACTGCTGCAAATTTAACCTCGAAAGATAAACAGGCCCTAGGGCTACTCTTAGTGAGGTAACTATGTCGCAAACAATGGTAATTAGACTGCTTAAAACATCAATAGTGCTTGGGTTGTGCCTTATCGTGACTGGCCACACTTTAATTGTGTCGAGTTACTTCACTGTTAATCATGGTATTAAAGGAATAATTATAGCGGCGGCATGCATTGCTGTAGGCGTGCTGCTGTCGCTTCCCACTAAAATATATTTAACAGTATTATTGATGGAAGCCGAAAAACGTTATTTAAAAAACCATAAAAGCACTCACTCTAAATAATTAAAGTGCACTTAAATTATTAATTTCTTTATTACGTTTTTCTAGTTTGTCTTTTACATTTTCGGCGTCATTAAATAGCTTTTTAACCGAATCTGGGTTCAAAATACTGATCCCCTCTGGTGCAGCCGACATTGTGTTTGGAGTTGAAGAGGTATTTAAAATAGACGTGTCTTCTGCAGCAATAACAGTAATATCTTTAGGATCGAGTTTTACTTCAATACTTTTTGCATGTGGGTTAGGTGTATCAGAAAAGTGCCATTGGCCTGTTTCGTCTTGCCACTTATAAATTTTACCACTTGAGGTAGCATTTGCAGCAATTGGTTCATCAGAAATACTGCTCGCAATTTTATCGCCAGCTTGCTTAACACCCAGCACTGCTTGGTCCAAAGTATTGCTAGATAGCGCGACCATTCTTTCTTTAATTTGCCCAGATTCACTGCTAATTGATGATGCAGAAAGCCATGTTTGACCATCGGGCTTTTTTAAATAAAACAAAGAGATGACTGCAATAGCCATAATTGATATAGCTAAGTAGGTAAAGTATTTCATAGCGTTCCTGCTTTAATTAATCCTTTAATGCCTTGAGTCTAATAAAAAATACTTAATTAGGCAATTTTTTCTACCCGAATAAAAGAAAATAAAAACGCAGCCGAAGCTGCGTATTTATTTGCGATTTAACTGCATCGTAGTGACGTTAAATACCGTCACCATCCATGTGCAGTCCACATTCTCGGTTTAAACCAAAAAAGCGAGTTTCTTCCTCTGTCATTCCTGGTTCTAACTTACGTGTTGTATGTACGTCACCCATCGACACATAACCTTGTTCCCATAATGGGTGGTAAGGTAAATCATGCTTAGTCAGGTACTGATACACGTCGCGGTTAGACCATTCAATAATCGGGTACACTTTAACGGTACCACGGCTTATTTCTACAAACTGTTTATCAGCACGTGTAGATGATTGATCGCGACGCAAACCACTAAACCACGTGCCCGCTTCTATCTCTTTAAGTGCGCGGGTCATCGGCTCAACTTTATTAAGCTGGTTATATTGCTTGATGCCGTCCTCGCCTTGCTCCCATAGTTTACCAAATTTAGCTTCTTGCCATGCTGGGCTTAGCTGCGCTCTATACACCTTTAAGTTAAGTGATAAACGCTCACTCATTTGCTCAATAAACTGATACGTTTCAGGAAATAAATAGCCTGTATCTGTTAATACAACGGGAATATCTGGACGTTGTGAGGTCATTAAATGCAGCATTACTGCCGCTTGAATACCAAAGCTAGATGATAAAAAAGCCGTATCAGGCAAGTTATCAAGCGCCCATGCAACACGCTGTTCTGCGCTCATATTCGCTAGCAAACCATTAGCATCAGCTAACATAGCCGCCTGGCTTTGTTTATCTAGCTGTAAAATGTTTTTAAATTCACTCATGGTAAATTCCAAACCTCACCAGCGCTTTGGCGCTGGTATTTAATTAAGCGTGAAAATCGGTTACTGATACTTTTACTTCAGCAACTATGCCTTTGCGTATAACAAAGTCACCAAAACACTCACCGTCATTGCGCTCTTTTGCCCATTGCCCAATGAGCTTATCGAATGCTTCTAGGTAAACGTCTTCGCCTACGTTCTCAAGGTACAATTTAGGAATACGTGTACCTTCTAAATTACCACCTAGGTAAACGTTGTACTTACCTGGCCCTTTACCCACTAAACCAGCTTCTGCAAGCATTGCGCGGCCACAACCGTTAGGGCAACCTACAACGCGCATAATAATGCTGTCATCTGGTATACCGTGCTTAGCAAGTAATGCTTCAGTTTTTTCTACTAGGCTTGGTAAGTAACGCTCTGCTTCGGCCATTGCAAGTGGGCACGTTGGCAGTGAAACACACGCCATAGAATTTTTACGCTGCTGCGAATCTTTGTCGTCAATCAGGCCATGACTACGAGCAATTTCTTCAATCACGGCTTTTTGATCTGCAGGTACGCCAGCAATAATTAGGTTTTGGTTTGCCGTCATACGCATGTCACCTTGGTGAACTTCTGCGATTTTACGACAACCTGTTTTAAGCGGCTTGCCTGGGTAGTCTAAAATACGACCACTTTGAATAAATAGCGTTAAGTGGTGCTTACCATCAATGCCTTCAACCCAACCAATACGATCGCCACGATGAGTAAACTCAAATGGGCGGCTTGGTGCAAATGTAACGCCTGAGCGTTTTTCTACTTCTGCTTTAAATACATCAACGCCAACACGGTCTAATGTGTATTTAGTTTTTGCATTTTTACGGTTTGAACGATTACCCCAATCGCGCTGCACAGATACAACATGCTCTGCAATTTTTAAGGTATCTTCTAGCGTAATAAAGCCAAAGTCATCGGCTTTGCGCGGATAAGTTGCTGTATCGCCATGCGTCATGGCAAGGCCACCGCCCACTAATACGTTAAAACCAACTAGCTTGCCGTTATCAGCAATTGCCACAAAGTTTAAATCGTTAGCGTGCACATCAACTTCGTTGTTAGGTGGAATAGTCACCGTTGTTTTAAACTTACGCGGTAAGTAGTTAGATCCTAAAATTGGCTCTTCTGTGGTTTCTGCTTTTTCGCCATTTAGCCAAATTTCAGCATACGCTTTCGTTTTTGGTAATAAATGTTCAGAAATTTTTGCAGCCCAGTCGTAAGCTTCTTGGTGTAACTCAGACTCAACAGGGTTAGTAGTACAAAGCACGTTACGGTTAACATCGCCCGCAGTTGCAATAGAGTCTATACCTACGCTGTTAAGCATTTGGTGCATGCCTTTAATATTCGGCTTTAATACACCATGAAACTGAAACGTTTGACGCGTAGTTAAACGAATGCTGCCGTAGCTTGTTTTTTCATCAGCAAACTTATCAATTGCTAACCACTGCTCTGGCTTAATAATACCGCCAGGCATACGTGCACGTAACATTACATTATGTAGCGGCTCTAGCTTTTGCTTAGCGCGCTCACCACGTATATCGCGGTCATCTTGTTGGTACATGCCATGAAAACGTATTAACTGAAAGTTATCGGCAGTAAAACCACCGGTAATTTCGTCTTTTAAATCTTGCTCTATGGTGCCACGTAAAAAGTTGCTTTCTCTTTTCAAACGTTCGTTATCAGAAAGTTTTACGTTTTTATCTTGTTCGCTCATTTTAAATCCTAAATTTGTTACAGTGACGGCTGCTAGCTGTTAAATAAAATAAGAAACGTGATTAATACACGTCTTTCTGATAGCGGTTTGCGCTACGCAAATCTTTTAAATATTGCTCTGCGTCTTCATTGCTCTTGCCTGTGTTTTCTTTAACAATATCAACCAAGGCGTTGTGTACATCTTTTGCCATGCGATTTGCATCGCCACAAATATAAAAGTGAGCGCCGGCTTCTAACCATTCAAACACGTCTTTACTGTTACTGCGTAATTTGTCTTGTACGTATACTTTTTCTGCTTGGTCACGGCTAAATGCAACATCTACTTTGTTAAGTAAACCCGATTTTAAATAACCCTGTATTTCTACTTGGTATAAAAAGTCTTGAGTGAAATGTGGGTTACCAAAGAACAACCAGTTTTTGCCTTGTGCTTCACGTGAATCACGCTCTTGTAAAAATGCACGGAACGGCGCAATACCCGTACCAGGACCAACCATAATAACAGGTGTATCATCGTTAGTGGGTAGGCGGAAATTGTCGTTGTGTTCGCTAAATACTTTAACTTTACAACCTTCTTCTGCACGACGAGTTAAGTAACCAGTACAACCACCTAAATGCTCGCTATCAAATGCATCAAACTGCACTAGACCTAGTGTTAAATGTACTTCGTCTTCAACCTCAGCTTGGCTAGATGCAATTGAGTACAAACGAGCTTGTAGTTTACGTAGGCAATCTACTAATGTTTGCGCATCAATTTTTGCTGGATTTTGGCGAATCACATCAAATATTTGACGAGGTTCAATATACGCACGCATTGCAGCTTTATCTTCTACAAGCTTTAATAATTCAGGCGTACCTGTTGCTGTTGCGTATTTTTCTACAAAACCTGGGTACGACTGAGTCAGCTCTAGTTTTTCAATAAGTGCATCGCGTACGCTTAGCTCTTCATCACCTACTTTTACAATGCTTGTTGCATCTATTTGAGTAAGTGTAAGTACTTCATCAACTAATACATCGTCATTTAAAAAGTACACACCTAATGAATCACCTGGCGTGTAAGTAATGTCAGAACCTTCAAGCGAAATTTCAACGTGGCGTACATCTTTAGTCGAGTCGCGACCGGTAATTTTTTGAACAGTTAATAGCTCTGCTTCAAATGGATTTTGTTTTGTATATTGGCTTGCTGCAGAGGTAGGAGCGCCAAATGGCATTGATACAACTTGACCACCAGCGGCTTCTTGCTGCGCTTTTAAATCAGGTTCAAATGCATCAACTGCACCGGCGATCCACGTAGCGGCTTCATCTTCGTAATCTACATCTAAATCAGCACGTTGATAGATAGTTTGTGCACCGAGTTTATTTAAACGCTCTTCAAAATCTTTTGCTGTCTGGCAGAAAAACTCATAGCTAGAATCACCTAAGCCAATAACCGCTATTTTCACATCGTCTAGTTTTGGCGCTTTTTTAGTGGCTAAAAATTCGTGGAGTGTTTCTGCGTCTTCTGGTGGCTCACCTTCGCCGTAAGTAGATACAACGATAGTTAAAAACTTTTCTTTTTTCAGGGCTGTTGGTTTGTAATCTGACATGCTAACAAGCTTAACTGCTAAGCCTCGCGACTCAGCCTGCTCTTTCATTTTGGTAGCTACACCTTTTGCGTTACCTGTTTGCGAACCATATAAAATAGTTAGCGCTGCTGCATCACCCGCAGCCGGTACGCCTGCCGTAGGAGCACCTAACGCAGCCGAATTAGCATTTGCAGCTAAGTAACCACTTACCCACGCTTGTTGAATTGGATTAAGTTCAGCCACTAAACCTTGCAGCTTTTGTACTTGATCTTGCGATAGCGGGCTTGCCGCAGCATTTAGTTGACCTAACAACATGAATCGATTCCCCATAACCCTGAAAATTAAACACAATACACTTTGTGTATTGTTAAAAATGAGTTTTACCTCATCCAGAGCGTATCTGTTGAGGTTTTCTAAGTTAGTAGGATAACGGGCTCAGCATAGATAAAAAAAGAATAGAATCTGCTTTGATATTCCATTTAGTTATTAATTTATAAAAATACCTTCAAAAACAGATTAAAGACTTATTATTGCTTTTTACTGCACTTTAAATTAACAATTTTGTAACCTAACTAATGTAGGGTATATTCTTCATTCAAAATAAAAATAGGAACAACTATGTTACACGGGAAATATAAAAATAAACTACTTAGTACCGCTTTGTTACTTGGCTCATTACCTGTAATGGCCAATGTAGCTAATGGCGGATTTGAACAATGGTCAGGTAATTCACCTAGCTCTTGGAGCACTATTGATAGCGGAATCAGCTTAACGCGCTCAACTAGTACAGTTAAAAGCGGTAGTAGCTCTGCTGCTGTCAATGTAACAACAGGATCGCAAAGTAACACTGATTTACTACAACAGGTTGCTGTAGAAGCTGGTAAAACCTATAACTTTTCGGCTGATGTTTACCACACCGAAGGTAAAATTAAAGCGCGCTTATATGTAGATGGCTATCAAGGCTATTCGAATCAAGCACAAACTAACCAATGGCAAACAATTAGCCATAGCTATACAGCAAGCAGTGATAAAACAATTAGTGTTGGGCTTAGGTTTTACGATGTAAGTGGATTTGATGGCAGCGAAACCGTATACGTAGATAACTTTTTACCAAATGCTGATGGCAACGCATCAACAAGTTGCACCGACAATAGCCTTACCTTAACGCTTAACACCGATAATTACGGTAGCGAAACTAGCTGGGCCGTTAATAACAATCAAGGTAGCGCTGTTGCTAACGGCAGTGGTTACGCATCAAACACTCAGTATGATGAGCAAATATGCCTAACTGATGGTACTTACACACTTGTTATTAGCGACAGCTACGGCGATGGCATGTGTTGTTCAACAGGTAATGGCAACTATGCGCTTAAGCAAGGCTCTACCACACTTGCTAGCGGTGCAAGTTTTAATAATACAGACAGCACGGCATTTACTTTAGGTAGTGGCTCTGGTGATGGCGGCGGGACCAACCCGACACCCACTGGCTACTATGTTACTGCTCAAGGGTTATCAGGTTATGCACTAAAAACTGAGCTTTATAATATTATTAAAGATCATAATGCACAGGGTTACTCGGCTATTTGGAATTTTTACGACTCATCTGCACGTGATAAATACTTTGAAAACGATAACAGCATTTTAGATATGTATAGCGAGAAACCAAACGGCTCAGATAGCTACAATTATACTGCGGTGAGTGACCAATGTGGTAACTATAGTGGAGAAGGCGGCTGTTACAACCGTGAGCATTCATTTCCTAAAAGCTGGTTTGGCGGCACTATTGAGCCAATGAACTCAGATGTGCATCATATTTACGCAACCGACGGTTATGTAAACTCAAAACGTAGTAATTTCCCATTTGGTGAAGTAGCAAGCGCTTCATTTACATCAACCAACGGAAGTAAATTAGGTTCTGCCGCAAGTTCGTTAAATTACTCAGGTACTGTATTTGAGCCAGTTGACGAATTTAAAGGTGACTTTGCACGTGCTTATTTTTACATGGCAACGCGCTACGAAAATGTAATAGGCACTTGGCAAACCAAAACGACCTCAAGTAATGCAGTGCTTAATGGTTCAAGCAACCAAGTGTTTGAAAGCTGGGTTGTAGCCATGCTGCTTGACTGGCATAACAGCGATCCTGTAAGCCAAATGGAACTTGACCGTAACCAAGCAGCCTTCGAATTTCAAGGTAATCGTAACCCGTATATCGACCACCCTGAATTTGTAGAAATGATTTGGTAAAAGTTAGCAGTTAAAACAAAAGCCTTTGCAAATGCAAAGGCTTTATCTTTTAGTGTGTAATATTTTTTAAAAATATGATGATTTAAGCTAATTATAAGAAACAGTTGCGATAAGTGACTTTTCAGCTCTGTTTTTCATCAACGTTAAAAGTGAATGATGGAAATCTTGAAATATCACCTCTCCCCATATTCGTGAATAAATACCAAAATTTGTATTGTCTTGCACGGTCGTTTTTAACGTTAAAATTGTATTGCCGCTTTTTTCTTCACTTAGCTGATAACCACCGTAAAGTGGAGAAAAGTATTCACCGCCAAGTTTTACGTGTTTATCGAGTGCGTCATCGGGAATAGCATCTGGGTCTATATCAAATCTATAATGCATCTGTTTATTTGGTTGCCAGTCGGTTATTACTTCTTTAAACACAACGCCTTTTTGCCAAGTACTTGTGCGAACAGCGCCTATACCGCTAGCATTCATACTTGCCTTTAATGGCTTTGGTACACCAATTAATTGAGTGAGTGAAAAAGGCACTTCCTGTGGTTTTATATCACTCACATTAGCTAACTGTTGCCACACAACATTGATGGGCGCGTTAATAGTTATTGAATTTGTTACTTCGTATGTTTTTGATAAATTTAAAAAATTAACTTCAATAGGTGAGAGCAATATAGGTAACAACGCGATTGATAATAAAGAACTATTCGCTTTTTTTATTTCACGCTTTCTAACAAAACCCGCAAGTAATCCACCAATGCTGGCAAAAAACATAAAAGCAGGCAAAGCCATAGCCACACAAATACTGCCTTCAAGCAAAGTAATTACACTTACAAATAAAAAAACAAAAATAGGCTGCCAAGCAATCGTGACCATTTGCCTTTTAGTTAATGTTTTTGATTCATTGTACTCAAAGTGAATACGAATATAGCCAATTGCAACGGGCACTAAAAACATAAATGATATAGAGACTAAGCTACCTAAATTGTAAGCATTGACTAGCTCTACAAACAGTCGCATAAATATGCCGTAAAGCGTACCAAGTAAAATACCAATTGATTTAGGGGAGTTGAGTTGCATCTCTATTCTTTATTGTTGTTATTAACAATCCGAAAGTAACAGAAGTATTATTTCACCACAAATAAAACGAAATTAACGGCTGCTACCAATAAGCTTTTCAAACAAAGCGGCTTTTACAACCACTAAGACTAAAGGATAATAACCTGCCATTAACACTATTTCCCGCTATAAACAGAGATCAAACTCTTTAAAAATAAAATCAAGCCATTGATTTATAATAACTTTAAATCGGTTTGTGTAGTTTTATAATTTTTAACGTAAAGCTGATTGTCAGATTAACTGTATTAAAAACAACCATGCACGACCTTTTGCCTATACATCCCAGCCTAAAAGCTGATTTACCCTGCATGCTCAATATTCATTTGCTTTAACAAAAGCCGTATTTATTTGATTAAGCAACAATGTTGCAGGAGAACGCATGCAAACTACACCACCCGGTGATGCACCATCAAACACGCACAAGAATGCTCAAAGCTACGAGCAACTTCACAAGCCGAGTTCAGAGTTTAATACTCGCGACGAGTATCTCGAACATGAATTACAAATTATGCAGCCTAAGCGCTGGCGTCCTAATTTACCGTTTAGAGATTACCGATTTGAATTTGAAGACACTATACCTGCAATGGCGGGCACTATTGGTAAAGTCGTTATGGTGGGGGCTATTGCGGCAACATTTGCAGCACCTCTTGGTTTAAGCGATGCGTTTGTTTTAGAAAATGTGCGCTACGAATTACTCATTGTTTCTATTTTTATCATCTTATTCTCAGGCTTTATTTTACCAACAGCCAACTTAGCTGGTACTCACGGCCCGCTTATTCCGTTAATTCCTATTGTTGTTGCAGCTGGCGGCCACCCTATGGCGTTTGGCTTACTCATTGGTGCCTTTGGCTTTATTTTGGCCATAACCAAGGGAGGAAGTATGCTCGCGCGCCTAACCAGTAAAGGTGTATGTGGCGGGCTGCTCATTTATTTAGGCTTTATTGGTACTATTTCGCAGGTTAAAAAGCTGTTTGCCTGGGCTGAGGCTATTGATATGGCGCATATTGCGTTTATTGTTATTTTAGCCACCATTTTATTGTATGCGCTATTAGAGCACTTTAAAAAGCGTTGGTTAGCCGTGCCGTTAAGTTGCCTTATTGGTGGCGTGGTTGCCTTTGCTTTAGGCGCACCGTTTGAGTTTCATACTGCTCCAGGTTTACCAAATATGAACCCTGCATACTGGTGGGGCGAAAACACGGGCTGGATGCTTGGCCTACCAACACTTGAAAGCTTTGTGGTTGTACTCCCATTTGCAGTGCTCGCCGTTGCTATGTGGTCACCAGATTTTTTAGGTCATCAAGTATTTCAAAAAATAAGCTATCCGCAACGTACTGAAAAAGTACAAATGAATATCGACGACACCATGCTGAGCGCATCGGTTAGACAAACATTTGGCTCACTTGCCGGTGGTGCTAACTTTACCTCATCGTGGGGAACCTACATTGTACCTGCTGCTATTGCTAAACGCCCTATTCCGGCTGGCGCCATTTTAACAGCCGTATTTTGTATTATTGCTGGTTTATGGGGTTACCCTATGGATTTAGCCATTTGGCAACCTGTGCTTTGTGTTGCGCTTATTGTAGGAGTGTTTATTCCGCTACTTGAAGCTGGCATGGAAATGACGCGCGAAGGCAAAACAACGCAATCAGCCGCTATTGTGGTGTTTGCCTCAACCTTGGTTAATCCGGCTTTTGGTTGGTCGCTTACTATGTTACTTGATAACTTAGGGCTTATTGGCTGTAAAGAACGTAGCGCAGAGCTAACTAAAATGAGCCGCTGGGTGATTCCACTTATTATGTTTGTGTTACTTACTACTGTAATGGCAATTGTAGGCATGTTACCTGGTATACCTGCGTTAATGGCTGACTTTAGACATTAAGCCTTAGGTACTGAACCTAATATTTACCCACAAAAAAGCACGGCAATTGCCGTGCTTTTCAATACGTGAATTTACTATATACAAGTTAAACAATTACTGCCAAGGGCGCTCAGCTGCTAGTTGTTTTTCAAACGCATCAATCTGTGGGTTTAGTGTTTCGGTTACACCAATAAAATCTAAGCCACTTAATAAGCGCTCTTTTACGTCTTTACGAATATCAAAACTAATTGGCGCAAACTTACTACTTGTTAGTGTTTGATTTTCAAGGTCGATTTCAATGTTAATATCGTCGTGCTGCTCGCTAAGTACAAACAATTGCTCAAGCGTGTCGGCAGGTAACGCTATGGCTAACATTTGGTTGTTACCACAGTTATTAAAGAAAATATCTGCAAAGCTTTCAGCTAAAATAACTTCAAAACCATATTGCTTAAGTGCCCATGGCGCGTGCTCGCGAGATGAGCCACAACCAAAGTTGTCGCGCGTTAATAATATTTGCGCGCCTTGGTAGCATGGGCGATTTAAAATAAAGTCAGGGTTTGGCTCACCATTATCTAGGTAACGCCAATCATAAAACAATGCCGCATCAAAGCCTTCGCGGCTAGTTGATGTTAAAAACTGCTTAGGAATAATTTGGTCAGTATCTACATTGTTTTTATCAAGTGGGGCCATTAAGCCACTAAAAAATACGCTCATTAGGCTTCTCCTCTAATATCAACAAAGTGACCATGTATTGCAGCGGCTGCAGCCATTGCAGGGCTAACTAAATGGGTACGCCCGCCACGACCTTGACGACCTTCAAAGTTACGATTAGAAGTAGATGCACAACGCTTGCCTGCTTCTAGGCGGTCATCGTTCATCGCTAAACACATAGAACAACCTGGTTCGCGCCATTCAAAGCCTGCAGCTTTAAAAATATCGGCTAAGCCTTCGTCTTCTGCTTGTTTTTTAACTAAGCCAGAGCCCGGTACAATTAACGCCTCTATACCGGCTACAACTTGCTTGCCTTCAACAATTTTTGCCGCAGCACGTAAATCTTCAATACGGCTATTAGTACATGAGCCAATAAATACCGTGTCTACTTTTGCGCTTGATAATTTATCGCCCGCTTTTAAGTCCATGTATTTAAGTGCGCTGCGAATGGCATCGGCTTTAATTAAATCTGGCTCTTTATCTGGATCGGGTATGCACTCATCAACACCAATTACTTGCTCTGGGCTTGTGCCCCAAGTAATTTGTGGCTGAATGTCGTCGGCATTTAGCTCAACAACTAAATCAAAGTGTGCGCCTTCGTCTGTTTTTAAGGTTTCCCAATATTCAACGGCTGCATCAAAATCTGCGCCTTTAGGTGCAAACGGACGACCTTTTAAATAATCATAAGTAATTTGGTCAGATGCAATTAAACCCGCTTTTGCACCCATTTCTATGCTCATATTACATAGCGTCATACGGGCTTCCATTGAAAGCGCTTCAATGCCTGCACCACAAAATTCAGCTACATAGCCTGTGCCACCAGCAGTACCTAACTTGCCAATTACCGCCATAATTAAATCTTTAGCTGTAACCGTTGGACGCAATACACCGTTAATTTGAATTTTTAACGATTTCGCCTTTTTTTGCTGTAGCGTTTGAGTTGCTAATACGTGCTCAACCTCAGACGTACCAATACCATGCGCTAATGCGCCAAACGCACCATGCGTAGAAGTATGGCTATCGCCACATACAATGGTTGTGCCTGGCAAAGTAATACCTTGCTCTGGGCCCATTACGTGCACAATGCCTTGGTTAATTGAGTTTAAATCGTAAAGTACAATACCAAACTCTTTACAGTTTTTATCAAGCGCCATTAATTGGTTTTTAGACACTTCGCTTGCGGCATCAAGTGATCGGCTTTTAGTCGATACGTTATGATCCATCGTTGCAAAGGTTTTTTCTGGGCAACGTACAGTACGGTTTTTTTCACGTAGACCTGCAAAGGCCTGCGGAGAAGTAACTTCATGCACTAAATGGCGGTCAATATAAAGTAAGTCGGTTTGCTCGTTTATGCTGGCAACGGTATGTGCTTGCCAAATTTTGTCGTATAACGTTTGGGCCACTTGCTAATTCCCTAATCTGTTTGAGTTGCAGCATAACGGTGCTGCAACTTTAATATGTTATTAAATGCGTGAAACGATAGCTGCTGCCACATCGCTTGTACTGTAACCGGCATTTGGATATATATCTGGTGTGCCAACGCCTGCTTCTACGGCTTCTGCTACTGCTTTTTCAATTGTGCGAGCAGCTTCGTCTTGCCCTAGCGAGTAACGTAGCATTAATGCGGCACTTAAAATTTGTGCTATTGGGTTTGCAACGCCTTTACCTGCAATATCTGGTGCTGAACCGCCTGCTGGCTCGTACAACCCAAAACCCGATTGATTCAAACTTGCCGAAGGTAATAAGCCCATTGAGCCTGTGATCATGGCGCACTCATCTGACAAAATATCGCCAAATAAGTTATCGCAAAGCAATACATCAAATTGGCTAGGCTGCTTAACTAACTGCATAGCGGCGTTATCTACGTAAATGTAATCTAGGCTGACTTCTGGGTAGTCTTTGCTTACTTCGGTGACTACTTCGCGCCATAATACGCTTGATGCAAGTACGTTTGCTTTATCAACAGAGGTAACATGGTTACTACGTAATTTTGCAGCTTCAAAAGCAAAGCGTGCAATACGTTCGATTTCTTTTCGTGAATATGTTTGCGTATCAAAAGCAGCTTCTTCAGCGCCTTCGCCGCTACGGCCTTTTTCGCCAAAATAAATGCCGCCGGTTAGCTCGCGCACACATAAAATATCAAACCCTTTTTCGCTAATATCAGCGCGAAGTGGTGACGCTGCACTTAATGCAGGTAATAACTGTGCAGGGCGCAGGTTACAAAACAAACCAAAGTGCTTACGAAGCGGCAATAACGATGCGCGCTCAGGCTGCTCGTTTGGTGGTAAGTTTTCCCATTTAGGACCGCCTACTGAACCAAATAAAATAGCGTCAGCGTTTTCACACGCTGCAAGTGTGCTCTCTGGTAATGCTTTACCAAATTCATCAATGGCTGCGCCACCAATTGCATAATGCTCACGGTTCAGGGTAAAACCAAACTTATTGCTCACAGCATCAAGTACTTGTTCTGCTGCTGCCATCACTTCTGGACCAATACCGTCGCCAGCTAATACGGCAACGCTGTAGTTTGTTTTACTCATCCTGCTTTCCTTTGTTGTTTTAAATCAGACACTTTTTGTGCACGATAAATTAAGTTATAAACACGGATCATGGCGCGTACCGACGCTTCAACCACATCCGCTGCAATGCCCGCACCGTGGTAAGGTCGGCCATCGTATTTAGCTATAATATTTACTTGGCCTAATGAGCTTGCACCTTGGCCTGTCGCTTCTAAGTTATATTCAATCATTTCAACGCTCATACCGGTTAAGCGCTCAATAGCTGCAAACGAGGCTTCTACTGGACCATTACCTGTCGCGGCTTCTTGTTTAGCTTCGCCATCAATGCGCATTCCAATCGTAGAGCTTGCTACCGATTGTGAGTTAGAAGCTGAGTTAACAAATTCTAATTGGTATTTTTCGTCTTTATCGTTAATTTGATTAAAGTAAATCATCGCCTCAAGGTCGTAATCGTATACGGTGCCTTTTTGGTCAGCCAATTCGATAAAGCTTTTATATAAGCCATCCATATCGTAATCAGATTTTTGATAGCCTAACTCTTCTAAACGGTGCTCAATAACATGACGACCCGAACGCGAAGTCATATTTAATTGGTTACTTGGCACACCAACGCTTTCTGGCGACATAATCTCATAAGTATTTTGCGCTTTTAATACACCGTCTTGGTGAATGCCAGAACTATGCGCAAATGCGTTTTCGCCAACAATCGCTTTATTTGGTTGTACTGGCATATTACAAATTTTAGCCACTTGGCGAGATGCGCGGTAAATTTCTTCACTTTTAATATCTGTGTATACTTTTAAATGGTCGTGGCGCATTTTCATGATCATCGCCACTTCTTCAAGCGAGCAGTTACCAGCACGCTCACCAATGCCATTAATAGTACATTCAATTTGGCGAGCACCGGCTTGCACTGCAGCCACTGAGTTTGCTACAGCTAAACCTAAATCGTTGTGGCAATGCACACTTAAGCGCGCTTTATCAATATTTGGCACGTTATTCATTAAATGGCGGATCATCGCGGCGTATTCGTCTGGCGTTACAAAACCAACGGTATCTGGCAAGTTAATAGTTGAAGCTCCGGCGTTAATTGCCTGTTCAACAATTTTACATAAATCCCAATGCGGCGTACGACCGGCATCTTCACACGAAAACTCAACATCATCAGTATAGTTACGTGCCAATTTAATTGATTTAACAGCCATTGCCGTTGCATCGTCTAAGCTCATACGTAATTTATGTTCAAGGTGCAAAGGGCTTGTAGCAATAAAAGTATGAATACGGCTTTGTTGTGCTGTGCGAAGTGCTTCGCCACAGGCTTCAATGTCTTTGGCAACAGAGCGTGCTAAACCACAAATAATCGGGCCTTTTACTTCGGTTGCAATACGTTGCACCGAGCGAAAATCAGCAGGGCTCGAAACTGGAAAACCCACTTCCATCACATCCACATTCAAGCGGCTAATTGTATGTGCTAATTGAATTTTATCATCTTCAGTAAGGCTCGCTTTAAGCGCCTGTTCGCCATCACGTAAGGTGGTATCAAAAATCCATACTTTATCTTGCTCTTGCATAACTGCCCCTCATTCCTATGTTACCCAAATTTCAATTAATCCCAGCCGCGAGATAAAAAAAACCCCGCAATTGCGGGGTTTTTAGTGTTCAACTCGATGCAAACACACTAATCCCCGCTTACTTGCCATAGCAGTAAGAGGTTAAGTTTTAGTGTAATTAAACGAATAATATGCATCTTGTTTTCTTGTGTGTGTGTTCAGTGAAGCCTATTTTTAACATTACAAAGCGACGGAAGCAAGCATAAAAATTCCACAAAACAGATTTAAAAACGATTCAATTGGGTTTTTTAATTCAACCAAGGCACCTATTAAGAATTAAAATAACAAATACATGACTAGTGACGCTTAAATTAATAAGCACTGCAATATACCGTGCTTATATTAACTTTTTACAATTTTTTTAAGCTATGCTTCTTTACTCGTTTCTCTTACGTAATGCCCGGCTCCACGAGTAATATAACGCAGCTGCCAAATAACGCGCTCAATCAATTCGTCGCGTTGCAATCCTTCTATATCGAGCGCCTCTGCACCCGCATTAAATACGAGCGTTACCATAGATTCAGCCTGAATATAGGCATGCATAGCGTTGCACTTAGTTTCACTTTCTAAATAATGAGCCAGCTCTAAAATAAAATGTTTTACCTCGCGCGCTACTGCGGCTCTAAATGCTTTAGAAGTCCCGGAGCGCTCTCGTAGTAATAATCTAAATTGGTTACTTGAGTTATCAATAAACTCCATAAAAGTAACCACTGAGGTATTTATAACACTGCCGCCATCGTTCGCTATTCGTCTGCGAGCTTGACGCATTAGTTGACGAAGAGTTAAACCGGCTTCGTCTACCATGGTTAAACCTAGCTCATCCATGTCTTTAAAATGACGATAAAAAGAAGTTGGGGCAATACCAGCTTCTCGTGCTACTTCGCGTAAACTTAAATTCGAAAAACTATGATCAGCACTCAGCTGATTAAATGCCGCTTGAATTAACGCCTGTCGTGTTTTTTGTTTCTGTTGTGCTCTAACACCCGACATCAACAGCTCCCTGAATTATTTTATATGAATATTTAGTGATATTAGCTCAATTGTCCAGTCTAATACTTGACGACAAGAGTTTGAAATACTATTTTAGCTTACAGTTGTACGCTGAGATTGAGAATTATGAATAAACCACCGATTATTTGGACAAACGTCCTATTTTTTAGCCTAACCTTTTTGGCGGCTGCCACACTTGTACCTTGGTACGCCATTAGCTACGGATTTACCAGCGCGCATTGGATTGCTTTTGTAGCCTGCATGTTTTATGCAGGCTTATCAATTACTGCCGGCTACCATCGATTATGGGCACATAAAACCTATAACGCACACCCTGCAGTTGAATTTATTTTTGCGCTTGGCGGTGCTTTTGCGCTGCAAAACAGTGCATTGCATTGGAGTAGCGATCACCGTATACATCACGGTCAAGTTGACGACCCAATAAAAGACCCTTACGCGGCGACCAATGGTTTTTGGTATAGCCATATCGGATGGATGTTACGTGACTACCAAGGCGATAGCTACGGTGATTATAGTAATTGTCGTGATTTACAGCGCAATAAAATAGTTATGTGGCAACATAAGCACTACTTAAAACTAGCTATTGCTATGAACGTAGGTTTGCCTCTTGCACTTGGTTTATTAGTTGGTGATGTGTGGGGTATGTTAATTCTTGCAGGTTTACTACGCTTAGTACTAAGCCAACACTTTACCTTTTTTATAAATTCGGTTGCACATATTTGGGGCTCTCGCCCATACACCGAAAAAAATACGGCACGCGATAACGGCTTTTTAGCGTTATTTACATACGGTGAGGGGTATCACAACTTCCACCATATTTTTGCAAGCGACTACCGTAACGGTATTAAATGGTTTCATTACGATCCAACAAAATGGATGATTCGCTCTTTAGCAGCTGTTGGTTTAGCCAATAAGTTAAAGCGTACCCCTGTTGAACGTATCGAAAAAGCGAAGGCCGAAACGCTCATGAGCAAAACGCAAACGCGTCTTGCAAAATTGCCTTTAGCACAAGATAAGATTACATTATTACAACAAGAGTACGATTTACTGCTGAAAAAACTGCAAAATTATTGTTCACTACAAAAACAAGTGTTAGAAGTTAAAAAAAATAACATGGCAAAGCAGTGTGAACGCTCAGCATTAATGGCACAATACCATGAGTTGGAAGCCGCCTGGGAAAATCAAAAACAGGCATGGCTAGCACTTAATGCGAGGTTATTAAAAGCCTCTTTTAATTGATTTAGGAGTGGCTGTGGCCAAACAACCAGAACAAAAAAAAGTACCCGTGACATACCAATATGATGCAATAATTATTGGCACGGGTCCTGGCGGTGAAGGTACCGCCATGAACCTTTCAAAAAACGATAAAAAAGTAGCGGTTATTGAACGCCAAGAATCAGTTGGTGGCGGTTGTGTACATTGGGGAACAATTCCTTCAAAAGCGCTTCGCCACTCTGTTAGCCGCTATATTGAATACAAAGCAAATCCGTTATTTAATGTTGGTGAGCGCCCTAGCCGCTTAACATTTCCTGATATTTTACGTCACGCAAGTTCTGTTATTTCTAAGCAATCTAATTTACGTAGTAGCTTTTACGATCGTAACCGCATTCATATGTTTCAAGGTGATGCGAGCTTTGTAGATAAGCACACAATTGAAGTAAAACGAAATGATGGTTCAACTGAGCGACTGACTGCTAAAACGATTGTTATAGCAACGGGTTCACGCCCTTATCGCCCACCAGAGGTAGATTTTACGCATTCTCGTATTTACGAAAGTGACACAATACTTGGCCTTGAGCATGACCCTCATCGTGTACTGATTTATGGTGCAGGTGTAATTGGTTGTGAGTACGCGTCAATATTTAAAGGTTTAGGCGCTAAAGTTGATTTAGTTAATACACGTGACCGACTACTTGCTTTTATGGATGCAGAAATATCTGACGCACTTAGCTACCACTTTTGGAACAGCGGTATTGTTATACGTCACAACGAAGAGTTTGACCGAATTGAGACGCGTGACGACTGCGTTATAATGCATCTAAAATCAGGTAAACGCGTAAAAGCTGACTGTATTTTATTTGCTAATGGTCGTACTGGTAACACTGATACACTAAATCTTGAAGCCATTGGCTTAAAAGCCGATAGCCGTGGCCAATTAAAAGTTAACGAAACATACCAAACAGAAATTGATAACGTTTACGCTGTAGGTGATGTAATAGGCTATCCAAGCCTTGCAAGTGCTGCGTTTGACCAAGGTCGTATAGCTGCTGATGCAATTGCATGTGGTAACTGCGATGACAGGCTGATTGTTGATATTCCGGCCGGTATTTATACCATCCCAGAAATGAGCTCAGTAGGTAAAACCGAGCAAGAGCTTACAGCTGCTAAAGTACCGTATGAAGTTGGCCGTGCTCAATTTAAGCATTTGGCTCGCGCGCAAATTGCTGGTACTGAAGTAGGTAGTTTAAAAATATTATTCCACACCGAAACCAAAGAAGTACTTGGCGTACATTGTTTTGGCGAACGTGCCTCTGAAATTGTTCACATTGGCCAAGCTATTATGGAACAAAAAAATGGTGGCAATAATATCGACTACTTTGTAAATACCACATTTAACTACCCAACCATGGCTGAAGCCTACCGTGTTGCGGCATTAAATGGCTTAAATCGCTTATTTAAATAACCGCTTAAATAAGTAGTTTTAAAAGCCTTTATAAATAGGTAACAAAAAACCCGCAACTTAGCGGGTTTTTTACTTTTAAACAGTTTTAAAGCTTGTTTAAGTGACTATTACTTATGGTACTTAGCACTTAGCTCATGTACTGCATTAATGAATACACCAGCATTTTCAGGGTCTACATCTGGTGTAATACCGTGGCCTAAGTTAAACACGTGGCCATTGCCTGTACCAAAGTCTTCTAAAATAGTGCCTACTTCTTGGCGAATACGCTCTGGTGTACCGTGTAACATAGATGGGTCCATATTCCCTTGTAGAGCTACTTTATCACCCACGCGGCGCTTAGCGTCGCTGATATTAATAGTCCAATCAAGACCAATTGCATCACAGCCTGTTGCTGCAATAGCTTCAATCCATTGACCACCATTTTTAGTGAACAAAGTAACCGGTACTTTACGACCGTCGTACTCACGAATTAAGCCATCTACAATTTTATGCATGTATTGTAGTGAAAATTCGTTGTAATCGCGCGGGCTTAATACACCACCCCATGAGTCAAATACCATTAGCGATTGCGCGCCAGCTTTAATTTGAGCATTTAAATAATCAATAACTGAGTCAGCTAACTTATCGAGTAATAAATGAAGTGTTTGCGGCTCTGCAAACGCCATTTTTTTGATTTTACCAAATACTTTGCTGCTACCGCCTTCAACCATATAAGTTGCTAGCGTCCAAGGTGAACCAGAAAAACCAATAAGCGGTACTTCACCTTTAAGCTCACGACGAATAGTGCTTACTGCGTTCATTACGTAGCCAAGCTCGTCTGTAGGGTCTAACTTTGGAATTTTTTTAACATCAGCAAGAGATGAAATAGGACGTTCAAACTTAGGGCCTTCGCCAGTTTCAAAGTAAAGACCTAAACCCATCGCATCTGGAATCGTTAAAATATCACTAAATAATATAGCGGCATCTAACGGGTAGCGACGTAGTGGCTGCAGTGTTACTTCACATGCAAGCTCAGCATTACGGCACAGGCTCATAAAATCGCCCGCTTGTGCACGTGTAGCGCGATACTCTGGTAAATAGCGTCCTGCTTGGCGCATCATCCATACCGGAGTTACATCAACAGGTTGTTTTGCAAGTGCACGTAAATAACGGTCGTTTTTTAATTCGCTCATGGCGTAAATGATCCTAAGACTTGTATAAATTGTGCAAGATTGTACCACCATATTCTCCGACCCTCTATTGCTTAGGGACGAAAACAGCTTTACCTAGAGGTAGATCAATAGAATAGAGTTTTTTAATCCCTTTTGACTATAAAACAAACAAAAAGGAATAACATTTAAAACTTTTTATTAATATGTTTGCAACATTACAAAATCCTTGTTATTGTTTGTCCCGCGTTAACAAAAACAATAATAAAAATCTTAAAACAATAAAAATAAATGTTTTAAAATAATAACAATAAAAATCATCTCATAAAAATAAGAAAGCTTGTTATAACAAGTCACTGAAAGAAATTAGACCACCGTAACTGGTGGTTTTTTCTTGCCTAAAATAAAATCCCTCACCTCGGTTTATATAAAAAGGTACAACCCTCAAAGTAGCTCAACTTTACTTGTTGATATACGCGCAAATTAAATATATCTTGATGTACATAAACTTATTATATTTAAATTAAAAACCAACCCAGCTAGGAGAACAGTTATGCTGACGCGTGTAGAAAAAGCTCAACAAAAATGGGGTGGTAGCCACACAGTAATTGATAAATGGCTAAACGAACGCCAAGAACTTATTGTACTTTACTGCAAAATTGCAGGCTTTACGCCGTACGAAAAGCAAGATCAAGCATTGCCAGAGCCAAAACTAATTGAATCATTTTGCCAGCTTTTAATGGATTACCTATCTGCAGGCCATTTTGAAGTATATGACGATATAGCAAAAGCATGCGAAAAAAAGGGCTTACAAAGCCAAGAGCTTGCAAACTCTATTTACCCGCGTATTTCTAGCACAACCGATGTGGCGTTAGATTTTAATGATAAGTACGCAGAAGTAGACAAAGAAGACTTATTGAAAGACTTTGATAATGACTTATCTGTTATTGGTGAGGCATTAGAAGCACGTTTTGCACTTGAAGATGAGCTTATTGATAACTTGTTTTCTAATCACACGAATTAATACGTTACTTACGCATATTAAAAAAGGGACCTAAGGTCTAATGCCAGTCAGTTAAGCTGACTGGCATTTTTCTTTTTATGGGGATACTTAGATGGTTTTGGCTTAACCCATCGGGGATATCTTCTATCCTCTCGTCTAGCTGGAAGCTTAAATAAGACCAGTGTATCGAGTAAGTGCTGCCAGTGTATTGGAATGTTCCCTGGGCTCATTATAGATACTGACGAGAAATACTGAATGACAGCCATCGAACTGCTAGAGAAACTAAGCTGGTTAGGCCATATCCCTGTGACTGTCGCCGCCATCGTCATTATTCTTCGTATTAAATTATAGGCGAGTAACACGGCCCATAGCTCCTGACGCACCATGTCTGGACGCTTACTTCTTAAATGGTATGCGCTATCAAGCATGGTTTGTTTGATTTCTCTAAACCCAAGTTCTATCTCCCAACGATGACAATATAATTCAACAATTTCATTACCTGGATAACGCAATCTATCCGTCATCGAGGTTAATATACGGTAGCTTTTGCCCTTTATTGTTTTGCTGATTAATCTCGCTTTAATCGTTTCAGGAACATCGGGAAAGTTTTTTTGTGCATGCTTTGTGGTTTTCAATTCAATGATATGGTCATTTTTACCCGCGCTGGAGATGATTTCATACTGTAAGTCGGGCCTTGCTGGTATCAGCCAGTGCCTCATCTCCCCAGTTTGATGCCAACGGTTTAACAGGCCTAAAGAATAATATCCTTTATCAAACATAGTCAGTGAATTATCTGGTGTACGTTCAATTAAACGCTCAGCTAATTTCATCTCGTTGGTTTTATAGTTATCAAACTCGCTACTGAGAAGTTGATGGCTGGTCAATTCCATATGACAGACCATGCGTATTTGAGGAAAGGCTGTATCACCGTATTGGTTGCTACCTGAAGAGAAGGCTTTACGATTATCAGGCGTGTCGGCTGTTCGCCACACAACACCGTCAACAGCTAATAGGTTCAAACCATTCCATGTTTCGAATGACTGTTGCTTATACATTGATTGAGCAGATTTATTGAAAACGTGTTTAACGGAATCATCACCTAACCTTTGTCTAGCCTGTACCATCGCACTTGGAGCAACGAGTTGGTTCTTGCCAGGTAACATGATATCTAGCTTATTAGCGATATTCCAAACTGATTCTTTTCGAAACAATGCCATGCCAATAACTGACCACAAAACGGCTTCAAGCGGTAATCTTCGCTTACGAACGGTTGCAATCCCTGCTTGTTGAAAACCTTGTTCAATGATTTCAGGGTCAAGAATTTCTGATAATTTTTCAAAGGTATGGTATCGGCTGCTTTCTTCAAGTGTTGCTTGCAGTGCTTGTTCTATATTCACAAAAAAATCCGTAGTTAGTTTCCTAACTACGGATTTTGCATGATCGTTTGGATCGGTCAACCGGTCATTTTCTTAACTGATCGGCATTAACCTAAGGTCCCTTTTTGCATTTACACAATAAGCTTATTATTGTGCTGGTGCTTCTTCATTTTGAATTTCAAGTAATTCAACTTCAAATACAAGTGTTGAATTAGCTGGAATCTTACCTAAGTCACGGTCACCGTAAGCAAGTTCTGAAGGAATAGTGAACTTGTACTTAGAACCCACTGACATAAGTTGTAAACCTTCAGTCCAACCCGCAATTACGCGGTTAAGAGGGAAAGTTGTCGGTTCGTTACGTGCATATGAGCTATCAAACTCAGTACCGTCTAATAAAGTCCCTTTGTAGTGTACTTTAACTACATCAGTTGCCACTGGCTTTTCGCCATCGCCTTCGCTAAGTACTTCGTACTGTAGACCAGACTCAGTTACTGTAACGCCTTCTTTTTTAGCGTTGTCAGCTAGGTATTTAGCGCCTGCTTCTTTACTTTTTTCAGACTCTACTTTAGCTTTTTCTTCTTGCTTAGTACGTACTGATGTATCTAGTGCAGTTAATACTTCGCGAATTTTTTCTTCGTCAATTTTTGCATTGCCAGCAAGCGCATCTTCAAAACCACGAATTAAAAGTGCTTGGTCTAGTTCAATACCAATTTCTGTTTTGTCTGCTAGGTCTTTATTTAAAAAGTTACCTACAGATGCACCAATACCGTATGCTTGTTGCTGTTCTACAGTGTCTAATTTAACTTCAGCTTGTTCTTTTTTTGCTTCTTGATTACAAGCTGTAAGCGCTAAAACTGACGCTGCAATCAATGACAATCTAATCGTCTTTTTCATTTTAAATCTCCGACATACTTTGCAGTTGTCATTTTAATGTATTATTACTAGTGAAAGATTAACGGCCCACATGATAGGCTGCTTGTTTAATGACTAAATTCCATATTGTTAGCTAAACTAAAAACATATCCAGTGATTAGACAAACAACCTAGGCATTTAACGCGTCCTAGTCTAACCTCTCAGTCACTAAGAGTTAAGGGGAAATACCTGTAATATGTCGATATTTCGTACTTTTTTAATCGTATTTAGCTGTTTTTTAGCCATCGCCTGTACCGATAAAAAACAACACGCTGTAGCAAGTTACGAACATGCTGCACAAGGTGCGTTTTCATCAACAGTTTCAAACGATGGTAAATACAGTTTGATCTCCTCTATCAACCATGGGGTCGCCCTGTGGGATAATCAACAGCAGGTGCTAAAATACCAATGGTTTCAGCAGCAGTCACAAGACAGCCTAGTGTACGCTGTTGCCATTGCTTTTGATAACAGCGTGGCTGTTACCGCCGAAAAAACCACATTTGCTGTGTGGGATATAACCACAGGCAAAAATAAAGGTTATTACAAAATACAAAAAGCCAGTATTCGCGATATCGCCATTAGCAATCAAGGCCGTAGTGTTTTATACGGCCGTAGCGACGGCGTTGTCGTATTTGTAAACCTAGAAACCGGGCGTCGTATTGAGTTTTTAGGTCATCAAGATAAAGTTAACACCGTTGACCTTTCACCTAACGGACGCTTTGCCTTAAGTGGCTCTAACGATTATGTTGCTTACTTTTGGGATACACGTACAGGCCAAGTAATTCATCGTTTTAATCACCCAACGCGTGTTACCCAAGTAACGCTCGATCCACAAGGTCGCTATGCGTTTACGGCCGATAGTATGGCACAAGCAAATGTATGGAAGCTGACTACAGGTGATCTTGTGAGTAAACTGAAGTATATTGCGCGTCAGAAAATCTTTACTGCTGTGCGTTTTAACGAACAAGGCACTTTGCTTGCAACCGGCTCGCCAAATAAGCGCGTAGATTTGTGGCAAATACCAAGCGGTGAAAAAATTCAAACTTGGCAGGTTACCCCGCGCGAAGGCAGTAAGCCTAAATCGGCGGTGGTGCTAGATGTGACATTTACAGATAACGGTAAGTCGTTGTTAACCGAAAGCTCCAGCGGGATCGCAGAGCGATTTATTATACGAGAGAATAATGAACACAATTGAACATCGCTTAATGGAACTTGAAGCCAAAGTGGCTTTTCAAGACGAAACGATTGAAGTCTTAAATGATGAAATAAAAGTGCACCAACAGCTGTTAGCAAAAATGAAACGCCAAACCGAGCTGCTAGCAGAAAAAATTAAAGAGTCGCAGTCATCATCGTCTATGATGTCTGAAGTACCTGAGCCACCTCCACCGCATTACTAAAACCGGTAAAAATTAAGCAATAAAAAACCGGGTTAGTCGCCCGGTTTAAACACACCAATTACTTGTTCAAATTGGCGAGTAGACGCCTGAACAGCGTTATCGGGTTGCGCCATTTTATGACCACACTCAACACACTCTACTTTTTCAACATCATGTTCTCTGTATAGCATCATAGTATCCATGGCTTTGCAGTCAGGGCACGATGCACCAGCAATAAATCGCTTCTTTTGTCTCACAACATTTTTCCTGTGGTTTGAACTGCTGTCATTTTATCGTATAACTTCACTTGTTGATACGCTTGATAAGAGCATTAAGTTCTATGTTATGATAGCGCCAACTTAACAAGGGCATAGCAAAGTAACGCATTCATGATCCAAATCTCAGAAATAGAACTACTTCGTGGCGGTAAAGCCTTATTAAAAAACGCATCAGCTACGTTATTCCCAGAACACAAAGTAGGCCTTGTTGGCGCTAATGGCTGTGGAAAATCAACGTTATTTGGTTTACTAAAATCAGAACTACAACTAGATGCCGGTAACTGCAGCATTCCAAAAGATTGGTCTATCGCCTCTGTTAAGCAAGAGACACCTGCACTTGAAATAAGCGCGATTGATTATGTACTTCAAGGCCACCCAGAATACTACGCAATGCGTATAGCACTGCGTGAGGCCGAGAAAAACAACGATGGCGACACACAAGCCAAAGTACATATTCAGCTTGAAAACATTAAAGGCTATAGCATTGAATCAACCGCAGGTGAGCTATTACACGGCTTAGGCTTTGCCAATAACCTTATAGAAAATCCAGTAAGCTCGTTCTCTGGTGGTTGGCGTATGCGTTTAAACCTTGCCCAAGCATTAATACGCGACGCCGATTTACTATTACTCGATGAGCCAACAAACCACCTTGATTTAGATGCCGTTTATTGGCTTGAACGCTTTTTGCGTGCTTATACCGGCACCCTTGTACTTATATCGCATGACCGTGAGTTTTTAGATGCGGTGGTTGATCAAATTTGGCACGTAGATAAGCAACTTATCAACGTGTACAAAGGTAACTACTCGCAGTTTGAGCGCCAAAAAGCTGAGCGCTTACTACAACAACAAGCAATGTTTGATAAGCAACAAGATCAAATTGCTCACCTTGAGCAGTTTATAACGCGCTTTAAAGCAAAAGCCAGTAAAGCTAAACAAGCACAAAGCCGTGTGAAAGCGCTTGAACGCATGGAAAAACTGGCGCCGGCACATGCCGACTCGCCGTTTAACTTTGAGTTTGCAGAGCCAAAAGCATTGCCAAACCCACTAATGACGATAGATAAAGCCAAAGCGGGTTATGGTGACGTCACTATTTTAAATAATATAGAGCTAAACCTTGTACCAGGCAGCCGAATTGCTTTACTTGGTCGAAATGGCGCAGGTAAATCAACGTTAATTAAACTGCTTTCTGGTGATTTAGAGCCGCAAGCTGGTGAAGTTATTCAGCATCACGGATTAAATATTGGTTACTTTGCGCAGCATCAGCTTGAATCTCTTGATTTAAAAGCCAGTGCAATAATGCACTTACAACGCCTCGACCCAAAAGCCACTGAGCAATCACTACGTGACTTTTTAGGTGGTTTTGCCTTTATTGGCGATAAAGCACTTGAGCCTGTAGCCCCGTTTTCGGGCGGCGAAAAAGCACGTTTAGTACTTGCCATGTTGGTATATCAAAAGCCAAACCTGCTGCTTCTCGATGAGCCTACAAACCACCTTGATTTAGAAATGCGCCATGCACTTGTTATGGCACTACAAGGCTTTGAAGGCGCTATGGTTACCGTATCGCATGATCGCCATATGCTTAAAAATACTGCCGATGAGTTTTACTTAGTAGATGACGGTAAAGTAACCCAGTTTGGTTACGACTTAGACGCGTATTATCAATGGTTACTTAACGCGAATAAAGAAGCGGTTAAAGCGCAGCAAAGCGACGAGCCTAAAGCAAACCCGGGTGTTAACCGCAAAGAGCAAAAACGCTTAGAGGCTGAGTTTAGAAAGGCCACTCAGCCACTTAAAAAGCAAATTGAAAAGCTTGAAAAGCAACTCGATAAATTCACCGCGGAATTAAGTGAAGTGGAAGTGACCTTAGGTGATAACGAACTCTACAACGACGACAACAAAGCCAAGCTTAAAGAGTTATTAGCTAAGCAAGCAACGCTTACACCTAAACTTAACGACGTTGAAGAAGAGTTACTTATGGCACTTGAAGAAATGGAAGAAAAAGAGCAGGCATTCGCCGATGAACTTGCTCAATAGCCAGCATTTTTGGCAATTTGCGTGCACTTTGTACGCAAAGCCTGAGCAACAAACAACCTTGCTGGCACTACAAAACCAGCAAGGAAAAAACGTTAATTTATGCTTATTACTGCTTTATTTAGACTCATTAAATTTAAGTGTTAATACCCAACAGCTAAACGAGTTAATAAACGTAACTAGTGACTTTGATACTCATACATTACGACCCCTACGCGCCGCTCGTAGCTATTTAAAAGCTAACCAGAATGCAATAAGTGATTACGCCACAATACGTGCAGAGTTGCTAAGCGCTGAGCTGAAGCTTGAAAAACAACAGCAACATATGTTGATTGAAACAGTAAATCAGCTTGAATTAGTTAAGCTTTCAGAGCCAAACAACATTGAGCTATATGTGAAAGCCACTTAGGCCGTTAGTTTTTGTAGCCTCCTCCACTTTTTATACTCTTTTCTTGTGCAAAAAACCTTTAAGTAATTTATTCACAAAGAGGTTAAGAGGCGCTTCGCTTTTAGAGGAAAACAAACTAGATTACTTAGGTAAAATATAAATATTGAGCGGTTGTTTAGCTCAGCATTTTATTACCCTGCCCTAATTTTCTTCTCTTTTTCTTCTTTTTGCGCAAAGACCTTTAAGTAATTTACTCACAAAGAGGTTAAGAGGCGCTTCGCTTTTAGAGGAAAACAAACTAAATTACTTAGATATAAATATTGAGCAGTTTGTTGCTCTACCCTCATTTACTTCTCATTCTTTTCTCTTTGTGCAAAAAATCTTTAAGTGGTTTACTCAAAAAAGTTTAAAGCGCTACGCTTTTAGGTAAAGTGAAAAACTCTCTTAGCTCTCAGTGGTAATAACTTACCAACCCTTAAAACATGATCTAAATCAACTTAGCTTCACTCCTACAGCTGCTTAGAAAAATAACTTGATCTCGATCACGTTGCGACCTGCAAACACAGCCTATGATTAACCCATCAACAACGAGGGGAGCAACTCATGAACGTATTCTTTAGAGACTTTTTTACAGATCCAGTTTTATTTATGTCTTTTGGGTTTTTAACCATAGTTGTTTCTTTGTGTATCTTTTTTGCTTTTTTCTTTTTGAAAAAAATACATGACGCAGAAATTCCCGAACAAAATTAAGCACGACGCACTAAAGCGCCTTATTAGTTTACTAGTTAGGCGCTTTTTATTTTCTGAAGCGAAAAATTTGATACACTAGCTTTTCGTTTAATACAAAGTGCGTAGTACAAACATGATCTCTCAGTTCAAACCAGCATGGTGGATGACCAATCGTCACGTTCAGACCATAATGCCGCGTTTTTTCCGCCCATTTCACAATACGTCCTACGAACTTGAGCAACTTGATACACCTGATGGTGACTTTATTGAGCTTGCATGGTCACTTCCACATAACGAAACCGCACCACTTGCTGTTGTTTTGCACGGACTCGAAGGCAATATAAATAGCTTTTATGCCAAAGGCATGATGAAGGCGTTAAAAAAACAAGGTTATGCAGTTGTGCTTATGCACTTTAGAAATTGCTCAACCGAAGTAAATCGCCTACCACGTGCTTATCACAGCGGTGACACCGCCGATTTAGCTTTTTTTATAAATCACTTAAAGCTACAATTTCCTAAGCGCACTATGGTAGCTGTTGGTTTTTCATTGGGCGGTAACGTACTTGCCAAATACTTAGGTGAAGAACGCGAAAAATGCCCATTAAGTGCAGCAGCGGTGGTATCTGCTCCTTATGATTTGTCGTCATCGAGCGATGTTATTCGTAAAAGCTTAGGTAAAATTTACCAAAAATATCTGCTCGATCGGATGAAAAAATCAATGCAGCGAAAGCTGCCACAAATTAAGCAGCAAATTTCATTAACGCCAAAACAGTTAATGAAAATTGACGATTTATTAGAGTTTGATAATCAGTTAACAGCCCCTCTACATGGTTTTGAAAACGCACACGATTACTACCGTAAAGCCAGTGCTATGCCGTACTTGAAAGATATCGCTGTGCCCACACTTATTATTCATTCCAAAGACGACCCTATGCTCTCAATTAAAGCCGTACCGAGTAGGCAAGACGTAAGTGAGCATGTTACGCTGCGCATCTCTGACAAAGGCGGGCATGTTGGTTTTATTAGCGGTAAAAATCCGTTTAAACCTATATTTTGGTTAGAAAAAGCCGTCCCTCATTATTTTAGCCAGCACGTATCAAATAAAGCGAGTAACAAGTAGTAATGATTATCCCTTTTGAACAACTCGATCAAGACACTCTTTATAACTTAATCGAAAGCTACGTATTACGCGAAGGTACCGATTATGGTGAAGTAGAAGCAAGCATCGAATCTAAAGTAAGCCAAGTAAAGCTGCAGCTTAAAAATGGCGAAGCGATGGTGTTTTTCTCAGAATTACACGAGTCTGTAACTATAATTTCAAAAGGTGAGTTTAAAGCGCTGCAAAGTGAAGAGCATCAAGCACAGTCGTTTGATTAGGGCGTAGTACTTGTAACTTTTGAATTGAACGTACACAATGGCTTTTTACCCAAAGAGCCAAAACATGATAAAACTCAGCACTCTAGTGGTAGCCATATCACTAGCTTTAACTAGCCAAGCCCAAGCAGAACAAACAATAACAGCATCTGATAAGGCAAATAAACTCGCTAAAGATACCATTTTAATTGATACCCATATTGACGTACCTTATCGAATTCACGAAAGCTGGGTTGATGTAACCAAAGCAACTAGTGATGGCGATTTTGACTATCCTCGCGCTGTAAAAGGCGGTTTAAACGCCCCATTTATGTCGATTTATATTCCTGCGCATTTAGAGTTTGAAGGTAAAGGAAAAAGCTACCAGCTAGCCAATCAAATGATTGATAGTATGGAAGCCATAGTCCAGCGCGCACCCGATAAGTTTGCTATTGCGAGCTCAAGCTCTGATATTGAAGAGCAATTTAAACAAGGTAAGCTGTCTATAGCCATGGGTATGGAAAATGGCTCTCCAATCGAAGGGGATATGAAAAACCTTCAGCACTTTTACGACCGCGGCATTCGTTACATCACGCTAGCGCACTCTCAAAGCAACCATATTTCGGATTCGTCTTACGATATACGCCGTAAATGGAAAGGCTTAAGCCCATTTGGTAAAAAGCTTGTCACTGAAATGAATAATATAGGCATGCTAATTGACGTATCGCATATTTCTGATGATGCGTTTTATCAGGTTATGGAGCTTTCTAAAACACCAGTAATTGCCTCTCATTCATCACTTCGTAAATACACGCCTGGCTTTGAGCGTAATATGAATGACGATATGTTATTAGCACTTAAAGAAAATGGCGGTGTTATTCAAATCAATTTTGGCTCAAGCTTTGTTACCGCTAAAGCAGGTAGTTGGGGCAAGCAATTAAAAAGTACAAAAGAGTCAGCTAAAAAAGAAGGCACTAAGTTAAGTAAAGATTTTGATGCTGCGTACCGTGCTAAAAATCCGTATCCATTTGCAAGTCTTGAGCAAGTACTTGACCATATTGATCACGTAGTTGAGCTAATTGGTATTGATTATGTAGGTATTGGCTCTGATTATGATGGAGTTGGCGATTCATTACCTATCGGCTTAAAAGACGTATCTAGCTACCCAAATCTTGTCCAAGGTTTAATGGATAGAGATTATAGCGACAAAGATATTAAAAAGATTTTAAGTGGCAATTTATTAAGAGTTTTAAAACAAGCGCAAGAGTATGCGAAGAAGCACTAAAGCTTTTATCATATATTAGTAATTGGCTAAAAGACCAAGAGCTAACTCAATATAAGCGCGGCCTAGCCGTGCTTTTTTATATTTACTAGCATAGTTATCTTCGGTGCTATTTCCCCCTCGGGTTTCGTAAAACTCAACCCAAGCTACGGCAATAATTCTATACCTAGGAGCAAATCACTTTTCTTCAGGCATTAAAAAAGGCCACCTGAGTGACCTTTTTCTAACAATTAACTTAAAAGTTAATTATTACTCTACGATAGTTGCTACAACACCAGCACCTACAGTACGACCACCTTCACGGATAGCAAAACGAAGACCTTCATCCATCGCGATTGGTGCGATTAGAGTTACTGTCATCTTGATGTTATCACCAGGCATTACCATTTCTACGCCTTCTGGTAACTGTACGTCACCAGTTACGTCAGTTGTACGGAAGTAGAACTGTGGACGGTAACCTTTGAAGAATGGAGTATGACGACCACCTTCATCTTTAGAAAGTACGTATACTTCTGAAGTGAATGTAGTATGTGGGTTGATTGAACCAGGCTTAGCTAGTACTTGACCACGTTCAACGTCTTCACGCTTAGTACCACGTAGAAGTGCACCAATGTTCTCACCAGCACGACCTTCGTCAAGAAGCTTACGGAACATTTCAACACCAGTACAAGTAGACTTAGTAGTCTCTCTGATACCAACGATTTCAACTTCGTCATTTACGTTGATGATACCAGCTTCAACACGACCAGTTACAACAGTACCACGGCCTTGGATTGAGAAAACGTCTTCGATAGGCATGATGAATGGCTTATCGATGTCACGCTCTGGCTCTGGGATGTAAGAATCAAGTGCATTTGCAAGCTCAACAATCTTATCTTCCCACTCTTTCTCGCCTTCTAACGCTTTAAGCGCAGAACCAGCGATTAGAGGTAAGTCATCACCTGGGAAATCGTATTCAGAAAGAAGTTCACGAACTTCCATTTCTACTAGTTCAAGTAGCTCTTCGTCATCAACCATGTCACATTTGTTCATGAACACAACGATGTAAGGAACGCCAACTTGACGAGAAAGAAGGATGTGCTCACGTGTTTGTGGCATAGGGCCATCTGTCGCAGCAACTACTAAGATCGCGCCATCCATTTGAGCAGCACCAGTGATCATGTTTTTAACATAATCGGCGTGACCAGGACAATCTACGTGTGCGTAGTGACGTGTAGGAGTATCGTATTCAACGTGAGACGTTGAAATAGTGATACCACGTTCGCGCTCTTCTGGAGCGTTGTCGATTGATGCGAAATCTTTAGCAACACCGCCGTATACTTTTGCAAGTACGTTAGTGATTGCTGCAGTTAGTGTAGTTTTACCGTGGTCAACGTGGCCGATTGTACCAACGTTTACGTGCGGTTTTACGCGTTCAAACTTTTCTTTTGCCATGACGGAACCTATCAGTTTTGTGTATCTAAATTACATATGAAAATAATCCACCAAAGGTAGATTAAGTTAATCTTTTTCAAATAGTATTTTCTGACAGATAAAGGAAGTAATCAAGGAGATTCTTAGGACTGGTGCTGATAGGCAGAGTCGAACTGCCGACCTCACCCTTACCAAGGGTGCGCTCTACCAACTGAGCTATATCAGCAACACAAGAACTGGAGCGGGCAGCGGGAATCGAACCCGCATCATCAGCTTGGAAGGCTGAGGTAATAGCCATTATACGATGCCCGCATAAAAATCTGTTCTTAAACTACCTCTAACCGTCAAGAATAAAGTGGTGGAGGGAGCTGGATTCGAACCAGCGAAGGCTGAGCCGTCAGATTTACAGTCTGATCCCTTTGGCCGCTCGGGAACCCCTCCACGATAATTCTCTACTAATTCACTTCCGGTAAAAGGAAAGTGGTGCCGACTAACCGAGTCGAACGGTTGACCTACTGATTACAAGTCAGTTGCTCTACCAGCTGAGCTAAGTCGGCACTGCTTTAGTACGGGGCGAGATATTAGAGTAAGGTTTATTGGGATGCAACTATAAAATTAAAAAAAGTGTAAATTTTTAGTTTAAATGCTCAATATTCACGCGAAAACATGTTTTTTGCACTTTTTTATGTTGTTTTGCTTAGCTGGTGCCAGTAATTTAACCCCTTCATTACGAGTAATGAATCAAAAATACTTCCTTCAAATTGCTGTTGTAAAAGCAAGCCATAGCCACCAGCAAAAATTATTTGTACTTTTTGCTCTGTTTTTTTATCCGTTAAGTGCAACTTAGCTTGCTCAATTGCTCCAATGGTTGCCACTAAAGCACCATTTTTTAAACCATTAGGCGTGTTTTTACCCAGTTCATTGGTAAATGGAGTTTTACCATCATCAAAAACACGTTGAGTATTTTGTGTAAGTGATGAGGTCATTAAATCAAGCCCAGGTAAAATCCAGCCACCTAAATGCAACCCTTCACTACTAAGCACATCAATTGTTGTCGCAGTACCCGCATCAACAACAATGCATGCTGTGTTTGGATATAACGTAAATCCAGCAATAAGCGCAAGCCACCTGTCTATGCCTAAGTTAGCTACATGCTCGTAAGCGCATACAAGATTTCCAAGCGTTTTGGTTACCTTGGCTTCAAAACAAATAATATTATTGCTAGCCGCTTGCGCGAGAATATCGTTTAGTAAATCACTGCGCCCTACACATGCATAAATCACTTCGGTTATTTGTAACCAAGGCAGGTTATTTATATCTGCCGGTTGTGCTTGCTCATAATGCCACAACACAGCTTTTAATGATGTATTTCCTACGTCGATCAATAATCTCATAATTGCGCCTTTCTAAGGGAGACTTCCCCGCCGTAATAACTTTTTACTTCCCCGTCTTGGCGAATTCGTATTCCACCTTGTGGGTCAATACCTTCACATATTCCACGCCAACTTCGGTGTCCTGTGTTTAGTTCAACATATTCACCAGCAAACGCATTGAGCGAATTCCATTGCTCATACATAGCTTGCAAGCCTGTTTGACGATACTGCGCTAAACGCTGCTCTAAATGGTGAGTAAGAGAAGCCACAAGTTGGTTTTTATCAAGCTTTTGAGTATGTTGATTTAAGTCGGTCCACGCTTGGTCTATATGCTGACTAAAGCTCTCAGGCATTTGTAAATTAATACCGATACCAATCACTAACTGACAAGGTCCTTGCGGTTGTCCATCTAATTCAACCAATACACCTGCAAGTTTTTGCTTATTTATATAAATATCGTTAGGCCACTTAAGTTCTACGTCAACTTGGTATAACGCTTTAATAGCATCATAAACAGCTAGGCCTACCGCAATTGATACGCCCATTGCAGCTTGTAAGCCGTCATCTAAACGCCAAAAGTAACTGTAATACAAATTAGCGCCAAATGGGGATTGCCAAACACGGCCGCGTCTACCACGTCCTGCTTGCTGCATTTCAGCAACAATAACAGTGCCAGACTCAAGCGTTGTTTTGGCCTGTATACGGCGCATGAGCTCGCTGTTGGTCGAATCAATAATAGGGTGTACTTCTACATCGGCAGTATTTGCACCTAGCGCTTTGTAGTGCTGATCAATTTGCGCTTTATTTAAAAGGCCCACCTGACTATTCAAACAATAGCCTTTGCCAGTCACTTTAAAAATATCCAAGCCCATTTCTTGTAACGTTTTAATATGTTTACTTACCGCAGCCCGGCTAATGCCTAGCGTTTCACCCAAGGCTTGGCCAGATACAAAGCCTCCTTGGTTAAGTGCATTTAAAATAGCGAGTTTGTTTCCATCAGGTGCTTTCATTACTTAGGCTCCGCGTTAATATGGCATTCGCTGCGTGCATTCATTAAACGTACTTCATGCTCTAACATAATGTTGTAACGCGTATAAACAACTTGCTGAATGTGTTTAATCATTTTTATTAGGTCGCTGCCTTCACTATTTCCGTGATTAACAAGTACTAATGCTTGTTGTTGATGCACTTCTATACCTGCCTCGCGGTGCCCTTTTAAACCACTTTGATCGATTAGCCAGCCTGCCGCGACCTTGTGATGACTTTGCCCATATTCGTAATGAGGTAAATCGGCAAATTGCTTTAATAGCTCAGCTAACTGCTGGTTGGTTATTATTGGGTTTTTAAAAAAGCTGCCCGCATTGGCAAGTGTATATGGGTTAGGTAATTTGCTATTACGCGTTTTTATAACCTGATCGAATACAGCTTGCGGGGTGATGCTTGAGAGCTGCTGCAAAGGGCCATAATTTAATACTGGTTGCCATTTTTTTGGGAGCGCTAAGTGTACTTGCGTGATCACCGCTTTATTTTTAAGGGCATGTTTAAATATTGAGTCTCTGTAAGCAAATTCACATTGCTCGTTATTTAATGAATGCATAGTGTTAGTGGTTATATCAAAGTACTCTACCAACTCAACAAATTTAGCTATCTCAACACCATAAGCACCAATATTTTGTACCGGCGATGCGCCAACAGTGCCCGGTATAAGTGCTAGATTTTCAAGCCCTGGTATATTTTTCTCTAATAAATAGCTAACTAGTTGATGCCAGTTTTCGCCTGCGGCAATACTTATTAGTGTGTCGTTCTCGCGCTCGGTAATTTTAATACCTTTTAAAGCTATTTTTATAACCGTACCCATGTAGTCATTTAAAAATACGGTATTACTGCCCTCGCCCAGCAAACAAAACGGTGCACTAAAATTTTGCGTTTTAAGTTGCTCAAGCTGAGTAATTTCAACAAAATTTTGGCATTGGCTGTTTAATGCGAATGTATGTAAGGAGTGTAATGAATGCGCCACAAAGCTCTCTAAAAATACCGGTAACTAATCGCAATAGTTTACCTCATCGTCGCAAATGTGGCACTAGATTGTAAAAATCACTCAACCCGCCGTGTCAATCGTGATATAAAACCAGCACTTTTTTATTTGTGTTCAGAGTAATGATGAAAATTAAACCTCTTTTTTTAAGCCTCGCTATGGCGGGTATGTGTTCGCAAGCAATGGCTAATGCGATTGACCAAAACTCGTATGCTAACCTTGATGATGTTGTTACTACTCACTTAAACCTTGATTTAGATGTCGATTTTGCCGACAAGCAGTTAGAAGGTTTTGTAGAGCATACTCTTCAGTGGAACAACAGCAAAAGTAGAACTCTCGTACTTGATACCCGCGACTTAGACATTGATAAAGTAATGTACAAAGATCAAAGCGGTAACTGGAAAAAAGCGACTTTTGATTTAGCTAAGCGAGATGACGTTAAAGGTTCAAAGCTTACTATTGTGTTTAAAAACCAAGCTGAAGTAGTTCGTATTTATTACAACAGTCGTCCAGAAGCTTCAGGCCTTCAATGGTTAACACCAGAGCAAACGGCAAGTAAAACGCATCCATTTATGTACAGCCAATCGCAAGCAATTCATGCACGTAGTTGGATCCCAGTGCAAGATACACCCGCAATGCGTGTAACTTACTCTGCACGAATTCATACACCAAAAGATATACGTGCTGTAATGAGTGCAGATAACAAAGATGCGCTTTATAAAGATGGCGACTACATTTTTGATATGCCACAAGCAATTTCACCTTACCTAATTGCTATTGGCGCAGGTAACTTAGAATTTAAAGCAATGTCGCATCAAACAGGCATATTTGCTGAGCCGACAATTTTAGATGCCTCAGTTGCTGAATTTGACGACACCCAAGCCATGATCGATAAAACAAACGCGATGTACGGCGAATATGCATGGGGTCGCTACGACTTATTAATGCTACCACCAAGTTTTCCGTTTGGTGGCATGGAAAACCCACGCTTATCATTTATTACTCCAACGGTTGTTGCCGGTGATAAAAGCTTAGTTAACCTTATTGCTCATGAGCTTGCTCATTCTTGGTCAGGTAACTTAGTAACTAACGCAACGTGGGAAGATTTATGGTTAAACGAAGGTTTTACCTCGTACGTTGAAAACCGCATTATGGAAGAAGTATTTGGCCGTGACCGTGCGGTTATGGAACAAGCACTTGATTCAGCGTCTTTACGCGCACAACTTAAAACAATTGATGCACCAGATACACGCCTTAATTTAAAACTTAACGGCCGCGACCCAGACGATGCATTTAGCTCAGTGCCTTACACTAAAGGTCAATTATTTTTAATTTACCTAGAAAACAAATATGGTCGCGATAAGTTTGACCCGTTTGTAAAAGCGTACTTTAAAGAGTTTTCGTTTAAATCACTTACTACCGCGCAATTTGTTACTTACTTAAAAGCTAACTTAATTGGAAAGTATCCTGGTGTTGTAAGCATGGATAAAGTAAACGAATGGATTTTTGAACCTGGATTACCAAGTGATGCGCCAAACCCTACTTCTGATGCATTTGATAAAGTAGATACTGCAACAGCAGCATGGTTAAAAGGCGACACAACTGCAGCTCAACTGCCAACAGCTGATTGGTCTGTGCATGAGTGGCTACACTTTTTAAATAACTTACCACGTGATTTAAGCCAAGAGCACATGGTAGAGCTTGACTCAGAATTTAACCTAACACAGTCAACTAATGCTGAACGTGCATTTGCTTGGTTTATGCTAGCAGTAGGAAATGGTTATCAACCAATTTACCCTGCACTTGATAAGCACTTATCAGGCATTGGCCGTCGTAAGTTAATTGTACCGTTATATAAATCCCTTATCACTAACGGTAAAAAAGAGTGGGCACAAAGCGTGTACTTAAAAGCACGCCCTGGGTATCACCCACTTGCACAAGGTACTATTGACGCATTATTTGAATAAATAGCGTTAACTAGAAACTAAAAAGGGCCAAATTTGGCCCTTTTGTTTTGCTATTTTTCTACTTTGTCACTTTTTCTAAAAAAGCCTTACGCTCTGCAGTTGTGGCTTGTTGCCACCAAAAATCAAGCATTTGCGGCGCACTTGGCATGCCTTTACCTGTAATGGGTGCTATCGGCTTTATTGGCTGACTAGGACGTGAAGGTCCTGCAGGCATTGTATTTTGCATTACTGGTTTATTGCTTGCTAGCTGCGTGTTAGAAATAACACTTAAAGGCTTAGCAACAGCGCTACTTTTTGCTTTTAAACTAACTTGTGGTGCTTCTGCAAATACTTTTGCAGATACTGCATTTTCAGCACGATTAAACACTAAGGTATAATCTTTACCTGCTTCAACAGTTACACTTACCCAAAATGGTTCCGACTCCACAACTTCATGCGTGTCATAATCATCTTCATATAAATCGGTATATTTTAGCCTAAGCTGGTAAGTTCCTGGCGCAAGCTCTACATCATCAATACGGCTAAACAAAGAGCTTTCTAACATTTTATCGCCCACTTGTAGTGGTACAATTTCTTCTGGAAAGTGAATGTTTTCAGCATTAGCCGAAAAACTAAGTAGTAATGCAACTGCACTACTTATTAAAATTGGTTTAAGCATATTAACTCCTTTATTTGATTTCAGTTTGACACTGCTTTGAAAGTTTGTCATTAGTGAGCTTAAAATTCATAACACTTAATTAGGAACACACTATGAGCCAAGAAACTATTTTTACCAAAATAATTAATCGTGAAATTCCGGCTGACATTGTCTACGAAGATGAAGACACCCTCGCATTTAAAGATATAAATCCACAAGCGCCATTTCATGTGTTAATTATCCCCAAAAAAGCAATTGCCACTATAAATGATATAAATCCTGAAAACTCACATTTAGTAGGCAATTTATACGTTGTTGCGGCAAAATTAGCTAAGCAACACAATTTTGCTGAGGACGGATACCGCGTGGTCATGAACTGTAACGAACATGGTGGACAAACCGTTTATCACATACATTTACATATGCTTGGCGGTAAAGAAATGGGATGGCCACCTTACCAAAATGTAAAAAAAGTAAATTAATTAAAAATTTTTATCTAACTATTCTGCTCAACCAATTAGTTACAAATGTTATGATTTTTCATGGTTATAAAGAATAAATAGTTACTTATTTGCAACATTTTATGTTTAAATAATCGTAAAATCGTATTTGTTATTGAGTGCTTCAGCGACTTTCTAATACAAAAGGTGCGGAAGTCGTGATAAACTTAAACAGTCAGCTTTATAAAAGAGTATAAAAACATGAGCAGTTCAGCCTTTTTGTTATTAGATCAAGAGCCAATTAACACTATTGGTATTAACGTTTTAGAACCTTTGTTAAAAACGCAAGGCCTTGACGTAACCACGGGTACTAATATTTTAGATATACCTGAAGGGACTCGACTTTTGTTTATCGAAACATCTAGCAAGGATGCATGGGGAAAACTAAAAGAACAACTAGTAAACCTACGTATTAAATGCGATATCATATTATTTAATCTAGACGAAAACCCTGAGCTTGCTAATCGTGCATTGTTGAGCGGTATTCGTGGCGTATTTTACACAACAGATAACGCCGATGTATTGATGAAAGGTATTCGCTTACTACTTGAAGATCAGCTTTGGTACCGTCGCGATATTATGTGTAATGCATTAAATCGTATGCTGCAATTTAATAAAGATGCGCTGCATAAACTAACCGAAGGCGATATTGAGCCTGTTAAACTTACTAAGCGAGAAAAAGCAATAATCTCACTAATGAGTAAAGGTTCGAAGAATAAAGAAATCGCAGAAGATTTAAGTATCAGTCCACACACAGTTAAAACACATTTATATAGCGCATTTAGAAAAACTAAATGTCGTAACCGTATTGAGCTCCTATCTTGGGCACAACAAAATATCCCTGATGAAATTCGTTAATCATATATTTAGTTTAAAATTAAAAACAGACACTTAGGTGTCTGTTTTTGTATGTGTTACACACTGATTTAATACCAATTTGCTTGCCTAAGTGATCTGTTTTGATAATTGGTATAAGTGTATACTTTTGATAATCTTAGTTTAAAACTACTTTGCTGGAATATTAATGCTCGACTCTTTCACTCTTTATTTTGCCAGCATCGCCATCATGGTTGTAATGACCTTACTTAACTTTTTAACATGGCGAACAAACAAACAAATATCGGGCACGCTGCTATACATTTTCTATCCCATATTGCTATTAGGCTCTGTTATTGGTTTTACTCTTGTTGGTGATACACATAATTTAGTGATTATTAGCGCTGCTAGTAGCATGATGTTTGCCGCATCAATAGTGCATTGTTTATCGCTCAGTCAGTTTTTAAATTATCACGGTATTGGTTTTAAATTACTTTGCTCAGTGACCGCTTTTTGCACTGTAATGCTTGGCTATTACACCTTTTTTGACCCATCTTTACACGAAAGAGTGATTGCATCCGATATACAGCACATAGCAGAAGCCGGCTTTTTACTCTTTATATTTATTAAGTACGCGCGCAAACCCTACCCTAATGGCAGCATTGTATACATAACCATTTTAACGCTTGTTGCTTTGAGCTTTATTGGCCGCTCGTTATTTATGGATAACATTGAACAAAAAAATCTTTTAGTAAACGGCTGGTTTAGCTCTTTATTATTTTTAAATGGCGTAATTGCACCCATGTTTTATGCTGCAGGTATGGCGTTATTATGTAATGAGCGCAGAGAGCAGCACCTCAATAAACTCGCCGATAAAGCACAAAAAGACTTAGAAATACGCGGGCTCTTTTTATCAACAATAAGCCACGAAATTCGCACCCCACTAAACGGTATTTTAGGCAGCGCCCAACTTGTTATGAACCAAACAAGTGATCCCCGCAATAAAGCCTATTGCGAGGCGATTATAAATTCTGCCGAATCACTTAATTTATTGGTAGATAAGGTCCTTGATTACGCGAGCCTAGATCAAAGTGACGAAGCGCTTTACGAAGAAGATGTAGAGTTTAAAACATGGCTTAATAATTTATGTTTATTACTAAGCCCTATGGCCGAGCAAAAGCAGCTAAAATTTGAGCTTATCTATAATATCCCTGAGCAAGCCTGTTATTACTGCGACCAACAAAAACTTAGACAAATAATTATTAATTTAGTCGGTAACGCTATTAAATTTACAGATCACGGAACCGTTAAAATTCAGGTTGATTTAGTATTAGAAAAACAACTTGAGCACACGATAAAAATTAGTGTAAAAGATTCAGGGCCAGGTATTGAAAATGATGAGATAGCCTACTTAACAGAACCTTATGTACAAAGTAGCGCAGGCAAAGAAAAAGGCGGAACCGGCCTTGGTTTAGCTATTACCAGTCGCCTGCTTGAAAAACTCAGTAGCCGACTCGAAATAGCCAGCCAGCTTGGTACTGGTAGTGTATTTAGCTTTACCGTTACTTTTACTTTAGGTGAATTAAGCCTTGTAGAGCAGCGCCATCAAACTAAAGATTACTTAACAGGTCTTGATGTACTACTGGTTGAAGATTTAGATTTAAATCAAAAAATTGCTATAGAATTTATGGCCGACGATGAACACAAAATTAAGCTCGCAAAAGATGGAAAAAGCGCCATAGAGCTCATGCAAGCCCACCACTTCGATGTTGTTTTGCTTGATATGAACCTACCTGATTTAACAGGCCAAGAAGTACTTAAACGTCTAAAACGCATTGATCATAAAAATCAACGAACGCCAGTACTCGCGTTTACTGCAAGCCTTAGTCCTGACGAGGTAAAAGAGTATTTAGAATTAGGAATAAAAGACATTGTAGGCAAGCCTATTAAGCATGAAAAGCTTCGCCAAGCACTTAGCGACTCTCAATCTAATCAAACTGCGAGCATTGCAGTAGAGCTTATTGATACCTTGTATGACAAAACAGCGGCCGAAACACTCACCAGCTCATTTAGTGAAGATGAAGTATCGTCGATTTATAATGAGTTTGTGCTCTCGGCGCGCAACAAGCTAATTCGCTGTCAAAAGCTTATTGACCAACAACCAGAGCAATGCATTAAACTTTTACATCGCCAAGCAAGTACGGCTCTGCAATTAGGGTTTAACCGCTATGGTATTGAGCTTAAAAAAATAGAGCGTCGTTTACTTGATAAAAAGCCACATAACGATATGCTTGATGAAGCGTTAGATCTGTGGCAACGCAGCTTAGAGCAATATTTAAAGTTTGTGCGTGGGCAGTTAGAGTAATAGTGAATTAGCTTTAAAAAAGCTAATGATTAGCCTCTTCCATATTTATCATCAAATCGCTCTATATCGCTTTCATCAAGTACAGTACCGGTTTGCACTTCAATGACAATTAACGGCTCTTTTTGATTATTAGCCAAACTATGAATTTGCTTAGCCGCGATATAACACGATTGGTCGTGCGTTAGCGTATACACTTGCTCATTAATACACACATCTGCAATACCCGAAACCACAACCCAATGCTCAGCGCGATGCTGATGGCGCTGCGTCGAAAGCTTAGCACCGCTGTTAACAGTAATTTTTTTAACTTTAAAGCCAGTGCCTTCAACCAAAGTACGGTAATTCCCCCACGGGCGAAAAACCACTTGATGATGCTTAAGTTTATCAGCCTGTGTTGTAGTAATTTGCTTAAGCAACAAAGGCAGAGAATCTAGCTCATTTTGGTTTGCAATTAACGTGGCATCATGAGTATGAATAATTGCTAAATTGCTAACTCCAAGCGTGGCAATAGTGTGTTCAGCTTCGTTAATAACTAAATTATTAGTGCTTTTTTGAGCCATATAATTAGCATTTAAACTATTACCGTTTTCATCTTTTTTTGTAAGCGCATCAAGGGATGAAAAACTACCTACATCACTCCATTTTAAATCAACAGGCATAACAACTACGTTATTACTGCGCTCTAAAATGGCGTAATCAATTGAATCGCTTGGGCAGTGTTCAAGCGCACTGTTGCTTGGGCGGGTAAACCCTAAATCTTTAGTAAATTGTGCTGCTGCAGCGACACTCGTTGCTATTTTTGGCGCAAACCGCTCGAGCTCTTTTAAATAGGTCGCTGGGGTAAATAAAAACATGCCGCTATTCCAGCTATAACCACCTTGAGCTAAATAACGGTTCGCTGTATCTAAGTCAGGCTTTTCTTTAAATTGAGCAACATCGTAACAACCCGTACCGGCAATAGCCGCGCCTTGTTTTATATAACCATAACCGGTATGCGGCTCTGTAGGAGTAATCGAAAACGTCACTAACTTACCTTGCTCAGCAAGTTTTACAGCTTCTGAGAGCTTAGCTGTTAATACATCAAAGTTTTCAATATGATGATCGGCAGGCATCACTAATAGCGGACCAGTGATCCCATTTTGTAGTGCATAATGGGCGGCTAATGCGATAGCAGGCGCGGTGTTTTTACCTTTGGGTTCGAGTAATAATGCAGTAGGAATTGAGCTTTCAGCTTGCTCGGCGGCAATAAATCGGTGCTGTTCGTTACACACTAAAATAGCATTATCGAACAACTTATTAGAAACACGCGCCAACGTACTTTGTAGCAATGACGTGTTTTTATTTAATAGTGGTAAAAATTGTTTAGGCATCGCTTGGCGAGAAAGCGGCCACAAGCGAGAGCCTATGCCACCAGCTAAAATTACAGGAGTGATTAAAGTGTTCATAATGTACATTAGCCGCCAACAAAAATATCAGCGACTATTTTAACACTTTATTGGCTCTGCGCTAAATTAACGTGTTTATATTAATGTAAAAGAGTCTGCATCTAAATAGGCAGGAAACGCTGCTTTAAACTCATCCAGAGGCGCTTTTTCAAGTGTTATAGTAACTAGTTGCTCTGCGTCATCTTGCGCTTTAGTTAATGCATCGCCTTTGAAGTCGTATACCGCTGTACCGCCATTGTGCGCCACACCATTACCGTCTTCCCCCACGCGATTAACACCTACTACGTAACATAGGTTTTCCATTGCACGCGCCATAAGTAACGTATCCCAAATATGGCGGCGTACAGCAGGCCAATTTGCTACGTTTATCATTACATCGTAGTCGTTATTATTACGTTGAAATACCGGAAAGCGCAGGTCATAGCATACTTGCGGTAATAGTTTAAAACCATTGATTTCAAAAACTTTGCGCGCTTGCCCTGCTACAACATAATCGCCCTCGCTGCCTAAGCGAAATAAATGGCGCTTATCGTAATAACTCACCTCACCATCGGGTTTTACCCAATAAAACCGATTCGCTTTTTTATCGCCTTGTGCAACAAGTACCGAACCGGCAATAACCGCATTATGTTTATGAGCCTGCGCCTTTAACCACGTCAGTACTTTACCGTTTTCAGGCTCTGCACAATCTAAATTGATAGCAAAGCCAGTCGAGAATGTTTCGGGCAGTAAAATAAGATCGGGCTGATGCGTAATTGCTTCAAGCTGCTTATTAAACATGGCTAAATTAGCATCTTTATCAAGCCAATAAAGCGAGCTTTGCAATGCTGTAATGGTTAAAGTTGACATAATATTTGCGCAGCCTCTATGAGAGTGTTGTCGTTTTTAGCAAAGCATAAACGAATTACTTTGTCGGTTGGTGGATTTTGATAAAAAACACTTAACGGAATAGCCGCAACACCGGCTTGCTCAACTAACCAATGGCAAAATTCAACATCGTTTAAATCCGATACATCACTGTAATCTAATAATAAAAAGTAAGTGCCTTGGCTAGGTAAAATTTTAAAACGACTATTACTTAAATGGCTCGCTAATAAGTCGCGTTTTTGCTGATAAAACCCGCTTAGCTCATCTATATGCTCGCCTTGCTGCTCGAGCATATCGGCAAGCGCATGCTGTGCGGGGGTAAAACTAGAAAACGTAACGTACTGATGAATTTTTCTAAATTCGACAGCTAAATCGGCAGGTGCAATACAGTAACCCATTTTCCAGCCCGTGCTGTGAAACGTTTTACCAAAACTCGATACAACAAAGCTTTTGGTAAATAATTCATCATCGCGTAATACACTTAAATGCGGTTGTTCATCAAATGTAATGTGCTCATATACCTCATCGCTTATTACATATAAATTGTGAGTACCAACTAACTCTTTAAGCGCTTTTATATCTTGTGGCTGTAATATTTTACCGCTTGGGTTATGAGGCGTATTTATAATAATTGCACGGGTATTTTTAGTAATTGCTTGGCTTACTACTTGCCAATCAATAGTGTAATTTGGCGCACTTAAAACAATGTGTACCGACTTTCCGCCAGCGAGTTCAATTGCCGGTTGGTAAGAGTCATATGCAGGGTCAAATACAATCACTTCATCACTGGGGCGCACAATTGTTTGAATAGCCACAAACAATGCCTCTGTTGCACCTGAGGTAACAGTCACTTGATCAGCTGCGTTTATATCAGCTGCATATTTGCGCTTTGCTAAATCAGCAATTTGTTGCTGTAATCGTGGTACACCACTTGAAGGTGAATATTGATTAACGCCCTGCTGCACATAATAATTTAACTGCGTTTTTAAAAGATCAGGAGCATCAAACTCAGGAAAGCCTTGAGAGAGATTAATTGCCGAAAACTCATTAGCCAACCCGCTCATTTGGCTAAATATACTAACGCCTAAATTTGGTAATTTACTTTCAAACACGTGATGCCCTTAATGATGGTTTTGCGCTTAAAGCGATGCTATCATTGCTTAAAACAGAAGTATAGCCGTCTAAAAACAATTAACTTTACGCTCATTAGTGAGGAATGTATGCAAAACAATACCGCTATTTCACAACTTATTGAAGCCGGAAAATGGGTTAGCCAAAAAGGCTGGGTACCCGCAACAGGCGGAAACTTTTCAGCTCGTACTAGCACTGGCTTTGTTGTTACAGCAAGTGGGCACGATAAAGGCTCACTGACGCAAGAGCATTTTTTGCAATTAGATCACCAAGGCGAGCGCCTAGCAGGAGCTGTAAAACCATCGGCAGAAACACAATTACACCTAAGTTTGTATCAGCTTATACCTGATGCGCAGTGTGTTTTGCATACTCACTCTGTAGCCGCTACCGTACTGTCGCAAATTACCCAAGGGCATCAGTTTGATTTAACAGGGTATGAAATGCAAAAAGCACTGAGCGGCTTTACTTCGCATTTAGAAACGCTGAGCATTCCTATTTTCGATAACGATCAAGATATTGACCGATTAAGCCTACTGGTTAGTGACCATCATTTACATACGCCGATAGAGCATGGCGTACTGATACGTGGCCATGGTTTATATGCAGTAGGACGTAATATTGATGAAGTTCGTCGCCACCTAGAAGCCTTAGAGTTTTTATTTAGCTGCGAACTAGAACGCCTAAAAATAATAGGTATTCAAGCGGGAGTAACTAAATGATTAAAGCCATTTTAACCGACATCGAAGGCACAATAACCCGTATCTCGTTTGTTAAAGAGGTGTTGTTTCCTTACGCAGCAAAACAGTTACCTACCTTTGTACGTGCCAATGCTAATAAGCCAGATGTAGCTGAGCAAATTAGTGCCGTAAAAGCGCTTATCGAAAAGCCAAACGCCGATATTGAAGAAGTCATTAGCACTTTACTTACCTGGATTGATGAAGATAAAAAAATCACTCCACTTAAGCAATTACAAGGCTTAATTTGGCAAACAGGGTATGAACACGGTGATTTTAAAGGTCATTTATACCCAGATGCATTTGATTTTTTACAAGCTCAGTACAACAACGATATAGCTTTATATGTGTACTCGTCAGGGTCAGTAAAAGCGCAGCAGCTACTTTTTAAATACAGTGATTATGGTGACATTCGCAGCTTGTTTACTGACTTTTTTGACACCAAAGTTGGCGCAAAACAAGAGCAAATGGCCTATAACACCATTGTGGAGCTGTTACCGTTTAAAGCAGCAGAAATACTCTTTTTAAGTGATGTAGCCGGCGAGCTTGATGCCGCGCAAGCTGCAGGCTTAAAAACACTACATTTAATTCGTGATGGGCAAGCAAGCACTAAAGCTCACCCTTATATTAATGACTTTAGCCAATTTAAATTGGAGCAATTAGTATGAGCCAATTAACAGTATATGCTGACAACGATGCAAGCAAAGCACTTGTAAGCACATCAAATGCTGATGATATTGCAAAGCAACTAGCTAAAGTAAACGTACGTTTTGAACAGTGGCAAGCAAATGCAGATATTAATGAGCACACCACCCATGAGCAAATTATTAGTGCGTACAAAAACGATATAGATCGGTTAAAAACCGAAAATGGCTATCAAACAGTAGACGTTATATCTCTAGCTAAAGGTAATCTTGGCGCATCAGAGCTGCGCAAAAAGTTTTTATTTGAACATACCCATAGTGAAGACGAAGTGCGTTTTTTTGTAAAAGGCCAAGGGCTATTTTGCCTACATTTAGGCAATAAGGTTTATCAGGTGCTTTGCCAACAAGGCGATTTAATTTCAGTGCCTGAACTTACCCCGCATTGGTTTGATATGGGAAGCGACCCTGAGTTTACTGCCATTCGCTTATTTAACAATACAGAGGGCTGGGTGGCAAAAAGCACTGACTCGTCTATTGCAGAGCAATTTCCCTTGCTCGATTAATAAAGCTCAGTGCACGCATGCCTACACTATATTTTCTATAAGCGTATTTATGCTATTTGCAGGATGACTTCAATCACTTAACTCTGTAATATTATTTTAGTAATGCAGCTGATAAAGAGTAACTTTCTAATGGTGAACGAACAATATCAAAAGTCTAAACAACAACTAGCCTACTCACGTAAGCAAGTTGAAAAGGCTGGTCGTATTTTTCGTAAAAATGAAGGTGATTTTGACTTTGCAATAGAGGTTGTACAGAACTATCGTGCAGCACATTTATATCCGCTGACTATTATTAAAAATCTTGTATGGAAACATGTAAAAAAGCTTCATTTGCTAGAATCGGCGACCATAGTTAGACGCTTAAAACGCTTGCCAACTATTATAGATAAGTTACAAAGAGCCTCGTTGGATGGTAAAAGTGAAAACGCAATAAATCTGAAGCGAATGCACGACATAGGTGGCTGCCGAGTAATCTTAGATAATCTAGAGCATCTATATCAACTCAACGCCAGTTTAGATTCGAGTAGAGCAGTTCATAGCGTTAAATCATATGATTATATTGAAAACCCAAAAGCGACAGGCTATAGAGGTATTCATCGTGTTTATAAAAGTTATAACAATTTAAAATCTCACGATTATAAAGGCTTTCAAATTGAAGTTCAGTTACGCACTAGGCTTCAGCACCTTTGGGCTACTACTGTTGAAATTGTAGATATTATTGAAAAAGAAACACTAAAAACTAATCCCCAAGCAGCCGACACAGATTGGAAGCGATTATTTTTTATCATGGGTGAGTTTCTTGCAGTCAAAGATGGTTCAAATCAATTAAGTTCACAACAATCGCAGGCCTTTGTTGATGAGCTTTCGGCACTAAATAAAAAGCTAGCCGCATTTCATAAGCTTGATGCATTTAATCGCGCATTCCAAGTTGACGAAATTAAAAATAAATCGAAAGATACAGGCTTTGCTTTACTCGTTCACAACACAGAAACACAAATGGGTCGAGTCTTTTTATATGCAGAGAATAAAAAGCAAGAAGCTCTAACACATTACGCCGAACAAGAAAAACAAACTCACAATAACGTGCTTCTGGTAGCAGGGAGCGACTTGAAATCTATAGAAAAAGCCTACCCCAACTACCTAAATAGTACCTCTGAGTTTCTTTCAGAATTCAGTCGCATATTATTGAGTTAGCTCTTTAAGTTTACCCATTAATACTTGTTGCTGGTTATACACACCAGTATCTAACACCCACCCTGTAACCAGCTTTGCCGGCGTTATATCAAATGCAGGGTTATATACATTAGCATTAGTGGGCGCCCATAAAGCCTCACCAAAGCTACCGCTAACTCCGCGCACTTCTTGAGGATTACGTTGCTCTATTTCTATATCACCACCACACGCGGTGTTGGTATCAAGCGTGGTAATAGGCGCAACTACATAAAATGGAATGTTATGAAAATACGCAAGTACGGCTAAATTATAGGTGCCTACTTTATTAGCAAAATCACCATTGGCGGCAATACGATCAGCCCCTACTACTATTTTATCCACCTTACCTGCAGCCATTAAACTTGCCGCCATATTATCGCAAATTAATGTGTACGGTATTTCCCAGCGCTCAAGCTCAAAGGCCGTTAAGCGGCCGCCTTGTAATAATGGTCGTGTTTCATCAACCCACACATGTACGTTGCCATGTTTTTGCTGCGCTTTGTAAATAACACCCAGTGCAGTACCAATACCAGCGGTTGCAAGCGCCCCTGTATTACAATGAGTTAATATGTTGTCGCCACTATTTATAAGCTCGGCACCACGGTTTGCCATTCGTTCACACAGCTCAATATCTTCAATAAACAACCGCTCAGCAGTACTAACAATACCGGCAACATAATCGCTTTGCGTTAAAGCTTTTCGCAATGCCGCCATACAATGCATTAAATTAACCGCCGTTGGACGAGTGGCTTCTAGTTCATTGATTGCTTTTTCAAGCTCACTTTTCACTACCCCTTGCTCAGCTAAATACGCCACTAACAAGCTCGCGCCTAAACCAATAAGTGGAGCTCCACGCACTTTTAAGTTAATGATCAGCTCTTTCATGGTTTCTACATCATGGCACTGATGCCATACCTGCTGGTGAGGTAGTAAATATTGGTCGAGCACACTAAGCGACCCGTTTTCATATTTTAAACTGCTTGCGATTAAGTTTTGCATAATGCTTAAGGTATTAAAAATGCGTAATGTTATTTTACACCACTTTGAATAACTCTCAAGTTAGACTTGTAGACATCTAAACATTTAAAGGTATAGAATGCTTAGAAGCTGATTTTTGAGATTTAAACCATGACTAACTATGTTGCTTTTAATGCACAGCGCGCTATCGATTACGTATCGACATTAATTGAATCTAAACAATGTAATTTTTTCGATTCCGGACAAACCTTATCGGCATATGAGTTTGGTGATGGCAATCTTAATTTAGTATTTAGAATTACTGATGAGCAAAACAATAGTGTTATTTTAAAGCAAGCTCTGCCTTACGCGCGTTGCGTGGGTGAGTCGTGGCCATTAACACTTGATAGAGCCCGTATAGAAGCACAAGTTTTACTTAACCATGGTGCTATTTGCCCTACTTATACTGCTAAGGTTTTACATTATAGTGAAATACAAGCGCTGACTATTTTAGAAGATTTAGGTAATTTACAAATATTGCGTACTGCACAAAATAATGCAGAGCAATTCCCTAAATTGGCACAGCACGTAGCGACCTACTTAAGCCACACCGGCTTTTATAATTCAGATTTTTACTTAACCGCGCAAACTAAAAAAGCACTCGTTAGCCAATTTACTAATCCTGAGCTTTGCCAAATCACGGAAGACTTATTTTTTAGCGATCCGTACATTGAGCACGAACGCAATAACTACCCAAAGCAACTACAAAACGAAGTTGACGCAATACAAAAAAACAACGCATTGAAGTTAGAAATAGCAAAACTAAAAGCTAATTTTTTATCTAACCCGCAAACATTACTTCATGGTGATATGCACAGCGGTAGCATTTTTGTTGATTGTAATCATACAAAGATGATTGACCCGGAGTTTGGCTTTTTTGGGCCTATTGGGTTCGATATTGGCTCTTTTATTGGTAATTTACTATTGAATTACTGCGCACAAGCAGGGCATATTGAAGACTTTGTAGCACGTCGTAATTACCAAACACATTTACTTAGCTGTATCGTAGACACCTATAGTTTATTTGAGCAGCAATGGCTTGAATTAATACGCACTAAAACATTAGATGAATCACTAGCGCCAGTAGGCTATGCGCAATACTTTATGAAAAACGTATTGCAAGATGCTGCAGGTTACTGTGGTGCTGAGTTAATTAGGCGTACTATTGGGCTTGCGCACGTAAGCGATATAGATAGTATTAGTGATGACAATGCGCGCCTTACAGTGCAAAAACAAACATTAGCACTAGGCGAGCAACTTATTTTAAATGCACAAACATGCAACAACAAAGAAGCATTCTTTAGTTTATTAATAAGCCAATTAAACTAACAAGCATTAAAAAAGGCGCTATAAGCGCCTTCTAGTTAGTTAAAACTTACTTGTAGTTTTCATAAATTTTATCAAGCGGCTCTGAAAGCCCACTTTCTTGCACTATACGTACATGCTTACGAGCCAACTCACGTGCACTTGTTACACCGCATGAGTGAGCAATTAAACCGGCTCCGTAATGAATGTATTTATTATAGTTAGCTACTCGTTGCGCTTTATCAGCTACATTTAAGCCGCGTTGCAAACGCTCGTTATGCGTAGTGATCCCGGTTGGACAGGTATCTTTATTACATTGCATTGCCTGAATACAACCCAGTGCAAACATATGACCACGAGCCGATACAACAAAATCAGCACCAAGCGCTAATGCCCATGCAACCTTTGAAGGGACGATTAACTTACCCGAAGCAATAATTTTCACGCGATCTCTAAGCCCGTGCTTTTCAAGCATATTAACTACAAGTGGCAAGCTTTCGCGAAGAGGTAAACCCACCGAATCCATAAGCGGCTGCGGTGCAGCCCCCGTACCACCATCAGCACTATCAATTGTTATAAAATCAGGTGCCGACTCAATGCCACGATGATTTATTTCTGCAAATAACGTTTCTAACCAGGTGTAATCACCAATAACGGCTTTAAAGCCTGTTGGTTTTCCTGTGGCATTACGTACAGTGGCAATCATATCGAGAATATCAGCTGGGTTTTTAATTTCAGGGTGTCCATTTGGGCTAATCGAATCTTGCCCTTCTGGAATACCCCTAATTTTAGCTATTTCGGCGTTAACTTTGCGCCCTGGTAACATACCGCCTTTACCTGGCTTTGCACCTTGGCTCATTTTTAGCTCGAACATTTTGACTTGTTCGTGAGCTGCTATTTCTTTAAGTTTTTCGGTGCTTAAGTTTCCATGCTCGTCTCGGGCACCATATTTAGCTGTACCAATTTGAAATACCAGATCGGCGCCACCTTCAAGGTGGTAAGGGCTTAAGCCCCCTTCACCTGTGTTCATCCAGCAACCCGCCAATTTAGCACCTTTTGATAAAGCGCGCACAGCAGGCTTTGAAAGCGCACCAAAGCTCATGCCCGACACATTAAATAACGAATTAGTGGTGTAAGGTGTTTTACAATACGGACCTAAAGTAACATTACTCGGGTCGAGTGCTTCTTCATCTAAAGTAGGAAAAGCACAGTTCATAAACATAACCGTACCCGTCACTTCTAAGCTTTGTGTTGAACCAAATGCAGCGGTGCGATCGACATCTTTTGCTGCGCGGTAAACCCAACTGCGCTCAGCGCGGTTAAATGGCATTTCTTCTCGATCGAGGGCAAAAAAGTATTGTCTGAAAAATTCACCTTGGCGTTCAAAAAAATATCGAAAGCGGCCAATTACTGGGTAGTTACGCCTAATAGCATGTTTTGTTTGTGTTATATCGCGAAAGTAAAAAATAATAACAGTAAGCACAATTAACCCAAGTGCGATAATAAAAATACTCGCAAATACGTCAATACTAAACATAATGAAATTGCTCATCTAAGGCCCCTTGATGGCTATATTTTTAAATAATACCTATTGCGTAGTATGTGAATATTTTGACGATTGGAGTCGCTAAAATAAACTACATTACTAGGTCTGTGGTATAAAAAAGGTGTTGCGGTCAAAATGACACAACACCTTTGTTTGTTCAAGGTTTATAAGCCCTACAAAGCTAATTTTGCAGCTTAGTTAACTCATTTTTTATATATAAACGTACCTGTGTTTCTAATACTGACAAGGGCACTGAACCATGGCGAAGAACCTGATGATGAAATTCGCGAATATCAAAATTTGGTCCAAGCGCTTGCTCTGCTTCAACACGTAAACGTTTAATAGTTAACTCACCAATTTTGTATGACAGTGCCTGAGCTGGCCAAGATATATAACGGTCAGTTTCTGTTTTAACATTATGCAGCGAAAGCGCGGTGTTCTCGCTCATAAAGTTCATAGCTCGCTCGCGGCTCCAGCCATACATGTGCATCCCTGTATCAACAACCAAACGTGCTGCTCGCCACATCTCATAAGTTAAGCGACCAAAACGGCTATATGGGTCTTGATAAAAGCCTGCCTCTAAACCTAAATATTCAGAGTAAAGCCCCCAACCTTCGCCAAATGCCGAAAGATAAGCATCACGACGATAGCTCGGCAAATTTTCAAGCTCTGCATTAAGTGATATTTGTAAATGATGACCTGGCACTGCTTCGTGCAACGTTAATGCTTCTAAAACATACAAAGGGCGCTTATCTAAAGCGTAAGTATTTACCCAGTAGTATCCAGCTTCATCATCTCGATTAGAGCCAGAATACCGACCTGTTGTGTATTTAGGGGCAATACTTGCGGGCACCGGTGCCACGCCATAAGGTTTGCGCGGTAAGGTATGAAATAACTTAGGCAGCTGTGCATCCATTTTTTTAGCAATGTAAGATGCTTCTTTCAAAAGTTGCTCAGGTGTTGTTGCGTAAAACTGTGGGTCAGTACGTAAAAAGTGAATAAACTCAGCAAATGAGCCTTTAAAACCAACTTCTTTTATTACAGCTTCCATTTCACCTCGAATGCGAGCAACTTCTTTTAAGCCTAGCTCGTGGATCTCTTTAGGTGTCATGTCGGTAGTGGTGTAATGCTTAGCACGGTTTTTATAAAAAGCTTTGCCATTAGGGGTTTCTGAAATACCAATACTTGTGCGGGCGCCCGGTTGGTATTGCTCAGTAAAAAACGTTAAGTAGCTTTTATATGCTGGTATTACTTTATTTTTTAAAACAACTTTAGCTCGCTGTTGAAGTGCATAAAAGTCACTCTCACTTAAACTGGCAGTGTTAGCTAAAAACGGTTTATAAAATTCTGATTGAGTTACATCATCAACAATATAAGTACTTATGGAGTCTTCGTATCCTTCTAAAACTGCTTTTGGTTGGGTGAGACCTGTTTCGAGCCCTTTTTTCATCCAATATATATTTTGCTCAAAAAAGCGGGGAATTTGTGCTAAACGTGCAAGGTATGTCTCTAAATCTTGCTCTTTTTTATATTGAGAACTGTTAACGATGTACGACAGACCGGAGTGAAAACCATACTCAGATGTAAGCGGCATGTAATGCGCATTAAACACATATTCGTCTACGCTATTTTGCACTTGAGCACGAATAATACTTAAGTTAATTTGATTTTCGTCACTAAGCTTAGTTGCATCTACGGCATCTAAGTCTGCTAATAATTGAGTATTACTTTTGTACTGCTCTGCTAGAAATTCTGGCGATAAATTGGCAAGTAAATAGCCATCAACCCCTTTTGAACTGTTATAAGGGTTTATACTTTCTCTATATTGAACAATAGATTGTGCCACTTGAGTAAACTGCTCATTCGCATTGGGTGTGGTTATTTGACATGCACTTAACGAACATAAAGCAGTTATGCCAAGAAGCGTTTGGCGAAGCGTTTTTGGTAAAAAAAGATTCATTATTATTTAACTTGATGATGCAATAGATTGCATAAAACTATCGTAGGCTAAAGAAATAGCAAGTAAATGAGACAAACTAGCATATTGAAATAATGCTACATACGTTAACAGAAGTAAAAACCAGCCGAATTGATGAGAAAAACAGCGATTGGGCTGCTAAAGTAAAATTTAAGTTCCCTAACTATCGTTTTTGCTTTTAAATAGCGCGGATAATGATTACTGTATAAAAAAATAATAAAAAGCTCGGACGCATAACCGCCTCATGGAATGAGATATTTTAAAATTTGCACTTATGCGTACTTAGTTGGTATTTAAAATGATGTTCCATGATTCCATGGCTATTGCACAAGAGAAGATGACTAAAGTGTGTGTGTTTTTAGAGCGCTATGCACTTTCTCCTACGCCGCTCAATTATCAAGTTGTTTATACCTATACTAGCCAAACTAACCTTGAGCTGAACAAAGCCTTAGACCGCGCTATTGCGGTTGAAGATAATATAGACAGTGTTTTAATTGAACAGCTCCATGCTGAATTTTTAAATACCGGTCACACAGAGCAAGTCAACATGATTCAAAATGTTGATGGTGTTATAAGTTCACTTTCTCAAAATTCTCAAGCTACTGAAAAACAGATAATTCGCTTTGCGGGTCAGGTGAGCGAATGCGTACATTCACTAGATGAGAACAACATAGAACAAAGCCGTCAAGCGCTTGAAGTACTTCATAATCAAACCGCCGAATTACTAAATCAACACAAGCAATTTAAGCAAGAACTAAGTAAAGCCAAACAACTACACGAAAAAACAAAAAAGCAGCTAAATCAACTTCGTAAACAACATATTATTGATAGCCAAACAGGGCTTTATAAACGCCATTATTTAACGCAACAAACTCAAGTATGGACTAATCAAAAAAAGTCTATTTGCGCCATTGCGATTCAAATAGATAACCTTGATCACTTTACTGAAAATTACGGTGATATAATTGGTGAAGTTATTTTGAATAAAGTAGCTAAACAAGTGCAAAAATATGTTTTTCAAAGTGGCTTGCCTGGCCGCACAGCTAAAGATCAATTTACTGTTTTACTCGCCGATATAGACCCAGAAACAGCCAATGTTATAGCTGAAAAAGTCCGAAATGGAGTCGAAAAGCTTCGCTTTGTTAGTTCAAAAACAGGGATTAAGTTACCTAGTATTGGCTTATCTCTAGGAATTGCTCAACATCTACAAGAAGATGATTTTAATCAGTTAGCTAAAAAAGCGTCTCATGCGGCTTTTAAAGCGCGGTCATTAGGGCAAAGTAGCTACACTGCTGGGCAATAAATTACCTGATAAATCATATTCAAATTGCACCTACTGCGTACAATAAAGTACACTAACCTCTATTGTCACGATAGAGATTAATCATGAACGAAACCGAACAAAAGACCACGCATTTTGGTTATAAAACAGTAGCCGAGGGCGACAAAGCTTCTATGGTTGCTGATGTATTTCACTCAGTAGCTGCAAAATACGATGTAATGAATGATTTAATGTCTTTTGGTGTGCATCGTTTATGGAAACGTCAAACTATTGCAAGCTCAGGTGTTCGTAAAGGCCATCATGTACTCGATTTAGCCGGTGGCACTGGCGACTTAACGGCAAAATTTAGTCAACTAGTTGGCGAGACCGGTCAAGTTGTTTTGGGCGATATAAATTCATCTATGCTTAAGGTTGGTCGTGAAAAACTACACAATCTTGGCTTAGTAGGCAATATTGACTACGTACAAATGAATGCAGAAATGCTGCCATTTCCAGATAATAGCTTTGATGTGATCACTATTGCCTTTGGCTTACGTAACGTTACCGATAAAGACAAAGCATTACGCTCTATGTACCGTATTTTAAAGCCAGGCGGCAGATTACTTGTTTTAGAGTTTTCAAAACCAGAGCATGACGTACTTAGTAAGGCTTACGATTTTTACTCATTTAATTTATTGCCAACAATGGGTAAGCTAGTTGCTAACGACAGTGAATCGTACAAGTATTTAGCTGAGTCTATTCGTATGCATCCAGATCAAGACACATTAAAAGCGATGATGGAAGATGCGGGCTTTGAACAAACAACATACCAAAACCTCACAGGCGGAATTGTTGCACTGCATCGTGGTTTTAAATATTAAGGCTAGCAGTTATGGCGCTTGAAAAAATAACAAAAAACAATAATGGTGCAATGTCATCTGAGTTTTTTATGTTACCTAATTTTGTACTTTCGCTTATTGAGCGTGTACTAAATCAAGCACTTAGCCTTGACCCACAATTATCTCAAAAGCTAAACGCCGTTAAACATAAGCGCTTAGTAGTTGAAATAAGAGATTGGCAACAAAGCATCCAACTCGTTTATAGTGCTGATCAATTACACTTATACAGCGCTCAAAGCAATGAAAATGCAGATTGTATGATCAGCGCAGATATAGAGACACTTTTAGCGCTCAAAAACCCTGCAATGCTTACCCAATTAATTCGCCAAGATAAGCTCGACTTACAAGGCGATTTAAATATTGCGCAAACTTATAGCAATGCATTTTCAGGTATTGATATTGATTGGCCTGAACAACTTTCTAAATACATTGGCGATGCCCCCGCTCAGCAGTTATACCTGCACTTAAAAGAGCTAAAACAAAAGAGCAGCAAAACCAATACTAAAATAAGTACCATGCTTACAAGTTTATGCCAAGATGAGCTCGCAATTACTATTCATCCATTAGAACTTGAGCAATTTAAACAAAAAAATAGAGAACTCAAAGGACAAGTCGCTGCCGTTGAGCAACGCATTAACGCCCTCTTAAATTCTTTTTTACCTTCAAACACCCGCTAAGGATTTTTTGTGTCGACTGCACGTTTATATAACATCACCAAAACGTTACTTAGCTATGGACTAGACGAGCTAATTCCAAAGCATAAGGTGCCTTGGTTTGGTAAAATAGCCCGTGGTAGTTTATTTTGGCTGCGTAATCAGCACAAAGAAAAACCGGCAGGGCTACGTTTACGTTTAGCATTGCAAGAGCTTGGTCCTGTTTGGATCAAATTTGGTCAAATGCTCTCTACTCGTCGTGATTTACTCCCTCATGATATCGCTTTAGAGCTTGCTTTTTTACAAGATCAAGTTCAACCATTTGAAGGCGAGCTTGCACAAAAAATAATAGAAAAAGCACTCGAAATTAACGATATAAGTGAATTATTTAGTGAGTTTTCACAAACTCCACTGGCCTCTGCATCTATAGCGCAAGTACATACAGCAAAACTTATTGATGAACAAAGCATTGAGCAAGATGTCGTAATTAAGGTTATTAGACCCAATATTTACGAGCAAATTAATGCCGATTTAGCGTTGATGGAAAAGCTCGCAAAGGTACTTGCAAAAGTCCATAACGAATCAAAGCGTTTACGCCCGGTTGAAGTAGTTAAAGAATATAAAAAAACACTCCTAGACGAGCTCGACTTAATGCGAGAAGGTGCCAACGGCATTCAACTAAAACGCAATTTTGAAGGCTCTGATTCATTATACATCCCTGCAGTTTACAGTGATTACAGCCGTAGCAATGTGCTGGTGATGGAGCGTATTTACGGCATTCCCGTCTCTGATACCGATGCACTTATGGCGCAAAACACTAATATGAAATTACTTGCTGAGCGTGGCGTAGAAGTGTTTTTTACGCAGGTGTTTAGAGACAGTTTTTTTCATGCCGACATGCATCCGGGTAATATTTTCGTCTCTCGAGAGCACCCTGAAAACCCAATGTATATCGGTATTGATTGCGGTATTGTTGGTACGTTAAGCAAAGAAGACAAACGCTATTTAGCTGAAAACTTTATCGCCTTTTTTAATCGTGATTATCGCCAAGTTGCACAGCTACACGTTGATTCTGGTTGGGTACCACCAGATACTAGCATTGAAGAATTTGAATTTGCGATTCGCACAGTTTGCGAGCCTATATTTAATAAACCTTTGGCCGAAATTTCATTTGGGCACGTACTCGTAAATCTATTTAATACTGCACGTCGTTTTAACATGCAGGTACAGCCGCAATTAGTACTACTACAAAAAACTTTATTATACGTTGAAGGATTGGGGCGTCAGCTTTACCCACAACTCGACTTATGGAAAACAGCTAAGCCCTTTTTAGAAGAATGGGTAAAGCAACAAGTTGGACCGCTATCAGTACTGAAGCAAATGTATGCTAACTTGCCATTTTGGGCTGAAAAAATGCCTGAGTTACCGGATCTAATTTATCAAAATTTAAAGCGTGCACCACACATTCAACCTCAAGAACAAAAGGTATCTCATAAACCTTTAATATTGAGTTTATTTGGTAGTGCTACAATGATTATGGCAACACTTTGTTATTTACAGCACGATTTAATAGCTGCAAGTCTTGCAATAAGCTTATCGGCTATTAGCTTTATAGCGGCATGGCGCAGCGCATAAACTGGGTGCTATTTGCGCTAGTGAGCGTATAATTAGTATTTAAAATAAACATTTAACCGTTTTATATATTGGAGAAAACCATGGGTTTTGGTGGTATTAGTATTTGGCAATTATTAATTGTTTTAGCGATCATAGTTTTACTTTTTGGCACAAAAAAACTACGCGGTATGGGTGGCGATATTGGGGGCGCTGTAAAGGGCTTCAAAAAAGCAATGTCGGATGATCAAATGAGCGAGAAAGAGAAATCCGAGCAAATTCAACAATCAGAAAAAAACACTGCTGACAACTCAACCGATACTGAAAAAAACAAAGATAACAATAAGGTTTAATTAGTATGGGCATGTGGGAACTTGTTGTTATTTTTATTGTTGGTTTAGTGGTGCTCGGCCCTGAGCGCTTACCTGTTGCGATTAGAACAGTGAGTAAATGGGTTAAAACCGCTAAATCACTTGCCAACTCAGTAAAAGCCGAAGTAAGTGAAGAACTTCGAATCCATGAGCTGCACGAAAACCTTAAAAAAGCAGAACAGCAAGAATTAAAAGATTTAAGCCCTGAGTTACAAAGCTCACTAACAGAGCTACAAAAAGCGGCTGAATCAGTTACTCACAGCTACAAGAAACAACAATCTGATACATCAAATAACCAACAACTTGATGAGAAAAAGTGAAATTTATTTCTCACTTTGTGGTCAACTTACTACATGGTATAAAAAATAATGGCTGAGGAAGTAAAATCAGGGTTTGTAGCTCATTTAATTGAGTTGCGTGATCGGCTAATAAAAGCACTACTAAGCATTTTTGTTATTTTTATTGCCATAGTATATTTTGCGAATGATATTTATGCTTTTGTTGCACAGCCGCTAGTCTCGCATTTGCCAAGTACGGCAACCATGATTGCAACCGATGTAACAGCTCCCTTTTTTGCACCTTTCAAACTTACTTTATTTGTCGCTTTATTTGCGTCGATTCCATGGATATTGCATCAAGTTTGGGGGTTTATAGCGCCGGGTTTATATCAGCACGAAAAGAAAATGCTCATGCCTATTCTCGCCTCAAGTATAATATTATTTTATGGCGGCATAGCCTTTTGTTACTTTGTAGTTCTGCCAATTATTTTAGGATTTTTTACAAGTACCGGTCCCGAAATGATGACCCTTGCACCTGACATAAGTAGTTATCTAGGATTTGTATTAAAGTTGTTTTTTGCATTTGGTGTCGCTTTCGAAATTCCAGTGGCTATTATGTTGCTATGCTGGAGTGGCGCAACAACAACAAAAAGCTTAAAAGAAAAGCGCCCTTATATCGTCGTGGGTGTTTTTGTAGTCGCGATGTTTTTAACACCGCCTGATGTATTATCACAAACATTGCTAGCATTTCCGATGCTTCTTCTGTTTGAACTAGGTCTAATTTTAGCAAAGTTTTATACCGCTAAACCACAAAAAGAATCTGAGGAATAAAATGAAAAAACAACTACTCTCACTATTGGTTTTATTAAGCGCACCGACTTTTGCTGCGCAAACAGAGTTTAATACTCAAGCGTTACAAGCATGTAGCTTTATTGAAAACGATTTTAACCGCTTACTTTGTTACGATAATACCATCGCGGGTAAGTCGCTGGTTAAGCCATCAGTAACAAAAACGCTCACACCACCAACAGCTAATAATGTACCTCAGGCAGTAGCCACAACACCAACAGAAGTGAAAAAAACAGCTGATGAGTTTGGGTTAGAGTACAAAAAATCACAGACAGAAAAAGACGCTGAAATTAAAGCGATGGTTGCTTCAGTTGAAGAAGCTGCTTACGGCGAGTTAATTATTTCGCTAGATAACGGTCAACAATGGCGTCAAATTGGCTCTGACAGCATGCGTTTAAAAAAGAACGATACGATTGTAATTAGCCGTGGTGTTTTTAACTCATTTTTACTTAAAATTGACGGTGAAAACCGCTCTATTCGCGTTAAACGTACTAAGTAATGTCATATACGTTAATTGATGCTGGAGTTAACTTAACTAATCATCAATTTGATGAGCAGCATCACGATGTAATTACCCGTGCCAATGAAGCGGGTGTTACAAATATGCTTATTATTGGTTGTGATATTGCAAGCAGTCAGCAATCACTTGAACTTGCAACAAAGCATCTTCAATATTCTACGGCGGGTATCCACCCACATGATGCAAAATCAGCCACTAATGAACTAGAAGCACAACTAACTGTACTTGCAAATAGTAAGCATGTTATCGCTATTGGTGAATGTGGCCTTGATTATAACCGCGACTTTTCGCCTCGCGATGTACAGCGCAGTGTTTTTAGGCGCCAATTAGCACTTGCTGAAAAATTAGATTTACCTGTTTACTTGCATGAACGTGATGCAAGTGACGACATGTTAAGTATATTAAATGAGTTTAATATTCGCGGTGTACTCCACTGCTTTACGGGTAACTCAGCAGCTCTAAAGCAATATTTAGATTTAGGTCTATATATTGGTATAACGGGTTGGGTATGTGATGAAAGGCGTGGAAAAGAGTTACAACAGCTAGTGCCTAGCATTCCTCTAGATCGATTATTAATAGAAACTGATGCACCATTTTTAATTCCACGAACAGTTAAGCCAAAACCTAAATCACGTAAAAATGAACCTGCCCTGCTTCCTTATATCTGTCAAACGGTTGCACAACTTTATCAAATAGATGAAGAAGTTGTGGCCCGTAAAACTACAGAAAACTTTCACCGTGTTTTTGGTTTAGAAGATCGTTAATGGCCTATGCAAAGGCACTTTTAAGCCTATTAGTATTCCTTTGCACTTTTTGCTCTTTCGCAAACCCAGTAATAATAAAACACGATTTTAACTCTCAAAACATTAATAACCTGTATTACTCTTTTGAACCAACGTCGCTATTAAGCGCACAACAAAGTAGCCATATACAGTGGCAAAAAAACACAGGAAAACCCCTTAATTTAGGACTAGAGCAGCGTCCTGTATGGATAAAATTTAAAATAAAAAACACACTTAGTTATAATACTGAGCAAATATTGTCACTAAACAATCCTTTGCTAAACGACGTTCAAGTATATCAATTACATAACTCGCAATTACTTTCTTATACTCAAATTGGTGATGCCTACCCCTTATATAAGCGCACAATTAAAAGTGAGTCTTTATTAGTTAAACTGCTCAGCCCTGCAAATAGCGAAACGCTTATTATAATGAAAGTGGCGAATAGTTCAGGCTTGCGAGTCCCTTTAACGCTGTGGCAACCAGAAGCTTATTTGGCACACAAAGGAAAACTCAATTTACTCTATGGCTTATTGATTGGTTTTATATTTTCTTTGGGTGTGAGTTGCATAGTTTTATATGGTTTTTCACGTAAAGGCTATTTTGTTTATGCTGGAGTTATATCTCTCACATTAGGCAGTGTATTAGCCTACCTTTGTGGTTTTGGCTTAAGGTACGTTCATCCTAATTTGCCTGCATTACAGCAAGTTATGATCCCTATATTACTTATGCTTATCACTTTAATGTTTTTGCCTTTGCAGAAGCAAGTTTGCCATCCCAGACCCTCACTTCTGCTAACTATTCAAAAAGTTGTAGTTAACGCTTTAGCCATTTCGTTATTATTTATTTGGCTACTTCCAAACAACATAGTTACATTACTTTGTTTAATCACTACTTCAATCGTTTTAGGCTTTTATATTGTAACTACGTTTATGTGCGTGCGTTTAACGCCTTCTAAACCAAACAAAGCACTATTACTTGTATTGGTTTTTTTCTTGGTGGTAATGCTTTATTTTACTGTTGCAGTAATGGGCCTATACGCCTTTGACAGAAGTACGCTTGCATTTGTATTTGCATGCTTTTTTGGTTGCACTTTTTGCTTATGCTACAGCGTAATGAAGTTATTTATTTTACAACGCGATGAAGAAGTGATTGCCCAACAAACCTTGATTGCTGAAAACACAGCACAAGATACACTACTTAAAGAGCGCTTAAAATTACAAGAAAAAACTCGCCAAGAACTTGAATCTCAGGTGGACGAGCGCACCTTTGAATTACAAGTGACGCTTAGAGAGCTTGAAGAAAAAAACCGCTCACTTGAGTTACTAAATACTGAAGACGCATTGACTGGAATAAAAAACAGACGCTTTTTTGATAAAAAACTGGTAATGGAGCTTCGTCGCTCTCGTCGAGAACAAACTCCTCTTAGCATTGTTATGCTTGATATAGATCGATTTAAAAGTATCAACGACACGTACGGCCATATCATAGGCGATCAAGTTATTAAAGCAGTGTCTGACCTTATAAAAGACCATTTAAAACGACCACTCGATGAAGTTGCCCGTTATGGCGGTGAAGAATTTGTTGTGCTATTACCTAATACCCCTAGTGAAGGCGCACAAGACATAGCTGAAAAAATACGAGCTGATATCTCAGTAAGTACAGTAACGGTTGCCAATAATGATATTCAATTTACTATTAGCGCTGGTGTATACACCAGCATTGCTGATGATGTTAGCAACCCTCAAATTTTTACTGAGTGCGCCGACAAAGCACTTTATTACGCAAAGCAGCATGGCCGTAATCAAGTAATCACTTTTCCATTACCACAGTAGGAGCATATTAATATGGCCCAATCAGGATTAGACCTTTTCCCATATACTCGCATGCGCAGAATGCGCCGCAGCGACTTTTCTCGCCGCTTAATGGCTGAAAACCAGCTTAGCGTAAATGATTTAATTTACCCTGTATTTGTACTTGATGGTAAAAATCGCCGCGAGGTAATTGAATCAATGCCTGGTATTGAGCGCCTATCAATTGATTTACTGCTTGTTGAAGCAAAAGAACTCGTTGAACTTGGCGTACCTGCCGTTGCTATTTTTCCGGTAACGCCTGCGGATAAAAAATCATTATTTGCCGAAGAAGCATATAACGATGATGGCTTAGCGCAACGTACCGTAAGAGCGTTAAAAGAAGCTTTTCCTGAGTTGGGTGTGATTACTGATGTAGCACTTGACCCTTTCACTACGCATGGCCAAGACGGTATTATTGATGATTCAGGTTATGTTATTAATGATGTCACTACTGAAATTTTAGTTAAACAAGCACTTTCCCATGCAGAAGCTGGTGCTGATGTTGTTGCCCCTTCTGATATGATGGATGGCCGTATTGGTGCTATTCGCGAAGCACTTGAAGCTGATGGGTTTATTCATACTCGAATTATGGCCTACTCTGCTAAATACGCATCTAGCTACTATGGCCCATTTAGAGATGCTGTAGGCTCTGCTGGTAACTTAAAAGGTGCTGATAAAAAAACTTACCAAATGGATCCAGCAAACTCTGATGAAGCAATACGTGAAGTCGCATTAGACTTACAAGAAGGCGCTGATATGGTTATGGTAAAGCCCGGTATGCCTTATTTAGATATTGTACGGCGTGTTAAAGACGAATTTGGTGTACCTACTTTCGCATATCAGGTAAGTGGCGAGTATGCAATGCACAAAGCAGCAATTGATAACGGTTGGTTAAGTGAAGAGGCAACAATAATGGAATCTTTACTTGCATTTAAGCGTGCAGGAGCCGATGGAATATTAACCTACTTTGCTAAGCAAGCCGCAAAATATCTAGCTAAAAAGTAATTTTCTATTAAAAGGCGGTCAAACCGCCTTTTATTTACATTCGTTTACATTTTTGTTTTATTTCCGTCATATTTATTCTCTAAACTGGTGTCCCATTTTGGGATTAATACACGGGAATAATAAAAAAATGTTTAAAACAAAAATAACACCACTCGCACTTGTTATAGCAAGTCTCAGTGCACCAGCATCCGCTGATCTAATCATTTCAGAATATATAGAGGGAAGCAGTAATAATAAAGCAATTGAGCTTTATAATAATGCTGATACGGAGCTTTCTCTTGAAGGGTATACACTTAGCTTGTATTCAAATGGTAAAAGTGAAGTAGGTAATTCTGTAGACCTTACAGGAACACTTGCTGCTAATTCTACTATTGTAATTGTCAATCCGAGCTCATCTGATGATTTAAAAGCCAAAGCCGATTTGGAAAACAGCGTTACTGGGTTTAATGGTGACGATACTCTAATACTAACTAAAAACGGTAATATCGTAGATAGCTTTGGTCAATACGAAGTACAAGCAACATGGGAAGGAAACGGTGTTTCCGCAAAAAACCAAACTCTTCGCCGTAAAGATGCTATTACCAGTGGTCGTACAGATGCAACCACAACTTTTGATCCAAGTGTAGAGTGGGATAGCTTTGAAATTGATGCATTCGATGGATTAGGTTCACATGCAGGTAATGGTGGAACAACACCTGAACCAATTCCAGAACCAGAGCCACTTGAACCACTTGTTTGTGGTGCAGAAAAAACACTAATAAATGCTATTCAAGGTGATGGCTCTGCTAGCCCACTTGTAGGTACATTAGTAGAACTTGAAGGTGTTGTAAGCGCCGATTTCCAAGGTGATGAACAATTAAAAGGCTTTTTTGTTAACTCACTGGCTGCTGATATAGATGCAGACCCACTTACCTCTGAAGGTGTATTTGTATATTTTGCAGATACTGACGTGAATGTAGGCGACCATGTACGTGTACAAGGTACTGTTGAAGAATATTTTGATGCAACACAAATTGGCAGTGTTAGCCAAGTTGCGGTGTGTGGCACTGGTTTAGCTGCAGCAGCTACAAAAATCACTTTACCTTTAGCTAATACAACTGATTTAGAAGCTTTTGAAGGTATGTTAGTCACATTAGAGCAACCATTAGTAGTGACTAATAACTTTGGTCTTGGTCGATATGGTGAAGTTGAATTAGCAACAGAGCGCTTGTACCAAGGTACCCAGGTTGCGTTACCTGGCGATGCTGCTAATGCAGTTGAAACTGAAAATCTACTTAAAAAGATTTTAATAGATGATGGCTCTACAGTACAAAACTTAGACCCTACAGCTTATCCAACTCCAGGCTTATCGGCAGAAAATACTTTACGAACTGGCGATACTGTTAATACTGTGACAGGGGCACTTGCTTATAGCTTCGGTCTTTACCGAATTCACCCAACTTTAGCGCCTTCGTTTATTGCAACAAATGCACGTGAAGATGCGCCTGAACTTAATGCTGAAGCAGATTTACGTGTAGCTAGCTTTAACGTACTTAATTACTTCAATGGTGATGGCCAAGGCGGAGGGTTCCCTACATCTCGAGGTGCAGATACTGAAGCTGAATTTATTCGTCAAGAAGCTAAAATTGTAAGTGCCATTAGCGCTATTGAAGCCGATGTTGTTGGTTTAATGGAAATTGAGAATGATGGCTTTGGCGAATTTAGTGCAATTGCTAGCTTAGTAGATGCATTAAATGATGCAGATAGTGCTAACAACTATGCATTTGTTGATTTTAACGTAGATCAAATTGGTACCGATGCAATTACTACCGCACTTATCTATCGTGCTAACAAAGTAGAAGAAGTAGGCACTGCTGCCATTACAACTGAGGCTCCATTTGATTTTAGTAACCGTGCTCCAATTGCACAAAGCTTTAAATCAATAGAAACTGATGAAGTATTTACTGTTGCTGTGTCACATCTTAAATCTAAAAGTTGTGGTAGTGCTTCTGGAAATAATGCAGATTTAGCTGATGGCCAAGGCTGTTGGAATGAAATACGCACGCAAGGTGCTAATGCATTCGCAGGTTGGCTTGATAGCAAACCAACCGGTGTTGATGACGAAGATACTATTTTAGTCGGCGATATGAATGCTTACGCAATGGAAGATCCAATACGTGCATTTGCTGATAAAGGCTACAAAAATGTAGTTGCTGAAATTGATGGTGATACACTTGGTTATTCTTATAGCTTTTCTGGTCGTGCAGGAAGTTTAGACCATGCAGTAGCTACACAATCATTACTTAGCAAAGTTGTCGCTGCAACAGATTGGCATATCAACGCAGATGAACCTATTTCACTTGATTACAATGTAGAGTTTAAAAGCGAAGGTCAACAATCTAGCTTGTACTCTGAAAGTGCATACCGTGCATCAGACCATGACCCTGTGATCATTGATATCAAATCTGAAATTACTTTAACGCCAGAAGAGCAGACACCTGTAATTGCAGCTGATCAAGTTTTTGCAATTGATGAAAACAGCCCAATTGGTACAATTATCGGCACGCTCGATTTTAGTGATCCAAATGCCGATGAATCACCTGTTGTTAAATTTATTACATCTGATAATGACAGCGTTTCTATTAACAATGAGGGGCAGTTAATTGTTGCTGGAGAGATTGATTACGAATTCGAAAATCGTATTACTTTAACAGTACAAGCTCAAGATAGTGCTGGTAACTTATCAAACATTGAAAAAGTAGCCGTTAAGGTAAATAACTTACGCTCAGATGATGACAATGATGCAGGTTCATTACTATGGTTATCACTTCTTTTAGCACCACTATCAATAGTGCGTCGATTTAAAAAGAAATAATTAAGTAAAATCTAAACATATAAAAAGCCGCTTTTGCGGCTTTTTTTATTTTATACAAATGTAATTCAGACAAGCTTCATTAAACTCCCCGTAATATGTTCATACGATTAGTGAGTCTTCTAGTAATTAATCAGTAACAACTACATAAGATTGAGTGAATTTTACACAGCAAAAACCTCAGTGAGTTACGTATATTGGTTTTTCCTATTGAAAAATATGAACTTTTATAAAGGTTCACATTTTGCTTTAAGTAAATTAGAAGATACTTACAAAACAAATCAATATTTACCCTAAACGTAAAAATAAGTCGTGTTTTTATAAAGGAATGAGAATGAAACAACTAACCCAAAACTTGCCTAAATGGCAAAAAAAGTCAGCACCACTACTGGGTCTACTTATTATTTTTTCGACTTGGGGCAATAGCAACCAAGCGATTGCTGCAACTGTTGATGTAGCAATTCCACAAAGTAGCTTATTTGATGTAATTAGCGCTCGCGCTAAAAAGTTAGCAAGCGAAGAATATGTGGCACCTAAAAACATCGAGCTTGAAGCGCTAAATAATATTGATTATCAAGACTACCGTTCAATTCGATTTAAAAAAGACAAAGCGGTGTGGAAAGATGAAGGCCTGTACGAGCTGCAATTATTCCACCCTGGTTTTTTATATAAAACACCCGTAACAATAAATACTGTTGATAGCGACTCTAAACGTAGCCGCTTACCTTTCAGCACTGAATTTTACCAATACGATGGCACTGCTGCACCACTACAAGAAGAAATAGCTAAAAGTGTGGCGGGCACTCAACTAGGCCATGCTGGATTTCGCTTACATTACCCATTAAATACTAACGAGTATAAAGACGAAGTAATGGTATTTCAGGGAGCATCGTATTTTAGAGTCGTTGGCCCTCAACAAGTTTATGGCTTATCAGCAAGAGGCCTTGCCATTGATACTGCTGAGAATTCGGGTGAAGAATTTCCAATGTTCAAAGAGTTTTGGTTAGTTAAACCAAAGCCAGAGCAAACACAAATCACCATTTTTGCATTGTTGGATAGTCCATCTATTTCTGGTGCGTACAAATTTAGCGTCGACCCTACAACTAATATGCTAGTTGATGTTGATATGCAGATTTTTGCGCGTAAAGATATTAAAAAACTAGGTGTAGCACCATTAACGAGTATGTTTTATCACGGCGAAAACAGCACCAAATTTTTTGATGACTATCGCCCTGAAGTTCATGACTCGGACGGCCTATTAACTCAATCTGCTGATGACAAGTGGGTATGGCGTCCTCTTAACAACCCATCACAACTCAGCGTTACTTCATTTTCGTACAATAACCCAAAAGGTTTTGGGTTAGCTCAACGAGACCGAGACTTTAATAACTATCTAGACACAGAAGCACATTACCACGACCGCCCTAGCCTATGGATTGAACCACAAGGTGAGTGGGGAAATGGTCGTGTAGAGCTTGTAGAAATACCGACTGATACAGAAACTAACGACAATATCGTAAGTTACTGGGTACCAGAAAAACCAATGAAGGCCGGAGATTCATTAAAATTAAGCTACAAAATGACGACCTTTAATTCAGTTTTAACTCAGCACGAGAAAGCACGTGTACTACGTACAAGAATTGGTAGCGCCGCTTTACCTGGTGAGGACAACCCACCACCAAAAAGCCACCGCCAATTTACTGTTGATTTTACTGGATCAGAAATAAATAAACTGTCTAAACAGTTAAAACTAGATGCCGACATTCAACTTACAACAGGCGAAGTAACCGACGTGAATGTACAAAAACTTCCGGATTCACGTGGATGGCGTGTAGCCTTTAAAATTGCACCACAGGACGATCAACCCGTTGATATGCGTTTATCGTTAAAACTACGTGACAAAGAAATTAGCGAGGTATGGAGCTATGTTTGGTACCCAAATGACATCAAGTAATAAAGGTAGGGGCACTCCAATGCCATTCAAAACACTAAGAGTATGGCTATTTGCCATTGCGGCACTTGGCACATCAGGCTACGGCATATCTATTATGTTTGAGATTTTAAGCTCAAACGGTATGACATTACTTGAGTATGCCCTTTTAGTATTATTCTCAATCACATTTGCTTGGATTGTAACGGCTTTTTGTAGTGGCACAATCGGCTTTGTACTACAGTTGTTTCGAATTGACCCGCTTACGTTAAAACGTATTAAACCAATTAAGTTCAATAACGAGGCAATTAACGCTCAGAAAACCGCCGTTGTAATGCCTATTTATAACGAAGATACCCACCGTGTTATCGCGGGCTTTGAAGTAAGTCTACAATCGTTAAAAGAAACTGGTCAGCTTGATAATTTTGATTTTTATTTATTAAGCGATACACAAGACCCTCAAATAGTTAAAAACGAGCTAAGTGCATGGCATGCATTGTGCGAACGTTTAGGGGATACAGCAAAGCATGTTTTTTATCGTCGTCGCGAAGATAACAAACACCGCAAAGTAGGTAACCTAACCGACTTTTGTGAGCGCTGGGGAAGTAATTACGACCATATGATTGTGCTTGATGCAGATAGCGTAATGACCGGTAAATGTATGTTAGAACTTACTACAAGCATGCTAAACAACCCACAAGCAGGCCTGATCCAAACGATTCCAATACCTGTTCGTCAAGATACCTTTTTTGGTCGTTTTTTACAGTTTGCGTCAGTGCTATATAGCCCAATGCTCGCTACTGGCTCAGCATTTTGGCAAACAGATAAAGCCAATTACTGGGGTCATAATGCAATCATTAGAGTTGAAGCATTTATAACGTGCTGTGGCTTGCCAACACTTAAAGGTAACGCACCCTTTGGCGGTGAGATTTTAAGTCATGACTTTGTAGAAGCATCACTACTTCATAGTGCAGGTTGGGATGTACTATTACTATCAGATATTGAAGGCAGCTACGAAGAAGTACCAAGTAATATTCTAGATTATGCTGTACGCGATAGACGCTGGGTACAGGGTAATATTCAGCACTTAGGTTTACTATCGTCATCTAAATTAAAATTAATGAGTAAGCTGCACTTTCTATTAGGTGCAACCGCTTATATTTCATCACTAATTTGGCTCTCAATGCTAGCGCTAAGTACTATTGATGCAGTAACGCGCGCATTAAATAGCGATGTGTACTTTAACCGTGTTTATCAATTATTTCCTACATGGCAAATAGCTAAAACCGATCTTATTGATTCACTCTTGTATTTAACTATTATTATTTTATTAATGCCTAAATTAATGGGCGTAATAGTCACCCTAATACATAGAAACAAACGCTTTGGTGGTTCAATTAAATTAATTCTAGGTTCAATTATTGAAACTGTATTTGCTATTATTGTTGCGCCATTAATGATGGTATTTCATGCTTACTTTGTACTTTGCGTATTTTTAGGTAAAAAAGTGAAGTGGGATGCACAACCGCGCGAAGGTCGTATGGTTCCGTGGAAAGAAGCGTTTGGTTATACGTTATTCTCTACTATTGTGGCTATAGCATGGGGTAGCACAGCCTACTACTTCACACCTGTATTCTTTTGGTGGCTATCACCTATATTATTAGGCTTAGTATTAGGTGCTCCAATTATCCGTTACACCAGTAGTATCAAACTCGGCGTACAGCTAAGAAAGTTAGGTATATTTATTTGCCCTAGTGAAGTTGATAACGACTCAACTCTAGAGGCGCTTAAAGTACATCTAAAAGAGATTTCCGTGCCAGAGGAAGGAACTTACCCACAAACAACTCCGGCACTGCCACAAGAGCATATGGTATCAATGCCTATACAATCTTTTAAAAAGCCACGCAGGCTAAAGATGAAAGCGCTAAAAGCTAAGGCTATAAAAAAGTTTAATTAGCGCGTTATAAAATAAAAACAAAAAAGGAGCAATTAATTGCTCCTTTTTTCTACCTAAATTAAAAATCACGCGCTGCATTTGCCGCTAATATTTTCAATTTTTCTAGCTAACTTATTACAATACATTTTAGAAATAGCTGATTGCGTTTCATCATCTAGTTGCCAGTTATAAAAATGAAAAGTTTTACCATTCTCCAGCTCTACTTTAAAAATGGTGAAAAGAAAAAACGAGCTAAATGATACAAAAGTAATTTCTTCACTATTGATATAACGCTCTGTGCATAGACGTGTATAACAAATTCCTGCTCTGTAACAATGTAAAAAACGAAGATGGAGAATATTGAAAGCAATAATAATCAATAGAACTGGTGATGCAGTGAAAAAAACAACTTCTAGGTTCTCAGAAAATATAATATGAATTAAAAATATTAGGCTGAATGCGAAAACGCATTTTGTAAATTGTAGCCACCAGTTTGGTGCCAATTTAATAGATTTCATTATAGTTACGTCTTATATAAAATTACTATGTAAACGTCTCTGCTTCGGAGACTTCCTTATCTGACTTTAGAGCTCTAGTCTAAAAGTGCTGATATTCTACATTACGTATCGTAAAGCATCAATATAAGCTACCAAAATTCAACAAGTTACACTCTATTCACAATAAACCTTATATAAAGCAATCGATTAAATAATTAATGTAAATAAATTGCTCTCTAGTACCTTTTTATTAATTAGTTATATAGGATTAATTAATAATAAAAAGTAGTTATAAATAACTAAAAAAATAAAACCAAATTATAGGCAATAAAAAACCCGCAACATGTGCGGGTTTTTTTAAAGAGTTAAGAAACTAATTACTTAGCAGCTTTTTTCTCTTTTTCTGCAGCGATTACTGTGTCAGCTACGTTTTGTGGACATGGTGCGTAGTGTGAGAACTCCATAGAGAACTGACCACGACCAGATGTCATTGTACGTAGTGAACCAATGTAACCGAACATTTCTGATAACGGAACGTCAGCTTTAATGCGAACGCCAGTTAAACCAGCTTCTTGGTCGCTTAGCATACCACGACGACGGTTAAGGTCACCGATTACGTCACCAACGTGATCTTCTGGAGTGAACACGTCAACTTTCATGATTGGCTCAAGAAGTTGTGCGCCCGCTTTAGGGATCGATTGGCGGAAAGCACCTTTAGCAGCGATTTCGAACGCGATTGCAGATGAATCCACGGCATGGAAACCACCGTCAAAAAGTTCAACTTCAACGTCTAATACTGGGAAGCCAGCTAGAACACCTTCGCCCATCATTGACTTAAAGCCTTTCTCAACTGCAGGCCAGAATTCTTTAGGTACGTTACCACCAACAACTGATGATTTAAACGTGAAGCCTGAAGCAACTTCGCCTGGCTTGATGCGGTAGTCGATTTTACCGAACTGACCAGAACCACCAGATTGTTTCTTATGCGTGTAGCTATCTTCGATTTCACGAGTGATAGTTTCACGGTAAGCAACCTGTGGTTGACCAACGATAAGGTCTACACCGTAAGTACGCTTAAGGATATCAACTTTGATATCTAAGTGAAGCTCACCCATACCTTTAAGGATAGTTTCGCCTGAATCTTCATCAGTCTCAACTTGGAAAGATGGATCTTCTGCAACCATTTTACCGATAGCAACACCCATTTTCTCATTACCGCCTTTATCTTTAGGCTGTACAGCAATCGAGATTACTGGAGTTGGGAATACCATTGGCTCAAGTGTTACTGGGTGCTTAGGATCACATAGAGTGTGACCAGTTTGCACATTTTTCATGCCTACGATAGCAATGATGTCACCAGCTTGTGCGCTAGTTAATTCGTTACGGTCATCTGCTTGCATCTCAACCATACGGCCAACACGCTCAGTTTTACCAGTAAACGCATTAAGGATAGTGTCACCCTTATTAAGCTTACCTGAGTAGATACGTACGAAAGTTAATGCACCAAAACGGTCATCCATTATCTTAAATGCTAGCGCCTTGAAAGGTTCGTCAGCAGATACGATTGCGAATTCGCCATTTTCGTTACCTTCTTCATCCATAAGAGGTTGAGGATCAACTTCTGTTGGAGCAGGTAAGTAGTCAACAACAGCATCAAGGATTAGTTGCATGCCTTTGTTTTTGAAAGCAGAACCACAGAACGTAGGGAAGAAAGCAAGGTCACGAGTACCTTTACGGATACAACGCTTGATATCTTCGATAGAAGGTACTTCACCTTCCATGTACGCTTCCATAAGGTCATCGTCTTGCTCTACAGCAGTTTCGATAAGCATTTCATGGTATTCATCAGTTTTTTCTACCATGTCTGCAGGAACGTCAGTGATTTCGTAGTTTTCTGGAAGACCAGTGTCATCCCATACGTACGCTTTTTTAGTTAAAACATCTACAACACCAACAAACTCATCTTCGATACCGATTGGTAAAGTCATGATTAGTGGAGTCGCGCCAAGTACTTTACGTACTTGCTCAGTTACACGGTAAAAATCAGCACCCATACGGTCTAATTTATTTACAAAGATAATACGTGCAACTTCTGATTCGTTAGCATAGCGCCAGTTAGTTTCTGATTGTGGTTCAACACCACCAGAACCACAGAATACACCAACACCGCCATCTAATACTTTAAGTGAACGGTATACTTCAACTGTGAAGTCAACGTGACCAGGAGTATCGATAACGTTAAAACGGTGATCTTTCCAGAAACAGCTTACAGCCGCAGACTGGATAGTAATACCGCGCTCAGCTTCTTGTTCCATGAAGTCAGTAGTAGATTCACCATCATGAACCTCACCTGTTTTATGGATTTGACCAGTAAGCTTTAGGATACGCTCAGTAGTCGTGGTTTTACCCGCATCAACGTGCGCGAAAATACCAATGTTTCTGTACTTCGATAAATCTGCCATTAATTTTACTCTTAATAAAGTCGATAAATTATTCGGCAGGAGTATAACATCACTTAATGCGAACATCACCATACAAGCCGCTTAAAATGCAATCAATTCAACATATTTTTTTTATCGTCAGAATCTATTAAATATCAAACATAACAAAAAAAACGCAAGGCATTGAAATTAATAGCGTTTAATACTTAAGTTTCAGATACACCAAGTTACTTCGCTATTTTATAGCAACGTTCAGGGCGGCCAATACTGCCGTAACTTTGATCCGCTGTTAACTTACCTGATTCAAGCAAATACTCTAAGTAACGGCGTGCTGTAGAGCGACTAACACCGACCAAATCGCCCATTTGCTGAGCAGTAAATGCAGTGGTTGCGTGCTTTATAAAAGCATAGTGTATTTTGCAAAGTAAAATGTGTGCCGAGCAATAAGACAAACAGCAAAGCCATTTTTAGAGATAATTAAATACCTTTATGCTTTCATTGTATTTATAACCCATGCCTATAAATAATAAGCTAAATTGAGCTGAACTTATTCATTATCATAATTATAAATATGTCGATGGATTCTATTAACATCTCATTGTCAAAAAAGCCTAAATTTGGTACATTATTCCTTCAATAGTATTTATAAAAACAACTATAAGACCCCACAATGAAATGGAACTTCCTTCGACTCAGCTCTTGGCTAATTGCACTTACCTTATTAATTTTCTCTCATAATATTTTTGCGCAGCAATATAAAATAGATAAACCAGCTAATTGGGTTAATACACATATTATTGAGCAACCCAAGCATTCCGACATAACCAAGGTACGTGACGGCACACTTTATTTGTTACTCGATAACCAATCCTATATACCGAGCAGGCAAAAACAGCAACGCTATACACGTTTGGTTATGAAAGCTTTAAATCAAAGTGGTGTTGATTATATAAGCCAGCTTAGTCTTGATTTTGATCCAAGTTACGAGTCGCTAACACTAAATAGCTTAACGATTATCAGAAATAATGAGCGCATTGATAAGCTTGGTAGCGCGAGAATGACGATTATACAGGGTGAATCTGAGTTAGCTGAGCGTATTTATAATGGTAGCTTATCACTCAATATTATTATTGATGATATGCGCAGTGGCGACATACTCGATTACAGCTACACAGTGACAGGCAGCAACCCTATATATGCTAATAAGTTTAGTACAAGACGCACGCTGAACTGGTCGGTACCCGTAGTGCAACAAAATATGCGTGTACTTTGGGGTAAACAAACGCCTTTACATATTAATACAATAAACGGCGCAGCTGATATTCAAGAAACGCTTAACAAATATGGCAAAGATTATTCTATAACTCTTTTTGAAGAACCTTTACTGGAGCAGAATTCTCAAACCCCAACGTGGTACGACCCATATACACAAGTTTATTTTTCTGAGTTTGACGATTGGGGTCAGGTAGTTAACTGGGCATATCCGCTTTATCAATCAGCCATAGAAACTCCAAGCAGCATTTTGGATATAGCTGAAAAAATAAAAGCAAAAAACACAAAAACATCAGATAAAATTGCAGCAGCACTGAGCTTTAGCCAAGACGAAGTTCGATATTTAGGGCTTGAAATGGGCACTAACTCGCATCAACCAACATCAGCTTCAGAAACGCTTTCGCTACGATATGGCGATTGCAAAGATAAAACAGTACTGCTTATCTCGTTATTAAAAGCGATGGATATAGAGGCCTTCCCTGCGCTAGTTGATACAGAGGAAACCAAACGTTTAAAAGAACTTCCACCTTCTGCAAGTGTATTTAATCACGTAATTGTTACGCTTAAACAAAACGGAAAACGCTACTGGCTCGATCCTACGGTTAGCTACCAACGAGGTACTCTCGAATATTTAGCACAGCCTGATTATGGCTATGCCCTAATTATTGATAAAGGTGAAACCACCTTAACTTCAATGGCGCAAAAACCTGTACATACAAATGTATCTGTAGAGGATAACTTTTTTATTGCTGAAAAAGTATCTGAGCCATCACGTTTTGAAACCCAGTACACTTATGCTGAATTTGAAGCAATTCACCGAAGAAACAATATAGCCAGCAGTGGTCTAAATAGCGTTGCTAAATCTTATTTCGAGTATTACCAAGGCTTTTTAAATGGCTTATCAATCAATGAAGCAATGGCAATTAGTGAGCAAGAAAAAACGGGCAAACTAATAACCAAAGAATCGTATTTAATTAGTGAATTTTGGGAAAAAACAGACGAAGGCTACGAAGCTAGTTTTTATGCGAGTGAAATACAAAATAGCGTTTACGAACCAAAGCAGGTAAATCGTACCGACCCACTTTACTTTGACTACCCCAATATAATTAACACCACAATAAAACTACATTTTGCAGAAAAAGGTTGGGGATTTGATAGCGATCAAGAAGAAATTGACAACGACTACTTCAATCTAAAAACAACTACTGAATTTAATGATAATGTTTTAACACTGAGCTATAACTATTACGCAAAACAAGATCATATTAAAGCGGATCAAATAGATGATTATTTAGCACAGCGTAAAAAGTTAATATCAGCAACTCATTACCCTATTCTAAAATATGCAAAGGCGAGCGAAACGCCTCAAACAACAGCTGATGTGCTAGATAGCTTTGGTTATAGCTGGCTTAAATATCTGTTGGCTGGCTATATTTTAGTGCTCATATTCTTTTTCGCCGATTGGCGATTAGAGTCAGCAAAAAAAGTTAAATTTGAAGATAGTCCATTTTATGCTGTATCTGTAAGTAAGTTTATTATTTACAGTATTTTAAGTTTAGGCATATTTGTTAACTACTGGAGTTATCGTAACTTTAAGGCCATTAAAGAGCGCGATAACTCAAGTATTATGCCTATTGCTCGAGGTATATTTGCATTTTTATGGTATTACCCTTTGTATCGCGCACTTGCACAGCACAGCCAACAACAGTTAAACAAAAATAGAGTAATGCCTAACTGGACTGCCTTAACACTCTGGCTAATGGTACTTGCCAGCGCCTTTGCTTATCGTATGGACGAATACGCAACCATAGTGATTTGTATAATGCCATTTTTATGGTTGCCCCTAGTTAGTTACATTGAGCAAACCGATATAAGTAAAGAAGCCCTACATCACAACTCGCACTGGCGAATTAGACAGTATTTAATCTCGCTTGCGTTTGCACCTCTATTATTTTTGGGCGTACTTCAAGAAGTAAATATTTTACCCAATGCTGCAATTATAAAAGGCGATAGTTTATGGCCTTACCAAGTACACTTTTTAAAACGTAATCGCCTAACACCTGAAAACGAAGAAATACTCTATTTTTATAGCGATGCAGTATTTGATTACCGAGAAGACGGTAACGGAATAACCGAGAACTATATTTTTAGTTACTACAAAAACGATGACGGTAAGCTTGAATCAGATCTTAGTCACTTTAAAGACATAGAAAAAATAGAAACCACATACGGTAAAACCAAACTTGATAACACAAGCATTAAAGTAATAAAAACTGACGGTAGTGATTTCTTGCTCATTGTAGGGCGTCTAAACAAGCAGGATAAAGTACTAGTGGAGCAGATTAATTTACGTATAACAGCAAATAAAGTGCGTTAGTGGCTTAAAATATCCAGTTAAGTACGAATATTTTTAGCCATAAATTAAAGGCTGTTGATCTTTAGGGGCTAAGGTTTTACAAGAGACTATTTAATTTTATGTCAAAGCAGTAGCTGTCTTGGGTGGCGATAAAATCATTCCTAGCTTGAATTAATTTTAACTCTGAAAGATCAATGCTTTTATAATAAAAATCCATATCAAATTATTAAATCTTGAATTTATAGTTTTTTAAGTTATAAAAAACCCGCAACAATGCGGGCTTAATTAATAACGACAGTAAGCTATTATTAAAATGTCATTTCAGGTGTGTTTTTAGGGATAATTAAACGCCCCTGTGTTTTAGCTTGAATTTCTTCTATGCTCACTCCGGGGGCGCGCTCTAATAAATGAAATACACCATCTTTAATTTCCAGTAAGGCCAAGTCGGTAATTACTTTATTAATACACCCCACACCGGTAAGCGGTAAGCTGCATTCACTAAGTAATTTTGACTCACCATGCTTGTTAGCGTGGGTCATGGTGCAAATAATGTTTTTTGCACCGGCCACTAAATCCATCGCACCGCCCATACCTTTTATCAATTTATTGGGAATCATCCAGCTAGCAATATTACCGTTTTGGTCAACTTCAAAGGCGCCCAATACGGTTAAGTCAACATGACCACCGCGGATCATCGCAAAACTTTCGGCTGAGTTAAAAATGGCTGCGCCAGTGGCGGCAGTAACGGTTTCTTTACCGGCGTTTATCATATCAGCATCGAGCGCATCGGCAGTAGGATACTGCCCCATACCCAGCAGGCCATTTTCTGATTGCAGCATTACCGCAATATTATCGGGAACATAGTTAGCTACTAAGGTAGGGATCCCAATGCCTAAATTAACGTAATAGCCATCTTGTAATTCCATCGCGACTCGTTTGGCGATTTGTTCACGTGTTAATGCCATTAGTTTGCTCCTAATTGCTTTGCTGCTTGGGTGGTCTCTTTTTCTATGCGTTTTTCAAACACCCCTTTTATAACCCGATCGATATAAATACCGGGAGTGTGTATTAGGCTTGGCTCTAACTCCCCAGGCTCTACAATTTCTTCTACTTCGAGTACGGTTATTTTACCTGTGGTGGCGGCCATAGGATTAAAGTTCATCGCGGTATGGCGATAAATACAATTACCAAAGCGATCCGCTTTCCACGCTTTTACAATGGCAAAGTCACCGATAATACTGTGCTCTAGTAAGTAATCTCGACCATTAATATTACGTGTCTCTTTACCCTCAGCCACTGGTGTGCCTACTCCAGTGGCGGTATAAAAAGCAGGAATACCCGCGCCACCAGCGCGCATTTTTTCAGCCAGTGTACCTTGTGGAGTAAGCTCTACATCTAGCTCACCACTGAGTAGTTGCTGTTCAAACAAGGAATTTTCACCCACATACGAGGCCACCATTTTGCATATTTGTTTATCCTCTAGTAACACGCCTAAACCAAAACCATCTACGCCACAGTTATTAGACACCACAGTTAAATTGCAAATACCTTGGCGTTTAATTTGGCCAATAAGTCCCTCCGGTATACCGCACAAGCCAAAACCACCGGCAATCACTGTCATGCCATCCTCAAGCCCTGCCATTGCTTCGCTGTAACTACTTACTACCTTATCGAATCCTGCCATTGTTAGCTCCTATTGTGCGGTCCAGCCGCCATCTATTGCTATCGCTTGTGCGGTAATGTTTCGCGCCGCATCAGCCATTAAAAAGGTTACCGTATGGTGTATTTCATCTAAACCAATAAATGCTTTTTTAGGCATGGGTGCTAGCATAATAGTATCGATTACTTGTTGCTCAGATAAGTTATGCTCTTTGGCTTGTGCGGCAATTTGCTGCTCTATCAGCGGTGTTTTTACATACGCAGGGCACACGGTATTAATGGTTATATTGGCATCCCCTGTTTCAAGCGCTATGGTTTTACTAAAGCCAATTAAGCCATGTTTGGCGGCCACATAAGCCGACTTATATTTAGAGGCTACTATGGCATGAATAGAGCCAATATTAATAATTCGGCCAAAATCTTGTTCGCGCATTTTAGGCAATACCGCTTGGGTCATCATTGCAGGCCCAACTAACATTACTTGCTGCAAAAATTGCCATTTATCAGCCGGAAATTCCTCAAGCTTTGCTACGTGCTGAAGGCCGGCATTATTTATAAGCACATCAACAGCTTGCGATAACTGATTAAAAAAAGCGGTAATTGCCTCGCTGTCGGCCACATTTAATGCATAACCTTGGGCTTTTCCGCCATTAGTAACAATACCCTCTGCCGCTTCTTTTGCGTGCGCTGCATTTAGGTCGGTTACTATAATATGATGACCCGCTGCTGCTAATTGCTTTGCTATATATAAGCCAATACCGCTGGCGGCACCGGTTATTAAAATTGTTTTGCTCATGCAAGCCTCCTAGTTGGCTAAAAACTCACTAATTTGCTGCGCTTTAGGCGAAATTGAAAACAGCCCATCTAAATGGCCCCAACCACCCGCAATTTCAGAAATAGTGACCTCTTTACCTAGTTCATCCATTATTGAGTCCATTTTGCGGACATTTTCGGGGCGTAGTAATAAATCATTAGTGGCAGGTAGCAATAAGGTTTTTGCCTGCACCTTTTTTAGGGCATCAGTTAAATTGGCTGATCTACCTGCGGTAAATAACTGCGATGCTCGCACTAAGTACAAAACATGGTTTGCATCTTGTAGCTTAGCTTTTGCTAATGCTCTAGCCTCTAAAACCTGGTTTACTTTTGGTAAGGTACGAATATCTTGCAGTGCGCCGTCATCTAGCACCTCAAAATTAGGGAAACTGGCGTTATAAATAAGCGGATGCATAGCATCTTGAGTAATGTTTAGTAGCGTAGCGGTAAGCCCTGCAAGTGGTCGTTCTTTATTATAGTAATTACCTTGCTGCCAGTTTTTATCTAAACGAATTGGCATGGCCCATTTTTCTAGTGCCGACACAGTCCATGCATCCATGGTTGCCGCACCAATTACATGTACCAAGCGCTCTACTTGTTCTGGGTAACGTACCGCCCACTCCAGTGCCTGAAACGATCCCATTGAGGCACCTATTACGGCATGCAGTTTATTAATACCTAAACTATCGAGTAAGCGTTTTTGCACTTCAACAAAATCAGTAATTGTCACTACCGGAAAGTCTAACCCGTAAGGTTTATTTGTTTTAGGATTTATAGAAGCTGGCCCCGTGGTAATTACATTAGGATCATGCCAGTTTGCATTGACCAAAGTGTCTGAGCTAATTACAAAATATTTATTAGTGTCGATTGCTTTACCTGGGCCGATTAACGCATCCCAATAACCGGCAAGTGCATCATCAGCTCTGTATTTACCTGCGGCGTGTGACGTGCCCGAAAAATAATGAGTAATTAAAATAACGTTATCTTTATTTTTATTTAATTTACCGTAACTTTCCCAGCCTACGTCTACTTTTGGCAAAGTAGCCCCCGACACAGTTGTAAAATCTTCAGTGGTAAAATGCTGCTTTTTCACCAATATTGTTTCGCTATAAACGGCGTTACTTAACAACAATATAAATAGGAGCAATATAATTTTAATTTTCATGATTCATCCTAAAAGAAAATAAATAAACACAAAGCAAGCACTACGCCTACTACAGGCACCACTCCCGTAAGAGCAGCCATAGACCAATAGGCACGTTGATGGGTTTCTTTACAAATTGCACGTATGGTCGTAACTACATAACCATTATGCGGGAGGGTATCGAGCGCACCAGAACTAATCGCAACCACTCTATGTAACTGCTCAGGATTAACACCCATATCTAAATATTGCGGAGCGACAAGTGGCAATGCGATAGCTTGCCCGCCCGATGCAGAACCGGTAAGCCCTGCAATCACACTCACGGCCACTGCCGCACCGACTAATTCATTACCTGGCATGTGAGTCATTGCATCTACCGCCGCTGTAAAAGCAGGCGATACTTTAGCTACAGCGCCAAACCCAACAACCGCAGCAGTATTACCAATAGCCACTAAAGCCCCTGTAGTACCTACATTTATTGCAGCCGACATATTATAAAAGTATTTATAATTAATAATGACAATACTTAAAACACCACCTAATAACGCAACTATTAATGCCGTTTGCTGTAACACATCGTGTAAAAAAAACGACAGGAGTAAAACAACAAATAAAGGTATAACGCCTGTTGTTGGGTGTGGGCGCTTTCGCTCAAGCAATACAGGGTCATCTTCGCGTGCTTCAAAACACTCGCCTTTTGCAATAGCTTTTTTTATCATTTTATTTAGCCAGTAATAGCCTACTGTCGCCATAAATACAGCTACAACTAAACTTACTTCCCACGCAGCATAAGGTGAGGTTCCAAGGTATTTGACCGGTATCCAGTTTTGTATTTCAGGTGAACCTGCAGAGGTCATTGTAAAAGTAACCGAACCAAATCCCAGGGTCGCTGGTATAAAGCGCCTAGGCAGGTTAGCGTCTTTAAATAAGCTCAGCGCCATGGGATATACCGAAAACGCGACTATAAATACACTAACTCCTCCGTAGGTTAAAACAGCGCACGCAATAACTACCGCTAAAACCGCATGCTTCATCCCTAACTTACCAACAATATAACTAGCTACACTATCTGCAGCGCCGGTATCTTCCATAAATTTGCCAAATAAAGAACCCAACAAAAACATAAAAAACCAGGCACTCAGAAAGCCAGCAAATCCATCCATATAAGCCGAAATAAAATTAACAGAGTCCGTTACCGGAAAAATCGCCATATTACTTGTAAGCGCCACAAGCAGTGCACATACAGGTGCGGCAATAAACAAATTAACGCCGCGTAGCGTTAAAATAATTAGCAGTACTAACCCGCCTAATAGTCCTATCATGCTCAGCATAGAGGTTCCTAATTTATTGTTATTACACGATGAGGTGACACGCGAGTAATATTTATAACCTTCATACTTGGTTACCTTGAGTGTTACTGCTATTGCCGCATAAATACATAACACTAAGGTACTATCCATTATAAAAAATAATATAACATCATGAATTCAAAAGGCTTTAAAGTAAAACTTTAACGTATAGCACTATGGTACTAATTCTATTTAAGGTGCAATCTTCTACAGTGAACTTAGGTGACGCGAGTTAAGCATTTTTGTGATAACAATAAATAGGAACACACTATGAATCAGCTCAAATACAAACCAACCTTACTCACTGTTGCAGTAGCACTGGCTATAACAAGCAGCTTTAATAGTGTTGCAGCAGAGAAAGCTACAGCAAAAAAAGGTGAACTAGAACGTATAGAGGTAACCGCTCGAAAAACAGTTGAAAACTTACAAGAAGTCCCTGTAGCAGTAACCTCAATAGGTGCGCAAGAACTTGCCGAAAATGGAATTAGCGTGATGACAGAAGTCCAGCAATTTTCACCTAATACGACTTTGCAAGCTAGCCGCGGTACAAACTCTACAATCACTGCTTTTATTCGTGGTGTAGGCCAACAAGACCCTCTTTGGGGATACGAACCAGGCGTAGGCATTTATATTGATGATGTTTACTTAGCTCGCCCGCAAGGTGCTGTGCTTGATTTGCTCGACGTACAACAAATAGAGGTTTTACGTGGCCCACAAGGCACGCTTTATGGTAAAAATACCATAGGTGGCGCTATAAAGTACGTGACCAAAGAAATGAGCGGTGATGCAACACTTAATCTCCAAGGTACGGTCGGTAGTTACAACCAAAAAGATTTAAAAGTGACAGGTCAACTACCAATTATTGATGAAAAACTTTATGTCGGCTTTGGCTTTGCTACTCTAAACCGAGATGGGTTTGGTGAGTTTTTAACATCTGCACTCGATAATCAAGACCGTGAGAACTACAATAAAGATGTTACTGCGGCACGAGTGACTCTTGAATACACGCCTACCGACGATCTATTTTTTAAACTCACATGGGATAAAACTAAAGACGATTCAAACTCAAAAGGGGGTTACCGACTATTACCAAGCTTATTAACTGATGCGCCAGTGCCTGATAGCAAGTACGATTCATACACCAGCCTTCCAACAAAAAATAACGTAGAACTTGAAGGCTACAGCTTCACTGCCCGCTGGGATGTAAGTAATAGCACCAGTATCAAGTATGTTGGCTCTAATCGCGACAGTTACTCTCCTACTAATATTGATTTTGATAACACCTCAATTCGTATCTTTGATGTGCCTGCTATTTATGATGATGAACAAACCACACATGAACTCCAGATAAACCACCAAGGTGATAATTACAAACTCGTATCAGGTTTATATTATTACGATGGTGAGTCTTGCGGCCAATTTGAAGCTATATTAGAAGAACTAGGTAAAAGCTTAGGTGCTGCTGGGCTTACCCGAGAAGTTAGCGGTTGTAGTAACTCAACCAGCAAAGCTGCTTACATACAAGGCACCTATGACTTTGACGAGCAATGGTCAATAACCCTAGGCGCTCGTTATACCCAAGATAGTAAAGAAGCAACTGTTAACAATGGCTTGGTGTTTGCTACGGTTTATCCAGAGTCTGGTTGGATACCAGGGTACGTTCGACCTGAAGGGCAACTTGTCCCTACTGTACTTGATGATAATGAAGACTGGTCGCGCTTTACTCCTCGTGCAGGTGTTGAATACCAGTACAACACCGACATTCTATTTTTTGCAAGCTATGCCCAAGGCTTTAAGTCAGGCACGTTTAACCCGCGTGCTACCGTAGCAGAACCAGCAGCAAAGCCCGAAATTGTAGACTCGTTTGAAATAGGAATGAAAAGCGAATGGAACGACAATCTTCGTGCAAACATTACACTATTTACTTTAGATCATAAAGACCGTCAGTATATTTCCGTACTACCGGGCGATGATGCATCTGATTTAAACCAACGACTAGGTAATATTGGCGAGTCAACATCAGACGGTATTGAAGTAGAACTTACCTACATTGCTACTGAATCACTCACTTTTGACGTCTCTTTAGGTTATATAGACAGCACCTTCGATAATGTTATTGATACCAACCCCGAGACCGGTGAAGCATTTGATAAATCAGACCGTTTTACTGTATCGAACACTCCCGACTTAACCTTCAATTTGGGTGCAACATATCGTTTATATACTGATATGGGTGACTTTGTATTTAATAGTAATTACTACCATAGAGGTGAGTATGCGTTATTTGAAGAAGACAGCCTACTAACCCAAGACAGTTACGGCTTACTCAATGCCGGCATTACCTGGTACAGCACTGACGGACACTGGAATGCAGGCTTATATGCTAAAAACTTAACGGACGAAGAGTATATGATAGGTGGTTATCAATTTGTCGCGCCCGATCCTTCAGATCCACAAAATGTGAGTAAGTACACCCCTGGACTTGGTGGCGATAATACCTTAATTGGCTATTATGGCGATCCACGTAGCGTGTCACTTACCGTTGGCTATCGATTTTAAATAATAGTAACTAGGTTTACACGACACCTTCCTCTTGTCGTGTAAGCCTTGTTTCATTTTTAAAAATCACTTATAAGTAAAGTACTTGGAGTAACTTTGGATGAGCGCAGTGAATACTATAATTGCCGATGACCACCCCCTATTTCGCAGCGCCCTACGACAAGCGGCAGCAACCTCTGTTCCTGAAGAATATATTAAAGAAACTAGCGATATAGAGGGCTTGTTTACATTACTAAGCGCGCACCCCGAGATAGAGCTCGTATTTTTAGATTTGACCATTCCTGGCGCCAATGGGCTGCAAGCTCTTTCGCAACTACGTAATCAATATCCTGACATATTGGTTATTATGGTATCAGCCAACGAAACACCCAGTATTATAAAACAAGCCATGACACTTGGTGCGTCAGGTTATATTCCTAAATCATCATCGCTCGATATAATAAGCCAAGCTATTGCCCATGTACTAAATGGAGATAACTGGCTCCCACCTGATATTGATTTAAACGACGTGCAAGTAAATGATGAGCAAAGCGAGTTTTCTAGTAATCTTGAAAAGCTAACTCCACAGCAATATCGTGTTTTGGCCATGATCGCCGAAGGGCTTTTAAACAAACAAATAGCCTTTGAAATGTCGATTCAAGAAACCACTATAAAACAACACGTATCTGCTATTTTACGTAAACTTAATGTATATAACCGTACACAAGCAGGCATTTTATTTGACCAATTATCACAAGTTGGTAAAACCGAATAAGTTGCATGTTAATGTAATCAACTTAAGTAAGGCGCTTAATCATTCGCTTAAGTGCGGGTGCTTTAAGAGGCTTGTAGAGCAATGGATAGCCCGCATCGAGTACCTTTTCTCGAATAACCTCATCATGATTAGCTGTGTTAACAATAATAGGTAAGTGGCAAAGCTTCGCTTTACGAATAACATCAAGGCCTGTTATTCCATCATCTAATTGATAGTCAATAATAAGTAATTGCGGCACTGGTAATTTAGCTTGTAATGCTTGTAGCTGCGCTAAACCTGTTGCGGTCGCTATATCGCATCCCCAGTTTTGTAATAATTGCTTGAGCGCATTGAGTACATTCTCGTCGTTGTCGATTAACCAAATACGTAACTTACCAAGCTCTGTTTCAGGGTTTTTCACTGTATTATTCATTTGGGTTGGCACTAAATCAGTGGCGCAAGGTAGGTTAAGTGTAAACTGCGTACCCTTACCAAGCTCTGAGCCCATCACTAAACTAATATTTAATAAGTCACAAATACGCTTTGTAATTGCAAGTCCTAAACCTAACCCTTCGGCATTAGGCTTATCGCCAAGTTGCTTAAACTCCTGATAAATTGAATGTTGATCTTTACTAGCAATACCTACCCCGGTGTCTTCTATTAAAATAGCCAATTGATCGCTTTCAACAAGCATTCTGAAGCGAATTTCACCATGTTGTGTATAACGAATTGCATTACTTAATAAGTTACGTAACACACGTCTTAATAAAGCTTTATCCGTTTTTACCATTACATTTTTTGATTCAACAATAAAACCCAAGCCTTTTTCATTTGCTAAAGCTTCAAACTCATTTTGCAAAGGTTCAACCAAGGATTTAATAGCAAACTCACCTAACTCTACTTTAAACGCACCTGCATCAAGCTTAGTTAACTCTAAAATACTCGAAAGCAGTTCTTCTGCACTGCTCAGTGAATTTTTAATATTCAGTGCAAGCTCTGCTAGTTCTGTATCTTGTGTTTTTTCGTTCATGAGTGAACAAAATAAACTCGCCGCATTGAAGGGTTGTAGCAAATCGTGGCTGGCCGCTGCAAAAAAACGTGTTTTACTTACCGTTGCCTGCTCAGCAACTTGTTTAGCTTGGGATAGTTGTTCGTTAGCTTGTGTTAACGCAGCTGTTCGTGCACTAACCTTTTCTTCTAAGCTAATATTGGCTTGTTTAAGCGCCTTTTGCTGCTTTACAAACTCACTTATATCGGTATACGTTGTTACAAAGCCACCATCAGGTAGTGGATTACCTTGCATTTCAAACACTCGACCATCGCTATGTAAACGCTGAAATTTATAGGCGCTACCAGTTTTTAAATATGCTAGGCGCTTACTTACCTCCACTTTTAAATTATGGGAACTAAACAACCCTCTCACTGCGTTATACCTAATGATTTCAGCTATTGGTCGACCAATGTAAAGTGCATCATCAGGATAATTAAACATCTGTTTATAGCCTTGGTTCCACGCAACAAGCTTTAATTCACTATCTACAACACTAATACCTTGCTGAATATTCTCGATGGTTGACTGTAATAAGTCGCGATTAAATTTAAGTACCTGGCTAGCTTCATCAACAAACTCTGCAACTTGCTCAAGAGGTTGACGCTGCTCATTTTTAGCCACATCTAAAATTAATTTAGCCGATGCTCCCCCTATTACTGCCGACATTTCTCGTTCAACAATTTGCTCTAAATCAGTATTAGCTGGTTGCTTCCATTTACTTTGATCAGCGGGAAAGTACTGTGCAACAAGTAACTGGCTTGCTTCTTTTTCAGCAAATCGCTGTAGCAAAGCTCCCAGATCTTCATAATTAAGTGGTTGTAATGCGGTATTTAAACGCGGTTCAAGTAACTGCGAAATAAACTTATTACTTTGTAAACGCTCAGCTAAAGACGCTTGGCTAAATAAAGGGACTAAAAAATATACCAAACAATTTGACCCAAGCGATAACAGTAATGCTTGAGTTACACTATCTAAATTTAAACCAAGCAAGTTGGTAGGGGCCAGCCATGCTATTTGCCAAGGCCCTTGACTAAGCCAAACCCCATCTATACCTAAGCCACTCGCTAAGCTCGGTATTAATAGAGTATACCCCCAAATAATAAAGCCGCTTAAAATACCAAGTTGAGCACCTTTACAGGTCGCTTGTCGCCACCAAAGGCCAATAATCATAGCGGGAGCAAATTGTGCAACCAAAGTAAATGACATCAATCCAACATTTGCAAGTGTATTACTCTCACCCAATACACGATGCGTAAAATAGCTAAGCAGTAATATGCACACAATCACTATTTTACGGGCGTGTAATAGATTGTTTTTATCAAGTCCTCGGCTACTTGAGTTGAGCTGCGAGCGCCTTAAAATAAACTGATTTATAAAATCATTGGTGATCATTACAGAAAGCACAATGGACGACACAATTACCATGCTTGTAGCCGCTGAAAAACCACCTAAAAATGCAAGTAATGTAATGCCGGCGTTGTTGCTCGCCATTGGGAGAGCCAATACAAAAGTGTCGTGCCCTACGTCAGTACCATTAAAGTAAACAAGGCCTGCGTAAGCAATAGGTAAAATAAATAGGTTTATTAGTAATAAATAAATGGGAAATAACCATCGAGCTTTGGCAAGTTCAGTATCGTTATTATTTTCTATAAAACCCATATGAAATTGCCGAGGCAAACACAACGTAGCTAAAACACCTAGTATCGTATGCGCAATATAAACATACACTGGGCTTTTAGTAGCTTGGACTTGTTGAGGTACATTTAATTGCTGCGCTTTTAAAAATAAATCACTGGGACTGTCAAAAATTACAAAGCACACATACAGACCCACCCCAATAAATGCGAGCAGTTTAACCACCGATTCAAACGCAATGCTAGCAATTAAACCCGGGTTATGCTCGCTCGGTTTTAACCTACGAGCACCAAATAAAATAGCAAATAAAGCAAGCAGCAACGTAATATAAAAGGTGCTATCAGCTAAAACCATATTGTTTTGTGTGGGCGCGCGATTGGTTAATAAATTAATACTTTGTGCGGTAGCACTCAACTGCAGTGAAATATACGGCACAATAGCAATCACAGAAATGAGCGATATCAAACCAGATAAACTAGAAGATTGACCATAACGGGTTGATATAAAGTCGGCCATTGAGGTTAATTTTTGTTGTCTACAAATATGGGCTATTCTGCCATAGAGCTGCCACCCAAAAATAAATAATAAAATGGTACCCGCATATGTAGGCGCTAACCACCAACCATTACTCGCAGCTTGCGCCGTCGTGCCATAAAAAGCCCATGAGGTACAATACACCCCCAAAGACAAACCATAAGTTAATCCTTTAAAAGGTAAAACTTTACGCTTATCCGCCCAGCCGGCAACCGCAAATAATATACCGAGATACGCCAGCGCAATTAAGCTAATAAACCAAATAGAAAACATATTTTTATTCTTATCGTATTTATTGATTACTTAATCAGCATAAGTGTTTTTACTAAAAATAGCAGCACCCACTTTAGTGCTAAGTTATCGTTTTAAAAGAGAATAAAAAACAAACTCATCAATAATAAGAATTATTTGCATTTAGCTGTTGACAGATAGTTAGATCTAACTGATAATCAATATCAACAAGACGGATTGCATACCACTTGTTAAGGAATGAATTGATTTGTTTCTCGACCCTGAAACAACGTGTGGCGCACGTAAACAGCTATGGTTACTTGTTATGAACCGCAACGCCCCTTGATGTTGATGATGAGTAACCGCCCTACTATTTTACTTGCTACATTGCTCATATCGGTGACGGTAGATATGAAACTAAAAAAGCCCTTACGGGCTTTTTTTATGTCTGTAATTTAGTTGGTTAAATTAAACTAAATCAATTAACGACGGTTTTTACGTGCGCGTGCTCGGCGTTGTTTTTTCTCTTCTTCTTTAGCTGCCTTTTTAGCTTCTGCTGCAGCGCGTAAACCAGCAACCATTACTTCTTCTTCCTCACGCATTTGCGGAGTTTCCATAGTAATACGGCCAATGATACCGTCGCGTAATTCGTTGATTAGTATTTCAGACATTTTGTATGTGTCTATTTGGTTACCACCACGAATACAGCCACGTTTTTTACCCGCCATTTCAACAAATTCCCAATCACTTTGTGGTAATTCATCTATTTTATAACGCGCTTTTAATAACTCAGGGTATGCACGCAATAGGTACTCAGCTGTGTAACTTGCTACTTCTTCATACTCAAGTGCTGTATCACGAATGGCACCGGTAGCGCCTAAGCGATAACCTGAGTTTTCGTTTTCTACTTTTGGCCACAACATACCTGGCGTATCGTAAAGCATAATACCGTCTTCAAGCTTAATGCGTTGTTGCGCTTTAGTAACAGCAGGCTCATTACCTGTTTTTGCAACTATACGCCCAGCCAATACATTAATTAACGTAGATTTACCCACGTTAGGAATACCCATGATCATGGCTTTAATTTGCTTATCTGCACCCACTTTATGCGGCACTAGCTTTTTACAAAGCTCATTAATACGGTGTACTTCAGCTGCTTTATCATGCCCAAAAGAAATCGCTTTAACACCGTTTTCTTGCTCAAAATAATCTTTCCAGATTTGAGTCATTTTAGGATCAGCTAAATCAGCTTTGTTCAAAATTTTGATGACCGGCTTACCTTCACGCAAGGTTGCCACCATCGGGTTTTCACTACTGTAGGGAATGCGCGCATCAAGCACTTCAATGATCACATCCATTTGTGGCATTATTTCTTTAATTTCATTGCGGGCTTTATTCATGTGCCCAGGGAACCACTGGATAGCCATTTTTAACTCCTAACGTATAATTAACCGCTATTTTAACTGGCAATTCATTTAATTGCGCTATACTGGCGCAAATTTTTTCAGATTAGTTGTTATGGCTCTTAAATCCACCATTATGAAAGTGCAGTTATCGCTTAGCGATATGGACCGCCACGTTTATCAAGATTTTAATTTAACCTTGGCTCAACACCCATCAGAAACCGACCAAAGGTTGATGATTCGCTTACTCGCTTTTGCGCTAAATAGCTGTGATGGTTTAGAATTTACTAAAGGGTTAAGTGCTGATGATGAGCCTGAACTTTGGCATGTAAGCTATAGTGAAGAAATAGAACTATGGGTTGAACTTGGGTTACCAGATGAGAAACGCCTTAAAAAAGCCTGTAATAAATCTAAAAAAGTGGTGCTGTATACTTATGGTGAAAACAATCAAGCAATTTGGTGGCAAAAACATCAACCTAAATTGTATGAATTTAAAAATCTAAGTATTTTTAGCCTTGATTACGCAGCAACACAAGCACTTGCTGCTTTGGTTGATCGTGGAATTAAGCTCGCCATTACCATTCAAGATGGTGAAGTATGGGTAAATACCGATACAACCAATATTGAAATAAAACCGCTACAGTTAATGTAATTACGGTAGTTATACCAATTGCATTAAATTAGTTATCTATTATAGCGACAAATAAATAAGTCGATAACAAGGCGAAAATTATGACATATAGTTGTTCTATATAAATAATTTTTAACGCAGGTAGCGGATTATTTAATACGCTAGAATGATCATGTTTTTAATAAAATTGGTATTAGGGAGCATATGAAAGTTAAACACGTTATTGTTTTACATGGCTTGTATATGTCTGGCTTTGTTATGCGCCCACTTTGTTCACGACTTGAAGAGTCGGGTATGACGGTATTAAACATTACCTACAATACGCTCGACCCTCACCGCGATACCATATTTGCACAAATTGATGAGTGTATTTCTAACGAACCTGCAGCGCTTGTATGCCACTCAATGGGAGGGCTGATTGCACGTGCTTATCTAGAGGCAAACTCTCCTGCTAGCCAGAATATTACGAAGGTAATTACACTGGGTACTCCACATAAAGGCAGCCATATAGCGCAAAAAATGAAGCAAAAAGGGTTTGAATCATTTTTAAAAAATAGTGTTGAGTTTTTGCTTACTAAAAATGGTAATTGGCCTTTTAAAGCTAAGCTTTATAGTATCGCAGGCGATTTACCTATTGGGCTTATGCCTTTAATAGTCAAAGGTAGCCAGTCAGATGGCACCGTATTACTAGATGAAACCAAACTTAAAGGTATGGCCGAACACAAAGTGTTTCATTTAAGCCATACCAGTATGATTTACTCGCGCCAAGTACTCGATTACATTTTAAAGTGCTTAAACGAGAAAGATTAATCCTCAGCATTGGCTGCTATTTTATAACTAATTAAAAATATCACAGCCAGTATCAGCGGAATGGGCGCCGCAATGTAACCAAAAAAATCTGAGTTCGCAAAGCTTGCTCCTGCTAAGTGCGCTACTAGCCCAAGCACAAATGCGATGACTGCAATTCCTACCACGATTAACTCTGCTTTATTTTGTTTCGCTGTTTTTGCATGCATGTTATCTCTCCTAATTATTTCGACAACATTATTATGCGCCGTTAGGGTGGATGATTTTTGACCTGCATCAATAAAAAAATAGCTAAGTTATTACCTTAAATAAAGTTTGTTTTAGATCATGATTTATATACTTCTGGGTTTTATTTATTTTTGAGGGGTAGTATTTTTATTAATCAGTCCCATTTCTATTAATAGTCTAAAGTGAATACAGGTATCAAAAACAGCTAATAGGTTAAAACTATTAACTAGATACATTTAAACGATTTTACTAATTTATCGAAATTAGTAATACTTATCACAAGTTCACAAACAAACGGTTATTCAGGAGCAAGTTATGTCACATGTAAACGCAATTGGTCTAAACAGCGCAAAAAGCGAAGACATCATAAAGTCACTCAATACATTATTGAGTAGCTACCAGATTCAATACATGAACGCGCGTGGCTTTCACTGGAATATTAAAGGCCGTAACTTTTTTGAACTACACGTTAAGTTTGAAGAAATTTATAACCTACTACTTCTAAAAGTAGATGAAGTTGCAGAACGTATTTTAACGTTAGATGGCGCACCTCTACATGCATTTTCTGATTACCTTGAAGTAAGTAAAATTAAAGAAGCTAAAGGTATTAGTGATGGTGTTACAGCCGTAGAAAACCTACTTGCTGGTTACAGTACATTAATTCACATGCAGCGTGATATTTTAAGCCAAGCTGGTGATGCAGACGATGAAGGTACAGCCTCACTAATGAGCGATTACATCTCAGAGCAAGAAAAACTGGTTTGGATGCTAAAGGCTTACTTAGACTAAACCAGCAAAAAAAAAGCCCTCAATGAAGAGGGCCACAAATAGGGATAAATCGTTAAATAATCAAGCGATTCGGTTACTATATTAGCCTCCCCCCCATACTAAACAACGCCCCTGTTACCAGTGGCGTTGTTTTGGGTTTAAGTGGGTGTAATGCTCATATATTGGGATAAACAATGTATAAGCATTACTACTACATTATTTTTCCCCATGAAAAAGCCCCAGCAATACTGAGGCTTTGTGAACGTTACTAATTAAGTAACTATATTAGTGTCGTTATTGTTGGTTAGAATTTACTTCTAAAACCTATGTAGAATGATTGACCAATTGGGTCATACGTACCTGCATCTGTTTCAGTACCAGTACTTGAACCGCTCACACCCGATAAAATGCGTGGTGGCTCTTTATCAAATAAGTTACTCGCACCAGCGTAAAGCTCTGTTGAATCGCTGATATGGTAACTTGCTTGAACATCATGATATGTCACTGAACCAATCCCTACTCCACCTGGAGCAATACCAAAACCACTTAAGAATTGATCATCAAAGTCTGCAGCGCCAATGTAAGTTAAGCTCCAGTTAAAATCAAAGTCGTTAAGTTTATAACCAAAGTTCCAGTTAGCTTTATGCTCTGATGCACCAATTTCTCCAGCAAACTCATCTTTATCAGCGCCTGGAAGTGGGATGCTATAACCATCAATTAGGTAAGTATAAGCAAGGCGAGTTCTAAACGCACCTGGGCCAATATCAGTAGAGTACGTTAGTGTTAAATCAACACCTTCTGTACCTAAACCACCACTGTTAGATACACCACTGTCAATAAACTCTAGTGAACCAGCACTATTATTACCTGATGGCGCACTACGACGAGTTACAAAGTCACAAAAGCTTGTATCGCCACCACCATAACATTGGTCAAGAATAAACTGACGAGGTGTTGATACGATTGCATCTGTAATTTCGATATCAAAGTAATCAAGCGTAATGTCTAGGCCTGATATTAGATTTTCTGGTGTAAATACTAAACCTACTGTAACAGAGTCACCAACTTCTTCTTTTAAATCTTGGTTGCCACGGTTAAAACCACTAATACCTTGTAAGTCAGACTGGTTAAGCGTGAACTCGCCATTTGAAGTGATATTAGTTGTAACACCAACATCTGTACGACAAGCATCACCTGCAGCACCACCGCCACTATTAGTAACACCTAAACATGGATCGTTTAAACCACTTGGGAAAGTTTGTGAAGGTGGAGAAAATAGTTCATCGATATTTGGAGCACGTGTTGAACGTGCACGGGTAGCACGTAAACGTAAGCTATCCATTACTTCCCAATCTACACCCACGTTCCAACTTTCAGTATTGCCTACTGTTGAGTAGTCAGACAAACGAACTGCTGCATTCATTGTTACAGAATCAAGCACGGGGATGTTTGCTTCTACATAATATTCAGTTACATCAAACGAGCCTTCTGTTGCTGGAATTGCATTACCCGCATTAAGGCCAGCTTGCTGTAGAGCATCAAACTCACTACGTGAGAACTCTTCACGGTATTCAAAACCAGCAGCGATACCTACCGTACCTGCCGGTAAATCAAATAAATCACCTGAAATATTACCACCAATGATTTCTTGCTCAACCGACGTTGAAAGTGAGCTAGGTGCACTTACAAAATCAATAGCACCTTGCGATAGCGAATTGAAACCGTAAATGTCTACCGGCGCACAGTTAAAGCCACGTGCTGTCGCATCGATACAAATAGCCTCATCAGTAATACCATCGCCATCTAAATCTTGGCTATCGATAACAGCCTCTAAACCTTGACGAAAGCTTTGTACGTTAACTAAACCACCAGAAACTTGCTGCTCTTTTGTTTTACCGTATACATAGTAAGTATCGTAGAACCAACCATCTGCTATTTCACCTTGAAAGCCTAGTGCTAAACGGAATGTATCACGCTCAGCTCGTGCTCCACGGTTACCGATATCACTTAAGCGCTTTGCAAAAAAGATATCACGCATACCATCACCATCGGTGTCGGTTGCTGCGTTATATATATCATCAGGTACAAATGCGTTACGCAATATTTCACCGTTTACATTAAATTCAATTGGTACTTGGCCATTTGCATAGATGTCGTCAGAGGCAAAAGGAAATGGCTCTAATTCAGAAACGGTTGTTGTTGCAGCGTAAGTACCTTCATAAAAAAAGCTATGCTTGTCGCTTAGCTCGTAGCTACCATTTGAGGCAAATAAGTAACGTTCTGTAGGTATCGCTATCGTACGTACGCCACTTCGGTTAAAACCATTTGCAGCTACGCCATCGCCACCGTTAGTACTAAACGAGTTTTGTAGGGTGTTTGCATCATTAAACGTAAATGTTTCATCCCCAGCGCTAAAGCGACCCTGTGGCGGAAATGAAGATAAAAATGGGCTTACAGCATCAAATACAGAGCCCGGGTTTGCTACTGGATCATCTTCAAAGAAGATACCTGAAAATTGGTCTACTGCCGAGCGGTCACGGTCACGTGAAAAAACAGCACCTTGATCAGAATACCCAAGATGGAACATCGCGTGCCCTTTCCCATCTGAGCTTGATAAGCCTGAGGTAAAGTTAAATTGGCGTGATTCATCATCGCCTTCGCTTGATTCACCATATTGGCCTTCGAATTCAATACCTTCAAAATCATCTTTTAGTACAAAGTTAACTACACCAGCAACAGCGTCAGAACCATAAACAGATGAAGCACCACCTGTCATAATTTCAACACGTTCGATGAATTGACTCGGAATAGTATTTAAATCGACAGCAGAGCTACCTGGTACACCTGATACATAACGACGACCATTCACTAAAACCAATGTGCGGTTAGAGCCTAAATTACGTAAATCAACAGTAGCAACACCCGCACTTGCGGTATTAAAGTTTGAGTTAGTACGGCTAATAGCTGGTGTACCAAATGCAGGGTTCTCTAATAATAAGTCTTGAATATTTAACGACCCTGATGCATCAATAGCAGCACTATCTACAACTTGAATAGGAGCCGATGACATTGCCTCAGCTGAACGAATTCGAGAACCTGTAACTTGTACGCGTTCTATTTTAGTTATTTCGTCATCTTCTGCTGCAACACCTTGAAATGAAAAGCTTGCAAGTATCGCGCTGCTTAGCGCAACTGTTAACGACGATTTTTTAAATAATCGCGCGCTACCTTTGTTAGTTAATGTCATATAATTCCCCTGAATTGTTATTTTTGTAACTAAATGGTTACTTCGCGGATTACAGTAAGGGGATTTATTTAAACACTCTACGGGCATTATTTATGAGGCGTAGTCTTTGGTACGAATAGCAGGTTTTATGGGATGAATCAGTACGTCACAATTATTTTATAAATATATTGTACTTTTCATAACAGTTTTTCCGCTAAGCACGGTCTTTATTATTATATACAGCAAGAGATATAAAATAATGATCGCTTCTTTTCATGCATTAACTTTTGTTAGTAACACTAAGTTTGCAACATTTTTAACAAAGCGTGTGCAAGATCACCGGCACTTTGAATCTCAATCTTTTCTTCAAACAAATAGATTAGATCAAATAGACACAGATCAATACAACGTACTGTTTTACGAACTAACCAACCTAGCTGACCCTATGCAAATAGTGCATTTAACTGAGCTTGCTAAAAAGCTGAAGTTAGTCATTATTGCTCAATCGGGACATTTTGCGAGTTTTGCCTTTGAAGTTGGCGCTGTAGATTTTTTAATATTAGATTCAACTGCATCACGTATTGATAAATGCTTTGATAAGCTGATTCACCTTTGCCCGATTGCAAGTGCGGCCGAACGCCAATACCAGCAAACCACACAAGCTGAAAAGCCATCATCACATATTGTGGTTAAAGATGTAGGTAAGGTAAGGCTAATTGATATCAATGATATTATTTGGATAAATGGCGCGGGCAACTATGTAGAGCTACATTTTACCCAAGGTAATACGCCGGTACTACATCGCGAAACCATGAAAAATATTGAACAACAACTAGAACCAGAAGGATTTGTTCGCATTCATCGCTCAACGCTGGTAAGAAAACAAGCTATTTGCGAACTGATGCCTACTGACAGTGGCGATTATAGAGTAAGGCTGAAAAACGATATGTGTTTAAACCTTTCACGGCGGTATAAAGGGTGTTTAGAGAGTATTATAAGCCCTCTTCAATAGCGGTTTATAATACTCATGTTAGTTACCAGTTCTGTTTTATATAACTGTCATTTGGGTGCACTAATAAATAGCTTTCGGTGTCTTTATAAAAATTAACTTCTACATCGCTATTTTTCCATACTTTTTCAAACATATTTTTAGCTATGATATTAATGTTTATATAATCAACTCGTTGATAGCCTCGTTCTTTTACACCGGCAAAATAGGCCTCTAATGAATCAAGGCCATCCAAAGTTAACAGCTCAAATTCTTTTAAATTAACAACCACAAACTTAATCGTATTTTCAGGATGAGTGCTCAACTCCTGAACAACGCCATTAGTCAACAGCATAATGCCTTCATTGTTAAAGCTCCCTTTCAATTTTAAATACATCTGAGGGGGCTGTGAACAAATTTGAAATTCACCATGTGCTCCAAACATAAATCGCCTTACATATATCAACTTCTATATATAGGATAATACAATTTTCCGATTTTGCAGTTAATTTAATAAAGCAATAAAAAAGGCCATTTCGAGTGCTTTTTCCTCTAAACTTTTAAAGCGACCTGATGCACCGCCGTGCCCTGCATCCATATCGGTTTTAAATACTAAAATATTACTATCAGTCTTAAGTTCACGCATTTTTGCAACCCACTTCATAGGCTCCCAATACTGCACTTGTGAGTCATGAAGACCGGTAGTAACGAGTATGTTCGGATAGTTTTGGGCGCGAATATTGTCATACGGCGAGTAAGCTTCAATTACATCATAAAACTGAGGCTCATTTGGATTACCCCATTCATCATATTCATTTGTTGTGAGCGGAATACTTTCATCAAGCATCGTAGTTAATACGTCTAAAAATGGTACATGACAGCCAACACCGCAATATAACTCTGGCGCTTGGTTTACAACCGCCCCCATTAATAAACCACCTGCACTGCCGCCTGAGGCAAATACCTTGCTGCTATCACAATAGCCTTGTGCAACAAGCGCTTTTGTCACATCAATAAAGTCACTAAAGCTATTTTGTTTATGCTCTTTTTTACCTTGTTCGTACCACTCGCGACCTAGCATTTCAGAGCCTCGAACATGTGCTATTACATAAACAAAACCACGATCGAGCAAGCTCAGCGATGAACTTGAAAAACTTGGATCAATCGTATAGCCATACGCACCATAGCCGTATTGAAATAACGGATTTGAGCCATCTTTTTTAAAGCAGTCTTTTCGATAAACAACTGATACAGGTACTTTAACTCCGTCGCGAGCAGTTACCATTAATCGCTCCGACTGATAGTCATCGGCATTAAAACTACCGAGTACTTTTTGCTGTTTAAGTAGTGTTTTTTCGCCAGTTGCTAAATCAACATCATATAAAGAGCCTGGTGTTGTTAAACTTGAGTAATAAATACGCGCAGTGCGTGTGTCTGGCTCTGGGTTCATTGCTATTGCAGCATAATAACAAGGATCGGCAAACTCAAGTGCCATACGATCCCCTTGCCTATTAACAACTACAAATCGAGCTTGCCCTTGCTCGCGTTCACTCAATACTAAAAAGTCATTAAATAACTCTACACCTTCAAGCAGTACATTTTCTCTGTGAGCTGTATGCTCAAACCATTGTGTTTTATCAGCAATTGTTTCGTTTGTTGCCGTCATTAATCTAAAGTTTTTAGCTTGCCAGTTAGTCACAATATAAAATGTGTCACCTAGCTTATCTACGTCAAACTCGTGGCCATCTTCACGTGGCGTTAATGCTTTAAATTCGCCAGTGGGCTTATTAGCATCAAGCACCCATGTATCGTTGGTCTCTGTCGATGCTAAATCAATAATAATTAAGCTTTCATCGCGGCTTTTACCAAGTCCCATAAAAAAGCTGCTGTCTTGCTCTTCGTAGACCATTACGTCTTGGCTTTGCTCGCTGCCAAGCTCATGCCTAAATACTTGGTATCCTAATAGCGTTTTTAAATCTTTTTTTACATAAAAAATAGTTTTATTGTCGTTAGCCCAAACAACTTGTCCTTCTGTATTTTCAAGTACATCAGGTAGCATTTCACCGGTCGCTAAGCTTTTAAAGCGAACATTATAAATACGACGACCTTCAGTATCTTCAGAGTAAGCCATAAGCTGCTCGCATGGGCTTAGTGCGACCTCTCCTAGCTCAAAAAACTCAAATCCTTCAGCTAATACATTCACATCGAGTAAAAGCTCTTTATTATCGGCCTTTATGCTCGTACTTCTATAATGACGCGAGTATTCATCATCACCACGAACTTCTGAGTGATACCAGTATTTCCCGTCTTTAACGGGTACCGAATTATCATCTTTTACAATGCGTGCTTTTAACTCTTCAAAAAGTGTATTTTGTAGTGGCTTCATAGCAGCTAACTGTTCATCGCAGTACGCATTTTCAGCATGTAAATGCGCAAGTACTTGCTCATCCTGACGATCGTCATCGCGCATCCAATAGTAATTATCGGTACGTATCTTATTATGAGTACTTAATGTATGGGCTTGCTGTTTAGCAATCGGGAAATTAGGTAATAAACTTAAAGAGTAGTCAGGACGAGACACAACAAAACCAATTAAAAAAATAATGTGATTTGCAGTTTATCATAAAAATAAAAAAGCCCATCCAATAGTTGGATGGGCTAAAACGGTAAACGCTTCATTACTAAAACCGCTATACCTTTGGGAAGATAATTTAAGCTTTATATTTGCTGCCAAGCCATAGCCCAGCTTTGCCCTACACCGGGTTCGAACATAGAATTATTATCGTCATTCGTGCGGCAAAACTCATTAAATGGCCAAGGCCTGCATTGATATACATGCCCAGTTTTTGGCTGCAATACCTTTGTACCCGCATTATAGTTTTCACAATTTTCAGGGTACACGTAATCATAAGTATCAAGGTTATTAACAACACGCTCATCGCATTTTGCAATACAATGAAAGTCGACGTGTGCTTTACATATACCACTGCTTTGCAAAGCAAAAATTTCATTATTTCTATAGGCTACAATTAAACCCTGTTCGGTCATTTTACCTGCGCTAACCAGAGGAACATGCACATTAATATGCTCGGCAACTAAACGTGGCCATGCGTGAGGCTCACCTTGCTCAAGCGAGGTGATCTTGTAATCAAATGATAAACTAACCAGCTCTCCTTGCATGTCGTAAAAGGTTACACTCACCACATCACCAATAAATAATTGGGTATGATGATTTAAGCAACCTATTGTTGACCACTTTCCACAGGCCAACGACGTATGCATAAACACGGCAACACCTTAAGAGTTACAAAATCTTATCCATACACTATGGATACACAAAAAATACACTGAGGGCAAGTGATACATAACAACACGTTATGCAGTAGTCCCGCTACCATAGCTTTTAAAAAGCCTTAGACCGGAAACTTTGCGTCCTAACCTTTCGGCTAGTTTGCCAGCAATGCGGCGATTATAATTCGACCCCGCATAACAATCAAACAAAAGAATGTAACCAAAAACAAAAACCAACCTTTTAAGATTGGTTTAATGTGTTTTTAACTAAACAAATAAGTTAAAGGCTCTTTCGCCCATGTAAATACCAGCAACACCAATAAAGATATAAATATTAACCACGCAGGCCAAGACGCTTTTGTTACTTTAGCCTCAGAGTCATCCGCTTTTAACTCTTTTGAGCCTGTGATCATCGCCTTAACTAGCGGTTTGCCTTTTATTCTATAAATGATAATAGCCAATACGTGCAAGCCAATAGCATAAAGTAAAATGTCAAAATTCAGCTCATGTAGCCAATTGGCAAAATCAATCGTATCGCTAGACACATATTTAGTAAGCGGCCCGTCAGTTAAAATACCATCACTGCTCATTAAGCCACTTGCAAGTTGCGTTATGATCAATATAAAAAACACTATCACCATACAGCTACCGGGTGCCGAATGGCCTAACGATTCGCTTGGTGTTTTTAGCGCCTTTAAAATAGCACTAGGAGAGTGCAGTAACCCACTTAATCTCGCGGTTTTACTACCAATAACACCCCATATTAAACGTGTTAATATAAGTGCTAAAGTAAAAAAACCTGCAACAAAGTGAAGCTCAATCATGCCCTCTTCAATACTAAAATAAAGCACTGCAATACTTACAACCAAAAACCAATGAAAGCATCTAATAAACCCATCCCACACTTTTAACGTCGTCATTGTGCCTATCCTTAAAAAAACAGTATTATTTAATTTGTTAACTACTTTAACATCATAATATTAAGGTATCCTTATGAGCCATTCTACAAGCCGTGAGAGTAAATATCATGCAACCAGTTAAAAAAGCTATTTTAAAAGGCTTTTTAGATATGCTACCACTGTGTTTAGCCGTTGTTCCTTGGGGTATTTTATGCGGCTCTTTAGCGATTCAAAATGGTTTTAGCGCCTTTGAAACCCAAGCAATGTCGTTATTAGTATTTGCAGGCTCTGCACAGCTTGTTGCGATTGAACTTATGGCGGGCAACACACCATTGCTCACAATTTTATTCACAACATTTATTATTAGCTCTCGGCACTTTTTATACGGTTTAGCTGTGCGTCATAAGGTCATTGATCAACCTATGCGTTGGCGCTTACCGGTGAGCTTTGTTTTAACCGACGAGCTATTTGCGTTTTCTCATCATCGAAAAGCATATAGAACAAAAACACGCTTAATATACGCATTGAGCGCTGGTTTTAGCTTTTATATTGCATGGAATATTTGGACGTTAATTGGCATTGTAGCGGGCACAATGCTGCCCGACTTAACTAATTTAGGGCTCGACTTTGCGATTGCTGCCACGTTTATCGCATTGGTTATTCCGGGAATCAAAAATTTGGCCTCACTCGTTACGGTAATTGTAGCAGGCGTTAGCGCAACGCTTTTAAAAAGTACCGGATTTGAGTTATGGCTTGTTTGCTCAGCGCTGCTGGCAATGGCCGCAGGTTATAGCACAGCAAGGCTAACCGCTAAAAAGGAAGCAACGCCATGATGACAACTATTTTACTCATGGCGTGCATTACATTTTTTACGCGTTATTTATTTTTACACCGCGCTTTACCGTTTAAAGTAGGCCCTAAAATGCAGCAATTTTTAAGCTTTAGCGCACCTGCGGTGCTTACAGCAATTTGGGTGCCTATCGTGTTTTTGAATGAAGATGGCATTAACTTAAACTGGCAAAACCCTTATTTAAGCGCAGCGATAGTCGCCATCATTGTTGCCTATAAAACACATAATATTTATTACACAACGCTTGCCGGTATGGGGCTATTTCTGATTTTAAATTAGAGCGCTCTTTATACTTTATGAAATACTGTACTCAGGTTAAAATACCGATAACAATAATAAAAAAGACGCCAATATGCACAAATTCCATCAATTAAGCGCAACAAGCTTGCAGGGTCAACCTATTAACTTTAGTGATTTTGAAGGTAAGGTTGTGCTTATTGTTAATACCGCAAGTAAATGTGGATTTACCTACCAATACGAGTCGCTTCAAGCTTTGCATAATAAATATGCCAGCCAAGGTTTAGTTATTTTAGGGTTTCCGTGTAATCAATTTGGTCAGCAAGAACCCGGCGACGCTACACAAATAGAGCAAGGATGTTTAATTAATTTTGGTGTGAATTTTTTAATGGCGGCCAAAGTAGATGTAAACGGTAAGCATGCTCACCCAGTCTTTCGTTTTTTAAAATCGGCTTTACCTGGTTTTTTAACACGTAAAATAAAGTGGAATTTTACTAAATTTTTAATTGCCGCAGATGGCACGCCAATTAAACGTTATGCACCTTTTACTAAACCCGAAAAGCTAGAACTTACAATTCAAAAAGCTTTGGCACAGGCTAAAAGCACGCTTTAAAAAGTAATAAAGAGGCGCAAGGCCTCTTTATTGCCAATACTATTGAAACTTAAACATACGCATAACTGCACATTTAAACTCTCAATATTAATTGGTATTTTATTTATACTAGTGAAATTTAATCGGTGTAATCGCTTAAATCGTCTTCGCCTAGATTTTTACGCAAGCGTTTTTGCTCAAGGTAGTCTTCCAACTTCTTTTTAACCTTTTGCTTGTTCTTATCGTGTTGATTACGGCCGAGCATTTCGTACTCGTCTTCAACAAAATCGTCATCTAGCGCATCGTAACTAAATGTCTTACCCACAACCCACTCCATAAAGTGTTTGAGACCAACTAAGGATTTTATTATCGCAATAGTCGGTAAAATTAAAATGTTTAACGTCAAAATGCTGTGCAAATTAACATCAAAATAAAGCCACGTGACTACTGTAAATAGTCTTCATGTCAGTAATGTGAATAAATAGCGCTAAATTTGAATTGAGGAAAGTGAGAGTTTTTCATCGTATCGATAAATAAAATTTATTAATTTTTATTAGTTAGCCAATTTGACTAAAAAATAGTTATTTATTAATTAATTTCATTTACTAAAAAACAAACAAAAACAGTTAAGCATATGTTTTATATTAAAAAATAAAACTGGCATCAAACTTGTTATTAATTAATCGTCATCAACAAAAAGTAGAGAACAAACATGAAAAAATTACTATTAGTTAGCGCATTAATTTGTTCACCAGCCGCTATGGCTCATAACGATAACGATTCTGCAATTTCATTTAGTAATGATGAATGTAACGTCGAATTTAAAAATGATGTGCGCATTAAGCCAAACGAATTGGAAATTTTTACCGCCAACAATAAAACCATGCAGTTTAATACCCATGGTGACTTAACCGTAAATGGCGAACTTGTAGCGCTGAATAGTTCGCAGCGCGACGCGCTAACCAAGTACTCTGATAGCTTACGCACTCAATTACCTGAAGTAGCTAATATAGCGCTTGAGGGTGTTAAAATTGCCGGAGTAGCATTAGAAGAAGTAGGCAATGCATTTAATATTGACGGTCTTGATAATATGTCTGAGCTTATGGATGACATTAAAATCGAAGTAGAAAACACATTTTACCAACAAGGTACATTTGTGATGGGCCAACAAAGTTTTAATCAATTTGGCGAAAACTTTGAACAACAATTTGAGCAGCAGATAGAAACAGCGGTTGAATCAGCAGTGATGCAATCAATGGGCAGTATTTTAGTAGCTTTAGGTTCTGAGTTACTTGGTTCAGGCGGTGATATGGATGCCTTTGAACAACGTATGGAAAATATGGGTGCACAAATAGAAGAAAAAGTAGAGCTACATGCAAGCGCACTTGAAGAACGTGCCAACTCTTTATGTGGAAACTTTGCTGATATTGCAAAACAAGAAGAGCAATTAGTAATGCAAGTGCCTGAGCTTGAAGGTTACCAGTTATTTAGCTTTAAACAAAATTAGTACAGCAAACGTTATTTAACATCCCTTTGGCAGCACTTAAGTTTACTTAAATGCTGCTTTTTTGTGTTTCGCAAACTTATACCAACCTGCATAAATCTTTGATCAATTTAACGAATTAAATTGCACTATAACTTCGTTAAAATTTTTTATTTAGAACAACTAGATACAAAAACTTTTGCCTAGTTCTAGCGTAATTTTCTTAACGTTAAATAGACCCCATATATAAGCAGATTGGTATTACTTTTTAGCTAATAAAGTAAGCTTACCCAATGTAACTATTGCTTGCTCAATTTGCGCGCTCCATTGCACACCATAACTTAACCTTACGCAGCTTTTATATTTATTAGAGGCCGAAAAAACAAGCCCTGGGGTAATACTAATACCAACCTCAAGCGCAAGTAAAAACAATGTTTGGCTATCGTACTCGCCTCCTAAATCTAGCCACATAACGCAGCCTCCTTTTGGATCGCTTATACGTGTATTTTTTGGCATAGCTTGTTGTAAGCACCATCGCATACGCTCTTTGTTATCGCGCAGGCGTTGCCTAAGTACCTTTAAGTTACGGTCATACTCGCCGCAGGCAATAAACTCAGATAACGTCCATTGGTTTATTAAAGAAGCAGAGCAACTTAGTGCTCTTTTATATCGCCTTGCTTGCGTTGCAAATTTACCCGCAACTAACCAACCTACACGATAGCTCGGCGCTGCCGTTTTAGAAAAAGATGAGCAACTAATCACTAATCCTTTTTTAGAGTACGCTAAAGCAGGTGTGCCACGTTTTGCCGTAAAATATAAATCGCCATATACGTCATCTTCAATAAGCACTACGTCATGACTTTCAAGTAGCTCCACCAGCTGCTGTCTGTTTGTATCAGGCATAAAGCTGCCCACAGGGTTACTAATTGCAGTCGAGAATAAACACGCTTTTATATCATGCTCATTTAAAGCGCGTTCCAAATCACTTAACCAAATACCATTATCTGGGCACAGTGGTATTTCGAGCGCTTTAAGCCCTAGGCTTTCTATTAACTCGATAATCCCGTGATAGCAAGGCGTCTCAATGGCAACTACATCGCCTGGCTTTGTCACACACTTAAGTGCAATAGCCATGGCTTCTTGCGCACCATTGGTGATCACAAGCTCGTCCATATTTATACCAATACCAAAATCTAAATAGCGATGCACCAATTGCTTTTTCAGCGGCACAAACCCATCTGTTGGTCCATAGTTAATAGCTTTACTGCCAGCTGTAGTCATTACTCGGCGCATATTTCTGGCCAGTGCTTTATCGGTAGGTGCAGCAGCAATTGGGTTAGCGATACCAAAAGGAACTACATTAGCTTGATGAATCGCACTGTATACCTGCTCTATTAAGGCTTGTTTATTTACCACAACAGGTTCGCGACTTAATTTAACTCGCTTAGGTAAATTATGCGCCATGCTAACGACTTTTAAAAAATACCCTGATTTTTCACGTGCCTCTACTAACCCCTGATCTTCAAGTGTTTGATAAGCTTGCTTCACTGTCGGAATACTAATGTTTAAGTTATCTGCCATTTTACGCAGTGATGGAAGTTTTTCGCCAGGGAGTAAAACCTGCTGGGCGCTCATATCTCTGATCAACTGAATAACTTGTTGATATAGAAACTCATGCCCCTGGCTATTTTTTTGTCTTATCATCACGCATCCAAATCTGTATAGGTTACATTTTTACTTTTCTGTATATGGTAAGTATACAGATAGGTCTTAAAATAGCCATTCAATCGGGCTTTGGAGAGTAACCATGAAAAGTGCAGCGCTATACATTACAACCGTTTTAATTTGGGGTTCTACTTGGTTAGCCATCGAATTTCAGCTAGGTGATATTGCGGTAGAGCTATCGTTATTTTATCGCTTTGCTATTGCAGCGCTTTTAATGTGGTTATATGTAGCGTACAAAAAACCGGATATGCGCTTTTCATTAATCGATCATGGCTTTTTTGCTTTGTTGGCTCTTTGTAATTTTGCCTTAAATTACTTAATGCTTTACTGGGCACAAAATTACTTAACCTCCGCTATGACCTCTATCGCCTTTTCAATGTTGCTGGTTATGAACATAGTTAACACTCGACTATTTTTTGGTAAGCCTATCTCAAAACGAATTTATACCGGTGCCGCACTCGCTGTATTAGGTATTACGTGTCTGTTTTGGCCACAGTTACAGCAGTTCGACTTAAGTAACGGTGCATTGGTCGGGTTACTACTTGCCCTTGGTGGCACCTTTGTGGCTTCATTGGGCAACATGGTAAGCGTTCGTAATTCTCGTAAGCAAATTGGCGTATTGCAGGGCAATGCATGGGGCATGTTATATAGTGCTATAGGCTTAGCTTTATATGTATTAATGAACGATGTGCAATTTAGTTTAAACGCCCCAACTAGCTACTGGCTATCATTACTTTATTTATCAATATTTGGCACCGTAATCGCTTTTGGTTGTTACTTTGCACTACTAAAAAATATAGGCCCTGAAAAAGCCAGCTACGTTATTGTTTTATTCCCATTAGTGGCAGTAACACTGAGTAGCTTTTTTGAAGGCTTTGAATGGCACGCAAATACCTTTGCAGGGTTTAGCTTAGTGCTATTAGGTAACGCCATTGTGCTTACCCCAACAAAACGAATTAACGCCTTTTTAGCTAATAGAGCAATAGCTAAAAGTGGCTCCGTCCCCAGTTAGACGCGTTATTAACGCAACTAACGCAAAAGCGCCTACTTTACTGTAGGCGCTTTTTTATTGGCATATGAAAAAGTAAGGCTTGTCCATGCACACTAACAACTGCAGGAGTTTTACCTATCAGCTCACCATCTGCTTCAATCAATAGCCCTTCAGTATTTATGGAAGCTGTATTTAAGCGACTATAGGTAAGGTTTTTTATATACTCATGACGCTTAAAAAATAACTTAATAAAGCTTATTACATTATAAAAAAGCCCACCCGATCGCATTTGATAACACTCAAGCTGGCCATCAATTAAATCCGCTTTTGGCGCTATTTTTAGCCCGCCACCAAAGTACTTATGATTAGCAAATACAGTAATTAAATTTTGATACTGCCGAGCATCGTTATTAAACGTACCTTGTAACTGCTGAGCTTGATAATAAAATAGCTCTTTGATACTCGTCCAACTGTAATCAAAAGATGAAAAATTAGCTTTATCGTTAATAGTTTTAATCACATGAGCATCAAATCCTACCCCTGCAATATTAATAAAATAGCGGCTATTAATTTTCCCTATATCAATTGCTGTCGGTGTATTAAATAATGCCTTTCGCCAATCATCTTCTTTGCAATTAAACCCTCTGGAGAAATCGTTACCTGTACCGCAAGGTAATAATGCTAACGAACAACTGCTCCCTATTAGCGCATTAACCGCCAAGTTCAATGTCCCATCACCACCTAGTGCAACTACTTTGGTAAATTTACTCAGCAACAACCTTATTTGAGCGCAGTCATCGTCAAAGCTTCCCGTTGTAGTAAATATACAATAAGAAAAGCTGCGTTTTTTACAGATGTTTTTAAGCCATGCCAATGATTTTTGGCTCTGTTTTTTGATACTTGGTTTAATAATTATTAGTAGTGACAAGCTTTTGTTTCCAGCAATGTATTTTAGAGTGAGATAACAAACGTTTAATTAAATTTTTTTAATCTGAATAAATAATCAAAAAACATTGTATAAAATGCATAAAAATAAATTAAAAAACCAAAAACCCCAACATCAAAGGGGTTAAAACCAACCGCCATATAAATAGCTATGCAAAAACAGTAATGCAATTTACTGAATCGCATATTAATAAAATCAGTTCAGATTAGTTTAACTAATCCCTCAGGCTCAATTTTTATCGTTGTATTTTTAATCAAACAACGTGCAAAATGCACGCGATTTCAACAGATACAACCGGAGCAAAATAATGAAACCAATTAATACATTAAATCAAACAGCAGCAGCGCAAGTAGCCGTTAAACCAACTAACCGTAAAGCAAGAATGTTAGCTAAACTTAACACTATTGGTAAAAGACTAGCACTTAGCGGTGCAGCTCAATATAAATAATCACCCAACCATGATTATTTTTCGGTGCAGCGAACACTCAACCACTAAATGAAGTCACTTATTTAGCTCCCATTGTTTGCTGCAACCTATTTATTTTATTAAAAATTGCCTTAATTTCCCCTTATTTACAAAAAAAACCTCATTTACGTATGTTTTTTAGGCAAACAGTCATTTTGCTATTTACACAGCGGTATCACCTAAGTATTATTCTGCGTCACGGAGAGATGGCAGAGTGGTCGAATGCACCGGTCTTGAAAACCGGCATGGGTTTATAGCCCATCTAGGGTTCAAATCCCTATCTCTCCACCATATTTTAATTGGTGGCTTTTTTTACTCCATCAATACAACCGGTTATGCGTTGGAGAGGTGTCCGAGTGGCCGAAGGAGCTCCCCTGCTAAGGGAGTATAGAGTTTGTAGCTCTATCGAGGGTTCGAATCCCTCCCTCTCCACCATACTTAATTTAAACCACTTAATTGTGGTTTTTTTGTGCCTAAATTTTATAAAAATTAAACAAATTGTGCCTAGTAATAACTTAGGGCATTATTAACACAACTTTAGCCACTTTTAGGTTTAGCTATGATCCGGTTCATATTGCTATCATTTTGCGCGGCAGCACCATTTTTTACCTTGGCACAAAATACAACAGTGTATAAGTGTGTAATTAAGGGCGTTCCTACTTTTAGCCAAACGCCTTGCGCTAAAGATGCACAAGTTATTACTCTAAAAGATATAAATGTAATTGAAGCATATAAAAGCTCTACGCCCGGTAAAGGTATAACCGATACCTCTGTTGATGACTACTTAGAGGTTCAGCAAATAGAGCGTGAAATAAAGCGCCTTGAGCTATCTATTGAACAAAGCCAAAAAGAATACGCAGCTAAAAAACAACAAATAGATTATATGACCCAAGATAAGGCCAATCGTTTAGGCGCTTCGTCTATTGCTGATGCTATCGCAACTAAAACAAACTCATTAAAACAAGCCTACGACGCATCAATTAGTCAAACGCAGCAAAAAATAGAGTCATTAAAGCAAAGAAAGCAGCAGCTTAGCCAAAACCCTTAAGCGCTCGTTTTACTATAGAAATAAACTGCGCAACGTCTTCTTGAGTATTATAAACATGTGGCGATACTCGTATTCCAAATTTGCGAGCATCTACACTGACTTTCGCTTTATTAAGCTCTGTAAGTACATGGTCTTGCTGCTTGTTAAAAAACAAAATAACAGTCCCGCTACATTTATCACCACTCATAGGTGATGCAACATATTCAGCTAGTTGCTCATGAATAAGCGTAAGCATCGCTAAGTTATGCACCCTTACCTTGTGAGCTGTTAGCTCTGCAAAGTAGGTAATACTATTTGCGGCAATAATATAAGGCGCTACAGAAGGGGTGCCACCCCAAAATTTAAGCGCACTGCTGTTATATTCAAAATTATTAATATCGAACTCAAATGGATTTTGATGCGAAAACCAACCCACATCTTTAGGCTCACAATACTCTATTTGATTTTTGTTAACCCATAAATAAGCTGCACCTGGGCCACCACATAACCATTTAACGCTTGAGCCAATCATAAAGTCAGCATCGAGCACGCTTAAATCAAGCGGTATAACACCTGCTGACTGAGCAACATCAACTATTGATAAACTATTGGTTAATTTACTTATAGCTACAATATCGTACACAGGCGCCTGTACACCTGTATTTGAATATACATGACTTATAAAAACTAAATCGATGTCGGCGGTTATATAACGCTGCCAAACACTAATATCAGTTAGGTTTTCGTGCTCAGGTATAAATATGATTTGCGCGCACTTTGGCAACGCTTTTTGCATTGCAAAACCCATACTCGGAAAATCACTTTGCGCCATAAGCACTTTACAATTTTTTTGCTGTAATCGAGGGTGCGACATAAGCAACTTTGTTAAGCCACTTGATAAATTAGCCTGAGGACAAAACTGCGAACTAGGCGCATTAAATAACTTACCAAGCGCGGTAGTAAATTGCTCAACTGCGGGCAGCCATTGTTGCCAAGGTTCTTTATTTGAGCTCTCCCACGGTAAAAAGTAGTGCTGTGCTAAATATTGCTGCGTATTTTTAAGAGGACGCCCTACCGAGTGGTTTAGTAAATAACAGCCATCAGCCATACAAAAATCATTTTTAAGCATGCTATTTAACCCATTCTTTAAGTGTGTTTAGATCGTCAAAACGTGTTTTTATATCGTCGCGTTTGGCACTGGCTCGCCTATCTCTTAATTTTTCGAGCGAATCAAGTAACACATTAAGCGGCGGACCACTTGCTGTTACCTTGCTCATATGCTGCTGTTGCATATTTTTTGAGGGCTGAGCAATAAACTTTTCAACCAGTTGATTATGATGACCGACTGCGGTGTCGCCATGTAATTTACACACTTGGATAAATAACGTTGCGTGGCTTTTAAACCAATCTGTATTTTTATATTGCTCTGCTTGTAAAAAGTCATCCATAAAGCTTTGCATACGCATGGCTTCTCGCAGGATTTGTTGATCCTCTGGCATCATATATAAAAACTTATCCACCAGCATTTGCGAGTAACTAGGCTCGTTTGCACTACACAGCCCTAACAGCATATCAATCACGTTAATACCTGCAAAGTCACCAGCATTTGCCCCTCTGTAAACCTCTTTACCTACACGGTACGGTTTATAATAAGGGCGAACGCAGTTAAAAAAGCGATCTGTATCGAGCTCAGAATAAAGTGCATTGTTTGACTCAATTACATCTATAAGCGCTTGTTTAGCTACTTTTAATAACTCACCACACAAGGGGTGTGAAATACCTAACGGCAATATTTTTAATAAAGCATCACTTGCACGTTTATAGGCCAAAATACCTTGAGTGTTATAATCAAGAAACAGCTTTTCATCAGGTAAATTGGTAAATCGTTTATAAATACCGTTAAGTGCTTTGTTATGAGTAGTTAAGTGGGCGGTAGCAAAACGAGGGGTTACGCCAATGGATGCGCCTATATGCATAGCAAGCGCTGAGGCTTCAATTAGTGGAGAAGTACTTTCTCTGCTTGGCTCAGTAATTTCATGGCGCCTACACGCTGCCATAAATAATCCTACGTTACCGAGTAAGTCAAAAGCGCTATCAAAACCTTGATCTGTGTTTCCCTCGGCTAATAAATTACTAATTAGTGCGTTGCCTTCTTTTTCTAATTGTTGCTTTAAGGCCTCACCTATTCCTTCTACATATGCTTTATCGGTTTGCTGCCAATAAAGCTGCTCTAATTCACTATTTAAAGTGACAAACTCTGTTCGTATCCAGTGATCGAAAATAGCGGTATGTGTGTTCATTGGTGTGCTCTATTATTTTTATAGTTAAATCCTAACAGAGTTCAATGAGGGTAAAACGCCAAAAAAATTAGTAAAAACTGCAATACTTAGCAATAATCACTACAAATATAAAAATAATTAATAAAAGCCGACAACTATGTTAGATAAAAAAGACCAGCAATTACTCATTGCACTGCAAAGCCAAGCTCGTATGTCGGTTTCAGATTTAGCTGGCAGTATTAACCTATCGGATACACCTTGTTTAAGGCGTATAAAAAAGTTAGAGCAAGAAAACATTATTACCGGCTACCACGCCGCCATAAATCCCAAAGCACTTAATCTTAATGTGTTGGTATATGCGTTTGTACGATTAAGCCAAAACTCGGTAAGTGCTGCAGAGCAATTTGAGCAACATGTAGAAAAATTACCACATGTATTAGAGTGTTGTGTAATATCAGGGAGCTATGATTATTTATTAAAAATCATTGCACATGATCTTGAGAGCTACGAAACGTTTGTGAAACATCAACTAGGTGGCTTAAGCTGTATCGCAAATATAGAATCAACAGTTGTGTTAAAGCAGTCATTTAGCAAAAAACAGTTACCTTTATAAAAATAACCAAAATAACTTACTGTTAGCTATACTGATATTTCAAAACGACAATAATAATTGCTTGGACCTTATGTGAAAAATTTTAACTCTAAAAATCATTCCATTATTTTTTACATCATGTTTGCTTTAGCATATTTTTTAGTCGGCATAGCACTCACTAAACTTGCTTTTAACTCGCAAATAATTCCAATTTGGTTACCTGCCGGCATAGCACTAGTCGGTTGTTATATTTGGTGGTGGCGCTTTATCCCGCCTTTATTTGTAGCTGCAATTGCCTTTAACCTTAATATTTTTGACAGTTCAGCTCATGAGCTAGTCCTGGTCGGTAACTCATTTAACGAGGCTATGTATATCGCCTTTGGTGTTGTTATACAGGCAATGGTCGGCGCAGCTCTTTTAAAGTATTGGCTTGGGCACCCACTGCGCTTTAAAAAGCGCAAGAATATAATTTATTTTATCCTTGTTATAGCAATATTGGTCAGCTTAATTTCGGCTAACTTTGGCGTATTTGCCTTAAGCCAATTCAACTCGGTTTACAGTGTTGATAATCATTGGAAGAATGTTACTTACTGGTGGCTTGGTGATACATTAGGAGTATTAATTGCGACTCCGCTTTTACTTTCTTTATTACCACAAAAGTCTAATCAACATAATATATCGGCGTTTCCGACAATTGCAGTATGCTCTATTTTATTTTTATCAGTCGCGGTAACAACGCAGTTATACGATCAAGAAAATCGTATAAACACTATTAAAATTGCTGAACGTGAAGTCCATGTTATAGAAAACAGCCTTTATAGATATACAAATCGTAGTATTATCGCAGTGCAGAGTCTAGCAAGTCAGGTACAGTCATCTCCCATGCTAAGCCAGCAAGATTTTTATTCTTATGCTAGCCAGTTACTAACTCAACACGCATTTATTAACGCCTTATCGTGGAACGCAAAAATACCTCAAGATCAACGCGACGTCTTTGCCCAAGAAATATCAAACATTTATCATTTAGATATTGATGTAGTTGGCGAACCTCTTGAAAGTAGCGATCCCCTTGTGATAGTAAAATACATAGCTCCTTTTAATGGTAATCAAAAAGCTATTGGCTTTAATGTATTTTCAAACCCTGATCGAAAAAACTCTCTGCTTAACCCCGCTATAAAGTACATGCCAGTAGGAACTAAAATAATTCAGTTGGTGCAAACCAAACAACCTAAACCAGCCTATTTATTATTTGCCCCTGTGTACTCCCAGCATAGTGATGAAAAAACAATTAAAGGCTATGCCACTGGTGTGTTTTTAGTGCGTAGTATTATTGAGCAGGCAATTTCTAAAGAACAGTCTGATATGTTTTCGATTGGTATATACGAAGATACAAACACTCCGCCGTTTTATAGTAATTACTCTCAAAATGTTCAGCAAGCGAAAGGCAGCCGCTTAATGTCGTTTGATGTGGACTTTGCAGGGCAAAAATGGATTGTAAAACTAGCCCTTAAAGAAAGCTTTTTAACACAACATAATAGTCAACTAACTTTATTATTACTCATACTTCAAGTTGCCGTATGTTCTTTAATTTTAATGGTTTTACTGCTGTTTAATCAGCAACAAATAGCGCTTACACGTCAAGTTGCAGAGCGTACACACTCACTCGCACAAGCAAAGAAGCAATCCGATTTAGCTAATCAGGCTAAAAGCCAATTTTTAGCGAATATGAGCCACGAAATACGCACACCATTAAACGCCGTTATTGGTTTTTCTTCACTTGCTAGAGAAACAGACAATGCAAGTACACTCATTGGCTATTTAGATAAAATAAACTCAGCATCTAAAAGCTTATTAAACTTAATTAATGACATTCTTGATATATCAAAAATAGAATCCCAAAAGTTAGTTATTGAATCTATTGCATTCGACTTAGGTGCTTTAATAACACGCATAAACAATATGTTTGAGCAAAGCGCCGTTAACAAAGGTATTAAATGGCAAGTTAACTCAAAGCTACCTTTAGATACCTGGTTTATTGGTGATCCTATGCGAATTGAGCAGATATTACTTAATTTATGTAGTAACGCGATTAAATTTACAAGCCAAGGCAGCGTTACTTTAAACATAGAAACAGAGTTTACTGCCGCCAATAAAGTACAGCTAGTTATAACCGTTAGTGATACCGGCATAGGTATAAAACCGAGCCAACATAAAAAATTATTTAACGCATTTACCCAAGCGGATAGTTCTACCTCAAGGCAGTTTGGTGGTACAGGCCTTGGCTTAACCATAGCGAAAGAGTTAAGCCAATTAATGGGGGCTGACATAACACTTAAAAGTGAAGTAAATAAAGGCTCTACTTTTACATTTTCAATGCGATTAGAAACAACAGAACCTAAAAAAGAACATGTTATTACATTTGATAATACTAATATTACTTCGCTAGATATTTTGGTCGCAGAGGATAACCCAGTAAATCAAATGGTTATTAAAGCGATGCTTGGCTCGTTAGGAATTGTGCCGTATATAGTAGAAAATGGCGAACTGGCCGTTGATATAGTTAAAAAGCAGCATTTTGACTTAGTGCTTATGGATTGCCAAATGCCTGTAATGGATGGCTATAGAGCAACGGCACTGATCCGCCAGTTTAAAACTGAACAAGAGCTCCCGATTATTGCTTTAACTGCCGACGTTATGCCAGAGGATAAAGCACATGCACAAGCCGTTGGATTTAACCAGCACCTTGCAAAACCGCTTGAACTCATTAAGCTAACCGAGTGTCTTGTCCAATATGCAGAAGTTAATGAACAATAGTGGTTTAATTTTAAGAATAGTTTTAAGAGTCGCTTTTGGTTTTGTTTTAAGTGTTTTTTCGCATATTGCTGTCGCTCAAAACTGTATCTCGCAGGCGAGCGACTTTAAATTTATAACAAAAAGTAAGCAACAAGGCTTATTACGCTTTGAAAAAGAGCACAACCACCAGCGCTTTAATTACCACGCACTTTTACCATTTAACGATTACTTAGATTTTGCATATAAACATATAAATAAAACCAATCCACGTGCAGATATGCCATGCCCTGTTATTACACAAACGTACCAGCAATTAGTAACACAAGGTACGCGAAAACCTGACCCTACTATTGCAGATATTATTACCCCTTTTGAGCTTACGCATCCAAATAGTAATAAAGTTGCACTACTAATTCACGGGCTAACTGACTCCCCCTTTACGTATCACGATTTAGCACAAGTGTATTATCAACAAGGCTATACTGTGCGTACTATTTTATTACCAGGACATGGAAGCGCCGCAAGTGCATTACTCAATGTAGAGGTTAGCCAATGGCAACAGGCAATAAAATACGGTATTAAACGCTCGGTACAAGACTTTGATGAGGTGATACTCGCAGGTTACTCTACCGGTGCAGCGTTACTTATTGATTACGCAACCAAGCACATTGTTTCACCCAAAATTAAAGCGCTTATGCTTTATTCGCCAGGCTCTGAGCCACATAATAAGTACGGCTGGATAGCAAAGTGGATTGATGCCATACCCTTTGTTAATTGGATAGATAAAGACGCCGATGTAGACTTTGCTAAGTATGAATCATTTCCTTTAAATGCAGCTGCCGCATCGTACGATGCAATGTCACTTGCAAGCGTAAGTAGCTTAAACAAACGCTCTGCACTTAAATTACCTATTTTTAGTGTACTTAGCGATATTGATACCACGATAGATACGCGTGCCACGCTAAAATTATTAAGTGCATTACACAAAGATAATTCAGTAAAATATAAGCCGCTCGATACTTTAGTACTTTATGGAAGCACTGATATTTTACCGCCAGACTTTGCTAGTGACTACACAGTAAATAATCCGCAGTGCACAACGCCTCAGTGTAAAAAAGTTCATGGTATGTCGCATATTGCTGTTGTTAACTCACCGCAAAATCCACATTATGGAATTAACGCAACCTATCGTAATTGTGGCAGCTTTATTAACGACGAGTCCCTGTATAAAACATGTAAAACAACAAAAAATCCACAACTAGGAGAGCGTACAAGCGCCAACTTAAAACACTATCCGGCTTTACAACGCTTAACTTATAATCCTCATTTTACCGAGCTTAAAAAGCAAATTAGTACGTTTATTAAAAACGTAGAACAGCTTAGAACAACTACAAGGTAAGTAGTCATGGGAACGTTTTCGCACCAATGGTTTAGCAGTATTAATGAGATTGATCAGGCGCAGTGGCAACGTTTATTTGGTGATGAACCATTTACTCAACATGCTTTTTTATATGCCCTTGAGCAAAGCCAATGCGTAACACAAAAAAGCGGTTGGCAGCCCCATCACCTCGCTATTTTTGAAGATGATACGCTCATTGCGCTTGCACCTGGGTATTTAAAAAGTCATTCATACGGCGAGTACGTATTTGACTGGGCATGGGCTGAGGCATACGAAAAACACGGTTTAGAATATTATCCCAAGTGGCTATCTGGCATTCCCTTTAGCCCTATTGAAGGCAAGCGTATTGCTATCGAGCACGCTAACCCAAATGCGGTGTATCAGTACATTACAGAGCAACTTAATATACACAGTGCTGAGCAAAGGTGGTCGGGGTGGCATGTTAATTTTTGCGACCAAGCCCAAGCAACATCATTAACTGAGCAACATGCCATGCTAAGAGTGGGTGTGCAATTTCAGTGGTTTAATAAAGGTTTTGAAACCTTTGACGATTTTTTGCAAATACTTAACTCACGAAAACGTAAGTCACTTAAAAAAGAGCGAGCTAAAATAGCGCAACAAAATATTGATATTGAATGGCTGCAAGGAACGCAAATTACGCCCGAGATAATGCAATTGTTTTGTGAGTTTTATCAGCGTACCTACTTAAAGCGATCTGGTCATTTGGGCTATTTAAATATGGAGTTTTTTACGCTTTTACATGCATTAATGGCTAATAACCTCGTTATTATGCTGGCCAAAAAAGACGACAACGTGATTGCTGCAACACTTAGTTTAGTAGGTGAGAATACGCTTTATGGGCGCTACTGGGGAGCAAGTGAGGAAGTAGATTCGCTTCACTTTGAATTATGTTATTACCAAGGTATTGAGTTTGCAATAAAGCATAAACTCAGCTGCTTTCATTCGGGAGCACAAGGTGAGCACAAAATAGCACGCGGATTTGAACCCGTACTTACCTACTCTGCTCACCATATTGTTGATGGCGATTTCAGTAATGCAATAAGCGACTACTTAAAGCGTGAACGCGGCCATATTGATATATATAAAGAGCAATGTAGCTCATTACTGCCGTTTAAAAACGAGTAACTGATTATTTGCAGGCATGGCAGTATCGCTAATAAGCGTAAGCCCTGCTTGCTTAGCTAGCTGTTCAACTGCTTCAAAATCTCTTATTCCACTTAACGGATCGCGCTCTGTTAAAAAGGCACTAAAGTCATCATTACTTGGGCTGGTAAATTCACCTTGGTACTTAAATGGTCCGTAAATACACAACATACCGTCGCTATTTAAGTGACGTTTAACACCGTCAAAAAAACGTTCAACTAATTGCCAACTTACAATATGAAATGTGTTTGCAGTATAAATAGCGTCAACCTTATCTACAGGCCATTCATTATTTAAATCAAGCTCAAGTGGTGCATGTAAATTAGCTAAATTAGCTTCGCGGTGCCATAAATTAATCCCTTCGTGGTTTATAGCGCGATCACTTGTATGCCATTGTAAATGTGGTAATTGCTCTGCAAAAAACACACTATGCTGGCCGGTTCCTGATCCGACTTCGAGTACTGTTTTAGTATTTTTTAATACGTCCTTTAATTGCTCTAAAATAGGGGTTTTATTGTTTTCACAGGCTTGTGAAAATGGCTTTGTCATTACTGTGCACCAAAATTGTAGATTAATGCACAACAGTAAAGCAAATTTAGCTTATTTTGTCGTGATGAAAAAAAGGTAATTTTTAAATACTATAACTATCATATGGTTGAGCTGGCTCATTATGGTTGGTACGTAATATGCTTTTATATTGTTAACCCACTAAAGGGTTTAACTTATATTAAATTTCAAAGGATAAAATTATGCATATACCCCCTTATACCGCTGTAGACGCGGCCATTGCTATAACCGAAAAAACCGCCGACGATCATAGTTACGCCGTTGATATGAGAGCTACAGTAATCGATTTACTTTCGCACCCTAAACATAATCAACAGGCGATGACAAAACATGAAACAGATCAGATATTTATTCTTGGCTACAATTAATACTCAAATTAGTATCGCAAATAATTTTTATAATAACTGTTTACACTGAAACCGATTAAATGTAATGATAACTATTATCGTTAAGTTGAGTCGGTTTTTTTATGTCTTCAAATTATGCCCAGCATCGTTACCATCAAGAACGCTCTTGTCATTGCTTAAGACCTGGCATGCATGCACCCATGCTCGTTGCCGACTACATAGAAACCGCCCTTAACGTCGCCAAAAAATTTGAGCAACAACATAATCCCTTGCTTCAAGAGTTTTATCTTAGGCGCACACACCATGAAATTATGAACAAAATGTGCGACCCTCTTATACATAATGCTATTCGTAAACAATGTTTAGAGCAGCTATACAAACCATTATTAGCATTAAAACGGTTTTATAAGGTGCATAACAATACTGCACAATTTTTAATACTTGAGCGTGAAGCTCGTATTCTTAGTCACGAATTCAACCCTTTTTAAGGAGCACACTTATGAGCAACTTTAGAACAGAATCAGACAGCATGGGCGAGCTACAAGTACCTACTGATGCGCTTTATCAGGCGCAAACACAACGAGCAGTTAATAACTTTGCCATTAGTGGCTTATCTATGCCAAAGCAATTTATCACTGCACTGGCTTATATAAAACAAGCTGCTGCGCAAAGTAACTGCGAGCTTGGCCATTTAAGTAAAGACAAAGCAAATGCTATTGAGCAAGCTTGTCAAAGTATTATTGATGGCGAGCATGTTGAGCATTTCCCCGTTGATATTTTTCAAACAGGTTCGGGCACAAGCTCAAATATGAATGCCAACGAAGTTATTGCAACGCTTGCTAGCCGATTAGGCAGTGAAAGCATTCACCCTAATGATGATGTAAACATGGGGCAAAGTTCTAACGATGTAGTCCCTACTGCTATCGCACTCAGTAGCGCAATAAATGTAGTGTATGAATTACTTCCTTCGCTTGAAAACTTATCGCAAAGCCTAGAAAAGAAAAAAGCTGAAGTAGGCCATATAGTTAAAACGGGCCGTACGCATTTAATGGATGCAATGCCTGTTACATTTGATCAAACACTAAGTGCGTGGCAGTCACAAGTTAATCATGCCGCAGCAGGAATTAGACATAGCTTAGAGCGTGTATGCGAACTGGCACAAGGCGGTACAGCTGTTGGAACAGGAATAAATGCAGACCCTAAGTTTGCAGCCAAATTTGCAGAAAACCTGAGTGCCAATGTAGGCATTAGATTTACGCCTAGTAGTAACTTTTTTTATAACATCGGCTCACAAGACGCCATAGTAGCGCTTTCGGGGCGATTAAAAGTACTCGCTGTAGCACAAATGAAAATAGCGAACGACCTACGCTGGATGAACTCAGGGCCACTTGCGGGCTTAGGCGAAATAGAGTTAGAAGCACTTCAACCAGGCTCGTCTATTATGCCTGGCAAGGTAAATCCGGTAATACCAGAAGCCGCAGCCATGGTAAGCGCACAAGTAATCGGTAACGACGCGACCATTACAGTAGCAGGCCAAGCGGGTAATTTTGAGCTAAACGTTATGCTGCCAGTCATTGCGTATAATATTTTGCAAAGCATAGAATTACTTGCCAATAGCGCACAAGCATTGGGCGATAAAGCCATTGCCAGCTTTAAAGTAAATCAGCCTAATATAGATAAAGCACTCGCTAAAAATCCAATTTTAGTGACTGCGCTCAATCCGGTGATCGGTTATGAAAAAGCAGCAAAAATAGCAAAGCAGGCTTATAAGGAAGCCCGCCCTATTATTGATGTAGCCGAACAAGAAACCGATTTACCACGCAGTGAACTCGAAAAGCTACTTAATCCCACCAAACTAACGCAGGGTGGACTTTAATAAACGATATTTTGCACGGCTTTAATTACTTGATAATATAGTTTTTATTGCCGTAAAAAATGCACCGTGTATGATAGTGATGAATATTTCATCACTATCAAGGTTTGTTATGCGTACCCCATTGTTAGCCATACTTTTACCACTTTGTTTAACTGCATGCTTAGATAAAACGCCAACTGAAACGCAGCAAGTAACAATAACCTCAGAAACTGAAGCGCCAAAGCAAGAGCTACAAAAGCTAAAAGAAAACACTCAATTACAAGAAAATACTAAAAAGAACGTAGTTGCTGAAAAAATACCAAAAGCTGATTTAAAAAACGTTTCAATAGACGATATAAAAACAGCTAAAGCCGAATTAAATACGCTAATTACAGACAAGCAATGTGATACCAGCACTCAATGCAGAATAAGTGCAGTAGGCAGTCGCGCGTGTGGCGGGCCAAGCAGCTTTGTTGTGTATTCAACAAAATCAGCGTCTGAAAAACAAGTAGCAGCCCTTAGCGACAAAATTACTAAGCTTGAAAGTAGTTATAATTCACAAAAAGGGATGATGAGCATTTGTCAGCATTTAACAACGCCAAGCACGCAGTGTGTTGAAAATAAATGTGTTAAACTTGAAGGTTCAGCGGTAAGTGCATTTTAAGGATAACGTTATGAGTTGTTTACCATCAGCAATTAAACTATCAATTTTAAGCATTGCTAGCAGCATTTTATTACTAAGTGGTTGTGCTAGTACTGTGACGTCAAATGAGCAAAATAAAAACTTGTCTGACTTAAACTATGATCTTAGTAACATGGTGAGTAATAACAGCTGCACCGCAAGCTTTCAGTGTAAAGTACTTGAAGTGGGCGCCCGCGCATGCGGCGGACCGAGTAAGTATGCTGTTTATTCAACGCTGAACACATCTCAAGAAGAAGCAGAACAGCTTGCTCAACAAATAACAAAACAAGAAAAAATACAAAATAAAGCACAAGGCTTAACCGATTGTTCTCCTGTACTTGAAGTGCAATCGCTGTGTATTAATCACCAATGCCAGTCGTTTGATATAAAATAAAAACGGTCGCGTATAATTTAATCTCAGCGTTAACTTAAATACGGAATTAACGCTGAAATTACAACAACCAGCACTACGCAAATACCCGCTTTTATAATGTACTTCATGGGCATTGCTTTAAGCACCCAATATGCATAAATAAAGCGTACAAAATAACTCGCCGCAGTACCAAACAACGCAAAAATAAGTAGATAAGCAATTAGAGTAATATTCATAATAATCTAGTGCAACTACTTAGTTTTTTTAGTGTGAGCAATTAGTAAGTCAGCTACTTTTTGTTTTACGGCTCGCTTATCATCACTTGGGACATCAAAGCGACTGGCTAGTTGCGCAATCTCATCATCATTTAAATTAAACGATAAACGTTGACGCGTTTTTTTAGATTTTACATCTAAGCCAAGTATTTTACGGATCATATCTGACGGCGTTAACTCTTGGTCAATAGCTTGCTTTTTTATCAGCTTTTGAACTTCGCTGCTTAGATCAAATGCCATTTGTGTGGCACGTACAGCTTGTTCCTGACGCAACCACTTGTCTTTAGCATCACTCACTTAGCATCTCCAGGAAACAAGTCTATAATGTCTGACATTGGACGCATGAGCGTTAGCGATACTTCGGTTTCGCCGCCATCCCAAATTTCGATATTTAAACCAAAGCCTTCATTATCTGATGCTAAACAAATCATTTCGCATGGTTCACCACCTTCTTGCTCATAGCGAGGCAATGTTTGGTTGCGGTAATCTTTATTATGGAAATAACACACATAAGGCGACTCGCTTTGTTGATAACTTTTAGCTAAAAACGGCATAAAGCGCTCTGGTGTATTTTGCACTGTAATGTGGGTTAACGACTCTTCATCAAAAATACGCGCAAACTCATCAAGGCCAAATATCTCTTCAACTTCGTTTCGCTGAATTTTTATAGAAAAGTTAGCCCACTGCTCGCCGTCATCTTGCTCAATTTGTAAAAATACAACTTGGCCGCTATTTGTCTCAAGTACAAATTCAGTATCGCTGCTGTGCTGATATTGGTAAGTCTGAATATCAGTAACACGTAGCGTTTCACCTTTTAACCATGCCGGATAAGCAAATGAGTCGATAACGCTAAACATGTCGCCTTTTTTAAGCTCGCTCGGATGATTAAGCTGACGCTCTGGCTCTTTTTTAGATTTGAAAAAATTAAACATAGGAAGGCTGCCTTCTAAGCAAAAAAGGTAACTGAGCAAAACTCGGTTACCTTTTTAAAGTATAAACGTAATGGTTAGCTATTTTGCTTCGCTTTGATGCGAGCTAAAATATCAGCACTTTTTGGACTTGTGTCGCCAATGCCTGCTTCAGCCATTTTTGCTTTTAAGTCATCGCCATTTACGTCTGACTCAAGTTGCTTTGCAGCACCAAGCTGGTCGCTACGATCTTGTTGACGCTGTTTAATGCGTTCAAGCGATTGACGAGCCGATGTCATAGACGAGCTGTTTGTATTAAGCGTGCTGTTAACAGCCATTGTTGCTTGCTGTACGCTTTCAGTGGTTTTAACCATTGTAAGCTGGCGCTGATTCTCTTTAATTGATTTTTCAGCATCTTTAACTTGCTGCTTAAGCGCAACGATATGGTTACTAAAGCCAGATAATACTTGCTCGTTTTCGGCTTTTTCAGCTTCAAAGTCACCAATTTTTTCTGCAATTTCTAATGCTAACGCTTCGTTGCCCTTTTCAAGCGCTTGGCCTGCATACGCTTCGTGTTCCGCGATTGATGCATCTACAGCGCTAATTTTACGCTTAGTTTGCATTTCTTTAGCCATTACTTCTGTAAGGCTTTTTTTAGCGCGGTGAAGTGCATTTTGCGCGTCTGCAATTTCTTGCTCAAAAATACGGATGCCATTTTTGTCTACAATTGCTTCGCCTGCTTCACGAGCGCCGCCACGTACTGCTGTAAATAATTTTTTTAAAATACTCATAATCTTAACTCCACTAACTGGCTATTAATCGTTTAAATACAAGGTCACGGCTTCTAGTGCATCGATAGCGTTATCGGCTAATGTCACTAGTTCGTGGGTAACGTCATCTAATGATGAATTTACCGACAGTGCACCAAAAATCGCGTATTTGTTATCGATTTTAGCAAATGCACTCAGTGGAATTGGCACGTTTAAACGTAGTAATGTTTCGTTTAACTCGTTGCGTAATTCACTCTTAACTTCATCTTCGTCAAACAAGTAGCTAATACATAACAACTGCTCTTGCGTTTGTGTAACAAAAATTGGAAGTTCATCATTTCCATCAACAATGACTTGTAAAACATCTTGCTCGCCTGGGTTGGCAATCAAGAAAGACTCAAAGTTAGCGCCTTCAGTTTCAAAAGAAGCTAATTTTATTGAAAGTTCATTTAATTCCATGTCTCTGCCTTTTGTCGTTTGACATATTATGTCTGAGTTAAGATTCTCACGGTCGACATATTATGTCAACCATGTTTTATTAGTTTTTATACAATTCGCTTTCTATTTGCCATGCAGTTCGGTAGTAATCATACAACTGACCAGATCCTAACCTATTGACCTCAATACTTTTAACTTGTTCAAAGTAGTGGTTAGGAAATACAAAACTTGCCAATAAATATTCTTTACTGATCCACCTTGATGGCACAGGCATAGCCGTCGCATCATTAATACGGCCACTGGCCGACTGACCCATTTTAGTGGCTATAGTCCAGCCCCACTGCCCAAACGAAGGTATGTTTTGCTGATACTGCTCAACATACTCAAACCCTGCGGCTTTAACTGTTTTAGCAATGCTTAAAAACGCTTTTTTAGCGTGGTAAGGTGAAGTTGATTGAACCGCCATTGCGCCATCGGGTGCTAATAACTGACGTACATGATTATAAAAGTAGTCACTGTACATTTTATTTAGATCAGGGTGATTTGGGTCCGGTAAGTCAATTAAGATGGTGTCGAACTGCTTAGATTGGTCAAGTAGCTTTTCAACTTCTAAAAATGCATCACCCACAATTATGTTGGCCCGCGAGTCATGCATCGATTTATTGTTTAGCTGTAGTAATCGCTTATTGATGTGCTCTGGTGGCGTAAAGTCACCGTCTTTATGACCAAATAAATTGAGAAGCTGCGCGTCTAAATCTATTAGCGTTACTTCGCTTACAGGCCATTTTAAAACATCTCTAAGCGCTAACCCGTCACCACCACCAATTATTAATACACGGTCGTGTCTGTTAGAGGCAAGCATTGCAGGATAAACCAACATTGAATGATATATTTGTTCATCAATACTTGAGAACTGTAAACGCCCATTTAAATATAAATCTGTAATTGGCTGAGGTTGGTTTTTGCTTAATCTTTCGGTTAAAACTACGTGCTGGTATTTGGTTGCTTGCGAATAAATTACTTTATCTTTGTATAAAACATTACTTAGATTGTTCATCCAGCTACTGCCAAATACTAAAATAAAGCCAAACAATGCCAACAGTACTATATGGCAAACTAAAAGTGCCTTAGCAAAGCGCACATGGGCATGGTAACGCCATAAAAACGCGAGCCCAGCGATAATATTAAATAACGCCGTCCACGCCGCAGCTTGCATTATAGGCATTGAGAGCATGATGCTTACCCAAATGGCGGCTCCAATACCAGCACCAATATAATCGGCACCATAAATAGTCCCTGCGTTGTTTTCTAAAAAACGACCATAAACATGCTGACGAATACGCGCTATAAGCGGTATTTCCATACCAATAAATAAGCCCAGTATTAAACCAAAAACATAAGGTAGAAAACGTGACCACTCTTGTAGCTTTTGAAATACGTAACCATTAAGTACAACATCTGGGGGTAAATTAAAAATGCTCGAAAATAAATGAGGAAGAGAATAACTTACAGCTATTACACCCGCTATCGCTAAAATGCAGCCCATGCCAACCAAAGCAATAATGCTTTCTAGCCAAGCAAAAGCGGTAAATGCATCTTTAAACCAGCGCGCTAAAAAAGCGCCTAAGCCCATTGCTACAATCATAGTACCGATCATGGCGTAAATAGCGCTTTCTACTGAGCCAAGTACACGCCCCGCATAATGAGATAGTAAGTATTCATAAATAAGGCCGCACCCAGCAAGCACGGCCATAACAGTAATTAGTAATATATCGTGCCCAAGTAAGCGAGACTTACTTGGGGGAGTGTTGGTTGATGACACTGATTATGCGCCTAGTAAGGTTGCCATAGTGATACCTACAGCAAATGATACTGCCGCAGAAATAGCTGCTACACCTACATTTTTTTGACGATTAACTTCATCGGAAATATCGCAACCAGATAAAATTATTTTAATTGTCACTAAGTGCAAAATAATAAATGCGACAAGGCTCACTACAGCGCTAATAGCCCAGTATAGTAAACTCGCATTAATGTTATCAGCAGCGTATGGCGCAACACCCGTTGCAGCTGTAATAGCTAATGCACTACCTATTAAAAATCCAGCGTAACGAATACCCACAGCTAAGTTACCATCAACAATTGCTTGTTGTAGGCAGTCGCCACTTTTGTTTGTACGCTTAAATAACTGCACTCGGTATTGGCTAACAAGTAGTAATACAACACTACCTATAATAAAGGCAGCAATTACAATTGGAAGGCCATGCCAGCCATCAGTAGCCACCCATAAAAGTGCTGAGCGAATAACTATTGCAACGCTAACAACATGACCAAAATCAATAATTGAAGCTGTAACGTTACCTTTAACTATTTCGTCGTGCAGGCTTACTTTACGAAGCGCTACTTTATCTTGAAAAAAGTGACCCAACTTAATAAGTACAATTGCTAATGCGCCGTAAGCTAACATTTGCAGTGCTTCTTGCTGCAGTGTTGCAGCAAAAGCACCACTACTTACACCTGTTAATACAATCGCCAGTGCCACTAAACCAGCGGCAAAGCTAATACCAAAAGCAAAGTTATCACGCTCTGTTATTTCATCATTTGCGTGTAAGTTTGAAACCCAGCCTTTTATATATTTTAGGCTTACAAATAATAAAACAATAATTGCAAAATCAATCGCCAATGCTTGTAGCGACCACATAGTTATTCCATTAAATTCATACATATTATTCTAACTCCAACTTTATTCTTTTACTTACCACGGCTCACGCCACGAGAGGTTCTGCTACCGCTATCACGCACCGATCCTGAGCTATTGCTATAACTGCTCGAACGAGAATAACTACTGCGGCTTTTTGGTGGCGTATAACTACTACGGCTTAAACCGGATGCACCTGTTTTTTTACTCGCATAAGGGCTTGTAAACTGCTTACCTTGGCGTTGGTATGTTTGGCGCGTGCGTGTTTCTAGCGCGCTTTGGGTTTTAATTTGTTTAGGGCTTGAATAACGCGAACGGCCATAGTCATTGTAATAACTATACTTTCGGCGCTTGCTCCAACTACCATATTCAACACGGTCAAATACATCGCCTAAAATACGGTACATGCCGTACCATTGCCAAAAGCTAATACCATTACTATTTGTTTGCCAGTTACCATAGTTAGGGTTACCTACCATTTGGTTACCAACACCCTCACCTTCAGCTTGCTTACTAATTGCGCCTACACGCGCTAAAGTGCCTTTGGACATATCAGCTAGCATATTAATAGGATCGGTTAACGCATCAGAAAATAGCGTAGGTTTAGACGCATCACGCAACAAATCAATGCTATGCAACGTATCTTCATAAGGAGGAATTAAGTAAGTTCCTTTAATATCTTTAAGTCGCTGTGTTAAACCACTATAAAGTGCGCCTCGGCGTGTTGCATCAAGGGTAATTACATCAACAACTTTTGTAAGCTCTGGTTGTTGTTTTTTAAGGAGCTCGCCATATTCTTTAAGTAATACAGCATTGCGCACATTCCCATTATCAAGCGCAGTACCAAGCTGTGACAGCTCTGTATCTGCTTTTTTAATAGACTCTTGAATTGTTTGTTGCAGCTGCTCTTCTTTAGATTGACAACCCATAAGCACTGCGAACAAACAAAACAGGCTTATAAGTTTCCAAGCTTTAATATTCGACATTCATGTCACCTGATTTACTAAATTAACTTAGGTAGTTTTACACAGGTCACTTATTAAACCAAGAATGAAATTGCAACAAAGTAAGTCAGTACAAAATTAAATAAACAGCTATATTTAGTATATGAATTTAAAAGCATTCTCAATGTTAGGCTTTTAGTGCTACAAAGGGCGTAGTCAGTAACTTTTTTGTAATTATGGATTGCCTGATTACACAATAATAACTAAAACATAATTAAATGATGGTTAAGGGTTAGATTTGATGCTTCATAGTATTCGATATAAATTTATTATAATAACAACGGTTTTAATTATATTTAGCGCAAATTTAGTTTTTTTCCTCGCAATTAATGAACACGAAGATTTATATCGCCAATCTGTTAAGCAAAACTTAGATGCAATGTCTTCAAATATTTCAGATAGCTTATTACGTGTTATGTCTGAGCAAGTTGATTTGTTCTCTATAACCACCGAATTGCTCGGTTTTGATCGATATGAACACATTAAGTTTGTTAATGTATTTGACGCTGACTGGCAATTAATCCAATCGTATGTCCACCCTAACTATTTAGAGCTTGAGAGCTTTAAGCCTGAACTTATAAGTATTCAACCAAAAGATTTACCTTATGCGGTTACAATAACCAATGAAGGACTAGTGGCCTTAAAGGCAATTGGGGAGGAGCAGTTTCCTATTGGATATTTGCTCATTGTGCAAGACTTTAAAAAGCCATTGAATGAAAGTAAAATTAGCCTTTTTTATAGTGCAGCTCCATTTGTTGTTTTAATTATTGCACTCACCATTATTATTTCATTTTGGATATATCAGCGTTTATTAAGCCCACTTTTAGCGCTCTCGAAGTTCACACAGAAAGTTGAAAAATCAACAAATTATAAGCTTCAATACCAAGTCACTGGTCATGATGAAGTATCTCAACTTGGTAACGACATTAATGCATTACTACAAACAATTGACTCCCAAGTTCAAACCAATCATAAACACACCGCACAACTTTTAGTACAAACGCATTCAATGGAGCGCCTCGCCAACTACGATATATTAACAGGTTTACCTAATCGCATGTTTTTTATGGACCTACTCAAACTCGAACTAGCTAGTAGTAAAAGTAACGACCGAGACGTTGCGATTATGTTCTTTGATGTAGATAGCTTTAAGGGCGTTAACGACACCCTAGGCCATGAAACCGGAGATATGCTTTTACAAGCTGTGGCTAAAAAAGTGAAAAGTTATCTGCGTAGTAACGACATAATTGCACGCTTAGGCGGTGATGAGTTTTTAATTATGCTACCTAATATCACTGAGCAATCTATTGTTATAGATATTGCTGAAAGTATCATTGAGGGTATGAAAGAGCCATTTACTATAAATGAGTGGGACGTACCAGCGGGTATTAGTATTGGTATTGCGAGTGCCAAAGAAGCTGAATTTGATATAAATACATTTATCAGTAATGCCGATATTGCAATGTACACATCAAAAGAAAAAGGCAAAGGCGCATATACAATATTCCACCATAAAATGCTTGAAGATAACAAACGAAAAGCGCAAGTCGCTAACTTAATATCTCACGCAATAGCGAAAAATGAATTTGAGTTATTTTATCAGCTTAAAATGTCGAATACAGGCGAAGCTCAAGGCTTAGAAGCCTTAATAAGATGGCAAAGCAAAGAGCTAGGCTTTGTTTCTCCTGGTGAGTTTATACCTATAGCGGAACAAGCAGGTAAAATAAAAGCGATTACTCAATGGGTGATCACACAAGTATTTAAAGATATGCAAATGCTGAAACAACTTATGGGGAATAATGTACTCGTCTCCATGAATCTTTCAAGCCATGACTTAAAAGATCATAACTTCATTCATACTGTAAAAAGTAAACTACTTGAACATAGCGTCGATATTTCAAATATTCAGTTTGAAATAACAGAATCAAGCTATTTAGAAAATTTTGAAAACGCCAATCAATTTTTTAATCAAGTTAAAGTTATGGGAGGCTCAATTGCATTAGATGACTTTGGCACAGGTTACTCTTCATTGAGTTACCTTACTAAAATTGAAATTGATACATTAAAAATAGATCGAATGTTTGTAAATCAATATGCAAGCTCAGCAAAAGACACTGCAGTATTACAAGCAATACTCGATTTAGGCCAACGCCTTGGTTTAAAAATATGTAGCGAAGGGATTGAAACAACCGATCAAGCTAACTACCTAGTATCAAATGGTAGTGATGAAATGCAGGGCTATTACTTTGCAAAACCAGTGTGCATTGCCCAACTACCACACGCAATTGAACAAGCGAAAATATTATTTAAAGAACTAACAATAACTTCAAAATAACTCAGTGCAATTGATGCTTTTCTAACTAAACGGCTTACTTTTAATTTAGTGAAATTATGGTGAGCTCTTTAGGTATAGTAATTCCTGCTGGAAGGTAAGCTACTGAGTCTTCGACGGTTAGTAAGTACTCTATAACCTCTTCTGTAGACTCAAATTCAACAGGGGGCTTGCTGCGCCCCGTGAATCGCATTTGGGCCCAATAAGCTTGTATTCTAGATTCAGTAAGACCTACCATCCTAGTGTTAAAATTTATTCTAAGCGGATTGCCGACAAATAGGTTAACTGCTTTAAATTGTCTGCTCATAGCTCCGCCCATGTAAATATGGCGAATTTGTTGCTTACTAAAAGATAAGTTTTTATCTGTGGTATTTACTACAATAATGACGTTCGAGGGGTTTGTATTTTCTGCATAAACTGAAACGCTAAAACCTAATAGGCTACTAGCGACTACAAAGAGCATCATTATTTTTTTAATGTTATTAATAGGTTTAAAAAATATCATTAAAACACCCAATCCAAACCAATAAGATAAAGATTAGTTTTTTTATCAAAATCAGAGTCATCAGGAGTAACGAAAAACGAGTCTTTTACATCGTCGCCTTCTAGGGTTGAAAACTCAGCTTTTAAGGCAAGGTTTGGCAACACATCCCAGCGTACACCAACCGTCCAACTCTTAATTGAATCAGGCGTAGATTCATCAAAAATACGATTGTACCCATATGCAAGTTGATCTAAGTCGCTATTAATACCTAACGGAATTTCATTTTCAGCAGAACGAGTTTCTACGTCGCTATCTGCAAATGTTAAGTGGTAAGTAAAAGGAGCATGATTAACACCGGCAGTTAAATAATAGCTTTGAATTATAGGCACTATCCCTAAATCAGTTTTAATGCGGACCCATTCACCTCTAAAAAAATAATCTAAATTGTCGTAAATTACGCCAAATTGGTCTGCATGTGCTCTACCTTTTGTTTTTACCGAGCTGGCGCTTTTTGTAAAATTAAGGCTATTAAGCACATTTTCTAGCTGTCTTATCTCATCAATATCAAGCTTGATATTCCCATTATAACGGGAGACTCTAAATTCTAAGTTTTCAATATTAATCTTACCAATGAATCCTAAAAGGTTATCAACTTCAAAGCCCGTTCTTAAGGCGCCAATCCCTATATCACCCGACTCTTCACCATAGTAACCTTCAAAGCTCAAATCAAAGTTTTCTGCACCAAATTTATAAACAGCATCTATGCCATTAAATGTTTTAAATAAATAAGTATCGTAGACTTGTTGAGGTGGATTGATCCATGGGTACGCAAAACCAACATCAGAAAAGTCACTCATAGTAAAAAAAGGTGTGCGTAATTTTCCGAGTTTTATCTGAATATTATCAGTTGGCGTATATGTTAAATATAACCACTCTAACCCTGAGTTATCAGAAGCTGTTGTGTTATTGCTTCTTAGCAAAACTTGGGCTGTTGCAGACCACTTATCATCAAATTGATACTCGCCTTGGAATCCAATTAAACTAGATGGAGAAAATTTAATACTGTCTTCATATCCCTTAAATTCGACATTTTTTTCGTCTAAGTAACCACCAATAACTCGAGCATAACCAGAAAATTCTAACTCATTAGAAAAAGCTGAAAAATGAGTAAGCATAGTGGTAAAAAGTAAGCACCAAGATATTTTATATCGCATCAGAGAAAATTAAATCCTTTGTTGAATTATGCAAAGTACAATGAAGATTAATTATGCTGACAAGGAAATAATTCACCAGTTCGGATAATCAATTATTTAATTATTTTAAGTAGCGCTCTTTACCGCGACCTAGGATTAATCATTATAGTCAATGAATTACATGTTGGCACAATATATGTGTTCTATAAGAGTATTAAGCACCTAGGTAACACTGTTTTTACCTCAATCCCATTTAGTATTATTGAGATAGAGCTTAACTGTATTTATATAGATACTTATCAACTAAGTAGGGGATCAAACTGATTCTTAATTTATCTCGTTCACCGAGATTGAGTGCTTAATATAAGTGTTTGGTAGAGTGTAAATTAGCTAAATTATAATGTGATATGTGAGTAATTCACCACATTTTACTTTTCTGCAGACGTAAAAAGGCCCGACTATTTCTAGTCGGGCTCTCTAAAATTTGAAGCCTGGTAGTGTCGTAGTGCCCACAGCGGTGGAGAGCCACAGTGAAATGCTACACTACCTTTGTGTCGCGATATGAGTGTATGTTAATTGCGCACATTTCAATTTTCTGCAGACGTAAAAAAGCCCGAATCGTTAGATTCGGGCTTTCTACAATTTGAAGCCTGGTAATGTCCTACTTTCACATAGCAAATGCTACACTATCATCGGCCGGGGCTCGCCTTCGAGCTGTTTTGTTTCACTGCTGAGTGCGGTTTGGGCTCTTGGCTATTTACTAAATCCCAGACAGCAAAAAACCCGTCACATTGCTGTAACGGGTTTCTCTTATTTGAAGCCTGGTAATGTCCTACTTTCACATAGCAAATGCTACACTATCATCGGCGCTGTTTCGTTTCACTACTGAGTTCGGCATGGAGTCAGGTGGGTCCAAAACGCTATTGTCACCAAGCAAATTTGGGCGTTAATACGTATTTCTGCGCACTAACTGAATTTGGAAAATATCTGATAATATTTTTTAAGTCTTTCAGTAAATATCTACTTTAGTCATATTAACTTCTGTCTAAACTGTCGCATAAAACGCGTTTGGCGTTGTATGGTTAAGCCTCACGGGTAATTAGTACAAGTTAGCTTAATGGCTCACACCACTTCCACATCTTGCCTATCAACGTTGTAGTCTTCAACGGCCCTTCAGAGACTTTAAAAGTCTAGTGAGAACTCATCTCGAGGCCTGCTTCGCGCTTAGATGCTTTCAGCGCTTATCAGTTCCGAACGTAGCTACCGGGCAATGCCATTGGCATGACAACCCGAACACCAGCGGTTCGTTCACTCCGGTCCTCTCGTACTAGGAGCAACCCCTCTCAATTCTCAAACGCCCACGGCAGATAGGGACCGAACTGTCTCACGACGTTCTAAACCCAGCTCGCGTACCACTTTAAATGGCGAACAGCCATACCCTTGGGACCGACTTCAGCCCCAGGATGTGATGAGCCGACATCGAGGTGCCAAACACCGCCGTCGATATGAACTCTTGGGCGGTATCAGCCTGTTATCCCCGGAGTACCTTTTATCCGTTGAGCGATGGCCCTTCCATTCAGAACCACCGGATCACTATGACCTACTTTCGTACCTGCTCGACGTGTCTGTCTCGCAGTTAAGCTGGCTTCTACCATTACACTAACCGTACGATGTCCGACCGTACTTAGCCAACCTTCGTGCTCCTCCGTTACTCTTTAGGAGGAGACCGCCCCAGTCAAACTACCCACCAGGCACTGTCCGTAACCCCGATTCAGGGGCCAACGTTAGAACATCAAAACTACAAGGGTGGTATTTCAAGGTTGACTCCACAACAACTAGCGTCGCTGCTTCAAAGTCTCCCACCTATCCTACACATGTAGGTTCAATGTTCAGTGCCAAGCTGTAGTAAAGGTTCACGGGGTCTTTCCGTCTAGCCGCGGGTACACAGCATCTTCACTGCGATTTCAATTTCACTGAGTCTCGGGTGGAGACAGCGTGGCCATGGTTACACCATTCGTGCAGGTCGGAACTTACCCGACAAGGAATTTCGCTACCTTAGGACCGTTATAGTTACGGCCGCCGTTTACCGGGGCTTCGATCAAGAGCTTCTCCCTAAGGATAACCCCATCAATTAACCTTCCGGCACCGGGCAGGTGTCACACCGTATACGTCATCTTGCGATTTTGCACAGTGCTGTGTTTTTAATAAACAGTCCCAGCCACCTGGTCACTGCGGCTCCCGTCCGCTTAGAGAGCAAGTCTCATCACAGATAGGAGCGTACCTTCTCCCGAAGTTACGGTACGATTTTGCCTAGTTCCTTCACCCGAGTTCTCTCAAGCGCCTTAGTATTCTCTACCTGACCACCTGTGTCGGTTTGGGGTACGATTCCATATAATCTGAAGCTTAGAGGCTTTTCCTGGAAGTATGGCATCAACAACTTCATCACCTTAGTGACTCGTCTCGTGTCTCAGTCTTAATAGCAACCCGGATTTACCTAAGTCGCCAACCTACTCACTTTCACATGGACTACCAACGCCATGCTTGTTTAGCCTGCTCCGTCCCCCCATCGCAATTATATCGAGTACAGAAATATTAATCTGTTTCCCATCGACTACGCCTTTCGGCCTCGCCTTAGGGGTCGACTTACCCTACCCTGATTAACATGGGATAGGAACCCTTGGTCTTCCGGCGTGGGAGTTTTTCACTCCCATTATCGTTACTCATGTCAGCATTCGCACTTCTGATACGTCCAGCATACCTCCCGGTACACCTTCAACCGCTTACAGAACGCTCCCCTACCACTCAGAATAAATTCTGAATCCGCAGCTTCGGTGCATAGTTTAGCCCCGTTACATCTTCCGCGCAGACCGACTCGACCAGTGAGCTATTACGCTTTCTTTAAAGGATGGCTGCTTCTAAGCCAACCTCCTGGCTGTCTGGGCCTTTCCACATCGTTTCCCACTTAACTATGACTTTGGGACCTTAGCTGGCGGTCTGGGTTGTTTCCCTCTTCACGACGGACGTTAGCACCCGCCGTGTGTCTCCCGGATATTACTTTACGGTATTCGGAGTTTGCAAAGGGTTGGTAAGTCGGGATGACCCCCTAGCCTTAACAGTGCTCTACCCCCGTAAGTATTCGTCCGAGGCTCTACCTAAATAGATTTCGGGGAGAACCAGCTATCTCCCGGTTTGATTAGCCTTTCACTCCTAGCCACAGGTCATCCCCTAACTTTTCAACGTTAGTGGGTTCGGTCCTCCAGTTGATGTTACTCAACCTTCAACCTGCCCATGGCTAGATCACCGGGTTTCGGGTCTATACCTTGCAACTAATCGCCCAGTTAAGACTCGGTTTCCCTACGGCTACCCTATTCGGTTAACCTCGCTACAAAATATAAGTCGCTGACCCATTATACAAAAGGTACGCAGTCACCCAACAAGTGGGCTCCTACTGCTTGTACGTACACGGTTTCAGGTTCTATTTCACTCCCCTCACAGGGGTTCTTTTCGCCTTTCCCTCACGGTACTGGTTCACTATCGGTCAGTTGGGAGTATTTAGCCTTAGATGATGGTCCACCTATATTCAGTCAAAGTTTCACGTGCTCCGACCTACTCGATTTCACTTAAAATGTCTTTTCATGTACGGGACTATCACCCTGTATCGTGGCACTTTCCAGAGCCTTCCATTAACACATAATAAGCTTAAGGGCTGTTCCGATTTCGCTCGCCGCTACTTTCGGAATCTCGGTTGATTTCTTTTCCTACGGGTACTTAGATGTTTCAGTTCTCCGCGTTCGCCTCGTTAACCTATGTATTCAGTTAACGATACCTGCAAGCAGGTGGGTTTCCCCATTCGGAAATCCTAGTCTCAAGCGCTTTTTACTAGCTTGACTAGGCTTATCGCAAGTTAATACGTCCTTCATCGCCTCCAACTGCCAAGGCATCCACCGTGTACGCTTAGTCACTTAACCATACAACCCAAACGGGTCTTTGTTTTGTGACAGTTTAACTTCGCCAGAAGTTAATATTGAATACTAAAGTAGATACCAATCAATCAACTCATAAGAGTTAACTAAATGGCACTGAATGGTACTGCTACCATTCTTTTTTTACTTTTGAAAACTCTTGATAAATACAAAGTATCTATCAGAATTTTATTATCAGCTTTTCCAAATTTTTAAAGAGCAAGAGATACAAAAACCTCTCAAAATTAAACACACTCTATTCTCAGGCGGTTAATGGCCCGATAAAGAATATTTATTTTTAAGAAGTAAAAGTGGTGGAGCTAAGCAGGATCGAACTGCTGACCTCCTGCGTGCAAGGCAGGCGCTCTCCCAGCTGAGCTATAGCCCCACATATGCTGGTACTTACTGTTTTAACCATCTTCTTGATTAGACAAGAAGTGGTGGGTCTGAGTAGATTTGAACTACCGACCTCACCCTTATCAGGGGTGCGCTCTAACCAGCTGAGCTACAGACCCAAAACAATAAGTGTTGTTCTCTTTACAATAACAATCATCTGTGTGGACACTACGAACAAATAAGTTCTAAATCGTATAAGGAGGTGATCCAGCCCCAGGTTCCCCTAGGGCTACCTTGTTACGACTTCACCCCAGTCATGAATCACTCCGTGGTAAACGTCCTCCCGAGGGTTAGACTATCTACTTCTGGAGCAACCCACTCCCATGGTGTGACGGGCGGTGTGTACAAGGCCCGGGAACGTATTCACCGCGTCATTCTGATACGCGATTACTAGCGATTCCGACTTCATGGAGTCGAGTTGCAGACTCCAATCCGGACTACGACGCACTTTAAGTGATTCGCTTACTCTAGCGAGTTCGCAGCACTCTGTATGCGCCATTGTAGCACGTGTGTAGCCCTACACGTAAGGGCCATGATGACTTGACGTCGTCCCCACCTTCCTCCGGTTTATCACCGGCAGTCTCCTTAGAGTTCTCAGCATTACCTGCTAGCAACTAAGGATAGGGGTTGCGCTCGTTGCGGGACTTAACCCAACATCTCACAACACGAGCTGACGACAGCCATGCAGCACCTGTATCAGAGTTCCCGAAGGCACCAAACCATCTCTGGTAAGTTCTCTGTATGTCAAGTGTAGGTAAGGTTCTTCGCGTTGCATCGAATTAAACCACATGCTCCACCGCTTGTGCGGGCCCCCGTCAATTCATTTGAGTTTTAACCTTGCGGCCGTACTCCCCAGGCGGTCTACTTAATGCGTTAGCTTTGAAAAACAGAACCGAGGCTCCGAGCTTCTAGTAGACATCGTTTACGGCGTGGACTACCGGGGTATCTAATCCCGTTTGCTCCCCACGCTTTCGTACATGAGCGTCAGTGTTGACCCAGGTGGCTGCCTTCGCCATCGGTATTCCTTCAGATCTCTACGCATTTCACCGCTACACCTGAAATTCTACCACCCTCTATCACACTCTAGTTTGCCAGTTCGAAATGCAGTTCCCAGGTTGAGCCCGGGGCTTTCACATCTCGCTTAACAAACCGCCTGCGTACGCTTTACGCCCAGTAATTCCGATTAACGCTCGCACCCTCCGTATTACCGCGGCTGCTGGCACGGAGTTAGCCGGTGCTTCTTCTGTCAGTAACGTCACAGTTAGCAGGTATTAACTACTAACCTTTCCTCCTGACTGAAAGTGCTTTACAACCCGAAGGCCTTCTTCACACACGCGGCATGGCTGCATCAGGCTTGCGCCCATTGTGCAATATTCCCCACTGCTGCCTCCCGTAGGAGTCTGGGCCGTGTCTCAGTCCCAGTGTGGCTGATCATCCTCTCAAACCAGCTAGGGATCGTCGCCTTGGTGAGCCATTACCTCACCAACTAGCTAATCCCACTTGGGCCAATCTAAAGGCGAGAGCCGAAGCCCCCTTTGGTCCGTAGACATTATGCGGTATTAGCAGTCGTTTCCAACTGTTGTCCCCCACCTCAAGGCATGTTCCCAAGCATTACTCACCCGTCCGCCGCTCGTCAGCAAAGTAGCAAGCTACTTTCTGTTACCGCTCGACTTGCATGTGTTAGGCCTGCCGCCAGCGTTCAATCTGAGCCATGATCAAACTCTTCAATTAAAAAGTTTTATGTCTTTCGACAGCTCAATGAATTCTGAATTTTTTAATATCTTTCGATATTGAATTGACTGTGCCGAATAATTACCGAAATAACTATTCTGTTGGTCACTCAGTTTTCAATTGAGACTCTAATTTGTTTGCCTCGCTACCTAAGTAGTTTGGCTGTTAGAACTCAATCTGTACGAGTGCCCACACAGATGATTGCTTTATATTGTTAAAGAACGTTTGAGCCGCTTTAGCGCCTCAAGGGATGCGAATAATACACCCTTTATTTTTCGAGTCAACACTTTGTTTTAAACTTTCTTTCGATAATTTAAAACCGAAGTTTTATTTAACTCTGTGAGTAGTTCGTGCCTTGCTATGCTTCGGCGTTTCCCGTCTCAGTGGGGTCGCATTATAGGGAGAACAGATTTTTACGCAAGTACTTTTTTAAAGAAAAAGTAAAAAAAGATGCTGTTCGGTCAGTATCTGAACTAAACCCCCTGAAACTGATAGTTTTGTAACCAAACGGTGCCTTTTATGGTACAAAAATAACCTTGCTGATACACTCAAAGCTAATAACTATTATCTAAAAGGTACTAAATATGGCAATCCGTTCTTATAAAGGTGTAACTCCTTCGTTTAATTCGTCTGTTTATATTGATGAGTCATCAGTTTTGGTTGGTGATATTACTTTAGGTGATAATAGTAGTGTTTGGCCTTTAGTAGCCGCCCGAGGCGATGTTAACTATATACGTATTGGTAAACGCTCCAATATACAAGATGGCAGTGTATTGCATTTATCTCGTGCAACTAAAAGCAATCCAGATGGTTATCCACTTATTATAGGTGACGATGTAACTGTAGGTCATAAGGTAATGCTGCACGGATGTATATTAGGAAACCGTATACTTGTAGGTATGGGCGCTATTATTATGGATAACGTGGTTGTTGAAGATGATGTAATTATAGGTGGCGGCTCTTTGGTACCACCAAACAAACGCTTAGAGTCTGGTTACTTATATGTAGGGAGTCCGGCTAAGCAAGCCCGCCCTCTAACGGAGCAAGAACTTGCCTTTTTAAAAATATCTGCCGATAACTATGTATCACTTAAAGATGAGTACTTAGCTGAAATAGCTAATTTAAGTTAATAAGCTTACTTCAATTTGGCCTGCCGAGTTATAGCTCTCTTCTTCGATAAGCTCCTCGGCACGTTCTTCGTAATCAAAACGATACTTTTCAAAATACTCTGTTGCGTGACTTTCGTCTGTTAGTTTAAGTGTATTTACTTCTATTACACACTCCACAAGCATGCCACTAACTTGTGCAAAAAATACTAACTGATGATCGGGCTCTCTAAACTCTAGCCTATCTATAAATTGTATTGCCTGATTCATTTAAGCGTTCCTTGTTTGAGCGCATCAACGACGGGAAGTATTTTTGGCATTTTATTACGCCATACATAATATGCTTGAGCAGCTTGGCCAACTAACATGCCACTGCCATCTAAAAGCTTAGCGTTAATATTATGCTGTGCAATCCAATTCATAAAAATGGTATTTTGCAGTGAATAAAACATGTCATAAGCGACTTCACAGTTAGTTATGTGTTTTTTATCAAGTGCTGGAAGTTCGTTATTCATACTGCTAGAGGTAGAGTTTATAATTAATGAGTAATCGCTTACCGGTAAATCATCAAAACCAAAGCCAGATACTGGTCCATATTGGGTAAACAGCTCTGCGAGTTCTTTGGCTTTTTGTGCTGTGCGATTAACTATTATTATTTCCTGAGGGTTATGCTCTAACAAAGGTAAAATAACCCCTCGAGCAGCACCGCCCGCACCTATGATTAAAATGCGTTTATTACTTATGGCTACTTCATTAGCGAGTAAATCATTTACAAAGCCCACACCATCGGTGTTATCACCGAGTAATGAGCCATCATCTCGTTTTTTTAATGTATTAACAGCCCCTACTATTTTGGCTAATGGCGTAAGCTCATCAGCCATCGCATAAGCTTGCTCTTTAAATGGCATTGTAACGTTAGCACCCACACCGCCTTGCTCAAAAAAAGACAATACTGTTTTTTCAAAGTTATCGATAGGTGCTAATATTGCGCGATAGTCGATTTGCTCACCCAGTGATACAGCAAATTGTTTATGTATCGCGGGGGATTTTGAATGTTTAATTGGATTTCCAAAAACCGCATATTTGTCCATTTTAAAGCAACCTCTTTGCAGCTATAAACTGCCTATTAACAATGATAAGTAATATGATTAAACGACTTTTTTCTAAATCTAAGCCGGCTCCCGAGCAACAGGCTCCTACTCCTGAAAAAACACCGTATGAAATAATAGGTGGAGAGAAAGGGGCGCGAGCTATCTCCAATCGATTCTACGACATAATGGAGTCAGATGAATACGCTAAACCGTTATATGATATGCATCCTCTGCCATTAGATCGAATTCGCCAAGTATTTTTTGAATTTTTATCTGGTTGGTTAGGCGGGCCAAACCTATTTACTGAAAAACATGGCCAGCCAATGCTACGTAAAAGACATATGCCTTTTACTGTAGATAAAGCATTGCGCGATCAGTGGATGTACTGCATGAATAAAACGCTGGATATAGAAATAGACAATCCGTTGTTACGTGAAGGATTAAAGCAATCATTCTCTCAACTAGCAACGCACATGATCAATCAGCATTAAATTTATATTTAGCCACAATGCAAAAAGGCGCTAATTAGCGCCTTTTTGATTATTGTTTAATTTTTATAATTGCCATTCTCTGGCTATCAGCTCACTTGGTTTACTAGTTAGCCACTCTTGCGGGCGTAAGTAATACTGATATAGGTTAGCTTCTGGGCTACTTGGCTCTGGTTTATAGTTATATTCCCAGCGTGCAAGTGGTGGCATAGACATTAATATGGACTCTGTGCGCCCGCCACTTTGTAATCCAAATAAAGTGCCTCTATCCCATACTAAATTAAACTCTACGTAACGTCCGCGACGATAAAGCTGAAAATCACGTTGTTGCTCTGTGTATTCGTCATTTTTGCGACGTTCAATAATAGGTAAATAAGCATCTAAAAAGCCATTACCCACCGATTGCATAAACGCAAAACTCTTTTCAAAACCAAGTTCATTTAAATCGTCAAAAAACAAACCGCCTACTCCGCGAGTCTCATCTCTGTGCTTTAAATAAAAGTACTCGTCGCACCATGTTTTGTATTTTGGATAAACTTCACTACCAAATGGCGCACAAATGTCGTGAGCAACTTGATGCCAATGCTGTACGTCTTCTAATACTGGATAAAAAGGAGTGAGATCAAATCCGCCACCAAACCACCATATTGGCTCTTCGCCTTCTTTTTCGGCTATAAAAAAGCGCACATTGGCATGACTTGTTGGTACATGAGGGTTTTTAGGGTGAATAACTAACGACACACCACACGCATGAAAGCTGCGTCCTGCAAGCTCTGGTCTGTGCGCTGTTGCCGAACCTGGCATTGAAGCGCCAAATACATGAGAGTAATTAACTCCGCCTTGCTCTATTACAGTGCCATTAGTGGTTACGCGTGTACGACCACCACCACCTTCTGCTCGCTGCCAGTTATCTTCTATAAATTTAGCACTGCCATCTGCAGCCTCCAAACCTTGGCAAATAGTGTCTTGCAAAGCCATAAAGTATGCTTTTACTTGATTTAATAATTCGCTTTGCATATTAACCTCTAAATATTTTGCCCGTCATGGCGTCTTTTATTGTGCTTGGTTGAGTATTGCCACCTAACGGCTCGTCAATGTAAAAGCCAACTTGTTCTGTAAATTGCGCTTTGGCTTGCTCAATACTAATTACCGTTTCTTGACCGGTTAAGTTTGCACTGGTTGATACTAATGGCTTACCAAACTCTTGGCACAAACGCTTTACTGTTGGATGGTTTGTTACTCTTACCGCGATGGTATCAAACTGCCCTGTGAGCCATTTAGGCGTATTTTTAGATGCAGGCATAACCCATGTAATTGCAGCAGGCCAACTCGAAAAAATATCAGCGCGTTTATCCATTGGTATTTTTGCATCATCTACGTATTTTAATAATTGTCCGTAGTTATCAGCGATTAAAATAAGCCCTTTTTCAACCGGGCGCTGCTTAATAGCTAATAGTGCCTCAACGGCTTGTTGATTATCTGGATCACAACCTAAACCATATACAGCTTCTGTTGGGTATAAAATAACTTCGCCTTGCGTTAAGCATGTTATTGCAGTGGGCGTATTTGAAAGGTCTGACAAAGTAGTCTCCAGATATAATTAAACGTTATTCAGTTGGGGTGAGCTTATGCATGCAGCTTTTTTGTGGGCATTGCAATAATATGCCGTTTGCCATATTTCTTTCTATGACGATAGGCCAGTCACATTCAGGACACGGATGTTCAACCGGTTTATTATTAAGCGTGTATTTACAACTTGGGTAGCAATCACAAGAATAAAATACTTTACCAAACTTATTACTGCGCGCGACTAAATGACCTTTTTTGCATTTAGGGCAACTAGGCAAAGTATCTTCGCTTTGCTTTTCTTCATTTTCGTTAGCAATATAATGACATTCTGGATAACCCGTACACCCAATAAACATACCATAGCGGCCATTTTTAACCACCAGCGGTTTGCTACACTCAGGACATGCTGAATCTTCTAATATCTTGATTTCGTTACTGTCGTGGTGTGCCAGCGGCCTAATAAAGTCGCATTTTGGATAACTTGCGCATCCTAAAAAAGGGCCAGATTTACTATTGCGGATCACTAACTCTGAACCACACTGTGGGCATATCTCGTATTCTTTTTCGAGGGCGTGCTTGTTCGCCGAGAAAAGCGAATGGTCGATTTTACTCATGGTGATCCTAATAGGTTGGTGAATTTTCGCCTAATATACCCAAACCACTTAAAGATACAAGCAATGCCGTGCTTATCCTTTTAAGTAATTTGAGTACAATTAAGATAATTATCTCTAATGAAGAAGTTCGCTGGGTTCATCAAAAATCAAATCTTCCATTTGCTCATATGCTTCTTCAGAGCCAGGAACGTTAAACAAGATCATAAGTACAATCCACTTTAAGTCTTCTAGGCTTATAGTTGGTTTATCGAGAGAGGCTAAACAGTCCATTACCATTTCACGTGTTACATTGTTAATTACGCCTATTTGTTCAATAAACATTAAAAAGCCACGACACTCAGTGCTGAGCCTTTTGCATTCACTATCGGTAAATATACGCACAGCATCTTTAGGGTTAGCAATAAGATAAGGAGACTCATCGCTGTGTTGTAAATCGGCTAGTTGCTCTAACCAATCAAGAGCTTTAAATATCTCAGGCTTATTAAAGCCCGCACGCAGTAGCTCATCGGTTAACTCATTTTGCTCTGCAAATATATCCGCTTCGCTATGAATGTAATTTTCAAAAAGATACAAAAGAATATCAAACATATTACCTTCCTGCGCTTAACTTGATGTAACCATCTAACACTCGCTCAATCTGATCGTCTAATTCTAAATCGAGCAACCTACTGAGTACTTTATCTATTGGCCACTGCGCACGACGCACAATGTCATCTACACTGGTTACTTCAAAGCCAATACTATTTAAAACCTCACATTGAGAATTGGCTTGAATCGGCTGCTCTTTATTACATACATTATTGTCGTAAGTGAAACTCACCTCATCAAGAATGTCAGCCACGTTTTCTACCAGCTTAGCACCTTGCTTTATTAAAAAGTGACTTGCCTGCGCTAACGGGTTTTTAATAGAACCCGGTACTGCAAATACCTCTTTATTTTGTTCAAGCGCATAGCGTACTGTAATTAACGAACCACTTTTAATTTCAGCTTCAACAATAAGCACTCCTAACGATAACCCAGAAATAATACGATTACGGCGCGGAAAGTTGTGCGCATGAGCTGCTGTGCCTGGTAAAAACTCACTCACCAGCAGGCCGTTTTCTAAAACTTGGTCTGTTAATAGTTTATGGCGTTTGGGATAGTAAATGTCAACCCCAGTACCAAGCACCGCTATGGTTTTACCTGTACCAGCAAGAGAGCCTTTGTGTGCTGCACCATCTATTCCCCGCGCCATACCTGAAGTAACCGTAATACCCGCCAAAGTTAACTCGTATGCAAATTCTGAGGCTATTTCAAGCCCGGTAGGTGTAGCATTACGGCTGCCAACAATTGCAATCTGCGGAGTTGATAATAACGAGACATCTCCCCTGCAAAATAGTAATAAAGGCGCACTGGCAATCTGCCGGAGATCTTCTGGGTAAAGCGCATCAAAAATACAGACAACAGTAATGTTGTTCAGCGCTATTAATTGCTCATAATGACTGACTTGTTGCCAATTGGTGTTGAGTAAATTACTCGCTTGATTAGCGGTTAACCCAAGCTGTAAAAGCTTGTCATGAGATAAGTCGAATAACGACCCAAGGGAATAGTTTGTAGATAGTGCTAAAAGGGTTTTTATACCCAACCCTTTACACATATAAAAGGCAAGCCAGTGGGCTAGCTTGCCAGATGACTGATCCATGCTCTCTCCTAGAGCACCGACTCGCTACTTCTTAATGAATAACTGCAATATCTCCAATGCGAATTGGGTGCTGGTTTTTAGTTATTAATGCATAACTTACTTTGTCATACACTTTAAAGACAATTAGCTCACCAACTTTTTCTTTAGGCATGGTCCACGTTGTGTTTTGTTCGTCAGACTCATCACCAAATAATTGGCTCACATCAGATAAAAGCTTCTCATATTTACTAGAATCTTCTGGGTAACGAGGGCCACGAGGACCATCAATAACCGTTGGTGATTGACGCTCTAGATCTAATACATGACCCGCTTCTATATTTTGTTCACTGCCTAAGTTTAGCACCACAACATCCATTGTGCTGAATTCTCTAACTTCGCGTGGTGAAGCAATAATATTACCTGTTACAGGTTCTAAAGGACGGTGTATATCAAAGTACGCAGGAAGCATTTGGCCTTCCATTGCCGGCATTAAAAAGTCACCTTGCTGAATTTCTCGTTTAACAGACTCAACACGTAATGATGAAGGCACGCCATTTTTCTCATCGCCCGCTCTAAAAGCACGTGCTATACCCACATAAGATGCACGCGTTGCTAACACCTCACCGGTTAAGTCAGTGTAGGGGTCACCTTTATGGTAAATGGCATATGCTTTATGTACTTGTAAGTCGCCTTTAACATATAAAATATGGCCTAGCGTTTGTGTTTTAGTATTTTCGTTTGCACCTAAAATATAAGGTTTACCTTTAATATCGTCACTGTTCATTGCTTGCTCGTAACTGATATAAGGTTTGATCATTTCAAGCGGCAAAGTAGTAATAGCATCACGCCCTTTTGGTGTAATACGACCCTGAGGAGATAGCTTTCTATATCCTTTATTGATCACTAAACGTGGGTTTCCATCTGCATCGTATATCAACGCTAATGCATCACCGGGGTAAATTAGGTGTGGGTTGTCAATTTGTGGATTCATTTGCCAAAGTTCAGGCCATAGCCAAGGCTCATCTAAATAGATGCCAGAAATATCCCAAAGTGTATCGCCTTTTTTTACAACATACTGTTTTGGTGCGTCTTTTTTTATTTTAAGTACATCAGCAACTGCGGGAAACGCAGCGCTTAACGTAAGCATGATTGCAAGTAGTGGAGATTTCATCGAGCTTCCTTGTATTGTTTTTTCATTATTATTGCCCAAAACCTGTTAAAGGTGAACGCGAATGGCTAAAATAAGAGCATACAATACCCTAAATTAAGCACAAGTGAAAAAGGTAACTATGGCTAGGTTAGAAGTTTTAAGATTTCCAGATGAACGTTTACGTACTGTAGCAAAAGATGTTGTACAAGTTGATGACACAGTACGCCAAATTGTAAAAGACATGCTAGAGACAATGTACGATGAAAATGGCATTGGTCTTGCGGCCACGCAAGTAGATATTCATCAACGAATCGTTGTTATAGATGTATCAGAAGAGCGCAATGAGCCACTGGTATTAATTAATCCACAAATCATTAAAAAAGACGGCTCTACCGTTAGCGAAGAAGGCTGTTTATCAGTACCTAACTCGTATGCAAAAGTAGATCGCGCAGAAACAGTAACAGTCGCTGCACTTAACGAAAACGGTGAAGAATTTTTACTAGATGCAGATGAATTATTGGCTATTTGTATTCAACATGAACTAGATCACCTTCAAGGTAAGCTATTCATTGATTACTTATCTCCATTAAAGCGCCAACGTATTCGTAAAAAGCTTGAAAAAGAAGCCAAGTTTGCAGAACAGTAATAAGCACCTTAGGAAAACTCAGTGACTCAACCATTACGCATTATATTTGCCGGTACGCCGGACTTTGCCGCACGTCATTTACAAGCGCTGATACAAAGCGAACACCAAATAGTGGGTGTATATAGCCAGCCAGATCGCCCTGCAGGTCGTGGTAAAAAATTAAAAGCCAGTGAAGTGAAAGAGCTAGCGCTTGAGCACAACTTACCGGTTTTTCAGCCACAGTCATTAAAAAATGATGAAGCACTAGCTGAGCTAACAAGCTTAAATGCCGACATTATGATTGTTGTAGCATATGGCTTAATTTTACCTAAAGCTATTTTAGAAGCGCCACGTTTAGGTTGTTTAAATGTGCATGGCTCTATATTACCGCGCTGGCGCGGTGCTGCACCTATTCAACGCGCAATTTGGGCAGGTGATGAACAAACCGGCGTAACAATAATGCAAATGGATGAAGGGCTAGATACCGGCGATATGCTACATATAAGCCGCTGCCCTATTAGCACAACAGAAACTAGCGCAAGCTTATATACAAAGCTTGCTGAGCTAGGTCCAGATGCGTTAATTGAAACCATTAATAAATTAGCTAATGGTGAGATCACCCCTGAACCTCAAAACGATGAACTTGCTAACTACGCTAAAAAGCTTTCTAAAGAGGAAGCTAATATCGACTGGTCCATGAGTGCGCTTCAAATCGAGCGAAACATTCGCTCTTTTAACCCGTGGCCAATGTGCTTTACCCAAATGGGTGGGCAAACAGTAAAGATTCATCAAGCGCAGGTTATGCTGCAATCAGGTGATCCTGGGCAAATTTTATCAAGCGACAAAAATGGCGTAGTAGTGGCGTGTGGCGAACACGCTTTATGTATTACGCAATTACAGCCGCAAGGTAAAAAACCAATGGCAATTAACGACTTTTTAAATGGTCGTAGTGACTGGGTTACTCCTGGCACAATATTAGGCGAAAACAATGAGTAATGTTCCAAACGTACGAGCGCTTGCCGCTGAAACTTTATATAACGTAGTTGATAAAGGCGCATCGCTTAATCAAGAACTTCCATTTGCAAGCCAAGGCTTGCCGCCTAAAGATAAAGCGTTGCTACAGCAAATTTGTTATGGCGTTTTACGCTACTTACCGAGCCTTGAAAATTACTGCCAACACTTAGTAGAGCAGCCATTAAAAGGTAAACGTAGAATATTTCAGTTTTTATTATACGTAGGTATTTATCAACTGCAGCATATGCGCGTACCACCTCATGCTGCCATTTCAGAAACAGTTAACGCACTGGCTCAACTACGCGCTTTAGGATTAAAAGGGCTGATAAACGCCATTTTACGTAGCTTTCAGCGTCAACAAGCTGAGCTTGAAGAAAAAGCGAAGCTTATTCCGGTATGTTTATACAACCATCCAAATTGGTTTATTAAACAGGTGCAAACAGCCTACCCAGATAGCTGGGAAGCACTACTTGAAGAAAACCAGCAACAAGCGCCAATGTGGCTTCGTGTCAATCAAGCCCAATTTAGCACGCAAGAATACAGCGACATGCTTAGCGCTAACGATATTGAACACACCTTAAACCCTGATTTTATTGATGGGATTAAGCTTGCCAAACCACGTGATGTATTTTCGTTACCTGAGTTTGATACAGGTGCATGTTCAGTACAAGATGCTGCAGCACAGTTGGCAGCCCGCTTTTTAGAACCTAAAGCAGACGACTATATTTTGGATGCCTGCGCAGCCCCTGGCGGAAAAACGTGTCATATATTAGAGCTTGCTGATGCAGATGTACTTGCACTTGATAGCGACTCAACTCGTCTTGAACGTGTTAAGCAAAACTTAACTCGTATTGGCTTAGGTGCAGACCTACAATGTGGCGATGCATCGCAACCACATACCTGGTGGGATGAAAAATTATTTGATCGTATTTTGCTTGATGTGCCTTGTTCGGCCACTGGTGTAATTCGCCGTCACCCTGATATAAAATGGTTACGTCGCGCATCAGACATCGAAGACTTAGCTAAGTTACAAAGCGATATTCTTGATAGCATTTGGCCACTGTTAAAACCAGGTGGCACATTGGTATATGCTACGTGTTCGGTTCTTCCACAAGAAAACCAACAGCAAGTTGCTAAGTTTTTAGCTAATAATGATGATGTAGAACATATACCTCTACACGAAAACGATACCGTAACAACGCCAGGTTTGCAGTTACTGCCCGGTGAAAGTGATGGATTTTATTACGCTAAGCTAGTTAAAAAAGCCTAATAGCCGTACACTAAATAGTTAGCCATTTATGAAACATTAAATGGCTATTTTTTTAATTAAATTATGATCAATACCACGGGTAAATAATGAAAATAATTATACTCGGTGCCGGGCAAGTTGGTGCTACGCTTGCTGAAAACTTAGTTGGCGAACAAAACGAAATTACCGTTGTTGATATAGACGGTAACCGATTACGTGAACTTCAAGATAAGTACGACTTACAAGGGGTTATGGGCCACAGCGCGCATCCTGATGTATTACGCCGTGCAGGTGCTGAAGATGCCGATATGATTATAGCGGTAACCAGTTCAGATGAAGTGAACATGGTTGCATGCCAAGTGGCATACAGTATTTTTAAAACGCCCACTAAAATTGCCCGCATTCGCTCAGAGCAATATTTAAAATACCGCGAAAAACTATTTCAAAACGATGATTTACCAATCGATCATTACATTGCTCCCGAAGCACTGGTCACTAAGTATATTCGCCGTTTAATTGACTACCCTGGTGCTCTGCAAGTATTGCAGTTTGCTGATGGCATGCTCTCCTTAGTAGCCGTAAAAGCTTACTATGGCGGTTTACTTGTAGGTTATGCGTTATCTGCACTTAAAGAACACATCCCTAATGTAGAGACTCGTGTTGCCGCTATTTATCGTCAAGGTAAAGCAATAAAACCATTGGGTACCACCGTTATTGAAGCCGATGACGAAGTATTCTTTATTGCCGCTACAAAACATATACGCGCAGTAATGAACGAGCTACAAAAACTTGAGCGTTCGTACAAAAAAATTATGATAGCTGGTGGCGGTAACATTGGGGCAGGCCTTGCCCGCTCACTTGAAAAAAACCACACCGTTAAACTAATTGAACGCAGTAAAGAACGTGCCGAGCAGCTCTCAGAAATGCTCGATAATACGGTCGTTTTTTGTGGTGACGCATCTGATCAAGAACTGCTCTCAGAAGAGCATATTGAACAAGTCGATGTATTTATTGCCGTAACCAACGACGATGAAGCAAACATTATGTCAGCCATGCTTGCAAAACGTATGGGCGCACAAAAAACCATGGTACTTATTCAACGTGGAGCTTACGTTGATTTGGTACAAGGCGGCGAAATAGATATTGCCATATCGCCACAACAAGCAACTATATCAGCATTACTAACACATGTGCGCCGTGGTGATATTGTTAACGTGTATTCACTGCGTAAAGGTGCGGCAGAAGCCATAGAAGCGGTTGCTCATGGTGATGAAAACACATCTAAAGTTGTTGGTCGCGCGATTGCCGACATAAAACTTCCAGCGGGTACAACTATTGGCGCAATAGTACGTAATGACGATGTACTGATAGCCCACGATGATACAATTATTATGTCGGGCGATCATGTCATTATGTTTTTAATCGACAAAAAACATATTACCGTTGTAGAAAAACTATTCCAAGTAAGTGCTATATTCCTTTAACTAGTTACGCTAATTAGTTAATTTAAAATACAAAAAAGCCGCTGACTAAGGCGGCTTTAGTGGAGTATCTTCGAATATTGATTACTGTACTTTTGAAAACTCTTCTTTAGAGATTTCACCATTTCCATCAGTATCTAAATCATCAAAAATCTTTACAAGCTGAGGGTTAACCTTTGCTTCTTCCATTGTAATCGCACCGTCGCCATCTGCATCAAAAGAGGCAAAGTCCACTGCTGCGTATGCTGCTGATGAAGATGCTAAAACGATAACTGCAAGTGTTGTATTGAATGTTTTCATAATAATATTCCTAGTAATATGGGAAGTCCTTTTCAAAGATCCCTGACTGTGAAAAATGTTTAATCTGAAAAAAGATTAGTAATTAGCGAATTCTTCTTTAGAAAGCTCGCCGCTACCGTCGGTATCTAGCTCAATAAATTCAGCCATTAAATCTGTATCGACTGCCGCTTCGCTTGGGCTAATTGTGCCGCTACCATCGATATCAAGGCTGTCAAAATCTGATGCTGCAAATGCAGCGGAAGAAGATGCTAGTACTATAAGTGCTAATGCTTTATTTAAATGTTTCATAACTTAATCCTTCAATGTTCTATCAAAAAAATTGCTTCGTTTAACTTAAAACGTAATTTTTAACTTCCTTGTTATCCTCTTTCGTAAGCTCCCTTGCCTACTTAGGTTGTCTTTGGCAACTCAGGATAAATACTTTTTAATTAAGCTTCTGAAAATTCTTCTTTTGATAACTCACCATTTTGGTCAGTATCAAGCTCAGAAAACATGCTCATTAATTTTGCGTCTACTGATGCTTCTGCTTGGCTAATTGTGCCACTGCCGTCTACATCAAGTGTGTCAAAATCTGTTGCTGCAAAAGCGGCTGAAGAAGATGCAATAGCGATAAGTGCTAAAATTTTATTAATGCTTTTCATAATATGTATCCTTCAAATTTATGTGTGTGCGATTAAGTATTTCACTTTGAATCACGATTTCGTTCAGTACACACTGACTATTACAACTTAAATGCCAACATTTAAAAGTCATTAACTTTCAATAAGTTAAAAACAAAACGTACAATAAGTAGGAATTTTCAGAGTTATTACTGTTGCCTTTTCGCAACACGCTTTAGAGGTAAAAAACTAAAGTTATTAAAAACAAATAGTTATGTTTATATAAAAAGATACATTTTAAAATATAGAGCTATAAAAGGAGGGATTTTAAAAAATAGTTAAGGTTAATTTTAACGAAGTAGCTATAACAACAAAAAACAAGCCATAATAAAAAATACGTAAAACATTGTTTTATTTGAATAATATTTTTAATTATATAAAAACAAAAAAATACTTTATAAATACTCACTTAAAACGCCATTTTGTTGCAAATAAGCGAAAAACGATTTATTCAACGGTGGGCTCAAGCGCAGATGGGTCTATAAAATGCTCTTTCATAAAGGTTTTCATTTCATCCTCGCTTGCTAGTAGCTTAATCCCGCAGTGCACACCTGCGGCATGCTCTTTAACACTGCAAATTTCACCTTCAAAATCTTTATCACTACTATTGAGTACGACAGTGCATTGCATATCTTTAATACCTTCAGCTTGCTGATCGCCTCTAATATCAAACATTACACCAGTGAGTGAAATGTCCTTAATAAGGCCTTCAAGCACTCTATCGTCACTTAGTTTTAGCTTTGCAGGTAACAAGGTAGGTATGCGTGTTTGCGAGCGTAGCGCAAATAGCTGCACTTGCTTAGGAAAATTAATAAAGACGAGTTTAGCGGGATGAGAGGCTACTGACATAATTTGCTGGCGAAACGCAATAACTTGCCCGCCACTGCCTTCAATCAGTGCTCTTACAACAACCATTACACCATCACGTAAATAGTCACTCGCTGCAGGTAAACGCTTAGCATTGGGATAATTTAAAATAATAAACTGTTTATCGAGTAAACCAACTAATTCAGTTTTAACACGCTTACTGCTTGTAGGTGTTAATATTTCTAGGTCGACTAAGCTGCCTACACTTATATGCTTTAGCTTTTCTAAATTTGTTGGCATATCCCTTTCCCAATAGTTCGTAATTTAAAACTTAAGCCGCTCGTTTATCCACGCCAAAAAGTAGGCGTAAATAACACTAATAAAGTAAATATTTCTAAACGACCAAACACCATTGCAATGGTAAGCAACCATTTAGCACCATCGGTTATAGCACCATAATGCGACGCTACATCTCCTAAACCAGGCCCTAAGTTATTTAAACAAGCCGCAGTGGCTGAGAACGCAGTTATGTTATCCATACCCGTGCCCATAAGCGCTAACATAATAATAATAAATACAAGCGCATATGCAGAGAAAAATCCCCACACGGCTTCTACTACTTTGTCTGGCAACGCCTTACGACCCAGCTTGATTGAATATATAGCACGAGGATGCACTAAACGATTAAGCTCACGCACGCCCTGCAAATAAAGTAAAAATACGCGCACTACTTTCATACCACCACCAGTAGAGCCTGCACAGCCACCAATAAAGCTCGAAAATATAAGTAAAATAGGTAAAAACAAAGGCCATGTTGAAAAGTTATCAGTAGCAAAGCCTGCTGTTGTACTCATTGAAACAGCTTGAAATAACGCCTGATCGAGGGTTTCATCGCCATTAGCAAATATTTCGTTAGAGGAAAGTACAGTAAAACAAATAACCACCAGCGCTAATTGAATACACAAAAACACCTTAAACTCTGGGTCTCTAATATAAACTTGTATGTTACGACTGGCCACTGCGGCGTAATGCAGGGAGAAGTTAACAGCGGCAATAATTAAAAAGAACACACAAATAAAGTTAATTACAGGGCTGTCGAAGTGCCCCATGGAGGCGTCGTAAGTAGAAAAACCACCTATCGCCACCGTTGAGAATGCATGACATATAGCATCAAACCACTCCATTCCTGCAGCCCAATAAGCCAGCATACAAGTAATAGTCAACGACACATAAATATACCAAAGGTGCTTTGCAGTATCGGCAATTCGCGGGGTCATTTTAGAATCTTTTACAGGCCCTGGTATTTCAGCGCGGTACAACTGCATACCACCAACACCTAGCATTGGGAGTATAGCAACAGCGAGTACGATTATACCCATACCGCCAAACCACTGGAGTTGCTGGCGATAAAACAATACCGACTTGGGTAAATACTCAATACCGGTAAGTACTGTAGCGCCGGTGGTTGTTAAGCCAGAAAATGCTTCAAATACCGCATCGGCGAGCGATAAGTTAGGTTCTTGTAAAAAGATAAGCGGCAAGGACGCAAACGCCCCAAGTACCAGCCAAAACAAAACAACAATTAAAAAGCCTTCACGTGCTTTTAAATCACCGTTTTCATGGCGGTTTGGGTAATAAGCCATCATGCCAATAACAACACTAAAGATAAATGCTAAAACAAAGGGAACACCACCACCGTCTTTGTATATTAAAGACACCAGTGCCGGAGGCACCATGGTAATACTAAACAGCGCAACAAGTTGGCCAAGAATTTTTATGATGGTACGAAATTGCATTTAGCTTGTCGCTTTTATTATTAGTAAATTCAGGCTGAGTAGTATCAACCAAATTAAATAGGGTCAGTATGCATTATATGCAATTTGTGTAGGTTATTACTCTTTAATAGTTAACTCAACTGCGCCGTGACTTAAATCAAAAATATCTTTGATTGCTTGCTGAGCTTCACGGCTATCGATTGTAATCACCCACTCAATATTAGCAGTAAATTGCTTATCAATATTAAGCACTTGATACTTTGTTTTTAATAACTGCTCAATCGCGCCTTGCATGCTGTACTCACTACTCCCAGTAATTTCAACGCTGGGAACTTTAAGCACCGTTTGCAATTTTACTAGTGCATTATTTAATGAGCCACCATAAGCACGTACTAGCCCGCCGGTGCCTAATTTTATGCCGCCAAAATAACGTGTCACCACGGCAGTGATTTCGCCAAGGCCCGAACCCACCAGCACATTTAACATAGGCTTTCCTGCAGTGCCATTTGGTTCACCATCGTCCGAAAAACCATAAACATGGCTGCCACCGGGGTTGCCTGCCACATGTGCCCAGCAGTTATGGCGTGCATCGCTATACTTTTCTTCAATGCTTTTAATAAATGTTTTTGCTGAATTTAAATCGGGGGTGTGTGCAATGTGGACTATAAACGTACTTTTTTTTATTTCTTCTTGATGAAAAACGTCAGCAGCAGGATATTTATATTCAGACATATTAAAAGCTCAATTAAAAATGGGGCCTAAAGGCCCCGTTCATATGCATATTTTAACGTTTATTCGCTAACTCGTCTTTATAGAAATTAATCGAGTTCTAAATTACGCGTCATATTCTCTAGGCTATCTTCGTGAACAATAATGTTATCTTCAATACGAATGCCGCCAAATGGTTTAAATGACTCTACCTTTTCCCAGTTAATAAACTGCTTATTATCGGTTTGCGCTAAATCACTAAGCAGTGAATCAATAAAGTATAAACCTGGCTCAATAGTAAACACTTGGTTTTTTTCGATCAGGCGAGTACAACGCAAGAACGGATGCCCTTCTGGCGATGGTTGATGTGTGCCCTTTTCGTCACTCATAAAACCGCCCATATCATGCACTTGTAAACCTAGGTGATGTCCTAGTCCATGCGGGAAGAAAGTAGATGTAATTTTACGCTCAACAATTTCCTCCGCGGGTAGGTTAACAATTTTAAAGTCACTAAGTATTTGTGCGATACGATTATGACATTCAACGTGTAAATCTCCATAAAGCATACCCGGCTTTAAACCTTTACCTAACTCGATTTGTTGAACAGTCATCGCTTGTACAAGCTCAGCAAACTCACCCTGCTTTTTAAAATCATACGTACGAGTAATATCAGCAGCGTAACCATTAAAGTTTGCACCGGCATCAATTAAAAATGAGTTGTGGGTGTGTGGCACTTTTGGATCAAAGTGCGTGTAGTGCAAAATAGCGCAGTTTTCGTTAAGCGCAACAATGTTGCCGTACGGCATTTCATTTTCGCTTTGACGTGTCGCCATTAAGTACGCTTGCTGAATATCAAACTCGCTACCACCATTAAAGAATGTATCGCGTGCAGCTTTATGCCCATCTACTGCAATGCGGTTAGCGTTGCGTAAACATTCAAGTTCGTACTGCGTTTTATAAGCGCGGTGGTAATGAAAATAGTTAAGTACAGGCTCAGGGTTCATAATACTAAAACCAAGAGCTTGCGCTACTTCAATGTATTCACCCATGTAAGCATATTTAGCTTTATCGTATGGTAATAACTTTTCTACTTGATCAGGCTGAAGTAGTAGCTCTATATCAAAGTACTCAGCCCAAAAGTCGCGAGGCTCGTCTGGTACTTTATGCCAAAAATCTACTGGACGATAAAATATGAGTTTTGGCTTGTCGCTGCCATTTACCACAATCCAGCAATGAGGATTGTCAATAACCGGTAACCACGCTTTAAACTGTGGATTAACTTTAAATGGATAATACATATCATCTAAAAACTGGCGCTTAGCTTGGCCTGAATGAATTACTAATCCTTCTAACCCTTCGCTATTACAAATTGTACGAGTACGCTGTTGCAGTGTTGCAATATGTTCGGCGTATAAAACGGCTAATTTATCCATTGTTAATCCATCTGTTAAATTTAACTTGCTATGAGTCTATCACTTATACCAATTGCATTAAATTAATGATCTATTATAGCGATAAGAAAATAGCTTAATAACAAGGCTAAAATTATGATACATAGTTGTTCTATATAAATAATTTTTAACGCAGTTATTGAGTTATTTAATACGCTAGAATGATCATGTTTTTAATAAAAGTGGTATTACCCTAAGCGCTCAAAAAAGGGGGATATTTAACATGTAAACATCCCCCTTATTAATACCTATACCTATCGTGTTAAGTTATTGCTCGATTGGTATCATATATTCAACCGCCCATTTTCATTTGAAGTAGCGGCGCTAATACATTACCTTCTCGGCCCATTCTTGTATGGTAAACCTGTCTGTACGCAAATACATTTTTTACGTAATCACGGGTTTCGCGATACGGAATAAGCTCTACCCATAACTCAGCCGGAATAGCGTCATCAGGTAACCAACGCTTTATACGGTGATAACCCGCATTATAAGAAGCTGTTGCCAGCACTTCATTGCCATGGTTTTTCTTTTTTAAGTACTGTAAGTAACTAGTACCTAATCTAATATTTGTTTTAGGTTGATATAAACGACTACTTGTCACACTGCCTTTATTTACATACTCAGCAGTACTTGGTAATAACTGCATTAAACCACGCGCATTAGCATGCGAGCGTGCATCTGGCGCAAAAGAGCTTTCGCGCCTTGCAATAGCAATACTCCAAGCAACATCTATCTTGCTACGTTTACTGTAGCGCTCAAAAACATCTTGAAACGCAAACGGAAAACGTTGCTCTACATTATCCCACGCTTTAATTTTTGCTAAAGTAAAAATAGTACTGTCGTGCCAACCTAAATCGGTAGATAACTGTGATGCTGCCAGCTTTTCTTCATCGCTAGAGGTATCCGTTAAGTAATTCCATTCACGGCGCGCCGACGTAAAGCGCTCAATATCATAAAGTGCTTTTGCACGCTTAAAGCCTGGTGCATTACTCACTTTATCTACAAGTACCTTATCGACTGCTAAAGGCTGATTATTTAAATCAACGGGCAACCCCAAACGTGCTGCGGCTAAAAAGCCATAATAATCACGATTAGCCGCTACTTTCTTCCAAATGTCGTCTGCTTTTTGTTGCTCGCCACGTTGTGCATAGCTATAGGCTAACCAATATTGCTGACCAAGGCTTAAATTTTCTTTACCTGTAAAGAATGCAGCAATCCCCTCCCAATCTTGGGTTTTGAGCATATTGCCCAGTTGCCACTGAATAAGCTTGCTGTCTAGTCGCTCTTTTGGCACTTTATTTAGCCAAAAGCTCGCTTGTTTATGCCCGCTAGAGGCAAGTGACAATGCAAAGGTGTAATACACATCCGCTTTTTCTTCATCACTATACTTAAATATTTTTTCTAGTTTTTCCCATGCTTTTAAAGCAAGCTCTTTATCGCGCCAAACCAAACGCTTAACACCATAAATTGCTATTTGGCCTTCTTTAGCCGACTTATTTTTATATCGATATAATCCAGCTGCCGTGCTTGGATCTTTTCGCACTTTTAGATATAAATCAGCTAAGTAACGATCCTTACTTGGCAATAAAGTTTTTAAGTAAGGTAATAAGCTTTGCGTCCCGCCTTGTGCAGCAAGTGTTACACGCTTCCAAACCGTTTCTTCTTTCATGTAGCCTTTTTTACGCCACGTAGAAAATAAACTATCACAACCATTAGGTTGCGATTTACCAACGGCCCATAAGTCGGTCACCTGATTTAGAATTGCCTTTTCGGGCGCACCTAAATCAAGCTGAAAATCTAAATAAGTACAAGTAAGCTCCGCATTAGACGTTTCACGATAGTTGCGGATATACGCCGCCTTTTCGTTGTTATCTTTTAAATATTCTAACCATGCTTTGCGCACCGGCCACTCAAGCGGCGTATGCTGGTATATATTTAAATATTCTTCTATTTCTGCCTGATGTTTAATGCTCGGATGGCGTTGCCAATACGTTTTTTCAACATAAGGTTTTAACGGATGATTTAGGTTACTAACCGCTTGTTTAAAGTCTTGGTAACTGCCGTACCTTACTTTTTTTTCGGCATCTAAAAATGCATCGTTATCGTTACTTGCCTCGGCAGAATGAAGAGGAAAAATGAATGCAGCTGCCGCAACACTTAGTAAATATTTTTTCATAATGTCCTTTAATAAAAATTAAAGTTGTGAATAAAAACTTTTCAACCACCTTAGCACCAAACCAGCTATATTTTAACCAGTCGATTGTAACCGAGTTAAATTTTTCGTTGCATTTTTAATTTAAAGCAAGCACACTGATTGAAATGCAAACTCATCGTACCAGTCTTAGTTCGTCAACTAGGGAGAATAATAATGTTATATAAAAGCGATTCCTTTGAAGTTAGCTTCCTGAAGGAAAACATCGCCGAGTTTAAGTTTTGTGTTGCAGGTTCTGTAAACACACTATCTCAAAAAACTCTTTCAGATTGCGCAGCAGCATTAAAAGAATTAGCCGCCAATACTGATATCAAAGGCATGATTTTTACCAGTGATAAAGACCACTTTATTATTGGTGCCGATATCTTCGAATTTTTACCTACATTTACTAAACCTGAAGAAGAATTAGTAGTGTGGATCAAAAACGCAACCGACGTTTTTGATGCAATTGAAGATTTACCATTCCCAACTCTAAGCGCTATAAACGGTATGGCACTTGGCGGTGGTTGTGAGTGGGCACTTGCTACCGATTATCGTGTGGCAAGCGAAACAGCTAAAATGGGCCTACCAGAAGTTAAACTTGGCATAATGCCAGGGTTTGGTGGCACAGTGCGCTTACCACGTATCATTGGCGCCGATAACGCGATGATGTGGATTACCTCAGGCGCAGAAAACCGCGCAGCAGATGCCCTTAAAGTAGGTGCGTTTGACGCGGTAGTTAGTGCTGACAAACTTCTAGAGTCAAGTGTATCAACACTTGAACTGGCGATTGCTGGCAAGCTAGATTGGCAAGCAAAACGCAACGTAAAACTACAGCCACTTAAATTAAACCGTGTTGAGCAAGGCATGAGCTTTGCTATGGCAGAAGGTATGGTAATGGGTAAAACCAAAGGCCACTATCCTGCACCGGTTATGGCTGTACGTACTATTAAAGCAGCGGCAAACTGTACTCGCGATGAAGCAATGGCAATCGAAAACGCTAACTTTGCTAAATTAGCACGTACACCAGAAGCAGCTGCACAAACTGGTATATTCCTAGCTGACCAATACATTAAAGGTAAAGCACGTAAATTTGCTAAGCACAGCGATGTAGAAATCAAACAAGCCGCAGTATTAGGTGCTGGTATTATGGGTGGCGGTATTGCATACCAGTCTGCTTATAAAGGCACACCTATTATAATGAAAGACATCCAACAAGATGCGCTTGATTTAGGTATGGGTGAAGCATCTAAATTGTTAGGTGCAAAAGTTAAGCGTGGCCACATGCCAATGGAAAAAATGTTGGCAACACTTAGCAAAATTAAGCCAACACTTAACGAGTCAGACCTACAAAGTGCCAACATCATTGTTGAAGCCGTTGTAGAAAACCCTAAAGTTAAGCAAGCAGTACTCGCTGATCTTGAAAAGAACATGCCAGAAGGCACTGTACTTACTTCAAATACATCGACTATTTGTATTGATTTACTAGCACAAGCGCTAGATAAGCCAGAAAATTTCTGTGGTATGCACTTTTTCAACCCTGTGCCAAAAATGCCATTAGTAGAAATTATCCGTGGCGCAAAAACCTCAGATAAAACAATTAATGCTGTAGTTGATTACGCGCTTAAATTAGGTAAATCGCCAATTGTTGTTAACGATTGCCCAGGCTTTTTTGTAAACCGTGTTTTATTCCCTTACTTTGCAGGTTTTAGCAAATTAGTGGTTGAAGGCGCTAACTTTGCAAAAGTAGATAAAGTAATGGAAAACGTATTTGGCTGGCCTATGGGTCCGGCTTACCTACTTGATGTTGTAGGTATTGATACAGCGTTCCATTGTACTGGCGTAATGGCTGACGGTTTCCCTGAGCGTATGGCTCGTGCTGATAAAGACCCTGTGACTATTTTTGCCAACGAAAAACGTTTTGGTCAAAAGAACAAAGCCGGTTTTTACAAGTACGAAACAGATCGTCGCGGTCGTCTTAAAAAGTCTCATGACGAGACAGCAATTGAGCTACTAAGCCCAATTACAGACGCACCAAAAGAATTTGATAAACAAGAAATCATCGACCGTTGTATGATTCCAATGATCAACGAAGTGCTACTGTGCTTGCAAGAAGGTATTGTTGCCTCACCGCAAGAAGCAGATATGGCATTAGTTTACGGTGTTGGTTTCCCTCCATTTAGAGGCGGCGCGTTCCGTTACTTAGATCAAACTGGTTTAGCTAACTTTGTTGCAGCAGCAGACAAATACGCTCACCTAGGTGCGATTTACCAAGTATCTGAACAAACTCGCAAGTGGGCCGAAGAAGGTCGTGTTTTCTATAAGGTGGAAGGTTAATATCATGAATAATCCAGTAATTGTAGATTGTATCCGCACACCAATGGGTCGCTCTAAAAGTGGTGTATTCAAACATAAACGTGCAGAAGACTTAAGCGCACATTTAATGAAAGGCTTACTAGATCGCAACCCTGCAGTTGATCCAGCATCAATTGACGATATTTATTGGGGTTGTGTACAGCAAACATTAGAGCAAGGCTTTAACGTAGCACGTAACGCATCATTGCTTGCCGGTATTCCGCACAGCGTTCCTGCTGTTACGGTTAACCGTTTATGTGGCTCTTCTATGCAAGCATTGCATGACGCAGCACGCGCAATAATGACAGGCGCTGGCGACACTTACCTAATTGGTGGTGTTGAGCACATGGGTCACGTACCTATGACTCACGGCAACGACTTTCATCCAGGCCTTGCAACATCAATTGCACAAGCGTCTGGCTCTATGGGCTTAACAGCAGAATACCTTGCAACGCTTCATGGCATTAGCCGTGAGCAACAAGATGAATTTGCTTACCGTTCACATCAACGTGCACAAGCTGCAACTGTTGAAGGCCGCTTCCGTCGCGAAATTTTAGCAATGGAAGGTCACGATGCAGATGGTTCGCTTATCTTAGTTGAAGACGACGAAGTAATTCGCCCAGAAACAACAGTAGAAGGTCTATCAAAGCTTCGCCCTGTATTTAATCCTGCATCGGGTACGGTAACAGCCGGTACGTCTTCTGCACTTTCTGACGGCGCATCTGCAATGTTAGTAATGAGCGAAGAAAAAGCAAAAGAGCTTGGTTTGCCAATTCGTGCGCGTATTAAAGCAATGGCAGTCGCTGGTTGCGATCCATCAATTATGGGTTACGGCCCAGTACCAGCAAGTAAAAAAGCACTTGCTCAAGCCGGTATTACAATTGATGACCTAGGTGTAGTAGAACTTAACGAAGCCTTTGCAGCACAATCATTACCTGTAATGAAAGATTTAGGGTTAATGGATGTTGTTGACGAAAAAGTGAATTTAAATGGCGGCGCAATCGCACTTGGTCACCCACTGGGTTGTTCGGGTTCGCGTATTAGCACATCGCTTATTCACTTAATGGAAGACAAAAATGTACGATACGGTTTAGCAACTATGTGTATTGGTTTAGGCCAAGGCATTGCAACTGTATTTGAACGTGTTCAAGACTAATTAGTTTAAACATGTAAAACCATCTTGGTGATTAAAAAGGCGAACTGATTTTATTCAGTTCGCCTTTTTTATTAGCTTCAATTTATAAAAACGTCCTTTTATCAAACAAGCATGTAACAGCGTAATTATGTGATCGGGCGTATTATTAAATAAAGCATTTTGAAACTGCTAAAAGCATTAAGTAAAATAGTTAAATTACACATAAAATTGCGTTAAACTCCCAAACTTATTAATTGCTATACCTAAGCACTCGCGTACACAGCAATCACTTTAATTAAACAGGCCAATTTATTATGAGCTTTGATAATCCCGATCACCAATTAGATGCCATAGGCCTTCGCTGCCCAGAGCCAGTAATGATGGTACGTGCTGCTATTCGTAAAATGAACGATGGTGAAACGTTATTAATAACTGCTGATGACCCATCAACCACTCGCGACATTCCGAGTTTTTGTACGTTTATGGATCACACCCTGGTGGCTAAAGATGCAGAAGAAGCACCGTATAGATATGTGGTGAAGAAAGGACTTTAAACTCACGTAGGTCGGGTTGAGTTTTACGAAACCCAACGTATTTAATAACCACCAAAATAGTTTTGTTCGCCACACATGTTGGGTTTCGCTTCACTCTACCCAAACTACGAACCCCCCTTGGTGTTAATGCTGAATAAATCCTACAACGTCCTTGTCACAAGTCCATCAACCCACTAGGGCTATTAAATAGCTAAAAATCACTTCTTCGTTATCGTCACTTGTGGCTTATCGTAGTCACTGTAATCAATACTTACTATGTACGTGCCTTTTATTGCTGGTGTGAAACTAAAGTAGTTATAAATAGTATTACAGTCTGCGATAGCTGGCTGGCCGAGTGTTAGTTTTTGCCCTGCTGGTTGTGCATCGCTGTAACCACAGTTGTAACCTTCACTAAAATCGGCATCGGCTATTTTAAATTCGTACACTTTACCTGGGGTCGAAAATTTAACTTGTGTTTGATAAAGCGCAGGGCCAACTGGCGCAAACTGATACTGGGGTTCTGCATCCCACAATGTAAAGTCGCCACGTAAGTAAATTGTGCGGTCAAGCTCTTGCTGTGGTAAAACATCATTAATCGAAATTTGGCTTGTACAGGCAGTAAGTAAACCAGCAATTGCTAAGGTTAAAATTCGTTTCATAGAAATCATCAATGGGTATCCTTTGCATACAGTGAAAACTAAAAAGCCAGCAAAACGCTGGCTTTTAAAATTGCTAATCGGTGTTATTTTTGTAAAACAGAAATATCTGCAATACCTAAAAACAATCCGCTTAGCTGGCTTAATAGCGCAAGACGATTTTGCTTAACAGCTTCATCGTCGGCCATAACCATTACGTTGTCAAAAAAGTTATCAACACTTTCACGAATACCCGCCAATTGGCTTAATGCTTCTTGGTAGTTTCCATCTGCGTAAAGTGGCGCAAGGTCAGTGGCAAATTTTGCTACTTGTGATGCCAATACTTTTTCGGCGTCGTCGCTTAATAAGCTCTCATCAACACTACCTTGGCTGGTAATGTCGTTTTTAGCCAGAATATTACCTACGCGTTTATTAGCCGCTGCAAGCGCTTCTGCTGCGTCTAATGTACGGAAGTGACTTACGGCTTTAACACGGCGGTCAAAATCAACAGGTTTAGTCGGACGACGTGCAAGCACTGCTTGAATTACGTCTACTTCAATACCTTCGTCTTGATACCAAGCACGGAAGCGCCCTAGCATAAATTCAAATACGTCAGTTGATACATTTAAGTTAGTTAACTTGTCGCCAAACAATGTTTGCGATTTAGCTACTAGGTCTAAAATATCAAGTGGTAGTTCTTTTTCTACCATGATGCGCAGTGCACCAATAGCAGCACGACGAAGAGCAAATGGGTCTTTGTCACCTTTAGGTGCTTGGCCTATACCAAAAATACCCACCAGCGTGTCAAACTTATCAGCAATCGCTACTGCGCAGCTAATTAAGTTTGTTGGTAAGTTATCCCCTGCAAAGCGTGGCATGTACTGCTCGTTTTGCGCTACGGCTACATCTTCGGCTTCACCATCGTGGCGAGCGTAATGCATTCCCATTACACCTTGCACGTCGGTAAATTCCATAACCATTTCAGTCATTAGGTCAGTTTTACTTAATAAGCCTGCACGCTGTGCTAGGTCTTTATCAGTACCTAATTGCTCAGCAATATAGCCTGCAAGCTCACTAATGCGCTCAGACTTATCTTTAAGCGTACCAAGTTGCTTTTGGAACAATACGCTATCAAGCGACTCTAATCGGCTTTCTAGGGTTTTCTTTTTATCTGTTTCAAAGAAGAACTGTGCATCGGCTAAACGCGGGCGCACTACTTTTTCGTTACCAGAAATAACCACACTTGGATCTTTACTTTCGATGTTAGATACAAACAAAAACTTATTTAAAAGTTTGCCGTTTTGATCTAATAACGGGAAGTATTTTTGATCGTCTTTCATGGTGTAAATTAACGCTTCGGCTGGTACATCTAAAAATGCTTCTTCAAATGTTGCCGTTAAAGTAACTGGCCACTCTACAAGTGATGTTACTTCTTCTAGTAAATCTTCATCCATTGCAACAACAGCGTTAACTGCGCTTGCAGCCTCTTCTATTTGTGCACGAATTTGCGCTTTACGTTGCTCGTAATCAGCAATAACGTAAGCAGATTTAAGTACGTCAAAAACGTCATCTGCATGGTTAATGCTAATTTTTTCTGGGTGATGAAAACGATGACCCTGAAGCTGGTTAGTTATTTGCTTACCAAGAATTTCGCCTTCAAGTAGCTCATCACCAAATAAAATAGTTACTGTATGCACAGGACGAATAAATTGTGTTTTATTCGCGCCCCAACGCATTGGTTTAGGGATTGGTAATTTACTTAACGCTTTAGTGATAGCATCTGTCATTAGGGTTTTAGTTTCTTGCCCTGCTACTTTAGCAATGTGCAATAACCAAGCGCCTTTATCGGTTTCAAGTGTTTGTGCGTCTTTTACTTCAATACCACAACCACGTGCCCAACCCATTGCTGCTTTTGTTGGGTTACCTTCACTGTCAAACGCTGCCTTTGTTGCTGGACCACGCTTTTCAACTTCTTTGTCTTGTTGCTTAGCTTCAAGCGCTTTTACTTGTAAACCCAAACGACGAGGCGATGCATACCAGCTTACGCCTTGGTGTGCTAATTCTAATGTTTCTAGCTCTTGAGTTAAGTTTGCAGCAAAGGCTTCTGCTAGTTTACGCAGTGCTTTTGGTGGTAACTCTTCAGTGCCAATTTCTACTAATAAATTTTGTGCTGACATTTTACTTATCCTTACACAGCGGGAAACCAAGCGCTTCACGTTTGTCATAGTAACTTTGTGCACACGCTTTTGATAACGCACGAACGCGTAAAATATAACGCTGACGTTCGGTTACCGAAATTGCATGGCGTGCGTCTAGTAAGTTAAATGCGTGCGATGCTTTCATTACTTGCTCGTATGCAGGTAGTGGTAAGTTAGCTTCAATTAACTTTTGGCTTTCTGCTTCACACTTATCAAACTGTGCAAATAAGTCTTCTACGTTTGCATGTTCAAAATTATAAGTAGATTGCTCTACTTCATTTTGATGGAACACGTCGCCGTATGTTACGCGCCCTAGTGGACCGTCTGCCCATACTAGGTCGTAAATGCTATCTACGCCTTGAATGTACATTGCTAAACGCTCTAGGCCGTAAGTAATTTCGCCTGTTACTGGTGAGCACTCTAAGCCACCCACTTGTTGAAAGTAGGTAAACTGCGTTACTTCCATGCCGTTTAACCAAATTTCCCATCCCAAGCCCCATGCGCCTAGCGTAGGTGATTCCCAGTTATCTTCTACAAAGCGAACTTCGTGAGTAAGGGTATCAATACCCATTGCCGCTAATGAGCCTAAGTAAAGCTCTTGGATGTTATCTGGCGATGGCTTTAAAACTACTTGGAATTGGTAGTAATGTTGTAGGCGATTTGGGTTTTCACCATAGCGGCCATCCGTAGGACGACGACACGGCTGAACGTACGCGCTCGACATTGGCTCTGGACCAATAGACTTTAAAAATGTTTGCGGGTGAAATGTCCCGGCGCCCACTTCCATATCAAGTGGTTGAATAATGACACAGCCTTGCTGCGCCCAATAATCCTGTAAAGCCAGGATCAAACCTTGAAAGGTTTTTACGTCATATTTTTGCATATTTGGCTTTTTACTATCTAAGAAGTAGCGTGAAAATTACCCTTAGTATACCGTGTGTACACTCAGGTTTTAAGCAGTTTGTGTAATTGAAAAAATAAAAAAGGAGCCATTAGGCTAATGCCGATCAGTTAAGAAAATGACCGGTTGACCGATCCAAACGATCATGCAAAATCCGTAGTTAGGAAACTAACTACGGATTTTTTTGTGAATATAGAACAAGCACTGCAAGCAACACTTGAAGAAAGCAGCCGATACCATACCTTTGAAAAATTATCAGAAATTCTTGACCCTGAAATCATTGAACAAGGTTTTCAACAAGCAGGGATTGCAACCGTTCGTAAGCGAAGATTACCGCTTGAAGCCGTTTTGTGGTCAGTTATTGGCATGGCATTGTTTCGAAAAGAATCAGTTTGGAATATCGCTAATAAGCTAGATATCATGTTACCTGGCAAGAACCAACTCGTTGCTCCAAGTGCGATGGTACAGGCTAGACAAAGGTTAGGTGATGATTCCGTTAAACACGTTTTCAATAAATCTGCTCAATCAATGTATAAGCAACAGTCATTCGAAACATGGAATGGTTTGAACCTATTAGCTGTTGACGGTGTTGTGTGGCGAACAGCCGACACGCCTGATAATCGTAAAGCCTTCTCTTCAGGTAGCAACCAATACGGTGATACAGCCTTTCCTCAAATACGCATGGTCTGTCATATGGAATTGACCAGCCATCAACTTCTCAGTAGCGAGTTTGATAACTATAAAACCAACGAGATGAAATTAGCTGAGCGTTTAATTGAACGTACACCAGATAATTCACTGACTATGTTTGATAAAGGATATTATTCTTTAGGCCTGTTAAACCGTTGGCATCAAACTGGGGAGATGAGGCACTGGCTGATACCAGCAAGGCCCGACTTACAGTATGAAATCATCTCCAGCGCGGGTAAAAATGACCATATCATTGAATTGAAAACCACAAAGCATGCACAAAAAAACTTTCCCGATGTTCCTGAAACGATTAAAGCGAGATTAATCAGCAAAACAATAAAGGGCAAAAGCTACCGTATATTAACCTCGATGACGGATAGATTGCGTTATCCAGGTAATGAAATTGTTGAATTATATTGTCATCGTTGGGAGATAGAACTTGGGTTTAGAGAAATCAAACAAACCATGCTTGATAGCGCATACCATTTAAGAAGTAAGCGTCCAGACATGGTGCGTCAGGAGCTATGGGCCGTGTTACTCGCCTATAATTTAATACGAAGAATAATGACGATGGCGGCGACAGTCACAGGGATATGGCCTAACCAGCTTAGTTTCTCTAGCAGTTCGATGGCTGTCATTCAGTATTTCTCGTCAGTATCTATAATGAGCCCAGGGAACATTCCAATACACTGGCAGCACTTACTCGATACACTGGTCTTATTTAAGCTTCCAGCTAGACGAGAGGATAGAAGATATCCCCGATGGGTTAAGCCAAAACCATCTAAGTATCCCCATAAAAAGAAAGATGCCAGTCAGCTTAACTGACTGGCATTAGCCATTAGGCTCCTTTTTCGGTGTAAGTAATATTTTTACACGTCTAGATTAACTACGCGTAGAGCGTTAGTTTCGATAAACTCTCTACGAGGCTCTACTTGATCACCCATTAAGGTGGCAAATAATTGATCCGCGCCAACAGCATCTTCAATCGTTACTTGTAACATACGACGAGCACTAGGATCCATTGTCGTTTCCCAAAGCTGGCTTGGGTTCATTTCACCCAGTCCTTTATAGCGTTGAATGTAGATCCCACGCTTAGATTCTGTGATCAACCATTCCAAAGCATCCACAAAGTTATCAACAGGTTTTGTTTTCTCACCACGTTGAATATAAGCACCTTCTTTTAGGATGTTTGCAATGTTAGTACCAGTCACAGCAATGCGTTGGTAGTCACGTGATGCAATAAAGTCATAATGAAGTACATGTGCTTTATCAACACCGTGCTGACGAATATTCACAACCGGGTAATACATATTACGCTCAGCGTCAAACTCTGTGCCTGCATGGAAAATAGTTGCATCTTCATCACGTGCAATCAGGTCATCAACTAACTCTTTTGTCCAAGCAATTACTTTAGCTTCGTCAGAAAGGTCATCAGTTTTCAACTCTGTTTGGTAGATTAAGCGTTCCATTACCGTGTTAGGATATTTACGCTTTAAACGCTCAATAACTTTAACTGTATTTTGGTAATCGTGAACGACTTTCTCAAGCGCTTCACCTTCTAGCGCAGAAGCATCTGCACTTGGATATAAAGCAGCATTATTAAGTGCAAGCGACGTTAAGTATTCTACTAATGCAGGATCATCTTTAATATAACGCTCTTGCTTACCTTTTTTCACTTTATAAAGTGGTGGTTGAGCAATATAAATATAACCGCGTTCTACAATTTCAGGCATTTGACGATAGAAGAATGTTAGTAGTAACGTACGAATGTGAGAACCATCCACGTCCGCATCGGTCATGATGATGATACGGTGATAACGTAATTTCTCAGGGTTATATTCGTCACGACCAATACCACATCCCAATGCAGTAATTAGTGTTGCTACTTCTTGCGAAGATAACATTTTATCAAAACGTGCTTTTTCTACGTTTAATATTTTACCTTTAAGCGGAAGAATAGCTTGGTTTTTACGGTTACGTCCCTGCTTGGCTGATCCGCCAGCAGAGTCCCCTTCCACTATATATAGTTCAGATTGGGCTGGGTCTTTTTCTTGGCAATCAGCTAGCTTACCAGGTAAGCCTGCTAAGTCCATTGCACCTTTACGTCGTGTCATTTCACGGGCTTTACGCGCCGCTTCACGTGCACGTGAGGCATCAATAATCTTACCTACAACAATTTTGGCATCAGTTGGGTTTTCTAGTAAAAACTCAGTGAATTTTTCAGCCATTGCTTGTTCAACCGCAGATTTAACTTCACTTGATACTAGCTTGTCTTTAGTTTGTGATGAGAACTTAGGATCAGGAACTTTAACACTAACAACAGCCGTTAAGCCTTCACGGGCATCATCACCGGTAGCATTGCTGGTTGTTTTAGCTTTTTTGTTAAAGCCTTCTTTTTCCATGTAGTTATTAAGTGTACGTGTTAGCGCTGATCTAAAACCGGCTAAGTGAGTACCACCATCACGTTGTGGGATATTATTTGTGAAACAGTAAATGTTTTCTTGGTATGCATCATTCCACTGCATTGATACTTCAACACTAATACCATCTTCTTCACGTTCGTGAGTAAAATGGAACACACCTTTATGTATAGGTGTTTTATTACGGTTTAAGTACTCTACGAAAGCTTGAATACCGCCTTCATATTTAAAGTGGTCAGATTTATTTTCTTCACGCTCATCATTTAAGATGATGCTCACACCTGAGTTTAGGAATGAAAGCTCGCGTAAACGCTTAGCTAAAATGTCGTAATGAAAATCTAAATTTGTGAATGTTTCAGCGCTTGGCCAAAAACGTAATTCTGTACCAGTTGTTTCTGAGTCACCAATTACAGCTAAAGGTGCATCTGGAACACCCATAGTATAAAACTGCTCATGAAGCTTACCTTCACGACGAACAGTCAGTTTTAGTTTTTCTGAAAGTGCATTTACAACAGAAACACCAACACCGTGTAAGCCACCTGATACTTTATAAGAGTTATCATCAAACTTACCACCGGCATGAAGTACCGTCATAATAACTTCGGCTGCAGATACGCCTTCTTCTTCATGGATAGAAGTTGGGATACCACGACCGTTATCTCTAACTGAGACAGAACCGTCTAAGTGAATCGTTACATAAATATCATCACAATGACCTGCTAAGGCTTCATCGATCGAGTTATCAACGACCTCAAACACCATGTGGTGTAAGCCTGTGCCATCATCGGTGTCCCCAATATACATTCCAGGACGCTTTCTTACTGCGTCTAATCCTTTAAGTACTTTAATACTCGACGAGTCATAATTCTCAGACATGGTTAATCCCACTTATCTTGTTATTAGGTTGCCATGTTTCACGTGGAACATTTGTAGTTCTCGTTGCATGGGTTCCACCACAGCAGAAATACTTTCAGATAAAATTGAAGAGATAAAAATTTGAGAACTGCAGTGAGCAAGTAATTGTCCCACTTTCTCTTTTGTATCTTCGCCTAATTCTGAAGGTAGATCATCTATTAGCAATATAGATTGCTTATCTGTCTCTGACTCAATTAAGCTATTTTGCGTAACTTTCAACGCATACAATAATAGCTTCAATTGACCGCGTGAGAATGTATTCTCCACACTGTTGCCAGCGACACTAAAACTAAAATCGGCCTTATGAGGGCCTCTACTTGTAAACCCTTGGCGAGCATCTCGCTCAAAGTTTTGCTCTAACGCATCTGCAAGAGATTCAGTCTCTTTCCAGCCTGCGCTAAAGGTCATTTCTAAATCACGTACAAGCGTCAATTCTGCACACATTTTATCAAAAAATTGCTGCTTAAACCTACTTATATACGCCAATCTTAATTTATTTATTTCTTCAGCCAGTCTAACAAATTCTTTGTCCCAAAACTTAATTTGGTCAAAATAATTCTTGGGCTTAGTTTTTAACAATGCATTACGTTGTTTAAGTACTTTATTAAATGATTGCCACAAGAAAAAGAACTCATGTTCCACGTGGAACAAACCTAAATCTAAAAACTTTCTGCGCTCTTTAGGTCCACCAAAAAATAAAGAATAACTCTCTGGTGTAATAATTTGTACAGGCATAAGTTGAGCGAGTTCTGATATCTTACGGCTCACCTTACCTTGAATTTTTAAATTGGTCTCACCCGTTTGCGTTTTACTAATACCAATTGGAATTGATAAATCGTGTATTGTTTTACGCCCGTGAATTACAAATTGCTCTTGCTGGTGTGCAATAATACTTTTGTGTTTTGGAGTACGAAAAGATTTGCCATGAGAAAGGTAATATATAGCCTCTAAAAGGCTGGTTTTTCCGCTGCCATTTTCACCATAAATTATATTAACGCCGTTGACTGGTTCTAGCGTCAGCGCCTCAATATTACGAAAATATTTGAGGCTCAAATGACTTAAGCTCATTATGTATTTATAGTCTTATAAACGCATAGGCATAACAACGTACATTGCTTCTTCATCGCCTGCACCTTCAATTAATGCACTGCTGTTTGAGTCGGCTAATGTAAATAGTACGTCTTCTGTTTTTAATGTGTTTAGTACATCTAATACGTAAGACACGTTGAATCCTATTTCTAGGTCCGCGCCTTCGTAACTTACTTCCACAACTTCTTCAGCTTGTTCTTGCTCTGGGTTATTGGCAGTAATTTTTAATAAACCGTTTGATAGGTTTAAGCGTACACCACGAAATTTTTCATTCGATAAAATAGACACTCGTTGAAACGCATTTCGTAACCATTCTCGGTTAGCTGTAATTACTTTGTCACCACCACGTGGTAATACACGACGGTAATCAGGAAAGCGTCCATCAACTAGCTTACTTGTAAATGTAAACTCAATATCAATGATACGAATATGGTTAGCACCAAACTGAATTGTAACCAATTCGTCGTCAGCTACCATAAGGCGCATAATTTCTTGCACTCCTTTGCGAGGTATAATTAATTGACGTTGAGTATTAAGCGATTGCGTTAATTGCTTTTGTGCAATAGCTAAACGGTGACCATCTGTTGCTACTGTTTTTATGTCTGTATTATCTACTTCAAACGACATACCGTTTAAGTAATAACGTACGTCTTGATTTGCCATCGAAAAATGCGTACTTTCAAGTAACTTACGAAGCTCTAAACGAGTTAGTTGAAATTCAACCTCACCATCCCACTGCTCTAAATTAGGAAAATCATCAGCAGATAAAGTCGTTAATGAAAAACGGCTTTTACCACTGGTTAAAAGTAATTGGTGCTCTTGCAAGCTTAAAGTAATGTCTGAACCATCTGGTAGACTTTTACAAATATCGAGTAACTTTTTAGCGGGTAACGTTAGTTTTGTATCGGCAATATCATCACCTACAAATACGCCAGAAACTAATTCAATTTCAAGGTCAGTACCCGTCATTGAAAGTTGTCCGTTTTCTACCACTAACAAAACGTTAGATAAGATTGGTAGCGTGTGTTTGCGCTCTATTGCACCCGACACTTGCACCAATGGCTTTAAAAATTGTTGTCTTGATATTGTTATTTGCATAATAAAGTCAGCCCTAAGATGACAATGTTCTTATTAAGTTTTGGTAATCTTCTTTAATTTCGTGGCTTTCGTCACGTAGTGATTTTATCTTACGACATGCGTGTAATACGGTCGTATGATCGCGTCCACCAAATGCGTCACCAATCTCAGGTAAGCTGTGATTAGTTAATTCTTTAGATAATGCCATGGCAACTTGGCGTGGCCTTGCTATAGAGCGGCTGCGGCGCTTAGACAATAGATCTGACACTCGAATTCGGTAGTACTCAGCAACGGTGCGCTGAATATTATCTATCGTAACCAGCTTATCTTGCAAGGCAAGTAAATCGCGTAGTGCTTCTTTTACAAAATCAATCGAAATTGGACGACCTGTAAAATTAGCATTAGCGATTACACGATTAAGTGCGCCTTCTAGTTCACGTACATTTGAACGTAATTTTTTGGCGATAAAAAAGGCAACTTCATGTGGTAAGTTAATCTTACTTTGCTGTGCTTTTTTCATCAAAATAGCAACGCGAGTTTCAAGCTCTGGTGGCTCAATCGCGATTGTTAATCCCCAACCAAAACGTGATTTAAGACGGTCTTCGACCCCTTCAATCTCTTTTGGATAACGGTCAGAGGTTAAAATAATTTGTTGGTTGCCTTCAAGCAATGCATTAAAGGTATGAAAAAACTCTTCTTGTGAACGCTCTTTATTAGCAAAAAATTGAATATCATCAATCATTAATGCGTCAACACTGCGGTAATAACGCTTAAATTCTTCTATCGCATTATTTTGTAGTGCCTTTACCATATCTTGAACAAAGCGTTCTGAATGCATGTAAACAATTTTAGCATCTGGCTTGTTTGCCATAATGCCGTTACCTACTGCATGTAATAAGTGAGTTTTACCTAAACCAGTACCACCGTAAATAAATACAGGGTTAAAAGCAGAGCCAGGATTATCGGCTACTTGAGTAGCCGCTGCTTTTGCTAATTGGTTTGACTTACCCTCAACAAAGCTGTCAAAGGTATAGTTTTCTTTAATGTTAGATTTGTAACCTGACTTAGGTGCAGGTTCAACAACAGGCTTTTGCTCACGAGGCTGTTGTTTTGTAGAAGCTTGTGGTGCTGATTGTGTTTCTATAACCGGTGCAGCTTGAGCATTTAATAAAGGCTTACTACCTACATCAAAACGTAGTTTTGGTGCTTCAACACCACAAATTTCTACTAATAATTCGTTAATTCTATTTAGGTACTTTTCTCTTACCCAATCAAGCACAAAGCGATTAGGTGCATAAATCGTCAAGGTATCTTCGGTACTTTCTGCTTGTAGTGGTCTTACCCACATACTGAATTGCTGCGAAGGCAGCTCATCTTGCAATACATATAAACAACTTTGCCAAACCGACAGATACACAGTTAAACTCCCAGAGATATAATTTTTATTCCCGCACATCATTAATGATTATAAATCATACATTTATTGCGTTCAAATGGTCCAATAAGCGACCCAAGACCGCGTATTATGAAGGCACTTTATCCACAAGTAAAAGATTGATTTTTATAAAATTGTTGATATCGATGTATAAAATCATTAACAACCTGATTTAAAACAGTTTTTATTTTAGTTCCGAAGAGGAGATCATAACAAAATAACACCAAGATCGCGAACCAAATTTACGATCCAATTTTCTTTTCCCCCGCTTTTATTCACTTTTTATACAGGGGCTGTGGAAAACTTCTTATTTATGATGATCCTATCAGATCGCCCTACATGATCTCTTTATGGACCATAAGTAGGCTATATACTACGAACGTAATTATGATTGACTTTACGTTACTTACTCTATAATATCTCGCGCTCGCAATGGCACCTATGCCAGGATCGCGACCTGTATAGGATGTTTTAACTTTAACCGATCGGATGAGATTGTTATGAAAAGAACTTTTCAACCTAGCGTTTTAAAACGCAAACGTGCACACGGCTTCCGTGCTCGCATGGCAACTGTAAATGGCCGTAAAGTATTAGCACGTCGCCGCGCTAAAGGCCGCAAAGTTCTTTCTGCTTAATTTATAAGTGGAAGACTTTAGCTTTGGCAGGGAGTTACGTCTGTTAACTCCCTCGCATTACTCTCGCATATTTAATGAACCCGCTCGGGCTGCAACTCCTTTCTTTACTCTATTAGCTAAACCAAATGACCAAGAAAAACCTCGGTTAGGTCTTACTGTTGCTAAAAAACGCGTAAAAAAGGCATGCCAACGAAACCGTATTAAACGTCTCGCTCGCGAAAGTTTTCGTTTAAATCAACACAGCATCGATAATATTGATATTGTGCTTATGGTGAAAAGTGGTATTGATGAACAGTCTAATGAAGAATTAACCAAACAACTTACTAAATTATGGCGAAAAATTAACGAACGCTGTAAACCAGGTGCACCTAAACCGCCACCTTTTAAGAAACGCCCAAACAAATCAGCTAAATCTAATAAACAAACCTAATTGCAATAGAATTGCAGGGTTAATTAATGTATCTTTAGCTCACCTTTTAATCATGCATTTAAAATTTCTAATTGAGTCTTTAAATACATGATATCTATCTCACTAAACTTAAGTAGGGGCATAAACATCATGAGGTTAATTAAACCACTTGTTGCTTTTCCTAAGATTTGTTTAGTGTTATTTATCCGCGGTTATCAAAAGTGGATTAGCCCGCTGTTAGGTCCGCATTGTCGTTTTAATCCAAGCTGCTCACATTATGCAATTCAAGCAATTAATTTGCATGGATTTATAAAAGGTAGTTGGTTAGCTTTAAAACGCATATTAAAATGCCATCCTTTACATTCAGGTGGAGACGACCCCGTACCTGAAAAATTAACCCATATTAACCACCAACACGAGAAATAAGAGCTGTTATGGAATCGCAACGCACGTTTTTATTAATTGGCCTAATGCTAGTGTCGTTTTTATTGTTCCAAGAATGGGATAATGATTACAACAAGCCTAAAGCCGATCCAAGTGCCACAACACAAACACTACAAGCAAATTCACCAGAGTCGGATGATTATATTCCTTCATCGTCAGATTCAGGTTTACCCGCTTCAGCAACTTTAGCTAAACGTTCAGTTATTGAAATCACAACTGACGTTTTTAAAGTTAAAATTGACACCAAAGGCGGTGACATTGTTGAAACAGACCTTCTTCAATACGAAGAAACTAAAGGAAGTGAAACACCTTATATGCTTCTTGGTCAGCTTGATAGTGGCAAACAATACTTTTCACAAAGTGGCTTAATTGGCTTAAATGGCCCTGACGCGTCAGCTAACGGTCGCCCTACTTATAGTACCGAACAAAAATCATATACCTTAACGGGTGATGAGCTTCGCGTTCCACTTCAGTTTACTGATAGTAATGGTGTTAGTTTTACTAAAACATACGTATTCAAAAAAGGTCAGTATGACGTAGGCTTAGAATACAAAATCAACAACACTACCAGCGCACCTCTTCAAGTACAGCTATACACGCAAATTAAGCGTACCGTACAAGAAAAAGGTAGCATGGTTGATCAAAACTATTTAGGTGCTGCATACGGTACTGACGAAGAACCATACGAAAAGTATAGTTTTTCAGATATGGCTGATAAAAACCTAAACAAAAACACGCAAGGTGGTTATGTTGCATTTATACAACATTACTTTGTAAGTGCTTGGGTTCCAATGCAGGATCAAACAAATACAATTTATAGCTTAATTACAAAAAGTAATGCCGCTATTATTGGTGCTAAAGATCCCGCTGTAAATATTCAAGCTGGTAGTGAGCAAACACTAACTGCTACTTATTATATGGGTCCGAAAGAGTCAGATATTCTTGAAGCGATTCACCCAGACTTAGACTTAACTGTAGATTACGGTTGGTTATGGTTTATTTCGCAACCTTTATTTGTATTGCTAAAATGGCTACATAGCATTTTAGGTAACTGGGGTGTAGCAATTATTGCCATCACTATTATCGTTAAATCGTTAATGTACCCACTTACTAAAGCGCAATACACTTCAATGGCAAAAATGCGTGCGCTACAGCCTAAAATGGCAGCTCTTAAAGAAAAGTTTGGTGACGACCGTCAAAAGTTCGGCCAAGCAACTATGGAAATGTACAAAAAAGAAAAAGTTAACCCAATGGGTGGCTGTTTCCCTATTTTGCTACAAATGCCAATTTTCTTAGCCTTGTTCTACGTATTCTTAGAGTCAACTGAACTTCGCCATGCTGAATTTATTTTTTGGTTAACAGACCTTTCTGCACAAGACCCGTACTACGTATTACCAATCTTATTTGGTGCGAGTATGTTTGTGACGCAAAAACTTCAGCCTATGACGGTAACTGATCCAATGCAGCAAAAAATGATGACCTTTATGCCGGTTATCTTCTCTGTATTCTTCTTATGGTTCCCATCGGGTTTAGTTCTTTACTGGTTAGTGTCTAACCTTATTTCTATTGTCCAGATGTTAATCATCTACCGTGGCATGGAAAAGAAAGGAATTAAAGTAAGAGGCTAGCGCCTATACCCAAGCCACATCAAGATGCAAAATTCAGCGTTTCACAGGGGCTTAAGATCAAGGCGTTACTTTGCAAGAATGGCAGTCCCTTTTAAAAAGTAAAAACGATGAAATTAAGTACCTGTGAAACGCCCAAAGGGTTGGTTTAAAAGCGATTTATACTGCGTTATTGATTTTAACAATAGAACTACTATTATTCTCAATCAATGCCTTGCCTAAATAGCTTTTAACTCCAACTGAAACTCGCATCTTGAGATGGCTTGGGTATATTACTTATATAAAGGCGACTTCGGTCGCCTTTTTTATTGCCTGTTTTTCACCAGAGTATTCGCGAGTGTTTATTTCATAGGTTACAATACCGCCATAAAGTTACTCATCGTTGGCAAATTAATAGCATGATCAATCAAGATACAATTGCAGCACAAGCAACTGCCCCCGGACGTGGTGGTGTTGGTATTATTCGCGTTTCAGGCAGCCTTGCTAAAAGTGTCGCCGAAAAAGTAGTAGGTAAAATTCCTAAAGTTCGCTACGCCGATTACGTGCCATTTAAAAGCCTAGCTGGCGAGCAACTTGACCAAGGTATTGCCATTTACTTTGCAGGTCCTAACTCATTTACTGGTGAAGACGTACTTGAATTACAAGGCCACGGCGGTCCTGTAGTACTTGATATGCTACTTAAAGAAATTAGTAAAATAGAGGGCGTTCGTTTAGCAAAGCCTGGTGAGTTTTCTGAGCGGGCATTTATAAATGACAAGCTTGATTTAACACAAGCAGAGGCCATCGCCGACTTAATTAATGCTACAAGCGAACAAGCTGCCAAAAGCGCCCTACAGTCTCTCCAAGGTGAATTTTCTAAACACATAGAAACGCTTGTAGAAAAAGTAATTCACTTACGTATGTATGTAGAAGCGGCAATAGATTTTCCTGATGAAGAAATTGATTTTTTATCAGACGGTAAGGTATCAGGCGACTTAGACGCCATTATTACCCAGCTTAATACCGTAACCAATCAAGCAAAACAAGGTAGCATCATGCGCGAAGGTATGCGTGTTGTTATTGCTGGTCGCCCAAATGCCGGTAAATCAAGCCTACTAAACGCCCTAGCCGGTCGTGAAGCTGCAATCGTAACAGAAATAGCCGGTACCACTCGCGACGTACTACGAGAGCATATACATATAGATGGTATGCCACTGCATATTATAGATACTGCAGGCCTACGAGAGAGCCCAGATAGAGTAGAACAAATAGGTATTGAGCGGGCGTGGGATGAAATAAACCAAGCCGATCGCGTTTTATTTATGCTTGATGGCACTGACACTATAGATACTGACCCGCATAAAATTTGGCCTGAATTTATGGCCAAATTACCAGAAGGTATGGGGGTTACGGTCATCAGAAATAAAGCTGATTTGTCGGGTGATATAGTCGGAATGGAGCAAGAGCAACAATACCCGGTCATCAGCTTAAGTGCTAAAAATGCTGACGGTATTGAACTTGTTCGCGAGCATCTAAAAGCCTGTATAGGCTTTCAAGGCGCAACAGAGGGTGGCTTTATGGCGCGCCGTCGCCACTTGGATGCGCTAGAGAGTGCTGCGTATCATTTAGAAACAGGTAAAACACAATTAGAAATGCACATTGCTGGTGAAATATTGGCTGAAGAACTGCGTTTAACACAGCAGTATTTAAACGAAATAACCGGTGAATTTACCTCAGACGACTTACTTGGCAAGATATTTAGCTCATTTTGTATTGGTAAATAAGCACCTTATTACAGATATATGTTTATTATAAGAGCACTTAGGTGCTCTTTTTTATGTAAAATATTCACTATAAAATATGTATTTATACCGTCAATCCCAGCCAGTTCTGGCAATAAAATCATACCCAAAGCGATAATTATTACCAGCTAGATTATGTAGATTAGACAGTGAAAAGAGCCTTTAAGTAAGGTATTAATAGCGCAAGTAACACCCATTTTAAGGTCAAAACCGATACATATTTCAAACAAAAATACGTTTTAAAATCGTTATCCTCCACACAAAAGTTAGTTATAAATAGCTTTTTTATAATTACCTAGCTCATAAAAACTGATGTTATTTGCTCAATTTAAGAGCTAAAACGTGAAGATCAACACTCTAAAAAACCAACTTTATACAACATATGAACAGACGATCACTGCGGCTTTTTAGTAAAATGACTCGAGATTTGAGTGCATCAAACTTTTGATCTACTAATCCACCAGCAAAATACATAAAAAAAGCAGCTATAAATACGCATTAAATTAAATATATTGAGATCACTTATCCACAAAACCTAATTTTTAGCTCAAATAAATAGTAAATTGAGCCACCTCGCAGAGAAAAACCTAATGATCTATTAAAAATTATCTGTTTATAAGCTTATTTTTAATTAATTTCGTTAGATCAGCCCAATTAGATCATTTAATAAAATTATTTTCGATCTAAATTTAAGGTTATCAACAACCTTTATATCCACATTATGATCACCTTGTGCTTTTTATGCCTAGATTTATAATTAAGTCTTTCACTAAATAGTAATATCAATAACTTAGCGATTATTAAACAACCTAAAAGGTGTGTTTAAACAGAGCTTTCCCCACTGTTATCAACAACTTGATCAGAAGATTACATTTAAAGATATTTTGTTAAGCCTTATAATATCAACAACTTAAGGAGGCGCTTTCAAATAAGAGTAAAATTAGCACAAAAATAGTTATACAAAAAAGCACTCTTAACTTTACTGTTACTCACACTCAGTTATCATAGGCAGCAATTAAAACCAATGTGATCACTAATATTCATGAGTTCAGTAAATCTTATTGTTGGCAGCCAAATGGGATCAGCCGAGTATGTTGCAGAGCAACTAAGCGACGCGCTTAATAACCTTGGTATTACTACACAACTACATGATCAACCTGAATTTAGCGATATTGATCAGCAAAATACCATTTGGTTAATTTGCACATCTACTTATGGTGCAGGTGATTATCCTGAAAACTTTATTAGCTTTGTTGAAGATGTGACTCAAGCTAATGATTTATCAGAATTAAAATACTCAGTAATAGCTTTAGGTGATACCAGTTATGACACTTATAACCAAGCTGGACGTAATATAGATGCCTTATTATCTCAAAAAGGCGCTATAAAAGTAGCAGAACGCTTAGAGCTTAATATTCTCGATGAAGCACTACCAGAAGACACAGCATTAGCATGGTTAGACTCTTGGATAACCAAAACAGGCTTAAAATAGATAGATCAAGTAAAAAGTTATATATAAAGTTACCCACAATTTACTAATAATTTAATAGATTTTGTGGATAAAGATTGAATAAACTGCTTTTTAAAGCATGCTTATCCATGGGATAAGATCCAACTGATTCAGCCCTGTGCATAAGGTGCCTTTTTGATCAGAGCTTATTTGCTGGATGATCCGATCATATTAACACCTTTAGATCTGATCTAATTTCATGTTTTAAATGAAGATCTAAACCTTATCAACAGAAAAGCTGATCAGTAGTAGTAATAGTAATAAAAGATCTCTTTAAAAGATCCTTTATATTATTAGAGATCACATACTTAGATCTTGCTCTTTGTTTAATCATTTATCTTCTGCCAATTTCTAGGTAGAATACGCTCCCTTTTGAAGTTTACCGGTTTGATTTAAGTAGGATCCCATTAATGATTTTTCACGAAAATTTTGACGTTATCGTAGTAGGTGGTGGACATGCTGGCACTGAAGCCGCATTAGCAGCTGCCCGTATGGGGATGAATACCCTGCTACTGACTCACAATATGGATACCCTTGGTCAAATGTCTTGTAACCCAGCGATTGGTGGGATTGGCAAAGGTCATTTGGTAAAAGAAATTGATGCGCTTGGCGGTGCAATGGCACAGGCCATTGACAAAGGCGGGATCCAATTTCGCACACTAAACTCTTCAAAAGGACCTGCTGTTCGTGCAACTCGAGCACAAGCAGATCGCGCTTTGTACAAAGCAGCTATTCAAACAACATTACAAAATCAAGATAACCTTAAGATTTTTCAACAATCATGTGATGATCTTATTGTTGAAAACGATCGTGTTACTGGCGTAGTAACTCAAATGGGTTTACGTTTTAGTGCTCCAAGTGTTGTTTTAACCGTGGGTACTTTTTTAGGTGGCCAAATACATATTGGTTTAGAAAATTACAAAGGTGGTCGTGCTGGTGATCCACCATCAATTGCATTGGCTGAACGTTTACGCGAACACCCTTTTAGAGTAGATCGCTTAAAAACAGGCACTCCGCCACGTATTGATGCACGTACTGTTGATTTTACAAAAATGGAAGCACAACCTGGTGATATGCCAACACCTGTATTTTCATTTATGGGTAAACAATCAGATCACCCACAACAAATACCGTGTTACATCACTTACACAAACGAAAAAACACATGATGTTATTCGTAAAAACCTACATCGCTCACCTATGTACTCAGGTGTTATTGAAGGTATTGGTCCACGCTACTGCCCATCAATTGAAGATAAAATTGTACGTTTTGCGGATAAAGATAAGCACCAAATATTTGTTGAACCTGAAGGCTTAACATCATACGAATTATATCCAAATGGTATTTCTACTAGTTTACCGTTTGATGTACAACTTGAGATTGTGCAATCTATTTCTGGTTTTGAAAATGCACATATTTGTCGACCAGGCTATGCAATAGAATATGACTACTTTGATCCACGTGATTTAAAACAGTCTTTAGAAACAAAATTTATCGAAGGCTTATTTTTCGCGGGTCAAATTAACGGCACTACCGGTTATGAAGAAGCGGGTGCACAAGGCTTAATTGCAGGTATGAATGCTGCGTTAAAAGTGCAAGGTAAAGAATCTTGGACGCCACGTCGCGATGAAGCTTACGTCGGTGTATTAATTGACGACTTAGCAACACTGGGTACGAAAGAACCGTACCGTATGTTTACTAGCCGTGCCGAATACCGTTTATTACTTCGTGAAGATAATGCTGATATTCGTTTAACTGAAAAAGGCCGTGAACTAGGTTTAGTTAATGATGAACGCTGGCAGGCATTTAACGAAAAAATGGAAGTAATCGAAAAAGAGAAGCAACGCATTAAAGATACGTGGATTCATAAAGATCACGCCGTTGTAGATCAAGTAAATGCATTACTGAAAACACCGCTTACACGTGAAGCAAGTTTAGAAGAATTACTTCGTCGTCCAGAGATTCGTTATAACGATCTTATGGCTATTGACGGTTTAGGATCTGAATTTACAAACGTAGCAGCACTTGAACAAGTTGAGATCCATACTAAGTACGCAGGCTATATTGCGCGTCAACAAGATGAGATCAATAAGCAGCTTCGTCATGAGCAAACAATTTTACCAAAAGAGTTTGATTACAAAACTGTATCAGGTTTATCAAATGAGGTTGTTGCTAAGCTTATTGAGTCACGTCCAGACACTATTGGCCAAGCATCGCGTATTTCTGGTATCACCCCAGCAGCGATTTCGCTATTATTAGTGTATCTGAAGAAGCAAGGCTTATTACGCAAATCTGCGTAACGAGAAGGGTACATAGTGTTACAGCAACAATTAACTACATTGTTAGCGCAAACTGATATTGCGCTAACGGAAAAACAACAGCAACAGCTAGTTCGTTACGTCGAGTTATTAGATAAGTGGAATAAAGCTTATAATTTAACTTCGGTACGCTTACCTGAAGAAATGATGATTAAGCATATTATGGATAGTTTAGTTGTTGCACCTCACTTACCCGGTCATCATTATATTGATGTTGGCACAGGGCCTGGCCTTCCGGGTATTGTATTAGCGATTGCATTACCTAACACACAATTTGTGTTACTAGATAGTCTAGGTAAACGCGTTCGCTTTTTAATGCATGTTAAACATGAGCTTGGTCTTGATAACGTAACACCTGTTCAGTCAAGAGTTGAAGAATATCAGCCAAGTGTTAAATTAGATGGCGTACTCAGTCGTGCATTTGCTTCATTACAAGATATGGTTGACTGGTGTTCGCACTTAATTGATCATTCGGGTAAATTTATAGCGCTTAAAGGTGTGTTCCCTAGTGAAGAGCTAGAGTCATTACCTACTGGCGTTAAGTTTGAGCAAAAAATTGCATTAGAAGTACCTAAGTTAGATGCACAACGACATTTAATTATTCTTTCTAAAGACTAGGGATCAGAGACACCGTGGCAAAAGTCATCGCATTAGCAAATCAAAAAGGTGGAGTGGGTAAAACTACAACCGCTGTAAACCTCGCTGCGTCTATGGCTGCAACGAAACGTAAAGTGCTGTTAATTGATCTCGATCCGCAAGGCAATGCGACTATGGGAAGTGGCGTAGATAAGTACGGCGACGTACCAACTATTTACGACTTACTTATTGAAGATAAACCTATAGAAGACGTTATTATCAAAGAAACGTCTGGCGAATACCATATGATTGCTGCAAACGGTGATGTAACCGCTGCAGAAGTTAAATTGATGGAATTATTTGCCCGTGAAGTGCGTTTACGTAACGCACTTGAAAAAATTCAGGATCAGTACGAATTTATTTTTATCGACTGTCCACCCTCTTTAAATATGTTAACTGTTAACGCAATGGCCGCAGCTGATTCTATTTTAGTGCCTATGCAGTGTGAGTATTATGCACTTGAAGGGTTAACCGCATTAATGGATACGATTACGCAGCTTGCTAAGTTAGTAAACCCTAGCTTACAAATTGAAGGCATACTTCGTACTATGTACGATCCGCGTAACCGTTTAGCGAATGACGTATCAGAACAATTAAAACAACATTTTGGCGACAAAGTATACCGTACGGTGATCCCGCGTAATGTTCGTTTAGCAGAGGCACCTAGTTTTGGTACACCTGCTATGTATTATGACCGGGCATCAAGTGGCGCTAAAGCATATTTAGCACTCGCTGGTGAAATGTTACGTAGAAAAGAAAAAACAGCGTCCGTTGTCGCCTAACTTTGAGGTAAAAAATAACATGTCTGCTAAAAAACGAGGTTTAGGCCGAGGACTCGATGCACTTTTAAGTTCGTCAAAGCCTACACCGAGCGCAAGCAAGGAACAAGACACATCAAACGTGACTGAAGCTGTAAAAAATGCGGCTGGGCCAAATAACAGTGAATTACAAAAACTCCCAATCGAGTTTTTACACTCTGGTAAATATCAACCTCGTAAAGACATGTCCGAAGAGGCACTAGAAGAGCTTGCTAGTTCTATTCGCTCACAAGGTATTATTCAACCTATAGTCGTGCGCCCTATTGCACAAAATAGTTTTGAAATTATCGCCGGTGAGCGTCGTTGGCGTGCAGCGCAAATAGCTAAGCTTGAAACAGTACCTTGTATTATTAAAGACGTACCAGATGAAGCTGCAGTTGCTATTGCGCTAATAGAAAATATTCAACGTGAAGACTTAAATGCCATGGAAGAAGCGGTTGCGTTAAATCGCTTACTTAATGAATTTGAACTAACACATCAACAAGTAGCAGATGCGGTTGGCAAATCACGTACTACAGTAACTAACTTACTTCGTTTAAATAATTTAAACAGTGATGTAAAAATTCTGTTAGAGCATGGCGACATTGAAATGGGGCACGCTCGTTGTTTATTAGCCCTTGAGGGAGAAGCACAATCAGATGCTGCTCGTTTAGCTGTCGCTAAAGCACTAACTGTTCGTGAAACCGAAAAGTTAGTTCGTTCAATTTTAGAACCAGTGCCAGCTAAAGAAATAGCTGAAAAAGATCCAGATGTTAAACAGTTAGAGCAACAACTCGCTGAAAACCTAGGTGCCAAAGTAGAAATAAATTACAACAAAAAAGGCAAAGGTAAGCTTGTTATTTCTTATACTAATTTGGACGAACTTGACGGCATTTTAAATCGCATTAATCAAGACAATACCCACCATTAGTTTTCTACATGTCTAAAAAGGGACATTTGTAGCTATTTCGTGTTACAAAGCGTCTACTCAAGTTGCAAAACTGGCAGGATTAAGTATAATTTCGCCAGTTTTCACACCCTAACAATTAGAACGCAATAAAGGTTAACTAAACGTGACTGATAAGTTAGCGAGTCCATATCGACTTGCCGTATTAAAGTTAATTTGCCTTCAGGGTGTTGTAGCATTAGTTGCTGCTGTAATTATTTGTTTTAGTTCGGGAGTCAATGCCGCGCTTTCATCACTCGCTGGTGGAGTTGTCGCAGTACTTCCGCACTTTGTATTTGGTCTTTATGCATTCAGACATATGGGTGCAAGTCGAGCAAATCAAGCGTATGCCTCGTTGAAACGCGGCAACGGATTAAAATTTATGCTAACAATTGTATTGTTTGCGCTAGTACTGAAGCATTTTCCGGTAATTTTATTACCCTTTTTTAGTACTTATATACTGGCGCTCTTTACTGGATTGTTCGCACCCGTTTTTTTTAAACATTAACTTTGGGATATAACATGGCAGCAGAAGAAGTTACTCTATCTGGCCATATCCAGCACCATTTGACCAATGCTAAGATGTGTTCGACCGATACAGGTCTCGCCTTCAATAAAGCATGTACGGATAGTGGTTTCTGGACATGGCATATAGATACCCTCGCATGGTCTATCGGTTTAGGTCTTATATTTTTATGGATCTTTCGTAGTGCCGCTAAAAAATCAACACTAGGTGTACCTGGAAAATTTCAATGTTTCATTGAAATGGTAGTAGAGTTTGTTGGTGACAACGTACGTGATACTTTCCATGGTAAAAGCAAGCTTATTGCACCATTAGCATTAACAATATTCGTTTGGATATTTTTAATGAACTTAATGGATTTAATACCGGTTGACTTTTTACCTGCATTGGCTGGTTTTGTTGGTGAAACTGCGTTTGGTATGGATTCACACGATGTGTACATGAAAATTGTACCAACGACTGACATTAATATGACTGCAGCGCTAGCGCTGGGTGTATTTATTTTAATGATAGGCTACTCAATTAAAATAAAAGGAATCGGTGGTTTTATTAAAGAACTAACACTTCACCCGTTTAGTTCAAATAATACTGCACTACAAATCCTTTTAATCCCGTTTAACTTATTACTTGAACTGATTGCGCTGGTTTCTAAACCGTTTTCATTAGCGCTACGTCTGTTTGGTAACTTATATGCAGGTGAATTGATTTTCATCTTGATCGGCGCTATCGGATTTATGCAATTACCATTGCATTTTGTTTGGGCTGTATTCCACATCTTAGTAATTGTATTGCAAGCATTCGTATTTATGATGCTAACAATCGTATACCTAAGCATGGCTAGCTCAGATAATCACTAATTTTATATTTACAATTTTACTTTTACTTTTAACTTTACAATTGAAACTTTGGAGAAATAAATGGAAGCTTTAGAATTATTAAACGGCTTAAAATACATCGCAGTAGCTTTACTAATCGGTTTTGGTGCAATCGGCACTGCAATCGGTTTTGGTAACATGGGCGGTAAATTCCTTGAAGCATGTGCGCGTCAACCTGAGCTTGCACCTTCGCTACAAGTTAAGATGTTTATTCTTGCTGGTCTAATCGATGCTGTAGCAATGATTGGTGTTGGTATCGCTATGGTATTGTTGTTCGTACTTTAATTTTATTTTTTGAACAGCTTACTATTTAAGGAGGAGCGGTTGTGAACTTAAACGCCACTCTTATCGGTGAATTGATTGCGTTTACGGTGTTCGTATTATTTTGTATGAAATACGTATGGCCACCACTAAACGGTGCAATTGAAGCTCGCCAGAAAAAAATCGAAGATGGTTTAGCTGCCTCTGATAGAGCCGAAAAAGACTTAGAACTTGCGCAAAAGAAAGCTGCTGAACAGCTTAAAGATGCAAAAGCTCAAGCGGCTGATATCATTGATCAAGCTAAAAAGCGTGCAGTGCTAATTGTTGACGAAGAAACACTTCGTGGTCAGCAAGAGCGTGAAAGTATCATTGCTCAAGGGCACTCTGAAGTTGAGTCTGAACGTAATCGCATAACAGAAGAGCTACGTAAGCAAGTAGCAACTCTGGCAGTGATTGGTGCAGAACGTATTTTAGAGCGTGAAATTAATCAAGCCGCACATAGTGACATCGTTGAAAAACTTGTCGCTGAGCTGTAATTAGGAGGGTATGAGCATGTCTAATTTGACTACTATCGCTCGCCCATACGCTAAAGCGGCTTTTGAACTTGCCGTTGAGAAAGGCACTCTAGAAAGCTGGAATGATATGTTGTTCTTTGCAGGCCACGTAGCCAGCAATGAACAAGCATCATCTGCTTTAGCAGGTATGCCTACAGCTACTGCACAAGCTGAATTATTTATTCAACTTTGTGCTGAGCAGCTCAACGAACAAGGTCAGAACCTAGTTAAGGTGATGGCTGAAAATGGACGTTTGACAGCTCTACCTGACGTTGCTGAGTTATTTGCTGAATTTAAAGCAGAATACGATAAAGAAATCGAAGTAGATGTGATTTCTGCAACTCCTCTTGTTGCTGCGCAACAAGAGTCATTGGTAGCGGCACTTGAAAAACGTTTCGCACGCAAAGTTAAGCTGAATTGTAGTGAAGACGCGTCAGTGGTTGGTGGACTTATTATTAGGTCTGGCGACACTGTAATCGACGGTACTATTCGCGGTAAATTAAGCCGCTTAGCTACAACACTACAATCGTAATTGGGAAAAAGAGCATGCAACTTAATTCCACTGAAATTTCAGATCTGATCAAACAACGTATTGAGAAGTTCGAAGTTGTAAGTGAAGCTCGTAACGAAGGTACTATTGTATCTGTTACTGACGGTATCATCCGCATCCACGGTCTTGCTGACTGTATGCAAGGTGAAATGATTGAGCTTCCTGGCAGCCGTTATGCTATCGCACTAAACCTTGAGCGCGACTCAATTGGTGCAGTAGTAATGGGTCCGTACGCTGACCTTACTGAAGGCGTAAAAGTATATACAACTGGTCGTATTTTAGAAGTTCCTGTTGGTCCTGGTCTACTTGGTCGTGTTGTAAACACACTAGGTGCTCCGATCGATGGTAAAGGCGCTTTAGATAACGACGGGTTTGAACCTGTAGAAAAAATTGCACCAGGTGTAATCGAGCGTAAATCAGTAGATGAGCCAGTTCAAACTGGTTATAAATCTATCGATGCGATGATTCCAGTTGGTCGTGGTCAACGTGAACTTATCATCGGTGACCGTCAAACAGGTAAAACTGCACTAGCAATCGATGCAATCATCAATCAAAAAGACACAGGCGTTAAGTGTGTGTACGTTGCGATTGGTCAAAAAGCATCTACTATTGCAAACGTAGTTCGTAAATTAGAAGAGCATGGTGCACTAGCAAATACTATCGTAGTTGTTGCATCTGCTTCTGAATCTGCGGCACTTCAGTACTTAGCACCGTTCGCGGGCTGTACTATGGGTGAATACTTCCGTGACCGTGGTGAAAACGCATTAATCGTATATGATGATTTGTCTAAGCAAGCAGTTGCTTACCGTCAAATTTCATTACTACTTAAGCGTCCACCAGGCCGTGAAGCATACCCAGGTGACGTATTCTACCTTCACTCTCGTCTTTTAGAGCGTGCATCGCGTGTAAACGCAGATTACGTTGAAAAGTTCACTAATGGTGAAGTGAAAGGTAAAACTGGTTCATTGACGGCATTGCCAATCATTGAAACTCAAGGCGGCGACGTTTCTGCGTTCGTACCGACTAACGTTATCTCTATCACCGATGGTCAGATCTTCTTAGAAACTGACTTATTCAACTCAGGTATCCGTCCGGCAGTAAATGCTGGTATCTCGGTATCGCGTGTTGGTGGTGCTGCACAAACTAAAATCGTTAAGAAACTAGGTGGCGGTATTCGTCTAGCCTTAGCTCAGTACCGTGAATTAGCTGCGTTCTCGCAGTTCGCGTCTGACCTTGATGATGCTACTCGTGCTCAACTTGAGCATGGTGAGCGTGTAACAGAGCTAATGAAGCAGAAACAGTACGCGCCAATGTCTGTTGCTGAAATGTCTTTGTCGTTATTTGCTGCTGAAAAAGGCTTCCTTCAAGACATCGAAATTTCGAAAATCGGTGACTTTGAAGCAGCTTTACTTTCGTATGCAACTAGCACATACGCAGAGCTTGTGGCTCAAATCAATGAAACTGGTAACTTGAATGCCGAGATCGAAGCGCAGCTTAAAGAACTTCTTACGAAGTTCAAGTCTACGCAAACTTGGTAATTTAGTTATTAATGGTGCGCTTTAGGAAACTAAAGCACACCTTGATTCGGAGAGAGAGTCATGGCCAGCGGAAAAGAGATTAAAAGCAAGATCGGGAGTATTAAAAATACTCAAAAGATCACTAGCGCAATGGAAATGGTTGCTGCGTCTAAAATGAAAAGGGCGCAAGAACGCGTTGCTTCAAGCCGTCCATACGCTAATAAATTACGTGAAGTAATTGGTCGTGTTGCTCAAGCAAATCTTGATTTTACTCACCCGTTCTTAAAAGAACGTGAAGTGAAACGAGTTGGTTATATTGTTATCTCTACAGACCGTGGTCTGTGTGGCGGTTTAAACTCAAACGAGTTTAAGAAAGTTGCACTTGATGTTAAAGCGTGGAAAGAGAAAGGTGTTGATGCTGAATTTGCTACTTTAGGTAGTAAGGCAGCAGGCTTCTTTCAACGTTTTGGTGGTCAACTACTCGCTAAAAAAGCGGGCCTAGGAGATAAACCTTCAGTACAAGACGTTATTGGTCCTGTAAAAATTATGCTTGATGCATTTTCTGAAGGCAAAATAGACCGTTTATTCTTGGTATATAACAAATTCGTTAATACCATGAAGCAAGAGCCAATTATAGATCAGTTACTCCCTTTGCCAAAAGCTGAAGAAGAAGTATCTGCTCACACATGGGATTACTTATACGAGCCAAACCCAGAGGCTATTTTAGAGTCTTTGTTAGTACGCTTTATTGAGTCTCAAGCATACCAAGGTGTGGTAGAAAATGCTGCCTCAGAACAGGCTGCTCGTATGGTTGCAATGAAAGCTGCAACTGATAACGCAGGTGACCTTATGGACGAGCTACAGCTTGTTTATAACAAGGCTCGCCAAGCAGCAATCACACAAGAAATTAGTGAGATTTGTTCTGGCTCAGCAGCAGTTTAATGCTTCGGGTAAAGATTAACGAGAGGAATAGACATGAGTTTAGGTAAGGTCGTCCAAATTATCGGCGCCGTTGTGGATATTGAATTTCCACAAGATAGCGTGCCAGCGGTATACCACGCACTAAGAGTAACAGATGGCGATTTAGCTGGTTTGACTTTAGAAGTTCAACAACAGCTAGGTGGCGGTGTAGTGCGTACTATCGCTATGGGTACTACTGATGGTTTACGTCGTAGTGCTTTAGTTATGAATACAGGTGAATCGATTCAAGTTCCAGTTGGTAAAGCAACACTTGGTCGTATCATGAACGTACTTGGTGAGCCAATCGATGAAGCGGGTCCAATCGGCGAAGAAGACCGTATGTCTATTCACCGTGCAGCGCCTTCATACGAAGAGCAATCAAGTTCAGTTGAGCTTTTAGAAACTGGTATCAAGGTTATCGACCTTGTATGTCCGTTTGCTAAAGGTGGTAAAGTTGGTTTATTCGGTGGTGCCGGTGTTGGTAAAACTGTAAACATGATGGAACTTATCCGTAACATCGCAATCGAGCACAGCGGCTACTCAGTATTCGCAGGTGTTGGTGAGCGTACACGTGAGGGTAACGATTTCTACCATGAGATGAACGATTCAAACGTACTTGATAAAGTATCGCTTGTATACGGTCAGATGAACGAGCCTCCAGGTAACCGTTTACGCGTAGCGTTAACAGGCCTTACTATGGCTGAAAAGTTCCGTGATGAAGGTCGCGATGTGCTTTTCTTCGTAGATAATATCTACCGTTATACACTTGCTGGTACAGAAGTATCTGCACTTCTTGGTCGTATGCCATCAGCGGTAGGTTACCAGCCTACACTTGCTGAAGAAATGGGTGTGCTTCAAGAGCGTATCGCTTCAACTAAGACTGGTTCAATTACATCAATCCAAGCGGTATACGTACCTGCGGATGATTTAACAGATCCATCTCCAGCAACTACCTTTGCTCACTTAGACGCAACAGTAGTACTTTCACGTGATATCGCATCACTTGGTATCTACCCAGCGGTAGACCCACTTGATTCATCTTCACGTCAACTTGACCCACAAGTAATTGGTCAAGAGCACTACGATACAGCACGTGGCGTTCAAACAGTTCTTCAGCGTTACAAAGAACTTAAAGACATCATTGCAATCCTAGGTATGGACGAGCTTTCTGACGAAGATAAGCAACTTGTATCTCGTGCACGTAAAATCCAACGTTTCCTATCTCAGCCATTCTTCGTGGCAGAGGTGTTTACAGGCGCGTCAGGTAAATACGTATCACTGAAAGATACAATTGCTGGCTTCAAAGGCATTTTAAACGGCGAGTTTGATGAGCTTCCAGAGCAAGCGTTTTACATGGTTGGCTCTATCGAAGAAGCTCAAGAAAAAGCCAAAGGCATGTAACTAGGAGGGTAGTATGACAGCTATGACTGTACATCTTGACGTAGTAAGCGCAGAGCAGAGCTTGTTCTCTGGTCTTGTTGAATCGATTCAAGTATCTGGTAGTGAAGGCGAGCTGGGTGTAAACCTAGGTCATGCTCCACTACTAACTGCCCTTAAACCTGGTATGGTACGTTTAGTTAAGCAATATGGTCACGAAGATGTGTTATATGTTGCTGGCGGTACATTAGAAGTTCAACCAAATCACATCACGATTCTTGCAGATACTGCGGTTCGTGGTGAAGATTTAGATGAAGATTCTGTACAAAAAGCTAAACGTGAAGCTGAAGAACATATGGCGAATTCGTCAGCTGTTGAGTTTGATTATCAACAAGCGGCTACGCGACTGGCAGAAGCAGTTGCTCAGTTACGCGTAATTCAGCAATTACGTCACAAGTAAGCCTATCCGGTTTTGAAAAGCCCACTTTATGTGGGCTTTTTTGTGTCTGTAATTTAAACATGGTGTATCGCTTATTTATAATTGTTAAATAACAGGTCTATCAGACTCTTATCTGTGCTTTATCACTTATATCCTTCACCAATCCTCGCTACAATAACGTCATCCAATTAAGTGTGTTTTTCAGTCAAGATTCAGTACGAATAAACTAACCTACTGAGTATCTGCACAAGAAGTGATTTACGTAATCTTCTGCACAAACATAAAACTTATTTAGCTAAAACAACGGAAAAAGGAAATTGTTTTAATGGCTCTAACAACTGTTATTCTTGCTGCGGGTAAAGGTACTCGTATGCGCTCTGCTCTACCTAAAGTTTTGCACAATGTTGCAGGTAAACCAATGGTACAGCACGTTATTGATAATGCGATGGCATTAGGTGCAACGACTACAAACTTAGTTTACGGACACGGCGGCGATCTATTACAACAACAACTTGCCGATAACGATGTAAATTGGGTACTTCAAGCAGAACAACTCGGTACTGGCCACGCAGTAGCGCAAGCCAACTCTCATATTAACGATGAAGACACAGTATTGATTTTATACGGCGATGTACCGCTAACAAAACAATCAACTCTAGAGCGTTTATTAGCTGCAACACCTAAAAATGGTTTAGCGGTATTAACGGTAAATTTGGTAAACCCAAATGGCTATGGTCGCATGCTTCGTGTTGGTGGTAAGTTAGTCGGTATTGTTGAGCAAAAAGATGCAAGCTCAGAGCAGTTACTTATTAACGAAGTAAATACAGGCATTATGGCTGTTAACGGTAAGCTATTAAAAACATGGTTAGGTAACTTATCTAACAATAATGCACAAGGCGAGTACTACTTAACAGATATCGTTGCAATGGCTCACAGTGAAGGCGTAGAGATCACTTCAGCGCAACCAGATCATGCAATGGAAGTTGAAGGCGCAAATAACCGCGTACAACTTGCAGGCTTAGAGCGCGCTTACCAAGCATGGCAAGCAGAAGAGTTAATGTTAAATGGCGCAACACTTGCCGACCCTGCCCGTATAGATGTTCGTGGCAATGTTAAAACAGGCGAAGACGTATTAGTTGATATAAACGTTATCTTTGAAGGTGATGTAACCCTTGGTAACAATGTACAAATTGGCCCTAACTGTGTACTTAAAAACTGTACCATAGGCGATAACGTGGTAATAAAGGCTAATACCCTAATTGAAGATGCAAGCGTAGCTGCTAAATGTACGCTAGGCCCTTATGCTCGCCTTCGCCCTGGCGCTGTAATGGAAGAAGACTCACACATTGGTAACTTTGTTGAGATGAAAAAAACCCGTTTAGGCAAAGGCTCAAAAGCCAACCACTTAAGTTACTTAGGTGATGCTGAAATTGGCGAAAAGGTGAATATTGGCGCTGGCACTATTACCTGCAACTATGATGGTGTTAATAAATCAAAAACTATTATTGGCGATAATGCTTTTATTGGCTCTAATTCATCACTCGTTGCCCCAGTAAATATAGGTGCAACTGCAACAATTGGTGCAGGCTCTGTGATCACCAGTACCGTTGAAGATGACCAATTAGCAATAGCACGCTCTAAACAGCGTAATTTAACGGGTTGGAAACGCCCAGTTAAAAAATAACAATTAGAGGCTACTTAGGTAGCCTTTTTTATTTTAGTTGAAGTTTAAATTGCTCTTTATAGCGTCTAGATAGGTTTAGTACTTTACCTGTAGTTAATTTTATTTCACTGTCGCCACTGGATAGTGGTGTAATAGACTCCACTTTATCGAGTTTTACGCCATGGCTGCGGTGAATTCTACAAAACCCCTGTACTTCAAGTTGTTTACTTAATGCTGTAAGCGTTGCCCTTAACGGATATATACGTGAGCCTATATGTAGGTTTACATAATTACCCGACGATTCAAGCCAATCAACATCCTCTATTTTTATAATGAATTCTTTTCCGAGCTTTTTAACTAATAGGCGGTTTATGGTCGATGTTGTTTGCTGCTCACTTTCTTCAATTGAAGAAGCTTCACCTAGTAACTGCTGCACCACATATCGATATACTTTGATAAGTACGATGAAAAACACAAAGCTTATAGCGTCTTTCTGGTATTCATAAATAAGCTCAAACCAGCTAAGTCCAAAGTTGTAAGACCCATCATTCAACAAATATATGAATTTACGAACCCCTACCATAATACCAACGTGTAACACGCTAAATATAATAGAAGCAGCAAAGTACATACCTAATGAGGCCGTAATATTTTGCCAATTAAAAGATAAGTGTCTTAAAAACCAAATTAAAATAGGGAATATAAGCAAAGTACTCAAGGCACTTGAATACTCCCAAACAAATGGCTCCCACATTAAAAAAGTTAAAGCCCCTTCTCTTTGGGCTTCCATTATTTGGGTTGTAGCGTTTACTGTATTATTAATTAATACGTAAGCACACAGTAATACTGATGCGTAAATGCTTTGAAAACGTTGAAAGTGCTGTAGGTTCATAAATGTATGCTTATTGCTGACGTGGCACGCTTATCCCTGTATACCACCTTTTATCACTATTGCTTGTAATATAAGCACTTATAGATAGTTTTAGCGAGAGCTTTAGGTATGAATAACGCATAAAATTCATAAAGTAATAAAAGCATGAGCACTCAAACACAACAACCTTCATTAGTTAATTCGCGTAAATATTATCTTGATTGGCTTAGGGTAATCGCATTTGCGTCGCTAATTTTTTATCACATTGGCATGTTGTATAGCGAAAACTGGGGATTTCATTTTAAAAGTAATTATACATCACAGTATGTTGAATATTTAATGTTGGTGTTTTCACCTTGGCGCATGTTGCTCATTTGGTTTATATCGGGCGTAGCACTGCGTTTTATGATTGATAAAGTACGCAGCTTTAAGTCTTGGTTACATTTCACTTTATACCGCTCTATTTTTTTACTATTACCCTTGCTGGTGGGTTTATGGTTAATAGTGCCTTTACAGTTGTTTGCAGAAATGTCGCAGCACGATGTTATTGATATTAGTTATTGGCAATTCTATTTAGCTTTTATAGAGACTAACAATACGCTTTTTGATAATTATCAGTCTGGAGTGTGGCCGAATGTGGATGTAAATCACTTGTGGTATTTGCGCTCGTTGTGGCAATTTATGCTGATCATTATTGTTTTAACTCTTTTTACACGCTTGCCCTTTATTGCGCCTTTAAAAACATTTGTTAAGGGGGGTGTGTCATTTGGGTTTTTAATTACCTTGCTCACTATTGCCACACTATTTACAAGCCATTACTTAACTGGCGATTCAATTAGAGAGACTAACGGCTTAATACTGCTACTCGCAGGATACATACTTGCTAAAAACACTTACTTTTGGAACTGCTTAAATAAAAAATTAGTATTACTAGCTTTGAGTTTTGCGGTTTTGTTTGTACTTATAATATTAAGTTATCAGAAGGTGTTTACTCTTCCTCATTTTATTTTAAGCGCTAGCTACAATATTCAACGTGTTGTAGGTGTATTTTTTGTACTTGCGCTCGCTCACCGATTTTTAAATTTTAATACTTACTATTTAAAACAGCTCAATGTATGGGTGTTTCCCTTTTATTTATTGCATCAAAGCATTTTGATTATTTTGTGTTTTTTACTACAGCCTTTAAGTTTAGGGCCTGTTGCTGAACCATTCATCATTATTACAGGGACTTGGTCTTTTTGCGGCGTTATTACATGGGGTATTACACGTATTGATGTACTTAGACCTTTGCTAGGGGTTGTAATTAAACGAGATTATTCCCCGACTGTAAAAATGCTTGGTTATACGGCCGCTTTAATTTTAATAACTCCGCTAGCGTATAAGCTAATTACTTAGGCTAAGGGGCTGTATTAAAACTGCCATAATCTTGTCATGCCTGTGTGTTGATATTTAGCAAATACAATACTAAGGAAAATCACATGTTTAAAAAATCAATTATTGCGCTGTCACTTATATCTGTTCTTACTGGTTGCTCACTTGATGGTGACGATGGCCAAAACGGCTCTCAAGGATTACAGGGAGAACAAGGCACAACTGGAGCTAATGGGATAAATGGTGTAAATGCTAATTCAGTATTAAATATTAGCCTGGTAGGAAGAGGAGTATTAAATGCACAAAGTCCAGAAGGTGCCGCTGAAATAGTTGCATACCAAGCATCTAAAAAATGGATTTATGCTATTAACAGTTCAGGCGATGACGCTGTTATTAATATTTTACCCGCCGATACCTTTGATACTGCCGCACTCGTTAAAGATAACGAAGGGGTTATCAGCGCCACAAATTTAACGTCCGTTATTACGTTGTCTTTAAACGAGCATACCCAAGGCGATGCAAACAGCATTGCTATTGATGAAAGTAATAATTTACTAGCGGTCGCAATGGCTGCTGAAAGCACGGGTGATGCAGGTCAAATTGCTTTTTACGATATAAGCGGCGACTCACCTGTATTTATTAAAAATGTTACAGTCGGATTTTTACCAGACATGGTGACGTTCACCCATGATGGCGCAAAGGCAGTGGTTGCTAACGAAGGTGAACCAAGTGGCGACTACAGCGTAGATCCTGAAGGTTCTATTAGTATTATCGATATAACAAATAATGTAATAGCCGATACAGCAATAAATATTGATTTTAAAGCCTATAACAACAAACAAGCCGAACTAGAAGCGCAAGGGGTCCTTTTTGCAAACCCAAATGGTCGTACTATTAACGGTAATCTAATAAATACTACAGTAGCTATGGATTTAGAACCCGAGTACGTTAGCATTTCTAAAGATAACAAATATGCTTATGTATCTATTCAAGAAAACAATGCACTTGCAATAGTTAACCTACAAGAAAACAGCCTTGAGCTAAAGGGCTTAGGCTTTAAAGATTGGTCAAGCTTACAACTTGATGCCTCAGATAAAGATGGCGGCGTTAATTTTAAATCATACCCAGGGCTCTATGGTATGTACCAGCCCGATACTATCTCAAGCTTTAGTTGGAAAGGCGCTAACTTTATAGTCACTGCCAACGAAGGTGACGCAAGAGAATACTTTTTTGATACAACGGATGAAGCAGACTGTATAGCAAAGGGCGGACTTGATTACGATAAAGACGATGGCTGCTTAGCTTATATAGATGAGAGCCGCGTTGAAGACTTAACGCTTGCAGCTAATTTTGATTACTTAAATAACGACGATAACGATATTGGTCGCTTAAAAGTAACAACAATAAAAGGCGATACTAATAATGATGGTCAATACGAATCGCTTTATGCTTATGGTGCACGTTCGTTTACCATTTGGGACAGCAATGGGCTGGTGGTGTTTGATTCAGGCGATGATATAGGTCGTATTACAGCATCTGTGCATGGTGAAGCATTTAACAACAATGAAGATGAAAACAAAGGTGACTCACGCTCAGATGATAAAGGCGCAGAGCCAGAAGCGCTGACTATTGGTAAAATTGACGATCGTACATTTGCTTTTATAGGGCTTGAGCGTATGGGTGGGATTATGGTTTATGATATTACCAATCCATATAATGTGCAGTTTGAAGACTACTTCTATAATAGAGGCTTAATTAAAGACGCTAATATTACAGGCGATTTAGCGCCTGAAGGAATGGAATTCGTTCCAGCAGAGCAGAGTGCTACAGGAAACCCACTCTTAATCGTTGGAAATGAAATATCAGGCTCCATTGCCGTATGGGAAATAGCATCTAAATAAACCTTTAATTTAAAATAAAGCTGTGTGTTGTTTGTTTAACATACAGCTTAGTTTAAACCTTACTAATACCTCATCAATAGATACATATGTTGTGCGTGTTTTTTAAACTAAAAGTATCCTGTAGCCCTTTATTTGTATAGCTTTCATACTAAATTCATTTAATTGTCAAAAAGCTGAAATAAAACATTGACCCCCGCTCGAATCTCCCTATAATGCGACCCCACTGAGACGGGAAACGCCGAAGCATAGCAAGGCACGAACTACTCACAGAGTTAAATAAAACTTCAGTTTTAAATCTTCCAAAAGAAAATTTAAAACAAAGTATTGACTCAAAAAATAAAGGGTGTATTATTCGCATCCCTTGAGACGCTAAAGCGACTCAAAACGTTCTTTAACAATATAAAGCAATCATCTGTGTGGGCACTCGTACAGATTGAGTTCTAACAGCCAAGCTACTTAGGTAGCGAGGCAAACAAATTAGAGTCTCAATTGAAAACTGAGTGACCAACAGAATAGTTATTTCGGTAATTATTCGGCACAGTCAATTCAATATCGAAAGATATTAAAATAAATTCAGAATTCATTGAGCTGTCGAAAGACATAAAACTTTTTAATTGAAGAGTTTGATCATGGCTCAGATTGAACGCTGGCGGCAGGCCTAACACATGCAAGTCGAGCGGTAACAGAAAGTAGCTTGCTACTTTGCTGACGAGCGGCGGACGGGTGAGTAATGCTTGGGAACATGCCTTGAGGTGGGGGACAACAGTTGGAAACGACTGCTAATACCGCATAATGTCTACGGACCAAAGGGGGCTTCGGCTCTCGCCTTTAGATTGGCCCAAGTGGGATTAGCTAGTTGGTGAGGTAATGGCTCACCAAGGCGACGATCCCTAGCTGGTTTGAGAGGATGATCAGCCACACTGGGACTGAGACACGGCCCAGACTCCTACGGGAGGCAGCAGTGGGGAATATTGCACAATGGGCGCAAGCCTGATGCAGCCATGCCGCGTGTGTGAAGAAGGCCTTCGGGTTGTAAAGCACTTTCAGTCAGGAGGAAAGGTTAGTAGTTAATACCTGCTAGCTGTGACGTTACTGACAGAAGAAGCACCGGCTAACTCCGTGCCAGCAGCCGCGGTAATACGGAGGGTGCGAGCGTTAATCGGAATTACTGGGCGTAAAGCGTACGCAGGCGGTTTGTTAAGCGAGATGTGAAAGCCCCGGGCTCAACCTGGGAACTGCATTTCGAACTGGCAAACTAGAGTGTGATAGAGGGTGGTAGAATTTCAGGTGTAGCGGTGAAATGCGTAGAGATCTGAAGGAATACCGATGGCGAAGGCAGCCACCTGGGTCAACACTGACGCTCATGTACGAAAGCGTGGGGAGCAAACGGGATTAGATACCCCGGTAGTCCACGCCGTAAACGATGTCTACTAGAAGCTCGGAGCCTCGGTTCTGTTTTTCAAAGCTAACGCATTAAGTAGACCGCCTGGGGAGTACGGCCGCAAGGTTAAAACTCAAATGAATTGACGGGGGCCCGCACAAGCGGTGGAGCATGTGGTTTAATTCGATGCAACGCGAAGAACCTTACCTACACTTGACATACAGAGAACTTACCAGAGATGGTTTGGTGCCTTCGGGAGCTCTGATACAGGTGCTGCATGGCTGTCGTCAGCTCGTGTTGTGAGATGTTGGGTTAAGTCCCGCAACGAGCGCAACCCCTATCCTTAGTTGCTAGCAGGTAATGCTGAGAACTCTAAGGAGACTGCCGGTGATAAACCGGAGGAAGGTGGGGACGACGTCAAGTCATCATGGCCCTTACGTGTAGGGCTACACACGTGCTACAATGGCGCATACAGAGTGCTGCGAACTCGCGAGAGTAAGCGAATCACTTAAAGTGCGTCGTAGTCCGGATTGGAGTCTGCAACTCGACTCCATGAAGTCGGAATCGCTAGTAATCGCGTATCAGAATGACGCGGTGAATACGTTCCCGGGCCTTGTACACACCGCCCGTCACACCATGGGAGTGGGTTGCTCCAGAAGTAGATAGTCTAACCCTCGGGAGGACGTTTACCACGGAGTGATTCATGACTGGGGTGAAGTCGTAACAAGGTAGCCCTAGGGGAACCTGGGGCTGGATCACCTCCTTATACGATTTAGAACTTATTTGTTCGTAGTGTCCACACAGATGATTGTTAATTAGTGCGTGTCCTTCGGGATAACTAATTAATATGCTCTTTAAAAATTTGGAAAAGCTGATAATAAAATTCTGATAAATAACATTGTTATTTATCAAGAGTTTTCAAAAGTAAAAAAAGAATGGTAGCAGTACCATTCAGTGCCATTTAATTAACGTTTTACGTTGATTGATTGGTATCTACTTTAGTATTCAATATTAACTTCTGGCGAAGTTAAACTGTCACAAAACAAAGACCCGTTTGGGTTGTATGGTTAAGTGACTAAGCGTACACGGTGGATGCCTTGGCAGTTGGAGGCGATGAAGGACGTATTAACTTGCGATAAGCCTAGTCAAGCTAGTAAAAAGCGCTTGAGACTAGGATTTCCGAATGGGGAAACCCACCTGCTTGCAGGTATCGTTAACTGAATACATAGGTTAACGAGGCGAACGCGGAGAACTGAAACATCTAAGTACCCGTAGGAAAAGAAATCAACCGAGATTCCGAAAGTAGCGGCGAGCGAAATCGGAACAGCCCTTAAGCTTATTATGTGTTAATGGAAGGCTCTGGAAAGTGCCACGATACAGGGTGATAGTCCCGTACATGAAAAGACATTTTAAGTGAAATCGAGTAGGTCGGAGCACGTGAAACTTTGACTGAATATAGGTGGACCATCATCTAAGGCTAAATACTCCCAACTGACCGATAGTGAACCAGTACCGTGAGGGAAAGGCGAAAAGAACCCCTGTGAGGGGAGTGAAATAGAACCTGAAACCGTGTACGTACAAGCAGTAGGAGCCTACTTGTTGGGTGACTGCGTACCTTTTGTATAATGGGTCAGCGACTTATATTTTGTAGCGAGGTTAACCGAATAGGGTAGCCGTAGGGAAACCGAGTCTTAACTGGGCGACTAGTTGCAAGGTATAGACCCGAAACCCGGTGATCTAGCCATGGGCAGGTTGAAGGTTGAGTAACATCAACTGGAGGACCGAACCCACTAACGTTGAAAAGTTAGGGGATGACCTGTGGCTAGGAGTGAAAGGCTAATCAAACCGGGAGATAGCTGGTTCTCCCCGAAATCTATTTAGGTAGAGCCTCGGACGAATACTTACGGGGGTAGAGCACTGTTAAGGCTAGGGGGTCATCCCGACTTACCAACCCTTTGCAAACTCCGAATACCGTAAAGTAATATCCGGGAGACACACGGCGGGTGCTAACGTCCGTCGTGAAGAGGGAAACAACCCAGACCGCCAGCTAAGGTCCCAAAGTCATAGTTAAGTGGGAAACGATGTGGAAAGGCCCAGACAGCCAGGAGGTTGGCTTAGAAGCAGCCATCCTTTAAAGAAAGCGTAATAGCTCACTGGTCGAGTCGGTCTGCGCGGAAGATGTAACGGGGCTAAACTATGCACCGAAGCTGCGGATTCAGAATTTATTCTGAGTGGTAGGGGAGCGTTCTGTAAGCGGTTGAAGGTGTACCGGGAGGTATGCTGGACGTATCAGAAGTGCGAATGCTGACATGAGTAACGATAATGGGAGTGAAAAACTCCCACGCCGGAAGACCAAGGGTTCCTATCCCATGTTAATCAGGGTAGGGTAAGTCGACCCCTAAGGCGAGGCCGAAAGGCGTAGTCGATGGGAAACAGATTAATATTTCTGTACTCGATATAATTGCGATGGGGGGACGGAGCAGGCTAAACAAGCATGGCGTTGGTAGTCCATGTGAAAGTGAGTAGGTTGGCGACTTAGGTAAATCCGGGTTGCTGTTAAGACTGAGACACGAGACGAGTCACTACGGTGATGAAGTTGTTGATGCCATACTTCCAGGAAAAGCCTCTAAGCTTCAGATTATATGGAATCGTACCCCAAACCGACACAGGTGGTCAGGTAGAGAATACTAAGGCGCTTGAGAGAACTCGGGTGAAGGAACTAGGCAAAATCGTACCGTAACTTCGGGAGAAGGTACGCTCCTATCTGTGATGAGACTTGCTCTCTAAGCGGACGGGAGCCGCAGTGACCAGGTGGCTGGGACTGTTTATTAAAAACACAGCACTGTGCAAAATCGCAAGATGACGTATACGGTGTGACACCTGCCCGGTGCCGGAAGGTTAATTGATGGGGTTATCCTTAGGGAGAAGCTCTTGATCGAAGCCCCGGTAAACGGCGGCCGTAACTATAACGGTCCTAAGGTAGCGAAATTCCTTGTCGGGTAAGTTCCGACCTGCACGAATGGTGTAACCATGGCCACGCTGTCTCCACCCGAGACTCAGTGAAATTGAAATCGCAGTGAAGATGCTGTGTACCCGCGGCTAGACGGAAAGACCCCGTGAACCTTTACTACAGCTTGGCACTGAACATTGAACCTACATGTGTAGGATAGGTGGGAGACTTTGAAGCAGCGACGCTAGTTGTTGTGGAGTCAACCTTGAAATACCACCCTTGTAGTTTTGATGTTCTAACGTTGGCCCCTGAATCGGGGTTACGGACAGTGCCTGGTGGGTAGTTTGACTGGGGCGGTCTCCTCCTAAAGAGTAACGGAGGAGCACGAAGGTTGGCTAAGTACGGTCGGACATCGTACGGTTAGTGTAATGGTAGAAGCCAGCTTAACTGCGAGACAGACACGTCGAGCAGGTACGAAAGTAGGTCATAGTGATCCGGTGGTTCTGAATGGAAGGGCCATCGCTCAACGGATAAAAGGTACTCCGGGGATAACAGGCTGATACCGCCCAAGAGTTCATATCGACGGCGGTGTTTGGCACCTCGATGTCGGCTCATCACATCCTGGGGCTGAAGTCGGTCCCAAGGGTATGGCTGTTCGCCATTTAAAGTGGTACGCGAGCTGGGTTTAGAACGTCGTGAGACAGTTCGGTCCCTATCTGCCGTGGGCGTTTGAGAATTGAGAGGGGTTGCTCCTAGTACGAGAGGACCGGAGTGAACGAACCGCTGGTGTTCGGGTTGTCATGCCAATGGCATTGCCCGGTAGCTACGTTCGGAACTGATAAGCGCTGAAAGCATCTAAGCGCGAAGCAGGCCTCGAGATGAGTTCTCACTAGACTTTTAAAGTCTCTGAAGGGCCGTTGAAGACTACAACGTTGATAGGCAAGATGTGGAAGTGGTGTGAGCCATTAAGCTAACTTGTACTAATTACCCGTGAGGCTTAACCATACAACGCCAAACGCGTTTTATGTGATAGTGAAACAAGCGAAGAAGTTAATATAACTAAAGTAGATATTACTTAGAAAGACTTAAAAAATATTATCAGATATTTTCCAAATTCAGTTAATGCGTAGAGATACGAATTAACGCCCTAATTTGCTTGGTGACAATAGCGTTTTGGACCCACCTGACTCCATGCCGAACTCAGTAGTGAAACGAAACAGCGCCGATGATAGTGTAGCATTTGCTATGTGAAAGTAGGACATTACCAGGCTTCAAATTGTAGAAAGCCCGATTAGAAATAGTCGGGCTTTTTTACGTCTGCAGAAAAGTGAAATACGCGCAATTAATACACACTCATATCGCGACACAAAGATAGTGTAGCATTTCACTGTGGCTCTCCACCGCTGTGGGCACTACGACATCACAAGGCTTCAAATTGTAGAGAGTCTGACTAGAAATAGTCGGGCTTTTTACGTCTGCAGAAAAGTAAGATACACACTCATTTAAACTCACCACGTAGGTCGGTCGAGCGTAGTGACTCCCGACGCTAACATCACATCGGTAATAACTATAGTGTTCTTATTTCACGAGCTGGATTACCCGCTACTACGGTATTAGCCATTACATTTTTAGTTACTACAGATCCTGCACCCACAATACTATTTTCGCCTATATTAACTCCAGCAAGAATAATAGCGCCTGCGCCAATCCATACGTTATTGCCTAACGCGATAGGTGCTGCAAAGTTTTCCTTATTAAGCCTTTCTGCTGGATTAGTAGCATGTGACACAGCTAAAAGCTGAACGTTCGGGCCTATTAAGCAGTCATCACCTATGGTGATTGAGTGATTGGCTAATGGCGAGTCGAGAAGTGTGCAATTAATATTCATAAAAGTACGATCACCAATAACTATTTGATTAGCATAATCACAATGAAACCCTGACTCTATAATTACCCCTTCACCGCATTGCAAAAACAATTCTTTAATACGTTTTAAATTACCTTTACTCGGGCTTTTATTAAATAGGCGGCATATCTCACCAGTTTGTTTGCGTAGAGCTAAAAGCGTTTTATCTAAGCTGTTAAATACTTGCATTAAGGGTTCTTTGTTTAGTTAAGTGATACTACGACTATTTTACCTTTATTATTACTTGAAGAAAGCTGCTTTATTTTTACTCATTCACTTGCCATTTAACTTGTTTCGTTTAAACTTGCATATCTTTCGAAACGAAACTTAATATCTTACTTTATGACTAAACGAAACACACAGCAGCGTCGCCATAATATATTGGCTCAAGTTAATGAGCTAGGTGAAGTGGCTGTTGAAAAGTTAGCACAGCAGTTTCAAACATCTGAAGTAACCATTCGAAAAGATTTAACCTCGCTTGAAAAAAGTGGCTTATTACTTCGCCGCTATGGGGGTGCTATTGCATTGCCTAAAGAAATTGTTAGCGATGAAATAGATTCAAAGCGCAAAGTCGCAATAGCAAAGGCTGCAGCAAAACTTATAAAAGATCATAACCGCGTTATTATTGATAGCGGGCGTACTACTGCTGCGATGATCCCTGAGCTTGCAAATAAGCGCGGGCTAGTTGTAATGACAAACGCAATTAAAGTAGCGAGTCGTTTATTAGCACTTGAGAACGAGCCAACACTTTTGATGACCGGTGGGACGTGGGATCCGCATTCTGAGTCGTTTCAGGGGCAAGTTGCCGAAAATGTATTATGCTCTTACGATTTTGATCAGCTATTTATTGGTGCTGATGGTATAGATGTAAAGCGTGGCACAACAACCTTTAATGAGTTAGTTGGTTTGAGCCAAGTAATGGCAAAAGCGGCACGTGAAGTAATCGTAATGGTTGAATCCGACAAGATTGGCCGAAAAATACCAAATTTAGAATTACCGTGGAAAATAGTAACCACATTAATAACCGACGATGGCTTGGCAGACGAAAAGCGCAAAGCAATTGAGGCGTGTGGTGTAAAACTAATTTGCGCAGAGATTATTGAATAGTAACTACAAAGTGAGTTACTAGAATTAAAAAATTAATGGAGACACTATGTGTGGAATAGTTGGGGCAGTTGCAGAACGTCCAGTAAACAAAATTTTAGTTGAAGGCCTTAAACGTCTTGAATACCGTGGTTATGACTCAGCAGGCGTAGCATTGCTTGATGGCAACATACTTAATACTGTTAAAGCAGTAGGTAAAGTAGTAAACGTAGAAGCAGCTCTAGAAAAAGCAGGCGTTAGCGGTCATACAGGTATTGCACACACACGCTGGGCAACACACGGTAGCGTTACAGAAGCAAATGCACACCCGCATGTATCAAACAACCAGCTAGCACTCGTGCACAACGGTATTATTGAAAACCACGCTAGCTTACGCGCATCGCTTAAAGAAGAAGGTTACGAGTTCCTATCTGAAACCGATACCGAAGTAATGGTGCACTTAATTCATAAGCTTCGTAAGCAGCACACTAGTTTACTTGCAGCAGTACAAGCTGCTGTTAAACAGTTTGAAGGCGCTTTTGGTACAGTTGTATTTGATAAAGCAAACGACAACGAAATCATTGTAGCGCGCTCAGGTAGCCCTCTTGTTATTGGTTTAGGCCTTGGCGAAAACTTTATTGCGTCTGATCAGTTAGCACTATTACCTGTTACTCGTAGCTTCATCTTTTTAGAAGAAGGCGATGTAGCGCGTATTACACGTGATACAGTAGAAATTTTTGACGAAAACGGCGACGCAGTTGAGCGTGAAGTGATTGAGTCAAACATTACGCAAGATGCATCAGGCAAAGGCGATTACCGCCACTACATGCTAAAAGAAATCTACGAGCAGCCACTTGCAGTACGTAATACGCTTGAAGGGCGTTTAAACGACGATCGCGTAGCAATTGATGCGTTTGGCGAAAGCGCTCAGCAAATATTTAAAGACGTAAAACACGTGCAAATTATTGCCTGTGGCACGTCTTACCATTCAGGTATGGTTGCACGTTATTGGCTTGAGCAATTTGCAGGCGTTAGCTGTAATGTAGAAATAGCTTCTGAATTTAGATACCGTCAGTCGTTTGTTCATGAAAATAGCTTACTTGTTACTATTTCTCAATCAGGTGAAACTGCCGATACGCTAGCTGCATTACGCCTAGCTAAAGAGCAAGGTTACATGGCCTCAATGACCATTTGTAACGTACCTGGTTCATCGCTTGTACGCGAATCAGACCTTGCCTTTATGACCAAAGCTGGTGCTGAAATAGGCGTGGCTTCTACTAAAGCATTTACAACGCAATTAGTTGGTTTGTTAATGCTTACTGCGTCTATAGCTCAAGAAAAACAGCTTGATCAAAGTGCTATTGTAAATGCTATAAAAGTACTACCTGCTAAGCTTGAAGAAACATTACTGCTTGCAGATGGCATTGCAGACCTTGCAGAAGAATTTGCCGACAAGCATCACTCACTGTTTTTAGGTCGTGGCTCACAATATCCAATCGCAATGGAAGGTGCGCTTAAGCTTAAAGAAATTTCGTACATTCACGCAGAAGCCTACGCAGCGGGCGAGCTAAAACATGGCCCACTCGCACTTATTGATGCTGACATGCCAATTATTGTTGTAGCACCAAACAATGAGTTATTAGAAAAGCTTAAATCAAACGTAGAAGAAGTACGCGCACGTGGCGGCATTATTTACGTATTCGCAGATAAAGATTCACACTTTGAGTCAGACGATACAATGCGTGTTATCAACGTAAACCACACTGACGACATTATTGCGCCAATTGTTTACACACTGCCATTACAGTTACTGTCGTACTACGTAGCGGTAATTAAAGGTACCGACGTTGACCAACCTCGTAACTTAGCTAAATCTGTTACGGTTGAGTAAAATCAATAGGTTGGTAATTACCTGTTAAAGATAAAAAGGCGCTCAATGCGCCTTTTTTTGTACCTCAAAGCCTGTTAGATTAAATAACACACTATTTTCTAAAGGATTAGCTATGCGTTTATTCACTGCTATTTTTATATGTAGCTTATTTATAGTTTCTAATAACACACTTGCAGAGCCTGATTTAAAACAGCAAACCATTAGCTATACGCAACAAACGCATACTATCAATTCAGTAATTTTAAATGAGCTACGTACCGTTGTAGTTCAACTTCCAAAGAGTTACCAAGCTAATCCAAACAAAGTTTATCCAGTTATTTATCGCCTAGATGGCGCGGGTAACATACCGCTTATAAGTGCTGTAATTGATCGACTGCAAAATAATAATCGTGCGCCTGAGGTTATTATTGTCGCTATTGAAAACACCAATCGCTTAAGAGATTTATACCCCACAGTTAATAAAGAGCCACAAGGCCCGGTAGGTGAAGGCGGTGGTGCAGCAAAGTTTTTAGCATTTATTGAGCAAGAGCTTATGCCCTTAATTAATAAAAACTATCGTACGCATAACTTTAATGTGATTGCTGGGGGCTCAGCAGCAGGCGTGTTTGCACTTTATACTATGCAAGCTAACCCTGAGCTTTTCCAAGCGCATATTGCTTACAGCCCTGCCGTTTGGTGGAACTATGGCGCATCGGTAAAAAGTACAAAATCGTTTATAGCTAAAACGAAAGACCTGAATAACTACGTTTATATCAATGTTGGCGAAGAAGCCGGGATAATGCGCGAAAGGTACGATGAATTACAGCAATCACTGCAATCGCATAAAGTGCGAGAGCTACGCTTCTTTAGTGATGCGTTTGACGGTGTCTCGCATAACCTGACTTCCGTTGCTGGTGCATTTAATGCCTATCACAACTTATTTTTGCCTAAACAAATGCCCATGAGTGCTTTAAGCGATGATATAGAATCTATTAATGCTTATTATAAAAAGTTATCTCAGCAATGGGGCGAACAGATATCTCCACCAGACCGCGCTGTTAGATCACTCGGTTATAACTTAACGGGCAGCAAGCAGTTTACCCGCGCTATAGAGGTGTTTAAGTACAATATAAAAAACTACCCAAAATCAGTCGATGCGCTTTCAGCCTTATCTTATGGCTATGAAATGCAGGGTGATACTCGCCAAGCGCTTGAACAGATGGAATCTGCTCTAGCAATTGCAGATGACTCATACCCTTATATAAATTACTTAAAAGAAACAAAAGCTAGACTACAAATAGCTTTAGGCAAAGACGAAACATAACCACTTTTTAATCCAACTCGATTGTTATATATTTAAAGAGAAAAGGGAGTAACAGCTTTTCTCTTTTTCTAAAACCACATTAAAATCACTAACCCCTACTTAACGGGTAATAAATACGCTAAAATTGCAGGCTATTTTAGTAATGAGCCCGCAAATTTTATGACCTCAGCCGCAAATCCTAGTAATTTCAACGAACTTGGCCTAATTCCAGAGCTAATTGCTCGATTGTCTGATCTTGAATACACACAACCTACACCTATTCAGGCACAAGCAATTCCGAGTATTTTGACGGGAAGTGACTTAATTGCGGGGGCAAATACTGGCTCAGGTAAAACAGCGACGTTTGCTTTACCTATGCTACAAACCCTATTTTTAGAGCAGGGCGCTAAAAATACTGCCAGCAAAGGTAATTTTGTAACGGGGCTTATTTTAGTACCGACGCGTGAGCTTGCTACGCAGGTGGCCGATAGCGTTAAATCGTATTCTGCTAACTTTAATGGCGCAATTAAAACTGTGGCCGTGTTTGGTGGTGTGTCGGTTAATACACAAATGCAGGCTCTACGCGGCGGCGCCGATATTATTGTTGCAACGCCAGGGCGTTTGCTCGATTTAATCTCAAGCAATGCGATTAAGCTCGATAAAGTGACGACCTTAGTGCTTGATGAAGCCGACCGTATGCTAAGCCTTGGCTTTACCGAAGAGCTGGCTGATCTTTTAGCGTTAATGCCTGCTAAAAAACAAACCATGTTGTTTTCAGCAACCTTCCCTGAGCAAGTTAAGCTATTAACGCAAGAACTACTAAATAACCCAGTTGAAATACAAGTACAAAACAAAGACGAAAGCACCTTAGTACAGCGCGTATTTACAGTTAATAAAGGCGAAAAAACTACGGTTTTAGCGCATTTAATTAAAGCGCATAAATGGCGCCAAGCACTTATTTTTGTAAACGCTAAAAAAGACTGTGAGCATTTAGCGGCCAAGCTTGAAAAACGCGGCGTGAACGCACAAGTATTTCATGGTGATAAAGGCCAAACTGAGCGTACTCGCGTAATAGAAAAATTTAAAGCCGGCGAAATAGAGGTGCTAATTGCCACCGACATTGCTGCGCGTGGTTTAGATATTGAAAAGCTACCAGTGGTAATAAACTTTAACCTACCACGCAGCCCTTCTGATTATATGCACCGTATTGGCCGAAGCGGCCGTGCTGGTGAAGTTGGCTTAGCGCTTTCATTGGTTGATTATGAAGATTTGCATCACTTTAAAATAATCGAGAAGAAAAACAAGCTACGTTTAGAGCGTGAAGAAGTAACCGGTTTTGCTGTAAACCAAGCTAATCTTGATGCTGCTGATGCGCTTAAAAATGAAAAGCCAATGGCAAAACCAGAAGGTACAGGCAAGAAAAAGAAAAAAAATAAAGCCGATGATGTAGATGATGTATGGAGTGGTTGGCGAAACCGTTCTAAGTAAAGTTTTATAATCACTTTATACTAGGCAGCTACCTCTGTGAGGCGCTGCCTTTTTTGCTGTCTAGGCGCATATAAGTGTAGCTATAGTTTATAAAGGGAAATTAAGTGAAGTTACCAACCAAGCTGTTATTACTGCTTTGTGTATTAACTTGTTTTAAATTAAGTGCAAATACGCCTTACGAAATTCCTAGAAGTAGCGTTATTGAACTAACAGAACCTTCTAGTAAGCGTGTTTACTCTGTTTACATTCAATTGCCTAAGTCATATAAAAATAAGCCGGATAAAACATATCCAGTTATTTACTTAACCGATGCGCCGTACACGTTTCCTATAGTGGCAGGGGCAACACGATTTCCTATGAATACCGGAAAAATGCAGCAAGCAATTATTGTCGCCATTGGTTATGAAAAAGGGTCTATTGGATCAGCTAGTCGAATTAGAGACTACACACCTACCTTTACAAAAGATTGGAAAAAACAAACAGGTAATGCGCAAGGACACATTAAGTTTATTAAAAACACTGTGTTTCCTTATATTGAGCAAAACTACCGTGCCAGTCATACACAAAAAACCTACATAGGTAACTCGCTTGGCGGCTTATTTGGTGCCACTATTTTATTTACAGAACCGGATTTATTTAGCCATTATATTATTGGTAGCCCGTCTATTTGGTTTAATAATAATGCATTGTTAAAGTTTAAGGTACACAGGCCAAAAACAGCTATTAAGGTTTATATTTCGGTGGGTGAAAAGGAAACACCAGCTTTTGGTGAAGGGCAAAATATGGTTGAGGGTGCCAAGCAATTGGTGCAAAAAATTAATGCACTTAACAGTGATAAAATACAATTAAAAAGTGTTGTTATTGAAGGGGCTAGCCATGCAACAGCATTTCCTACTACAGCAATACAAGGGCTTGATTGGGTGTATAGCACTGTAAGTGAGTAATACAGTAAAATTACTGACGTTAGAAAAATTGTTATTTAAAACCCATCATTAGCTTGGCTAATGATGGGTTTATTTTTTAATATGTAATTAAAGAGTGAGCTAGTTACTCAAGTTTTTATTAACTTAATGGTCGTGATCGTCTTCTTCCTCCTCTTGCGCAATACCCAACCAAGTAATTGCACTAGGAGCAAAAGTAAGCTCTAGCTCACTTTCAATTTCTAAGTCTTCAAGGTGTACTTGCACAACGTGCTGAGCAATCGGGTCGGCAACGTAAGCAAACTGACCATTTTGCGCCACTGTCATGCTAAAGCTCATACCCTCTGGCATGGTTGATACATCTTGCTCGGTAATATCAACTTGGCCTTCAAGCTCCCAATGCATTTCGCCATCATGGTCGTGTGCACTAAATACATTTAAAAAGCCTAAGCTGTCTAATATTAAAAAGTGCTCGCCATGGGCAGAGAAAGAGTACGACACAGCACTTGCGCCATCGGCTAGTTGCCATTCTAGTTCTTCCATTTGTGCTGTTACAGGGTTAATAGTTACAATTACGGCTTCGCCGCCACCATGGCCAGACGCTACGCCAATAAAGGTCTCGCTATCTTCGTGGCCATAAATACTACCAATGCGTAAATCGCCAACGGCAGCAATATTCGCTATTTTTTCAGCTTCGTATTCATCATCGTGCTGGTGGGCTAATAACACGCCATCGCTACAGCCAAATACTACGTAGTCGTGGTTTTGTGCCGCGCCGTGCAAATCAGGGCACGTAACTTCTAAGGTTTGTTCAAGCTCGTATTCACCATCATGAAAATGATAAACACCTACTTGGTCTGGCAATACTTTAGCAACCGATGTGCTTTCGCTGTCATCACGGCGAAGTGTTGATAATAAATGCTCACTGCGAGGCTCTGCTACACCGTGCATATTAATATCGTAGCTAATACTAGGCAGGCTTGCTGTTGCACTTGTTATGTCGTTATCTGTTAATACTTCAACAGAAGCAACCGTGCCTGAGTCTGCATCACCATCATGAAAAACAGCTAATTGCCCGTCGTGAGTTATTAAGTGTGTAGGGCGACTACCACTTGTTAACTCATAGCTGCTAGCCGCTGGGCTTTGCTCGTAATCGTGCAGGTGCTCGCCATGGTCTTCACGCCATAAACCACCATCAATAAAGCCTAAGTAATCTTGTGCGCGGCTTGCAATAACGGCATAACGAAAATCAGGTGATGACGATAGCGTGTTTGAATCATTCGTCAGGGTAAATGTTTCAAGTAAAGCGTTGTCATCTAGGTCATAAAAGCAGGCTTCGTTGCTGTTGCCTGCAAGCACAGCTAATCTGCCTAATGAATCAATTGTGTAGCCATCATCATGGTCGTGATCATCATCGTCATGATCGTGTTCGTCTTCTACAACAATAGGATCTTTTTCTACAATTTTAGTTTCTGCATCGCCACAGGCTGTAATAAATGTAGTGCTAATAGCCAGTGCAATAAGCTTTAATTTGTATAGTTTTTTCATGTTTATTTCCCTTAATTATAATTTTTTAATGCTTAAAAATAACCGCGAATGCCTAGCGCAAAGCTACGCCCTGGACGTGGTGCTATATCTTTTACAAACGAGCTGTGCACGCGTGCTTCTGTATCTGTTAAGTTGGTGCCACGCAGGTAAACAGACATATCTTGGTTTAATACTGAAAGGTCGTAAGAGATGCTTGCATCAATCAATGTGTAGCCGTCTGTTGCTGTTTCTTGTGGGGCTGTGCGGTCTTGCTTTTGATAGCGAGTAACGTGAATATGCGCACTGAGTTTATCTGTTTGATAGCTTAACTCGCTACCAAAACGAAGCGGTGGTGTACGGGGTAAATCGCCGCCGTCTTTAAGGCGTGCACGCACGTAATCAGAGAATAAATCTACTTTAAACTCATCGGTTAATTGCCACGCAATTTGCGCTTCAAAACCGTGTAAAATTACGTCGTCTGTTTTAAATAAATAAACAGGGAGTTCTGATGAATGGTCGTGTTCGTCAGCGCCTTCTTCTTCATCGCCATGGTCGTGGCCACTTTGTGCGTATAAACCAGTGTCTATTTGGTAATAGTAGTTATCTACTTGGTTGTAAAAGGCATTTAAAATAAAGCCAACATCGCCTTGAGTTTTACGTAGGGTTAAATCGATATTATTGGCAGTTTCTAGGTCAATTGCTTGATCAGATAAACCTAAATGGCCATCTTCATCTAAATCAAATAGTGCGCCTACTTCGTAGGTGCCAGTACCAATATGCGGCCCAAACGATAACAATTCAGAGGCAGAAGGTGCACGTTCAGAGCGCGATACAGAAAGTCCTAAATTATAGTTAGATGTAAAATCCCATACTACCCCTGCCGATAAACTGACTGGTGTAAATTCATGCTCTACGTCAAATACGCGAGTGGTTTCTGCGCTTTCTTCGTGGTCGTGATCATGCTCGTCGGTTTCTTGCGCTTCATCATGTGCGTGAGCGTCAATATTTGGCAGTAATACGTCGCCAGCTGCAATTGTTACACTCTCTATGCGCCCACCTAACTGCACTAAAAAATCCCCAAAGTGCCTTTCTTCCATTAGTGCTACAGCAAAGCTTTCGGTTTCTGATGGAGGCGTAAAGGCCTCTTCACCTTGTGCTTCAACATCGCTTTGTTTGTAATGAAAGCTAATGCCGCCATTCCACTCGCTAAATTGGTTATGTAGTAGGTCTATGCGTAATTCGTTTGTTTCGTTTTTAAATTTGGTGCCTACAGCGCCACCTTCAATTTCAGCGTGTTCGTAGTCGGTATGGCCAGCGCGCAGGTTAACTTTGTTTAGCCATTTATTATCTAGGTTGTACTCACCTAATAATTGCACTTTAGTTTGCTCTAAATCAGCAAATACGCTTTCTTCTTCGTCGCTGTGTTCTTCCTCTTCTTCCTCGCCGTGCGTATGACCAGGAATACCGTATTGACGATTAAATTGCTCTACTGCTAAGCCAATAAAGCCGTTATCCATTAAATAGCTAGCGCCAACAGTAAAACCGTCAGACTCTTCATTACTGTTTTCAACTTTGTAATCGCTACTATGGCCTTCACCGTCGCTATCTATATCGGCAGCTACAGGTACCCCGTAGTCATCGGCCTCACGCCAAAATGCATCGGCGTAAAAAGCCACCGAGTCTGTGCCTGTGGTGGCATTAAACGAGGCCACTTTTTGGTTATCTACCGAGTTATGTTCTAGGTTCCATTCGCCGCGTGTTGTGCTGTCGGTTGGTACGCGGTTATCTACTACATTAACCACACCGCCAATTGCGCCACTGCCATAAAACAGTGTTGCAGGGCCGCGTAATACTTCAATTTGTTGTGCGGTAGACGCCTCCGATGCAACAGAGTGATCGGGGCCAACGCGCGATACATCACTTACATCAAGGCCATTTTGAGTAATGAGTACACGCGGGCCGCTTAAGCCACGAATAATAGGTGTGCTGGCTACTTTTCCGTGAAAATTTGTATTAACGCCTGGGAGTTTTTCAAGGCTATCGCCAAGGGTTGCGGCTTGTTGGCGCCTTAGTTGTTCGCCAGATAAAACACTAACAGGCGATGCAGATTCCATTGCCGACATATGAATAGGGGTTGCTTCAATATCAATAACTTCAATAGGCGAGCGCTTTAAATTAAAAGTAACCGATTGGTTTCCATCATTAGTTATTGTTATATCGCGATGAAGATGCGCATAACCAGGGGCTACAACGTGAAGCTCTTTTAAGCCATTGTTTAGCTTTGCTATTACAAATTTACCGTTTTCATCGGTGGTTACTTTAAGGTCTGAGCCTTCAACTTCTACCGTTGCATTGGTAACTACTTTACCTTTGTTGTTTAAAACAACGCCTTCAATAGTGGATGCCAGCACACTAGCCGGCAATAAAGCTGCTATGAGAACAGCTAATTGTGATCTACGTTTCATTTGACTACCTTGTTAGATGTTATATTATATCAATTATGCGAGTAATGTTATAATATATCAACAGTAATTAACTTATGTTATTAAAAAGCCTCCTTAAAAGTAGCGTTTTTGATTGGAGGCACTGATTCAGTTGAGGAAATAATGAAGTCGAGTCAAAGTGTTATGGATCGTATAGCAATTGGGTTATCGGTAATGTGCACAGTGCATTGTTTTGCAACCCCGGTTATTTTAGCGTTATTACCAAGCTTTGCCGTACTGCAAATAGATAGTGAACAATTTCATTTATGGATTCTTGCGGCGGTACTGCCAACCAGTTTATTGGCATTAAGCTTAGGCTGTAAAAAGCATAAACGTTTACGTTATATGGCCTGCGGCGTTATTGGGCTAGCCTTTATGATATGCGCAGTATTACTAGGGCATGAAATAGCCGAAAAAGCACTAACCTTAATAGGCTCGGCTTTTATTGCTGTGGCCCATTGGTTTAATTATCAGCAATGTCTTAAACAGAATGACGACAACTGCCCGTGTTCAGGTAGCAAATTGGATCAAATGGTTTAACGCTTAGTTGTTGCTGGTGGTATGGCTCTCGTCGGCTAAATTAATACTGATTTATTTTAAATACTAAGGCTTCTTTGTTTTAAAAGGCGACCTCTTTCATGCTGTAGTAACATGCTCAGTAATAGTAAATAAGGCCTCATAACATGAGGCCTTAAAATGTTTCTAATTCACTTTAACCGTTTCAGAATTTATACTTTCATACTGCTCAAGCGCTTCTATTTGATTTACACCCTTTAGTTGCATCATTAATTGCTTTACTAAGATCATGTAAATAAACATCATTGGTAGGCCTGCTACAACGCAGAGTGACTTAATAGTATCTATTCCACCACCGCATAAAAATACGCTAAAACTAATGAGTGCAATTGCACCAGCCCATAGAAGCTTAACTTTATGATCGGGGTCGCCATTTAGCTCTAGTTTATTAGTTGTCAACATAGCGGTGGCAACGCTTGCGCTTGACATAGTCGTTAGCATTAAAAAAAATTGAATAATCAAAAATAATACTAAGCCAATATTACCCGATGGTAGAGTTTGAATTAGTGAAACTACTGCAAACGTTAAACCGCCTTCACTCATCCATTGTTGAACAGGTAAGCCACCAATTAATTGTGCCCATACTGCATAACCACCAAAGATTGATATAAAGAATGCACAACCGAGTGAACCCATCGAGATAGTGTACAAAATAACTTCTTTAATAGTACGTCCACGCGAAATGCGGGTAATAAAAAGCCCCATCATAATTAAATAAGCGTAGTACCAAAACCAATAGTATTGAGTCCACGATTGCGAAAAACCACTTTTTTGAACTGGGTCGGTCCAAAGTGACATTCTAAAAAAGTTATCGAGCATGACACCTATTGAGTCAGTAAAGTTATTTAAAATAAACTGAGAGTCAGCCACAAGTAATACAAACAAGGCAAAGCATATTGCTGCTACAACCGTATAGTCGGACACTTTACTAATGCCTTTTTTAAAGCCAACAAGCATTACCGCAACAAGCATTAAAACAAATAATAAAATAATACTGCCTTGGAGTAATAAGCTGTTTTTAATTCCTAATAATGCAGAAACGCCAGTACTTAATAAAGATACGGTAAGCGCCAGCGAGCTTGCAAAAGCTGCGAGGGTGCCAAAAATTGCAAGTAAATCAATTGCTTTAGTAATAATAGGATTGCTACCTACTACCGGTTCGCAAAGCGTTGAAAGTCTTAAAGTACGCTTTTTTTGTACGTAAAACGCGTACGCAAACGGAATTGCCGGAAAGCAGTAAATGGCCCAGCCAGTCACGCCCCAATGAAAAATAGAATAAGTAACAGACCAAGCTGCTGCTGCGTAGCTATTTGGTTCGGCAAAAAGTGGTGGCGATTGCAAATAATACATAGGCTCGCCAATTCCCCAATATATAAGAGAAGCACCTACACCTGCGGTAAAAATCATACCGCCGTACGAAAAGTTAGAGTGCTCTTTTTTTTCTTCACCTAATCTAATAGATCCGTACTTTGAAAAAGCTAACCAAAATAAAAAACCAACTAAAGCCAAGCTCACAAGCTCTACTAACCAACCAAACCAGCCTGTTACAAAATGCATGGCGTTGCTTGCTAATAATTGTGACTGCTCTGGATATAAAGTTGAGATAACTAATAAGGTAATCACTAATGTAATTGCAGGAATAGCCAGCTCAAAGTTAAGGTTTTTCAATGGCGTTTCTCCATTGTACGAGTGCTTCGATATGGCTTGGATTAATTCCGCAGCAACCACCAATAATATTTGCGCCAAGGCTATGCCATTGTTTTGCAAATTCCAGATACTCGTCAGGAGATAAATCACGGTAGTCTTGCACTGCTTCATTTGCTTTGTGAGCATTTGAAATAGGAGTAAAGCTGTTAGCAAATGCGCCTAACGATACTTTTTTATTTTGCTTAATTAATACGTTATTAGTATCACGCAGTGCTTGCTCAATAACTTCAGGGATAGAGCAATTAAAGAAAATACCTGCAATGTTTTGCTGCTCAAGTAGTGCCGTTATGGCATCGGTTACCAGCTCTCCAGAACGAAGTGTTGCCTGCTCAGTTACTTCGTCACTTAGGGTAAATGCGTAATAACATGGCTTAGTTGAGCCTTTAAGTACGCTTGCCATTACTTGCGCTTCTTCAATACTCGATATTGTTTCGCCAAGCCATAAATCTACATGCTCGTCTTGCGCATTGTATAATGTATCTAAAATAGTAAAAGCACGTTCACTTTCAAATAAATCGGGACGGTATGAACCAAATGCAGGTGGTAGTGATCCTGCAACCAGTACGTTTTGCTTTGCATTATTTGCTGCTTTATTAGCAATAAGGGCAGCTTGCTCTGCGAGTAACGCGCCTTGGCTTTCGTAGCGTTGTTCACCTAAATGAAAGGGCACACAGGCATAACTATTAACCGTAATTATTTCGGCGCCAGCATCTATAAAACCTTGGTGAGCTTGTGCTACAAAGTGTGGGGCTTCTATAAGTGCTTGTGCACTCCAAAGTGGCTGTGAGAATGGTGCGCCAATGCGCTTAAGTTCACGTCCCATGCCGCCATCTAAAATTGTTACCTTTTTCACTTATGGACTTCTATATGTCTAAATAATATGGCGCTATTCAAACATATTTTTTAAAAAATCATAATGAAACTTCATCAGGTTGGGCATGAAAAAAGCTCAACCTATTAAAAGGGCACAAAAAAAGCGACTACCCAATAAGGTGTCGCTTTTTTAGTAGGTAGTATTAGCTTACTTATAAAAGGCTTCAACAGTGCCTTTTCTTGTAAGTAAAAGTGGTTGTCCGCGACGATCAAGCCCTTTTGGAGATGCAAACTTTATCCAACCTTCGCTGATGCAGTATTCTTCAACATCAAAACGCTCTTTGCCGTTGAACGTGATACCAATATCGTGTTCAAAAACTTCTTCCACATGATGTGGGCTACGTGGATTAATAGAAAGGCGATCTGGTAAAGCAGGTTTTGCGGTAGTGTCGTTCATGGTCATATTCTATATTGAATGAAGTATGCGCTATTGTAGGCAATACAAAGCTTTCGCTCAAGAGAGATAGTAGTAAATGTGTTTAAAAATGCACTAATTAATGAGTTGCGGATACAAATGAGATGGCGCTTGGAAAATATGTATAGAAGGGGATTTTGACGATATTTGACTAAAAATTATATAGATAAGTATATTAATGGGCTATTGCTAACCCATTAAATTGTGTAGCAGTTAGATGCTAACAATGTTCTCGGCTTGTGGGCCTTTTTGACCTTGAGTAACAGTAAACTGTACACGTTGGCCTTCAGCTAAAGTTTTAAAACCGTCGCCAGAGATCGCGCTGAAATGTGCGAACACGTCTGCGCCAGATTCTTGCTCGATAAAACCAAAACCTTTTGCTTCGTTAAACCATTTTACTGAACCAGTAGTTGTATTAGACATAATATGTATCCTAAAAAAATTAATATAAGTGTGCCTGAAAAGAGGCGATTGAGCCGGAAAAAATAGTTAACTTGAGGATATCGCGTAGGATTATTACTAAAACAACTTGGTACTAACAAATAAAACAAAACTTCTTTCAAACTAGTATTCAAAATGGGTTATTGCTAACCCATTAAATTGTGTAGCAATTAGATGCTAACAATGTTCTCGGCTTGTGGGCCTTTTTGACCTTGAGTAACAGTAAACTGTACACGTTGGCCTTCAGCTAAAGTTTTAAAACCGTCGCCAGAGATTGCGCTGAAATGTGCGAACACGTCTGCGCCAGATTCTTGCTCGATAAAACCAAAACCTTTTGCTTCGTTAAACCATTTTACTGAACCAGTAGTTGTATTAGACATAATATGTATCCTAAAAAATTAATATAAGTGTGCCTGAAAAGAGGCGATTGAGCCGGAAAAAATAGTTAACTTGAGGATATCGTGCAGGATTATTACTAAAACAACTCGGTACTAACAAATAAAACAAAACTTCTTTCAAACTAGTATTCAAAATGGGTTATTGCTAACCCATTAAATTGTGTAGCAATTAGATGCTAACAATGTTCTCGGCTTGTGGGCCTTTTTGACCTTGAGTAACAGTAAACTGTACACGTTGGCCTTCAGCTAAAGTTTTAAAACCGTCGCCAGAGATTGCGCTGAAATGTGCGAACACGTCTGCGCCAGATTCTTGCTCGATAAAACCAAAACCTTTTGCTTCGTTAAACCATTTTACTGAACCAGTAGTTGTATTAGACATAATATGTATCCTAAAAAATTAATATAAGTGTGCCTGAAAAGAGGCGATTGAGCCGGAAAAAATAGTTAACTTGAGGATATCGTGCAGGATTATTACTAAAACAACTCGGTACTAACAAATAAAACAAAACTTCTTTCAAACTAGTATTCAAAATGGGTTATTGCTAACCCATTTAACGAAAGCAATTAGATGCTAACGATGTTTTCAGCTTGTGGGCCTTTTTGACCTTGAGTAACAGTAAACTGTACACGTTGGCCTTCAGCTAAAGTTTTGAAACCGTCGCCAGAGATTGCGCTGAAATGTGCGAAAACATCAGGACCAGATTCTTGCTCGATGAAACCAAAACCTTTTGCTTCGTTGAAAAATTTAACTGTACCAGTTGTAGTTGTAGACATAATAGTATCCTAAGGATTAATAAAAGTGCGCCTTAAATTAGGCAATTTAACAGGAAGAAAACATACATTTAACTGAGGATAACGCGAAGGATTATTACTAAAACAACGTGGTACTTACAAATAAATAGGGTTTTCTGTCAACCCGATGCGAGGCAGGATAACAGTAAATTAAAGTATATACCAAGCCCTATTGTAAATTTATTTTAGAGTAAGTACTTTATTTGTTTGTTGTTTTTTTAACTAACTAGTTATGATTAAGATGATATTTTATACTTTTAAAATAAAGGTAAGCTTTGTTTTATCAATGCGTTAAGCCTGTTTTGGTGCGTAGTTTTAGAGTAGACAAAACACAGCTTTTAATTGGTTAAAACATGACCTAATTACCTACTAAATTTTTTTGAGATATACCCTAAATAATGTAATTCTTTAGCTCCAAATTACAAATCCAAGTATTAATAACGCAATCCAAAGTGTTTCAGCCACAATTAAAATAATGGGTTTCATACCTACTTCGGTTAGTTTTCCTAAATTAGTTTTCATACCTATGGCTGAAATAGCAGCAATTAAAAAGAACTGCGAAAGTTCGTTAGCAGTTTCAAGTACTATTGTAGGAAGTGAAAAGCAGCTATTTATTACCATAAGTATTACAAAGCCAATTAAAAACCCAGGTACTTTAGGTAACTCTCCGTGTTTTCCTTTGTTTGAGCGATTAATAACGACCATCATAATAAGTACAACGGGTAGTAGCATAGCAATACGAACGAGCTTAGTTAGGGTTGCTATATCGCCTGTCTCGGGTGATACCGAATAACCTGCACCCACTACCTGGGCTACATCATGTATTGTGCCACCTAAAAATACGCCTGCATTATGGGCGTCAAACTCAAGATAATTAACCACAATAGGGTAGAGGATCATAGCGAGAGTCGACATAGCTGTTACGCCAATAACGGTTAATAGGGTATCGCGTTCTTTATGTTCGCTGTTTGGCATAATAGACGAGATAGCCAGCGCAGCAGACGCTCCACAAATAGCAACCGAGCCACCTGTTAGGGCACCAAAGCGTTTTTGTAAGCCAAATACGCGCGCTAGCACTACACCTAAAATAATAGTGGTAAATATGGCGCCCGCTAACATAAGTGCTGTTTGCCAACCCAGTGTTACTAAATCTCCCAGCGCAATGCGTGTGCCTAGCAGTACTATACCTACACGCAAAACCGTGGTGCCGGTAAAATCGATACCTTTGGCGCAAGGGCTATCGCTTTGATACAAAAATGAGACTGCCATACCCAGTAACAAAGCAAACAACATGGCTGGCGCGCCGTAATGCTCACTCAAAAATAAGGCGGCAAGGCCAGTCATTGCAGCAATGCTGGCACCTTGCCATAAAGGTGATATTTTACAGCTTAATTTACTGCTTAAGCGCTGCATTACGCTTTAGCTGCGGTAAGTGCTACTAATACTTGGCGCTTACGTTCACCTGTAAAAGGGCGACGACCATGCATAACCATTTCGTTATCAACTAAAGCAACGTCACCGTCTTGCCATGCAAGATCAAAGGTAAATACTTTAGAAAGCTCAACAATTTTATCAAGTCCTGCTTTAGGTATTGCACTACCATCGCCAAAAGTAATGGCGATTGATGGGTTTTCGCGTACACCTTTCCAGCCCATGTAAGCGGCAATCAGTTGGTTATAAAAAACCTGTACGTTATTTTCAAGAGTTACTACCGCAGGCAGTACCGGTGTAACGGCTTTTAGTGAGCCGTCTTCAAGCCATTCCCACTCGTAACCAAGTTCGGTTAATTTATTATGTGCTTCGTCTTTGGTTGCTACACTTAGCGTACTTTTCCAGCTTCGGCCTTGGCCTGATGTTGCGTCGTCAGCGGCTGGCATATAGGTGGTATATTTTAGGCCTTTGTGTTCAAAGTCATGGGCAAGCTTGCTGTCGTATTCTTTTAACGCACTAAATAATTTATCTGATCGGCAAAGAGGTGTAGCACCGCCTTCTTCAGCGGCCGATTTACAAAAAAAGAACAACTTACTTGGCGAAATAGGCGTTTGCGCCATTTCGTGATGCAAGTATATTTCTACATCTTTTGGCGCTTCGTTAGCTGTAAATACACGTTCGGTAAAATTAATTCGTACCGCGTTAGACAGTGACTCTTTATAGGTAAAGTTTGTGTAGTCAAACCCGGCTGAAAAAGTATCAAAGGTTTCGGCACTATTTATAGGAAAGCCGCGAAACAACACAGCACCTGAGCTGCGAAGTTTTTTAGCCAATTCACTTTTATTTGCGCGAATGAAAGCTACCGCTTCTTCAACGGTGCTGGCGTTATTGTTATTAACCACAATGCACGGAAAAACCGAATCATCGAATGTTAATTGAGTTGGCACTGAGGCGTAGTTAATTTCGGTAGCTGACATTATATATTCCTAATCGTAAATTGGGTGAAAACGGTTAAAGGCAGCTTCACAAAAGTGCCCAGGGTCGTTAAATCGGCGATTACTGTTAAGCGCAGAAATTTGCGCCATTTCTTGCTCTGTTAACTCAAAATCAAACAGTGCGAGATTTTCTTTCATGCGTTCAAGTTTTGAGGTTTTAGGAATAATGGCAGTGCCGCGTTGCACGCCCCAGCGAAGAACTACTTGTGCTGGCGTTTTTCCATGATTGCGTGCAGCCGCTTTAACAACACTTTGCTCAAGAACTGATTCAGCTTTATCAGCCATTTCTAGCTCAAGGTATGAAAGCGCACCCAGTGGTGAAAACGCAGTAACCGGAATATCGTACTGCTTTGCGAGTCTTACTAATCGCTCTTGCGTTAAATAAGGGTGCGACTCAATTTGCAACATAGCGGGTTTGATATTTGCGTAGGTCATTAAATCGTGAAGCAGTGCGCTTGAGTAATTACATACCCCAATGCGTTTTGCTTTGTTGTTGTGTACTTGTTCTTCCATTGCTTGCCACGTTAAATACAGAGGTACTTTTGCAAGCTCCATTTGTGGGTTTTGCGCCGTAGGGTCAACAAACCACTCTGGTGGATAGCGGGTTTCTATTGGCACAAATGTTTGCGCAATCGGAAAATGAATTAGGTATAAGTCTAGGTAATCTAGCTTTAAATCACTCAGTGTTTTATCAATCGCGAGGCCAACATGCTCTGGTGCATGAAAGGTATTCCACAGTTTTGATGTTACCCATAATTCTTCACGGGTACATAAGCCATCGTTTATTGCTTGGGCGATGCCATCGCCTACTTGTTCTTCGTTACCGTAGTCTGATGCGCAATCAAGATGGCGGTAACCTGCCTTAATGGCTTGGTATACCGTTTGTGCACAATCTTCTTGCGCGACTTTCCATAAACCGAACCCTACTGGAGGGATATTATTTAATGAACTCATTGGGAATTCCTGTTAAAAATGCATAATGACTTATGTCTTGTATAAGACATAAGTTATTATACGAATCAAACAGTGTCAATACTGTGTTAATAGCAAAGCAGTAAATGGTTCAGTTAAAAAAACCTACAGGCAGCAAAAAGGCAGCGTTTGCTGCCTTTAAAAAATATTTAATTATTATGCGCTAAAGTGGTTTTTTAGCACTAAACACGCTTTTAATTAATCAAGTTCAATTTGATAGTGGTAATGATCGCTACGGCATTTACTTTGGCGGTATTCAATACGTTTACCTTCGATTGATTCGGTAATGCGTGATACCAACAGCAGTGGATCGCCAGCTTTTATAGCAAGCATTTTGGCATCATCCATTGTAGCAAGTACGGCTTTAATACTGTCTTGGGTTTTGTGTACAGTTTGGTTAAATTTGGTCTGATAGTAATGGTACAATGTATGCGGAATATCACTACTTTGATGTATATCAGGAAAGTAGCTTTGTGGTAGGTATATAGTTTCGCTCATGCAAAATTCGTTATCAAGAATACGCCTACGAACAAGCTTGGTAACTTTGTCTTTTTTATTGAGTTGTAACGCTTCTATTACTTCAACTGGCGCTGCACAAAGCTCAACCGATAGCAGTTCAGCCTTTGGCAAATCGGCACCTTTACCGTCTGCTTGTAACGGAAAAAACCTAAATAAGGCATCTTGCGCAGTATGCTCTGATACAAACGTACCAACGCCTTGGCGACGAGTTACTATTTTATTGTCGGTTAATAAGTTTAGTGCTTTACGGACTGTACCTTGGCTTACGTTAAATTCTTCAGCAAGGCGAAATTCGCTTGGTAGTGCTTCGCCAGGTACCCAACGTCTTTCAACAATGAGCTGTTTAATATAATCAGCCACTTGTAAGTAAAGTGGTTGAAAAGCCAAGCTTGGGCCACTTAATTTGTGATCAAACATAGAGTTACTCATTATTATTTACCATTAAATTTAATCCACCTGTAGTTATAGCATAGGTGAAACCTTTTACGCATATTTGCGCTAGCTCAATTAAACGTGAACTACTGCTGTAGTGTTTAATAGGCGCAAAATATACATTATGCCTAAAAACAAATCGTTACACTACAATAGCTCACCCTTAGGGAATTAAAAGTGCTCAGTATATCTTTTGAACTCATTTTGCTTATGGCGCTGTGCCTAAGCCTTGCCACTGTAATGCAAACTCTTAGCGGGTTTGGCTTTGGGTTGCTGGTGGTTGCAAGCTTTACGTTGCTTGATGTATTACCACTTACGGCAACTACATTTTTAGTGAGTTTGCTGGGGTTAGTTAATTCAACAACCGTGGTCGTTAAAAACCGCAGTTCGGTAAAAGTACCCGAGCTAAAACTTATGTTGTATACCGGTATTCCACTAATGCTGTTAGGTTTTGTGCTACTTGAGTATATGTCGTCGCATTTAACACACTATTTAAATTTTGCTTTAGGTGTAAGCATTTTGCTTTGCTGCGCTTTAATGCTGATTGGCCGCGAGCGTGCAAATAAACAAAGTCGTCCTCGTTCATTTTTAATAGCCGGTGGAGTAAGTGGGTTACTTGGTGGGTTGTTTTCAACCTCAGGGCCGCCGCTTGTGTTTCAGTGTTATAAGCAAAGTTGGTCTATTGAAGCTATTCGCAGTACGTTATTAGCGGTATTTACTATTGGTGGACTAGTACGTGTAGGTATCGCTTTATTTGGTACTTTGCCTGGGCTCGACATTATGTTTTTAATTGCAGTGGCTATTCCTTTAGTGTTGCTAGTTACGCATTTTGCTCGTAAATTAACGCCCTACGTTGACGCTAAATGGGTACGTATTATAGCAATTGCATTGCTTGGCCTAAGTGGTGTATCGCTGGTGGCAACATCGGCGCCGGGTATATTTTAAAAATCGCGATGTAAATAATTCATCTTGAGTTTATTTACGTTGACATGGGGATTACAATTATTTAACTTGTGTCTTATACAAGACTAATAATTGGTTAAGGAACTCCCATGAATGCATTTGAATTACGTGAGCCAGACTGGAACGCAATAGAGCCAGCACGCTTAACCGCACAGCCAAAGTTGCAAGGTAATGTGCTGGTTTTGCCCACTCAGTTTGGTGATATTAGCGTAACGATAAGCCAGTTTGGCTTACGTTTAAATGCAGGCACTACGCATGACGAGCAATTTAAAATATTAACCACAACCCCATCAGAATACCCCCTCACACTTAGCAAAAACAATAATGATTACAGCGTAAGTGGTGGCGAATACCGCCTAGAATTTTACAGCGACCCTTTTCATTTCAAACTGTATAAAAACGATGAGCTAGTACAGCAATCAGCAACTGATGGTCACTTTGTACGCCAGCACCGTTTACCGCCACTGGCTAAAACCGATAACGGCTGGATTTTAAGCCTTGAGCTTAACTACGACGAAGCCGTGTATGGTCTTGGCGAAAAATGGGGCAAGCTTGATAAACGCGGCCAACTTATTCGTTCATACAACCACGATGCGCTAGGCGTTAACGCCGAAAAGTCTTATAAAAATACCCCGTATGCTTGGAGCCCAGAAGGCTGGAATTTATTTGTACATACAGCCGCGCCTGTTACCCATGGTGTAGGTTATGCATTATGGTCGCAACGCGCATATGTATGTTTAGTTGAAGATGAGGCGCTAGATGTATTTTTATATCAAGAACAAACACCAGCCCAAAGCATCAACCGTTACTGCGAGCTAACAGGTTTTGCACCGGTACCACCGCAGTGGAGCTTTGGTGTTATTTTATCAAAAGCGTATTACAAAGATGCTGACGAATTACTTAGTGTTGCCCGCGAAGTACGCGCTAAAAATATGCCGTGCGATGTAATTACTCTTGATGGCCGTGCATGGCAAGACACCGACACTCGTTTTGCCTTTGAATGGGATCCAACACGCTACGCAGACCCAAAACCGGTGCTTGATGAACTAAAAGCGATGGATTTTAAAATTTGTGTGTGGGAATACCCGATGATCTCGGTAAACAACCCATTATTTGCTAAAGCGGCCGAAAATGGCTGGCTTATAAAAGACAAACGCACAGGTAAAGCGTATCAATACGAGTGGGATTTAAGCCCATTTGGCGAAGTACTTACGCCACTACCTGAGTCGGGTATTTTAGATTTTACGCACCCTGATGCTTACGAATATTGGCTCGAATCGCATAAGCCTTTGTTTGAGCTTGGCGTAGATATGATAAAAGCGGATTTTGGCGAGCAGCTAGAAGACGACAATATGATATCGCACAGTGGCGACAGCGGTATTAGGCTACACAACGTTTACAGCATGTTGTACAACCGCTGCGTTTTTGAGGCCGCCGAAAAATACTGTAAAACTGGGCCATTTTTGTTTAGCCGTTCAGCATGGACGGGCAGCCAACGTTTTCCTGCACAGTGGGGCGGCGACCCGCAAGCCGATTGGCAGGGTTTAGCGGCAAGCATTCGTGGCAGTTTAGCGTGGGGTATGTCGGGTGGGCCATTTTTTGCAACCGACATTGGTGGTTTTTACAAAGACACCCGCGACGCAGAACTTTACGTGCGCTGGGCACAAGCTTCAGTATTTAGCGCACATATGCGCTTACACGGTATTGGTCCTCGCGAACCGTGGTCTTACACCGAGCAAGCAAGTGATGCGGTATTTGCAGCACTTAAATTACGCTACCAGTTAATTCCGTACTTACAAACATGTGCAGAGCAAGCGCAGCAAACAGGCTTGCCGGTTCAGCGTGCCATGGCATTGGCATTTCCTGATGATGTACTGGCGCATAGTTTTGATCAGCAATTTATGTGCGGTGAAAAATTACTGGTTGTGCCGTGTGTAGTACCAAACGGTAAAGTTAAGTTTTACTTACCTCAAGGTAATTGGATTCGCTTCCCCGATAAACAAGTTTACGAAGGGAGTAAGTACTACGAGCACACACTCGCACTTGAAGAGATGGCAGTATTTGTACGCGAAGGCGACAGCCTAATGCTTGGCCCAGAGGTTCAACACACAGAGCAAGACATGAGCCAATTAACAGCATGGCCTAAATAAAACTCGGCTTAATAAAACACACACAACACACAATAATAAAGATATTAGCTTACTTTTTACCGAGTAAAGTAAGCTAAAAGGGGCGCAAGATGGAAGGTATGAACATTACCATGACACTGCTATCGTGCTTGGCGTTTATGGCGTTAGTAGGATATATCTCGTACCAAAAAACCAAAGGGGAAGTTAACACCCAAGATGGCTACTTTTTAGCGGGTCGTGGGTTAACAGGTACATTTATAGCAGGGTCAATGATCCTCACTAATTTATCGGCCGAGCAACTAATTGGCCTTAATGGCTCAGCCTATGGTTACAACCTAAGCTCAATGGCGTGGGAAGTAACCGCAGGGATCTCAACCATTATTATGGCGTTGATCTTTTTGCCTCGTTATCTAGCGGGCGCGTTTTCTACCTTACCTGAATTTTTACGGGATCGTTTTGACGATACCGTACGACGCATGACGGTGATCTTATTTATGGTAGGGTATTGTTTTATAACGATCCCTTCTGTTTTGTACTCAGGATCAATAGCCGTACTTAGACTTTTTGATGTACCCACCTTATTAAATATGAGCTACCAATCAAGCCTAATTGTGACCATTGTTACAGTGGGCTCAGTTGGGGCTATTTATGCTGTATTTGGTGGTTTAAAGGCGGTTGCGGTATCAGATACTATTAATGGTGTTGGGTTACTTATCATTGGTATTTTAGTGCCAACACTGGGCTTAATTGCATTGGGTGATGGTAGTTTTTCAGAAGGGTTAAGCACCCTAGTAAACACCGACACAGAAAAGCTCAATGCTATTGGTAGTAGCGATGATCCCGTGCCATTTGGCACTATTTTTACAGGGATGATCTTAGCTAATTTGTTTTATTGGGGCACTAATCAGTATGTGATCCAGCGCACATTGGGCGCTAAAAACTTAGTTGAAGGTCAAAAAGGGGTGTTGTTTTCAGGGTACTTTAAAGTGCTAGTACCGTTTATGATGATGATCCCAGGCGTTATTGCTTACCATCTTTATAAACACGAAAGCCTGCCAACTATCGACTTAGCTTACCCACATTTGGTAAAAGAAGTGCTTCCACAGTATTTATCTGGCTTCTTTTTGGCCGTATTGCTAGGTGCTGTATTTAGCTCATTTAATTCATTGCTCAACAGCGCGGCTACCTTATTTTGCTTAGATGTTTATAAGCCAATGAAAAAAAATAAGGTAACAGACAGCCAACTTATAAAAGTAGCCAAAATTACCAGTATTGTTATTGCCATATTGTCGTTTATAACTGCGCCATTATTGATGTTTGCACCTGAAGGTTTATGGCACATTATTCGTGTGTTTACAGGCTTTTACAACATTCCGGTCATCACAATTGTATTGGTTGGTTTGTTTACTCGAAAAGTGCCTGCACTGGGCGCTAAAGTCGCGATTATATTCCATATTATTGCCTATACATTGCTTAAATTTGTATGGGATGTAGACATTAACTTTATTCATATTTACGCCATTTTGTTCTTAATTGAATTGGCAATAATGTTGGGTATTGGTTACTACAAACCACTTAAAACACCATGGCAATTTACACGCAAAGCCGAGGTAGACCTTAATCCTTGGAAATACGCATTACCTTGCGCAATTGTATTAGTAGGCTTGATTGTTAGCTTGTATATATTGTTTTCGCCGCTCGGATTGGTTGGTGGAACCAGTGTGTTCTTTGTACCAAGTTTAGTTGTTGTTTGGTCTACTGTTTTAGTGCTTAGCTGGTGGAGTGTACGTCGTTGGCAGGTTCGTTACGAAAATAGCTTAGCGCATATTGGGATTCCAAAGGCCGTATAACATGCGGCTGATTCCTCATTACTTAATTTAAAATTACATTTTATTCACATAATGATTGCATTAGTAAGATAGTTTGTTTAAATTTAAAGCTCTTATATAAGATACAAGAGCTTTAAGGAAAGTATCACACACTGACACCGCTTTTTAGCAACCCACACAATTGCTAGCGCGGTACCACACAGCACACACGCACAATATGGAGAATGACATGAGAGCTAAAAAGTCCGTCTTAAGCTTGGCAGTCACGTTAGCAATGACAACCGGTTTAGCATTAAGCACGCAGGTACATGCGCAGCAAGAGCAAACCGAACAAGAACAACAAAAAACAGAAACAGCTAAAAACGATACATTTGAAAAAATAGTCGTTACTTCACAAAAAAGAACGCAAAGCTTAAACGAAGTACCTGTTGCGGTATCGGTACTTAATAGCGATCAAATTAATTCAGCTTTTGCTAATAACATGGAAGGCTTACAGTCACTTGTTCCTTCGGTTAGCTTTAGAAAAGGCACCACAACACGCAACTCAGCGCTAACAGTGCGCGGTATTGGTACTATTTCATTTAGTATTGCTGCCGAGCCAAGTGTGGCAACTGTTGTTGATGGTGTGGTACTTGGGCGTTCGGGTCAAGCATTTGCCGATTTATACGACGTAGACCGCATTGAAGTATTGCGCGGCCCACAAGGTACGTTATTTGGCAAAAACGCCTCAGCAGGTGTGGTGAATATTACCACTAAAGATCCGTCGTACGACACAACCGGCAGCGTAGAAACCTCGTTTTATCAAGATAACGAATACCGTTTTAAAGGTGTTATAAGCGGCGGTTTAACCGACGATTTAGCCGCTAGCTTAACGGTATTTAAAGGCAAGTTTGACGGTTACATTGATAACGTTTACAACAACGAAAAAGTAAACGGTTATGACCGCGAAGGTGCACGTGCTGTATTTAAATACGAGCCAGAGGACGACTTAAGCGTAAAGTTTATAGCTGAGTTTTATAACGCAGATGACGACTGTTGTGCCGACTTAGAAGCCCTGCCAAGTGGTCGTAATCCTGATTCAAAAGCAGCGCCAAACAGTAACGGCATTGTGGATGGCGTAGCCGATATTGACTTAGACCAACGCAAAGTTGACCATGACTACGAGTCGCGCACAATTGACGAACATAGCGCATTTTCGGTGCAAGTTGATAAAACAATTGGCGACTATACGTATACTTCAATTACAGCACAGCGTTCATGGGATAACACAGAATACCGCGAAGGCGACTTTACCTCTATTGCTGGCGACAGCAGCGAGCCGGTATTTGGCGCGCCGTTTCAGTTACATGATATTGGTGCACAGCAATGGGATCAGTTTTCACAAGAGTTTAGAGTTACATCAAACCTAGCTGGGCCATTTAATTATGTTGCCGGCTTATTTTATTGGAACATGGATTCACAGCGTAACTTTACCCGTGATGCAAGTTGCCAAAATAATGGTGGCCAGCTTGATAGCGCAATGGCTTTTTACGCGCAAAATAACTTATCGGGCGATGAGCTTGATACAGCACTTGCTGACTTAGAAGGTTACACACAAGGCCTAGGCGTTAGCTGTAACGCAAACGATATTGTATCGGCCACTGCTTTTATGAGCACAGAATTTAATAACTGGGCAGCCTTTGCCGATGGTACCTACGATTTATCTGAAGATTTACGCGTTTTATTTGGTATTCGTTACACCGACGATGAAGTGTCTTACACGCATCGCCGTGTAAGTAATGATGTATATGGCCGCACCGGTGTAGGCGTGCGCCCAGCAACACTTAATACAGATGATGAAGGCAAAGCCGAAGAAACCAACGTATCGGGCCGTTTAGGTATGCAATACGATTTAGGCGATGGCCAAATGGTATACGGTACTTACTCGCAAGGTTACAAAGGCCCTGGGTTTAATATTTATTATAACTTTAATCCAGATAACGACAGCCGCGAAATAGCACCTGAAGAGTCAGACGCTTATGAAATAGGCTACAAATACGCAAGCCGCGAATTTGTATTTAACATGGCTCTTTTTAGAACCGAAATTGAAGGCTTTCAAGCTAACAATTTTGACTGTTCAGACGGCACCTGTATTACGCGCTTAACCAATGCGGGCGACGTAAGTACGCAAGGTGTTGAAGTTGACTTTATGTGGGCTGCAACAGAGTCGCTAACGCTTACCGGTGGTGTTGCTTATATTAAAGCTGAAATTGACGAGTTTAATTGTCCGGCAGAGGTAGCCGCTGGCTCGTGTACTGACCGCTCAGGTTTAGATGTACCATTTTCACCAGATCTTAAATACTCACTAACGGCTGATTACTTTATTGAAACCGACCATGGTTTTAACGTACACATAAACAGCTCTTACATTTACACCGATGAGCAATACTCAGACCTACCAAATAATGTAGGCGAGTTTAACCCAGCTGCATTATTACCTGATTACGGTATTTTAAATGCAAGTGTAGGTTTATCGTTTAAAGATGATGCATTTAGAGTTTCGCTTATTGCTAAAAACTTAACCGACGAAAGTTACGCAACAACCTACAGTGGCGATAACTTCCGTTACCAAATACCGCGCGATGCAGAGCGCTACTTTGGGGTATCGTTTAAAGCACGTTTTTAATATTTAAATAACTCCCTCGATAATTTCCCTTAAAAGCGCAACGTTTAACACGTTGCGCTTTTTTTGTGACTTATTTTTGTAATAGTTTAGTCACCTTACTTTCATCAAAATTACCTTTATCAGTCACATCTGTTTTCTATAGTGCAGCGGTTGATCTTTTTTGTGTTTACACATTTCAAAAAATAACCACTAAACAATGGGAATTACGGATGAAAATTAAAAAAGTTGCTGCGGCAATCGCGCTAACATTTGCGTTTAGCGCAGTTAGCCATGCTGATGTACTACCGCAAAGTCAAAAAGACAGCAGCTGGTATAGCGCTGCGCAAACTAAACTAACAACAAAAACAGCACAAGCGCAGGCTACACAAGCCACTAAAGCTAAAAACGTCATTTTATTTGTGGGCGATGGCATGGGTATTTCTACACTTACCGCCGCGCGCATTTTACAAGGGCAGCGTAATAACCAATCTGGCGAAGAAGGTTATTTAAGTTTTGAAGAGTTCCCATACTCTGCACAAGTTAAAACGTATAACGTAGATGCACAAACTCCTGATTCAGCAGGCACGATGACGGCTATTATTTCGGGTGTAAAAACCGATGTGGGCGTTATTGGTGTAGATGAAGATATTGAACGTGGCGTGTGTTCAACAGTGGCAGGTAACGAGCTAATTACCGCGACCGAATTGGCTGAAATTAAAGGGCTATCTACCGGTATTATTTCTACAGCACGTATTACTCATGCAACTCCTGCTGCCACATATGCTAAATCGGCTGACCGTAACTGGGAAGACGTATCAGATATGCCAGAAGATGCCGTAACGGGCGGCTGTGAAGACATTGCATCGCAACTGGTTAACTTTGAAAAAAACCTAGAAGCACGATTTGTAGGGACCGACGTAGACGGTCTTGATTTTGTAATGGGTGGCGGTCGTCGTCACTTTTTACCAAAAGACGAAACAGCTAACTCAACAGATGCAGTAAGCGCTATAGAAGGCGACCGTACAGACGAGCGCAACTTAGTGACTGAGTGGCAAACACAATACCCAGACGCTACGTACGTAATGGATCAAACAGGCTTTGATGCAATAGCAGACGACGCCACTAAAGTATTTGGTTTATTTAACGAATCCCACATGCAGTACGAAGCTGACCGTGCAAACGATGTAGCGGGCGAGCCTTCACTTACCGATATGACCACTAAAGCAATTGAAGTGCTTGGTAAAAACGATAACGGATTTTTCTTAACGGTTGAGTCGGGAAGAATTGACCACGCGCACCACGCGGGTAATGCGTACAACGCGCTTAACGACACCATTGAGTTTGCTAAAGCCGTGCAAGCAGCGGTAGATAACACTAATCCAGAAGAAACCCTTATTTTAGTAACCGCCGATCACAGCCATGTATTTACTATTGCTGGCTACCCTAAGCGTGGTAATCCAATTTTAGGTCAAGTAGTTGCAGTAGGCGAAACTACACCAAGCCTAGCCGCCGACGATATGCCGTACACCACCGTAGGTTACGCAAATGGCTTAGGTTTTAGAAATCTAGGCGACGAGACCGATGCTGATGCAAGCTACACAAGTGCTGCTGTAGCAGGGCGTGTTGAGCTAAATGGCGTTGATACAACAACCCCAGGTTTTCACCAAGAAGCAACCGTACCAATGGGTTCAGAAACACACGCAGGTGAAGACATATCTTTACATGCTAAAGGTCCTGGTGCTCAGCTAGCACAGGGCGTAATTGAACAAAACGTTGTATTTCATTTAATTAATCAAGCTCTTGAACTAACTCAGCAATAATGGCGGCTAACATGAACAAATTAACGGTACTTTCTTTGGCAGTAATGGTCGCGCTAGCAGGTTGCTCGAGTGACGATAACAAAAATGAAAATAATATTATCGCAGTAGATAACGCTATTGCAGTGGGCTCTGAGCAGTGTATTAATGGTGGTGTAGAGACGCAAGTAGGCGCAGATACCAATAATAACGACGTGCTAGATAGCGACGAAGTTAACTCAACTAATTTAGTGTGTAATGCACCTGCAACGTCGTTAACTACCGAGCAGTTAGCCTCGCTCACTAGCAATACGTGGTTTAGTGAAGCACAAACAAAATTAGGTGCAGCACAAACAGCCAGTAGCAACATTGTTACTGAATCAGGCAAAGCTAAAAACGTAATTTTATTTGTGGGCGATGGTATGGGTATTTCTACCATAACTGCAGCACGTATTTTAGCGGGGCAGTTAGAGGGCGAAATGGGTGAAGATCACCAGTTAAGCTTTGAAACTATGCCTTTTTCGGGCTTTGTAAAAACATACAACGTAGATGCGCAAACGCCAGATTCGGCAGGCACTATGACCGCAATGGCATCGGGTGTTAAAACCGACGCAGGCGTTATTGGTATTGATGAAGCGGTTGAACGTGGTAATTGTGCATCAGGCAAAGGGCACGAACTTGTTACCTCGTTAGAGCTTGCTGAAATTGCAGGCAAAGCAACAGGGATTATTTCGACAGCGCGTATTACTCACGCAACACCAGCTGCAACGTATGCTAAATCGGCAGAGCGTAATTGGGAAGATATCTCCGATATGCCAGAAAGTGCCGCAACGTGTGAAGACATTGCATCGCAACTAGTTAACTTTGAAGCCAACCTAGAAGCACGCTTTAGTGGTGTTGATGTAGACGGTATTGACGTAGTAATGGGCGGTGGTCGTCGTCACTTTTTACCAAAAGATGCCGCGTTTAATTCAACCGATGCAGTAAGTGCTGTTGAAGGGGATCGTACAGATAACCGCGACTTAACCGCAGAGTGGAAAACGCAATATCCAAATGGCACGTACGTAATGGATCAAACCGGTTTTGATGCAATAAGTGACGACGCCACTAAAGTGTTTGGCTTATTTAACGAATCCCACATGCAGTACGAAGCTGACCGTGCAAACGATGTAGCAGGCGAGCCTTCGCTTTCACAAATGACCGAAAAAGCAATAAACGTACTTGATAACAACGAGCAAGGTTTTTTCTTAACGGTTGAGTCGGGTCGAATTGACCACGCGCATCATGCGGGTAACGCTTATAACGCGTTAAACGACACTATTGAGCTTGCCAAAGCCGTTAAAGTGGCGATGGAAAACACCAACCCAGAAGAAACATTAATAGTTGTAACTGCCGATCACAGCCATGTATTTACCATTGCCGGTTACCCTAAACGCGGTAACCCAATTTTAGGTAAAGTGGTTGCAGTAGGCGCTACTGAGCCAAGCTTAGCTGCCGACGATATGCCTTATACAACGGTTGGTTACACCAATGGTGGTGGTTTTAGAAACCTAGGCAGCGAGACCGATGCCGATGCAGGTTACGCGTTTGCACCTGTTACAGGGCGTGTTGATTTAACTGATGTTGATACAACAACACCTGGTTTTCATCAAGAAGCACTGGTACCAATGGGCTCAGAAACACATGCCGGTGAAGACGTAGGCGTTTATGCAATGGGACCAGGTGCACACTTGGTAACAGGTACAAACGAGCAAAGCTTTTTGTTCCATGTAATGGACTTTGCCGCTGACTTTGTAAAAACAGCAGACGAAAAACTAGCGCAATAAATACCGGCTAGTTATAAATTTAGTTAAATATATCTAAATAAAAAACCCCGCATACTGTGCGGGGTTTTTGTCATTAAACTGACATTTTTAATCGGTATGTTATTGCCATAAACTTGAAATATAAATAAGAGATAGCTAAATGAAAAAAGCGTTATTAATAATTGCCACGCTTGTAAGTACAAGTAGCTTTGCCTCGCAATGTGACATTGATGCCAAGCATTTAAAAGCGGATTATAAAATTACCAACAGCCATAAAGCGCAGCAAAGTAGCGAGTCACTTACCCTTTGGCGAAACAATCAGCAAGTAGCGCATCAAAGTGAAGTAATAACCGAGCTTTGGCAGCACTTAGCCAATAATCAAATACGACCAATACGTTACTTTAACGCCCAGCAACGCGGTATAGAATACCAACCATCTGAGGTACGCGGCGTACAAAATTGGAGTGCTAAAAGTCAGCTGGTGGATAACCACTTAATCGAAAAAATGACCCTAGTAAGCACACAAGGCACAGGCTGCGGTGAAGTAAAAAACTATACACTGAGCGAAAATGGCAACGACTTTAACCTTGCCTTTATTACGCATTCAAAATTAGTTAAAACATTTAGTATTAGTAATAAAAAAAGCCAAACAACTACCTTACTTAGCCTTAATAATGTAAGCACTGATGTGCCATTAATTAGTGCTCAATTTGCACAGTGGGATCGCTTTCAAACCACCGATTACGCCGACATTGGCGATAACGAAGGCGACCCATTTTTAGCTAAAATGATAAACCTTGGTTTTATTGAACACGGCGCAACTGGCTTTTATAACCAGCAGGGCGAGGCTATTCAAGGCGGGCATCACCACTAGTTTTTAAATGTTGTAGTCCATAGTTAGCCCAGCCGTGCTGGGCTACAAGCAAAACATAAAGGTCTCCCCTAAATTATTACCACAGTTATAACCTAATCAAATACCTTTTCTCGTATTTTCAAAGTTAACCTACCGCCGAAGGTTATTTTTTGATAAAACATAGGTTACTTAATATCGGAACACGACCAAGATTTAAAGTCTCTTTATACTAAAAAAGACTAGAGCCTTATTCATCAATGATATTAAGTGGAGTTAATGGCTCTTTGCTTCCTTAAACGGACAATCATTTAGTATCGTGTCCGTGACTATATTTAGCCAAACATCATAATGGAAACTAATCCAATAAAGAGGTTAATTATTTATGGAAAAGTTGATTATGAAACTATTAAGCGTAGTGAGAGTTGAGAATGTTTCAACAGTTACTGTTTGTATTTGTCTTGTTTTATTAGTGTTTAAACTAGGGTGAAAAATGGATATTGATGAGTTAACTGAATTAGTGAAAGGGAAAGCTCTTTTTGAAGGCGCTTATAAAAATACATTTGAAGATGTGGAGGAAGTGCGAGAAATTTTAAAAGCTTCTTACAAACATAATGAGTTTCCATACTATTCAGAGTTTGAACATAGCTGGAATATGCTTAGGGAAAACTCATCACATAATATAATTGAGCGTGAACAAGTAGAAAGTAATCCATTAAACAGCTTTTTATACCTCATAGAATCTGGGCTTTATCCACCTCCTGAGTTATTAATTGTTGTCGCAAGTTGTTTTAGAGCTCATATGATTAGCGGAGGGAAAACTAATTTATCTGAAGATTTCTTCGGAAAAGATAAGCAGTTCGATCATTGTATAAACGTGTCTAAGATTACTAAGTATATGGATTTTGAATTAAAATGGGTTGTAGATAAAAAGGAATCATTGCAGGCCGTTGCGGAACGATACTTACTAGAATACTCAGAAAAAGATAATAACTCATTCGGTGAAAATACTGATGTTGAAAGCTTCTTAAGAGGTTATCGTCGTTGGAAAGAGGATTTAAAAAAACAAAAATATTAGTAAAAATTATTTAGGAATTGAATGTTCGTCGCAGTGACAGCTATAGGCATAATAGAGTGTTTAGCAATCAAACCTCAAGTTTATGTGCTGCCAGCTATTGCCAACAGCACAACTATAAAAGCCTTAAACTACTCCAAATGAGCATCATCAGGCTTTTTAGGTTTACTCGTTACTTCTGTTAAGCCGTTTTCGCAATCGCCGCTGTCGCAGGTATTTAAATCGCTTTGTGCTTGTTTATCTTGTTGCAGCACTTGTTTTAAATCTTCCATGCGTTGGCGCACGGCTACGCCGTAGCTGGCGTCGTCGCCCCATAATGCAGCAAGTTGCAGTACTGCAGCGCGGTCGTGGTCTCTAAATAGCTTACCAGCACGTTCTGCATCTTGCTTAGTGTTACCTAGTAACTCGAGTGCTTCTACGGCAAGGTTAATAGCTGAGTCGACTGTTTCGCGGTTAAACGCATCTACTTTTAAATTAAGTAACTGATACGCATGGCGGCGATCGATTGCGCGAGCAACAATTTTTAACTGCGGGTAGTTTTTATGCGCGAGCTTAATTATCTCAATAGTTTTATCGGGGTTATCAATTGCAATTACCAGCATTTGCGCTGTGTGCGCGCCTGCGGCTTCAAGGAGTTCTTGGCGTGCTGCATCGCCATAAAATACAGTATTGCCAAAACGGCGTAGTAATTCTATTTGGCTAGGGCTGTGATCAAGTACGGTAATTTCGTAGCCTTGCGCGTGCAGTAAACGCCCCATAATTTGACCAAAACGTCCGTAGCCCGCAATAATTACGTGCTTAGCGGTGCTAATTTGCTCTGGCTTATCAAACTCAGGTAAAGCACTGCTGCTGCGTTTTTGTATTTGCTCATAAACCATAAGTAATAACGGCGCTATTAGCATTGATACCGCCACAACTAAGGTAACAAGGCTGGTTTGCTCGGGCGTTAAAATACTTAAGGTGGTGGTAACGCTTAAAAGTACAAACGCAAACTCACCCCCTTGGGCAAGGGCTAGGGCAAATAATAACTGCTGTTTACTGTTAATTTTAAAGGTAACTGCAAGGGCAAATAAAATGCAGGCTTTAACTACAATAAGTAAAACCACTAAGCCAATAACGGTACTAAACTCGTTAAATAGCAGTTCAAAGTTAATTGATGCGCCAACAGTTATAAAAAACAATCCTAACAGTAAGCCTTTAAAGGGTTCTATATCGGCTTCTAATTCGTGTCTAAATTCACTCTCGGCAAGTACAACGCCCGCTAAAAATGTGCCCAAAGCAGGCGATAAACCAATACTTTGCATAACCAGTGCAATAGCGACTACTAAAAAGAGTGCAAAAATAGTAAATATTTCACGCATGTGTGTTTGGGCAATGTATCTAAATAACGGGGCCGATACATATTTACCGCCTGCAATAATAGCGGCAATAACCGCAACCGATACACATACTTGTTGCCATACAGGCCAGCTTGCAATAATTGAATCGCTGATTTCTTTTGTGCTAGTTTGCGGGGCAAATGCAAGCAGTGGCAATAGGGCTAAAATAGGAATAATTGCGATGTCTTGAAACAGCAATACTGAAAATGCGTTTTGTCCGGCTTCTTGCTTTAGCCAGCCTTTTTCTTCAAGGCTTTGCAGTACAATAGCGGTAGAGGAGAGTGCGAGCATTAAACCAATGGCGAGTGCGGTTTGCCAATGCATGGCAAAAAACCAATAACAAAATGCAAATATAGCCGCTGCCGATAACACAACCTGTAAGCCGCCAAGCCCTAAAATAGAGTGGCGTAATGTCCATAAACGCGAAGGTTGTAGTTCAAGGCCCACTAAAAACAGCATCATTACTACGCCAAATTCAGCGAAGTGCATTACATCGGTTTGATCGCCCACAACACCCAGCGCATAAGGGCCAATGAGTATGCCGGCAATTAAATAACCTAACACAGAGCCAAGTCCGACTCGTTTAGCAATAGGGACAGCTACAATGGCTGCTGCTAAGTAAATTAAAGCAATTTCTAACACGCGTTTATCCTAAGTCATTCTATTTATGCTCAAGGTATTTGAGCATAAATAGAATGACTTAGGTTCTTATAAAATACAATAATTCATGTGGCTGAAAATACGTTATTTTTAGCTCATACTGTTAGTCAGCTACTTTTACTGAACCGCTAATATTATCGATACTTACATCGCCTGAGCCCGACTCAGTAATGCTCAGCCCCTTTGCATGATTAACGCGAATATCACCCGAACCGTCTTCAATTGTTACGTTTGAACCAATATGCTCAATAAGCAGGTCACCAGAGTTATCATCAACATTAACTGCACCGCTAATATGGCTTATCACTAAATCACCCGATCCATCTTCAACGTTTAGCGAACCGCTTATGTTGCTCACGTGCATTTCGCCAGAACCATCGTCAATAGTTGCATTGCCGCTTACGTTGTTAATGTGAATACTGCCAGATCCATCGGTTAATTCTAAATTACCTGCGATGTTTTCAAGGGTTACTTCACCTGATCCATCGTCAACAGTTAGGTTTTTAGCCCCGCTTATTGTTAAATTTCCTGAGCCGTCTTTTACATCAATATTGCTTTGCATAGCACTTATAAAAATGTCGCCAGAGCCATCATCAATATCTAAAGTTAGATTACTTGGCACAGTAACCACTAAATTAATACTTGGAGATTGACCACTGTAAAAGCTAATACCATTACGGCTTTTATTTTGGGCAACAAGCTTTGCCTGTTTACCGTCTTGCTCCAGCGTTAGCTCGTATTCGTCTTCAATGTCGGCTGTGTAAATAGTGGCATCAACACTGATGCTGGTGGCCGTTTTTGAGCCTTTTATTTCAAGGCTACCTGCACCGCTTAATACATTTAAATATTCAAGATTATTGCTTGGCAGTGATAGCTGTTGAGTTTGCTTTACTGAGGCAACGCTTGGCGATATATGAAATACACAGCCACTTAATAATAAAATGCCGCCAATAAGCGAAAGTGGTTTTGTAATGTTAGATACAGTTGATGAGCTCATGTTTAGTCCTTTGTATTTTTGTTTGTATTTATATAAACAATATAGAGCAAAAATGAGGCCGAAATGTAAGTTGTTGTTTTATATAGGGTGGTGGTTTTTTATGAAAGTTGAAATACTAATAAGTGGTTAAAATAACTAATTATTAATATAAAAGGATGCGTGATGCATCCTTTTATAATTGCTCTGCTTTTATTAGTAAACTAATTAAAAGCTGTAAGTAATATTACCGTATAAGAAACGTCCGTCTAATCCATAAGGTGCATACGGTGTGTACGGGAATATTTGGCCAAAGTCAGAGTAACCAATGTTATCCACGGTGGCTTGTGGGTATTGATCGAATAAGTTGTTTGCACCAACGGCAAATTTCCAATATTCGTCTGGACGGTATGCCACTTCTAAGTCGGTGATCCATTTAGGGTCTAGGTATTCATCGCGATCAGCTGTAGTTGAAATATCAGCGACTTCACCATAACGTGTGGCACGAAGCGTTGTTTGCCATTCGTTAAAGTTCCACACTGCTGATAGGTTCCATTTGCTATCTGGCGTGCCTTCTTCAAAGCGACCTACTTCACGACGTGCAAATACTACGTAGTCGTCACCTAGTGAGTTTAGTTCGCTTGGGTTGTCGTTTACGTGTGTTACTTCGGTATCGTTAAAATTAGCTGCTACGTTTAGGCGTAAATCACCTAAGTTGTCTAAATCTAGGTTATAAGTGGCAACTATATCTACACCTTGCGTGCGTGAGTCGATAGCGTTGGTAAAGTAACGTACGCTTTCGGTGTTTAGCTCACCGGCATTTTGTAGTATTTCTACTACGGCATCGCCCTCTAAGTTTTCAGACAATACAATACGGTCATCAATATCAATACGGTACGCATCAACGGTTAAGCTAAAGCTGCCTTGCGTGTACATAAAGCCCGCAGTAACGTTTACTGACTCTTCTGCATCTAACGGCTGAGCACCGAGTGCTTGCGCTGCGGCTGAATCGGTTGGGAATAAACCAACTTCAAATGGTTGGTTGTTTTCAAGTACAGTAGAGATTTGGCGGTACGAGCTTTGCGCTAAAGATGGCGCGCGGAAACCTGTGCTAATTGCACCGCGCAGCGATAGGTTTTCTGTAATGCTGTAACGCGAAGCAAGTTTAGAGGTAAATGTGTCGCCAAAGTCGCTGTAATCTTCATAACGACCCGCTAAAACGACGTTCCATTTTTCTGTTAAGTAGGTATCAAACTCAACAAATAAAGCGATGTTATGACGGCTTTCGTCAGTCGCACTTTCTGGTCCAAAACCAGCAAGTACTTGCGCGCCACCGGCTGCAATTGGGTTGCCGTCGCTATCAAGTGCGGTGATGTAAGACGCTTCTTCGCCTTCTTCTATTTTGTAACTCTCGTGGCGGTATTCAGTACCTATGGTAAAAAATACGTCATCGGGTAAGCCTAAATCGAGTGTGGTGTTGGCCGTTGCGTTTACTAAAAACTGATCGTAAACCAGTGCACCGTTATCAAATTCAGTTGGGCTGTCGGCACCTAGTGATGTGTTAATACTATTTACAACGCCGAAACCAAAGTCGTTGCGGCCGTAGTTGGTACTTACATCCCATGTCCAGTCGTTAGTTTCGCCTTTTAAGCCCAGTGCAAATGAGTAGTCTTGTACGTCTGTTTCAATTTGCGGCAAAAAGCCATCTGGGTACACTTCTAAAACGTTACGGCTGTCTTTTGCTCGGCGGTAAAAACCACCTGAATTACCTTGACGCTTTGAGTAGCTACCAAATGAATAAAGGTTTAAGCCGTTATCTAAATCGTAACCCATGTTGTAAAACAACGCGTAATCTTCAAGGTCAGCTTTACCAAAACGGTGATTGTAACGATCGATAGTAAATTCGCGTGGGTCTAGGCTGCCATCATCAAGACGGCTGTATTGTTCGCGTGGGTCAAAGCCTGAGCGCTGCGTTGAGTCGTTATCGCGGTATTCAATTGATACGTTTACAAAGCCGTTATCAGATAACGCAAAACCAGAGTTTGCACTAACAGTGCGTGTTGCACCGTCGTTTACTTCTCTGTCGCCACCGGTATTAAACGCTAAGTCGCCGTTAGCATCTGCATAGGTGCTTTCTAGCTGAGGTACGCCAGCCATTTGAGTATCGTATTTACCGTACGTTACGCTAACGCTGCCGCCTTCTGAGGCATCTTTAAGTACAATGTTAATTACCCCAGCAATTGCATCAGAACCGTACTGTGCGGCTGCGCCATCACGAAGTACTTCAACACGTTTAATTGCAGAGGTTGGGATCATGTTCAAATCAACAGCGGTAGAGCCTCGACCAACAACACCTGCTAAGTTTAATAGCGCACCGGCATGGCGGCGCTTACCGTTTATAAGTACTAATGTGTGATCGGGTGCTAATCCACGTAAAACAGCTGGTTTTGCATGGTCAGTACCATCACCCATAGTGGCACTTGGGTAGTTAAAGCTAGGTACTTGGTTTGCTAGTATTTGGCTTATTTCTAGCTGACCCGTACTTTGCATATCACTGCTGGTAATAATATCTACAGGTACTGAGCTTTCGGCAATACTGCGTAAGCTACGGCGAGTACCTGTTACTGAAATCACTTCAATGCTTTTTTCGGCTTGAACATCTTGTTCTGCAGCAAATACAGAAGAATAGGGTGCACTAAGTGCAGAAGAAACGGCCAGGCTAAGTGCTACTTTTTTGGCTGATAATGGCTTTAACATGATGTTGATTCCCTTGAGGGCTGCTGACTATTGATTTTAAAAAGGAGCGCATCATATAGAAGCGACTACCCTAGTGCAAAGATGAAAACTATCTAAGATATTCTAAGTTGTTAACAAGTAAGGTCACTGTTTACGCGCGATATAGGCGTTTGGATCGTTGTAGTTGCAATCTTGTGTCGAATGGTTGCGAATTCAAGGGGATTTTAGATAAAAGTTAGTAAGACGTAAAAAGGCCAAGCAAATGCTTGGCCTTTCAATTTTTTAAATTTAGTAATTTAAATTACTCAGGGGCAACTTCAAGCGTTGTAAATAATGCATAACGTCCTGCATCTACGCCTTCTTCATTTACGGTAACCTTGTTAGAGGTTTCGATTAGGTATAGGCCTGGCTCTTTCCACGTAATTGTAAACATACCGTCTTTATCGGTCGTTACTTTTACTTCGCCACGCTCGTTACGGTAGCGTGTGTCGCCTTTTAAAATACTTACTTCAACGCCTTCACCAGCAGATTTACCATCTTGTAGTAACTGAAAACGTGCTTGTTCACCTACAAATAAATCGTTTGGATGCGTTGGACCGCTAAGCTCTAAGCCTAAACCTAGCTGTGCAGGTTTTGAGGTGCCATTTCGGCTTACAAATGTATCTACTGTTGAAACAACCTTCGTTGTGGTTACATCTTTTGCATTGCTAGGTAACTCGGCTTCTGTTTTTTTACCAAATACACGCTTGCGCTTACCTTCTTCGTTTTTATAGAAGGTCATGTACATTGGCTTTTGGGTCATTGCAATGTGGTAAGTGCCTTGCTCTGTTAAGCTTACCGCAGCTGAGCTTTTACGCTTTAAGTAATAAGCACGAATGGTGTCGCTTACTGGCTCACCATTAGGCGCAAGTGCCATTAATAATGTGTCGTCGTACTCGGCGCCTTTTTCTTTAGGCTTAAAGGCTTTGTCTGGTGCAAACATTTCGTTAGAGATACTAGCGTCAATCATTACGTAATGCGCTTTATCGCCTGATAAAGATGTATGCGAAGGTAGTAACCAACGTCCGTGTGCACTTGCTGAAGTTGACACTAAAGCAGATAAGCTCAATGCGCCGATTAATGCCGTTTTTAATAAATTAATTTTCATTGTATTTCCTTAAATTCAAATGATTAAGTAGCAGCTACTTAGTGCTTACAGTGACGAAGCTTTTAGAAAACTCGTTTTTACCATCAATTGTTAGTTTGCCTGATTTAGTTAAATCGAGCTCAACGCGGGTGTAGTCTCTGCCGCCTTCTTCGCGTACAACTTCAATATTTAGTAAGTATTTACCTGGTTTTACTGGGTTACCGTCTAAATCATTACCTTGCCAATTTATGGTGTAAGTACCCGCGCGCTTGGTTGCGCCGCTAATGCCGTCAAAGTTGGCATCGCTTTTACCAGCTTTACGCCACCATTGACGTAAGTCTTTAAACCATTCTGCTTTTTGCACCCAAAGTGCAAGCGTTGTAACGTGTTTGCGCTCTGGTGTTTCAAGCCAAACTGCAACGTATGGGCGGTGATACGGTTGTACTTCTAAGTCAGGAAGCGTTAATTCAACCTCTAGCTGTGGTGTTTTTGCATGCGCCGTTGTTTGAAAAAACGCAGCTACGAGCAGTAATGCGGCGCTTATAAATAATTTAAATTTAACCATTAAGACACTCCTTTTATTTGTGGAACCCAACATAAATAAATAACCAGTGGAGTTGCCACTCCTAGTACGGTTATCCATATTCCTGCTAAGCGTTTTTTTCTATTTTGAAACAAAATAATCATGCCGGTGATGGCAAATAAAATCATTAGTACGGCAGATATATCAATTACCCAACTCCATACTTCACCGCTGTGGCGGCCTTTATGTAAGTCGCCAATAAGGCTTAAAAAGCCACCTGTTTGGTAATCAAGATTTAGCTCGCCAGTTGTAAAATCAAGCTCTGCGTAGGCAAACCCAGCAGGCAGTGGGTAGTCGAGCATGACAAGCGCGTCTTCTTTTTCCCACTCAATGCTTTTTACTTTTGTAAGTGCATATTGCTCGGCTAGGTAAGCTTCTATTTCAGGGTAAAGCGTTGGCAGCGTATTTAGCTGCTCATTCGCTTTGGTAACTAGCTCTGCTGGAATTACCGCCGTTACTTGGCCATTATTTTTATCGTTTTTAAGCCAATCAATATGGTTGAGCACAATGCCGCTAACGCAAAATAAAATAAGCAAAAAAAACAAAGCTGTAGAAATATAAATATGTAGAGCACGGCTTGTGCTATACAAAGCCCGCTTGTTAATAAACGACATAAAAACAGTAAATAAATTAAATTTACAACATGATAATGATTTGCATTAGCTATTACAAATTTACTTACTTATCTTTACATAAAAACTTTAAAACAAAGGCGGTAAGCAGGTAAAAAATGAATATTTAATGCTTAGGAGGGCTGGAAGGTCTTAAAATAAGGTAAATCATTACCAATACTTCTATTACTGCAACGAGATAAATAACCCAAATAGGGGCGGCTGAATACAGTAAAAATGTAAATCCAATTAACATGCCAATGGCGGCGTAGCATTTGGCTTTTACAGGCACTACTTTATGGGCTTGCCATTGCTGCAAAGTTACACCGTAACGAGGGTGGTTTAACAGCCATTGTTCAAGCGCGGGTGATGAGCGAGTAAAGCAAGTGAGCGCTAAAATAAAAAATATAGTGGTAGGCATGACCGGCAGCACAATGCCAATAATGCCCAAGGCTACAAGTATTAAGCCAAGTGCTTTAAACCATAAGTTTTTATAACAAATAAACACTGCTTTTATATTCACTTAGGCTCTTTTTAGTAATGGCTGATACTTTGGATTGTAGGCCAAATAGTTATAAAATCGAAGTGTAAAAACATAAAAAAGGGCAAACTAAGTTTGCCCTTTTAAATTTATAAAATAGGTTTTACTTATCTAGAAGTAGTAACCTACGTTAATGTTAAAGCGACGCTCTGTATCGCCATCACCAATAATTGTTCCGCCAATAAATGGCTGGTTACGTGCTTGAATAAAGTCAAAGTACGTAAATAACGGGCCTGCTGATACGCTCATACCTGTTACGTTCATCCATGTATCTGCACTGTCGTCAGATTTGTCGTAAATGATGCCGTAATCGTTGTAAAACTGTACGCCTGTTATAGGGCCTAAATCAACCGATAGATCGTAAGCTACGTTAAAGTTAGTCATGGTAGCTTCGCTTGATACGGTGTCGTAGTAGTCAAACGCACCTACAACAAAGCGGTTGCTGTTGTCGTCTAGGTCGTAGTCGTACTCACCGTGCTGAAATTGAATATTCCAATTATTAATTTGGCTGTTTACGTGGAACGCCCATGCGCCGTAGTTACCTGCACGGTCGTTACCATCATGTAAGCCACCGCTTAATAGTGATACACCCACATCGGTTTTAGCGTTTTCGCCATGCTCAATTTGGTACACTGTACGAGCTGCAAATGTGTTGTATTCACCAAGGCGAGAGCCAGGTGCATCGTATGTGCCTTCGGTTGTTGCACGGCTACCAACTATATCAAAAGAGTAACGCTCGTTAACTTCAGAGCTGCCATCAACGCCGCCTACTTCATCATTTTTGAAAAAGCCTAGGTCTAGTTTCCAGTTATCTTTTAGTTTACGGTTTACTGTTACACCCAAATCAAAGTCGTCTTCTAGGCCAACATAGTAGTTAGTGCTAAAAAAGTAGCTGTGTGAGTTGTATGGGCCATTACCAAAAGGGACAGGTGCAATACCAGCTTGTGCTTCCCAGCCATCAGTAAATTCGTAACCTAAGTATGCATACTTAACAATGGTCATGTAATCGTAAAAGCGAAAATCACCATTAACAGAAATATCGTTTATTTCGCCAGATAAGTTAATGCGAAATACTTCGAAATCTAAGTCGCCGCTACGATCTTGAGTGTCTTCATCGTATGAATTAGTGCTGTAATTAAAACGCACTGCGCCACCAATTTTAACGCCTTCGTCTTTTTTCTCAGATTCGGCGGCAGCAACAACAACTTCTTTGTTATCAGCTTTTTTACTAATTTTTGCAACTTCTTGCTTGTGTTGCTCATTAATTTTTTGCTGTTTTGTTTTTTCATCAGCTAACTTATTTTCAAGCAGTTGCATTTGTTGCTTTAACTGCTTAAGTTGGCTTTGTAACGTGTCTAGATCATCAGACGCATAAGAAGTACTTGTAACACCACCTAGAACTAGTGCTAGTGTTAATTTTGAGAGTTTAGTCATAATTGCCGCTCAGATTTTGATTAAAAAATAAAAAATTCAAGACGTAAAAAAACGCCTTACGTTTAGGGTAAGTACAAAAACTATGTATTTTTTTTATTATTTATTCTTTAGGAGCTTGAGTAAGCGCACCAACTTCTAGAAGGGGCGATGCATCTAATTTATCTGCATCCATCATTGCGGCTACACGCTGCATTGATGAGAGTAAAAGGCTCTGTTCCCATTCAGCAAGTGCAGAAAACTTTTCAATAAAGTGTTCTTGCAATGGCTGAGGTGCTTTATCAAGTAACTCTTTTCCTTTATCGGTGAGGTATAAGCTCACTCTGCGTTTATCCATTTGACTGCGTACGCGTGTTACTAAGTTTCTGCTTTCTATTCTGTCGAGAATATTGGTGACCGTTGCTGGGCTTAAATTTACATTTTGAGCAATACGGCTCGCCGTTATTCCATCGGTTTTTTGCACTTCTTGCATTATAAGCAATTGTGGGCCAGTTAAACCCGAAGTTTTATTTAGCTGCTTAGAATGTAAGTCAATCGCGCGGATAACTTTACGTAAAGAAACCAATAACTCGTCATATTTTTGCATTTGCTTATCTCGTCGATGGGGCGGTAGTTTGCCGTAATCGCGAAATGTTACACATCAAATAAATTGAATTCAAATAATATATTGTACTTTAGCCCGCTTTTATTGGTTTTTAATAGTTAGAGCAGTAACTAATGTAAAATTATATTGTTTAAATATTGGTAAATTTTCTTAGCACCTTGTGTGCATTAAGTTGCGCACAGTACGTATGTTGTGAATAATTGGCAAGTCTTATTGTATAGACTTTAGTATTATTCATTTACAGCTGTTAGTACAAAGTAATTGTTTGTGAGTTTACTGTATATGTATTAATCGGCAATGAACAAATTCAGCAATCAATATTTAATATCAATAGCGTATACTTTAAGCATGCATTATTGTTTCTGCACAAATATTAAAAATCTTTAGTATCAGTATTATAGGGGAAGGTATGAAATTATCGCCATCAGTTAGCATTGAGCAAAGCGAAACCGGTCTTGAGTTTATTAAAATAGCTAGTGAAAAGTGCGACGCAAAAATATTTTTGCAAGGTGGGCAAATTACCGAGTTTATCCCTAAAAATAACAAGCCACTTATATGGGTATCACAAGACGAAACTTATCAAGAAGGGGCAAGTATTCGAGGTGGTATTCCTATTTGTTGGCCGTGGTTTGGCACACACGCTAATGATGGCTGGCCTGCCCATGGTTTTGCGCGCACAAGTGTGTGGCAAGCTGATGAAGTACACGAATCTGATGAGCAAATTACAGTTAGTTTAAAGCTCCCCATGAAACTTGTTAATACAACGTATTGGCCGCATCAGTGCGCATTAAAAGTTGAGTTTATATTAAGCGATAAATTACAGGTTCGCTTAACGACCACTAACTTAGGAAGTGTGCCATTTAGCTTTACTCAAGCATTGCATACCTATTTTCCAACCTCAGATATTACAAATACCCATGTAGATGGTTTGCAAGGCGCGCAATATATTGAGTTTAGTGAAGGGCCATTTGTACAAAATGATGTTGTAAGCTTTAATCGCGAAACCGACATGGTTTATACACAAGCAAATGCAGTACAAGCCATTAATACGCCAGAAGGTGTTATTAATGTGAGCCGCGAAAACTCAAGTTCGTGTGTGCTGTGGAACCCATGGATAGAAAAATCAAAACGCTTATCTAACTTTGCTGACGATGAATATAAAACAATGCTGTGTCTAGAGGCTGCTAATGTTCTGACAGATAAAGTAACGCTTGAGCCAAAACAAAGCCACACCTTAATAACCACCATTAGTTGGTAAGCTAGCCATAATTAAAAGCAGGAATAGGGACAAATAGTGTTTAACAATCAACAAATAATGGATTTACCAAAGCATAGTGATATTAGCTTTAAGCCATTGGCTGATAAAGCCTTATTACATACACAGCTTAGCTCGCTTCTGTTTTATATACCGCTAATTGGAGCACTTATTGCTGTTTGTTATTTTAATGAAGCCTTTGCTAATAACGCACAAACATATTTGCTAATTGGTATGCCAATTTTGGTGGCCGTATCTATGGCGTACAACATAATAAGTGTGAGGTTGCGAGGTTTTGCAGTGCGAAATCATGACATTGCTTTTAAAAAAGGCGTTATTTGGCAACAAGTAACGGTATTACCTTTAGCGCGTGTACAGCATATGGAAATACACCAAGGGCCAATAGAGCGAAAACTTAGCCTTGCGAGCATTAAATTATTTAGCGCTGGCGGTGTAAGTGCCGATTTACAAATTAGCGGGCTAACCCATGATGATTGTAAAAACATGCGCCAATTTGTACAAAACTACCGCCAAGACGACGCAACTACTCAGGCAGCTTTAGTAGATGAGTAATACAACTATCGAAGATAAAGCCAGCCCTATTTACTGGCAAAAAGTATCGCCCTGGGCACTTTTATATTTTGTTGTGCACTTTAGTGTGCGCTTTGTAAAAGATGGCCTTTTAAACTTACTGCCCATGCTAGTTGTATTTGTTACTCAAGTAGAAAATAAATTGTTTTGGGCGCAGGTTGCAGGCGGTATTGCACTAATTTTGCTACTTGTTTACTCATTTTTATATTATTTAAATTTTAAGTTTAGTATTAGTAGCGACAACGAAATATTGCTTAACAAAGGTGTATTTAAAAAAGAGCGACTTACGCTTAAATTTGGCCGTGTGCAAAACGTTAATATTGCCGAGCCGTTTTATTTTACCCCCGTAAACTTAGTTAATTGTATTTTTGATGCCGCTGGCAGTGTGTCGCAAGAAGTTGTTTTACCAGGTGTCACTAAAGATTATGCACAGCAAATGCGTAAACAAATATTTGATTTTAAAGCGCAGCAACAGCAAGAAGCACCAAATACTGAACAAAGCGAAACAGACACTATCGAAAACAGCCTAAGCATTAGCAATAAAGAAATAGCCAAATTTGGTTTGATGTCGAATATGGCTATTTTAGCAATCGCTGCTTTTGCTCCTTTTATAAACTTGATTATCGATTTTTTAGAGAAGCAAATTATTGCGAAAGTAGAAGGCTTTTACCAACAAGAGCTTGGTATGCTGGCAAGTGCTGCTGCTTTTGCGATGATCACCTTAATTGTTTTGCTAGTTGTGGTGGCTGTAATGCTATCGGTGACTATGTCGCTTATTCGTTTTTATAACTTTGAGCTTTATTTCAAAGGTCAAAAGTTTAAACGTATTGCTGGCTTGTTAGAGCGCCATCAGCTTTCTATGAGCATGGATAAAGTGCAATCTATTGTTATTAAACAAAACCTAATGGGGCGATTACTAAAGCGATTTACCGTTGAGTGTTTACAAGCAAGTAGCGGCGGAATAGCAGCAGGTGTTGCAGCTAAGAAAAATAAACAAACGTTAGTATTACCTGTATTAAATAGCGAACAAGTTGATAGTGTATGCCAATGGATTTACCCGTGGTTTAATAGTAAAAAACTCGCTTTTAAGCGCGCAGAGCGAGCGCTTTTGTATAAAAATTTAGGCTTTTATTCATTGCTACCGAGTGCACTCGTGTTTGGCTTTTGTTTTATTGCTGATATTAATACTTTGATAAGCCTTGGTGTTTTGGTGGTGTTTTCTGGCTTAGTTACTTTGTCGTATCAGCGTCATGGTTATTACATGCATGAGGATAATGGCCGATTTTACATGGTTGTACGCAAAGGTATGATTGGCGTTCATTACCGTGTTTTTGAGCTTTATAAAGCGCAAAGTGCGCGCAGTATAAGTACGTACTTAATGAGAAAATCTGGCTTAAAAAGCCTGTATATACAACTTGCTTCAGGCTTTGCATTTATGCCCTACATAAAGCAGCAAGATGCTGACTTTATTATTGATTTTACAATTAAGCAGATTGAGTCAGATACTCGCAGCTGGATGTAAATTACCCTAATAAAGCATGTGTAAATACCCATTTTCACATGTTTTATTACACTTTCTTACTGCCCATGAAAGACATTTAATAATACCCTAGATGGTATTAAGGAATTATTTTAGGGACGCTCATGAAAAGAACACTTATCGCATCAGCTTTATTACTAGCAGCACCGAGCTTTGCAGCCGATTGGCAAACTATTCATACCGAACATTTCAACATTCACTACAGTGTTGAGCATGCTGATTTTGCTAAATCAACTGCAGCAGAGCTTGAAATAGTACGCAACAAAGTGCTTGAGCAGCAAAACCGAGCACTTGATAAAACAGTTGATGTAGTGGTGTTTGATCCCCTAAATGCGGCAAATGGCTTTGCGCTACCTACCTCAAATAATCCTGTAATGGCACTTTTTACAACCCCACCACAATCCGACACCGTTATATCAAACAGCGCTGGCTGGCAGCAGTTACTTGTACTGCATGAATATATTCACTTAGTGCACTTAGCACAGCCTACACGCAATGACTGGCAGCAAAAAGTACGTGGCATATGGGATTTATACGACTTAACTTACAGTGATACACCGCGCTGGGTAGCCGAAGGTTATGCCACATTGATTGAGTCTAAAATGACGGGCCGTGGGCGTTTATTTGATAACTACTCAGAGTCAATACTGCGAGAATTTGCTCAGCAAGGTGCTTTGCCAACCTATGGGCAATTAAATGGCGAGCAGGGCTTTATGGGCGGCTCAATGGCGTATTTAATGGGTAGTCGCTTTTTAAATTGGTTAGAGCAAAATTATTCAGAACAAACACTCGATAGTGTTTGGACGCGAATGCAAGGCGTAAAAACGCGTGATTTTGATGAGGCATTTAGCGGTGTGTTTGGGCAAAGTGCAGCCAAGCTATATCGCCGATTTATAGCTGAATATACCTATAAAGCAATGCAAATAGAGCAAGGGGAGGTGTTACTTAATAGTGAACTCTGGCTTGAGCTTAACTTATATGCAAGTAACCCAGCACTTTCAAAAGATGGTAGTAAGATTGCGATTGTTGAGCGAGATAAAGAGAGTAATACCAAGCTTATAATTTATAGCACGGATGACAACATAAAGGCGCAAGAAGAGTTTACTAAAGCGCAAAAAGAGCTACTCGAAAACGATGCACAGGACATCCCCGATACAGCGCCAAGTGTGTTTAAGCGCGAACAAAAACAAGTGCTTAATCAAATTAACCGAGCCGGTATTGCAAACCCGCAATGGGTAAATAGCACAACGTTATACTTTAATGCGTACAGCAATGAAGAGTCGGGTATTTATAACAAAGTGTCTGATATATTTAGCTATAACACTGACACTGGAAATATTACACAGCTTACCGAACTTGCTGGTATACGACGATTTAGCGTAACCAGTAACGGTGAAACCTTGTATGGCGAGCAAATAAGAGATGGCTACTCTGAATTAGTGAAGGTTGATCTCAATACGCAAACCATCACACCATTATTTACAAAAAGCCTTGAGACAACTTACGATTACCCAATACTCAGTCCTGATGAAACTAAATTAGCTTATTTATCAACGTCATTAAATGAAAACTGGCAATTGTATATACAAGATGTAGGTGGTAATAAGCAGCAATTAGTACCTATGCCAAACGGGTATCAATATTTAAGTCAGCCTAGCTTTAGCCATAATGGCGAGTCACTTTACTTAGTTGCAGGTTTAAATAGCGCTACTGATATTTATAACTACAACATAGAGAGTAAAACACTCAGCAAGTTAACTCAGGGGCAAGAGGCAGTTGCCCACCCGATTGAAATGGCTGATGGCTCGTTACTCTATTTTTCGATAACCGCAGATGGGCCAAATGTAAAAACACTGCCAAAAGCTATAAACAGCAGTGTAGTTACTGAACTTTCAGCTAATAAAAAAGCACCGCTGCTCATTGTAAACGAACATACGCTTCCAAAAGCTAAAATATATACGCACCAAACAACGCAGCAAACAAATTACAACGTGCTCGAACAGCACGCTACTTTTGCACTAGGAACGCAGTATTATTCGGCTTCTACCAGTTTGTTAGATTTAAGCATTAAAAGTAGCGACTTACTAAAACAGCTCGACTTGCAAGCGGGATATAGCACTGATTTACACGATGGAGCACTGCACGGTGGTTATGTGCAGGCAAAATATAATGCGCTTGATGTAAAACTGAAACTTGCACTATTTGACTATAATTTAAATACATCGCGGCAGTATCAACAAAGCCTAAATGCAGATATGGATGCCCGTGGTGGTTTTGCTGCAATAAGTTACCCCGTTAAATTTGGGCAGTTAAGTTTAACGCCAGAGCTTGCCTACAATTACACTGATTATAAACAAAGCCATAAAAATTGGACGCGTTTAGGCGTTGCCCAAAATTGGCAATATGATCGTCAAGACTTTGTAATAGGCCAAAGCCTTTATGCGAGTTGGTACGATGGCAGTAGTAAAAATAATAGTTGGCAAGGTTACGATTTAGCCGCCAAAATTTTTGGTAAAGCGTTTGGTATTCCTCTTTATGCAAATTTTTCTCTAAAGCAACGTGATGACAGCAGCCTTGCATTAGGTGGCTTTAGCTCAAATCTTATTAATCAGCAGCAAAATAGTGAATATGTACTTTCATCTGAGCTGCCTTTTTATAGCGCAACTGCAAAGCGCTATCAAGGTTACGGTGGCGGCTTTAGCTTTAAAGAAGGCATGCCGTGGCTTTATTATAAGCAACATCAACTCGACGGCACCGTATATGCACAAAGTTACGGGATAAAACACCAAGGTGATTTTAGTTTTGGAATGGGGCCTGCTGGTATAAATGACTTAACATTTAATATGGGACTGTCGCGAGTAGAAGGCGATAGTTTTGAAGATGAAATGCGAGCGTGGCTAAGCTTTTATTACTCCCTTTAGCGTTTAAAGTTAACCACGGTTTGGCTAAGTTATTTGTCCATTTGTAACGACAGTAACTTAGCTTGATATACATCGATTTTTTGGTTATCACGTTCTAGTTCAATAGCTTTCTCAAGTAAGGTTTGTGTTTGTTTAATATTACCTTGTTGATAGCGAACTTTTGCGAGTTCCAAGTATAACTCAGCAATGTAAGGCGCTTTAGTAATAGCTTGCTCAAGGTGCGCTTTAGCCTGATGAGCGTGGCCAGCTTGTAAGTCGTTTTTAGCGATTACTAGTAATTCGTATGGGTCTTTTTCTTTATTAACTAATTGTGAGGTGAGCTCTTTAACAAGCTCTTTGTCGCCTAATTTTTTAGCTAAAAGCTGATAGTTGCTGATTAAATTAATGCTTATTTCATTATTACTAAGTGCTGTTTGATAGATGTTTTTAGCGCTTTGTAAATCACCAGCCCGACGATGCAAAATGCCCGCTATATTAAATAATTCAGGATCATTGGGAGTGTATTTGTTTGCTTGTAGAATAAGTGAGTACGCAATATCCAGCTGTTTGTCTGCTAGCGCTGTTGCAGCTAAGTTACTGTAAAACTTAGAAACTAAATCGTTATAATCTGCACTGCTTGAATAAAAGCTGCGACGGGTAGGAAAGTAGTCGATTAAGGTGCTCGCTCTGAAAAATTCAACAATATTATCATCTTTTTTCTCTACTTTTGGGGCGTATACTCTTGTTCTAAAGTGGCTTGCTACATAAACAACATTATTTTCTTTTGCGTATACAGGCTGACTTGTTACTTCTTGAAAGCTCGTTTCTAATCCGAGAGCTTGTGCATAGCTTTGTGTTAAAACAGCTAAGCTAATGCAGTTGCCTTGCGAAAGTTTTAAGGCTTGGGCTGAAGTAAGTGTATCGCCGTGGTATTTAAAGTTAGCTAAGTTGCTTTCGAGGTAGTTGTAAATAATGCGGTCATGACGGATTTCAGACTGTTTTTGTTTTTCGGCGTAAGCTAAAAACGTTTCTTTTTCAGCATTTGGCAGCTCGAAAATACTGTACTCAGAAGGAGTGTCGAGTTTATTAAACAAAGAATGGTTTAATAGTTGTTCAAGCTCTATTTGTTGTTCTACTTGCTGAACCTTGGTTGTGTTACATCCAACTAAATATAAAAAAGTAATACAGACTGCTATTTTATAAAACATCATAAACCCACTCCATTGTTAAATTTTACATTACAATGTGGTGGGTTATTAATCAAGCACTTGCTGTACTGCGTTTACTTGAGCGATTTTTTTGTGATTGTTTTTTACGTTTACGGCGGGTAAACCACAAGTAAAAACCAGTACCTGCTAGCCACACTGGGCTTAAACCAATTACGCACCACAGTATTTTACTTATTAGCCCTGCAAAGTAGCCAAAATGAAGCTTTCTAAAGCTATCAATTACTTGCCAGCCAACGCCAACTTCGCGAATATCCCAGTTAGTTAAATGTTCGCCTGTTTGCTTATCGTAGCTAACCGTATTGGCATATTCGCTTGCAAGTGGGTTATTTGTATCGACTTCGCCGAATAAGGTGATATTTTCGTCAGGCTCGAGTGGCATAACTAAAAACGTACCATTAAAAGTGGGTATTTGCTTTTTACTGTCATCGAGTATGTGTTGAAACGAAATATCGCTACTGTGCAAGTTTTTGGTTAGTACAAAGTGCTCTTCCTCAGCGTGTTCAATAACTTCGTGATACCACACCGCCCAGTTAAAGTAGCCACCTGTGATAGCTAAAATAATAATGATGGGCGACCCTATCACCCCCGTCATTTTATGAATGTCGCTAAGTACAATTTGCAGTGTTGCACGCCAGCGCACACTAAATAGGCGCTGCCAAAATTTACGATAAATAATAAGTCCTGTAATACCTAATACCAATAAAAACAGAGCAAAAAAGAAGCCTAGTACTGTGCCTGTTTGCCCTGGCAGGTTTTTAAAGTCGTTAAGTAAAAAGGTGTAATGCAGTTCTAAAAACCAATCAGTAAAATAATGGCTGGTACCAACAGGCTCTGACAAAATGTCACCCGTATACTGGTTTAAATGAAACTTATACCATTGCTCTGTCCCGCGTTTAACTAAGTAAACCCGATCAGCAGTATCATCGTTAAATATCTCCCAACTACCTACTACATACTCAGGGTAAGCAAGCTCTGTTTTTGCGATTAATTTGTCGATTGGCATGCGCTCTGGCAGTGCTTTTACAACATAGTGACTGCTTGGCATAAGTAAGCCATCTATTTCACTTTTAAAAACTAATACGCTTCCTGTAATACTAATAACAATCAAGGGAATGAGAGCTATAAGAGCGATCCAACTGTGAATTTTAAAAAGAGTTTTTCTCATAGATAGTTTTATATATGGCAGCTAATGACTTGCGCATGATAACAACTATCATTTTCATTTGATAGTTTGTGAGTAGGTTTCCCCTTAAATAGGTAAACCGTGAACTTAATTCTACGGTTTTTGTATACCTAGCTTGCCAGTACCTAAAATAAGAATATCTTATTTAGTTGAGTTAAATTTACGCGGCTCTACAATGCCGCGCTCATAGTAAAAGCCTTTTAAAACAGATGTTTATTAAATGTTTTTATTTCTGTTTTTAATTAACATTTATGTAACGAGCGAGGTTGCTTTGGCGCATTATTTGCCTATATTGTCTTCATTTATTTTGGTTTTTAGTTTTTTACCATTACTAAACAAAATTCGAAAAAATCGTAGTGTCTCTGGTTTGTCACTATTAATGATGACATTTGGATTAGCACAAAGCCTTTATTTTATAACCTACAACATTTTCTTTGAGCGCTATTATATTGCGTTACCATTTATTGTAACCGGTGTGTTAAGCGGGCTTATTTTATATTTTTTTGCACGTTTCAACGCAGCTAAACGAGAACGTGTACAGCTGGTTACTATGCTAGGTTTTTCGTTACTGCCTTTTTCACTGCTTTTAAATTCAAGCCTTGATACTGCAACGGTATTAAGCGCTTTAACGTATGTTGGCCTTGTGATGAGTTCGGTACGTGTTATGCCGCAAACTTATAAAACATTGCGTACGGGTAATGTGAGTAATTTAAGCGCGCGCTACTTTAGCTTGCAGTTTATTGCTGGTATTTGCGGCTTAGTTGTTGAGCTTACAACAGTTGCTCCAAGCACGGCGCACTTACTTATGTTTATTATGCTATTGCTTACCAATGCTGTGCAATTTGGTTGTATGCAATACTATAGAATGCGACCTGTAATGGCTTAAAAACAAGCTACTTAAGTTCCTATTTAGCCTAATTTATGGCAAATTACTTTATCTAATAAAAGGATGAAGTATGAATTGGAATCAGTTTGGCTATATTTGCCGTGTTAATAGCTCTAAAACACTAAGTACAGAGCAAAAAGATAAGCTAAGTACACAGTCCCATTTAAATATGTATGCCAATAGCGGGTCGCATAGTAAATTAGCGCATAATCTGGTGGCGCAAATTGCATCTCAAGATGAAGCAACATCGCAAAAGCAAGCTGCGTATTATCAATGTTTACCGGAATTAGTTAACGAATTTAAGTTTGAGAACAAGGGCTGGCTTAGTTACTTAACCATTGTATTTGTTATTTATGTTTTATCCTCTTTGTTGTATCAGTCTTTTGTTGTGCCTACTTTTATTGAGATATATAGCAAGCATACTGTTTCTTTAAATCATGTATTTGATGATTATTTTACGTACTGGTATGTGCCAATTATTTTACTCGTTTTATTGCTGAGTGTTATTTTTACCGTTATTTTAAAGCTAAAAAATGTAAGTGCTCTCACAGAGCTAAAGCCTTTTTCGGGTTTATTTAAATTTCTTATTCCTCGTCAATTAATTAATGAGCATAACTCTTTAATTACCACGCTATTATTTCCAAGTAATCATAAAAAGGGTGTTAAAGCCTCTACACCTCAAACCCAGCACTTAGCTCAATGCGAGCTGCTAGGTTTAGAAACCCAAGAAGAATTTAAAGCGTTATTAAAGCAGCAGCTAAAGTTACTTAATACACATATTAAAAGCTTTATAAGTAAGCTCGTTATTGTTTATGGTTTGGTCATTGTTGTGTCTATTTGCTTATTTGTGAAAGCAGCTTATCAACCACTATTTATGCTAGGAGAAGTGCTATGAGAACAAAAGGATTTACGTTAATAGAGTTGATGGTGGTGGTGTCTATTATTGGTATTTTAGCTGCGGTTGCGCTACCTCAATACAGTAAGTATATACAACGAGCAGAACTTGTTGACCCACTTGCAATGGCAGCTGCCATTAGAGAAGACGTTACGGTTTATTATCTTGAAAACAGGCGTTTTCCAGCAAGTAATGAACAAGCAGGTGTACCAGCAAGTAAATTTTTGATTGGCAATCGAGTAACAGGTATTACAGTTGATAATGGTGCTATTCATATTAGCTTGGGTAATAAAGCTTCACAGCTTTTGCAAAATACAGTTTTAACATTCAGACCGGCTGTTGTAACGGGAAGCCCTACAAGCCCAATTGCGTGGTTATGTGGGTTTGACGAGCCGGTAACTGGCATGCAAGCGGTTGGCGAAAATAAAACAACAGTACCAAAAGAAATTTTACCTTCAGCGTGTATATAAAATAGTTTGGGGAATTAAAATGCAATTAGCTATTCATCAAATTGATGCGTTTACGAATGAGTTATTTAAAGGTAACTATGCGGCAGTGATCCCACTAGAATCGTGGTTAAGTGACGATTTAATGCTAAAAATTGGTGCTGAGAATAACGTATCTGAAACTGCTTTTACCTGCCTGCAAGACGATGGAAGTTTTGTTATTCGCTGGTTTTCGCCGTTGATGGAAATCGACTTTTGTGGTCACGCCACACTCGCGGCTGCCTATGTTTTATGTGAAGAGCATAATATATCGAAAATTCGCTTTGTTGCTGATGCGGTGGGCGAGCTAATCGTTAATAGAAACGCTGATGGCAGCTTTGCAATGACCTTTCCTAAGCAAGCACCGATTGAGGTACAAAATGTGCCGCAGCAATTACTTGATGGCTTGTCTATACAACCGAGTAAAGTGCTTAAAAATCGCCAAGCTTACTTTGCTATTTATGAAAATGCCGATCAAATACTTGAATTAAAAACTAACTCCGAGCTTTTAAAAACGCTTTATCCACTTGATGTAGTGGCCACTGCTCCAAGTGCTGAATATGATTTTATATCTCGTTATTTTTGGCCTGCAAGCGGTGGCGACGAAGATTATGTAACGGGCTCAATTCATACTGGCTTGGCACCTTACTGGGCGCAGCAATTGGGTAAAACTACGTTAAGCGCTTATCAGGCTTCAAGCAGAGGCGGGCATTTAATTTGCAAAGTGGATGATACAACCGTCACTTTGACCGGGCATGCTGTAAGGTATTTAAAAGGCACTATTTATATTTGAACTGTGAATTAAGTTATAAAAAAGGCCACGTAAATCGTGGCCTTGGTTTACTCAATTAGTAGAGGTGTTTTATGCTTCTAGCGCTTTTGCAATTAAGCGATCAATATATTTCTTATGCGCTTTAGTTGCTGTATCTGCACCCCAAGCAACACTGATATCGGCTATTTGAGTTAGCTGATATAACGCTGCTGTTTTAGCTAAGTTATCGTATTTGCTTGCTTTACCAAGGCCTGCAATCGCGATTAGCTGGTTAACATACTCAATTTGTAAGTTGTGGCTAATAGAGTTTGCGTCTTTGCTTTTCACAAAAATGCTGGCAGTTAAATCTTCCATAAACTGAGTTAGGCTATATTCGTTACCGTACAGAGCTGTGTCAGAAATACGCAGTAATACCGCTGGGTGTAATAGCTGTGCAAGTACAGACTTTTGCATTCCTAAAATCATTTGGTGTGCTTTAGGGTCTTCATTTTTGCCAAAGTGATTAAAGCCACGACGTTGCAGCTGTAAGTAGCTATAAAGAGGTTGCATGTTTTGTAGTACGTCTGGTGCAAATACAAACTTGGCGAGTATATCCATTGCTTGTGTTTGACGCTCAAGCGATACCGGTGTAAATGGTTTATCTGCGTTTGCATCACCCACTACAGCACGCTCAACGTACACACCACCAATTTGGCGAGAAACCACACCTGCTTGAGCTCGGTACTGACCAAATAAGCTATTAGCAGAGGTAACAAGCTGTTGGTAAGACTCACCTTTAACCGTTGCTTTATCTTTTAGCTCAGTAAATAGTTTATTAATTAGTGCCATACGATCTGCGCCATAGGCAGCAGGGTTGGACGACAAATCACCAATCATTACACGTGGATCGATATGGCGACCTGGTGCGCGCATATCGTCTGCATCGTTACCAAAGGCAAGGGCATGTTCACTTGAACGAGCAAGTATTTTTTCAAGTCGAGCTTGCTCAGCAGTTTCATCTGCAAGCGCTACGCTGTAGCCATAGTTAATTGCCCAATCATCGTAAGGACCAGGTTTTGTTTGAAAAATATCACCTTGCTGCACACCAATTGGGGCAATGTTAGCGGGTGCATAATCCATAACAGAACCGGTTACTATGCCTTGGGTTTTGTTTTTGTCGTGTACTTCTTTTTCATCCCACAAAATTGATGATTTCATATTATGGTTAAGACCTAAAGTATGGCCAACTTCGTGAAGTACCAATTGCGTTAGACCTTGGCGAAGCATTTCTTTATCTTCAATTTTGTCGCCGCTAGCAAGGCCTTTGGCAAGCATTAGATTTTGTTGAATCTCATGCCCAAGAGAGCAATTTAGCTCGCCGGTATTTGTTGTTTCACCGTGGCTCATTGTTCCTTGTGTGAAAAGTGTGTCGTAAATCCAGCGGTTTTTCATAAATACAAACTCAAGCATAATATCTGAGCCCAGTATTTCGCCTGTTAATGGGTTAGCAAGTGCTGGCCCGTATCCGCCAAATGGAGGCTTAGGTGACGAAGTCCAACGCAGTACGTTGTAATTGATATCGCCCGCATCCCAGTCTGCATCGTCTGGTTGTACTTTTACCTCTAAGGCATTTTTAAAGCCGGCTTTTTCAAAAGAGGTATTCCACGTTAAAACAGCGTCACGAATAGTATCGCGCCATTCAATGGGTGTGGTGTTTTCTATCCACCAAGTAATTGGTTTTACTGGCTCTGAAAGCGCTGCACTTGGGTCTTTCTTTTGTAAGTCCCAGCGTTTTATAACATCTTGATAAGGTGCCCAATCGGTAGATGTCATTTGATCAAATTGATTTGTAAAATAACCAATGCGCGCATCATCCATACGTGGTGCGTAGTTATTGCTAGGTAGAGCGACAAACGAGTGCTGAACTTTTACCGATACGCTACGCGGGTCGCTTACTGCATTTGAGCCACGTACCGTTGGGCTTGGGTTAGTAAATACGTAATCAACAACCACGTCTAAGTTATTAGGATATGGACGTTGTTTAATAATGCGTGATTTTTTATCGTCTAGTTTACCTACTTTAAAGCGTTTTTTAGCGTTTTTATCTGCTGGATTTGGTGTAGGTGATACTTTATGAAGTGCTTCGCTTAAAAATAACTTATTTACATTAAATGCTATTTTACCGTCTTCTTCTTTTTCTATTTTAATGCTCGCAAGTACCGCTTCACTAATATTGGCATCACTTGCTTTTGAAATTGCACTGCGTTCGTCAAATTTGTAGCGAGGTGTTTTGCTAATAATATCGATACGGTCAAAGTATTTTCTAAATTCAATTAACTTAGTTTCGCGGTAAGAACCACGATAATGGCCTGCATCTGTAACGCCATCGACAGTGTGCGCAAAATACACAAACGGCGTATTGAGTTGGGATTCGTTAATCACCATAAGGTGCTTACCGGTTTTTTCGTCTTGATAAAGGCTAAATATACCGGCAAATTCGGTTTGTCCTTTGATCATTTCGCTAAGTGTTTTTGACTCTTTTTCGTCTTTTTTATCGGCTGCAAATGCATGGCTGCCAAACGCTAAGCTAAGCGCAAGGGTGATGGTCGTTAATTTCATTTTGAGACTTTTAATATTTGTTAATTTAATTGGACTGTACGTAAATTAATTTAATTTCGCACATCTTCGCGATGAAATTTAAGTGTTTAACGCTAATTAACTGATATTAATGAATAAAAGTTTGTAACAAAATATAACGAATGAGGTGAGCTGCATGTGAAGTTATATTCTATAGCACTAAATAGCAGTGGCATATATTCATTTGTAACAGTTGCTTACAAATGTCACCTTAATGTTTCATATGGCTCTGGTATTATGGCGTTAATAGAATTTTGGGGATAATAGGATATGCAAACAAATTCACTTAGATGGGTTTTTCCATTTGTGGCGCTCATTGTTGGTGTTGTTGGCTTTATGGGAATAAATGCCATTGCACAAGAGCCAGAAAAAAAAGAAGTAATTGATACTCGTCCAACAGTGCAAGTTGAGCCAGTGGCTGCAAACGATCATCAAGTTATTATTAATAGCTACGGTGAAGTAAAGCCTCTTGAAAATACACTGCTCTCGGCGCAGGTGTCGGGCGAGGTGTTAAGTTGGCATCCTAATTTTGTAGCCGGTGGCATAGTTGCTCGCGGTGAAACCTTATTCACTATCGAAAAAGACAACTATGAAGCAGCAGTACTTGTTGCAGAGGCCGAGCTTGCTCGCGCACAAGCGGGTTTAATAGAGGAACAAGCTCAAGCTCAAGTAGCCGAAGACGAAGCCAAGCGCTTCCCAAGTAAAGCGCGCACAGATTTATTTTTACGTAAACCTCAAGTGCTCAGTGCACAAGCATCTGTTAAGTCGGCGCAAGCTGCATTAAAGCGCGCGCAACGTGATTTGGATAATTGTGATGTTACAGCCCCTTACGACGCATTGGTGATTAGCCGAAATATAGGTGTAGGACAGTTTGTCACTATGGGTTCGCAAGTTGCTGAACTCAATAATATTGAGACCGCTGAAGTGATTATTCCTATCGCAGGGTTCGATAGCGTTTTTTTGCCAGAACGTATTAAAGGTATTACCGCAACGATTATTCAAAAAGGCCTAAACAGCTTCACCCGTGAAGGTGTAATTGACCGCGACCTAGGGATTGTTGATAACGCTACGCGTATGAGTAGTTTAGTAGTGCGTATAGAAGACCCATACGGTCTTAAAAACATACAACCAGCCATTAAGTTTGGCAGCTACGTACAGGTAAATTTTGCAGGTGCAATGCTTAATAATATTTACCGCTTACCGCAAGCTTTAGTTAACAACCAAACTGTGTGGGTAGTAAACGAAAACCAAGAACTAGAGCCACGTAAAGTAACGGTTATTCGTGAAGAGGGGGAGTATTTTTACATTAGCAGTGGTTTAAATGCCGATGATAAACTTGTTATTACTCTACCTGAATACCCGCAAAAAGGAATGCAGGTTAAAATTGCAGGTGTAGCTACAAAACCTGAAAGCTCAGAAACGAGCACTTCAAACACGCAACAGCTGTAGGGTGTAATAGTTATGAGCGAGTCAATACAACAAAAACAAACAGGGCTAATTGCCTACTTTGCTAATAATTCAGTAGCCGCTAATTTAATGATGTTTTTTATCATTATTATGGGGGCTATAAGTTACTTTACGATTCAGCGTCAAATGTTTCCTAATGTAGAGATTAACTACATTAATATTGAGGCTAATTACCCAGGTGCCTCTCCTCAGGAAATAGAAGAAAGTATTCTTATAAAAGTTGAAGAGTCACTTAAAGATATAACCGAAATTAAAAAAGGCGTGTATCGCGCATTTAGAAATGGCGGTACAGCCAGCCTGGAAATAAACACCGATGCAAAACTTACCGATGTGCTTGATAAAGTAAAGTTGCGTGTTGATGGTATTGCGACTTTTCCGGCGGGTATGGAACCGGTCACCATAAGTCAAGTTGAGTTTAGGCAAGACGTAATAGGTATGACGCTCGTTGCTGACTTACCACTTACAGAGCTTAAGCCTATAGCAAACCAAATAGAGGATGAGTTACTACAGTTATCTAACGTGTCGTTAGTGGTAAACGATGTTCCTCTAGATGAAATAGCAATTGAAATAGAGCCCGATACGCTGCGCCAATATAATCTAACCCTTAGTGATGTGATGAATGCGGTACGCCGTTACTCAGCTAACTTTTCGGCGGGGCAGCTAAAAACAGACGCAGGTGTTATTTCTGTTCGCGTCGAGAATCAGTTTTACTCAGGTGAAGAGTTTAGGCAAATTCCGGTAAAAATTGGCGAGTATGGCGCTAAAGTTTTACTGCAAGATATTGCAGTTATTAAAGATCAATTTATCGAAGGTGAGCGCTACTTTAAGTTTAATGGCGAAAACGCGGTGTATTTATCGGTTAAAGCAACGCAAGAGCAAAACATGATTCCCGTTGCGGATTCGGTTAAAGCATATATTGATCAAAAAAATAAGCAGCTACCGCCAGGTATTCGATTAGAGCCATTAATGGATATGACCTACTACCTGAATGCTCGCCTAGATATGATGAAAGCTAACCTGTTTCAAGGTGCCATTTTGGTGGCAATTATGTTGTCGTTATTCTTGCGTTTTAAACTAGCGCTTTGGGTAATGATTGGCTTACCTGTATGTTTTTTAGGGGCCATGATGATGATGCCGCTATTTGGCATTAGCATTAATATTATTTCGTTATTCGCTTTTATAATGGTGCTCGGCATCGTGGTGGATGATGCCATAGTGATAGGGGAAGCTGCCTACACCGAAGTTGAAAAAAGCGGCGGTGGTGTAGAAAATGTTGTGCGTGGCGCTAACCGAGTCGCGACCCCTGCAACCTTTGGTGTGTTAACAACGATTGCTGTATTTGCACCATTCACAATGTCGAGCGGGCCAGAAAGTGCCTTCTTTTATGGTATAGCTGTTGTAGTAATGCTGTGTTTAGTATTTAGTTTGATTGAATCAAAGCTGATACTGCCAGCTCACATTGCTCATACGCACTTTTCGCCGATTAAAAAAGGTGGCTGGCGCGATCGCTTCAATACACGCTTTTTTGGTTTCGTAAATGGCCCATACAAACGTTTTATTGCTAAGTGTGTTGATTGGCGCTGGACTGTTTTGTTTGCTTTTATTGCAATGTTTATAATCAGTATTGCACTTATTACGTCTAATAAAGTACGTACAGTTCCAACTCCTAAAGTGCCGCACGACTTTCCACAAATACAAGTTGAAATGAACGACAACGTTTCTGACTTACAAACCATTGCCGCTATTCGTGAAATAGAGGCTATGGTACTTAGAGTCGATGAAGAAACAGAACGTGAGTTTGGTCAAAAAATTATTCGTGATGTATTGGTATTTAATCAAGGCAGAACCGAGTCGCAGTTACTTGCGCCATTGGTTGACGAAGACTCACGTCCATACAATGCATTTGAGCTTTCGCGACGGTGGCGTGAGGCTATGCCGACTATTGCTGGTATTAAGTCGTTAACTATTCAAGACGATGTTGGTGGCGGCGGTGGTAATGGTGGCGGCGAGTTTGGCTATTTATTGTATGGTTCAGACATAGATACTTTAAATCAAGCGGGTCGTCGTTTTATTCAATTACTTCAACAGCAAAAAGGGTTGTTTGATATAAGTTCAACCATAGATCCTGCAAGCAAAGAAGTGCAAATGAGCCTTAAACCAGTTGCATACGATTTAGGCTTAGATTTGGCAGGTATTGCAAATCAAGTGGGTGCTAGTTTTTATGGTGGCGAAGCACAGCGCGTAATCCGAAACGGCGAAGAAGTACGCGTAATGGTACGTTATCCTAAACTGACTCGAGAGGCATTTTCATCGCTTAAACACACCATTGTTACTACTCCGCAAGGTCGAGAAGTGCTTCTTGGTGATGTAGTAGAGCTAACAGAAACGCCAGGTATTAGCTATATACGCCGCGAAGGTGGTTACCGTACCGTGTATGTTTATGGCAATATTGATGAAGAGCAAATTGAGCCAGGCGAAGTGGTTAAGCAAGTAAAAGAAAACTTACTGCCACAGCTAATTGAAGAATTCCCAAGTGTTAAATCAGAGCTTGGTGGCGCCATTGAAGAGCAGCAAGCTCAAGCTAATGAGCAAATAATGTTTTTTATTGGCGGAATGATTTTAGTATACATACTGCTAGCTGTTCCGCTTAAAAGCTATTCACAACCGCTTATTGTAATGTCGGTTATTCCGTTTAGCTTAACTGGCGCTATTTGGGGTCATTACTGGTTTGATTTAGATATGAGCTTAATGTCGGGCTTTGGCTTAATTGCTGCTGCAGGCGTTGTTATAAACGACTCCCTAGTAATGACCGATTACGTAAACCAAGTTCGCCGCGAGGGTGTTAGCGTTAAACATGCAGTAATAGAAGCAGGTTGTGCCCGCTTTAGAGCAATCTTATTAACATCAATCACTACCTTTGCTGGTGTATTGCCCATTATGTTTGAAACAAGCCTGCAGGCTAAGTTTGTAATACCTATGGCAGTAGCACTTGGCTTTGCTGTTATGTTTGCAACGTTAATAACGCTTATATTAGTACCGTGTTTATATATTATTTTAGGTGATATTGGTGCCGTATTTAAACGCCCATTTAAAAGCCGAGCTGTGAAAGTCTCGTAGATAAAAAACATAAAAAAGCACTGACCGTTATTAACGCTCAGTGCTTTTTATTATCTAATTATTGTTGTTAAACTGGCTACAACAATAATTAATCTTTAAATTGCTTATGGCAATCTTTACAGCCTTTAGCCCATGCGCCAAAAGCTTTACCAATTACGGCCTTATCGCCTGATTGAGCCGCTACTGCTAGCTCATCTGCGTATTGTTGGAATGCAGTTGCTTTTTTCATAAAAGTATCGTTTTCAGACCAAACAGCAGCAAGTGCAGCTGTGTCGCCTTTATCTGTTCCTTCGTAAAACGCTTCCCATGGCATTTTTGAAAGTGCAGCTGCGTTGTTAGCACGCTTTTTAAATTGCTCTGCGTCAAAAGGTACTTTACCTTTTAGCATTGCGCCCATGTCACCAATTTGTACTGAGATCATTGAAAACGCTGCTTGGCGGTATTCAATCGCGTCACTTGGCTCTTTAAATGCAGAATTTGCCGATACGCTAAATGCACACGTTGCCAGTGCTATTGTTGCTAATACTTTTTTTAATTTCATGTTTGCCCCTGTTGAAAATTGTAATTCTTAATTCGGTATCTTGTATCTAACATCGTATTTATTCAAGTGAATACGATAGATTTAACTAAAACTTAATCGTTTATATCAATATCTGCAAATATCATCCCGCGACGCATGCTTCTAGTTGCTAAGAATACCTCACCAAGTAACGACATAAATGCACATATAAGTAATGCCATTGCTGCTACAAAACAACAGGCAATTGTAACGCCTAAGTTTATAGATTGAATATGCGATAAAAATAACAACATAACCACAGCGCATACAAGTAGTGCGCTTAATACACTTAAACTAAAAGCAATATGTATACATCGAGAACGCTTTAAAAGGGCGCGCAGCTCTGTAGCGAGTGATTTATTAAAGTCCTCGTCAGTACTTACTTTTAGTCTGCGTTCTAGCTGACGTGCCCTATCGGTAATTCGTGCTAAACGATTAGATAAAACACCTAAAGTAGCAGCAATACCCGTGATTAAGAATACAGGGGCAACGGCCGTTTGAATTACTTTAGCCATGGTTAAAATGTTAATTACTTCGTTATTCATTCATTTCTCAAGAAAAAGTTAGAGTTGTTTACATTAGTTCACAAATATGATTTTTTAACTTTATTGTTTTAAATCAATTTGCTGGGGTGATGTTTTCTTGTTTTTTGGATTTGATGTCATGTGTTTGTAACCAAGGTGTTGCTTGGGTTGTACCAAAAGTTTTATATTCAGTACAACAATATAATCATTTTGATTAATACAAATACAATAATACATAACCTATCCAAGGGGAACTCATGGCTAAAAATATAATAAAAAAAACTGCTATAGCTACGGCAGTCTCAAGTGCATTTCTTGCTACTTTTGTTAATGCGGCAACTTTACCTAATGCAACGATTGCACCTCAAGCTGCTGAACAGGTGAAAGAGTTAGCATCTGAGCAAAAACAGCCTTCAGCACATATGATTGTTTTACGTGCAGCAACTTCTGTTGATGCTGTGGCTTCTGGCACTTATGAAGCGTCAAGCAGTCGTGAAATGATTGCTAACGTTGAGCTGCTTCAAAACACGATGGCCAACGAGCTTAGTAGCTTAGACTTTGATGCAAAAATAATTGGTAAAACAAAAATATTAGCACCAACATTAATTGTGCAAGCGACACCAGAAGCCTTAGCTAAAATAGCTAAAGATTCACGAGTGGCTAAAGTATTACCGATGTTTGACTACGAATTACATGTAGCTGCAACGTCTGAATATATTAATGCTAAGCCTTTAATTGTTGATGGTATTGTAACTGGTAAAGGTCAGCGTGTGGCTGTTCTAGATACTGGTATTGACTATACCCACAAAGCATTTGGTGGTGAGGGTACTGTAGAAGCATACGAGGCTGCTCAAGCTGATCCTACAACGGTTGATTGGCCACAAGGTATTATACAAGGCGGTTACGATTTTATTCGTGACGATGCTGATCCAATTGAAAATGATGCTGCAAATTCTCCTTCTACAGGTGATGCAACGAATCATGGTACGTCTTCTTCAAACTCAGTAAATGGTATTGCACCAGATGTTGAATTATATGTTTACTCTGTTTGTGGTGGTGGCTGTCCAAGTGCCGCTCAAGCTGCGGCATTAGAAGCTGCAATGGATCCAAATGGCGATGGTGATATTTCAGACCGCGTAGATGTTATGAACATGTCATTAGGTGGCGAGTTTGGCGATACATATACAGGTGGTGGTGCGCAATACCTAATTCAACGTGCTGTTGATTTAGGTGTGAATATGGTTATTTCAGCCGGTAATGATGGTGATCATCCATTTCGTATTGGTGGCCCAAGCACGACACCAAATGCGTTATCAGTAGGCGCAATGACTCATCCTACAACTGAAGTTGGTACTGCTACAGGTACTGTTGCTGGTATTGAAGGTAATATTCAAGCATCAGGCTTTGGCCCGCAAACTGACTTTGTAATTACAGGTGCAGATATCGATTTAGTGTACCCTGACACAAACCAAGATGGTTGTGTTGATTTTGCTGATGATGTTGATTTTACTGGTAAAGCGGTTTTAATTGACCGTGGTGCATGTGCATTTACAGTTAAAGTACTTAGTGCACAGAAGAAAGGTGCTGAATTTGTACTGATTGCAAATAACACAGATGATGGCACTCCTGCACCAATGGGTGGCAGTGATGACAATGTAACTATTAAAAGTGTAGGCATTAATTTTGCTGCAGGTGCTGCTTTAAAAGCTCAATTAGCTGCAGGCGATACGGCAACATTTGATATTGATGTAAAAATTAAAACTACAGCAGGTGCAGTAGCTACGTTCTCTTCTCGTGGCCCTTCGATGGATGGTTTATTAAAACCAGAAATTACTGCTCCTGGTACTAGTATATTAGTTGCAGCAGCAGGCACGCAAGATCAGCTAGCTCCTGTATCTGGAACATCTTTTTCAGGCCCTATTACAGCCGGTGCTGTTGCAATGGTACGTGAAGCTCATCCTGAACGTAATGCATTTGAGATTAAAGCTACAATAATGAATGCAGCTGACTTAAATGTAACAAATGAGCCTTTAGCAAGCAGTCCTGACTCAGAACTGGCTCCAATTAGTATGATTGGTTCAGGCTTGGTTGATGTAACTAAAGCAGTCAACTTACCAGTTGCTGCATGGGTTAATAATACACAGTTTAATACTAAACAAGCGGCTCTTTCATTCGGCCTTGTGTCAATGGCTGGAACAGAGTCTCTAACTAAAACAGTGACTGTTAAGAACTTCTCATCAGATGCTAAAACGTATGCGCTGCGTACTGAAGCTCGCTACCAAAATGATGACGATACAGCTGCAATTAGCTGGGATTTCCCTGAGTCGGTAACAATCCCTGCAGGTCAGTCAATTAACTTTGATGTGACGCTAACTGTTGATCCAACAAAACTACCAGCGTGGGAATTAGAAAACCCATTTAGTGCAGACGACATTGCTGCAAGAAGCGCTGCTCTTACTTCAGTAGAGTTTGATGGTGCATTGGTATTTAATGACGCAAGCACTGATACAGACCACGATTTACACGTTGTATATCATGCAATGCCAAAAGCTGCGACAGAATTAAGCGTTTCGTCTCAAATCATTGATAACGAAATGGCACTTATTGTTGAAAATAGCGGCCAAACAGACATTACTCCTTTTGCAGAAAGCATTGTTGCAACAGGCACAGAGAAAACACGAGAAGAAGCTGAGTTTAATATTTTAGCGACTACTTTCTCTGCATTTGCAGATAGCTCTTGTGACTCTGGTATTTTTGTAACATCGTCTATCCAATTGCGCGACCCATTAACGCATGTATTCCAAGCAGGCTACAGATTAGAAGTTGATACTGATAATGACGGTGTTTATGATCAAGTTATGCAAAACTATAACGACCGCGGTCGTGAAACAGCATTCCCTGGCCGTAGCCGTACAGTAATTGGTGAAACTGATGGCGCTGGTAACGATTCGTTAGCATGGGTTACTCCGCTTTATCACTCAGCCGGTGAAGATACTATTACCTTCTCAACTTGTAGTGAGCTACTAAACGTTGATGGTTCATTACTTGGTGAAAACATGAACTTTAAAGCATCTGTAGGTTACCCTTCATATGTTACAGGTGTATTCACTCAGACAGATAGTATTGAAGGCTCAACTACATTTGGAGCATCTCCAAGTGTAACGCTTACTTCTATGGAAACTGGCGAAGCAGTTACTTCACTTAAACCGGGTGAAAAAGCAATTGTTGAAGCAAGCGGTCCATTTGCATTATCACAAACGTCTGGTTTAGATATTGTTAAAGTGATGAATAGTGCTGAGTTAGAGCTTCCTGCAATCGAGGCTCCAATGCTAGTTGGTGGTGAATTTAGTGTTTCAGAAGATGCTGCTAACGGAACAGTTGTTGGTGCACTAACTATCACTGAGTCTGATCAAGACTTAGATGTGTCAGAGTACTATGTGCAATCAAGTACTCACCAAGGTTTTGGTATTGATGCGGATGGACAAGTGGTTGTAACTAATACTGAATTGTTAACTGGTGATTCATCAGCTGAAATTCAAGTTGTTGCCATTGATGTACGCGGTAATGTATCTGCTCCTGCTGTAGTTACTATAAGTATTACAAAAGTAGTACCACCAGTAGTAGAGACTATAGCACCAGAAAGCAAAAAGAGCTCATCTGGCTCACTTGCATGGTTAACATTACTAGTAGCGCCATTTGCATTTATGCGTCGTCGTAAACAAAAGTAATTTTATAACTTAATTGTTATACAAAGGGAGCTTCGGCTCCCTTTTTACATAGCTTCACAAAGTAAATCACAACACAGGTTATTTTTAGGTATATTTAATTACTTAATAAAAATAAAAACCAACAAGGACTTTGACTGATGAAACGTACTCCACTCGCACTTGCTGCATTATCGCTAGCTATTTTAAGTGGCTGTAATCAAGCCCCTGAAGAAACCAAAAAAAATAATACACAAGTTAAAACGGTTCAAGTAGCCCAAGCTATTGCCCCAGTTGCTAAAAAAGTGCCTCATGAGATGACTATTCATGGTGACACACGTGTAGATAATTACTATTGGTTACGTGATGACGAACGTAAAGCGCCAGAGGTGATTAACTATTTAGAAGCTGAAAATACATACACAGATGCAATGCTTGCACATACCAAAACGCTGCAAAGTGAATTGTTTGAAGAGCTAAAAGGGCGTATCCAAAAAGACGATGATTCAGTCCCAGTTAAAAACGGTGATTATTTTTACTCAACGCAAACACGCGGCGATAACGAGTACACTACTTACTTACGCAGCAGCGATTTTACAGGTACCGATCAGCAAGTTATTTTAGATGTAAATGAGCTTGCGAAAGGCCATGATTATTATGCAGTAAGTGGCTTAAATGTAAGCCCGAATGGCAATTTAATGGCTTATGGCGAAGATACTGTTAGCCGTCGTATTTATAGTATAAAAATAAAAGATTTAACAACCGGTAAATTACTCGAAGATACACTTGAGGGCACCAACGGCGGTATAGTTTGGGCAAACGATAATAAAACTGTTTATTATATTAAAAAAGATTTACAAACTTTATTAGGTTATCAAGTTTATCGTCATACATTAGGTACACCACAAGCTGATGATGAGCTAATTTACGAAGAAACTGATACCAGTTACTACATGGGTATGAGTAAAAGCAAAGATGAGTCAGAAATTTATATTTGGCACAGCAGCACAGCAGCATCAGGCGTATCGGTACTAAGTGCTGATGATGCTAAGGCAATGCCTAAACGCTTAATTGAGCGTGAAGCAGGGCTTGAATATGAAATATCTAAACTAGGGAATACTTACTACATTGTAACTAACTTAGATGCTGTAAACTTTCAGCTGATGAAAGTGGATATTGATAAAGCAGGTGACAAAGCAAATTGGCAAAGTGTGATCCCAGCGCGCGATGATATTAAGCTCGAAGGCATTGATTTATTTAATGACTACTTAGTTTACCAAGAGCGTGAAATGGGCCAATCAAAGTTGATTGCGCGTGATTTAAAAACAGGTAAAGAGTTACCACTGAGCTTTAACGATAGCGCTTATACAATTGGTACTTATGGCAATAACGATATAGATAGCAGCACGTTACGTGTTTATTACACCAGTATGACTACACCAAGCTCATCGTACGATGTAGATTTAGCGACTGGCGATAAAAAACTACTTAAACAGCAAGCTGTATTAGGTGATTTTGATGCTGATAATTACGCCTCAGAGCGTATTTTTGTAACAGCACGTGATGGCATAAAAGTACCAGTAAGCTTAGTTTACCGTAAAGATGCGTTTAAAAAAGATGGTACTAACCCGCTACTGCAATATGGGTACGGCTCTTATGGCGCAACCATGGACCCTACTTTTTCAAGCACGCGTTTGAGTTTACTTGACCGTGGCTTTGTATTTGCAATTGCCCATGTACGTGGCTCGCAAATGCTAGGTCGTCCTTGGTACGAAGACGGCAAGCTACTCACTAAAAAGAATACGTTTAATGACTTTGTTGATGTAACTAAAGCATTGGTTTCTCAAAAGTATGGCGCAAAAGATGAAATATTTGCGTTAGGTGGCAGTGCTGGTGGCTTATTAATGGGCGCAGTAGCAAACCAAGCGCCTGAACTTTATAAAGGCATGGTTGCAGCGGTACCGTTTGTAGATGTAGTAACCACGATGCTTGATGCGAGTATTCCGCTTACAACAAATGAATACGGCGAGTGGGGTAATCCGAACGAAAAAGCGTACTACGATTACATGCTGTCTTACTCGCCATACGACCAAGTATCTAAGCAAGCATATCCTAATATGCTAGTGACGACTGGCTTGCACGATTCACAAGTTCAATACTTTGAGCCTGCAAAATGGGTTGCTAAGCTGCGTGACTATAAAACTGATGACAATAAGTTATTGTTTAAAATAGATATGGAAGCAGGGCACGGTGGTGCATCAGGTCGCTTTAAGCGCTTAGAAGATACCGCGCTAAACTATGCATTTATGCTTGATTTAGCGGGTATTAAAAAGTAATTAATCTTTATATTTAAATAGATTTAACTCAATAAGGTGCTTTTTAAGAAAGCACCTTTTTTTGTGGCAAATTAAAGCTAAACATAGTGCCTTTACCAATTTCACTTTGTACGTAAATTTCGCTATCCATCAGTTTTAATAAACCTCTGCAAATCGCCAATCCTAAACCACCTTGCTGGCGCCCTTCTTTATTAGAATTACTTGCTTGGTAGTGCGGGTCAAAAATAGCATTCAGCTCATCTTCTTTTATACCTACGCCTGTGTCTGATACATGCACAAATAGTTGATTATCGTCACTGCGTTTTACATGTACTGCAATGCTGCCACCGCGAGGGGTGTGCCTAATTGCATTGTCAATTAAGTTACTTAACACGCGCTCTAATTTAGCTATATCGGCAACCACAGGAAAGTCACAAATTGCAGGTTCTACCGACAAACTTATGCCTTTTTTATCAACGGCTAAACTAAATTTTGCCATGCAATCGTAAATGAGTTCACCTAAATTAAAGGTTTCTTTATTTATACTTATTTCGCCATTTTCTAAGTGAGCAAGTTCAAATATTTGCTCTATGAGTAGCTTTAATTGCCCACAATTATTAAGCGATACCTGTAAGTATTCTTGTTGTTCGTTTTGACTTAATTGCTCACCTGACTGATTTAATACTTCTAAAAATCCCTGCAGTGAAGCAAGTGGGGTACGTAGGTCGTGCGATAAGTGAGTTAGCAACTCTTTGCGTTGTTTATCGCCTTGCTCAAGTGCTTTAAACTGCTCGTTAATACGGGTAAGCATGGCTTGAATACTTCGCCCTAAACTATGCACTTCGTTACTTTTTTGCGTTGAATAGTTACTTAGCTTGGTGTCGGTAAGGCTGTAATTAGCGGCTTCAATATTACTAACATCACGTGCTAAGCGCTGTATTGGGTTGGTAAAAAAGCGTAGCAAAATTAGCATCGCAATAAATAAAAATGCGAGTGCAGAGCCAAGCCATAAAGCGGCTAGCCATAACTTATCATTATTTTTTACAGTGCTTAGTGAGGTGTCGTAAGCCTCACCACCAATAATTACATATAAATAGCCTTGTAGCTTATCTTGATTAAATACTGGCGCGGCTGAAAATATTTTTTGTTGCTCTTTATTACGAGGATTATCACCATAGATAGGTGCAGCGCTTGGGTCGTTAATCAGCCTTTTTAAAGGCGTTAAACTAATGTGCGTGCGTTTAACTTTACCCGGCTTTGCTGAGTAAGTAAGAATTTTTCCGGTTTCGTCTACAAAATAAAATTCAAACGCAGGACCTAATAACATCAAGGTATGAAAGAGGTTCTCAAGCGCTTTATAGTCGTAAACACCTTCTTTTATTAGTGGGTTATCTTGTACTAAATGTTCCGCTAACGCTAAGTGCAGATTTTGTTCGGCGTGGTGTTTTGAGGTGAGTTCCAGTTGCTTGCTCCAGCCGTAAACTAGGGCGCAAATAAAGCAAAAAATCACGACTAGCGATATAGCTAATTTTTGATACAAAGATAATTTCATAATAGGTGTCTTAATTGAGTTGGCTAGGGTTTAGTTTGTAACCAACACCCCAAACTGTTTCGATGATAGGCGCTTGTTGGTGTTCTTCTAGCTTGGCACGTAAGCGGTTTATATGTGAATTAACCGTGTGCTCGTAACCACTGTGTTGGTAACCCCATACTTTATCGAGTAACTGCTGGCGACTAAAAACATGATTAGGATGGCGTGCAAAGTAAACGAGTAAATCAAATTCGGTGGCGGTAAGGTTAAGGGCTTGTTTACCTAAATACACTTGGTGCGAACTAAATTCTATGTTGAGTGAGCCTACATTTAGTGTTTGTTCGCTATCAGCGGGAGAGTTGTCGTTGTTTTGGCCTGCGAGTAGTTGTGCTCTGTGGCGTAATTGGGTTTTTACTCTGGCTTGTAATTCGCGTGCAAAAAAGGGTTTACAAATATAATCATCGGCGCCCATTTCAAGGCCAATAACTCTGTCCATATCGCTACTCAGCGCGGTGAGTAAAATAACGGAGGTAGTAGGGTAATGCTCTTTTATTTTTCGGCATAAGCTTAAACCATCCATTTGCGGTAAGTTTATATCGAGTAAAATAAGTCCGTAGGGATGCTTGGCTATTTTTTTTAAGGCTAGTTCTGCGCTCACAACATGATCAACATGTAAGTTAAGCGACGTTAGCTGCGTGGTAATTAATTTACCTATTTCTCTGTCATCTTCTACTACTAATATTTTTTCGTGACGCATGTATTACCTCGTAAAAAGGGGGGCATCCGTGCTCCCTTACTTCCCCATTACAAGCTGGAACGTTACTGCGTGCGCGTAATTACTATTTTCGATACTGGGTTATCAAACTTATGTTCAACACCAAGTGCTGATGTAGATAATCCATCTTGATTTGAAACAATGCCTGGATGCATCGTTATTATATCGGCTGTATCGTCACGTATTTCGTTAAACCCTTCACCGCTAGCGGCAGGACCTGGCACAGTTTCAGCTGTTTCTGTATTTGCTTCCGTACCCGCATCATAAGCAGTCGTAGTGCGTGATAACGAACCGCCAACTTCTAATGTTGATACATCTAAAGAACTAAGACCGGTAAAAGCATCATTTGTATTCCCAAGCATGGCAGCAAATGACAAATTAAGCGTTTCTTGCTCTTCAACAGTAATGATCACTGTGGTGGTTTCACCAGGGCCAATAGCGCCTTCAGCTGAAACTGCAGCAAGTGCACTTTCGTAGCTGAGGTATTCTTCATTTGCACCGCTTTCTGCAAGCATTTCTAAGCTCACAGAAGCTGTTGTACCGAAGGTCCAAGGTGCTTCATCTTCAAAAGCAATGACAGAGAGTGGTGACAAAGGCTGTCCTGCAGTTAAGTTACTAAAAGTAATAGTAAACTCACTGATCACAGGTTCTACAACAATTGGCTCAACAACGACCGGCTCTTCAACAACTGGGTCGTTATCATTATCGCTACACGCTGCAAGTGTGGTTGCAAGTGCAAGCACTAGTAGACTTTTTTTAAGGTTGTTAGCAGATGACATAATCATGCTCCTACTTAACTGTAACGGTTAATTGCGCTACTGGGTTTAACCATCTGTGTACTGTATTACTTAAATCGCTATTACCCGCTTCTAAATCGTCATCACCTAAGCTACCTGGGTGAATATGAATGTTAGTATTTGTATCACCACTTAATACACCTGTACCGCCAGTGCCAGCGTCGCCACCTGGAGCCGCAGGAATACCTGGAGTACCTGGTGCGCCAGAGCCTTCAACTACAAGCTCATTGTTTTGTTCTGTGCCTGCATCGTAAGCATTTAAATTAATTGTGTAAGTACCCGCTTCTGTTGGGATTTTCCAGCTGTTTAAGCCTACAAAGCCATCATTAGTTGGTAGCATCATTGCAGTTAAAGATAGGTACTCGTTACCGTCGGTAGTGGTAAGTGTTGCCGTTGTAGATGCGGCTGGTGCAAGTAAACCTTCAGCTGGATTTGCAGCCATATCACTGCCCGCTGCAGTTGCTTGTGCAACTAGCTCTGCAATATTGCCGCCTTCAGCCATTGTTTGTAGTGCTGTAGATGCCTCTGTTGCTACTTCAAACAGTGTGTCTTCGCTGTTGTGTGCTGTAATTAACAGTGGAGTAAAGTGAATACCTTTGGTTAGGTTAGTTACTTTTAGGTCTAATTCTGCGGCCATAGTCGATTGGCTAGCTGCCGCTAAAAGAATTGCGATTGTTAATGTAGAAGTTTTCATTATTATTTCCTGTAAGTGATGATTCGAGTTAAGTATTGAATAATCGTCTCCAGAAACTCTCACAAACTTATCACTTTTTTATCACAAGATTTCACGCTGTGATTTTTAAACATAAATACGTTGGTTGATTTGTAGACATTTGTTTAGTTAAGAGGCAACATACATAAAACAAAAAGGAGAGTGTTATGGAAGAAAATCAACAGGTTGAACCAGTTAATAAAGATGACCGTACGTGGGCTATGTTATGCCATTTAAGTGCGCTTGCTGGGTTTGTTGTGCCGTTTGGCTCAATAATTGGGCCATTAATTGTGTGGTTAATTAAAAGAGATGAAATGCCAGTTGTTGACGTGCACGGTAAAAAGGCGCTTAACTTTCAAATAACGATGGCAATTGCATATGTAGTTTGTTTTGTACTGATGTTTGTAGCAGTCGGCTTAATATTACTACCTATAGTGGCAATTTTTGGGTTTGTAATGGTTGTAATGGCAAGTATTAAAGCTAATGAAGGTAAAGAGTTTAATTACCCGTTTAGTTTAAATTTGATAAAATAAACACACAGTTTATTTTTATACCAATTGCATTAAATTAGTGATCTATTATAGCGATAAGAAAATAGCTCAATAACAAGGCTAAAATTATGATACATAGTTGTTCTATATAAATAATTTTTAACGTAGTTAGTGAGTTATTTGATACGCTAGAATGCTCATGTTTTTAATAAAATTGGTATTATAAACCCAGCTATAGGCTGGGTTTTTACGTTTAGCCATAAGGGCATTATGCTTTATCTCTCGTTATTTATTAGCGCATTTATATCTGCGACATTACTGCCTAGCTCTTCTGAGGTGATAATGGTGGGAATGATTACTCAAGGTAAAGTTAATTTATGGCTTATGTGGTGCGTAGCAACAGTTGGAAATGTGTTAGGGAGCTGTGTTAATTATTGGTTAGGCACGCAGGTACTGCGTTTTAAAGATAAAAAATGGTTTCCTGTATCGCAAAAAGGGCTTGATAGCGCACAAAAGCAATTTAATAAATACGGTGTGTATAGTTTGTTGTTTGCTTGGCTGCCAGTAGTAGGCGATCCGCTAACTGTAATTGGGGGGATATTTAAAGTACGCTTTAGTATGTTTTTATTACTAGTAACACTAGGCAAAGGCGCTCGCTATTTAGCGGTTATCGCCCTTGCCGTAGGATTCGAAAAGCTTTTTTAAATAAGTTTTTAAGTGCTTATTTAGCCCAATCAAGCGTTAACGACACTGAGTCTGCAAAACGCAGTGCATGTGGTTTATCAACACGTGCTTTAGCGTAATGAACGCTTGGGTGTGCGTGACAAACGGCAAGAATTTCAGCAACTAATTTTTCGAGCAGTAAAAAGTGCCCTTGCTCTACTAAGCTAATAACTTCTTTGGTGATCACTTTATAATTAAGTGCTTGGTCAACTTCATCCGTTTTACACGCGTCATCAGCAGGGTAGTGAATCTCTAGATTGATCACTACATCTTGCTTTTTTTCACGCTCATCGGGGTTAAAGCCAATAAACGTACGCAGGCGTAAATTAGTAACGTTAATGATTGCATTAGCCATAGGGTTAACCTTTTATAAGCTGCAAAAATTCGTTACGTGTTTTAGGATCGCTTCTAAAGTTACCTAACATTACTGATGTACGCATGCTTGAATTTTGCTTTTCTACACCACGCATCATCATACACATGTGTTTTGCCTCAACAATAACGCCTACGCCCTTAGCGCCAGTAACTTCTTCAACTGCTTTAGCGATTTGATGCGTTAGTTGTTCTTGAATTTGAAAACGGCGTGAAAACATATCAACAATACGGGCAAATTTAGACAAGCCTAATACTTTACCGTTTGGTATATAAGCAATATGGCAACGGCCAATAAAAGGCAGTAAATGATGCTCACACATAGAGTAGAGCTCTATGTCTTGTACTAACACCATGTCGTCAGCGTCAGATGTAAATACCGCTTTATTAGTTATTTCATCAAGCGTTTGACGATACCCTTGCGTTAAATATTCCATTGCTTTTGCAGCACGTTTTGGCGTATCAAGTAAGCCTTCGCGGTTAGCATCTTCGCCTACAGCGGTGATGATTTTTTCATAACTTTCTTTTAATTCATTGTGCATAAATATCTCAGTTTATTTATATTTACTTTAAATGACGACCGCCATCAATAGGCAAAGAGCGCCCTGTGATGTAGTGGCTTTGTAATAGTAAATCAATGCTATTGATAATTTCTTGGCATCCGGGTTCAATGCCCATTAATGATTTTTTAAGGGTCTTAGCTCGATATTGCTCATCGTCATGTTCATTAAAAATAATGAGCGATGGAGCAACCGAGTTCACTTTTATATTTGGCGCATATTTAGCGCTAAACGATTTGGTTAGGTTGTCGAGTGCTGCTTTACTTGCTGCATAAGCTAAGTGTTTAGGGCTGCCTGTTTCAACTACATAATCAGTAAGATGTATTATATCGGCAGGTACTTTTTCATTTTGCTGATAGTTTAAAAGCAGCTCTGCGCACATTAAATTAATTAAATACGGTGTTTTGGCATGTATACGCATCATATTATCAAACAGTGCTGCAAAGTCAGGGTTGTTAGCTTCGCAGTCCCAGCTTGATGCATTGTGAACAATAGCGCGCAGCGATGCTGTATGTTTTTTAAGCGTATTTATAAATGCACTAATACTGTCATCGGTACTAAAATCGGCATAAATACATACAGCACCTTGTTGCTCTAATTTATCAACAGCGGCGTGACGAGTACGATACGTGATAATAATACTCTGCCCTTGGGCTATATAATGCTGAGCGAGTGCTAAACCAATACGTTGGCCTGCGCCGGTAATTAAAATGGGCGATGTCATATAAGGCAGTGTTCTCTTTGGCGGGTAGTTATACCAATATAATTAAAAATATCATCGCTCTATCGCTATTTCATAGGGCTATAATAGCTCACTAATTTAATGCAATTGGTATTATAAAATTCAAAGCGTTAATTTATTAAAATATACGCAGCTTCTTAATCTGTCGATCAAAAAAGCAATTAATCCTCAAAGGCATTAATTGCTTTATTTTAGCTACTAAACCTTAATCGTAAATTGTCGGAATTGGTTGACGCTTATGTTGTGTACGCGTGTAAATGCTTACAAGCTTTTGTTCAACATCATTAGACACAGGTTTACCTTCTAAAAAGTCATCAATTTGCTCATAGCTCAAACCAAGTGCTTCTTCGTCTGTTAAACCTGGGCGGTCACTTTCTAAATCAGCTGTAGGTGCTTTATCTACCAATAAAGCTGGCGCACCTAGTGCAGTAGCAAGTGCACGAACTTGGCGTTTTGATAAACCAAACAGAGGGGCTAAATCGCAAGCGCCGTCACCAAATTTAGTATAAAAACCAGTAATGTTTTCAGCACTATGATCGGTACCCACTACTAAGCCTTGGCAAAAACCTGCAATTTCGTACTGAGCAACCATACGTTGGCGTGCTTTAACATTACCTTTAATAAAATCTATTTGAGCTTGCTCAGGCAGTGCTTCACCACAGCCAACTACGGCAGCTATCGCTTGCTCATGCAATGCATCAGCCGCAGGTTGTACGTTTACGGTCATACGTTTACTTGGCTGAATAAAATCAACCGCCATTTGTGCTTCATCTTCGTCAGCTTGTACACCATAAGGTAGGCGCACTGCAATAAACTGATACTTGTCAGTATCGTGTTCTTTATTTAGCTCGTTTACAGCAAGTTGACATAAGCGGCCGCAGGTTGATGAGTCAACACCACCGCTAATACCCAGTACTAACGAGCGTGAATGAGCTGCTACCAAACGTGTTTTAATAAAGTTAACTCGGCGAGTTATCTCAGCATTTACATCAATCGTTGGCTGAACCTTCATTTCAGCCATAATTTCGGCGCGCATTGCCAGCTCCTTATAAAATTTAATATGTGATACGCAATAAACTTATTATGTGATTTAGTTTTAGTTAATTAAAGTTTTAAATGAGCTTTTATTTGGCGAAGCTCTGCTTTTAATTTTTCTACTTCTTCAAGTAAATCGCTTAATTCTTTGTCTTTAATTACTTCGCTTGGTAGAGCAACAAAGGCATCGGCGGGATTATTTTGTTGTTCGCCAAATAAATGAATATATCGGCTGTCACGTTTACCAGCTTCACGCTCTAGCTTTGTGACGTACTCGCTTTCAATCAGTTTATTGAGCGCTGCCTCTACTTCATTTACGTTATTAAAATCAGCAAGCCTAGCACTGCGGGTTCTTAATTCACCAGGGGTTTGAGCACCACGCAAAAGTAATAAACAAACAATGGCACGCTGCTGAGCAGAAAATTGCAGATTACTAAATTCAGTGTTGCAAAAGCGGTGATCGTATTTATTTACGCGTCCCGAAAGACCTTCATCTATTGTGACCAAACGCATTTCTATTAGTTCATCAAGTGCGTTTTGCACGTCTTCATCTGTAAGACTTAACACAGGATCGCGATTAGACTTTTGGTTACATGCGTTCACGAGAGCGTTTAACGATAGCGGATAATGCTCTGGCGTTGTGCTTTGTTTTTCTAATAGGCAACCAAGAATACGTTGTTGATTTGTTGATAACTGCATAAATAATCTCAAATTAGTAAGCGTATTTTATTAGCTTACACCTTTATTGAATGCCAAGCCATTGTTGAAGCTTTGGTTGTAATGCAGCTAAATCGAGAGGCTTACTTAAATAGTCGTTCATGCCTGCGGCTAGGCATTTTTCTTTATCGCCCTGCATGGCATTGGCTGTTAGCGCAATAATAGTAATATTTTCATTATCTTTACCTGCATCACCTTCTCTAATGGCTTTAGTGGCTTGGTAGCCATCCATTTCGGGCATTTGGCAATCCATTAAAACTAGCTTATATGGTTTACCTTGTTTTGCATTGAGCTTTACAATTGCCTCAAGTCCATTTTCGGCAATATCAAAAGTAACACCCGCCTGCTTTAATAGCGCAGAGGCAACCACTTGGTTTATTTTATTGTCTTCAACAAGCAATAGTTGTGGTTCTGATGAATCGAGTACTGGCGCTTTAGTTAGCTTGTTTTGCAGCTGTGCTTGTTGCTGCTGTTGTTCAATGTATTTATCGTTTGTGAGTGAGTCAAACAAATCAGACGGTGTGAGAGGTTTGAAAATCATACAGTCGACTTCCATACCTACTTTAGACTCCTCTGGTGAATAACTCATTGGTGCCATAATAACTAACTTGCAACTATGCATATTTATAAAGTTTTTGAGCGCGGTGATATGCGTTTGTGGGGCTTTTTCAAAAAAGTAGTAATCAACTAAAATAGCACCAGGGTGGGTGGTTACATTACTTAAGTAATCATCAACCTCAAGATAGTTATGTATACAATTAACTTTTGCACCCCAAACAGTGAGCTGCTTATTAGCGGTGTTAGCATTTAACGAGCACTCATCAATAATTAAAATATGTTTGTTTTTAATTAAATGACTCGGTAAATCTTGTTCTTTACTTAAGCGCGGTTGTATTTGTACTGTGAAAGAAAATGTACTTCCTTCACCTTGCATACTGTTTACACTCACTTCACCGTTCATCAGTTCGCACAATTGTTTTACTATGGCAAGGCCAAGCCCTGTGCCCCCAAATTGGCGTGTTGTTGAAGCATCGGCTTGTGTGAATGAGTCAAATAACGACGCTTGTTTTTTAGGGTCAATACCAATACCAGTATCAATAATCGAACACTGTAGGAACGAGCCATCCGTTGTTTCATCTATTCTGGCAGTAATGACTACTTCGCCATCAATAGTAAATTTAACCGCGTTGCCAATTAAGTTATTTAAAATTTGGCGCAAGCGGTTAGGATCACTAATTATCTCGCTAACAGTTATTTGAGTAGCATCTAGAATAAGTTTTGTATTGTTTTGTTCTACCTTTAAAGCAAAGGATTCCACCACTTCGCCTAATAACCGAGGTAAATTAAATTGCACGTTTTCTATATCGAGCTTACCGGCTTCAATTTTAGAAAAGTCTAATATGTCATTAATTATATTAAGCAAAGATTGAGCTGATGATTGAGCAAGTTCAATATGATGTTTTTGCTGTAGGTCCAATTGAGTTTGCTTAATTATGTTAAGCATACCTAAAACACCGTTCATTGGGGTGCGAATTTCGTGGCTCATACTCGCTAAAAATTCACTTTTAGCTTCAACAGCTTGTTCGGCGGTTTCTTTGGCAGAAACTAGTTTTTGTTCGGTTTCAATTCGCTGTTGGCTTGAGTGCAAGCTGCCTATTAACGCAGCAACGGCAATTAAAAAGCTTTCTTCGTTTTTAGACCAGTAGCGTTTTGATTGGCATTGCTCTGCGCAAACGACTCCTATAGCGCCACTTCCTGCAGGGATTATTACGCACAGCATGGATTTAATCTCGAGAGTCATTAAATACTGTTCTTTAATTGGCTCGAGTATTGGGTGTTCTTGGGCGTCAGGCACATTAAATACAGGCTGGTGATCTATTGCATTAAAAAAGCCGGGAAGATTTTTTCTTAGCCAAATAGAGTCAATTTTATCACTAGACGAATGTTTACTATGTATGGCAAAAGGGCTTAGTTGGGATTTGTCTTCATTAAAAAACCAAATACTGGCACGTTTAATATCAAATGCTTGGCAGATTGCTTTAGTAATAATATCTTTTGATTGGCTCAGTTGCCCAGTTAATATTAATTTATTAACGGTAAGGGAGGCTAAAATTTCGTTGTGTAATGCTGTTTTATTATTTTCTAATTCAATCTTTTTACGGGTATCAATATTCTGTAATGAGCCAAAAATACGTGTGCATCGTCCATTTTTTCGTTCTGCTTCACCATGTACGAGTACCCAAACAGATTCACCTTCTTCATCCATTACTTCTAATTCAACTTCGTAGCTTTCACCATATTTTATAGCTCGTTCAATTAAAGGTTTAATTGTTTCTCTGCTAGTGCCTTTTTTAAAGTAATTTAAATCTTTAGGCCATTCTGGTTGGCTATTTAATGGGTATTTAAATAGTTTTTTGGTCATATCAGACCAATACACTTGTTTCGTTTCTAAATTAAATGACCATGCGCCTATTTGGGCTAGATCACTCATTGCCTCAAGCATTTTTTCGTTTTGTTGCTGACGATTAAGCATTTTCAAAAAGAATAAAAAGGCCCAAATTAATAACCCGCAAATAATTATAATTGATAACCTAAGAGGCCACACAGCTGAATTTGGTGGGCTCCAACCTATTTTAGGTGCTACGTAAAGTTGCCAATTGCCACCTTGAAAGCTTAACGTAAACTCAAGAGGGTCTTGCTCTATTATGTTTTGATTACCGTAAAAAAACTCCCCTTTGCTGCCAAGTCCATGCCTGCCTTGTAAAGCGACGTTGTATTCTTTTTCTAGCTCATAAATACCTGAATTTTCATAGACTTTGTCAATGTTGAGAACAACTGAAAGTAATCCCCAAAAGCGATTATCTGGCGGTATGTAAACAGGAACGCGGGCTATAAGTGCTATGTCACCTTGGATTAATTTTAATGGGCCAGCCATTACAATGGTATTTGTATCGCGAGCTCTAATAGCATCAGCGCGTTGGTTTTTTTCTTCTAAAAAGTTTAAACCGAGTGCTTTTTCATTACCTTTTAAGGGGTAAGTCATGCGAATTACCATATCGGGAGCGCCACCAATATTGCGAAGCTCATTTGAGGTTTTAAATAGTGGTTGGGCAATTTGTTCAAATTGTGTTTGCTGTAAATCAGGTTGCGCCGCTACGGCAACACCTAAACCTCGAACTAGTTGGATATTAGAAACTAAAATAGATTCTAATTGAGCTCGATATGTACTTACTTCAGAAAGAATTTGTAGGCGATGAGCATCTTTAACACGATTGTAGTTAATACGATCAAGAACGATACCAACTAGTACAGTTAGCGTAAGCGATAACCAAAAGGTCAACTTAAAGTTATGAACGTTCGTTTTTTTATTGTTAGTAGATGGTGGCATTTGCTACATCGTGGCGTTAATTTAGGCAAATTAACTATAGCTAATTTATTACACAAATGAAAACGGCGCATTAACAAATGTGCCGTTTATTTTTTATAATTAGTGGTTTAGCGAGTTACGAGTCGCTAACTTCACGCGCCCAGTGATTTTGCTTTGCTACATGTAGCTTGCGGTAACCATCAAGTAGCGCCGCATGCTTTTTAAAGCCTTCAAGCGATAAACCAGGGAAAGTTAAACCGTTAAACTGCTTTTTACCTTCGGCAATTTCTATAGCCAGCGCTACATTATTAGCACCAAACATTAAGCCTAGTGCATCTTGGTAATCTGCGTATTCGCGCTCGTCATCGTATTTAATTTCAAGAACTGCTTTTAAACAGCGGAAGTGGCGCATTGCCTCTTCATTTACTTGGCCTGTATGAAGTATCCAGTCAACCCAATCAATGGCTTCTTCGCTGCCTGCAGCTAAACATAGGTGCGCTTTAAGCTCACCTATACGCAGTGTGTGCCATGGTGTGTCGGCATCGGTTGCAAGGCCAATAAATTCTGCGGCGCGGATAATATCGCTGTGGCCTGCTTCTTCAAGGCTGTCGTAAATTTCCATCCATTGCTCTGCATCGTACTGATCAAGCGATAGGAATGTTTCGCGGAATTTAGCGCCTTCGTTGTTGTTACGCCAAATAAGCTCATCAACAGGGTAAATGTCAGACATGCCAGGTACTAAAATACGACACGCGTATACGTTTAGGTGCGTGTAATCCATGATGTAGATATCATGATCCATACTATGAATTAGATCAGTACAGAAGTTATATTCTTCTTCAGTTGTTCCGCTAAAGTCCCAGTGTACAAATTCAAAATCAGGTTTTGCACGGAAAAAATCATGCGAAATCAAACCGCTTGAATCAATAAAGTGCAGTTCAATGTTCTCTGGTGTTGCTACTTCATCGTTATCAAATGTTGCAGGTTGGAATACATCTAGCTGATCAAGACGACGACCTTGTAGTAACTCAGTCACGGTACGTTCAAGCGCAACTTCAAATGATGGGTGAGCACCAAAAGAAGCAAATACAGAGCCATCTGTTGGGTTAATAAGCGTTACGCTCATTACAGGGTATTTGCCCCCAAGTGATGCATCGGCAATACGTAAATGAAAGCCATGGCTGCGAAGTTCTTCACACGCTTCGTGAATTTTAGGGTATTGCTTAACAACATCTTCAGGCACGATTGGTAAACAAATACCTTCGGCGATGATGCGGTTTTTAATAGCGCGCTCAAATACTTCTGATAAACCTTGTACGCGAGCTTCAAATTTGGTGTTACCTGCGCTCATACCGTTAGATACAAAAATATTACCGATAACGTTTACCGGAATGTATACGTCTTGGTTATCGCGTTGGCGTGTGTATGGCAGGGTACAAATACCACGATCGATATTGCCTGAGTTAAAATCAAAAAGGTGTGATGCGTTTAGTTCGCGCTCAGGGTCAAAGTAATCCCATAAGCTTTCATCCATAATGCCCTCTGGCACTTCATCGCCTTCAACTTTAAACCATTTTTCGCTTGGGTAATGAGTAAACTCGCCATTAGCAAATTCTTCACCTAGATAAAAGTCTGCAAAAAAGTAGTTACAGCTTAAACGTTCAAAGTATTCACCGAGTGCTGAAGCAATAGATGCTTTGTCGGTTGCGCCTTTACCATTGGTAAACATAACACCGCAGTCGCTGTCTTTTATATGAACCGAATAACAGTTAGCTACAGGGTTAAGCCAAAGCGCTTCTTCAACATTAATGTTTAGGGCTTTAAGCTTGTTTTGCATGGTAGAGATTGACGATTCTAGGTCGCGGTCTTTACCTTTGATAAATGTTTTTTCAGTCATATTGATCTCAACTAGTTCTGCACGATGTGTGGAGCTGACATTATCGTGGATTTTGATGTTTATTTCACCCTTTGCGAGCAAGAACATTATTATTTAATAAAACTGTGGTTATTATATGTGCTTAACGCTTGGTCAAAACGTGCAAAGGAAACGGTGATGTTTAAAGTAATCAAACGCTTGTTGTTATTAATTGTGATATTAGGGCTGGCAAGTACCGCTGTTGTTTATGGGGTACTTAGTTTAAGTTTACCCGCCCTTGATGGAAACGGACGCAGTAACGCGGTGGTAGAGCCTGTAAAAATTTCGCGCGATGCACTAGGGCAAGCAGTAATAAATGCAGATAGCCGAAACGACGCTGCCTATGGTTTAGGTTATGCGCATGGCCAAGACCGATTTTTTCAAATGGATTTACTAAGGCGTAATGCCGCAGGTGAGTTAAGTGAATTATTTGGCGAAGCAGCGTTGGGGCTCGATAAAAAAATGCGTTTTCATCAATTACGTAAACGCAGCCAAATTATTTTACAAACCCTGCCTGAAGCAGATAAGCAATTACTTAAAAGTTACGCTCAAGGTGTAAACGAAGGTTTAGCGCAAGTAGGGTATTCAAGCTTTGAATATTTACTAACCGGTGCAGCGCAAAAGCCATGGCAAAGTGAAGACAGCCTACTTGTGATATTTAGCATGTACCTAGATTTACAAAGTGCCACATTTGAGCGCGACCAAGCACTTATTCAAATTGAGCAAGCATACACAAAGCAAATGGTTGATTTTTTAACGCAACCGAGTAAGTACCAAGCCGCGCTTGATGGCAGCAAATTAGCGCCTTATAGCGGCGGCATACCTACTTTCCCCAATCAAACAGAGCATATAGTTAAAAGTATTGAAGCCAACCAAGAGCGCGGCAGTAATAACTGGGCTGTTACAGGAGCGCTTACTAAAACAGGGGCTGGTATGGTGTCGGATGATATGCATTTATCGATGGCAGTACCTGTAATTTGGTACAGGGCACAATTAAATTACATGCACAGTGGTGAGCAGACTCAGGTAACCGGTGTATCGCTGCCCGGCGCACCTGCCATTGTTGTTGGCACTAACAACAATGTTGCATGGGGATTTACTAACGGTTATTTAGATACAGCCGATTGGATTGTATTAAACGATGATAGTAAAACATGGCAAGTTGATGAACCTATCCCATTACCCGATGGGGAGGTTGAAAACTATTCATTAATACTCAGTGAATACGGACCTGTAAAATATATTAACGAAAAACCTTATGCGTTGAGCTGGGCTGCCCATCAGCCTTATGCCGTTAATATGCAGTTATTAAAATTAGAGCAAGCCAAAACAGTAGATGATGCACTTGCTGTAGCAAGCGATGTGGGCATTCCGGTGCAAAACCTAATGGTAGTAGACAGCCTTGGTAGCGCAGCGTGGAAAAATATGGGCGGTATACCGGCTCGTAAAGCGCCAAGTGAGCTTGGCGTAAATGCCGATGACTACTCAGCGCTTTGGCAGCAAAATGAATTACAACGCCCTTTTATTAAAAACCCGCAAAACGGTCGATTATGGACTGGTAATTCTCGCGTGGTATCGGCTGAAGATAACGCCCGCTTTGGTAATGGTGGCTATGCACTCGGCGCACGTTCGAGCCAAATTCGCGATAGATTATTTGAAAAACAAACATTTGCTGAGAGCGACTTTTACGCATTACAACTTGATAATCAAGCTCGCTTTTTAATGCCTTGGCATGCTCTGTTATTAAAGCAATTAAAAACCGATATAACTAAAAATCAGCAATATATAACAGCGCTTGAAAACTGGCAGCAATGTGCGTGTTCAACCTCCACAGGGTATACCTTAGTTAAGCGCTACCGCGATGCAGTGATTAATATTTTATTTAGTAATATGGAAGATGAATTAAATAAACAACAAGGCACACTTAAATATGTAAAACGAGATTTAGAGCCCGCTGTGTGGCAGCTTATAAACAACAAGCCCGACACATGGATAAACCCACAATTTAAAAGCTGGGATGAGCAGTTACAAGGAGCATTTAGCCAAACTATTACTAAGCTTACAGAACAATTTGGTAATAACGTACAAAACTGGCAGTGGGGCAAGGTAAATGAGTTAGTGATAGAGCATCCGTTTGCAAAGCAAATGCCGTTACTTGCTAAGTTATTAAATATGCCCACAGCAGCAGGTTTTGGAGATAGTTATATGCCCGCCGTACAAGGGCGTAGTTTTGGCGCATCACAGCGTTTTATTGCTCAACCTGGGCATCTAGAGCATGCAATTTTAGCTATTCCTGGTGGGCAATCGGGGCACCCTCTTTCTGAATTTTACAGAGCGGGATTTAGTGATTACGTAGAAGGTAAACATACGCCTTTATTGCCTCAACAATTAATACATCAAATAGTAATAAAGCCGACACGATGAACTAAAGTATAGCTAAACACGTTCTATATAATTACCAATAAAACAACAGAGAACTAAAATGAAAAAAATACTACCCGCATTAATAACAGGTTTATTACTAAGCACTACAGCGCAAGCAGACGATGGCCCAGTAACAGCACAAAAATTAAGTGACCATGTATACGTACTATTTGGGCAAGGCGGTAATATTGCAGCAAGTGTAGGTGATGACGGCATTTATATTATTGATGATCAGTTTGCCAAACTCTCAGATGATATTAAAAAAACCATTAGCGATTTAAAACCAGGCAGTGCAGAGTTTGTTATTAATACTCACCATCATGGCGATCATACCGGTGGCAACGAGAACTTTGCTAAAGCGGGCGCGCACGTTATAGCGCACGACAATGTACACAAACGTTTAGAAGAGCAGCACGGCGAAGGGTCAGACTTTTTACCGCGCATTAGTTTTGGTCACGACTTAAAACTACATTTTAATAACGAACACGCCCATGTAGTGCATTACGAACATGCACACACCGATGGCGATTCGGTTATCTTTTTTAGTAACGACAACATAGTGCACATGGGCGACATTTACTTTAATTTTGGCAGCTTACCGTTTGTTGATGTAGATAGCGGCGGCAGCGTTGATGGTATTTTAGCGGCAGTAAACGATGTAGTTAATCAAATTGACGACAACACTAAAGTAATACCAGGACACGGCAAGGTAAGTGACCGTTCAGGACTGATAGCGTATGGTAAGCTAGTTCAAAACGCGAAAGACGTAATGCTAAAAGCAATGCAAAATAATGCAAGCTTAGAGCAAGTACTTAAAGCCGATCCATTGGCTGAGCTGAATCTTGAATACGCAGGCTGGTTACCAAAAGAGAAAGTAACCACACTTTTTTATCGTAGCTTAAAGTAGTACGCGTAACGTAAAAAACATGATACAAAGCTGAGTGTACTTTAACGTACATTCGGCTTTTATTTTCTTATGCCCAAAGGAGTTGTGTATGTCGGCAGAAAAAACCCATCTTGAAATTTGTAACTTAACCAGAGAGCAATATCCGCAAATTAAAACCTTGATGGATCAAGCGTATCCCGACTTAGGCGGTGCGTGGCCAAGTCATACCATTTTTAGATTAATAGACCAGTTTCCTGAAGGGCAAATAGGTATTGTGGATGACGGCGTGCTGGTGGGCTTAGCATTAAGCGTGCAGGTTGATTACACGCGTTTTTCAAACCCGCATACATACGAAGATATTGCAGACGGTCACGACCGTGTATTTAGCGATACCGACGGCGATGCGCTATACGGCTTAGATGTTGCTATTAGCGAAAGTCACAGAGGCATGCGTTTAGGTCGTCGCCTTTATGATGCCCGTAAAGAATTGTGCCGCCAATATAACTTACGCGCTATTTTAGCTGGTGGGCGTATTCCGCGTTATTACAATCACAGCAGTGAAATGACGCCAATGGAATACATTGCAAAAGTAGATCAAAAAGAATTATACGATCCTATTTTGAGCTTTCAGTTATCTAACGATTTTCAGGTAAAACGCTTACTTAAAAAGTATTTACCGGAGGATCAAGAATCAGTTGGTTACGCCACTTTACTTGAGTGGAATAACATCATGTATGAGCCAACCGACACGGTACTTGAGTCAACTAAATCAATCGTGCGAGTAGGTGCTGTGCAATGGCAAATGCGTTGTGTTGAATCGGTTGAAGAAATGCTAAAGCAGGTTGAATACTTTGTAGATACCGTATCTGACTACAAAAGTGACTTTATATTATTCCCTGAATTTTTTAATGCGCCACTAATGGGCTTAGGAAATCAAAGTAATCAAACAGAAGCGATTCGCTATTTAGCGGAATATACCGAAACGTTTAAAAACGCCATGTCGCGTATGGCAATAGAATACAACGCTAATATTATTACCGGCTCTATGCCACTTGCCGAAGATGATAAAATTTATAACGTAAGTTACCTATGCCATCGTAGCGGTAAAATAGACGAGCAACGTAAAATACACATAACCCCGCATGAGCAAAACGATTGGGTTATTCAAGGCGGCGATAAAATTGCCGTGTTTGATACCGATGCCGGTCGTGTAGGTATTCAAATTTGTTACGATGTAGAGTTTCCAGAGCTTTCACGCATATTGGCCAAACAAGGGTTAGATATTCTGTTTGTGCCATTTTGGACTGATACTAAAAACAGTTATTTACGTGTGCGCCACTGTGCACAAGCGCGTGCAATAGAAAACGAATGTTATGTGGTTATTGCAGGTTCAGTAGGTAACTTACCTGAGGTAGAAAGCCTTGATGTGCAGTACTCACAATCGGCGGTATTAACGCCATCGGACTTTTCGTTCCCGCACGATGCAACACTTAACGAAGCCACACCAAACACCGAAATGCTGCTATTTAGTGACCTTGATATGGATAAGCTTAAAATACTTCACAGCGAAGGCACAGTGCGTAATTTAAAAGATCGCCGCGAAGATTTATACGAAGTGATTGTTAAAAAGAGAGACGTTTAATGGCGTGGGTGTACTTAATTATTGCTGGGTTACTTGAAATTGGCTGGCCGATTGGCTTAAAAATTTCGCAAAACGCTGATACACGCTGGCAAGGCATAGCAATAGCGGTGGTATTTTTAGTCGCTAGTGGTTTTATGTTGTGGCTTGCACAAAGGCAAATATCAATGGGTACCTCATACGCCGTATGGACAGGTATTGGCGCCGCCGGTACGTTTTTAGTGGGTATATTGTTTTATAACGATGCAGCTACATTTGGTCGTATTGCAGGAGTATTAATGATTATTAGTGGCGTGATAACACTAAAAATCAGCTCTTAGAACCAGTTCTTAAAGCTATAAAAATTATAACAGCGCAGGTATAAAAGCCTGCGCTTTTTTATGCCCTTAATTCGGCAACATAACCAAAACAGCAGCAATGGCTATGAGTATTAAGCCTGCAGTATCTTGTTTCTTAAGTGGCTGCTTTAACCAAAGAACGGCAATTAGCATGGTAAAAAAAACTTCAACCTGTCCAAGTGTTTTAACGTAAGCAACGTGCTGTAAGCTCATTGCACTAAACCAGCCAATAGAACCGACACAACTAAAAACACTAATAGCGGCTGTAGTGCCTTTGTATTGCCACAGTTTACTGAGCGTTTTTGGCTCTTTTAGTAATAAATAGCCCAGTAGTATTAGCGTTTGTAAGCTAATTACAAACAGCAAAACCCAAGCTGCTGAGTGAGGAAATAGTAATCCTGAGTTTAAACTCGCTTCTCGTACCCACAGCGATGTAAGTGCAAAGCAAGTACCACAAGCCAGTCCTAGTAATGCTGTTTTAGCATTAAAGTGTTTAACGCTTGTTATGCCGCTGAGTAGCAATACGGCAATAGCGCCAAAAAACACACCAAGCCAACCGAGCAAAGAAAGTGCCGAGCCAAAAAATAATACACCTAAAATAGCAGCTACTAACGCCTCGCTTTTGGCAAGACCAGCACCTACAGCGTAATTATTCATTTTAAATAGCTTAACCATTAAACCAGTGGCAAGTATTTGCATAACACTTGCGCCTACAATAAATCCCCAAAAGGCATTATTAAACGTAGGCATGGCGGTATCTTGATATTGATACAAACCATATAAATACACGGCAGCAATAGGGCCTGCAATAATAAAGCGGGAGAGAGTTACGCCAGCAACACTCACATCGTTACTTAATTTACTTTGCAGGGCATTACGCCATGCTTGCATGAAGGCGGCTAAAAAAGTGAAAAATATCCAGGTCATGGTCGTCATCGTTAAAATGTAAGGCAGTAAAGTTAACAAGCTTTGTGAAGTAAAGCGATGCATTAACTATGATGTTGAATATTCATCATCTGCGACATTATGTCGCATGGGTTTGAGGATAAATTTAGCTATAGTAGGTCTGATGTTATTGTTAGCCGCCAGAGTTTGTCATAAAACGTATCTGGCGGCTTTTTTATTACGCTTATGCTAAATTATCCGAAACATCAAAAGGATAAATTATGACAACATTAGTTGTATGTGCATTACTTGCGGTATTAATGCCTTACTTTGCAAAAGTGCCGGTTGCTATAGCAATGGCAAAATTAGGTCGATACGACAATAAACATCCAAGGGCGCAACAAACAAAATTAACCGGCTTTGGTGCACGGGCGCTCGCTGCTCATCAAAACTGTTTTGAATCGCTTGCTGTTTTTGCTGTCGCTATTGCAGCTGTACTGGGCACTAACTCTGTAGGTGCAGTGACCGAAACGCTAGCGGTTACGCATATTGTGTCGCGTATTTTGTATTGCGTATTTTACTATATGAACCTAGATATAATTCGCTCATTAGTGTGGTTTATTGGTTTGGGTACAGCCATTGCCATGATTGTGGTGAGTTTGTAGGTTTATAGCGTAAAACCACAAAGCAAGCAGCCTAAAAGGGCGCTTGCTTTGTAGTCTTGAACAACTCGTGGCGTTAATGCGATACTTTAATTCGCTCAATTAAATCGGTAGGCGCCACTTCACTATTAATCGCAAAATCTAGTTGCACAAGTACATCTTCAAAACCTGAATCTGATGCTTTATATTTCCATTTTGCTAGTGCCTCTTTCGCTGATTTATCAAAAACATCTTTAGGTTTTGATTGAATAACACTAATGTTTTTTGTTTTACCGTTTGCTGCAATATCGTATTTTAATACAACAGAGCCGCTGATCCCTTGTTGGGCTGCTTGTATTGGGTAAGCAGGTTCAATGCGTATTGTTGGTGAAATGTGATCCTCTTTAGTCATTGCCTCTGGTTGCTTTGCAATCGCTAAGCCGCTTAGCATGCTTGCGGCTACAAGTAATAAGCCACCTTTAGCAAACTTTGAACGCTCCCCGCTGTGTTTTATATTAGTAAGTCGTTGTAACATGGTTTTTTTATCTCCGTAGTGTGAATAAGCCATAAGTCCTGTGGGCGCATTTGCCGCGCAGTTTATTAAGGCTTTGCTATATAAAATATGTTGTTGTGTGGTTTTATTGGCAAGTACCCGTTCATCACAAGTCAACTCTTGTAGTCGGCGCATGCTTGCGTAACAAAACCAAGCTAGAGGGTTAAACCAAAGTAAAATAGTAGGTAGTAACATAAGTGCGTTTGTTAGGTTGTCTTTGCGTTTTATGTGTACGTTTTCGTGCTCTAAAATAAGCGCTAATGTGGCTTTATCAAACTGGGTATTGTAGTTACTCGGTAACACCAGCTTGCTGTTTAAAATACCGACCACCATTGGCGTGGCTACATGTTGGCTGGTATAAGTTTTAACATCAGCGGTAAGAGTGCTTTCAAATTGGGTTAACTCAGTTAACTGCAGGCTTTTAACAAAGCGGGTATGCGTAATAAAGCTAGCTATTAATAACCCTGCGGTAATAAGTACATACATGAGCGCCCAGCTAATACCCATTTCATGTATAAAAGGCTGGTTAGGGGTGATTAAGTAATGGCTAATATTGCTATTTTGCAGTGGTTTAATCGCATTTGGTAAATTAGCAATAACCAATGCCGCAGGTAATAGCCATGCTAATTTATATACAAACCGCGAGCCAAGGGCTTTTAAACCAAATCGCTCGAGTAAAATAAATCCACAAAACAAAATGCTTAATAGTAATTGCTGCTCAATCAACCAATTAAAACCAGTTTGAATAGCCATGTTAATCCCTTACTTTTGGTTTTTTTCCCAGTCATCTATAACTTTTTTAAGCTCGTTTATATCTTGCTGAGAAAGCTGCTCCGATTTAGCAAAGCCACTCACAAGTGGCGCAATACGCCCACTAAAAAATCGCTCAATAAAGTTTTGGCTTTCTTTTTGGGTGTAGTCGGCGCGCTCCATACAGGGAGTATAAATATACTGGCGACCTTCTTTTTCAAATGTAAGTGCGCCTTTTTTTACTAGTCGACCTAGCAGGGTTTTAATGGTTTTTTCGTGCCATTGCTTATCGTCACTTAAGCGCTCAATTATTTGGCTCGCGGTGGCGGGGTAGTTAATCCAAAGTGCGTCGAGCACGTCAAACTCTGCTTTTGATAATTCAATCATTTTATCGCCTACAAGTGTAATCTTTAATTTAAGACTACGCCTGTAATCTATTTTTGCAAGTTTATTTTTTAACTTTTTGAGATGTAGTTAAGTGATTTGGTATTAGATTTTTGAAATATCGGTTTTATTAATTTGTATATATTGGTTTTCAGGTAGGTTTAGCTTTGAAAGGGTGAGGTCACTAAATTGCACTCTAAATAAGTCAATTACTTTGTATCCGCAGTAATGCGCCATTTTACGTATTTGTCTGTTTAGCCCTTGTTTTAAAACAATACTAAACTGATTACTGGCTATTTTATTTACCTCACAAGGCAGGGTTATGTGTTTATCAACGGGTACGCCTGCTGCCATTTTTTTACAAAAAGCATCGTCTAAAGGCTTATTTACGGTGACTAAATAATGTTTAGGCTGGTGGAAGTCAGGATGTATTAGTTGATTACAAAAATCTCCATCGTTGGTCAAAATAAGCAAACCACGAGAGTCTTTATCTAATCGACCAATAGGGTAAACACGGGTGAGTGTGGGCAAATGGTGAATAAGGCTGGCTGGGTCATCAATATTTAATTTGCAGTCAATACCTACTGGTTTGTGGTACGCAAAATAAACTAAATCGGCAGCACCTTTAATTTCTTTTTCGTTCACTATTATTGTGTCTTGCTCATCAACGTGATCTATATGATTCGCTGGGCGATTATTTACAGTCACTACACCTTCATCAATTAAACGCGATGCTTGTTTACGAGAACAAATACCTGCATGGGCAATATATTTAGCGAGTCGGATTTTTGTGCTCATAACGTGTGACGCCAGCGGCTAATAAAAATTTGATCGTGATTATAGCAAAGCTGCGTATCGATAATGTTAAATAACCAGAACTCAGGTTAAATATAAAAAGGTAGCCAAGATGGGTATTAAATTTTCACAGTTAAAAAAGCACGAGCCGCTACAAAAAGTTATTGTTCACTCGTTAGATATGGCGCTTTATCAAGTATCGGTAATGATTAATAACGTTGAATACTATGTAACAGAAGACAGCGGTGAGTTTTTAAGAGCGCTAAGCCCACTGCATGTTCAAAAGCGTTTTGAAAAAATAGCGTACGCACAGATGATGTTAAGGCAAACAAGCGCTTACGACGAAATGTGCGGTCAGCCGGATAAAACCAGCAGCAATATGCTTGAAGTACCTTACGGTAAAAATAATCTTTATTGATTGAGCTAATTTGCTAGTATCTGCTTTTTAAGGGCGATAAATGTATCAATTAAAAGTAGATAATACCGATGCGTTAAACTCAGCGCTCCGCGAACAAATGGTTGAATTTAACGCCCAGCATTTTGATGCGCAAAGAGTGCCATTAGGCTATAAATTTACTGATGAGCAAGGCGAGCTTGTTGCCGGTATTAGTGGGTGTGTGTTTGGAAATTGGCTGATGATTAGTTGGCTTTGGTGTAGCGATAGTGCACGAGGTAAAGGGCTTGCAGGTAAATTGCTAACGGCACTTGAGCAAGCTGCTATTGAGCTAGGAGCAACAACTGCTCAGCTTGATACACTTGATTTTCAAGCAAAACCCTTTTATGAAAAGCGCGGTTATAGTGTTAAGTATCAACTTAATAATTACCCACGCTCAGGTACGCGTTATTTTATGGAAAAACCACTTTAATTTTTGCTGGCTATTTTGCTTTTAGTGGCTCGCCTTCAAAGGTAATACCTAAAAAAGGTGTTGCCTCTGGTGCTAACATAAACGTGCGAATGTTCATATGATCATCCCCTTTAGGGTTTTGCAGCACGTCTTCTCGGTAAAACTTACCAAAACAATCCAACGTATTTTGTTTACTTAAATCGTTTAATTTAGCAAACGCAAAAATTTTACATGAGCCGTTGTTCTCACTCGCAGCGCTAAGTAATCCATGGTTATTAAAGCCACATGCAGTAAAGTCGTAATTTGCTTCTATCACGGCCATTGTATCGGTAAATTGAATGCTTTTTGGGTTTTCAGCAAGTGCTTTTAAATAGTTATTTAGTGTCATGTGTTACCTTTGGGTTTTTAATTATTTAGCGCTCAACTCTAGCTCATCTGTTTGCTGATTTATATTGAATTTAAATCGCGATAAAAAATTCATTCCTAGCAAACCTTGCCCACGGGTGTTTTCAATACTCAACACTTCAAAACCATAAATAATTTGCGAGCCCACTTTAAACGATTCAATTTGATAACGCTTTACAACAATTTGACCGTTAGCTGTGTTTACCGTTACATCACCTAAATATAAAGGTTGTGGCGAAATTTGCTCAATTATACTTGTAGGTAGTGAGGTTAAGCTTGCGCCTGTATCAATCATTAGTTCGGTCGATAGGTTATTATTTATTTCGGTGTTTATTAAGTAATGCGCGCCGTAAGGCGTTAAAGCAACGAAGTCGTCTTGCGATTGTGCTTTATTGATCATCGCTTGCAGTGTTTGCACTTGGCTTTTTAGATTGTGCTGGTTTGGCATTCGATCAAGGGTTGCTTGTGCGCTAATTAAATCGCCTTGCTGAAAGTAGGCGTACGCAAGCGGATATAAAAACTGCGCGTTATCGCTTTTATAATCAAGCCAAATTTGTGTTTGCTCAATAATAGCTTGCCAATTTTGTTGCTCAGTTAATGTGTGTAATTCGTTTTGAGTGAGCGTATTTAAACGTGTATTTACATTACTTTGCTGATCAGCAGGTTGTAATGAATTAAGCTCAAATAAAGCAATAATGGCATTTTGTGTTTGCTCGCTATTTATTAAATACTCAACCTGTAAATTAAGTAACTCTACGTTATAAGGGCTGTTATTTAATAGCGCATTGAGAAATGATTCGCTGAGTAATAAATTGCTATTTAGCCATGTTTTAAGCTGTATCAGCCACGATGAATAAAGGTTTTTTGCGATTTCTGGATTGCTGTTTTTGAGTTGTTGATAGCTACTAAGTGCGGCTTCAAATTGGTGTTTTTTAAACTGCTGCTTTGCCGTATTTAATAGCGTATTTTGTTGTTTAGGCGATATGCTTTTTTCAGCACCTTGCGTTTTTTGTACTTTGGTTGGCGCGGGCTGCGGCCACAATAAATAAGCGTTAAGGCTAAGTGAGCCAATTAATAGCAAGGTAATTAGCTTGGTATAGTGGCTCATTGTGACCTCTTATTTAATGCAATTGGTATTATTTAATAAAGTGCGTTAAGGCATGAATATTGGCTATTTCAATATCAGCCAGCCCTTTATAAGCATAATTAACGCCTTGGTCGTTTAACCATACCGATTGGCAACCGGCATTATTTGCGCCTTGTACGTCGGTATCTAGGCTATCGCCAATGTGTAAAATTTCACTTTTAGCAACGTTTAAGTGCTCGGCGGCTTTATCAAATAAGGTGCTGTGAGGTTTTGCTTTACCGTGCATACCGGCTTGTAATACAAGCTCAAATTTATCGTGTAAGTTAAAGCGTTCAATTTCAACATTACCATTAGTTATAGCAACCAGCGTAAAGTGCTGGGCTAAGTTATCTAGCAGCTTTAGTACGTCGTCGGTTACCACTATTTTACTGCGCGCATTGGCAAAGGCGTTGTAGGCAGCATCGGCATGATGCTCTACCTCTTGCTCGTTCAAATCTAGTTTAGAAAGGGCTAAGCGCAGTGTATGTTGGCGCCATTTAGTGACGTTATCAGCAAGTTCAGGTAACTGTAATACGGCTTCATTGCGGCATTGTTGCCAGTATTTTGGGCCTTGGGCTAAGTAGCTTGGGAGCGCGTTTAAATAATCTTGCTGCGCTTTAACCGCTGCTTTTATAATGGGGTGATTGTTGTAAAGAGTGTCGTCTAAATCAAAGCTCATGACAGAAAATGGCTTAATAGCACGATTAAATCGGATCATTTTTATTTACCTAATCAGTTCGTTTTTTTGCACGAGGGTGAGTGTTGTCGTACACCTTGGCTAAATGTTGAAAATCTAAATGCGTATACACTTGTGTAGCCGACAAACTGCTGTGCCCTAGTAACTCTTGCACAGCGCGTAAATCACCAGATGATTCTAAAATATGTGACGCAAACGAGTGGCGCAGCTTATGCGGGTGAACCTGCGAGCTAATACCTTGTTTTATTCCCCACTCTTGCATGCGTAGGCGCACTTGGCGAATCGAAATACGGTTTTTTTGGCTACTTAAAAATACTGCTATTTCATCGGGCTTTGCAAACTGAGGGCGTATTGTGAGCCATTTTTTTAATGCGTCTAGCGCTTTTTTGCCCACCGGAATTAATCGCTCTTTATTACCTTTACCACGCACTAAAATTTCACCATTGGCAGCGCTAATGTCTTGCATGTTAGCGCCAACTAACTCGCTTATACGCAGCCCTGAAGAATACATTAACTCCATCATTGCTTTATCTCTAATTGCGAGAGGTTCGTCGTCGGGTATTTCGAGCAAGCGTGCCATTTGATCTACATCGAGATTCTTAGGTAGGGGCTTTGCAAACTTAGGGCCTTTTATACCTATAGCCGGATTATGGTAATGCGATTGCTCGGCAATATTTTTTGCTTTTAAAAACTTATATAAGCTGCGAATACAACTGAGCTTTAAGCTAATTGTACGGCCACTTAATTGCTTTGATCGCAGTGCCATGCTGTAGCGGCGAATATGTTCGCCTTGTACGCCAAACCAGTCATCACATAGTTTGCTAAAATATAGGGCTGCAAAGCCTAGTTGGCTTACGTATTGATTAACTGTGTGCGCTGAATATTGTTTTTCAAACTTTAAATAATCGCTAAATAGCGTTATGGGTGTACGCCAGTGGTCGCTTAGCGCGGTAATATTAGGCGCATCGTCACTCATGCTAGTTTTTGTAACCGAAGGTGTAATGCGTTTATAAAGTCGAGCACAAACAGGTTATCTTGCGCGGGCTCAAAATGGTTTACGTTATTGCTACCAAACGCCAAAATAGCGATAGGGTGCTTGGTGTCGCCAATTAAATAAATAGCGACAGATTGTGTATCTTCACTAAATAATTGTTCGCGCTCTTGTTTATTAATTCGCCCTAAATAATGCCCAGAATGGGTAAGGCGATGCGCAATAAGCTCGTCGTACTCGGGATTATATTTTACTAATTTGCAGTCGTTAACATCTTCACTTGAGCAGATTATATTGCGTAGATTATTTGCAAGAGTGTCAAAATCGTCATGATTCCAAAGCTGGTGATGACATTGGCTAAACAAACGATATACAAGCTCGTTTTGCGTTGCATGCTTGCTCATAGCATCTATTTGGCTTTTTAAAAGCGTGTTGTGCTCGCGTAATTGACGTTGCTGAATATGTACTAGTGACGTTGCACCTTGAGCTTGCTGTTGCAGCTCAAGTTGTGCGAGTAGCTCAGGGTGATGAACTAAAAAGTCAGGATGTTGCTGTAAGTAATCAATAACCTGCTCTGTACTTAGCTCGCTCATAGCGCTACTTGTCCGTCGAAAACATGCTCTGCGGGACCAGTCATGCGTACCGGATGACCTTCACCACTCCAGCGCACTTGCAAAGTACCGCCCGGCAAATCTACTTGAACGGTTGTTGATAATTTATTTTGCATATGACCAATCACCATTGCTGCACACGCACCTGTGCCACAGGCTAGGGTTTCGTTAACGCCGCGCTCCCACACTCTTAGCTTAATGTGTTCTTGCGATACAACCTGCATAAAGCCAATGTTCGCTTTTTGCGGAAAGCGTTCATGGTTTTCAAGTAATGGACCCAATATATCAACTTGCGCGGTGGTTACGTCGTCAACCTCTAGCACGCAATGCGGGTTACCCATAGATACCGCGCCACTAAATACAGTGTGTTCTTGCGTTCTAATAATATAAGTAAGCTCGCGTTTGCTGGCTTTTAACGGAATTTTACTTGGCTCAAAATTAGGATGGCCCATGTTAACAGTTACTTGACCGTCTTTTTCTATGTAGAGCGTTAAGTTGCCCGACTTAGTCGATACACTAATTTTGTGCTTGTTAGTAAGGCCTTTCATGCGTACAAAGCGGGCAAAACAGCGTGCGCCGTTACCGCATTGTTCTACTTCGGTACCATCGGCATTAAAAATTCGATAATGAAAGTCGAGATCAGGTGAATATGGTGCTTCAACCATCAGCAATTGGTCAAAGCCAATGCCAAAGTGGCGATCTGCCAGTTTTTTGATTTGATCTCGCGACAAAAAAACATTTTGTGTAATGTTATCAATCACAACAAAGTCGTTACCTAAGCCGTGCATTTTGGAAAAATTTACTAACATAGCGCTCTAATTCGGTTTTGCTCTGTGCTAATCATGCCACAGAGCAGCTAGTAGACAAAAACGTTTATGGTAAAACTTTCTCACCTTGATAAAGGCTTTCAATAGTTTCGCGTTCGCGAATAAGGTGATGCTGCTGACCATCTACCATAATTTCTGCAACACGCGGGCGCGAGTTGTAGTTTGAGCTCATTGTAAAGCCATATGCACCCGCACTTCGTTGTGCGAGTAAATCGCCTTGTTTAAGCGCAAGTTCGCGGTCTTTTCCTAAAAAGTCGCCGGTTTCGCACACCGGACCCACAATATCAAAGTTGTGAGTAGGTGTTTCGTCGTCGCGAACGGATACCGGAATAATTTTTTGCCACGCTTGATAAAGCGCAGGGCGAAGCATGTCGTTCATACCTGCATCTACAATTGCAAAAAACTTGTCTTGGTTTTGTTTAATAAATTCAACTTGAGTAACCAAAATACCTGCGTTAGCTGCAATAGCACGCCCTGGTTCAAAAATTAGTTCAAGATGTTTGTAGTTAGCTAAGCGTTCGGTAACTTGCGCTGCATATTCACTTGGGTGTGGTGGTTGCTCGTTGTCGTATGGCACACCTAAACCGCCGCCAATATCTAAATGAGTTAGCTCAATACCGTTAGTTTTTAGCTCATCAATAAGCGCCATTAATTTATCAAGGGCTTCTAAAAAAGGTCTAACTTGCGTTAATTGAGAGCCAATATGGCAATCGACACCAATTACTTTTAAACCAGGTAAAGCCGCTGCTTGTTGATAAACACTCACTGCTGTTTGAATATCAATACCAAATTTATTTTCTTTTAAACCCGTAGAAATATACGGATGTGTTTTTGCATCTATGTCTGGGTTTACGCGAATAGAAATAGGCGCTTCTAGGTTAAGCTCGCAAGCCACTTCAGAAATACGCTCAAGCTCAGACGCCGACTCTACATTAAAACATTTAATGCCCAGTTTTAATGCGTAAGCTATTTCGTCAGACGTTTTCGCCACGCCTGAAAAAACCACTTTAGAAGCATCGCCTCCCGCTTTAATTACACGCGCTAGTTCACCTTTAGATACAATATCGAAACCCGATCCTAAGCGCGCTAATATATTAAGTACGGCAATATTTGAGTTTGCTTTTACAGCGTAACATACCAAGCTTTTATGATTTTTAGTGGCGTTAGCAAATGCTAAGTAATGGCGCTCAAATGTAGCACGCGAGTATACATAACACGGCGTGCCGTATTGCTGCGCTATGCTTGCTACGCTGACGTCTTCGGCAAATAATTGGTTGTTTTTGTAGTTAAAATAATCCATTTATTGCTCCTGACGTTGCGATGTTTTAGCTTGCTCAGCGGTAGTGGCTGGTTTAGCTGTATTTTGAGGTTGGTTTTGCTCTGTTTGTTGCTCTGGTAAATATAACGGACCGCTTTGTCCGCAGCCAGCTAAGGCGCTTAACAGTACAGTGCTTATTAATAGTCTTTTTAATTGTAAGGTATGTGTCGCTTTCATTAGATTAATACGGTTGCTGGCTTTATAATCGCAGAGTAACAGAATATCTAAAAAATGCAGCTATTCGCGGATGATTTTATTCCTGTTACACTAGCTGCATACTTTTAAAGCTAAAACGTACCCAATATTAGGCGGCTCGCCTGCAAAGGAAATAACAATGACTGAACACGAATATCACCAATTAGCCGAAGCTCTTATGTTCACTATTGAAGAGCAGGTTGATGATTGCGAAGCTGATTTAGATTATGAATCGGCACAAGGTATTTTAGAAATTATTTTTCCTGATAAAAGTAAAATAGTGATCAATAAGCAAGCACCTCTTCACCAAGTATGGGTTGCGACTAAGTTTAACGGACATCATTTTGAAATGCGTGATGGGTTATGGATTGATAACCGCTCTGGCGCTGAATTTTGGGCGTTTATAAATGAAGCCTCAACTCGCCAAGCAGGCCAAGAAGTTAAGTGGCAATCATCACTATGAGTTTAGAATTTGTTGAATATGCAGCCCAAAGTGAACACAAAGCAACGGTTATTTGGTTACATGGTTTAGGTGACTCTGGGGATGGTTTTGCGCCAGTAGCCCCGCAGCTAAATTTACCAAGCGAGCTTGGTATACGGTTTGTTTTTCCGCATGCGTCAGTGCAACCGGTCACCATAAATGGTGGCATGGAAATGCGCTCTTGGTACGATATTAAGTCTATAGAATTAGATAAGCGTGCCGATGAACAAGGCGTAAGAGATTCTGCTGCAAAGGTAGAAGAGTTAATTAATAAAGAAATTGCTAATGGCATTCCTGCTAATAAAATAATTTTAGCTGGTTTTTCTCAAGGTGGTGTTGTGTCTTTGCATTTAGCGCCGCGCTTTGAGCAAAAGCTTGGGGGTGTTATGGCGCTTTCTACTTATATGTGTGTGCCACACAAATTTGCTGATGAAGCAAAGCATTCTGATTTAAACGTATTTATGGCTCATGGTAGCCAAGATAACGTTGTACCGCACAGTGCGGGTAGAAATGCGTTTGAAGTATTAACAGCACATAACATGGATGTAAGTTGGCAAGAATATCCAATGGCTCATCAAGTTTGCGCAGAAGAATTGCAAGCTATTCGCCAATGGTTAATTGCTCGTTTAAGCTAATTTTGGAACCGCTGAGGTCAATATGAGTCAAAAAATAGTTATAAAAGCAAATGTTAAACGCGAATTACAACAGAGCGTACCAACGGTAAGCTACGAGTGGAATTGGCGTCGTATTGTGAGTATTGCTATGTTGGTATTAATGACCTCTGCAGCAGTTGTTTATGGCTTAACCACCTCTGTTAATGCAGAGCAAGGTGAGCACCCAAATGAGCAGGAACAATTCTTAAGTTTTAGCAGTAACGCTGAAAACCAAACAAGCGATGAGGTAATGGATGTTGAGCCTCAATCATCAGTAAACAATACCCCAGCTGAGTCTGCAGAGGTAACTCAAGCGAGTATTGAACCTTTGTTAGCTGAGCAAAATGAGACTCAACTAAGCATTTCAAGTAATACACCTGCCGAAGTAGACCTTGTAAATAATACCTCGGCTTTGTTGGCTAACAACGATATTGTTACTGATCAAAGCGAAAGTATTAATACAGAGTTAAACTCAAACCTTGATAATGATGTGCAAGAAGAAACCGCAGAAGCCCAAAACGTAACTGAGCCTGCTAGTCAAAGTGACTTACTTTTAGAGTTAGAAAGTGATGATGGCGCATTGAGTGGCACTGAAGGTTTTTCCTCTACAGCACATGTGGCAAGTGTGGCATTGGGCGCGCAAATAGACACGGGTAAAATTAGTCGTGCGGTACTAACTCGTAAAGTAAGTAAGCGTGAGCCTACTAATGTGTTTGCTGCTGATATTAGGTTAAGCCAGTTTGAGGAAGGGTTATCGTTTTTTAGCGAGATTAAAAACCTTCAAGGCCAGCAAGTTAAGCATGTTTGGTCGTTTGAAGGTGAAACGATGGCTGAAATTACACTTAATGTTACTTCGCCTCGTTACAGAACGTACTCAACAAAAAATATCATGAACACACAAACAGGTCATTGGCGTGTTGATGTAGTTGATGAGCAAGGTAATTTAATTGCCCAAAAAGAATTTAGAATTTTAGCTGACTAAAACTGGCTAAACGCAGTAATTAATTGGATACCCCTATGACAGAAAAAACAAAATTAGTACGCATCGCAACGCGCAAAAGCGCTCTAGCACTTTGGCAGGCCGAATTTGTAAAAGCAGAGCTTGAGCGTTTTCATGCAGATGTGCGCGTAGAATTAGTCCCAATGTCGACACAAGGGGATATAATTTTAGATACGCCATTGGCCAAAATTGGCGGTAAAGGCTTATTTGTTAAAGAACTAGAGCAAGCCATGCTAGATGGCCGAGCTGATATTGCCGTACATTCTATGAAAGATGTTCCAGTAGAGTTTCCTCAAGGGCTAGCACTGCATACTATTTGTGAGCGTGAGGATCCACGCGATGCGTTTGTATCAAACAATTTCGCTAATTTAAGTGCCCTACCACAAGGCGCTATTGTTGGTACTTCGAGCTTACGACGCCAGTGCCAAATTAAGGCACTTCGCCCTGATTTAGATATTCGTGATTTACGCGGCAATGTAAATACGCGTTTAGGTAAATTAGATGACGGCCAATATGATGCTATTATTTTAGCGGCTGCAGGGCTTATTCGTTTAGAAATGGAGTCGCGTATTGCTGACTACATTGAGCCAGAAGTGTCATTACCAGCAAATGGTCAAGGCGCTGTAGGTATTGAATGTCGTATTGATGATGAAGTAACCAAAGCATTACTTGCACCACTTGAGCATACACAAACACGTATTCGCGTAAACGCAGAGCGTTCGATGAATCGCTATTTAGAAGGTGGTTGCCAAGTTCCTATTGGTGCTTATGCATTGGTTGATGGCGAACAAGTGCATTTACGTGGTTTAGTTGGTGCTGTTGATGGCAGCGAAATTTTACGTGACGAAGTAACGGGCCATGTAAATGACGCAGAAAAACTAGGTATTGAGCTTGCTAAAAAATTACTAGCTCAAGGTGCAGACAAAATATTAGCTGAAGTTTATAGAGACGCATAAATGACACATATTCTGATAACTCGGCCCGAAGGAAAAGGCGCAGCCCTTGCACAGCAACTTGAGCAAGCGGGTTATCAGGCGTCTTTATTTCCGGTATTAAAAATAACGCATTTAACACCCTCCAGCACTGAGCTTAGTCCACTATTAAATGCAGATAAAATAATATTTATATCGCAAGATTCAGTCAGTGCACTTTCGCAATTAAAACCAGATATAAATACCAAAGCGCAGTTTTATGCGGTTGGACAACAAACAGCCGATGTTATATATGAGCAATTTGGTGTGCGCGCAGCAGTACCAAAGCAGTATGATTCAGAAGGGTTACTTGCGCTTAAATCACTCGCCGAGGTGGATGGCTGTAATATAGTATTAGTTAAGGGCCAAGGTGGCCGCCCTGAGTTAGCTAAAACGCTCAAAGAGCGCGGTGCTTTTTTAAATAATTGTGTTGTGTACAAACGTGAACCGACAGAGAGTATTACCTCTAACTGGACAGACCACTGGAAAAGCCAGAATGTACACGGTATAGTCATAACAAGTAATGCAGCAGTTGATGCTATATTTAAAAGCCTTACTGCACACCAACTACAATGGTTACAACAGTGCCGATTTTATGTTGCCAGCGAGCGTATAGCCGCTTATTTAAAGCTGCAACAGGTAAGTTCGGCTAATATACACATTGCAGCAGGGGCTAGCGATAATGCTATGTTTACCTGCATAAATCAGCAAGGTAGCAACATGAGCGAACAGTCAAAGCCAGTAACGGCAGAAAAAGCCACACCAACAATAGCTAACACGACCTCTGCTAAATCAACTAAGCAAGAGCCTACAGCTACAAAAAATACGGCAGACAAAAGTAAACAAAAAATAAGTAAGGTTGCAGTACTTGCGCTTCTTATTTCGTTAATTGTGGCCTCTGGTGTTGGATACGAGTTTTATCAAAAATTAAATGCTGGTAAGGCGCAAAACCTAGCCGTTAATGAGTTAAGCGAGCAAAATAAGTTACTCACCCAGGAGCTGCAAGCACTTAAATCGGCGCAATCTAATTTGCAACAAGCGCTGTTTAATAGTGAAGAAAAAGTTGCCGCAGCCCTAAATGAAAGTGCAGTTCAAAATCAGCAAGAACTAAAAGCGGCTTTGCAAAAGGCGCAGCAACAAGGCTCATCGTTAAACCCGCAAGAAGTAACCAGCTTACAGCGTATGGCTGAGTTTAAACTATGGGCTGAAAAAGACTACCAAGGGACTAGTGCTGTTTTAAAGCGCTTAGATGGATTACTTAGTGAGCACCCAGGAACAGTTGAAGTTCGCCAAGCGATTATGCAAGATATACAAACACTTGATAGCCTTAAACCTGTTGCAACAGAGGCTATTTATTTACAGCTAAACAGTGTACTAAGCAGTATTGACGACTTAGTTTTTAATGCGGTTAATTTACCAGAAGAAGCAGCTGCAATAGATGAAAATGCTTTAAGTGGTGACGTGAGTGATTGGCAGCAAAACTTGAGTAATAGCTGGAATAAAATTGTGGATAGCTTTATTACTATTCGTCAGCACGAAGGTGTTTCCATTGAGCCATTACTTACGGATCAAGAGCGCCATTTAATAAATCAACGAATCAAGCTTAATATAACTCAGGCACAAGATGCACTTATGAGTAAGCAGGCAAGTATTTTCTTTAGCGCCTTAAGTGAAGCAAAACGTTTAGTTGGTGAGTACTTTAAGCAAGACGATGATACAACAAAAACGGTACTTAAAGCGTTGTCTAAACTTGAAAAAGAGCAGCTAAACTTTAATCCAAAAGTAACCTTAAACAGTACACAAAAGGTTAAGGAGTGGGCGCAATGATAGGGCTAATCATTTTAATTGTAGCTATTGTTGTTGTACTAGCGGTTACTCCATTCGTTCTAGATGAAAAAGGTTATGTACTTATTTCATTTAACAATACGACGATAGAAGGCACGATAGTATCGTTTTGTATAATGGCAGTCATTACCGCTGTTGTTTTATATTTAACATATAAGTTAATTCGTTATTTATTATCGATTTATCATAATACTAAGCATGGCTTTTTTGCACGTAGCCAAGAGCGCAAACAAGCAGCTATTGAGCAGGCTCTTTGGAGTGCTATTAATGATGATTACGAGCACGTAGAACAGGCTTTATTGGGTAATAGCGTACCAGATAAGTTTGAAGATATTCGCTTAGCATTACTTGCAAAAGCAGCGCTTGCTAATAATCAAACAGATAAAGCACTTGAGCGTTTATTTGAAATAAGCCCAGAGCATCAATTAAAAGTAGCAAAGCTATGGTTGGCAAGTGGCGACAGTAGCGCGATTGAATCACAAATGCGTATTAGCGCAGAAGCTAAAAAAGCCACCGCACTTGAGTTAAAGCTTTATGCAGAAGTATTAGTACAGCAACAACACTTTAGTGCGCTGGAAGACTTTTTGCCGCGTTTACTGCGCAAAAAAGCACTTACTGATACACAGTGGATGCAGTTATTTAGTGCTTATTTTAATGCGTTAGATGCAGACAAGCTGAGTGAAAAATATAAACAGCTACCGAAAAAGCTGCAAGCTCATGCCTACACCGCATATTTAATGCAAATGGCGCAAGCAGGTCAATTGGCTGTTATTGAAAGTGACTTAATTAAGATGGTTAAGCACAATGAGCAACACTTAGAGCTTGCAAATATATTAAGTAAAGCAACAGCAGCTGATGCAGCTAAGTTGCAAATAAGCATTCAAGAACGGCTTAAGAAGGATGATTCAAATAATTCACTATTACTTGCGCTAGCTTGCCTTGCTAATGCGAAGGGTGATTATGACTTAGCAGCTAGAATTTTTGATAAAGCACTGAATAGTGAAAATAAAAAACAGTTCGCTGAACAAGCTGTGTTGAGTTATAAAAATAGTGCACAGGCAGAAAAGGCGCTCGTTTTATATCAATAAATGACTACACTATAACTACTTAGCATTTTTTGTAGTTCAGGAGCACAAGCTTTGAGAAAGTTTTTAATATTAACCCTTAGCTTGGCTTGTGCTTACTTCTTTACAGGATACTTTAGCAACTCACTTCTTTCTGTAGATGGCTATGCGGTCGCCTCCTGGCCGCCCTCAGGAATTGCTTTAGCGAGCTTTTTAATTTGGGGACGTAAGTCATTTATTGGCCTTGTTATTGGGGCTTTTTGTACTAACTTAATTCACCTTGAACGCACCGTAGATATTTTTCATTTTATTGTGCTTTTACAAGTTATAGGCATTACTTTAGCCTCTGTTTTACAGGCTTGGATTGGGCGACAAATTATAGTGAATGTTATAAAAGCGCCGTTGAATTTATCTTCTTTAAAACACAGTGTTCAAAGCTTAATAGTAGCGGGGCCAATATGCTGTGTTATTGCTGCAGGTGTAGGAACAAGTTTATTAGCATTGAATAATGTGATTCCGACCAATGCTATTTTTGATAACTTTATAGCATGGTGGATTGGCGACAGTATTGGCGTACTTATATTTACACCTTTAGTACTCGCCGCTTTTAATTACACACAAGTACGCCACCGTATGTTGGTAATTTTACCCTCGCTATTAATTTACATACTGATCAGCGTTAGTTTTTATGGCGCTGCTAGTGTTAAAAAAGAAAAAGATATTCAAAAGCAAGAAGCCAAAATACTTTCTGTGCAAAATGCTATAAGCCAAAAGCTTGATGGTATTACTGCTCATTTAGGCTTATTAGCTACGTTTTTTGCTAGTAGTAGTGACGTGGATTTTAAAGAGTTTAAACAATTTACTTCAAAGCAGTTGGACTACAGCCAAGAAATTCTGGCTTTTGAATGGATACCTTATATACCAGCAAATAAACTCGCAGATTTTGAGACACATGAAAATCCAGCCACAGGCAAACCTCTATATATAAAAGAAAAGTCACTAGATGGAGCTTGGCAACCTGCAGGTACGCGTAGTAATTACTTTCCAGTAAAGTACGTATATCCCTTAAAAGGTAATGAAGATGTTTTAGGGTTTGATTTAGCTTCTAGTAAAGTAAGAGGTGCAGCGCTTAGCAAAGCGAAAGAGCTTAATGAACTTGCACTAAGTGAGCCAATTAATTTGGTCCAAAATACAGCCGAACACGGTGTGCTTTTTTTATATCCTGTTTTTGGAGAGTCCTCTACCGAAGATGATTTTCAAGGCTTTGTGGCAGCGATTGTCAGCCTGAAACGCTTATCGCAAACACTATTATTTGATCACAACAACTCAATTTCAGCTAGTTTTTTTGACACAACGATACCAGGGAAAAAGCAGGCAATTTATATTGCAGATACCGCTAATTCGCAAGCGCTATTTAAAGAATATCAATTGTTGATTGGCAAACGTATGTGGCAGGTTGAGTTATATGAGCCAATAGTTAGAACGTCTTGGTTAGTATATTGGCTTGCACAAATAGTAGGTATGTTGTTTGTGTGGTTACTGATTACATTTTTGATTTCAGTTACTGGTACAAACATACAAATTCGCGAACAAGTGGCTAAGCAAACACATACACTACGCAAAGAAAAACAAAAAGCAGATGAAGCGAGTCATATAAAGGGGCAGTTTTTAGCAAATATGAGCCACGAAGTCCGTACCCCTATTAACGGTATAAAAGGGCTGCATTATTTAGCGCTCCAGCAAAATGATTGGCAACAAGCTAGAAGTTACATAGAGCAAGCAGATGGGGCACTGGGTGTTTTACTGAGGGTATTAAACGATGTGCTCGACTTTTCAAAAATGGAAGCAGGCAAGCTAGACTTAATGCAAGAGCCTATTAATGTAGCGAGTTTAGCGGATGAAATGCTTAATTTACTTCAATTTGAGGCTGATATTAAATCAATAAAGTTAAGTCTCGATTTTGATAAAACATCAAATTTGGTCATCAATACCGATCCAATCCGCTTAAAACAAGTGCTGCTGAACCTGCTCAATAATGCGGTTAAATTTACAGGGGAAGGTGAAATCACTCTGAAAATTTGGCAGTCGAAAAAAATGACTTATTTTAGTATTAACGATACGGGTATTGGTATTAGTAGCGAAGCACAGAAACAATTGTTTAAACCGTTCGCGCAAGCTGATAGCTCAACCTCACGTCAATATGGTGGTACAGGCTTAGGATTAAGTATTTGCAGAAAACTAGTTGAGTTAATGGGTGGTGCAATTGATTTAGTTAGTTATGAAGGTAAAGGCTCTACATTTACATTTAGTTTGCCGCTAATATCGCCTTTACCAAAGGCAGAGCAAATTCAGCAGCAATACAACGAAATAGACGTAAGTACATTATCATTTACAGGCTATAAATTACTTTTAGTAGAAGATAATCCACTTAATCAGCATGTTGCTAATGCTATTTTAAAAACGAAAGGCTGTATTGCCGACATTGCTAACGATGGTTTTGAGGCCATAGAAAAGCTAGCCGAAAATAGCTACGACATTGTTCTTATGGATATTCAAATGCCAAAAATGGATGGACTCAAAGCAACAAAAGTAATTCGTCGTGATTTAGAGTTAATTGATTTACCCATAATAGGGCTATCGGCGAACGCCCATGACGATGACGTTAAAAAGGCACTAGCTTGTGGAATGAATGGTTATATTACCAAACCTATTGATGCAAATACGCTTTTTAAAACTCTTTGGCACCACTTATCAGGAAAATAAGCTGTATCATTTTTTTGCACAAAAAGCAGACATATGACCGCTAAAACTTACCGCAAATCATATAGACTTGAAAAATAACTGTATCTGCGTATCATGCGCGCAAATTTAACTAAACTGGGTTGCTATTATGATCAATAGAAAATTACCTTTGCTAGATATTCACCGCCATTTAGACGGTAATGTACGTGCGCAAACCATATTAGAACTTGGTCGACAGTTTAATATAGAGCTACCTGCAGATAACGTTGAAGCATTAATCCCTCATGTTCAAGTTATTGATCCTGAACCAAACCTCATGGCTTTTTTACAAAAGTTAGATTGGGGAGTTACTGTGCTTGGCGACTACGATGCGTGTAGACGTATCGCAATTGAAAACATTGAAGATGCACAAGCACAAGGTCTTGATTATGTGGAGCTTCGATTTAGCCCTTACTACATGGCACAAAGCCAAGGTTTACACCCAGAAGGCGTTGTAGAGGCAGTTGTTGATGGTATTAAATCAGCAACAAAAGGCGCAAATATAAAAGCTAACTTGATTGGTATTTTATCGCGTACTTATGGCGTAAAAACGTGTCAAAAAGAGCTTGATGCATTACTCGCATTTAAAAATGATTTAGTTGCTGTTGATTTAGCCGGTGACGAAATTGGCTTCCCGGGTGAGTTGTTTGTAGAGCACTTTAAACAAGTACGAAATGCGTATTTAGCTTCGACTGTCCATGCTGGAGAAGCACTTGGTGCTCCAAGTATTTGGCAAGCAATTAATGAGTTGGGTGCGAGCAGAATAGGGCATGGCGTTAAAGCAATTGAAGATCCAAAACTAATGGATTATTTACGCGATAACCGTATTGGTATTGAGTCATGCTTAACAAGTAATATTCAAACCAGTACAGTAAACGATTTAACTAAGCACCCACTTAAACAGTTTTTAGATCATGGTATTTTAGCGTGTATTAATACTGATGATCCTGCGGTTGAAGGTATTGAAATTGAGTATGAATATACCGTTGCTGCACCTAAAGCAGGCTTATCTCAAGCTGATATGGAAAAAGCCCAAAAAAATGCTTTAGAAATAGCATTTTTAAGCGATGGCGATAAAAAAGAACTTTTAGCACTCGTTAGCGCACGTTAATGTAAGAGCATTAAAAATGCCGCTTTATATAAGCGGCATTTTTGTATCTGCAATTTAGTGTGTTTGGCAGCTTATGTAATTATCGTAAAGTGCTTTAAGTACATCTGCTCGGCTGATCATACCGATTACTTTAATGCCCTCTACAACAGGGTAGTTTTTTGGTTTACCAGGCTGCATCTGCTGTGCAAGCTCAATAATGTTGGTATCGCCGCTAACGGTCACTACCTCTGTTTGCATAAGCTGCGATACTTTAACCATCCCATCACAAAAATAACTGCTTTGAGTAAGTGGTTGTAACAGCTCTTGCTCTGATATAAATCCAACTAAGCATTTATCTTTATCAAATACTGGTGCGCCAAGTAGTTTAAATTTTTGTAGTTCTGCTATGGCTGTCGTCATTTCTGTATCTGGTGTGATATTTGGCAACTTGCGTTGCATAAAATCTTTTACTTTTGTATTTAGCATTTGGGTCTCTCCCGCTGATGTTCTATACAAAGTATGGTTTATAGATAGGGATTTAGGAAATTGTTTATATTGATGGAGTTGATAGGTTTTAACTATTAAATATTTGTTGTTATAAAAATAAAGGCACCGATTAGGTTAATGCCGATCAGTTAAGAAAATGACCGGTTGACCGATCCAAACGATCATGCAAAATCCGTAGTTAGGAAACTAACTACGGATTTTTTTGTGAATATAGAACAAGCACTGCAAGCAACACTTGAAGAAAGCAGCCGATACCATACCTTTGAAAAATTATCAGAAATTCTTGACCCTGAAATCATTGAACAAGGTTTTCAACAAGCAGGGATTGCAACCGTTCGTAAGCGAAGATTACCGCTTGAAGCCGTTTTGTGGTCAGTTATTGGCATGGCATTGTTTCGAAAAGAATCAGTTTGGAATATCGCTAATAAGCTAGATATCATGTTACCTGGCAAGAACCAACTCGTTGCTCCAAGTGCGATGGTACAGGCTAGACAAAGGTTAGGTGATGATTCCGTTAAACACGTTTTCAATAAATCTGCTCAATCAATGTATAAGCAACAGTCATTCGAAACATGGAATGGTTTGAACCTATTAGCTGTTGACGGTGTTGTGTGGCGAACAGCCGACACGCCTGATAATCGTAAAGCCTTCTCTTCAGGTAGCAACCAATACGGTGATACAGCCTTTCCTCAAATACGCATGGTCTGTCATATGGAATTGACCAGCCATCAACTTCTCAGTAGCGAGTTTGATAACTATAAAACCAACGAGATGAAATTAGCTGAGCGTTTAATTGAACGTACACCAGATAATTCACTGACTATGTTTGATAAAGGATATTATTCTTTAGGCCTGTTAAACCGTTGGCATCAAACTGGGGAGATGAGGCACTGGCTGATACCAGCAAGGCCCGACTTACAGTATGAAATCATCTCCAGCGCGGGTAAAAATGACCATATCATTGAATTGAAAACCACAAAGCATGCACAAAAAAACTTTCCCGATGTTCCTGAAACGATTAAAGCGAGATTAATCAGCAAAACAATAAAGGGCAAAAGCTACCGTATATTAACCTCGATGACGGATAGATTGCGTTATCCAGGTAATGAAATTGTTGAATTATATTGTCATCGTTGGGAGATAGAACTTGGGTTTAGAGAAATCAAACAAACCATGCTTGATAGCGCATACCATTTAAGAAGTAAGCGTCCAGACATGGTGCGTCAGGAGCTATGGGCCGTGTTACTCGCCTATAATTTAATACGAAGAATAATGACGATGGCGGCGACAGTCACAGGGATATGGCCTAACCAGCTTAGTTTCTCTAGCAGTTCGATGGCTGTCATTCAGTATTTCTCGTCAGTATCTATAATGAGCCCAGGGAACATTCCAATACACTGGCAGCACTTACTCGATACACTGGTCTTATTTAAGCTTCCAGCTAGACGAGAGGATAGAAGATATCCCCGATGGGTTAAGCCAAAACCATCTAAGTATCCCCATAAAAAGAAAGATGCCAGTCAGCTTAACTGACTGGCATTAACCGATTAGGTGCCTTTATTTATAACTGAAAGTAAATTTCAATTATTTGATAAATGCGAATGCATCTGCGTACATGTTTTCACGAATTGCACCATGAGTAATAAAGTCATCACGGACAATACCTATCATGTCAAAACGACCTGCCATATAAATATCGTATGGTTCTAGTGACACAATATCTTGCATTACTGCTTTGTGTACATAGCCAGTGTGTCCTTGCCAATTAGCAGATGGATTTTCTACTACAGGAATAAACTTAAAGTTCTCATGGCTATCTGCCCATGTTTGCATTTCTGTATGTGCATATAAAGCAGATTCTTCTTTTACGCCCCAGTAAAACAATACAGGACGGTCGCATTTTATTTCAGCTAAATGATCAGCCATTGATTTTGCGTATGAAAAACCAGTACCACCGGCGAGTAAAATAATAGGGCGCTCACATTGCAGGCGCAACTGTGAAATACCCAAGCCAGCTTCAATGTCTACTAACTGCCCTGTGGTATGGGCGTTTCGTAAATGCTCTAACGATTGCATTGCATACGAATCGGCACCTGAGGCGCCAATATGCAGTTCTATTGCATCGCACTGTGAAGGGCGACTAGCTATAGAAAAAGCACGTTTGTCTTTTTCGCCTAATACGAGTTGCATGTATTGGCCAGCTTCAAAGGTCACAGGTTGTTGTGGCTTTAAAATTACTTTATGAACAAATTCTGTAAGTGGGCTGATAGCTACAACTTCAGCTTTTAATGTTTGCATTTTTTACCTTTTAGCAGCGCTTGTAACAGCAGATACGCAATCGAATAGCTCGATTCTAGCATATCTGCAGGGTTATTTTATAGCCTGATATGTACTTACATATAAACACTTAAACAATATTAAGGCTTTCCCAAATATCATCTACGCGGTCTTTGGTGTCTTTATCCATAACAATAGGCTCGCCCCATTCGCGGGTGGTTTCGCCAGGCCATTTATTGGTAGCATCCATTCCCATTTTTGAACCAAGACCTGAGACTGGTGATGCAAAATCGAGATAATCAATAGGTGTGTTTTCTATTAATGTTGTATCACGCGCTGGATCCATTCGGGTTGTTATAGCCCAAATAACATCTTCCCAATCGCGGGCGTTAACATCGTCATCGCAGACGATTACAAATTTGGTGTACATAAACTGACGTAAGAACGACCAAACTCCCATCATCACGCGCTTAGCATGGCCTGGATATTGTTTTTTCATTGTTACAATCGCCATACGATATGAGCACCCTTCAGGCGGAAGGTAAAAGTCGACAATTTCAGGGAATTGCTTTTGTAGTATCGGCACAAACACTTCATTAAGTGCCACACCTAAAATAGCAGGCTCATCAGGCGGACGGCCGGTAAATGTGCTGTGATAAATAGGATCTTTACGATGCGTTAAATGAGTGACCGTCATTACTGGAAAGTCATCGACTTCATTATAGTAACCGGTATGGTCACCATAAGGGCCTTCTGGCGCCATTTCACCAGGCATTATGTAACCTTCAAGTACTATTTCTGCACTGGCAGGGACTTGTAGGTCATTTGAAATAGATTTTACAACTTCGGTTCTGCTGCCACGTAATAACCCAGCGAATGCATATTCGCTTAGAGTGTCAGGTACAGGCGTTACGGCACCTAATATAGTGGCAGGATCGGCACCTAATGCTACCGATACAGGGTAGGGTTGCCCTGGGTTTTCTTTACACCATTCTTGAAAATCAAGCGCGCCACCACGATGTGACAACCAGCGCATAATTATTTTATTTTTGCCTAATAATTGCTGGCGATAAATACCTAAATTTTGGCGCTTTTTATAAGGCCCTTTAGTAACGGTAAGGCCCCAAGTAATTAATGGCGCTGCATCACCTGGCCAGCAATGTTGAATAGGTAATTTAGTTAAATCTACATCATCACCTTCTAAAACTACTTGCTGGCAAGGTGCTTTTTTAACTTCTTTTGCAGGCATATTAAGCACTTGCTTAAAAATAGGTATAGCGCCTAGTGCTTCTTTAATACCCTTTGGTGGATCAGGTTCTTTTAAAAAAGCGAGTAGCTTACCCACTTCGCGAAGCTCGCTAACATCTGTTTGGCCCATGCCCATTGCTACGCGTTTTGGTGTACCAAATAAGTTGGTAAGTACCGGCATATCGTAGCCTTTTGGGTTTTCAAATAATAACGCTGGGCCTTTTGCACGTAAGGTGCGATCAGATATTTCGGTCATTTCAAGATACGGGTCGATTTCTTGGGTGATACGTTTAAGTTCGCCTTTTTTTTCAAGCAAATCGATAAAATCACGTAGATCTTTATATTTCATTGTGGGCCGCTATTAAGCAAAAGAGTTAAAGTATTATACCCATTTCATGCAAGCCAAGTCATTACTTGCACTTAAAACTTAAAGCGCTCTACGGCACTCGTTAAAGAGTGTGCAAGTTGGTTTACGTCTTCACTTTCGCTTGCTAGGGTTGTCGCGTTTTGGGCATTCAAGGTTGCTTGCTCTGTCACCTTTGCCATTATTTGTTGAATGTCGCCACTGTTAGTCAATTGCTCATGTGATGCATGAGCAATTTGCTCACTCATCTGATTAACAGACAACAATGTGCTTTTAATACGCTCTACGGCTTTATTTAGTTCAGTGCTGTTTTTAACACATTGCTTGGCTTGGTGTTGGCCATCAGTAATGTGTTCTTGAGTTGTTTTAGTGTGTTGTTGCAATGTTTGGATCATGGTGTTTATTTCGCTAGTCGAGGTTTGTGTACGTGCAGCTAATGATCGAACCTCATCAGCAACTACAGCAAACCCGCGTCCGTTTTCACCCGCTCGCGCTGCTTCAATTGCAGCATTAAGTGCAAGTAAGTTAGTCTGCTCGGCAATGCTACTAATTGTTTCAACAATGGCTTCAATAAGCTGGGTGTACTGTGCGAGTTCTTCTGTGCTGCCTACTGCTTTATCAAGACGCTGCAATAAAGTTTCTATACTTAGACTATTTTGATTAGCAATCTCGTTTACATCATTTGCAAATTGCGATGCGTTTGTTATTTCACTTGATGTTTTATCTGCTTGTTCATAAACCGCTTGTGAGTTGATTAGCATATTTTGTGCAAGCGATGTTGCCTGCGCGCTTCGCTCTAACTGCTGTTGTGCAACAACCGTCATTTGCTGACCTTTTTCACTGGTTTTAATAGCGCTGCGGTCTAGCTCGTGGGCGTCACTACTAATTGCACCAATTAGGTTAGTAAGGTCTTCACTGAGTTTATTTATGTTATTTAGCAAAGTACCAAATTCATCTTTACTACGTGGGTGGCTTCGCTTTGATAAATCACCTGAGGCGATTCGGGCTAAATCGCGGTTTACTTTTTTAAGCGGTTTTAGCATTGCGCGAGTTGTAAAAATAGAGATGGCGATAATCAATATAATTAAAACAATCGTAATAATTACTACAGAACTGATCCCTGTATTTATGGCGGCCTTTGCATTAGTTTGTAAGGCATTAAAGCGCTCATCAGCCAATTTATTAAGTTCAATAAGCTGACCTTCTGTTGTTATAAATTGCTGTTGAAAGTGTTCAAAATTTTGAGCCGCAGCAATAGTACTTTTGAGTACTTTATTTTGTTGGGCATAAATTCCTGTATCGTTGTTAAGTAACTCTCTTAATTGATTAAACTTAGCCGTTAAATTTTTAGCATTAAACGCATTATTAAAAGGTAGGGCTTGTTGCTCTAAATAGGTGAAATTAGGTTGGATGTTATCTAGTAGAAATAGGGTATCTTGCTGATGGCTATTTAAATCATTGATACTTGTAGTTTGAGTAATGCTTTTTATATTATTACTTAAGTTAAACAATAAATCGTCTATACGGGTCGCTGTTCCAAACATAGCATTAAGTAATGCCTGCTGTTTTACAGGCACTTCTAAAAGTTCTATATCAAGTAAGTTAGAACTTAAATTGTAAAGTTGCTCGTTAAACGTTGCTGATAATTCTATGGTGGAATTTTGCGCTACAAACTTACGCTCTTTAGCGCTAAACATTGCGACACTTACTTCAGTCAGTTGCTCGAAACCTGCGTTGGTACTGGTGAGTAAATTTTGCATTGTTATTTGTTGATTTAGTTGAGTGCTTAACGAATTGAGCATATCGCTAAATTGTTGTTGCTCAACTTGCGCCTGTTTTTTATTTTGTTGAAGTAAATCAAGGTTTGCTTGGCTGTAAGCTAAGGCGTTAAATTTGGTAATAGACAGTAATGATAACCTTAAATCTTTGCTGAACTGTTGTACCGGAACCGCTAATTTTTCGGTTCGGGTATTGTTAACGCTAATTTTGTTTAATGACCAATAAAAAAATACACTACTTGTTAGCACCAATATGCCAATGGCTGTAAAGGCTAAAATTATTTTATGTTTGATCGCAATTGAACGCATAACTTCATCACAATAATGGGTCTTTAATTATTGTAGCATTATTGTAATTTATTGGTTGTTTTTATGTTAAACCTTGGTGCACTGTCTTTTTTTACCTGCAATGATTAACATGGCTTCCTTACCCTTACCCCAAAACAGTACCTCTTCACTTATATATTTATTCCCTGAGGCACTTTTTTCGTGATTAAGTACATGCACTTTATTGTTAAAGATAAGTTCGGCTTCAGAATTATTAATAATATTGAGTTTTACGCTCTCATCATCGCATTGGTAAGCAGTACTGGTTTTTAAATCACTACATGCGGTTAAGCTTAGTAAAATAGCGATTAATGCTAAATATACTTTCATTTTTCCTCCCATCTTCTTTAAACGTTAGTTAAAACACAGGGCAAAATTTTAATCTAATGTAAGAATAACAAAGCAAAATTAACCGTTGGTGAAAGTAGCGCTTTAAGTTATGTTTATAGCAATATTTTTTGAGCTCGGAAGCTTTATGGCAGGCACTAACCTTTTAACGTTATTAGATGATATAACCACTTTACTTGATGACATTGCGACAATGAGTAAGGTTGCAACAAAAAAAACAGCGGGTGTATTAGGCGATGACTTAGCGCTCAATGCACAGCAGGTTACAGGTGTAGCAGCAGAGCGTGAATTACCGGTTGTTTGGGCTGTGGCAAAGGGCTCATTTTTAAATAAAGCGATACTCGTACCCGCTGCTTTATTAATAAGCGTATGGCTGCCTTGGTTAATAACACCGCTTCTAATGATGGGTGGTTTGTTTTTATGTTTTGAGGGAGCTGAAAAAGTATTTGCTAAGTTTTTGCCTCATAACAGTGAGGCGGTAGACGAAGATGAAAAGTTAGATTTAGTTGAGTACGAAAAACAAAAAATAAAAGGGGCAATAAGAACCGACTTTATTCTTTCTGCCGAAATTATTGTGATTACTTTAGGTACTGTGGCAGGTGCTACATTGCTTAATCAAGCTTTAGTGCTTTGTGTTATCGCAATTATAATGACTATTGGTGTTTATGGCTTAGTGGCAGGTATTGTAAAACTGGATGATGCCGGACTTTATTTACTCAACCAATCAAAGGTAACAGCTAATAAATTTAAAGAATTACTTGGGAAAGGCTTACTCGCAGCAGCGCCTAGGTTGATGCAGTTTTTAGCATTTGCGGGCACCATCGCGATGTTTTTAGTCGGTGGCGGGATTTTAGTACATGGTGTTGAGTTACTGCATCATACTCAAGTCGATGTAACAAACTATGCCCAATCTGTTGCTGGCGGTACAGGAGAGGTATTAGCTCCTCTATTGTTTGATGGTTTGCTAGGCGTGATTGCTGGCTTAGTTGTTGTGCTTATACATGTAGGTTATACAAAGTTATTTAAAAAATAATTCCAAGCTGGCGTACTTGTTGCGCCAGCTATATTGAAATTCACTCATTCACAGTTAGCTATTTTACAAAGAGATTCCAATTCAAATTGTGCTTTAGTATTTTTTTGCTCAATGGCCTTTTTGTACCAATAAATAGCCTGCTGTTGATCCTGATCTATTCCCTGACCATCACGATACATTTGCGCTAAATTTAATTGCCCCCATTGAGAGCCCGCTTCAGCAGCTTGTTTAAAGCTATTAAATGCTTCAACAAACAAACCATCTTTAAAATAAATAATGCCTTGTTGATTGTTTTTATCGAGCTTTAAGCCTTTATATAGTGGCTTAGGTTTGGGAGGATGCATCACAAACCCACCATAAAGGATGTTGGCATAGGGGCGCAGCACGTCGTAAATAGCTTCGTCGTTGTAAAGGCGTGCTACTTCATTACGAGGGAGGGTGATTGTTTTAGTGGAAAAGTAATTGTCTTGAATTAGCTGGCTAGTACGCATTGCCAAAGTAATACTATTATTACGTTTATAGCTGTAGTTGCTTATCTGAAAGGTAATAAACTGTTTATCAAAACTTAAAACTTGAGCAATTCTTAAATTGGTTAGGGTCCAGGGCTCGTGTGTAAATTTGTCGGCGTGTACTAAGTAAGTATCATATATTTTAGGCGTATTTAAATAGCCTTCCTTTCGAGTCTCGCTATTAAGGTGCTGTTGATAAAAAAATAAAACAATCCAAAGTAATAAAAATACACCAATAAAGTATTTAGGTAGGCTTAGTTTTTCTATTAACGGTAGTTGCGTTATTTTTACAGGTTCGCTTTTTCCGCATTGATAGCACTCGCGTTTATAGCTTAATTTTAAGGCAAGCATAGGTAAAATGCTAAATCGTAAATAGCGGCTTTTATTTACTAAATGGTAGGCGTCGCTTTGACAATGAGGGCAGCGTGTTGTTTGTGCAAAATGTGGAAATGATTCACTCGTGTTGAAAAGTAACATAAAGCACGCTCCTTGTTTAATTACCTAAAGGTAAAACAAGAAGCGTGTTAGTTAAAGCCACAAACTGTAAGTAAGTATGTCTGTTATTACTTATTTTGAGCTTTAGGCTTAATTGTTGTTTTTGAATCAGCAGCCATTAGAGCAAATACAGCGTATGCAGCGGTATTTTGACGCAGCTTAGCAGGTGTTACTTTATCAAGCGTATCGTCAGCTGTATGGTGGTAATCAAAGTAATCTGTACCATCTTGAGCAAGTTCAAAAATAGGTGCTGAGGTTGCTGCTTTAAGTGGAATTAGATCAGGGCCACCATTCGCTTGGTTTTTACCAATATGCTCAATATTTAACGGCGAAAGTTCTTTTGCAATAGCACGCACTACAGGAAGTGACTCTGCGCTTACGTTCGATTCAAAAGCATATACAACATCGGCGCCAAAATCAGACTCAGCTGCTGCAACAATATTGCTTAGCTCGTTTTTATGCTCTGCAAAATAAGCTTTTGCACCCCAAAGACCTAGCTCTTCAGCTGCAAAAAGTACCACACGAATACTGCGCTTAGGACGTTTTACATCGCTAATATGTTTAGCGGCTGCCATTGTTAGCGCAACGCCTGCACCGTCATCTAGTGCGCCAGTCCCTAAGTCCCAAGAATCTAAATGCCCGCCAATTAATACATATTGCTCAGGGTTTTCGGTACCATTAAATTGGCCAATAACGTTATAACCTGTGCCTTCACCAAGGCTTTCGGTTTGCACATTAATATTTACCGATACGTCTTTATCTAAAGCAATGAGTCGTGCAATCTGATCGGCATCTGGGTTAGCAATGGTTACATTAGGTATTTTTGTAACACCTTCTTTGTAGTAACTACCGCCAGTGTGTGCAAAACGATGATGACCGGTACTTACCGAGCGCATCATGTAGGCAACAGCGCCTTTTTTAGACGCTTCTATAGCGCCTGTGCCACGTGCTTTTACAGCAGGTCCGTAACCATTCCCGTCTATATCGCGGTTCATGCGGTAATTAATATACGCAATTTTACCTTTTAGGCTATTTGCAGGTGCTGCAATTAGCTCATCAAGTGTTTCGAATAAGACTACTGGCGCTGTGATCCCATCTTTAGGCGTGCTTATACTGTTACCTAATGCAGTTAAATGTAGAGGTTGCTCGCTTGGTGTTAGTATTTTTCCGCTTTCGCTATAACGGCGCCATTCAGGAAAAGTCGCTTCTTCAAGCCATACTTTATCAAAACCAAGCTCATTAAATTTAGCTTGAGCCCATGCCACTGCTTTTTTATCATTTTCAGTACCAGGTAAGCGAGGGCCAACCTCAGTTGTTAATGACTCTAGTAATTTATAGCTTAGATCACTATTTAGAGCAGAGGTGCGCACTTCATTGACTTGTTGTAATTGCTTTTGGGTAAATTCGGCGTTGTTAGCGTTTGCAGCCATACTGCTAGTAAGCAGAAGTGCGGTAATTAATTTTTTCATTTGGGTAAGCCTTTTTAATAATTAGCGCTATTAGAACATGTAACAAACATTATAAAAAATAGATGAGATGAATAGGCTTTGTAATAGGTTTAATGCTGTTAGGTATAAACGTTTAGATATAAAAAAAGCCCGCGTAAATGTACGCGGGCTATATTTTAACACTGTTATTTAAGGCATTTATTTAAAAGCTAAATTGCGCTGCTAAACGAAGATTTGTACCCTCGCCAACAGTTACATTACTCGTGCCGCCACCACCTAAATAGCTTTTATCAAATAAGTTTTCGATGTTAAGGCGTAAGTTAATATCGGTATTGCTTAAGTTAAACTTATAAGTGGCGCCAACATCAACACGTGTATATGCATCTTTAGTAATTGTATTATCGCTATCTGCAAAGCGCTCGCCTTCGTAAAAAGCGCCAGCGTTAATGGCAATGGCGTCGTTTAATTCATAACGAGTCCACAGAGATGCCGACCATTTTGGTGCATCGGTAGGGCGCTTACCTTCCAATACTTCATCGCGTTCAAAGTTAGCATCTAGATACATAGTTGATGCCATAACAAATAAGCGGTCAGTAGCAGCACCTTGTGCGCTTACTTCAACACCTTTATGGCGTTGTTCACCCACTTGGTTTGTTTCACTTGTGAATGAGCCAATAGGTGTCTCAAGCTGTTCGCTAACAAGTGTGCCTTCTTTACTAATATCAAAAAGTGCACCTGTAAGCAGTAAACGGTCATCAAATAATTGCCATTTAATACCAATCTCTCTTTGCTCTGAGGTAATGGCATCTAGCTTCATGCCATTATTTACATCGGTTTCATCAATCAGAGTTTCACTACCTTGAGGCTCAAAACCTTCTGAGTAACTAGCATATATAGTTGCCGAAGTATTTGGATGATAAAGCACACCTACCTTTGGTACAAATGACTCGTTATCTGCACCTTCTCGTGTTTGTTTATCGTAACGGCCACCTAGCGATAATTGCCATTGTGGTGAGAACGAAATTAAGTCCTGAACGTAAATACCGTAATAGTCGTATTCAGTTTCGCTTACTGTATCATCTGTTTTATAACTTACAGATGGGCGTGATGGTTCTGCTTGTCCTGCAGAAAAATCAAAGTAGTCAGCAGAAGTACGGCGTTGCCCGTAGTAGTAATCTAGCGAGTTTGCGCCAATTAAAAACTGATGCTGTAAGCTACCTGTTTTAAATTCCCCAATAAAATCAATAAATGCAGTTTTAAATTGCCAATCGTCAAAACGGTCGTAAGGACGAGATTCATAGCTGTCACCTTCAGCAAAGCCACTAGGCATGCGAGGTGCTGACTCAAAGCGTTGGCGCTCAAACGTTTGTTCGTTATAGCCAAGTTTTACTTGCCAGTTATCGGTTAAAAATACTTCTAGGTCTACACCTAGGTTTTCTACGGTAATATCGGTAAACGCCCAAGACATATCACGGATTGTTTTATCGCTACCAATTACATTAGCATTATCATCTATCCATGCACCAGTATCTAAACCTGCATCGTCATCTGTGCGGTCGTAATGCACACGTACTAATGCGTTATCGCTAATATCGTAATCTACAACTAAAGCACCTAAAAAGCGGTCACGCTCACGGTTTTCACCATTTTGGTATTCACGCCAGTAGTCAACGTCTTGCTTTACTAAAATCCCGCGAGCACGTAAATCTTCTGATTCAGTTAATGCACCTGCAGCATCAACCATAAAGCGCGTTGACCCATGCTGATCTACATCGGCACTGGCATTAAATAATGTTTGTGCTGTAGGCTTTTTAGTTACCATGTTAACCAAGCCACCTGGGCCTGACTGACCATATAAAATGCTTGATGGGCCTTTAATTACTTCAACTTGTTGCAAAATTTCGATTGGTTGCTGATAGTGCGACCAATGCTGATGACCGTCGCGTAAATAACCTGTCGATGAGCTCAGCTCAAAGCCGCGTAAGTTAAATACTTCACGATTTCGTTGTTGTGAGCCTGCAGTTAAGCTTGCGTCATTTGTGAGTACTTCGCCAAGTGTAGTGGCAAGCTGTTCACTAATAATAGTGTCGGTTATTACAGTGACAGATTGTGCAGTTTCAAGTAATGAAGCTGATGTTCTCATTGCGCCATTAGCGTTATCTACTTTGTAATCGTTAAAGTAGCTACCCTTTACTTCTATGCGTTCAAGGTCGGTAGTGTTTGCATATGTGCTTGTTGTAATGCTTGCTAATAGTGCTATGTAAATAGAATTCAGTTTCATTAATTGCTTCCAGCGCAGGTATGTAAAAAACAATCGCGATCTTAATGCAAACTACTATCATTTTCAACACCTTTCATTAACATGTTTTATAATGTGTTTGTTAATGGTTGCCAATTACGAATTCTGCTATTATAAGCTGCATATTAGTGGGGCTTTCTCCCATGTTATTTTATTGCTATGGAACTTACTGTGACTTCAACTGCTTTTTCATCTTTGGCTTTACCGGCTGGACTCGTTGATAACTTATCAACACTTGGCTATGCCCACATGACACCTGTACAAGCGCAAAGTTTGCCGCCTGTACTTGCTGGTAAAGACATCATTGCTCAGGCAAAAACCGGTTCAGGTAAAACTGCTGCGTTTAGCTTGGGTGTGTTAGCTAAATTAAACGTAAAACGCTTTCGTATTCAATCTTTAGTCTTGTGTCCGACTCGCGAACTTGCCGAGCAGGTTGCGGTAGAAATGCGTAAATTAGCGCGCGGCATTCATAACATTAAAATATTGACGTTATGTGGTGGTGTTTCAATTGGCCCGCAAATAGGTTCACTTGAACATGGCGCGCATATTATTGTTGGCACGCCAGGGCGTGTTGATGACCATATTCGTAAAGGTACTCTACGTTTAGATGATGTGGAAACATTGGTGCTTGATGAAGCTGATCAAATGCTTGATATGGGTTTTCAAGACACACTTGATGCAATTATTGAGCGTATTCCACAAAATCGTCAAACATTGTTATTTAGTGCTACTTTCCCAAGAGCTATTGAAGCAATTGCTAAGCGTGTACTTAAAAATCCAGAAATGGTTAAAGTAGAAGAAGAGCAAGCCAAAAGCACAATTAAGCAGTACTTCTACAAAATGGATAACAATAAGCAGCGCTATCCAACGCTTAAGTTATTACTTCTTAAATTTACACCACAAAGCTGTGTTGTATTTTGTAATACCAAAGTAGAAACTCAACAAGTGTGTGATGATTTAGCTGACGAAGGCTTCAGCGCTGTTGCATTGCACGGTGATTTAGAGCAACGCGATCGTGAACGTACGCTAATTCACTTTTCAAATAAAAGTGCTTCAATACTTGTTGCAACCGATGTTGCTGCACGAGGTTTAGATATTGATGACATGGATATGGTTATTAACTACCATTTAGCACATGACACGCAAACACATGTTCACCGTGTTGGCCGAACTGGACGTGCTGGTAAAAAGGGCATTGCTTGTTCTATTTACGGTGAAGCTGAAGCGTTTAAAATTGCACAAATTGGCGATCATTACGAGCGTGATATTACTCCAGAGCAAATGCCGCCGTTTAATTTATTAGATAAACCGCCGTACCGCCCTGAAATGGTTACTTTGATGATTGATTCAGGTAAAAAGCAAAAAGTACGTGCAGGCGATATTCTTGGTGCTCTAACAGGTAAGGATGGGGTTGCAGGTCGTCAAGTAGGTAAAATTAACGTACTTGATAACGTAGCATTTGTTGCTGTTGAACGTAACTCATCAAAACCAGCACTTCGCAAACTAACCGAAGGCAACATTAAAGGGCGTAAAATACGCGCTCGTCGCCTTACTCGTTAATTTAAATAGCTAAATTAACAAATTAGCGAGCAGCTACCTTTAGCTGCTCGTATTGTAATTTTATTTTTTTAAACTTAACTTCACAACCATTTGGTTTATCTGGGTGCATCTGTAATGCAAGTTGTCTCCAGCGCTTTTGAACGTTTTTAAGAGTGAAATTTTCAGGTAACTTCCATTCTAAAGCCAACGCTTTAAATTCATTGTCATTTAATACTTGTTGTGGTGATGTCGTTTTAAACTGACGCCAAAAACTATTCAAAAGCTCATCAATTTTCTCTTCACCGGTATCGTAATTACGCCAATCTAAATAATAATCTCGCAAATTTTCGTTCGTTGTTACTAAACTATTATCTTCTTTTTCTAAAAGCTCGATATGCAGAGTTGAAATGAGTAAACTTTGAGGGCGTAATTGTGCCTGCAGTTGGTACAATGCATTCATAATTAAAAAGTTACGTTTAAATAAATCACGTTCAGGGCTTTTATCGAGTGTTGTTATTGCGCTGCGGTTTGTCAGTTCTGCTGCTAAAGTATGAACTTGCCAAACCTGCCTTGTTAATATCAGCTCAAAAATCTCATCAATCAGTGGGTTAAGCATTGTTTAGGCCCTAGTAGTTAGTGTATCTTCAATAAAGATTACACTGATATAAGTAACGGTTTGAAGGATTAAAATTATGCTGGGCAAGTTTAAATGCCTCTTATTTACTATATGCTGTGTACTAATAGCTCCTAGCTATGCCCAAAATAGTGATTCGTTATTTGAGCAATTCAAAAACGAAGTGCAGTGGGAGCCTAAATTACAATTAGCAAATACGTTACTTGCTAATAAAAACGTTTCTAAAAAAGAGCGTGTCGCTGTTTATTCGGCATTAGGTAATAGTGCGTTATCGGCTGATAATTTTAAAGAATCTTTACACTATTTTAAATTATTAGAAAAAAACACTTCAGATACTTTCTTTCCTGACGAGCACTTTCGTGCAATAAAAATGCAAGGTGTAGCACTTTTTTATCAAGGCTTATTTCAAAAGGCCATAAGTGAATATACCCGCACCCTAGTATTAGCTGAAAAAAATGAACAACTACTTGAACAAGCAAATTTACTAAATAATATTGGTTTGGCTTATTTTAATATGAATAAGCTAGGCGATACCCTAGAGTTTTACTTAAAGGCAAAAGCTATTTACGAAGCGCACGGTAGTGAGCAAGATCAAACCGACATATTACTTAATATAGCTGGCGTTTATATACGCTTATCACGCTACGATAGTGCATTTAGTCTTTATCAAGATGTACTTAAAGTTTATCAGCGGTTAGATGATAAAAGCGGTATTGCGCAGGTATACAACAATATGGGTGTTGCTCATATGGAGAGTAATCAATTTGACTTAGCACTTCATTATTACCAGCTAGCGCTGCGTTATTATATTTCAGCCAATGATTACAATAAGTTATCTACGCAATATACCAACTTGGCAAATACTAATTTAGTGTTAAAAAAAGTAGATGAAGCGTACGAGCAAGCTAAATTAGGTGAGTACTATGCGCTTAAAATAGGTAACCATAATTTAGAGCTTAATGCGCTACATGCGCTTGGTAAAATTCAGTTTGTTAAAGGCAACTTAGAAGAGGCGAAAATAAGTTTAGATAGAGCTATTTCACTTGCCCACGAATATGGCAGTGAGCGAATAATTAGGGAGGGTTTAGGGACTAAAGCACTACTTGAAGCCAGTAAAGGCGATTATTCAAGCGCAATGGCCTTGCAACAAGAATATATTAGTGAGCTACGAAAACTCAGAAGTACAGCAATTATAAATGCATTAGCGGTACTTCAGCATCAATTTAAAGCAACCCAATTAAACCAAGAGATAGAAAAACTTAAACAAGATCGACGTGTGCAAGAGCTAAAAATGTCGCAGCGTTCTCAGCTTACTTTATTCTCTTTTTTACTATTACTTTTGGTTGTTGTAACTGGTATTGCGCTTTACCGCCGTGGCGCAGAAAAACGTGCTAAGCAGCAGTTAACAGAGCAAGTTACGCAGCGCACTGCCGAGTTACAGGCAATAGCACAGGAGCTAAGAGAAGCTAACGATGTTAAAAGCCAGTTTTTGGCCAATATTAGCCACGAAATCCGCACTCCACTAACGGCTATTTTAGGGCAAACAGATGCTTTAATTAATGAATTATATGAGCCTGAGTCACTTAAAGATGAACTAAGAGTAATTCAGCGTCACAGTGACCATTTAAAAAGCTTAATAAATGATGTACTCGATTTAAGTAAAATTGAAGCCAATAGATTAGAGTTAAATATTTCGTGCTTTGATATTGTAGAGCTTGTAAATGACGTACATGCAATGTTTATCACTCAAGCAAAAGCAAAAAATCTACGCCTCATTTTAGACAATCAAGTGGGTAATGAGTTTTACACTAAACTGGATTTAATACGCGTAAAACAAATTCTTATAAATTTATGTGCTAATGCTATTAAGTTTACTCACGCTGGCCAAATCATTATTGCTTTAAATAAGAGTGAACAAGGGCTAGTGATTATTGTAAAAGATACCGGTATTGGTATGAGCTCTAAACAGTTAAAGCTTATTTTTGAATGCTTTAGCCAAGCTGATAACAGTATTAGCCGTCGCTTTGGGGGGACAGGGTTAGGCCTTAGCTTATCGCAACAATTAGCCGCGATGATGGGCGGTTATATCAGTGTACAAAGCGAATACAAAAAGGGCAGTCAGTTTTCGTTCTTTTTACCGTGCGCAGAAGTAAATAAATCGCAAAGCCTGATTGAAACTCAAAGCGCTCCAAAGGTAAATAAGCAATTGGCAGGGCGTGTTGTACTTGCAGAAGATCACCCTGATAATCGAAGGTTAATAAGCCGCTATTTACGTTCAATGGGGCTCGAGGTTATTGCCGTTGAAAACGGTGAGCAAGCGGTAGAGCAGTGCTTAAAAGAGTATCCTGATTTAGTGCTACTCGATATTCAAATGCCTGTGATGGATGGGCGTTCTGCTTTTCAGCTATTAAAACAGTGTGGTTTTGAGCGGCCTATTTTTGCTTTAACTGCAAATGCTATGAGTCATGAAGTGGATGGCTATTTAGAATTAGGGTTTAGTGGTTACTTAGGTAAACCGATAGATAAAGAGTCATTTTATAAAGCGCTTTCTAGTCACCTACATAATGCAGAAGATCAGCCAATTACAAAGCAAAATGAAGTTGATATGAGCGATCTTGTGATAAGTTTTAAGCAAAGCTTTGCTTTGGAGAGTGAAACGATTACTCAGCATTTTATAAGTGAAGATTTAGCCGCGCTACAAAAAGATAGTCATCGCATTTTAGGAGCGGCGCAAATGTTTGGTTTAGATGAAATTGCGCAATCGGCTCAAAGTTTAGATAGAGCCCTTTTACGCAGGACCCAAAAAAGTAGTGCGAATGACTTTAAAGCGCTCGTTGATACGCTGCAGAGTGTACTTAAAAAGTATAACGAAAGTTAAACTGTGTTTGATCCCGACATAAAAAAAGCGCCTTAGGCGCTTTTTTTATTCAGCTAAAACGCTTTATTGGCGTCTCATCGAATCAAAAAATTCATCATTGGTTTTGCTCATCGATAGTTTATCGATTAAGAATTCCATCGCATCAATTTCTGACATGTCATGAACAATTTTACGTAAAATCCAAAGCTTTTGAAGCTCATCTGGTTTTGTTAGTAATTCTTCACGACGAGTGCCTGAACGATTAAAGTCGATAGCAGGGAATACACGTCTTTCCGCAATTTTACGGTTAAGGTGAAGTTCCATGTTACCAGTACCTTTAAACTCTTCGTAGATAACTTCATCCATTTTAGAGCCGGTATCGATAAGAGCTGTAGCTATGATTGTTAAGCTACCACCTTCCTCAACGTTACGTGCAGCACCAAAGAAGCGCTTAGGTTTATGTAATGCGTTAGCGTCAACACCACCAGTAAGTACTTTACCTGATGAAGGAATAACGGTGTTATAAGCACGTGCTAAACGAGTGATTGAATCCAATAAGATAACAACATCTTTTTTATGTTCAACTAGGCGTTTTGCTTTTTCGATAACCATTTCGGCAACTTGTACGTGACGAGAAGCTGGTTCATCAAACGTTGATGCAATAACTTCACCTTTAACTAGGCGTTGCATCTCTGTTACTTCTTCCGGACGTTCATCAATAAGTAAAACCATTAATGTTACATCAGGATGATTATGCGTAATTGATTGCGCAATATTTTGAAGTAGCATTGTTTTACCCGCTTTTGGCGGAGCTACTAACAAGCCACGTTGGCCGCGGCCAATAGGAGATGCTAAATCAAGTACACGGGCTGTAATATCTTCTTTACTGCCGTTACCACGTTCCATGCGAAAACGTTCGTTTGCATGTAGTGGAGTAAGGTTTTCAAAAAGAATTTTAGTTCGAGAGTTTTCAGGTTTATCAAAGTTAACTTCATTTACTTTGAGTAAAGCAAAGTAACGTTCACCGTCTTTAGGTGGACGAATAAGGCCTGAAATTGAATCGCCAGTACGCATGCTGAAACGGCGAATTTGGCTAGGTGAAACATAAATGTCATCTGGCCCAGCTAAGTAAGAGGCTTCTGATGATCTTAAGAAGCCGAAACCATCTTGTAAAATCTCTAATACACCGCCGCCGAAGATATTCTCTCCGCCTTTGGCATGGGATTTAAGAATGGCAAAAATGATATCTTGCTTTCTTAAGCGGGCTACGTTTTCGAGCCCCATGGACTCAGCTAAGTCTACAAGCTCTTTAATCGACTTGTCTTTTAATTCGCGTAAATGCATATTGGTGGGTTCTTTATTACAGTTGTCATACTCAAAATCGCTTTGATCGTTGAGTGAGGTTTGTTGAATATAACTAAGGATTAGTTGGCTTTATAAACTAGCAGTTCACTGGCAAAGCGTCCAGTCTTTATACAAAATAAATTTAAAAAAGGGCAAAAAAGCCCTTTTTATTGTTCTAGCTTACCGTTAGATGTTGTTTTCTAAAAACTCGATAAGTTGAGTTTTTGAAAGAGCACCTACTTTCGTTGCAGCTACTTGACCATCTTTGAAAAGAAGTAAAGTAGGGATACCACGAATACCAAACTTTGGCGGTGTGCCAGCATTTTGGTCAATATTTAATTTAGCAACAGTCACACGGCTGTCGTATTCATCAGCAACTTCGTGAAGAATAGGGGCGATCATTTTACAAGGTCCACACCATTCAGCCCAGAAATCAACTAGTACTGGTTTGTCTGATTGTAATACGTCAGCTTCAAAGCTATCGTCAGTAATTTGGATTATTTTCTCGCTCATTGCGCTCTCCGATTTAGTTAGGCGAAATATTTAGTGCGTATTTAAACACTCTTGTTTCTTATTGCAAGTTTAAACGTTATGCTTAAACGCTATGACTAAGACACATTTAACCGATAAAAAGTTTTCAGACTTTGCTATCGCACCGGAAGTGGTTGCCGGTTTAACCGAGAATGGGTTTGAATATTGCACACCTATTCAAGCAAAATGCCTACCTTTTATTTGTGATGGACGCGATATCGCGGGCCAAGCTCAAACGGGTACAGGCAAAACGTTGGCGTTTTTAACTGCCACGTGCCATCGGTTATTACAATCTAGCAAAGCACCTAGTAAACATCCAAGAGCCCTGATCATGGCCCCTACTCGGGAGCTTGCGATTCAGATACACAAAGATGCTAAAATTTTAGCGCCGCACTGTAATCTTAACTTAGGTTTAGTATATGGTGGCGAAGATTACGAAAAACAACGTGCACAACTAGAAAAAGGCGTTGATATTTTAATTGGTACTACAGGTCGCCTAATTGATCTGTATAAGCAAGGCTGTTACACCCTTAATGAAATTGAGGTAGTCGTGCTGGACGAAGCCGATCGTATGTTCGATTTAGGTTTTATCAAAGATATTCGCTATATGTTCGATCGTATGCCAGATACATCAAAGCGTTTAAACTTATTATTTTCTGCCACATTATCGTACCGCGTACAAGAATTAGCTTTTGAGCACATGACAAACCCAGAGCATGTTCAAATTGAACCTGACGTTAAAACGGGTAAACGTATTCAAGAAGAGCTATTTCATCCTTCGCAAGAAGATAAAATTAAGCTGTTGTTAACCTTAATTGAAGAAGAATGGCCAGAAAAAGCAATCGTGTTTGCAAATACCAAGCATAGTTGTGAAACAGTATATGCTTGGCTTAAATCAGACGGTCATCGTGTAGGTATGCTTACTGGTGATGTTAACCAGAAAAAACGCCAAACTATATTAGCGCAATTCAGTAAAGGTGATTTAGACTTTTTAGTTGCGACCGATGTTGCAGCGCGTGGTCTTCATATTCCAGAAGTAAGTCATGTGTTTAACTTTGATTTACCTGACGATTGTGAAGATTATGTTCACCGTATTGGCCGTACTGGCCGCGCTGGTGCATCAGGCCACGCAATTAGTTTTGCATGTGAGCAATATGCATACAACCTGCATGAAATTGAAGAATATATAGAGCACAGCATTCCTTTATCACATTATGATAAAACAGCATTGCTAGATGATTTAACTCAGCCTATTATTCAAAGAAAGCGCAACTATTCAACAGGTCCACGTAACCGTAGTAATAACAGCGGACGTCGCCCAAATAATAGTTACCAAAAAGGACGGTCGTAAGCGACCGTTTGTATAAGTAGTAGTAACTAGAGGTTTTTGAACGGTGGGGCAACTTAAACCGCAAAAAAATGTGTACGCAGTTATTGATTTGGGCTCAAATAGCTTTCATATGCTTATTGCCAAATCAATTGCTGGCGGTCTACAAACAATTGGACGTGTTAAACGCAAAGTCCGATTAGCCGCAGGGCTTGATAAAGGAAACGTATTAAGCACTGAAGCAATGCAGCGAGGCTGGGAATGCCTTGCCCTTTTTGCTGAGCGTCTACAAGATATCCCAGACAAAAACATCACCATAGTAGCAACAGCTACCTTACGCTTAGCAACTAACGCCGACGTATTTAAAAATCATGCCGAAAAAATTCTAGGTCATAACATTAATGTTATTAGCGGAGAATTAGAAGCGCGCACAATTTATAAAGGTGTTGCCCATACTTCATCTTGTACTGGCAAACAGCTTGTTATTGATATTGGTGGTGCAAGTACAGAAGTTGTAATTGGTAAAGCATTTGATGCCCTACATTACAAAAGCCTCAATATGGGGTGTGTTACTTATCTTGAACGCTATTTTAAAGATTGCCAACTAAGTAAGAGTAACTTTAACGCAGCAATAAAAGCGGCTCGTACAGTCATTGATGAAATTTCTCCAGAGTATAAAGCAGCTGGATGGCAAATTGCATCTGGAGCTTCTGGTACAGTACAAGCAATTCAAGAAATTATGGTCGCGCAAAATCTTGACGACTTACTTACACTTGAAAAGCTCAACACTATAAAAGATCAAGCAATTGCATTTAGCACTATTGCAGCGCTAGACCTTCCTGGGTTAAGTGAAGACCGTCGACTGGTATTTGTATCAGGACTTGCAATCTTAATCGCACTATTTGAATCTCTTGAAATAGAAAAAATGGGATTGGCGGGTGGAGCACTGCGTGAAGGTGTTTTATATAGCATGGTTCCGGAGTTTCATAATAACGACATTCGCAAACGCACTGTTGATGGGTTTATGAGCCGTTATCATGTTGATCAAAAACAAGCATGTCGAGTTTCAAGCTTGGCAATGCAGTTAGCGCTGAGTATTGATAAAGATTGGCCGATTGAAAGCTTAAATGGGTTACCACTATTAAAAGCGGTAGCGCAGCTTCATGAGATTGGATTACTAATAGAGTATAAGCAGTACCATAAACATACCGCTTATATTTTGGAAAATACCGATATGCCTGGTTTTTCACAGTCAGAGCATAAATTAATAGTAGCGGTAGCAGATGCACATCGATCTGATTTTCCAAAAGGTTGTTTTAATTCACTCGGCGTAAATAGTCTATTAGCGCAATATATAGTGAGATTACTACGAATAGCAGTCATTTTATCAATGCGCAGACAAGATGATGTACTGCCTAAGTTTGAGTTAACTGCTAAAAATGAAGTCTTAGACCTTAAGTTTGAAAGTAACTGGTTAAAAGATCATCCATTAATGGCCAGTGAGCTGCAACAAGAGTCTAAACAGCAAGGAAAACTTGGCTGGAAGCTCATAGTAAACTAATTAAAAAGGCCCATCAGGGCCTTTTTAGTGTTTAAAGTAACCATTTCGATGTAAATATGTGCGAACAGCACATTATTTCAAGTTTTCTTCAAAAAAGGGTTGATCTGTTTTCGGATCTCCCTATAATGCGACCCCACTGAGACGGGAAACAGCAACGCATAGCGAAGCATGAACAACTCAGAGTGTTAAGTAAAACTTAGATTGAATCTTTTTAGAAAGTTTAAATTTAAGTGTTGACAAAAAAATAGGAAAGCGTAATATGCGCAGCCCTAGCGAGGTAAAGTTCAACTTTATAATCGCAACGTTCTTTAACAATATAAAGCAATCATCTGTGTGGGCACTCGTACAGATTGAGTTCTAACAGCCAAACTACTTAGGTAGCGAGGCAAACAAATTAGAGTCTCAATTGAAACTGAGTGACCATATGTTATTAAAAGATTCAGCCTTGAGCTGTTTTGATTTTACTTTTTAAAAGTGAAAATAATAACGCACAGTCAATTCGTTTTTGGCAACAAAAACAAAAATTCAGAATTCATTGAGCTGTCGAAAGACATAAAACTTTTTAATTGAAGAGTTTGATCATGGCTCAGATTGAACGCTGGCGGCAGGCCTAACACATGCAAGTCGAGCGGTAACAGAAAGTAGCTTGCTACTTTGCTGACGAGCGGCGGACGGGTGAGTAATGCTTGGGAACATGCCTTGAGGTGGGGGACAACAGTTGGAAACGACTGCTAATACCGCATAACGTCTACGGACCAAAGGGGGCTTCGGCTCTCGCCTTTAGATTGGCCCAAGTGGGATTAGCTAGTTGGTGAGGTAATGGCTCACCAAGGCGACGATCCCTAGCTGGTTTGAGAGGATGATCAGCCACACTGGGACTGAGACACGGCCCAGACTCCTACGGGAGGCAGCAGTGGGGAATATTGCACAATGGGCGCAAGCCTGATGCAGCCATGCCGCGTGTGTGAAGAAGGCCTTCGGGTTGTAAAGCACTTTCAGTCAGGAGGAAAGGTTAGTAGTTAATACCTGCTAGCTGTGACGTTACTGACAGAAGAAGCACCGGCTAACTCCGTGCCAGCAGCCGCGGTAATACGGAGGGTGCGAGCGTTAATCGGAATTACTGGGCGTAAAGCGTACGCAGGCGGTTTGTTAAGCGAGATGTGAAAGCCCCGGGCTCAACCTGGGAACTGCATTTCGAACTGGCAAACTAGAGTGTGATAGAGGGTGGTAGAATTTCAGGTGTAGCGGTGAAATGCGTAGAGATCTGAAGGAATACCGATGGCGAAGGCAGCCACCTGGGTCAACACTGACGCTCATGTACGAAAGCGTGGGGAGCAAACGGGATTAGATACCCCGGTAGTCCACGCCGTAAACGATGTCTACTAGAAGCTCGGAGCCTCGGTTCTGTTTTTCAAAGCTAACGCATTAAGTAGACCGCCTGGGGAGTACGGCCGCAAGGTTAAAACTCAAATGAATTGACGGGGGCCCGCACAAGCGGTGGAGCATGTGGTTTAATTCGATGCAACGCGAAGAACCTTACCTACACTTGACATACAGAGAACTTACCAGAGATGGTTTGGTGCCTTCGGGAACTCTGATACAGGTGCTGCATGGCTGTCGTCAGCTCGTGTTGTGAGATGTTGGGTTAAGTCCCGCAACGAGCGCAACCCCTATCCTTAGTTGCTAGCAGGTAATGCTGAGAACTCTAAGGAGACTGCCGGTGATAAACCGGAGGAAGGTGGGGACGACGTCAAGTCATCATGGCCCTTACGTGTAGGGCTACACACGTGCTACAATGGCGCATACAGAGTGCTGCGAACTCGCGAGAGTAAGCGAATCACTTAAAGTGCGTCGTAGTCCGGATTGGAGTCTGCAACTCGACTCCATGAAGTCGGAATCGCTAGTAATCGCGTATCAGAATGACGCGGTGAATACGTTCCCGGGCCTTGTACACACCGCCCGTCACACCATGGGAGTGGGTTGCTCCAGAAGTAGATAGTCTAACCCTCGGGAGGACGTTTACCACGGAGTGATTCATGACTGGGGTGAAGTCGTAACAAGGTAGCCCTAGGGGAACCTGGGGCTGGATCACCTCCTTATACGATTTAGAACTTATTTGTTCGTAGTGTCCACACAGATGATTGTTAATTAGTGCGTGTCCTTCGGGATAACTAATTAATATGCTCTTTAAAAATTTGGAAAAGCTGATAATAAAATTCTGATGAATACATTGTATTTATCAAGAGTTTTCAAAAGTAAAAAAAGAATGGTAGCAGTACCATTCAGTGCCATTTAGTTAACTCTTATGAGTTGATTGATTGGTATCTACTTTAGTATTCAATATTGACTTCTGGCGAAGTTAAACTGTCACAAAACAAAGACCCGTTTGGGTTGTATGGTTAAGTGACTAAGCGTACACGGTGGATGCCTTGGCAGTTGGAGGCGATGAAGGACGTATTAACTTGCGATAAGCCTAGTCAAGCTAGTAAAAAGCGCTTGAGACTAGGATTTCCGAATGGGGAAACCCACCTGTTTACAGGTATCGTTAACTGAATACATAGGTTAACGAGGCGAACGCGGAGAACTGAAACATCTAAGTACCCGTAGGAAAAGAAATCAACCGAGATTCCGAAAGTAGCGGCGAGCGAAATCGGAACAGCCCTTAAGCTTATTATGTGTTAATGGAAGGCTCTGGAAAGTGCCACGATACAGGGTGATAGTCCCGTACATGAAAAGACATTTTAAGTGAAATCGAGTAGGTCGGAGCACGTGAAACTTTGACTGAATATAGGTGGACCATCATCTAAGGCTAAATACTCCCAACTGACCGATAGTGAACCAGTACCGTGAGGGAAAGGCGAAAAGAACCCCTGTGAGGGGAGTGAAATAGAACCTGAAACCGTGTACGTACAAGCAGTAGGAGCCCACTTGTTGGGTGACTGCGTACCTTTTGTATAATGGGTCAGCGACTTATATTTTGTAGCGAGGTTAACCGAATAGGGTAGCCGTAGGGAAACCGAGTCTTAACTGGGCGACTAGTTGCAAGGTATAGACCCGAAACCCGGTGATCTAGCCATGGGCAGGTTGAAGGTTGAGTAACATCAACTGGAGGACCGAACCCACTAACGTTGAAAAGTTAGGGGATGACCTGTGGCTAGGAGTGAAAGGCTAATCAAACCGGGAGATAGCTGGTTCTCCCCGAAATCTATTTAGGTAGAGCCTCGGACGAATACTTACGGGGGTAGAGCACTGTTAAGGCTAGGGGGTCATCCCGACTTACCAACCCTTTGCAAACTCCGAATACCGTAAAGTAATATCCGGGAGACACACGGCGGGTGCTAACGTCCGTCGTGAAGAGGGAAACAACCCAGACCGCCAGCTAAGGTCCCAAAGTCATAGTTAAGTGGGAAACGATGTGGAAAGGCCCAGACAGCCAGGAGGTTGGCTTAGAAGCAGCCATCCTTTAAAGAAAGCGTAATAGCTCACTGGTCGAGTCGGTCTGCGCGGAAGATGTAACGGGGCTAAACTATGCACCGAAGCTGCGGATTCAGAATTTATTCTGAGTGGTAGGGGAGCGTTCTGTAAGCGGTTGAAGGTGTACCGGGAGGTATGCTGGACGTATCAGAAGTGCGAATGCTGACATGAGTAACGATAATGGGAGTGAAAAACTCCCACGCCGGAAGACCAAGGGTTCCTATCCCATGTTAATCAGGGTAGGGTAAGTCGACCCCTAAGGCGAGGCCGAAAGGCGTAGTCGATGGGAAACAGATTAATATTTCTGTACTCGATATAATTGCGATGGGGGGACGGAGCAGGCTAAACAAGCATGGCGTTGGTAGTCCATGTGAAAGTGAGTAGGTTGGTGACTTAGGTAAATCCGGGTTGCTATTAAGACTGAGACACGAGACGAGTCACTAAGGTGATGAAGTTGTTGATGCCATACTTCCAGGAAAAGCCTCTAAGCTTCAGATTATATGGAATCGTACCCCAAACCGACACAGGTGGTCAGGTAGAGAATACTAAGGCGCTTGAGAGAACTCGGGTGAAGGAACTAGGCAAAATCGTACCGTAACTTCGGGAGAAGGTACGCTCCTATCTGTGATGAGACTTGCTCTCTAAGCGGACGGGAGCCGCAGTGACCAGGTGGCTGGGACTGTTTATTAAAAACACAGCACTGTGCAAAATCGCAAGATGACGTATACGGTGTGACACCTGCCCGGTGCCGGAAGGTTAATTGATGGGGTTATCCTTAGGGAGAAGCTCTTGATCGAAGCCCCGGTAAACGGCGGCCGTAACTATAACGGTCCTAAGGTAGCGAAATTCCTTGTCGGGTAAGTTCCGACCTGCACGAATGGTGTAACCATGGCCACGCTGTCTCCACCCGAGACTCAGTGAAATTGAAATCGCAGTGAAGATGCTGTGTACCCGCGGCTAGACGGAAAGACCCCGTGAACCTTTACTACAGCTTGGCACTGAACATTGAACCTACATGTGTAGGATAGGTGGGAGACTTTGAAGCAGCGACGCTAGTTGTTGTGGAGTCAACCTTGAAATACCACCCTTGTAGTTTTGATGTTCTAACGTTGGCCCCTGAATCGGGGTTACGGACAGTGCCTGGTGGGTAGTTTGACTGGGGCGGTCTCCTCCTAAAGAGTAACGGAGGAGCACGAAGGTTGGCTAAGTACGGTCGGACATCGTACGGTTAGTGTAATGGTAGAAGCCAGCTTAACTGCGAGACAGACACGTCGAGCAGGTACGAAAGTAGGTCATAGTGATCCGGTGGTTCTGAATGGAAGGGCCATCGCTCAACGGATAAAAGGTACTCCGGGGATAACAGGCTGATACCGCCCAAGAGTTCATATCGACGGCGGTGTTTGGCACCTCGATGTCGGCTCATCACATCCTGGGGCTGAAGTCGGTCCCAAGGGTATGGCTGTTCGCCATTTAAAGTGGTACGCGAGCTGGGTTTAGAACGTCGTGAGACAGTTCGGTCCCTATCTGCCGTGGGCGTTTGAGAATTGAGAGGGGTTGCTCCTAGTACGAGAGGACCGGAGTGAACGAACCGCTGGTGTTCGGGTTGTCATGCCAATGGCATTGCCCGGTAGCTACGTTCGGAACTGATAAGCGCTGAAAGCATCTAAGCGCGAAGCAGGCCTCGAGATGAGTTCTCACTAGACTTTTAAAGTCTCTGAAGGGCCGTTGAAGACTACAACGTTGATAGGCAAGATGTGGAAGTGGTGTGAGCCATTAAGCTAACTTGTACTAATTACCCGTGAGGCTTAACCATACAACGCCAAACGCGTTTTATGCGACAGTTTAGACAGAAGTTAATATGACTAAAGTAGATATTACTTAGAAAGACTTAAAAAATATTATCAGATATTTTCCAAATTCAGTTAGTGCGTAGAGATACGAATTAACGCCCAAATTTGCTTGGTGACAATAGCGTTTTGGACCCACCTGACTCCATGCCGAACTCAGTAGTGAAACGAAACAGCGCCGATGATAGTGTAGCATTTGCTATGTGAAAGTAGGACATTACCAGGCTTCAAATTGTAGAGAGCCCGACTAGAAATAGTCGGGCTTTTTTACGTCTGCAGAAAAGTGAAATATGCGCAATTAACATACACTCATATCGCGACACAACGATAGTGTAGCATTTGCTATGTAACTCTCCATCGCTGTGGGCACTACGACATCCTACTGCGTAGCGCACCGACTACAAATTGTAGAGAGCCCGACTAGAAATAGTCGGGCTTTTTTACGTCTGCAGAAAAGTGAAATACACGTAATTAGCATCCACTCACAGCAACATCCATCAGGTAGGTCGGGCGAGTGCAGCGACTCCCGACGTTAAAATCACATCTAGGAGTGTGCAATTAATATTTAGTCGTTAAGCATTACTTAAAATTTTATCTAGTTGTCCTGTTCTCATTTTTATATAGATACTTCTAATAAAGTACTTAAGAAAACTGTACTATTACAGGTGTTTTAAAATAACTATAACGAGAAACAAATGAAATTATTAACTGCAGCAACTTTATTACTTGCTTCATCGACAGCTTTTGCACGCCCTGCACCGCTAGTGTCTATTCCTACTCATGATGCCTTTTTTAATAGTATTGCAGCGCATTGCGGTAAAGCTTTTGAAGGTGAAGTAGCAGTAGATAACGCGAAAGGCCCAAGCTCATTTACAGATAAAAAACTGGTTATGCATGTACGTAAATGTAGTGAGACTGAGTTACAAGTACCGTTTCATGTAGGAGACGATGCATCACGTACGTGGATCATAACTAAAACGGGTAGCGGCTTGAGTTTAAAGCACGATCATCGTCATAAAGATGGAACAGACGACGCATCAACTATGTATGGTGGCCATACGCTTGATGCAGGGTCTGCGCAGATACAGTCGTTTCCAGCAGACCAATACTCTAAAGAGTTATTTGTAAAACAAGGTCTTGCGCAGTCTGTAGGTAATACATGGCAAATGTATATTTACCCAGAAGTATTTACTTATCGATTAATTCGCCAAGGACGTGAGTTTAAGGTGGATTTTGATTTAACTAAACCGATTACTCCACCATCAGCACCTTGGGGTTATAAAGACTAAGGTTACTTACCCTTACTTGTATCTTCTTTAGTTTCGCATTGGAGTAAAACACTTAAATCTGGTTGGTAAGCGCGTGGTTTTGTTGGAAAACGTTCGTACTCTTGCACGCCTTCAAGTACTTTCAACATAAAGGTATTGCCGCGGCATAGACGGTCAGCATGGCGCAATAAAAATACACTTTGATTGGTAAAGTGTTTGTAATCGTCTGACTGGATTTCTATTTTATAATTGTCTTTGCCAATTTGTGTTTGGTAGTAATGTACTTTGTTATCAAAGTCGTAGAGCTTCTCGGTTTCGGCTTTTTCAGCAAGTGCAGTATTTGCACTCGAAAGGGCCACCAGCGTAGCGCCTATAAATAAGCGTGGTGTGTTTATTCCTTTCATAAAATGTATCCTTTAATTTGCGAACTTTATACCCATTAATAAGAGTAATAAGGTCGATTTCTTTACGTATTAGTCTAACACCCAAAAAGGGAAAGTGTGATGTTCAAACAAATAAAACAACTTTTTGCTGTATTCGATGAACAGCAGCCAAGTATGCAAGAGCACGATTTAAAAACAGCTGTTGCTGCATTATTAATTGAAGTTATGCGTGCAGATACCAAGCTTGAACATGATGAACATGATGAACAACGAACCCTGACTGTAACCTTAAAAAAGTATTTTAATTTAACAGATATTGAGGTTAATGAGCTTACTAATAACGCGGCAAGTAGCTTAGATGATTCGATAGATTACTTTCAGTTTTCAAAACAGATTAATGAGCATTGCAGCGCGGCACAGCGAATAGAAATAATAGAATTATTATGGCGCTTAGCGTATGCCGATGGAGAAATAGATCCCCAAGAAGACTACGTTATACGTAAAGTAGCAGGGCTTTTATATGTAACGCATACCGACTTTATCGCCGCCAAAATAGCAGCGACAAAGTAAGTAGGCGTGCGTGCAAGTTATTTTAACTTACTTGCAACGCTTACTAACTGATGAGCGAGGGCTGATACTTTTTCAGCCGTTACAGGTTCATTTATTTGCCCATTTTCATTAAACAATGTGTGCACAGCGGGTACTGCAAGTTGATCGGCAAGTACTAACGATCCAATGCCGCTTAATATATCACGCACATGATTTAAACCGCGTAATCCGCCAAGCCCACCAGGCGATGCTGCAAACAAAGCGACCACTTTATTACGAAAAGCAGGAACAGCACCTTGCTCTGTGCGCGATGCCCAATCAATCGCATTTTTTAGCGCTGCGGTAATAGAGCCGTTGTACTCTGGGCTTGCTAGTAAAATACCGTCGGCTGTACGTAGCTTGTCTTTTAAAAGCTGTACATCGCTTGGTGTACCTTGCGCTTCAATATCTTCGTTAAATAGTGGGATGTTTAATTCATTTAGTTTTATTACTTCTACTTCAGCACCTGTTTGTAGAGCAAAACGTGCTGCCTCATTAATAATTTTTTGATTAAAGCTTTCTTGGCGAAGGCTTCCAGCTAGGGCGATAATTTTTGGTGCTGACATGGTAGTGGCCTTTTAATGTTTTAAGTTACATGTCTAATGTAGCAAAATTTCACTTGTAGAAAACCCTAATAAACGCAACACTTGTGTGCGTATATGCACATAAGTAAAAGGTAGGCAGCATGGCGATAAAATTTGAAGATTGGCAAGACGTTAAAGTTGCGTTCGAAGTAGCACGGTTAGGCACGCTAACAGCAGCGGCCGAGGAGCTTAATGTGCACCACAGCACAGTGCTTAGGCGAATTAATAATCTTGAAAAAAACTTAAATGCACGGCTTTTTCATCGCCATGCTCGTGGCTACAAGGTTACTGAAATTGGCACCAAGTTATTTGCAACAGCACAAACAATCCATAGCTCCTTAGAGCAGTTACATAACGATATAGTAGCGGCCGATAGCACCCTTAGAGGTAGTTTGTTGCTAACGACGGTAAGTGGCTTCATGGATGTCCTTGGTGATGTATGTGAGCAATTTCAGGCGCTACATCCACAAGTGCAGCTTGAGGTTATTTTAGAACAAAAAAGGCTAAGGCTCGATCACGGACAAGCACATATTGCAGTGCGTGCAGGCCCAAGACCTGATGAAGGCGATTATATTGCTCAGCATTTGGCGCAGCTTTCATCGGGTTTATACGCTAATAAACGTTACATTAATAAATACGGTATGCCTAAATTATTAATTGATTTACAACAACATAACTTTGTATCGGGCGTGGCAGGTTTTAATGCCCGCGTGCCTTATTTTGCATGGGCTGATGAACATATTCCTGCATCGCAAATTAAGCTGCGAGTATCTGAAACCGCAGAAGCGACTCGCGCAATTATTAAAGGTTTAGGCATAGGCGGATTACAGCATGACGTAGCGGCGCAATACCCTGATTTAGTGCCTATATTGCACAGTGAGTTAAGCTGGCCTACCGATGTATGGTTAGTCACGCATCACTTAGTGCATCGCACTGCTAAAGTGCAAGCTTTTGCAGGGTTGCTAAAAACACATTTTAGTAAGTTAGCTGCTAATCAATAGTTTTATACCAACCTGCATAAATCTTTGATCAATTTAACGAATTAAATTTCACTATAACGTCGTTAAAAATTTTTTATTTAGAACAACTAGATACAAAAATTTTTGCCTAGTTCTAGCGTAATTTTCTTAACGTTAAATAGACCCCATATATAAGCAGATTGGTATTAGCCGCATTTTAGCTATGTTTTAAATGATTATAGTGTTTTTTTTACTTCTATCCCTAGGCGTTTAGCCAAGCGTACTAAGTTAGCTCTATCTAATTCAAGTACTCTTGCTGCTGCTGACCAGTTGTAGTTATGCTGTTTTAATTGCTCAGTAATTACGTTGTATTGCAACGATTCTACAGCTTGCTTTAAAGGTTGGTTGATTAAGGTGTTGGTTGTACTTTGGCTTGCTGCTAGGGAGGTTTTCGGCGCACTTGGTGTTAAATCACAGTGCTCGCTTGTAATGGTTATTATTGGATTTTGCCATTGGCTTTGTTTTGCTTTTAGAGCGCTGCGACTAATGACGTGTTCAAGCTCGCGCACGTTACCTGGCCAGTTGTACTGATTAAGCAATGCTTGCGCTTCGGGGCTTAGTTTTAATTGTTTTATCCCTAATTTACGGGCTGTTTGCTCAATAAAATAACCAGCTAAGAGTGTTATGTCGTGCTCGCGTTCACTAAGTGGTGGCACAGTAATAGGGTAGACACTGAGGCGATGGTATAAATCGGCTCTAAAGCGACCTTGAGCTACTTCTTCTTTTAAATTTCTGTTGGTTGCAGCAACAACGCGTACATTTACGTATTTTGGCGTGTCTTCTCCTACCGTTTGTATTTCGCCACTTTGTAGCACTCGTAATAGTTTACTTTGCATGGCAAGGGGTAGTTCGCCTATTTCATCTAAAAATAACGTGCCGCCATCAGCTAACTGAAATTTACCTTGGCGCGAATTTTGTGCGCCTGTAAAAGCCCCTTTAGAATGACCAAAAAATTCACTTTCGGCGAGGTTTTCGGGAAGTGAGGCACAATTTAAGTGAATAAGCGGTTGATCTTTTCGAGCTGAATTTAAGTGAATGTTACGCGCAACAAGTTCTTTCCCTACCCCTGTTTCACCTAATATAAGCACGCTAAAGTTAGATGCTGCAACGAGTTTAATGTCGTTTTTAAGTGTTTGCATTAACGGGCTTTGACCAATAATTTCACCGCCGTCACGTGTTAATGCTTCACGATTTAGTTCTTGTACTAATGCACTTGAGTGCTGTGCATGCTGTTTGTAGTGGGCAAGTTCTAAGGCCGTTTTAAAGTGCGCACTACACAGCGTTTGTAAAGTATTGAGTGTATCAGCGCTTATGCTGTTAAATGCATTAGCGTTAAGGCTATCAAACGTAAGTACGCCAAGTAGCGCGTTTTTATCATAAAGAGGTAAACCTAAACATGCATGTACCGGTATGTCGCCGGTTTTAGCTAATAGCAATCCATCGTATGGATCGGGTAGTGGGCAGTCGTGCGCAAATTGAAGCGCGAGTGTGCTTTTGCAAATAGCTTCTAGGCGAGGGTGTTCTACTATTTTAAATCGTCTGCCTAAACTGTCGGGCATTAACCCTTTAATTGCCAGGGGTTTTAATTGTTCGCCCTGAAGCACTAGTAACGCACTTGCATCACTAGGAATAACCCGCTCAACCGTTGCTAGTAATTGATCAAAGCTATGCTCGTGTAGTGTACTTTGAGCAAGCTCTAGAGCAACTTGTGTAAGGTTGAATTGCTGGTTCACGTCAAAATGACCTGTTTGTGTTCTTATGAGTTAATTTATAGTAGGTCATAAAGACTCATACTGTAAAGTGATTTAATTTAACTTATTGAATTTAATTAATTAAATTTTTTGGCACAGTATGTGTAATAGCTAAGTAACGTAGTTAGTTACAGAGATCGCTATGAACACACTAATGCTGAATAATTTAAATAATCAAACACAGTTTAGTTCACTATACGAAACAGTATTATTTGCTGCCAATACTGCATTGGCTGTGAGTTTAGTGTGTATTACGGCAAGTATTTTAATTAGCTACCCGTTTGCTGAGTACTTTTCCATGGCGGTGCAAGTATCAGCTCATATTGGGACTATTGTTATTGCTGCTATTTTAAAAGTAAGTTACGTACTGCGCTGTGTTGCACAGCATGGTTTAGGGCAGGAGGTACGATAATGCGCCCTATAAACTTAACTGAGCCAATGCCAGCACGCGTTGCTATTCATCAAGTATCTCAATGGCCGTTATGGATGCTAGCTTTTAGGCCTTTCTTTTTAGGCGGTGGCTTATTGGCATTTTTGTCAGTGGGGTATTGGCTACTTATTTTAACAGGCCATGCAAGTTGGCACTTATCGATACCTGCGACATTATGGCACGCGCACGAAATGCTGTTTGGCTTTGCAGGAGTTGTAGCTGTTGGCTTTTTACTTACCGCAGCACAAACGTGGACAGGCGTGCCGAGCATAAGTGGCAAAGCTCTTATGTGGCTTACGTTTATATGGCTTGCAGCGCGCTTAGCATTTTTTGTAGTACTGCCAGATATTGCTCATTTTAATTTATATGCTGCACTTACATTACAAGTTATTTGGTGGTTAGGCGCCATAACCGCGTTGGCTAATATGTTATTAAAAGCCAATAGCAAAAGTAACTATCCGTTTTTAGCTATTTTAGCTGTGCTTTGTGGACTCAATGTATTGTATTTAATACTTGTTTTACAACAAAACATGCAGCTTGCACTTGGTGTGGTTGATACCGCAGTACTGGTAATTACTTTACTAGTTGGCATTGTTGCGGGCCGCGTTTTACCATTTTTTACCGCTAAAGGTCTAGGTTTAGCCGCACAAGTTCGCACTCCTAAAATAGATAAAGCGGTGATGTATTTATCTATTTTGGCTATCACTCTGTTTTTCATCAACAAGTTGTTTTTGAACACGATTAATCCTGCGTTAGTTGTTGCAACTGTTGCTGCGCTTCACCTGCTTAGGGCTGGTTGTTGGTGGGATAGCAAGGTATTGAGAGTGCCGTTGTTATGGTCTTTACATTTTTCTTACTTAGCGTTAGGCGTAGGGTTAATGATGGTTGCATTTAGCTTTTATAGCAGTGCAATACAATTTAAAGATGCGCTGCACTTAATCACTATTGGCACAATAGGTATGATGATTTTAGCAATGATGACGCGTGTATCACATGGTCATACAGGGCGGACACTCGCTATTCCCCATTACATGGCTGTTGCTTTTGCGTTTTTGCTTGTGGCCGCTATTACTCGTTCATTACTCCCTTTTATTATTGGGCCTCACCTTGCTTGGCAAATAAGTGCTTTGCTGTGGTTAGTGGCTTTTTCATTATTTTTAATTCACTGCACACCTATATTAACGCGGCGTCGTGTTGATGGGCGTCGTGGTTAGTTCATCCATAGGAAACACATATGTTATCTGATAAAACCATTGAGATTGTAAAAAGCACAGTTCCGTTATTAGCGCAGGCGGGTACGGTTGTTACCGATCATTTTTATAAGCGTTTATTTAGCCATAATCCTGAGCTTAAAAATATTTTTAATATGGCGAATCAAGATACAGGTCGTCAGCAATTTGCACTTTTTAATGCATTGGCTGCGTATGCACAAAATATTGATAATTTAGCCGTATTAAAAGAAGCGCTAACACGTATTAATCATAAGCATACCAGCTTGAATATTTTACCTGAGCATTACCCTATTGTAGGTGCACACTTAATTGGTACGCTTAAAGAGCTTCTTCCTGAGCAATTTACTCCCGATGTTGAATACGCTTGGCGCGAAGCTTACGGCGTACTTGCTGATATTTGTATAACCGAAGAAGCTGCTTTGTATGAGCACAGTAAAAATAAACACGGTGGTTGGGCGGGAACTCGCCAATTTGAAATAACCAACAAACAGGCTGAATCAGAACTAGTAACGAGTTTTACACTTACGCCAGTTGATGGCGAAGCTGTTATTACACATAAACCAGGGCAGTATTTAGGTATTAAAGTTAAGCCAGAGGGCGCTGAATATGAAGAAATTCGCCAGTATTCTATTTCACAAAAAAGTAACGCTAAAAACTACCGTATTAGTGTTAAAAAAGAGCTACAGCCAAAGCCTGGCATGGTGTCTAATCATTTACACTCATTAGAGCAAGGCACTATTGTTGAGCTATACCCGCCGGCAGGAGACTTCTTTTTACGTAATAATACAAGTCCAGCGGTACTCATTTCAGCAGGTGTTGGGCAAACGCCAATGCTGGCTATGCTTGAAACGTTATTAAGTGACAACTCTAATCAAGAGATTATGTATTTACATGCCTGCGAAAATACTCAGCAGCATTCGTTTTCAAAATATTTAAATGAGTTAAATGCAGTTTATAACCGCTTACAAACAATGACGTGGTTTAACCAAGCGACAGAGGGCGCTGACTTTACTGGGTTAATGAACCTAAACGCAGTACAAGCACAGCTACCATTGAGTAATGGTGACTTTTATATATGTGGTCCTGCCGGTTTTATGGCATTTATAAAAAACCAGTTACTTGAGTTAGGTGTTAAAAACGAGCAGATTCATTATGAAGTGTTTGGTCCGCATCAAGACTTGTAATAACGCTTTAAAATAGAAAAAGGCGCGCAGCGGTGTGCTGCGCGCCTTTTTATAAACGCTAATAAAGTGCCTTATAACTCTTTACAGGTCACACCTTCAAGTACTGTAGTAAGCTCTTTTTTAGGATAGTAAAGCTCGCATTGGTTATTACGTAGCTGCAAAATAAACTTTTCAGATTTTATATTATGCGCGCCCATAATTACTCTGCCATCAGACCCTTTACTCATTGCATGATCAATTAGCAGTTCGCTACGTTTAGTAAATACGGAATCGGAAAGTGTTACTAATGCGCCTCCCTTAGCTTGTTGAATTGCCTGTTGTAGTGTTGTAATAACGCTGGGATTAACGCTCGTTAATATAGCGGGTTTAGCGGGCTCACTATTTACACTTTGGCATCCTCCCAAAGCGAATAAGGTAGCTAATGGGAGTAATAATTTAGCCATTACCTTTCCTCACTCAGTGTTGGCCAAGTTAAGTCCATATTACGCTGGGTAAATTGCTCAGGCATATTTAAAGGAATGAGAGATTCACGAGAGCTTGAAAAATTAGCTGGCTCTGCTTTTGCAGCAGCCGTTCTAATTGGGCAATTGCCATTTTCAACATGAAATAATGCGGTGGCTAAAACGGCCTCGTCACTGTCGCCTAACTGATGATCAAAGTCGTCCTCAATTTCACAACCTTGAACATCAGCATCAAATTGTGGCGTAGGGGTTGGTGTAAAACCCGCAGCGTATTCGCCAAATCCTTTGCTATTTACGCCACTAAATTGAATAGTGTAATAGGTTGTTGCGCAGTTATGAGTTGGGGTAAAGCCATAGGGCTTACCGCAGGTTGTGTCGCCAATTAAAATAACTTCTGCGTCTATACCTTTTAAACCATTAATAAAAGCTTCTGATGCCGAACAGGTGCCTGATGTGCTTAATACATAAACCTTTGATAGGTTTAAATCAGGTAGGTTTTCACCTGTGCTAAAAAAAGTAGAGTAATCTATTTCTTCATCAATAAATGGAAAAGGTGAATCAACGGGTTGTTTATCGTTTTGTTGAGTTTGATAATAAAAGCGGTTGTTAACGTTGGCATTACCGGCAACCATATAAGCCAATTGTGCCGACAGTGCTAATAAACCACCACCGTTATATCTAAAGTCGATTACAAGCTCATCAATACCATCGGTTTTAAACTTATTTACCGCATCAATAAGCCCTTCTTGGGCAATGCTTATATGGCTATTAAATTGCATGTAACCCACGCTTAAACCATTTACGGTTGTAATCGTTTTAACATTTTGAACCGGTGTTTGTTCAATATTGCCAGCGGTTACATTAAATGTTTTTTCGGCGCCATCGTTACTGCGTACAACAATAGTATGTGAGTCGCCGTTAGTTGGGCTAAATAAGCCTTCGTTAAGCGTATCTACACCCGACTGTGTATTGGTATTAATGCTAACACCGTCAACTGAAAGTACAGTATCACCACGTTGAAAGCCTATTTGGCTTGCAGGTGAATCATCTTCAAGATAAGCGACGCGTAAAATACGGTCGGCTGTATCGCCAATAAACGCCCAATTTATACCGTAACCAGAAGTAACGCCCGATTGCGCTTCTTGAAAGTAATCTTCAGTAGGTTCTGAAAAATGAAAGTTATCTTTTTTTGCACCTGAGTCGGTAAGCTGCTCTGTTTTTAATTGGGCAAAATAATCTGCTACTGTGGCAAAGCTTTCAGGATCGTTATCGGCAATCTCATCATACCAAAGGTAGGTTTCGTCGCTCCAAGAGCGAAGCCAGAGTTTTTCGTAAAGGGCAGAACCTGCTTGATCTGGGTAAGGCTCGTTGTTATTAAAGGGATCATTACCCGTACGCGGGGTTTCGCAAAAGTTTTTTAAATCGTTAGAGGGTTCAAATACACCCGCAGTCCATGTTGGACTGCTACTAACAGGTGTTGTAACTACAGGGGCTGAGTCGATACCGCTACCGCCGCCGCCACAACCGGTCAAAGCAAAGCCCGCAAATGCAGTGAAAATGGCAAGCGAGGTTTTATTATTTTTAAACATAGGTAAGGGCTTTTTTTGTAAATAAGTTGTTTAAAATATTACAACACTCGCTCGTTTATTCAACATTTATAACTTTGATTTATGTAAATGAGTGTTAAAGCTTAGAGCTTGCTCGCACTACTTGTATCTGCGAATGCTTGCTTTTTCCACGCATTAAATAACTTTTGCTGTTTATCAGAGATTTTTAAACCGTATGTTTTCTGCATGTAAGCGTAAGTGTCGGCTATACGTTTACGTGCATAGACAGGCGGTTCAACTACACGTTGCTTAAAGTTTACTTTTACTTCGCAGCGACCATACTGTGTGGCGTTTTCGCTAAGCATGCCAAAACGATAATTAGAGCGATCGGCATTAATTTCGCCAATAGCTGGCGCTAAGTTATTTATATCAGCTTCCATTTTTCTAAATTTAGCACTTACTTTACGGCAGTTTTTACGTCCGCCATCTTGCCAACATTGTAGCTGATGACCAAATTCCCACGCCGGAACAATATGTTCCCACTCAATGCGTAGTGCTCGCACATTTACTTTGCCTGAGCGGGTAAGTGTATTTCGAGGAATGTAACCACAGTTAGAAGGATCAGGAATGAGTTTTTTGCCTTCTTTTTTAATATCACAGCCGCAGTAAATGCTTTTGGCGTTGTCAGGTAGGGTTTTAATTAAATGTCTTTTAGCCGTTGAAAAACGGGTAAATTGTTCGGCTGATACCGAAACGCACACACAACAAGCCAATAAGGCCAGAATAAATCGAGTCATATCCATCACAAATGTGAACTACAGGAATAGGCAGTTTAAAGCCTTGAAGATAAAAGATAAAGTTAACTTAAGGCCTACGCTTATATTAATAAAAAGTGCCTGATTAATTTTTTACTCAAAGTTATTTTCACTATTCATTTATTTCTCACTATTTATCGTATTTTAACCACACAAGGTTACCCGTTAAGGAGTATGCTTAAAGCTTACTCAATATGAGGATTTGGATTGCAAATGAAATTTGTTGATTATTATGCAGTGCTTGGAATATCGCCTGATGCAGATGATAAAGCGGTTAAAGTAGCTTATAAAAAGTTAGCCAGAAAATATCACCCAGATGTAAGCAAAGAGCCTCAAGCAGAAGATAAGTTTAAAGAAATAGCAGAAGCTTACGAAGTCATCCATAACAAAGAAGAACGCACTAAATACGACGAGTTACGTCGTCACCAACAAAATCGTGCTCGTCAACAGCAAGGCCATTATGGTGGTAACAATGCCTCTTCGCAAAGTAATTATCAGCAAAGCGATCCTCAAACCGACCAAGAGTTTTCTGACTTTATTAATTCAATGTTTGGCGGAGCTGGTGGATTCGATCGTTCCGGGCAGAGCAGAAGTAACGCCGCTCGCGCGCAAAAAGGACAAGATGTGGAAATAGAGTTCCCAATTTTTCTTGAAGAGACTTTAGTTGATACCGTGAAGCCTGTTGAGTTTATGTTACCGCAGCGAGACAGCAGTGGCCGTGTCACTGAAATTAAAAAATCACTTAAAGTGAAAATTCCTGCAGGCTCAGTAAATGGCGAGCGAATTCGACTAAAAGGGCAAGGCGGATTAGGGTCAGCGAATGGGCAAAATGGCGACTTGTATTTACAAATTAGTTTAGTGCCTCACCCATTATTTGATGTTGAGGGTCATAACCTAAATATAGTTGTCCCTCTTGCACCATGGGAAGCGGCTCTTGGTACAAAGCTAAATTTACCTACGTTGACAGGTAATATCCAATTAACTATTCCTTCTAATAGTCAGTCTGGTCAACGCTTGCGTATTAAAGGTAAGGGATTAATGAGTAAAAAAGCTAAAGGTGACTTATTTGCTGTGCTTAAAATTGTTAATCCAACATCTGTTGATGATACCAGTAAAAAACTTTGGGAAGAATTAGCCGAAAAAGCTCACTTTAATCCCCGTAATAACTGGAGCAAGCCATAATGCAAATTATCGTGACACAAAAGGACGATTTACTTACTAGTAAAGAGCTATGTTTGAGTAGTGATATTAGCGAAGCAATTTTATATGAGCTAGTTGAGCATAATATTGCGGTTCCAATTGAGGGGGAGCATGTTACGCAGTGGCAATTTACGGTATCTGCAGTGACCTTAGTTAAAAAAGCGGCCCGTATCCAACATGACTTTTCGTTAGATTGGTCGGCAATAGCTTTAGTTTTACAATTGCTGGATGAGCGTGATGAGTTGATTTTCGAAAACGAAATGTTAAAGCGACATTTGAGTCGATTTAAGCACTTGGAATAAAATAAGCCCTAGGCTTATTTACTCTTTGATAAGTGGGCGCTAGCTCTCAAAAACCAATATGACTACTTTGATTTATTCTTATTTTTAATTCGGATAAATCGTTTTAGTCGTATATTTTGTATAAGTAGTAATATTCCACTTAAACAAAAAAGTACACTGGTTGCTGAAAAGCTAATAAGCAGTGGATTATTAAAATTCTCTCGCTCATCGTAATCCATAATATGTAACATCCAAAAAAAGTCGAATATTCGCCATAGCGTGCTGCGAACGGTGACAACTTTGCCGTTATTTTCTGACAAGTACAGTGTTGTGTTAAAAGTGTCGTCAAATTGGACCTGCCAAACATTGGTTTCATATCCGACTTCCCGCGTACCTTGCTTTAGTAGTACAACGCTTGTTACTTGAGCGTCAATAAGTAAGTGTGCTTTAGCATTTGCGGTAATTTGTATTTTAGTTGGCGGTTCAAATGGTCGGCCTGTTATGCCATTGAAGCTTTGCTGCTCGTTATTACTAAAGACAGTAATAAGTGGTGTAGTTAAAAAGTTCTCAAAAATTATTTGTGTTGGATTAGCCACCTGAGAGGCAATATCGTCAAGGGAGGCAACATAATCAGCCTGCGTAAATGGGTTATTAAGAGTACGTGTTGCAAGATGCTCCCCATGAACTTTATCAAGAGGGATTGCACTCATAATGAAACCACCTAGTAACCATGCTAAAATTTGTAGTGCTAATAAATAACCTAACCATTTATGTAACTTGCGAGCATGTTTAAATATTTTTTTATTCATGTTTTAGTCTTATTATTTTTAGAGGCTAGTTTATTACATTAATGGGATAAGTTACTGCGACATTTTGTCGCAGTTTAAACTATAGCTTACTGTAATCATTTAAAAATAAAAAAGATTACACTTAAATCCCTAACATGACTTATCTGTTTAATTGAGCTGGATGTTTGATATCCAGCTAGCTTTAAATGCTAAAAAATACTTAAAAGCTGCGAAATATCCATATAAAGTGGTTAATAGAGCATAGTTGATTTGGTATAACGGTAAAACTGCGTTAAAGTTTGCAATGAAATTATTAGAGGATAAATACGAAACGATGTCGGAAATTCAATTTTTAAATGTAGATCTTGAGCTTGAATCAAAGCAAGATATTAGTTTGCTAGTGGCGGACTTGAAAAAAGTCGCGACGATTTTACATTATGACAAAGACGAATACCGTCAACTAGCGCGTATTGAAGCTACAGGTGAGGTGAGCACACCTGATAAAGCCATAAACCATATATGTGAGCTTATTGAATCGTGTTCGCGTAACGCGCTAAAGCAATGGTTAAGCTGTTCACGTAGAACGTTTGATATTGGTTTTGAATCAGGGACTTCTCCTAAGTGCTTTAATCAAGCCTTAGATGCAGATACATTATTGCGTATATCTGCGATTGGTGCGGGTATGGAAATTACCATTTACCCAATCGAAAAGTAACTATCTTCGCTCTACGACTGCTGCGGTCATTTTTGATACGCAGCACAGCTCATTGCGGCTATTTGTAATTTTTATTTCCCACACTGAACTACGTTTGCCAATATGAAATGCTCTAGCCGTGGCTGTTAAAGTGCCGTTGCGAGATGCTTTTAAATGACTTGCGCTAATCTCCTGCCCTACACAGTAAAATTTAGTAAAATCGACAACAAAGTTAGCGGCATAGCTGGCAACTGTTTCGGCAAGTACAACGTTAGCACCGCCGTGAACCATGCCCATTGGGTTATGATGCTCAGGAATTGCCGGCATTGTGGCAACCAAATAATCATCGCCAATTTCTGTGACTTCTATCCCCATAGTTTTCATTAATGTTCCTTGGCCATTAACGCCTTGCTCTAACTGCTTGCACAGCTCTAAGGTGATGGGCTGGTACCAAATACTCATAATGTCTCCTTTGCATTTTTAATCATTTATAAACTTAGCTTTAGTTATATCCCTAAAATGTACACAAGTGAAATTACTTTAGCTATTTTAAGGCTTAATTTAAATTTGCGATTTTTATTTAACTGTATATACTCACAGTTAAATGTACTGTATGGAAAACCAGTTGTATGCGACCATTAACGAACCGCCAAGCTCAAATACTCGAACTAATTAAAGTTTTTATTAAAGACACTGGTATGCCTCCTACACGTGCTGAAATAGCGCAAACATTAGGTTTTAAAAGTGCCAATGCTGCTGAAGAACATTTAAAAGCACTTGCTAAAAAAGGCGCAATTAAAATGAAACCAGGTGCAAGCCGTGGTATTCAATTAATTGAAGAAGAAGAGCCAGAACAATTAGGTTTACCGCTTATAGGGCGTGTTGCTGCTGGTTCACCTATTTTGGCGCAAGAGCACGTTGAAAGTCACTGCAAAATCGATCCATTAATGTTTAAACCGGCTGCAGATTTTTTACTACGCGTTAACGGTATGAGCATGAAAGATATTGGTATTATGGATGGTGATTTACTTGCAGTACATCGTACTCAAACCGCTGAAAATGGACAAGTTGTTGTTGCTCGCCTAGACGAAGACGTAACTGTAAAACGTCTTGAGAAAGCGGGTCGTAAAGTATTACTTCATGCTGAAAACGACGATTTTGACTCTATTGAAGTAGATCTTGAGAATGAGTCTTTTAATATTGAAGGCTTAGCCGTTGGCGTTATAAGAAACGCTGATTGGATGTGACTTTAAAAATAGCTTTTAAACAAGCAGTTTTATAAATGCGTACTAATTAGTACGCATTTTTGTTTTAAAATTTGTACTAAAAATAGGGCGTAAACCGCCCACTGACTATTTAAGCTGTAAACTTTTTTGCACTTATATCTTCCCCCTCCGAATGCGTTAAACCCCTTTGTTTTGCTCATATTTTGAACTTTCTGTCGCCCAGTTGATTACCGATTTTTATTAATTATTCAATATCACCTGATTGTTTTTTATACTAAAACTTGCTTGTTGTTCGTTTTTTAGCTAATTGTTAATGTGCTGAGCTAATAATAACTCACAGCTTTTTAGTTTTGAGAACACACAATATACACAAACCCGTTGTTGGCGCAGCAAAACCAATCAATATTAAATGAGATTGGCTAAAAAAATAAAAATAACGAATTGGCGTTTAAGCCGTATGCCTCTTCGCTTTGCATTCGCAATAGCATCAAAGGAGCCGTCACATGGGTAAACTGACCTCTACCTTGTGGCTTATATTATGTGTTTTTACGCACCCAGTTTTGGCTAATAGCCAATACAATATGCGCAAAGGCGTAACCGATATAAGCAATAATGTATATCAGCTGCACATGACCATATTTATAATATGTTGTGTGATTGGGGTGATAGTGTTCGCAATTATGTTTTGGGCACTTATTCATCACCGTAAATCTAAAGGGGCTGTACCTGCCCAATTTCACGAAAGCACTAAAGTAGAAATACTTTGGACTGCAATTCCGTTTGTTATTTTAATTGCTATGGCAGTACCAGCCACTAAAACCCTAATTGCAATGGAAGATGCCAGCAAAGCTGATCTCACTATTAAAATTACGGGTTCGCAATGGAAATGGCATTATGAATATATGGGCGAAGATGTAGAGTTCTACTCTATTTTATCTACCCCGCAAGATGAAATCGCGAATCTTGCAGATAAAAATCCTAACTACTTACTTGAGGTTGATAAGCCTCTTGTACTGCCAATAAATCAAAAAGTACGATTTTTAATGACTTCTGACGATGTTATTCACTCTTGGTGGGTACCTGATTTTGCAGTTAAAAAAGATGCGAACCCCGGCTTTATAAACGAAACATGGACGAACATAAACGAAGAAGGTACTTACCGAGGACAATGTGCTGAGTTGTGTGGTAAAGACCATGGCTTTATGCCCGTTGTGGTGGTCGCTAAATCTGAGGCTGATTTTAAAACATGGCTTGCAGATGCAAAGCAGGCGAAGCAGAAAGCTGCGCTGGCAGATGCCGCATTACTTGATAAAACCCTCCCAAAAGAAGAGTTAATGACTTTAGGCGAACAAGTATATATGGCTAATTGTGCAGCGTGCCATCAGCCTACGGGCATGGGCTTACCGGGTGTATTTCCTGCACTTAAAGGCAGTCCTATAGTGCTTGGCGATATAAAAGATCACATTGATGTAGTTATCCATGGACGACCCGGTACGGCAATGCAAGCATTTGCCAAACAGTTATCTATAAAGCAATTAGCAGCGGTTATTACTTATAAACGTAATGCGTGGGGTAATGATACGGGTGATGTTATTCAACCGAGTCAAATACAGGCAGCACTTGATGCCAAAGTGGAGGCGAACTAATGAGTAGCATAGTAGAACAACCTAACGCCAATGAAGCTCATCATGCTCATCACCCAGCTAAAGGTTTTAAACGCTGGCTTTACACAACTAATCATAAAGATATAGGTAGTTTATATTTAATTTTTTCGCTGACCATGTTCTTAATTGGTGGCGCAATGGCTATGGTGATCAGGGCTGAATTATTTCAACCAGGCTTACAGTTGGTCGATCCTCACTTTTTTAATCAAATGACCACCGTGCATGGTTTAATTATGGTGTTTGGTGCGGTTATGCCCGCCTTTACAGGCCTTGCTAACTGGATGATACCACTTATGATTGGCGCGCCAGATATGGCATTGCCAAGAATGAATAACTGGAGCTTTTGGATTTTGCCGTTTGCGTTTTTAATCCTATTGGCATCGTTATTTATGCCTGGTGGGGGGCCTGCATTTGGTTGGACTTTTTATGCACCACTGTCCACAACATACAGTAATGATAATACTGCATTGTTTGTATTTGCCGTACATATTATGGGAATTAGCTCAATAATGGGCGCAATCAATGTGATTGTAACCATAGTGAACTTACGTGCCCCCGGCATGACATGGATGAAGTTGCCCTTATTTGTATGGACGTGGTTAATTACTGCCTTTTTATTAATAGCGGTAATGCCAGTGCTTGCAGGGGCTGTCACTATGGTACTTACCGATAAGTATTTTGCGACCAGCTTTTTTGATGCCGCAGGCGGTGGCGACCCGGTGATGTTCCAACACATTTTTTGGTTTTTTGGTCATCCCGAAGTATACATAATGATTCTTCCTGCCTTTGGCATTATATCTACAATAATACCTACCTTTTCTCGTAAAAAACTTTTTGGCTATGCCTCAATGGTATACGCCACATCCTCCATAGCACTATTGAGCTTTATTGTATGGGCTCATCATATGTTTACTACTGGGATGCCGGTCGCTGGCGAGTTGTTTTTTATGTACGCGACCATGCTTATATCGGTACCTACAGGAGTAAAAGTATTTAATTGGGTTGCCACAATGTGGAAAGGCTCAATAACTTTTGAAGTGCCAATGCTTTTTAGTATTGCGTTTATTGTGCTGTTTACCTTGGGTGGTTTTTCGGGATTGATGCTGGCAATTACACCTGCTGACTTTCAATATCACGATACTTATTTTGTAGTGGCGCACTTTCATTATGTATTAGTAACAGGGGCTGTATTTTCGATAATGGCGGGGGCCTATTACTGGCTGCCCAAGTGGACGGGCAATATGTTTAATATCACATTGGCTAAATGGCATTTTTGGCTATCGCTGGTGAGCGTGAACGTACTGTTTTTTCCTATGCATTTTGTAGGGCTTGCTGGTATGCCGCGTCGAATTCCCGATTACGCTCTTCAATTTGCCGACTTTAACGCAATCATAAGTATTGGTGGGTTTGCCTTTGGTTTATCGCAATTGTTGTTTGTAGCTGTGGTAATTAAATGCGCGCGTGGCGGTGATAAAGTGCCTGCAAAAGTATGGGAAGGAGCAGAAGGGCTTGAGTGGGAAGTTGACTCTCCAGCGCCATATCATACTTTTTCTACGCCGCCGGTAATTAAGTAATGACACACGCACCGCTACTCAAACGTTTGGTACTTATTTGCATAGGCATGTTTGCCTTTGCCTTTGCTTTAGTACCTTTGTATGACGTGTTTTGTGATGTAACAGGGCTTAATGGAAAGCCTTCGCTTGAGCAAGCAGAGCAAAGTACACAAATAGTACAAAACCGAGAAGTCGGCGTTAGCTTTACTACTCACGCACAAAGTGGTGCACCGTTTGAAGTTAAATCAAAAGAATACAGTGTAGTGGTAAAACCCGGTGCAATGCGTGAGGTAATGTTTAGCGCTAAAAATAACAGCAATCTAGATAAAGTAATGCAGGCTGTACCATCAGTCTCGCCAGGTAAAGCGGCAAAGTATTTACATAAAATAGCTTGTTTTTGCTTTGATCAGCAACCTCTAAAAGCAGGGGAAGAGCTTGAATTTAAATTACTTTTTTATGTTGATACCGCATTGCCAAGCGACATTGAAGAATTAACTTTATCTTATACCGTATTTGATATTAGTGAACAGCTGGTGGCAAGTAATAACTAGCTTTTTAAACTAGTGTGAAACTAGGAGTAAATAAAATGAATCAAGAATATGAGCATTATTACGTACCTGAGCAAAGCCCGTGGCCTATTGTAGGTGCTGTTGCATTGTTTTTTATTGCAGTAGGGGCGGGCTTGACTGTTATGAGTGTAGGTAAAGAAGGTGGTAGCGGGGTTTATCTGCTTTATGCCGGTATTGCTGTACTTGTGTATATGTTGTTTAGCTGGTTTAAAAATGTAATTAGTGAATCGGACCAAGGTTTGTACTCAGCACAAATGGATCGCTCTTTTAGGCAAGGTATGAGCTGGTTTATTTTTTCTGAAGTTATGTTTTTTATGGCCTTTTTTGGTGCGCTTTTTTATGCACGCGTAATGTCGGTACCTTGGCTTGGAGGTGCAGGCAATAATGCAATGACTAACGAGGTATTATGGCCTACTTTTGAAGCCGTTTGGCCGCTAGTTTCAACACCTGCTGGCGAAACTACTCAAGCTATGGGCTGGCAAGGCTTACCACTTATAAATACCTTAATACTGCTTACTTCCTCAGTTACTTTACATTTTGCCCACGTAGCGATGGAAAACAATAAACGCACTCCACTTAAGGTGTTTTTAGGCGCTACTATTTTATTGGGTGTTTGCTTTTTAGGGCTGCAAGTTGAGGAGTACATGCATGCATATAATGACCTTAACCTAACGCTAGATGCGGGTATTTACGGTAATACGTTCTTTTTATTGACTGGTTTTCATGGCATGCATGTAACGCTAGGAACCGTACTTTTATTTGTAATATTTTTACGGATATTAAAAGGGCACTTTACTAAAGATAAGCACTTTGCTTTTCAAGCAGCTGCTTGGTATTGGCACTTTGTAGATGTGGTGTGGCTGTGTTTGTTTGTATTTGTATATGTGCTGTAGCGTTTATTGGCGAATTATTTGCTTTAATAAAACCAAGTTTAAGCGCTGCAATAACAACAACTAAAACAACGACCGAAAACAATACGCGACGACCTAAAAAGTGAGACATAGGTCGTCCCTCAGTTTTCCCTGACACCATAATAAACAATGCTCTAAATAAGTTAAAAAGTATAAATATTAACAACAGTACGATAATAATTTTAATAATCACTGAGTTGACCCTTTATGCAGTTAGTTTTATGGCACAAACAAAAGCTTAGCTCACTAATCACACTTTGTATGGTTGTGGTTGTTGTACTTGTGTGTGTGCGATTAGGGTTTTGGCAGTTGGAGCGAGGTGAGCAAAAGCAGCAACAACTAACCGCCATTGCTAAGCAACAGACTCGTGGTGTGATGAGCTGGTCTCAATTACTTAACCTGCCTGATAGCTGGAACAAAACTGGTGTATTGGTTGAGTTAAAAGGGCGGTTTGTACAAAACCAATATTGGCTTTTAGATAATCAAGTTTATAACGGGCAAGTAGGGTACGACTTACTTGCTTTACTAAAGCCAGAAAGCGAAGAAAAAGTGATTTTAGTTAATTTAGGATGGGTAAAAGCGCCTATATCTAGAGATACACTGCCAAAGATTGCTCTGCCTACAGGTGTTTTTATTCTTAAAGCGCAAATAAAAGAAAATAACTTAAGTAGCTTTACGCTTGAAGATAAAACTACAAATAACGACTTACCTACAAGAATCCAATCTATCGACTTGAATATGCTGAGCACCCAAAGCCAGCAATCATTAATTAATTTTATGGCTTACAGACAAGGTACTGGTGATGAGATTGCAACACCTCATTATGAGGCCGTTGTTATGAGCCCTCAAAAGCATAATGCCTACGCTGTGCAATGGTTTTTAATTGCTGTTGCATGTGCTGTTGTGGCTATTTTTGCGAGTAAAAAAAGGACACATAATGAAAAATAATCCCCTTTTGTTGTTTGTGGGCTGCTGCGCAATCCCATTGGTTTTGGCATATGGCGCTTTAAAGTTTGATTGGTTGCCTACTGCAATTACTAATAATGGTGAGTTTTTAAGCCAAGAAATAAAACTTAAAAATTGGCCGCAAAATAATCCCAAACAATGGACTATCGCACTTAATTATTCAAACGAATGTAACACCCCATGCAGCGAGCAGCTCAATGCACTTAATAACTTATATGTGGCACTTGGTAAAAACCAAGGCAAGGTTGATATGGCTGTAATGGGGAGCCCCGACAATAAAAATCTACCATGGAAAATTATTACCGAACAACAGAGTTTAAATCCTGCAAGTTTATATTTAATTGATCATATGGGGTTAGTGGTACTTGAATATCCCTTTAAGGTCGAGCCACAAGAAAACCGTTTAGTACAAAAAGGGTTATTAAAAGATCTAAAAAAATTACTTAACTATTCTCGTTCTAGCTAATTAAGTTGAGCTTAAGTTGGAGTATCTGATGTATAAAAATTATAAAAAATTAGTATTAATAACAGGATTACTCGCTTTGATTGTAGTTGCTTTAGGTGCGTACACCCGCTTAAGTGATGCAGGTTTAGGGTGCCCCGATTGGCCTGGTTGTTATGGCTTTTTAACGGTACCTAAGCATGAGGCTGACATAGCCTTAGCAACTCAAAGCTACCCCGATATGATGTTCGAAACCGCAAAAGCGTGGAAAGAAATGATTCATCGCTATTTTGCAGGTGCTTTAGGCTTACTTATTTTAGGTTTATTTGTGTTGGCTTTTTTAAAACGCCAATATCCAACTACGCCAGTTAAATTGCCTTTGGCTTTACTTCTACTAGTGGTGTTTCAGGCAGCCCTTGGTATGTGGACAGTAACCATGAACCTTCAGCCGCTTATTGTAATGGGCCACTTATTAGGGGGCTTTAGTATTTTGTCACTTATAACGCTTTTATATTTACGGCTAACCGCAAAACCTATTATGGGTGGTGATAGCGGCGCAAAACGCTATTTTGGTTTAAGTTTAGTAGCGCTCAGTGTATTGATTATCCAAATTGCACTTGGTGGTTGGCTGGCTGCAAATTACGCCGCTCCTCATTGTAGTGGTTTGCCATTGTGTAATTACGCACAACCGTTTTCATTGAGTAGCGTATTTCAATTACCACTTGAGCACAGTAATTATGAATTTGGTGTGTTATCGCAGCAAGCGCGTATGTCTATTCATTTATTACACCGCATTTGGGCACTGGTTACTTGCATCGTCCTGGCGCTAATTATGTGGAAAATATACAGCCAAGCGTACTCTAAAAAAATTAAAAATTGCGTGGTGAGCGTATTACTTACCCTGCTTTGCCAAATTAGCTTAGGGCTTATTTTAGTACATTGGCATATTCCTTTGGGAGTTGCACTGGCGCATAACTTGATGGCTGCCATACTATTATTAAGCATGGTTAGGTTGTGTTATTACCTAAAATCACGCACATAAAGGGGAAATATAATGGCACTTATAATTGATAAAAAAATACTGCTACCCGTTAATACTCAATCGCTAATTTCGCGTACTCATAATTTGCTGCAAGACTACTTAGCAATTAGTAAATTTAAAGTGGTAGCCATGCTGGTACTAACAGCTTGGGTTGGTTTAGCGCTGGCTCCTGATGTAGGGCGAGGTATGGCTGTACAGTTTATTAGCTTGTTAGGTATAGGACTACTTTCTGCTGCTGCAGCGGTTATTAATCATGTGGTTGATAGTGAGATAGACTCAAAAATGGCAAGGACTCGTCATCGTCCTGTGGCTAAAGGGCGCTTAAGTAAAACACATGCGCTTAGCTTTGCAGCTGTTATTGGGGTTGCTGGTTTTATTATGTTGATGGTGTGGGCTAATACCTTAACCGCTATATTAACGTTATTTGCATTGGTAGGTTATGCATTTGTTTATACATCATTTTTAAAGCGTGCTACACCGCAAAATATTGTTATAGGTGGGTTGGCTGGCGCAATGCCTCCATTATTAGGTTGGGTGTCAGAAACAAACCAAATGGCAGCAGCCCCTTGGTTACTTGTAATGATAATATTTACCTGGACTCCGCCACACTTTTGGGCGCTGGCTATAGCACGAAAAAGTGATTACGAACGCGCTAAAATTCCTATGTTACCAGTAACCCATGGAATCGACTTTTGTAAAACGTGCGTCGTTGCCTACTCCGTTTTACTCGCTGTTGTTTGCGTATTGCCTTATTTAATTGGTATGTCTGGATTAATATATTTAATAGGTGCGTGTGTATTAAATGCAGTGTTTATATATAAAGCCGTCAAATTAAAAATTGCTGGAAATGATGAGACTGCAATGGACTTATTTCGTTTTTCGATTATTCATTTAATGGTACTCTTTGTAATCTTATTTATAGATAAATGGCTCCCTTTATGAAGCAGTTATGGCTTGGATTAATTGTTATTTTAGTTTTGTTTTTATCGGCATGTTCAAACGAAAATAGTCCGCCAGATGTAGATGCATTAGTTTACGAAAATGCAAAGCCACTGTCTGATTTTACGTTAAACGATCAGCGCGGCGAATTAGTGACTAAGCAACAATTTTTAGGACAGTGGAATTTAGTATTTTTAGGCTATACAAGCTGTCCAGATATTTGTCCATTAACACTTGCTAAGTTAAATGCTGTTTATAAAAACTTACAGGCAGATTATCCGCTACAAATTTGGTTTTTATCGGTTGATCCAAAACGCGATACACCAGCTAAACGAAAGCAATATATAGATTACTTTAATCCTGACTTTTTAGCTGTATCAGGGGAACATAAACACCTTTTTCCTGTTGTTAGAGAGCTTGGTTTAATTTACGCGATTAGCGATAGTAGTGAATCAGAATATGCAGTTGATCATAGTGCTTCGGTCGCTATGGTTGATCAAAATGGAGCTGTTAGAGCTATTTTTAAACCAGAATTTAAACAAGGTAGTGTGCCATTAATTAATGCGACGACTTTAACGAAAGAGTTTAAAAAAATAGCCGATTACTACAAAGACTAGTTTTTACTTTTTACCAATTTGAAAGGAGCTTTAGGCTCCTTTTTTTGTTTTTTAACGACGATTTAAATTTAATTAAGCATTTTATGGCAATTTTAATAACTAGGGCTAAGCTTTTGTTATGAATTGAATTGACAGGGAATGCACCTACTAAATGCTAAAACTTCCGAGCGAACTTGCTATTACGCAAGTTGAAACACTACATCAAGATTTACTGCACGAACTCAATAGCAACGATGATATCTGTCTTGATATTAACGATGTGATTTCTGCTGATACTGCCTCAATTCAACTTTTATGCGCCTTACAAAAACACCTACTTACCATACAGCACAAAATCATTTGGGTAGGCAGTAGCAAGGCCTTAACACATACAATCAATAAACTTGGCTTAAGCCAATACTTAACAACCGAAAGTAAAAGTTAGGGGTATATATGAAAAGAATTTTAGCGGTTGATGACTCAGCATCGATGCGTCAAATGGTGAGCTTTACATTAAAAACCGCAGGGTTTGATGTAACCGAAGCTAAAGATGGCAGTGAAGCTCTCGCTATTGCCAAGCAGCAAGACTTTGATGCCGTGATCTCAGATGTAAACATGCCAATAATGGATGGAATTACATTAATACGAGAGCTGCGTACTTTGCCTAGTTATAAATTTACACCATTACTGATGCTTACAACTGAGTCGGGTTTAGAAAAAAAAGTAGAAGGTAAAGCTGCTGGGGCAACAGGCTGGATTGTTAAACCATTTAATCCCGATCAGCTACTAGCGGTAATTAAAAAAGTTATTCGCTAAGGAGCGCAGTGTGAGTATAGATTTAAGTCAATTTTTTGAAGTTTTCTTTGAAGAGAGTTTTGAAGGCCTAGATACCATGGAGGCTGAGCTATTAAACTTAGTGCCAGGTGAGGAAGATTTAGAAACTATCAACACTATTTTTAGAGCTGCTCACTCAATAAAAGGAGGCAGTGGGACATTTGGTTTTAGCTCCGTTGCTGACTTTACTCATGTACTTGAAACATTACTCGATCAAATTCGCCAAGGTGAACGAGAGCTTAGTACCGAGCATGTTAATTTATTACTCAAAGCTGTGGATTGCTTACGCGCTTTACTTGCTGCACTTCAAGGTGAACAAGAGCCGGATTTAACCGAAGCAGATTTGTTAAAAGTACAATTTGAACATGTACTTGGAATGAAAAATGAAACACATGAGAATAAACCTCAAAGCTGTGAAGAGCAAACAAGTAGTAATACCTATCAAATAGACTTTAAACCTCATCATCATTTATTTAAAACAGGAAACGAGCCACTGTATATGATCAGTGAGCTTGAAGAGCTAGGTGAGTTAGAAACCACAGTATTTTACGATGAAGTTCCAGAAATCACCGATTTAAGTAGTGATGAATGTTTTTTACATTGGCGCTTTTTTTTAAGCACTAGCCATGATGAAAAAGCCATAAAAGAAGTGTTTGAATGGGTTGAAGACGATGCCGATATAAAAGTTGAATTATGTGGCGGCTTATTTGGCAATGATGAGCCAATTCCACCTAATCAAGATGAGATACCTAAAGCTGTTGAGCTTGAAGAACCCGATTCAATAAAAGTAGCTGAGTTACCAAGTAAGCCACAGCAACCCGTTGCTAATAAAGATAAAAAACCTGCAAGTACACCAGAGTCTACCTCCATTCGCGTTGGCATTGATAAAGTTGATTCGTTAATAAATATGGTAGGTGAACTTGTTATTACACAAGCCATGCTAAATCAACTCAGCGAACAAGAAATCACACCAGCCACAATCACTTTACTACAAGAAGGCTTAGCACAGCTTGCACATAATACGCGTGATTTACAAGAAAATGTGATGCGTATTCGTATGCTCCCAATTAATTTTGTATTTAGTCGTTTTCCTCGATTAGTGCGAGATATAGCGCAAAAGCTAAATAAGCAGGTTGAGCTAAAGCTGATCGGAGAGCAAACCGAGCTTGATAAAACAGTAATGGAAAAAATATCTGACCCTATGGTGCATTTAGTAAGGAACTCACTTGATCATGGGTTAGAGACTGTTGAGCAAAGACTGGCGGCAGGTAAAGATCCCGTTGGCACAGTAACCTTAAATGCATTTCATCAGGGTGGAAACATCGTTATTGAAATAATGGATGATGGGCAAGGGTTAAATACAAAAAAAATAAAAGAAAAAGCCATCGCTAACGAATTAATCTCAGCTGATAACCATCTCAGTGACGATGAAATAAATGAGCTTATTTTTATGCCGGGCTTTTCGACAATGGATGAGGTAAGTGACTTATCTGGACGTGGAGTTGGGATGGATGTTGTTAAGCGAAATATCCAATCATTAAATGGCTCAGTGGAAGTAACCTCAGCGCCCGGTGTTGGTTCTACGTTTACTATTAGATTACCCCTTACTCTCGCTATTTTAGATGGGCAATTAGTTAAGGTGGCTCAGCATACTTATATTATTCCGCTCATTTCTATTGTGGAGTCACTGCAAATTGATATTGCAAAAGTGAGTCGAGTGGGTAAAAGCCTTGATGTATTGAGGCTTCGAGACGAATACATTCCTATATTAAGACTCTACGATATTTTTAATCATAAAAATGCTATTGAATCACTCGATAAAACGCTGCTTGTTGTTGTAGAAACAGATAACCAAAAGGTGGGTTTATTAGTTGATGATTTACTGTCTCAACAGCAGGTTGTTATTAAAAGTTTAGAGGCAAACTACCATAAAGTGGATGGCGTATCGGGAGCCACTATTTTAGGAGATGGGCGTGTATCGCTGATTGTGGACATTAGCGGCTTGATAAAGCTCTCAGGCTTAAAAAAGCCAGGTAGCCAAGAACTAACTATTGAAACGCAAGCCACTTTGGAGGCGTTATGAGCTCAGATCAAAGCCAGTTAAGTAACCAATTAAATCTTCAGCAACAGCAAGGTGTAAAACAGTTTTTAACTTTTATTATGGCTGATGAAGAATATGGCGTTGATATTTTAACAGTACAAGAAATCCGCAGCTGGGAAGAAATTACAGTACTGCCCAATGCACCTGAATTTGTAAAAGGCGTTATTAATTTACGCGGAACAATAGTGCCAATTATTGATTTACGGTTGCGCTTTGGATTACCAAGTGTCGACTATGGACCATTAACGGTGGTTATCGTTGTCAAAATAGAATTTGAACTAGGTAGTAAAATTATAGGTGTTGCTGTTGATGCCGTCTCTGATGTTTACAGTATTGCGGAGCAAGATGCGAAAGCGGTTCCTAGTTTGTCTGAATCGAGTAATTGTGAATATGTAGCTGGGTTGGTGAATGTTGGTGAAAAAATGGTAGCGCTAATTGACCTGCAAAAAACAATGAATATTTAGCAAATAGAAACTAAATGAATAATAAACTTAAAGGTGGTGATGAGCATGGGATGGTTTAGTAATCCAAAGCAGTCAAAATCAAGTAATGATTTAATTGTAGACGCATTGAATAAATCATTAGCGGTGATTGAATTTGAACCTAACGGAAAAATAATTACTGCAAATATGAATTTTCTAAACGCGATGGGCTATCGTCTTGAGGAGGTTCAAGGCCAGCATCACTCGATGTTTGTTGACCCAGATGAAGCTCAGGGCAACGATTATAAAAACTTTTGGCAACGCCTGCGTAATGGCGAGTTTATCTCAGATGAGTTTAAGCGTAATGCAAAAGGTGGAGCTGAGGTATGGATCCAAGCAACTTATAACCCAATTGTTGATGAGCAAGGGCAAGTATTAAAAGTAGTTAAGTTTGCCACCGACGTGACTGAGCAAAAGTTAATAACAGCAGAAGCTTCAGGGCAAATTAGTGCTATAAGTAAATCTCAAGCGGTTATCGAATTTAATTTAGATGGCACTATTATTGATGCCAATGATAACTTTTTAAATGCGCTTGGCTATCAACTTAGCGAGATTAAAGGCCAGCACCATAGGCTTTTTATTGATCCCGAACATGCAAATAGTATCGAATATAAAGAATTTTGGGCCAAACTAGGTCGCGGTGAATTTGATTCTGGGGAATATTTAAGAATAGGAAAGCAGGGTCAGGAGGTTTGGATTCAAGCATCTTATAACCCAATTTATGATATGAACGGCAAGCCGTTTAAAGTGATTAAATATGCATCTGATATTACTGAACAAAAAGAGCTTGAAAAAGCATCTCGCAAAGCAGCCGATTTAGCAAATGCGCTTAAAGTGTGCCAAGCAAACGTAATGATTGCTGATGAAAACCTTAAAATAGTATTTGTGAACGACCGTGTTCAGCAAATGCTAAAAGTTCGCGAAAAAGAATTACAAACCGTATTGCCAAGCTTTTCTGTTGATAATTTAATTGGCACCTGTGTTGATGATTTTCATAAGCACCCTAATCATCAACGTGATTTATTAAAAAACCTAGATAAGCCCTATAAAGCCGAGCTACTGTTAGCAGGTGTCACTTTTACCTTGATTGCTTCACCTTGGATCAGTCAAGACGGAAAGCATTTAGGCACCATTGTTGAGTGGGAAGATAGAACCAATGAAGTTGCGCTTGAAAAAGAAATTGCTGAGCTTATTGGCGCTGCAGGTAATGGCGAATTAGATACAAGAGTTGCGGAAGATGGGAAGGAAGGGTTCTTTTTACGTTTGGCCCAAGGGTTAAATAGCTTAGTTAAAATAGTTGATGATGCCGTTGCCGACACGGGCAATATGCTCGATGCGATGGCAAGTGGTGATTTATCAAAGCGTATTGAAAAAGAATACAAAGGTTCTTTTGATAAGCTTAAACGCGACGCAAATGCAACGGCAGATAAATTAACAGAAGTGATTAATCGCATAAATTCATCAGCAACGTTAGTAGCCAGTGGAGCAGAAGAAATCTCTCAAGGTAATGCTGATTTAAGCCAACGTACAGAAGAGCAAGCCTCGTCACTTGAAGAAACCGCTTCAAGTATGGAGGAAATGACCAGTACCGTTCGTCAAAATGCTGATAACGCAAAAGTAGCGAACGATCTAGCAGAAGAAACCTGTGAAAAAGCAATTCAAGGTGGTGAAGTTGTTAATAGAGCTGTTACGAGCATGTCGGCAATTAATGAGTCGAGCAAAAAAATTGCAGATATTATCGGTGTCATCGATGAAATAGCATTTCAAACTAATTTATTAGCGCTTAATGCTGCAGTAGAAGCTGCAAGAGCCGGTGAGCAAGGTCGAGGCTTTGCGGTTGTTGCAGGTGAGGTTCGTAACTTAGCGCAGCGCTCTGCGGGCGCAGCGAAAGAAATTAAAGAGTTAATACGAGATAGTGTAGGCAAAGTAGCTGATGGCTCTCAATTAGTTAATGAGTCGGGCGCTACACTTAAAGAGATTGTTGTGTCAGTGCAAAGAGTGACGCAAATGATTTCTGATATTACAGAGGCATCTGAAGAGCAAAGTGCAGGTATTGAACAAGTTAATAAAGCTATTTCTCAAATGGACGAAATGACGCAACAAAATGCCGCTCTAGTAGAGCAAGCCTCTGCTGCTGGTGAGTCTATGGCTGAGCAAGCTAATGAGATGCGCCGATTACTTAACTTTTTCTCAGTAGATCAGCAAGAGATGACAATGATGTCATCAACTATGCGAACCCCTGAACTATCTCATAAGCCGCAAAGTCGTTTTGTGAGTAATAAGCCCAGGGGCGATAACTTTGTAGACTCAGCTGATGAGTGGGAAGAGTTTTAATATTTAGCCTTTTTATGCCTCGTCTAATAAATAGTTACAGCGAGGCACTACTTGTTAGCGTTAGGTTTAATTGAGAGCGAACAATGAAAGAGTTTTTGTGTACCGACCGCGACTTTAAGGAAATTGCCAGTTTAGTTTACAGCGCATGTGGAATTGTATTAGGGGATCATAAGCGAGAGATGGTTTATTCACGCTTAGCAAGACGTATTAGGGAGCGTAAATTAACTGATTTTAAAGCTTACTTAGAGTATCTGAATAGTCATAAAGATCAGGAGTTTGATGCCTTTATTAATGCAATAACAACGAACTTAACGTCTTTTTTTCGTGAAATACATCACTTTGAATTTATAAAATCTGAGCTTGTACCTGCTCTTTTAAAGGCTAATAAAAACAGTAAGCGAGTAAGAATCTGGTCTGCAGGTTGCTCCACAGGGGAAGAGCCTTACAGTTTGGCGATGACTTTAAATAACGCATTTCCGAGCAATTGGGATGTAAAAATACTAGCAACCGATTTAGATTCTAATGTATTGGCAAAAGCACAAAAAGGTATTTACACCGCGGCGAATGTTAATGGCTTAGATGACGTGCAACTTAAGCGTTGGTTTTTAAAAAGTAAAGACGGTGAAAATTATAAAGTTAGAGATAAACTAAAAGAGTCTATTTCTTTCAAGCGTTTAAACTTATTGCAAGACTGGCCAATGAAAGGATCATTTGATCTTATTTTATGTCGTAATGTTGTTATTTACTTTGATAAAGAAACAAAAGATCAGCTTTTTAAGCGCTACGCTAATATATTAAATGAACAAGGTTATTTGTTTTTAGGTCACTCAGAAAGTATGGGTAAAGAGCATTCACAATTCAAAAATTTAGGGAAAACTATGTACCAAAAGGGACAAAATGCACGCTGAGTTTAGGCCGGTATTACCTAACTTTGAACACATTAAACGATATTGGGATTCGGGCCGAGGTAGCGTTGTAGCTAAAGTACTTCCGGGTGAGTTTTATGTTTCTAAAAATAATGAACTGATCTCTACAGTTCTGGGTTCGTGTATTGCGGCTTGTGTATACGATGAAGTACTTGGTATTGGCGGGATGAATCACTTTATGTTACCAATTCAAAAGGGAGTAGAACTTAAAAATGCGCATAGTTTAAGTTGTCGGTACGGTAATTGGGCTATGGAGTATCTTATAAACGAAGTTTTAAAAAATGGCGCGTCTCGGTGTAACCTAAAAGTAAAACTTTTTGGCGGGGGGAAAATTATTAGTGCTATGACTGATATAGGGCTGGGTAATATTAGTTTTGCAGCAGCGTATATTAAAGAAGAGGCATTAAATCTAGTTGCCCATGATATGGGGGGGCCGTGGCCGCGAAAAATATTTTTTCATCCGAATACCGGTAAAGTTCACATGAAAAAACTTAAAAACCTACATAATAATACGATTGAAAAACGCGAAGTTCGTTACTTACAAAACCTTAAAAAGCAAGAAGTAGTAACCGATATAGAGCTGTTTTAGGAGTATGCATGATTAAAGTATTAATAATTGACGACTCCCCTTTAATTAGGCGTTTACTCACTGAAATATTACAACAAGCTAAAGACATTACAGTAGTGGGGAGTGCAGAGGATCCCTATGAAGCTCGCGAAATGATAAAAAAACTCAGTCCTGATGTATTAACGCTCGACGTAGAAATGCCAAAAATGGATGGTATTAGTTTTTTAAAAAACTTAATGCGATTAAGACCAATGCCAGTAGTGATGATTTCAACTCTGACGCAAAAAGGCTCTCCTATCACACTAGAAGCACTCGAATTAGGGGCTGTTGATTTTATAGCTAAGCCTACTAATAACGTAAGAGAGCAATTGAGCCAATATGCATCACTTGTCCAACAAAAGGTGCGAATAGCTGCTGGAGCAAGAGTAAGAAGCTATAAAAAAACGATCGTCACAAATGAGCCTATTAATACTCATTCTCAGTTTTTACTTAATAAAGTAATAGCGATAGGTGCTTCAACGGGAGGTACTGAGGCTATAAAAGAAGTACTTATTAAAATGCCACAAAATTGCCCGCCAATTGTAATTACTCAGCATATTCCTCCAGTGTTTAGCGCTTCATTTGCTGAGCGAATGAATCGTACATGCACGATAAATGTGAAAGAAGCTGAACATGGCGATAAGCTTAGCGCGGGCTGGGCTTATATAGCACCGGGTGGGTTTCATTTAAGTATTAAAAAACGAGGTGTTAGCTTATATTGCCAGCTTGATGATGGCGAGCCGGTGAACAGACATAAACCTGCGGTAGATGTGTTGTTTAACTCATTAGTTGAAACTGGGGCTAAAAACGTAGTTGCAGCCATACTAACAGGAATGGGGAGTGATGGCGCAAAAGGGTTACTTGCACTAAAACAAAACGGTGCACATACCTTGGCTCAAGATGAGTATTCGTCTGTGGTATGGGGTATGCCTAAAGCAGCTGCTGAGCTAAATGCAGCTGACGAGATAGTTGCGCTGGATAAAATAACCCAGCGGCTTTTACATCAGGCTGTTAAGGTTTAGATGCTTCAATTACCCAAGGCTGCGAAAACCAAAAGTAATCACCAGGGCTTGAAATAGAAGGGGCCGTGCAATTAAAACGAGAACGCCCTTTATTAAGCACCTTTGGTGAGGTGATTTCGACAGTATTTTTAGTTATCCATTTTAAATCTGCTTGGCCTACGCTTGATACATAACAGGCAAATTGGCTCTTATGAAAATCACCCATCTTAAATTCAATTGTGAGCGTGGGTGGATTCTGCTGTGTAACGCTATCTTGATAAGTTAAATTGGTGATATTAAACGCGCGTGAGTTAAGCTTAGTAATAAGAGTTTCTAGTTTGCTGTAAAAGCCTGATGCAGGAAAACGCGGCAAGCGGCTAAAATTAGAATCTTTATTTACAGCGCCTGAGTGCTGGCCAATACCCACAAAGCCAAGCTCTGTCACGAGTGCTTGCAGCTCGTTATTAAACTCACCATACGGGTATGCTAAGTATTTATAGTTGTGGCCTATTTCTTCTTTTATGCGCTTTTGAGAGTTAAGAATATCTTGCTTAATACGTGAGTGCCATTGTGCATCGGTTTCGTTTTCAAGCTTAAGGTGTAAGTAATCATGTTGTCCGCTATGATTGGCTATTAATGCCCCTTTTTTAGATAATTCTTTGAGCTTATCCCACCCCATTACGTAACTCATACCTTCGTCTATTAATTTAGGATTTACAAAGATAGTGTACGGGTAGCCAAACTTTTCTAAAATAGGTGCAGCTTGTTCATAGTTATTGTTATAACCATCATCAAAGGTGATGGCGAGTGTTTTATCAGGTAAAGTTTCACCTTGTTGAAGCGCCCTAATTAACTCATTAAGAGGAATAACGTTAAAGTTGTGCTCTTTTAAATAGCTTAAATGCTCCGTAAATGTATTTGCGCTAACGCTCGTGACAGCGGGTAGGGTTTCACTAACATGATGATACTGTAAAATAACGGCTGCTTGAGCCCGTACAGATACACTAATGAGGATAAATAACATTAAATGAAACAATTTCTTATACATAATAAGGCACACCATAAAAGCTTGCTGTTGTTAGCGGGTCCGATGATACTATCAAATATCACAGTGCCGTTGTTAGGAATTGTTGATACTGCTGTAATTGGGCACTTAGGAAGCGCTCATTACTTAGCTGGAATTGCCCTTGGCTCTGCAGTTATATCTATTTTATTTTGGCTTGCTGGTTTTTTAAGAATGAGCACCACGGGACTCGTGGCACAAGCATACGGAAAAAACGATTTAACCCAACTTGCCGCTTTACTTAAACGAAGCCTATTGCTTGCAAGCGCAGTGGCCGTGCTATTAATTGTGTTATCCCCATTAATAAAGCACGCGATTGCTTACCTCTCCGCAGCTAATGGCGACGTACTTAACCAAGCTTATCAGTATTTTAGCATTCGTATTTTTAGTGCTCCAGCAGCATTATGTAATTTAGTGTTACTGGGTTGGATGCTTGGTGTGCATTATGGTCGAGGTCCATTTTATTTATTACTCGTTACTAATATCGTTAATATAGTGCTCGATATTTATTTTGTTGTTTATTTAGATTGGGCAGTTGCAGGCGCTGCATGGGCGTCACTTATTGCTGACTATACAGCACTAGTATTTGCACTGTTTTTAGTGGCTAAACTAGCTAAAAAACAAGACATTGATCTAAATGTACCGAACTGGTTGAGTATTAGCAAAATGGCTGAATTATTGAGTTTGAATAGAGATATATTTATTCGCTCTTTAATACTGCAATTATGCTTTAGTTTTATGACATTTTACGCGGCGCGTATAGGCGAAACCACATTAGCTGCTAATGCTGTTTTACTTAACTTTTTAATGTTGGTGAGCTTTGCTCTTGATGGCGTTGCTTACGCGTCTGAGGCAAAAGTAGGGCAAGCTAAAGGCCAAGGAAGTGTTAAAAACATAGAGCTTTGGGTTAAAATAAGTGTATTTTGGGGTATGCTTTTTGGTGTGTTATATAGCCTATTTTTTGCATTATTTGGCAACACCATAATCAAGCTTTTAACCAATGTGCCAGAGGTTATTCAAGAGGCAACGCATTATTTACCATGGATAGTAGTATTACCAATTTTGGCCATGAGCTGCTTTTTGTTTGATGGTGTTTTTGTAGGGCTTACGCGAGCAAAGAACATGCGTAACAGTATGATACTTTCAGCTGGAGTTGGCTTTTTTGGTGTGTTTTGGGTGTTTATAGACTTGCAAAATAACGGGTTATGGCTGGCTATGAGCTGTTTTATGTTAATGCGCGGGGTTACATTAATAATTAAATATCACCATTTAAAAATAAATAATCAGCTATTAGATTAAATAAATGATTTATTTCCAGAGATCGGGGTCGTGGTGTTTAGGGCCCATATCTTTTAAAACTTGTGAAAAACGATTAGCAAAAATACCGCAGTAGCCCCAACCGGCAAAAAATAATGCGGGGAGTAAAATTATAACGCCAATTATTTGTAAGCTGTAGTGGGTGTAATACCCAATAGATATGAATATCACGGCTAGCACAAACAGTGCTAAGCCGCGAAAAAAGCGCTTTAAGCTCAGCTTAGGATTGCTCCCTAAGCGATAGATAAGCTGCTTTAGCATTTACAAGGCCTAATAGTAAGAGTGATCGCCCGCTTCGTGTTCTGTTATATCAGCAACACCGGTGATTTCTTCAAACTTAGCTATCATTTCTTTTTCAATGCCTTCTTTTAGTGTTACATCGATCATAGAACAACCGTTACAACCACCACCAAACTGAAGTATAGCTATACCTGCAGCTGTAATCTCAACAAGGCTTACTTGACCACCGTGGTTAGCAAGTTGTGGGTTTACTTCGGTTTCTAGCATGTGCTGTACACGTTCGTTTAACGATGCATCGTCACCTATTTTACGCGCCTTTGCATTTGGTGCTTTTAGCGTCAACTGAGTACCCATTTTGTCGGTAACAAAATCGATTTCAGCTTCTTCTAAAAATGGAGCACTTTCTGCATCTACAACGGCATCAAAACCGTTAAAGTTTAGGCGAATATCGCTCGCTTCTACAGCGTCTTCTGGACAATAAGACACACCACATTCCGCTTGTGATGAACCAGGGTTTACAACAAACACACGAATATTGGTTTGTTGTGATTGATCTGCTAATAGTTTAGCAAAATGCGCTTGCGCTGTTTCGGAAATAGAAATCATAAAACCATCTATACTTGACTAAATTACTCGGATACTGCGTATCATACTCCGCTCATCGTGTTGCGGCTAGTGTTGAGCGTAAAAAGTTGGCATCTATTTTAAGCAATGGTAGCGTGCAAACAACGAACATTTTTTGAGTGATTTATATGCGTTTGGTATTAACATTAATGGTGGTGTTGCTTAGCTTTTCAAGTGTAGCTAAGCCACTTTCGTATTATTTTGAACAAGATGTAAAATTTGACCCTTCAATTCCTACTCCTGAGCAAGTACTCGGTTACGAAGTAGGAGAGTGGCACGTGAGACACGATCAGCTCGTACGTTATATGGAAATACTTGCTGATAAAAGCGACCGTATAAATTTTGAAGTGATTGGCCGCACACATGAACAACGCCCCCTTGTCATGCTAACAATTACAGCAGCTGATAAGTTATCAAGCATAGAGCAGACACGCCAAGCTCACTTAGCACGCTTAAGTAACGATGGATCAGATGCTAATTCTACAAAGCAGCCTGCCGTTGTATGGATGGGGTATAGTGTGCATGGTAATGAGTCATCAGGTAGTAACTCATCTTTGCTGGTGGCATATTACTTAGCTGCTGCACAAGGTGCTGAAATAGATGAGTTATTAAATAACACGGTTATTTTACTCGACCCTTCGCTTAATCCTGACGGACTTGCTCGTTTTGCTAATTGGGCCAACAGTAACCGAGGTATGAACTTATCAAGCGACCCTAAAACTCGTGAACATGTTGAAAACTGGCCAAGCAGTCGTACCAATCATTACTGGTTTGATTTAAATCGTGACTGGTTATTACTACAACATCCTGAATCGCGCGCGCGTATTGCTAAATTTCATCAGTGGAAACCAAATGTCTTAACCGATTTTCATGAAATGGGACCAAACAGCAGTTACTTTTTTCAGCCAGGTATTCCTAGTCGTAAGCATCCTATAACACCGGATGAAAATGTAACGTTAACTAAAGCGATTGCTAACTATCACGCAAAAACGTTAGATGAAAACAACGCACTGTACTTTACTGAAGAAAGCTTTGACGACTTCTATTACGGTAAAGGTTCAACCTATCCCGATGTAAATGGCGGCATAGGCATTTTATTTGAGCAAGCAAGTTCTCGCGGGCATATCCAAGACACTATAAATGGACCTTTGAGCTTTCCCTTTACTATTAAAAATCAACTATTAACGAGTTTATCTACCTTTAAAGCCGCTGTTGATAACCGCCAAGCATTACTTGATTACCAAGCTAAGTTTTACAATCAAGCTACTGATTTAGCCAGCGATGAAAGCTTTGAAGGTTATGTAATTGAGGGCGCGGATGACAACACTCGTATTAAAGATTTTTTAGGGTTGTTGAAACAGCATCAAATAGATGCTTTTTTGCTTACTAAATCACTCAAGGCAAATGGCAACAACTATACAACCAATAGCTACTTTGTGCCCTTAGCCCAGCCACAGTACCGCCTAATAAAAGCTATTTTTAGCGAGCAAAAAAACTTTGCTGATAATACCTTTTATGACGTATCTGGCTGGACTTTACCGCATGCGTTCAACTTACCTTTTGCAAAAGTAAAAAGCAGTTGGGGTTTAGAGGTTGCAAGTACACCGTGGCAAAAAGCGGTAAAACCTTCTTTTGCTTCACTTGAGCAAGGCTATGCGTTTGGCTTTTCGTGGGATGATTACCTAGCACCTAAAATGCTAAACAGCCTTTTAAAGCAAGGTATTAAAGCGCGTGTAGCGCTAAGCCCATTAACAGCCAAATCAAACTCAAGTGAAGTAAGCTTTGATGCTGGTAGTATTATTGTGCCAGCAGGCTTACAAACGAATAGTGATTGGGTTGGAATATTAAATAAAGCACAAAACGAGTTTGGAATTGCAATCAAGCCTATTAACTCAGGTCTTACAAGTAAAGGAGCCGATTTAGGGTCTCGTACAATGGCGGTTGTTAACGAGCCAAAAGTATTATTGGTAGGTGGTAAAGGCGTAAGCCAGTACGAAGCTGGGGAAGTATGGTATTACCTCGATCGCTTTGTAGGTGTTGCGCCAACAATTGTTGAAATGGAGCGTTTAAACTCTATTGAACTCAGTAATTACAGCCATATAGTACTTGCTCATGGTAACTACAATAGCTTATCTGATACCGACAAAGTGGCTATAAAAAGCTGGGTAAGAAAAGGCGGCGTTATTTGGGGCCATAAAGGGGGTGCTAAATTTTTAGCTGATCAGCAATTACTCAAAGCAAGCTATCTATCACGCCAAGATGTAGCAAGTGCATTTAAAACAAAAGGTTTAAGCTACGCCGATAAGGACCATTTAGCAGGACGTCAACGTATTGCAGGTGCTATTTTTAATACTAATGTAGATTTAACTCATCCGCTTACATTTTCACTTAAGCGCAATACATTGCCCGTATTCAAAAACAGTACTTGGTTGCTAGAAGCTTCCGATGCGCCATTCGTAAATGTACTTACCTACACTAAAAACCCATTATTGGCAGGTTTTACTGATGCCGTTAATGTTGATCAAGTTGCTGGTGGTGCTGGCTTAATTGCGCACTCATATGGACGAGGTACAGTAATAGGCATGACCGACGACCCTGTATTTAGGGGTTACTGGTATGGGACTAGTCGACTACTAAGCAATGCGTTATTTTTTGGTCATACGTTTCGTGCAAATGGCGAATAATACCAATTAGCTTAATTAAGTAATCTATTTTGAGGATGGAAAAACGCGTTGATAGCTAGGCAAAAAATTCGCTAATTAGTTGCTCTCGGCAATTGCTCCTGGATTGCTCTACCTTCTGCATCCATGCAGTCGTAAATGAGAATTTTTTAACACAGGTAGCGACACGTTTAGCCCCGCAAAATGATTAAGTATTATTGCGGATTGGTATATACTTTTTAATAATTAAATAGGCGTTAAGCAAGTTGTAAAAGCCCACACTTGTTTAGCGCCTGCTTGTTTTAGTGCACTAGTAGCTGCGTTTAATGTTGCCCCTGTCGTCATCACATCATCAACAATAGCGACTGTTTTACCGCCCATATCCTGTGTACAAATAAAGGCATTTTTTAAGTTTCTTATACGCTTTGCTTTGGATAGCTCCGACTGAGCTTGTGTTTTTTTATCGCGAATAAGAACATTACTTAGTGGGGCGTAATTAGCTAAACAGGGTTGCCAAACTTGGCTTACCTGATTAAACCCGCGAGTAATGAATCGGCTTTTATGAAGAGGTAAAATAATAAAGGTATCTGGCAAAGTAGGGCTTTGCTCAAAAAACTGCGTTAATTGTTTTTGTATAACTTGCTGCAATGCCTTTTTATAATGAATTTGATTATTAAATTTTAGCCTTTTAAGCCAATGTTCAAAGGGAGGTTGATAAAAAGCACAGGCAAATAATTTATCAAACTCGCAATTAGGAAACATCTCAATAATATCAGGTCGATGCAATAAGCTCGTATGCTTACTAAAGTCAAACAATGGTAAATCTTCAAGGCAATAATCACAAAGCCCTAAAGAGGTCGTAATCGAGTTTTGACACTGCACGCAATAAGAGGGAAATAACCAATTTAAAATGGCTTGTTTCACTGACTCGCTCCTTGCATTGCAATCGCCTTTTTAAACGTTATGATGAGCCTAAGTTTGGTAAAGGTTAGGCAAATATGCAAAATGAGTTAGTGTTATTACATGGTTGGGGAATGAATCAGGGCGTATGGCAGTTAGTACAGCCAGAACTTGAGTTTTTATATTCAGGAAATGTACGTAGCCTTGACTTACCTGGGTTTGGTAATAGCCATGATTGCCCAAGCCCTTATACTTTGCATGATGCAGCAGAAATTTTAAGTAAGCAATTAAAGCCAAAGAGCATTTTGATGGGGTGGTCGTTAGGTGGATTATTTGCACTTTATATTGCTAAGCATTGGCCTGAAAAAGTATCTAAAGTTATTTTAATAGCATCGACTCCTTTTTTTGCGGAGGCAGATAATTGGCCTGGAATAAAAGCGAATGTATTGGCGCAGTTTAAAGAGCAATTAGTTAATCATCGAGAAAAAACAATAGAGCGCTTTTTAGCTATTCAAGCAATGGGTAGCGAGTCGGCGCGTGATGATATAAAGCAGCTTAAACAATTGCTAAATCAGTACCGCGCACCCCAAAGCGATGCCCTGAGTGCTGGTTTAGATATTTTACAAAACGACGATTTACGTGACTTATTTACTCATTGCCCAGTCCCTATTAGAGGAGTATTTGGCCGGCTTGATGCTTTAGTACCTTATAAAGCTATTAGCAAAATGTCAGCACTAAATACTGAGTTTGAATATGAAGTACTAGATAAAGCATCTCATGCACCATTTATTTCTCATAAAAGTGAGTTTTTATCTGTCGTTAAATCAATGCTTTAAAATAGAGCTAAGAATAGCGCTGTTTAAAGCTTTATTTTGAGCAGAACCTGAGCGATAATTAAACAATGTTTATTTGGTGGAGGTTTTAATATGCCAATCGGATCAGTATTTAATAGTGGTATAGAAGGGTTTAACCGAGCTAGCCAAGGTATTGAAAAAGCCAGTGCTGAGATTAACCGTGCCAGTATAGAACAACAAGATGACGCGCAATTAGCGCAGCAACGTCAGCTTACGGCAGCACGCCCTGAAGAAGCGATTACTGCACCAGTAGCACAACCAGCTCGTGTTGATGAAGCGCTTGTTAACTTAAAAGTTGAAGAATTTAATGCCAAGGCAAACACGCAATCAATTCAAACGGCCGATGATGTACTTGGCACGTTAATCGATATTAAAGTTTAGTATTATGAATATTGTCACGCCATTTCCGTCTATCAATATAAACACCGCAAATGTTTATACGGAAACCGCACGGCGTGACAACCAACTACGCGAAGTTATTCCCGCTCCCGCATCTAGTAGCGCAAGTAATACAGAAACCAAAGCGCAAAGTGATGCTGAAAAAGCAAAGTTGCCAGGTAGTAGCGATGGTGCGACGTATAACGCAACGGGAAAAATAGCAGACGAAAAGTCAGTTCAGCAGCGCGATGGAAACTCAGAAAATCCTGAGGGCACTGAGCAAGAAAGTGAAGCAATCGAGAAAAAAGAATCTGAGCAAGAAGAGCTGCAATTAGAACAAGAACAACAACAAATTACAGAGCTAAAAGCACGAGATACTGAAGTACGAATACACGAACAAGCACACGCTTCTGTGGGCGGGCAATATGCTGGCTCGCCAAGCTATGAATATCAACGTGGCCCAGATGGTACTAACTACGCAGTTGGCGGAGAAGTACAAATAGATGTATCAGAAATTCCGGGTGACCCGCAAGCGACTATAGACAAAATGCAAACGGTACGCGCTGCCGCATTAGCGCCTGCAGAGCCTTCGGGAGCTGATCGCTCTATTGCTGCAGATGCTACGCAAAAGCTAGCAGCGGCTCAAGCTGAGCTTGCACAACCTGAAAAAGAAGACGACGAAGACGCAAAAAGTAAACTTGAAGCGTCATTCTCTAGCGATGAAAGCAGCGATACAAAAACAGCTAAAAGTGATGAGCAAACACGTGATGCCGATGTTGAGGCACGGGCGGGGCGTATTGCTAATTTTTACCAAATGGCTACATCGCCAGCGAGCCAAAGTAGTTTTTCAGCGTTAAGTTAATAATTTAGCAAAACATAACCACAAAAAAACCGCTTACGCGGTTTTTTTCGTTTTAGCTTAGCTGTACAAGTATTATTTTTTCACTTTAGCATTAGCGAACGCATCGGCAAATGCATTACCCATTAACGCATTACCGTTGTCACGTTTAGGCTTTGCAGCGCGAGGTTGCGAATTATTAGCACGTGCTTGTGGCTTTTGCGTAGCTGGAGCTGCTGACTTATTACTTGTGTCAATATCGTCATCTAAGCGCATAGTAAAGCTTATGCGTTTACGTGCAGCGTCTACTTCAACAACTTTAACCTTTACAATATCACCAGCTTTAACAACTTCACGCGGATCTGATATAAATTTATTCGTGATTGCTGAAATATGCACTAAACCATCTTGGTGAACACCTACATCAACAAACGCACCAAAATTAGCAACGTTTGAAACCACGCCTTCTAAAATCATACCTGGTTTTAGGTCACTAATTTTTTCAACACCGGCTTTAAACTCAGCTGTTTTAAATTCAGGTCGAGGATCTCGACCAGGTTTATCAAGCTCAGTAATAATGTCGGTAACGGTTGGTAAGCCAAACTTTTCGTCAGTGTAATCGTTAGCAGCAAGTTTAGTTAAAAAGTCGCTGTTACCAATTAGGTTACTGACATCTACGCTATTGCGTTCACAAATGCGTTTAACAACAGGATAAGCTTCAGGGTGAACTGATGAGTTATCTAGTGGATCGCTACCATTGTTAATACGTAAAAAACCAGCCGCTTGTTCAAATGCTTTTGGCCCTAAACGTTCAACCTTTTTAAGCTCACTACGTTTAGTAAATGTGCCGTTAGCATCGCGATAATTAACGATATTTTGCGCTAATGTTTTGTTTAAACCAGATACGCGTGTAAGTAGTGGTACCGAGGCCATGTTTAAATCTACGCCTACTGAGTTTACACAGTCTTCAACTACTGAAATAAGGCTCTGGCCTAATTGGCTTTGCGATACATCATGTTGGTATTGGCCAACACCAATTGATTTTGGCTCAATTTTAACAAGTTCAGCAAGAGGATCTTGAAGGCGGCGTGCAATAGAGACAGCCCCTCGTATAGAAACATCTAAATCTGGAAATTCGTTAGCTGCAAATTCAGAAGCTGAGTAAACAGATGCACCTGCTTCGCTAACCATAATTTTACTAAGTTTAAGTTCGCTGTTTGCTTTGATAAGCTCAGCAACCAACTTATCTGATTCGCGTGATGCAGTACCGTTACCAATCGCAATTAGCTCAACTTTATGCTGACGGCAAAGTTGCTCTAACGTACGCACTGATTTATCCCAATGATTTTGTGGTGCATGAGGGAAAATAGTTTGTGTAGCTAGTAATTTACCAGTGCTATCAACAACGGCAATCTTACAGCCAGTACGAAGGCCTGGATCAAGACCTAAAGTAGTACGAGGGCCTGCAGGTGCAGCCATTAATAAGTCTTTTAAGTTTTTAGCAAATACATCTATTGCACCGGCTTCTGCTTTTTCGCGCATTGCTGCAAAAAACTCATTCTCTAGGTGTAACCCTAGCTTAACTTTCCACGCCCATTGAACAACGTTTAATAACCAAGGACTTGCCGCTTTATATTTAATATCTAAACGGTAATGCTCTGCAATCATGTTTGCACATAATTGTGCTGAATTTTCAGCACTAGGCTCTGGGTTTATACTTAACTGAAGTACACCTTCATTTCGGGCTCTAAGCATTGCAAGCGCACGGTGAGAAGGTACTTTTTTAAGAAGTTCTTGATGCTCAAAGTAATCACGGTATTTTGCACCGGCTTGCTCTTGGCCTTTGATCACAGTACTTTCAATTGCGCCATTTTGGCTAATGTGGCTTCTAAATTTAGCAAGTAATTTTGCGTCTTCAGCAAAGCGTTCCATTAAGATGAATTTAGCGCCTTCAAGTACCGCTTTTGTATCTGCAAAACCTTTTTCAGCATTTACAAACTGCTCTGCTTGTTGCTCTGGGTCAAGGTTAGCATCTTTAAATAGTGCATCCGCAAGAGGCTCTAAACCAGCTTCAATTGCTATTTGACCTTTAGTGCGGCGCTTAGCTTTATATGGTAGGTATAAATCTTCAAGTTCTGTTTTACTTTGTGCATTAGTTATATCGGCACTTAGCTCTGGCGTTAATTTATTTTGCGATTCGATTGTCGATAAAATAAAACTACGGCGCTCTTCTAGTTCACGTAAATACGATAAACGCTGCTCTAAAAGGCGTAATTGGGTGTCGTCTAGGCCGCCTGTAACTTCTTTTCTGTAGCGGGCAATAAAAGGAACAGTTGCGCCTTCATCAAGTAACTTTGTTGCAGCAACAACCTGTTGCTGCTGTGCGTTTAACTCACCGGCTAAACGTGCAGAGATATCGCTCATGCAAAAACCTTTTTATACAATAAAATAAGACCAGAAGCGTGTTACTGGCGCTGTTAATTGCTTGAATAATATCACAGGAGGTAGTAATGAAAAGCTCTTAAAGCAAGCTATTTTACTTGCTTTAAGATGGTTGGGTCGGGAGTAAATCAATTCAACTAAAAGAGCGCCCTAGTGAGGGTGCTCAATGTTTTCTAATACTTCACTGAAAGAGTGAGCAATAGGTGAGATATGTACAGGAATATGTAATGTTTTAGCTATTTGGCGAGCTGAAATTAAACCACAAATTTCGTTACTCGCTGTTGTAACTAATAAAAACATTGTGCCCTGATGCTCCATCGTTTGCAGCGCATCACCAATGCATGCGTAGCTTAAGCTTTGCATACTTACACCTGTAAGGCGGTTAACTGGTGTCATAATGTCACGTAAGCTTACTTCGCTTCGTTGCATATTTAAGCGCTCTGCAATAATAGTAATTTTAGAGCTTTGTAAATCGGCGCTAGAAACTAGGCCAATTAATTTTTGGTGTTCATCTGTTACTAAAACAAAGTCAGATTGTTGTGCACTTACTTGTTTAAGTGCCTCTGTAATCGTTGTTCCATGCTCTGCACGAATAGGTGTTTTTTGAGTAAAGTTATTCACCATTTTTAGCGCTGGAGAAGATAAATCGATTAATGGTTGATCATCTGCAAATGTGCTAGCAATAACGCCATGAGAAATATTTTGGGTACGTAATTCTTTAAAGTTAGACATAGTAGTCACCTTAGTAGTTATAAAATTTAATTAAGTTGTAAAATAATGAATTAAATTAAATAGCTAGGTGGTCCGCGTTGGTATGCAGTGCTAAAAGGTCTGTTTAGATTAGTGCTCTTATAAAAAGAATCTACGACATTAGGAAGTGGTTGAGGCGACCTAAAGGTAATAGTGTTAACGTGAGAGTCCACGTCAAAATCGAGGTTTGCTTGGTCAGGAATATCACAAGTAATAAAGTGATTAGATAGTTTAGCGTTATCAAGGTTTACGTCAGTGTTACTGGCATGCAGCGTCAAACTTACACTCATTAAAAGTGCAAACAATACGGCATTACTAAATATGCGCTGTACCATGTTTGACATAATCACGACCTTAATTAACTGCTTTCAAATTAAACAAATCAACTTGAATAATTCAGTTATAGCTTATTGCTTTAATTTACACAATCAAAAGTTAACATGATCTGAATCAAAACTTTTTATTTCTTTTTTTGGTAATCGATACTGTTTACATACCACTGCTTTTTTCCCTGAGGAGTGGTCACTTCAAATTCGTCATCTACTTGTTTTTTAATCAACGCACGCGCCATAGGTGAGTCTATTGATATGTAATCTTTGCGGTCGTAAATTTCATCAGGACCTACAATTCTGAACTTTTTAACTTCACCTTCTTCGTTTTCAATTTCAACCCATGCACCAAAAAATACTTTTCCATCTTGCACGGGAGAGTAGTCAATAATTTTTAAATCAGGTATGCGTTTGCGTAAGTAGCGTACCCGGCGGTCAATTTGGCGCAGTAAACGCTTATTATACTGATAGTCTGCGTTCTCAGAGCGATCTCCGAGGCTGGCTGCCCAGCTAACTATTTTTGTTACTTCTGGGCGTTTTACGTTCCATAGTTGATCGTGTTCTTGTTGTAATTGCAAGTAACCTTCGCGGGTAACTAAATTTGTTTTCATGGCCAATTCTTTATTAACTCTAATGGTGTGCACGTTATTAAATTTGCCAAAACTTGTCGAGCGTAAAATGTAATAAAGTACGAGTAAGGAAGCTTTGAAATGTTCAGTAACAATCTAAGCAAGTAATTAGTTTTTGATTATTAAGTTTTTCATTTATATTAACTAGTAATTGGATATAAAAATAAGAAAGAGATTATGGGACACGAGACCACAAAAGTATTAGTTGTTGATGACGATATGCGCTTACGCAGTTTGCTTGAACGTTACTTAGTAGAGCAAGGCTTTATTGTTAGAACCGCAGGAAACTCGGAGCAAATGGATAGACTCCTAGAGCGAGAAAACTTTCACTTAATGGTTCTCGATTTAATGCTCCCAGGCGAGGATGGCTTATCTATTTGCCGCCGACTACGCCAAAAAGAAAATGAAATTCCTATTGTTATGCTTACAGCAAAGGGCGACGAAGTAGACCGTATTATTGGCCTTGAACTTGGCGCTGACGATTACATTCCAAAACCATTTAATCCACGTGAGCTACTTGCTCGTATAAAAGCAATTTTGCGCCGCCGCGCAAAAGAAGTGCCAGGTGCTCCAGCTGCTGAAGAAAACTTAATCGCTTTTGGTAAATTTACGCTTAATTTAGCAACGCGCGAAATGAGTGAAGGGGATAAAACAATATCGCTTACCAGTGGTGAGTTTGCAGTGCTTAAAGCGCTTGTTTCGCATCCGCGTGAGCCACTTAGCCGCGATAAGCTAATGAACTTGGCGCGTGGACGTGATTACAGTGCGCTTGAGCGAAGTATTGATGTGCAAGTATCGCGGCTTCGCCGCATGATTGAAGTAGATGCTGCTAATCCGCGATATATTCAAACCGTTTGGGGTTTGGGCTATGTGTTTGTTCCCGATGGTGAAAAGTAATATTTATGGGCATGTTTCCGCGCAGTGCTTTTGGGCAAACTGTTTTTTTAGTGGCGGCTTTGTTGCTAATAAATCAAATAGTGTCTTATGTTACGGTTAGTTTTTATGTTGTAAAACCAACTATTGAGCAAGTTAACTTGATGCTTGCTAAGCAAATTAAAACGGTATTTATTGACTGGGAAGATGGCGTTGAAATAAACGACGAAGTATCTGCGAAGTTTTTTGAAATTACCGGCATTGAAGTAATGACGCAGCGCGAAGCAATGCGTCAAGGACTTGGGCAAAGCCGCGAATATTCTATGCTATCGCGTAGCATGACTGAGCAACTTGGTGGTTATTCTCGTGTACGTATTAGCCAAACCGATCCATTGATTTATTGGGTTGAAGCACCGCAAGCGCCAGGTTATTGGGTAAAAGTACCGCTTAAAGGCTTTAAAGAGAATAACTTAGAGTTTTTAACTTTTTACTTATCAAGTATTGGCTTTTTAAGTGTGCTGGGTGGGTGGTTGTTTGCAAGGCACCTTAATAGGCCATTAAAAGCACTGCAACAAGCTGCAGTTAAAGTAGGTAAAGGCGATTTTTCTACCAAATTAGAAGAAGAAGGCTCAACAGAAGTAATAGAAGTAACGCGTGCGTTTAATCAAATGTCGCGCGGAATTGCCGCACTTGAAAACGACCGCCGTTTACTAATGGCTGGTGTATCGCATGATTTACGTACGCCGCTTACGCGTATCCGTTTAGCCACCGAAATGATGGTTGATGAAGATGACTATCTTCGTGAAGGTATTATTTACGATATAGAAGATATGAACGGGATTATCGATCAGTTTATTGAGTATTTACGCCACCATAAACGTGAAGAACTAAGCTGCGAAGATATAAATGCTTTAGTTGCCGAGGTTGTTAATTCTGAGCTTCAGCATCAACGTACTATTACGTTTAAAAGTAATCCAAATATAGGCAATATACCCTTAAGCTCTGTGGCTATTAAACGTGTAATTACCAACATGATTGGTAATGCGCTGCGTTATTCTGAGGGCGATATTGAAGTACTTAGTTACTTTAATTCAAACAAAAAATATGTAGTTATCGCTGTAAACGATAATGGCCCCGGCATTCCTGAAAACGAACTAGAGTCTGTGTTTGAGCCCTTTAAACAAGGCGATGCAGCTCGCGGAAGTGAAGGCAGTGGTTTAGGCCTTGCTATTATTAAACGCATTGTTGATATGCACGACGGTAAAGTAAAACTAGAAAACCGCCCAGAAGGCGGTTTAAGTGCACAAGTATATTTGCCAATAAAGGTCTTGAATTAATTTAAAAAATACCTAAAGGCGCTTTTAGACTATTGAATTTTAATATCAAGGAATAAATGTGGTTGTTAAGGAAGATGATAAAATATTTTTAGATAGACCAATATTCGTATGGGTCATTTCCGGGTTAATTTTATTTTCTGTATTGTGTTTCTCAGTTGAAACATTGCCAGACTTAAGTAGTGAAACAAAAGTATTTTTAAAGTACTCCGAACTGTTAATTGCTGTAATTTTTACTCTTGAATATTTAACAAGGGTTGCCTTATCGCAACGCAGGCTAAACTTTGTTTTTAGCTTCTATGGAGTTGTGGATCTTGTTGCTATTTTACCTTTTTATCTAGCATTTGCTGTAGATTTAAGGACATTACGCTTAATTAGGCTATTAAGATTAGTTCGAGTATTGAAGGTAGTAAGATATAACACTGCTTTACTTCGATTTGCGAGGGCTATTTACTTAGCAAAAGAAGAGTTAGTTATTTTTACAGGGATGAGTTTGGTTTTATTATATCTTTCAGCTGTAGGTATTTATCATTTTGAGCACACTGCGCAGCCAGAGGTTTTTAAATCAATTTTTGATAGCCTTTGGTGGTCAGTTGCCACATTAACTACAGTTGGATATGGCGATATCTACCCTATAACTATTGGGGGACGTTTTTTTACTTTTTTCATCTTAATGATTGGGCTTGGACTCGTAGCTGTCCCCACTGGTATTGTAGCTTCAGCCTTGTCTGCTGTCAGACGCGAAGATGAAGTTAGTTGCAATTTAGAGAACTAAATTAAAGGCCGCTATATTTTACTGCGGCCTTTAATTTCTATTTTAAAGTGCTTTAAAACGAATAGCTGTACCGCCACTAGTGGCTAATTTAAGCGTTAGTTTATCGCTTGCAGTTACAACACGTTTTTCGATAGCTAGATCGTACGGATTGTTTTTCCACTCTGCGTTTTTACCATCTTTATAAATTTGTGCTTCAAACTTTTTGCCTTGCTCTAAAAAGTCGAGTTTCACTTCAATTGTTCTGGCTTTCTCGTCAGTAACAGCACCTAGGTACCAATCGTTTCCTGAGTATTTAGTGCTTTTACGTTCTTTACGAGCGAATACAATAAAGTCGCCTACTTCACCATCAATAGCAATACTTTGCTGCCAATCTGTTGGTACGTCTTGAATGAATTGAAACGCATCGGGCTTAGCCAAATAGTTTTTAGGTAAGTCGGCAGCCATTTGAATTGGGCTATACAAAACAACATAAAGTGCAAGTTGTTTGGCAAGTGTAGTTTGTGGGCGGTTTGTATCGCCTCCTAAACCATTAAAGCTCATATCAAAAATACCTGGCGTAAAGTCCATTGGTCCTGCAAGCATGCGGGTAAAAGCAAGCATTGGTAAATGCTCTGGTGGATTAGGTGGTGAACCCCATGCATTATATTCTTGTCCGCGTGCACCTTCGCGCGCAATCCAGTTTGGATAAGTACGGCGCAGGCCTGTATCTTTAATTGGCTCGTGAGTATTAATGCTAATTTTATGCTTAGCCGCAAGTTTTACGTTATAAAGGTATTCGTTAACCATAAACTGGCCGTCATGCCATTCGTGGCGAGCAATACCGTTTTTGTCTATACGTTTTATATTTCCGCCATCGGCTACATAACCTGTTTTTACTTGGCTTACGTTTGATTTTTCGTAAAGGGCAAAAGCATCTTCCATTTGGTCACGGTAGTTGCTTACATTGCCTGATGTTTCATGGTGGCCAATGAGCTGTACGCCTTTTTCTTTGCCGTATTGAGCAAGCGCTGCTATATCAAAGTCGTCGTACGGTTTGGTAAAGTTAAATACATCGCCATTAAAATACCAATCGCCATCCCAACCAATATTCCAGCCTTCAACGAGTACGCCATCAAAACCATACTGCGCTGCAAAATCCATATAGTATTTTGTGGTTTGCGTAGTGGCGCCGTGTTTTTTACCGCTACCCCAAGTTTGCGTGTTTATATGCATACCCCACCAAATACCGACGTATTTGCCAGGTTTAACCCACGACACGTCACCGAGTTTATTAGGCTCGTTTAGGTTTAGTATTATATCTGAATTAACTAAGCCAACAGCGCTGTCGGCTATTTGAATGGTGCGCCATGGTGTTTTAAAAGCGCCTTGCTTTTTAACGGCAATACCATCTGACCAAGGGGTTAAGTCGGCTGTAAATGTGCCTGGACGGCGCTGATTAAGCACCATACCCGCGTAATCAACAAGAGCGGCTTCATGAATACTAATATGAGTACCGTCACTTGTTTTAAACGTAAATGGTGTGTGAGCTAGTGGAGCTTCGTTAAGCGCGGTGGTGTTATAAACATATTCGTAGCGGTTCCAGCCACGAGCAGGTATCCACCATGCTGTTGCATCATGGCTATTGTTTATTGCAAATTCAGTCAGCTCTTTGGTTATTTCTGTATGTTCGAACCCGGCTTGTTGTGGTACTTCGTATCGAAAACCTACACCACTATCAAATGCTTTAAATCGAATAGTGTAGGCGCCTTTATTTGGCTCGTTTTTTGTAAAGGTAACGGCTACTTCGTTATATTCGTCAACAACGTTTTGGCGTTCGCCCCAAGGTTGTTGCCACTGAGAGTTAACGCTTTGTTGTTCAATGTTTTTAATTTTAAAACCGTCGCTAAAGGCCGCTTGTGTTTTAAATTCAAACCCCAGTAAAGACTTGTTTATAACCGCTTTGTTTTTAAATTTTATTGCGTAGCTTGGCGTGTTGTTTTCGTCAGAGATGCTTACTGTTATTTGTGTGTCTGGCGATTTTAGCTCTACGGTTTGTCCGTAGCTATTACTAGCAAAGGCTAAAAGCACAAGTGCAGGGATTCTCATGGTGTGTCCTTAGATGAGTCGGTGGTGACATTTAAGGATAATGACTGTTGATGATTAATACGACTGCCTACATACGTATTCAATGTTTTAAAAAATAGAAAGAATTTGGTGGCTTAATCGGTCTATAATGTAAACAAATTGATAATAGCGACAAGAAAATGATAAAAAGCTTACTTTGTGTATTTTTACTAAGTGTTAGTACTGGAGTTTTTGCAGCAAATATTACAATTAAAAATGCTAATAATGACCCATTACCTAATGCTGTTGTGTGGTTAACTGCAGGTGATTCCTCTAGCGTTATTCCTCCAGAAGCACCTTATGCGATGACCCAGCAAAATCGAGAATTTAAGCCGCGTATTTTAGTTGTCCCACAAAATGCAAAGGTAGAGTTTCCGAATGCGGACTCAATCATGCATCATGTTTATTCATTTTCTAAAGCTAAAACATTTGAATTAAAGCTATATAAGGAGCATCCAAAAGCGCCCATTACTTTTGATCAAACAGGTGTTGTTGAGCTTGGCTGTAATATTCATGATTGGATGTTAGGTTATATTGTGGTGGTCGATAGTACTATTTTTGCAATCACTGATGAAAATGGTCATGTTGATTTAAATGCTAATGTAGGCGAATACACGTTAAGTGTTTGGCATTCTGGGTTTAGTGATATTAGTAAGGTTGAATCTCAAACTATTACTGTGGCTACTAACCCGATCACTTATAAAGTAAAGCAGGAAATTGCGGAGCAAATTGACTTTGCTACGGATGAATTTGATGACTATTAATCGCTTAATGAGGCTGGCATTTTTAGCCGGTGCTTTATGTTTTAGTAATGCATTGTATGCACAAGTAAAAGGCTTGATACAAATTAGAGCCGTGCAGGGGGACGATATACGTAGCTTCCAAGAGGGCGGCCTTGGGCTATATCGGCACGATACTAAAAGCGACGAACTTATTTTATCCCAAGGTATTTTAGATTTTAATGTTGATTTAGCATCTAGTTGGTCGGCTCATGGGGTGTTAAATGCGAATCAAGATCCTGATGTTGGCCTTGGTTTTACGCAGGCTTATATAAAGTATCAGCCGCTATCTAACAGCAACTATAAATGGCACATGCGCGTGGGGGGCTTTTACCCACTTATGTCGCTTGAAAACCCTGATATAGGGTGGACATCTCCTTATAACTATACAAACTCAGCTATTAATAGCTGGATAGGCGAGGAAGTACGCACTGTTGGCGCAGAGGTAACTATTAAGCGCCCAGCAAAACGTTTCAACAGCGCTCATAGCTTTAGTTTTGTAGGTGCTACATTTAAAGGCAATGATCCTGCAGGTACTTTGCTTGCGTGGCGTGGTTTTGCATTACACGATAGGCAAACTACATTTAACGAAAGTGTTAAATTTGCGCCTGTAGCGGCATTAAATGCGTATGAATTACGCTGGCAAGCTAATCAGGTTTTACCGTTTGAAGAAGTAGACGGGCGTTTTGGCTATTACGCTGGCGTACATTGGGATTACTTAAAAAAATCACAATTTCGAATTTATTATTACAACAATAACGGTGACCCAACCACGCTTAATATTAGTACAGGGCAATATGCTTGGGATACTCGCTTTACTAGCGCCGCTTGGCTTTATAAGTTTAATAATAAAACACGTTTAATAGCACAGGTGCTCAATGGTAAAACCGAAATGGGCGCTAATGCTTTAATAGATAATGCCTTTTACAGTCATTATTTAATGTTAAGCCATAAAGAAGGCAAGCATCGAGTTTCAGTACGCTACGATTACTTTAAAGTGACAGATAACGACACAACCGCGTTTGACCCTAATGCAAGTAATGGGGAAGGCTTAACCGCAACATGGCGCTACCAGCTCACTAATAAACTACAAATAGGGGTTGAAGGTTCTGCACTTAAAAGTGTTGCAAAAAATAGAGAGCCAATTGGATTTAATGAACGAATCTCGCAGCAGCAAATAATGCTAAACGCTCAATGGCGATTTTAGGTTTTATAAACTAGATTTATTATCAAAAAGGTAGGTATTAAATGTGATTTTTTTTGGAGTAAGTAATGAATTTGAATAGTATCCGCGTCAAAGTCTCTTTTCCTATTGTTATTTTAGGTATTGCTATCTTGTCGTTAATTATTGGGTATTCATACTTAATTAACTTACAAAAAAATGCATTAGATGTGCAATCCGATAAATTTATTAAGGCTGTGTCTCTTGCTTTGAGTGCCGACAGGGATTTGTATCAAGCAAAGGTTGCTGAGTTAAATTTAGTCGCACATAACGACAATAAAGAAGCTTATTTGCAAGAGCATAAAGAAAATGCTGAGCAAGTAACGCAAAGGTTAGAGCAGTACTTAGCTTTGTTATCGGATTATCCAAAAGCTATAAATGGGCTTCGCGGTTTTGATGGTGCTTATAATACTTGGTTAAACGCTTCACTGGCCTATATGAATGATAAAACAAATCTAAAAAAACAGTCTCAATCAGAAAAAGCATTTGACGAATTAAGATCTACGCTTGATCAAGCTGGTGAATTAGCAGAGCAAACATCGGTCGAAGAAGTTCAAAAACTATCAGACACAATTGCTTCAACTAAGTTAACTATGCTTATTTTTGTCATATTAATTTTATTAGTGGCGTGTTGGTTTAGTTACCTTATTCCTAAGCAATTAACAGAGCAAATTAACTATGTAACTTCTCGTATTAACGATATAGCCTCTGGTGATGGCGATTTAACTGGCAGGATCGCTATAACGTCTAAAGATGAGTTTTCTGAACTTGCAACGCAGTTCAATCGTTTTCTCGACAACTTACAGCAATTAATTCGCGATATTTTAGAGCAATCAAAAGAGCTAAGTGAATTAGGAGGTGAGTTAAGTCAGGTTGCAAATAAAAACAATGCTGTAAATCAAACGCTCAGCCAAGCCTCTGAGTCAATAGTAAGTGCAGTGCATGAGATGAGTGTAGCAAGTAGAGAAGTTGCAGGTGTTGCTCAGCAATCATCAACAGAAGCTGATAAATCGTTAAATTTTGCTCAGCAAGGACTAACAGCGGTTGCGCACTCTAGTTCTCGTATTATTTCTTTGTCGCAAAATATGGAGCAAGCTATGGCGCGCTCTACAGAACTACAACAAAGTTCTGATAACATTGCCAAAGTACTTGAGGTTATTCGTGCAATTGCAGAGCAAACAAATCTGCTGGCGCTTAATGCTGCTATTGAAGCCGCGCGAGCTGGTGAATATGGCAGAGGTTTTGCTGTGGTAGCAGATGAAGTAAGAACATTGGCTACACGCACGCAAGTAAGCACAAACGATATTCAAAAAATGATAGAGCAATTTGCAACGAGCGTAGAACAATCAATTAAAGCGATAGATGAAGGTAAGCAATTTGCAGATGATGCGGTTGGCTCGTTTAGTCAAACTAATGATGTGCTTAATGCAATGCAAAGCTCGTCTACTAAAGTAAATGATATGGCGATGCAAACAGCGCAAGCGACTGAAGAGCAGACAACGGTTGCAGATGAAATAAGTCAAAACCTATCATCATTAAACGATCAAACTTTAGAAGGGGGGGCGCTTGCTCGAACTACTGAGGATGTATCTAAAAAAATGGAACAATTGACTGATGAGCTAAATCACTTAGTGCATCGATTTAAAGTTTAAATAAACTGATTATTTGGTTAGATAGCTCTTTAAGGTTTTGAAATATGACTGTACTTATGTTGTTTGCTAGCTCGAGTTCAGTTTGAATAGTCATTATAAAAATAAAAAGGGACTTTAAAAGTCCCTTTTTTAATGCAATTTTAACCTTGAGAAGTCAACAAAGCCTAAAGTGAATTAGTATTATTTTTTATCAAAAGCGCGTTTCATGTAGTTAGGTGTAGCGAGTGCACCATGATGAATACCGCTGTTGTAGTATTCGCTATGCTCAGCTATTTGTGCTGCGCCGTCTTCTCTAAAACCGTCAAATGCTTGTGATTTACGGGCAAGTGTTACCGACCATAAACCGCTTGGGTAAATTGGTTGCGGGAATGGCAGTGTTTGTAAATCGTTAAAGCCTACGCTTAGCATTGCTTCGCGCATTTCAACTAATAATGGCATGTGCATAAGTGGCGATTCACTTTGTTGTACTAAAATACCACCTGGGCGCAGTGCATCTAAACAGCTTGTGTAAAACGCATGGTTAAATAAACCCTCACCTGGACCTACCGGATCTGTGCCATCAACAATCACTACGTCGATAGATTCGCCAGCGGCTTCGCGCATGTATTTAATACCGTCGTCAAACATAACCGTTGCACGGGCGTCGTTGTTAGATTCACAAAGCTCTGGGAAGTATTTTAACGACATCTGCGTTACTACTTCGTCTATATCTATTTGCGTTACAGTTTCTACGCCTGGGTGTTTTAATACTTCGCGTAAAGTACCGCAGTCGCCGCCGCCAATAATAACGACGTTTTTAGGGTTTGGGTGCGCTAAAAGTGCAGGGTGGCTGATCATCTCATGATAAAAGAAGTTTTCGCGGGTTGTTACCATAGTACACCCGTCGATGATCATTAAATTACCAAAGTCTGTGGTTTCAAACATTTCTACCTTTTGAAAAGGAGACTGTTTTTCATCTAACTTTTTATTAATACGTAATGAAAATGCGCTGCCATCGCGGTCGCTAATTTCAGTAAACCACTTACTTTGATCTAAATTTGCCATAGTTACTATTACACTTTTTAGGTTGAGTATGAAAAAGGGGCAATTCTGCCAGTGCTTGGCGTTTTGCTCAATGACATTTTAACTGATTTGACGAATAAAGTTAGTTAGGAGTGAGTGAAAGTTCAATTTTTGTTAGCCTAGTGGATAGTGACGTATTAAAATGCGCCTTTATACCTAATTGACTAAAGAAGAGTTGCCATGACCTGGGGTTTAGAAACAGCACGCGCCACTTATAACGTTGCTCATTGGAGTGATGGCTATTTTGATATTAACGCACAAGGCGAACTGGTGGCTTACCCAGATGGCGACCAAACAAAACCGGCCATTTCTTTAACGCAATTAACAGAGCAGTTTAAACAACAAGGTTTAACGTTGCCGGTTTTAGTACGCTTTACCGATATTTTAAAAAATCGTGTAGACACCCTTACTAATGCGTTTACGCAAGCGCGAGCAAATCGTGAATATAACGGTAAATACACCTGTGTTTACCCAATAAAAGTAAATCAGCAACGTTCTGTAGTAAGTAAGCTATTAGCGCATCCAAGCGGGCTTGTTGGCCTAGAAGCAGGCTCAAAGCCAGAACTTATGGCTATTTTGGGCGTAGCAAAAGAGCCAATCACAATAGTGTGTAACGGCTATAAAGACAGTGAATTTTTACGCTTAGCATGTATTGGTCAAGCCATGGGCCACAGCGTAAAAATTGTGGTAGAGAAGCTTTCAGAACTGACCACACTACTTGAAGAAATAGACAACCTAGGCATTGAACCTGCTATTGGTATTCGTATTCGCCTAAACTCAGTAGGCAAAGGCAAGTGGCAAAACACGGGTGGCGAAAAAGGCAAGTTTGGTTTAACGGCAGGCCAAGTACTAAGTGCTGTTGAAGTGCTGAAAAAGCATAATAAGCTGCACTTAATGCAAATGGTGCATTTTCATATTGGTTCTCAAATTGCCAACATTCGTGATATTCACCGTGCTTTGCGTGAATGCGCACGCCACTTTGCTGAGCTTACGCAATTAAACGTACCGTTAAATACCGTTGATGTAGGCGGCGGCTTAGGCGTTGATTACGAGGGCTCTGGCTCGCGCAGCGCGTGTTCAATGAACTACACAGTAGAAGAGTACGCGCGTAATGTAGTGAATGCATTTGCAGAAGTGTGCGATCAGCATAACCTTACGCATCCGGCCATTATCACCGAATCGGGGCGCGCTTTAACCGCTCACCATGCGGTATTAATTACCGATGTAATTGACGTAGAAAAAGCGCCCAATCATTTAAATCCAGAGCCACCGCTTGAAAATAGCGCGTTAGTGCTTGATGAAATGTGGCAGTGTTTACAGCGTTTAAACCCGCGTATGGCACTTGAGATTTATCACGACGCTATGCACTTATTTAGCGAAGCGCACGATCAGTACGTGCATGGCTTAGTAAGCATGCTAGAGTGGGCGAAAATAGAGCAGCTTTACTTTACTATTTTACATCGTGTACGTGCATCGCTTAGTAATAACGCGCGCGCGCACCGTGAAGTCCTCGACGATTTAAACGAAAAGCTTGCCGATAAATTGTTTGTTAACTTTTCATTATTTCAGTCATTGCCTGATGTATGGGGTATTCAGCAGTTGTTTCCGGTTATGCCAATCGAAAACTTAACTCAACCATTGACTCAGCGCGCGATTATTCAAGATATTACCTGTGACTCTGACGGTCAAATCCGCGAATACGTTGAAGGCGCTGGTATCGAAACCAGTCTACCAATACCAGAATATAAGCACGGCGAGCAATACCACATTGCTATGTTTATGGTGGGTGCATATCAAGAAATTTTAGGCGATTTACACAACTTATTCGGTGACACTGATTCAGTGCATGTAGAGCTTAACGATGAAGGTTATGTGTTAACCAATGCCATAAAAGGTGATAGCGTTAAGGATGTATTAAAGTTTGTTGACTATGATAGCGCCATTTTAGCTGACAACTTTGCGTACCAAGTTAATAAACTTGATGTATCAGCGCAGTGTAAAGAAGGTTACTTGGCTGAGCTTAATGCAGGCCTTGAAGGCTATACCTATTTTGAAGATTAATTTGTAAGCAACTGAAAGCGCAGTATTAGTGGCTGCGCAATGTTTAAAGGAATGGAAGTAATGTCAGTTATTCGCGGTGTATTTAGTATTATTTTTTACACAATAAACACACTTTTTTGGTTTGTGCCTATTTTTGTTTGTGGGCTTATAAAGCTTATACCTATTAAGCCTCTACAAAAGATTATGAGCTGGGCTGCAAAGAAATTTGCAACTATTTGGGTGACTTTTAATAGCTTAAATCAAAAGTTATTTACGCCAACTAAACTTAATGTAACTGGCCTTGAAGAACTTAAACTGAAGGATTGGTACCTAGTAATTGCAAATCACCAAAGCTGGGTCGATATTTTAGTATTGCAGCGCGTGTTTAACCGTAAAATTCCATTTTTAAACTTCTTTTTGAAAAAAGAGCTTATTTACGTGCCTATTCTAGGTTTGTGTTGGTGGGCGCTTGATTTTCCGTTTATGACCCGCACGAGTAAAAGCCAACTAAAAAAGAATCCAAAGCTGCGTGGCAAAGACTTAGAAACCACGCGTAAAGCCTGCGAAAAATTTAAAGAAATGCCAGTAAGTGTGGTTAACTTTGTAGAAGGCACTCGTTTTACTACACAAAAGCACGCGCGCCAAAATAGCCCGTTTCCACATTTATTAAAACCAAAAGCGGGCGGTATTGCCTTTGTAATGCAAGCAATGGGCGAGCAAATTACTAAAGTGGTTAACGTTACAATTCATTACCCTGATGGCATTCCTACATTCATGGATTTTGCAGGTGGTAAGGTAAAAAATATCAACGTACATGTGGATGTAAGGCCGGTAAGCGAAGAGCTTATTGGTGACTACACCGGCGATTCTGAATTTAGAGTGCGCTTTCAAAGCGAGCTAAATCGTTTATGGGAAAATAAAGAGCAAACATTACAATCGCTCGAAAAACATCCCAAATAAAAGGCAAAAATATGAGCTTACAGTTATGCTAAAAAAGTGGTTACCAAATTGGCTTAACGGCTTAATTGTGGGCTGCGTATTGTTTTCTAATGTAATGCTTTTTGGTTCGCTAGTATTTGTACTAGGGCTTATTAAGTTATTACTGCCTTTGTCTGTTGTTAACTCTTTATTGCATAGCGCTTATCGAGGGTGGTGTAATGGCAATCGGTTTGGCTTGTGGCTAGGTTGTCCTAATATTGTGGTTGATATAAGTGGCGATTTAAATTCAAAAAGTTGGTATTTACTTATATGTAATCACACGAGTTGGTTAGATATAACCGTGCTTAGCTCATTACATGCATTGCCAGCCCCTAAGTTTTTTTTAAAAGATGAATTAAAATACGTGCCTTTTATTGGCACTGGTGCGTGGGCTATGGGTATGCCGTTTATGAAACGGGTAAGCAAAGCACAGCTTGCTAAAAACCCAAAGTTGAAAGGGTTGGATGTAGAGCGCACAAAGCACAGCTGTAGCAATTTTCGTCACTATCCTACTACCATCGTTAATTTTGTTGAAGGCACACGCTTTACGCCAGCTAAGCATAATCTGCAGCAAAGTCCTTTTAAGCACTTATTAAAACCCAAAGCGGGTGGCATTGCTTTTGCGCTTGAAGTGCTAGCCAACCAATTTGATGCCATGCTAAATACAAGTTTAGTGTATAGCGGTAAAACAGATCACGTTTGTCGGAACTTACTCAAAGGCGAGCTAGATTCTATTTATATTTCAATAGACGTAACGCCCATTAATGACAATATGCAGGGCAGCTATCAAACCGATGACGTATTTAAAGCTAATTTTCAACATTATGTGAATGAGCTATGGGTTGCGAAAGATCAGCAGCTTGCCGATATTTATGCTCAACAAGATTTACCTGAACCACAAATCAGTAAGGAAATTGAAACACTATGACCAACACCCACCTACAGGAGTTAATCGCTCCTTGGTTTGAAAAAGTACCCGATGCGGATTTTCTTAGTTCTATTACCGCAGTTTCAATAGGGATTTTTTCTTTATTAATTGTTTACTTATTTACTCGTAGGTTAATGTTACCAGGCATTCAAAAAGTGGTAACTAAGCTTTCGCCTCAACGTATTGGTTCGTTGTCGCCTATGCTTAATAAGCTTAATAGACGTATTGCAGGTATGCTTTGCAGCGTATTATTTTTGGCGACCTTTGACAGTGTTTATCCGGTTAATGAGCTGACCGCTGAAATTTTGAAAACGGTTGGCCAAGCTATACTAATTATTCATGTAGGTTTTATTTTTAGCAGTATTGTAAGTATTGCGGGTTCTATTTATAACCAATTGGAGTTTGCACGCGAAGTCCCTATTCAGGGCTTAATTCAGGTTGTTAAGCTAATCACCTTTATTGTGTGTGCTATTTTAATTGTAAGTATTTTCCTTGAGAAGTCACCCACTTATATTCTCTCTGGCTTTGGTGCTATTGCTGCTGTTACGTTATTAGTATTTAAAGACACTATTTTAGGCTTTGTAGCTAGTATTCAAATCGCAGCAAATCGCCTAGTAACCTATGGTGATTGGATTCAAGTAGAAAACTACGGCGCCGATGGCGAAGTAATTGATTTGGGTTTAAACACTGTAAAGGTACGTAACTGGGATAACACCATAACAACCATTCCAACTTATATGCTAGTTGCGGGTTCGTTTAAAAACTGGCGTGGTATGCAAGAGTCGGGCGGTAGACGTATTAAACGTTCACTTAATATAGATATGCACAGTATTTGTTTAGTAAGTGATGAATTTAGAAAGCAAATAGATGCGGCTATTCCGCTTCATGACTATATCCGAGTGACGACATTACCCGCTCAAGTTTCTAATTTAGGGCTGTTTCGTCGTTATGCTGAGGGCTATTTAAAGCAGCACAGTAAAATTAATACGTCGCTTACGTTAATGGTACGAGAGCTACAACCAATGAACCACGGGTTACCGATTGAGTTTTATTGCTTTAGTGAAGACAAACGCTGGATTTCGTACGAGCATCTACAAGCCGAAATAATGGACCATTTACTTGCAGTATTGCCAGTGTTTGGGCTTAGGGCATATCAAAGTGTGAGTGGGCAATTAAGCCCTCCTAACGAGCAACAAACAGATAAGCCAACATTTAGAGTGATGGCAAATAGTGCTGCAAAAGACCCACAGCAATAAATAAAGCTAAGAGCCACCAAATAGGTGGCTTTTTAAATCGCAGCCATGCAAATGTAATTATTACTAACGCAACCTGCCAAAGGCTATGCACAGCCGATGTCCAAATTGGTGAATACAATGCGGCCGCTAAAAAACCGACTACCGCTGCATTAAGCGCCGCTATTGAATTTGCAAAACGTGGCTTACTTGCCAAATTAATCCAACTCTTCTGAAACGCCAGTATAAGTAAAAAACCAGGCATAAATATAAGCAGTGTAGCTATAAGGGCACCCACTAAAGGCTGCTCGGTAGTAAGTTGTGCGCCTAAGTAAGTAGCAATAGTAAACATTGGCCCTGGCACTGCCTGTGCACTCGCGTAAGCACTTAAAAACTGATCATCACTCAATGCTGGTACGCCAGCTTGAAGTACCGGCAGTACTACGTGTCCGCCGCCAAACACCATTGCACCCGCTTGGTAAAAAGGGGTAAACAAAGCAAACTCATGCCCTAGTGGAATAAAGCTAACCCCAAGTAAGAGCGCAAATAACCCCAGTGCAATCCAATTAATATTACTGTTTTTACTGCTAACATCTTCTGCTACTGTGCCAAGTTTTAATAAAGGCCATATAGCACCTACTGTTGCAGCAGTGATTAAAATCGCTATTTGAGTTCCCATCATTGGAAATAACACCAAGGCAAGTGTACTCATTATCGCAAGTAACTTAAGCGCAGCACTTGTACAAAAGCTTTTAGCCATACTAAGTGTTGCATCCGCGACTATAACAACGGCAAATAACTTTAAGCCTGCAATAATAGCAAAGTAAACAGCGTCAAACTGATGGGCACTAACCGCAAGCAGCACCATTATTAAAAACGAAGGCAAGGTAAAGCCTACAAAAGCAGCTATACCACCCAGTACTCCTGCACGCTCAACACCAATAGCAAAACTAACTTGGCTAGAGCCTGGCCCTGGTAATGCTTGGCTTAAACTAATAAGTTGTGCGTAACGGGTGTTAGTTAGCCAATTTAACGAGTCTACAAAGTGGCGCTTAAAATAGCCTAAATGCGCAGCGGGGCCACCAAAACTCATGCACCCTAGTAAAAAAAATTGTCTAAAAATAGCAATTAACATTGCGCCAATATCCTTTGTAAAATTCATTAAATTGTCACAGCGTAGTATGACATTTTTATTAAAACGACACATTAGTTTGAGGTCTGTTTAACAATCAAGCAAGATGCGCTGCTTTTAACACTCTCTTCATAGTTTGTTCATACATGTATTTGCATACTCTTGCTAAATTCTTAATGAATAGGGTATCACCATGACTTTAACTAAATCACTTTTAAGCGTAACCGTAGTAGCTGTATTACTTTCTGGTTGTGAAATGAATAACACCGGCAAAGGTGCGGCTATTGGCGCAGCAGCGGGTGGCGTATTAGGTAAAGCAACAAGTAACCATAAAGATAAGCGTATTTTTATAGGCGCTGCTATCGGCGCACTAGCTGGCGCTGCAGTGGGTAACTACATGGATAAGCAAGAAGAAGCATTTCGTGATGAACTTGCAGGCTCTGGTGTTGAAGTTGTACGTGAAGGCGATAACTTGCGTTTAGTTATGCCATCTAATATTACGTTTGCGACCGACCAATCTTATATTTCGTCTGGCTTTAACGATACCTTAGATGCTATTGCTAAAGTGATGAACAAATACGAAAAAACGTACCTAAGTATTGAAGGCCATACAGATAGCACAGGTAAAGACAGCTACAACATGAACCTATCGCGTGAACGTGCTCAAAGCGTTAAAAACTACTTAGTGAACCAGCAAATCATGGCTGAGCGTGTAAGTACTATGGGTTATGGCGAAACACGTCCAATTGCGACTAACGATAGTGCAAATGGCCGTGCTCAAAACCGCCGTGTAGAAATTCAAATAGTACCAAACACTGAAGAATAATTAGTCCTTATTAAACTGTAATTCACACAGTTTTTGATACAACGGGTTACTTGCTACTAATTCTTGGTGGGTACCCGTTGCTATAATCTCTCCATTTTCCATGACTACAATCACATCGGCATGTTTAACCGTTGCTAGTCTATGGGCAATAATAAGCGTGGTGCGGTTTTGCATTAAATGCTCAAGCGCTGCTTGTACATGGTGCTCACTTTGAGCATCGAGTGCGCTGGTGGCTTCATCAAGAAGAAGTATTTCAGGGTCTTTTAGTATGGCACGCGCAAGCACAATACGTTGCTTTTGCCCACCCGATAACCTCACACCTTGCTCACCTAAAAAACTGTTATAACCTTGCGGTAATTGTTTAATAAATTCATCAGCATGAGCATGTTTGGCAGCGGCATATACTTGCTCGTCACTTGCATTTGGGTTGCCGTAGCGAATGTTATGCATTACATCGGAGCTAAACAAGATAGGGTTTTGCGCTACCATACCCATTTTACCTCTGAGGGTATTAAGCGATAATTCTTTAATGTTTATATCTTTAAATTTGATGGCTCCGCTAGCCGGATCGTAAAAGCGCTGTAGTAATTCAAATAAGGTTGTTTTACCTGCGCCAGAAGGGCCAACAATAGCCACAGTTTGGCCTTGAAGTATATTTAAACTTATTTTATTAAGTGCGCTTACGTCTGGGCGAGAAGGGTAGTTAAAGCTTATATTCTCAAGCGTAATAGCAGGGCTGTTACTATTTTTTAGTAAGTTACTATCTTGTGGATTTAGTGGGTTTTCTATCTCACTTTTAACAGCAAGTAACTCAAGTAATCTTGCAGCTGCGCCTGCTGCGCGTTGTAGTTCGCCATATACTTCAGCAACGGTTGCCACCGACATTGCCACCATAATAGCGTAAAACACAAAGGCTCCTAGCTCACCGCCAGTCATGGTACCTGCTAATACGTCGCTGCCGCCGACCCACAGCATTGCGCTAATAGCACTAAAAGTTAAAAATATTACCGCTGCAATTAAAAACGAGCGTTGTTTAATGCGGCTTTTAGCCACATTAAAGGCTTTTTCGGTTTCAAGTGCAAAAGCGTGCTGCTCTTGTTCTTCGTGGCTATAGCTTTGCACTACTTTAATATTTTGAATGATCTCGCCGGCATAGGTGCTTATATCGGCTATGGCATCTTGGCTGGAGCTTGCAAGTTTGCGCACCTTTTTACCAAATACCATCATAGGAACAAGTACCAACGGCACACAAGCAACAACCACTAAAGTAAGTTTTAAATTAGTAAACAACAGCATGGCAAGTCCACCAACCAGCATAAGTACACTGCGCAGCGCCATAGAAAATGATGAACCAATAATTGATTGCAGTAATGTTGTGTCGGTTGTTAAACGCGACATAAGCTCACCACTGCGGTTTTCTTCAAAGTAGCTTGGGTGCAAAGTAACAATGCGATTAAACACGGCTTTGCGAATATCGTTACTGACTCGCTCGCCAATCCACGACATTAAATAAAAGCGGCTAAAGGTGCCCACGGCCAATAAACTAATTAAACCAATAAGCACTAATACAGCTTGTTGTAGCTGATCTTTAGAGCCAGCTATAAAGCCATGATCTATGACAAACTTAACCCCTTGCCCTAAGGATAAGTTAACACCTGCTGTTACTAACAGGGCAGCAAGCGCCGCTACTACCATCCATTTATACGGTTTAATAAAAGCAAAAATAGGTAATAAACTACTAAAAGCGGCTTTTTCGTTCTTAGGGCTTGTTTTTGACATAGTGGATTCTTTTTAAAGGTTAAGGTATAGATATGGCACTAAGATAATAAAAATCAATACTTTTAAACATTAGCATCAATAAGGAAACGTTATGACTACTGCAACTGTAAGTGGAGAATTTAATGTAAATCTAGCCCCAATTGAAGGTTACGCAAGCGGCCAAAACGGCGTTAATTTAGGGCGTATGTCGATAGATAAAACATTTAAAGGTAGCTTAAATGCCACCAGCCAAGGCGAAATGCTAAGCGCCATGACACCCACACAAGGCAGTGCCGGTTATGTTGCCATAGAGCAAGTAATAGGCGAGCTTGACGGCAAAAAAGGCAGTTTTGTACTGCAGCATTTTGGCACTATGGATAAAGGCCAAAACAGCCTAATTTTAAATGTAATTCCCGACTCAGGCACTAATGAGCTAGAAGGATTAACGGGCAGTATGAAAATACGTATTGAGCAAGGGATTCACTACTACGATTTTGAATACACGTTATAAGATACTCAAGGATTAAAATGCAAAAAGTAATCGAATTTAGAAAGACCCGTTTTTTGGGTGGTGTAGATATAGCCGCACTAAATGACCGCATACAGGAATTAAACCAAGATGGCTGGAAAGTAATAAACGCAGTGCCCTTGGCAGGTTTTTATGGGCAAGTGCACGGTTATACATTACTTATTGAAACTGACGAGCTTTAAATGACATTTACAGTATGGTTAAGCCTAGCGGCTATTTGTATGATGGGCGCAATGTCGCCAGGACCAAGTTTAGCGGTGGTTTTAAAGCACTCACTTAACGGTAGTATGAAAAACGGTATGCTTGCCGCGCTCAGTCATGGTACTGGCGTTGGCTTGTATGCCGGTGCATCGTTATTAGGGTTAGGCGCTTTAATGACGCAGTTTCCAACTGTTTATCAAATACTCGTTTACTTAGGTGCGGCCTATTTGGCGTATTTAGGCATAAAAATATTGCTAGCAAAACCAAGTAATGACGAACTTGAAGTACAAAAAAGTGAGGTAAGTGCAGCTAAAGCATTACAAGATGGTTTTGCCATTGCTTTTTTAAACCCCAAGCTCGCTATTTTCTTTTTAGCCTTGTTCTCACAGTTTATTGACCCTCAGCTACTTACTTTAAGTGTGGGCATAATTATGTGCTTAACCGTGTTTGTAATTGATACCGGTTGGTACTTGCTGGTGGCGTTACTGACCGAGGTTTCAAAAAACCGCTTTGGATTTACCAAACAAAACCCGTGGCTTGATAAAATACTGGGAGTCGTATTTATTGCTCTTGCGATAAAAGTGGTGCTTAGTCTTTAAATAGCGTTCCAAATGTAGGTGTATGTACGCGCATACACCTGCAGCCTAACCCTCATGCCCTGCATACGTATTCATCACATTAATTTTACCTTTTAGTTACAATTTGTTGGTTGTGTTTTGAACAACACAGCAACACCTGACAACAATAACTCAAAGGTTCACACACATGGACAAGTTTAAACTAAGTGCACTTATGCTGGCTTTATTTGCCGCTAATAGTGCATTGGCTGCAAACGAAGACTCAACAAATCAATCACCCAGCACACAAGCTGAAGATTTAGAAATTATTGAAGTGCGAGGCTTTAGTCGCAGTTTAATTCAATCTTTAAATCAAAAGCGTTTTAGCGATACGGTGTCAGAACAAATTTCTGCCGATGATTTAGGGGCACTGCCTGATATTTCAATGGCCGATGCACTTACACGATTACCTGGTATTTCAGCGGTGCGAACGGGTGGGCAAGCGGCGCAAATTAATATACGCGGGCTGTCGGGCGGGTTTGTATTTTCAACACTTAATGGCCGCGAGCAAGTATCTACAAGTGGCAGCCGCAGTATTGAGTTTGACCAATATCCGTCAGAATTAATTAGCTCTGCGGCGGTATACAAATCGCCAAAGGCATCGCTTATTGAAGGTGGCGTGGCCGGTACGGTAGAGCTTGAAACCGCCAGTCCACTTAATAATGATCAAACGCATAAATTTGTAGCTAATGTGCGCGGTATGTATAACGACCGCGCCTCAGAGGTATCGGATGCCACTGAATTTGGCGATCGAATTAGTTTTTCGTATCAAGGCAAATACCTAGACGACACGTTAGGCGTAGCGCTGGGCTATGCGCGTTTGTTTCAGCCAAGTGTAGCAACGCAGTTTATTGGCCTTGCGTACAACGACACAAAAGACGTTGATGGCGCAGTTAACGACACCAATGGCCCTTTAGCTAATCCAGAAAACGAATACATTAGCGAAGGTTTTGAGCTACAGCATTTAGGCGGCGAAGAAACCCGTAATGGTTACTTAGCAGCTATAGAGTGGGCGCCGGTAGATAACTTTAAATTAAAAGGTGATGCGTTTTTATCGCGCTTTGATAAAGAGTCGTTTGCCCGTGGCCTTAGGGTTAAATTAGGCGGGCCAACAGCTGCATATGCTAACGCTCAGCTCGATGGTAATGCCGTAATAGGCGCAGCGGTTAACCGTACTTCGCAAAGCTATACCCGCGTTGAAATAGTTAACGACGACAACCAAGACTTTGACGAAGTAGATAGTTTTGGCGTTAATGCCGATTGGCAGGTAACCGATAGACTAAACGTAAATGCCGATGTGTCGCTTTCTCGCGCAAAAAGTAATTTTAGAAATGGCTTACTGTGGAGCTTAGTAGCAGAAGATGCCAATGCAGAAACGCCAGTATTTGATAACAACGTAGCAATTAACTATCAATTAAACGGCTTAAATTTACCTGACGTTGGGTTTAATCAGGCGGCCGCCTTTAGCGATATAGACCGTGTAATGGTCAGCAAATATGGTATTTACCCAGATCAAACAGAAGATGAAGTAACGGCATTTAAGCTCGATTTTAAATACGAGCTAGAAAGCGACATATTTAGCTCAGTAGAGTTTGGTGCGCGCTATTCAGATAGAGAGTACAGCCGTAAACGATCGGTATTTGAGTACGGTAACGACGGGGCGTTTTCAGCAACGCAACCGCCTTTGCGTTTAACCGACGATATGGCCTCTGTGGTTGACTGGCAGGGCGAGTTTAGTTATTTCCCATCGTATTTAGCGATTGATTTAGACAAAGCGCTCAATGCGTGGTTTCCAGATGGTACGCCAGAGCCTGTTCAAACATGGGGCAACGCCGATGGCGTAGACGACGCGCAAGGTTACACAACTAACTATTCGTGGTCAGTGCTGCAAAGCGGCTCGGTGTTTGAAGATGTGCTAGCTGCGTACGTTATGGTAAACATTAACACGCAAATTGCCGGGCTCGACCTATCGGGTAATGTGGGTGTGCGCCGCGTTGAAACCGACCAATCTGCAACGGTACTAGAGAACGTAGCAGGCGATGCGCGCTTAGGTGCGCAAAATATTGTTGATGAGAACGGCATTGTAAATAATTTATACGCACCTAATGTATTAGGCACTAAATACACCGACTACTTACCATCATTAAATTTAAACCTGCAACTTAACGATAATTCACTTGTACGCTTTGCTGCGGCTAAAGTAATGTCGCGTGCGCCAATTAACCGCTTAGCGGGCGATGCCAGTGCAAACGTAAGCGATGATGGTGTTATTAATGGTTCAAGTACTAATAACCCATTTTTAAAACCCTTTTATGCCGACCAATACGACTTATCTTACGAATATTATTTTGAAGAAGGTAACGGCACTATCGCAGCAGCGTTATTTTATAAAAATATAGACTCGTTTGTTGAAACCTTATCAATCGAAAACTTCGACTTTAAAGGCAATGGCTTTAACGTACCTGATTCTATAGAAGACCCCGTTAGTGGCGAGCAAGTTGCGACAACAAACGGTATTTACACCACGGCAGTTAATAACGGTGAAGGTGGCTATATTAGAGGGCTAGAGCTTGCTTATACGCAAGTGTTTACCTTTTTACCTGAGCCATTTAATGGCTTAGGCGCTAATGCAAGTTACTCATACACCGAAAGTGAAATTGAATCGATTACCAGTTTAGGGGGCGACACGTTAGCGCAATCTTTACCTGGGCTGTCTAATAACGTGCTTAATGCCACGGTTTTTTACTCAATGGATGATTTTGAAACCCGCCTCAATGTGCGCTACCGCGATGAGTTTGTATCAGAGCAGGTTGCCATTAACGAGCAAGTGGTTAATTTTGATGCTGAAACCGTAGTCGACTTTCAAACCTCTTATCGCTTTAGCGACTCGCTAACAATGCTTTTGCAAGTTAATAACTTAACCGATGAACCAACCCAAAGTTACTTTGGCTCAGAGCAACGAACAGGGACGACTCAGTATTTTGGTCGTCAGTTCTACCTTGGTTTTACATACAGTCATTAATTAGCAAACGGAGCGTTTAAAAATGAAAATTATAACTATGTCTAAATATTTGCTAATAACGTTAGCGTTAATGCTATTAGCAGCGTGTGGTGGAACAGGTGATGTTGAATCTGGTGAACCATTACTTACCTGTAATGTGCCACAAGTACCTAATGAAGCTGGGTCACAATGTGTCGATCCCGAACCTATATCGTGCCCTGCACCTACAGTACCTGATGAAAATAACGAAAGCTGTGTGGTTGGCGCCGACCCAACCCTGCCAGACCCTGTGGTATTTGCAGGGGAAGGAGAGGCGGTTTTATTTTATAACCGCCTAGCCGATGATAACTACGAAGGCTACCGATTACATTCGTGGAATAACGATGTGTGTGATGCTTATGCACCACCATTTGATACCAGTGATTGGGCTAACGGCCATGAATACGATGGTATTGATCCAAACTACGGTGCGTACTGGATAATTAACCTTAAAGAGGGTTATAACGAATGTGCCAATTTTATTATTCATATTGGTACAGAAGGGTCAGGTAAGGCGTTTGGTGATGTGGATTTAACCATGCCGCTGATGCAAGACGATGAAACCTTTCAGCGTATGAACTTTACCATTCATGGCGAGCCTTCGGTGTTTGAATACCCTATATTAAGTTTAGGCGAACGCGCAGTTGCTATAACAGGTGCTTCAGCGCATTGGATTGATTTAAATACTATTTTGTATAAACCAAGTAACGAGTTTACAAGCCTAATTAAGTTACATTCATCAGCTACGGCTGAGCTTGAAGTGGATATTGATACTGGTTTAAACGGCGATACTGTTACGCTGCAATCAAGCAATATAACTGATAAGCAAGCGTCAAAAGTACCGCATTTAACCACCTGGAACGCATACGAAGGAAGTTGGGATACAAGCACTGCCAAAACGCTTATTAAATCGCAGCTTGTTATTGCAGGTTACGATAGTGAAGGCACGCTGCTAGAAGCAAGCTATGTGCAAACCGCTAAAGCACTCGATGCCCTTTATACGCAAGGCGAAGACGATGCTAATGAAGCTGTGCTGGGTGTAAATTATGGCAATAACGCGATTGATGTAACTGTGTGGGCACCCACCGCTAATAACATGATGCTAAACGTGTTTGATGATGCAAAAACACAAGTGCACTCTACGCCAATGACATTAAATACACAGACAGGTATTTGGCAAGCAAGTTTAGATATGCAATACGACCGCCACTACTACCGCTTTAATTTTGATGTTTACCACCCACTGACTCAGCAAATAGAGTCGCTTTGGAGCACAGACCCTTACTCACTAAATGTATCTACCAATGGTTTATACAGCCAGTTGATTAATTTAGCCGATGAAGACACTAAACCCGAAGGGTGGGATACACGCCTTATTCCTACGGTAGAAAATCCAGAAGATGCGATTATTTACGAGGGCCATGTACGTGATTTTAGCGCACGCGATAACAGCGTAACAGAGGCTAACCGTGGTAAGTACCTTGCGTTTACTGAGCTAAATAGTGCTCCTATGCAGCACTTACAAACTTTGGCTCAAAATGGCTTAACGCACTTTCATTTATTACCTATTACTGATATTGGCACCATAGATGAAGACGTAAGTAAACGTGTAGATATTAGCGATACGCTAGGTGATTTATGTGAGCAAATCGACGATGAAGCCGATGCGTGTAAAACCCAAGATAAAAACAGCACCATTATTGATTTAATGGGCGGTTATTTACCAGGCTCAGATGACGCACAAGCACTTGCTAATGCTATGCGCAGCTTAGATAGCTTTAACTGGGGTTACGATCCGCATTACTTTATAGCGCCTGAAGGCTCGTACGCCTCAAGTCCAGAGGGCATTGCCCGCGTTAAAGAAACCCGCGCTATGGTGCAATCACTGCAGTCTATTGGTCTGCGCGTAGTGCTTGATGTGGTTTATAACCATACAACGTCATCAGGTATTTGGGATAAATCGGTATTTGACAAACTAGTACCGGGTTACTACCATCGCTATAACGAAGTAAGTGGTGAAATAGAGCGCTCAACGTGTTGTGAAAATACAGCTACAGAGCATGTAATGATGGATAAGTTTGTTAGTGATTCATTAGTTATTTTGGCGCGCGAATTTGGTTACGACAGCTTTAGATTTGATGTAATGGGGCACATGCCAAAATCGTCAATTCTTGCAGCACGTGATGCAGTGCAAGCTGTTGATGAAGATAACTACTTTTATGGCGAAGGTTGGGACTTTGGTGAGGTGGCAAATAACCGCTTATTTGTGCAAGCCAAACAAGCCGATATGGCCGGTAGCGAAGTAGGTACCTTTAACGACCGTATTCGTGAAGCCGTTCGCGGTGGTGCATTATTTAGTAATAGCTCAACAGATGGCAATTTAGCAGAGCAAGATACTTTACGTTTGTCACTTGCGGGTAATTTACAAAATTACATTTTAAAAGACTTTAAAGGTAACTCAGCAAAGGGTAATAGCTTTACTTGGAATACTCAGCCAACGGCGTATGCACTAGACCCTGCCGATAGCATTCATTACGTATCTAAACATGATAACGAAACACTATGGGATCAGCTGCAATATAAACACAGCACTAATATGAGTATTGAGCAGCGCGTTCGTGCTCATAATATGGCGTTAGCACTTCCGCTTATGAGCCAAGGTATTCCATTTATGCAAATGGGCGCCGACTTGCTGCGTTCAAAATCGATGGATCGTAACAGCTACGACTCTGGCGACTGGTTTAACTTTGTTGATTTTACCAAAGATACCAATAACTGGAATATTGGCTTGCCACTCGCACAAGACAACGAAGTGAAATGGCAAGAAATTATGCCTATTTCTGCTAATACCCAAGCGGCCGCACAGCCACAAGATATTACCTTTGCACATGATGTATTTAACGAGTTTTTACAAATACGTAGTAGCAGCGCACTCTTTAGATTAACCACAGAGCAAGATGTTATTGAGCGAGTGGGTTTTCATAACGTAGGTAAAGCGCAGCAACATGGCTTAATAGTAATGAGCATTGATGATGGCGAAGGGCTAACAGACTTAGACCCTGCATTTGACGCGCTTGTTGTCGTGATTAACGCAACCGAGCAAACCCTTAGCCATACTATTGCCACCGCAGCGGATTTTGAATTACACGATGTATTAAAAAACAGTGTTGATGCAAGTATGGCTAGCGCCAATTTTGCTGCTGGCGATAACGAAGGCACATTTACTGTACCGCCTTACACATTAGCTGTATTTACTAAAAACCAAGGTGAGAGCCAAGGTGCTGGTTTAAGTGCAAATGCGACAGTGGGTGCACCTGATGTAGTACCTTATGGCAGCACCGCTGTGTTTGTGCGCGGTAGTTTAAACGACTGGGGCACACGCGATGCATTTGAATATATTGGTGACGGTGAATACCGTATAGCAATTGCGCTGAGCGCTGGCGATTACGAATTTAAAATTGCCTCTGAAGATTGGTCTACAGTTGATTTTGGCGCGCTTACTGACGCTGATAAAGATGTAGTTGAAAACCAAAGCGAGGCATTAACGCGCTCAGGTGCAAACATGACATTCAGCGCTGCTATTGATGCAACCTATGTATTTTCGCTTGATGCTTCAAACCCTGAAAATCCAACGCTTACTTTATACAACGAAGAGCCATTTATAGGCACTGCTATTTATGTGCGCGGTACGCTTAATGACTGGGGAGTAACCGATGAGCTAAGTTATAAAGGTAAAGGTATTTACACCTTTACTAAAACACTGAGCGCTGCAAGTTATGAATTTAAAGTAGCGTCAGAAGATTGGAGCACGGTTGATTATGGATCGGCTGAGGGAGATGCCAGTGTTATGGTTGGCACTGCAGAGCAGTTGTCGGTTGCGGGCGCGAATATGACCATAAACATTGCAGAAGAAGGTGAATACCAGTTTATATTTGACGCCAGTGATTTAAATAACGTATCGCTAAAAGTGCTCAACGCTGAAATGTTTGCACAAACGACAGTGTTTATTCGTGGTAGCTTAAATGACTGGAGTACTGATAACCCGCTGATGTACGAGGGTGATGCAATTTACTCTACATCAATAGAGTTAGAAGCAGGTGACTACGAATTTAAAGTAGCGTCTGAAGATTGGAGTACCGTTGATTACGGTGGAGCAGGCGATACGCCGGTAGTGGCAATTGATGAACTAACACCACTTGAAGCCGTAGGTGCCAATATAGCACTAAATATTACCGAACAAGGTACTTACACGTTTAATGTAATAGGCCCAGATAGAGAAAATGTAAGCATACTTATTAATAAGTAGTAGCAGTTTATTTTCCCAGACCTAAGCCGAGCATAGCCCTGTATGCTCGGCTTTTTTGTATGTACATAAGTGTGTGAAAGTATATTTGAATGCTAATTATAAATGTTTGGACTAAATTGCATTCAATATTAGATTGGCGTACTTTTATAAATCCCCAACCATACAAAAGAAAGCTAATGAGTAACTTAACCTTAAAAAGTGCTAATTTTAATCCTAAAGTAAAACAATACTGGATGGTTACTGCCTCGCTATTTGCAATGTTGGCTCTTGTTACTATACCGCTTATACCTATCATTTTACTTATTGTATGGCTGGTGGGCGGACGAATACTCGCAGCTATGTCGGCTGACTTATTACCACAAAAATTGGTAGTTAAACGTGGCATATTATTTAAAGAAGAAAAATCTATTCCGCTTGAAAAAATAACAGATGTAGGTTTAAGCCAAGGGCCGCTCATGCGAATTTTTGGATTATATCGTTTAAGCTTTGAAACAGCAGGGCAGTCAGGAAATGGTGCTTTAGTGTCTTTGCTTGGTGTGGTTAATGCGAGTGAGTTTAGAGAGGCGATACTTGAGCAAAAAGATGTATTGGCTAATCAAGGTAAAACGTCGCAGCAGGCAACAGAGCAAAGTGAAAAAGAGCTACTGAGAGCACTTACTTATAGCGTTAAAAATATTGAGCAGATGCTACTTGTTTTACTTGATGAAAGGCAGCAGAAGTAACTTGTTTGAACTTGTAATGCTTATAAGGATATTTTTATGAATACGGAAATAGAAAATATATTTAATAATTATCCTGAGATAGTAAAAACTAAGCTTATAAAATTACGAGAGTTAATTTATACCGTAGCACAAGAGCAAAACTTAGGAGCTGTTGAAGAGTCTTTAAAGTGGGGAGAGCCAAGTTATAACACAATAAATGGCAGCCCCATTCGCGTAGGCTTTAAGGGCTCCTCGTGTTATTTGTTTTTTCATTGCCAATCAAAGCTAGTAAGCACATTTAGAGAGTTGTATTCCCACACTCTCACCTTTGAAGGTAACCGGGCAATTGTATTTAATAGTGAAAAGCCATTACCAGAGTACCCAGTTAAAGAGTGTATTAAATTAGCACTGACTTATCACAAAGTTAAACGCCTACCTTTACTAGGCGCATCATTATAAGTATTCAGTTGATGTTTAAAACACACTACATATTTGGTTTGCGTCACAGGTAATAACGGTTACGTTTTCATAACCCACACGCGTTAACGCTTCTGCTCCCAACGTTGCGCGCGCACCACTTGCGCAGTGCACGTAAATAGGGCGAGCTGCGTCTTTTTCTATTTCCATCAGTTTCATCTCGAGTAATCCACGCGGAATATTTATAGCGCCGGCAGCCGATTTTGTCGCGTGCTCTGCAGGTTCTCGCACATCAATAAGTAAACCTTTATTTTGTTCAAGCTCGAGTTTTGCTTGCGCTGCGTCAATACGGCGTTGGTTAGGTGTGATAATTTTTAGTAAGTCAGGGATTGATGTAAGCATTAGTTTGTAAATCCTCTTTTTCTTAAAAAAGACATTAATAGGTGCTACTTGGTATAAGTAGGTTGAATTGAGTTAATACTTATAAATAACGTTAAAAACTGAAAGTTACTTTATATAAAGTAACTTAATAGCGCGGATACTGCCACAGCACTTCCGCCGATTAATAAAATGGCATCGCTAGTTTCATGGCCATCTTAATATTAGTAAAACCTAATGTTAATTATATTAGAACTTACTAATGTAAAAGTCTATACTTAAAAAGGTATTAAAAAAGAGAAATAATAAAAATGAATATTGAACAACTAGCTGTCAACGCAGAGCAAGCCGAACAGTTTTTAAAATTAATGGCTAACAAAAATCGCTTAATGATTTTATGTAGTTTATTACAAGGTGAGCAAAGTGTAGGTGAGCTAAATAAAAATGTACCTTTAGCACAGTCAGCGTTATCTCAGCATTTAGCAAGTTTACGCAAGGCAGATATGGTTGCTACTCGCAGAGAAGGGCACACTATTTATTACTCGTTGACCGACCCAAAAGTTGAGTCGATCATTGCTTTGCTATATGAGTGGTTTTGCCGAGCAGAAAATACTAAATAAACGTAGCTATTTCATCGAGTGATTTTTTATCCAGTGCATGAGCAGGTATTGTTGCATCATCACTTGGGTAGCCTGTAATAAGTAGCATGTATGGGCGTTCGTTATCTTTATCGCGATTACATATGTCGGTCAAAAAACTCATTGGCTTTGGAGTATGAGTAAGGGTTGCCAAACCACTGCGGTGCAAAGCTTGAATTAAAAAGCCGGTAGCTAAGCCAACAGACTCATGCACATAATAATTCGTATTTTTATCATCGGTGCTTACGCCGCCCTTTTTTTGACTAAATACAGCTATAAGCCAAGGTGCATGCTCTAAATAAGGTTTATTGGCGTCGGTACCTAACGGTTTTAGCGCATCTAACCATTCTTCACCTGCTCTGCCTTCGTAAAAAGAACGCTCTAATTTTTCTGCGGCTTCTCTTATTTGTTTTTTTACATCGCTACTGTTTATAGCCACAAAATGCCAAGGCTGATGATTCGCTCCACTTGGTGCTGTGCCAGCTGCTTTTATACATGCTTCAATAATATTTTTTGGTACTGGGCGATCGCTAAAGCTGCGAATGCTATGGCGGCGTTGGCTGGTTTGTAAAAACTCGTTAGCACGATTTAGCATTTCTTCATGTGGATATTCTATAAAGTCATTTAACGGCTGGCTTTGGTGATCTTGCATGGCTTTTCGCTTCTTATAAAAAGTATATGTGGTTTTTATACCGAGTGAATACAGTACAGGCAAGTGTTATGAGTTTAAAATATGTTTATTTGTTGTTACAAATTTAACCAGCAAGTAACTTATGTTCCTATTTTCCTTGTGGTATAAAACATTATAAAAATAATTACTCATATTCAAGGAAGTAAAAATGCTATCAATAACAGGGTTATCTAAAACCTACGATAACGGCGTACATGCACTACAAGGTGTTGATTTATCTATCGGTAAAGGGATGTTTGGATTGCTTGGGCCAAATGGCGCAGGTAAATCATCGCTTATGCGTACCATTGCAACACTGCAGTCGGCTGATTCAGGTTCAATTACTTTTGATGGCATTGATGTATTTAAAGACCCACAGGCACTGCGCCAACGCTTAGGTTACTTACCACAAGATTTTGGTGTGTACCCGCGTGTTAGTGCTTACGACTTACTGGACCATATGGCTGTTTTAAAGGGTATTCATAATAAAGCAGAGCGTAAAGAGTCGGTTGAAGGATTACTTGCGCACACTAATTTATATCAACATCGCTCAAAAGCGGTCAGTGGCTTTTCGGGCGGTATGCGCCAGCGTTTTGGTATTGCACAGGCATTACTGGGTGACCCTGATTTACTAATAGTTGATGAGCCAACAGCGGGGCTAGATCCTGAAGAGCGTAATCGTTTTCATAACTTGTTAGTAAGCTTAGGCGAGCAAAAAGTAGTTATATTATCGACCCATATTGTTGAAGACGTAGCAGAACTTTGCCCAAACATGGCGGTGCTGGCAGGCGGAAAAATACTATTAGAGGGCAACCCCATTGCCCTTACCGATAAACTCCAAGGCCAAATTTGGCGCAAAGCCATGAGCCAAGAAGAAGCGCTAGAGCTTGAACCGCAGCTGCCTGTTATTTCAAAACGCTTATTTGCTGGGCAAACCATATTACATGTATTAGCCAATGAAGCCCCTGAAGGTTTTGAGCTCAGCAGTGCAAACCTAGAAGATGTGTATTTTTCTACGTTGCTTAATCATCGTAACAGCCAAGTAGCATAAGGGGGCGCTATGTTTTTTAATATGCTCGCGTTTGAGCTGCGCTATTTTATGCGTCAGCCTTCGTTTTATGTGACCTCATTAATATTCTTTTTTATGGCGTTTTTTATAAGCTCCAGTAGTAAGTTTCCGTTAGGTGGGGCGAATGTTCATATGAACTCGCCTTTCTCTATTATGCTTTTAACCGTTACATTTTGTACGTTTGCGATGTTTTTAGTGGTTAACTTTGTTGCCAGCTCTGCTATTCGCAACAGTGAAAGCAAAATGGATGAGCTGGTTTTTAGTAAGCCTGTTAATCCTGTGCCTTATCAAGCAGGGCGTTTTTTTGGTTCTTATTTAGTTGTACTTATTGTGTTTTTAAGCGTGCCATTGGGTGTGTTTTTAGGGTCGCAATTTGGTTTATTAGTTGGCTGGCTCGATGGCGAATTGATTGGTCCTAATAAGCTAATGTACTACGCTGCGCCTTATCTTTATTTAGCAGTGCCAAGTTTACTGGTGCTTTCGGCTATTTTTAATAGTGTAGCGGTCTATTTTAAAACCATGATGTCGGTGTATGTAGCAGCTGTTGTGATTTTTATAGCCTATCAAATTGCCGGCGTTTACTTTGATGATTTAGCATTTAGAAATATTGTTGTTTACGCCGACCCATTTGGTTCTGGTTCGTTAATTGATTTAACACGTTATTGGACTGTAAATGATAAAAACACAGAAGTGCTAACGCTCACAGGTGACCTTTTAGTTAACCGTATATTGTGGGTGGCAATCAGTGTTGCAATGTTTTTTGGCCTTGGAAAGCTAAGCAATCGCATAGTAACTAAAAAACAGAAGAAGCAATTTAAAGTCTCTGCTTTTGTACAAAATAAACAAGCTGCACTTATCAATAGTGCTAAAAATTATAAATCAGCGGGGGTTAGTACTAAATCTCAGCTAATAATGCGCAGTATATTCGAACTTAAACAAGTTATATTTAGTGCTCCTTTTATGATTTTAGCGGGTGTAAGCATTGTAACGCTTATGATCCCTCTTTTTGCGCCTATCGGTGCTTATGGCACTACTAACTGGCCTTTAACTCAGAATATGGTAAATGTTATTAGTGGTATTTCCGGTTTATTTTTGTTTGTTATTATCGCTTTTTATAGTGCTGAGCTTGTGTGGCGAGAGCGACAAAGTGGCATGGGCGATATTGTTGACAGCTTTCCTGTACATAACAGTGTTTTTTGGGTGTCAAAAATACTGGCTTTAATCGCCGCTATTTCTGGGTTGTTCCTCGTGGGAATGGTACTCACAATTACAGTTCAGTTATTTAAAGGTCAATTTAATTTAGAGTTAGGACAGTATTTATTTAGGATTGTTTATTTATCGATTTTACCGTTAATTATGCTGACGGTACTCGCCTTCTTTTTACAAATTATTAGCCCGAATAAATATGTAGGAATGGGCTTGTTTATTTTGTATTACATAGTGCAAACAGTAATGGGTTCTTATGGGTTTGAGCACCATATGTATCACTTTTCGCAAAGCAGTAGCGTACCGTATTCTGATATAAATGGTTATGGGCACTTTTTACAAGGCGCGCATTGGTACACATTATATTGGGGTGCGTTAAGTCTTGTTTTAGCGATTGTTGGGTTTGCGTTATGGCATCGTGGTCCTTCACAAACGCTGCGCACACGCCTGTCTATGCTTCGTTATAATATGTCGTTAAAAGGGCAAGCGGTTGCGGTTATTAGTGCATTAGTGTTTGTTGGTGCAGGCTACAATATTTATAACAACACAAGAGTTTTGAACGAGTTTACTACGAGCGATGAGTTTCAAGACAAGCAAATAAGTTATGAGCAGCAGTTTGCACAATACAAAGACTTAGCACTACCTATGGTGACCGATGTTGACTTAACTGTTGATATTTATCCAAAAAAGCGTGCTTTAAGTGCTGTGGCAAAAATTAAATTTACCAATACATCTAAAGAGCCAATTACGCGAGTTTTGATTACCTCACCTCAACACGCTAAAAGTTGGGATGTAGCCATGGCTGGCGGAAAGATAGTTGAAAAATTACCAGCGTTTTATTCAGCATGGTTTGAGTTTGAGCAGCCGCTTATGCCAAACGAAGTAAGAGAAGGGCAACTGTCGGTTACTCGTGATCATACAGCCTTTACCGATAAAGACTCTGATACACAATTAGTTGCCAATGGCACTTTTATTAATAATTGGGAACTCCTTCCTAGCTTTGGTTATAACCGTGGTTTACAGGTAGCTGATAAATTTGAACGTCGTAAGCATGATTTACCAGAACTTGAACGTGCCCATAAGCTAGAGGACAGTCAGTACTATACACAAAGTGATTTAGGTGCAGCTAATGGGTTTATTAACTTTAAGGCGACGGTAACGACCGACGAGTCGCAATTTGCTATTACCCCAGGGTATTTACAAAGTGAAAGTGTAAAAGAGGGGCGCCGTACCTTTGTTTATGAAATGGATGCGCCCATTTTAAACTTTTACGCGGTGCTTTCGGCAGAACTTGAAAGTAAAAAGGTTGAGCATAATGGGGTAAATGTTGAGGTGTACTACCACAAAAATCATGCATGGAATGTTGACCGTATGATTGAGTCGGTACAAGACTCTATAGATTACTTTACACAAGCATTTGGGCCGTATCAGCATAAACAACTACGTATTATTGAATTTCCTAAGTATCGCTCGTTTGCACAAAGTTTTGCCAACACAGTGCCATACTCCGAAAGCATGGGGTTTATTACAGACTTAAGAGATGAGAGTAAAGTTGACTACCCTTACTATGTTACCGCACATGAAGTAGCGCACCAATGGTGGGGGCATCAAGTATCGGCGGCTAATGTAGAGGGGAGCGCGGTTATTTCTGAAACGCTTTCACAGTACAGTGCGCTTATGGTGCTTGAGAAACGCTTTGGCGCAGAGAAGCTACGTAAGTTTTTAAAATATGAGCTTGATAGGTACTTAATAGGGCGTACAGGGGAAGCCTTTGAAGAAATGCCACTATATAAAACACAGTCGCAACAATATCTTCATTACAATAAAGGATCAGTTGTGATGATGGCGATTTATGATCGTTTAGGTGAAAAACGTTTAAATAATGCACTCAAAGCATTTTTAAATGAATTTCAGTACCAGTCAACGCCATACCCAACTACGCTCGATTTACTTAGCTATTTAAAGCGAGATGCAACACAAGCTGAACAACGTTTTATTGACGATCAGTTTAAATATATCACTTTGTATGAGCTTGAGATGAAAGACGTTTCAGTTACAGATAGCGTTGATAGAGAAGGATTTTATACTGTAACACTTAGCGTAGAAGCCGTTAAACAGCGTGCGGATGGCCAAGGTGAAGAAACTGAGCAGCCGCTCGATGAGCTAGTTGATATTGCATTGTTTAGCGACGACCCTGAAAACTTACTAGCTGAAGACTTTGTTATTTACTCGAAAAAGCATCAAATAGTGTCTGGTACCAATACTATTGAGCTAAAAGTAAAAGAAAAACCATTATTTGCGGGGGTAGATCCTTACATTAAGCTGGTCGACAAAGACAGTAAAAATAATTTAGCTAAATTCTAACGTCTATTTATTTACTAACCACTTAAGTTTACTACTTTAAGGGCCGCATTTATGCGGCCTTTATGTGTAATAAACTGTATAAAACTTCATAGCGTTTCTACATATTCCCCACAGCTTTTTACGCTAATATTTTATGTTCTCTTATAAAGTTACCTTACTGGTATTTAGTTTATAAGGAGGAGTATGAAACCATTAATTATAGGGGCGATAGCATTAAGCCTCAGTGCTTGTTCTGCGGTAACCATTCAGCCACAGGCAACAGCAAAAATAACGAGCCAAGCTAATTACGAAGATAGCCGCCCATTTTATTTATGGGGATTAGTGGGTGAGCAGCGGGTAGACGTAAAACAAATATGTTCAAATACACCGGTTATTCAAATGCAGTCACAACAAACGTTTAGTGATGGAGCGCTGAGTTTAATTACGCTTGGAATATACTCGCCTCATACCATTAAAGTGTGGTGCCAAGAGCAAGTACTAGGGGAGACATTATGAGCATCAAGCTATTTGCAGCCGGTTGCACACTGATTATTTTAACGGGGTGTACAAATATTTACTTTGATAACGGTATACAGAGCAAAGTAAGCAATAAGATGCTAAAAAGTTCACAGTGGCATCATAATTTCGCACTTGCGTTATACGAGGGATCAGAGCCGTTAGATTTAACAAAACAGTGCCCACAAGGGGAGTGGCAAAGCGTTCATACGTATAAATCGCTTACTAATGGTTTAGCTGAGGTGGTTGTGAATCAAATCGGCCCAGCTTGGTACCCTAAAACAGTAGAAGTACAATGTAATAAGGTACCATTTAAAGCTAAATAATTATTTAAAATAGTTATTCGTAACGCAGTGCATCTATAGGGTTTAGTCTTGCTGCTTTAATAGCAGGGGCTAAACCAAATATAATCCCAATCATTGATGTAAATCCGAACGATAGTATTACAGCCCATACTGGTATATATGCATCAGGCATACTTGGGACTAAAAACGAAATAAGCCCTGCAGCGCCATATCCTATAATGAGTCCTATTAAGCCACCAAAAAGTGAAAGCACAACGGCTTCAACTAAAAACTGCAGCATAATAAAACCAGGTGTTGCGCCTAGTGCTTTTAATGTACCAATAACGCGTGTGCGTTCAGTGACCGACACTAGCATTATATTCATAACACCAATACCGCCAACAAGTAAGCTTATTCCTACAATACCAGCAGTAATAGCAGTAGCACTGCTGGTAAATTTATCTATTTGAGCACGAGATTTTTCAGCGGTTTCAAATTCAAAGTCGTTTTCATCTTTCTCTTTTAGTTTATGTAGTTGGCGCAATACACGAGTTATTTTTGCAAGCACTTGTTCTTCGTTAGTACCTTCATTTAACCTAAACATAATTTGCACATTAGTTTGTGTACTTCCGCCTTCTAAAGCACTCATGGTACTAATTGGAATATTAATGTAATCGTCTTGGTCAAAACCAAATAAGCTACCTTGTTTTTCAGCAACGCCAATAATTCTAAACCATTCACCACCTAGCTTTATATATTCACCTACTGGGTTTTCAGGAAGGTTTAGCTTTTCTATGATTGAAGGGCCGATAAATGCGACCCTTCTTCGTTTATCATCGTCCTCAGCACGAATAAAACGACCAAGTTCAGGATAAGTACGATACGCTTTTTGATAGTCTTGCTCGGTACCGATAACACGCGATGAATGGCTTTTATTTCCATACTCAGCTCCCCCGAAAAGCGCCAGGTAAACATTAGGGCAGTTAGCGTTTCAGCTTCTTTTATACGCGACTTTAAAGCTAAAAAATCGTCGTAGGTAAGCTTGGCATTTTTACCAACCATTTCAAGTTCAATACTGGTGTAAGGTTTTATTGTTGTTACATCTGGCGACATATCCGCAAGTTGATCGTTTATTTGCTTTGTAAAACCTTGCATTACTGCAACGACAGTAACTACGGCGGCAACACCAATAATAATGCCCAAACAGGTCAGTGCGCTGCGCATTGCATTAGCTTTAATAGCTGAAAAAGCGGCTTTAGTGCCTTCCATTATGGCAAGAGCTGATTTAAACATGCTGCTTGATTCCTTCATCTTTAGTTACATCACTTACCACTTTACCGTCCACTAAACGAATCACGCGTTGGCAATGATCGGCAATTTCTTGCTCATGTGTTACTAAAATAATAGTGTGACCTTCGTTATGCAGCTCATCAAACAAATCCATAATTTCGCGGGTCGTTTTACTATCAAGATTACCTGTGGGTTCATCTCCTAATAATATATGTGGTTTTGTGACTAAAGCGCGGGCAATAGCAACACGTTGACGTTGCCCGCCCGATAGCTGGCTAGATAAATGATTAACTTTATCACCGAGACCTACCCGCTTTAGTGCTTCTAGAGCTTGTTGCTTGCGTTGTTTACTAGGAATAAAGCGATATACTAAAGGCTGCATTACATTTTCTAGTGCGGTTGCACGTGGTATTAAGTTAAAGCTTTGAAATATAAACCCGACACTTTCATTACGCTGATGAGCAAGCTCTGTCTCGGTCATACTTTTTACTAGTTTATCTTTTAAGTAGTATTCGCCACTGCTGGGTGTATCTAAACAGCCTAATAAGTTCATTAAGGTCGACTTGCCTGAACCTGAAGGTCCTATAATCGCCACGTATTCGTTTTGCATTATATGTACGTTTACATCATCAAGTGCCTTAAATACCTCTGAGCCCATTTTGTATTGTTTATTAATATGCTCTAGCTTGATTACCGCAGACATTAGGCTTCTTCCTTGTCTGCATCTGATTTAAGTTTTACCACATCACCTTCAGTCAGAAGACTTACTGGGCGCGCAGGGCCAATAACTATTTTGTCGCCCTCATTTAAGCCGTCAGTAATTGCTTGCTCTATATCAGATGATATTCCAACAGTTACGGCAATTTTGCTAACGGTGTTATCACTATTTAGTCGCCATACAAATGTTTTATCGTCTTCTTTTTGGATTGCTTCTATTGGAAGTTTTAAACCGTTTTCGGCAATGCTTGTTGCGATCTCTGCTCTACAGCTCATTCCTGCATATAGCTGGCGCTCAGTAGTATCGAGTAATACTTTTACTTTAAACGATAAACCTTGAGAGCCGGCTTGGTTTTTAGCTGAAGTACCAATATTGATTACTGTGCCGCTAAATGGTTTATTAGGGTATGCGGCCGCATAAATATTCGCTTTTTGGTTAAGCTTAATGCTCGCAATGTCGGTTTCATCCACACGTAGCTCGGCTAAGATAGCGCTAGGATCGGCTACTAGCATTAAATCAGAGCCAATAATATTAGTCGTACCGGCTATAACGGTTTCACCTTCTTTAATATTTACAGATGCAAGCAAGCCGCTCATTGGAGCTCTAAATACACTTTTACTTAAGCGATCTTGCGCAATTTGTAGTGACGCTTGTGCTTGGTTGTACGACTCTATGCGTGATTCAATATCGATTTTAGCTAGATCGCGTGCGCTTTCAATATTCTCGTAGCTCTCTTGATTACCTAAACCGACATCATATAAGTCTTTTTGTCTTTTAAGTTGGCGCTCTAGGTTAGCAAGGCGTGTTTTATTGTGTTTAATTTCAATTTCTGTGGCGCGAAGGATTGCTTTACTACGGGTGACTTCTGATTCAAAAGCAGTTGTATCAAGGCGCATTAACATATCGCCTTGTTTAACTCCTTGGCCTTCTTGAACAAATATTTTATCTACTCGGCCTGTCACTTCAGAGCGTAATTGCACTTGTGTATTAAAAACTAAATTACCTGAAGCCATTATTGAGTCAGCAATGTCGCCAAGCTCTACTTGAGCAATATTTACTTCGGCTTGTTTTTTATCGCCAGAAATTTGCTTTGACACAATTAGGGCTATAAATGCGCCTACAGCGAGTGTGATGATTATTGCTTTTTTCATTTTATCTATCCGTGAATTAAGTAATGTGGAGCTAGTATCTACCTCCACTTAAGAGTTAACTTGCTGCAATGATTGCCCAAATACCAAAAATAATAATTGAAGGAAGTGCAGAGAATAGGAGTGCTTTGTTAGTTGAAAAATTAGTCCAGCATTTTAAGCCGATCATTCCCAGCGCAATGCTCCAAAAGCTAAATAAGTTTATTGATTCTAATAAGCTATAAAAAGGATGGCCAACTTCAAGTCCTATTATTAATTGGTTAATAGATGCGTAGCTAAATACGGCTTGTTGAGATATTTGATCTGTACTTGCACTTAGTACAAGAGCAATTGTGCCTAGGCTTGAAATAACAACTGGCATTATTGTCCAGGTAGCGAATCCATACCAAGCTCCGTAGCTATGTTCTGATTCAGGATCTTGTTTTGCCACAAGCATATAATAAAGTGCCATTAATGCATTCATGATAGCCAGCGCAATTACGCCGCCAAACAAACCAAACCATATTTGGCCTTCTGCATTTTGCTCTATACTTTGGCGAATCATTTTTTGCTCGCCAATCGTCGCATCAATAGTTGATGCTGCTACTTGCTCATTAATCAAAAACTGCATATCAACAGTGGAATAAAAAATATAAATACTCGCCATTGAAACTAAAGACATCACTATAAAAGCAAGCCATGACCAACCTTTGGCGTGTTCAACACCATTGAAAGCTTTACTAGGACTTATATAAATATCGAGTAGGGCGCTAAACGCGTTAGGTGATTTCATTATTATTCCTTTATACCTATTTTATGGCTAGGCAGTTATAAATGCCCAGTGACTAGGTAATAGAATAAAGGAAAATGTATGTATTGTTTTCATTCAATTGTAACGGTTTGTTAACAGATGTAAGGGGTCTTGTTCAAAAACAAGAAAAGGGCCAAAAGGCCCTTCGTGTCGCAGCAAGTAACACATTCTTTCTTATAAATTAAAGTCTACAGAATAAGCAACGTAAGCTTTAATATCTGAGTCATCCATATCTGTATCAGATAAACCAAAAGTGAACCCATCTTTCGAAATTGATACACCGTAATCTAAGATATTATCATCGCCAATAAAGTCACCAGAGTAGTGGCCTAAGTGAAGTGCCATTTCAGTGCCGTTACTGCCAACAGCAAAACCGTAGTCAGCTGTCAGGTAAAGTGAATCACCAAAGTCTGTACCATCACCACTTGCAGCTGATGTTGCAAGTACTGAAGCACCAAATGTGAAGCCTTCAACACTAATGCTACCGTAAATTTCAGAGAAATCGGCGTCAGCTTCAGAAGCGGCATCTGGGTAAGCGTAATAAATATAGCCAACATCGTAGCTAACACTTTCGTTAATGTCGCCACCAAAGCCTGCATATAAGTCAAGCTCATAGGTCATTTCATCGGCCCACGATGCGTTTGAAGCCCAAGTACCTGCATAAAAGCCCGATTCATTGGCGTAATCAATACCGCCTGAAATAGCTGCATCGCCCCCAGTTTGCTCTTGACCACGCCATAAGTAGTTTGATGTTGCCGCTGCATTAGCAGTTACTTCAGCATGTACGGCTGTTGACGTTAAAGATGTTGCGCCCATTAATGCTATAGCACCTATAGCAATGGTTTTTTTTAGTTTTAGCATGTCCATTTCCCGTTATATGATTTTTGCTCGCCAAGGTTTTTATTATGTATTCGGAACCTTTAGGCTGACGGCTTTTTATTGTTTAACTAACGGGATAATTGCACTGTATGTGCCAGCTTCATTATTTTTTATTAAAAATTATTTTTATACATTAAAAACATGGGCTTGTATTTTATAGATTGAGAAGAGATATGGCATGTAGGAAGATGTTGCGCACACTGCTGGTGCATAAATTAACCTAGCCGCACCATAAAAGTACGGCTAAATTAGAAGTTTTTAGCCAAATATAGTGCGCATAAGGCTAATTGTTTCGTTTACACTACGACCTTTTTGAACTTCACTCACAATTGAATCGCGCTTACTGCGAATGTGCTCAGGAATATCGTCAGCAGCAAGTGCGCGGTCTACTAAAATTTCTGCAGACTCTTTACCTCTACGCTGAGTTTTACCTGTCGTAGTTGTAGTTCGTTTAGGCTTACTTAACAGTTTGATGTAGTTAGAGTTATCTGGTGTTTTAGCATCAGCATAGTGAAAAAAACATGGGATTAGCGCTTTAATAGCAACTAATTGTTCTTCTAACTCATTACTAGGTTTAGCCATTTTGTACCATGACATAGCTTGAATACCTTTTACAATATCTTGCCAGTAACGCTCAAAATCACTATTTTTTAGTTTAGAAACACCAAGGGCACCGCATAATGCATCTAATCGATTGTTTGTGATCGGAGTAAATATATCAGGGCGACGCATTGCAAGCAGTCGTGTTGCAGGCGCAAGTGTTGGTTTTTCATTATTGTCGGTGAATATTTTTGAATAAGCAGCAACAAATTGTTGATATTCGTATTGAGTAATGTCACCTTCAAGTGGAATATTTACTAGTGCATCGTCAAAGGCACCTGGTAAATCGCCAAGCATTTGATGAAAGCTCTTCGCACTTTTTGTTGATGCAAACCATTCAACGTCAAAGTTGTATGTGCTTGGATCAAGTGATGCCATGTGCTTACCGCTAAACGCAAGTAAGTCTTCAGGAATCATATCTTTAAGAGATTGTTCACGAATGCTTTTAATGTAGTCTACTAAGCGAAGCTGTTCATCAAGAGCAATAACGTCTTTGTGTTGTTCTACAAATACACTTACTACAGGCCACGGAGCAATACGTAAAGTTTTAACCTGTAAAAAGCTGATAGCTGAAATAAGCTGATCGTGTAGCTTCTTAAGTACTGGTAATTGCTGCGGCTCTAGTAAATCGTAGTTCATACGATCTCTGCTTGCACTTAGCAATTCGTAACACCAAGGTAAAAAATCATCAGGGTGGTTTTCTACTTTCACGGCCATAAGGTTAAGGCTTAATTCTGAAGATTGCTTCAGAATGTTCTGATAGATTTGATTTTCTTGTTCGCCTAGCGTCATTTTTGACGGTGAAATTAGCAGTTTTTTCATGCCTTGTAGAATCTCCGGTTTAGATATATATTTTTTTGCTGGTCTATTTTAGCGCAATTACGCTAATAACAACAGCGCTGTCCTCCATACGTTGTAATTGAAGTAGCTAAATCGGTGTTTTTGCTAATAGAATGAGACTAACGCTTTAACATGTATCAATCATTTTTATCTAGTACAAAGAGACTTTCAACTGAGGTATTAAAATGCTTTGCTATTTTTAGAGCAATTATTACCGAAGGGGTAAATCGTGCCGTTTCTACTGTACTAATAGTCTTACGTGAAACCGCAATTAGATCAGCCAAGTCTTGTTGAGAAAGGCCTGCTTCTTTGCGGTATTTTGCAATTTTATTTTGCACTTTTGCTCCTAATCTTTGCTTTGCCAAAGAATTGATACGCCGTATATTAAACTCATTACAGCAAGGTAAAATGTAGCCATCATGCTGTGAGATACTTCTAAAGCAAGAGTATCGGAGAGTAAGTACACGCCACCCATACTAAAAAGTAAGCCAAGCACGACATGTTTATAGGCAATAGTGTCGATGGTATTTAAATACTCATCTTTATATGTAAGGTGGTATTTCATTCTCCATGTAAACCCGCCTCTGATTACAAACATAAAGAATGAACCTAAAAAAGCAGCAGTTCCTAAAAACAATAGTGGGGCTGATGTTTGATTAAGCATTGGGTAAACACTAATGATTAATAAAGTGACCCCCATGAATAATGAAAACCATGCATTTTGGCCCATAAATTTTTCTTCACTTTTAATATCGTAATTAGACATAGCTCATTTCCTTTTAAAATATTTACAACATGTAACCTGTAGGTATCAATGTAACCTTAAGGTTTCACCGGGTCAATATTTATTTGTAACCTAAAGGTATCAAAATGTTTCAGGGGCGATTCAGGATGGGAATGTAATATCTAATAAAAAGCTTTTTTATCAGAACGACAATGATTTTAAGGCTAACACTCGCTATGATAAGAACATTATTTGCACGTTTGAAAGGACGATCATGAAAACCTTACTTAAAATTGTAGGTGTAATACTTTTACTATGTATAGCACTAATTGTTGCCGCACCGTTTCTAATCCCTACTGATACTATTTTTAACAAAGTTTCAGAACAGGTAGAACAAACAACTGGGCGCACTCTTACTATTAAAGGTGATAAAACACTTAGCGTATTCCCTGCATTAAAGTTAGAACTTAACGACGTGCATTTTGCAAATATGGAATCAGGTTCGCGCGCCGATATGGCGAGTATGAAACAGCTTGCTGTACACATACCTTGGTTTTCATTATTTGGTGGTGAGTTTAAATTAGATAAGTTTGTTATAAACGAACCAAATATCCTATTAGAAACCGACAAAAATGGTAAAGCCAATTGGCAGTTGTTTGATGCAGTTGCAGAGCAACCAAAAGAGCAGAGCCAACCAGGTGAAGCGATAAAGCTTCCAGATAACTTTGATATTGAGTTAGGTGAGGTGGCTATTTATGGCGGCACATTCACTTATCTAGATGGTCAAACCGGTGCCAAACAACAAATTAGCGATTTAGAACTCGCTATTTTACTTCCTTCACTTCGTAAAACATTAGAAGTAAAAGGGGGTATTACTTACATGCAAGAGCGTTTTGATCTTGATATAAAATTAGATACTCCTGCTAAAGCAATTGAAGGTGCTACTTTTAATGTTAAACAAACCTTAGATTCTCGTTTAGTTGATTTAACGTTCGAAGGGAGCATAGCTAAGCAAGGTCAAGATATTAAAGGTCAGTTAGCACTAAGCGGTGAGTCTGTTAAAAGTATTGCGAAATGGCAAGGTGTAGAGCTAGACGCTAAAGACAATGCTTTTAACGGATTTAGTGTAAACGGTAAAATGCACCTACTAGGTGAGAAATTTAATTTAGAAGATTTAGTTGCGACGTTAGACGCATTAGAAATAAAAGGTAAGAGCGAGCTTAACCTAGGTAAGCGTTTAGCAGTAAATGCTGATATTGATTTAGGTATGCTTGACTTAAACCCGTATCTACCTGAAGCAGTGGCAAAACAAGAAGAGCCAGAAGAGCAAGAAGATAAACCTGCAGAGCCAATAGTATGGGATGACACTAAAATTGATTTAAGTGCATTAAATTCACTAGATGCAAATGTAGTGATTCGTTCAAGTGGATTAAAAGCCAATGATATTAAATTAGGCGCAAATCAATTTACTGTTGCTTTAAAAGATAGCGTTGCAAAACTAAGCCTAGATAGCTTTTCTGCTTATGAAGGGTCAGGTAAAGGCGTTATCAATGTAAACGCACAGCAAGTACCTTATAAAATATCAACTAACTTTGACTTAGCTGGAATAGATGCACAGCCTTTATTAACGGATGCGGCAGGTTTTGACAAGCTAATGGGTAAGGGGTCTTTAAATTGGAACCTAAACACAACTGGCCAAAGTCAAAAGTCGTTTATTGGTGCGCTTAATGGAAAGCTTGGATTTGAGTTTGCTGATGGAGCTGTAAAAGGTGCGAATATAGCTGAGATGGTTCGTAAAGGTAAGGAACTCATTTCAGGTAACTTTGGTGCTGCATCTGAAGGGCTTGATACCGGATTTGAAGAATCTGAGCAAACCGATTTTTCAGCATTAACTGGAAGTTTTAACTTTACTAATGGCGTTGGCAAAAATACCGACCTATCACTTATCAGCCCACTTATTAGAATATCAGGTGAAGGCGACGTTGATTTACCGCAAACAATGGTCAACTATCGTTTGGTTACAGGTATAGTTGGATCTATCGAAGGTCAGGGAACTACCGATGACAGCACTGGCTTTAAAATACCACTACGTATAAAAGGGCCTTTCCACGATGTAGGTATAAAGCTAGATGTTGGTGATTCGCTCAAAGATGAAGCTAAGCAGAAGGTCGATGAGGCAAAAGAAAAAGCCAAAGACAAAGCAAAAGATAAAATTAAAGATAAATTAAAAGGTTTATTTGGTTAATTTATTACACTTTAAACAAACAAGGCACATTACAGGTGCCTTGTTTGTTTTGTAACCACCTGTAAAATAGCTACATAGCCGTAATTACTCAGCTTTAATTTCCCATCACTCCAAATTAATTAAAAAATAACCTATCGCTACCCCCTCAATGCTGGTACAATTGCCCGCCCTTAAGAGACAACTCGTTTGTTTTTGAGTGGGATTTAATCGAAATGTCTTGATTTTAAACAAATTTAAGACACGTTGTAATTACTACACCGGAGGTCATTAACATGATCCAAATGCAAACTCAGCTGGAAGTTGCTGATAACAGCGGCGCTCGCAAAGTGCAGTGTATAAAAGTCCTTGGTGGTTCTCACCGTCGCTACGCAGCGATTGGCGACATCATTAAAGTTTCTGTAAAAGAAGCTATTCCTCGCGGTAAAGTGAAGAAAGGTGATGTTAAAAACGCGGTAGTTGTGCGTACCAGAAAAGGTGTTCGCCGTCCAGATGGTTCTCTGATCCGTTTTGACAGCAACGCTGCTGTTATCTTAAATGATAACTTACAGCCAATTGGTACACGTATTTTCGGCCCTGTGACTCGCGAACTTCGTAATGATAAGTTCATGAAAATCGTTTCACTAGCCCCAGAAGTACTGTAAGGAGCCAATCATGGCAGCAAAAATACGTCGTGATGACGAAGTAATCGTACTAGCAGGTAAAGACAAAGGTAAGCGCGGAAAAGTGCTTTCAGTTGTTACTGAATCTGGTCGAATCTTTGTCGAAGGCATAAACTTGATCAAGAAACACCAAAAGCCGGTTCCACAATTGAACCAAGCTGGCGGCATTGTTGAGAAAGAAGCATCTATGGATGCATCAAACGTTGCGATCTTCAACTCGGAAACGAGTAAAGCTGATCGTGTAGGTTTCAAGATTGAAGATGGTAAGAAATTACGTATCTTTAAATCTACTGGTAAAACTATCTAATAGTTGGAGTAGAATGATGGCGAAACTGCATGAAGTATATAAAGACAAAGTAGTTGCTGAACTTCAAGAGAAGTTTGGTTTCAGCTCTGTCATGCAAGTCCCTCAGATCGAAAAGATCACATTGAATATGGGCGTGGGCGAAGCCCTAGCTGACAAGAAGATTTTAGATAACGCAGTAGCGGATCTAGCAGCAATCTCTGGTCAGAAACCTTTAATCACTAAAGCACGCAAATCTGTTGCTGGCTTTAAAGTGCGTGAAGGCTACCCGATTGGTTGTAAAGTAACCCTACGCGGCGAGCGTATGTGGGACTTTTTTGAGCGTTTGGTATCAATCGCTATCCCACGTATTCGTGACTTCCGTGGCGTAAGTGCAAAGTCTTTTGATGGACGTGGCAACTACAGCATGGGCGTACGTGAACAAATCATCTTCCCAGAAATCGATTACGATAAAGTAGACCGTGTACGCGGTATGGATATTACTATCACTACTTCTGCGAAATCTGATGAGGAAGGCCGTGCGTTGTTAGAAGCGTTTAACTTCCCATTTAAGAAATAAGGGTAGGGTTATGGCAAAGAATTCTATGAAAGCGCGCGAAGCAAAGCGCACAAAACTAGTTGCTCAGTACGCTGAAAAGCGCGCTGCACTAAAAGCTATCATCAGTGATGTTAATACATCTGAAGATGATCGTTGGGACGCGGTACTTAAGCTACAAGCTTTACCACGTGATTCTAGCCCTGCACGTCAACGTAATCGTTGTAACATTACGGGCCGCCCACATGGTTTCCTTCGCAAATTCGGCATGAGCCGTATTAAAGTTCGCGAAGCAGCTATGCGCGGTGAAATTCCTGGCCTTAAAAAGGCTAGCTGGTAATAGAATCATGGGAGTAAGACTATGAGCTTGCAAGATCCTATCGCGGATTTGTTCACACGAATTCGTAACGGTCAATCAGCGAAGAAAGTATCTGTAACGATGCCAACTTCAAAGCTGAAAGTAGCATTAGCTAAAGTACTAAAAGACGAAGGTTATATCGTAGATTTCGCTGTTAACGGCGAAACTAAACCTGAGCTTTCTATCGAGTTGAAGTACTTCGAAGGCAAAGCTGTAATTGAAAATATCCAGCGTGTAAGTCGCCCTGGTTTACGTATCTATAAGAAACGTGACCAATTACCTAAGGTAATGGGTGGTCTTGGTATCGCTATCGTATCAACTTCTAAAGGCCTAATGACAGACCGCGCAGCACGTAGTGCTGGTGTTGGTGGTGAAATCATTGGTTTTGTAGCTTAATCGGAGGGGAACTATGTCTCGCATAGCAAAGGCACCAATTACTGTTCCTGCCGGTGTAGAAGTTACATTAAAAGGCCAGGAAATCACAGTTAAAGGCAAAAACGGTGAACTTACTCGTACAATCAACAACGCTGTTGAAGTACAAGTAAATGACAACGTTATTACTACTTTACCTCGTGATGGCGTAGCTAATGCATGGGCTCAAGCAGGTACTGCTCGCGCTCTAATCAACAACATGGTTGTTGGTACGCATGAAGGTTACGAGAAGAAACTTCAGTTAGTAGGCGTGGGTTACCGTGCTGCAGCGAAGGGTAAAACATTAGATTTAACTCTTGGCTTCTCACACCCAGTTAATTTCGCAGTTCCTGAAGGAATTACGATTGAAACTCCAAGCCAAACAGAAGTTCTAGTTAAGGGCGTAGACAAGCAGTTAGTTGGTCAAACAGCTGCTAACATTCGTGCATACCGTAAACCTGAGCCTTATAAAGGTAAGGGTGTTCGTTATTCAGATGAGAATGTACGCCGTAAAGAGGCTAAGAAGAAGTAAGGTAAGACGATGGATAAAAAAACAGCTCGTCTACGTCGTGCTAAACGCACTCGTAGAAATTATATTGAACAAGGCACAACGCGTCTTGTTATCCACCGCACGCCACGTCACATATACGCTCAAGTTGTAAATGCTGAGGGTAATGTACTGGCTGCTGCTTCTACTGTTGAAAAGGCTATTAGCGAAACAGTTAAAGGCACCGGTAACGTTGAAGCTGCGCAAGCAGTTGGCAAAGCGGTTGCTGAACGTGCGGCTGACAAAGGCATCGAAAAGATTGCTTTTGATCGCAGTGGCTTTAAATATCACGGCCGTGTGAAGGCGCTAGCTGATGCTGCGCGTGAAGCCGGTTTGCAATTCTAGGAGTAGACTATGGCTAACGTAGAAGCAAAGCAACAACAGCCTGATCTAGCTGAAAAGCTAATCGCGGTGAACCGTGTGTCTAAAGTAGTTAAAGGTGGTCGTATCTTTAGCTTTACTGCACTAACTGTAGTTGGTGACGGCGCAGGTAAAGTAGGTTTTGGTTATGGTAAAGCACGTGAAGTTCCAGCTGCTATTCAAAAAGCAATGGAAAAAGCACGTCGCAACATGATCAATGTAGACCTAAATGGCAATACATTACAGCATCCTGTTAAGGGACGTCATGCTGGCTCACTAGTGTTCATGAAACCAGCCTCTGAAGGTACTGGTATCATCGCAGGTGGTGCTATGCGTGCAGTACTAGAAGTGACTGGTGTTCAGAACGTACTTTCTAAATGTTACGGTTCTACTAACCCAATCAACGTAGTACGTGCAACGATTTCGGCTCTTGAGAATATGAATTCTCCACAGTCAATCGCTGCAAAACGTGGCCTTCGCGTAGACGAAATACTGGGGTAACCATGGCAAATCAAACTGTAAAAGTAACACAAGTAAAAAGCTCTATCGGTCGTTTACCGAAACATAAAGCTACATTACGCGGTCTTGGTTTACGTCGTATCAACCACACTGTTGAGTTAGAAGACACAGCATGTGTACGTGGTATGATAAACAAGGTTTCTTACATGGTTAAGGTAGAGGGTTAATTCGATGCATTTGAATACACTTTCACCTGCTGCAGGTTCAAAAACTGCTCCAAAACGTGTTGGTCGTGGTATCGGTTCTGGTCTAGGTAAGACTGGTGGTCGTGGTCACAAAGGTCAAAAATCACGTTCTGGCGGCAAAGTACGCGTTGGTTTTGAAGGCGGTCAAATGCCTATGCAACGTCGTCTACCTAAATTTGGTTTTACTTCTCGCAAATCTTTAGTATCTGCAGAAATAAACCTTTTTGAAATCGCTAAAGTTGAAGGCGATGTGGTAGACCTAAGCGCGTTACAAGCAGCTGGTCTAGTTAAAAAGAACGTTCTTTTCGTTAAAGTTGTTAAATCTGGCGAAGTTTCACGCGCTGTTACCGTTAAAGGCCTTAAAGCCTCTAAAGGTGCTCGCGAAGCTATTGAAGCTGCCGGAGGCAAGGTAGAAGACTAAGGAAGTACTAATGGCTAAACCAGGTCAAGATACAAAAAGTGCACAAGGTGGACTTTCGGAATTGAAGCGCCGATTACTCTTCGTATTGGGTGCTATCATAATTTACCGTCTAGGTTCATTTGTGCCGATCCCTGGGATTGACGCCGCTGTACTTGCCGATTTCTTCGAGCAACAAAAGGGCACCATTGTTGAAATGTTCAACATGTTCAGTGGTGGTGCACTTGAGCGAGCTTCAGTGTTAGCACTGGGTATTATGCCGTATATCTCGGCTTCGATTATTACGCAACTATTAACGCATATGTATCCTCCGTTTATAGAGCTTAAGAAAGAAGGTGAGCAAGGGCGTAAAAAAATTAGCCAGTACACACGCTATGGCACGCTTGTGCTAGCTACTATTCAATCAATCGGTATTGCTACTAGCTTACCGGGCATGATGGAGGGGTTAGTTGTTAACCCTGGTATGGGTTTCTATTTCACCGCTGTGGTGAGTTTAGTTACTGGTACTATGTTCCTTATGTGGTTGGGTGAACAAATAACAGAGCGTGGTATCGGTAACGGTATCTCTGTTCTAATATTTGTTGGTATTGTAGCTAACTTGCCGTCTGCTATTGGTTCGACAGTCGAAATGGCGCGCCAAGGTGATTTGAATGTTTTTGTACTGTTGATGGTTGCGGTAATCGTATTCGCTGTTACTTATCTTGTAGTGTTTTTCGAACGTGGACAACGTCGTATTGTTGTTAACTACGCTAAACGCCAACAAGGTCGTCAAGTATTTGCTGCCCAAAGCACGCATTTACCACTAAAAGTAAATATGGCGGGTGTTATTCCACCAATCTTCGCTAGCAGTATAATTCTGTTCCCTGGTACAATTGCTAGCTGGTTCGGCCAAGGTGAAGGTCCAGTCGCTGATGTATTACAAGCTGTTGCTACTACGTTGACTCCAGGTCAACCGTTGTACTCGCTTGTTTTAGCTGCGGCTATTATCTTCTTCTGCTTTTTCTACACAGCGTTGGTTTTTAACCCACGTGAAACAGCAGATAACCTTAAGAAATCTGGCGCATTTATCCCAGGTATTCGTCCAGGTGAGCAGACATCTAAATACATTGATAAAGTGATGACACGCCTGACATTGGCAGGTGCTTTGTATATAACCTTTATCTGTCTGGTGCCTGAATTCATGACGATGGCGTGGCAAACGCCATTCTACTTCGGCGGTACATCAGTTTTGATTATCGTTGTAGTAATCATGGACTTTATGGCACAAGTACAGACTCACCTGATGTCTCATCAGTATGATTCTGTGCTGAAAAAAGCGAACCTTAAAGGCTACGGTCGATAAGGTCAGTTTACGGAGTTGAGCAATGAAAGTACGTGCTTCCGTTAAGAAAATATGCCGTAACTGTAAAGTTATTAAACGTGCTGGTGTAGTACGCGTAATTTGCAGTGAGCCTAAGCATAAGCAAAGGCAAGGCTAAGTAAACAGTCGTGCAGGCTGAGTTTTCTCGGCCTGTGTTTTTAGTAGTGATTTGGTCTTCGTTTGAGTATCCTTACGGGCTTTTCAAACTTTTGATTACCAAATTCGAATATAGGAGATGTGTTAGTGGCCCGTATTGCTGGCATTAACGTCCCTGATCATAAACATGCAGTTATTGGTTTAACAGCTATTTATGGCATAGGTAAGACTCGCTCTAAGGCTATCTTAGAAGCGACTGGTATCGCCGAAACCACAAAAATCGGTGAACTTTCAGACGAAATTCTTGACGTACTGCGTGATGCAGTTGGCAAGTACACTGTTGAAGGTGATCTTCGTCGTGAAGTTACTTTAAATATCAAGCGCCTAATGGACCTTGGTTGTTATCGTGGCCTACGTCACCGTCGCTCTTTACCACTACGTGGTCAAAGAACTAAGACTAACGCGCGCACCCGTAAGGGTCCTCGTAAGCCTATTAAGCGATAAGGGGATAGTATTATGGCTAAGACACCAATTCGTCGTAAAAAGGTTAAAAAACAAGTTGCTGATGGTATGGCTCATGTTCATGCGTCTTTCAACAACACTATTGTAACGATTACCGACCGTCAAGGTAATGCACTATCATGGGCTACTGCCGGTGGTTCAGGTTTCCGTGGTTCACGTAAATCTACACCATTTGCTGCTCAGGTTGCTGCAGAGCGTGCAGGTACTGCTGCTCAAGAATACGGTTTAAAAAATCTAGAAGTTTTCATTAAAGGTCCAGGTCCAGGTCGTGAATCTGCTGTACGTGCTTTGAATGCTGCTGGTTACCGTATTACCAACATTACTGACGTGACGCCAATACCACATAATGGTTGTCGTCCACCGAAGAAACGTCGCGTTTAACAATAGGTTAGGAGAAATAACATGGCAAGATATTTGGGCCCTAAGCTCAAGCTGAGTCGTCGTGAAGGTACTGACCTGTTCCTTAAGAGCGGCGTAAGAGCTATCGACTCTAAGTGTAAACTTGAGACTGCACCTGGTCAGCACGGCGCTCGTAAAGGTCGCTTATCTGATTACGGTTTACAATTACGTGAAAAGCAAAAAGTACGTCGTATCTACGGTGTATTAGAAAAGCAATTCCGTAACTACTACAAAGAAGCTGCTCGCCTTAAAGGCAACACAGGTGAAAACTTGTTACAGCTTTTAGAGCAACGTTTAGACAATGTTGTATATCGCATGGGTTTTGCTAGCACACGTGCAGAAGCACGTCAGTTAGTAAGCCATAAAGCGATTTTAGTTAATGGTCGTGTTGTGAACATTCCTTCATACGTAATTACTCCAGAAGATACTGTTGTAATCCGTGAGAAGTCTAAGACGCAAGCACGTATCATCGCTGCTCTAGAGTTGGCTGAGCAACGTGAAAAGCCGACTTGGGTTGAAGTTGACGGTAAGAAATTGGAAGGCAGCTTTAAGCGTCTACCTGAGCGTTCAGACCTGTCTGCGGACATTAATGAACAACTAATCGTCGAACTTTACTCTAAGTAAAGTTAAGAGTTAAGAGAGGATAAAATGCAGGGTTCTGTTACAGAATTTCTAAAACCAAGGTTAGTCGACATCGACGCTATCAACCCAACGCGTTCTAAAATAGTTTTAGAACCATTAGAGCGTGGCTTTGGCCATACTCTGGGTAATGCTTTACGCCGTATATTACTTTCATCTATGCCTGGATGTGCAGTAACTGAAGTTGAAATCGACGGTGTATTACATGAGTACAGCGCGAAAGAAGGCGTTCAAGAAGACATCATTGAAATACTATTAAACCTTAAAGGTTTAGCAGTAACGTTAGAAGGCAAAGATGAAGTTTTTCTGACCCTGACTAAATCTGGTGTAGGCCCTGTTACTGCGGCTGATATTCAGCACGATGGCGATGTAACAATTGCTAATCCAGATCACGTTATTTGTAATTTAACTACAAATAACAGCGAGATCAGCATGCGTATTCGTGTTGAACGTGGTCGTGGTTATGTGCCGGCATCTAGTCGTTTATCCTCTGATGACGATGAGCGTCCAATTGGTAGATTGTTGCTTGATGCATCATTTAGCCCAGTTGAACGTATTGCGTACTCGGTTGAATCAGCTCGAGTTGAGCAACGTACAGATTTAGACAAGTTAATCATTGATATGGAAACAAACGGCACTTTAGATCCAGAAGAAGCGATCCGCCGTGCGTCTACTATCTTAGCTGAGCAATTAGATGCATTCGTAGATTTACGTGATGTAACTGAGCCAGAAGAGAAAGAAGAGAAGCCAGAATTCGATCCTATTCTACTTCGTCCAGTTGATGATCTTGAATTAACAGTACGCTCAGCAAATTGTTTGAAAGCCGAGCAAATTCAATATATCGGTGATTTAGTTCAGCGCACTGAAGTTGAGCTTCTTAAAACGCCTAATTTAGGTAAGAAGTCTCTAACTGAAATTAAAGACGTGCTAGCTTCACGTGGACTTTCTCTAGGCATGCGCCTAGAAAATTGGCCACCTGCAAGCTTAGCTGAATAATCTAAATCACTATATTAGTTTAGTTAGAAGGATAGGGTCATGCGCCATCGTAAGAGTGGTCGTCAATTAAACCGTAACAGTAGCCATCGTAAAGCGATGTTTAGCAATATGGCAGGTTCTTTGGTGAAACATGAAATCATCAAAACTACTTTGCCAAAAGCGAAAGAGTTACGTCGTGTAATTGAACCTTTAATCACACTGGCTAAGACTGACAGTGTAGCAAATCGCCGTTTAGCGTTTGCTCGCACGCGTGATAATGAAGTTGTTGGTAAATTATTCAGTGAAATCGGTCCACGTAACGCGGATCGTCCAGGTGGTTACACTCGTATTCTTAAGTGTGGCTTCCGTACTGGTGATAATGCACCAATGGCTTATATTGAACTAGTTGGTCGCCCAGCGACTAGCGAAGCAGTTCAAGAAGACGCACAGTCTGCAGAGTAAGTCTTAAAGAAACCTAAAAGCCGAGCTTATGCTCGGCTTTTTCTTGCCTAAAATTTGTCAAACTATATGAACCAGTAATTACCTTCTATTATGTGCATCGACTCATAGATTCTGAATCGATAGGTTGTTTTTACAGTTATTTTAATAGCTCTGCCTAGTTACCCTTTACTTACCATCGATCCAAAATAGCCTATCCGGTTTTAGTTAAAGAGCATTTTCACTTTATATAGTGATTTACAGTTATTAATAATAGCACTTCGAATTTAACTGCCATTAAGCAATCCCTAACGAAGTTTTTATTGATTAGAGCTGATCAGAAGATAAGGGTCGCTCTCTTATCTATATACCGGTACTAAGAACCTCATAGTAAAGCTAACCATTGGGGCCTTAATAAACTCACTTCTCAAATAAAAATATAGCCCAATGAATTTAAATCTCAGCTTTTGACTATTTCAAATGATTTTAGTAACACGACTCTTAACTTATTGGTTGGCTTTTTCAGCATTGATGATCCAAATATGTCCCTACTGATCACTAGTTATCATAACTTTGACTTTAAATAGCTCTATAAACCTCTCAATACAGGTGGTTTAGTTGTGTTTTTGAGCGTTTAGCTCAAATACTCAGCGAACAGCACATTATTTCAAGTTTTCTTCAAAAAAGGGTTGATCTGTTTTTGGATCTCCCTATAATGCGACCCCACTGAGACGGGAAACGCCAACGCACAGCGAGGCACGAACAACTCAGGGTGTTAAGTAAAACTTAGATTGAATCTTTTTAGAAAGTTTAAATTTAAGTGTTGACAAAAAAATAGGAAAGCGTAATATGCGCAGCCCTAGCGAGATAAAGTTCAACTTTATAATCGCAACGTTCTTTAACAATATAAAGCAATCATCTGTGTGGGCACTCGTACAGATTGAGTTCTAACAGCCAAGCTACTTAGGTAGCGAGGCAAACAAATTAGAGTCTCAATTGAAAACTGAGTGACCAACAGAATAGTTATTTCGGTAATTATTCGGCACAGTCAATTCAATATCGAAAGATATTAAAAAATTCAGAATTCATTGAGCTGTCGAAAGACATAAAACTTTTTAATTGAAGAGTTTGATCATGGCTCAGATTGAACGCTGGCGGCAGGCCTAACACATGCAAGTCGAGCGGTAACAGAAAGTAGCTTGCTACTTTGCTGACGAGCGGCGGACGGGTGAGTAATGCTTGGGAACATGCCTTGAGGTGGGGGACAACAGTTGGAAACGACTGCTAATACCGCATAATGTCTACGGACCAAAGGGGGCTTCGGCTCTCGCCTTTAGATTGGCCCAAGTGGGATTAGCTAGTTGGTGAGGTAATGGCTCACCAAGGCGACGATCCCTAGCTGGTTTGAGAGGATGATCAGCCACACTGGGACTGAGACACGGCCCAGACTCCTACGGGAGGCAGCAGTGGGGAATATTGCACAATGGGCGCAAGCCTGATGCAGCCATGCCGCGTGTGTGAAGAAGGCCTTCGGGTTGTAAAGCACTTTCAGTCAGGAGGAAAGGTTAGTAGTTAATACCTGCTAGCTGTGACGTTACTGACAGAAGAAGCACCGGCTAACTCCGTGCCAGCAGCCGCGGTAATACGGAGGGTGCGAGCGTTAATCGGAATTACTGGGCGTAAAGCGTACGCAGGCGGTTTGTTAAGCGAGATGTGAAAGCCCCGGGCTCAACCTGGGAACTGCATTTCGAACTGGCAAACTAGAGTGTGATAGAGGGTGGTAGAATTTCAGGTGTAGCGGTGAAATGCGTAGAGATCTGAAGGAATACCGATGGCGAAGGCAGCCACCTGGGTCAACACTGACGCTCATGTACGAAAGCGTGGGGAGCAAACGGGATTAGATACCCCGGTAGTCCACGCCGTAAACGATGTCTACTAGAAGCTCGGAGCCTCGGTTCTGTTTTTCAAAGCTAACGCATTAAGTAGACCGCCTGGGGAGTACGGCCGCAAGGTTAAAACTCAAATGAATTGACGGGGGCCCGCACAAGCGGTGGAGCATGTGGTTTAATTCGATGCAACGCGAAGAACCTTACCTACACTTGACATACAGAGAACTTACTAGAGATAGTTTGGTGCCTTCGGGAACTCTGATACAGGTGCTGCATGGCTGTCGTCAGCTCGTGTTGTGAGATGTTGGGTTAAGTCCCGCAACGAGCGCAACCCCTATCCTTAGTTGCTAGCAGGTAATGCTGAGAACTCTAAGGAGACTGCCGGTGATAAACCGGAGGAAGGTGGGGACGACGTCAAGTCATCATGGCCCTTACGTGTAGGGCTACACACGTGCTACAATGGCGCATACAGAGTGCTGCGAACTCGCGAGAGTAAGCGAATCACTTAAAGTGCGTCGTAGTCCGGATTGGAGTCTGCAACTCGACTCCATGAAGTCGGAATCGCTAGTAATCGCGTATCAGAATGACGCGGTGAATACGTTCCCGGGCCTTGTACACACCGCCCGTCACACCATGGGAGTGGGTTGCTCCAGAAGTAGATAGTCTAACCCTCGGGAGGACGTTTACCACGGAGTGATTCATGACTGGGGTGAAGTCGTAACAAGGTAGCCCTAGGGGAACCTGGGGCTGGATCACCTCCTTATACGATTTAGAACTTATTTGTTCGTAGTGTCCACACAGATGATTGTTAATTAGTGCGTGTCCTTCGGGATAACTAATTAATATGCTCTTTAAAAATTTGGAAAAGCTGATAATAAAATTCTGATGAATAACATTGTTATTTATCAAGAGTTTTCAAAAGTAAAAAAAGAATGGTAGCAGTACCATTCAGTGCCATTTAATTAACTCTTATGAGTTGATTGATTGGTATCTACTTTAGTATTCAATATTAACTTCTGGCGAAGTTAAACTGTCACAAAACAAAGACCCGTTTGGGTTGTATGGTTAAGTGACTAAGCGTACACGGTGGATGCCTTGGCAGTTGGAGGCGATGAAGGACGTATTAACTTGCGATAAGCCTAGTCAAGCTAGTAAAAAGCGCTTGAGACTAGGATTTCCGAATGGGGAAACCCACCTGCTTGCAGGTATCGTTAACTGAATACATAGGTTAACGAGGCGAACGCGGAGAACTGAAACATCTAAGTACCCGTAGGAAAAGAAATCAACCGAGATTCCGAAAGTAGCGGCGAGCGAAATCGGAACAGCCCTTAAGCTTATTATGTGTTAATGGAAGGCTCTGGAAAGTGCCACGATACAGGGTGATAGTCCCGTACATGAAAAGACATTTTAAGTGAAATCGAGTAGGTCGGAGCACGTGAAACTTTGACTGAATATAGGTGGACCATCATCTAAGGCTAAATACTCCCAACTGACCGATAGTGAACCAGTACCGTGAGGGAAAGGCGAAAAGAACCCCTGTGAGGGGAGTGAAATAGAACCTGAAACCGTGTACGTACAAGCAGTAGGAGCCTACTTGTTGGGTGACTGCGTACCTTTTGTATAATGGGTCAGCGACTTATATTTTGTAGCGAGGTTAACCGAATAGGGTAGCCGTAGGGAAACCGAGTCTTAACTGGGCGACTAGTTGCAAGGTATAGACCCGAAACCCGGTGATCTAGCCATGGGCAGGTTGAAGGTTGAGTAACATCAACTGGAGGACCGAACCCACTAACGTTGAAAAGTTAGGGGATGACCTGTGGCTAGGAGTGAAAGGCTAATCAAACCGGGAGATAGCTGGTTCTCCCCGAAATCTATTTAGGTAGAGCCTCGGACGAATACTTACGGGGGTAGAGCACTGTTAAGGCTAGGGGGTCATCCCGACTTACCAACCCTTTGCAAACTCCGAATACCGTAAAGTAATATCCGGGAGACACACGGCGGGTGCTAACGTCCGTCGTGAAGAGGGAAACAACCCAGACCGCCAGCTAAGGTCCCAAAGTCATAGTTAAGTGGGAAACGATGTGGAAAGGCCCAGACAGCCAGGAGGTTGGCTTAGAAGCAGCCATCCTTTAAAGAAAGCGTAATAGCTCACTGGTCGAGTCGGTCTGCGCGGAAGATGTAACGGGGCTAAACTATGCACCGAAGCTGCGGATTCAGAATTTATTCTGAGTGGTAGGGGAGCGTTCTGTAAGCGGTTGAAGGTGTACCGGGAGGTATGCTGGACGTATCAGAAGTGCGAATGCTGACATGAGTAACGATAATGGGAGTGAAAAACTCCCACGCCGGAAGACCAAGGGTTCCTATCCCATGTTAATCAGGGTAGGGTAAGTCGACCCCTAAGGCGAGGCCGAAAGGCGTAGTCGATGGGAAACAGATTAATATTTCTGTACTCGATATAATTGCGATGGGGGGACGGAGCAGGCTAAACAAGCATGGCGTTGGTAGTCCATGTGAAAGTGAGTAGGTTGGCGACTTAGGTAAATCCGGGTTGCTGTTAAGACTGAGACGCGAGACGAGTCACTACGGTGATGAAGTTGTTGATGCCATACTTCCAGGAAAAGCCTCTAAGCTTCAGATTATATGGAATCGTACCCCAAACCGACACAGGTGGTCAGGTAGAGAATACTAAGGCGCTTGAGAGAACTCGGGTGAAGGAACTAGGCAAAATCGTACCGTAACTTCGGGAGAAGGTACGCTCCTATCTGTGATGAGACTTGCTCTCTAAGCGGACGGGAGCCGCAGTGACCAGGTGGCTGGGACTGTTTATTAAAAACACAGCACTGTGCAAAATCGCAAGATGACGTATACGGTGTGACACCTGCCCGGTGCCGGAAGGTTAATTGATGGGGTTATCCTTAGGGAGAAGCTCTTGATCGAAGCCCCGGTAAACGGCGGCCGTAACTATAACGGTCCTAAGGTAGCGAAATTCCTTGTCGGGTAAGTTCCGACCTGCACGAATGGTGTAACCATGGCCACGCTGTCTCCACCCGAGACTCAGTGAAATTGAAATCGCAGTGAAGATGCTGTGTACCCGCGGCTAGACGGAAAGACCCCGTGAACCTTTACTACAGCTTGGCACTGAACATTGAACCTACATGTGTAGGATAGGTGGGAGACTTTGAAGCAGCGACGCTAGTTGTTGTGGAGTCAACCTTGAAATACCACCCTTGTAGTTTTGATGTTCTAACGTTGGCCCCTGAATCGGGGTTACGGACAGTGCCTGGTGGGTAGTTTGACTGGGGCGGTCTCCTCCTAAAGAGTAACGGAGGAGCACGAAGGTTGGCTAAGTACGGTCGGACATCGTACGGTTAGTGTAATGGTAGAAGCCAGCTTAACTGCGAGACAGACACGTCGAGCAGGTACGAAAGTAGGTCATAGTGATCCGGTGGTTCTGAATGGAAGGGCCATCGCTCAACGGATAAAAGGTACTCCGGGGATAACAGGCTGATACCGCCCAAGAGTTCATATCGACGGCGGTGTTTGGCACCTCGATGTCGGCTCATCACATCCTGGGGCTGAAGTCGGTCCCAAGGGTATGGCTGTTCGCCATTTAAAGTGGTACGCGAGCTGGGTTTAGAACGTCGTGAGACAGTTCGGTCCCTATCTGCCGTGGGCGTTTGAGAATTGAGAGGGGTTGCTCCTAGTACGAGAGGACCGGAGTGAACGAACCGCTGGTGTTCGGGTTGTCATGCCAATGGCATTGCCCGGTAGCTACGTTCGGAACTGATAAGCGCTGAAAGCATCTAAGCGCGAAGCAGGCCTCGAGATGAGTTCTCACTAGACTTTTAAAGTCTCTGAAGGGCCGTTGAAGACTACAACGTTGATAGGCAAGATGTGGAAGTGGTGTGAGCCATTAAGCTAACTTGTACTAATTACCCGTGAGGCTTAACCATACAACGCCAAACGCGTTTTATGCGACAGTTTAGACAGAAGTTAATATAACTAAAGTAGATATTACTTAGAAAAACTTAAAAAATATTATCAGATATTTTCCAAATTCAGTTAATACGCAGAAATACGTATTAACGCCCAAATTTGCTTGGTGACAATAGCGTTTTGGACCCACCTGACTCCATGCCGAACTCAGTAGTGAAACGAAACAGCGCCGATGATAGTGTAGCATTTGCTATGTGAAAGTAGGACATTACCAGGCTTCAAATTGTAGAAAGCCCGACTAGAAATAGTCGGGCTTTTTTACGTCTGCTGAAAAGTAAAATGTGCGCAATTAATACACACTCACAGCAACACCTATAACGTAGTTCGGGCGAGCGTAACGATTCCCGACACAAAGAGAGTGTAGCATTTGTTATGTGGCTCTCCACCGCTGTGGGCACTACGACATCCTATTGCGTAGCGCGCAGGCTTCAAATTGTAGAGAGCCCGACTAGAAATAGTCGGGCTTTTTTACGTCTGCAGAAAAGTGAAATATGGGGAAGTAACGGACATTACATACTCGATTCTTCTCCAATTCATCTAAATGTACGAGTTGAGCGGAATAGCTCATTATTCCAGTACTAAAGTTAATAACCAAATTTAAAGGCTATTTAAAATAGTCCATAAGCTTGGGTTTCTTCACTTTCGGATTCTTCTATTTGAGTTGGTTTAAATATTACGCTTGGATCAATTAATACACTGTGTTTTTGGGGGAGCTTGATTAATCCTCGCATCATATTTTTAGTTTGTGGGTCTAGATCAAAACCGACCTCAGTGAGCTTATCTAGTGGTTTAATGTCTTCTTTTTTATAGTCGATATTATCTTCGACTTTATCTACCAATAACCCTACATGTGGGTTTAAGCCGTCTTTGGTGGTGAAAACAATAATAGGTTTATAGTCTAAGGTTATTTGCTCTTTAGCTGATTCAAATAAACGCTCTAGCTGAATTAGGTTACTACGCTTAATTTTTTCGAGCAGAGCTGATACTTGTTTATAATCGCTTTGATTATGAGCTGATATAGCTTCCTTTACCGTTTCTAGCAATGATTGGAAAGGTTCGTTAAGCCGAGACATTGTTAGTTTTAAGTCTTCATTATCGGTGTTGAACTCTTTGTAAAACAGAATAAAATCTTGTAGTTCTGCATCATTGCTTGAAATAGAAGCCGAGCTATTTAATAAGTTACTTTGAAGGGTATTGAACCAGTTTAATAGTTTTTCTTGCCATATTCTTAGTTGTTTTAGTATATGCGCATTACTTTGTTCGGTTGAGATATTATTTAAAATAATACCTAAATCAAAAACAGGCGTTGGTATATCCATATAATCTTTAACACCAATAAAGCTTTTATTATTGTTGGGTAAAGTTGTTAGATTATTGTCAAAGCGCTCTGTTAATAAAATATCGAGTATTTTAAGTGAAATTGTTTTGCAGCCCACTTTAAAGTTTATTAATTCCATGCCTTTATCTTAATTTACCTATTAATGTTTTAAGGATAGAACAAATTAAATAAATAGCTTAAAGATGGATAAAATTTAACAGTGATAGGGCAACTAAAAGCTATTAGATGGTACTTGTGAGGTTTTTTATGGCACGTTTAAATTGATTCTCAAGCTGTTTTTTTCCTAATAAACCTAAGTGTTGAATCATTTTTTCATTACTTTCATTTTGAAGCACTAACTTTATTAAAAGTTGTTTATCCGACTCTGTTAATTGAGATATACAAGAAGGTGACTGGCTCAGTAACTGCCAAAGAGTTGCAGAGATACTAAATTGAGTGAAGTTACTTTTAGTGAGCAGCGCTAGTCGCTCGTGAGTCTCTAGGCTTATTAACTCGTCGCGAAATCCTTCAATTAGGATATTCACGAGTTGCCAATCTAGTGTTTTAAAGTGTGTTAAAAGCCCATAAAAAAAATCGTTTTTAAACTGCTTTTTCAAAGGTTGAATAATTGTACTTTTGTCACTTAAGCATTTAACCACAAGCGCCGAATGTTCAGCGGTGCTTTTATCGCGTTGATAACCTAATTTTACAGTATCAAACCCTCGGTTTTGCCAAAAATTAAGTAACTGCGCTGTTGCCCCAAAGCTTGCACCAAGCCAACTACATTGGCTTTTTACCTGCGATTCGCAAAAACTAAGTAGCTTTTTACCAAGTCCTATATTGTGGGAACTCGGATCAATCGCTATTCGTACAACGCGAGCGCTCAGTTGCGTTAAACAGTCATTATTAAAGCTAAGTTGTGAGAGTGCTTGCGCCATTAAATGCCCTTGCGGACGGCGCTCTCCACTTATAATCTGTAGGGCAAGTTCTTCACTCAAACCACCTTCTATGGCGATTAAGCATACGCCAACTAATTGATTATTAATTTTGCTAATAAATAGTCTTTGCGATGGTGCGTCTAGTAGTTGGCGTAAGTCGTTGACACTACTTTGATAGTGAGCCAGTGCAAGTAGGGCAATAACTTGCTGCAGTAAAGGCTCATTGTTTACAAGGGATTGCTGAGTTATTTCGCTATGTACTGGCTGCTCTAATTCATTACTACTTAACTCTATATATTGTGCATCGAGTGCTAGTAGTGTGCGAATGTGTTGCTCAAGAGGATCGTGTTTAGCAAAGCGCAGTGGCTCATCAAGTGTTACAACTTTAGAGGCTTTATAGTGTGCTTTAATATAGTTACTAAAGCGAATGGTATAACCCCTACCATTGCCTTCATACCCAACCAGAGTGCTTGCAAATACTATACGAGGGTAATGAGCTAGCATTTGTAGTAATAACGGAACAGGAATTGCTGCAGCTTCATCAACGAGTAGTAAATCGCACTCAGGTAGTGTGTTTAATAACGCGTCAGGTGCAACGTAGTGCAAATTGGCGAGCTGTTTATGTTCAGCGTTGTATTGAAGGCTTAACTCTTGGGCTAAATGTTTAAAGCTGCTATGGGTCGCTTTAAACTGAGTGCTGCAAATAATTACTTTTTTATCAGTTAGTTTTGCCGTTGCTAAGCCAAGTGCTGCCGACTTACCTCTGCCTCTATCGGCATTAATGAGTAAAGGCCTGTTGGCACGACCGTTAGCTACTTTTACTATTTGCTCAATACAGTTTTGCTGTGGCTCATAATCAATTTTATTATGCATTACATAGCTAGCGTTATTACTAATACAGCCATTTTTTTCACTAAAGTGAAAAGCGGGCAACGGTTTAATAATAGTCGCGAAACGCTGATTAAATATGCTGTAGTTAATGCTCTGACCGTGTGATTGCACTGTACTCAATGCTGGATCTTGCCAAGAGGCTAAATCATCCAGTTCAGGCAGTAATAAAAACAGTATACCGCCTGCTTTAACGGTGCCGGCAAGTGCTGCAAGTTTATCAGGGTGCAAACCACTAAAGCCATCGTAAACAGCATGAGCAAATTCTTGCCCTAAAATTTGGTGTGTGCGAGTAGGCCAGTACGAATTTTTAATCGCGCACTGCTTGGATACAACAAGTGTATTGTTTTCATCTATTAATGAGTTAAGTATTTCATAACACCAAGTTGAGCTGCCAGTAATTAGCACCAGCTGACGATGATACGCGCCAGCTAATTGTTGCTCTAACTCATTTAGGTGTGCTTTATACCGCTTGTAATCGTGCATAAGCCGTTACTAACCATTTGCTACCAAGGTCGTCAAAGTTAACTTGTACGCGAGATTGCGCGCCACTGCCTTCGTAATTAAGTACGGTACCAACACCAAACTTAGCATGCAAAACTCGTTGCCCTAAGTTAAAGCCACTGTCTTCAAATGCTGCATGGCTAACTGATGCGCTAAAACGCCCGGCGGCAGGTGGACGAGAAATCTGTGTTTTAATACGAATTTCTTCAACGCAGTCCTCAGGGATTTCGCGTAAAAAGCGAGATGGGCTATGGTATTTTTCTTGCCCGTATAAGCGGCGACTCTCAGCATGGCTAATGTATAACTTATCCATTGCTCGTGTCATGCCTACATAACAAAGGCGGCGCTCTTCTTCTAAGCGACCCGACTCTTCGTTGCTTTGCTGAGAAGGGAACATGCCTTCCTCTACGCCTACCATAAACACTAGCGGAAACTCTAAGCCTTTAGCTGAGTGAAGCGTCATCATTTGTACGGCGTCTTCGTGTTCTTCTGCCTGTCCTTCACCTGACTCAAGTGATGTATGCGCTAAAAAGCCTTGTAGTGGTGAGCTGTACTCTTCGTCTTCAGGCAGCTCATACTGATCACACGCACTAATTAGCTCTTCTAAGTTTTCTACGCGAGCACGACCTTTTTCACCTTTTTCGGCTTGGTACATTGCCATCAAGCCTGAGGTTTGAATTGTGTACTTAGCTTGCTCATGCAAAGTTAGGTCGCTAATTTTATCTTCTATTTGTTCAACGAGTTCTACAAACTTACTTACTGCACCAGAAGCGCGACCAGATAAATGCTGTTGTTCTACAATTGCTTTGGCGGCATACCAAAGCGGTAACGATTCTGCTCGTGCACAATCGCGTATATGGCTCAATGTTTTATCGCCAATACCGCGTGCTGGCGTATTAATTACACGCTCAAACGCGGCATCGTCTTGACGATTACCTACTAGGCGTAAGTACGACAACGCATCTTTAATTTCTTGTCGTTCGAAGAATCGCATACCACCATAAATACGGTATTTTAAGCCTTCTTGCAGCATAGCCTCCTCGAGTACACGAGATTGCGCGTTACTACGGTATAAAATTGCGGCATCTTGTAGGGCATTACCTGCATTTAACCAGCTTCGTAGTTTGCTACTTACAAAGCGTGCTTCGTCTAACTCATTAAATGCCGCATAAATAGAAATTGGCTCGCCGTCGTTACCGTCGGTCCACAAGCTTTTACCCATACGCTCTGAGTTATTTTGAATTAATGCATTAGATGCTTTCAAAATAGTCGCGGTTGAACGGTAGTTTTGTTCAAGGCGAATGGTTTCAGCGCTAAAGTCAGTTAAAAAGCGTTTAATGTTTTCGATTTTAGCACCACGCCAACCGTAAATGCTTTGGTCATCGTCGCCTACAATCATAATGCTGTTAGTATCGCCTGCAAGTAACTTTAACCAAGCATATTGAATGGTATTTGTATCTTGGAACTCGTCTACGAGCATATGTGCAAAGCGTTGCTGGTAATGACGTAGTAACGTAGGGTTATTTTTTAACACTTCGTAGCTGCGTAGTAATATTTCGGCAAAATCAACTAAACCAGCTCTATCACAGGCTTCTTGATAGGCGGCGTAAACACGCAGCATCATTTGCTCGTTAATATCGTATGCTTGAATATCTTTAGGGCGAAGTGCTTCATCTTTTTTGGCGCTAATGTACCAGCCAAATTGTTTAGCAGGCCATTTTTTATCATCGATATTCATCGATTTTAATAAGCGCTTGATCATCCGAAGTTGATCGTCAGAGTCTAAAATTTGAAAGGCTTCAGGTAAGTTAGCTTCACGGTGATGAGCACGTAAAATACGATGCGACAAACCATGGAACGTACCAATCCACATACCACCTACAGGGGCTTTTAGTGTTTCTTCAACGCGGCTACGCATTTCTTTAGCCGCTTTATTAGTAAAGGTTACGGCAAAAATACTGTAAGCAGATGCTTGCTCAACTTGCATAAGCCACGCAATACGATGAACTAACACTCGTGTTTTACCAGACCCAGCACCTGCTAATACCAGCATGTTTTGTAGTGGGGCTGCAACGGCATCGCGTTGTTTGTCATTTAAGCCATCGAGTAATTGTGAAACGTCCATCGTTACGCCTTTTTAATCAATATTGTGGGCAGTATAACAGGTGTTTTTGTTAGGCTAAATAAAATACTGTTTTTATAAACAGCTATTTATAAAATAGCCTTAAAAACGAGTAACTTGCTAATTTTTTGAACAAACAAAAAAGTGTAAACGCACAATAAAAATTGCTAATTTGACCTAAAGTTAGCAAAATTTACTAACTCTCTAAATCTAGGGTAATTTAACTATTTGATTTGTAAGCTTTAATAAATTGGCATAGAGTGTGTAAGTAAATAATTATAAAATCAAATAAATACAGAGGTTAGTATGGCAGATCAAGGTTCTGGCGGTAACGTAATCGCAGCATTATGTAATATATTTTTTCCTGGTTTAGGGCAGTTAGTGCAAGGGCGTATTTTAGCGGCTATATTTTTTGCACTCGCTATTATAATAAGTTACGCACTAATTTATGTGCTTGTAGGTTTTGTACTTGTGCCTATTATTTACTTATGGTCGATTATTGACGCAGCGCGTTATAGATCGCGAAGTTAACGGCTTTAAAGTGGAATAAAATAGCGCCCTTGTGGCGCTATTTTACTTTATATGTCCTGTGGTTTGCGGGCGTTTACGTATATAATTACGCAATTAAAGATTTACAGGCAAACCCTATGGAATATCAATTTATTCGCGACCCTATTAGTGGGCTACGCATTAAAATAAGCAGTGAACACGCTATTATTGGTCGCTGGCTAAACGAAGAAATAGGCAAAGACAAAGTAGCTATGGTGCAAGCGCTTATTGCATCGGTGAGTTCAAGCTATGAGCCGCTAACGCTAAAAGGCCAAGAAATAGATTTAATATTAACCAAAGACGAAGCACTATTTGAAGCCCATGCGCTTCATCAAGATAGCGAAGACCTAATAGCGTATCAAGATGACGATTTAGCGCTTGAAGAAAATGGTTTAAGTAGTGGTTGTGGCTTTGAAGATTTCATTGATTTAATTGATTCATGGGCTGAATTTAGCGGCTCAAAGTAAACTACATATTAAGATAGTGCTGATGCGTTAAGCTTCCTTTATCTGTACTATTACACTAATCAAAAACGACAGGAATGAATATGTCTGCCAATTTAAACAAGCTAGTAGTTATGCTAGAAATGCAAAACGCCATGAACACTAAAGTACATGAGCAATGGTTTACTCAAGGGTTCGAATGGTACCGCGCTATTTGGGTTGAGTGCGCTGAAATGCTGGATCATCATGGTTGGAAATGGTGGAAAAAACAAACACCAGATACTGAACAAGTTATTTTAGAGTTGGTTGATATTTTTCATTTTGGTCTATCGCTTAGAATTGACGGCAAAACTAGCTACGAAGACTTAGCAAAGCAACTTGAAGCTGAGCTTAGTAATGCTCAACAAGCGGATGACTTTAAACAAACGCTAGAAATATTAGCGGCTTCCGCTGTTGCAGATAAAACGTTTAATGCCGCTGCCTTTGCCGGCTGTATGGCGCAAATGGGTATGGATATTGATGATTTATATCGCGGCTACGTAGGTAAAAACACGTTAAACTTTTTCCGCCAAGATCATGGCTACAAAGACGGTAGCTATATTAAAGAGTGGAACGGGCAAGAAGATAACGAGCATTTAGTTGAAGTAGTTAAAAGCCTTGATACAGAACATGCAGATTTTGCAAAGTTAGTATACCAAGGCCTTGAAGCCCGTTACCCAAAAATCTAGCCCACGTAAACTGAGTTAAATAATCTTACGATAGTCGGTAACACTCAGGTAATCGGCTATTTCGTTATGTGGTTGTTGGCTATCAGGGTTAGCAACTGCAAGTAAGTGCTCGATGCCGTATTCTCGTGCGGCATTTAATACCGGCACACTGTCATCTACAAACAAAGTGCGCTGCTTATTAAACCCTAAGTCTTTTTGTACTTGGTGCCACAAACTTTGCTGCTCTTTACTTACTCCATATTCATGAGTAGACACTACACCATCTAGGTAGTTATCAATCGCTGTATGCTCAAATTTCAGCATGACACTCTCAGGGTGGGCGTTGGTAAGTAAAATTAACTCTTTGCCTGCTTTTTTAAGCTCGGTTAAAAAATGAGGTACGTCTTCGCGCATTTTAATTAAATGCTGAGACTCTCGTTTAAGTTCCATTATAGGCAAGCTTAATTGCTGCTCCCAATAATCTAAACAATACCACTGTATTTGACCGCTCACAGCTTGATAGCGTTTTAAAATATCTGCTTTAGCTGCATCTAGGCTAATGCCTCTAGCTAATGCGTGTTGCGCAGGGATAACGTTAAGCCAAAAATGACTGTCGTAATGTAAATCGAGTAATGTTCCATCCATGTCGAGCAAAACGGTATCGATTTTTGACCAATTTAACATAGGAATTTCAACTTATAAGGTTTATTATTGAACTAACTGCCATGATAGCAAATTAACGCCAATGACACAGAAAAAGCACCCAACACCACCACAAATCCTCAGTAACAATGTTGTTGCTAAAAGTCGCCTGTTTACTGTGGAGTCTTTAGAGTTAAAGTTTTCTAATAACGAAGAGCGCCAGTATGAGCGAATTCGCGGCGGTGGCCGGGGAGCAGTGATGATTGTTCCGTTAAATGCAGATAATGAGTTACTACTTGTACGTGAATACTGTGCGGGCACAAACAATTACCAGTTAGGTTTTCCTAAAGGCTTAATTGATCCGGGCGAAAATCCAGAGCAAGCTGCTAACAGAGAACTTAAAGAAGAAATTGGCTTTGGTGCTGAGTATTTTAAACCATTAAGAACAGTAACAATGGCGCCGAGTTACTTTAATGCCACTATGCATATTTTATTTGCTAAGCAATTATACCCACAAACCCTTATTGGCGACGAACCAGAGCCGCTAGTTGTTGTTAAGTGGCCATTAACTCAGTGGCAGTCATTATTAGACCAAGAAGATTTTACCGAAGCACGCAGTGTTGCAGCTTTGCTATTATTAGATAAGTATTTAGCGTCTGGAGCTGCCGATGAATAAATTAATCGAACCGTGCATTGAATTAGCTGAGCGTGCTGGCGATGCAATTATGGCCATTTATAAAAAAGGCGATATTGGCCAACAAGAGAAATCAGATAATACGCCTGTTACCAAAGCTGATTTAGCAGCAAATGACGTACTGGTTGCTGGATTAAAAGCACTTGCACCCGATATCCCAATTATGTCGGAAGAAACACCTATACCAGCACTCGCCGACAGACAGGACTGGCAGCGTTATTGGTTGCTCGATCCGATGGATGGTACAGGCGAATTTATTTTAGAAAGTGGCGACTTTGCAGTAAACATTGCATTGATTGAAAATAATCATCCTGTGCTTGGAGTTATTCATTGGCCTGCAAAAGGTGTGACTTATTTTGCTACAGCTAAAAATGGTGCCTTTAAACGTGAAAACTCAATTGATAAGAAAATATCTGTAGCGCCGCCAGAGAGCTTGACGCTTGCAGTGAGCCGCCGCCAAAAAATAGAAGCGGTGAGTCAGTATTTAAATAGTCAGTTTACAACGATTGCTATTGGTTCGTGTTCTTTAAAAGCCTGTACTGTTGCAGAGGGCAAAGCAGATTGTTTTTTAAGAATTGGTCCAACGGGAGAGTGGGATACAGGTGCTTCACAAGTTATTGTTGAAGAAGCCGGTGGTTGTATTACCGATGCAGAATTTAACCCGCTAACGTACAACCAACGCGAGAGTACTGAGAACCCTGACTTTATAGTGATGGGACATCCCGACTGGGAATGGCAAAAAATGATTAATCCGCATCAAAGATTGAGCGCAGAATAGTAATTTGGTTGCTTTTTGTTCGGTTGAACAACTTTAATTAGTTTAGGTCTTGCATTAAATGTTTATTCCTATATAGTAGCGCTCTCTTCAAGGCAGGCTCGTAAATATTACGAAAATGTTTTAAAGAAATTACAGGCGCGGGATGGAGCAGTCTGGTAGCTCGTCGGGCTCATAACCCGAAGGTCGTCGGTTCAAATCCGGCTCCCGCAACCAATTTTCTAATGTTGGTTACTGTAATAACTCTAGCTTAAGAGATCAAAAAAGTAGTCGATAGACTTAAAATATACAGGCGCGGGATGGAGCAGTCTGGTAGCTCGTCGGGCTCATAACCCGAAGGTCGTCGGTTCAAATCCGGCTCCCGCAACCAATTTTTTAATTGGAAGCCAAGTTGTAATGTAAGCAACTTTAAACAAGTATACAAATTTCAGGCGCGGGATGGAGCAGTCTGGTAGCTCGTCGGGCTCATAACCCGAAGGTCGTCGGTTCAAATCCGGCTCCCGCAACCACTGAAATAAATAAGAATGAAACGGCACGCTTAAAGCGTGTTTTTTTACGTCTAAAATTTAGTGTGTATATTGTGGCTCATAACCCGAAGGTCGTCGGTTCACCTTTTATAAGTTCAGGCTCCCGCAACCACTGAAATAAATAAGAATGAAACGGCACGCTTAAAGCGTGTTTTTTTATGTCTAAAATTTAGTGTGTATATTGTGGCTCATAACCCGAAGGTCGTCGGTTCACCTTTTATAAATTGGCTCCCGCAACCACTGAAATAAATAAGAATGAAACGGCACGCTTAAAGCGTGTTTTTTTATGTCTAAAATTTAGTGTGTATATTGTGGCTCATAACCCGAAGGTCGTCGGTTCACCTTTTATAAGTTCAGGCTCCCGCAACCACTGAAATAAATAAGAATGAAACGGCACGCTTAAAGCGTGTTTTTTATGTCTGAAATTTGATGAGTGTGGTGATTTAGCTTATAGGTTAAAGATCATCTGCACTGCATGAGGCATTCACTTCTCATAAGCGTAAGCTCCCGCCCCCTGAGATACACTTTAAAATGTTATAAACTTCTTAAAATAAATCGTTATTACTTAAAACCTTGTTTGGTTTGTGTTAAAACGGCACAAATATTTTTAGGTTGTTACAAATATGACTGAACTTTACCACTGGTTTGATTTAATAGGCATTGCGGTGTTTGCTGTATCGGGCACTTTGCTAGCGTACGAGAAAAAAATGGATGGCTTTGGGGTCGTAGTTTTAGCGACAGTAACTGCTATTGGTGGTGGTACAGTGCGAGATCTAATTTTAGATGTTCCTGTGTTTTGGTTACACGATCAAAGTTACTTTTTTGCCATACTCGCTTCAGTATTTGTTACAACACGCCTTATAAATAAACAAAAGCCGATACCTCATTATATTTTACAAACAGCGGATGCGTTCGGGTTAGCTTTTTTTGCAGTAATGGGGGCGCAAAAAGCACAGCTTGTTGGTATGCCCGATATGACTGCGGTAATTATGGCTGTAATTACAGGCTGCTTTGGTGGATTAATTCGAGATGTGCTTGCACGCGAGATCCCTATGCTATTAAAGGGTGAGCTTTACGCTATTACCTGTATAGCGGGTGGTACTGTTTATACGCTTGGCATTAGTTTTTCGTTAGCAACCGAAATGGCGATGGTATTAGGCATGTTAATGACCTTATTACTTCGTTTAGCCGCTATAAAATGGCAAATCACATTACACGTTTTTAAATATCCTGACTAAACTGGTGTAATCACACCATTTACTAGGATAAGGAATGTCGTTAGCTCGTATATTTTCTCGTGCTCAAGTGGGTATAAATGCCCCTGAAGTTATTGTAGAAGTTCACCTAGGAAATGGTTTACCCGCTTTTCATATTGTAGGTCTGCCCGAAGCGTCTGTTAAAGAGTCGAAAGACAGGGTACGTAGCGCACTCGAAAACTCACAATTTGGTTTTCCCGATCAACGAATAACTGTAAATTTAGCCCCAGCCGACTTGCCAAAAGATGGAGGGCGGTTTGATCTGGCTATTGCGGTGGGAGTTTTAGTCGCCTCTGGGCAAATAGTGTGTCCTGATATTCATAAGTACGAGTTTTATGGTGAGCTTGCTCTTAATGGTGAAGTGCGTGGTGTAAACGCTATTTTACCTTCGGTACTTGCTGCTAAAGAAGAAGATCGCTGCTGCTTTTTACCTCTTGCAAACGACAGCCTAGCAAGCCTAGTTAATGGCGTTAAACGCAAAGCCGTAAGCTCTATTCAAGAAGTATGGGGCGACCTACTTAATCAACAACCCTTGCCATTAAATATAGAGTACCCCGACTGCACGCAAGCCCCTGACTTTTTGCTCGATTTAAGCGATGTTAAAGGTCAGCCCGGTGCAAAGCGAGTACTCGAAATTGCTGCAGCTGGCGGGCATAATTTACTATTTTTAGGCCCTCCTGGTACTGGTAAATCAATGCTGGCCCAGCGAATGGCTACTATAATGCCCACTATGTCGGACGATGAAGCTATTTCAACAGCTGCGCTTTACTCTATTATTGGACAATCCATAGATTTAACTAATTGGCGACAGCGGCCATTTCGTAATCCGCATCATACGTGCTCAGCTGTTGCTTTGGTGGGGGGGTCTTCAAATCCCAAGCCTGGTGAAATTTCGCTGGCACATAACGGTGTGCTCTTCTTAGATGAGTTACCGGAATTCGAGCGTAAGGTGCTTGATTCACTGCGTGAACCAATGGAGACCGGTACGGTTACTATTTCACGTGCAGCTAGGCAAATGGAGTTCCCAGCGCAGTTTCAGCTTATTACAGCATTAAACCCAAGCCCAACAGGGAGCCATACTGATAAGCGGGCAACTCCCGATCAAGTTATGCGTTATTTATCACGCGTGTCGGGGCCTTTTATTGACCGTATAGATTTGCAAATAGAACTACCTCGTTTAACGAGTGTTGAGCTACAAAGTACCAAACCAGAGGAAACCAGTGCTGAGGTTAGAGCAAGAGTTGAGGCTGCTTATTATGTGCAGCTAAAACGCCAAGGTAAGGTTAATGCGAGACTTAATAATAAAGAAATGAGTGTGCACTGTGAACTTGCGCCTGCAGAGTTGCAATTTTTAGCTAGAGCAAGCGAGAAGTTGTCTTTATCGCCACGCTCCTACCATAGAGTAATTAAGGTGGCGCGTACAATTAGTGATTTAAAAGGCGCTGAAAACATTAGTTTAAATGAGCTTAAAGAAGCACTTAATTACCGCGCATTTGAGCGCCTTATTGCGCAATTAACTAAGTATTAAATAGAAAGCATATAGCCTTTACCGCGGACGGTAACGATGCGTTTTTGATCTTTTTCATCATTTAATTTTTTACGTAAACGACCAATAAGCACATCAACAGTACGATCGTTTGGACTCCAATCGGGCTGGCCTATTTCTTCAGATATTTTTTCACGGGATGTGGCTTTACCTGCGTTACTAATTAAGCAAATAAGCACTTTATGTTCGGCTTCAGTTAAGCGTGACTCAACGCCCGCAGCAGTAATTAATGTACGGTTATCAGGATGAAGCTTAAAGTCAGCATATTCTATAAACTCTTCGCTTTCGTCGTCTTCTAGGTTGACGGCAACACGCTTATAGAGCGCGCGCATGCGAAGCTCTAACTCAAGTAAATCGACGGGCTTACAAATATAGTCATCAGCACCTTGTGCAAGACCAGCGATACGATCGGCTTGGGAGTCACGACTCGATAATACAATAACGCCAATATCGGTCAGTGTGTTTAATTCTTTTGCGAGCTGAAGCCCGTCGCGCTTTGGTAAGACAATGTCAATTATGGCTAATGATATAGCACCGCGCAGGTTTACCCGCTGCCTTACAATGTTAAGTGCATCAGCGCCAGTTGGGTCTACCTCTATTGTAAATTCGGTATCTGCAAAGTGATTTTGGATGCGTTTAACGAGTAGTTCATCGTCTTCAACCAATAAAACATTAATAGCCATAGTACTTTATTTTGAATGCTTATAGCTCTGTATGGTAGCACCATTAGGTAAATGCTGAGAAGGGGGTTTATTAGTTTTAAGTAACTTAATATTTCAAAGGTGTATAAGACGTTATTAGAGGATGAGGTTAGCACCTTTAAACTAATTAAAAGGTGCTAAATAATTAATACTACTATTAATAAATCTGTATTAAGTCGTTATTTTAAAGGTTTAGACTCAGTCATTTTTATACATTGAGTCCCACCATTGAGGCTCGTTTTTTAGCTTTTTATCAAAGTATGCAAGCATGGTGTTCCACCAATCAAATCGTTTATCGCGTGCAAAAATTTGGTGGTCGGCGCCTTTGTATTCGATTAACTCTACGTCCTTATTAAGCAGTTTCAGCGCAGTGTACATTGTTAAGCTTTCGCCAACAGGTACATTGGTATCGCTATCACCATGAAGAAGTAGCATAGGTGTTGTTACTTTGTCGGCATGAAATACAGGGCTATGTTGGCTGTAAAGCTCAGGGTTATTCCATGGGAAGCTATTTTTTGATGCTTCGCCAGAATATAAGTAGCCCCACCAACCTTCACCCCAATACGAGGTAATATTAGAAATACCCGCATGAGCTATTGAAGCACTAAATATATCGGTTTTAGTTGCCAATAACATGGTCATGAAGCCACCGTATGATGCCCCTAAATTTCCTACCTTTTCACTATCAACATAGTTGTATTTCTTTAAAAAGGCTTGCGTGCCTTCGATAATATCGTCTGCAGTGTAGTCGCCCCAGGCATTAACATGCTGCGCTGAAAACTTTTGTCCAAACCCTGTTGCGCCAGTAGGCTGTACTACATAAACAACGTAGCCATTTTCTGCCCATAAGTTAAACGGATAACGACCTGTAAAACCACGCGTAACTGGTGAAGTGCCGCCGTAGTAATACACGAGCGCCGGGTGCTTTTTAGTTTTATCTAAATTGCTAGGAATATAAACGCGGCCAGTTATTTCAACCCCATGTTTATTTTTAAAATTAAACTCCTCTAATGTAGGGAGTCGTGTATTTGCATAGCTACTTGGTTTTGAATCCCATATTAAATCTGTTTTATTTTTACTTACGTTAAGGCGTTTTAGCTGTTGTGGCGCTAAAGCGTTAGTGCCACTTAATAAAATTTCGGTATTACGGTCGTGTGAGTAACTAAATTGTTCAACAATATCCAATCCCGTATTTAACTTTTTAAAGCGCTGTTTACTTAAATCAAATAGGTAAAGTGGTTGAGTGTCTTGCTCTGTTACTTTAATGAGCGCATCGCCGTTTTCTAAAACGTGCAGTAGGCCAATAGCGGGGTCGAATTGTTTACTGAGTGCTTTTACGTTTTTACCGCTTTCAGTAAGTAGGTAAAGTTGCCCGTCGTAGTTATTAGCAAGCATTGCTTTTGGTAGTGCTCTGCCTGCGCCATTTTTAAAGTCAGGGCCTGCAACTACATAAACATCTTTATTTGCGTATTTAGCTAAATTAAACGTTTTGAATTTACCAAGCGATGAAAGCTTGTTGGATTTTAAATCGAGTTCAACAAGCTCTGTTTCAGGGTGGGTTGATGCTTGCATTGCCATTACAGGGCGGCTCATTAATACTTTGCCACGGTTACTATTTGAATCTTCAAGGCTGTAAGAAAGAGGACCTTGGCTAAGTGCTTTTGTTAAACCACTTTTAGTATCAAGCATATAAATTTGGCTGATGGAACGTGCATACGACCAGCGATCTTGTAGACCTTTATAGTGCTTGGTTAAGCTGTTAGTGCTCTCGGGTGATTTAGACCAGCTAAACAAAAGACTGGTGTCGTTATAAAAGGTAAAGCCATTAGCTCCTTCTAAATCGTTTGCTAATGTTTTTATTGAGAAGTTTTTACGGTTAAGTTGTTTAAGCTCACCATTTAACAAATACACTAAATATTGGTTATCTGGACTCCAAATAATGTTACTTGGTTGGCCTGCTTCAAAGCGATAAAGCGTTTGATTGTCTGAATCTTTAAGTACAGTAACTGTATTTGCTTGATTTTGTGTTTTATCACTATAAGTGCGAGTGGTAGTAACGTACTGCTTGGCATTAGGTGCGAGTGATAATTGGCTAATTGTAGGAGCATCAAACAGTTGTTTTGCAGATAAACGTTTTATGTGTGAAGTGCTAAGCGTAATTTTATCAATGTCGCTCTTAGGTGCAAAATCAAGCGTTACATCGTGCCAATTAGCTACTTGCTGGGCTACTATTAAAACAGTGTGAGTACTGTTATTTAAAGCTAACTTATAGCTATTTTTATCGCCTGTTTGTAGTTCGCCATTAATAAATAACTGACCTTGCTCAATCCCTTTTAAGGTAAGCGTACCTTGCGTAAAGCGGGTTGTTTCAATATTAAATTTTAGTGCCTGTAACCCACCTAAAGTGAGCGCATTGATTTTATTAAACGGCTGCCAGTTTTGTTTTTTCCCAAATACAGAAAAACTATCTGTGTCTGCTTGTAGTTGTGGCAATAGGTTGTTAATAATCGCACTGCCATGAGGTGTCTGAAAAGGCTTTAACTGCATATCTTCGGCAAGTGGGCCGATAAACTGAATTTTTGATTTATCCAATGGTGCAGCTATTGCAGCAAAGCTTAAGCTGCTAAGCGTTAAAAGAGCTGCTGCGTACTTAAATAGCTTATTTTGATGACACCATGGTGCGCTAAATTTCATTATTATGCCTATTATTATTGGAAGTTTGGCCAAATATAGCATGTATTGTTACCATGCTCACATATCCAATATAGAGGAGAGAAAGTGACTTTACTGATAGTTTATATGGTAGTGGCGATTGTTATTTCGTTTTTATGTTCTGTGATGGAGGCTGTGTTATTAAGTATTTCGCCCAGCTATGTTGCATCACTTAGAAAAAAACACCCTGAGCTTGCTAAACAGCTCGAAAAGCTTAAAAACAATATAGATCAGCCTTTAGCTGCTATTTTAACTTTAAATACAGTTGCCCATACAGCAGGTGCAGCGGGAGTTGGTGCACAAGCGGCTGTCGTTTTTTCCGATGCGGCTGTAGGTATTGCATCAGCCATTATGACATTTCTCGTATTAATTCTTTCTGAAATTATACCTAAAACCTTGGGGGCTAATTACTGGCGAGCTTTAACGCCAAGCGTTACCTACGCTTTGCGGTTTTTAGTTATATCGCTAAAGCCTTTTGTATGGTTTGCTCAAAAGCTAACAAATTTAATGGGTCCAAAGCACGATGAGGCTTATTATATTCGTCAAGAGATAGAGGCAATGGCAGATATAGGCACGGAGTCGGGAGCATTACATCAAGATGAATCTGATATTATCCGTAATTTGTTGCATTTTAAGCATGCAAAATTATGCGACTTAATGACGCCGCGAACTGTTATTTTCAAAATCCATAAAGACTTAACAGTTAATCAGTATTTAAATGAACATGGATCGTCATCGTTTTCTAGAGTGTTGGTATTTGATAAAGATGCCGATGATATCGTTGGGTTTGTGCATAAAAACGATATTATGCTGGCATTTCACCGCTTAGGCACCGATTACAAAATTAGCAAATTGATTAAGCCTATTTATACGGTACCAACTTCTCAGAACGTATCGTCGTTACTGCAAACACTTTTAACAAAGCGCACTCATATATGCTTAGTTGTTGATGAGTATGGTGACGTGCAGGGTATTGTAACGTTAGAGGATATGATTGAAGCTTTAATGGGACTAGAGATTGTAGATGAGCGTGACCAATCTACTAATATGCGCGCAGTAGCAAGGCAGCGTTGGCACAAACGCTTAGCAAGTAGTGCACATATAGTTAGTGAAGAAGATAAACACACGCGGGGTGATAATTAGCTAACAGGCCCCGAGTAAATATTAGTACCGCTTTAAGCGAGGCTGCCATCAGTTTTTAGCCAATCTTTAGCCCAAGATATAAATTCGTCTTGTGGTTTAGGGCGACTAAATAAAAAACCTTGTATGGCTAGGTTTCTTCTATAGTGCCTTAAATAATCGAGCTCTTCTGGGCGTTCAACGCCTTCTGCCACTAAATCTAAATGATCTTTATTCGTAATATTAAATAACGAACTTACAACCACTTGAGAAAATAAATCTGTTTCTATATGGCTAATGAGTGAACGGTCTATTTTAATTTCAGTAAAAGGAAGGTTTCGAAGCTGGTTCATATTAGTAAAGCCAACACCAAAGTCGTCTAGCGATATACCAAAGCCATGCATTCTTAATCTATTTAGTGTTTCTAATTGCATGAGGCTTGAGAGTGCATGTTGTTCTGTTATTTCTATAATTATATTACTAGGCGTGAGTTGGTTTAATTCTAAAATGAGCAGTAATTTATTTGGGCAGTTTAGGTCATCGAGCTGGGTTGGCGATAAGTTAAAGGCCATTTTAAAATCATGACCTAGTTGTGCTGTCATATTTTTGAATTCGCTGGTGGCCTTTTCAAAAAGAGAAAATGTAATTTGATTAATTAAGTTGTGTTGTTCGGCAGTATTTATAAAACGGCAAGGTAAAATAATATTGCCATCTTTACTTGATAAAATACGCGCTAACACTTCAACGCTTTCAATTTTATTGTTATCAGCATTTATCTTTGGTTGATAAAAAGGCGTTATTTCATCGTTTTTTAATGCATCAATAAGCTCATCTTTTGAAATGGCTGACTCTTTTAATAAAGTGTGGCTGTTTAATTGCGCCACTTTAATAAGTAACCTACTAACCTGAGACAGTTGCACTGGCTTTGCAATATTACCAATGAGGTGAGCGTTATGTTGTTTCGCGAGATTGGCAGCTAAGCTAATAACTTTATGGTCCATTTCAGAAACAATTATTATACCGCCTTGATAATGTAACTCTCCTAAGTGGCGGATTAATTCCATGCCGTCCATTTCGGGCATATTGAGATCAGTAAAAATAGCATCAAAGTAGTTGATATCCTCTTTAACTTTTTCAAGCGCTTCTTTTGCATTTAGGCACGTAGTTATAGTGTTGGATATACCCAATTCGTTAAGTATAGCTTCCATAACGATCAAAATTGCTTTTGAATCGTCAACAACTAAAATATTAGGCACTATCTTCTTCACTGTTATCCCTTTCAAGGTATCGCTTGGAGTTACTATAAAAGTAGTAGTGTTTTTTTATTTTGTCAGTATCAAATGCTTTTATTTTGAAAATAGTTACCTAGCACCTTCCCTCGTGTTTTTAAGCTGATTAGGTATACTAGCGCCATTGTTTTAAACGGTCTTAATTATGATAAGAATAGATCTTACTTTAGCCGAGCAACCATTTTCGCTTATGGTGTCTGGGCAAAAAATTGTACAGGTATTTCATGCGCAACAAGCCATTACCTTTGATAACCCTCGTGAAAACTACTATCAGTTTACTTACGACAACAAAAAAATAGGTATCGATACGGGGGCAGTCGAAGAGCAAAGCATTTCGCTCTTTGTAGATGATCAATTTGCAACACAACTTGCGTTGCCAGCACCTACAAATGGGTCACCTAAAAAAGGCTTTTTAGGGCTAGCTGCATTAGGTTTTAAGCTTTTTAAAAGCGCTAAGGTAATTAAAGTAGTGCTTGCAGGGGCTTCTGTTGCAGGCTATGCGTGGTTATTTAGTATTGAATTTGCACTAATGCTCATTGGTTGCTTAGTCGTACACGAGTACGGCCATGTGCGAGCAATGAAATGCTTTGGCATAAAAACCAAAGGTATTTACTTAATCCCGTTTGTTGGTGGGCTTGCTGTAAGTGACGATAAAATAACAACCCGTTGGCAAGATGTCGTTATATCACTGATGGGGCCTGCATTTGGTTTAATTACCTCGGTGTTGGGTGTCGTTTTATATTACGCCACCGAGATGGAAATATTTGCAGGTGTGGCAGTTCTTAGTGCGTTATTAAATTTATTTAACTTGTTACCAATTTTGCCGCTTGATGGCGGGCATGTCTTAAAAAGTATCAGCTTTTCAATGCGTTCATGGATTGGCCTAAGTGTATGTTTACTCGGTGTACTGTTTGGTTTATGGCTGAGCTACACATTTGGCTTAATATTACTGGTATTCTTTTTGTTTGTAGGTGCGCTGGAAATTGTATTTGAATGGCGCGGCCGACATTACTCCCATTTATTGCCGCTTGATAAATACGGCCAAGGTTTTTCAGCGGTTATGTATGCACTGGTAGTTGCAGGCCATGTGGCAGTGATGATGCATTTTGCAGACTCTGACAATCCAATACTTAGTTTACCAATGACTATTTTGGCAAGCTAACGCTTAAAACAGCATGAAAGTTTAAAAATGCTCAATCTGCTGTTTTTTGCTCGGTTGTTGTTGTTTTTAAAAGTTTTTGTATTTTTATTGTTGTTTTTTTGTAACTAAAGATGTAATTTACCGCTATCAGAGTTGTTCAGGGATTGTTCAGGGATTGTTCAGGGATTGTTCAGGGATTGTTCAGGGATGTTATTTAGAAAGGAAGCTGTCGCTCAGCAAAGTGAGCGTTTAACAGGGGCGATTACCCTCGCCCAACCTTTATCAATAAAATTAACTGTGTTTGTTCTGGCTTGTGTCGCTATCGCAGTTATTACCTTCTTGTTTACCGCGGAATACTCTCGTAAAGAAACAGTGCGTGGTTTTTTAATGCCCAATAAAGGGGTGATCCAAAGCTTTGCTAATCAAGGTGGCATGATTGAGCGGTTGTTGGTACAAGAGGGCGATGCCGTTACTAAAGGTCAGCCGTTGGCGACCATCATTGTGCAGCAAAATAATAGTCAAGGTATTGCATTAAGTACTCAACTTGTTGAGCAGCTAAGTATGCAAATACAACTGCTTAATGACGAAATTACACAAAACCACACCCTACAAAAGCAAGAGTCACTTAACTTGCAGGCACAAAAACGTGCACTAACTAATGAGCAAGCTGCATTACAAAGCCAACTTAAACTTACTGATGAAAAACTAGCGCTACTGAACCGCCAACAAAGTAACCTTAATCAGCTTAATAAAAACGGTTTTTTATCAAATATTGAGCGTGAGCAACAACAACAAGCCCTGTTAGATGCCAAACAAGAAAAACAAAACCTAGCGCGTTTGCTGATGCAGCAAGAAAACCAGTTAAGCCAACTTAGCTTTAATATTGCCAATGTACCCCAGCAATATACGCTGCGCATAAATAGTCTTAAACGCCAGCAAGCCGACATTCAAAACCAACTTACGCAAATTAAAAGTAACTATCAGTACACCATTACGGCCAGTAACAGCGGTGTTGTGACGGGGATTCAAGTAGTAGAAGGTGAAACACTCACCCAAGCCAAACCGCTACTGCATATTATTCCCGAAGGATCAGAGCTAGTAGCAGAGTTACTGCTACCAACACGTTCAGCAGGCTTTATACAGCTAGGTAACGATACGCGCCTGCGTTTTGATGCTTTCCCTTACCAACGCTTTGGTTTTATTAACAGCAAAATTATCCGCATCGACAAAGCACTCATTACCCCAAATGAAATACGTTTGCCCATTTCACTGCAAGAGCCTGTGTACCGTTTGCGAGCAACACTCAGCCAACAACAAATGCAGGCTTATGGTAAAGCGTTTGAGCTTAAAAGCGGCATGTTGTTTGAGGCGGATATTATGCTAGAGCAACGCACACTAATTGAATGGCTGCTCGAGCCGCTGTATAGCCTAAAAGGACGAGTAAGTTAATTATAGCGTTTTACGAGATAAAGAAAAAATTTAAAGGTTTTGGTGGTTTGCTAAATGCAAACAACCGAAAAAGACGGCCAGCTTTAGTTAACTTTAGACGGATATCTAAAGCCAGCCTATTAACCGCTCACCTTTATTGAAGGGGAGCACATTAACAACCCGATGACTTAACTAAAAGCATCGGATTTATGGAGTATAACAGTATGCGTGAATTAAACGTAAATGAAATTCAAGAAGTGAGTGGTGGAGAGTGTGTTTATGCCGATAAATCATATTCAACAGGTGCTGAACTTCCTAATGGTCAAATTTGCCAAGCTGATGGTAGCTGGAGTCAATCAGAGCCATAATAAATTAAAGGAATAGATATGAATAAATTAATAGTAGCCTTTGTTGTCTTATTTTTGCCTTTTGCTGTTACAGCGGATGAGCATTCAGATAAAAAGAAAAATAAACGCGAAATCGATTTATCAAGATATTGTTATTTTAATGATTTAGCGTACTCACTTGGATCTATTATAGATACCGCTTCAAAGCGTAAGTTAGTCTGTAATTTAGATCCTAAGAGTAAAGAGCTTTTTTGGTCTGAGATAAAGAATAAATAGTCCTATTAGTAAGTGAAGTGCTGGTTTTAGATGTTTTAATATCTGGATGTCTATTTAATACAAACATCGTAAGGCGGTTAGCTTTAGTTAAATTTAGCGAGCAGCTAAAGCCAGCCAACACTCATCTTTGTTGTAAAGGTTATGTATATAACAACCCGATGATTTAACTAAAAAGTATCGGGCTTATGGAGTTTAAAATTATGCGTGAATTGAACGTAAATGAAATTCAGGAAGTGAATGGTGGAGTTGCTGCAGGTGATGTTGCCGTTGGTTATGGTGCTGCAATTCTAGGTGGAGCTGTTGTTGGATTTATGATGGGTGGACCTGCTGGAATGCTTGTTGGTGCTGTAACAGGCGCTTCTAGGGTTGCAATTTCGGGTGGTATCGGAATTCTAGCTGCAGCCTATTTTGGTAAAATAGAGCCATAATTTAAGTTAGGAAGTCTAAAGCGTAAGCGGCCAGGCTTCCTAAATTTTAGAGGTTTATATGATTAGAAATAAAAATAAGAAGTGGGATAAAATAAAAGGTATTGGGAAAAAGAAATTTATACTTTTTTATGGCTTTTTGTTTGGTGTAATGTCCAGTCTCATATTTATTGTCTCTAAGTTGCTTTTAAGTTCTTTAACTTTAGAATCTTTTTGGGTTGTTTTCATTTTATTTATATCTTCTCCTTTTTGGAGCTACTCCTGCTGGGTTGAAATGAATCGAAGGTACAAATGAGCTATATCGTGTTAAATATGTGTGGTTTTGGGGTATATATTGGATTCTTTATTAAGCTTTAACTTACAAAAAACCACACCTCTTATCCTTCAATCCGAAATCGCGGAATGCGGTCTTGCTTCTATGGCTATGGTGGCGTGTTATCACGGTCACAAGCTGGATATGCCAGCGATGCGCAAGCGCTTTTCGGCTAACTTAAAGGGTATGAACTTACAGCAGCTGATTGAGCTAGGTGATAATTTAGAACTAGCTAGTCGTGCGCTACAATGCCCACTTGATGAAGTCCATAAACTACAAATGCCGTGTATATTACACTGGGATATGAATCACTTTGTGGTGCTGACCAAAGTCTCTGGCAAAGGTGTTGCAGCTAAATTTGCAATTAACGACCCTGCTGTAGGTAAACGCAGTTTGAATGGCGATGAATTCAGTAAGCACTTTACCGGTATTTGTTTAGAGCTCACGCCAACGAGTAAGTTTGAAGCTAAACAAGAAAAAGCGCAGATGAAGTTTACCCAACTTTGGAGCACCATGAAGGGCTTAAAAGCAGGGTTAATAAAGCTGATAGCGTTATCACTGGTATTGCAGCTATTTGCTTTGATGACCCCTTACTACATGCAGTGGGTCGTGGATGAAGTATTAATTAGCTTTGATGAATCGTCATTAACGGTACTTGCCATGGGTTTTGCGCTGATTGCTATAATTGCAGTGGTGACTAATGCGGTACGAAGTTGGCTAATTTACGGCTTTCTAGCCTTTTGAATATGCAAATGGGAGTTAATTTACTCAGGCATTTATTGCGGCTACCGGTGAATTATTTTGAGTCGCGCCATGTGGGTGATATTGTGTCGCGCTTTGGCTCATTAGCGTAAATACGGGAGCGTATTACCACGGGGTTTGTAGAAACACTGGTCGATGGCGTGATGGCTATTACCGTATTGATTATGATGCTAATTTATTCGCTAAAGCTCACTGCGATAGTTGTTGGCGCAATTGTGCTTTATACCTTAGTGCGTTTAGCGCTTTACAGGCCACTGCACCAAGCTACTGAAGAAATGATTCAATCATCTGCTAAAGAGCAATCCAACTTTTTAGAAAATATTCGCGGTATGCAAACTATAAAACTGTTTGGTAATGAATCGCAGCGCCAAGGCATTTGGCAAAACCGTTATGCTGAGGTAATAAATAGTGAAATCCGTTTAGGGCGTTTAAACATTAGCTTTGATTCATTTAATAAGCTGTTATTTGGCCTTGAAAATGTATTGGTGATTTACTTTGCTGCATTGCTAGTTATGAGCAATAGCTTGTCTGTTGGTATGGTACTGGCCTTTATTGCCTATAAAAACCAACTGACTAGCCGCTTTGCTAATTTGATAGAACAAATAATCCAATTTAAAATTATGCGCTTACACTTAGACCGTATTGCAGATATAGCACTCACGAAACAAGAAGCTAATCGTGACGGTGAAATGGCATATACAGGTGATGACGAAGGTAAAGTTAAAGGCCAGCTTACCCTTGAAAATATTGGCTTTAGTTACGGTGATGACCAAGTGCCTATTTTAAATAATGTTAATTTAACGCTGAATACCGGTGATTCTATTGCGATTACCGGGCCATCTGGTGCAGGTAAAACTACGCTAATGAAAATTATGCTGGGGTTATTACAACCAACCTCAGGCAAAGTGCTGCTTGATGGTAAAGATATTACCCAACTCGGCCTTAAAAACTACCGTAAGCAAATAGCCGCCGTGATGCAAGATGACACGTTACTAGCGGGCTCAATCGCCGATAACATCAGCTTTTTTGACCCACAACCTAACTACTTAAAAATAGAGCAGTGCGCTCATCATGCCGCTATTCATGATGATATTACTAAAATGACTATGGGTTACAACTCTCTAGTGGGTGATATGGGGTCGAACTTATCAGGCGGGCAAGTACAGCGTTTGCTCCTTGCGCGAGCGCTTTATCAATCGCCGTGTGTGTTATTTATGGATGAAGCAACTAGCCATTTAGACAAAGACAACGAGGCTAGAATAAGTGAGCAAATTCAGCACTTACCCATCACACGCATTATGATTGCTCACCGCCAAGAAACTATTAATATGGCGAGTAACGTGTTTGTGCTTAAAAGTGGTAAATTAGTGCATAACCAAGCGCAGAGTGAAAGTGCTTAATGTTGAGAAGAGAAGTAACTTTAAAAGTTTTGGTGATTTGCTAAATGCAAACACTGAAAAGGCGGCTAGCTTTAGTTAACTTTAGCGAGCAGCTAAAGCCAGCCTATTAATCGCTCACCTTTATTGAAGGGGAGCATCTTAACAACCAGATGACTTAACTAAAAAGCATCGGATTTATGGAGTATAACATTATGCGTGAATTAAATGTAAAAGAAATTCAAGAAGCGAATGGTGGTTTTGGACCTGCAGGTGCTGGTTTGGGAGCTGTAATTGGTGCTGCTGGTTATTTAGGAAGTGCAGCGACTTCGGGCAATTTTAGTTGGGGTGGTTTAGGTGCTGCTACCGCTGCTGGAGGGTTATCTAGTGCGGTTGGTGGGCCGATTGGTTCAGCTGCAGCAAGGTTCCTTCTACCAAGAATCTCTTTCATGGGTGGCGCTGCTTCAAACGTATAATAAATAATTAGCATAGCTATTCTTATAGCTATGCTAAAAAGGACAGCTATGAAAGTATATAATGCAAGTCTTTTTGCTCTTATCGTATTCTTACCAATAGGAGTAGTTACAGATCACATAGAACTTTTTATTGCCCTGATTATGTCGTTATTACCAGTAAATATAAAATATGGAAATCGTAGCATAACCGATTTACAAAATGATAAAACGGCTTTTTCTGGAGTTAAAATCCTTATTTGGCCGCCTATTATCTTATTTTTCTTGATACTAACACATAACAAATGGGCTGGATATATTGATTTTTATTTGTAAATTATAACTTCAAACAGAACTGTAATTAAATAACGATTAATAAAAGTATAAGCTTTTGAGGATTATTATAACTCATAGGAATTTGAATTTTTATAGTTGTTACTTCAAACCTTACAGCACATGTATAAGTTTCATCAAGGAATACTTGCTTCATGGATAGCTTGAACTTTTCTGTATTAAAATCAGTACCTCTTATCCTCCAATCCGAAATAGCTGAGTGCGGCCTAGCCTCTATTGCTATGGTGGCAAGTTATCACGGTCATAGGCTGGATATGCCAGCCATGCGTAAGCGCTTTTCGGCGAATTTAAAGGGGATGAACTTACAACAGCTGATTGAGTTGGGTGATAACTTAGGGTTAGCTAGCCGTGCGTTACAATGCCCGCTTGAGGAAGTCCATAAACTGCAAACGCCGTGTATTTTACATTGGGATTTAAATCACTTTGTAGTGCTGACTAAAGTATCAGGCAAAGGTGCTGCGGCTAAATTTGCAATTAATGACCCTGCTGTGGGTAAACGCAGTTTAAGTAGTGATGAATTTAGTAAGCACTTTACCGGTATTTGTTTAGAGCTCACGCCAACGAGTAAGTTTGAAGCTAAACAAGAAAAAGCGCAGATGAAGTTTACCCAACTTTGGAGCACCATGAAGGGCTTAAAGGCGGGATTACTAAAACTGATAGCATTATCACTTGTATTACAGTTGTTTGCCTTGATGACCCCTTATTATATGCAGTGGGTGGTGGATGAAGTACTCATTAGTTTTGATGAATCGTTATTAACGGTGCTTGCTATGGGTTTTGCGCTGATTGCTATTATTTCGGTGGTGACTAATGCGGTACGAAGTTGGCTAATTTTACGTCTTTCCAGCCTTTTGAATATGCAAATGGGTGTGAACTTACTCCGGCACTTATTGCGGCTACCGATGAATTATTTTGAGTCGCGCCATGTCGGCGATATTGTGTCGCGCTTTGGCTCATTAGCGCAAATACGTGAGCGTATTACCACGGGGTTTGTAGAAACACTGGTCGATGGCGTGATGGCTATTACCGTATTGATTATGATGCTAATTTATTCGCTAAAGCTCACTGCAATAGTTGTAGGTGCAATTGTGCTTTACACCTTAGTACGTTTAGCGCTGTATAGGCCGCTGCACCAAGCTACTGAAGAAATGATTCAATCATCTGCCAAAGAGCAATCGAACTTTTTAGAAAATATTCGCGGTATGCAAACTATAAAATTGTTTGGTAATGAATCGCAGCGCCAAGGCATTTGGCAAAACCGTTATGCTGAAGTCATTAATAGTGAAATCCGTTTAGGGCGTTTAAACATTAGCTTTGATTCATTTAATAAACTGTTATTTGGCCTTGAAAATGTATTGGTGATTTACTTTGCTGCATTGCTAGTTATGAGCAATAGCTTGTCTGTTGGTATGGTACTGGCGTTTATTGCTTATAAAAACCAGTTAACCAGCCGCTTTGCCAACTTAATTGAGCAAATTATTCAATTCAAAATGATGCGCTTACACTTAGACCGTATTGCAGATATAGCACTCACGAAACAAGAAGCTAATCGTGACGGTGAAATGGCATATACAGGTGATGACGAAGGTAAAGCAAAAGGTCAGCTTACGCTCGAGAATATTTGCTTTAGTTACAGTGAAGAGCAAGCGCCTATTTTAAATAATGTTAATTTAACGCTGAATACCGGTGACTCGATTGCGATTACAGGGCCATCTGGCGCGGGTAAAACTACGCTAATGAAAATTATGCTGGGGTTATTACAGCCGACCTCGGGTAAAGTACTGCTGGATGGTAAAGATATCACCCAGCTTGGCCTTAAAAACTATCGCAAACAAATAGCTGCAGTAATGCAGGATGACACATTGTTAGCTGGCTCAATCGCTGATAACATCAGTTTTTTTGACCCTCAGCCGAATTATTTAAAAATAGAGACGTGTGCTCGTCATGCGGCTATTCATGATGATATTACCAAAATGACTATGGGTTATAACTCATTAGTAGGTGATATGGGATCAAACTTATCTGGCGGTCAAGTACAGCGTTTACTCCTTGCTCGCGCATTGTATCAATCGCCCTGCGTGTTGTTTATGGATGAAGCAACTAGTCATTTAGATAAAGACAACGAGGCGAAAATAAGTGAGCAAATTCAGCACTTACCAATCACACGGATTATGATTGCTCATCGCCAAGAAACCATTAACATGGCCAGCAAAGTCTATCAACTGAAAGAGGGTAGGTTGGTGGAGCTACAACAGCAGAGCGAGAGTGCATAAAACAATCAAGGCGTGTGTATTACACGCCTTTTTATTATGTTTACAGTTAATAAAAGCTCAATACCAGCGATATAAAAACCCCAGTTACAAATAGCTGCACAACACAAAACCCCATAATATCTTTTGCTTTTAAGCCTGCGATAGCAAGGACGGGTAATGCCCAAAAAGGTTGAATTAAATTAGTCCATGCATCACCCCATGCAACAGCCATTGCAACGCGAGATATATCGGCACCTAGCTCTTGTGCTGCGGGTATAACAATAGGCGCTTGTACTGCCCATTGGCCGCCGCCAGAGGGTACAAACATATTAACGAGTCCTGCACTTATAAAACTAAAAAATGGCAAGCTATCAGCATCTGCAACGGCAATAAAGCCACGTGATATCTGTTGTGCTAATCCGCTATCAACCATTACCGCCATAATGCCAGCATAAAAAGGAAATTGAATAACAATGCCAGCCCCGCTTGGAATTGCTTGTTGCAGACTGTTAAGTAAATTATGGGGTGTTTGATGCAGCGTAATAGCTAAAAACAAAAATACGGCAATAACGCTATTAAGGTTTAAGTTTCCGCCAGTAATAAAGAAGTAATAGCCTAAATATGCCAAACCTAATAAGCCAATTGTCATACCGAGTAGTTTACTTTGTTCCAAATGTTGGGCAGGTCTGGTTATTGTTGTGGGCTTAGGTGTTGTCTCTTGTAAAAGAGCTGGGTCGATATATACGCTTTCTTGCTCGCTTGGCAGCATATAGCGATTAACGAGCGGCATAATAATGAATAAACCAACTAATATGGTTATATTAAAGCCCGCAAATAAAGTGTGCTCTGTACTAATAATACCAATGCTGGCCTCTGAAAAGTGACCATCGGTTGCGATAGTTAAAGGAATCGAACCCGCTAATCCGCCATGCCATACAACAAAACCTGAGTAAGCGCTGGCTACTAATAATCGATAATCAACACGAGTATGTTTAGCAATTGCCTTGGCAAAAAGGGCACCAATAACTAAGCCAAATCCCCAATTTATCCAGCTCGCTAAAAGCGAAATAAGCGTGACTAATATAATTGCTTTAGGTGCGGTGCTTGCAAATGTTGCTAGCTTTTCTAATAACTTACTTATAGGTGGCGTACTTGCCAACATATAGCCTGTAATTAACACTAGTAGCATTTGCATAGCAAAACTTAATAAGTTCCAAAACCCACCTCCCCACGCTTGTAATACTTCAATGTTAGTTGCAGTTGTAAATAAGCTCGCACTGACAAGGGTAATTATTGTAAGTAAAATTACAAATATAAAAGGGTCGGGAAGATAACGCTCTACAATTTTAGTAAAAGGGCGGGCTATTTTATTAAGCATAAGCACAACTGTTTTGGTTATTATTTTAACGCTAATTAATCATGAAAAATCACCATTGGCAAACAGCATTTAGTCTAATATTTGCGGTTAAAAGCTTAAACATTGCTTAAAAGCATCGCTTACAGTAACGTACTGTTTATAGATAATTTACTAACGAAGACTTTGTATTATGCCGGTGATATTTAAAAGGCTAGCGTTACTTGTTCGCGCTCATATAGATCAGTTGAGTTGGCAAGCAGTGGCATTAGCTATTTTGACTCATATGCTATTAACATGGAGCTTACTATTTATAGCGAATGAGAAAGCGTTAACCTCGCTTACTACCTTTTTTTACTATTACACAGTAACAACATCAACAGTGGGATATGGTGACTTTAGTCCAACTACTGATCTTGGTCGTTGGGTGGTTGCATTAATACAAATTCCATTTGGTTTAGCTTTATTTGGTGTTTTGCTAGGAAAAGCAGGACAAACTGTTACTTACTTAATTAGGCGCGCTATGACTGGTGATAAAAACTTTGCTCACAGTAACCACCATATTATTATTTTTGGTTGGCACGACACTCGTACAAAAAAGATGATTGATTACATTTTGGCAGATACGAAACGTACTGACCGTCGTATATTACTCGCGGTAACAGAGCAAATGGATCATCCTTTTTTAGCTAACGAAAGCGTTGATTTTGCACGTTTAACGAGTTTTACAAATTTAGCTGAGCTAGAGCGGGTAGCTATTCGTAGTGCTGATAAAGTGATTATTGATGGTCAAGATGACGATCAGACATTTACAACAGCCCTGCGCATTAGTCGCTTAGTAAAAGATGATTGCCATATAAGCGCTCACTTTTTAGATGAAACCAAAGTTGAGATGATGTTAGAGCATTGCCAAAATGTAGAGTGTAGTAGTGCAAAATCAGCTGAGATACTAGTACGCTCAATGCAAGATCCAGGTTCGAGCCGTGTGCAAGAGGAGCTGCTATCTACTTTGCATGGTGATACACAATTTAGCTTGAAAATACCAAACGGATGCAAAGATATGGAGTTTGGTACTTTGTTTCATCATTTTAAGCTTGAGCATGATGCAATACTGTTGGGTGTTGCTCATAATTTAAGTGCGCAAAATATGGATTTAAATCCACCATTAGATTACAAAGTAAGTGAAGGCGATATTTTGCACTATATATCGGTAGATCGAGTATTAAGTAGTGAAGTAGACTGGTCGAGCCTAGAAAAATAATGAATGAAGTTGTATTTTTAATTGTTGTTTTAAGTGCTTATATATTACCTGTCGTTATTGTACTCAACAGTAAGCGTACACAGGGTCATGAAAAGAATGGCTGGCTAATGGGAATAATTATATTTTCTTGGTTAGGGTTAATGATGTACTTTGCCATTGTGCCCAAGTATGGGCACAAAAAGAAAAAGGCCAAATAGAGTAGTTGGCCTTTACAGCTGCTTTTACTGGCGTTGTTACTCTTCTAGTTGCTTAATTTTATGCTCAATTAAAGGATCGTCAGGTACAAGTTGTTGAGCAACTTCTAATAACTGAATGGCATCATTAGGATGCTCATCTTGATGCTTAAGGGCAACATCTATTAATGGCTGAATATCAATTTTTGCCTGATGTTCCTGTACGTGAACTTCTTTTTCATCAATCAAAATATTATGAGCTTTGCTTAATAGTGTTTGACGGTGAGCTGAGTTTACATTCGCTTTATTAAGGCTTTTGTAATAATCCTCTTTAAAGCGTAAGGTTTTAGTTTGCATACGAAATTGCGCAATATCAATTTGCTGATGCTGGATAAAATCGACGGCTACTTGCTTATAAAATCCAAACTTATTCAAATATGTGGCATGTGTGCCATGTCCCATACCAAATACTCGTAAGTGAGTTAACTGCTTATAGCGCTTAGCGTGCATTCGGTCTATACGATTAGTAGGATCGTAAATAATATAGCCTTGGGCATCTCCTAAATCTAGATCGTGATAATCTTGCTGCCAATCAAACTGCTGAGCTATATCGGTACTAGAGCGGTCATCCCACGGTACTAATTCTTTATTTTTAGTACTTACCGGGTGGAAGAACAACACCTGATTTAGCTTTAATAGTTTAGCAAAAGCGCCAACAGCAAATCCGCCACGACTTAAACCATAGCCAAGTCGACAATTAAACGGCGTAAGTAATGTTGATAATTGCTCGAGAAAAAAGATTAAATTACGATTACGAAACCAATTACTTTTACCTAAATGCTGAAAAGCGATTACGTTTACGTTTTGTTTTTGAGCTAAGTGATAACCCCATGGTGCAAAATCAGGGTGAAGATCTTGCTCTTGCACGTTAGTGCCAGCAGGGGAGAAGGTAAAAAGCAGGGGTTTATTAACGTCAACAAAATCATACTTAACAAATACATCGCCGAGTAAATCATTACCCGTCATGGGTAATCGAGTTTGTTGCTCATTGCGCGGGAGAGTTAACCATTCATCTAACCAATACAGTAATTTCATTAATCCTCCAGCTATAAGTCAATATAGATCATATCAAACTCAATGAAATTAGGTCAAACCGATAGGATATTACTGCGTCATTTTGATTATTTCATCCCAGTCATTTTTAGTAACAGGCATTATTGATAGTCGTCCGCCCTTTTTAAGTGCGATTTCAGTAATATTGTCATTGGCTTTAATATCTTTAAGGCTAATTAATTTTTTTAAATGGCTTTGATAAGTAACCTCAACAACAACCCAACGTGGTTTGTCGCTGGTGGCTTTTGCATCGTAATAGTCGCTGCTTAAATCAAATTGAGTGGGGTCTGGGTAAGCTTCTTTGGTAACCTCGGCAATGCCGGCTACGCCCACGTGTTTGCAGCTTGAATGATAAATCATGACTGAATCACCGACCTTAACGCCGTCACGCATAAAATTTCGTGCTTGGTAATTACGCACGCCTTCCCAAAGAGTCGTTTGCTTTGGTGCATTTTTTAAGTCATCTAATGAAAACGCATCGGGCTCAGTTTTAAATAGCCAGTAAGCCATAACAGTATTCCTAACAAATATTTACTTCCCACTATTGTATAGTATCATTTGGACACTAGGGTAATGAGGAAGAAATAATGAGCCAAGTATTAGATGATTTATTGTCGTTGTTAACACTTGAAGAAATTGAGCAAGGTTTATATCGAGGACAAAGCCAAGATTTAGGCTTTGGTGCTGTATTTGGTGGTCAAGTAATGGGGCAGGCGCTTTCTGCTGCCAAAGAAACCCTACCTGAAGGGCGAATAGTTCATTCATTACATTCTTACTTTTTACGCCCAGGCGATCCGGCTAAACCCATTGTTTATGACGTTGAAACTATTCGTGATGGTAAGAGCTTTAGTACGCGCCGAGTCAAAGCAATTCAGTACGGTAAACCTATTTTTTATATGACCGCGTCATTTCAGGGTGAAGAAAATGGGTTGTCGCATCAAGCGACAATGCCTGATGTTCCCGCACCTGAAGAATTACGTTCATCGCTTGAGTTTTACCAAGATAACGCTTCGCATATCCCAGAGGTTATCCGTAATAAGTTTACCCGTGAAATGCCTATTGAAATGCGACCGGTTACTTTTCATAACCCGTTTAAACCAGAAGTTATGGAGCCGGTAAAGCATATTTGGTTTAAAGCTAATGGTGAAATGCCGGACGATCAGCGTATCCATAATTACTTATTAGCGTATGCGTCTGATTTTGAGTTTTTACCAACTGCATTACAACCTCATGGTGTATCGTTTATGCAGCCAAATATGCAAGTAGCTACTATTGATCATGCAATGTGGTTTCATCGTCCATTTAGAATGGATGATTGGATTTTGTATTCAATTGATAGTCCAAGTGCGAGTAATGGGTGTGGTTTGGTACGGGGGCAGTTTTTTGATCGCCAAGGCAACTTGGTTGCCTCAACAATGCAAGAAGGGGTTATGCGTCAACGCTAACCCCTTCTGTAAATTCATTGCTAGTTACACAGATCTTGAACTATATCGCTGATTGACTGCCAGACGCGTGCTGGCAGTAATGTTTTAAGGTGTGCGTAGGTTTCACATAGTTGTGTGCTACCTACTAAGCCCTTATCACCCTCTGTTATTAATGACTCACCACGTAAGTTTTCAATAAAACTAACAAGTACTTTTTTGTCAAAAAACTCAGGTGTTTTAATACCATGCAGTGTACCTAAACGTTGTGCGAGTACTTGGCTTTCTCTTTCAAGCTCGGCTTTTTCAATGCCATCACTTGTTTGAATAAAACCAATCACAATAGCGTAACGTTGTAGGGTAAAGCTAAGTGCTCGTCCAAGCATTTCTAGCTTAGCTAAGCAGTCGTTACTGTTCGTTATATGAATGTTATCGCCATCAAACTCAATTAAATTTTGATCGGCAAAATTAGCTAAAATACGCGTTATGTAGTTTTCATCAAGAGGTTGTAAATACCATTCTTTAGCAAATAGCGGATAAAATGTTTTTACAAGTTGTTGGCATTGAGCAATCGTAGTGCTGTGTTGTTTAAATAGATGTAGTGCAATTAAGCTTGGTACTGCAAACAAGTGCAAAATATTGTTTCGGTAGTAGTTAAACAGTACTTTTTCTTTATCGCTAATCGTAATAATTTCGCCAAACTCATCACTGATAACTTCAAACTTATTAAGCTTTAATGCATGCGTTAGTAATTGCTCTGGAGTTTCGTCTGGTGTAGTTACTTTGTTACTGTAGCTGGCATCACGCTGTAAGCGCAGATAAAAATCAAGCTGAGCTAATAGCTTTGGTTTACTCAATGCTTGTTTATCGTTAACCAGCAATATCATCGCTAGTAAATTAACCGCATTAAGCGCCGCTGCATTATTAATTTTAACCATTACTTGGTCGGCAAGTTTAGTTACTTGTGGTGCTAACCATTGTGGCTTTTGCACGTCAGTTGGGTGTATTGAATCACGCCAATCAGGTTGGTTATCGTTTAAGTATTGGTTAATAGAGATTGGATCGCCAAAGTTTAAATTACCACGACCGTAGTTTTTAAGGTTTTTGATTGCCTTAAAAATACCAAATATAGATTCGCCTTTTTTATCTTTACCATCCAGCTCTTTAAGGTAGGTGTTAATTTCCATGACGTGCTCGTAGCCAATGTACACAGGTACAATAGATATTGGTCTGTCTATTCCGCGTAGCATTGCTTGTAATGTCATAGATAGCATGCCCGTTTTAGGCGGCAGTAAGCGTCCAGTTCGGCTTCGACCGCCCTCCGTGTAAAACTTAACAGAGTAACCTTTAATAAACAGTTGGCTTAAATACTCTTTGAATATGGCAGAATAAAGTTTATTACCTGCAAACGAGCGACGAATAAAAAACGCACCAGAGCGTCTAAATATGCCTCCGGCAGGGAAAAAGTTAAGATTTATACCTGCAGCTATATGCGGAGGTACTAAACCTAAATGATAAATAGAGTAAGTAAGCAGTAAGTAATCCATATGGCTGCGATGACAAGGCATATAAATTATTTCATGGCCTTTATCTGTTAGTTCATGAATTTGTTCGGCGTGTTTAATATCAATACCATTATAAAGCTTATTCCATAACCAAGTTAAAAACCTTTCGGCCACACGTATCATTGCTTCAGAGTAATTAGCGGCTATTTCATCAAGTAGCTTAAGTGCATTTTGACGAGCTTCTGTTTGGCTAATGTTTTTAGCGTTAGCTTCATCTTGAATTGCTTTTTTTATAGTAGGTGACGCTAATAATGAATTAAACAATTGCTCACGAGATGGCATTTTAGGGCCTGTAGCAGCTAGCTTTTGGCGCTTAAAGTGAACACGCGCTACGCGTAATAATTTATGAGGTAACTCACTTACATCGGCTTTTTCATTGACTAAAAGTGATAAGTCGAGTGGTTGGCTAAAGCGAATAAAGTTATCGCGCCCTGAAAATAACACCACAAAAAACTTTCTAAACCAGCTTGGAGTAAGAGAGTGTGTAATTAAAGTACGTAGTCCTGGCTTTTCTTTACCTGGATCGCGCCCCCATAAAATAGTAACAGGCACCACTTGTACGTTTTGCTGACCGCTTTTTATTAAGTACTCAATAATTTGCTTGCCTTGGGCTAAAGCATTGGTTGGTTTTGCTTCATCACCAAATAACGGTGGAGGATTTTTAATACCAATAAAACGGTCTAAATTTTGAGTCCCTAGCACTTGCTCTTCTGTTGGGCTAGGTAGGCCATTCTTTTTACAAACATGTGCCAGCGCGGCTAAATCAAAACGTGAATTTAAACGCACTATGTAAAATGTAGGGTACTCAGGGTTTAGATCATACTGTTTAATAGGATTTTCTGGCAGCACTTTGCTTTTCACAAATAAGCGACTAAATCCAGCAGACATAACATTTAAACAATAATTAAAAATACGCATCGACTCACCATATTGAGAGTATTAAGGGCAAAATTAGCGCAACAGGATACCATAATATCTAAAAATCCCTTAGTTTGCGCAATTAAGATGTTTAGTTGTTTGTTGACTAGCATCAAAAGCATTAGTTCAAGTATAGCTATTGAACATGTATGGACGCATATTTAATCAAATTAGTATTCATTACATTGTTTCTAAATAGTTGTTGCATTTATCACCAATACCTCTATAATACGCAGGCTTTCAAAATTCCTCTGGGAATTAGAAAGGATAAATTAAGCTTGGATTTCAAGCTAATAAACAGGAGTTCCGATTTGGAACTCAACGTAGATATAATCAAACAGCCGACATCTTAAGTTTTAAGATTGTTTCGGTCGTTTTTTTATGCTCTTTTATATGCTCTTTATATTGAGGTTAAGAATGTCAAATCAACGCATTCGTATTCGCCTAAAAGCTTTTGACCACCGTTTGATTGACCAATCAACGGCAGAAATCGTGGAAACTGCGAAACGCACTGGCGCACAAGTACGTGGTCCAATCCCACTACCTACACGCTTTGAACGTTTTACTGTACTAACTTCACCGCACGTTAATAAAGATGCGCGTGATCAGTACGAGATCCGCACCCATAAACGTCTGATAGACATCGTAGAACCAACTGACAAGACTGTAGACGCGCTTATGCGTTTAGATCTTGCTGCTGGTGTTGATGTTCAAATCAGCCTGGGTTAATCGAAAGATTAGAGAGGTTTTAGGAAAATGGCATTAGGTCTAGTCGGTCGTAAAGTGGGTATGACACGAATCTTCACTGAAGATGGTGTATCTATCCCTGTGACAGTTATTGAAGCGACACCTAACCGCATTGCTCAGATCAAATCTGACGCAACAGACGGTTATAACGCGCTTCAAGTAACCGCAGGCACTAAAAAAGCAAGTCGTGTAAACAAAGCTAAAGCGGGTCATTTCGCTAAAGCTGGTGTTGAAGCGGGTCGCGGTCTGTGGGAATTCCGCCTTAACGGTGGTGAAGGCGATTTTGAAGTAGGCGCTGAGCTTACTGTTGAATTATTCAACGAAATCAACAAGGTTGACGTAACCGGTACTTCTAAAGGTAAAGGTTTCCAAGGTGGTGTTAAGCGCTGGAATTTCAGCATGCAAGACGCTACACATGGTAACTCTCTATCTCACCGTGCTCCTGGTTCAATCGGTCAAAACCAATCACCTGGTAAGGTGTTTAAAGGTAAGAAAATGGCCGGTCATATGGGTGCTGAGCGTGTAACGACTCAAAACTTAGAACTAGTTCGCGTTGACGCTGAGCGTAATTTGCTTTTAGTTAAGGGTGCAGTACCTGGAGCTATTGGCGGTGACGTTATCGTTAAACCAGCTGTTAAAGCATAAGTCCTGGAGATTTAGTGATGGAATTAGCAATTAAAGACGCTTCTGGCGGTCTTGAAGTTTCTGAAGCTACTTTTGGACGTGAGTTTAACGAAGCATTAGTACACCAAGTAGTTGTTGCATACGCAGCAGGTGCTCGTCAAGGTACTCGTGCTCAGAAGACACGTTCTGAAGTAAGCGGTGGTGGTAAAAAACCATGGGCTCAAAAAGGTACTGGCCGTGCACGTGCCGGTACAATCCGTAGCCCAATTTGGCGTTCAGGTGGCGTTAGCTTTGCAGCTAAACCACAAGACCACAGCCAAAAAGTAAACCGTAAAATGTACCGTGGTGCGATTAAAAGCATCTTATCTGAATTAGTTCGTCAAGAGCGTTTAATCGTTGTTGAAAGTTTTGCTCTAGCAGCACCAAAAACTAAAGAACTAGTTGCTAAGCTTAAAGAACTTGAGCTTAAAGATGTTCTTATCGTGACTGAAGAAGTAGATGAAAATCTTTTCTTATCGGCACGTAACCTTTATAAGGTTGACACACGTGATGTAGCTGGTATCGATCCTGTAAGCTTAATTGCTTTCGATAAGGTACTTATTACAGCCGCTGCTGTTAAGCAACTTGAGGAGGCGCTAGCATGATTCGCGAAGAACGTCTTTTAAAAGTGATCCTTGCTCCACATATCTCTGAAAAAAGCACAATTGCTGCTGAAGAAAACAATACTATTGTTTTTAAAGTAGTAAATGACGCAACTAAAGCTGAAATTAAAGTAGCAGTTGAGAAGCTTTTTGAAGTAGAAGTAACGGGTGTTCGCACACTTAACGTTAAGGGTAAAACAAAACGTACTGGCGCACGTTTCGGTCGTCGTAGCGACTGGAAAAAAGCTTACGTTACTCTTAAAGAAGGCAGCGAGCTAGACTTTGTCGGCGGCGCCGAGTAATAAGGGGATAGAATTATGGCACTTCAAAAGTGTAAGCCTACTTCTGCGGGCCGTCGTCACCTAGTTAAAGTGGTTAACTCTGATCTACATAAGGGTAAGCCATACGCACCACTTTTAGAGAAAAACTCTAAATCAGGTGGTCGTAATAACAATGGTCGTATTACGGTTCGTCATATCGGTGGTGGTCATAAACAACATTACCGTTTAATCGATTTTAAACGTACTAAAGATGGCATTCCAGCCACTGTTGAACGTTTAGAATACGATCCAAATCGTAGCGCAAACATCGCTCTTGTATTATATGCAGACGGTGAGCGTCGTTACATTATCGCACCAAAAGGCTTAAAAGCTGGCGATGCAATCCAGTCTGGTGTTGATGCACCAATCAAACCTGGTAATGCATTACCAATGCGTAATATGCCTGTAGGTTCGACTGTTCACAACGTAGAATTAAAACCAGGTAAAGGTGCTCAAATCGCACGTTCTGCTGGTGCATACGTTCAAATCCTTGCTCGTGATGGTCAGTATGTAACATTACGTCTTCGTTCAGGCGAAGTTCGTAAAGTTGAATCTGATTGTCGTGCGACTCTAGGTGAAGTAGGCAATGCTGAGCATATGCTTCGTTCACTTGGTAAAGCAGGTGCAAATCGCTGGCGTGGTATTCGTCCGACAGTTCGTGGTGTTGCCATGAACCCGGTAGATCACCCACACGGTGGTGGTGAAGGTCGTACATCTGGTGGTCGTCATCCTGTGTCTCCATGGGGTAAACCGACTAAAGGTGCGAAGACGCGTAAGAACAAGCGTACGGATAAATTTATAGTACGTCGTCGTACTAAGTAATATTGAGGAATAGCCATGCCACGCTCTCTCAAGAAGGGTCCTTTTATAGACCTACACTTGCTGAAGAAGGTAGAGAAAGCTTTGGAAAGCGGTGAGAAAAAGCCAATTAAAACTTGGAGCCGTCGTTCAATGATCATACCTAACATGATCGGATTGACCATTGCTGTCCATAATGGTCGCCAGCACGTACCAGTTTTCGTTTCTGACGAAATGATCGGTCACAAACTAGGTGAATTTGCACCAACTCGCACTTACCGTGGCCATGCTGCGGATAAGAAAGCGAAGAAACGATAAGAGGGGAAGATAAATGCAAGCATTAGCTAAACATAAATTCGCCTCTGGTTCGGCGCAAAAAGCACGTCTAGTTGCAGATCAGATCCGCGGGTTACCTGTAGATCGCGCACTAGAAATCCTGGCGTACAGCCCTAAGAAAGCGGCTGTATTAGTTAAGAAAGTACTTGAGTCTGCTATTGCTAACGCAGAGCATAACGAAGGTGCTGACATTGATGAGCTTCGTATAACAACGATCTTTGTGGACGATGGTCCTACAATGAAACGTATTATGCCTCGTGCTAAAGGACGCGCAGATCGCATCCTTAAGCGTACAAGCCATATCACTGTTATGGTTTCAGATAGCTAGGAGTATAAGTAATGGGACAAAAAGTTCATCCTACTGGTATTCGCCTAGGTATATCTAAACCTTGGGTTTCTACCTGGTACGCGAGTTCAAAAGATTTCTCTGCACAGCTTTTTGGCGATCACAAAGTTCGTACATTCCTTACTAAGGAATTAAAAACGGCTTCTGTGTCTAAAATCGTTATTGAGCGTCCAGCAAAATCAATCCGAGTAACAATTCACACGGCTCGTCCGGGTGTTGTTATCGGTAAAAAAGGCGAAGACGTAGAAAAATTACGTCAAGCGGTAACTAAAATCGCTGGTGTACCTGCTCAGATTAATATCTCTGAAGTACGTAAACCAGAACTAGATGCACAACTAGTAGCAGACGGCATTGCCTCTCAACTAGAACGTCGTGTTATGTTCCGTCGCGCTATGAAGCGTTCGGTACAAAATGCAATGCGCATCGGTTCTAAAGGGATTAAAGTTGAAGTTAGCGGTCGTCTTGGCGGCGCTGAAATCGCACGTTCAGAATGGTATCGTGAAGGTCGTGTACCTCTACATACTCTTCGTGCTGATATCGATTACGCAACTTCTGAAGCCTTAACCACTTATGGTATCATTGGTGTTAAAGTTTGGATCTTCAAAGGCGAAGTTATTGGTGGTTTACCACTAGTACAAGAGCAAGAGAAGCCAGCTAAACGCGCACCAAAGAAAGCCAAGAAAAGTGCTAAGTAGAGGTAGCGAGTAATGTTACAGCCAAAACGTACAAAATTCCGTAAAATGCACAAAGGCCGCAACCGCGGTTTAGCGCAAAACGGTAACAAAGTAAGCTTCGGTACTTTCGGATTGAAAGCAACTGGCCGTGGCCGTATGACTGCTCGTCAAATCGAAGCAGCTCGTCGTGCTATGACGCGTCACGTGAAACGTCAAGGTAAAATCTGGATTCGTGTCTTCCCTGACAAACCGATTACAGAAAAACCTCTTGAAGTTCGTATGGGTAAAGGTAAAGGTTCTGTTGAATATTGGGTTGCTGAAATTCAGCCTGGTAAAGTACTTTACGAAATGGAAGGTGTTTCAGAAGAGCTTGCTCGTGAAGCGTTTGACCTTGCTGCTCGTAAACTGCCATTCAAAACAACTTTCGTAACTCGGACGGTAATGTGATGAAAGCTAGCGAACTAAAAGATAAAAGCGTAGAAGAGCTTAATGCTGAACTTCTAGGACTACTTCGTGAGCAATTTAATATGCGCATGCAAGCTAGCACTGGTCAGTTAGCTCAGACACACACGCTAAGAACAGTACGCCGCGATATCGCGCGTGTAAAAACAGTTATTAACCAGAAGGCAGGTCAATAATGAGCGATAAAATTCGTACTCTTCAAGGCCGTGTAATCAGCGACAAGATGGAAAAATCTTTCACTATCGCTATCGCACGTTATGTGAAGCACCCAATCTATGGGAAATTCATTAAACGTACGACTAAGTTACACGTACATGACGAAAATAACACAGCAAAAGCGGGTGACGTAGTTACTATCCGTGAATGCGCACCAATTTCTAAGAATAAATCTTGGACTTTAGTAGACGTTATTTCTAGTCCAAAACAAGCTTAATTTTTAATTAAGTTAGTTTTGTAAAAAAGCCCTGGCATTAGCCGGGGCTTTTTGTTTTCTGGAACTGCCTTATCCTGAAACGTGTTTACACATTTAGGACTTATACCAATCCGCAATAATACTTAATCATTTTGCGGGGCTAAACGTGTAGCTACCTGCGTTAAAAAATGCTCATTTAGAACAACTAAATAGCGAATTTTTTGCCTAGCTATCAACACGTTTTTCCAGCCTCAAAATAGATCACTTAATTAAGCGAATTGGTATTATTTTATGAAAACTCTTAAAACTAAAGACGTTAAGTTAGTTGGTATTATCTTTTTATCAGAAATACAAAAGCATGCAGGGTAGTTATTCTGGTTTGTGTCATCAACTCCGTTGTTGTTATATATTTTTGGTATCAGAACTAGTGGTTGAATCACAAAAGTTTGATTATAAGCTTACATATCTCAGTAACTTTAATACTTGCTATAGGCATCTCAGCCGTAGCGTTACTTTTCTCTTACTTTATTTCAATGTTACAGTTTTAAGGTATCGAAAATAGATATTCAAATATAACTTTAATCATTCGCTTGTGTGGTTTTTTTATGTCTAAAACCTCAATTTATCGCCTTAAATGAATATTCTGGTATGATTAGCAAATATGCGCTTTTGAATGAATTTTTGAGGTAATAATGACGCGTAGTTTTGAATTTCATTTAACTGATGAGATTGCCACGGTTGCAATGGGTAATCGCGTTGCTGATATTATAGAGCAAGGTGCGGTTATTTATTTACATGGTGATTTAGGTGCTGGTAAAACAACGTTTACACGAGGTGTAGTGCAAGGCTTTGGCCATACAGGTAAGGTTAAAAGCCCGACCTATACACTAGTAGAACCTTATGAGCTTGAGCGTGCAAATGTTTATCATTTTGACTTATACCGCTTAGGTGATCCTGAAGAACTCGAATACATGGGAATACGCGATTATTTCTCAGCAGACGCAATTTGTGTTGTTGAATGGCCTGAAAAGGGTGGTGAATTTATTCCTGTGCCTGATTTAGATATTACTCTAAGCTATGTGGGTAACGAACGTAAAATTGTTATAAATAGTGCGAGTGAGCGCGGTATAGCAATTGTCGAAAAACTAAATAATCAATAATAATATAGTTAAGGCAGTAATTATCCAATGAGCCGAGGTGTAGTTAAACTTTTTATTTATCTTATGGTTATTACCATAAGCTTGCCGCTATGGGCTAAAAACACAATCAATAGTGTGCGTGTATGGCCGTCTCCAGATAGTACGCGCGTGGTATTTGATTTAAATGATAAGCCCGACTTTAGCTATTTCATGCTTAAAAACCCTAGCCGCCTAGTGATTGATTTAGAAAATACTAGCGAGTTAAAAACATTGCCAGGTGTGCCCCCGAAACATCAAATAGTAAGCAAATTACGTTACTCAAAACCTAAAAATAAACAAAGCGTACGTTTAGTATTTGAATTAAGTGCGCCAATAAAGCCAGTGGTATTTGCCCTCGCACCTACAGGCCCTTATAAAAATAGACTCGTTGTTGATTTATACAATAAAAGCCAAGCTACTACAGTTGTTTCTCCTGCTCAAACAGCCGCTAAAAACCGTCAACTAAGCCAAGAGCGCGACATTGTTATTGCAATTGATGCGGGGCATGGCGGCGAAGATCCTGGTTCAATTGGGCCATCAGGCACCTACGAAAAAACAGTTACACTGCAAATTGCTAAACGTTTAGAGCGCATGATTGATGGCGAACGTGGCATGATTTCGCGCATGGTACGAAGCGGTGACTATTTTGTAAAATTAAATACCCGTACTAATCGAGCCCGTGAAAAAAAGGCAGATTTTTTTGTTTCTATTCATGCTGATGCATTTACAAGCCCTGGGCCAAATGGTGCCTCTGTGTGGGTTTTATCATTAAGACGTGCTAATTCAGAAATAGGTAAATGGATAGAAGATAAAGAAAAACACTCCGAGCTATTAGGTGGCGCTGCTGATGTAATGAAAGATGCCGCCAATGAAAAATATCTAGCACAAGCGTTGCTTGATATGTCGATGGACCACTCTATGAAAACTGGCTTAAATGTAGCTGATGAAGTGGTTAAAGAGCTTCGTAAGGTTGCCAAACTGCATAAAAAAGATCCCCAGCATGCAAGCCTTGCAGTACTAAAATCACCAGATATTCCATCTATTTTGGTAGAAACAGGGTTTATATCTAACCCGCGAGAAGAAAAGCTACTTAAAAGCCCTAATCATCAAGAGCGTTTAGCTAAAGCTATATTTACTTCAATTAAAAATTATTATTTGAAAAATCCACCGGATGATTCTTTATTTGCTAAATTAAAGTCGCAATATCCAACAAAGCATAAAGTACGCCCCGGTGAATCTTTAAGTATGTTAGCGAGTCGCTATGGCGTTACAGTCAATAAATTAAAACAAGTTAATAAGCTTAGTTCTAATACCTTATTTATTGGGCAAGAGCTCGATATACCTCAAAGTTAGTCATTATTATTAGCGCAATGTTTGCTAGGAAGTCTCATGAATATTGAAATATTACCCGCGCGTTTAGCCAACCAAATTGCCGCAGGCGAAGTGGTTGAGCGCCCAGCGTCGGTAGTAAAAGAGCTTGTTGAAAATAGCTTAGATGCTGGCGCAACGCGTATTCAAATTGATATTGAGCGCGGCGGCCACAAACTTATTCGTATTCGTGATAATGGCGCAGGGATAAGTAAAGATGAGCTAACGCTCGCACTTTCTCGCCACGCGACAAGTAAATTAAAATCACTTGATGACCTTGAAAACATTTGCTCACTTGGCTTTAGAGGGGAAGCACTTGCGTCAATTAGTTCTGTGTCGCGTTTAACGCTGAGCTCAAAACCAAAAGAGCAAGAAGCAGCTTGGCAAGCTTTTGCAGAAGGCCGCGACATGGCCGTTCAAGTAAAACCTGTAGCGCATCCCGATGGCACAACCATTGAAGTAAAAGATTTATTTTTTAATACTCCAGCACGTCGTAAATTTTTACGCACCGAAAAAACTGAATTTAGCCATATTGATGAGTTGATAAAGCGTATTGCGCTTAGTCGCTTTGATGTCTCTATTACACTAACTCACAACGAAAAAGTAGTAAGGCAGTATCGTGCCAAAACTGATCCCTCTCAGGCTATAACACGCGTAGCACAAGTTGCAGGCAAGGCCTTTGCCGAGCAAGGTTTGCATATTCAATCAGGAGAAGGCGGTTTACAGTTGCATGGTTGGGTGCTGCCTGTAGGCTCAGCGAATACGACTCAGTACACTTATGTGAATAATCGCATGATGCGCGATAAGCTTATTTTGCATGCGATACGCCAGGCATTTGAAGAAGTAAGTGGAACACAAGAATTACCCGGTTTTGTCATTTATATTGATATTGACCCTCGGCAGGTTGATGTAAATGTTCACCCTGCTAAGCATGAAGTGCGTTTTCATCAAGGGCGGTTAATTCATGATTTTATATTGCAAGCTATTAAACAGGTAGTCGTGCCATTGCAAGGCGAATTCACTAACGAATCAGCGAGCACAGAAGCAGAATTCACGCCAGCGTTCATTGAGTCAACGCATAGCAGTGCTAATAATATAGAAAGCGAAGGAGTGTTTGATTACCCTAAATCGCAATTACAGCCCTCTTACTCTGGAAGTGCTGGTAGCTCAAGTTCGTCCTCAGGTACTAGAAGTGTTGGCGGTGCATACCGTGCTGCACCAAGTACGAGCCATCATGACGTAAATGCGTTTTATCAAGGAGTGAGTGAGCAACACGCCGCGCATTTTGATAATGCAGCCAATATATCTGCAGCACAACACCAGTCCGTATCTGTGGATAATGTCTTAAAAGCTGTTTCTATTATAAGTGTTAGTGAAGGAGTGTGTGTCTTTAGTGAAGAACAGCAATTGTATTGCTCACATTTTAAATATGCATTAGTTGATGATTGGCATAGTCAAATTAAAGAGTTCGGAAGTTTAGAAGGGAAAGCCCTTTTGTTACCAGTGCGAGTAAACTTAGAAAAAGAAGATTGCTTACTTATAGAATCCCAGCAATCGTGGTTTACCTTACTTGGTTTTGAACTTGTAATAGAAAAACAATTTGTAATGGTTAAAAAATTGCCAGCGTGTTTATATTTACTTGACGTAAGTGCAGCGGTAGGTGAGCTACTTGATGCGTGTAAAGCAAAACTTGAAAATATAGAAAATTGGTTAGAATGGCAAATGAAATGCGTGCCGACCCGATTTTATTTAAGCAATGTATTTTTAGCGCAACAAATGCGCTTACAAAATAATCCACAAACTATTGAACGCTTGCGTAAAAAAGCAGTTAAAATAGAGCTAAATCACTATTTAACGCAATTAGATTAAGGTATCAGTGTTGAGTAATTTACCAGTTATATTTTTAATGGGTCCAACTGCAGCAGGTAAAACAGCATTGGCAATCTCGCTGTGCGAGCATTTAAATACAGAAATAATCAGCGTAGATTCAGCGCTAGTGTATAAAGGTATGGACATTGGTACAGCAAAACCTGATGCGGAAGAATTAGCCAAAGCTCCGCATCATTTAATTGATCTACTTGACCCGAGTGAAACGTATTCAGTTGCAGATTTTAGGCGCGATGCAGTGCAAAAAATTGACGAATTTCACAGACAAGGTAAAGTGCCTGTATTGGTTGGAGGTACAATGCTGTACTTCAAATCTTTAATTGATGGTTTATCGCCTTTACCTGAAGCAGATACAGAGATAAGAGCAGAGTTAGAAGCGCAAGCGAAAGAATTTGGCTGGCCTCATTTATATAAAGAATTAGTTAAAGTTGACCGAAAAGCAGCCGAAAAAATAAGTGAAAATGATTCACAAAGAATTAATCGAGCTTTAGAGGTTTACAGGTTAACTGGTAAGACCATGACTGAGTTGCAAATGCAAAAACAGCCGGCTTTACCTTATACTTTTCATCAATTTGCGATTGCACCGCAAGAACGCAGTGAATTACACCGCCGAATTGAAGAAAGGTTTAAAATAATGATTGATCAGGGGTTTGAAAATGAAGTTTCGACCCTATATCTACGTAAGGATTTACACCCCAATATGCCTTCTATTCGTTGTGTTGGTTATAGACAAATGTGGGATTACCTTGCGGGTGAAACAAACCATGATGAAATGGTTTTTCGTGGCATCGCAGCAACACGTCAGCTGGCAAAACGGCAGTTAACGTGGCTTCGTAGTTGGCCTGATGTTACTTGGTTAACAACAGGCGACGAAGAAAACTTGCATCGTGTAGTAAGTTCGCTAAGCTAGTAGTAGTTGAATATTGTTTTTTATCAAATAAGTTCAGCCACTTAATTATAATAACACCTAGAACGAAGGAACAATAACATGGCAAAAGGCCAATCGTTACAAGACCCATTTTTGAATGCACTACGACGTGAGCGCATTCCAGTATCAATCTTTTTGGTAAATGGCATAAAATTACAAGGCAAAATTCAGTCATTTGACCAATTTGTTATTTTACTAGAGAACACCGTAAATCAAATGGTTTATAAGCATGCAATTTCTACAGTTGTCCCTGCTCGCGCAGTTAACTTCCAAGCAGTTCAAGGGAGTGAAGACACTGAAGAGGCAGAAGCTGGAAACTTTTAATTAGGAGCATAATGTTTGTTTGACCGCTATGAATCCGGCGAACAGGCAATTTTAGTTCATATCGACTTGCCTAAAGAAGGAGATCGTGAAGATCTTCACGAATTAGAAATGTTGGTATCTTCTGCTGGTGTTAGTAGTTTGGCGGTTGTGCAAGGCAGCCGTCAAGCACCACATCCGAAACTATTCGTCGGTACCGGTAAAGCAGAAGAAATAGCTGAGATTGTCAAAATCCACAAAGCAGATGTCGTAATTTTTAATCATCAACTCAGGCCATCACAAGAGCGTAATTTAGAGCGCGTTTGTCAATGTCGTGTGCTTGATAGAACGACGCTAATTCTTGATATTTTTGCCCAACGCGCACGTACCCACGAGGGTAAGCTGCAAGTTGAATTGGCTCAACTTCGCCATATGTCGACTCGATTAATTCGAGGCTGGACTCACCTTGAACGTCAAAAAGGCGGGATTGGTTTACGTGGCCCTGGTGAAACTCAACTTGAAACTGACAGAAGATTACTTCGCGCCCGTATTCAAAATATTCGTGCACGTTTAGCTAAAGTTGCAGTGCAACGTGAACAAGGTAGGCGAGCTCGTACTCGCAACGAAATACCTACAGTTTCATTAGTTGGTTATACCAATGCGGGTAAATCTACATTATTTAATCGAATTACAAATTCAGATGTATACGCGGCCGATCAGTTGTTTGCCACGCTTGACCCGACTCTACGTAAGCTTGAGTTAGGTGATGTTGGCCCTGTTATCTTAGCTGATACAGTGGGCTTTATTCGTCACCTACCACATGACTTAGTTGCTGCTTTTAAAGCAACGCTTACTGAAACTCGCGAAGCTGATTTGCAGTTACATGTAATTGATGCAGCAGACTCACGTCTGCAAGAAAATATTGAACAAGTACAATCGGTGCTTAAAGAAATTGAGGCCGATGAAGTACCACAGCTATTAATTTATAATAAAATTGATGCGCTGGATAACGTAAGCCCACGTATTGATCGAGGCGACGAAGGCCAACCTATAAGAGTATGGCTTAGCGCTCAGACTGGTGAAGGGTGTGAATTACTTAGCGAGGCTATCAGTGAGCTACTAGCTAAGAAGATGTTTAACGAAACATTGTTTCTTACGCCATTGTATGGTCGCTTAAGGGCTGCATTGTTCAGTTTAAATGCAGTGCATGAAGAGCAATTTGATGAGCAAGGTAATTGGCTGTTAGATGTTAGAATGCCAATGGTTGAGTGGAATCGTTTAATTAAAGAATTTGGTCCTGAAATTGCTGGTTTTATCAACCGTAATTAAAAATTGACGTTTTAATGTCGGTTTTTGTATGAGAAACGCGGTAGATTTGTTAGATTTAACACAATTTCCTAATTTATTTAGATAACAATGGAGTATAGCTATGGCCTGGAATGAACCGGGTAATAATGGCAATGACAAAGATCCGTGGAATAATAAAGGCGGACGTGATCAAGGCCCACCTGATTTAGACGAGGTGTTCCGCAAGTTTAGTAACAAGTTCAGCGGCTTATTTGGCGGGAAAAAATCCGGCAATGGTAGCGGCGGTGGACTTGGCGGAGCCGGTATTTCATTCATACTTATTATCGCCGTTATTGTATGGGCGTTAAGTGGTATTTATACGGTTAAAGAGGCCGAGCGTGGTGTGGTTCTACAATTTGGTAAATATGACCGAATTGCTGATCCTGGTTTGCGTTGGAAAATGACTTTCATCGAAACGGTAATCCCAGTAGATATTGAAGCAGTTCGTTCATTATCGGCTTCTGGTTTTATGCTTACTGAAGACGAAAACGTAGTGAGCGTTGAGTTTCAGGTGCAATACCGTGTTATTGACCCATACCTTTATGAATTTAGCGTAACTAACGCTGATAGTAGCTTAGAAGAAGCGCTAGACAGTGCACTGCGTTATGTTGTGGGCCATGCAAAAATGGACCAAGTATTAACTAATGGCCGTGAGGTTGTTCGTCAAAATACATGGGATGAGCTTAATAAGATTATCGAACCATATAACTTAGGTTTAATTGTTACTGACGTGAACTTTAAAGACTCTCGTCCACCAACTGAAGTTAAAGATGCATTTGATGATGCAATTGCTGCACAAGAAGATGAAGAACGTTTCATCCGTGAAGCAGAAGCATATGCTCGTGAAATTGAACCGCGTGCTCGTGGTCAAGTAACGCGTATGACTCAAGAAGCGGAAGGTTATCAAGAGCGCATTACATTGGAAGCACAAGGTGAGGTAGCTCGCTTTGAAAAGCTTTTACCTGAATATCAAGCAGCTAAAGAAGTTACTCGTGAGCGCTTATACATTGATGCAATGGAAGAAGTGTTAGGGAGTAGTTCTAAAATATTGGTTGATGTTAAAGGCGGCAATAACATGATGTATTTACCTCTTGATAAAATCATGGACAAGCAAGGAACCGCAACACGAGTTGCACTTCCAAGTTCAAGTGATATTCAAGACTTACGTAATAAAGTGAATACGTCGCGCAATAGCTCTGTTAATAGTGGCAATGACCGCTTTAACAACGACCGCTTCAATGATGGGAGATAATCATAATGAAAAACTTTAGTTTAGTAATACTATTAGCTGCCATTGTTATGTCTTTCTCATCGGTATTTGTTGTACCTGAAGGGCAAAAAGCAATTGTAATGTTATTCAGTAAAGTACAAAAAGATAGCGGCGATAAAGCGATTGTATATGGCCCAGGCCTACAATTTAAAGTACCATTTTTTAGCCAAGTACGTCGTATTGATGCACGTATTCAAACGCTAGATGGTGCGCCAGATCGCTTTGTTACTAGCGAGAAAAAAGACTTAATTGTTGATTCGTTTGTAAAATGGCGCGTTAATGACTTTAGTGCCTTTTACTTACGTGCTCGTGGCGATAAGCAATATGCTGAAACGCTACTTAAGCAAAAAGTAAACAATGGTCTTCGTACAAACTTTGGTACACGTACAATTCGCGAAATTGTATCAGGTGAGCGTAGCGAGTTAATGGAAGAAGCGTTAGTACAAGCTTCTGAAAGTGCACGTGAGCTAGGTATTGAAGTACTAGACGTACGTGTTAAGCAAATTAACCTACCACAAGAAGTGAGTAGCTCTATTTACCAACGTATGCGCGCTGAGCGTACTGCGGTTGCAAAAGAGCACCGTTCTGAAGGTCAGGAAAAAGCAGAGACTATTCGTGCGGGAGTTGACCGTCGAGTAACTGTAATGCTTGCTGATGCTGAACGTAATGCACGTTCTGTACGTGGTCAAGGCGATGCTGATGCTGCAGGCATTTATGCTAATGCGTACAACAAAGACCCTGAGTTCTTTAGTTTTGTACGTTCGCTGGAAGCTTACAAAAAGACTTTTAAAGATAAGCAAGACGTTATGGTGCTTTCACCAGATAGCGACTTCTTCCAATATATGAAAGGCGCTAAAGCTCAATAGACTTTACGTTAATTATTTAAAAGTTAAAAAGCCTCGCATTTGCGGGGCTTTTTGTTAAATACAAACTAGTGCGTTAAATCACTGTTATTTATGTGGTTATTGGTCAATATTTGGATATAACAATTGCCCGCAGAAAAAATAAGCTGAACAGGGGTGATCTTTACTTTAGTTTTCTGGTAAAATCTCGTCCTAATTTTCTCTAAGTGAATTTACGATGGGTAAAAACGTTGTTGTATTAGGCACCCAATGGGGTGACGAAGGAAAGGGTAAGGTAGTTGATCTCCTTACAGACAAAGCATCTTTAGTAGTTCGTTATCAAGGTGGCCACAATGCGGGTCATACTTTAGTTATCGAAGGTGAAAAGACGGTTCTACACCTTATTCCATCGGGTGTATTACGTGACAATGTTAAATGTGTGATTGGTAATGGTGTAGTTTTATCACCAGAAGCGCTAATGAGAGAAATTGGCATGCTTGAAGAGCGCGGCGTACCAGTACGCGAGCGTCTTTTAATAAGTGAAGCATGTCCGCTAATCTTGCCTTTCCATGTTGCATTAGATGTAGCCCGCGAAACAGCTCGTGGCGATAAACCTATTGGTACAACTGGCCGTGGAATCGGTCCTGCGTACGAAGATAAAGTAGCACGTCGTGGTTTACGCGTAGGCGATTTATTTAATCCTGAAGTATTTGCAGCTAAATTAAAAGAAGTGCTTGAGTACCACAACTTCACTTTAGTTAACTACTACAAAGTAGATGCTGTAGATTTCCAAAAAACGTTTGATGATGCAATGGCTGTTGCTGATATCTTAAAAGCAATGGTTGTAGATGTAACTGAGCTTTTAGATCAAACGCGTTTAGCAGGCGAAAACATTTTATTTGAAGGTGCACAAGGTACGTTACTTGATATAGATCATGGTACTTACCCTTATGTAACATCTTCAAACACTACCGCTGGTGGCGTTGCGACTGGTGCAGGTTTTGGTCCATTAAACCTTGATTACGTTTTAGGTATTATTAAAGCGTACACGACACGTGTTGGTTCAGGTCCTTTCCCTACAGAGCTTTACGACGGTCTTGATAAACAAGATCCAGTTGGTAAGCACCTAGGTGATAAAGGCCATGAGTTTGGCGCTACAACAGGTCGACTTCGTCGTACTGGTTGGTTAGATGCAGTGGCTATGCGCCGTGCAGTTCAAATCAATAGTATTTCAGGTTTTTGTTTAACTAAGCTTGATGTTTTAGATGGCTTAGAAACACTTAAAATCTGTACTGGTTACAAGCTTGAAGATGGCACAGTTACTAACGTAACACCATTAGCGGCCGAAGGTTACGATAAAGTAACACCAGTATACGAAGAGATGCCAGGTTGGTCAGAAAACACTGTTGGTGTAACGAGTCTTGACGGTTTACCAAAAGCTGCGATTGACTACATCAAACGTATTGAAGAAATTACGGGTGTTCCAATTGATATTATTTCTACAGGTCCTGACCGTGTAGAAACTATGGTGCTTCGCAATCCGTTTGCGTAATTACCATTAGATTAAAAAAAGCTGCTTCGTGCAGCTTTTTTTGTGTCTAAAATTCACCTTGGAACGATCTTTGTATATTATTTAATAAGTTTATTTATATAAGTGGTGAACATGCGTTTATTTAATCGTAATTGCGTACTAAGGCTTTCGCTAATACCGCTGTCTTTATTTATAGCAACCAACAGCTTAGCTACAGAAAGCCCTGCTGCTGTGCCGCTGTATACAGAATCAGAGCTAATTGCGTTAATAAATAAAAATACGCATTTAGCGCGCGTAAAGGCAGATGATTGCCAGTTGGTGCAAGATATAGAAGCACGAGCCAATAAAATGGCATTGCCGTCTTATCAATTTTTATACGGCGATATGCTGGCTTATAACGTGTGCGTTGATCGCAATGTAGAGTTAGGTGTGTATTACATGCGAAAAGCAGCTGAGCAAGGCTTAGCGGCAGCGCTAGAGCAATTGGGACGATACTATGACACTGGTCGCTTAGTTCAGCAAGATAAAGCAATGGCAATTACCTATTTGCGTGAAGCCTCGTCGCAAGGCAATTTAAAAGCACAACTACGTTTAGTTAAATTATTTAATGATGGCTATGGCAGCCCGCGTGATTTTGAAGATGCCTATCGTTGGCTATTTAATTCTATGGTGGCAGATAAAGCGACTCATAAAAAAATTGAGCGAGCGCTGACTAAGTTAGCGCAAAAAATGCCAGATAGTGTGGTTGCTCGAGCCCGCCTTCCTATTTAATGGCTTTTAAAAACAAAACCCTAACTTTTTAAGTTAGGGTTTTTTAGTTTTTACAGTTTGTAAAAGTATTTAACTGTCTTCTTTAGCCTTTGTTTGCGGGTCTTTTAAAACTGACATTTTAGGCGGCTGCAATGCAACAACGCGTTCGCCTTCTTGCGGCGGTTTTTCCATGTTGATTGTAAACGGTCTTAGCTTAATTGGTGTATCGTCATCACTGTCTTTATCACCTTTGAGAATAAATAAAGGGATAGCCTCAGGGTTCATTTCTAAGTATTGTTCCCAGCTAAACTCATCCGAGATGCGTGTTGAACTAACCTTACCGCCTTTAGCTATAATACTGCTTAAACGTGCATACGAGCCTTCGTCTCCAAACAGTATTTGTCTAGATAAAAACGTTGCGCTGTCTTTATTTGCTTTTGCATGCGACGTTGATGAGCGTAGCGAAAATACATTTTTTTCATTAAGTAAATGAGAAAAGTATTGAACACCTAACGCATTATGATGACGATTTGGCGATAACGCTAATACACTACGAATCGTTGTTAGAGGTAAGTAGCGTTCAGCATGCTCTGATTGCGGGTTACCATAATAACAAGCTAAACCATCCATACGTGCCATTCTGCAGTTTTCCCATGCAGGATCTGACAGGTGAACCGGAATGTTTTGCTCTTGTAAGCCTCGGCCGATTGCACGCGATACATGGTTTGCACCAATAATTAATATTGTATTTGGCGACGGTTGGCGTACACCTAATAGCTTGGCAACAGGGATGGCGGTTAAGCTCTGTAGTACAACGGTAATTATAATTACTGTAAATATAAGAGGTACCATTTTTTCAGCATCAGCAACACCAGACTCCATCATACTAAGCGCAAATACCGACCCAACGGCTGCGGCGACTATACCGCGTGGAGCTATCCAGGCAAGTACCAAACGAGACTTCATTGGTAAGTCAGTACCAAAGGTCGAAATAGCAATACACAGTGGACGAGCAACAAAAAGCACGATAGCTAAAAATATAAATACATCGCTGTCGAGCATCATTAAATCAGAGAGCTGTAAGCGTGCTGCAAGTAAAATAAACAGCGTTGATATTAATATCATCGACAAGTCTTCTTTGAACTCAAGTACAGAATCTATTTCTAAATCGTCTTGGTTAGCAAGCCAAATACCAAATACAGTCACTGCTAATAGGCCTGATTCATGGCTTAAATAGTTTGATACAGAAAAACTAATGAGTACTAATGCCAATATACCAAACTTATGTAATTCAAATGGTAGCCATTCGCGGCGCATTAATAGTGTTGTTAACCAACCAGCAGCAACACCAATACTTAATCCAACACCTAGGGTTTTAACTAAAGCAATAATAGTGTGGCTAAATACTTCGCCTTGGCCTACCAGCATTACGGCTTCAAATACTAATACAGCGAATAATGCGCCGATCGGGTCTATTACAATACCTTCCCATCGAAGTATGCGGTCAATGTCTTGTGTTGGGCGCATTGAGTTTAATAGCGGTGCTATAACAGTAGGGCCTGTTACAACTAGCACTGCACCTAATACCGCAGCTACACGCCAATTAAGTTCAAGTAACCAATAGGCGCTGAGACTAATAATAATACAGGTAGTAAGCATGCCGATGGAGCAAAGGTTCCTTACAACTTTTCCGATTCCTTTGAGCTCTCTGAAATGCAGAGTTAAGGATCCTTCAAATAAAATGATGGCAACGCTTAGTGATACAACTGGAAACAGTAAATCACCTAACAATGCATCAGGGTCTAAAACACCACTAAATGGCCCAAGTAAAAGACCAGTAAGCAATAAGAAAAGAATAGCGGGCACTCTAAAAGCCCACGCGACCCATTGGGCAAGCACAGAGCAAAGTGCGATACCGGCTATGTAAATTGCTGACATAGATTAAGAATTCCTTATTTATGACGGTTTGTTTAGAAAGTATAACTTTTGTTAATTATTAATACAGGGGTATACACGGGAAATTCAAATATTACTAATCAATTTTAGCTGCTTATAGAAGATTAGTAGGCTTAAATTATTTTGCGCGTGTAAAGCCGCCTTATTTTAAGCGGTATTAATTGTTTAATTGGTTGAATTTTAATAACAATCTAACACCACAAACGAGAAGGAATTAGCTTCGCTCGAATTTTAACCTTGATTTTTAAGGGGTATTTAGTGTAATATACTTCGTGTTCTAATAATTAGTTATCTAATGAAGTTTATTGGAAGTAAAAGTGGTTTGTTAATCTTAACGTCATTTTTAATCTTTATAATCATGCATTAGTGGTGTTACTAGTATTCGAACACTACATAATTTCATTTGCCGAACTCTTGGTATGGTTTTGCTAAACAAGTTTATTTAATTATTTAAGTAAATAAAGGTTTGAGTTGAACTATTACTTTCAATGTTTAACCCCCATCGTGGCGGTTAAATCTCGGTCCTTTGGTCTTCACCCTATCTGTTGGTGTATCAGACTTTAGAGGCTCTATGTATGTTGTTAATAAAAAAGCCACACACAGCTTTTTACAGCGATGCATAAACAACACTTTTAAATTTTTTGATTAGTGCTGCTCAATATTATTGGGTTGTTGCTACTTTATACTTAACCTTAAATCTAAGCTTATTGTTTTAGATATGGTTTTCGCGTGTGTGTAAAAAAGTGTTGCCTAAATGAAAGACAAATTCGAAGCTATGTTTTAAACCTAGCTACTTAGTTTTAGCTCGTCTAATTAAGGTGAGCGCAGATAAAATGGAAAGTTGAGCATTTATGCAAAAGTTAAATTGGCGACGTATCGTACTTAAAGTAGGTAGTGCATTAATTGCACCAGATCAAGATGGCTGCCGTTCGCGTTACATATTAACCATCGCACAGTTCATTGTTCGTTGTCGTGCCCGTGGAATCGAGGTGATTTTAGTATCATCGGGTTCTGTAGCGGCTGGCGCGCATTTATTCCCATCAGACAAACCACGCTCTGTGGTAATGAAAAAAGCAATGGCGGCAGCAGGTCAAACAGAAATGATTGCCATGTGGGACCGCTTTTTTGACTTTCCATCTGCGCAGCTATTATTAACGCATGGCGATTTACGTGACCGCGAGCGTTACCAGAGCATTCGCGAAACCGTGTTCACTTTACTTGAACATGGTGTACTTCCTATCATTAATGAAAACGATGCCGTAACCACCGACGATTTACGAGTAGGTGACAACGATAACTTATCAGCAATGGTCGCAGCAGCTGCCGATGCCGATGCTTTATTAATATTTTCAGACGTTGATGGGCTATATGATAAAAACCCTAACTTACATGACGATGCGGTGTTACTGCCTGAAATAAAATCAATTGATGAATCTATTTATGCTATGGCAGGATGTGCTACAAGTGCGGTAGGTACTGGTGGTATGAAAACTAAAATAGAAGCGGCAGAAAAAGCAACGTCACATGGTATAGCGACTTATATTATAAATGGCTTTAAAGAAGAAACATTTACAAAACTGCTAGCTGGGGAAAACCCAGGTAGTGTATTTTTACCGTACGAAAAACCGATGCAGGACTCTATTCATTGGATGACACATACAGCAAATGAGCAAGGTGAAGTTGTTGTTGATGGATCATTTGATGAATCTCTTGAAGGTGAAAGTGGATGTATTCGTGGTGACGAAATCATGGAAGTTCACGGTGAATTTGCCGTGGGTGATACCATTTTAGTACGAAGTGAAGACGGTACGCGTTTAGCTAAAGCGACCGCAAATTATAGTAGCTGTTTGTTAAACTTTATTGCAGACAACGAACAGAGTGAGTTCAGCGAAAAAATGCAGGATTCAATTGGACCAGTTATATCTGAAAAACATATCGCATTATTGGAGAAGTCATGAGTTTAATTACGGACATTTCACGTCAGGCAGCTAAAGCTGCACATACACTTGCTTTACTCGATACCGAGACTAAAAACCAAGTATTAGTTGAAATGGCAGCGGCACTAAGAGAGCAAAAAGCATTTATAATAAAAGAAAATGAAAGTGATTTAAGCGCAGCACGCGACAATAACTTAGCAGCCTCAATGATCGACCGCTTAACGTTAAACGATGAGCGTATTGAAGCAATGGCAGAAGGTATTGAAGTAATCGTAAGCCTTGATGATCCTGTTGGTCAGCTGCGTGATATTACTGAGCGCCCAAATGGTATTAAAATTCGCAAAATGCGAGTACCTCTTGGCGTTGTATGTATGATTTACGAAGCACGCCCGAATGTGACAGCAGACGCTGGTGCATTATGTTTTAAATCAGGTAATGGCGTAATTTTACGTGGCGGCAAAGAAGCACTTAGAAGTTCACAAGCTATCGCAAGTGTAATGCACAGCGTACTTGAGAAGCACAACTTACCGGTATCACTTATTTCAGTGATTCCAGATCCAGACCGTGCGCTACTAATGGAACTAATGCAGCAACGTGAAAGCATTGATTTAATCATTCCACGCGGCGGCGAGGGTTTAATTAACTTTGTTACTGAAAACAGTACGATCCCAGTAATTCAGCATTACAAAGGCGTTTGTCATCTATATGTAGATAAAGATGCCGACCTAGAAATTGCGCTTAACTTACTGCTTAACGGTAAAACGCAGCGTACCGGTGTTTGTAATGCACTAGAAGGTTTAGTTGTGCATCAAGATGTGGCAAATGAGTTTTTAAATCTGTGTGCAGTTGTATTACGCCAAGAAGGTGTAAAAATAAATGCTGACAGCTTTGCAGCTAAATACTTTGATAACGCAACAGTCCTAGCTGATAACGAGTTTGGTGAAGAGTACCTAGACTTAGAAATCGCTATTCGCGTTGTTCCAAACTTTACGGCAGCGGTTGAACACATTGCACAGTTTGGTTCAAACCATACAGAAGTAATTTGTACTAAAAATGAAGCTGCTGCAGAGTTATTCCAACGTAGTGTTGATGCTTCCGTAGTAATGGTTAACGCATCATCTCGCTTTTCTGATGGCTCACAATTGGGTCTAGGCGCAGAGATTGGTATAGCGACCTCCAAGCTACATGCATACGGTCCTATGGGCCTCGAGTCACTAACGACCGAAAAGTATTTAGTTAATGGAGTTGGCCAAGTTCGCGAGTAACCGCAAAAATTAAGTCCATAAAAAGCCGAGCATATTCATGCTCGGCTTTTAAGTTTATAAATCACTCTACAGTTACTTTAACCTTTTAAACCAATCACTTGCAGGTTCAGGTCTATGTAAATAATAGCCTTGCAGAATAACCTCAGGATACTCCTGTAGTAAATCAAAGTGGGACTGGTTCTCTACGCCCTCAGCAACTATCTCGAGTTCAAATAAACGACCTAAGCTTACAATCATATCAATAATTAGTTTATCGTTGTTATCGGTAGGTGCCTCTAAAACAAAAGAACGATCAATTTTAAGTTCTTGTATTGGTAATTGTTTTAGGTAGGTTAAGCTCGAATATCCAGTACCAAAGTCATCAATTGATACTCTAATACCTAGCTTCTTGAGAAAGTGAACAGCTTCAATAGCCGCTTCCATATGATTAAGTAACGTACCTTCAATTATCTCAATAGTGAGTTGTTGAGGATTAATGTTATGTTGCTTTATCTGTTGGCTAATAAAGTTTAAAAAACGCGCTTCATGAAAGTGCCTGCCACTTATATTAATTGATAAGTTTAACTCAGGGTGGGTTTTACTAAGTTGCGTTAGTATTTCAAGTGCATTTGAAGTTACCCAGCAATCTAAATCATAAATTATATCTGACTCTTCAGCTATAGATATAAACTCACCAGGGCTAATAAAGCCTTTTTGAGGGTGCTCCCATCTTAATAGAACCTCAGCGCCCTTAAGGGTTTGGTTTCGATCAAATTGGGATTGTAAATATAGCGATAGTTCATTATTAGAAATAGCTTTACGTAAATCTTGTTCTATTTCAAAACGGCGTTTTGCTTGCTCGCCAAATGAAGTATCAAAAAAGGTAACTCTATTGCCGCCTTTCTCTTTTGCTTTGTAACAGGCCGCTTCACAGTTACGAATAGTCTCAATAGCGCTTTCCCATTGATCTTCTCGTGGAAAAATATACGTACCAATACTGACCGTTAAGCTAACCTCTTGCTCATCCACTTTAAATGGATGGTTTATACCTATAAGTAGCTCTTGGGCTTTATTTTCAGCCATAGCTTGAGCTCTAGCTCTGCCCACACCTTTTTCAACTGTACACAGCACTGCAAACTCATCACTGCCTAAGCGAGCAATAACATCTTTTTTACTCACCTTAGAATGAATTCGTTTAGTTAATTCTTTAAGAATGTAATCGCCAGCGAGTAAGCCTAATCCATCATTAATTGAGTGGAAGCTGTCTATATCAATAATATAAATATAGGCATAACTATTTTCGGTACTATAAACCTGAAGTTGCTGCTCTAACTGCTTTAAAAACCCATTTCGGTTTGGTAAACCCGTAAGTTCATCATGCCATGTAAGGTAATGAATTCTTTCTTGGGTTACTTTAACGCTCGAAATATCACTAAATACACCAATATAGTGCACGTTAGTATCTTGATCGCCTTTAACCATACTGAGAGTTAGTAGCTCTGGATAAAGTTCGCCATTTTTTCGTCTGGTTACAAGCTCACCACTCCAATAGCCTGCTTGATTCGCATGTTCCCAGACTTGGTCAAAGCTAATACTAGGATGGTTATTTTGTTTAATATCGTGCAACTGCATTTGCAGTGAGTCTGATTCACAGTAACCGGTTATACGGCAAAATGAAGGGTTTACGGCTATAATTTTGCCATTACTATCGGTAATAACAACACCATCGGCGGTTCCCGTTAGGGCTTGGTAAAATAACTTTTGTTTTGATGAGAGTTCTTTTAGCTCTTCTTCACGCTGGCTTAGCTCTTGTATTAGCGATTCTATTTCGAGTAGCTTGTCGTGCAGATCAAAGTTTTTTTCTATTAACCTGTCTAGCATGCCTTGCGCTGTAATATGAGTGCGAATGCGTGCTCTAACTAGAGCTAGTTTGTAAGGCTTATGTATGTAATCAATTGCGCCCATAGCAAAGCCTTTTTCTTCAGACTCTTCTTCTGTAAGCGCTGTTACAAATATGACAGGGATCCCTTTGGTATTTTGTTTCGCTTTGAGTATATTACATACTTCGTAGCCGTCCATGCCGGGCATCATTATGTCTAATAAAATCAAGTCAGGCCGAGTTGACTCAACAAATACTAATGCTTGTTCGCCACTAGTAGAAATACGTACATCGTAGTCAGTTAAAAGCCCTTCTACTAATACGTGTAAATTACTAGGTTCGTCATCAACAATAAGAATTAAAGGTTTATGCTTTTTCTCTGTAGTTAATCCATTACTGTTTGCGAGATAATTTGAATGCACTATCTATCCTTCTTTGCGCTCTTTGCAATATTAAATCTAGTTCAGGTTAGTGGTTATGCCTAATTTTTATTATCGTTTCTATATTTATCAATCAGCTCTATTACTAGCGCGTAGTTAAAATGATCAATTGCTTCTTTGAGCTTAAATAGAGAGTGGCCTCTCTCATATTGATTCATTTCTAGCTGTCTAACCAAACTGCTAGGTACGGGGCGAGCCGTTAGTGCTAATGAGTATATATTATCGATAACCGAGTCTTCGTTTTCTAGTTGATGTAGCTGTATATGTTCTTTTTTAAAGTTATCAGCTATCAAAAATTGTTTTACGGCAACAAGTGTAAGTGTTAATTGTTCGTTAAAATGAGATAAGTTAATACTTTTATTATCTATTAAGCTTTTCTCAACACTTTGCGCGCTTTGTTGTAGTAGCTCCAAGCCTAATGTGCCGGCCAAGCCTTTGAGTGTATGTACTAGTCGAATTAAGCCTTCTAACTCTCCATTTTTGATTAATATATCAGCTTTAATCGAAAAGTCATTGTAATCGTTTACAAACTGCGTAAATAATTTTCTTAACAATTTGTCATTGTTTTCTAGGTTTTCCTTTGCTAAAGGCCGATTTATAGTGCTCAGAGGTTCACTACTTTGCAGATGCTTTTCTATACTTTCGTAAAGTGCATCAAAAATAATCGGTTTTACTAAGAAACCATCCATACCCGCTCTAAACGCTGCTTTTTTATCATTAGGATCTGCGGCTGCCGTAATGGCAATTATGGGAGTTTTATAGCCTCGCTCTCTTAATATGTTTGTTGCTTCAAGCCCATCCATAACTGGCATTTGAACATCCATAAAAATAATATCGATGTCATTTGTCTCTACTTTATCTAATGCATCATGTCCATTATCAGCAATGATCACGGTCATATCTAATCTGGCTAAAAGAGCGGAAGCTATTTCTTGATTAATTTTATTGTCGTCAACAACTAATGCATTAAAACCTGAGAATTTAGGATGGGGCTTTAATTGCTTTTCTTTAAAATTATTTGGTGCGAGTGCTCTTAAAATTTCTACTTCACTATTTTTATTACCAATAATTATAATGTTTATATTTTCATTTTTTGCAATTGGTTCTGGAGACTCTTCATCGGTAATTAATAAAATAAGTGTCAATTTTTCATTACCGTTTTTATTTTGAGCATACAGTTGTTGTAAAATAAAGTTATCGTTGAGCTCTTTTTTTTCTACCGACAATATTACAATACTAAATGGGCTACTAGGCTGAGACATTTTTGCAATGGCTCTTAATGGTTCTTTTGTTGTTTCTGTCGTTATGTCTATACCACTTAGCAAGTCCATTAATTTTTTAATTTGCTCATTATCGGGGCTAATTAATAAGGCGTGTTTTTTAAGCTTTTGTTGCTCAGATAAAGTAAAGGGTAGAGTAAAGAAAAACTCGCTACCTTGATTAATCGTGCTCCTTACTTGTATATCTCCGCCTAGCAATTTAGTTAATTGTTTGCTTATAGTGAGTCCTAAACCGGTCCCACCATACTTTCTTGTTGTGCTTGAGTCGCCTTGCGAGAAAGACTGGAATATAATTTTTGATTGCTCTTCAGTCATCCCAATACCCGTGTCTTTTATACTAAAGCGAAGGTTTATTGTTTTTTCGTGTTGAGATGTCGCTTCTATAATTAATGATATTTCACCATGCTCAGTAAACTTAATTGCGTTACCTACACAGTTATTTATTATTTGGCTTAAGTGCATTGGGTCGCCAATAAGTTCAAGTCCTGCATCAACGTGTAAAGTAAAATTTAGTAGCAAGCCTTTTTGCTTGGCATTTGTTGAGAATAAATTTTGAACGTTAGAAACAATAGTATGTAAGGTAAAAGGGATTTGCTCTAACTGGACTTTTTCCGATTCTAGTTTAGAAAAATCCAGAATATTATTTAAAATCTGCAACAAATTTTGAGCACTTGAAAAAGCTTTATCAGCATAATGTTTTTGCCTTGAGGGAAGCTCACTGCTTTGTAAAAGCTGCAACATACCTAATATGCCATTCATTGGAGTGCGAAGTTCATGACTCATATTGGCTACAAAATCTATTTTTGTTTTATTGGCTTTATCGGTTTGCTCCATAGCGCTCGTCAAGTCGGCATTCATTGCTTCCATTTGGGAATTTAATACGCGGGTTTCATTGAGTAGCTCTTTGGTTTGCTTATTTTTTAAATATAAAGCGTTGGCTGCTTTTATTACCGATGCTATTTCAGTTTGATTTTGGCTGGTATTTGAAATAATTACTGGCTTTTCGCTATTCATATCTTTAAGTAATAAAGTGAGCTGGGTAATCGGTTTTATAACCGATCTAAAAATAAAATAGCTTAATAATAAAATGATTAACATAATTAAAACGGCAAATATATTTGCCTGTTCTGTATTTTTTGTTAAGTGGCTACTTAGTAGCTCTTCTGTTTCGGTTAGTTTATTTTTTTCTATATTTTTAATTTCATTAGTTAAATACAGCAATTCGTTTTCTATGCCTGTTAGCACTACATTTACAGAAAAAGTGTAGCTGCGGGTAAGCAATACAAGTTTGTTATAAGCTTGTTTTAAGCTTATTGCTTTATTGGAGAGGGACTCATTTATTACAGACGTACTCGTTAGTTTTTTATGTAAGTAATCTAGGTTTTGTTTTACATTTTGCGCTTCATCAAAGTTAGGCTTATAAAGGTAGCTTACAGCAGCGTGCTTTAAATTACTTATTGTGAGTAAAACATCGTTAAAAATAACTTTATTGTCATTGTTTGAAGACTCTTCTAAATCAATAATTGTTACTTGTAAGTCATCAATAGGTTTTTTGAACTGAGTGGTGTAAAGGTGTTCGCGTTTTTGTCTGTTTATGACAACTTGGCCAAATGTATCTTGGTAATTATTTAAATATTCGCCAAGGCGTATTAGTGAATTTTGATACTCAGGGGTCAGGTTTAGAGTGTTTGTTTTTAGCTGCTCAAGATTTAAGTTTGCCTTATTTAAATAAAAATTAAATTTGGTAATCGTATTTTCATTTGCATTGTCAATAAATGAGACAGCATGCGCTTGCAGGGAGATAATATCGTTTTCTAAGTTAGTTACAGCTTCACTTTGAATAAGTGCGTTATGCTGCGATTTTTGCAAGTTAAGTAAAGACGTTTGCGAATAGTTAAACAAATAGCTCTGTAAAAGAAGTAATCCAATCAGCGAACACAGAGCTAATATTATTTTTGATTTAATTGAGTTTATTATCATTATCGGCTAATCAACTCATACCATTTTTGCAGGCTGTAGTCATAGGTTGGCATAACTGTATTCCACACTGCTACATTACTAAAGCGCTTATGGTAACTACCGCCATTACGTTGCCCACCTGCTTTTACTGCTACATCGCCATTGGTATTTAATAAATCTATGTTTGTTGCTTTTCCACCGTACCAGTAATCCCATTCCGGCGGAGATAGGAGTAGTTTAGAGCGCTGCGGGTTACTAATGTAATAACCTTGGCGAGCAATAAATGCACCAGGCCAGCCTGAAAGCCACCAATTCATATAATCGTACGCAGCATCTTTTGCGCTACTTTGTATTTGTGACGATAAACACATAACACCATGCCAGCCTCGGTAGCCTTCTTTTGGCGCGGCAAATCGTACATTAATATTTTGGCTGTTTAATGCAGAAACTGCAGGCGAAAACATACTTTCTATGTGGGCTCGTTTACTTTTCATAAATTCAATCGACTCAGGAACCGAGTTCCAATAGCCACTAAAGTGACCTTGGCGTTTAAAATCGAGTAATATACTAAACAATCTATCAAGTTCTGAACGGGTCATTGCACCTATATCGTTAAACTTTATAAGCCCTTTACTTTGTGCTGCTAGGGCTAGGTCAAATAATCCAATGGTAGGCGCATTTACAATAGCTACTTTACCTCTGTTCTCGTCATTAAGCAGCCAACTCCAGCTTTCTGTTTCGTATGCTATACCGGGCTTAATAAAGTCGGTGTTGTAACCAAAAGAGTCAACATTATGCACATAAGGTAAAAAGCTAAGATGATCGCTTTCTTGTGCGCTTAATGTGCCATCGGGTTGAACATTTAATAATTTATAGGGGGCATCACCTGCACCAATACTTGCAGTTTCGGTTAGTTTTCCCGTTTTAGTGAGTGGATTTATCTCATTAAAGTAGGTGAGTCGTTTTTTTTCTATTGGCTGAATGGAACCTGCATCCCAAAGCACATTAATGCTGTCTGACCATTGTTCGTATAAATCAAAGGAGCTAGGGTCCATTGATGCCTTTTGCAAAACAGCAGCGCTGCCTGCGGGAGTAAATTCTATATTAATACCCAAGTCACTCATCGCTTGCTTGCGGATAGCCTCTTGGAGTGTTACATGCGTACCAAGCACTCTTAATGTGACTTTTTTTCGGGCAAAAACATAAGGCGCATGTGTTATTGCACCAGCTGTTAAACCTATTGCAGCTAGCTTTTTTAGCGTTGAACGCTTAGGGTTGTCCATGTTAAGCCTAAAGTACTAATGTATGACATTATGTATAGCTAAGAACTTGTAAAGACACAAGTTGAATGGATAGATTTAAAATTATATAGAATGAAAAATTAGAATATTAGGGTGTCAAAAAATAATAAAAACAATGGAAAAATAGAAGAGTAGAACGAATTTGAAAAGGAGTAGGAAAGTGGTGGAGCTAAGCAGGATCGAACTGCTGACCTCCTGCGTGCAAGGCAGGCGCTCTCCCAGCTGAGCTATAGCCCCACATTCCTAAGTTACATATAATGTAACTGCTTGACTGCTGAGTTCCAAGCGGGACGAACTTTAAGTTTTTTTATAAATTTGGTCAAGTATTTTTTCGTAAATTTTCACTGTTTACGTCAATTTTTGTTAGACTCGGCTTAATTCAAAACTAAAACGATAAAAAACAATGAAAAAATGTGTTCTAGCGCTTATGGTTTTACTCGCTGGCTGTGCCTCAAATGATGAGCCGCCTTTTGAAATAAATAATAAACAGTTTCACGAAAAACAAGATGAGCAAGGTAATAAGCTTTTTGCTTATGTTGTTTCGGTAAAAGCTAAGCATCGTGAAAACTTTAACTTAGACCGTGGTCCTAATAAGAGACCAAGTCGTGGTGAGGTTAAGCAGTATATAGAGAAAGAGCATTTTGAAGAATCGAGCATTCTGAAGTTACAGCTAGAAGACCAAGCAGTTGAATTATTAAATCAAGAGCTAAAAGATCGTAAGTATTGCGACAACAAGCATGAAGTTAATGATGTTTTATGGCGAGATTTGAGTGTACAACTAAGAGGGCGTTGTTTGTAATATGTTGGCTGATAAAACTAAGTTAGCAGAGCTTTTGGCGCACCTAGATATTAATTACGATGTAATAGAGCATCCGCCGCTACATACTAGCTTAGCGGCAGATGAGTTTATGATTGAGCGCCCAGGTACTCGTCTTAAAAACCTATTTTTACGCGATAACGAAGGCAAGCGACACTTTTTAGTTATTACAGCGCACAATAAGCAACTCGATTTAAAGGCACTATCAAAGCAACAAGGGCTTTCGCGTTTAGGGTTTGCATCGAGTGAACGCTTAGCAACGTATTTAAAAGTGGCTCCTGGGTGTGTATCTATGCTGGCTCTTTTAAATGATAAGCAAAACGAAGTGAGCTTATGGGTTGACCAAGATATTTGGCACGGTGATTTGTTTCATTGTCATCCGTTTGAAAACACCCAAACATGGTTGCTTAGTAAAGCTGACTTAGAAATATTTTTTAATCACACAAAGCATCAACCGCGCGTTGTATTTTTACCCTCAAAATAAGCCCACATAATTAACGATAAACCGCATAAACAAACCGCGAGCATCGTAAACATAAACGCTGTTTGCCCATGATGTTGGTATACCACACCGGGTAATAACGACCCCAATGCACCGCCACTGTAATAAAACGATACATATCCGCCATTGGTTACACTTGGTGGGGCTTTACTGATTTTATTAACGAGCGGTGCGGCAGTTGAATGAATCACAAACATAGCACCACAAAACAAAGTAAATGCGATTAAAAATAAGCTAAGCTGATGGCTCATTAATAAAATAATACTCACACTATAAAAACTAAATACCGCAGTTAATAAATGCCAAGGCGAAGGGACTTTTTTAAGTAACCAAGGTGCAGCAATAGAGGCGAGGGCACCAATTAAATAACCACTGTAAACTAAACCTATGTCACGAGTATTGGTAATTAAAAATGTGTTTTGTAATATAAACGGTAAGTAATTAAGTAGTGCAGCGAAACAAAAGAACATACAAAAAACGGAGCCGTAAACTTTAAGTACAGCGCCTTCTTTAAGTTGTTTAATGTAATCGAGTGGGGAGAGCTGCGACTGTTTAGCTGGGTTTGTAAAGCGAGAATGCTTAATTGTCAAAGCTAAGCAAATAAGCATAAAAGCAATTACGTAATAAAAGCTCTGCCAATTCCATAAGTCGCTGAACAAAGCGGCAAGCACACGTCCAAAGTAACCACCAACTATACTGCTACCAATATAAAGGGTCATATTTTTTTGAAGTGTATCGGCGCTATAACTCATGCCTATATAGCTAGTCATTGCTGTTAAAGCTGCGGGGAGCGTTAAACCTTGTAAAAATCTGACTAATAATAAAAGCTCAAAGCTAGGTACATAAATAAAAAGTAAGCAGCTAAGCCCTAAAAGTACCATTGCAATACGTAGTATGAGTAGTGGATTTATTTTTGCTAAAAATAAACCATAAACGAGCGGGGCAATGGCTAAAGGCAGCATAGTTGCAGTCATTAAGCTGCCAGCTACCGCAGGTGCTACATTAAATTCGCTCGCAAAAAGGCTAAGTAGGGGTTGCGGTGCATAAAGCACAAAAAATATAAATACCGAGCAAACGAGTAGATGAGGTAAACGCATTATATGGCTTGTGCATTTGCTGATTGGTTGTCTGGTATTGTATTAAAAATTGCTTTTAATTCATAATTAAAACCATAGCCATTGCGCTATATCATGGTTTGTTTTAACTAGTTTGCTAGATTAATGTCGATAGCGCTGTTATTTGAACTCGTTGGTGATTAAAATAGCGATAATATTAGTTTTTAGTGGAACAAAGTCATGGGTTCATTACAAGACCAATTGCTTCAAGCAGGATTAACAACATCGCATAATGCTAAAGTTGCTAAATCAGAAAAGCGTAAGCAACAAAAAAAGCAAAAGAAAGGGGCTACTAGCAACCCAAGTGATCTGCAAAAGCATATTCAACAAACCAAGCTAGAGCAGCAAAAAAAAGCTGAAGAGCTTAACCAAACACGCCAAGTGAGCTTAAAGCAGCGCGAACAAGAAGCGCGTGTTAAACAAATTTTAGAGCACCACAACCAAGACGCTATTCGTGGTGAGCGCACATTTAATTTTACTTATCAAAATAAAGTAAAAAATATCGACGTGAACGAGAAAACGCAAAAAGCGTTATCGGGCGGTCGTTTAGCTATTTGTGTACTAGAAGGGCAGTTTTACGTATTAGACGACGAACCAGCACGCAAAGTGGCTGAAGTTGACGAAAAGTATATTGTTTTTCATGTAGAGCCAGAAAACAAACCAAAAGATGAAGATGACCCGTACGCAGACTTTGAAGTACCAGATGATATAGTGTGGTAATAAGTTATTAAGGGTAAGCTCATTTTTATTTGCTAAAGTATATAAAAGTGAGACAGAAACGAGTTAGCGGTTTTTGGTTAAGTTGATCGTCTAGCGTCGTTTCGTACGTATGCTTTTTATTTGATTGTTTACTACAATCAATAGAACAGTTTTTCTAACCGTCAAAAAAGAAGAGTAAATACAATGAGCAAGATGAAAACACTACTATTAGGCGCGGGTATTACTTTAGCCGCAAGCTTCTCGTTTAATGCAGCTGCTGCCGATGGCGCTGCACTTTATACCGCTAAAAATTGTCAAACTTGTCATGGCGCTGAAGGTAAAGCACCAATTATGGGTATGTACCCTAAACTAAACGGTCAAAACAAAGACTATTTAGTAGCGCAAATGAAAGATATTAAGTCAGGTGCACGTAATAACGGTATGACCATGGCTATGAAAGCAATGGTTGCAACGGTAACTGATGAAGAGTTTGAAGCAATTGCAGATTACCTAGCTAACGTAAAATAATTTACGCAGTTATACCATTTTAATGCAATTGGTATTTTAGTTTTATAAACAGCCACACAATAGTGTGGCTGTTTTGTTTGGTGTTTGCTATAAAATAGAGACTGCTTTAGACTTCTAAACATCTGTTCGTACAGGTTAATAATGTACGTTTTTAAAAGGCTTATTATGTTTGATTTACCCCAACTCGATTTAAAAAATAAAGTATCAGCACAAGAGTGGCAACTTCGTGTTGATTTAGCCGCGTGTTATAGACTGGTAGAGCACTTTCGTTGGGGGGATTTAATCTATACGCATTTATCAGCACGTTTGCCTGGCACCGACCACTACTTAGTGAATGCGTTTGGTTTAACCTTTGATGAAGTAACTGCCTCTAATTTAGTAAAGGTCGACTTAGACGGCAACATTATTGACGATACGCCATTTAGTATTAATCCAGCTGGATTTACTATTCACAGTGCGATTCACGAGGTACGCGAAGACGCTCATTGTGTTATTCACCTTCATACTAAAGAAACAATCGCAGTCGCTACACAAAAAAATGGTTTATTACCGCTTAGCCAATATTCAATGTTTTCACTGCCATCGCTTTCTTATCATGGCTACGAAGGGCTTGCAGTAAACGACGACGAGCGAAAAGTGCTGCAAGATGATTTGGGCAGCACTAACCATATGTTATTGGTAAATCACGGTGGCTTAACAGTAGGCCCAACGGTAGGCGATGCGTTTATGCGCTTTTATGATTTACAGCGAGCGTGTGAAATTCAACTAGCGCTACAATCAAGCTCGCAAGAGGTGATTGAAGTACCGCAACCTATAATCGACAATATTTATAATCAAGCAAACGTAGTACACAGTGGTAGCACTGGCGGGCAACTTGCGTGGCCTGCGATGTTACGTAAAGCGTATCGACTTGACCCTAGTTTTGCAAAATAACCCATAGCGGTTAATAAGGAATTTTAATGAAAGTAAATCGCGTTGAAGTATTTGATATTCACTGTCCTGATAGACCTTCTTGGACACCTGTGTTTGTACGTATTCATACTGACGAAGGTATTAGTGGTGTTGGCGAAGCGGGCCTTGCATACGATTTAGGTCACAGTGCTGCAGCGGCTATGATTAAAGAAATGGCCGACGCCTTTTTAATCGGCCACGACCCTTTTCAAACAGAAAAACTATGGTCACGCATGTTACGTGAGAGTTTTTGGGGTTTAGGCGGCGGACCTGTTGTATATGCTGCAATGAGCGCAATTGATACCGCACTTTGGGATATAAAAGGTAAAGCGCTTGGTTTACCTGTATACCAGTTATTAGGCGGTAAAGTTAACGACAAACTACGCACTTACGCATCGCAATTACAGTTTGACTGGGATAGCGAATTTAAAGCGCTAGTACAACCGCAAGAATATGCAGAAGCGGCTTTAAAGGCGATGGCCGAAGGTTACGATGCAGTAAAAGTAGATCCAATTCAGTACGATAAAGACGGCAATACTTATTACGACCGTACAAAAATAATCTCACGCACTGAAATGAAGCTATACCGTGCACGTATGCAAGCTATTCGCGAAGCAGTAGGCGACGAAGTGGATATTATTTTTGAATGCCACAGTTTACCAGGCGTGACAACAGCCATTCAGTTGGGTGAAATTGCAGAAGAATTTGACTGTATGTACTTTGAAGAGCCAGTTAACTATTTAAACCATTCATTACATGCAAAAGTAGCAGATAAAGTTAATGTGCCAATTGCTGGTGGTGAACGTTTGTATAATCGTTGGGGTGTGCGCCCGTATTTAGAAGATCAAAGTATTGATGTTCTGCAACCTGATATTGGTTTATGTGGTGGTTTTACCGAAACCAAAAAAGTGTGTGATTACGCAGATATCTTTGATGTGCGTATTCAAGCTCACGTATGTGGCGGGCCTGTTGCAACAGCAGCATCACTGCACTTAGAAACGGCTATCCCTAACTTTTTGATTCATGAGCACCACACTTATGCGATTAAAAAGTGGAACCGCGAGTTATGTTTACAAGACCCACAACCTAAAAATGGTTTCTTTGAAGTGTCAGAAGAGCCAGGGTTGGGTATTGAATTAAATGATGAGATTGTTATGCGTTCTCAACGCGTAGAAATAAAATAATAGTCTTTTAACCTAACTTTAGGTCATGCATTAAAAAGCCGGTAAGTGATTAGTCACTTACCGGCTTTTACTTGTTTGGTAAAGTTTTAGCTTGTTATAACTCGTTAATTCTACATTCTACGTCTTTAAGCTCAATAGTGGCTTTACTATCAAGGTGGCGTATATAGCATTGCTTGCCTTTAATCATCAATTCAAACTGATCGGGTGTATTGCGACTTTGCGTGTCGATAATATTATTACCACCCACATTGCTAAGGGTTACTGTGCTGCTGGTAGTAAATACATTCTCAGCTAATTGAGTTTCTTGTATATGTACAAGTGTTTTAATTGCTTTGCTAACGGCTGTTTTATTTGGCTTTGCCAGTAGAGCATGTTGCAGCTTAGGTGTAGGGTCTGGATTTTGAGATATGCAGCCATTGAGAAAAAACGCAGAAAATACAACGATTAGTAAAAAGTACATTTTCATAAATTGGCCGTATTATTATAAAAAGAGAGTTTAATATAACTAGTTTTACTTAAACTTGGTAGTAGTGCTTAGCGTTTGCATAGCTAAGGTCATGCCATGTCTTATCGTTTGAGCATAGCGCCTTATGGCAGTGCCATAGGTTGTTGTAGCTTGTATTTATTTGGCACACAGGGAAGTTGCTAGCAAACATAATACGCTGCTGGCCAAAGTGATTAAAAAGAAAATTAAAACACGCGGCTTGTTGCTCACTGGTAAGTTGTAGTAATTCAAAACCAGAGAATTTAATTGCTATGTTGTCGTGCTCAGCAAGTAACTCAGCACCTTGTTGCCAGTCATTTAAATTACTTGGCAGTCCTGCATGATTAATTATAATTTGAAGCTGCGGTAGCTGCTTAGCGTAGTAAGCTATTTGTTTGGTTATTTCGCTATTTTCAATATCAAATTGAGCTTCAAAATGCAGTTTATTTGTAGCCAATAAATTAAGGTTATTAATACAATGAGGGCTTTTTAGTCTCACTGCATCATCGTCTTCGGTTATATCTCTTATACCACAAAGGCTTGAATGAGCCAGTGCATTTAGCGCGTGATTAAATTGCTCTGCGGGCGCATCAATTTGGTTGTAACTAATAGCCTTAAATGAAAGGTTTTTTAAATGCGAGCTTAGCCAGTTTAACTCGTTTATAGGTGATTGATTATCAAACCCAGCCTCAATGTGCACAATACCCGCAAGTTCAAAATCAGTACTTTTAACAAGTTGCTCTGCACTTATTGGTTGTTTAATTTTTTCTAGGTTAGGCCATGCTGGTGGGTTTTCGCCTTGTAGCCAAGTATATTGCCCCTCGGCAAGATTAAAAAAATGCACATGAGGGTCAATAATTTGCATGCTCATTGGGCAGTGTAACCACCATCAATACTTTGTAGGCTGCCTGTTATAAAACTGGCATCGTCACTTGCTAAAAAGCTCACAAGGGCAGCAACCTCATCGGCTTGACCTAATCGGTTAAGCGGTTGAAGACTTGCTTCCTCGGCAACTATTTCAGCTTTGTTTGCGCCACTTTTTGCGCAGTACGCATCTATCGCGTTATGAAATAGCGGGGTTTCTATTGTGCCAGGGCATACCGCATTTACTCTAATATTAAAGCTCGCGTAATCAAGCGCCGTTGTTTTGGCCATTGAGGCAAGGGCATGTTTTGTTAGGTTATACGCAAAAGAGTTTTGCTTACCTATAATTGCTTGATCGGATGCGACTAATATAATAGCGCCGCTATTTTGCGCTTTCATGCTTGGCAATACGCTTTGTACTGCGGCATAGGCGCCTTTAACATTAAGCGCAAAAAGTGCATCGAGAGTTTGCTCATCGGTGCTTTCTATATTTGCGCTTAAGTGTTTTCCAGCATTAGAAACGAGTACATCAATACGTTTGCTTTGTTCACAGATAGCGTTGATGCAGCTTTGTACCGCCGATACATCACTTACATCACACTGATGAAATATACCAGTTTCGCTTGGCTCTATATCAAGGTTATGTACTTTATAGCCATTACTTAGCAAACGCTTTACAACGGCTAGACCAATTCCTTTTGTACCACCTGTAACTACTGCAACTTTAGACATACTTACTTCCTTTATTGCTAACTAGTGAGAGTGACCGCAGCCGCCTTCAGCGTGCACATGTCCGTGAGAAACTTCTTCACTCGTCGCTTCACGTACAGATACAACTTCAACGTCAAACGTTAGTGTTTTGCCCGCAAATGGGTGGTTTAAATCACAATCTGCGTTAAAACGACCAACCTTAACAATAGTAACCTGATGACGACCTTGGTTAGAGCTAACCATTGCTGTCATACCTGGTTTCCATACTTTAACGTCGCCTTGTAGGTGCTTAAGCGGAATACGTTGAATTAAGTCATCAACACGCTCGCCGTACGATTCACTTGGTTCTAGAGTTACACTAAATTTTTCGCCAGCTTCTTTGCCTTCAAGTGCTTTTTCTAAACCAGGAAGCATGCCTTCGCTGCCATGAATGTAAGTAAGTGGCGCTTCGTTTGTGCTACTTTCAATTTGTTCGCCCGCTTCGCTAAGGGTGTAATGAAATTCAACTGCTGAATTTTTGCTAATTTGCATGCTTGTCTCTTCAAATAATAACTATGTTAGGGCGCAATTTTACGCGAAATATACTTGTTTATAAACTTAACGTGGCTGATTTAGTGTTTTTTGTAAATCTAGCAGTAAATCTTTTTTTATTGGTGCTGCTTTTTGCTTTTCAGCCTGTGGTATAAACAGTACTAATTGAGTGCCAGGCTTTAAAATGCTCGATGCAGAGAGTTTGTTCCATTTTGCCAAGTCGCTATGAGGTACATCGTAAAGCTGACTTATACTCCAAAGGCTATCGCCCGACTTAACTTCGTAATCTATTTCAATGGTGGGGATCGCAATCTCTTGGTGTTCTAAATAAGGGCTGATTTTGTAATCAACAGTTAATGTGCTTGGCAGAGTTTTAGGTTGCCCAACTAATAACTTTTCTCCAACACCTATTAAATTATTATTTTTATTATTAAGTTGTTTTAAAGCTTTTACAGACATACTAAAACGCCTGGCGATACTGTAAAGCGTATCGTTTTGTTTAACGATGTACTCTCCAGCAAAATTTGATTTGAAGAACTGACTTTTTAATAATGTTTCTTGTCCTATAGGCAGCAGTAAAGTGTGCGGCCCGTTAGGTGAGCTTTGATTTTTTAAATATCCCTGATTAATAGCATGTAACTGCTTTGAACCTATACCAGAGAGCTTGGCAATGACTGAAAAGTCAAACTGCTGGCCTATGTTCATCTGTGTTGTAAATGGTTTATATGCAAGCTTTGGGCGTTTAATGCCCTTTTGTGGGTGTTTAACTAAATGGCTTAAAGCGAGTAATTTGGGTACATAGTCAGCGGTTTCTTTTGGCAGACTGAGCGACCAGTAATCGGTGCTTTTACCGCGTTTTTTGTTTTTTTCGATTGCACGTTTAACACGGCCTTCACCACTATTATAAGCGGCCAAAGCATGTAGCCAATTACCATCAAAGCGTTTATGTAAGTAACTTAAGTAATCAAGCGCAGCATCGGTTGAAGCAAGTACGTCTTGGCGCCCGTCATACCATTGGTCTGACTTAACACCAAAGTGATGCGCCGTTGCGCCAACTAACTGCCAAACACCAACAGCTTGCTGTGATGAGGCTATTGTTGGTCTAAAATCGCTTTCTACAAATGGTAGTAATGCGAGCTCCATAGGTAATTGCTTTTGCTCAATTTTTTTTACGATGTGATACAGGTAAGGCGCTGCACGTTTGCTCACCGTTTGTAAGTAGTTAGGTTGCTTTGCATACCAGCTGATACGCTTTTTTAAAGCGCGATTTTGATAAATCGTAAAGTGTAGATTATTGGCTATATGCACCCACAGATCGGTGGTTTTTGGTGGGCGCTTTTTTACGATTGTTTTTTTGAATTGAAGTGGCGTAACTAGCTCATTAACTTGAGGCGTTTGAGCTACTCCCTCGTCAATATCATAAGTATAGTCAGGCTCAAAATGAGTAAATATTTGTGGAGCGTCTTGTGGTTCTTGCTCCGTTGATTGACAACCAAATAACAAAATACCCAAACAACATAAAACCAAACTGCGCATAGTGATCACTTTTGTAAATTCCTTTTATTATTTTAACACAATCCGTTGTGTTGAGTTATTCTGCGCTTTTTACGCGATTTAGGCCTGCTTGTAAAAAAAAGTTACTCGATTTTATATTAAGCGCTTCTTGTTTATAAGGCTCAATAACTGATTCAGGAAACGACAGCATTAATTGCTCAATACTTTGATCTTTATTGTTTTTAACATGCTCTGTTATGGCTGTTAAAAATGATAGTGGCTGTTTCAGCTGCTCTTTTGTTAATGTGCCGCCGTGACCAGGTATAATAGTAGCGAGCTTTTCATCGTTAATATATCGCTTAAGCAACGTTTGCCAACTATTAAGTTCGCCGTGACCAGGGTAAGGAAGCCAGTCAACGATATCGCCACCAATCAGCACACTGCCATTATTAGTAGTAATAGTTAAATCACCGTTAGTATGGGCTTGCTGCGGCTCAAGCGTTACCTCAAAACCACCAAGGTCGATAATTTTACGACTATTAATGACTATTTCGGGTTTGCTAAGCTGATACTCCTGCCAGCGAAAAAGTCGCTTTTTTGCAAGCTTTAACTTATCACGCCATTTAGCTTGCTCTTCTTTAGGGACATTCGCTAATCGTTGGTAGCTCAGCTCAATGCTCTTTTCATAGGTGTCTAGTTTGTCGGTATATGCTGTTTGGTAAAGGCTAAAATTTTTATTTACTTGCTGATGAACAACGAGCTTGGCATCAGGATAAAAATTTTGCATAACCGCCATACCTAGCAAGTGATCGTCATGGTAATGCGTGGCAACCAAATAGCATAAAGGTGTTTTAAGGCGTTTTTTTAGATCTTCAGCAAGTTGTTCAACTGCAGCAAAATTGGCACTCGTATCAACCAGTAGGGCACATTTTTCGCCTTCAATTAATACTTGGTTAGAGTCGTAAAAGCGAAGCTTGTCTTGTTGCTTTAAAAACTGAACATGAGGGTTTATTGTATTCCAAGTAACGGCAGCGTAGGTGCTAGGTGCTATTGATAATAAAGTGCATGCCAATAGTAAGTGCTTACATGAAGAGGTTATGTTTGAAAGTTTTAACTTCATTTATTATCTCTACGCTGAGGTTTAATTACTTTAATAATAAACAAAAAGCGCAGTATGCGCTTTTTATTTTTGGTGTTTGGGGTCATTAGCCAAATGCTGACTGAGTTTATCAATCAATTGGTCTTGATGCTGTTGTTCAACTGTAGCCTGTGTTTTTGCTTCTAGCAATTCGTGGCTTAAGTTTAATGCTGCCATTAGTAGGGCTTTTTGATCGTTTCTAACGGTTGAGCGTTGTTTCATTTGCTCAACTAAGTCATTTAGATTTTTAGCTGCTGCTATTAATGCATCTTCCTGCCCTTCGGGGCAAGCAAATTGCTGCTCTTTACCTAGCAACTCAACAGTGACCCGCTGGTTTTGCAGCTCAGACATTAGCTAGCCTGTTGTGCGCTTTGTAATTTATCAAGAAGACCAGATAAAGTAGTGCTGGCATCTTTTTGCTTTTCTTCATTTTCTAAAGCTTCAAGCTGTAGTAATTCGTTTTCATCGCTTAGTTTAGTGTTCTGTTCTTTTAAAGTAGCAACATCTGTTTGTAATTGATTATTACGTTCGATTAAAGAATCGATCAGTTGTTCGAGTTGTTGAAGAGTAGTGTTGTTCATAAAGGCGCTCATATAACTGTAATTAATGTCATGCAAATGTAAAGCAAAGTGTGTTGATTTGCCAGCATTTACGGTGGTTTTAGCTGATTTTTCTTCTGCGTTAAGGGATAATTCAGCATATGAGCTTTTTCATTCAGAAATGGTTCACTTTAACACTCTCTTATCTTGGTGTGAGTTGCCAAAGCCTAGTGCTTATGGTTCACTTACGATATTAAATTGCGTATGGCGAAAATAAATAATGCTTAGTTACAGACACTCATTTCATGCGGGTAATCCTGCCGATGTACTTAAACATTTAGTACTGGCACAAGTACTAAATTATCAAACAATTAAAGATAAACCGCTTGATTATATAGACACGCATTCAGGTGCTGGCTTTTTTGAACTGGCAGCTGCTGATGCGCAAAAGACGCAAGAGTATCAAGATGGTATTGAAAAACTTTGGCAACATAAAAGTGAACATGCTGAGCTTAATGAGTACATTGAATTAATTAAGTCATTTAACGACACTGACGAACTTGAATTTTATCCAGGTTCACCAAAAATTGCAGAGCATTACTTGCGCCGCCAAGATAAGGGCTGGTTTTTTGAGCTGCACCCGCGCGATTTATTATTACTTGAAGAAAATATGCAAGGTAAGCGCTCCATTCGTGTGCGCGGAGAAGATGGCTTTACCGGCTTAGTAGGATTATTACCACCAGCATCTCGCAGAGCGTGTGTATTAATTGACCCACCGTACGAAATTAAAGATGACTACGAAACGGTTGTAAAAACCTTAGTTAAAGCTCATCAGCGTTTTGCTACAGGTACTTATATGATTTGGTATCCGGTAGTAGACAGAGAACGCATTGATAATATGGAGCAGGGCTTAATTGATTCAGGAATGCGCAACATTCAGTTATTTGAATTAGGCACTGAAGCGGATACTGACGTACACGGCATGACAGCATCGGGCATGATTGTAATTAACCCTCCATGGAAGCTAAAGCAAACAATGGATGCAATAATGCCTGAACTTGTTGATTTGTTAAGTGAGCCAAGTGGTTTTTACAGAAGTGAACAACTCGTTGATGAGTAGCTTTAAATAGCGCTTATAATGAATGATAAAATGCCCAGCTTTGCTGGGCATTTTATTTAAAATCAATACGAATGTGTTAGGTAACACATATATTAGGGAGCTAAATATTAATTAAAATAAACAGCGTTAAAAGTAGCAAGCGTATTACCGCTGTTGTTTTTAAGTTTTAGTGACTCGCCTGTAATTTCCCACTTTGAAGTATTGTTAAGTACGTTAGACATAGCTGCCTCTTGGTCCATATTCTCCGAACACATCTTTTTTGTACTCGCTAATTGACTAAGTGTAATTGTGTGCTGCTCGGTGCTATAACTTCCGCTAAAATTATTACAGCCTAAAAAGCCATTAACACGGTAGTCTTTATCGAACTGAATAAACGGCTCTTTAGTTGTAACATTTACTGTTTGAGCATTGATTGTTATTGCTTTCCAGTACGTGTTTGTAAGCGTTACGTCTGGCTTTTCAACGGATACTTTTGAAAGCTCAATTTTATAAGGGCCAGTTAGCTGTGATTCTCTAAATGGGTCGTTATTTGTGGTACTTGTGTAAAGTACTTTGTCTTTATTTATGATTCTGGCGCTTAGGCTATAGCGGTGTTTATCGTTAACTTTACTGGCATCATAAGTTAGCTCTACAGTAAATGGTGGGGCTTGGGTTATATCAATCACTTCTTGGGTTATTATATCTGCTTTTACATCCATTTTAGATACATCCGAAAGCGTAACTATTAACTGTGAACCGGGGCGAAGCATACTGCGATCTTTGTAGCTAACTTGGGTAGTTAGAGTAGATATTGATTTTGCTTGCTCTGTATTTTCAGTCGGCTTTGTTTGTTGATCACAACCGGTTATAGCAAAAGCGCTCAGTGCTAATAAACTAAGTCCTGTAAGTGCTTTTTTACGTGAATGTACTGCTTGATGCTTTTCCATGTTTGTTATCCTTACTCAATATTATCCCCCTAGTGTATTACCTAGTGACTTAATCATTCCTTAACTTATTTTAAACATAAAAAAAGGCGCATTAGCGCCTTTAATAATTAAAAACAAACGATTATTTTTTAACAAACTTAGTTAAAATAACTATGCGCTGGCCGTCAACTCGCCCTTCAATATGTTCAGGGTTGCTGGTTAGGCCAATATTACGAACAGCTGTTCCGCGTTTAGCTGTAAGGCTACTACCTTTAACGTCTAAGTCTTTAATTAGGGTAACAGTATCGCCTGCTTGAAGTACTACACCGTTGCTATCTACATGCTTTAAATCGTCATCTTCAGCAAGTGCTTTTTTAGCCCACGTTAGCGTATCTTCTTCAAGGTAAATCATGTCTAGCGCATCTTGTGCCCAGCCATTATCAGGCGCTAAACGCGAAAGCATTCTGTAAGCTACAACTTGTACTGCAGGAGTTTGGCTCCACATGCTATCGTTTAAACAGTGCCAATGCGTAGGCGTTATTTCGCTGTTATTCTCGATTTGATCTTTACATGTTTGACACGTGTAAATACATTTATCTGAGTGGGTTTCAGTTACCGGTGGTACTTCATAAACAGATAAGTTCTCGGTGGCTGCACACAATTCACATTGATTATTACTACGTTCGATTAAGGCTTTTTCAATACTCATGGGGCTCTTTCTGATTCTGGTCGAGTTAACATTTGCTGCTATTGTACTCCAAAACACGAGCTCTGCGCCATTAGTCCCTTAATTTTGTCTGGGTATATTACTCATATACTTATCTTCAATAGTTTTTATATATCCTTGAGCGTGAAGGTTTTTAATTGCTAGGTTTATTTGGGGCAATAATTCTTTATGTTTGCTCAATAAGCGAATTCTTAAAAAACCATGGGAATGCTGTGCGCCAAAGGCAATGTTTATCCCTAACTGCTTTGCCCAATAGAGCGCAGTTAACTTACCTACTAGTGCCGCTTCTACACGGTTTCTTGATAGAGCTGTCATAAGTTCTTTTTCGGATGGAAAGTCAACACGCTCAAAGGTGTTGTCATTAAAGTAATAGTAACCTAGTACCGTTCCTATATTTTTACCCTTCAAGCTATCAACGCTTTGCCAGTGCTGGGCATTTTTAGGCAAGGTAACAATCATTTCTGTGGCATAAATGAGCGGCTCTGAAAAAACATAACGAGGGTCATTTCTCTCACTCTTTGAGAGCCATTCTAATGAAATAACATCAAAATCGATTATTTCATCTTGTAAATATTTGGTAATACGCTTTGTAGGTAGGCCGATATGAGAAGCTGCAATATTGGCATCATCGAGTACTTTTTCAATAATTTCGGGTAATATGCCAGGCTTTTCTGGATCATTTGTATAATATGGATAATGACTCCCTGACGCGCTAACATTATATTTGAGGGGAGTAGGATTAATGCTGGCATAGCTAAAAAATACAAATAGCAGAGGGCTCAGTACTAATAATCGAATAAAGTTAGTCAAATCTCTACCTTTTATATTAATATTTTATATTAGTGTTGTGTAATTTTAACATTTTTGCAATGACGACTATATTTATCTTATGCGTGTTGCATTAAAGTACAAATATTATTGGCTGTTTTGCCATCTTTTATTTATAGGTTTAGAGCCAAGTGAAATTACATAACATACCTGATGAAGTACAAAAAATAACTCAGTTTGTTGCGCGGCAACCTATTTTTGATATAGACCAAAATGTTTTCTCGTACGAATTGCTTTATAGAGACTCAGCCAATAATGCGTTTCCTGTAGGCACTTCTGATGTCCATGCGACAAGCCGCCTATTTTTTAATGCTTTAATGTTGGTTGGTTTAGATAGACTTACCGCACATCATTTAGCTTTTATAAACTTGTCATCAGAAACTATTCTCGATAACTTCCCCAAACTTTTATTGCCAGAAAATAGTGTTATTGAAATAGTGGAGCGCACGGGTAATATTCCTCTGGTGGCTGAGCGTGTGCAAGAACTTAAAAAAGAAGGCTATGTTTTTGCACTTGATGATTACGATGGCGATCCAAAATGGGAGCCACTGTTAGCACATGTTGATTACATAAAAATTGAGATAGATGATCCGGTTATTAAAACCAATATGCGCATTAAAAAAATAAAACGCGCAAATCCACATGCAAAAATAATTGTTGAACGAATAGAGACGCATGAACAATTTAATGTATTAAAATTGGCTGGCTGCGATTTATTTCAGGGGTTCTTTTTTTCTCGCCCAGAAATGATTACGTATAAAGGTGTAGAGCCTTCAAAGCTAACCGTTTTTGATCTATTGCGTTTTACAGCAAAAGAAACACTTTGCTTTAAAGAAGTTCATCAACGAGTGGCCAGAGATGTCGCCATAACAGCGAGGGTTTTAAAGCTAGCTAACGCGCGTTCAGGCAAAGCAAATTTAGTCATTACGTCTATTTCACAAGCGGTTATTTATTTAGGTGAGGACACAATAAGACAATTTGTTCGCGTATTAGCAATTAGTGAGTTGGGGGTCGAAAAACCAACCGAATTAACTAAGCTTGCTTTAACGCGGGCTCAATTTATGTCGCTAATATTGGAGCAAAATAATAAAGAGTTGACCGAGCAAGGGTATCTGGTGGGTTTGTTCTCGGTGCTTGATGCTATTTTAGATGCTGAATTAAAAGATATAGTTAAAGAGTTTACTTTAGATGCTGCAATATCTGATGCGTTACTATTAGAGAGCGGCATTTTAGGGAACTGTTTATCGCTTATAAAAGAGTTTGAATTAGATAATATAGATGAAGCTATGGTCCATTTGGCCAACATAAACTCAGAGCTGCATATTGGCGATATATTTAATTTTTTATTGGATGCTGTTTTATACAGTGATGACATTATTGAGGCAATAGCAGAATAAATATGCGTAATTGGTTGTCGGTTATAAGTGTAGTGGTTGCTCTTTGTTTATTGTTTCCTGGTATTACAAAACCAGTATTAACAATAGAGGGCAACATAGATAAATCAAAACTAGCGCAAGCGGGCATTGAAATGCTTGCTGAAGAGGGCGATGGTCGAACTCGCAGTATGCTAATGATGTTCTCGAATATGCTAGGGCTTGATAAGTTAGAGGGCGAGATTAGCGCCTATAACAAAACACAAAGTATTTTAGGCACAGTTAAAGAGCTTGCTAGCAATAATAATTTATTTGTAGCTGCTTTAGTGGGTTTGTTTTCTATTGTTATTCCAAGCTTGAAGCTGCTATTACAATTGCTTTATTGTTGCCTACCTTTGAATGGGTTGAAGCAAAAGCTCGGTCTGGTTATTTGTGCATTAAGTAAGTGGAGCATGGTTGATGTATTTGTTATTGCATTAATAGTGACTTACCTAGCAGGTAACGCTCATGGTAAAAGTGGTGAGCTACTTGTTATGAATGCCCAATTTGGTGAGGGCTTTTGGTATTTTAGCGCATATTGTATATTTGCAATTATAGCGAGTAACTTAATTAAAACACCTGAAAAACCGCAGTCTACATAATTAAAGTATTTGTGGTTGCCGTTAGGTTATCTTACAATCATTTTAAAATTTATTAAAAGGCATAATGTTGCAACGTTTTTACTCTAGTTTACTCATGATAACTTTACTGCTCACTTTTGTGGGTCAGGCAGTTGCGTCTGTAGCTATGGTATGCGAAATGCCACATATGCCAACGAAAACAGCAATGCATGCCCAAATGCCAATGACACAAAGTAGTGATACAACAGCTGTCGCTAGCATGTCTGAAAATATGATGCAGATGGATTGTTGCGACGACGAAAGTACGCCACAAAATGATTGCAAATGCCCTATCAGTGGCTGCGCTGCTAATTCAATGCTTAATGTTGATACTTTATTTAGCGTTACTTTACTTGAATCTGAAAAAGTAAATATAAGTGTATTTACTACACAAATTAATATACCTCGTTCACTCTACCGCCCTCCCATGTCTGCTTAATAGCAGGATAGGTGTAATATCAATTTTATTGAAAACATGCTCATTCTAGGAACTAAATACCTCTCTAACTGCGTTAAAAATTACTTATATAAAGCAACTATACTGCGTAATTTTTTCCTTGTTATAGAGCTATTTCCCTACCGCAATAATAGATCATTAATTCAATGCAATTGATATAAAAGGTTTTTGTAAAACTCCTAAACACCTTTTTTGCTTCCTAATTTAAGAATTTCTTTTATTTTTAGATGGAGCAGGTGATGAACCACGCTGTAAGTATTAAAGCCGTATTATGTAGTGTTGTGTTATTTAGCACAGCTGTTAATGCGCAAAACAATTCAAATAACCTAAATATCGATACGCTAAAGCAAGCCCGCAATGAGCAAACGCTTAGCTTAACGCAAGCGCTTAATTATGCACTAACGCATGAGCCATGGCTAAAAGCGAGTGGCTACCAAGAAGATGCCACAATAGCGCAAAGTATTGCCGCAGGCACCTTACCCGATCCTGTTTTAACGGTTGGCTTACTTAACTTACCTACTAACGGTTATGCGTTTGATCAAGAAGGGATGACGCAGCTTAAAGTCGATTTGAGCCAAAAGTTTAGCCGAGGGGATAGTTTAGCACTTAAACAAAAGGCATTAGCTCAGTCTGCTCAACAATATCCTTGGCAGCGCGCCGATCGCTTAGCACAAGTAAAAGCAATTGTGATTGAGTCGTGGTTAAACGCGTATCGTGCTCAGCGAAGTATTGCTTTAATTGAGCAAGATAAAGGGTTATTTACTCAGCTTATTGAAATTACCGAAGCAAGCTACGCAAGTACCTTAGGTAAAACACGCCAGCAAGATATTATTCGTGCGCAATTAGAGCTCACTCGCCTTGAAGATAAGCTGGTTATGCTTGAGCAGCAATTTGAAAGTGCTAAAAACCGTTTAGCACAGTGGTTACCTATGAATATGCTTATGCAGCCTTTAAACACCGAGTTTACTAAAACCACAGGGCTTGTTGATTTTGAAAACCTTGAATTTGATAAATTAATACAGTTGCTTATGGCGCACCCCGCAATTATTGCGATAGATAAAACCGTCACCGCAAAGCAAACCGAAGTTGCACTCGCCAAGCAAAGTTACAAACCTCAAATGGGCGTTAATGTGGGTTATGGTTACCGAGATGATACGCCTATGGGGGAGTCGCGAGCTGATTTACTTTCAGTAGGATTTAGCATTGATTTGCCATTGTTTACTGATAACAGACAAGATCAACAGGTTAAATCGGCTATTGCTAGTGCAGAAGCTACTAAAACACAAAAGCTGGTGGCGCTTCAAAAACTCAAAGGCATGTACTTTAAGGAGTTTAGCCAACTCGCTCGTTTGCAAAAACGCGATGCGCTTTATCAAAATACGTTATTACCGCAAATGTCAGAGCAATCTCAAGCAACACTAAATGCTTATACGCGCGACGATGGGGATTTTTCTGACGTGATGCGCGCGCGTATTAGTGAGCTTAACGCCAAAATAGACGCGCTTAATATTCAAGTAGATCAGCATATTATTACCGCTCGCCTTAATTATTATGCAAGTAGCTTAGACCCCCAAGTAATGGCAGGACAAACTGGAGAATTACATAGTGAATACTAATTTAAAGTTATTTGTTGCCGCCTTAGTCGGTGCGGGCGCATTTGCGTTAATTGGCGCCTTAGTAATGCAGTTTTTACCTAGTAACTCGGCAATGCATGAACAGCAAAGCGCTGAAAAACAGCCCTTATATTGGGTAGCCCCTATGGATAGTAATTACAGGCGTGACGCGCCAGGGCTGTCGCCAATGGGAATGGATTTAGTCCCTGTATATGAAAACGATAGCAACGCTCAGGATGGACCAGGTGCAGTAACTATTTCGCCTGCAGTCATTAATAACTTGGGTGTAAGAACTGCCAAAGTAGAGCTTAAAACACTTCACAGCGATATAAATACTGTGGGGTATGTGCAATATAACCAAGACCAACTTATTCACATTCATCCGCGTGTAGAAGGCTGGATTGAAAGCTTGTACGTTAAAGCGCAGGGTGCACAAGTTAAAGCCGGTGAGCCTTTATATACTTTGTATTCACCACAATTGGTGAATGCACAGGAAGAGTTTTTATTGGCAGTGAATCGTAATAATACCGTGTTAATTCGTGCTGCAAAGGCACGTTTAGAGTCGTTAAATGTGTCTGATGGATTTATTGAACGTTTACAAAAAAATAAAAAGATAATGCAAAATATTACTTTTTACGCAAAGCAAAGTGGTGTGGTAGATGAGCTAACAGTACGAGAAGGCTTTTACGTTAAACCAGGCACATCAATGATGAGTATTGCTCAGCTTGATGAAATTTGGGTAGAGGCAGAAGTGTTCGAGCGCCAATCAGAACAAGTGAGCGTTGGTTTACCTGTAACAATGACGCTTGATTACTTAAAAGGTCAAAAGTGGGAAGGTAAGGTTGATTACATTTACCCCGCGCTTGATGCTAAAAACCGAACGCTGCGTGTAAGGCTTAGGTTTGAAAATGCAGATCATCGGTTAAAACCAAATATGTTTGCACAAGTGAGCATTCACGCTGAAGCGAGTAAAGCGCAATTTACAGTCCCTAAAGAAGCGGTAATTCGCACGCAGCATCAAAACCGTGTGGTTATTGCATTAGGTGAGGGTCGTTTTAAATCGGTAGAAGTCGAAGTTGGGCAAATTAATAGTAATGAAGCGGTCATTTTGTCAGGTGTAATGACAGGTGACACGGTAGTGACCTCAGCGCAATTCTTAATAGATTCTGAGTCAAGTAAGAGCTCCGACTTTAAACGAATGGAAATGCCTAGTTCTAGCATTAGCTCAGGTATGAGCTCGGATTCTGGTTCAGGCTCTAATATGAACATGGATATGCAGCCACAAAGCGCCACGGTTAACGGCACTATTAATGCCATAGATACACAAAATCGCATTATAAATATTAGTCGAGAAGCCATTGAAAAATGGAATCGAGAACCCGCCACAATGGACTTTGTATTAGCGCCAGATATTGATATTAGTCAGTTTGAAAATGCCCAGTATATTAATTTTACTTTTAGCATTATTAACGATGAATTTGTAATTACTAAAGCGCAAAACGCAGAGCTGATTGATCATTCTACTATGCAACCTATGCAACACAGTTCTCACTAGGAGCCATTATGATAACTGCCATTATTCGCTGGTCTGTTGGCAATCGCTTTTTTGTGTTGTTGCTTACATTAATTTTACTGGGTGGAGGGTTGTTTGCGATAAAAAATACGCCCGTGGACGCCTTGCCTGACTTATCTGATGTTCAGGTCATTATAAAAACTACTTATCCGGGGCAAGCGCCGCAAGTAGTGCAAGACCAAGTCACATTTCCCCTCACCACAGCAATGCTTTCTGTGCCGGGTGCGCAAACCGTAAGAGGTTTTTCGTTTTTTGGTGACTCGTACGTTTACGTTATTTTTGATGAAAAAACTGATTTGTATTGGGCGCGTAGCCGAGTACAAGAATACCTAAGCCAAGTAGCGAGTAGATTACCCGATAGCGCTACGCCAGAGCTTGGTCCTGATGCAACAGGCGTAGGTTGGATTTACTTATACGCACTGGTTGATAAAACAAATAAACACGATATTAGTCAGCTACGAAGCTTACAAGATTGGTTTTTAAAGTTTGAGCTACAAACCGTACCAGGAGTCTCTGAAGTGGCTGCTGTTGGTGGCATGGTTAAGCAATATCAAGTTAATGTTGAGCCTGATAAATTACGTGCATATGGTATCCCGCTTAGCCTTATTCAAACGGCTATTCAACAAGGCAACCAAGAGATGGGCGCCTCGGTAGTTGAAATGGCTGAAGCAGAATACATGGTAACAAGCACCGGCTACATTAAAAGTGTTGCCGACCTAGAAGCTATTCCGCTTGGCGTAAACGCTAATGGTACTGCGCTGCAATTACGTGATGTAGCTGATATTAGAGTCGGACCGCAAATGCGCCGTGGTATTGCAGAGCTTAATGGCGAAGGCGAAGTGACCGGCGGCATCGTTATTATGCGCTATGGCGAAAACGCACAAAAAACTATTGAGCTGGTAAAAGCAAAATTAGAATCACTTAAAAAGGGATTACCAGAGGGCGTTGAAATAGTCCCTGTGTACGATCGCTCCAACTTAATTAATAACGCGGTAGATAATCTAACAAGTAAGCTAATTGAAGAGCTGATTGTAGTTGCTTTAGTGTGTGTGGTGTTTTTGTTTCATGTGCGCTCATCATTGGTGGCGATTATTACGTTACCGCTTGGTATTTTAACGGCATTTATAATTATGTATTGGCAGGGGATTAACGCCAACATTATGTCTTTAGGGGGAATTGCAATAGCGATAGGCGCAATGACTGACGGCGCTATCGTCATGATTGAAAATATGCACAAACATATGGAAAAAACGCCACTTACCAATGAAAACCACTGGGAAGTTGTGGCTAAATCGGCGAGTGAAGTGGGTCCTGCATTATTTTTTAGTTTATTAATTATTACCGTCAGCTTTATGCCGGTATTTATTTTAGAAGCGCAAGAAGGACGTATGTTTGCGCCACTGGCTTACACTAAAACCTATGCTATGGCAGCGTCTGCTGGGCTTGCGATTACCTTAGTGCCGGTATTAATGGGTTACTTTATTAGAGGTAAAGTTATTTCGGAGCAAAAAAATCCAGTTAACCGATTACTCGTCGCAGCGTATCGCCCACTACTTAACTGGGTGCTTAAATTTCCAAAGATGACATTGGTACTCGCGGTGGTTGTTTCTGTTATTGGCTTTTATCCGGTAAACAAAATAGGCAGTGAATTTATTCCGCCACTCGATGAGGGCGATTTAATGTATATGCCCACAACGTATCCTGGTTTATCGGTAGGTAAAGCGCGCGAAATACTACAGCAAACCGACAAGCTAATTGCCACAGTACCTGAGGTTAAAACAGTATTTGGTAAAGTTGGGCGAGCAGAAACAGCAACAGATCCTGCGCCGCTTACAATGATAGAAACGTTTATTCAGTTAAAACCAAAAAACGAATGGCGCGAGGGGATGACTCTTGAAAAACTAAAAAAAGAACTCGACGGTTTGGTTAAGTTTCCGGGGTTGACGAACGCGTGGGTAATGCCAATTAAAACACGTATTGATATGCTCGCAACCGGTATTAAAACTCCCGTGGGCATTAAAGTTGCGGGACCAAAGTTGAGTGAAATTCAAAAAATTGGTCAACAAATAGAAGTGCTTTTAAAAGATGTGCAAGGCACCGCATCGGTTTACTCAGAGCGAGTAGCAGGTGGGCGTTATATAAAAGTAGATATAAACCGAGAAAAAGCGGCGCGTTATAGTTTAAACATTAGCGACGTACAGCAAGTTGTATCTACAGCAATTGGTGGTACAAACGTAACACAAACCGTAGAAGGGCAAGAGCGCTACCCAGTTAATTTGCGTTACCCGCAAGCATACAGAGACTCGCCAGAAGAGCTAATGTTGTTACCCATTGTAACGCCTACAGGGCAGCGTATAGCACTTGGTGATGTAGCCAATGTATTTATTGAAGATGGACCGCCTGGTATAAAAAGCGAAAATGCACGTTTAAACGGTTGGAGCTTTATTGATATAGATGGCGTTGATATTGGTACTTACGTTGAGCACGCTCAGCAAGTGCTCGATAAAGACCTAATACTACCAGCTGGCTACTCAATTACGTGGGCTGGGCAGTATGAATACATGCAGCGCGCTAAAGACAAACTGACTTATGTATTACCACTTACATTAGCAATAATTATTGTGTTGCTTTACCTTAATTTTAGAAGCTTTGCTGAGGTCACTATTATTATGGCTACGTTGCCACTGGCAATGATTGGTGGCGTATGGCTAATGTATTTAGAGGGCTTTAACTTTTCAGTTGCAGTAGGTGTGGGCTTTATTGCCTTAGCTGGGGTAGCGGTAGAGATAGGGGTCATTATGCTGGTGTATTTAAACCAGGCCTATCAAGAAAAATGCATCGAAGCAGAGCAGGCAGGTAAGCCACTTAGTTTAGTGCAATTACAGCAAGCTATTATTGAAGGTGCAGGGCTTCGAGTACGCCCGGTTATGATGACTGTCGCGACAATTATTATCGGTTTATTACCTGTACTTTATGGCACGGGCACCGGAAGCGAAGTAATGAGTCGAATAGCTGCGCCTATGGTTGGCGGTATGGGTAGTGCAATTGTACTCACCTTACTTGTTATTCCTGCTGTTTACTTGCTGTGGCGCAAACAAGGACTTAAATAATATAAAGCAACAAGACGACAGAGCAATGCTGTTACTACTCACGCATTGCTCTATAAAAATTACCTATAATTTGTAAGTTATTCTATTAAATTGCTAATTAATATTCGCTTTAAAATTAACCTTCTGTTTTTAAATGGTTTTTTAATTGGCACGCTTTACGCACTGTAGTACCTATACAGTCAACTAAGTAAGGAATGCACATGCAAGTTAAAACAATTAAAGAGGTATACGATTGGACCGTTTTGTTTCATACGCAAATGGCGGCTAATTTTCATAGCGTAAAGGATTTACTCGATGAACATAATGCAATGCTGGTGGACTACTACCTAAATTACGAAAAAAAACTCGCTGAAGATTTAGTCGGGTTTAAAGCGATAACCGAAATAAATACGCTCGATACGTACTGTTATGAATACTTTGCTAAAAATCCTGAGCTAATTACTTTCGAAGACATTAGTAAAGACCAGCAATTTGATGAGAAAGTTATTCAAGCTTACTTATCAGAGCAGCATCAAAAGGTAATTGAATTATACGAATACTTACTTGAGCGCGCTGAAACTCAAAGTGGCCAAGAAAAGCTGCAACAAATACTAGAGCTGGAAAAGCAAGGTATAAAGCAAATGATGCAAAGTACGAATCGTCATATGGATATGTAGCTTTATAAGATAACCATTTAAAATAGCCGATGCTTGTATCGGCTTATTTTATGTCTGCGTTAAATAACCCGCAGAGGGCTTTGATAGAGTGGCTAGAATAATATGCGTGTCAACGTGTGGCACGCACATAGGGATGTCAAACTTCTTCTGTATCTACAATTAAATCACTTGTTATTGATTCCAATGCTTCAATGACTTCATCTTTATTCATACCATTGGGTAAAGTAACGGTAGCAACAGCACTAAAAATAGGCACCCCCCAATTAGGCGCACTTTGCTGCCTTGAATTTAAATGAGTAATGTTAGCGCCTTTGTGGCGTATTACACTCGCCAACTCTTGAACAATACCTGGGCGATCGTTACCTGTAATAACCAGATTGATTTGTTCTAATGTTGATGGTTCAATTTCTGTGTTTCCGGTTTCAATTCGAACGTCTAACTTAGGTAACTTATTTAAAGCGCTTTGTAGTGATTGAAGGTGTTCCTCAGCAACTTCAAGTTGAATAATACCTGCAAAATGACCTAATAAATGGCTTAAGTTACTGCTTAGCCAGTTGCCATGATTTTGTAACACGACGGATGAGATACTCTCTACTAAACCAGGGCGATCTTGCCCTAGAATAGTTATAACCAACTGCTTCATAAATAATTCTCTTTTTAAGCCCAAAGAAAGTAAATGCATAGGCATTAAGTGTATTGTCTAATCTAAATTGTGTGTTGTTGCACTTTTTATAAATCGTTGATTTTAAAATGATAAAAGTGAATATGGTTGTGTTGACCATACGTGGTATTAATAGTCATTCTTATTTAGTAAGTACTCTTTTAGTATTGACCTCGATAAATGCTTTGTCCAATTATTTTATAATTTAGTTCACTTAAAAATCATCTATATGAGACTTATTTAGCGATTTTCTTCGCTAGTTTTATTTAAAACCGTTTTAACGTGCTTATTATTACTGCTGTAACATTACTGTCATCTTGATGAAATATAATTTATACAACGTTAAGATTTAAGGGTGTTTTGATGACTTCAAATCCGAATAAACCGACTTTTAATACGGATCGAAGCCGTCTATTTAAAGATCGGTTTGCCAAATTTGGTATAACCGCAGGTGGGATAATGGTATTGGTAGCACTGCTATTAATATTCTTTTACCTTCTTTATGTAGTACAGCCAATTTTTGAATCAGCAAAAGTAGAAAAACGCGATAGCTTTCAGGTCGCTAATTCGCAGCAAATAGCAGGCCTAGGTGTAGAAGAGCAAACTGAAGTTGCTTATTTATTAAGTCAGCAAGGGCAGGTTGATTTTTACAGTGTGCAAGATGGCAGCTTTGGTAAAAAGCTTAAAACATTAAACGCCGAGCTACCAAGTGATGCAACAAGCTTTGCAACTAGCGCGCCTTTTCAAGGGCATTATGCGTTTGGTTTAAAAGATGGCACTGTAATGGTCGTAGCACCTAAATTTTTGGTCACCTTTCCTAATAACGAGCGTAAATTAACGCCTCGTTTAGACTTTCCTCTTGGGGAAATGGCTCTGGAAGTAGATGAACAAGGCGCAGCTATTAAACGCTTTGCATTTAGCCACTATGAAGACAGAACAGCCGTTGTCGCACTTACAGAAGACAAACGGGTGCTGTTTAGCAGTTTTGTTGCTGAAGAGAATATGTTTACTGGCGAAGTTGAGTGGGTTGTTGAGCGCACAGAGCTAGATGTTGAAGGGCGTGTAGATGAGCTATTAATGTCGCCAGATACAACCCGTACTTTTGTACGTTCTGCTAATCAAGTTTATGTATACGATACACGTGACCCAAGTGATGTAGAGCAAATTCAGCTACTTTCAGCTAACGAAGAAAATGCCAATATTGTATCTGCACAATTACTAGCAGGTGCAAACTCATTAATGCTTGCCAATGATAACGGCGAAGTTTCGCAGTGGTTTGAAGTTAACACTGACACTGGCCGCGAATATCAAAAAATACGTTCATTTGAAACGACTAAGCAAAGTAAATTAAATGTATTTACAGAGTTCTACCGTCGTACTTTTTTTACGACCAGCAGTAACGGTGAGCTTGGGGTGTACTACACAACAAGCGAAGCAAAATTATGGCAAGGTAAAGTAAGTGAAGGCGCAATACAAAACTTTGCAATTTCACCACGTTCAAATGCTGCATTAATTTTAGCGGATAACAAACTAACAGTATTAGAAATACATAACGAGCATCCAGAAGTTACTTGGTCAGCGCTTTGGCAAGAAGTATGGTACGAAGGTTACCCAGAGCCAGGTTATATATGGCAGTCAACATCAGCCAGTGATGACTTTGAATCTAAGTTTTCATTAGTTCCAATTTCGTTTGGTACATTAAAAGCAGCCCTTTACGCGATGTTATTTGCAGTGCCTATTGCGCTTTCGGCGGCAATTTACACGGCATACTTTATGTCGAGTAAATTACGTAAGGTAGTTAAGCCTACTGTTGAAATAATGGAAGCATTACCCACCGTTATTTTAGGTTTTTTAGCCGGTCTTTGGTTAGCTCCATTGATAGAAGAGCACTTACCTGCAATTGTTGGGTTACTCATATTATTACCTTTAGGTATGTTAGCGACAGGTTTAGCTTGGACTAAATTACCAACCAAAATTCGTCATCGAATTCCTGAAGGATCTCATTCAATTATCCTTATTCCGGTCGTTTTACTTATTGGCTGGTTTTCGTTTGCGATGAGTGAATTTGTTGAGCTTTGGATGTTTGACGGCAATGTACGTCAGTACTTAACAAATGAGCTAGGTATGACATTCGATCAACGTAACTCGCTGGTTGTAGGTATTGCGATGGGGTTTGCAGTTATTCCAACTATATTCTCAATTGCAGAAGACGCCGTATTTAGTGTTCCAAAGCATTTATCAAATGGCTCATTAGCATTAGGTGCAACACAGTGGCAAACACTAATACGTGTTGTATTACTAACAGCAAGCCCTGGTATTTTCTCTGCGGTAATGATGGGACTTGGCCGCGCTGTTGGCGAAACCATGATTGTACTTATGGCAACGGGTAATACACCTATTATGGATTGGAGCATCTTCCAAGGTATGCGTACGCTTGCAGCAAATATTGCAGTTGAAATGCCTGAGTCAGAAGTAGGTAGTTCGCATTACAGAATATTGTTCTTAGCGGCCTTTGTACTATTCATATTCACATTCATTTTTAACACAGTCGCTGAATTTGTTCGCCAGCAACTGCGTGAAAAATATAGCTCAATGTAAGCGGAGAGACATGACATGGTAAAGCAGTGGTTTAAGTCTGGTTCTCCTTGGATTTGGATGACCGGTGGTGCAGTGAGCATCAGTTTAATTTCAGTTCTAGGCTTATTAGCAATGATAGCCTGGAAAGGATTAAGTTTTTTCTGGCCTTCAGAAGTTGTGCAGTTTGAACTTGAAGGGTCAATTTCAAAACAAACCGTTATTGGCGAAGTTTATGACCGTGAATTAGTACCAAAAACGCGTTTAGCCGCGACAGGTATTGACGTTAGCGGATTTGAAAAAGAAGAAATAGAGCGCTTACTTATTAAAACAGGTAATCGTGAGTATGTAGATTTAGACTTTCGTTGGATATTAGAAACCGACATTAAAAATAAAACAACGCCTGCAACGCTTGCTGTATTTGAGCGTAGTAAAAACGGTAATTTTTATGGTTATGTTGAAAGTGTAATTAAAGATGGTAAACCAGTCGAAGGCGATAAAATTGAAGCTCTACATGAACTTGTAGAGCGTGCCGTGGATTTAAACGACGAAGCACTTGATTTACAAAATGGTGACATTGGGCATATTAACTATGAGCTTGAGCGTCTTCGTTTAAAAGAAAAGGGCTACTTACTAGATAACGCACTCACTGATGAACGTGTTGCTGAGCTTGCTCAAGAGCGTGCTGAATTACGTGCGCAGTATGGTGTACTTGAAAAAGATTTATTTGCACTACGCAAACAAGCTAAACGTGACCACGTAACTGTAAAAGATATGCGCGGTGAAGTAGTTACGATTCCAATGTATCAAGTACTTGATGTTTGGTTTCCAAATGATATGGGTTTTTTTGCAAAGCTAGGGCACTACTTTGTGCAGCTAGGTAAGTTTGTATCTGATGACCCACGAGAAGCAAATACAGAGGGCGGTGTTTTCCCTGCTATATTTGGTACTGTGTTTATGGTTATGCTGATGGCTGTAATAGTGACACCGTTTGGTGTTGTTGCTGCAATTTACTTACACGAGTATGCCGCTAAAAATGCAGTCACTAAGATGATTCGTATTGCGGTGATTAACTTGGCCGGTGTGCCTTCAATTGTGTACGGTGTATTTGGCCTCGGCTTTTTTGTATACATGTTAGGTGGTAGCTTAGACCAATTATTTTACCCTGAAGCGGCACCAACGCCAGTATTTGGTACGCCAGGTGTAATGTGGTCGGCGTTAACGCTTGCTATATTAACTTTGCCAGTTGTTATTGTATCGACTGAAGAGGGCTTATCTCGTATTCCAAGTACCGTACGTGACGGTTCACTAGCGCTTGGCGCAACAAAGGTTGAAACGTTATGGCGCATAATTATTCCAATGGCAAGCCCTGCAATTATGACTGGTTTAATACTGGCAGTTGCGCGTGCTGCAGGTGAAGTTGCACCATTAATGTTAGTAGGCGTTGTGAAAATGGCCCCTACATTACCACTTGATGGTAACTTCCCGTATTTTCACTTAGATAGAAAGTTCATGCACTTAGGCTTTCATATATACGATGTTGGCTTCCAAAGCCCTAATGTTGAAGCGGCACGTCCGCTGGTATACGCCACTGCCTTTTTATTGGTGTCGGTGATTATTACCCTAAACATAACGGCCATTGGTATACGTAACCATTTACGTGAAAAATTCAGATCGCTTGAACACTAATTAGTAAAGATTTTATAGGTAACAAAAATGATTACAGTCGCTCCACAAGTAAACCAAGCTAATATTGGTCAAAAGTTAGACCTAGAAAATTTAACGGATGATCAAAAAGCGCTAGAGATTAAAGACCTCGATCTTTACTACGGTGATAAGCAGGCGCTTAATAAAGTAAATATGAACATTCCTAAAGGCCAAGTAACTGCGTTTATCGGGCCGTCTGGGTGTGGTAAATCAACATTACTGCGTTGTATTAATCGCATGAATGATTTGGTTGATATTTGCCGTATTGAAGGTGAAATATTACTCCATGGTCAAAATATTTACGATAAGAGCGTAGATGTAGCTGCACTTCGTCGTAATGTAGGCATGGTGTTTCAGCGCCCTAATCCATTTCCTAAATCAATTTATGAAAATGTAGTTTATGGCTTGCGCTTACAAGGCATTAAAGAGAAACGTAAATTAGATGAAGTGGTAGAGCAATCACTTCGTGGTGCTGCTTTGTGGGATGAAGTAAAAGATAGATTGCACGATAGCGCGTTTGGCTTATCGGGTGGTCAGCAACAACGTTTAGTTATAGCTCGCTCAATTGCAATTGAGCCTGAGGTACTTTTACTTGATGAACCAACATCAGCACTCGACCCTATTTCTACTTTGGTAATCGAAGAGCTAATAAACGATTTAAAAAACAAATTTACCGTTGTTATTGTTACACACAACATGCAACAAGCAGCGCGTGTATCTGATCAAACAGCCTTTATGTATATGGGCGAATTGATTGAATACTCAGACACAAATACCTTATTTACTACACCAACGAAGAAAAAGACTGAAGATTACATTACCGGTCGTTACGGTTAATTAGCCCGTTATAGCGTGTTGTACAAGATTAAGAGAGAAGGTAACTATGGAACATAATATTAATAAGCATATTTCTGGGCGCTTTAACCAAGAACTAGAAAATGTACGTAACCATGTATTGAGTATGGGTGGCTTAGTTGAGCAGCAATTAAATAGCGCGCTTGATGCGGTGAGTCGTAACGATGCTGAGCTTGCTCAAAAGGTACGTCAGAACGATTACAAAGTAAATGCAATGGAAGTCAGCATCGATGAAGAATGTACGCGTATCATTGCTCGTCGTCAGCCTGCAGCAAGTGACTTACGTTTAGTGATTGCAATTGCAAAAACTATTGCAGATTTAGAACGTATTGGCGATGAAGCTGAGCGAATTGCTAAAGTTGCACTAGACTCATTTACTAAAGATCAACAAGACTTGCTAGTAAATATTGAGAATATGGGCCGCCAAGTTTTAAAGATGTTACATGATGTACTAGACGCATTTGCACGTATGGATGTGCAGCGCGCATTTCAAGTACATAAAGAAGATGCAAAAGTTGACCGTGAATATGAAGCTATCACACGTCAAATAATGACTTATATGATGGAAGATCCACGCTCAATCCCTAAAATTATGGACTTAGTTTGGTCTGTTCGTTCATTAGAGCGCATAGGGGATCGCTGTCAAAATATTGCGGAATACATTATTTATTTTGTAAATGGCAAAGATATTCGTCATACATCTCAAGAAGATATAGAAAAATCGCTATAATTTTTTACCTATTTTTCTTTTTTATTAAAGCGGCTTAGTGCCGCTTTGTGCATTGCAAGCCTTAGTGAAGTAATAAAAAGCGTTCACAATCTTGGTTAATACTGTAAAATTCATGCTGCAAAGCATATCAATTTGATTAAAGGGTCAGTTATGCCTACAAACGCGTTTTTAGGAGTATTTGCAAAATCTCCTATCAAACCAATGGAAGAACACATCAAGAAGGTTCATCAAGCAAGTAAAGCCTTGATACCTTTTTTTAATCACGTATTTAAAGAAGAGTGGGTACAAGCTGAAGAGCTTCGCATCACTATTCGCAATTTAGAACGTGAAGCTGATGATATGAAAAGAGATATACGCTTACAATTGCCACGTGGTTTATTCATGCCGGTAGAGCGTACAGATCTTCTCGAATTAGTAACTCAACAAGATAAAATTGCCAATAAAGCAAAAGATATTGCAGGGCGAGTGATTGGTCGTGAAATGACCATTCCAAAAGTTATGCAAGCTGATTTCTTAGCTTACTTAACCCGTTGTGTAGATGCGACTAAACAAGCATCTAAAGCAATTAACGAATTAGAAGAATTGCTAGAAACGGGTTTTAAAGGTCGAGAAGTCACCTTAGTAGAAAAAATGTTAGTTGAATTGGATGCCATAGAACAAGACACGGACGAAATGCAGATAAAAGTACGCCGCCAGCTACGTGATGTAGAGGGTGAGTTAAATCCAATTGATGTTATGTTTTTGTACAAAATCATAGAATGGGTTGGCGAGCTTGCAGATATTGCAGAGCGCGTAGGATCACGTCTTGAGCTGATGTTAGCTCGTTAATTTAAAATCAGTTCAAACACGAAAGATTAAGGTTTTACAATGGATATCATTGCATCTTACGGCACGGTATTAATTTTAATTGCCGCAGCAGTCGGCTTTTTTATGGCTTATGGTATTGGCGCGAACGACGTAGCGAACGCCATGGGTACATCTGTAGGTTCAAAAGCGCTAACAATCAAACAAGCTATTTTTATAGCGATGATTTTTGAATTTGCAGGCGCCTATTTAGCAGGTGGTGAGGTTACATCAACAATTCGTAAAGGAATTATTGATGCTGCACCATTTGCAGATATTCCGGAATTAATGGTTCTGGGTATGATTTCGTCTTTATTTGCAGCCGGTGCTTGGTTATTAATGGCCTCGTTCTTGGGTTGGCCTGTATCTACAACTCACTCAATCATTGGTGCAATCATTGGTTTTGCGTTAGTTGCAGTAGGTACTGAGGCGATTCAATGGGATAAAGTAGGTGGTATTGTAGGTAGTTGGATTATAACACCTGCCATATCAGGCTTTATTGCATACTTAATATTCATGAGTGCACAAAAGCTTATTTTTAATACAGATGCACCACTAAAAAATGCTAAACGTTATGTCCCTCTTTATATGGGCTTAGCAGGTTTTATCATGGCATTGGTTACAATTAAAAAGGGCTTAAAGCACGTTGGTATAGACCTAGGCTCAGCTGAAGGCTATGCACTGTCAGTAGGTGTTGCAATAGTTGTTGCTGTGATTGGTAAAATTGCCATATCTCGCTTAAATATTGATCCAAAAGCAGATAAACAAATGCAGTTCAACAATGTTGAAAAAGTATTTGCTGTTCTTATGGTACTAACAGCATGTTGTATGGCATTTGCACATGGTTCTAATGACGTTGCTAATGCAATTGGTCCACTAGCAGCTGTTGTAAACATTGTTGAAAACAATGGTGAAATTGCTAAAAAAGCAGCTATTGCTTGGTGGATTCTACCTCTAGGTGGTTTTGGTATCGTTGCTGGTCTTGCTATTTTAGGCAAAAAAGTAATCAAAACAATCGGTGAAGGTATTACACATTTAACACCTAGCCGTGGTTTTGCTGCTGAACTAGCTGCTGCTTCTACCGTTGTTATTGCCTCAGGTACTGGTATGCCAATCTCTACTACTCAAACCCTAGTGGGTGCGGTATTAGGTGTAGGTATGGCACGTGGAATTGGCGCGCTTAACATGGGTGTTATCAGAAACATTGTAGTTTCTTGGGTAATTACATTGCCAGTTGGCGCTGCCCTTGCTATTGTTATTTTCTACGTACTAAGAACCGCATTTGGGGTTTAATAAAAAAGTACTCAAAGACTTTTAGCTTGAAAAGATCTCAATGCCCTAGGTGTTGGGGTCTTTTTATTTGTGGAAAGAAAAAATGACTAACCTTCCAAGTATTAAACAACTACAGTATTTATTAGCTGTTCATCAACATCAGCACTTTGGCAGAGCCGCTAGCGCCTGCTTTATAGGACAATCTACTTTAAGTAGCGCTATTCAAAATCTTGAAGAAACACTAGGCTGTCAGCTAATTGAGCGTGAAAATCGCAGCCTTATGTTTACCAGTATTGGTGAAGAAGTTGTTGAGCGTTCTCGTAAAATAATTAACGATACAATTAGTTTAAAAGAGCTTACAAAAAGCTTTTTAACACCACTAAGTGGTAAGCTGACTGTGGGTGTTATACCTACAATTGCAAGCTTTATAGCGGCTCCGCTTTATCATTTTTGTAAAGAAACCTTTTGTGATTTAGAGCTGGTATTAATTGAAGATACGAGTGACAAGCTACTGGATAAACTTGAACATGGGCATATTGACTTAGCGCTACTTGCACTGCCGTACGAAACAGATAAATTTCATACACAAGTATTGGCAAAAGATCAGTTTAGTTTAGTGCACCATAAGGATTACAGCGCTGCAAAGGGCGTAGTCGACTTTAACCTATTACCAGAGGCTAGCGTATTCTTATTAGAGCGCGAGCACTGCATGACGGGCCATGCGCTTAGTGCATGTCATTTAAACCGTGCCAGTTGTATTAACCCATTTGAAGCTGCAAGCTTACATACTCTATTAAGCATGGTTGAGCATCAGCTCGGGGTGACTTTTTTACCACAGATGGCGATTAATGCGGGTATTTTAGATAATAAAAATATGGTGGCTACACCATCACAAAGTGATGCATATAGAGATATTGGTATCTTGTGGCGTAAAACTACGGGCCGAATTCGAGACTTTAGGCTATTTAGTCAACAGCTTGAGGTGTTTTTAAAGCGTCAATGTAGTTTAGATTTTTCTAAAGCAGAATAATAAGTGAACTAAAGCAGCCTACAAAGGCTGCTTTTGATTTTGAAGATGACTTTCAAAAGGCTCAAGTTCAGGTAAAAATAATAAATAAATCCATACCACCAAGTTAAAGTAAGGCACGCAGCCTAATACAGTAAAAACCTTAACTGGGTAGCCTTTAATATTCGCGTAGCGGTAGCACTGATACGCGATTGCAAAATGTATAATCAGTAATAACATAACTAGTTGTGTCATACCTTCTTCCTTAAAAGCTTAAATAGCTTTGAAACCCACTATAAATATCGGTACTACGCCGCCAAAAGGTAATGTCATGTTTTTAAAGTGAAATACATAAAAAGTCACGACATTTTTTATTTGATGCTAAAAGTATAGGCAAGAAAGGTAATATTGGTAGTAATAAAATGATTAAAATTGTTTAATTTTGTTTATTTTGGGCTAGCTTGTTGTTGGTAAAACGTTTTATTTTTAGAAATTTTTTCGAGTTCATCTTTTACTTTTTCAACAGGTATTGGGCGTGCAATAAAGTAGCCTTGCCCATAATCAACACCAATTTCTTTTAGTGCAAAAAATATATCTTCGTTTTCAACGTACTCAGCTACAGAGCGCTTATCGAGAGACCGACTAATATCATTTATTGCCTTTACTAACGCTAAATCTATAGGGTCATTGAGCATATCACTGACAAATGAGCCATCAATTTTTACATGCTGTGCTGGTAGCTGTTTTAAATAATTAAATGTACTAAATCCAGTTCCAAAATCATCGATAGAAAAATGACAGCCTAAGCTATTAAGCTTCTCAATCATTTTACGAGTGGCCTTTAGGTTATTAATACTTGCAGATTCAGTTATTTCAAAAATTATCCGCGAAGCAGGCACGTTATACTTTTCAAGGTTTGATTCAATTAATGGCAATAAGCGTTCATCTAAGAACGATTGTGCTGACAAATTAATAGCAACTTGGTTTAACTCTGGGTGCTTAGATACACAAGCAATAGCATTACGTATAACGCATTGATCCATCAAAAATGTGTCGTTAAGCATTTCTAAAGAGGGAATAAACTGATTTGGGTATACGAGTTCACCTTTTAGTTTTAAGCGTAAAAGCGCTTCAAAATAAGCAACTTTACACTCTTTAAAATCCCAAATAGGTTGGTAATGCAATTCAATATTATCTTGCTGTAGTGCTTGGCGAATTTCATGGCCCCATTCAAGCCCTGTTTGTAGTGTATTGTTTTGAGCATCTTCTTTTGAATAGCAATGTACTAAGTTACGCCCTAGGTTTTTGGCAATATACAAAGCAATATCGGCTTGTTTTAAACACTCATTAGGGTCGTTATTTTGTGTCGTGATTTGAGTTAAACCAATAGAGCAGCTAATAGTGTATATCTGATCTTCTGATTTAAAAGCATGTTTTTCTATCGCACTACACACACCTTCTGCAATAAGGTGTGCATCCAGTAAATTCATATTGGTAAGTATGACTGCAAATTCATCCCCACCAATTCTGCATACCAGGTGATCGTCGCCAATATTTGCTTTAAATAATTGCGCCACTTCTTTTAAAACTATATCGCCCTGATGATGGCCTTTACTGTCGTTTATTATTTTAAAGTGATCGAGATCAATATAAATAACAGCATGCTCTATGCCATCATAGGTGTATTTATCTTGGCATATTTTATTAAGCTGTTGATCAAAATAATAACGATTATGTAAACCAGTTAATGGGTCATGGTGTGCTAAATGACGTAGTTGAATCTCAGCTTGCTTTCGTTCGTGTATATTGTCGATAGTTGCGGTTATAGTCGCGTTATTACGACTATTTTTTATTAGCTGCAATCTGCATTCAACCCAAATTAAATTGCCATTTTTGTGGGTTAACTTTACTTCTATTTGTTGCTGTTGCTTACCACCGTGTAAAATATCGTTGATAGTGTAGTCAAGCCTTCCTTTATCTTCGTTATTACAATAAGCGCTTAATGGGTTTTGTAGTGATGATTTAACACCAAAACCGCTTAATGTTTCCCATGCGGGGTTAATAAAACGAATATTACCTTGCTGATCGAGCTCTAAAACAACTGTATTTAAGTGCAATAAAATACGCTGATGGGCTGAAAATAACTCTTTATAACGCACTTCGCTCACGCTCAATTGTTCTACTTTGTAAGCAAATTCAGCATAACTCACCATAAAATCTTCACGTCGTGCGGCGTGGTCACACACTTTGTTTAAAAATGAAGGATCGTAAGGGGCTCTAATAAAGTCGGTAACACCCGAAAGCAAAAGCTGCTCAGCGTAATCGGCATCGTCACTTTCTATAATTGTAACAATAGCTTGTTTAGAATTGTGCTGGAGGATTTCTTCAACGAGTACACTCGAGCTCTCTGCACTTGATGTAGTGGCATCGAGTAGCACAATTGAAAACTGCTGTTGGTTATAAGCGTTAAGTGCCGCTTTAGCTGAAGTTACGTGAGTGATAGCAAAGTTTAACTTTAACTGTTCACTTATTTTGTCGGCTGTATTTTGAAGTGGCTCTAATAATAATAAGTTTAGCCGGCTACTTTTTTCTAAGTGAGTAGATAAAACATTCGCAAGTACTTGAGGGAGCATATCTTTGTGCTCAAACGGTAGTACAGCATCTATCCCATAGCTTCGGGCTGTTGTTTCGGCAATCCGCTCACAGTAAATTGGCGGAATAAGTAAGATTGGTGTGTTTTTTGGTGTTTTTAATAATCCTGAGCGGATCATCCTAGAAAAGCGCCAGCCATCAATTTTACCAACATTAATGCCCGTTATTATAATATCAACAGGGTGTTGTTTTAAAAGCTTTAAAGCTTGTTGGCTGTCTTGGGCATCAATAAAGGTAAATACATTTAAGCTATCTAAAGTGCCCTTAATCGCGCGACGTTCAGCACTACTTGCGTTTAATATTAGCAATTTAAGCTGGTTTGGCACGAGTTGAACACCCCTAATATAACTTATAATAATTTAGCCGAACAAGAATAGTGACATTTAACCATAAGAACAAGAGAATTTAATGGCAAACACGCAAACAGACATTATAAGTTTGGCTGATTTCTTGAGCTTAATATCCGATACATATACACTTGGCGCGATTTTAAATGATGTGGATTACTAATTATGCGCGTGGCTGACTTTAGCTTTGACTTACCTGATGAATTAATAGCTCGTTTTCCTAAAGCGGACAGAACCAGCAGCCGTCTACTCACTTTAGATGGCCCAAGCGGAACTTTAGAACATAAAGTGTTTAGCGATATACTTGATTTAGTAAACGAAGGCGATTTATTGGTCTTTAACAATACACGCGTTATTCCAGCACGTATGTTTGGTCAAAAAGCTTCAGGCGGAAAAGTTGAAGTACTTGTAGAGCGGGTATTAGATGAGCATCGCGTACTTGCGCATGTACGGGCAAGCAAGTCGCTTAAGGTCGGTAACGAAGTTATTTTAGAAGGCAAAGCCAAGGCAATAATGGTTGCACGCCACGATACTTTATTTGAGCTTGAGTTCGATCATAGCCAAAACGTGTTAGATATACTTAATGATATTGGCCATATGCCACTGCCTCCTTATATTGACCGACCTGATACCGATGCTGACCGTGAGCGTTATCAAACTGTTTATGGTGAAAAACCAGGTGCAGTTGCAGCACCAACTGCAGGTCTACATTTTGACGATAAGTTAATGACAGCACTCAAAGATAAAGGCGTAAATATGGCTTTTGTTACGCTACACGTTGGCGCTGGTACTTTTCAGCCGGTACGAGTTGATAGTGTTGATGAGCATGTAATGCACTCAGAATACATAGAAGTACCTGATGACGTAGTTGCAGCTGTTGCGCAAACTAAAGCAAATGGTGGGCGTGTAATTGCGGTAGGCACAACTTCAGTTCGCTCATTAGAGTCGGCTGCTAAAGTTCACGGCGGCAAGTTAGATACGTATTTTGGTGATACTGATATATTTATTTTTCCGGGTTATCAATTTAATGTTGTGGATGCCATGGTTACTAATTTTCACTTACCAGAATCAACGCTTATAATGTTAGTCAGCGCATTTAGCGGCCAAGACAATATTATGGGCGCTTACAATACTGCAATAGAGCAGCAGTACCGCTTTTTTAGTTATGGCGACGCCATGTTTTTAACACGTAAGTAACAAAATATTATTTAATACTCAGTAGAATATATTAAAACCCCCAGCTTAGTTGCTGGGGTTTTTGTTTGCGGCAATTGGCAAAACTGAATTTATCGCAGCTAATAGTATTAGTGAGGCAAAAAGGGTAGAATCAGGCGGTTAAATTATAGCTTGTTGGACTGTTTTTCCGACATTGAGGATGATATGAAATTTGAATTAGATTGTACTGACGGAAAAGCGCGCCGCGGCCGCTTAATTTTTGACCGTGGTGTAATAGAAACACCTGCTTTTATGCCTGTTGGTACTTACGGTACTGTAAAAGGTATGACGCCAGATGAAGTTAAAGCCACTGGTGCGCAAATATGTTTAGGTAATACCTTTCATTTAATGCTTCGCCCAGGTACTGAGATCATTAAACAACATGGTGATTTACACGACTTTATGAATTGGGACTTCCCAATTTTAACTGACTCAGGCGGTTTTCAAGTATTTAGCTTAGGCGCAATGCGCAAAATCACTGAAGAAGGCGTTTTATTTCAATCTCCAGTAAATGGTGATGAAATTATGATGTCGCCTGAAAAGTCGATGGAAGTACAGCGTGACTTAGGTTCAGACATCGTTATGATTTTTGACGAGTGTACGCCATACCCAGCGACTGAAAAAGAAGCTAAAGATTCTATGGAGTTATCTCTTCGTTGGGCTAAGCGCTCAAAAGAAGGGCATGGCGATAATCCATCTGCTTTATTTGGTATTATCCAAGGTGGTATGTACCCAGAATTACGTGCACAATCACAAGCTGGTCTTGAAGAAATTGGTTTTGACGGTTATGCATTAGGCGGCCTATCAGTAGGTGAGCCTAAAAACGAAATGATGAATATCCTTGATCATTGTGCGTTTAAAATGCCAGAAGACAAGCCTCGTTACCTTATGGGTGTAGGCAAGCCAGAAGACTTAGTTGAGTCGGTTCGCCGTGGTATTGATATGTTTGACTGTGTTATGCCAACACGTAATGCGCGTAACGGCCATTTATTTATTACCACGGGTGTAGTAAAAATACGTAACGCAGTGCATAAAACAGATACAGGGCCACTTGACCCTGAGTGTGATTGCCATACGTGTAAAAACTATTCACGAGCTTATTTGCATCACCTTGATAAATGTAACGAAATTTTAGGGGCGCGACTAAACACAATTCATAACTTACGTTACTATCAACGTGTTATGGAAGGTTTACGTAATGCAATTAGCGAAGGTAAATTAGAAGAATTTGTACAAGATTTTTATGCTCGCCGAGGCCAAGATGTGCCAGAGTTAGCAGATATAAAAAATTAAACTTTAAAATTAAAGAGGAAGTATCATGAGTTTATTTATTTCAAATGCACACGCAGCAGCTGGTCAACCTGCGGCAGGCGGTGGTTGGGAAATGCTAATAATGTTAGCTATTTTCGGTTTGGTTTTTTACTTTTTAATCTACCGCCCACAAGCTAAGCGCGTTAAAGAGCACAAAAGCTTAATGAGTATGATGGCTAAAGGTGATGAAGTACTTACCCAAGGCGGTTTAGTGGGTAAAATTGTGAAAATTTCTGAAGAGAAAGATTTCATCGTTATCTCTTTAAACGAGCAAGCAGAAGTTACAGTACAAAAATCTGCAGTATCTGCAGTATTGCCAAAAGGCACAATGAAGTCGCTATAAAAATAATAAGGACGACCCCGTGTTAAACAAGTTTCCAGTTTGGAAGTATTTACTTGTTTTAGCTGTGGTAGCCATTGGCCTTTTATATGCCTCTCCAAACTTGTATGGTCGCGATCCGGCCATACAAGTTTCAGGTGCTAAAGGCGCTGATGTCGATCTCAGTGTTGTAGACAAAGTAAACGCAATCCTTAAAACAAATAATGTAACCGCTAAATCGACAATACTTGAAGATGGACAAATTTTAGTTCGTTTAAAAAATGTTGAAGAGCAACTTAAAGCGCATGACTTACTACGTGATTCGCTGAGCGATGATTACATTTCTGCTATTAATATGGCACCTGCTCAACCAGCTTGGTTAAAAGCGGTTGGTGGTAACCCTATGAAGCTAGGTCTTGATTTAAGTGGTGGCGTACATTTCACCATGGAAATCGACATGGCAACAGCGGTTGATAACCAGCTTGAGCAAATGGAACAAGATTTTCGCAGTGACCTGCGCGAAGAAAAACTACGTTATCGTAGTGTTCGCCGCGTAGCAGGCTCCGATCGTATGCGTGTAGAAATGCGTACCGAAGAAGACAAAAATGCTGCAGAGAGTTTCTTAGAAACTCGCTACCCGCTAAATGTCTACATTGATGACAGCAGTAACGATAAAGCATTTTTTGCGACAATGAGTGAGCAAAAACTCAAAGAAATTCGTGACTACGCTATCAAGCAAAATGAAACGATTATTCGCAACCGTATCAACCAAATTGGTGTTGCAGAGCCTAACGTACAACGCCAAGGCGCTGAGCGTATTATTGTTCAACTACCAGGTATTCAAGATACTGCACGTGCTAAAGAAATTTTAGGCGCGACAGCAACACTTGAATTTCGTGAAGTAGACGAAAACGCAGATATTAGCGCTGCTGCCCAAGGTCGTATCCCAGCGGGTACTGAAATGATCATGAGCCGCGACGGTTACCCTGTTGTACTTAAAAAGCGTATTATTTTAGAGGGCAGCCATATTACGGGCGCGCAATCTGGCGCTGATGAATACCAACGTCCGCAAGTAAGTATTACGCTAGATAGCAAAGGTGGGGCAAAAATGAATGCCTTTACCAAGCGTGCTATTGGTAAGCGTATGGCAACGGTATTTATTGAGTACAAGCCATCAGGTAAAAAAGATGCAGACGGTAAAGCGCTTCCGCCTATTAAGGTTGAAGAAGTTATTAACGTAGCAACGATTCAAGCCCGTCTTGATCGCTCGTTCCGTATTACCGGCATTGATAACCCAGCAGAAGCACATAACTTAAGCTTACTACTTCGTGCTGGTGCACTTGTAGCGCCAATTCAAATTGTTGAAGAGCGCACAGTAGGTCCAAGCTTAGGACAAGAAAATATTGAAGCGGGTATGACTGCGGTTGCACTTGGTTTTGCGTTTGTACTTGTGTTTATGCTTGTGTACTACAAAGGTTTTGGTATGGTTGCAAATCTTGCGCTTGCGGCTAACTTAGTACTAATTGTAGGTGTTATGTCTTTAATTCCGGGCGCTACACTTACGCTACCAGGTATTGCCGGTATTGTATTAACGGTAGGTATGGCGGTTGATGCTAACGTACTTATTTTTGAACGTATTCGTGAAGAGCTGGCCGATGGCCGTAGCCCTCAACAAGCGATTCATTTTGGTTACGATAGCGCATTTAGCACTATATTTGATGCCAACATCACGACACTAATTGCTGCCATTATACTGTTTGCAGTGGGCACTGGTCCGATTGCGGGCTTTGCAGTGACACTTGCGATTGGTATTTTAACTTCAATGTTTACAGCCATCGTTGGTACCCGTGCGGTAATCAACTTATTTGTTGGTGGTAAACGCATTGATAAACTTTCGATTTAAGGAGCAGACATGCAAATTTTAAGTTTGGGTAGTAGAACCCTTCGTTTCATGTCTCTTCGAAAAGTGGCTATGGGTTTCTCGACGCTACTAATTTTAGCGTCGTTTGCATCAATTTTTATCAAAGGCCTAAACTTTGGTTTAGATTTTACCGGCGGTACTGCGGTAGAAGTGGGTTTTTCACAACCGGCTGACCTTAAAAAAGTACGTGATGCACTAGCTGATAATGGCTTTGCTGATGCATCAGTGCAGCTATTTGGTTCAAGCCAAGAAATTTTAGTTCGCTTAGCACCACGCGGTAGCGATGTAAAAGCTGAGGTGATTGGTAACCAAGTAATCGACGCACTTAAAAAAGCAGACGACAGCGTAGTAATGCGCCGTATTGAGTTTGTAGGCCCAAGTGTAGGTGAAGACTTAAAAGAGCAGGGTGGCCTTGCCATGTTAACTGCGCTTATTTGTATCTTAATCTACGTTGCGTTTCGTTTTGAATGGCGCTTTGCAGTAGGTGCGGTAGGTGCACTACTACACGATGTTATCATTACTGTGGGTTTATTTTCGGTATTAGGTTTAGAGTTTGATTTAACTATATTAGCGGCCATTCTTGCGGTAATTGGTTATTCACTCAATGATACGATTGTTGTATCAGACCGTATACGTGAAAACTTCCGTAAGGTACGCATTGACGATACGATAGAAATTATTGATATTTCACTTACGCAAACACTTAACCGTACACTTGTAACATCAATCACGACTATTTTAGTATTGATTGCCTTGTTTGCATGGGGCGGACAAACCATTCATGGTTTTGCAACTGCATTACTGTTTGGTGTGTTTATTGGTACTTATTCTTCGATTTATGTTGCAAGCTCTGTTGCTATAGCAATGGGCGTAAGCAAAGAAGATTTAATACCTGAAGTGATAGAAAAAGAAGGCGCAGACCAAGACGCTATGCCGTAACTAGGTTTGTACTTAATAAAAACCGCTCTTATGAGCGGTTTTTTTATGAGCGCATTTTTTTGCGCAATAAAAATGTCATACACACTTGGTACTTTATTGCTCCAATCAAAATAGTTGTAAGGCAAATACGTGACGATTCAGCGCAAAGTATTAGAGTACATTTTAAAAAGCGGTGAAATAACAACGCTGTTTCAGCCTATTTTTGATATTAGTAATCAAGTTATTTTAGGTTACGAAGCACTTAGTCGAGGACCTAAAAATAGCCCGTTAGAAATGCCTAATACGTTATTTAAAGTTGCCCATGAGGAATGTTTAATTTCTGAGCTTGAATTACTATGTCGCTCTAAAGCGATTGAAAACTTTGTAAGGCTTAACCTACAAGGTAAATTATTTTTAAATGTAAGCCCTAAAACACTACTAGACCCTTGCCACCCTAAAGGGGAAACATTGCACCTAATAGAGCAATTTGGCTTAGCTGCTAACCGTGTAGTTATAGAGGTTACTGAGCAAGAAAAAGTAGATGATGGCTTCTTGTTATTAAAAACGATAGCCCATTATCGAGATCTCGGTTTTACTATAGCAATAGATGATTTAGGCGCTGGGTATTCAGGGTTAAAGCAATGGTCTGAACTATGCCCTGATTTTGTAAAAATTGACCGCTATTTTATTGATCATTGTGATGAAAGCGAAGTTAAAAAAGAGTTTTTGAAATCTATTACTATTTTGGCCAGAGCTACTAATACTCAGGTTATTGCCGAAGGCATCGAACGTCCAGAAGAGCTTACATTTGTAGAAAACTTAGGCATTAGTAATGTACAAGGGTTTTTACTCGAAAAGCCAAGCATAAAGCCAAGTGAAGATTTCAGCTCAGAGCAACTAAAAGCTATTTCATTTACGCAATCAAACACATTGTTTGATCAATCTATGGCCATAGGTCGCTTATCGATTACGCAACTTGCAATAAGCAGCGACACTCGCTGTAAAGATGCGCATAAGCTCTTTGAGCAAGATAAATCACTCATAAGCATTGCAGTGTTAAATACTGAAAACCAGCCAGTAGGGTTACTTCACAGAGATCAATTAACAGAAGTTTTTGCAGCGCCCTATGGGCATGCTCTTTACGATAAACGCCCCGTTACTGCACTGATGGATAAGCAGCCCTTAGTCGTTGACGAAAACCAATTACTCGATACCGTAAGTAAACAAATAACTGAGCAGGACTTTGATATACGCCGCCATATAGTGATAACCAGAGAAAACGCTTATTTAGGTTTAGCGCCGCTTCGCGATATTTTAAAACACATAACCGAAGAAAAAATACGCCATGCACAACACGCTAATCCACTGACTATGCTCCCTGGTAATGTGGCAATTAATGAAGCTATAGAGCAGCGATTAAAAGGTAGTAATCCGTTTTCACTCGCGTATATAGACTTAAATCATTTTAAGCAATTTAATGACTTATACGGCTACGCTAGCGGCGACAGTGTAATTAAACTATTAGCTGATGTAACAGTGCAAGCGTGTAAAAATAGTGCTAACTTTGTAGGACATATAGGTGGCGATGACTTTATGGTGGTGTTTGATCAGCACAACGCGGTTGATATATGTAATACCATTATTGAGCAATTTCAACTCCAGTCTCGTATATTTTTTACACCTGAGCACATAAAGAGCGAAGGGTATTGGGCCACAAATCGTGAAGGAGAAAAGCAATTTGTGCCGCTACTAACGTTATCGATTGGCTTAGTTGAGCCTGATTTACAACAATGTAAAAACAGTCACCAAGTTGCAGCACTCGCAACTGATGCTAAAAAAGAAGCCAAACGTTATCGCCATAGTTATTTGTTTATTTGCAAACGTAAAGGGCCTGCTCCCGCAGTGGTGCGCCTAGCAAGCAATAAGCAGGTAATTTAAATAAAATAGGTAATTATTATGTTGCCAATAAAAATCTCGACCAGTGTACTTGGTCTGCTTGCAAGTTTTGCACTTATGGCGCAAGAGCAAATAATTAATGTAGCCCAAAAGCAAGATACTCAAAACGCACGAGAAGAGTACTTAAGTGAGCTACTGGTACGTGCACTTGAGAGTGTTAACTATCCTGGGGTTATTAGGATGACTCCCATATTAGATCAGCAAAAACGTAAGCTCATAAACCTAAATGATAACGAACTAGATATGTATTGGAGTATGAGTAGTCCAGAGCGAGAGGCACTTGCTTTAGCTATTAAAATACCACTATTTAAAGGTTACATAGGAAAGCGGGCTTTACTCACTAATAAACAAAACGTAGCACGCTTTAAAGACGTAAAAACCCTAGAGCAGCTAGGAGAGTTTTCAGCAGTGCAGGGTCACAACTGGCCAGATACAAGAATAATGTCCTATAACGGCTTACGTGTAAGGCCGCTTACCAATTACCAAGCCATGTTCACTTTAACGAGCCGTGGGCGGATAGATTACTTTCCTCGCTCGTTTATTGAGGTTAACTCTGAGCTTATTGAAAACAAACAAAGTAACTTAGTCGTTGTGCCTAATTTATATATAAGCTACCCAACGGGTATTTATTATTTTGTGACTAAGAGTAAACCCGAATTGGCGAAGGCAGTAGAGGAGGGCTTAATATTAATGCAGACAAACGGCGAGTTTGATGCATTATTTAATGAATACTTCGCAAAGGATTTAAATACACTACCTTATACAAAAGGTAAAACGATAGAGATTAAGCTCGATAACCCTTATTTTTAAGCACAAAAAAAGGAGCCTGGGCTCCTTTTTAGTATGCTATTAATAGCATTTAATTAGCGAAGTAACGACTCAGTTAATACTGGACGAATTTCGCGAATAATTGCTTGAGTCAGTTTTGGTGAACCACAGATAATATTGCCGCTGTGGTTATAGTTATTACCACCGGCAAAATCTACAACCATACCGCCCGCTTCTTTAACCATTAGTTCGCCCGCAGCAGAGTTCCAAGGTTTTAAACCAATTTCAAAAAATCCATCAACACGGCCAGCTGCAACGTATGCCATATCTAAAGCAGAACAACCTGCACGGCGAATATCAGCAGTGTGTACAAATAATGCTTTAAACGCTTCGGTGTATGCATCCATGTGGTTTTTGTTTTTGAAAGGGAAACCTGTAGCAAGTACAGTGCCTGCAAGAACCGTAGTTTTGCTAACGCGCAGACGTTTACTGTTTAACTGAGTGCCTTGACCGCGAGATGCAGTGAAAAGCTCACCACGAATTGGATCATAAATAACAGCTTGGTCTAAACGACCTTTAACTTTAAGTGCGATAGAAACCGCGTAATGAGGGATACCTTTGATGAAGTTAGTTGTTCCATCGATAGGATCTACAATCCATTGGTAATCATCATCCTTGCCTTTATGCTCACCTAGTTCTTCACCAACAATTGAGTGAGTAGGGTAAGACTGTAAAATAGTGTCACGAATTACGGCTTCGGCTTCTTTATCAATGTTAGTTACTAAGTCGTTAGCGCCTTTTTGTTGCACTTCAACTTTTGATAAATCTTCACTTGCGCGAAGTAAAATTTTGCCTGCGTTGCGCGCAGCGCGAACCGCAATGTTTAACATTGGATGCATGGTATTACCTTTGGGTTGTAAAAGAACGTTTATATATTTCAGCCGGCGTATTTTAGCGACTTTTGCCATAAAGTAAACAATAAACCCCAAATACTTGTGTTTGTTTTTTATACAAGATTGAAAAGTTTAAATATTTTTAAAAAATAATTATCTGCATTTAAATAAATTAATTTTAAATAACACTTTACCTAAAGTTAACTTGAGGTTTTATCGTACTCCTAACTTAACTGAGAGGATAACACTATGTATTTAGAGCACGTAAACTTAGTCGCGAGTGATATAGATAGTATGCTTACATTTTATCGCGCTGTATTTCCACATTGGTCAATCAGAAGTGAAGGCAGAGGCGATTGGCATGGAAAACCAAGACGCTGGGTACACTTTGGAGATGACACGCATTACATCGCGATAAGCAATCATGGTGAGGGTGAAAACAGAAATTTATCGGGCCATCAAATTGGTTTTGCACACTTTGCTTATGTAACAAATAACTTAAGCGCAGTAGTAATGCGCTTAAATAAAGCGGGTTTTACTCTAAGCAAGCAAGGTAGCGAGAATCCATTTAGGAAAAACGTTTACTTTATTGATCCTGCAGGGTTTGAAGTTGAGTTTGTAGAGTATTTAAGTGATATACCAAGCGAGCGAAATAACGATTTATAATAAAATACTAAGCAGCACGCTAAAGTGCTGCTACTCAATTATAGTGAGCGGTTATTATTACCCGTGCCAAACTGGGTTTTTAGCTCATTTGCAAAGCTTATAAATTTTTCTTTAATTGTGCGCTTTATTTTCACCTCAACCGAGCCCATTACTGCCTTTCCTTCAATATGAATTGTAGGGCCTTGGCGTTTGTTAAGCGACACAGATTTATTTTCAAGGCTACTTAAAATACAAAACATTTTAGACACTACATTGACATGCTCTGGTACGTAAATTTCATCGCTACCAAAAATACAGTTAACGTGAATAGTTACATTTTGATGCGCAAAAATGGCATCGGTAAAATCAAGCACCACCGATCCCATAAAGTTACTCAAATATATATTTTTTGGCACAACCCACTGACCACTTCGCTCGTTAGATCCTAAAATACTGCGTAATGTAAAATCATCATCACTGTTTTGCTGTGCACTATAATGTGGTGTAAATTGCGATTGTTTTTCTGCTTTATATTGCTGATCGGTATTAAGTGTTAAGTCTTCTACTAAGGCTAGCAGTGCTTCGTTATTAGGTGCATCCATCGCATTATCTAAACGTCTTTCAAATGCATCAACAGAAATAACACCATGACTGTAATTATAAATTAATTGATCAATCACTTGTTCGCGTACTTGCTCTATTGGGCGGTCTTCAACTTTTACAGACATGAGTTATTCCTTCTTATATTTACTATTGATACTGCTCTCGTAGTTAGGCTGCAAACCGCGTACCAAATATAATTTCATTAATTATCAATTGGTTATTTTTTAACGGTGTTTTTTGTTTTGTTATATTAACGATAGATTAACCAAAAGAGCAATTATCTAGCTATTTTCACTATTTGAGAAAGTTTTACCGAGTAGCCTGTAAATAGTTACACAAACATAGATAAGGTTTTATCTCTTAATTAATTCAAGTTATTGAATTTTAAGTGTAAATAAAGTTGGCCTGAAGCTCGCATTAGTTAAAGTGTCTTTAATCAAAAGGAGAAAGATTATGAAAACATTTAACAAATCTATTATCGCAGCTCTAGTTCTTGGTACTACGGCTATGGGTGCCCAAGCAAACAGCTGGGAAAACGAAAGTAAAGATGCTTGGATTGATGGTAAGGCAGAAACCGTTCTACTTATGAACACTAATCTAAACAACTTTGACATTAACACTGATGTAAAAAATGGCAAGGTAGTACTTACAGGTAAAGTTAATAGCGAACTTGATAAAGAGCTAGCAGAAGAACTTGTACTTAGCCTAGATGGTGTAACTGATGTTGATAACAGCCTTACAGTTGTTAAAAGCATGGACACCGAAGATAAAAGCAACGACATGATGGACGATGATGATAACGACCTAACGGACGCTAAAATCACCACTGTAATCACAACTCGCTTCCTGTTTGACTCAGAAGTAGGTGGTACAGACATTGATGTTGATACCGACAACGGTGTGGTAACTCTGAATGGCTCTGTAGAGTCTGAAGCTGAAAAGCAACTAGCAGTTAAAATTGCTAAAAATGCTGAAGATGTTCGCGACGTAGTCGATAAACTAGCTATTGTTGCTGAATAATACAGTATAGTTAAGGCCCAGTAATGCTGGGCTTTAAGTCTTTTCAATGTTTAATTTAAATGGAGTTTGATCATGGATATTATTCGTATAATACTTTCGGTTTTATTACCGCCATTAGGTGTGTTTTTGCAAGTTGGCTTAGGTATGCATTTCTGGTTAAATATTCTATTAACACTGCTAGGTTATTTCCCAGGGTTAATACATGCAATCTACATTATTGCGAAAAAATAATGACAGATTATATATTGTGTAAGCCGAGTACTGAGGTTTAGCTAAATACTTCAGTACCGATCGGCTCACAATATTAGTTTTTAGAGAGTTTTTAGATAGTTTTTAGGTTAAATCCAATTTTTAAAGCTCTTCAACCCATTAATTCACTTCCTTAACTCACTCCCAATATTATTTTAAAACTATACTTATTGTTTACTAATAAGCTTTCCAGCTAACAGTCGCGCTCAGATTCTGACTTGATGCCATTTAGGAAATCTTCAACATTAGTGTGTTTATACATCTACAATATACAATCAAATACTTTATTATTTAGTGACAATATTACCTTCACTTCTAGTGTTATCATTAAACTAGGTTTTAGGCATATTGAGGCAGTTAATTGAATATTCGACTTATAATGTCAGGCGTTGTGTCTTTCGTTTTTTATTTTAGTTGGGCCTACTGGGCAAATAGTACGGCAGACATTGCTAAATCGGTTACGCTTCAAGCTGCATTAGTGCAAGGTTTGTATAGTGGATTTGTAACGCTTTTTTTTACCTTTATTTTAGAAATGGTCGTCAACAAGTATAAGTTTAGTTATGTAACGCTTGCGTTTGTAACTCCAATTATTTGTATGTTTCATTCTAAAACACCACAAAACGTAGCAATACGACAAAGTTTTAACAATGCAATTAACTCTAGCGCCTCGTATTTAAGTAATAAAAAAATAGCAGGCGTACTTTTTGCGCCTATTATTCCGATTACTGTCCAATCGAGCTTAGTGATTATGGTAAATGTAGTTAATCAGACACCTAATTTGGCACTGACAGTAGCCCCAAGCATATTTTTTACAGCCTTGTATGCCTACACATATATGTTAGCTTTGCTTAAAAAAGTAGAGCGTTAAATATAAAAGACTACATGTGGGAGGAGGTTTTTTATAATTTAATGCAGAGAATATCATGGGAAATATCTTGTATTTTATGCTTATACCCACTTAAAAGATTACTATTTAAGCAGTTGGCTTGTTGATTGTTAAAATAAAGGTTTTTGGTAGTGACAAGCACCTAAAAAGTTTTTATACTGCAACCCGCTTTAGTCGCTCTGTGACTGAACGCTTCAAAAATTAACTGCCTAGCAGTTATATAAAAGTTGGCCCCTTAGCTCAGTTGGTTAGAGCACACGACTCATAATCGTTAGGTCCCCAGTTCGAGTCTGGGAGGGGCCACCACTTTTACAAATTTCCCAAGTAAATATCTATCCAAATTATTTAAAGCTACATTAATTTAATATTGTGTAATTTTTATTCTTTAGTTATCCCTAATAAGAAACGTAATCTAAATAAAGTTAATCCATAGATTAAGCTAAGCTTTCTTAAATTTGGAATAGTGCGAATGCACTATTAAATTCCAGCATTAGATCAGATGCTTTGCTTTATAAGTGACAGTGATCAGCATTTAATTTCAGAAGACAAAAAAGCCCCTATTGGGGCTTTTTACTTACTAGTGTTTACTTTTATTGCTCAAAACTACAAGAGTTAACTAATTTTTACGGTATATCTCATGCTCAATATCGTAAATATTTACGCTTAGACTGTCTGATGCTCTGCAATATGTTTTTAAACATGAAAGTAGCAGTTCGCTTAACATTTGTTTTTGCTCAATTGAGCGTCCTGCCAAAATATGTACCGCGATATGTATAAACCCTGATTTTCCTGCGCCAAGTTGATATTGCTGATAAGCAATAGCACGTGTTTTTATGGTTTCTAATTCAAATAAGTTACTTTCGAAAGCGGTTGTATGAATTTTTTCTACCAGTACTTGAGGTAAAACGGGGAGGTCTTCTGAGTGTTCAATAATAATGTGCGGCATTTAGGCGTTTCCTATTATGAGTTACTGCATGAGCGAGAGGTAATTGTATCAAATACAAGAGGGGTCACTAAACCCTGAGCTATCTAAAATCTTTACTTTAAACTAATTTAGTCGTATTTATTTTTGATGTTAGTATAAAAACAAACAGGTGAACCTTCGCTTAGTAACTTATCTACTAAGTTACCTATATATTGATTAAGGATAAGTATGAAATTACCACAAAAATTTAAACGTTTAGCTTTACTTGCAGGTGCAATTATTACGTTAAGTGCTTGCTCTGACGATGTTGCGTCGGTAAGCCTTGGGTTATTTACAACTAAAGATGTTGTGGTGAATTCGCAGCAAGATCCTATTGTTGAGGGCGTTACTTGTCATATTAGTCATATAGAGGCTAATTTGGACTTTTCTGATCCCTCTGATATGTCTATAGCGTGTCGTCAAACGGGGCCAATTACAGCGAAGCAGCTACAAAAAATAGACCGTAGCAAATCGGGCGAGGTGATATTCAAATCATCTAAAAGTATATTATTTAAATCACTAAAAGTGCGTCGTATTTACGATGCTGAAAATCGTACTTTATTGTACTTATCGTACTCAACTAAAGAGTCCAGTGGTAGCCACCACCATGCGCTATCAACAGTGCCGCTATACAATACTCAAGCGTGGGACTGGGCGCTTACACAAAAAGACTAAGTTAGCACCTACGTAAGCACCTAAACTAAAACCTAAAAGAGCACACTATGTTAGCTTTATTTAAATCAAAGCCATTATTAGAGCAGCAAGAACAGCAATGGCTTATTGATACATTTATTTGGGCTGTAGAAAACTTTGATGCTGAGTTTTTTACAAAGCACACTCAAATAATACTGCCAACGGCCACTTTTTTCCCTGATTCGGTATCGAGCATTGAAGAAATGGCGAGCAATGTTTTTAACCGCGTTACTAGTTACGCGGGTATGAACGCATGGCCTATTCAACTAGTTGCACCGCAGCAATTACAACCGCAAGTTTTTCCACACTTTGAATTTAGCAATGAAATACGTGGCGAAGGCAGCCATTTAATTGTGCCGCCAAGCCATACGATTAATATTTCTTTTAATCCTAATCAGATTAATCAGCCACAAGATTTAGTGGCAAGTTATGCGGGTACTCTGGCCACCATACTTATTCATCACGTTGGGGTGCTGCCGCCTGGTGGTAGGGAGTATTTACCACAAGCTGCTGATGCACTTGCTTGTTTTTTAGGGTTTGGTGTGATGATGAGCAACACGGTGTATCAGTTTAAAGGCGGGTGTGGCTCTTGCTATAACCCATACGCTAACCGTGAAGCTAAGTTAAGTGAAACGCATACGGTATTTATGCATGCCCTAATCAGTTACTTTAAAAACGATAAGGTGTCTAAAAAATATTTAAAGCCGCATTTACGTGGCCAGTTTAAAAAAGCACAAAAAGAAATTAAAGCATTGGTAAATAACTCGGCCAACCCGCTGTTATTAGCTTATTCGCCAAACTAGCAAGGATTTGCGTGGAATACTTAGATGAATTTTTACTGATTGTTATTGCTCATTTTTTTGCAGTAGCAAGCCCAGGGCCTGACTTTGCCGTAGTACTTAAGCAAAGTGTGCAACAAGGAAGGCGCAATGCATTGTGGACAAGCGCCGGTGTTGGCGCTGCTATTTTACTGCACGTTGCCTATTGCGTTTTAGGTGTTGCGCTTATTTTAACGCAATCGCCTAGTTTATTTATGGCGCTTAAGTACCTTGCTGGTGCATATTTAGCTTACTTAGGCGTACAAGCTCTTAGAGCTGCAAAACCGCCTGCAAGTAATGAAGGCGAGGCTGTAAAAGATGTTGAAAACAAAACCGTTCAAGAGGAACCCGTTTGGGTGGCTTTTAGGCGCGGCTTTTTCACCAATGCATTAAACCCAAAAGCCACGTTATTTTTTATGTCGTTATTTACACTCGTGATTAGCCCAACAACACCTACTAGCATACAGATTGGCTACGGCGTGTACATGGCATTGGCTACTTGGGCGTGGTTTTCAATGCTTTCAATGATGCTTTCTCGCGATAATGTAAGGGGCTTTTTCCAACAACGCGGTTATTGGTTTGACCGTGGAATTGGCATTATTTTAATTGCACTTGCAGTACGTGTTGTTATTTAACTTATTCAAAAAGCGCAGGAGATAAAATGCCGCTATATAATTTTTCGTTTGGTTCTAATATGTCATCTAATCGTTTGTTAGCGCGCTTGCCCAATGTAAAGCGTGTAGGAACTGCGGTACTTAAAGGCTACGAGCTTACTTTTGATATGCTATTTAAAGATGGCTCAGGTAAATGCAGTATTTGTCCAAGTGATAAAGAAGATGCATTGGTTTACGGCGTTATTTATGAGCTTAATGAAGAAGAAAAAGCTATTTTAGACAGTATTGAAGGGCCAGGTTACGATTGTGTAGATATAGCCCCAACGCTTTTAACGGGTGAGACTTTAGCCGCACATTGTTATATAGCTAATACCCATGACAGCGATGTACTCCCATATGATTGGTATATAAAACACGTTCATCGCGGTTCACTTGAAGCGGGCGTACCAAAAGAATACAGTGATGCCATATTAAATCGCGCACAAAAAAGCGACACCAATCAAGAGCGCGCAGCAATTGAATTTGCAGTTCATCAAAAATAATAAAATAGGATTGATATGAAATTAACCAAACTTGCCGCAATTGCACTACTAGCAGGCACTACGTTTAGCAGCTGGGCACAAGTTGATACCAACAAAATTGACGACGTAATTAAAGCGTCAATGGCACGTTTTGACGTACCCGGTATGGCAGTCGCCATTGTTGAAAACGATAAAGTAATATTTGCTAAAGGCTTTGGTGTAACTAATCTCGATACCAACAAAAAAGTAAACAAAGACACCTTGTTTGGTATTGCTTCAAACACGAAAGCGTTTACAACAGCAGCGCTTGCCAAGTTGGTTGATGAGGGGAAGTTAAGCTGGGATGACCGCGTAATTGATCATTTACCAGAGTTTAGATTGTACGACTCATACGTAACACGCGAAATGCGTATTCGTGATTTATTAAGTCACCGCAGTGGGCTAGGGCTTGGGCAGGGCGATTTAATGATTTGGCCAAGTACCGATAAGTCAGTTGATGAAATTTTAGCGGGATTACAGTATTTAAAACCAGCGAGCAGTTTTCGTAGTAAGTATGCTTATAACAACTTGATGTTTGTTACCGCTGGTGAGGTGGTTGCACGTGTGTCGGGTATCAGCTGGAACGATTACATCGAAAAAAATATATTACAGCCGCTGCACATGGATAACTCACGCGCGGGCTTTTCACGTATTCCTAAAAGTAATAAAAACTGGGCGACAGGTCATATTCCTATGGATGGCACGCTTCATCCATTTTTTGTGAATTACTTAGAAGATTTTAGAGGTGCAGGTGCCATTGCTTCAAGTGTAAGCGACATGAGCCAATGGCTTCGTACGCAATTAGCGGGCGGTAAAATGCCAAGTGGCGAGCAGCTATTTAGTGAAAAGCAACAAGCGCAAATGTGGCACCCACATATTACATCTATGGCGTCTAAAAGTGCGTTTGAATCGTATCATCAGCAGTTTAGGGGTTATGGGTTAGGCTGGAGTATTGAAGACTACCACGGCTTTAAAAAGCTAGGTCACGGCGGTGGTATTTTGGGAATGGTATCGCAAGTTACTTTATTGCCTGAGAAAAACCTCGGTATTGTTATTTTATCTAATCAACAAGCTTTTGGTGCACTTTCGGCAGTAACCCATGAAGTGCTTGAAGATGCACTTGAACTTGAAGATAAAGACTGGGTAGAGGATTTAGCTAAAAGTCATTTTGAAGGCAAACAACAAGCGTATGCTAATGCAAAACCAGAAGCCCCCGCTGACTACCAACCACAATTACCAAATATTAATTATACTGGTACATTGCACGATGATTGGTATGGCGATGTAATTATTGAGCAGTTAGATGGTAAATTATGCATTGATTTTACCCACACTAAACGCTTGAAAGGCACTCTGGAGCATTACACTGGCAATACATTTATTGTTAAGTGGGATGAAAAGCTACTTGAGGCGGATGCGTTTATTCGTTTTGAAATGAGCTCACAAAACCGTGTAAACAGCGCTAAAATGCGTGCAGTATCAACACAAGTTACCGATTTTAGCTTTGATTTTAGAAACCTGCATTTAAAAGCAAAATAGCTAATAATATTGATATTCAAGGTATCGATATTTAAAGTGTCGATATACACCAAAGTCGCAAAGCCACCATTAGGTGGCTTTGTTATATTAAACACTCAATTTACTTTGGCTAGGAGCGTTTTATGCGTACTGCAGTTATTTCACACCCTCATTGCCGTAAACATAAAATGATAGACGACCACCCTGAGTGCCCAGAGCGCTTAGATGCAATTACCGACCGATTATTAGCCAGCGGTGTAGATGTTGGCTTAACGCACCTGCAAGCACCTAAGGCCGAGCGTGAACATTATTTACTTGCTCACGATGAAGCTTTAGTTAAGCACGTAGAAAATACACTCCCAACCGAAGGACTCGCTAATTTAGATGGCGATACGTGGTTGTGCCCCGATTCGTTTAAAGCGATTGAGCGAGCAGTAGGTGCAGGGTTGTTAGCTGTTGATGAAATACTTGCCGATAAACTCGATGCTGCTTTTTGCTCAGTACGCCCGCCAGGGCATCATGCTAATAAAGAGTCATCATCTGGGTTTTGTGTGTTTAATAATTTAGCTATTGCCGTTAAGTACGCACAAAGCAAAGGGGTTAAACGCATTGCGATTGCTGACTTTGATGTACACCATGGGAATGGCACACAAGACATTTTTATTGATGATAAAAACGTACTACTTTGTTCGTTATTTCAGTATCCGTTTTACCCAAATACAGCGGTTAAAAATAATAGTCATATCGTTAATTCTCCTTTGCCAATTGCCAGTAATGGCGATGATTTAAAAGAGGTGTTTACTGGGCAATGGTTACCAAAATTAAAAGCGTTTAAGCCTGAATTACTTTTTATAAGTGCAGGGTTCGATGCTCACCTAGAAGATGATATGGCAAGCTTAAAATTTGTTGAAGATGACTATACTTGGCTTACCGAGCAACTATGTGGCGTTGCTAAAGAGGGCGGTTGCAAAGGGGTTATTTCGTATTTAGAAGGTGGCTATGCGCTATCAGCTTTGGGTAGAAGTGCTGTAGCGCATATAAAAGTGCTTACCGAGATTTAAATAATGAGAGTGTTTATAACCCTAGTAAATCAAACGCCTGCGCTGTGCTTAGGGTTTTTATTTTACCAAGGCAGCATTGTCCTTCATTTAATAAGTAAGCTGTAACAAGCTGTGCTAGTTGCTCGCCATTCAATTTAGGGTAAACAGTGCCTTGTAAATTAAGGTAGTCACCTTGCTTGTTAAGTACTCGCACATCGCTTAGCTCACTTTGCGTAACGCTGTGTAAGCACTCTTGTTGCTCTTGTTGGTTATGGGCTATCTCAAGCTCATTATAAATAACCAATAATTGTGGATAGCTGTTTAACATAGCCCGTTAGCCTACGGTTACTTCGTAGGACGTAAACTTACGAATATTAATAACGCCTTTTTCAAAGATTAAGTACTGACCTTTAATACCTTGTAAAACACCACTTACAACAGGGTCTTTGTCAAAGTTAAATGAGCTGATTTTTGTTGGGTATTCGGTTACTGGAAAGTTTAAATCAACCACATCTTCATCAAGTTGTTCTATTGCTGTTGCGCCAAATAATTCACTTAGCTCATTTAGCTTTTCACTAATTTGTGGGATCAGCTCGGCTGCCGCTGCCTTTAAGTCAATTGCGTCGTTTTGACCTTTTAGCATATTGCGCCAATTAGTTTTGTCGGCAATAAATTCAGCCAATGCAACTTCTACTAAACCGGATTGCAGGCGAGTTTGCACTTTAAAAATAGGTAATGCCTGAGTAGCGCCTTGATCAACCCAGCGAGTTGGTATTTGTGTGTGGCGGGTAATACCTACCTTTAAACCTGAGGTATTAGCGAGATACACATAGTGTGGGATCATGCAGTTTTCTTCGCCCCATTGCGGCTCTCGGCAAGTGCCTTGATCGTAGTGGCAGGTTTCTGGTTTCATTATGCACATATCGCAACTAGCAAGCTTGCGCATGCATACAAAACAGTGACCTTGAGAATAGCTTTTTTTTGTTTTTTTACCGCAGTTAGAACATAAAATAGTGCCACTAAAGGTAAGCGTAAGCTCCTTACCTATAAATGCATTTAAGTCTACTAAGTGTTCACCTACAGGTAAGTGATATTGTACTGGTTCGGTTAAGCTCGATTTTAGTTTACGCAGTGTGCCTTGCATCTTTACTTGGCCCCTAAAGATGTTAAAAAGAGGAGTCTAACATTTTTAAGCTATATTGGCTTTTTAAGAAGTGTAAATAGTTGGTGTAAGGCAGTGCTTTTGCGTATAAATAACCTTGGGCGCAATCAGCGTTCATATCTTTGAGCAAGTGATGGATTTCTTGGGTTTCTACCCCCTCAATTGTTATTGATAAATTGAGGTTATGCGCCATATCAATGGCTGTTTGTACAATAACTTGGTGAGTTGGGTTATTAGGCAAATCAAAAACAAATGACTTATCTATTTTAAGCTCACTAAAGTGATAATTGACTAAGTAGCTAAGTGACGCGTAGCCTGTCCCAAAGTCATCCAGTACCACTTTAATACCTAATGCGGTTAACTCATCAACTAACTTTATAAGTGCATCTTGACTATCTACGAAGGCCGATTCGGTTAGTTCAAATTTAAGTAAGTGTGCCGGCACTTGGTATTTAATTAAAATATTTTCTACTTTTTCGGCTAAATTATTTATGGTTAAGTTTTTAGCACTTAAATTTACGCTAATTGTGTGCTCGTTATAGCCATTTTTTGTAAGCTCAACTATGTCTTTACAAGCTTGCTCTATTACCCACAGTGTTAGCTCGTTAATAATACCTGTGTGTTCAGCAAGTATTATTAGCTCTTCAATTGATAAGTTGCTGTAAGTTGGGTCGGGCCAACGTAATAAAGCTTCAGCACCACTTACGTGGTTACTTAATAAGTTTATTTGAGGTTGGTAGTAAAGCGCCAGTTGATTTGTTTTTATGGCTTGTTGCAGCTTAGCGGCTAGAGCAACGTCCATCATCAGATTATTACCGTTTGACGATGACCCAACTTGATTAACGCTACCTTTTGCTTTTTTAAGCGCTAAATAACCACGCTTTAACCAATATTCAAAGTCGTTACTATTGCCTGCACTACTAATACCTATACTGTAACTAAGCTGCAGGTTTAGCCCTTTAATTTCATATTGTTTTGGTAGGCTACTAATTATTTTAGTCAGTAGTGCTTCTAGCATTTCTTGGTTTTGTGTTTTTGTAGAAATACAGGCAAATACACCACTGCTTAAATCGGCTAAGCGAGGACTGGTGTTTAAATCTGTTTCGAGGTTTGTAAATTCACGTTCATGGCTGAGTTCTAATTCAAGCTCTTTGGCTATATGCTTTATAAGTGTGTAGCCCTGAGTAGAGGTAATAATCGTATTGAGTGAATTAAAGTGACGTATTTTTATTAAACACAACGTTGTTGAGCGGTTTTGGCTCTGTAGTGCCATAAATGCTTGTTTTAGCTTGGAGCTATTAAGTAATCGTGTTTGTTGTGTATGCGTGGCATGATAAAGCGCACGTTCTCGCTGATACCTTACCCTGTCTGCTAATGCCATCGCCATTAAAATAACTTCACACAAAATAGCGACTAAAAAGGCATGGCGGGTTGCAAAGGTATACGGTAAAACGCCAGTGAGTTCCATGGGTTGAATTGCCGCACCAAAAATTAGCGGTATCCATGATAAAACATAAAACTTAGCCCACCTAAAACCACTGCGTAACTTGTTATATATTAAAATAATACAAGTAATATAAAGCAGTACCATTACACCAAAAAATATAGGAGCCGCTATATTTTCAGGAATAAACAAGCTACATACAGCAAGAGTAAACATAAGCCAAAGTAGAGCTATGCTCATTTTGTAACGCCAACATTTATCTTTATGATAGCGCAAAAACATGGTGCAAAAAGCAAGGGTGAAAAAGGCGACCCCATAATTACTAAATACAATTTGTTCGTGAATAAAGAGCTGCCATTGCTTAGGCCATAAATAAAAACCAAAGCCCAGTACTGCACCCATTAGCGTAATAGCGCTGACGATGTAGCCAATATAAATTAAATAAACACGGTCTTTTATACCAAAATAAAGCACCAAGTTGTAAAGCGCAGCCATCAATAGCACGCCTACAAAAATACCCCAGATCCCAGTTTGAGAGCGCACTAAGTCAATAAACTCTTTATCACGATACAAGTTTACAGGTGTTTTACTTATGCCTATTGTGTCTATTTTTATTACTAGGCGTTGTGATGATTTTCTTTCTACTAAAAAGCGAATATGCGGTACGCTGTATTCAAACAAAGAGAGGGCTTCTTCTTTATCGCCGAGTTTGTATGTTTCAATTAGTTTGTTATTTTTATCGAGGCGATAAACCGTAAGGTGATCGACCATAGGGTTGTCAAAATGTGCCACAACATTTTGCTTGTTAAGGCTTTTATTTTCTAAATCAAGAAACAACCAATAATTTTGTTGGCTAAAGCTCCATGGAACATCTGAAAATGGTTGATGAGTAAGTAATTCAGGTTGGTTAATGATGGTATCGAATGTTTTAGTTTTGGTTTTGTCAATATAGTAGGCGTAATCGAGGTACATTGGAGCCGTTTTATCAATTGTATATCGTGTAGGCACGACTAAGTTTGATGCCAATGTACTGATTATAAAAAATATAAAAATCAGTATGGCAACAGCAATTGCATGGTAACGTAAAGTTCTTAGTTCCAACGTTAATTTACTTTTAAAAAACCTTTTAATTAGTGTAGCACTAAAAAAGCGCAGGGAAACTGCGCTTTTTTAATTAAATTAATTGGTTATACCAATGAATAGGTATTATAGGCTATTGCTCGCGTGCAATAGCACGGTAAGCTATATCTGTACGATATTCCATACCATCCCAGCTAATTTGTTTAACAAGCTCATAGGCGCGTTGCTGCGCTTGCGTAACAGTGTTACCAAGTGCTGTTGCGCATAATACGCGACCGCCTGCGGTTACAACGTCATTGCCACTTTGTTTAGTACCCGCATGAAACACTTTTTCACCTGCAGGGTAATCCACTTTTAGCCCCGAAATAGCGTCACCTTTAGGGTAATCACCAGGGTAGCCTTTAGCGGCAAGTACAACACCAACGGCTGCGCGTGGGTCAAACTCAATTGTTGTTTTATCAAGTTCTACACGATTAGCAGCTTCAATCAATTCAACCAAATCTGATTGCAAACGTAGCATCATTGGTTGAGTTTCAGGATCGCCAAAGCGACAATTGTACTCAATTACTTTAGGGGTGCCTGTTTCGTCAATCATTAAACCTGCATATAAAAAGCCGGTGTACGGATGGCCTTCGCTTGCCATGCCTTCTACCGTAGGGTAGATCACTTCGTTCATAATACGCTGGTGGATTTCATCAGTAACAACTGGCGCAGGTGAGTATGCACCCATGCCACCCGTGTTAGGACCCGCATCGCCATTGTAAGCGCGTTTATGATCTTGGCTGGTTGCAAATGGTAATACGTTTTTACCATCAACCATTACGATGAAAGACGCTTCTTCACCGTCTAAAAACTCTTCAATAACAACACGACTTCCCGCATCGCCAAAAGCATTACCCGCAAGCATATCGCGAATCGCTTCTTCGGCATCGGCCTCCGTCATGGCTACAATTACGCCTTTACCCGCAGCCAAACCATCTGCTTTTACAACAATTGGCGCGCCTTTCTCTTTTAAATAAGCAAGGGCAGGCTCAATTTGTTCAAACGTTTGGTAGTCGCCCGTTGGGATTTTATGACGTGCTAAAAAGTCTTTAGTAAACGATTTCGAACCTTCAAGCTGAGCTGCGCCCGCCGTTGGTCCAAAAATAGCCATGTTATGTTCACGAAACTTATCAACAACACCCAGTACTAACGGTATTTCTGGACCTACAATAGTAAGCTCTACCTTATTTTGCTGTGCAAAACTAAGTAAACCATCTAAGTCGTCAACGTTTATTGCTACGTTTTCAAGTTTTGGTTCAAGTGCAGTACCTGCATTACCAGGGGCTACAAATACAGTATTTACTTTGGTGTTTTGAGCGGCTTTAAACGCAAGTGCGTGTTCGCGGCCGCCGCTGCCAATGACTAAAACATTCATGGCGAAAATTCCTATTTAAAGCGGTTTCTTAAATTTCAGCGTCATGCGGTCGCTTTCACCAATAGCTTTATATTTGTCAGCATCTTGTTCGCCGAGTCTTAAGCTTGGTGGTAGCGTCCATACACCTTTAGGGTGATCGGCTGTATCTTTTGGATTTGCATTTATTTCACTGCTTGCTACTAATTCAAACCCTGCTTGTTTAGCAAGGTCTACTACGTAGCTCTGCTTCATATAACCTGATGTTTTTTGATCTTCATCAGCACGCTCTTCAGCTAAACGGTGTTCAACTAAACCTAATGTACCACCTGGTTTAAGGGCTTTATAAAAAGCTTGGAATGCACTTAATGCACCGCTTTTATCTTTGCCCATGTACCAGTTATGTACATTACGAAATGTTAAAACCATATCGGCACTGCCAGCTGGCGCAATATCTAAATGTGTTACAGGTGCAAACTCAGTAATTTTAACGCTACTAAAGCGCTCATCTTCAGCTACTTTTTGTTTAAAGCCTGCAAGAGAGCGTTGGTAGTAGCCAACTGATGAATCAGCAGGAAAGTGCGCGGCATAATAAGTGCCTTGCTCTTTTAGTGCTGGCGCTAAAATTTCACTATACCAACCACCACCGGGTGCAATTTCAACAACTGTCATGGTTGGTTTAAAGCCAAAAAATGCAAGTGTTTGAGCTGGGTGACGATATTCATCACGAGCGCTGTTTTTAGCACTGCGTTCGCTTGATTGAAGTGCATGTTCAAGGCTTGATTCGTGGTTATGGCTAAGCGCCATAGTCGATGTCATTGTTAGTGTGGCTACAAGTAGCGATTTTAGCGCAAATTTCATTGTTTGTTCCTTCACATTATAATTTTAAATAGGTTATTGAATAATCAGAATACGTGAATTTATAGCAAACAAAAAGGGTTAAACCAACGTTTAACCCTTTGTGTGATTAGTGGCGGAAATGGCGCATACCAGTTAGTACCATTGCCATGCCAGCTTCATCAGCAGCTGCAATCACTTCTTCATCACGCATTGAGCCACCAGGCTGAATTACCGCAGTAATGCCAGCGGCTGCGGCTGCGTCAATGCCATCACGGAATGGGAAGAATGCGTCAGACGCCATAACTGAACCTTTAACTTCAAGGTTTTCGTCTGCTGCTTTTATACCTGCAATTTTAGCTGAGTATACGCGGCTCATTTGGCCTGCGCCTACACCAATGGTCATACCGTCACGGGCATAAACAATTGCGTTTGATTTAACAAACTTAGCTACTTTCCAGCAAAACAGTAAATCTTTAAGTTCTTGCTCAGAAGGCTGGCGCTTAGAAACAACTTTTAAGTCGCCTTGCGTTACCATGCCTAAGTCGCGGTCTTGAACTAAAATACCGCCGTTAACGCGTTTAATATCTTGACCTGCGGCTTTACCTGTCCACTGTCCACACTCTAATAGACGAACGTTCTTTTTAGCTTCAACAATTTTTGCAGCGTCGCTCGAAATACTAGGTGCAATAATTACTTCAACAAACTGACGGTCAACAATTGCTTGTGCAGTTGCTGCATCTAGCTCTCGGTTAAAGGCAATAATGCCACCAAATGCTGATGTAGGGTCTGTTTTAAAAGCGCGCTCGTATGCTTGTAGAATGTTGTCGCCAATTGAAACACCACACGGATTAGCATGTTTTACAATTACGCACGCAGGTACGTCAAATTCTTTAACACATTCAAGTGCTGCATCGGTATCTGCAATGTTGTTAAACGAAAGGGCCTTACCTTGCAATTGAGTTGCTGTTGCAACTGATGCTTCAGCAATGTCATTTTCAACATAAAAAGCAGCATCTTGATGTGAGTTTTCACCGTAACGCATATCTTGCTTTTTAGTGAACTGCATATTGATAGTACGCGGGAATTTAGTCTCTACAGCAGCTTCCTCGGTGTAATCAGGCACCATTTTACCGAAGTAGTTAGCAATCATGCCGTCGTATTGTGCAGTGTGCTCATATGCGGCAATCGCTAAATCAAAACGTGTTTTGTACGTTGTTGAACCATTGTTGTTTTGCATTTCACTAATAACACGGTCGTAGTCGCTCGCGTTTACCACGATTGTTACATCTTTGTGGTTTTTAGCTGCTGCACGAACCATTGTAGGGCCGCCAATATCAATATTTTCAATGGCATCTTCAAGGCTGCAGTTTTCTTGAGCGACTGTATTCGCAAAGGGGTATAAGTTAACTACAACTATGTCGATAGCAGAAATGTTGTTATCTGCCATTACGCTTTCATCTTGTCCGCGACGGGCTAATATGCCGCCGTGAATTTTTGGGTGAAGAGTTTTTACGCGACCATCCATGATTTCAGGGTGGCCTGTGTGATCTGATACTTCAGTCACTTTTATGGCGTTATCAGCAAGTAGTTTACATGTGCCGCCAGTTGATAAAATATCAACGCCTTGCGCTTCAAGTGCGCGGGCAAATTCAACAATACCGGTTTTATCAGACACACTTAATAGTGCGCGACGAATGGGACGATGAGTATCCATTGTAGTTTGATTTCCTCAGTTAATGAGCTAGCTTAGAAGCGGGCATTTTAACTGATTACTACTCAAAAAACGACTTATAAAGGCTCAATAAGCGTGAGCATTTTGCAATTTAGTTAATAAACTGTAGGCATAAAAAAAGCACCCTAAGGTGCTTTTTTTGCATAATACCAGTTGTATTGGATTAGTAAGTAGTAATAACAATAGAAAAACAAGTCTATAACAAGGCAAAAATTTTGCAGTGTAGTTATTCTACATAAAAAACTTTTGACGACGTTATGGGCTTGTTTAGCTCGTTAGAATACTTACGCTTTCAATATAATTGGTATTAGTTCATGCCGTATTTTTTAAGCTTTTTACGTAAAGTACCACGGTTGATACCTAGTAAAATTGCTGCACGAGTTTGGTTACCACGTGTATATGTCATTACTTCTTCAAGTAATGGCGCTTCTAGCTCTGAAAGAACAAGGTCGTAAACGTCTTGCACATCTTGACCGTTAAGCTGCTTTAAATAGTGGTGAACAGCTTTTTTTACTGCATCACGCAATGGCTGCGGTTTCTCGTGTGACTGAACATGAGGGTTAGTGATAAATGGAGAAGTCACGTTTTGTTCGAACATTATTAAGTCTCTTTCTTTCTTAGTTAGCTGCTAGTGTTTTAAAGTATTGCTCTAATGCGACGACCTGTGCCTGTGGGTTGTCGAGCGCATTAAATACTCGCCTAAACTGACCATCACTGTCATGGGTTTGCAAATACCAAGATACATGTTTGCGAGCAATTCGCGCTCCCATTGGCTCACCGTAAAACATATGGAGGTTTGTTAAATGCTCCATTAATATACTGCGCACCTCTGCAATAGCAGGTGGCTGTAAATGTTCCCCAGTTCGCAAATAGTGGTCTATCTCCCTAAATATCCAAGGGCGACCTTGGGCGGCTCGGCCAATCATAATGGCATCTGCACCCGTATAGTCTAAAACCTGTTTTGCTTTTTCTGGTGATGTAATATCACCATTGGCAACAACAGGAATCGACACTGAACGTTTTATATCCCTAATCGTGGCGTACTCAGCATCACCTTTGTACATACATGCACGCGTACGCCCATGTACAGCAAGTGATGCAATGCCATAACGTTCAGCTATTCTCGCAATCTCTACACCATTACGGTTATCCGGATCCCATCCTGTACGGATTTTAAGTGTCACAGGTATATCAACAGCATTAACGACTGCATCAATAATCTCTTCCACAAGTTCAGGAAACTGTAATAAGGCAGAGCCTGCGAGTTTCTTGTTCACTTTTTTTGCTGGGCACCCCATATTGATATCTATGATCTGTGCACCATTAGCAACATTGAATTGTGCGGCCTGCGCCATAAGCTCAGGATCTGCTCCTGCAATTTGCACCGCGCGTATACCCGACTCACCGCTGTGATCCATACGGTTCATCGACTTTTCTGTTTTCCAAACCTTAGGATTTGACGATAGCATTTCAGACACAGCTAAGCCCGCACCTAAGCGTCGACAAAGTTGTCTAAATGGTCTGTCTGTAATGCCTGCCATTGGCGCGACAATTACATTATTCTCAAGTTGGTATTTACCGATACGCACTATATTCAATAGGCCTCTTTTCAAGGGGCGCTAAGTTTACGGTTTTTTTCACAAAAATCAAAGGCTATAAATTGAACAAAAGTAACTTTTTTTTGCCCTTTTCGTATTGACATTTGATAACCACATGACAAGTAGGTTGATTTGTTTGAAATTCATACAGATTTTATTTTTTACAAGATAACTAGAAAGTTTTTGGATATGTAAAAAAATAGTAAAGCCTGTTAAATACAGGCTTTACATGCATGTTTTGAGTTAATGCTCTAGATTTGATTGTTCGATTTATTACGCTTTTTTACTGCCACTTACTCGAGTCCAATCACCTTCAACGGCAATGTCATCTAGTTCAATAAACGGTGCATAAATGTCAGCAACCGATTGCGCTTGTTCTTCTAAAATACCTGACATGGCAATTTTACCACCTGGCTTTAATAACCCTAAAATCACACTATGTAATTCGCGAAGTGGCTGGGCTAAAATATTTGCCACTACTATATCTGCACTAAACTCAGGTTGGTTTTCTGGAAGGTATACTTCGAGTTTGTCTGCAACACCATTTCGGTTCGCGTTATCAAGGCTTGCTTCAAGCGCTTGAGGGTCAATATCTATCCCAATCATACGCTCTGCACCTAGTTTTATAGCTGCAATACCTAAAATGCCTGAACCACAACCAAAATCAACAACCGTTTTACCCGTCAGATCTTGGCTTTCTAACCATTTAAGGCACAAGGCCGTTGTTGCATGTGTGCCCGTGCCAAAAGCAAGGCCAGGGTCTAGCAATACATTTACAGCATCAGGGTCAGGAATATCGCGCCAGCTTGGGCAAATCCATAGTTTTTCGCCAAATTGAATAGGGTGGAAGTTATCCATCCATTCACGTTCCCAGTCTTTATCTTCAAGTTGCTCGATTTTGTATACTAAATTGTCTTTTAGCTCATCATGGCGCTTTAATAACGCAACGACTGCGTTCATATCATGATTAGCTTCGAACAAGCCAATAACCGTGGTATCAGCCCAGAACACAACGGTGCCAATTTTAGGCTCGTAGATAGGGGTGTCTTTTGCGTCAATAAAGGTTACTGAAGCGCTACCCGCTTCCATTAATAGATCGCTTACGGCATCAGCTGTTGCAGCATTGGCATTAATACGAATTTGGATCCAAGCCATGGTTATTTCCTTCAAATAGAAAAAAGGCCGCTATAGCGGCCTTTTTAGTTTATATAGTAGCGCTAAATTATTTAGCGTCTAAAAAGCTTTTCAGTAAATCTGAGCGAGAAGGGTGGCGTAATTTACGCAGCGCTTTCGCTTCTATTTGACGAATACGTTCACGTGTTACGTCAAACTGTTTACCTACTTCTTCTAAGGTGTGGTCGGTATTCATATCAATACCAAAACGCATACGTAGTACTTTAGCTTCACGAGCTGTTAAGCCTGCAAGTACATCGTTAGTTGCGCCACGAAGAGATTCCATTGTTGCCGAATCGATTGGCGAATCAATAGTTGTATCTTCGATAAAGTCACCTAAGTGAGAATCTTCATCATCACCGATTGGTGTTTCCATTGAAATCGGCTCTTTAGCAATCTTAAGTACCTTACGGATTTTATCCTCAGGCATCATCATGCGTTCTGCTAATTCTTCTGGATTTGGCTCACGACCCATTTCTTGTAACATTTGACGAGAGATACGGTTAAGTTTATTAATCGTTTCAATCATATGTACAGGGATACGGATTGTTCTTGCTTGGTCAGCAATAGAGCGTGTGATTGCTTGACGTATCCACCACGTAGCATAAGTAGAGAACTTATAACCACGGCGATATTCAAACTTATCAACCGCTTTCATCAGACCAATGTTACCTTCTTGGATCAAATCTAAGAATTGTAAGCCACGGTTTGTGTATTTTTTAGCAATTGAGATTACAAGACGTAAGTTAGCTTCAACCATTTCTTTTTTCGCACGGCGTGCTTTCGCTTCACCTATGCTCATTCGACGGTTGATGTCTTTAATACGCTCAATGCTTAAACCTGTTGTTTGTTCAATAACAGATAATTTATTAATGCTACGAATGATTTCTGGCTTAACTTCTTCAAGTTTAGCTGAATACTTTTCGTTACCTGAAATTTCTAAATCAACCCAAGAAGCGTCAGTTTCGTTATTAGCAAAATGCTTAACGAATGTTTTCTTTGGTAATTTAGCAATTTGAACAGCTTGCTTCATGATTAGGCGTTCTTGAACACGAACTCGATCCATCATTTCACGCATGTTATTTACCATGCGGTCAAACTGTTTAGGTATTAATTTAAATGTTCTGAAAAGCTCACCAATTTCAAAAATGGCTGCTTGTGATTCAGGATGCGAACGACCTTTAGCTTCAAACGTATCACGTGCTTTATTATATAAATCACGTAAATTTTCAAAATGAATACGAGCTTCTTCAGGATCTGGCCCTGTGTCTATCTCTTCTTCATCTTCATCATCGCTATCAGCATCATCTTTGTCATCTTTATCGTCGTCCTCAAGTTGCTTAGCACTTAATTCTGAACCGATGTTAGTTGCTGAAATTGGCGCTGTATCTTCATTAGGATCGATAAAGCCAACGATAATATCGCTTAAACGCATTTCTTCAGCTTCAAACTTATCCCACTGCTCTAGTAGGTAAGTGATTGCTTCAGGGTACTCTGCAACAGAAATCTGTACTTGATTAATGCCTTCTTCAATACGTTTAGCGATTACAATTTCGCCTTCACGTGTAAGAAGTTCAACAGTACCCATTTCGCGCATGTACATGCGAACAGGATCCGTTGTACGGCCGATTTCTTTTTCTACAGTCGCAAGGGCTGCAGCGGCAGCTTCAGCTGCGTCTTCGTCTGTCGTTGTTTCTTGCATCATTAATTCATCAGCATCAGGCGCGTTTTCGCTAACCTTGATACCCATGTCATTAATCATGCTTATGATATCTTCTACTTGATCTGAGTCTATAATGTCTTGTGGAAGGTGATCATTTACTTCTGCAAAAGTTAAGTAGCCTTGCTCTTTACCTTTCTGAATCAGAAGTTTTAATTGTGACTGAGGAGTTGGATCCATAGAGATTGTTTCTTCCACTCTGATAAGTTGATACAACAGGCGCCATCATGTAGTTTGCATTAAAGCTAACTAGAATAATGTGACGCAGTGAATAGCACAGTATAACAGTTTAAATCAATTTTGACTAGGGTCTGTTGGCCTTTCAGGATTAAAGTTTGTTCTATCCAAGGGTGGTTTAATCGCGGCGCGAGGTTTGTAACCTAGTGGGCTAAGTAAAAACCGAGCAACAAAGAGTAAACCTCCCTTGGGTCGAACCCAAAGGGCAGCGAGTGTTTGGCATTTATGCTGCGTTATCGCCTATTTATGTGGAATAACCACACTACATAGGCTATGTCTTGTCTAAATACCAAACACACTGCTGTAAACTTAACCTCGAAAGATAAACAGACCCTAACTGTTAGTCGCTTTTAACGCTGTCATTAACAAATGACACTCAAGCCTTTCATCGCTACTAAGGCCTTGTGTCTTGTCCTTTATTAATAGGGTCTCGAGTCGATAATTTAAACACTGATCTTCAATAAACTTGAAAGTATTTTTAAAAACCGTCTCTAAACGTTCTTCATTTATCTCATGTTGCCACGTTGCAAGCTTGATTAATGGCTCGTAATCTTCAGTTCCTCGAAAAAACTCGAGCAGTTGCGCTGTGGTCACATTTTCTTTTTCTAAAGCTTGTTCTTGTAATCGTAATAACAGCCCTATGCCAGCAATGTTCATTTGTGCAAGCTCAGGTAAATACGGCACACTTTTAGCTAAATTAGGGTGCTGGATCAATATACCGATAGCTTGGCGCATAGGTGTTATTTTAAATTTACGTTCAATAGAGTGTTGTTGTTTAGGCGTTTTTAAACGGCTATTCAACTGCTCACGCGTTCTGCCAATTAAGCGTCCTAATTGTTCAAGAATGTTTTCTTGGTAAAACTCACTTGGAATTTTTTCAATTAGTGGAAGTGCTGCACTAAGAAGTTTAGCTTTTCCTGAATCGAGTGTTAAATCAACTTCTTGGCTTAATTTATTAAACAATACTTTAGTGAAGTCATCAGCTTCACTTAAACGTTGTTCGAATTGCTCTTTACCTTCTTTTTGTACAAGCGAGTCAGGGTCTTCGCCATCTGGTAAAAATGCGAATTGTAGTGCTTTACCATCGTTTAAATAAGGGAGTGCATTTTCAAGTGCCCGCCAAGCAGCATCACGGCCAGCCCTGTCGCCATCGTAACAACAGATTACTTTGTCAGTAGTTCTAAATAAAGTGTGCATGTGCTCACTTGTTGTTGCTGTCCCCAGTGATGCAACTGCATATTCAATCCCTTGTTCAGCTAAGGCAACAACATCCATATAACCTTCAACAATCATTACATGATCAAGTTTTTTATGCGCTTGCTTTGCTTCGTAAAGCCCATAAAGCTCAAAGCCTTTATGGAAAATTCGGGTTTCTGGCGAGTTTAGATATTTTGGCCCTTGGTCGGCTTGCATTACACGCCCACCAAATGCAATAACGCGTCCGCGTTTATCGCGAATAGGGAACATTAGGCGATCGCGAAAAAAATCAAATTGTCTGCCTGGTGTTTTTTCTGAAGCTAGCTTTAGCTCAACCAATTGCTCTTTTTGTTCTTTATTACGACCAAGCTGTAGGCATAGCCCATCCCATTCACTGGGAGCGTAGCCAATCATAAATTTTTTAACAGTTTCACCGCTTAAACCACGGCCTTTAACATACTCAATAACAGCAGCAGAATTACTATGGTGTTTTAATTGGTGCTGATAAAAGCGAGCAGTATGAAGCATTAAGTCGTAATCGGAGCGCTTTTGCGCAGCCGTACGCTCTGGTGCTGAATTTGCGCCTTGTTCTCGAGGTACTTCTAAATTAAGCATGCTGGCTATTTCTTCAATAGCATCTACAAACTCTAGCTTTTCGTACTCCATTACAAACGAAATAGCATTACCATTAGCGCCACACCCAAAGCAGTGATAAAACTGTTTGTCTTGCGATACAGTAAATGAGGGAGATTTTTCGTTATGAAATGGGCAGCAAGCTTGATAATCCTTACCTGCTTTTTTTAGACCTACTTTTGAGTCTATCAGGTCGACAATATCGGTTCTGGCAAGTAAATCGTCTATAAAGTTACGTGGGATCTTTCCGGCCATTAGTAAAATACAGTCCTGAAATAATAAGAAGAAGAACGAATATGAAATTTACTTTTTTATACTTGCTTGATGCAAAATATAGTGTGCTTTAACTTACCAAAATGACAGCGAAATAAATAGGGAAGCTATAAAAAATTTCATTTTAAAGTAACCTAATCGGTGTACTTTTTATTAAAGTTAAAAACAAAGAAACCGAGCGCTAGGCTCGGTTTACTTCAATCATACTTTAATGTATGTGGGAGTATTAGGCAGTTAATCTTTGCTTAATTAAACCAGAAATCTTACCCATATCGGCTCGACCTTCAGCTTTGCTTTTGATTATACCCATTACTTTACCCATGTCTTGCATACCTGCTGCATTAGTATCAGCAATAGCCGCGTCAATGAGAGCAATTATTTCTTCTTCACTCAATTGTTGAGGTAAAAAAGTTTCAAGCGCTACTATTTCATTGGCTTCAATATCAGCTAAATCATCACGCCCAGCATCTTTGTACTGAGTGTAAGAGTCACGACGTTGTTTAACAAGCTTCACTATAACGGAGGTAATACCTGCGTCGTCTAGCGTTATTTGCTCGTCAATTTCACGTTGCTTGATTGCAGCAAGTACCATACGAATAGGGTTAAGACGTTGTTTGTCTTTAGCTCTCATCGCATCTTTTTGCGCATCTTTTAGCGTTATTAAAAGGCTCATTTATACAAGACCTAATATATTAGTATAATTTAACGCGACGAGCGTTATCACGAGAAAGTTTTTTCATGTGACGTTTAACTGCAGCAGCTTTTTTACGCTTACGCTCAGCTGTTGGTTTTTCATAGTGCTCGCGACGACGAACTTCTGAAAGGATTCCTGCTTTTTCACATGAACGCTTGAAGCGACGAAGTGCTACGTCAAACGGTTCGTTCTCTCTTACTTTAATTACTGGCATTAAAAATTCACCTACCTAAATTATGAGCGTTGCTCAAGTTGATCAAACATTGATCAAGTGGTTCAAAAATGGTGCGGTATTGTAATCCGAAGCAACACCACATGTAAAGGACAATATTAACAGAAACGCATTACGTTAAACAGTATTAATTTGCTTGGCGCTGGTACAGTTGGCAAAGTACTTGTCCCGCCTTTTTTTCTTTAATTAACAACCAGTTGGCTGGTATTTCTAAGGCGGCTAGCTCTGCCTCTACTTCAACATAAATTAAAGCGTCGTTGCTTAACCATTGGTTTTTTTCTAATAAATTGCAGGTTGTTTGCGCTAAATCTTTACGAAATGGTGGGTCAACAAATACAAGATTAAAAGCTTCGTTTGTGTTTTTTTGCTCTAAAAAGGAGAGCGAATTGGTATGTTTAACGTATGCGTTGTCGAGCTTTAAAGTGCTAATATTTTGTTCTAATTGCTTAGCAGCTAATGAGTCGAGCTCGATAAATGTAGCGCTTTTAGCAAATCGAGACAGTGCTTCAAATCCCAATCCACCAGAACCTGCAAAACAATCAAGTACATTTGCGTCACGCGTATCTTGCATTAGCCAATTAAATACAGTTTCTTTAATTCGATCGGTAGTAGGTCTCAAGCCTTCTACGTTTTTAACAGGGAGTTTACGGCCTCGAAATTGACCACTAATCACTCTAATAAAGCCATCATTGGGCTTGTTAGCAGCTTTATTTTGCGTTGTTTTTTTTCTCATTTAGCTCACTAAAAAATGGTATATGGTATCTAGCTCAGATAATATTATGGGTGATTACGTGTAGCTTCATTTTTCAACCGCATTAAAAGTGTTACTATTGAACACTTACGTTTTGAATGGTTGTATTTATTAGCAACTATTGCTGGGCATTGCCAAGCTATTTCAAATTTTAGTTTATCAGATTTTTATAAGTGGTTATTAGCAAGTATGACAAAAAAAAGTAAATTCATGTCGTGGCTCGGTTTTGGCAAGTCAGATAAAAAAGAAGCAGAGCAAAAAGCAGCAGCTGATAAACAACAAGTATTAGCGCAAGAAGAGGCGCAGAAGCTAGAGCAAGAAAAACTAGCGCAGCAAGCTGAAGCTGATCGTTTAAAAGCTGAGGCTGAAACAGAGCGCTTAGAGCAAGAGCGTATCGCTGCTGAAAAAATTGAAGCAACACGTTTAGAGCAAGAAAAACTAGCGCAGGAGCAAGCTGAAGCTGAACGGTTAAAAGCAGAGGCTGAAACAGAGCGTTTAGAACAAGAACGCCAGCGTGCTGAAAACGCGGAAAAGATTGCCATTGAGCAGGCCAATGCTGAATTGCTTGCAAAACAGCAAGCAGATGCCGAGGCGCAAAGACAAGAACATGCGAAACGTTTAGCCGATCAAGAAAAAGAGATGCGCTTAGAGCAAGAACGATTAGCGGCAGAAAAAGTAGAGGCTGAGCGACTAGAGCAAATACGCCTTGAAAAACAAGATGAGGCAATCAAAGCCGAAAAGCTTGCAATAGAGCAAGCGAATGCTGAGTTATTAGCAAAAGAACAAGCGGATGCTGAAGCTCAAAGGCAAGAGCAAGCGAAGCGCTTAGCAGAACAAGAAGCGCAGATGCTTTTAGAGCAAGAACGCATTGCGGCTGAAAAAGCAGAAAGCGAGCGTTTAGAGCAAGTACGTATTGCAGCTGAAAAAGCAGAGCATGAACGTTTAGAGCAAGAACGCCTTGCAGCTGAAAAAGCAGAGAATGAGCGTTTAGAGCAAGAACGCCTTGCAGCTGAAAAAGCAGAGAGTGAGCGTTTAGAGCAAGAACGCCTTGCTGCTGAAAAAGCAGAGAATGAACGCTTAGAGCAAGAACGCCTTGCAGCTGAAAAAGCAGAGAATGAACGTTTAGAGCAAGAACGCCTTGTAGCTGAAAAAGCAGAAAATGAGCGTTTAGAGCAAGAGCGCCTTGCTGCTGAAAAAGCAGAGAATGAACGTTTAGAGCAAGAACGCATTGCGGCTGAAAAAGCAGAAAATGAGCGCTTAGAGCAAGTACGTATTGCAGCTGAAGAAGCAGAAAATGAGCGCTTAGAACAAGAACGTATTGCAGCTGAACTTGCAATTGAAGAAGCTAAAAAAGCCGAAAAGCCAAAAAAAGAAGGGTTTTTCTCTCGTCTTAAAAAAGGCTTGTTAAAGACTCGCGTTAATATAGGTTCTGGTTTTGCGTCTATTTTTAGTGGAAAAAAAATAGACGACGAATTATTTGAAGATCTTGAAACTCAATTACTCACCGCCGATTTAGGCGTTGATACCACCATGAAGTTGATTGATCGTTTAACTGATGCAGCGAACCGTAAACAGTTAAAAGATGGTGATGCGCTTTATGAATTAATGAAACAAGAAATGGCTGCGATGCTTAAAACGGCAGAACAGCCTTTAGTCATAAGCGAAGATAAAAAGCCGTTTGTTATTTTAATGGTAGGCGTAAATGGTGTTGGTAAAACAACGACTATTGGTAAAATGGCTAAGCAATTTCAAAACGAAGGTAAGTCGGTTATGCTGGCTGCTGGTGATACGTTTAGAGCGGCAGCTGTTGAGCAGCTTCAGGTTTGGGGTGAACGTAACAGCATTCCCGTTATTGCACAGCATACAGGTGCAGATAGTGCATCAGTTGTGTTTGATGCATTTCAAGCGGCTAAAGCACGTAATATAGACGTGTTAATTGCTGATACAGCTGGACGCTTGCAAAATAAAGATAATTTAATGCAAGAGCTTGAAAAGATAGCTCGTGTAATGAAAAAGATTGATCCTGATGCGCCGCATGAAGTGATGTTAACTATCGATGCAGGCACAGGGCAAAATGCAATTAGCCAAGTAAACTTGTTTAATCAATGTGTTGGTTTAACTGGTATTACGCTTTCAAAACTTGATGGAACTGCAAAGGGTGGTGTTATTTTTGCGGTTGCAGATAAGTTTAATATTCCAATTCGTTACATTGGTGTTGGTGAAGGTATTGATGATTTACGCGCTTTTAAAAGCGATGACTTTATTGATGCGTTATTTAGCCAAGATGAGGACGACGTTTAATTTACCAAAAAAGGGAGCTAGCTCCCTTTTTAATTGCGAGGAATACTAATTTCATTAATGTGTTAATGGAGTTGGCATAATAAAAAGATGATAAATTTTCAGCAAGTAAGTAAGACCTATCCTGGAGGGCACCGCGCCCTCGAAAAAGTTAATTTTCATATTAAACCGGGTGAACTTGCCTTTTTAACTGGCCACAGTGGTGCGGGTAAAAGTACGTTGCTTAAGTTAATTAGCTTAATGGAACGTCCTTCAGCAGGTAGTGTATTTATCAACGGTGTTGATTTAAACAAAGTAAACTCGCGTCAAATTCCTTATGCTCGTCGTGATATAGGTATTATTTTTCAAAATCATAGGTTATTAGAGCGCTATACTATTTTTGATAACGTGGCATTACCTCTCATTATTGAGGGGACTCACCATAAGCAAATAGCTAAACGGGTCCATGGCGCGCTTGACAAGGTAGGTCTAATTGACAAGGTGAAATGTCATCCTTCAATGCTCTCTGGAGGCGAACAACAACGTGTTGGTATTGCCAGAGCTATTGTAAACTCCCCACCAATTTTACTAGCTGATGAACCAACAGGTAATCTTGACCCAGAGCTTTCAATGGAAATACTCAAGTTGTTTGAAGACTTTAATAAACACGGTACCACTGTTCTTATCGCAACGCATGATTTGGGTTTGGTTGCACGTATGAAGTATCGTAGCTTAACCTTAAAAGATGGCCGTATGCTTCAAGACCCGCTTGCTGAGGGGGCACTATGAGTTTACTTTTTAAAGGTCGCCAAAATAGTAACGACAAGCAAAAAAAATCAGTATTAGCTGGCGGTTACTTTTTTATTATTAATATTTTTCGCCAAGGTGTGCATAGCTTAGGTGAAATGTGGCGCACGCCGCTTGCGTCTATGATGACTATCGCTGTACTTGGTTTGAGCCTAACGTTACCTGCAACACTTTACTTAGTCGTTAAAAACGTACAGCAAGTGAGTAGTGGCTTTGAAGAGGCGAGTGAAATATCGTTGTTCGTTAAAGAAAGTATGAACGAGCAAGAAACGCAAACATTAGTAAAGCGTTTAGCACTTTACCCAGAAGTGGAAAGTGTTGAGTTTATTTCAAAACAACAGGCATTAACTGAATTTAAAGATGTATCTGGCTTTGGGCAAGCTTTGGAGTATTTAGATAAAAATCCATTACCGGATGTGGTACTCGTTACTCCAACAAAACGTCACAGACACCCAAATGCCGCTAAAGTACTGCTAACTAAATTAGAAAGTGAACGTGAAGTTGATTTTGGTAAGCTCGATATAGCCTGGTTAGAGCGTTTAAATGCATTACTAGATTTACTCAAAGAAAGTGTAATAACCATTGCATTATTACTACTTACCTCAGTGACACTTATTATTGGTAACACCATTCGTTTGTCGATCATGGATAAAAAAGAAGAAATACAAGTAATGAAGCTAGTAGGCGCAACGAACACCTTTATACATGCCCCATTTTTGTGGACCGGTATTTGGTATGGTGTAATAGGTGGTTTGTTTGCCTTTATATGCGTAGGACTGATGATGTGGTGGCTTTCAAGCGCTGTGAGCAGTGTGGCGGGGGTGTATCAAACAAGCTTTTCGTTAATAGGATTATCGCTTAATGAACTCGGCTTTTTAGTGTTACTTGCAACAAGCTTAGGATTTGTAGGCTCGTACCTTTCTGTAAATCGATATATTAAAGAAATAGAACCCGATAAAGTATAAAAACCCCTGCAAACTATAAGTGAACCAACCCAGCTTGATATGCGTATCGTATCGGACTGGGTTGTACCTCCCGTTATTAAAACTGTCATATTTGTGTACTATCCTCCCATAAAGTAATGAGTTGTAAATAAGGTGATGCGGTTAGGTTAATTGGCTGCAATCCCTCAATTCATCACTTATTCAGTCGCTTGTAGTAGACTAAACACATACTAAAAACTGCTTGATTTATACTTTTAAAAAGTTTTAAATTGGGGTTAGCACTCTTAGAGAAAGAGTGCTAAGATAGTTTCAAATGTTTATCACCGAGGTGAAAAATGAGTAAAGATTTATACGCAATGGCACTTACAGTCGGACAACAAAGCGCAAGCATGGACGGTTACCTTCAAGCGGTAAGCACTATTCCTATGCTTAAAGTTGAACAAGAGCAAGAACTTGCTAAAAGACTTCAGGAAGAAGGCGATCTTAGTGCTGCCAAGCAACTCATTATGTCGCATTTACGCTTTGTAGCACATATTGCTAAAAGCTACTCGGGATACGGCTTACCACAAGCTGACCTTATTCAAGAAGGTAATATAGGCCTGATGAAAGCGGTTAAACGTTTTGACCCTACAGTGGGTGTACGTTTAGTGTCGTTTGCAGTGCATTGGATTAAAGCCGAAATTCACGAGTTTGTTCTTAAAAACTGGCGCATAGTTAAAGTTGCAACCACTAAAGCGCAACGTAAATTGTTTTTTAATCTTCGTAAAAACAAAAAGCGTTTAGGCTGGTTCAACCAAGCTGAGGTTAGCACTGTTGCTAGCGAGTTAGGTGTGAGTGAAAAAGAAGTACGTGAAATGGAATCGCGCATGAGCGGCCAAGACATGGGCTTTGACTTAACTGGTGACGATAACGACGATGCACCAACAAGTACATACTCTCCAGTACAGTATTTAACAGATGGCGCAGCAGACTTAGCTGACGACGTTGAACAAGAGCAGTGGAAAGAGCAAGCGCATACTCGTTTATTTAGCGCACTTAAAACACTAGATGAGCGTTCGCAAGATATTGTTAGCGCACGTTGGTTGTCTGATGATAAAGCGACGCTTCAGGAGCTTGCACAAAAGTACAGTGTATCTGCTGAGCGTGTTCGTCAGCTTGAAAAAACAGCGATGAAAAAGTTACAAAGCGCTATGAGCTAATATTGCTCAAGCAGCAAATTTAAAAAGCCCTGCATGAAAATGCGGGGCTTTTTGCTTTTCAGTAAGCTGGTTTAGCAAAGCGAAATTTATGTAAAGTACCCTATCAAGTAATACCGATACTCTGCATTATTAAATGATTATACCAATCCGCAATAATACTTAATCATCTTGCGGGGCTAAACGTGTCGCTACCTGCGTTAAAAAATTCTCATTTAGAACAACTGAATAGCGAATTTTTTGCCTAGCTATCAACACGTTTTTCCGCCCTCAAAATAGACCACTTAATTAAGCGAATTGGTATTAGTTTATTATTCGGATATAGCATTATTTAAAGCTTATATCACCGAGCACTCACTCCTTTTTCCTCAGCATGCGCTAACTGAATGTACTTACGTTCAACTAATTGCGAAACCGGTACGAGTTCAAAACCTTGCTTAGTTAGCTCTGGTAAGGCATGGCGTAAAAATTCGATGGTTTCAGGGTAGGGATGAGCAATTGCAATGGCAAAGCTATGGGAAATGGCTAATTGTTTTAACTCTTCAAGCCTTAGCTGCAGCTGTTCTGGTGTAGTTATGTTGTCTAAAAACACTTGGCGACTAATATTAGCAACACCCAAAAAGTTAGCGGCATTTTGTGCCTGACTCAAATCGGTTGTGCGACTATCTAAAAAATATAAATGACGCTTTTTAAGTACTTCCATTGTCCACTTCATAGCTTGGCTTTTTTGCGTAAGCGCTGAGCCCATGTGGTTATTAACGCCTTTAACTTGCGGTAAACTAGCGAGAGCGGTTCCAAGAGTTTGCTGAAGCTGCTCTTTATTCATATTTAAAGTAAGCGCACCAGGCCCTAGTTCTTTACCGTTAAGTGCCTGCATAGGTACATGAAGCAATAACTCTTTATTTGATTGACTGGCAAGTGTTGCAAAAATTTGCGAATAAGGGGTATGGGGCAAAATTGAATACGACAATTGCCCAGGTAAGGAAAGGAACTCTAAGTCCCGTTGATGATAGCCTATATCGTCTATCACTATTGCTATTTGCTTGGCGCTAATTGTTGCAGAGCTAAAACAAATAGCTAATGTTAGCCATTTTATTATTTTCACGTTTATAGTTTTTATTATCTTTTTAGCTTTATTTATACAGCTTATACAAGCTATTGCATGCTGAGTAATTGTTTGGCTTTAACCAACTGTAAATCGGTTAGATTACCAGTAAGTAATTGCGCATTATTGTTAGTGTGTTCATTTTTTATTATAACGGCTTTATTACTTTGTGAAAGGTTTGTTTGATTAACCGCCACATCTGGGGTTATTCCTATTCCATCAATCGATTTACCTAACGGTGTGAAGTATTTCGCTGTGGTGAGCTTTAATGCGGTATTGCCATCACCGAGTGGAATGAGTGATTGTACAGAGCCTTTCCCAAAAGATTGGCTGCCAACAATGGTTGCTCGTTTATTATCTTTAAGTGCTGCTGCAAGTATTTCGGCTGCAGAGGCTGAATTTTCGTTTATAAGCACAACTATGGGCGCATTTTTTAGAATATCTCCACGCTTTGCGTAAAATGCTTGGTTGGCATCGTAAAAACGTCCTTTAGTCGTCACTATAGTCCCACTTTGTAAAAATAGGTCTGATACAGCCACTGCGCTTTTTAATGTCCCCCCTGGGTTATCACGTAAATCAATTACTAAGCCTTTAAGTGGGTATCCAAAATGGCTTTGCAGGGCGGCAACTTGTAGTGCAACTTCATGTAATGTGTGGTTAGAAAAGTTATTGATAGCTATGTAGCCAGTTCCAAAATCTAAAAGTTCGCTTGTTACACTTTCGAGGTTTATTTGGCGACGTGTAACATGAAAAGTGAGTGGGTTTTTATTGTTATCGCGATTTACAATTATATCTATATTCGAAAATTCACTGTCTCTTATTAGTGTTGCTACTTCGTCGATAGTACGGTTTTGGGCTGCGTTGTTGTTTACACTTACAATAATATCGCCTGGTAAAATACCTGCCGCTTTTGCGGGCGAATTATTAACCACGTTAACAATAGTCATATTCTCGTCTATGTTTTTAACTTCTATACCAATACCTGTGTAACGACCATTTGTGTTATCAAATAATGAGGCTAATTCATACTCATTTAAGTACTTAGAATAGGAGTCGAGTTTTGAATATAAACGCTCAAACTGCTGGTTGTTATATTTAATATGGTGGCTATTTTGTAAGGTGAGATCTTCAACGTAATAGGTATGAATGTTAAAGAGTATTTCGTCTATTTGTTGTCTTTTAAGATCTTTAATTGAGCTTGCTAGTGCATTACTAGTAAAGGTAATTAGGGTTAGTAATACAAGCAAGTACAGACTTATATAAAAGTCTGCACTTTTTTTATTAACGGTATTTATTGTGTGTTTTTTAGTTGTCATCAGCTGCTCCAGGGCGGTGCAGCGATTTATCTAATTAAATACGTTTGCACCATTTTACAGGATTTACTGCGCGTCCTTTGTGGCGTATTTCAAAGTATAGACCAGAACTTGCCTGTCCGCCGCTTTGGCCTACCAAAGCGAGGGTTTCGCCTTCACGTACCATATCCCCTACATCTCTTAGTAGCGTTTGAGCGTGGCCATATAGGCTCATAAAACCTTCACCATGGTCTACAACAATTACCCACCCATAGCCTTTTAGCCAATCGGCAAATACAACTTGGCCGTTGTGCACGCTATTAATATTAGTACCTTCTTTTGCACCAATTAATACGCCTTTCCAATCAATACCACCATGCTTACGTTGGCCGAATGTGTGCTCTAACTTGCCTTTGCTCGGCCAGTCTAATTTTCCCTTGCTCTTATTTAGGCCAAGTAATTCTATTTTTTGTGTTTTTTCTTTTTCGAGCTCTTTAATCGTTGTTACTAAAGTTTGTTGGTTTTCTTTTAAATAATTTATTGAGCTTTTAGTGCTGTTGAGCTGAGCTTGTAAGTTTTTAAGATTAGCTTGGCGTTCACTTTGTGCATTAAGTAATGCAGTTTGGCGCCTTTTTTGTTCATCAAATAAAAGCTCTAGTTTTTCTTGTGTTTTAACGAGCTCTTCTTGGTTTTGTACTATTTGCTGTTGAAGATCTTTTAGATCTTCGATTTGTTCAATACGGGCTTTATTTAAGTAATTGTAATAGCTAAGTGTGCGCTCAAACTTGGCTGTGTCTTCTTGATTCAACAGCATTTTAGAGTAGTCGTCGCCACCGGCCATATAGGCACTTTTGAGTTGCGCGGCTAAAATTTTCTGAAACTGAGTGTGCTTTTTATCAAGCTCATCGGCTTTACTTTGTAACTCTTTTTGCTGTGTTTTAGTCTCTTTTACGGATTGCTCTGCCATGTTAAGTGCTTTAGCATTTTTAGCTATATCGAGTTCATGGCTTTTTAGATTTTTTTGTAGCGACGCTATTTTTTTTCTTTGGGCGTTATATTCAGCTTGGCTTTGCTCAAGTGCATTTTGAACCTCTGATAAATCTTTTTTAGTACGATCTTCATTAGCAACTGCAGATGCAGCCACTAATGAAGTTAGTATCAAACCGCACTTAATTAACCGGTTAATACGTTTATTCATGTGTTATTTCAACATCATGATAGGCGTACCAGTCATTTCTTTTGGTTGCTCCATACCCATTAAGTGAAGCATTGTTGGGGCTACATCACTTAAGGCTTTACCTTGCATTGGCTCTGCATCGCGACCTACATAAATAAAATGCACCGGTTCGCTAGTGTGGGCAGTATGTGCTTGGCCAGTTTTGAGATCAGCCATTTGCTCAGCATTACCATGATCGGCTGTAATTAGTGCTTCACCACCAAACTCTTCTAGTGCATCAACGACACGTCCGATACAGCTATCTACAGCTTCACAAGCTTTAACAGCGGCTTCAAATACACCTGAGTGACCAACCATATCGCCATTAGGGTAGTTACAAATAATAGCATCGTATTTACCGCTTTTAATTGCTTCTACTAGTTTGTCGGTTAGCATTTCTGAGTTCATTTCAGGTTGTAGGTCGTAGGTTGCTACTTGCGGCGAAGGAATTAGCTCGCGTGTTTCACCTTTAAATTCACTTTCACGTCCGCCACTAAAGAAAAACGTAACGTGTGCGTATTTTTCGGTTTCTGAAATACGAAGCTGTGTTTTATTATTTTTTTCAAACCATTCACCAAGTACGTTTATTAGTGGTGTAGGTCCAAATGCAACAGGTGCGTCTATATCGGCTGCATACTCTGTCATCATTACAAATGCGCTAAGCTCTGGCGTTCTTTTTTTAGTAAAACCATCAAATTCAGGCTCAACAAAAGCGCGGGTAATTTCGCGGGCTCTATCTGCTCTAAAGTTAGCAAAAATAACGGTGTCGCCATCGTTTATTGAAGCCGGAGTGGCACCTGTTGGCGTAATAGTCGTAGCTGCTACAAACTCGTCGTTTTCGTCGCGCTCGTACGCTGCATTAAGTGCTTCAACACCATTATCAAAGTTAAAGTCGCCTTCGGCGAGCGTCATTACGTTGTAAGCTTTTTCTACACGGTTCCAACGGTTGTCTCTGTCCATTGCGTAGTAACGGCCAATAAGTGATGCTAAACGTCCGCACTTAAGTTTACTAAATAACGCTTCAATTCGTTCTATTGATGCTTTTGCGCTACGTGGGGGTGTGTCACGGCCATCTAAAAATGCATGGAAATAGACTTCTTTAGCACCACGTTTTGCCGCCAGCTCAATACTTGCAACTATATGATCTTCATGGCTATGCACACCACCTGGGCTTAAAAGACCCATTATGTGAACCGCTTTACCAGCACTTACTGCTTTGTCTATGTTTTCAACTAAGGCTGGGGTTGAATCAAACTCGCCATCGTTAATTGCCTTGGTGATACGGGTAAAATCTTGATACACAATGCGCCCTGCACCTAAGTTTACATGGCCAACTTCTGAGTTACCCATTTGACCATCAGGAAGACCAACATCTAAACCCGAAGCAGATATTAATGTGTGTGGGCGGGTGGCCCATAAGTTGTCTAATACAGGTGTGTTAGCTGCAAGAATAGCATTACTTTGCGTATCTTCGCGGTGTCCCCAACCGTCTAAAATCATTAATACCAGTGGTTTTTTATGCTCTGTCATAATAGCTCCTGAAAATTAGTATCTGTTGATGGATACTGTGCACCTAAAAAGGTTTATTAGCGTGGTTTTAGCATACCGTGTTTTTAAGCTAGGATCAGCATTGAAAACAAGATATTAAATATTTTTACTTATACCTTATTGACTAACATGAACTCTGCTTGAGATAGATTTATTATCCAGAGTTCTGTTAACTATATATGGGGGGCTTTATCGTTTTTTAAACGTCTCTAAGTGCTCCTAAACTCGCATTTTAGGTTGGTTTGGGTATACTTGCGTGGCTAAAGTACAAAATAATTAAAACATCACGTTTTAAAACATAATTTCATAGTGGAAGTAGAATGGATCAATATATTGAATTTATTACAAATCATCCCATTTTAAGCCTTGCTTGGGTTGGTATTGTTTTCCTTATTGTTAGTGGCTGGATAAAAAGTAAGCTTTCAGCAGTTCGTCAAATAAATCCCCAGCAGCTTACGTTACTTATTAACCGTGATGACGGTCAAGTAATCGATATACGTGCGCAAAAAGAGTTTAATGCAGGGCGTATTTCTGGTGCTGAGCACTTAAGCCCAGAGAGTGCGAAAAAATCTGACTTTTCAAGCCTTGAAAAGTACAAGACTAAACCCATTATAGTTGTATGTACTACAGGTATGACTGCCCAAGGTACTGCAGCCGCTATGAGTAAAGCTGGTTTTGAACGAGTTTACTTATTAGCAGGTGGCATGGGTGCGTGGCAATCTGCCAGCTTACCAACTACAACAGGTCGCTAATCAGTTTAGCTAGGCCGATAGAGGATTTATTATGAGTAATGTTGTTTTATACACCAAGGCGTATTGTCCATTTTGTCAGCGTGCTCTTTCGCTTTTAAACAGCAAAGGCGTTGAATACACAAATTATGATATTGGTGTGCAGCCTGAGCTACGCGATGAAATGATTGCCAAAGCAGGTGGTGCAAGCACAGTACCGCAAATTTTTATTAATGATGAACATATCGGTGGCTGCGACGACATGATGGCTATTGAAGCGCAAGGTAAACTTGACGCTAAGCTAAACGCTTAATTTAATTATAATAACGAACAAGTTAGGAATAACAATGAACGAAGAAAATCAAAACGTAGCAGCTGCAGAAGCTGGCGCACAATTTACTATTCAACGCATTTACACTAAAGATGTATCGTTTGAAACGCCAAACTCTCCGGCCATCTTTCAAAAAGAATGGACACCAGAAGTTAAGCTAGACCTAGATACACGCTCAAACAAGTTGGACGAAGGTGTATTTGAAGTTGTTTTAGCGCTAACTGTAACTGCATCTATTGGTGAAGAAACTGCGTTCTTATGTGAAATTCAACAAGCAGGTATTTTTACTATTGCTGAAGTTGAAGAAGTGCAACTTGCGCACATGCTAGGTGCATTTTGTCCTAACGTATTATTTCCATATGCACGTGAAGCTGTTTCAAACCTTGTTAACCGTGGTACTTTCCCACAGCTTAACCTTGCGCCAGTTAATTTTGATGCGTTATTTGCACAATACATGCAACAACGTACTGCGCAAGCTGACCAGGCTTCAGCAGACGCATAACTTATGAGTACAGCAACTACAGCTGTTACTGTATTAGGGGCGGGGTCTTACGGCACCGCCCTTGCTATTTGTTTAGCCCGAAATGGTCACCAGGTGACACTTTGGGGAAGAAATAGCGACGACGTTGCCACGCTTGCAGCTGAGCGGAAAAATCAACGTTACTTACCTGATGCTCCTTTCCCAGATACTCTTACTCTTGAAGCTAACTTACAACATGCCGTTGCTAGCAGTGCTATTGTACTTGTTGTTGTGCCAAGCCATGCTTTTGGCGACACGCTTGCGCAGATAAAACCTGCATTGCAAGACGGTGCTAAAGTAGCGTGGGCAACTAAAGGGCTTGAGCCTAATACTGGACGTTTGTTACAAGAAGTTGCTTTGCAAGAATTGGGTGATGACATTCCACTTGCGGTACTTTCGGGTCCTACGTTTGCAAAAGAAATGGCGATGGGGTCACCTACAGCTATTTCAGTGTCTTCTACGTCACCTGAATTTGCTCAGCAGCTGGCTGATTTACTTCATTGTGGTCGCTCATTCCGTGTGTATAACAATGATGACTTTATTGGTATACAGCTCGGTGGTGCGGTTAAAAATGTAATTGCAATTGGCGCTGGTATTTCGGACGGTGTAGGTTTTGGCGCTAATGCGCGTACCGCGCTCATTACCCGAGGCCTTGCAGAGCTCACTCGTTTAGGTTGTGCTCTGGGCGCTAAGCCAGAAACCTTTATGGGAATGGCAGGCCTTGGTGATTTAATACTAACCTGTACAGATAACCAATCACGTAATCGTCGGTTTGGTTTGGCGTTAGGTAAAGGCGAGAGTGTTGATGCTGCTATTGAGTCTATTGGCCAAGTAGTTGAAGGCTTTAGAAACACTAAAGAAGTGTATTTACTAGCGCAGCGTGCTGGCGTAGAAATGCCAATCACTGAGCAAATTTATAAAGTACTTTATGAAAATAAAGACATGAAAGAAGCCGCTATGGCTCTTTTAGGACGAGAACAACGCGCTGAATAAGCGCTTGAGTTAGGCCTTAAATAAAAAACCGACATTATGTCGGTTTTTTATTGCCTAACGGATTATATTTACTGGGCGTTAGGGAAGCCCAACTGACGCCACGACTCGTAGACAAACACGGCGACTGCATTTGACAGGTTCATACTACGACTATTTGCTTGCATAGGAATACGTACACGTTGATCGTTTGGTAATGCTTGAATCATTTCATCAGGCAAGCCCCGTGTTTCAGGACCAAACACTAAACAGTCGCCAGCTTCGTAACTTGCTTCATGATGAAATTGACTGCCTTTAGTTGTACAGGCATACACTTTTTTAGGTTTGCATTTTTCAAGGTAGTCCTCAAATGAGGCATGGCGTTGAACATGGCTAAATTCATGATAATCAAGGCCCGCACGTTTCACGCGTTTATCGTCCCATTCAAAACCTAATGGCTCAATTAAATGTAATGCATAGCCAGTATTGGCACAAAGGCGAATAATATTACCTGTGTTAGGCGGTATTTCAGGTTGGTATAAAACAATATCCAGCATAATGAGCCTTATAAAATAATCTGTAGTTTGACGAAGGGCAGTATACACGAAACCTTTTAAAAAAATGATATACTCAACACATTCAATACAGTGATTAATGGATACACGCGTGCATAACCGTAGCTACGAATTTTGGGTTAAAACTTCCAGCATTGTTACCATGGTCATGGTTAGTTTAATGATCGGCGCAAAAACATGGGCCTGGCTGGCTTCTGGCTCGGCTTCAATGCTTGGCTCGTTAACTGATTCGTTAATGGATATTACTGCCACCGCAATGAGCTTTTTAGTGTTGGGTTACGCACTGCGCCCAGCGGATGATGACCATAGGTTTGGGCACGGAAAAGCTGAAGCACTTGCAGGACTTGGCCAAGCCGCATTTATTGCAGGCTCAGGTTGCCTACTAGCTTTTCATGGTATTGAGCGATTATTTAACCCTATACAGTTAAGCCATTCTTTATTAGGTGTGTGGGTAAGTATTTTTGCTATTGCGTGTACGCTCGTCATTGTATTCGTACAAAACAAAGTGGTTAAGTATACCGATTCAATTGCTATAAAAGCCGACTCAGTACATTACAAAGGCGATTTAATATTAAACGCTGCTGTGCTGTTAGCTATTTTGTTAGCTTATTATGGCGTGTTGTATGCAGATCCTATTTTTGCAATAGGTGTAGCGGGTTACTTACTTTATAACAGCTGGGATATAGCTCGCGATAGTGCCGATCACTTAATGGATAAAGAGCTCCCTGATGATGAAAAACAAAGCATATTTGACATTGCCAGAGCCCATGCTGATGTGCATGGCGTGCATGACATTCGTACTCGCCAAGGTGGTAAAGTTAAGTTTATTCAAATGCACTTAGAGCTTGATGATCATTTAAGTTTGATTCGCGCGCACAATGTGGCTGATGAAGTAGAGGCAATGCTCAAAGAACGTTTTGAGTCTGAGGTAGATATACTGATCCACCTCGACCCTTTGTCAGTAATTGTTAAGCCGTCACCGACTCACAAAATTGATAAAAGTTAGTTAATAGCGGCTTTCGAATTTCGTCACGTTCAAAAAGCAGCTCGTGTTTAGCCCCTTCAAAACTCTCAATCGTTGCATGAGCATGCCTTTTTGCAAGACTGTACTGTGCTTCGTTGTTTACCACTGTATCGCTAGCTGCGCTTGCTATAAACAAAGGGATTGGTACGTTTAGGTTATCAACAGACTTTAAAAACGATATTGTAGCTGCTAGCCAGCCAAACGTAACGCCACCTAATTGTATGTTAGGTTCTAATTTATAGGTTTGCCTAAAGTAGGTGTAACGCTTCTCGCTGCTAGTAAGTACGTTTTCGGTAAATGGGATCGGGTTGTAGTTGCCTTGTCCAAATGCATAGCAAGAGTGTAAACCAAGTAAAGTGGCTAATTTAACAATAAACTTCGTTGGTATTTTTGGTACGTCTTTTGTAAAAATATCAAACATAGGAGCAGACAAAAATACGCCTTTATAGCTATTTTCAAATTTTGCTAAATAATCAATAGCAATGGCGCCACCCATTGAATGAGCCAGCATGACTTTTTTACCTTGCCAATGCTTTGAAACTATTTGCTGATCAAAGTTATTTAGGTCACTGCTGTAGTTATTATAATGTTTTACAAAGCCTTTATGTTTATTTTTAAGGTGCCTGTAAGAGCGGCCCTGACCTTGATGATCCATAATAAACACAGCAAAATTATTACAATACAGCTCCCAGAGTAGTTCTTTATATTTTTCTAGGCCTTCAATACGCCCTGTACTTACTACTATTGCGGTTGTCGCGTTTTTAGGGATTGCGTATGCGTAAAATAGCTTTCCTGATGGCGTATCTAAGTAGCTTTTAATTAAATTTTCAGTATAAAAAACATTAATGGCCTCTTGATTGCTCTCAAGCTGGGCTTCTGAACTATAAAACATGCTTTACTCTTTTATTAATGGCAAGGTTATATTAGCACACAAGCCACCTAGTTCTTTATTTGATAATACTAAACTGCCGCCATGCGCAGTAATAGCATTTTTAGCAATCGCCAGCCCTAAACCCGTGCCGCCACTTACGCGATCCCGCGCATCTGATTGCCTAAAAAAGGGCTCACAAAGCTTGCTCAGTTGGTCGTCGGGCACACCAGAGCCATCATCACATATTTCTATATAAATGGCATCTGTGTGCTTTAGAGTAATGCTAATTGTATTGTTTGCGTATTTAATAGCGTTGCGAAGTAGGTTTTCAAGCGCACTGGCAATAAGTGTTTCGTCGCAATTAATATTTACGTCTACAGCGCCCACTATATTTAGCTGCTTATTATTTTGTTTTGCTTCAAACTGCGCATCGTTAATAACGTGATCTACAATTATTTGTAATGATTGTTTTTGCAGTGAAAGCGCTTGGCTTTTTGCTTCTAAGCGAGAAACTTGCAGCACGTCGGCAATCATCTTATCAAGTTGGTTTGCTTCTTTTTCTATGCGTAATAAATACGATTGGCTAGCGTCGTTAGCTTGCATTTGCGCAAGACCGGTAGCCATTTTTAAACGCGTAAGAGGCGAGCGTAACTCATGTGATATGTCGGCTAATAAGCGTTTTTGTGAACTAATTAAAAGCTCTAACTGATTGGCCATGCTGTTAAAGTCTCGCCCAAGTATTCCCAGCTCATCTTTTCGGTTTACAGAAATGTCGGCTCTTGCGCTTAGGTTGCCCGCTGATAGTTTAATAGCTGCTTTTTTAAGACTATTTATAGGGGCTATTAAGTTACGGCTAAATACAAAGCTTAAAATAAGAGAGGCAACAATTGCGATGACTATTTTCATCCAATTAGGCATAAGCTTAAAGCGCATTAATAGCGGCGGTTGATGGTTAATATCTATTTCATAAAGATAAAAACTTCCTTCAGGCACGTTTATGTTAACAGGGCCGAAGGCTTGATATTTTTCAGTGAAAATAATTTGTGGTGACATATTTTGAGTAAAGTTTAATAAACTTAAATCGATGCTCTCTGGCACCTCTTTACTGCTAAGAGAGTCCTCGCTTTGAGCTGCGCTTAAGTATAAAAGTTTACGCTTTGATAGGCGAGGGTGTACTAATACATCGCTTAGGCTGCGCTTATGTTTAATAGCAGTGCGCTCAATACTTTTGGCGGTATATATTAGGTTTTTTTTCATAGGGCCATAAAGCGGCTCGTTAGTTACCGCGTTAATAGCGGTAATGTTACTTAAAAATATAAGCGCTGCAACGGTGCCGATTATAGTTAACCAAAACCAAATAAATATTTTAAAAAACAGGTAGTGCCCAGGGTGTTTTAACCAAGCAAAGTAAGTGCTTTTATTCGCCTTGGATAAAGACATAACCCGTACCTCTCATTGTTTTAATTCGCTCACCTGGAATATGCTCTGCTATTTTTTTGCGGATATTACTTACATGCATATCGATAGAGCGATCAAAAGAAGCTAAACGCCTACCTAGTACTTCTTCACTAATTTGCTCTTTACTAACCACTTCACCTGCATTTTTACACAATAGCGTGAGTATTTCGTACTCTGTGCCAGTAAGCGTTAGTGTAGAGCTGTCTATTGAGGCTTCTCGAGCTGCAAGGTTAACAGTAATGCCATTAACGAGTAACTTACTCGTTGTAGCTACATTTAAGCTATTAATGTGCTCTATACGGCGAGTTATCGCTTTTACGCGGGCTAGTAATTCACGATGATTAAAAGGCTTTGGAATGTAATCGTCAGCGCCTAGCTCTAGACCAAAAATACGGTCAAAGTCTTCACCTTTTGCTGTAAGCATTATTACCGGTGTGAGTTTTGTTTGCCTAAGTTGTTTAAGTACTTCAAAACCATCAAGGGTAGGTAGCATTACATCTAGCAATATAAGGGCGTAGTCATTTGCTTGTGCTAGTTTAAGGCCTTGTTCACCGTCGTGTACGCTTTGTATTTCAAACCCTTGGGCAGTTAAATATTCACTTAATAGCTCACAAAGGCCAGTGTCGTCATCAATCATTAATAGTTTCATTTACAAACCCTTAGAGTTGTTTATAGCGTTATTTTACCCGCTAAATAGTGCAAAGGTGAATCTTTACACAACCTTTACACTGCTTTGCGTTACTTTGCGTTGAGTTAGGTATAGTTAACTCAGTTGATTAAGCAGTTACAAACAACCGAACTGAACCAATAGTTAAACCAAATAATTAAGGTAATGATTATGACTAAATTAAACACACTTTCAAAATTAGTACTTATCTGTGGCTTAGCAACAGCAACGCTTGGTGCTGGTAGCGTATTAGCTAAAGGCGATGGGCATAAGCAAGGCCATTCTCAAGCTCGTTTTTTACTTTCTGAGCGCGGCGTTGAAAAATTAAACCTAACAGATGAGCAGCAAACTAAGCTAAAGGCTATTTTTGAAGCGCAAAAAACACAAATGAAAGCACTGCGTGGCGACGATAAAGAAGCCCGTAAAGCGATGCGTGAAGCGCACAAAGCAAAAATGGATGCATTACTTTCTGCTGCAACATTTGACGAAAATACAGCAAAAGAGCTATTAAATGAACGTCATGCAAAAGGTGAGCAATTTGGTTTAATTAAACTAAAAACGCAGCACCAAGTAATGCAAGTGCTTAACGCTGAGCAAAAAGAGAAGTTTGCTAAAATGCAAAAGCGTATGAATAAAAAGCACCGTAAACAAAAAAGTTAATTTTACTTTTTTTGTAAATACTAAAAAACCAGCGTAATGCTGGTTTTTGTATTTAGGGCATTATGAAGATAAACTATTTAAAAAAGTCATCTTCATTTTTAGCCATCATTGCTTCAATATCTTCAATCATGTCTTGGCTAAACTCTTCAGCCGAGGTGATTGGTGCAGAAATTTTATTATTTTCGAACGACCATTCACCTAAATCAATTAGTTGGCAGCGCTTTGAGCAAAAAGGGCGAAATGGGCTTTGCTCTGACCATTCAACTTTAGTTTTACAGGTTGGGCAGTTTACAACAGTAGGCATAAATTACTCTCTACAAATTTTTGGTGCATATTACATTACTTAGATATGAGTCTCTAGCTATAAGGCTCTGAGCTTAAAGCTTAAAGCCTTATACCTTTTGCTGTGGGACTTTAAAAATTGGTTACGCGGTTAATTTCACCAAGGGATGTAAGGCCATCGGCTGCTTTGCGTAAACCCGATAAACGTAAATTATTAAAACCGGCTTTAAGTGATACCTCTGCTATTTCAAGCGAATTACCACCGCGCATAATAATTTGGGCAATTTCAGGAGTAATTTGCATTACTTCGTAAATACCCACACGCCCTTTGTAACCATCAGTACAGCTATCACACCCTTTAGGCATATATAACGTCATTTCTTCAATTTGCTCGGTACTAAATCCTTGACGAGCTAGCTCTTCACTCGGAAGTTGTTCTGGCGTTTTACATTTAGGGCACAAGCGACGTGCTAAACGCTGGGCTATTATTAAGCTAATCGAACTTGCTACGTTATAAGCGGGTACACCCATATTTAATAAACGAGTGATTGTTTCCGGCGCTGAGTTTGTATGCAATGTTGATAAAACCAAGTGACCTGTTTGCGCCGCTTTTATTGATATTTCTGCGGTCTCTAAGTCACGTATTTCACCTACCATAACTACATCAGGATCTTGACGTAAAAATGCGCGCAGTGCGTTGGCAAAAGTCATATCGGCTTTAATATTAATTTGTACTTGGTTTACACCTTCAAGGTTAATCTCAACCGGATCTTCCGCAGTACTAATATTACGCTCAGGCTGGTTTAATATATTTAAACCTGTGTATAGCGATACTGTTTTACCAGAACCCGTTGGCCCTGTTACAAGTATCATCCCTTGAGGCTGGGCAAGCGCATCCATGTAGAGCTTTTTCTGCTCAGGCTCATAGCCTAATACATCAATGCCTAACATAGCGCTTGATGAATCAAGAATACGCATTACTATTTTTTCGCCCCACAAGGTAGGCATGGTACTTACACGAAAGTCGATACTTTTGCGTTCAGTAATTTTTAGCTTAATACGACCATCTTGTGGTTTGCGTTTTTCGGCAATATCGAGTCTCGACATAACCTTAATACGCGCAGAAAGCTTGGTGGCTAATGTATTGGGTGGGCTTGCAACTTCATGCAAAATACCATCAATACGAAAGCGAATACGGTACTTGTGCTCATACGGTTCAAAGTGTAAATCAGAGGCGCCTTTTTTAATGGCATCCATTAAAATTTTGTTGATATATACGATGATAGGCGCATCATCTTTATCGTCATCTTGTGGTGCTGTATCTCTTTGGCTTTCTGAATCTAAGTCAGCAAATTCTTGAAACTCGTCATCAGTTAGATTTAAGCTGCCAGTGGCATCTAGCAATTGCTCAATTTTGTTATCGAGTTGAATATAATCAACAACAACAATTTCGCATGAAAGACCTGTACTAAACTCAAAGTTTTCGAATGCGCCGTAATCTGTTGGGTCTGATGCTGCTATATAAACTTTTCGATCTTTTTGAACAAGCGGTAAAATGTGATGTTTACGTATGAGTTTTTCTTTTACGAGATCGGCCGGGATTCTTGTAGGATCAAAGTATTTTAAATCAAAATAAGGTACGCGAAACAAATCAATACATTGTTCAGCTAAATCTTTACTATCGATTTTTCCACATTTAGAAATAAGCTCAGCTGTTGAGGCAAATTCATTTTGTTTGTTTTTAACCGTGTCGGCATCAATGCGGCCAAGGGTTATAAATTTTCTCAATAACGGTGAGTTAATATTCATTGCGCACCTGTTTTATTCCTTCAATAGTAAGCAATTTATCAGAAAAAAGAAGGTGATTACATCACCTTTCATTCTTTGTTGTGATTTTACTAACTAAAATACGAGTTTGTGTGAGTTAGGACAGTGTTAATGTGAGTTAGTTTTGTTGTGTAATGCATATTGTAGGTACTTTTTATGCAGATCAACAAGTTCTATATGCACTAGGTTTAAACTACGGTCGTTATTTAAAATATCATCCGCTTTTTGCTGTTTATCGGCACGTGACATTTGCGAGGCAATAATACTTTTAACTTGCTCACTACTTGTGTTGTCACGTTTTGCTGTACGCGCTATTTGTACAGAGGTTGGTACATCAATAAGTAAGGTACGGTCGCAATATTTATCAAGGTTGTTTTCAAACAATAAAGGCGCTACTAAAACAACATAAGGGCTAGTTGCACTATTTAAATCGTTTAGTATTTTTGCGCGAATAAGAGGGTGTAGCAACGCATTAAGCCATTCTTTGTCACTGTTGTTAGTGAATATTTTTGCGCGCAATTCTGCTCTATTTAATGTGCCATCAGGCAATAAAATATGCTCACCAAAGTGGGCTGTAATCGCTTTTAGCCCTTTGCTATTTGGGAGTACGACTTCACGCGCAATTATATCGGCATCAACTATTGTAATACCAAGCTCTTCAAACATGTTACTGATGGCCGTTTTACCACAGCCAATACCGCCTGTTAAGCCTAATATCCAGCTGTTTACTTTAGTTATTTGCTCACTCATTTTAATAACCTATTAAATTAAAATAAGCGCCTTGAATTTGGTTGCCCCAAAGCATTGTGATCCAGCCTGCTATCGCTAAATAAGGGCCAAAAGGGATAGGGGTCGCTTTGTCTTTACCTTGTATGCTCAACAGCGCAATACCTATAATGGCACCCACTACGCTCGAAAGCAGAATAATAGTAAGCAATGACTGCCAGCCAAGTAACGCCCCAAATACAGCAAGCAACTTAAAATCGCCATAACCCATGCCTTCTTTACCGGTTAGTAACTTAAATAACCAAAACACGCTCCACAAACTTAAATAACCACAAGCCGCACCAATAATTGCATCGGTTGGTGTAATTGTGTAACCCATTACAGAAGCAATAAGTGCAAGCCAAACAAGCGGAAGTGTAAGCTGATCCGGCAGTAACATGTGGTCAATATCAATAAAGGTCAGAGCTACCAATATCCACGTTACAAAAATATATAAAAGGGCTTGCTCGGTCGCACCAAAGCTATAGGCAACAATTAAACTTAATAGGGCAGTAATTAGCTCTACAGCAGGGTATCGGACCGAAATAGGGTTACTGCAGCTTGCGCATTTACCTTTAAGTATTAACCAACTAATAATAGGAATATTCTGCCAAGGCTTTATGGCTGTTTTACATTTAGGGCAGGTAGAGTTGGGTTTTACTAAGTTAAAAGGCTTATTGATATTGGCTTGTTTAGATTTATTCCCTGTAAGTTCATCTTCTAACAGTAGTCTGCATTCGCTTTGCCACTCACGTTGCATCATCAACGGTAAGCGATAAATAACCACATTTAAAAAACTACCAATACACAAACTAATTAAGCCAATAGTGGTTAAATAAAACCACAACTGGCTTTGCATTACTTCAATAATACTTTGCATCATATTACCTGAAAATTGTTTTAAAAATTAAGCGTTTAAAAATCAAGTGAAATTATTATCACAAAGAGAAGTGAAAGAGAGTAAATGAGAAGACATTAATAGCTATGCCTTACCAAAAAGTAAGCCTCTCTTTTATTTCCTGTAAATTGTTATTTTTGGTAATTAAATTACAGAACCTAATTGGAAAATAGGCAAGTACATGGCGATAATTAAGCCACCAACAAGTACACCCAGTACGGCCATAATGAGAGGCTCAAGCAGGCTTGAAAGGCCATCTACTGCATCATCAACTTCTTGCTCGTAAATAGTCGCTACTTTAGCAAGCATACCGTCTAGTGAGCCAGATTCTTCACCAATCGCAACCATTTGTATTACCATATCAGGGAATATTTTTGAGTTACGCATTGCCCAGTTCATTTGATTACCAGAGCTAACCTCGAGTTTTATGTCTAAAATGGCGTAACGGTAAACTGCATTACCTGAAGCGCCTGCAGCAGAGTCAAGCGCATCAACCAGCGGCACACCAGCAGCAAACGTAGTCGAAAGAGTTCGTGCATAGCGAGCAACAGCGGCTTTGTTTAAAATCATACCAATTACTGGCAGTTTTAGTATGGCTCGGTCGGTTGCATCTCTGAGTTTTAAACTTCTAAGCTTGGCTTCTTTAAAAGCGTATCCAAAAGCTACAATAGCGATTAGTATCATCCACCAATATGCTTGCATAAATTCAGATATACTAATGACGAATAGCGTGAAAGCTGGGAGCTCTGCACCAAAGCCATTAAAGATATCCTGAAATTGAGGTACAACAAAGATAAGCAGGATTGAAGTTACAATAAGCGCAACAACTAAAACGGCAATCGGGTAAAACATCGCTTTTTTTATTTTTGATTTTAGGGCTTCAGATTTCTCTTTATAAAGAGCAACACGATCAAATATTTTATCAAGCGCACCTGATTGCTCGCCTGATGCGACTAAATCGCAATATAAATCGTCAAAGTAACGTGGGTGTTTTCTAAGTGCTGTAGATAGCGGTTGACCAGCTTTAACTTCATCGCCAATGGTCTCCACTAACTTGGCAACGCTTTTGTTAGTAGAACCCGAACCTATCATTTCAATCGCTTGAATGAGTGGTACACCTGCCATCAACATAGTTGCTATTTGTCGTGTGAGTAAAGCTATGTCTTTAGGGCTAATCTTTTGAGCGCTTTGAATGCCAAAGAGGGGTTTTGGTTTTCGTTTGACCTTTGAAGGTGTAATACCTTGCTTACGAAGCTGAGCTTTTACCAATGCAATACTATTACCAGTAAGTTCACCCTCAAGTCTTTTTCCGCGGGCGCTGACACCAACCCATTGAAAAGTATCTAATTTTTTCTTTGCTTCTTTAGGCATCCATTTGACTCTTTGTTTTTAAATAAAAAAGGTAGCTAAATGAGCTACCTTAAATTCAAAGAAATTAAAAAGCTATTAAGGAGCTGCTGGAACGGTACAAGAGCTTGGTAACCAGCTTGCTTTTGCATTTCCTGATACAGAGCCTGTACAAACCCACTCACTGATAGTAAACCCCGATGTGAAATTTGCAGCAGTTGCTGCCGCGGCACCATTCTGAGGAGTTAAAATTATTTTTAAGCCTGCCATGTCGCTCTGACCTGTAGCTTCAATAACACCAGCATCAGACACTGTCATACCACTCACATATTTTGTTGCAACAAAACCTGTATCACAATCATCCGGAGATTGACCAACTTGAGCCTTCTCACTAGCACAAGTTCTTGCTGTACTAGCTGCAAGCATTATCTCAGTCCCTTTTGCTCTAGCTGTATAATCTTGATAAGCAGGTAAAGCTACAGCAGCTAAAATACCAATGATTGCGATAACAATCATTAATTCAATTAGGGTGAAACCCTGTTGTTTTTGAGTCATTGTTTTCATGTTTCCTCTCCTAAAGGATAGATTTTTGTAACTTAAATCACTTAAGCGGCAAAATGCCTCACTTAATTTAACTGATTTACTTTACAGTTTTACTTAAAATTAATTTTATTACACTTTAGCTTTAGAGTATGAAACACAAAAGCCGAATGTGAATTCATTATGTTTAGTACTAATTATAAAAGTTTACTAAGTGCACTACATGTTGTAGCAACAAATAGTATAGGCATAAAGTAAGTAGTTTAGTTGCTTTAGTTTTTAATTATGTCTTTAAAAACTAAAGGTACTAGTTATTTATGACTACCTTTTTAAATAAAATAGTACAACAGAATTAGTCTACCATTTTATTTTAGTATTTAGCACGTATCTTATTATAAAAAAGCGATTTTATTTAACAATTTGTTACAAAGTAAGCCTTTTGGGTTATTTAATGCTTTTTTACTTAACTTGTCAATTAATTAGCGGTATTAATTACCCATTATTGTTTTAAAATTGTTCAAAACGCATCGATAAATCGATTGATTGTAAGTTTTTTGTTAATGCTCCGCTTGATATAAAATCGACGCCCGCTTGTGAATAAGTTTTGAGCGTTTCTAGGGTCATATTGCCTGAAACCTCTAATTTTGCGCGCTTATTGGTTAAAATTACAGCTTGCTTAATTTGCTCAACGCTAAAATTGTCGAGCATAATTATGTCGGCGCCAGCTTCAATTGCTTGCTTAAGTTCTGGGAGTGATTCTACTTCTACTTCGACAGGTTTGTTTGGGTGATTTTGTTTAGCCTGAGTTACGGCTTTGTTTATTGTGCCACAAGCCGCTATATGATTTTCTTTAATTAAAAAAGCGTCAAATAAACCAATACGGTGATTTGCACCGCCGCCACATTTTACTGCGTATTTTTGAAGTGCTCTAAGGCCTGGTATGGTTTTGCGTGTATCGAGTAGTTGCGTTGTTGTACCACTTAATTCTTTTACATAATGTGCTGTAGTAGTGGCTGTACCCGATAACGTTTGCACAAAGTTAAGTGCAGTACGCTCGGCAGTTAATATTGAACGAGCCGAGCCAATAGCGGTAAATAATGTGCTGTTTGCTTTAACCGCGTCGCCATCATTTATAAGTACGTTAACCTTAACGCTTGGGTCTACTTGTTTGAATACTTCAAGGATGATGTCTTTTCCGCAAAAAATGCAGTCTTCGCGAGTGATTACTTTGGCGCTTGCTTGCTCATTTTGTGGGATCAATTGCGCGGTAATATCGCCTTCTTGTGCGGTTTGATAATTTAGATCTTCGTCGAGTGCAAGAGTGACAAGTTGGCTAACTAAAGAGTGCGGGATAGACATAATAAAAGCTCATAAGCGTTAATAAATTAAGCAAATTTTACTATGTTTATAAAAGAAAGAGAAGCGATTGCCTTTTCACCAATATAAAGATAAGTGCTTATAGTAAATTAGTATCTACGTGTGGGTTTGTATTATCTGTAGGTGAGGTTTTATACCTCGCTTTTAATTTCAAAAGTTACGTTACATGAGCGGACGTAAATTAGCACCTACGTGTGGGTTTGAATTATTTGCAGGTAGGGTTTTATACCTGTTTGTTACTATCATTGTTTTAATAAATCCTTTAGCATCAGTACTATGTATATCTTGATATTTATATAATAAACGTATCATGAAAATAGATTTAAACGGTGTTTTAAGTACTGTAGCGCAGCGGCCTTGTTCGCATTTTGATGAACGCCCTGATGAGGCTGATATTTCTTTATTGGTTATTCACAATATATCTTTGCCAGCAGGGCAGTTTGGTACCTCTTTTGTTGATGAGTTATTTATGGGTAGTATTGACTGCAATGCTCACTCGAGTTTTAGTGACTTAAAAAATTTACGTGTATCGGCCCATTGCTTTATAAAGCGCACCGGTGAGGTTATACAATACGTGCCTTTTGAAAAACGTGCTTGGCATGCTGGCCAATCTGAGTTTGAGGGCGTTTCTGCTTGTAATAACTTTAGCATTGGCATTGAGCTTGAAGGTACCGACACCACGCCATACTCTTTAGCGCAATACGAAGTATTAACTACACTTAGTAAATCTATAATACAACGCTATCCAAAAATTACCCCTTCGCGTATTGTTGGGCATTGCGATATTGCCCCGGGACGTAAAACCGATCCTGGCAGTAGCTTTAATTGGCCATTGTTTTTTAATATGCTTGAACAACTAAGTTAAGAGAGTTATTCCCATGATTTTAGTTTCTATAATAATTGCATTAATTCTGGAGCGTTTATGGGCTCGGTCTAATTACTGGCAGATAAGCTACTACACAAATGGTTATTTAAATCGCTCTAATAAGCTACTAGGTGACAAAGGCTTCTTTGGTTCTGCACCGGGCTTTTTAATTTGGCTTTTACTCCCAGTAATAGCAATAGCGTTTATTTATTGTTTATCTGATTTTGTATTATGGCAGTTAGCTATTAATATTGCTGTGCTTTTGGTTTGCTTTGGTTGTGCTAAGCAGCGTGCTTTATATAAGTCGTACTTAAATGCCTTAACGCGAGATGACGGTACTGCTGCATCTTTATATGCGCTGCAAATAGGTCAAAAACGTACTGATGATCAAGATGGTGGCGAAACCTTTGGGCAAACATTGGCATGGGTAAACTTTCGATTTTACTGTGCGGTGATTTTTTGGTTTGTTGTTTTAGGCGCGCCGGGCGCAGTTTTATATGCACTGGTGCGTACTTTAGCTGATTTAGTACGAGATGATCATAAAGTAATATTTGCGAAGCGTTTTAAATTTATACATAAACTACTGTTTTGGCTTGACTGGTTGCCTGCACGCATAACCAGCTTTGGTTATTTAGTAATAGGTAACTTTAATAAAGGCACAAGTTGTTGGCTACGTTACGTACTTAACTTTAAATCTCCAAATCGCGAAGTAGTAACATGTACTGCACTTGCTGCAGAACAAGTTGAAAAGCGTTATTACGGCTGTACCTACGAAGCCACGTGTATGATTAAACTTGTTAAGCGCAATGTATTATTTTACTTAGTACTTATAGCGTTGCTTACATTATTTGGCGGGCTGTCTTAAGTTAATACCTTTTTAATAAAGTACCTTATGCAATGTAAGGTGCTTTAATCTCTTCCTGCAGTTTTTAAGTACAATAAAATAGAGCTAATATTCTAATTTATTCTGGTCAGACCAATTGTTTTCATCCCAAATACGTTATAACAATTTTTGCAAATTGCGCATTGTTTGATCTTCGTTCAAAATGCGTTACGCTACTTTAATTGCTCAAACTACCTGTAAATTGACAGCTAATAGTGTTTTTGATACCGTATTGAAAATTTTTGGTATGACCAATTTACCTTTTGGGTAAATCATACTACTTAAAGCCCCGTTTTATGGGCTCTTGGTATTTATACAACGCGGACGTTGATTCATGTCTTTAAAGATTAAAGCAGCAAAATTATCTGATGTTATTTTACAGCAACTTGAGAATATGATTCTTGAAGGCTCGTTAGCACCAGGTGAAAAGTTGCCACCAGAGCGTGAACTAGCAAAGCAATTTGAAGTGTCTCGCCCGTCACTGCGTGAGGCAATTCAAAAATTAGAAGCGAAAGGTTTAGTTACGCGTCGCCAAGGTGGCGGCACGTTTGTAAAAAATCAGCTCGAAGAAGGGCTTACTGATCCACTTTTTGATTTGATTAGTAAGCACCCTGAGTCGCAGTTTGATTTACTTGAATTTCGTCATGCATTAGAAGGGATTGCTGCTTACTACGCAGCACTGCGCGGGACCAGCAACGATTTTAGCAAAGTAAAACAAAGCTTTGATGAAATTGCCTTAGTTAATGATGATTTACAGCAAAAAGCAAAAGCAATTAATGCATTTCACTTTAGCGTGGCAGAAGCCTCGCACAATGTGGTGTTACTGCATTTAGTTAGAGGTATGAAAGCGCTGCTTGAGCAAAATGTATTGCAAAATTTAACTGTTCTATTAAAAAAGTCAGATATTAGCAGTCAGTTAGCCCAACACAGGCGTTTATTAATGGATGCCGTTATTGACGGTAATCCAGAACAAGCCCGTTTAGCAAGTAATGCGCACTTAGCATTTATCGAAGAAGCACTACTTGAAGCAGGCAAAGAACATTCGCGAATTGAACGTAGTTTAAGACGCACTAAACAAAATTAAGTTAGTACATAACTACTTTGAACACACAAATTAAGTAGCTGTGATATTAAATTAACAATATTCGTATTTTAAACATAAGGAAACCTCCATATGTCTGAAGTCAATAAAATTGACGTAGACGCGCTAGAAACACAAGAGTGGTTACAAGCTCTTGAATCAGTTGTGCGCGAAGAAGGTGTTGAACGAGCTCAGTTTTTACTTGAGCAAGTATTAGAGCAAGCCCGTTTAGACGGCGTTGATATGCCAACGGGTATTACCACGAACTACGTTAATACTATTCCTGTAGATCAAGAGCCTGCTTACCCAGGTGATGTAAATCTTGAACGTCGTATTCGTTCAATTATACGTTGGAACGCGATTATGATCGTTCTACGTGCATCTAAAAAAGATCTCGACTTAGGCGGCCATATGGCGTCTTACCAATCATCTGCTGCATTTTATGAAGTATGTTTTAACCACTTCTTTAAAGCACCAAATGATGTAGACGGTGGTGACTTAGTTTATTACCAAGGTCATATTTCTCCAGGTATCTACGCACGTGCATTTGTTGAAGGTCGTTTATCGGCTGCGCAACTAGATAACTTCCGCCAAGAAGTTGATGGCGAAGGCTTACCATCGTACCCACACCCTAAGTTAATGCCTGAATTTTGGCAGTTCCCTACGGTATCAATGGGCTTAGGTCCTATTTCATCAATTTATCAAGCACGCTTCTTAAAATACTTAGATGGTCGTGGCTTAAAAGACACTAAAAACCAACGTGTATATGCGTTTTTAGGTGACGGTGAAATGGATGAGCCAGAATCACGTGGTGCTATTTCTTTTGCTGCACGTGAAAAACTAGATAACCTTTGTTATTTAATTAACTGTAACTTACAGCGTTTAGACGGCCCAGTTATGGGTAACGGTAAAATTATTCAAGAGTTAGAAGGCTTGTTTAAAGGCGCTGGCTGGAACGTAATTAAACTAGTGTGGGGCAGCGGTTGGGATATTCTGCTTGCTAAAGACACAACAGGTAAATTACTACAATTGATGAACGAAACAATTGATGGCGATTACCAAACATACAAAGCTAAAGATGGCGCATATGTGCGCGAGCACTTCTTTGGTCGCTACCCTGAAACAGCTGCCCTTGTTGCAGATATGACAGATGATGAAATTTTTGCGCTTAAGCGTGGTGGTCATGAGCCATCAAAACTATTTGCTGCATTTAAAAAAGCAGAAGAGACAAAAGGTCGTCCAACTGTAATTCTTGCTAAAACTGTAAAAGGTTACGGCATGGGTGAAGCAGCTGAAGGTAAAAACATTGCGCACCAAGTGAAAAAAATGGATATGTCGCATGTTGCACATTTACGTTCACGCCTTGGTCTTGATGACTTAGTATCTGAAGAGCAATTAAAAGAATTACCATACCTAGAGCTTGAAGAAGGTTCACCTGAGTACAAGTACCTACATGCGCGTCGTGATGAGCTTAAAGGTTACACACCTAAGCGTATTCCACGTTTTAGTGAAAAACTTACGTTGCCAGAAGTAGATGCATTTAAGCCACTACTTGAAGAGCAAAAGCGTGATATTTCTACTACTATGGGCTTTGTTCGTGCACTTAATATCTTATTAAAAGATAAAGGCATTGGTAAAAATATCGTACCAATTATTGCAGATGAAGCGCGTACATTTGGTATGGAAGGTTTATTCCGTCAAATCGGTATTTATAACCCGCATGGCCAAAACTACACGCCACAGGATCGTGATATTGTTTCTTACTATAAAGAAGCAACTTCAGGTCAAGTATTGCAAGAAGGTATCAATGAGTTAGGTGCTATGTCGTCATGGGTTGCTGCTGCAACATCATACAGCACTAACGATTTACCAATGATCCCATTCTACATTTACTACTCTATGTTTGGTTTCCAACGAGTTGGCGACATGGCATGGATGGCGGGCGATCAACAAGCACGTGGTTTCTTATTAGGTGCTACAGCGGGTCGTACAACGCTAAATGGTGAAGGCTTACAACACGAAGATGGTCACAGCCACATTCTTGCAAACACGGTTCCTAACTGTGTTTCTTATGACCCAACTTACGCGTTTGAAGTGGCTGTTATTGTACAAGACGGTATTCGTCGTATGTACGGTGACGACCAAGAAAATATTTACTACTACCTAACGCTTATGAACGAAAACTACCATCAGCCAGCTATGCCAGAAGGCGCTGAAGAAGGTATTCGTAAAGGTATTTACAAGCTTGAAAGTTACGAAGGTAAAAAGGCCAACGTACAGCTATTAAGCTCAGGTACTATTATGACTGAAGTGCGCAAAGCTGCTTCAATCTTAAGCGAAGAATATGGTATTGCATCAGATGTTTACTCAGTAACATCTTTCAATGAGCTAACGCGTGATGGTCAAGATGTTGAGCGTTTCAACATGCTTAATCCTGAAAGCGAGCAAAAAACAGCATTTATCACAAGCGTATTAAACGACTCTGTGACTGTTGCAGCAACGGATTACATGAAAAACTACGCAGAACAAGCGCGTTCATTCATTCCAAGCAGCAACTACAAAGTGTTAGGTACAGATGGTTACGGTCGTTCTGATAGCCGTGAAAACCTACGTCGTCACTTTGAAGTTAACGCAAGCTACGTTGTTGTTGCTACGTTATCTGAACTTGCTAAACGCGGTGAAGTTGAGAAGTCAGTAGTTGTTGAAGCACTTAAAAAGTTCAACATCGACACTAACAAACTTAACCCACTGTACGCATAAGAGGTTTGCAATGAGTATTGAAATTAAAGTACCTGATATTGGTGACGACGAAGTAGAAGTAACCGAAATATTAGTAAGCGTTGGCGATAAAGTAGATGTTGACCAATCATTACTAAATGTTGAAGGCGACAAAGCATCAATGGAAATACCTGCTTCTCAAGCGGGGACTGTAAAAGAGATTAAAGTTAACGTTGGCGACACCGTTACAACAGGCTCTTTAGTATTTTTGTTTGAAGGCGAGAGTGAAAGCACTGGTGAAGAAAAAGCATCAGCCGCTGCTCCAGCTAAATCTGAAGAGGCAGCACCAGCTGCTTCTACAGGTTCTTCAATTAAAGAAGTAACTGTACCAGATATTGGCGATGATGAAGTTGAAGTAACTGAAATCATGGTTGCTGTTGGTGACACCGTTGAAGAAGAGCAATCTATCTTAAACGTGGAAGGCGACAAGGCAGCAATGGAAGTTCCAGCTCCATTTGCCGGTACAGTTAAAGAAATTAAAGTAGCCGCTGGCGATACAGTTAAAACTGGCTCGTTAGTGTTTGTTTTTGAAGTAGCAGGAAGTGAATCTGCAGCACCGGCTAAAGAGTCGGCTCCTGTAGAAGCGCCAGCTGAGAGCTCAACAGCAAGTTCAGCACCAAGCACTAAAGAAGTTAATGTACCTGATATTGGTGGCGATGAAGTTGAAGTAACTGAAATTATGGTTGCCGTTGGCGACGAAGTTTCAGAAGATCAATCAATCTTAAACGTTGAAGGCGACAAAGCTGCAATGGAAGTTCCAGCTCCATTTGCAGGTAAAGTTAAAGAAATTAAAGTAGCCGCTGGCGATAAAGTATCGACTGGTTCATTAATTTTTGTATTTGAAGTTGCAGGCAGTGCGCCAGCGGCATCTGCACCAGCTGAAAAATCAGCACCTGCAGCAGCGGCTAAAACTGAGTCAGCACCGGCTCAAGCAGCACCTGCAAAAGCAAGTAATGAAAGTTTCACAGAAAACAGCGCGTATGCTCATGCATCACCCGTTGTTCGCCGTTTAGCGCGTGAGTTTGGTATTAACCTAGCTAACGTTAAAGGCACTGGTCGCAAAGCCCGTATAGTTAAAGAAGACGTGCAAAACTATGTTAAAAACCTAGTTAAGCAAGTTGAATCTGGTCAATTATCTGCAGGTAGTAGCGCAGGTGGTAGTGAGCTTGGTCTTATTCCATGGCCTAAAGTAGATTTTGCTAAATTTGGCGAAATTGAAGAGAAAAAACTGTCTCGCATTCAAAAGCTATCAGGTAAAAACTTACACCGTAACTGGGTGCAAATCCCACATGTTACACAGTTTGATGAAGCTGATATCACAAGTCTTGAAGTATTCCGTAAAGAGCAAAATGCACTTAGCGAGAAGAAAAAGCTTGGCGTTAAAATCACACCACTTGTGTTTGTGATGAAAGCAGCGGCTAAAGCACTTGCAGACTTCCCAACATTTAACTCTTCATTGTCTAGCGACGGCGAAAGTTTAATTCTTAAGAAGTACATTAACATTGGTGTTGCTGTTGATACGCCAAATGGTTTAGTAGTGCCAGTGTTTAAAGATGTTGATAAAAAAGGCATTATTGAATTATCACGTGAACTAATGGAAGTATCTGTTAAAGCACGTGACGGTAAGCTTACATCGTCTGATATGCAAGGCGGCTGTTTTACTATCTCTAGCCTTGGCGGTATCGGCGGTACGGCATTTACGCCGATTGTTAATGCGCCAGAAGTTGCTATTTTAGGTGTATCTAAATCTGAAATGAAACCTAAATGGAATGGCAAAGAGTTTGAACCAAAACTAATGGTTCCGCTGTCTATGTCATACGACCATAGGGTTATTGACGGAGCATTAGCTGCACGCTTTACTGTGACTCTTGCAAGTTATATGAGCGATATTCGCCAGTTGGTGATGTAACCAGTTTAGTAAAATTGGTATACGCAATAAAATAAATAGAATCAAATCCCAGCCAGTTGTTTTTAGCTGGGATTTTTACCATTTGCAATGATACAATCTTTGTACGAATTGCATCACTTTGTGCGCTGCTCACTCTTTCTGCCTTGCAGAAACATGGCAGTTAAATTTTAGGGCAGTGTCCCGTTCAAACAATTAAGGTAAAAGCATGAGCAACGAATTAAAAACTCAAGTTGTTGTACTAGGCGGTGGTCCTGGTGGTTATTCTGCGGCTTTCCGTGCTGCTGACTTGGGCTTAGAAGTTACATTAGTAGAATCTCGCGAAACATTAGGTGGCGTATGTCTTAATGTTGGTTGTATTCCTTCTAAAGCACTTTTACACGTAGCTAAAGTGATTGATGACGCAGCAGAAATGTCATCTCACGGTGTTACTTTTGGCGCACCAAAAATCGATCTTGACCAAGTTCGTACTTGGAAAGATTCTGTAGTTGGCCAGTTAACTGGTGGACTAGAAGGCATGGCCAAAATGCGTAAAGTGAAAGTTGTATCTGGATACGGCAAATTCACTGGCAGCAATACTTTAGTAGTTGAAGGCGCAGACGGCGCTACAACTATCACGTTTGATAACGCGATTATTGCAGCAGGTTCTAAACCAGTTAACTTACCTTTCATCCCAGAAGATGACCGTGTAATTGATTCAACTGGTGCATTAGAACTTAAAGACGTACCAGAAAAGCTACTTGTATTGGGTGGTGGCATTATTGGTCTTGAAATGGGTACGGTTTACCGTGCGCTAGGTTCTGCAATTGATGTTGTAGAATTTGCTGATCAATTAGTACCAGCAGCTGATAAAGACATTATCAAAATTTACCAAAAATACGTAAGCAAAAAATTCAACGTAATGCTTTCAACTAAAGTTGTTGGTGTTGAAGCTAAAGAAGACGGCTTATACGTAACGTTTGAAGGTAAAAACGCCCCAGCAGAACCAGTACGTTACGACAAAGTACTTGTTGCAGTTGGCCGTACTCCAAACGGTAACTTACTTGATGCTGAAAAAGCGGGCGTAAACGTTGATGAGCGTGGCTTTATTAATGTTGATAAGCAATTACGTACTAACGTAAGCCATATTTTTGCAATTGGTGACTTAGTTGGACAGCCTATGCTTGCGCATAAAGCGGTTCATGAAGGTCATGTTGCTGCAGAAGTTATTTCTGGTCAGAAGCATTTCTTCGACCCTAAATGTATTCCTTCAATTGCGTACACAGACCCAGAAATCGCTTGGGTAGGTGTTACTGAGAAAGAAGCAAAAGAGCAAGGCTTAAAAGTTGAAACTGCGGTATTCCCGTGGGCAGCATCTGGTCGTGCAATTGCATCTGCTCGTACTGAAGGTTCTACTAAACTTATCTTTGATAAAGAAAGTGGCCGTATAATCGGTGGTGCTATGATCGGTATTAACGCGGGCGAAATGCTTGGCGAAATCGGTTTAGGTATTGAAATGGGTGCTGATGGTGAAGACTTAGCGCTTACAATTCATGCTCACCCAACATTGAACGAATCAATCGGCCTTGCAGCTGAAATTTTTGAAGGTTCAATCACTGATTTACCAAACAAAAAAGCAGCTAAAAAGAAGTAATTTAACTTTTTAGTATTTGCTTGAAAAACCCAACTTCGGTTGGGTTTTTTTATGTCTATTTTTAACTTAGATAAATATAAGATTAAATAACAAGAAGTCGTTACAATGCGCGCTTAATTAATTGAAGGTAAATACAGTGAAAAACTCAGTTCTAGCATTACGCGCTCAACAAATAAGTGAATCTCGTCGAGAGTTTAATGCTCGAGGCGGTAAATTAGATCGCTGTGAACAATGCCTGATTGCTAAGCACTACTGTATTTGTAAAGGTGTTGAGCATGCAGATTGTAAGGCCGCTGTATGCTTACTGATGTATCATAATGAAAGCTTTAAACCTTCTAATACAGGGCGTTTAATTGCTGAAATAGTGCCAGATAACCACGCATTTAGATGGGATAGAACAGATCCTAACCCCGCTCTTTTAGCTTTAATAAATGATTCGCAGTATCAGCCTATGGTCGTCTTTCCCGCAGAAGATGTAGAAGAGGGCAGAGCCATTACAGAAGTGAGTATTGAATCAGGTAAAAAGCCGCTATTTATATTCTTAGATGGTACGTGGCGCGAAGCTAAAAAAATGATTCGCAAAAGCCCTTATTTAGATAACTTGCCTGTACTTTCTGTTACTGCTGATAAACTATCTGATTACCGATTACGTGTAGCCCCTCATGCACATCAACTAGGCACTGCTGAAGTGGCTATTATGGTATTAGCACTTGCGGGCGAAATGGATGCATCGACAAAATTAGAGCAGCATTTTATTAAGTTTCGTGATGCCTATTTATTGGGTAAGCGCAACAAGGGCCGACCGCTAGAAGATTAATTTTACGAAGTTAAGCAAATGCTTGCTGATTTTTTAAGTGAGCAAGTGCTTTATTTTGAATTGCTCTGAAGCCTTCTTCAGATGTTAATTGTAAAACAGTATTATACAATTGGCTTATACTATTATGCACTTGAATAAACGAGATGCAGTCTTCACCAATCATTTCTTTTGCTTCTTCAACTCGTTTTAAAAAGTAGCAGCTAATGTCTATTTTGCCATTAAATTGAGTCGTTGCAATTGCGTTTGCTATTCTATTAAGTTGATAGCTAAACTCATCAGGTCGAGCACCTTCACCCCACTTACTAATACGAATATCGCGTTCTAACTTAATAATTTCGTTAAGTATATTTTTAAACTCACTCATTGGTATATTTAAAAAGTTATAACCTTTGGGGTTAAATAAAGCTTTATAGGGATTTTCGTCGGGAGTTGGGGCACTAAAAACACCAATTGGTTTTGCTGTACTTGCGTCTGATACTTTACATAAAAAGGCATTACTTTGAGATGTTTTAAAATTCATATCCATTGAGTATTTATGATCCTTGCGTTATTTAGTTATCGGCGCAATTAATAAAAAACTTAGCGAAATTTAAAATATTAATAAAGTATTTTAAGGTCTTAGCATTGATTGGCTGTGATGCGATATTACTCAGTAAAGATTAGTGATAATTGCTCAGTGCTTTACTCACCCAAATTTTAGGCAAAGAAAAGCGCGCTCTATCTCTAGGCGCGCTTGCGGAATCTTCTAATTTTCTGCATCCTGCAATTGAACTTAATCAACTCCAATTTTCACTAATCCATGTTTATTACTATATTACTTTTTAGTTCTATGTAATGTAGACCGTCCGGGCCTGTATCCTTAAATTCCTAAACATCCTGTAGGGTAAATACTATTACCAAATCCTTGATTACACTTCCTAGTGTATCCTTGTTTTAACCAATCCCTTGTGTTGCCTTAAAGGCCTGTCCATTTATTCCTTCAACATCCTGTTGAACAACTTAGCCTTGTTGTTATCCTTTTCGCATCTTCCTGACGCTGTCCTTTTTACAACATTGCGTTGTGATACTCATCCTGAGCCTGTCCTAAAATCCGTGTTGTCCTGATAACCTAATCATTGGTTGGTTGAGTAAGCAGTCCATTTCCTTTTACTCAATAAGCGTCATTGCTTGGTTGATGCGTAAATTATAGTGCAATAGAGCAACTAAAATAGAGATAAAACTACATTCAATTAGTGTTTTTGCAATAGTAATAAATGTAAATTCGATGTAATTCATGGGTTTAGCTGTTTTTGGGTTGTTTTTTATCTTGTTTTTTACTCATTAGCTGTCACATCCGTAAGACATCTCTTACACGGTATTTCCTTTTTGGGCGTTATTTACATATTTACATTTATTTAAAGTGTGCACTTTTAGAATGAGCACGGTAGAATTCGTTGATAATAACAGTTATTTAGGTGGAATAATGAAGAAAGTATTTGCACTTGTTTTAGGGGTAGTTGCATCGGCACCAGTCTTTGCAAACGATGTTGTTAACATCTACTCTTTTCGTCAACCGTTTTTAATTCAGCCAATTTTAGAAGACTTTACAAAGCAAACAGGTATAAAAACCAATGTTGTTTTTGCTAAAAAAGGGCTAATTGAGCGTGTTAAACGCGAAGGCAAGCACAGTAAAGCTGATTTAGTATTAACCTCTAACTTTAGCGCGCTTATTCAATTAGAAGATTTAAAATTAACACAAACTATAAAAAGTGACAGTGTAAATAATAATGTTCCAGCCGCCTTTCGTGACGGTGATGGCCAATGGGTTGCGCTTACTAAGCGAGTGCGTAATGTGTATTCATCAAAAGAGCGAGTTGGTGAGTTACCTAAGCTTACTTATGAAGATTTAGCAGACTCCAAATACAAAGGACAAATTTGTACGCGCTCTGGCAAACATCCATATAATTTAGGTTTAGTGGCTTCTATGATTGCACACCATGGTGAAGCGCAAACTAAAGAGTGGCTTGAAGGTGTTAAGGCTAATTTAGCACGCAAGCCCCAAGGTAACGATCGTGCTCAAGTTAAAGCTGTTAAAGAAGGTTTATGTAACTTGGCATTAGGTAATAGTTACTACCTTGGCAAAATGCTAGAAGATAAAGAACAAAAAGGTTGGGCAGAGGCCGTAAATATTAACTTTCCGAATCAAGTTAATCGTGGCTCACACATAAATGTATCGGGTGCGGTTATTACCAAATACGCTAAAAACCCTGGAAATGCATTAAAGCTCATAGAATATATGACCGACAGTAAAGCACAAAACATGTATGCCTCATTAAATATGGAGTATCCAGTTAAGTCGGGTGTTGAATTATCAAGTTTGGTTGCCTCTTGGGGGAGTTTTAAAGAAGACAGCTTGCCACTTGATGAGATTAGTAAATATCGTCCGTTAGCACTTAAGCTAATTGATGAGGTGAAGTTCGATCTTTAATGACTAATAAATTTAAGCTGTCTAAATGGCAGCTCTTTGCGTGGTCGACTGGCTTAATACTATCGGCCCCGTTGTTTTTTCTTCTTTTTGAATCTCTACAAGGTAGCTCTGAGGTGTTTTCTCACCTGTGGGATACCGTGCTTTGGGATTACATAACCAATACCGTATTGTTAGTTTTAGGTGTTTGCGTCCTGAGCTGCGCCATAGCTTTGCCGCTTGGGTGGCTAACGGCTTACTGTAGTTTCCCGGGTAAAAAACAGTTTGAATGGGCACTTATGCTGCCCCTTGCTATGCCTACCTATATTATTGCCTATGTATACACTGATTTATTAGATTATGCGGGCCCGGTGCAAATAGCATTGAGAAAATGGTTTGGCTGGCAATCACCTAGCGACTATTGGTTTTTTGATATACGTACATTACCCGGCGCCATCGTTATGATTGCCTTGGTACTTTACCCGTATTTATTTTTAATTTTTAAAACGGCCCTTCGCGAGCAGTCATTCAAATTAGTACAAGCTAGCCAGTTAATGGGGCTATCTCCTTGGCAAAGCTTTTTTAAAGTCAGTTTAGTGCTCTCTCGTGGGGCAATTGTGGCGGCCCTTGCACTTATTAGTATGGAAACCATGGCCGACTTTGCAACAGTGAGTTATTTTGCCGTAAGTACATTAACAACCGCCGTATACGATACGTGGTTTGGTTATTACTCACTTACAGCGGCCGCTAAAATATCGGGTGTGATGTTACTGCTGTTATTTTTAGCATTAATGGCAGAGCGTTTTAGTCGCCGAAACCAAGCGGTATTTGAGCGACAATCAAGTGTAAATAGCGAATCTCTCTATGTATTAAAAGGAAAGTCTGCTTGGCTCGCAACGGCATTTTGTAGCTTTATTTTACTTATCGCTTTTGTAATTCCTATTGCAGTACTTATAAATTACGCCATTACCTACTTTGATAAAGCATGGGATGTAGAGTTTTTTAGTTACGCTTGGCAAAGTTTAAAAGTGGCAGGGGTTGTAAGTGTTATAACGATTACATTGAGTGTTTTTGTGGTTTTTTATCAGCGTGTTGCAAAGCAAGCGTATCCGCTTATTCCTGGGCGCTTAGCAAGCACGGGTTATGCGTTGCCTGGCACAGTACTCGCTATTGCGGTTTTATTACCTCTTACATTATTAGAGAACACCATTAACACAGCGCTCGAGAAGTATAATTTAGACATTGGCTTACTGCTTACAGGTAGCATTCTTACTATTATTATTGCTTATATTGTTAGGTTTTACGCCATTGCACACGGAGCAATTGAGTCGAGTTTTTTACGTATTAGTCCATCACTTGATATGGCAAGCCAATCAATGGGTAAAAGCCAAGGGCAAACGCTGCGTTTAGTGCATCTACCTTTACTGCGAAGAGGGTTACTCACTGCAGCCCTATTGGTATTTATTGAATGTATGAAAGAGTTGCCAGCTGCGCTATTGCTCAGACCGTTTAATTTTGAAAGCTTAGCTACTCATGTATTTCAGTATGTGAGTGACGAGCAATTAGAGCTTGCTTCAATATCTGCATTATTTATTGTTATTGTTGGGTTTATTCCTTTGTATTTTATTAATCGTTCTATGGAGCAGCGTAGTTAAATGAGTAGTTTAATTTTACAAGGCGTGAGCTATCACTATAACGGCACAAAGGTTATTCTCGATTTAGATTTAACAGTAGGTAAAGACGAAATTGTTTGCCTACTCGGGGCGAGTGGATGCGGAAAAACAACCACATTAAAAGCGATTGCAGGTTTAATTGAAGCCAAGCAAGGGTCTATTTTTATAGACGGTAAATTAGTGAGTGATGAGCAATCGTTTGTCTCACCTGAGCATCGTAACATCGGCATGATGTTTCAAGACTATGCATTGTTTCCGCATTTAACGGTGGCAAATAATATCGCATTTGGGCTTAGTAATATGAGCAAAGCTCAAAAGCAGCAACGCGTTGATGAAATGCTTAAGCTTGTGCATTTAATTGGCTGTGCTGACAGGTTTCCACATCAGTTATCGGGTGGCCAACAGCAACGCGTCGCTATCGCTCGTGCATTAGCTTATAAACCTAGTTTATTACTCCTTGATGAGCCTTTTTCAAACATCGACACACAAGTGCGCTTTGAATTAATTGCCGATATACGTCGAATTATTAAAGCAACTCAAGTATCTGCTGTGTTTGTTACACACTCAAAAGAAGAGGCGTTTGCGTTTTCAGATACACTTGCCATTATGCATCGCGGTAAAATTGCACAACAAGGCACGCCAGAGCAGCTTTTTGCAGCTCCATGTTCAAAGGAGGTTGCAGAGTTTCTGGGTCAGGGCATATACTTAAGCGCAGAAGTGTTAACCGCAACTGAATATAAAACACCATTTGGTTTAGTCGAATCTTATGTTGAGAGTAAGCATAATGTAAGTGCAGGGCTTATATATGTGCGCCCTCATCAAATAGAATTAGTGGCAGATAACCAAAGTGACAAATTCAGCAAGCGAGCTACAATCATAAGTCGTCGCTTTATTGGTTCGGCGTATGTTTATTCGCTCGTTATTGATGAACAAGAAATTGAAGTTGCTGCACAATATGGCCAGTCATTTGAAAATAATGATCAGGTTATAATAAAAATAAAACCTCACACGGTGAATTTTTTCGAATCGTAATTAATTTGTTATTCGCTGTGTTTTTATCTGTAAAACTAAGGAATAACAATGGCGCAAGCGCAATCAGGGATTTGTGCTGAAGCAAACTTACACGGTTTGCACTTATTTTTTAATGTGTTTGATGGTCAAGACGAATCACTTCGCGCAAAGTTAAAACAAGTAAGCGCTATAGAAGAAGAGTTTAGCGATCAATTTTCAGAATCAATGCTCTCTTGTATGGTTGCTATTGGTGCGCAATACTGGCCGCATATCCTCCCTGAATACATTCCAAGCGAATTACAGAGCTTTCCTAATATAACCCATAGCGATCACCAAATGAGCGTACAACCGTGCGATTTATTTGTGCAAATTCGCTCTGACCGTGAAGACGTTAACCATTTATTTGCGCTACAAATTTTAAAATTATTTGCCCCCGATGTAGAGCTGGTGGAGCAAATTCGGAATTTTCGCTTTTTAGATGGTCGTGATTTTAACGGTTTTATTTATGGTGGCGACACCGCACATGGAAGAAAAAAGCGCGCTACGGCTTTAATCAGCAACCCTGGTAGCTTTGAAGATCAGGGGAGTTATATTCATGTTCAGCGTTATAAACATGATTTAACTATGTGGCAGCATTTATCATTGAGTGAGCAAGAGCAAATAATGGGACGTACGCGTCTTGATAACACGCTAATTACCCCAGCGGTCGAAACCAGCCATGCTTCGCGAAGTGAGCTAAAAGACGAAGACGGACAACCGCTACTATTAAATCAAAGCATGCCTTATGGCGACGTGTATGAGCAGGGAATGTTATCAATTACATGCGCTTGTACGGGCACCGCATTTGAAAAAGTACTTAATAGTCGTTTAGGGGAAGGGGATTGCTACGACCACTGGCTTGATTTTACTCAAGCCGATATGGGTTCTGCTTTCTTTGCACCTTCAATAGGGTTTTTAAAACAAATTTAATTTGCTATTAAACCGTATCAAATAAAATGCGAACGCGTTCAAGTGTTACATCTATTTCAGATATTTTAGCAGGAGCGATAAAAATAGTGTCATCGCCGGCAATAGTTCCTAGTACGCCATCTGCTTTACCTAATGAATCTAATAAACGTGCAATAAGCTGAGCAGCACCTGGGCTGGTACGAATGATGATCATCATTTCGTTGTGCATAATGTCGATTACTAATTGGCGTAATGGGCTTTTAGCCGTAGGTACACCCATTTCAGCAGGTAAGCAGTAAACCATTTCTTGTTTGGCATTACGTGTGCGTACAGCGCCAAACTTACTTAACATGCGTGATACTTTACTTTGGCTTATATTGTCAAAACCTTGATCTTTTAACGCATCAACTATTTCGCCTTGAGAGCCAAAATTTTCTTCTTTTAATAGTGATTTAAATGCTTTTACCAGTGCTTCTTGTTTATCTTGTGGTTGCATAGTCTTTATTCGTTTTTGTTATTTATGCCGCAAATTCTACACAAAAATGAATAATTATGCAGCAGTTGTTTAGTTAACTTGCCAGTTTGATGCGTTAAATCACATAAGTTTACGACTATGGTCGAAAATATACTTGAAATAGACAGGATAAATTTGTTTTTAGTCGCTAATTTCATTATCTTAAGAGCCACAAATGTTTCCTACCTCAAATTACGGAGAATTCCAATGAAAGTTGCTGTATTAGGTGCTGCAGGCGGTATCGGCCAAGCGTTGTCTTTATTATTAAAAACAGGCTTACCAGCTGGCTCTGAATTATCACTTTATGATGTTGCACCAGTAGTACCAGGTGTTGCGGTTGACCTTTCTCACATCCCAACAGATGTTAAAGTTGCAGGCTTTGGCGCAGACGATTTAAATAAAGCGCTTGAAGGTTCTGACATCGTTCTTATCCCAGCGGGTATGCCACGTAAACCAGGTATGGATCGTGCTGATTTATTCAATGTAAATGCTGGCATCATCAAAACTTTAGCAGAAGGCATTGTTGCCAGCTGCCCTAAAGCGTTAGTAGGTATTATTACTAACCCAGTAAATGGCACAGTTCCAATTGTTGCTGAAGTATTCAAAAAAGCAGGTACTTACGACGCTAAACGCGTATTCGGTATTACTACGCTTGACGTTATTCGTTCAGAAGCATTTGTTGCTGAACTTAAAGGCGTAGACGTAGCAACTGTAAAAGTACCAGTAATTGGTGGTCACTCAGGCACAACGATTCTGCCTCTACTTTCTCAAGTTGAAGGTGTTTCTTTCACTGATGAAGAAGTTGCTGCACTTACTCCACGTATCCAAAATGCGGGTACTGAAGTTGTAAATGCTAAAGCAGGCGGTGGTTCAGCTACGCTATCTATGGGTGCTGCTGCAGCTCGTTTTTGTATGTCTTTAGTTAAAGGCCTACAAGGTGAAGAAGTTGTAGATTACGCTTACGTTGCTGTTGAAAATGGCGATGCAGAGTACTTTGCACATCCAGTACGTTTAGGTAAAAACGGCGTAGAAGAAATTCTTTCTTACGGCGAACTAAGCGCATTTGAAACAAAAGCAAAAAATGACATGCTTGAAACTCTGAAAAAAGACATCAAAGAAGGTGTTGATTTCATGGCGTAATAGCCGGTTTAAGCAACAAAAAAGCCTGCATTTGCAGGCTTTTTTATTGCTCAGAATTAATGTCACACTGTGTAACTAGTTAAAACTAGTGGTCCCGGTCAACCGCAATACGGGCAAGGCTTATAAGTGCTTGCTTATAGTCAGACTCAGCTAAAAAGTCTAAACAGGCAATGGCTTTTTCGGCCTCAAGCTCTGCTTTTTGCATTGTAAACTCAAGCGCATTAGTTTGTTTTAGTGCAGTTAAAATTTCTTCTAAATGCTCCATACCATTACTGTGCTCTATTGCATCACGAATAAGCTGTGTTTGCTGCTCGCTACCATGTTGCATAGCATAAATAAGCGGAAGGGTTGGTTTGCCTTCAGCTAAATCATCGCCAATGTTTTTACCTAGCTGCTCAGCATCTGCATTGTAATCGAGTACGTCATCTACTAGTTGAAACGCAGTACCTAAATGCATACCGTATAGGTTTAGTGCATCAAGTGTCGCTTGGTCTTGCTCTGTGATAATGGCAGCAAGGCCTGTAGCTGCTTCAAATAATTTAGCTGTTTTAGAGTAAATAACCTGCATATAGCTGGCTTCAGTCGTATCTGGGTCATTGCAGTTCATCAGCTGCAATACTTCACCTTCAGCAATAATGTTTGTTGCATCGGCAAGTACTTGCATAATCTGCATTTTTCCAAGGCCAACCATAAGCTGAAATGAGCGAGTGTAAATAAAGTCACCAACCAATACGCTAGCAGCATTACCAAATTCAGCATTTGCTGTAGGCGTGCCACGTCGTAAGTTTGATTCATCTACAACATCATCATGCAATAGCGTTGCTGTATGGATAAACTCAACAATTGTTGCAAGTGTTATGTGATCTTTACCCTGATAACCGAGCGCTTTGGCTGCTAAAATAGCCAGCATTGGACGAACGCGTTTGCCGCCACTGCTAACTATATATAAACCAAGCTGATTAACTAACGCCACATCTGAGCGCATTTGCGCATGTATAAGTTGATTGACGTCATTCATATCGCTTTCGATTAACGCCTGGATAGCTTTTATATCCATTGATCTCCGAGCCAATTTTTATGTGTGAACGGCGCAGATTGTACAACAAAAAATGCACTAGCTCGATATTTTGTGACGATTGATTGAAAAAACACTATTAAAGTACTTAATTTAGACTGAATTAGCCAAGATAACTGATTAATTGATAATCAATATACAGTTTATGGTGTGCTTAGATATTGAGCTGTGAGGGTCATATTTGAGTACATTAATTTATTTCGGCTAAGAGTTAAAAAGCGCTTGGCAAAAGGGCTAATTAATATAAAATGGGGTAAATATTGAATTGCTCTCAAAGCAGCTACTTTTTATTCATTTTAATTACAAAATAGGCTTGCTAGTTATTTCGCGTTAGCGTAAACTTCGCGCCCTATCGAAGAATATTTTAGTTGCGCCGATTTGAGGGTGCACAGACGGAGTTAATTATGTACGCGGTTTTCCAAAGTGGTGGTAAACAGCATCGTGTGACTGAAGGTCAAACGATTCGTCTTGAAAAATTAGACGTTGAAACTGGTGCGGCAGTAGAATTTGATTCAGTACTTTTAGTTGCTGATGGTGAGAAAATCGAGATCGGTGTACCGTTCGTAAACGGTGGCAAGATAACAGCTGAGGTTGTTTCACATGGTCGCGGTGAGAAGATTAAGGTTGTTAAATTTAGACGCCGTAAGCATTCTCGTAAGCAAATGGGCCATCGTCAATGGTTCACTGAAGTTAAAATCACTAGCATTAGCGCTTAATTAGAGGTACTTAGAAATGGCACATAAAAAAGCAGCTGGTAGTACTCGTAACGGTCGCGATTCAGAAAGCAAACGCCTAGGTGTTAAGCGTTTTGGTGGCGAATCAGTTCTAGCGGGTAGCATCATTGTTCGTCAGCGTGGAACTCGTTTCCACCCTGGTACTAACGTAGGTATCGGTAAAGACCACACTATCTTCGCAAAAGCAGATGGTAAAGTTCAGTTTGAACAAAAAGGTCCTTTAAACCGTAAATACGTAACTATCGTAACTGAGTAATCAGTAAGGTAGTTAAAAACCCCGCCTTTGCGGGGTTTTTTGTTTTGTAGTCAGCCAATATATACCCAAGCCTGCATTTGTGCTGGCTTGGGTATATAATAGAGTTATTAAACAAGCCAATCCCTAAAGTGAGTAATCATGAAGTTTGTAGATGAAGTAGAAATTCGCGCAGAAGCTGGAGACGGTGGCAGCGGCATCGTGTCTTTCCGTCGTGAAAAATATGTTCCAGATGGTGGACCAGACGGCGGTGACGGTGGAGACGGTGGTAGTGTTTATCTACAAGCTGATGAAAACTTAAATACCTTAATTGATTATCAGTTTGAGCGCTTCCATAGAGCTGAACGTGGTACTAACGGTCGTAGCCGTAACTGTACAGGCCGAAAAGCTGATGACTTGTTTGTTATGGTGCCTGTAGGCACGCGCATCATGGATGTTGATACCCAAGAGGGACTTGGCGATTTAACGCAACATGGTCAACGAATTTTGGTTGCAAAAGGTGGTTTCCACGGCTTGGGGAATGCGCGTTTTAAATCAAGTACTAACCGAGCACCTCGTCAAAAAACATTAGGCACACCAGGTGAAGTACGTAACTTAAAATTAGAGTTACTATTATTAGCTGATGTTGGTTTACTTGGATTACCAAATGCCGGTAAATCTACGTTTATCCGCAGTGTATCTGCAGCAAGACCAAAAGTAGCTGATTACCCATTCACGACGCTTATTCCTAATTTAGGTGTAGTACGTCCTGAAGCAAATAAATCATTTGTTATAGCCGATATTCCGGGTCTAATTGAAGGTGCATCTGATGGCGCAGGCCTAGGTATTCGCTTTTTGAAACATTTAGAGCGTTGTCGTGTGTTATTACACATTATTGATGTAATGCCGGTAGATGGTTCAAACCCTGTTGATAATGCGTTTTCGATTATTAACGAACTGCACCAATACAGCCCTAAATTAGCTGAGAAGCCACGCTGGTTAGTATTTAATAAAATAGATTTATTACCAGAGGATGAAGCAAAAGCGTTATGCGAATCGATTGCAGAAGAGCTGGGCGAAACTGAAAATATCTATCACATTTCAGCAATTAATAAACTTAACACTCAACCATTAATCCACAACATAATGACACTACTTGATAGCATGCCTAAAGAGAAGTTTGTACAAGTGGAAGATGAAGAAGTTGAATTTAAGTGGGATACCTATCATGAAAAAGCCACTAAAGGTAAGGGCAATGATGATGATTGGGATGACTGGGATGAAGATGATTACGACGTAGAAGTTGTCTACGAGCGTTAATTAAATAGAATTTACTAAAAAGGAGCTTATGCTCCTTTTTCTTTGTTTAAGAATAAAGTACTAGGTGTTTATTATGATAATTTCAATGATAGCAGCAATGGCAAATAACCGTGTAATTGGTCTAGATAATAAAATGCCATGGCATTTACCTGCAGATCTTCAGCATTTTAAAAAGGTCACTACGGGTAAGCCTGTGATCATGGGTCGTAAAACTTTTGAGTCTATAGGCCGTCCATTACCTGGGCGCCGTAATATTATTATTACTCGAAACAGCGAATATACTGCACAGGGTATTGAAGTAGTAACTACGCCAGATGCCGCATTAGAACTCGTTGCTACTGCTGAAGAAGTAATGATTATTGGTGGTGGTAATATCTATGAGCAATTTTTACCAAAAGCAGAGCGCCTGTATCTAACTTTTATTGATTTAGATGTTAAAGGCGATACACAGTTTCCTGATTACAATAAAGTTGCTAATTGGTACGTGAAAGAAGAGCAAGAAAACCATCCGGATGACAAGAATTTATCTAGTTATAAATTCGTAACTTTATATAAAGAACGTTAACATTATTGCGTAAATTTTGATAGATTGATATAATATTCGATAGTCTATATAAGAACAAAGTATTATAAAGGGTTTGTCATGTTTAAATTACCAAAGCTAGTTGCACTTACTGCCGTTGTAGCTGTTAGTTCGTTTTCGTATACAGCACCTGTAAATGCTGAAGATCAATTAGCAGTATCTATTTGTGAATATATTGCGGCAGATGATAAAAACCGATTACGCAGCAAGCTTAAAAGCTCTCGTGTAAAAATTCGTAATATTTATGATGCAGTACAATGTAATGGTAATAACTTATTACGCCATGCTGTTGCTAGTAATGCAGTAGATACTGGTGAGTATATAGTTAAAAACTTATCAAAAAGTGCGTTAACAGATGGTGCTGACATTGCTTGGGCTGAAGGTAATTTTGCCAGCTCACCGCTTATTGCAGTAATTAAAGATCGTGCAGGTCTTTAATTATAAAAAGGTTTTGTAACGCTACCTTTAGTTAGAAATTTATTGGTCTGGGTTTGTTATTTATAGCAAACCCAGGCTTTTTTCGTTTAGCTAATGTAATCTCACCCCACAACAAAATCATTAATAAGTTCACTATTTACCTATCTATTTTATATTCCTAAAGTGTAGAGTCTTCACTTTAAAAGCAGCTTCAAATTTACTTCTTCAAAAGAGGTAACTTTATTCAGCTGGTATCTATTTTGTATCTGCTAGTTTATTTACAAACTTAATCACTAAGGACAGATATGAAAGCTGTAATTCCAGTAGCTGGCTTAGGGACGAGAATGCTCCCTATGACAAAAGCTATCCCAAAAGAAATGCTCCCAATAGTCGATAAGCCTCTAATTCAATATATTGTCAGCGAATGTGTGTCCGCTGGTATTAAAGATATTGTATTAGTTACGCATAGCTCTAAAAATGCAATCGAAAACCACTTTGATACAAGTTATGAACTTGAAGCGACTCTTGAGAAGCGTGTTAAACGAGCTTTATTAGATGAAATTCGCTCTATTTGTCCAAATGATGTAACTATTATGAGTGTACGCCAAGGTGAAGCTAAAGGGCTTGGACATGCTATTTTATGCGCTAAACCAATAGTTGGTGATAACAACTTTGTTGTGCTCCTGCCTGATGTGATACTTGATGCCTATACTGCGGATCAAGAAACTGAAAACTTAGCGGCCATGATTAAACGCTTTAAAGAAACTCAAGCAAGCCAAATAATGCTTGAGCCGGTAGCTAAAGAAGACGTTAGTAAATATGGTATTGCTGATATAAATGGGGTTGAGTTAATGCCAGGTAAAAGTGCTGCAATTAAAGCAATGGTTGAAAAACCTGATGCAGATTTAGCGCCTTCTAATCTGGCTGTTGTAGGGCGATATGTACTGAGTAAGAATATTTGGCCTCTACTTGCAAAAACGTCTGTAGGTGCTGGCGGTGAAATACAACTTACAGATTCTATTGACGCATTAATGGCACAAGAAACCGTTGAAGCATTTCATATGAGTGGTCGCTCTCACGATTGTGGAGACAAGTTAGGCTACTTAAAAGCAATTGTTGAGTACAGTCTGCGAGACGAAAAGCTAGGTAATGATTTTTCAAGTTTTATAAATGATTTGAATTTACCTTAATACAGAGCGTATTCTTCGTTCTATGGTAGGCTATTTTGAGCTACTAAGTTAGCCGTACTTTTTATACCTAGTAGTAGGCTACGTAGTACGATTGTTACTTATTCTGTATTAATCTTTTCAAGGAATTACCATGATTGAGCAAGGCCAAGAATTACCAGCAGTGACGTTAACGCAATTAACTGACGACGGTATGCAATCTCTTACAAATAAAGAATTGTTTGAAGGTAAAAAAGTCGTGTTATTTGCAGTACCTGGTGCGTTTACACCAACGTGTTCAAATGCTCATTTACCTGAATTTATTACCCTTGCTGATAAAATTAAAGCAAAAGGTGTTGATGCTATTTACTGTGTATCTGTTAATGATGCATTTGTTATGAAAGCATGGGGTGACTCACAAAACGCGCAAGAAATTACAATGCTTGGGGATGGCGATGGAAGTTTCACTAAATCGTTAGGGCTTGATAAAGATACTGCTAGTTTTGGTGGTATACGTTCAACACGTTACGCTATGATTATTGAAAATGCGCTAGTCACAGGTTTATTTGTAGAACAAGACAAAGAGTTTGTTGTAAGCCGCGCAGAATCAGTACTAGAGAAGCTATAACAGTAATAAAGTGTAGATTTTAGCTTTAACTAATCTGCTAGTTATTATTGAAAAACCGATGTTGGCAACAACATCGGTTTTTTTATTAAAGGCCCAAACTTTAAATTACGGTTGGTATTGCCCGCTAAGCGTTAAACCAGAGAAAGTGCTATAAGCGTTAACGCTTAAGTGCCAAGTACCTGCTTGTGGATTAGTAAATGTACATGTTTCTGCATTGCCATTTTTATAAGGGCGGCAATCGTATGAGCTTGCTGTTGGTTGGCTACCGTATTTTACAAATAAATCAGCATCGCCACTGCCACCCGATGTTGTTACTGTAAACGTACTCATTCCAGCTGGTACATCTAACGTGTAATGTTTCCATTGCCCAGTATTGGCTGACACATCGCTAATCGTGCCGCCGCCTGCTTGTGGAGTACCTGAACCGCCACCCGATGATGAACCACCAGTAATATTACCTACCAAGCTAACAGCTGAATACGCAGAGTAGCCGTTAAGCATTACGTGGTAAGTTCCCGCAGTAGGGTTATCAATAGAACACTCTTCGCTATTACCGCCTTTATATGGACGACAATCATAGGTAGTAGTTGTAGGTTTACTGCCTGCACGTACGTATAAATCAGCATCGCCAGTACCACCACTCATAGTGAATGTTACGTTAGTTGCACCGCTTGGTACTGTCATCGTGTAAAATGCTTGTGCATTTGCAGCCCCACTTAAACCTGTTTTAGCTTCACCATTAATAAGCTCGCTATCGCCACCGGTAGGTGGAGTAGTGCCGCCACTTGCTGCTGCAACAGCTGCGGCAGCATCAACAATACCCGTACCACAGCTAGTACATGTTGCAGGGAACGAACGGGTAGTTGATTTTAAAATACTTTCTATTTCGTCAGGCGTTGCATCTGGTTTTGCTTGCTTAATAAGTGCCGCAACACCTGCTACGTGAGGCGCAGCCATTGATGTACCTTGTGAAAAGCCATAGCTGTCGCTTGAAGGTGTAGACGAACCTGAATTGTATGTTGATAGAACGCCTTCAGAGTCGTTTGCAAAGCTTTGTGCGCCGCCTGGTGCTGCAACATCAATATTGCTACCGTAGTTTGAGTAATAAGCTCTGCCGCCATTACGGCCCACTGAGGCTACATTTACTACACCGTTACAGTTACCTGGGTTGTAGTTTGCTGAGTTATCGTTATCGTTACCTGCAGCAATAACTACCACAGTGCCGTTACTACGTGCTGTGTTAATTGCATTTTGAGTTGTAGAGCTACATGAACCGCTGCCACCTAAACTCATATTAATTACATCAGCAGGGTTTGAGTTAGCAGGAATACCTGAAACACTTCCACCAGATGCCCAAATAATACCATCTGCAATATCTGAGGTTAAACCACCACACTTACCGAGTACACGAACAGGCACTACTTTTGCGTTATAAGCTACGCCTGCAACACCTTCACCGTTATTGGTTACCGCAGCAACTGTGCCGGCTACGTGCGTGCCATGCCAGCTAGAGTTTTGTGCACCGTTAGTGCCACATTCATTCGCAGCAACTGCATCACCAGGATCACGTGCATCGCTATCGCGACCACCACCGTCATTAGCTACCGAAAGGTTAGAGATCATATCGTAACCCGGTAAAATATTAGCGTTTAAATCAGCATGAGGGCGGTAGCCCGTATCTAGTACAGCTACAACTACACCGCTACCCGTTGCGGTATCCCATGCGGTCGGCAAGTTTAAACCACCGGCTTGCTCGTAGTAGTGCCATTGGTCATCAAAACGTGGATCGTTAGGAGTTGAAAACGGCTTTAACATTTGATCCACTTCAATGTATTCCACATTGCCAGAATCAACCATTTCTTGCATAAACTCTTGGGCCTCAGCCGCACTTAATTTTTTATCAGCACGCATTACGTGATGATTATTAAGTGCCATTGCACGAACGTATTTTGCTTTTACTTTGCCTTTTTTAGAAGCGAAGTTTTTAACAAAGCTTTGTGCGCGCTTTTTCATGCTAGCTGGGCTTGCGTCTGCAGTTGAAAGGCTCGCCATTTCGTTATTATTTTTATATTTAATAATGAACTGAGTTTCGAAACCGCCTTGGCTTTGTAGTTTAGCCGATGTTTCAGCCATTGAACTTGAAACTGATTGAGCCATGCCAGATGTTGCAGCAAAAAGCGTACTAACTGTAATTGCAATTGCGCATCTTTTAAAAGTTTTACTTGTTGTCATAATTATCCCTAGATTTTTATTTATTATTTCGTGATGTAAGATCACGATGCGGGAACAAAAGTAAACGATCTGTTAACTAGGTTAAAATATCAATTTATTATGTACCTCTTTCATTTAGTTATAACTCAGGTTTTTAGCGGTTTACTCGTTGTTTAGTATTTGTCATATAAATTAAAAATAAGTATAAAGGATTGATTTGTTGTGCGGGTAATTATTACCGACTTATTACTGATGCGTTTTTGTTGTGTTATTGCTAATAATTTAAATGCTACGTTGTTAGCTATCAAATTTTGCTATAATCGGAAAAATTTTTTAGTAGGGTAAAATAATGAGTCAAGTAGATGTAATTGTAATAGGTGCGGGAGCAGCAGGATTAATGTGTGCAGCGCAAGCTGGATACCGTGGCCGAAGCGTTACAGTACTTGATATGGGGAAAAAACCAGGTCGTAAAATTTTAATAAGTGGTGGTGGGCGTTGCAATTTTACAAATGAAAACGCAACCCCTGATAACTACTTATGCGCAAATGCTCATTTTGTTAAATCATGTTTAAGTCGCTATACACAGCATGACTTTATTGAGCTGGTAGACAGACATGGCTTGGCGTATCACCATAAAACACTAGGTCAGCTTTTTTGCGATAACAATGCACAAGACATTGTTGATATTTTACTGACCGAATGTGAGTGGGCCGGGGTAAATATAAAACTACGCAGTGAAGTGATCAGCGTATCAAAAACCGAAACCGGCTATAGCGTTACCACAGAGCAAGAAACCTTAAGGTGTAAGTCGTTAGTTATAGCATCAGGTGGCTTAACTATGCCAAAACTAGGGGCTACACCAATAGGTTATAAAATTGCAGAGCAGTTTGGCTTAAGCGTGTTACCAACTATGGCTGCACTTGTGCCGTTTACTTTGCATCAACATGATAAAGAGCGTTTTGAAGGGCTCTCGGGAATTAGCATTCCATGTGAAGTTTCAAGCGAAGACGGCACCGTATTTAAAGAAAACATCCTCTTTACTCACCGAGGGTTATCGGGCCCAGCAATATTGCAAATAAGCTCATTTTGGCGAGCAGGGCAGGCTGTCACTATAAACCTGCTACCTGAAATTGATTTAAGGCAACAACTTGCTGATTGGCGTGAAACACAAGCCCAAAAGTCGTTAAAAAACAGCCTTTCGACTATTTTACCTAAACGCTTTATAGAAATACTGCACGAAAGCAAAGCGATACCAGATTGTAATATTAATCAGCTTACCCATGCTCAAATAAATGAGTTAGTAAATTATATTCATGCGTGGCAAATTAAACCCAATGGCACAGAAGGTTATAGAACAGCAGAAGTAACATTGGGCGGTGTAGATACTGACGAGTTGAGCTCAAAAACCTTTGAAGCTAAAAAAGCTAAAGGCTTATATTTTATAGGTGAAGTAACCGATGTAACGGGCTGGCTTGGGGGCTACAATTTCCAGTATGCTTGGAGCTGTGGATTTGCTTGTGGGCAGTACGCTTAAGCTTAGGCTATAGACCCATTTAAGTAAGTTGATTGAGCGATAACGGTTGAATCGTTATCGCTAACACATACTTTATTGCGTCCATTATTTTTAGCCTTATATAGCGCTGTATCAGCCCGCTCCAATAGTTTTAGCACTGTATCGTCTTTTTGTATCGTTGCTAACCCAATACTTATAGTAAATGCTATATTTGTAACTGTGTTTTCGGCAATATACTTTCTCAGGTCATCAGCTTTTTTAGCGCTATCATTTAAAGAGGTGTTGGATAAAATAATAGTGAATTCTTCTCCACCCCATCGCGCAATAAGTGCGTCATTTCCCATACGGCTTTTTAATATTTTTGCAAATTCAGTTAGCACGTTATCACCAACCAAATGCCCGTAGGTATCGTTTATATTTTTGAAGTGGTCTATATCGCAAATAAGTAAGCAATGTGGGGTTTTAAAAACGTCATTTTTAGCAATTAACTGTGATAATTCAAAATCAAATTTTTGCCTGTTATAAAGCCCCGTTAACTTATCGGTTTCTGCTAAGTGTTGAATTTCTAAGTTACGGATAGATAATCGAGTGTATGCCGAAAACCGTGTTTTTTCGTAAAACCTAAAAATTAAAATATGAGCAAGGCTTACCTCTATAAGATTAAATAAAGAGCCTAAGCCAATTGTTACAGTTTGCTGTTGTTGTAAATACACAAGATACGCACAAATAGCAAAAGCGACTGTACTAAATAGGCTTCCCCAGTTTCTTCCAACTAAAAAAAAGCTAAAAGGCGGGATCAACGTTGCCCAAAATAAAGAATGCGCATGTCCGCCTACAGAAATCACAAACATCATTATTAAGCTAACAACCATAAGGGCAACGGCCCATGCTGCTGCATTTACGTTGGCTGTTTTATTAAACCAAGTATAGATACCTAGTGATATAGTCAACCCTAAGGCATCAATTAAAGCAATGTCATAGCTTTCAAAGTAGAAAAGGTTGAGGAGTGTTAAAACTAAAAAATAACTCGTAGTTATTAGTAAAGAGTGGGCTATTAAACGAGTACGCCAAAAGTCTTTATGATCTTTAGGGTATTGCGGAAACTCCTTATACCAAAAACCTAGCATACAAAATAATCCTTGAGTCCATTAATTTAAAGATTATTACCTATATAAGATTTTTATTATAGCTTTTTAACTTTGATTAAAAGAGTATTGCAGGTTGGAAGTGAGTTATTTATATAAAAGCTTAACGGGTTAAACGCTAACCACGCTAAGCTTTATAATAATTCAGGCTAGAGCTGAATAGTTAACTATTTATAGCAGGGCGATAATCACTCTTAACACCTGCGTAATTAGGGCCAAATATAGAAAGTCCTTTTGGTGTTGTAAACTCAACAGGTGCTGGCAAAATAATAACGGATACAGGCATACCTATTTCATAATTTGGGTTGGTGATTGGCGTACCTGCTTGTGTGTTTAGGCAACAAATTAAATCAGGGATGGTAACGTGTACTTCTTTATTTAAAAACGCAGCCATATTTTCGTTTTTAACCGTAATTTTATAACTGTTACCAGCAAACTCGCCAGTACCAGCAAGCATAACTTCGCCTATGGTAAAGCCTTCAAGTGTTTTAAATTCAAACTCACTAACAATTCCTTCAAACGCGACAAATCCATTACCTTGCTCGGCAACTACATTAATAGTGTTTTCATTTGAGTTGTTGGCTTTACGCATGGCTCTTCCAAGCTTTAATGCTTTACTTATCGTGCCGTGAATAACCGCATCTTTCATCTGTTCAATAGGAAGAATATGATCAATGGCCGCGATGTCGTTACGGCTTATTTTGGCAAGGGCACGCACTACGGTTTCAGCGCGTAAGTCATCCATAACGTTTTCACAAATAAAGCATTCGCCAAATTCGTTTGCGGTAATAATTGGTGCTGCGGGTAAATTATTTAAATAATAGGTTGAGTGGGTAATTTCAGGAACTGCTCGTCCAGCAGGGTCGGCATCAATAATGTAGCCGTCAAACATAGCCGCTAAATAAAACGATACCGCAGTGTTAGCGCCACCTAGTTCGCAACAAATCGTTCCGTAAATAGATTCTTTACCCATGTACTCAAGGGCGCGATCGTAGGCCGCTAAAATAGAATGCTTACCTGTACGTGGGAGATTAGCGTAAGCGCGCTCTTCCGTATCTGTTAGTGGCGAGATTGCCCCTAAAATATAAGGTGTGCATACAAGTTCGCCTGCGGGTACTTCATCTGCGCTAATAAGTTTAAACGTTTTACCTAGTGCAAGGGCTTCGTCAATGTAATTTATGCCTTCACTTAGCTCACCGCCACCACCGGTACCTAAAATGGCGCAGCCGTATAAAATATCAATTAGTTGTTCACGATTAAGAATTTGCATGTGTGTATCGCTATTGGTTATCTAAAAAAGAGGCTGCCTTAAGATTGTTTAAAGCAGCTATTTGAGAGTTGAAATTAAAAGTCGAAGCTTAGCTCTACGCCGTAACTACGTGGTTTATTAGGTTGGCGCGCAAGTTCAGTAATCCCATCGCCATATAAAAATATATCTTCAATGGCACGCTCATCAGTGAGGTTGTCTACGTAAACTTGCACTGTCCATTGCTCAGATTTAATGCCAATCCCGGCATTGAGGTAGGTGTAGCGTGATGACTCTACATCTGGAATATCAATGCTGAAGGTTTTAGGCCCTTCTATTAATACCTCCGCGCGGGAAAACAGTGACCACTGACCATTTAATTGCGTATTATGATTGGCCGATATGCTGTAGTTGTATTCAGGGACCCAAAACTGTGGTCTGCCAGTAAGCTCAGGGCGCAGTGCAAAGCTTTTTATTTCTGAATCAATAATACCGGCGCTTAGGTTTATGCTTAAATTGCTGGTGGCTGCATAGGCCGCTTCTAGCTCTAGGCCTTTGGTTTGCACTTCATCAATTGATAGATTTTCGAGGGTGTATGTATCTACATTAAATTGCGTAAATTGAGCATCGTCTTGGTCAATAATAAACGCAGCTCCATTAAGGGTTAATTTGCTATCAAACAAAGACGTTTTAAAACCCATTTCGTAGCTATCAGACACTTCTTGATCAAAGGTACGGCTAATTCCTTCTGCAGGCTCATTAAAGCCGCCACTTCTAAATCCGTGCGAATAACCCGTATAAAGTAAAAAGTCATCCGTAACTTGGTATCCTAAAGTTACTTTTGGCTGTAGTTGGCTAAACGACTTTTTAGCGTAAGTATCTGTTTTATTAGTTGGGTCAAACGACTCGCGAGTATCGTGATCGTAACGTAGTGCTCCGGTTAGCTCTAACTGCGAGGTAATATCGTAGTTAAATTGCCCCGCAAGAGCCCACGCATCACTGCTGTTATTATCGATAATAGATAAGTAAGGTTCATCGTTTGCAAAGTCTTTACGGGTGAGTATTTGTGCATTCGTAAAGTCATCATAAAAAAGTACCGCAGTGTCGCGGTCGCGCTGTTGATAAAATGCCGACACAGACCATCTAAACTCCTGATCTGACTGAGATATAAATCGAGACTCAACAGTTAACGATTCAATGTCGTATAATCCCTCAGTACCAAACGGTGCTCTAAAAAAACCGTCTTCGTCAATAAAGGTTGCATCAGCTGAGTAGTCGCCATCGTAAAAATGTTCATTTTCAGAATTGCTGTAAGCGGTAACAAATTCAAATTTACCTAAATCGTAATATTGCGTCAGCTTAGCGCTTAGCTCATATACATCACGCTCATCTTCGTTAATAATATTTTGTGAGGTATTAATAGAGAAGTCTTCAATGGTGTCATCGTTTACGCTTTGATAGTAAGCAAAACCTGCTTCGCTTGACGTGTATTTACCTTTAAGGTTTATTGATGTGTCTTCAGTCAATTCAAATTCTAATTGCGAAAATACAGATTGTTCTTTTAATGGATCGGCTTTATCACCCGTGTAAGTATTTTTAATAAGGCCATCGGTATCTTTTATATAACCACCGGCTCTAAAATAAGCCGTGTTTTCATCATTTAACGACCCTGACACAACTGCATTTAGGTTATATGTATTACCATTACCAATTGAGCCTTTAACTTTACCTTCAAAGTCTTCAATAGGTTTTTTTGTCGTAACAATGACCGCACCACCAATAGCGCCTCTACCGTATAACGCGCCCTGCGCGCCACGCATAACTTCAATGCGCTCAATATCTACTAAGTCTTGGTTAATAAACTCTAAATCGGGGGCGGTTACACCATCAACAACAAACGCCAGTGGCGGATCGCCTACTTGCGGTGTAATTAACCCTCGAATAGTTATGCGCGCAAGGCCGGGTCTAAAGTTATCAAGTTGCGATAGATTAGGCGTTAAATTAGCAACATCACGAAAGCTGGTAATACGAGATTTTTCAATCGTATCGGCGCTAAAGGCGGTAACAGAGTCTGGCACGTTTTGAATTGACTCAACACGTCCTCGAGAGATAACAGAAATTTTTTCGATAGTGTTGGCTGTATTATTTTGTTCTTGTGCATTAACGTGTGACAAGCACGATAAACTCACCGCCGATGCTAAAAGCGTTTTATGGAATTTTGTTCTATTGTATCTGCTCATGTTATATGTCCTAATGTCACGACTAAGGTAATGTTTTTAACGTACAAACATTGTCGCTTTTTCAGACAAAATAATATTTTGTAAAACCTCAAATAAGCACAAACATATTGTGAAAATATCTAGCAGGCGCTAAGTTTTATGTACATTTTGACAATAGGTTTACAAAATTAATTATTTTTCAATGTGAAACCAGTTATGAAAAAAACGATAAAAATAGACAGATATAACCAAAAAATATTAGCAATAGTGCATCTTACTGCCGATCTCACTAATGTAGAGTTAGCAGAGCGAGTAAACCTTTCTCCTAGCGCTTGTTTTCAACGCGTTAAAGCATTAAAAGAAGCTGGGTATTTTCGTACATTTCATGCCGATATTAATCTTGAACAAATATGTGAACATGTGTTTGCTTATATGGAGTTTACTCTTGAGGACAATAATTTAGCAGCTAGGCGTAAGTTTTTAGCTGAAATACACGATATCCCTGAAATAATGGATTGCATGCAGTTAAGTGGTGATATTGATTATATTTCGTTTTGTTGTTTTGCAGATATTCAGGCGCTTAACGCAATGTGCGATAAGTTAACGGGCAGTAGTAATTATACGATTAAAAAATTAACCACACGTATCGTGCTTGAGCGAGCCAAGTTCTTTTTAGGCTACCCGCTTGAAAAGCTAAGATGGCGAGACGAAATGAAAATAGAAGAAGACGAACAAGGCGCTGATTAGCGCCTTGATTAGTTATAAGTGCTTATTAACTGGTTTTGGTTTAATTACCTTTACAAAAAAAGTATAAATAATTGCGGTTAAAATAATAGCATCAATAACGGTAATGCCACTCAATGACACGTTAAATATTGCCCCATTACACACAGCAAATGCCGCACCTACAAACCAAGCTGTAAATGCAGGTATAGAAAAGCGCGCGTTATTGGTAAGCGTACTGGCGTTGTACGCATCAGGCTTTATAAATAATGCATCAACAATAATAACGCCTGCAACGGGCACAAAAATATCTGACAAAAATGCTAAAAAGCTAATAAACATATCTAAAATATTTATAAATGCCGCGCCAATTCCTACTAGCCCTAATAAAACAATAACCCACTTTTTATGCCAATGCGGAAAAGTTGCTTCTACACTGAGTGCGGTACTGTATAAGTTTAGTGAATTTAAAATCCAACTTCCTGCAATCACAATAAAAAAAGCCGAAAATCCTAGGTTGAGCGCAAGCATTAAACTGAGTATTTCGGTTTCTTGCATGGCGGCTGCTGCAAATACAGCTACAAAAATAACGAGCAGTTCAATAATCATATAAGCAATAAAAGAGGTGTATATGCCGCCACGTTTTTGTTTAGAAAAACGGGTTATATCGGGCAAGATAATTGCGCCAATAATAACGCCACCAACAATAGCGGCTACACCATCTTCAAGTGATAAGTCTGCCGACTTTTCTAAATTAATAAAATCAATAAATGGCATGTTATCTAATGCGCCAAATAGCATCATTGCGGTCACAACAGCTAAAATGGGGATCATAATAGAGGCCAGTACATTAATAGCTTTAAATCCGTATAATGTGGTTATGAGCATGGCGCAGCCAGCAGCTATATCAATTGGCCACTCAGGCATAATAATATTAAATTCAGCGCTCAGTAGACGTACTACTGCATTCGAAAACAAGTCAATATTTACTCCAAACCAGCCAATTAATGACAAAGCAAAAGCTATATTTACAATGCCAGCACCTGCATTACCAAAGGCTATTTTCACTAACAGATAAGAGCTTAAGCGGCTTTTTACACCTATTGTGCCCATGGCACCGCCAATTACGGTTAAAATGATAGATCCAATGACTAACGCCCAAAGTGTATTACTCACACTTGAACTTTGATGAATTTCTAAGCCGGTTATAAATGTGGGTAATGAAAAGCTTAGCATTGCAGCAATTGCGGCAATACGTGGCCAAGCAACTTGTTCGCTTGTACATATGGCGTGGGGATCTTTCTCGTTGGGCATTACCTGTTCTCTTATTTTTATATCTTTAATATTACTATACGCTGCTGGCGTGCAAAATTTTCTATTATTGGTGTGGTATTCAAAAGATTAGGTTTAAAAAAATGGCTGTAAAAAAATATTATTTTGTTAAGTTGATAGCCCTTTTTGAGGTGAATTAAATCCAGCGCAAAAAAAACCGCCAAACTGGCGGTTAAAAGGTCTACACAACACTGTAAAAGTTATGACTACATAGTTACTTTAATAGTTCGAGCACATCAAAGCAGGCACCCATTGTATGGTAATCAGTTTTACCTATTGGGCTTTTCATCGTGTCTATTTTTTTATTGTCAGCGGTTAAAATTCTAAACCAGGCTCCGTATTTATGATCAACTAAATGCTGCCACGAATACTGCCAAATTTTGTCATACCATTGCTGATATTTTTCATCCCCTGTTGCTTGATAAAGATACGCTGCACAACACAGAGTTTCGGCTTGCACCCAAAAGTATTTATCGTCATCGCAAATAGTTTTATCAGGAGCAAAGCCGTAGCAAATACCGCCGTGTTTTTTATCCCATGCTACATTTATTGAGTTATCAAATAAGGCTTGAGCGCGTTCAATAAGCCATTTTTGTGGCTTATGCTTATTTAAAAACATAAGCAGTTTTGACCACTCTGTTTGATGGCCAGGTTGAAAGCCCCACGGACGAAATAAATTTTTAGGATCGTCTTTGTTGTACTCTAAATCGACCTGCCAATTTATATCGTAATGCTCCCAGATTAATCCGCCCATTAAACTAGCTTGGCGGTTAACCATGTTGTCGGCAAGTGTGAGCGCACGGTTTAAAAATATTTCGTCTTTTGTGGCTTCATAGGCGGCAATAAGTGCTTCACAAGTATGCATGTTGGCATTTTGGCCGCGGTATGAATCACATTTTGTGAAGTCGCTGTTATGCTGATCTTTATATAAACCGGCTTTTGCATCCCAAAAATGTGTTTCCATTGTTTGAAATGTATCGTTTAGGTATTCGCGCGCCTCAGTAACACTTGCGCGATATGCCCAGCTGTACGCTAAAATTACAAATGCAAAGCCATAGCAATGATTGGTGTTATCAAGCACGGTAGCTTGGCCGTTTTCAACTTTTAATAACCAGTTGTAGCCACCTGTTTGCTCAACAAGGTGATGCTTACGAATAAACTCAATCCCCGATTTAACACGGTTTAGGTACTTTTCGTCATTAAAGGTTTGGTACGCACGCGCATAGTTAAATACAAAACGAGTAGAACTTACTAAGTGGCGCGTGTGTTTATCAAATACCTCACCGTTATCAGAAAAGTTTTGGTAAAAACCACCGTGTTCATCGTCAATATTTGGCTCATAAAACGCTAACGTGTCGTTAATGTGCTGCGTTAAAAATTCACGGCTTTTAAAGTTATCTGGTGTGCTTTTCATAATTCGCTCCTAAAATCGTGTAGAGACTTTTGGTTAGGTAGGGAGTTAAATGCCCCTTTGTAAGATGCGGCATGGGCACCACATAACGAAGCAAATTCAAAAATAGTTGTTAGTATTTCAGGCGTGTTGCAAAGCTCGCTAAAAGAGCTGGGTGTCAGGTTTTGTAAGCCTAGTTGATACAGTAATCCACCTACAAACGCATCTCCTGCAGCGGTGGCATCAACCATAGTAACCTTTTGAGGGTGAAGCGTTTGCTTGGCATTTTTTGTATACCAATGCATAGGGTTGCCTGCATCGGTAACTACAAATAGCTCACAACCGTTATTAAGTGTTTGGGCAATAAACTCATCGCTCGATTGCTCACCCGCTAAGTATTCAAGCTCTTCTTTTGAGGCTTTAATAATTGAGCAGTCTTTTAATAACGGTAAAATATGCTCGCGAGGGTTGGCATCGCTTGGCCATAAATTGAGGCGCAAGTTAATATCAAAGCTCACAATTGAGTTATTTTGTTTTGCAAATTTAACACCGTAAGCGGTGGTGTTTCTGATGTTTTTGTCGGTTAATGTGTTTGAACAAATATGAAAAATATCGCATTGCTCAAACCATTCGCGACTAAAGTCATCGTTACTAAAGTGCAAATCGGCGGTGTTATCACGGTAAAACTCAAACGTGCGATCGCCATCGTTATCGAGTGATACAAACGCGAGAGCTGTTTTTGCTTGGTTGGTAAAACGCATAAAGTCGGTTTTTACACCTTGCTCTTTTAATGCATTATGTAAAAAGTCGCCAAAGCTATCAGTGCTTAGCATTCCTGCAAAGTAGGCATTACCGCCTAGCTTTGCAATGGCAACGCTTACGTTTGCAGGCGCACCGCCTGCAAACTTTGTAAACGCTTCGTGTTCGTTGCTGTTTTGGCTCAATTTATTTGAAAGTAAATCAACCAGTACTTCACCAAAGCATATTGTGTGTTTCATGATCTTGCCTTAGTTATTAGTCAAGTAGCCAATGTAATGCTATTGCAGCCGTCCACGAGAAATCTTTACCACCACAGCCTGCACCTGTTTCTGGGTTAAAATATTCGTAGTAGCCTGACTTAACAACTAAGTTGCGAGTGTCATCTTGAATTTTGTCAGCCGTTGTTGCAAAGCCTGCCTCTTTAAGGCCTATGGCTATCATCCAGTTGATGTGTAACCAAATCGGGCCACGCCAGTAGCGTTGTGGCTCGTATTTTTCCTCTTTAGGGTGAGTAGATGCCACACTAAATTGGCTCGACTCAATAAAATCTTCGGTGGCTGTATTAATTATTTTAGTTTGCTCATCGCTTGTTAAACCTGCATATACAGTTAATAGCGCGGCTGATGTTTTAACTTTAGCCAAGCTGTTAGTTAATACATCTCTGCAATAAAAGTACTGGCTTTGTTCACACCATAAAGTGTTTATGGCTTGCTCTGTTATTTGTAAGCGCTGTGCTAAGTAATCAGTGCGAGCATCGTTTAAGCCAAGTTGTTCACCCATTTTGAGTAAATCTTTGGTTGCACGGTGTAAAATAGCAATAATACCTAGGTCATTCATTTTGTACGGGCAGGTTTCGTAAATTACTTTACTGTCAAAGTTGTTACGTTTAAAAAAGTCTACAAGGTATAAAAAGCGGTCGTACTCACTTTTATGTGGGCGCTGAGAAGAATCTACATGACTTGTATCGCGGCGCGTATATTCCCAATCCACACATGGCACAGCATGAAGAGCGTCATCCCACGATGGGCTGTTATCCATGCCCGATTCCCACGGGTGGTAGGTTACAACTAAACCTGTTTTTTCAGGATCTCGGTCGTTGTACCACCATAAATGATAATCAACTACTTGTGAAAATAACGCTTTAACTTTTTGTTCTGAAAGTGTTTTATCTTTAGCGCTGGCAAGCATTTCTTTCATTACAGTGGCGACTACTGGCGGCTGTGAAATAGACGTACTTTTAATTTTTTTATCCGAACCCCATACGTCAGGACCAGGAAAATAAGTATCAGAATCTTTATGAAACAAGATGTGCGGCACCATGCCATCATCCCATTGGCCTGAAAATAACACATCAATTTCTTGCCATGCTCGGCTTTCGTCTGATTTCATCCAGCCTAGCGCTGTAATGGCTGAATCCCAGTTCCACTGAAACGGGTATAGGCCATGTGTTGGTACTGTATAGCCACCTAAGTCGTTTGCTATAAGTGTTTTAGTAGCAAGGTCTGCAAGCGATGAAGCCGTTGCTGAGTCAATTTTACCGCTGTTTATAGTCGTCATATTGGGTGCTCTTTGTGTGTTATTTCCGATTTTCACAATATTAAAGCACTCATTATGGGTTGTAAATGTTTTTTTTCTGTGCTTAAATCCTGTTCGAAGTAACAAAAAACTAACATGTTTACTTGATTATTTCGGCTTTGCTTAGCCACACTCTAAGTAAATACACACAGACAACTAGCACAATTGGAGAATACCCGTGAATAAAACAACGATCGCCTCTATTGTATCTTTATGCCTTGCACAGGGCGCTTATGCAGCAGAAGAAGCTGCACCAGATACAGCAAAAAAAGCTAATAACGTTGAGCGTATTATCGTCTCTGGTACCAGTAAAGGGCGTGTTATTTCAGACACTCCACAATCAGTAACATCTATTAGTGAAGACGAGCTGGTAAAGCTCTCTTCAAGTAGCCAAGCGGATGTGCTTCGCTATATTCCGGGTATTAAAGTAGAAGGCGGTGGCGGTGAAGTCGCTACTAACCTACAAGTAAGAGGCTTACCTTCATCGGGTCAGTTTCAGTTTACGCCACTGTCGTACGACGGTTCACCTAGTTTGAGTGTTTTTGGTTTAAACTCATCGGCGTTTGATGTGTATTACCGTAATGATTTGGGTATTGAGCGCGTAGAGTTTGTGCGTGGTGGTGTATCTAATTTATTTGGCCAAGGTTCTGTGGCCGGCATTATTAACTATATTTCTAAAACGGGCAGTGATGATCCGCAAAGTACCGTACAAATGGAGCTTTCTGACCAAGGGCGTACTCGCTTAGATTTTGCAACGAGCGGTCCACTTAACGAAGACGGCTTATATTATGCGCTTTCTGGTTTTTACCGTTACGACGAGGGCCCTTTAGATACAGGCCTTGAGACTAAAGGTACACAGTTGCGTGGTAATATTCGTAAAGAATTTGATGATGGCTCTGGCTCATTTACTGTTTACGGACAGTACATTGACGACCAAGCTCAGTTTTACTTACCTATTCCACTTGATGGCGACAGCCGCGAGCGCTTAATTGGTAACGATGGTCGTGAAGTCGAATCACTGCAAACGGCGCAAGTATCTAACTTAACGTACGATACAGCAAATGGTCGTTATGAATCGCCAATCAGTGATGGTGTAGTTACTAAAGGTGGTTCTATTTCAGTGGTGTTTGAAAAAGAACTCGCTAACGATTTTGCCATTAATATGCGCAGTAAATACGCTAAATACCAACACGAATTTAATCTATTTTTAGACGGCGACGGTATTATTAATGTACCTGAAAGCCAAGACGACTTTTTAGCTAACAGAGGGCTAGGTGATGCAAGCGGTGCTGAGTTTTCTTATGTTAATTCAGGTGTCGCACTTGCAAGCGATGACTTACTATTTGCTAACCGTATTTTAGACCGCGACCGCCCAGCTGAAGATTTTTCTGCAGAATTTAATATCATCAAAAGTATTTTTGTAGGTGATTTTAGCCATGATATTACAGTCGGTACATTTTTCTCGCACAGTGAAGCCGACGACGATAACGTTATTACAACTTATTTAGGTGAGTTTAATAACAACCCTCGCTTAATCGACTTAACGTATACCGATGTTAATGGCGATGAGGTTCAGTACACTCAAAATGGTATTAGTGGCCCAGGCATTTCTTATACTAACCAAACCATTAGCGCTACCCGCAGAGCATTGTACGTAGCGGATCAAATGGAAAGCGACGATTGGATTTTTGACTTTGGTGTTCGCTACGAAGAAATTGAAGGAAAAATTAGTCGCGAAGGCAGCCAAGTAGTTCAGATTTCAGATGATCCAACGCTTGCACCTAACTTACAAGTTAACACTACGGGCAGTGGTGTAATGACTTACGGCGAAGTCGACACGTCTGAATTTGCTGTATCAGGGGCGGCGTTATATCGCTTAACTGATAATTTAAATGTATATGCCAATGCATCTCGCGGGTTTTTCTTCCCAGAAATTAGAGGTATTCAGTTTAATGATTTAGGCGAGCCTGCCAGCTACGAAGCCGAAATTGTTGAGCAAGGCGAGCTAGGTGTTAAGTTTTTTGATAACGACTTTAGCGGCAGCATTGCGTTATTTAGAACTGACTTAAAAGACAGACGCAGCGTAGACTTTGTAAATGATGGTAATGGGGGCGTATTAGAGCTGCCAGTTATGCAATCAACTAAAGCAACGGGTGTTGAGCTTACCGGTCGTTACGATATTACCGATGAGTGGGCTGTTGATGCCAACATGACCTATACCGATCACGAATTTACTGAATTTGACTCAGACACTTCTATTATTGGTAACGAATTACGTCGTAAACCAAAAATATTATTTAACTCATCTATTAGCTACACCGCAGATAACTGGGATGCATCGATTTACCATAACTTTACAGGTAAAAACTTTGCTAATGATGCAAACTCTGTGGAACTTGATTCATTCCACTTATTTAGATTTGATGCAGGCTATAACTGGCAAGTTGCACCAGAGCAAACAGTACGCTTAAGCGTTGGGGTATTTAACCTGTTTGATTCTGACGGTGTTACTGAAGGTTCGCCTCGTCTAGGTAACAGCCAAACGGCAGATAACCCATACTTTGTAGGTCGCCCAATTCTCCCACGACGCGTTACTTTAAGAGTTAAATACGACTTTTAAATAAATGCTTTATGCCTATTAACTCACTTTGGGGTTAATAGGCTTTTTGCATTGTGATGCATTTTTCAGCTAAGTTAGCTACAGGTTTATCTTTTTGACTAGGCTCGTTTATTCAAAAAGGTAAGGGCAGGTAGCCGTTTGGTATTTTAATTTTGAAAAGGCGCAGTGTTTTCATATTGTGAATACGCGAATAAATTATGAATATATTAGATTTTTCAATAGTTGCTCTTTATCTTGGTGCCTTATTGGTAATGGGATTTATGCTACGCGAACAAACCAATAAAAGTGATTACTTTTTAGGGGGTAAAAGCTTAGGTTGGAAACCTTTGGCTTTGTCGGTAATGGCCACTCAACTTTCGGCTATTAGCTTTATTTCGGCTCCTGCATTTGTTGGTTTGCGTGAAGGCGGTGGTATGCAATGGCTCTCGTATGAGTTGGGTGTTCCGCTGGCGATGATTTTAATTTTAGCGACTATTTTACCCAAGCTTTATAAAAGCGGCATTGTCAGTATTTACGATTATCTAGAAATGCGCTTTGGCCGCTCAACCCGTGTGCTTATTAGTGTGGTGTTTCAATTTAGCCGTGCGTTTGCCACCGGCATTATGATTTACGCGGTATCGCTTATATTACAAGGCACCATGGGAATAGAAGCATGGCAAGCTATTGTACTAACGGGTGTTATAACCGTTTTGTATTCATTGCAAGGCGGGATGAAAGCTGTAGTGTACGGTGATGCAATTCAAATGATCATCATTGTACTGGGTACTATTGCTTGTATTGGGTTTGGACTATATCACTTAGGTGGGGTTGATACCTTTATTGCCAATGTTGACTCGAGCCGATTAGAAGCGATTAAGTTTGATTCATTTGGTTTTAGTGGTGATGGCTTTGGCTTTTTACCGATGATTTTTGGTGGTGTGGTACTTTACGCCTCTTACTACGGATGTGACCAAACGCAAGCGCAGCGTGCGCTCAGTGCAAAAGATCCTAAAAATCTACGCTACATGATTTTAGCAAATGGTGTAGTGCGCTTCCCTATTACTATTTTATATTGTGTGTCGGGTTTAATCGTTGGCACACTGGCAATGAGTAACCCTGAATTTTTAGCAAAAATTCCAGCAGATAACCCTGATTGGATGATGCCTATATTTATTTTAGATTACCTACCGCACGGCTTAATTGGTTTGTTAGTTGTCGCTATTTTGTCGGCAGCGATGTCGTCACTTAGCTCTGCAATTAATTCACTTTCGGCGGTAAGTATTGAAGATTACAGCCGTATTTCAAATAAAGAGCTAGACCAACCATCTTACTTAAAGTTAGCTAAATACTTAGGTTTAGCATGGGGCGCAATTACCTTAGTACTATCACTTTTTGCCGGTGACATTGCGCCGACCATTATTGAAGCTATTAACAAAGTCGGCTCGTTATTTTATGGCCCAATATTGGCGGTATTTTTAGTTGCTGTATTAAGTAAACGCAGTGCTGCATTGCATGCCAATATTGGCTTAATTAGTGGTGTATTAATTAATTTGTTGGTGTCGGTATTTGCGCCAGATGTTTTTTGGTTTTGGTGGAATTTTATCGGTTTTGTAAGCGCTGCGGTGATTATTTATGTTACGAGTCGTTTAATTCCAAGAGAGGTAAACGAAGTCACAAAAGTACAAAATGCCGAGACCGTATCAAACTCAATTTTAACTGGCAAAGATATCGTTATGCTACTTAGCATGTTTATTGTGATGATATTAATTTGTTTAGCTATTCCTTCAATTTTTTCGTGAGCTGTGACTAATGGATTCTAAAAAGTCGTTTTTAATTGATTTATTTACCACTGCGGTAAATGCCTGTAAACCAAGTGCTTGCATGAGTAAGTATTTAGAAAATATAGATGCAAGCAAAGGTTTGTGTGTAGTAGGGGCGGGTAAAGCCGCCGCTGAAATGGCCGCCGAAGTTAATCGCTTTTATGGTGATAAATGTTTTGGCGCAGTGGTAACGCGTTATGGCTACGAAAGTAGCGGTGATACTGGGCGAATTAAAGTGCTTAGTGCAAACCACCCAACACCAGACGATAACAGCTTAGCCGCTGGCAAAGAGTTATTAGAACTTGTAAAAAATAATCCGGCTGATATTCCTATTTTGTTTATTATTTCGGGGGGCGGTTCGTCGTTGATGTGCCTACCTGTTGATGATGTGCCTTTTTCACAAAAGCAAAAGCTTAATCAGTTTTTACTTAGAAGTGGTGCAAGCGTTGATGAAATAAATGTAGTGCGTAAGCAGTTGTCACTTGTTAAAGGCGGTAAGTTAGCGCAGGCCGCTAAGTCGGATTACGTTACGCTCATTATTTCAGATGTAGTAGGGGACAAACCAAGTGATATAGCATCAGGCCCTACTATTAGCGATGGCAGTACTAAAGCCGATGCACTGGCTATTTTACAAAAGTACAATTGGCCGGTAATTGCAGAGGTTGAAGCGCATTTATTAAAACCAGAGCAAGAACGAGTTGCTGACACCGTGGGTGAGTACTTTATTGTTGCAAATGCACAGCATGCTATTGATAGCGCTATAAGTGTTGCACAGCACGAAGGCTGGGAAACCCAGGTACTAGGGTATGATATTCAAGGCGAGGCTAAAGAGGTTGCAAAGCAACATGCGGCTATCGCTCTTGATCAAAAATCCCAAGGCAAGCGCGTTATGTTGTTCTCTGGTGGCGAGCTTACCGTAACCGTTGCTGATATTTATGGCGATGGCGGGCCCAATCAAGAATACTTAATGGCGTTGGCTGAGGCACTTAATGGCGAAGCGGGTATTTACGCACTTGCTTGTGATACCGATGGTGTAGATGGTAGTAAAGATGTAGCGGGTGCGTATATAAATAACAGTACGATTGCTCGCGCACAAGATGCTGGCGAAAACTTACATGCACAGTTAGAAGGTCATAATAGCCATCAGTTTTTTAAAGCTATTGATGATTTAATTATTACTGGGCCAACTAACACAAATGTGAACGATTTTAGAGTGATAGTGATTGAGTAGGCGCAGTTTGCCCACTTGTTCTTTATAATGGTTTCACGTAATCTTGTGCTCCAATTTTGTTAGGGTTAATACCTATGTTTTCGTTAAACAACAGTAACTTATTACGCTCTGGTTTTGAGCTTGGAAAAGGCGAAAAGCTATTTCAAGATATTGAGCGCGATATTATAAAAGTGGTGTTTTGGGAAAAGTGCGTAACTCAAAGTCATATTGTGAGCGCAACTCGTATTCCACAGCAAACTGTGTCGCGTTTACTTAAGTCGTTAACCCAACACGGTGTAATTGTACAAACTGATACGCTAATTCCTAATAAAAAAGGCAAACCTGGATTTGGCATTGCCCTTAATCCCGATTACGGATTTACCTTTGGCTTAGCTATTTTGCTTGATGCTATTTCGCTTGCCGTAATGGATTTTACGGGAAAGGTGGTTTATACCCATATGCAGCTAATGTCGGATATGAGCATTAATAATGTGCTTAAATGTGCACAAAAGCTGGTAGAAGATATAAGCGCTGAGCGTGACATTTCAAGTGAAAAAGTACTGGGAATGGGTGTGGGTATCTCTGGCTTTTTTAGCTCAATGGATGGGAAAATGAATACCCACCATATGCTAGAAGAGTGGTCGCAGGTTGATATTATCGATATTGTGTCGCAGCATTTTCAACTCCCTACTTGGGTTGTTAACGATGCTACAGGCGCAGCCGCAGGTGAGGGTGTTGCTGGTATTGGACGCGAGTATAAAAACTTTGTTTATATGTTTGTGTCGGCCGCATTTGGTGGCGGTATTGTAAATAATGGCGACGTACTGCGCGGTACATACGGAAATGCAGGTGAGCTTGGCGACATGCTACCGCCTAAATTATATGCCCACCCCAATCTTGAATTACTAAAACGTATTTTGAAAAAAAATGGCGTAGCGGTTACTTCTATTTACGACCTGCATGACAACTTTGACCCCGATTGGCCAGGTGTTGAAGAATGGCTGTTTAAAGTTCAAGACTCATTTGATTTAGTGGCAACCTGTTGCTCTGCATTATTAGATGCTGAAGCGATTATTATTGGTGGCCATATTCCAAAAGAGTTGGCTGAAAAAGTTATTGCACGAACTGAGGTTTATGCACAATTTAGACGTGGCGCTAAACGCCCTATGCCAAAGCTGGTGGTATCTAATATTGATAATTTTCCGGTATCAATTGGCGCAGCCACATTGCCATTTAGAGAGTTGTGTTTGTAGCTTAATACCAATCCGCAATAATACTTAATCATTTTGCGGGGCTAAACGTGTCGCTACCTGCGTTAAAAAATTCTCATTTACGACTGCATGGATGCAGAAGGTAGAGCAATGCAGGAGCAATTGCCGAGAACAACTAAATATCGAATTTTTTGCCTAGCTATCAACACGTTTTTCCAGCCTCAAAATAGCTTATTTAATTAAGCGAATTGGTATAAGAAATACACATTTTAAAAACGAAAAAGCCGATATTGTTTTATGTAATATCGGCTTTTTTGTGTGGGTTATTTACTCTTCAACGAATGCTTCGCCTTGTGTCATCCACTTTGCAGCTGGTTTGCCTTTTAAGTAATGATCAAAGTACTGCATCATACGTACTGAAAAATCGACCTGATTAGGAAACTTTTTCAAGTGGTGTGGTTCACCTTCGTATTGTAAAAAGGTTGCATCTTTACCAGCGCGGCGAAGTGCTAAGTAGTACTGCACGCCTTCGTGCCAAGGCACTGCATCGTCTTTATCGCCAAACATAATTAAAATAGGGGTATTTACTTTATCTGCAAAAAACACCGGTGAGTTTTCTATGTACAGTTCTGGTGCTTCAAATAAGTTTTTACCTATACGGCTTTGCCCTGTTTCGTATTGAAACTGACGAGCAAGACCTGATTTTAAACGTATGCCACTGTAAGCACTTGTCATGTTTGATACTGGCGCGCCAGATACAACCGCTTTAAACATATCTGTTTGGGTTATCATAAACGCACTTTGATAGCCCGCCCAAGAGTGACCTTGTAAACCTATTTTATCAGGGTCGGCTATGCCTAAATCTATTAATTTTTGGGTGGCGTTTATCATGGTTTGCGTTGACGATTTACCCGGGTGACCTATTTCAAAACGAATATCAGGTAAAAATACCGCATAACCATTTGAGGTAAACATAGGGAAATTAGGGCGATGGTTTAATTCCATTTTTGGAAAATCAAACATACGCTGGCTCATGTAACGGTAAAAATACACAACCACAGGCACTTTATCGCCTTTTTTATATCCCGCAGGTTTTATTAGTACGCCTTGTAAGTCTTCGCCATCAAAACCTTTATAGCTTATTAGTTCTGGCTTTTCGCCCCACGCAAAATTACTAATTTGTGGGTTTAGCGTGGTCACTTGTTTTGGTGCGCTAAAGCTAAAATCAGTTTGGTAGTAATCAGGAAATTGGCTATAAGTTTGCGAGGTAAATAAGTACTTGTCAGCCTTTTTGGCTTTTTTAACCATATCAAAGCGTTTATTACCGCTAAGCACCTTAGTTAGTGTGTTAGTGGTTAAGTCGAGCTTTGCAACTTCGCTTTGTTTAGTTTGTAAGTTAATAGCAGAGACAAGTAATGTATCGCCTTTTTTAAAGCCCACTTGGGTTTTATCAAGCTTAATAACACGGTACTGCGTATTGCTTTGCTTACCATTAGTTAGGCGTTTAGCTTGCTTAGTTTTTACGTCAAATGCCCAAATATCGTATTTGCTATAAGCAAGCACTTGGCTGCTATCGGTCATCCAACCTGCAAAACCATAACCAGGTTGAGTAGATGGGTAGTCGTGTTTATCATCAGCAAAGGTTGCCTGAATCGCTTTTGTAAGCAGTGTTACTTTATTATTTTTTAAATCTTTTAACTGTATTTGGCTATCGCTAAAATAAGCTGCAAACTCACCATTAGGGGCAAGGCTCGGTCTAAACGGGTAGTTACTTATAATTGGAGTTTGTTTACCGGTATTTATATTTACTGCAAAGTAATCAGCAAAAAAACCGCCGTACATTATTTTTTCTAGGTAGGGGATGTTAGATGAGCCAAGTAAAGACACATCTCGCTGAGGGTTTAGTGCAACCTCTGGCATGTTTGGTGTACTAAGTTGCGCAACTTTTTGCGAGTTAACGTGATACACCGCACTGTAATGGCGATTTTTATTAACTTCGTTCCATTGCTGCTCTTCACGTGGTTTTATTTGCGCATCGTTGTTGTGCCATACATTAAGACCTTTGTGTTCAACAATGGTGTCAAAATCGTATAGTGAGGCTTCGTCGGTATATTCTTTAGTTTTTACTTTGGCTGCCAAATTAGGATGGTTTTCAAAATATAAACGCTCGCCATTTTCTGACCATTCAAGGGAAGCTGTTTTACCTAGAGTCCATGTTTTATTAGGTGAATCTATAGTTGAGAGCTTCTCGTTTTTATATAGCTGTAAAGTGTAGCTTCGGCGGCGCGTGTCATCATTTACATAGTTACCCAATGTAAACGCTGCAATATTGTCAGTGGGGTGCCACGCTATTTTATTTGCGATTACGCCCGGTTCATCAATTAATACGCTGCTATTAAAGTCACTGAGCTCAATTAACGCTATTTGGTTGTTATTACCATCGCTGTAACTTTGACTCACTAATAGCTGGCTGTTAGCTGAGTTAATAGCGTAGCTAAATACGTTTTCTATTGTATGGGTGCGTTTATCAGATAAATTTACGATAACAAGCGCATAGCTCTTATCTTTTTTATCGGGCGTGATAGCGTTGTCTTCTTCGTTTTTAGTGCTATCGGTTTTATCTTCTACTTTTGCGTCATCGTCTTTTTTATTTAAACGATAAGCAAGCCACATACCGTCATCAGATAACGTGTAATCTTTTACATCTGCAAAGCTTTGTTGGGCACCTGATTGTGTGTTTACGAGTACCAGATTGTTTTTAAGTGTGTCTTTTTTTTTGGTTGTTTCTTTTTCAAGTAAGGTAGGTACTTGTGTAAAAGCGACCCAGTTAGCGGCTTTATTAATATGAGGCTTAGTGCCGCGTTCTACTTCTGCGATAAGTGTATTGCTTTGTAGTGAGTAAACTTGACCAGTTGCATTTCCACGATACGGCGTTGCACTAAAAGTGAGTACTTGACCATTGTCAGATAGTTGTGTGCTTTTAGCTGATTTAAAACTAAATACGTCTTTAAATTGTAGCGATTCTTTGGCGTGTATGCCGATGCTAGTTAAGCTGGCAACGAGTGCCGTGCTTAATAAGGTGAGTTTTGTTTTCATTATTGATTCTCGTATTATGACATTGTTTCATTGTAACGAGTTTGGTTCATAATTCGAGCGGATCAGATAAATGGCAGCTACATACGACAAAACGACCCGTAGGTCGTTTTTTAGTATTCAATTTATTAATTTAGCAAACATTACAGCCAAATTTTTTGTAGCTCAAGCCATTGCTTTTCAAATTGAACACTTGGTTTTGCTTTAAAATCGCTACGTACAAATTGATTCATTTTGCCTTCAACGTAGGCTAGTAAAAAGTTTGCAAGTGTAAGCTCATCACTTTGAAAGTTTTTACCTTCACGTAATTTGCGCTCACGAAGTACTTGTTTAAACTGAGTTTCTAGTTTTTCAAACAAGGTTTGTACACGTTCGCGTAAACGTTCTTGCTCACCTTGCAGAGCATCACCCGTTAAAATACGAGTAATGCCTGGGTTTTTTTCAGCAAAGGTTAGAAGTAATAATAAAATGTTGTAAATGCGCGTTTGGCTTTCTTTTTCGTTTTCAATAATAATATTTATACGAGATAAAAGGGTATCTTCAATAAACTCAATTAAGCCCTCAAACATACGCGCTTTGCTCGGAAAATGACGGTATAGCGCGGCTTCAGACACACCCACCTCAGCAGCTAGTTTTGCTGTGGTGATGCGTTGCCCTAAATTAGTTTCTAACATTTGTGCGAGTGCTTGCAGTATTTGCTCTTTGCGATTACTTCTTTTTGTCGCAGGCATGAACATTCCTTTTTATTAGTTATTCTTAGTGGCGCAGTTAAGAACCCTAGTCATTTTTTGTTCAAATGATTGGCGTATGTTAATGTTTTATTCAGTTTGTTTCCAGCCTTTTTATAGATGTTTAGCCAGCTGTTCGATCACCTTGCGAGCTATTTCTACTTTACTTGTTGTTGGTAATTCTAGTTGTTCATTGTGCCAGTACAGTGTTAAAGCATTATGATCGGAATTAAACCCTAAGCCACTTTTTGATACGTCATTAGCGCAAATCATATCTAGATTTTTATTTTGTAGTTTACCTTTAGCATAGCTTTCTACATTTTGAGTTTCGGCGGCAAATCCAACCGTATAAGGGCGGTTTTGTGTAAGGTTTGCAATAGCTGCAATTACGTCAGGGTTTTTAGTTAAAGTAAGAGTGAGTTCGTCGCCTTGCTTTTTCATTTTTTGAGTCGCAATGCTTGCAGCTCGATAATCCGCAACAGCAGCGCAACCTATAAAAGCATCAGATTGTGGTGCATAGGTAAGTGACTCAGTTAATAGCTCCTCAGCGCTTTCTATATTAATAAGGTTTACGCCAGTAGGGGCTTTTATAGTGACAGGACCCGAAATTAAATTAACCTTAGCACCGAATTGCAAAGCGGCTTCTGCTAGTGCATAACCCATTTTTCCAGAACTGTGATTTGATATAAAACGTACCGGATCGAGAGGCTCACGCGTTGGGCCTGCCGTTATTGTAATTGTTTTTCCTGCAAGTAATTGCGGTTGCTCTTTTGCTGTACATAGTGCAACTAGCTCATGTGGCTCTAACATGCGCCCAGCGCCGATATCGCCACAGGCTTGCTCACCTTTACCTGGGCCCCAAATAAGTACGTTACGTGCTTTTAATGTGGCTAAATTTGCTTGTGTAGCTGCGTGTGCATACATTTGCTGGTTCATGGCTGGTGCAACTGCGACTTTTGCAGGCGTTGCTAGCAGTAACGTTGTTAGTAGGTCGTCAGCAATGCCGGCTGCCATTTTTGCAATAATATTACAGGTAGCTGGGGCAACTAAAATTAAGTCAGCCCATTTTGCAAATTCAATATGCCCCATTGAAGCTTCAGCAGAAGGGTCTAGTAATGAGTCAGAGACTGTTTCCCCACTAACGGCTTGCATGGTCAGTGGTGTAATAAAGTGTTTAGCTGATTCAGTCATAACTACTTTTACTTCACAACCAGCGTCTTTTAATCGCCTAACGAGTTCTGCGCATTTATAAGCTGCAATACCGCCGGTAATACCTAGTACAATTTTTTTGTTTGTTAAGTTAGTCATGAATGTTCATCAGTTTTTATTAAATATTGGGCTTAAAATAACAAATCTTTACCCGTACAGCGAAGTTTTTTAATTCGAAATAACAGGCTAAATTTTAAATTTGCATTACATTTATAAGACACTTTCGCCTCTCAAGGATGAACAATGCAACTTACTTCACTTCCAAACTCACTTCGACCTCGTGAAAAACTCATCTCCAAAGGAGCTAAAGCGCTTACTGATGCTGAGCTCCTTGCCATATTTTTACGAACAGGGTTACCGGGAATGAATGTAATTGAGTTGGCTCAGCATCTATTAAATGAAAATAAATCCCTACATAATTTGTTTAATGCCAGTATTGAGGAGTTTTGCTCTCAAAAGGGGTTAGGGACCGCTAAGTATGTGCAGCTACAAGCTGTATTAGAGCTAAGTCAACGTTATATGCAGGAGCGTTGCCAACGAGATGCAGTGTTTAATTCGCCAAACTCAGTTTATGACTATCTAACAATTCAAATGCGAGGCTTGCAACAAGAAGTATTTATGGTGTTATACCTAGATAGCCAAAATAGATTAGTAAAAGACGAAATACTTTTTTATGGCACAATTAATTCTGCCAGTGTTTATCCGCGTGAAGTGGTAAAGGCTGCCCTTAAAAATAATGCAGCCGCTGTTATTTTTGCGCATAATCACCCAAGTGGTATTGCAGAACCGAGCCAAGCAGACAAACTTATTACTAATAAATTGCAGCAAGCACTGCAATTGGTCGACATAAGTGTGCTCGATCACATCATTGTTGGTGGAGAAACCTGTGTTTCGTTTGCCGAGCGAGGCCTGATTTAGCTTTGTTAGACACATAAGTGTGTTAAAAATGAGCTGTTTAACGTGTTTTGGCAAATTAGTTTAATTTAAATGCAGTTTTTACTTTCCCTAAGGGCATTCGATCTTTATAATTAGCCGCTATCAAATTTACATATATGAGCTGATTGGATAGATCAGTGTTTGATCTTTGCCTGTAAAAGCTGTATAAAGAGCGCCCTTCGATTTATCTCTAGGGCGGAAATACACGGCCTTAGATTAAATTAAGCTCGAGCGAAGTTATTGGAGATATATAGACATGTCTAAAGTATGTCAAGTTACAGGTAAGCGTCCAGCGGTTGGTAATCACCGTTCACACGCGAGAAACGCGACTAGACGTCGTTTCCTACCTAACCTACAAACACACCGTTTTTGGGTTGAAAGTGAAAAACGTTTTGTAACATTACGCACTACTACTAAAGGTATGCGTATTATCGATAAAAAAGGCATCGACACGGTTCTTACAGAAATCCGTGCTCGCGGCGTTAAAGTTTAAGGATCTGAATCATGCGCGATAAAATCCGTTTAGTTTCAACTGCCGGTACTGGTTTTTTCTACACTACTGACAAAAACAAACGTAACATGCCTGAGAAGATGGAAATCAAAAAGTTTGATCCAAAGATTCGTAAACATGTTCTTTTTAAAGAAGCTAAAATTAAGTAATTTTAGTTCTTCTTTTAGAATTTAAAAACCCAGCTTAGGCTGGGTTTTTTGTTTTTAAACTATGATTAGTGAATTGACATAAAAAACCTCGTTGGCATAACCAACAAGGCTTTTAAATCAAAAAACGTTATACCAATAGCATTTAATTAGTGATTTATTTAATGCGATAAAATAATCATGTTTTTAATAAAATTGGTATCATTAGATTTTTGTGAATGCATCTTGTAGTGGTGGTACTACTTGCTTTTTACGGCTCAGTACACCATCTAACCATACTTTATCATTCTCTGGTTTTACACCGTAAGCCTGCTCAACTAAGTTTGCATCGTCAGATACAATTAGCATTTCTGAGCCTTCTTTCATTATATCGGTAAGCAGTAAAAATACAGAGTGGCGGTTGCCCTCAACTTTTAGCTTAGCAATATCGGCTGCAAGGTCTGCTTTAATATCGTCAAAAACAGCAAGGTCGATTACTTCTAGCTGGCCAATGCCTACTAGGTTACCGTTCATGTTGAAATCTTTAAAGTCACGCATTACTAAATCACGTGCTGGTGTGTCTTCTACCGCAGATTTAACGCGGAACATATCCATACCAAGTTCTTTAAAGTCTTCGATGCCTGCAATTTCAGCAAGCGCTTCAACACATTTAATATCGGCTGTGGTACATGTTGGCGATTTAAATATAACTGTATCGCTTAAAATTGCACACATCATGATACCAGCGATGTCTTTAGGGATTTCTACGTTGTAGAAGTCATACATCATTTTAATAATGGTGTTTGAACAACCCACAGGACGAATCCAACATTCAAGCGGAGTCGATGATGTTAAGTCACCTAATTTATGGTGATCTACCACACCAACAACGCGAGCTTGGTCGATATCATCAGGTGCTTGTGTTTTTTCTGTGTGATCTACAATATACACATCTTCACCAGCGTAGCTTAACTTAAGCTCTGGTGCTTCAAAACCAAATCTATCAAGAATAAATTGAGTTTCAGGTGAAACTTCACCAAGACGAGTTGGAATTGCTGGCTCATCAATTTGGTTTTTTAAATAAGCCAGTGCAATTGCACCACAAATAGAATCTGAATCTGGGATTTTATGGCCCACTACATACATAGACATTGACGGAACTCCTTTAAATTTGTCGATATTCTAACAAAGTCTGCGGCCTTTAACATATAGACAGCGCAATTAAGTTTTAGTTACACTTTAAAATCTTGAATTTACTAGGTGTATTTATATGCGACTGGGCCGTAAAGGTTGGAACAACGTTATAATATTTTCGATGTTGATTATGATCTTCTTTTTAAATGGCTGGCATAAGCAATTTTTAGGAGGTGAGGATAAACCAGCGTTACAAGCTGTACTCCCCCAGCAAAGTTTTGTACTGACACTGCAATTTGTTGATCAAAAAATTGAGCGAATAGGAACAAGTTGGCGTACAACACCACTACAAAAAGATATACCGCTCGTGTGGAAAGCGTCTGAGCAGCAGCTTAGTGATTTAGTTAACCAATGGCAAAGCGCGGCGTTAATGGGGGTTAATGAGTCTGTTGTTTTTAATCCTAATGCGCCTTTATACGTTGCTACATTTGAGTTAGCTGGCGAAAGTATGCCGTGGGTTTATTTGCTCTACAAAGGCGATGGTCAATATTATTTACTCGAAAAGAGAAGCCAGCGAATACTCGCACTCGATTTAAAAACTGCTCAGCAGTTATTCCCTAGTTTTGATTTTTCACAAAGTGAGTCTAATTAATGCCTGAATTACCAGAGGTAGAAGTGAGCCGAATGGGCATCACTCCCCACGTACAAAACCAAGTTGTTACAAAGGTAAATATTTACAATGCCAGTATGCGCTGGCCAGTGCCCGATGACGTGTATCAACTTGAAGGGCTAATTGTTACAAGTATTGAACGACGAGCTAAATATTTACTTTTACATTGTGAGCTTGGGAGCACTATTTTACATTTGGGTATGTCAGGTAATTTGCGTGTAGTAGATAAAAGTGAGCCGCTTAAAAAGCATGACCATGTAGAGTTTATTTTTGGCAACGGTAAAGCGCTGCGCTTAAACGATCCTCGTCGTTTTGGTTGTTGCTTATGGCAAGAGCCCGGTGAAGTGCATAAGCTACTTTCTAAGCTTGGTCCTGAGCCGCTTACCGATGATTTTTTTGCTAAACGCGTGTACGAACAATCGCGCAATAAAAAAGTACCGGTAAAGCAATTTATTATGGATAACGCAGTGGTGGTTGGTGTTGGTAATATTTACGCGAATGAATCGTTATTTAAAGCGGGTATACATCCAAAGCGAGAAGCCGGAAAAGTATCGCTCAAACGTTATCAAGCACTTATCCCTATTATAAAAGACACACTTGCAGCGGCTATTACACAAGGTGGTACAACGCTTAAAGACTTTGCACAAAGTGATGGTAAGCCTGGGTATTTTGCTCAAGAGTTATTAGTATATGGGCGCAAAGGCAAGCCATGTATGACGTGCGAAAACGAATTGGAAGAAATTAGATTGGGGCAACGCAGTACTATTTTTTGCTCAAATTGCCAAAAGTAGTTATTTTAATTTTACCGACTCTAAATTTAATGAGATTTAAGGGCCAGCTTTAAAAGCGGGCCCTTCATTTTAAAGCTCAAACGGTGCTACACCGACTGCCTTCATTTTATATCCTACCTGCGCTATTTCGCCCGACCATGTTTCTGTGCTTATTATTCCTGTTACAACGATTGCGTCGTACAGACTATCTATAGGCACACCACCTTTAATCGTTACATGGACTATTTGATTTGGCGGTGGTGGTGGTACGTGTATACAGGCGCCAAAATAAGGCACGAGTAAAAACTCAGTAATGACTTCGCTATCGCCCTCAAGTGGCACAACAAAACCTGGCAAACTCACCGATTGGCCATCAAGCGCTTTTACCACTGGAGCATCTAAATCGGGTTGCACCCAGTTTTGATCGCTGCCTTCGTGATTAGCTTGTGCTTGAGTGTCTATTTGCATATGACCTTTGGGAATTAAGTCTTCCCAAAAAATTTCTTTTGGTGGATTGGCATAGCTCGCTACGCTTATAAATAATAAGCTAATAGCAGCAATGTATTGAAAAGCTGTTTTAAAAAATGTCATAAAATACCTAAAAATTATGCTTTTATACTCATGCCATCGCTGAGTGAATAAAAATAAGCGCGAGTAGCGGGTATTAAGCCAATAATAAAACCTGCTGCCATAATAACCCCGATTAAGCCCAGTTCATAGTAAGAGAGCATTGTGATATTTACGCTTATACCGGCATGGCTTTGTAAGTAACCGCCGGCTGAAAAAATAACTAAATAGTAAAGCGCACTACCCACTAGGCAACCAAGTAAAGTTGTCAGTAATGATTCAATACTTATAAGTGTAAATAAATGCCAAGGGCGAGCGCCTACTGAGCGCAATATAGCAAGTTCGCGACGTCGCTGGCTTAGGTTTGCAAGCAATGTCGTTAACATACCAAGTAAGCTAACTAACACGACAACAGCTGAGAATAGTAATAGTATTTTTTCTACTATGGCGAGCATTTCCCATAACTCTTTAAGTGTTACGGTTGGCATAATGCCAAGCAGGGCTTCTGGCTTATATTGATTTATATTGCGCCTAATTTGTAATGTGTACAAAGGCGAATTAAATCCCATTAAAAATGCTGTAATTTGCTTTGGGTGACCGACTAGGTTGTTATGTTCGTCATGCTCATGCTCATGCTCATGCTCATGGCTCGCTTTACCGCCGTGAATTAAATCGATTGCAGCCAAAGGAATGTGCAGCGTTTTATCAACTGGCGTGCCTGTTGGGTTTAAAATGCCGACGACTTTAAATGGGTTATCGTCATGATGATGAAAACTGGTGTTCCCCATGCCGTGCGATATAACAATAGAGTCGTTAAGTTTATAACCTAGTTTATTTGCAACTTCGCTACCTAGCACCACTTCGTTAATTGCGGCAAAAGGGTGGCCTTTGTTAAAGGTTAAATTTTGTTTTTTTGCAAAGCGATAATGACTAAAGTAATCAAGTGTTGTGCCTAGTACCGCTTGGCCTTTATGGCTGTCGCCTAGGCTTATAGGTATGCTCCATTTTACGCCTCGCTGACTTGTTATGTATTCATAACTTTTCCAACTTACGCCGTTATTAGTATGGCCAATTCTAAATACTGACGAAAGCAGCAACTGTATATCGCCGGTACGCGCACCAACAATTAAATCAGTGCCCGAAATAGTATTACTAAAACTACTTTTAGCATCAATTCGTACACGTTCAATACTCAAAAGTAGCATTACACTAATGGCGATAGTAAATAATGTAAGCAGTACACTTGCGCGGCGATTTAATAAGCTTTTGTAAGCAAGTTTAGCGATGATCATACCTGCTCCTGCAAATTTATAAGGTCAATGGAGCGGTTAAATAATGGCTTTAGTGTTTCATCGTGGCTCACAAATACCAGCGTACTATTAGATAACTTTGCTTGTTCAAACAGTAGGTTTATAAAGCTTTCACGGTTATTTGTATCGAGTGCAGATGTGGGCTCATCGGCAATTATTAGTTCAGGGCTGCCTATAAATGCGCGAGCGGCAGCAACGCGCTGTTGCTGTCCAATACTCAGTGTCGCTACATCTTTATGGTGATACTGGGCAGTAAGGCCTAAAGCATTTAATAACCGTATCGCTTCTTTTTGTAAGGCAGAGTTTTTATTTGATGATTTCTTTAATATTTTTTGTTTTCGGCTTTTTGAAAACTCACACCCAAGCGTTATATTTTCAATAGGAGTTAAATAAGGAAGCAGGTTAAAGTTTTGAAAAATGTAGCCAATGTGATCCGCTCTAAAAACATCACGGGTGGTATTGCTTAATTTAGTTAGGTTTTGGTTTAAAATTGATACCTCACCGCTAGTGGCTGTATTAATGCCAGCAAGAATCGCTAATAAGGTCGATTTACCTGAGCCACTAGGACCGTGTAAAAAAATATGCTCACCTTTTTCTATAACTAACTCTTTTATGTTGAGCGTGGGTGAGCTATCGCTTTTATGCCACTTAAAAGTTACATTTTTGAGGTTGATCATTACTTTATTTTACCATTTCCAATAATTAAGCTTTTTACGCATTTTAAAGTTTCTTATTACATTAAGTGGTTTTGGCTTTAGTTTTTCGTTACTTTGCAAAAATTCATTAGCTGCATTTAATACGCGCTGGCTAGATTGACCATCGGTATACGGATGAAGTTCCTGGCAATAGCTTTCAATATTTTTCATAAGTGTTTTAGGGTACGTGAAAGCCTGCTCTAAGGCTTCTTCAACTTTATTGGGGTCTGTAACATTAAGTAAGTGTTCCGCAGGAGCATTATTACAAAAGGTGACCACAGGTTTTCGTTGAACTAAAAACATTAAAAGTACTGATGATGTATCGCATAACATAACATCGGCTGATTTTAATAAAGGGACTACGTCGTCGGTCTCAATAAACGTTAAATTTTGATTGCTTAATGCCTTATATTTGCTCACCAATTCAGTTGGCATTTTTGGATGAAATTGCATTAAAATTCGCCATTTTCCGGTTTCACTAAAATGTTTTATTTGCTCATATAGCTTTGGTGCAAGCGATAGTCGCTTTGAAAATGTAGAGCAAATTAATAAGGTTGGTCGGGTGTCTGATTTATTTGTATAAGGCGTTTCGGTGATGCCATCAAATAGTCGGTCAAGAGCAGGCCAGCCAGTTTCTGTTACCTTGAAATAACCTAGTTTTCTTTGTAAGGCTTTAAATGGGATTGTTGTATTTGGGCCTTGTGTACAATACAGGTCGAAACAACCTCTAGCTTTAAGATGATCGTTATTCCCTTTTTTATCTAGCTTACCTGCATCAAAGCCATGAAACACACCTACTTTGATACCAGGGAAAAAAGTGGGTATTAAATTAGCCGGTGCAAACGTTGCATCGGGTTTCCATTCGTGAATATCTTCTATTGTATTAAGCCGTTTTTCTTCTTTTTTTAAAAAATTAGGATTGACTGCCACACCTTGTAAAAACCAGCGCACTTCACCACCATTAGCTAATATTGCAGCCTGAATGGGCCTCAAAATAGCATATGAATAATTTTGAGAAATATACATTAAGTATTTTTTATTTTTAGTGGCAGTTAAGTAGTTCAAGCTATCTCCTCAGGCTGATTAGCACATTAAGTTTACCCCATTGCGAGTCGCTTATAAATATATGCCTTTATTTGTTTTAAGCATCCGATTGAGCTTTGAGGTTGGCTAGATTATTATACAGCCCATATAACCCCATACCATACTTTGCTCAAAGAGCATCCCTAACCCCGGAGATAGCATGACTAGCTATAAAGTTTTAGACGTAAACGATGATTTACCCATTCGTACCAAAGGTGAAGTACACAGCGGTAAAGTTCGTTCAGTTTATTGGTTAACTGATGAAGACAGCGCTCGATTAATTAAAGATAAAGGCTATCAAGTACCGACTGGTACTGAGCTTGCTATTATGGTTATTTCAGACCGAATTTCTGCATTTGATTGCATTTGGCAGGGCGAAAACGGTTTAAATGGCGTACCAGGTAAAGGTATAGCGCTAAACTCAGTGGCAGCCCATTGGTTTAAGTTATTTGATAAAGCGGGTCTTGCGGGCAATCATATTGTAGATATTCCGCATCCGTATGTGTGGATTGTACGTAAAGCCAGTACAGTAAAGGTAGAGGCAATTGCTCGCCAATATATTACGGGTAGCATGTGGCGCGATTACGCTAAAGGCATACGTAACTTTTGTGGTATTGAATTACCAGAGGGTTTAAAAGCGAACCAAAAGCTTGATAACGTTTTAATTACGCCGTCAACAAAAGGTATTATTGAAGGCGTTGCTGATATTCCGCCTGTTGATGATGTGAATATTACTCGCGCTAATATTACTAATAACTTAGATGTATTTAACTTTAAATCGGCAGATGATGTAACCAAATACGAAAAACTGTTAGTTGAAGGTTTTAAATTAATTAGTGATGAACTAGCGAAGCTTGACCAAATTTTTGTAGATACTAAATTTGAGTTTGGTTATGTAGAGGATTTAAATGGCGCGCAACAGCTTATATATATTGATGAAGTAGGCACGCCTGATTCGTCACGTATTTGGGATGAAGCTGCTTACAAAGACGGTAAAATTGTTGAAAATTCTAAAGAAGGCTTTCGTCAATTACTGATTAATAACGTGCCAGAGAGCGACGTATTATTAAATAAAGATCGCATGAGTGAGCGTGAGCAGTTAGCTAAAGATTATATTTTACCAGAATCAGTAATGCTTGAAGTGTCAAATACCTATGTTGGCATAGCGAGTAAAATTGTTGGCAGAGATATCGTGATCCCTGAAGATCCTCGCCAAGAAGTTATTACTATTTTAGATAACGATTACGGATTAATTGTTAAATAACAGTACTTAAGTGCTAATAAAGCCAGTAACTAAATCTTTATTTTTAGTTACTGGGCTATAATTCTTGCAATTAGTGCTCGTCTCTAATTAACTTAACCTAACATTAATGTTTAGGTATTGTTATGTTTGAACGGGCATTGCAAAAGTTTGCTAAAAGTCATTACTTTTTAGCTATAGGTTTGTTTTTTAGTCAGTTTGCTTTAAGTGCAAATATTGAATTAGTAATAGAAGATCAACACGGCCAAAAGTTATCAGGTGCAGTGGTTGAGCTTAATATTGCTGGTAAACAAGCCACACCATCAAATTTGCCCATTGCTATAATGGATCAAGTCCATAAGCAGTTTTTACCCGAATTATTAGTTGTACAACAGGGTCAAAAAGTTAACTTTCCTAACAGCGATAATATTCGCCATCATGTTTATTCTTTTTCACAAGCTAAGCCTTTTCAACTAAGATTATATTCAGGCCAACCAAAAGAGCCCATTACGTTTGAGCAACAAGGAGTTGTTGTTTTGGGGTGTAATATACATGACTCTATGGTTGGCTATATTTATGTAGCTAACAGCGAATTCGTATATAAAACAGATAAAAAAGGCTATGTAAATTTGCCTATTAATACACTGCCTGCACAAGTGAGTGTGTGGCATCCATTACAAACAGCACCATTGGAGAATAAAAAAATGATAACAATTAATTCTCAAAAACAGTTACAGATAACAGTAAACACATCAACTCCAGCACCTAGAAATACCTTTGGTAGTAAGTTTAAGGCTGGTAATGACTAATAGTTTACGAAATCGCATAACCATTTTATGTGTTGGCTTAGTGTTATTAACCACTATGGTCAGCTTGTTTAGTTTTTGGTGGTCTACGAGTAAGTTTCAAGAAGAAAAAGTAAATCAAGATATTACCGTAGCGCAAAATGTTTATAAGCAATATTTAAAGTCAAAAGAAAGCCTACTGTTAACCGCTGCAAAAGTACTCACCTCCGATTTTGGTTTTAAGCAAGCTGTAGCAACGAGAGATGCAGGTACAATCAGCAGCGTGCTGTTTAATCACAGTCAGCGTATTGATGCCGAATTAATGTTGTTACTTGATTTATCGGGTAAGCTAATTTCCGCTAATACTGACGAAGACGCTTTTGCACACAACTTAAAGCCCTTGATGGAAGAGCTTTTAAGTGCGCCAGAAGAGTCAAGCTTTGTGGTGCTTAATAACGAGCTGTATCAAGTTATTTTATTACCTGTAAAAGCGCCACGTACAGTGGCCTATAGTTTGGTGGGTTTTAAAATTGATGACAATGTAGCCCATGAACTAAAAAGCTTAACAGGTATGGATGTAAGTTTTATAGGCAGTGCTGACGATATTGTTATTAGCTCATTAGCTAATCGTCCTGAGCAATTTGAACCTGTTAGCTATTTTAGTACCGTAACCACATCGCGGTTTTTTGGTGAGTATTTAGTGTATCGTAACCGAGAAATAGATTTACCATCGTTGTTGACCCATCCCATAATTATTTTACTGAGCGCCGATTTAACTCAAAGTTATAGTGACTTCGAAAAACTGCTTTTTACACTTATTATTTTAGCTATTTTAACTATGTTTGTAGGTGTTATTACAAGCAGCATATTTGCAAATAATTTAACTACGCCACTTACTCAACTAGCTGTAATAGCAAGGCAATTTGCACAAGGTAATTATGCATTTGAATTCAAAGGGCGAAGGCAAAGTACCGAAATAGACACGCTAGTCGCAGCGTTTGATAGCATGGGTAATGATATTAATCAGCGCGAGCAACAAATTAGCTTTCAAGCTAGACACGACTCCCTAACAGGCTTTTATAACCGCTCAGCCATGCTTGAGGTGCTTGATGATGAGTTAGATTCATCAGCCGAGTACACGCTCGTTGCAATAGACATAAAAGGTCTTCGCCACATAAACGATAAGCTCGGTCCGCGCATTGGTGATGACTGCCTAAAGGCCGTTGCTTGCAGAATAAGTGAGTTTTCGGATGAGTTAGGGGGCTTTCATGCCCGTATTGGCGGCGATGAGTTTTTAACTGTGTTTCCGACTGCGGCAGCGCGTGAACACAAAAGCGGTATTGTCGGCTTAATGGCACAATTACAAGCGTGCTACACCATTCAAAAACTAAAAATTAATTTACGCTTTAGTGCAGGCATTGTGCAGTATCCTACACAAGGTATTGCAAGTGATGACTTAATGCGCCGTGTGCTAATTGCAGTTGAAAGTGCTGCAAACAAACAAGAGAGCATACATTACTATCAAAATGGCGAAGACGAAGCGCACTTAGATCGCTTAATAATGCTTGATGAATTAAAGCAGGCTATTAGTGATGACGATGGTCAATTGTTTATGACTTATCAGCCAAAATTACATTTGAAATCGCAAAAAATAGATAAAGTTGAGTCGCTTATTCGCTGGCAGCGAAAAGATGGTAGCTGGGTCAATCCTGAACTGTTTATTGACTTAGCTGAGCAGTCGGGTCTTATTGTTGAACTTACTGGGTGGGTTGTTAATACGGTTGTAGCACAAGTAGCTGATTGGCAGTCTAAAAATATAAACTTACAGGCTGCAATAAATGTATCTGCGCAAGACATAGCATTTCCAGGCTTTCATGCAGCATTAGTTCGTACGCTTAAAAAGTACAAAGTAGATTCTAAGCTGATCACTATTGAGCTTACTGAGCGCGATATGATCGAAAACGAAGAAAAAGGTATTAAAGCGCTCGAAAACCTAAAGGCAATTGGCGTTAAAATATCATTAGATGATTATGGTGTAGGGCAAACATCACTTGGTAGATTAAAAATGCTGCCTATTGATGAGCTTAAGCTAGATAAGTGCTTTATCCTAAAACTTGATGAATCGCAAAAAGATCAATTTATAGTGCAATCATCAATTACGTTGGGACATCAGCTAGGTTTCTCGGTTGTAGCTGAAGGGGTAGAAACGCTTGGCTCATTAAATTTACTTAGAGGCATGCAGTGCGACCATGCACAAGGCTATTACTTAAGTAGGCCTTTAAAAGCAGAACTATTAGAAGAATGGCTGGAGGAATACTATGCAAAAAATTAAATACTTATTAGCAAGTTTGTTTTTAATAGTTAGTGTGCCGAGCATTGCAAGCAATGGAAAACTGCTAGCTACGCCGGGAGTTTCTCAAATTGAAGGCAGTGGCGGCGGGGGGATTGTACCGTGGGCACAACTTGCTGGGTATGCAAGTGATGATGAATTTTCGGTAAATGGCTTTTGTAGCCGCGCAGATGTAACCGACTACACACTTGACGTATGTGGTGCACAACTTAATTTATTTAATCGTGTTGAACTTAGTTATGCCCAACAGCGCTTTGATGTACCAGCACTTGATGCTGAAATAGAGCAATCAATTACAGGTGCTAAAATACGTTTGTACGGCGATATTGTTTACAGTGATTGGCCACAGCTTAGCTTAGGAATTCAGCATAAATCACTGGATGATGGCAGTATTGCAACACTTGTAGGCGCAGAAGAGACTAGCGGTACTGACTACTACCTCGCTGCTAGTAAATTACATTTAGGGGCTATTGCTGGCTATAACTGGTTTTGGAACGTAACTACACGATACAGTGAAGCTAATCAACTTGGTCTACTTGGTTACGGTGGAGAAAATACTAGCGGAAAAGTATTATTTGAAGGCAGCACAGCACTATTTTTTAGTCGTGAAGTAGCCGTAGGTGTTGAGTATCGTCAAAAATCAAATAACTTAAACTTAGGTGAACAAGATTGGAAAGACTTATTTGTAGCGTGGATGCCTAACAAGCATGTGAGTGTGACAGCGGCTTACCTTGATTTAGGAAGCATTGCAGGGGCTGACGATCAAACAGGTTGGTATTTATCGGTAACAGGGTATTGGTAATGAAAAGCGTTGGTATTTTTTTGATTTGTTTAGGGTTGCTTAGTGGGTGTGCAAATTCTACTAAGCTCTCACTTTATCAAAAGCTGGATGGTAAAGCGGGGATAGGCAGGATTGTTGATAGCTTTATCTATCAAATAGGCAATGACGAGCAGATAATTCATTACTTTGAACACAGTAATATAGCGCATTTCCGCCAAGGATTTATTAATCATATGTGCATGTTAGTAGAGGGCCCGTGTACATACGATGGCGACTCTATGGTGGCAATTCATACTGGTATGCATATTACAGAGAAAGATTTTAATCATGTTGTTGATTTGCTTATAAATGCAATGAATGAGCAAGATGTTAGCCATAGCTTACAAAACGATATTCTTTCTAGAATGGCGCCACTTCGTGATGAAATCATAAAAATGTAATCACTTTGTTTTTGTTATGCTCCTTTCAAGGTAGAATATAAAGAAAAAATAATAGTGATCCTATATGAATATAATTTTTGATACACAAAGCCTTTACTATCTCCCTCAGTATATCCCTGTATATAAAGAATTATGTAGAAATGGCATCAAAAGTAAATTTGTATTTTATAAAAATAGCCATGAACATTTAATTCAGCGTGTTATAGATGACTATGACTTAGAGCACATCTGGGTTAACGAACAACAACAATCAATTGCTTATTACGAAAATGAAAAAGCTGATTGGGTTTTTTTTGCTAACTCTTTTTGTTACCTAGACCGCTTACATAAAGTATCTAAAAGCGCTCAGCTTGGACACGGAATAGGCCCTAAATCAAGTTACTATACTAAGTCTAGTCAAGCAATGACGGTTAGGTTTGTTGAAGGTCAGTACAGGCTAAACCGTTTAAAATCAATGTATCCAAATGATGAATTTGTTGATGTAGGCTTTTGCAAATTAGACCCTATTTTCAATAAGGAAAAAATTGATGGCACGTTAGAATTAACTAACTTTGATAATAAAAAACAAACTATTTTATACGCTCCTACATTTTATCCAAGCAGCTTAGAGTTATTTCCTGAAAATTGGCCGGAACATTTTGGCGATTATAACATCTTAATAAAACCTCATTACTTTTCTATTAGTAAAGAGCGTTATAAAAAACACTTGAAATTGCTAGATCATTGGTCAACGTATCCCAATGTATACTTAGCAAAAGTAGAAGATTATTCGCTAGTGCCTTTTTTAGATAAAGCAGATTTATTGATTAGTGATGCATCTTCAGCTTTATTTGAATTTGCTCTGTTAAACAAGCCGGTCATTTGGTGCGATTTTTTGAAGTTGCGGTGGGGATACAAAGGAATATTTTCATATCGTTTTAAAAAGCGAATGGATCAAGATTATGGTGAGTATGCGAATGTTGCTATACACGCCAAAAAATATAAAAACCTTAAAAAGTTAGTTGAACAACAACTGGCTGAACCAGAAAGCTTAGCTAATATTAGATTGTCTTTGTCAGAAAAGTTAGCGGGTAAAATGGACGGTAAGGCAAGTAATAGAATTGTTCAATATTTAATGAAAAATAAGTAACTATTACAAAAGTATTTGGATGTAATCGAACTACTAAAAGGATTTATAAACTCTAAATTATAATTAGGCTTTAGAAATGAAAAAAATTGGATATACAACGGGTGTTTTTGACTTATTCCACATAGGTCATTTAAATATTCTGAAAAGAGCCAAATTAGAGTGTGATTACTTAATTGTGGGTATTACTACCGATGAGTTAAGCAAGTCAGCTAAAAATAAAGAGCCAGTGATTCCTTTTCAGGAGCGTATGGAAATAGTTGAAGCAATAAAATTTGTTGATGAAGTTGTTCCTCAGGTTAATTATGACAAAGAAGAAGCCTGGAACAACTTAAAATTTGATAAAATGTTCGTGGGTGATGATTGGAAGGGCACCGATAAGTGGAACCAAATAGAAGCTGACTTTAAAAAGTTTAATGTTGAGATATGTTATTTCTCTTATACATCTCATACATCTAGTACAAAATTAAGAAACGTCTTAGACAAAATATGTAGTGCTAAATAGTTAATGAAAAACCTAATTAGCTGTCAGCAATTACACGAGCAACTCCACAACCCTGCATTAGTGATATTTGATGCAGGTATGCTGCGCCCAGGTGTTTTGGGTACTTATTCGCCGCAAGCAATGCTGCCCAACGCTAAACGTTTTGACATAAAAAACGAGTTGGCCGATAGATCAAATCCCTTACCAAGTACGGTATGCAGCGAGCAGCAGTTTACCCACGTGATGCAAAATGCAGGTGTAAATAACGATTCGTTTATAGTTGTATACGAAGATGGCGGTTTATTTAGCGCAGCAAGGGCGTGGTGGATGTTTAAAGCTATGGGGCACCACAACGTAAAAGTACTCAGTGGTGGCCTTAAAAGGTGGTTAGAAAGCGGTTACGCCACACAGCAAGGTTATAGCAAATCGTTAGGTAAAGGTGATTTTACGGCAAGCTATAATTCTGAGTATTTTATCAATAGCCAACAAGTGGTTGACGCAATTGATGAGCCCAGCACTGTATTGCTAGATGCACGTGCTTATAAGCGTTTTACAGGCGAAGAAAGTGAACCCCGAAAAGGCATGCGTAGCGGGCATATCCCAAATAGTTGCTCGTTGCCTTTTATGGATTTACTTAATAAAGGTGAAGCTAAACCACTTGCCGAAATTAAAGCGATATTTAGTGACGTAATCGGTGATGCGCAGCAGCTACAATTTAGCTGTGGATCAGGTATTACAGCCTGTGTTTTAGCGTTATTTGCTACTGAATGTGGTTACAGTAATTTAAGCGTTTATGATGGCTCGTGGAGCGAGTGGGGTGCAAGTGATTCATTACCCATCGCCACAGGAGAAAAGTAGATGTGTTGTGGGTTTAGAGCTTGCTCACGTTAAAGCCGCAGCGACTCTAAACCTCTTTGTGAATAACAGTATTTAAAAATATTACTCACAAGGAGAGGTGAAAGAGAATAAAATGAGAAGGTAAAAACCAATGCTTACTCGTATTTGAATACTCTTTTTATACAATCACTTACTCTAAAAGCGCAGCGCCTCTAAATCTCTTTGTGAATAACAGTATTTAAAAATATTACTCACAAGGAGAAGTGAAAGAGAAGAAAATGAGAAGGTAAAAACCAGTGCTTGCTCGCATTTGAATACTCTTTTTATACAATCACTTACTCTAAAAGCGCAGCGCCTCTAAACCTCCTTGTGAATAACAGTACTTAAAAATATTATTCACAAGGAGAAGTGAAAGAGAAGAAAATGAGAAGGTAAAAACCAATGTTTGCTCGTAGTTGTATTAAATAGCTTTTACTTTCTAAAACCATAAGGGCAGTTTTTACAACCATTTTTGCAGCACGAACCACGCTTTAAAAAGAACCACTTACTAAATACCATGTAACCACTTTGCATGGTGTAGTCGAGCCCTTCAATTAAATTGTCGTTACCTCTATATTGCTTTGCAAAGTCTATTTGGGTTTTAATAGGTTGTGTATAAACACCCTCTAAAAAAGTATTTATTTTATTAAGCGTACACTTGCGGCATAAACAACTTGTTGCTGTGATATCAAGCGGTAAAATAGCCGGCAGCTCATTGCACCAACACGCTGATATATCGTCTACATTACACGTTAAAGTACTGTGGCATTGAGTGCAGTTAAGTTCAGTCATTATAATTCTTTTTAGTAACAGTGAGCCAAGAATAACAAATATTATGAATACACAAAAAGCATTAGCTGAATTTATTACATTTGGTGAGCAAAGGGACGAAGCTATATCGGTTATCGTTTCAAGCCCTGCTGATAGCAATAAAACTCATTATACTCTCTCAACCGAGGTTTTAATTGATGTGCTTAAACGCTGTTTAAGTAACGAAATAGACTTAGATGATTTAGAGCTTTGGGCAAACGTAATTGAATCGCGAGATGATATTGATTGTACTGAGCACGAAGGTTTTATTTATGCGCTCAGTAATAGCGAGCAAATGGGAGAGCTTAATCATCAAAAGCTTGCTCAAATAGTTGCGTTAGTAAAAGTTTGATTTGTTTAAAAAGCGAGGTGTAAAAGCTCACCTACAACATACACCAAACCGTAGGTGCGAATTTATTTCGCGCTCATGTAACGTGGCTTTGGTGTTTAAAAAGCGAGGTATAAAACCTCACCTACAACATGGGGCATAGACCTGTAGGTGCGAATTTATTTCGCGCTCATGTAACGTGGCTTTGGTATTTAAAAAGCGAGGTGTAAAACCTCTCCTACAATATGTGCAACCCTGTAGGTGCGAATTTACTTCGCGCTCATATAACGTGGCTTTGGAGTTTAAAAAGCGAGGTGTAAAACCTCACCTACAACAAACGCCAACCCCGTAGGTGCGAATTTATTTCGCGCTCATGTAACGTGGCTTTGGTGTTTAAAAGCGAGGTGTAAAACCTCACCTACAACATACACCAAACCGTAGGTGCGAATTTATTTCGCGCTCATGTAACGTGGCTTTGGTGTTTAAAAAGCGAGGTGTAAAACCTCACCTACAATATACACTAAACCGTAGGTGCGAATTTACTTCGCGCTCATATAACGTAGCTTTGGTGTTTAAAAAGTGAGGTGTAAAACCTCACCTACAACATACACTAAACCGTAGGTGCGAATTTACTTCGCGCTCATGTAATGTAGCTTTGGTGTTAAAAAATGAGGTATAAAACCTCACCTACAAAAAAACCGCACTTCAATTGAATGCGGTTTTTTAAATTGAAGACAACCGTTTTAAGCGATTATTTATGATATCCCAAGCACGTTTCTACTTCGTTTTTAGAACCTAAAATAACAGCTACTCGCTGGTGGATTGCATCAGGCTGAATATCCATAATACGCTCAGTACCGGTCGATGCGATACCGCCAGCTTGCTCTACTAACATAGCCATTGGGTTTGCTTCATAAAGTAGGCGTAATTTATTTGGCTTTTTAGGATCTTTAGTGTCGGTAGGGTAAGTAAACAAACCACCACGGCTAAGCACGCGATGCACATCGCCCACCATTGCTGCAATCCAGCGCATATTAAAGTTTTTAGCGCGCGGGCCTGTATCGCCTGCTAGCAAATCATTGATATAGTTTTGCATAGCTGGCTGCCAATGGCGTTGGTTAGACGTATTAATGGCAAATTCGTTTGTATCAGCAGGGATTTCGGCAAAATCTTGTGTAAGTAAAAAGCTGCCTTGTGTTTTATCAAGAGTAAACATGCGCGTGCCTTTACCTGTAGTCAGCGCAAGCATTGTTGACGGACCGTAAAGCACGTAACCTGCAGCAACTTGCTTATGGCCGGGCTGCATAAATATGCTTTGATCAGCAGCGTCAGAACCTGCAGGCGCTTCCATAATAGAAAATATAGTACCCACAAGTGAGTTAATATCGGTATTTGACGAGCCATCGAGTGGGTCAAATGCCACTATAAATTTAGCGTCTGGGTTACCTGCTACTGTGTAGTCTTCTTCTTCAGACGCGATTGCTTTAACCGTACCTGATTCCAGTAAAATATCTTTTAACAGCTGATTAGATAATACATCGAGCTTTTTTTGAGTTTCACCTTGAATGTTTTCATCAAGGGTTGAGCCTAATACGCCAGAAAGCGCGCCTTGACCAACGCGAAACGAAATTTCTTTACATGCCGCTAAAATTGTTCGAATTAATGATAAAAGTTCTCTTGAACAACCATCTTCAAGTAATACTGGAGGGAGTCTACGCATTCTATTTTCCTGATAACGTGTTAAAACCAATCATAATGTGAGAGAGATTAGCTTAGAGCGCTGAAATTCGTCTTAAATAACTGTATTGTTTAAATAGCACCCTATAATGGGACCACCTAATCGTACTTAAAACACAAATAACAAAGATAAGATTATGAAAAAAATACCACTACTAAGTTACATATTCTTTACTGTGCTGTGCTCTATCATAACTCAAGCGCACGCAGCAATTAAGTCAATTGATGAATTTACTACGCAAATGAATCATTTTCCGGGCTATTATTCGTTTTTTTACGATACCCAAAACGGAAAAGTATATTTAAAAGTTGATAAGTTTGAACAACAATTTTTACTGCAGCAAAGCTTGCCTTACGGTATTGGCTCTAACGACATAGGCCTTGATAGAGGTCAGCTTGGTAATACTCACCTTGTGCAGTTTGAGCGTTTTGGCGACAAAGTAATGCTACGCGCTGTAAATACTTACTATCGTGCTAATACAAGTAACAAGGCTGAACAGCAAAGTATTAAAGAAGCGTTTGCATCAAGTATACTTGCTGGTTTTAAAGTAGTCGCAGAAGATAAAGCCACAGCACTTATTGATTACACGCCTTATTTATTAAGTGATGTACACGGTGTAAGTCGCACGCTTGCTGCACGTAAGCAAGGCAACTTTAGCCTTGATGAATCACGTAGCGCCGTTTATATGAATCGCTCAAAAGCATTTGTAAAAAACACCGAGCTTGAAGCCGTACTTACATTTAAGGGCACAAAACCAGGTGAATTTGTTCGCCAAGTAAGTGCCGACCCATATGCGCTTACTGTTCATATGCATCATTCACTTATTCAATTACCAGATGATAACTACACACCTCGTAAGTTTAATCCGCAATCAGGTTTTTGGAGTATAGAACATAAAGATTACGCAGCGCCGCTTGGTGAGTCTATGTATGTGCGTTATATACCGCGTCATCGTCTAACTAAAAAGGACTCAAGTTTACCTATTAGTGAACCTGTTAAACCAATTGTTTATTACCTTGATCCTGGCGTTCCAGAGCCCGTTAAAAGCGCTTTGCTTGAAGGTGGAAAATGGTGGAACGACGCATTCACTGCTGCAGGATATAAAAATGCATTTATAGTAAAAGTGTTGCCAAGTAGTGCCGACCCTATGGATATTCGTTACAACGTCATTCAATGGGTACACCGTGCAACGCGTGGTTGGTCATACGGAAGTTCTGTAATCGACCCACGTACAGGTGAAATACTTAAAGGGCATGTAACACTTGGCTCATTGCGTGTTCGCCAAGATATTTTAATAGCTGAAGCACTCGCTGCTCCTTATTTAAAAGGCAATGAAGTTGCTAAAAACTTGCAAGCAATGGCGCTTGATCGTATTCGCCAATTAAGTGCGCATGAAATTGGTCACACGTTAGGTATTGCTCATAACTTTGCGGCATCGGTAGGTGATAGAGCTTCTGTAATGGATTACCCACATCCGCTACTTAGTTTTAATGAACAAGGTAAGCTTGATGTAACGCGCGGGTATGCAACAGGCATGGGCGTATGGGATACCCAAGTAATTAAATATGGCTATAGCGATTTCACTAACCAAGATGAAAGCGCAGAACTCGCTGCTATTTTAAAAGAGAACAAAACTAAAGGCCTTGAGTTTATATCAGATAGCGACGCTCGTGCTAAAGGTGGCGCACATCCAACCGCTCATTTATGGGATAACGGCACTAATCCTTCGCAGGAGCTTTTACGAGTACTCGACGTACGTAAAAAAGCGCTTTCGCAGTTTGGTATTAATAATATTAAAACGGGCGATTCATTATCGCAATTAGAGGAAAAACTAGTTCCGCTTTATCTGTTTCACCGTTTTCAGGTTGAGGCTGCGGTGAAGCTTATAGCCGGTGTTGATTACGAATACGAAACACGCAGTGACTCACCCGTAAAAGGTGCGCAAGTGGTTGATAAAAAAATGCAACAAGAAGCGGTAAACGCTATTTTTGCAACGCTTAAGCCAAGTAACTTATTACTTCCTGAATCGGTACTATCACTTATTCCACCAAAAGCATACGGCGAGTCTAAGTCGCGCGAGAGCATAGTTGGGCGCACAGGGTTAACGCTCGATGCAATGGCATTACCCGAGGTTGCAGTGCAGCACAGCTTGTCGCTTTTATTAAACGCACAACGTTTAAACCGCCTAGCGCAGCAGCAAGCACGTAGTAATGACTTTTATAGTTTAGATGAGTTACTTGAGGAGCTATATGGCCAAGTGTTTAACGCGTCATCACCTAATACAATGACAGGTAAAATAACTCAGCGCGTGCAATTTTTAACTGCAAAAGCCATGGCTGATTTAGTAGCAAGCGATAGTGCAAGCCCTGAAGTGCAAGCGCAGTTACGTTACTACTTAGTTAAATTGAGTGAAGACTTTAACCAAAACTCAATGCTGAGCCATACAAGTACTGGCGAGAGTGCGTTTAAGCAATATTTAGCTGAGCAAGTAAATCAGTTTTTAATTAAAGGGCAATGGCCAAACAACTTTAAAGTGCTGCCAATCCCACCGGGCTCACCAATTTAGAATAAAAAGTAGAAGCGCTTATTTTAAATCAATCATAAAGCAAAACACCGAGTATATTTATACTCGGTGTTATTTTATTCTAAAAACGAATACGTACTCTAAGACTTTATTTGCACTAAATCGTAATCGGCCATACCAGGTACTATTGCCTGTAAGCGAGATTCGGTTACATCGAGTGCATTTAAACATTCGCAATACTCAGAAGCCTTAAGCTCTAATTGATGTGCCTTTTTTTGTAGCGATTTATCAATTTCTCTTGAGATAATATCCATGCGTTGCCCCATGTCGTTAATGCGATCTTCTATATTACCTTCACGCGATTTAAACGCATCTCCAAGTGATACCAAAATAGCACCTAACGATCCATGCACAGCAGAGTGAATTTGCTGGCTGATCTCTTTAGTAAAAAAATCATCTATTTGCGAAAGTGATTGAGGGGCTATAAAAAAGAAGTCATCTCCGCGCTTAAACTTATCCATTAGCGCGCGCTCTACATACTGCAATTGTGTTTTAAGTACTTCAGGTTCTTTGTCTGACATACCTTCAACTACGTGTTCAATAGCGCTTAAACCTAAGTTAACACCATCGGTAGCAAGGTTTACTAATTCGGGGACTGTGTGGCGAATACCATTACTAAACTGTTCGAGTACTTTGCTTTCGTCATCGCTTAAATCAACCCAATAACCGCGAATAAACAGTTGGTTATTGTTATTAATTTGGACACGAGTTTGGCCTTTATCTAATATGCGAATTGCATCGTCAGTAATAATTAAACCATGACGTAATTCAACATCGCATTGGGCTTGAGCAAAGACACTAGTGCTTGAGAGCGCCATGGATAACGCCAATATCGAACGAGATAGAAACGCCATAAACACCTCAAAAAGACTAAAATGGAAGGCGAGTAGGTTAACAAAAAAACAACTTTATGCAAGGGAAAATAAACCTATCAACTATCTCACAGAATAGTTGTATAGAGTGCAGCTTGAGTTTTTAGATACGGTTATGTTGGGCAAAATCAACAGTCCAACAAAGGGCTTAATATATAGCTAGAGAGGGTAGAATTGGCTCATAGTAAAATAAGAGCACGTGGTTTTTAAATGAAGTTTAAAAAGATATAGCTATTTATATCAATTAAGCTTAATTGCCGACTCTAAATTTACTCTGGAGTCGGCTCAAAAACTAAATATTTAGTGTGAAACCACTATTAAGCGAATTGCATCAAGTTGTAACTGCGTTTTTTCAATATACGTAGTTAGGTCGTTACGTTGCTTATCGTAGAAGGTAATTTCTTCTTGGCGAATATTCGGATTAATTTGCTTAAGGGCAACAAGTCGCTCTTGCTCTTCACTGAGTGACGTTTGCATTTTAGCAAGTGACGCTGCGCGAATAACTTCAAGTTTTTCTTGTGCCATATCTTTAGCGGTAGTGATCATCGGGTGAACAGCGCTTTGCAATGCACCTGCAAGCTTACTTGCTGTTTGGCGGCCAACGGCTGATAACTGCTGATTAAAGCCTTCAAATGCCACGTTTTCACCTAGGTTATTACCTGCTTTATCGAGTAATATACGAATTGGTGTAGGCGGTAAAAAGCGACCAACTTGCAATACTTTTGGTGCCATTGCTTCTGCAACAAAAATAAGCTCAACAAAAAAGGTACCAGGCGGTAACTTTTTGTTTTTAAGTAAAGCCACCGATGCGCTACCAAAGTCGTCGTCACAAATCATATCCATGGTGCCTTGCACCATAGGGTGATCCCAGCTGATAAAATGTACGTCTTCTTGCGAAAGTGCAGTGTCGCGATCAAAGGTAACCGTCATACCGTCTTCTTTAAGCGATGGGAACGATGCATTTAACATATGTTCCGTTGGCTTTAAGATAATGGTGTTTTCGCCTTTATCTTCTTGGCTTACGCCAAATGTGTCGAACACGTTGATCATGTAGCTTGGTAATTCAAACTGATTATCGAGTTTTTCTATTTCAGCTACAAGCGAATCTGCAGCACCTTGACCCGATGAATGTAGCTCTAGTAAACGATCTCGTCCGCTTTCCATTTTTTTACGCAGTACTGCATTTTGCTGTGCTACTTGCTCAAGTAATGGATCGAGTTCGTCTTCATCGCAGTTATGCGCAGAAATATATTCAAGTAGATCGTCACGGAACTCTTTATAAAGCATTTGGCCAGTTGTTGATGTAGATTCGAATGCATCTAGACCTTCGTTGTACCAACGTAGCAATACTTCTTGAGCGGTGTTTTCAAAATATGGCACATGAATGTTCACATCTTGCGTTTGACCTATACGGTCTAATCGACCAATACGTTGTTCGAGCAAATCTGGGTTCAGTGGTAAATCAAACAGTACTAAGTGATGCGAGAACTGGAAATTACGACCTTCTGAGCCAATTTCTGAACACAGTAATATTTGTGCATTATCGTACTCGTCTGCAAAAAATGCAGCAGCGCGGTCACGCTCAATAATAGACATGCCTTCGTGAAATACCGACGCTTTAATTGCTTCACGTTCACGCAGTATTTGCTCAAGGCTAATAGCGGTTTCAGCTTTAGCACATATAAGCAGTACTTTTTCGCGCTTAAGTGTTTTAAGAGTGTCGATTAACCAATCTACGCGTGGATCGAATAAACCCCAGCTTGCGCTTTCGCCTTCAAATTCTTGAAATATTTTTTCAGGAAACAGAGCACGGTGTGCACTTAGTTCAGGGTTTTGAATGCCGCCCATGTTACCAAGAACCGACATAGCCGTTTTATACTGCTTTGGTAATGCCATTGGGTAGGCGTGTAATTTACGGCTTGGGTAGCCATCAATGCCGCTGCGGCTATTTCTGAATAATATACGACCTGTGCCATGGCGATCGAGTAGCATGTTAAGTATTTCTTTACGCGCTGGTAAATCACCTTGCTGTGCTTTTTCAAGAATATCAGTAATATCGGTTTCTTTTAATAGCTCAATTAGCGTGGCTTTGGCTGCGTCGTCCAGAGCTTGCTCTTGCAGTAATTGATTTGCCGCTTGCGCTACGTCTTTATAATTTGCTTCTTCTTCTTTAAACACGTCGTAGTCGTAAAAACGATCCGGATCGAGTAATTGTAAACGCGCAAAGTGACTGCTGTGACCAAGTTGATCAGGCGTTGCTGTAAGCAAAATAAGGCCCGGAATATCTTGGCTAAGCTCTGCCATACGTTGGTACTCTGAGCTTGGCTTGCCGTTATTGATACTTAGATGATGGGCTTCATCTATTACTAAAAGATCCCAATCAGCAAGCGTTGCTTGTTCAAACCAACGTTTTTTCTTGGTTAAAAACTCAAGGCTGGTAAGTACTAGTTGCTCTGTATCAAATACGTTTGGAGAATCTGCAAACGCTTCGTCGCAGCGCTCTTCATCAAAAATAGAAAAGCGTAAGTTAAAGCGGCGTAGCATTTCTACTAACCATTGGTGCTGTAAGTTTTCAGGCACCACAATAAGTACGCGACTCGCACGGCCACTAATAATTTGTTGATGTAGTATCATGCCCGCTTCAATTGTTTTACCAAGGCCTACTTCATCTGATAAAAGTACGCGTGGTGCAAAACGTTTACCCACTTCTTGGGCAATATAAAGCTGGTGTGGAATAAGATTAGCACGCTGACCAATTAAGCCTTTAATAGGCGATTGCTCACGTTCAAATTTATGTAACCACGTTTGGTAGCGAAGTGTGTAGCGATCAAAACGATCGACTTGGCCTGCAAATAAACGATCTTGTGGTTTATTAAACTTAATAAAATGATCTAAAAAGGTCTCTTTTAACTTGGCCGTTTCGCCATTATCAACACGGGTGCCGTGATAACAGAGTAACTCGCCTTGTACTTCAATAGACTCTACTTCTAATTCCCATTCTTCAACGCTTTTGATCACATCGCCAGGATTAAATGCCACACGGGTAACAGGTGCCTCTGCACTAGAATAAACACGGTTTTCACCACTGGCAGGAAATAATATGCTGACCTGACGGCCTTCAATGGCAACAACGGTGCCTAATCCTAAATCTGACTCTGTATCACTGATCCAACGCTGACCTAAGGAAAAATTCATGTATGTCTCGTCTATGATGAAAAAGGCGGCTATGTTACCTGTAAGCTAACACCACTGCAAGGCGCTATTTGGCTCACTTTTAATTAATTTTGTAAGTGTTAATTATTACTATTAAAACAGCTTGTTTATGACTCTTTTTTAGGTAAATCAAAACTAATTACAGTTTGTAATAAAACGGACTTTTATGACAAATAGACTAAACTTACATTATGCCTTAGCAATTAAGTATTGCAGGTTTAAGTTTTGCCCGTTTTACTTAGTTATTTTGGTATAGCATAAAAATCATAAAACGTAAGGAAAGTGCTATGGAAAAAGCTTCGAACCTTGAAAGTAAAATGTATGTGCTAGATACCAACGTACTACTTCACGAACCACTCGCTTATTTGTCTTTTCAAGAGCATGACGTTGTAATTCCGATGACGGTGCTTGAAGAGCTTGACCATATAAAAGACAGAAAACACGACGTAAGCCGTGATGCGCGCGTCGCTATTCGTGGATTAGATGAAGTACTTAAAAATGCAACGCCCGAACAAATGCTACAAGGCGTGGCGCTGCCGAGTAACAAAAAGGCAAAAGCGAGCTCTGCCGGTACCCTCATTATTGTAAACGACCATTTATTTGCCGACTCCATTTCTGGTTTGCCTGGTAACGAAAACGACCATCGTATTATCAATTGCGCCGTGTACTTACAAAAGCAGCACAGTGATTCAAAAGTAATACTTGTTACAAAAGATATAAACATGCGTTTAAAAGCCAAAGGCGCCGGGCTTAAATATGTTGAGGATTATCGTACCGACCAACTTATTGACGATATAAGCCTACTCACTAGTGGTTATAAAAAAATTGAAGGGGATTTTTGGGATCATGTAGGGGAGTGTAATACGCAGCAGCACGGACGCGATACGTTTCATCATGTGCCTAAAAACTTAATACCAGATGTATTTTGTAATGAATATTTACTTGATGGAGGGGAGCATTTTGCGGCGCGCGTTAAATCGTACGATGACGAGCACATAACGCTCAAAGATATTGGTGTTGAGCGTTTAATGCATCAACAAGCATGGGGCGTTAAGCCCAAAAATATTTATCAGGGAATGGCGCTCGATGCGCTGCTAGATACAAGTATTGAGCTTGTTATTTTAACAGGACCAGCAGGGTGCGGTAAAACCTTGTTAGCACTTGCCAGCGCTCTTGAAATGGTCATCGAAAAAGGTATTTACGATAAAGTAATAGTTACCCGTAATACGCCAGAAATAGCAGAGTCTATTGGGTTTTTACCAGGCACGGAGGAGGAAAAAATGGCGCCATGGCTTGCAGCTATCACTGATACGCTGGAGGTATTGCACAAAGGCGACGAAAATCCGATATCAAGCCGAAACTACATTATGGAGAAGGCTAATGTACAGTTTAAATCGGTTAACTTTATGCGCGGGCGTAGCATTCAAAATGCGGTGGTAATTTTAGATGAGAGCCAAAATTTAACGGCATCTCAGCTTAAGACGATTATTACTCGCTGCGGCGAAGGTACTAAATTAATTTGTACAGGTAACTTGGCGCAAATTGATAGTAACTATTTAACGCCAGTAACATCGGGCTTGACGTACATAGTAGAGCGCTTTAAAAACTTTGAAGGCAGCGCAACAATAAACCTCAACGGTGTTGTGCGTAGTCGCTTAGCGTCATTTGCAGAAGAAAATTTATAACTTGCGCTTAACAAATTGGCTCGATAGTCTATCGATTGATTTTCGAGCCAAATGGCAGGCAGTACATTGAATTTTTTACCTCTGAAGCATTATTATCGTTCATTATTTATTGCGCTGTTAGTGCCATTGATTGTCGCTTTTTTACTGTGCTTGCACTTATATAATATAAAGCTTGAGCGGACGGTTGAAAAACGCGAAGCTGATTTTACAAATGTTTCAGCGCAAGTTACCCACGGGATGGACTCGGTGAGTAATCTACTTACCACCATGTTTAACTTATACGAGCAAGCGACTTATCCCAAAATAAACCAAGATTTGCTCGAAGGCATAAATCAATATGATGGTTACTATTATCGTCATTTTATTGATCAAAGTACTGAAATAGTGGGTAAAGGTGAGTTTGCGTTATCTGCTAAGGCATTAATGCAGTGGCAGCAGGCTATTACATTAGGGCCTTCGTTTAATACAACGCTTGCGTTAATGCAGTCGTTATCTGCTGTAGCGTATGTTGATGATAATGGTTTTGCTTATGTAAGCAGGCACAACAAAAGCCAAAGTTTAATGCTTACTGAAATTTTAAATGGAAAATTTAAGCCAAAATTTGCGCAAAACAAACTTACTTCAAGCCCTATTGTTAAAGTGAATGACAATTCGTATTTTGCTATTGGTCGACAACGAAGCACTGGCTCAGCCGATTACATTATTTTAATTTATGATGTTCAAGCAATTTCTGGATGGTTAAAAAAGGTGTCACCGAACAGTGGTGAATACGTTTTTATGAACCAATCGCATCAAATTATCGCCAGCTCTAAACAGATAATAGAGCAAGCGACTGCGTTAAAAAATTATTGGCCAGACTTGGCCAATCATCAGAGTCAAAAAACAGTATTAACTAGTGATAGTAATTACTTTATGCAGCCTATGGATGAGTTACCTATTCACGCAGCATTTTACGAGCACAAACCCCAATTAATAAGCTCAATTAAGTATGAGATATTACTAGAGTTTACTTTTTTAACGCTATTTTTAAGTATTATGTTTGGCGTGTTTTTTTGGTTAAGTCAGCGCATTTTTATAAAGCCGATGACTCATTTAATGTCATACCTTGAGAGTAACGGTACACAGCAAGAAGAGCAGCTAAATTACAAAGTACCACTGAGCTGGCAACCTTGGTTTTCTAAAGTGAAGCGTGTATTTACTAAAAACAAACAGTTAGTTGATTCATTACAAAGTGCAAATAAAGCTCTGGACGACCAGGTTCAGTTGCAATCAGAAAAGCTAAGCCGCAGTTACGAAGCGAAAGAGCGCCACTTAGCTTTGCTCAACACTATGCTAAACAGTGTGCCAGACCTTATTTACTTTAAAAATATTGATGGTTCATTCTTAGGATGCAATAAAGCATTTGAGGCGTATATCGGTAAAGATCAAACTGCATTAGTTGGTAAATATGTAGATGATTTAGGTGACAATGATCAGCAAATAAATGCGCTTGAAAAACAAGTATTACAAAACAGAAATAGTGTTGAACAGCGAATAGAAACCGATACAAAATCGTATCAACTTACTATTGCACCTTTTTATAACGAGCACCAACACCTGTTAGGAACCATGGGTATTGGCCGCGATATTACTGAACAGCAACAAACATTATTGGCCTTAAAATCATCTGAATCTAAATTTAGAAGTGCCATTGAATTTGCGGCTAACTGCGTGGTTTTACTCTCGCTTGAACACACAATATTACAAGTTAATAAAGCAGCAAGAAAGCAGTTTTCTGATCAGCCAGTACTAGTTGGGGAGCAGTTGAAAGCATTATTTGGTGACTCCCAATGGCAGCAAATAAAAAGCACATTAGCGCAATTGCTAGATGACAAAAAACGCGTATACCATTTAACGCTTGCTCAAGGGGGTTTAACAAGCTGGTTGCAACTAAGTGTATCGCTTGTCTGGGATGAAAACCGCGATCCAGCTTATTATGTTATACACATTCAGGATGTGAGTGCCTTAACTAAATCAAAACTTGATGCCGAACGAGCAACCCTAGCTAAAAGCCGCTTTATAGCCAATTTAAGTCATGAAATACGTACCCCTTTGAACGCTGTTTTAGGGTTGCTTGATATGTTAATTGAGCAAGGCTTAACGCAAAAGCAATTACAACAAACGGATCAAGCTAAGCATGCAGCACAAAGCTTGTTATTAATGCTTAATAGAATGCTTGATTTTGCACGTATTGAAGGTTCGCAAACCGATTTAAAACAAGCGTCTTTTAGCATGGTTGAGCTAGTAGATATTTGTGAAAGCTTAACGGCTCCATTGTGCGAAGGAAAAGGTATTGAATTTTTTATTGATATTGACCCGCTAATAGCACCTGATTTGATATGCGACAGTATACGTTTGCAGCAAATATTAGGTAACTTATTAACTAATGCCGTTAAGTTTACAAAAACAGGTTCCATTACTTTAAAAATGGAACTTATTGAAAGCGATAGCCTAGAGCAACAGCATATTTGCTTTAAAGTAATTGATACTGGCATGGGTATAGATGAAGCCGATCAAAGTCGCTTATTCGATGCTTTTACTCAAGGTGATGAATCTTCAACCCGCATACACCAAGGGGTTGGGCTAGGTTTAGCTATTGTTAAACATGCAGTATCGTTAATGGGTGGGGAGATTGCTTTAAAGAGTAAAAAAGGCCACGGCAGCGAATTTTATTTCAGTATTAGCTTGTTAGTTGATACCACTAAAAACACAGTGCTACCGACTAATACATTGGCTATTTTATCTGATCAAAGTAAAGAGCTTAAGCAGGTGACAAATGCATATAACGAACTTGCTAATATTAATTTAGATGAGGTACTAAAATACCCAATTAAGCTCTCTAATACTCAAAAAATAATAATTGATGCAGCTGACTTACCTGCACTTTTAAATGTTGAAGCGATTAATGATTCGTTATCAGCTAAAGAAACATCGGTAATTATTATTAATCATCAGCACACACTTAATTTACCGACAAGCGAGCACTTAGCTGCGCATCACGTTAAAGCATCGGCATTAGGGCAAAGGCTATTTAGTTTGAACTCTCAGCAAAAGCCTATAGTTAATACAAGTGCCGCAGTAAACAGTGCAACTGAAAGTAAAGCTGATATATCGGGTCTACTTGTATTAGCAATTGATGATAATCAGCTTAACTTAGAAATAATTAGCAGTGTTCTTCGCCAAGCAAACGTAAATGTTGTCACGGCTTTAAGCGCATCAATTGGTATGGAATTATTGCAAGTTTTAAAGCCTGACTTAATATTGATGGATGTGCAAATGCCGAAAATCGATGGCTGTCAAGCAACCGCTTTGATTCGTCAACAGTTTGACGCAAAGCAACTGCCTATTTTTGCTTTAACGGCTCATTGTGAACCTGCTGATGTAGAACGTTCTTTAAAGTGCGGCATGAATAAACATTTAACTAAACCGGTTGTTGCTAAAGTACTTATTGATGCAATTGCTGATTTAAACTTAGTTAAACCAAGCTTTTTTGAAAAATCATTTGCTTTAACGCAGTTTAGTATGGATGAAAAACTACTTAATACGATGATTGATAAATTTGCTAGCTTGTGTGAAACCCAGCTATCGCAACTAGAAGAAACAACCAATAAGGATGATTTGGTACGTTTAGTGCATAGTATCAAGGGTGTAGCTGGTAATTTAGGTTTTAGACGATTATCACATTGTGCTTTATTGTGTGAAAGAACGCTTAAAACAACTAATAAGCCTATTGAAATAACACTACAAGAGCTTATCATACAGCTAGAACAGGTAATTGTTTTTATAAAAGGGCTAGGGGTTAGGGATGTCGAAAAGAGCTAAAGTACTTATTGTGGATGATGATCCAATCAACAGATTAGTACTTGAAAAAACACTTAAAGCAGAACACGACGTGTTCTTGGTTGAAAGTGGTGAAAAAGCACTGACCTTTGTAAAAACAGCGCAAGTTGATTTAATAATCCTTGATGTAATTATGCCTGGAATTGACGGCTATCAAGTACTTGTGGAGCTTAAAGAAAACCCAATAACTCAGTCTATTCCTATTATATTTATATCAGCCAATCGTAGCCATGATGATGAAGCAAAGGGCTTAGAGCTCGGTGCAATGGACTACATAACCAAGCCATTTAGTCCTTCTATTGTTCGCGTTAGAGTGCGGAACCAACTCCTCATAAAGCAAAAAAATGATTTGCTAGAAATGCTAGCTTCGATAGATGGCTTAACTGAAATACCAAATAGACGCTACCTTGATGAAAACTTATCTCGAGAATGGCGCCGCAGCAAGCGAAGTGGAACACCGCTATCGGTGTTACTTATGGATATAGACCACTTTAAACGTTACAACGATTGCTACGGACACCGTGCTGGCGATGAGTGTTTAAAGAATGTTGCGCAAGCACTTGCAGCTCAATGTGAACGTGGCAGTGACTTTATTGCTCGTTATGGCGGAGAAGAATTTGCTGCTGTGCTACCAGGAATTGATAGGCATGAAGCAATGGAGTTTGCTAATAAATTACGCAATGCTGTAAATGCTTTGAATATAGAACACAAAGCTTCATTAAATGCAGACCACATCACTATAAGTATAGGTATTGCCACTACACAAAGTGGTAAAGTGTATGCTGAGCAAGCATTATTAGAAGAGGCCGATTTAGGCTTATATGCCGCTAAAGATGCAGGGCGAGATAGAATAGTCGCACGCTAAAAACTTAATATACAAAAACGCCAATATTTATATATTGGCGTTTTTGTATCAAACATTTTTTATTGGTTACTGCGTGATCATACCTAAAGCGGTGTCACCAATGCCCACTAACTTATCATTTTTAAATACAAGTGGCGTACATTCATCTTTTGTTGTTTTTGAATCTGAATGCTTGCTATGCGTTACATAAAAAAGTACTTGGTATACATCATCATCTTTTTTTAATAGCTCAGTGAAATTAGGCGTTTTTAATTGCGTTAAAACAGACTGATAGCTGCTATCCATTTTTAGCTCTGATATAACTTCACGATTATTTTTATGCTGTGCTTGCCAGCTTGATGAGTTTTTCCCTGCCCAATGAGTCTCAGCTTCGCCATCTGACACGGCAATAACACAGCCTGTTAAAAATGGAGCGATTAAAGCGGCTGCTAAAAGTGATTTTTTCATTTTTATTTACCTTAATAAGATTTTTAATTGGTTATTAACTGTATTAAAGCAAAGAGTAGACCATATTTATAAACTGTTATTAATCAGTTTGTTAAGTGAGTTAAGCTGTTTTTATCTAATAAAATATTAAATATATTAGTAAAAACAGCCATTTTTTAGCTTATTTGATTACTACAATAAAATGATTAAACCAAGCGGTTGCGTGATTCACCTTTAGTAAATGCCGCAATATTTAAACTTACTTCATTAATTAAACGCACAATAGATTCAGTACTTGCCCATGCAATATGTGGAGTAAGTAATAAGTTATTGCCTGTGTAATTAGCAAGTGGATTTGAAGCTTCAGCAGGTTCTTTAGTTAGTACATCAACACCGGCTCCAGCAATTAGATTTTGCTCAAGCGCTGTTGCTAAGTCGGCTTCGTTAATAATACCACCACGTGCTGTATTAATAATTATAGCGCTTGGCTTCATCATTTTAAGCTCATTAAGTGCAATTAAATCACGTGTTTCATCTGTAAGCGGGCAGTGTACGCTGATTATATCGGCTGTTTTAATGACGTCTTCAAAAGGCGTACGACCATCACGACATTTAACCCCTTTGCGCTCTGCAACAATAACATTAGCGCCAAATGCCTCAGCCACTTTAGCAACGCCTTTGCCTAGTGTACCGCCGCCTATAATGGCAAATGTTTTACCTTGTAAGTCGTTAAAGCTGTAATCGAGTATGCAAAACATTTCACTTTTTTGCCATGCGCCTTGCTGGCAATCTGCCTGATAGCGGTGGGTGTTACCCAGTAAGTTAGTAATTAAAGAAAACGTATGTTGAACAACTGAAGGGGTTGAGTAGCCAGCTACATTAGTTACGGCAATACCAAATTCTTTAGCGGCTTCTAAATCAACATTATTAGTACCGGTTGCACTTACGCAAATTAATTTCAGCTGTGTTAGCTGACTAATCGTATCGCGATTCAAAACTGCTTTATTAGTGATTAATACATCAGCGCCTTGGCAATGCTCAATAACTTGCTCTGGGCTGGTAAGTTCATAAGTCGTTAATTTACCAAGTTGTTCTATACACGAAAGAGATGTTTTAGCTAACGTTGCGTTATCAAGAATAGTAATGTTCATTATGAGCCCTAAAATAAGTGGATCTGAAAGAGTTAAAATCGTAAAAAAGAGGCTTACGATCCATCAAAAATCTAAAATATAGGCTTAAGGTACTACGAAAGAAAGGCTTTGTTAATGGTATTACTACCAAATGATTAGAGGGCTATGTAGTAGTGGTCTGCCCACTAGCAGATTGAGAACATGGTATTTTGCTAGACTGATCAGTTTTATTGCACTAATAAGCAAGCCTATGGTCATAGAAGGTAATTAAACTCGGTATTAAAGCAAGTTGCTAAAAATAAAAATCGTTTTTTTGGTTATTTCGCATTTTAGATTGGCTGAGTTATAATCGGATATAGACATAAACGGTGCGCTTTAGCGTGCCGTTTTTTAACATTGTAGATGTAGTAATGAGTGAATTAGAAGATAAATACGCAGATATACGCCCATACAACGACGACGAAGTTGCGGCGTCGCTTACACGTTTGATTAACGATGATGCGTTTATTGATGTAATAGCAAAGTATAATTTACCGCGCTTTTTATCGGCAGTGCCTTTTATTGCACGTCCAATGGTAAGAAATCAGTTACGCAAAAAATGGGGCAAAGTAAGCACCGTTGAAGATGTGCAAAATGAAGTGGCGCAATACTTAGATAAACTAGTGAAGCGCACCACATCAAAAGTTACCTTTTCTGGGCTAGAGCAGTTAGACGCTAATCAGGCCTATTTATTTATTTCAAACCACAGAGACATAGTGCTTGATCCTGCATTAGTTAATTGGGGTTTATATCAGCATAAAATGAAAACAGTGCGTATTGCTATTGGCGATAATTTATTGCAAATACCTTACATTACTGAGCTGATGCGTTTAAATAAAAGTTTCATTGTTAAGCGCTCTGCTAAAGCACCAAAAGAAATGTTAAAAGCATTAACCCAGTTATCGTCATATATCTATGACTCTTTAATCGGTGGAAATTCTATTTGGATTGCACAAAAAGAAGGGCGTGCAAAAGACGGTTTTGATCAAACAGATCCTGCCCTTTTAAAAATGTTGCAATTAAATGGACGTAAACAAAAGAAAGAATTTGGCGATTATATTAAAGAGTTAAAAATAGTGCCTGTTTCTATTTCTTATCAATATGAACCGTGTGCAATTGCTAAGGCTAAAGAGCTTTATCATAAACAGCATCATGGTGAATATATTAAGTCAGCGGGTGAAGATATTGCCAGTATTGTTGAAGGTTTTAGTTCAGCTAAAGGGCATGTGCATTTAGCATTTGGACAACCAATCGAATCTAAATGTGATAGTGCTGAAGAGCTTGCTAAAACAATTGATAGGCAAATTGTAGATTCGTTTTATTTGCACCCAGGTAATTACATTGCTGGTGGCTGTAAAGAGGCGGTAATAGACTCTCCAGATACAGCGACGTTTGAACAGCGTTTAGCCTGTGTACCAGAAGAGTTAAAACCGTTAGTGCTGGCCATGTACGCTAAGCCATTTCACCGTAAAACAGAGATAAATACCAATAGCTGTGAGTATTAATAATCCCAGCGCAACAAAACTAAGCAGCAATTAAATTGCTGCTTTTTTTTTGCTCAAAAATAACGCTATACTAATACCTCCTCTTCAACTGGGCGGTACTTATGCATGCAACAAATTGAAATATTTGATATTCCAAGTCCTTGCAAAAGTATTTGCTTCGTTAACAACAGAGGGTATTGCAAAGGGTGTTATCGTAGTCGGGATGAGCGCTTTTCGTGGAATACCTTATCGAACGACCAAAAAAAGAAGGTGCTTAGTTTGTGCCAGCAGCGCTACAAGCGCTACCTTCAAAAAAAGCAGCAAAATGCAGTGCCAAGCACGCAGGCGCAGCAGCAAGGGTTCGACTTTTAAAAGCTCAATCCATATTTGGCTCTTAGTGCGTACACAGTGCCATTGTTAGCTAAATTAATTAATGACGTTTTAAGCTTTTCTACTAAGTTTTCATTACGTTTATTTAAATAATGATAAAGCGGATAAGTACTCAATACTTCTTTTACAAAACAGCCTTGAGGTGATGGGAGCTCATTGTTTTGCATTATAAAGTTAATCATTAGAGCTCCCTGTACTTTTTTCTGAGCAAGCAAATTAAGTTGGGTATTCATGCTTTTAACTTTAATAATATTCCCTGCAAACTGTGTGCTTGCTAAATAATGTTCTTGCACAGGGTAGCCATCAACGATTGCGACGCTATCGAGCTGTTCTAAACTGTTAGGTAAACAGTTTTTATATAATACTAAGTCAAACTTAAATAGCTCATAATCGACTCTAATTAAGTTTTCGTAATTTTCTTCAATGCTTGCATCTCTTCCTAACTGGCCATCAAGTACGCCATTATTTGCAGCGAGCAAAGCATTTTGGTGACTAAAATCGATTATATGTATTTTAAAACCGATATCTGCGTATGCTAACTTTAATAGCTCTAAGGCATAATCAGCTTGAGGTGTACTTTGCGGACGATTAAAAGTGAGGTTGTATTGATGACTAAAACAAGAGGCACTAAAAAATAAATTTACCAATAATAACAAGATACTAAAATGTCTATTCATTATCAGTTCCAATTACTACAGAAATAAATAAAATAAGACGCGTATAATAACAAGGAGATTACCTCTTGCCCAGTTTAGAGGGGGAATCAAATAATCTTAAAAGTGAATGAGGAAGTATTGTGAGTTTTAATTTATGCCTATTACCACGTGAAGAAAAATATCAAATTCAGTTAGATTATGAAGCGTCTTTTTGGGCGTATCAAATTAAGCGTAATAAAAAAACGAGAGAGCAAGTTTACAACACAATCCACAGCCGCCCAATGGCAGAGCAAATGGTTTTGAAACAAAAGTTTGAACAGTATTTAGCGCTAATGCTTAGCTAAATATCGATATAAAAATGTATAAAGTTGAAGTGTTAAATGAACTAAAAACCCCACTTGTGAATAAATTTTACAAAAAGCACAGCGTAAGAGGGCGTGCTAATAAACAAGATAAGGTATGGGTTACTTACTATAATAATGAAATAGTGGCAGCATGTAGGTTACAAGATAAAACAGAGTTTTTATTTTTATCTACCATGTTTGTTGCGCTGGAACATCGCGGTAAAGGGATTGCAAAACAATTGCTTTCAACACTCTTAAAGTCGCAAAATAGAGAGATAAAGACCTTCGCATATGAAAACGTAGCTGATTTATATTGTGCTATTGGTTTTAACCAGGTGTTAACATATACTCTTGCTTTACAAGTACTTTTTGATACTTACAAACATCGAAATATAGTCGCTCTAGAGTACCCATAATAATAAATAATAATATGGAATAAGCATGAGTAAATGCGTTAATGGGATCATTAGTTGCTTTGTAGTTTTAATAACTATTCTAAGTTGCCAAGTAGGGGCACAAGTAAAACGTTTATCTCCAAGCGAAGGCTTATCGCAAAGCTACGTTAATACAATGCTTATAGACACTAACGGTTACCTTTGGCTTTCGACAGAGGCCGGGCTTAATCGTTATGATGGCTATCAAGTTATTCCAATAAATGGCCCTAATGGTGAGTTAGAAGAGGCGATCATCGATCGTATTTACCAAGACCCTCAAGGACATATTTGGATTGCCTCGTTACTTGCAGGCCTATTTAGGTACGACCCCGTAACAGATTCATATCAGCAATTCCTAGAAAAACCTACCAGTGAAGAAGAAATTATCAATCAGTCTGTTTTTAGTATGGTGGCCGTTGATAAAAAAACACTTTGGATTGGGCGAGGCCGCGATTTTGCAAAGCTTGATATAGCAACCGGAAAAATAACAACTATTTTTGAGCTGCCTGCTAAATATAAAAATACCCTTGTGAGAAAGCTGTTTGCCTACAATGGTTATATATTTATAGGTACAAGCCATGGTGCATACGTATTTGATATTGCCACAGAGCAAGTTAGACCTCTACAGCACTTAAAAGGTGAAGCTGAGCATATTTACCAAAATAATGTAAAGTCTTTCGCATTAGGTGAAAATAAACAGTTGTTAGTCGGGGCGGTACAAGGCTTATACGAAGTTGATATTAGTAACTTATCAAAAATGTTTGAACGCCCAGATATACCTTTTAAAAGTAAAGTATTACTAAGTGACTTAAATGTTTGGAGCATAGTAAACGAACACGGAACAATAGATTTAGCTACCGACAAAGGCTTGTTTAAATTTGATTTAAACACAAAAGAGATGATTAAAAACACTCGAATAGCCCAAAGTAAGTACACACTTGCTGATACCAGTATTATTGATATGGCTAAAGATAAATCGGGTGGTACGTGGGTTGCGACTAAAACCGACGGTGCGTTTTACTTATCTCACGACAGCTATCATTTTAATAATGTCGATGGCACTTTGCTCGGGGGGATGGTTTATCGCATCACTCTATCTGGGGGATTACCGAATATAAAGATAAGCTTTGGCTTGCAACGCATAACGGTATTACCGAGGTTGATTTAAAAACAAATATTGGTAAAGCTTATTTAAAAGACTACAAAGTCGACTTACTCACCACTGAGTTTACCGTATATGAAATAACGCCCTATAAAGATAATTTATGGCTTTATACAAACCGTGGTTTATTTATTTTTGACCCTGTAACGCATCAAGTTAGCGAACCTAAAGTGCATAATCCTGCTGATCAAGAGCTAATTACTGGTAGAGTGCATGGCGTTACACTAATGCCAAATGGCGATCTATACTTTGTACACTCAGATCATGGGGTATTTATATACAATATAGATTCTCAAGTAATAACGCGTTTGGGTGGCCAGTTTGATCAGTTTGAACCCTTTTTAGCTCATGGCTTTTTACCTGCGCTGAGCAATAAACCAGATTCACCATTATTTTTTAATGCCGGTATTTTATATCAAGTAAACCCAAGTGATTTAGCACTTAAAATGATTTACAAAGTGCCAAAACAGCACGAAAACGTAGCCATTAGCGTGCTTTCTTATTTAATTGATAACAACAATATATTGTGGATATCACTTTCTAATTTTGGCTTGATAGGCCTTGACGCATCTACTTATCAATTAGTACATACAATCGATTTAGAGAAGAATAAATTAGGCACATTGCTTTACGATATGGTGCTAGATGATGATGGCATGATCTGGATGAGTAGCCATAAAGGCATTTGGCGATTAAACCCAGAAACACTTCATTTTCAACAATTTTCTACGTCAGAAGGGCTACTCTCTGCTGAGTTTAATAGTAACGCCATGGCACAGCTCAAAGATGGCCATATTGCGTATGGTAGCTTAAAAGGTTTTACTTATTTTCACCCAATGGAAAACCAAAATTACCAATCACTTATTGATCACGTAAATATTACGCGAGTTGATTTAATGTCACGAGATCTATCGCTTGATTTAAAACAGCCGCTCAACGAAGTTGTGTTAAATCATGATGATATTGGGCTTGAAGTGGCATTTTCGGCTATGGCATTTAGTAATCAAGAACGCATCATTTATGAGTATCAACTCGATAACGGACAAAAAAGTTATACTCGAAATAACAACCGCGTATTGTTTCCAAAATTGAATCCAGGTAATTACCAATTAAAAGTTTGGGCTAAAGACCCCCTGACTGGCGAATATACCTCGCCTGCTATTTTAAAAATAAAAGTAAAGTATCCGCTTTGGCGTGCACCTTATTTTATGGTGCTTTACGCCATGCTGTTTATTGGTTTTGTTGCTATGTGGGTTATGCGCCGTAATAAAATTCAGCGTATTTTATTGGCAGCAAATAAAGAAAGTAAAGAAAGCGAAGCGCGTTTAAAATTAGCGCTTGAAGGCAGCGAGTCGGGTGTTTGGGATTGGGAATCAAGTAATCCAAGTATTTACCAACCTCGCTTAGCGAGTGAGTTGGGCTACGAAAATGAAACCGTGAGCCTTGATGAATATTTATCTAAAATTCATCCGCAAGATAAACAATTATTTCGCTTAGAGTGGCTTGAGTTTTTATCTACCGATAAAGGTTACTTTAATTGCACCTACCGCCTGCGCCATGCAAAAGGTTATTGGCGCTGGTATAAGGATTTTGGAAAAGTCGTTGAGTGGGATGATAAAACTCCACAAAAAGTAGCGGGTACTTATACTAATATGACCCGTGAAATGGTGTTTGAAGAACATGCTTTACTATTTACGGCAGCATTTGAGCAAACACGTGATTGGGTGTTTATACTCGATAAAAACTTAAATATTCGGGCTTCTAATAAATCACTGCAAACCGCCTTTAACTTCTCCGCAGAGTCGTTATCTAGTCGGACTTTAAATTTAGGTATATCGCGCAGCAATCGTTTTGATTATTTACGCATTATGCAAAAGCTATCTGTTGGAGAGCATTTTTCGTGTGAAGACAGTGTGGTTTTAGCTAATGGTGAATCGCGTCATGTACTTGTGAAAATAAGTGCAGTGGCCGATAACGAGCAGCGCCTTAATAGCTATGTCATTATTTTAACCGATATAAACGCACAAAAATCAGCTGAAAACGAACTGCACTTATTGGCCAACTACGATGCCTTAACTGGGCTGCCAAATCGTACATTATTTAATGACCGCGTTGAACACGCCCTTGAACAAGCAAAACTGCATGGATGCAAAGTGGCTTTGTTACATATCAATATTAAACGTTTTAAATACTTTAATGACTCATTAGGGCACGAAGCGGCTGATGAGCTAATTAAAGAAGTTGCTGAGCGCTTAAAGTGCTCTTTGCGACCATCGGATAGTGTTGCGCGATTTGGTGGCGATGAGTTTGTTGTGCTAGTAGAAGATATTCATCAGATAGAGCAAGTACTTATAATATGCACTAAGTTAATGGATTGCGTGAATCAAAATATTGCGATTAATGGTCAAGTTGTAAACGTTAATTTAAGTATTGGTGTGTCGATATCGCCAGATGACGCAGAGCAAGGCCCCGCACTTTTAAAAGCTGCGAGCATAGCGTTATATCATGCAAAAGACTCTTTAGAAGGGCGCTACCAGTTTTATAAGCAAGAGATGAATCAGCATGTTCAAAGAGCGCTGCATCTTGAATCTCAGCTTACTAGAGCGTATCAAGAAGAAGAGTTTTGTAATTATTATCAGCCTATTATTAATGCTAAGAGCCAAAAAACAGAAGGTTTTGAAGTACTGCTGCGTTGGCCCGAAAATAAACTAGTACAAACTCAAGAGTTTTCGCTGGCTGCAGAGGGGATAGGCTTAATTACAAAAATTATGCTGCAGACCTTTGCGCGCGCTTTATTGGAGTTAAAACAATGGCGAAAAGCCTCACCTAACCTGTATTTATCTATTAACTTATCGGCACTAGATTTTGAGTTTAAAGAACTCGTACCTGAAATTAAAAAAGCGTTAAATAATTCAGGTGTATCATCTGAGGCAATTGTTTTTGAAATAACCGAATCAATATTAATGCGTGATTCAAAAGAAGCGCTGCACAGCATGGAACAGCTTAAAAAGTTGGGTTGTAGATTGTACATGGATGATTTTGGTACAGGTTACGCATCGCTTACTTATTTAAAGCGTTTCCCTATTGATGTACTTAAAATAGATAGAAGCTTTGTACAAGACATAGGCATAGATTCTGATGATGAGGCCATTATCCAATCAACACTCGCGCTTGCAGATAGTTTAGGCAAAGAGTGTGTCGCTGAAGGCGTAGAAAGCTCGCATCAACTTGCTTTTTTAAAGGCGAGAGGGTGCAAGCATTTCCAAGGGTATTTATTTAGTAAACCGGTACCTAATACCGAAGTACTCGCGCTTATTAATCGCGATTGGAGTGATATATTTAATTAATAATAGCAGTACTTATTTAGGGCCTTTTACCGCAGTGTCTGCAAAACAAATGGCTGTTATGCTCATTTAACTGCGTTTTAATGGCCTTATTAGCTTCAAGTTTACTCAAGCCTAGCTTATGGCGTAGCTCTTCTAGGTGTACTTGTTGGGTGTCATTAAGTGTGCCATCTTGAATTGACTCGTGCACAGCGTCTTCAAAAAACTGACGGCGTTTACGTATCTGTTCTGAAAAACTAGATGCCAGTAACCCGGTAGGAATAGCGACCATACCCATGCTCAGTAGTGTGATAACGCCACCGAAAAACTTACCCAATGGCGTTATAGGTACTACATCGCCATAACCAACGGTCGTTAGTGTTGCCATTGCCCACCACATAGCCGCAGGAATAGAGCCAAATTTATCGGGTTGTATATCGTGCTCAATTAAATAAATTCCGCATGAAGCTAAAATAAGCACAACGGCCATTATAAAAAAAGCAGCCATTAATGAACTACCTTCATCGTTAAAGGCTTTTAAAAGTAGCTGCATGGCGCGTGAGTAGCGAGTGAGTTTAAATACTCTTAATAATCTGAGTATGCGTAAAAAACGTAAATCGAGAGGAAATAAAAACATCATTAAGCTTGGCAAAATCGCTATTAAGTCGATTAACGCCAGTGGTGATAAAAAATACTTTAATCTGCGTTTACTGTTCGAGCCTTCCATTGCTACATAGTGTGTTTTATCTACGCAAGCCCAAAGCCTGGCTAAGTACTCAATAGCAAAAATAGCGACCGAGACAATTTCTAAAACTAAGAATTCGTTGTAATACTGCTCTGCCACACTTGGGATTGACTCAATAACAATGGCTACAACGTTAATCATTATTATGCTAATGAGCGCAATATCAAGAATATGCCCTGAACGTTGATATTGACCTGTACCTTCAAACAGGCAAGCCATTTTTTGGCGTAACGTTTGCGGTTCATTCATTATTTAAGTTTAAGTACCATGTTAATACTGCCTTCTTCAAAGTCGCGACTAATTTTAAAACCTAGCTTACGGGCAAGTTCGATCATCCCTGTATTCTCTGGTAAGGTTATGCCTTCAATCGACTCCACACCTTGGCGTTTGCAGTGATTAATTGCAGCACTCATTAGTATACGACCAAGCCCTAAGCCTTGGCAGTCTGAGCGCACTACAATAGCAAACTCAGCATGTAGGTTATCGGGGTCCATAATGACGCGAGACACACCCAGTGTACGGGTTTTACCTTCAAAGCGTTGGCACACAATAAACGCCATTTCACGGTCGTAATCAATTTGCGTCATTTTAGCGAGTTGATCGTGGTTAAACTGTGGAAGCTCGCCAAAAAAGCGTTTATATCTGTCTTCTTTGTTAAGTGACTCGTCAAATACTTTATGAGCTTGTTCATCTTCTGGTTTTATCGGTCTGAGCGTAGCTTGAGTGTTGTTTTTAAGTGTTACCACTTCAACAAGTTCAATAGGGTAAGGACGAATAGATAAGCGCTTACGATTGCTCTGAGTTTGATAGCGGCTAAGTGTCATAGTGGCATCGAGCACTAAAAACTGTCCATTGCTGGCAAGTATAGGATTAAGTTCCATTGATCTTATATCGGGTTGATCAATAACTAACTGAGAAATACGCGTTAGCAGTGCACATAAACGATACTTATCAACCTTTTCTGGGAGTATGCGCTCCTTTAATACGCCTTTGTCGTGCGCTGCGGCAATTAAATACTTTGCCAAGTTCATATTCAGTGGAGGCAGAGCAACGGCGGCTTGTGCATATTCAAGGCCGGTGCCTGCTTCACCTAATAATATAACTGGGCCAAAATTAGGCTCGGTTTTAATTGCAATTCGCAGCTCATTTGCGCCTGCTCGCGGCGCCATTTTTTGTAATGAAAACCCTTCAATAACAGCATCCGGATAAGTGTTTTTAATACGGATAAGCATCGCAAAAGCAGTTTGTTCAACCTCGTTGGCGTCGTTTAAATTAAGCACCACCCCACCTACTTCAGACTTTGAAGCAATACTTGGACTAATCAGTTTTAATGCGACTGGAAAACCAAGCTCTATGGCTTGCTCTTTGGCTTCTGTTGGGGTGTAAGCGACCTCAGTTTGAATGCATTTAATACCATAGTGGTTCAATACTTGGCTTGCCTGATGAGTAGGTAAGTAGCTTTGTCCATCATCTAAAAACTCATTAATAAGGGTTCTAGCTGCCACCTTATTTATTTTAGCGTCATCAGTGTTCGACTCGGGTGTTTGCGTTAAATGCTTTTGGTTACGACGATACGTTACCAAGTGCATAAACGCGCCTACAGCCCCTTCGGGCGTACGATAAGTGGGTATTGCGTTGTTTGAGCACACTTTTCTGGCAGCGTAAGATGCGTCTTCACCCATAAAGTTAGTTATAACGTAAGGGCGTGCCATTTTAGGTAATGTTTGTAAGGTTTCTACAATAATGTTGGCGTAGTCTTCGCTGGGCGCAAGCGCTGAGGGAGTATGGATAATCAGTAAGTTTTTAACTTCTTTTGCGTGCAGTAAAATTTCTAATGCTTGCTTATAACGCGCAGGTGCTGAGTCGCCAAAAATATCCACAGGGTTTGAGGTGGTTTCTGATTGTGGAATGACTTTATTTAGTGCATTTCGGGTTTCAATGCTTAGCTCTGCTAATTTACCGGAGTTTTGAATTAGCTCATCAACAGCCATAACACCTGGGCCGCCGCCATTAGTTAAAATTGTCAGTTGTTCTACTTTTAATAATTTTGGATGCATGGCGAGTGTTTGTGTCGCTGCAAATAGCTCTCGTAAATCATTTACACGCAGCATACCCGCTCGTTGAAATAACGCATCGTAAACAGCGTCAGAGCTTTGCTTTCCGCCGGTGTGAATTTCGGCTGCAAGTGCGCCCGCAGTTGTTTTACCTGTTTTAATCGCAATTACAGGCTTACTAAAGGCCGCGGCTCTTGCTGCTGATATAAAACCACGAATATCTTCAATGTTATCTATGTAGAGTAAAATAGCTTTTGTTTTAGCATCACGACCTAAAAAGTCGAGTAGCTCATTGAAGTTTATATCAAGGCAATCGCCTACTGATACAAAATATGAAAAGCCAATTTCTTTGTTTTTAGCCCAATCTAAAATGGTTGAGCATACTGCTGCTGATTGCGATACAAATGCTATTTTACCTGGGCTTGCCACGGTATGTGAAAAGCTCGCATTTAAACCAATATGAGGGATCAGCAAGCCTAAGCAATTGGGTCCAAGCAAAGTAACTTGTTTGGCTTGAGCGCATGCTTTAAGCGCGCTTTTTTGTTCCCCAGATAGCCCATCGGCAATAACAATAGCCGTTTTACAGCCAAGCTCTCCAAGCTGCTCAATAATATCAATTAAGGTATTTTTGTTAGTACAAATAACAGCAAGGTCGGGTACTTTTGGTAAGTCAGCAATAGAGGGGTAAGCAAGTACGCCATGTACTGCGCTATGGCTTGGAGTAACGGGCATTATCGGCCCTTTAAAACCGCCTTGAAGTAAGTTGCGCATAACCACAAAACCAGCCCGAGTTGATACGTTAGAGGCGCCAATAACGGCCACTGAGCTTGGGTTAAAAAATTGGGTTATACGCTTAAGGCTCATGGTTTTTCCTAGGCTGATTAAATTTTGCGTTATTTATAGTCTCAATGTACCCTGTTTACTGTGTTATTTCGAGCGTCTCGATGCTTATTATTGATATCAATCAAGGAGATTATTGTGAATAAAACCCCCGGTTTTTACATTGTTATAGCGGCTATTTGTTTAAGTATAGGCTTAATTAGCTTAGGGTTTATTTTAAAAAGTACCGCTTTGAGTGTGAAAGGGATGGAACGTACTGTGCAGGTTAAGGGATTGGCCGAGCGAGAAGTAATAGCCGATACGGTAATTTGGCCTCTGCAATTTAGTGATGCCGACAATAATCTTGAAAAATTAGTAAGCCGGGTTGAGAAAAAAAATGATGCGGTAACTGCTTTTTTAAAACTCCATGGTTTTGACGACGATGAAATAACAATAGGTAGCCAGTCAGTTATTGATAAGCAAGCACGTGAATACAGCAATGAAAATCAACAATTTAGATACATAGTGCGCTCAAATATTATTGTTTATTCTGCTGCGCCAGATAAAGTGCAAAACGCGCTGAGTAAAGTAAGCCAGCTTGCTAAACAAGATATCGCAATAGTGCAAGATAGCTACGAAACAAAAGTTGAATACATCTTTACTGGCCTCAATGACGTAAAGCCTGCGATGGTGCAAGAAGCAACTGAAAAAGCGCGTGAAGTCGCTAATAAATTTGCAAAAGACTCTAATTCAAAATTAGGCAAAATAAAAACAGCTCGCCAAGGGCAATTTAGTATCAGTAATCGAGATTCAAACACACCGCAAATAAAAAATATAAGAGTGGTAACCAGTGTTGAATATTATTTAAATGATTAGGGCCTGTTGACCTTTCAGGATTAAAATTTGTTCAATCTAGGGGCCGATTTAATCGCGGCGTGAGGTTTGTAACCTAGCGGGCTAAGTAAAAACCGAGCAACAAAGAGTAAATTGCCCCTAGGCAGAACCCTTCGGGCAGCGCATGTTTGGCATTTATTCCACGTTATCGCCTATTAATGGGGAATAACCACACTGCATAGGCTCTGCCTTGCCTAAATACCAAACATACTGCTGCAAATTTAACCTCGAAAGATAAACAGGCCCTAGGAAATAATATGTCAGAGTCTAAATATGGTCAGTTTGTACTGGCGCCCCGTTCGTATTTTTTCACTGCTATAGCGAGCGTAGTATTTGCGTTTATAGGCTTTAGTTATAATGCATGGCGGATGGAGGCAAGTGAAGATAACAACAATACACGCATTGCTAGTTTTCAAATTTTACAAGAACTAGCCGAGCTTGAGCTTATTGTATTTGCGGCACATTACGATAATAACAAAATAGATGGCAGCCCCAGAAAAGGCTGGGTTAAAGTTAACTTAATTCATGACTTAAGCTACTTAGCCGTTGATGAAGTACATTTAAAAACAAAAGACTTACAAAAGGTCTGGCAAACAAATTGGCCAAATATGGTTGATCACCAAAGTGCTGCACAATCTATTACACATGCCATAGACAGTGTGCGTACAGAAGTTGTGAGTGAATTAAAGCGCCTTGATTAGGTGAGCAACTTGCGCCGTTGAGCGTTGCAAGTAAGCGGCGCTCAGTAAAATTGTGGTCTCGTTAACTTTTTGCCCTTTTATTACGTTGGCAAGCTGCTGTTTTGCGTTAGGGTTTTGTTTTTGCTCTATTTCCATTAATGCTAACAAAGCTGAAAATTCATGCTTTACCGGTGTGCTAGGTTTATTTGCATAGGCTATGTAGCAGGCAACCGGTGTTAAGCCATGAGAGTTGGGCTGCGCCAGCGCTTTAGCTAACTCATCATTTGATTCAAACAACATCAAAGAGCGCACATAGTTAAATGGCAGCTTTGTAGCATCGGCATGCTTAAACACATTGTGCAGTACGTTATTTCCTTGTGTATCTTGTACTAAAAAGCCTTTATTTACTTTCAGCGCAGGGGTAAAAAAGCTCAATGCGTCAATATTAGTGAGTTGATTAATAAATGGAGTAGGCGCTGTGTTAGAGCTTAATATCCGCGTTGCTATGTTTTGCATAAAGTCATACTTAACACTCAACCGTTGGGCGCTGTCATATAAATGGTTAAGCTGCAAAGTTTGCTGAGCAGGGCTTAACTGCTTAAAGTCGTTATCGAGCTCATTTAACTGTTGCTTTGAAATACGCGCATTAAGTAGTTGTATGCTTAAATCCATTATTATTTCCAAAAATCTTTTTTACTACTATAAAACAAAAAAGGCCGCAAATGCGACCTTTCATATTTAAAGCAATTGTTTAAATTGGTTTTAAGCTTTTTTGCTTGCTACCCATTCATTAACAAAGTTCTCTAGTACATTTAGTGGTACAGGACCATTTTTAAGTACTACGTCGTGGAACTGGCGAATATCAAACTTATCACCCAGTTGCTTTTTAGCATCTTCACGAAGCTCTAAAATCTTAAGCATACCCACTTTATAAGCCGTTGCTTGCGAAGGCATTACAATGTGACGCTCAACCATTTTAACACCGTCAGATGTTGCATTAGGCGTGTTATTTACGTAGTAATCAATACCTTCTTGACGAGTCCACTTCATCGCGTGAATACCCGTATCAACCACTAGACGACATGCGCGCCATAGCTCCATTGAAAGACGACCAAAATCTGAGTAAGGGTCTGAGTACATGCCCATTTCTTTAGGAATAAACTCTGAGTATAAACCCCAACCTTCAATATATGCTGTGTAGCCACCAAATTTACGGAACTTAGGAACGCCTTCTAGTTCTTGCGAAATAGCGATTTGCATGTGGTGACCCGGAATACCTTCGTGGTAAGCAAGTGCTTCCATTTGATATGTTGGCATAGCTTCCATGTCATAAAGGTTAGCGTAGTAAATACCTGGGCGTGAACCATCTGGAGCTGGCTGTTGGTAAAATGCTTTGCCCGCTGCTTTTTCACGGAATGCTTCAACTGCTTTTACTTTTAAATCAGCTTTTGGTTTAACAATGAATAACTCATCTAAGCGTGTTTTCATTGTATCAATAAGTCCAGTGGCTTCATCAAGGTAGCGTTGCTTACCTTGTGCATCATTAGGGTAGTAAAATTGTTTGTCAGTTTTCATAAACTGCATAAACGCTTTTAAGTCGCCTTTAAAGCCTACTTTATCTTTAATTTCACGCATTTCATCATGAATACGTGTCACTTCAGATAAACCAATTGCATGAATTTCTTTAGCCGTTAAATCTGTTGTTGTAGTGCGCTTAAGTGCGTTGTTATAAAATGCTTCACCATCTGGTAATTTCCATGCGCCATCGCGATCATCAGCACGTTTCTCAAGCTGCGCTAGGTAATTAATTAGCTTAGAGTAAGAGGGTTTAACAGCCGATTTTAATGCATCTGATGCATCGCTGATTAACGAGTCTTTTTCGTTTTGGTTAATTTCAAGCGCTGTTACTTTGCGTTTAAAGTCAGCAAGCAATGTAGAATCATCGCCTTTTTCGAATGGCGCACCGTGGATAATATTTTTGCTTGAATCAATAACATGCGGGAACACAAATTTAGGGGCTATGATGCCTTTTTCTGCACGTACAGTTAAATCAACGATAAGCTGATCAATAACACCAGTTACACCATTTAGGCGTGAAATGTAGTCTTTAGCTTCTTTTACATTACTAATTGAGTGCTGATTAATTAAAAACGCAGGGATCATAGAATGCGTACCAAACATTTGGTTCACAGGGTAATTATGGTAGCGCCATTTAAAGTCAGCAATTGAGCTTTCAAGATCCTGTTTTTTTAAGTCGTAGCTAACTTTTGTTGCATCATCTAATAGATCACGATTAATTGCTTTTAATGCAACTAGGTCAGCTTTTGTTTGTGCTAAATCTTTAAGCTTTCTTTCTTCGCTGCCATCGTCCCATTTATCGTAATCTTGCTTAATCCCCATGTATGTTTGATATACAGGGCTGCTCATTACATCGCGGTTAAATGTATCTTCAAAAAATGCATTGGCTTTGTCTACTTCACTTTGTTGTGATTGAACTGCTTGTGCAATAGGGGCTGAAGTAGATTGTTGTGTAGTTTGCTGGCAGCCAGCAAGTAGTGCAACGCTTACTGCGGCCGCAATAAAAGTGAGTTTACGCATTGTTTTCCCTTTTGTTGTTAGAAACCCATTAGGGTGATTTATATTTATTAGTTTTATATTGTTGTGCAGTGCCTTAGCGCTACACAAACAATTCTAGCAGGTCATTTAAAAAGCGATGACCTTTTAAGGTTACCTGCCAATGGCTGTCTGTTTGAGTCAATAAACCTTTATTTATTGCTTGGTTTAATGCACTTTGCTGACTTTGCTGCGGCAGTGTTGTTAGTTTATTAAAATCATTAATTGGGCAAGGCTCAACAAGGCGAAAGCGATTCATAAAAAATTCAAACGCTAAATCGTCTTGCTCTACATGCCAGCTTTTATACATATACGGTTTAATTAAATCCATATAGCCGCGTGGATGTTTAACCTTTTCGGTACGCGTTATAAGCCCTGTATTTGCATCAGTAACCTTACCATGTGCGCCGCAGCCAATACCGAGATAATCGCCAAAACGCCAATAATTTAAGTTATGTTGGCATTGATAGCCTGGTTTTGCATAGCCTGATATTTCGTATTGCACGTAACCTGCTTGCGCGAGTAACTCAACCCCTTGTTCTTGAATGTCCCACAGTGTTTCATCTTGTGGCAAGGTAGGGGGCTTTGAAGCAAACTGAGTATTGGGTTCAATAGTTAATTGATACCAAGATATATGCGGTGGATCGAGCGCTATTATTTGTTTTAAATCACTCAGAGCATCATCAAGTGTTTGCCCAGGTAAGCCATGCATTAAATCAAGATTAAAGCTATTTAAACCGGCTTCTGTAGCTTGTTGCGCGGCATAGTTTGCCTCGTCGCTGCCATGAATCCGACCAAGTGCTTTTAACTTGTCGTTTTGCATGCTTTGCACACCGATAGAAATACGGTTAATGCCTGCTTTTACGTAATCTTTAAAGCGACCTGTTTCTACTGTACCAGGGTTGGCTTCAAGGGTAATTTCGCAGTGTTCTTCAAGCCCAATTAGGTTGTCGACTTCATTTAATAATCGGGTATAAGCTGCACCAGTTAATAGGCTTGGCGTGCCGCCACCAATAAAAATACTGTGAATTTTACGCCCTTGCACTAAGTGCAAATCTGCTTTTAAGTCATCAATTAAGTGTTGAACATATTCAGCTTCAGGTATTTCACCTTTTTGTCCGTGGCTATTAAAATCGCAGTACGGGCATTTTTGCACGCACCAAGGCACATGCACATATAAGCTCAGTGGTGGAAGGTTCACAGGCCGCCTTTTTGCTGTAGTTCTAGTAATAACTTTTGCAGCGCTTGTCCGCGATGACTCACTGCATTTTTTTGCTCTTTTGTAAGCTCAGCACTCGTACAATTTTTCTCTGCTACAAAAAACACAGGATCGTAACCAAATCCACCGTTGCCATTTTGAGTGAGCGTAATTTCGCCCTCCCAACTAGCACTACAAATAAGCGGAGTAGGGTCGTCTGCGTGGCGCATTAACACCAGTACACACCAAAAGCGTGCACTGCGAATAGGGTTATCACCTAAATCAACGAGTAACTTATCAATGTTATCTTGATCGCTGGCACCTGGGCCTGCAAAACGGGCTGAGTAAACACCGGGTGCGCCATTTAGGCCATCGACTTCTAAACCTGAGTCATCGGCAATAGCTGGCATGCCGGTAATTTTAGCGGCATGGCGCGCTTTAATAATGGCATTTTCAACAAAGGTAGTGCCGGTTTCGGCAACTTCACCTACGTTAAAATCGCTCTGTGGAACTACATTAATATTCAAAGAGCTTAGCATGTTAGCTAGCTCTTTTACTTTGCCAGGATTACCTGTAGCAAGTACTAAAGTTTTGGTCATGTTATTAATCTACGTAAAATTTTTGCTGAAACTGTAATTTTTGAAATTGATTACTTTGTTGTATTTCAATCTCAAAGCGTAAAATCTCTTCGTTGGTGTAATCAACTTGGGCAAGGTAATAAATTGACTCACCTTCTTTTACTTCTTTAAAAGTAAGCGGTTGTTTGTTGCCAAGTAGGTTTTTAGCTGTGCCGGTAAGCTTTGCCGTTTGTGCTGTTTTATCGGCATCATTTTTTAATATAGAAATGTTTACAACCCCTTTGTAGCCACTGCGCTCAAGGTTGTACGCTTTTGCTATTTTTGGCTGAATAAAAGTAGAAGGAAAGGCGATGTAATGGACTTGCCAAGGGCCAAGCTCTTTGTATTGTGCGCCTTGCATTTCTTCGCTTTGCGCGTTAAATGCAAATGCTAAACAAGCAATAAAACAAAACTCAATTAAACGGTTCATTATGTATTCCTCAAAACATATAAAAAAGAGGCCTTTGGGCCTCTAATTAAAAAATCCATATTAGACTAAAAAATCCATAAGCAGCATTTGCAAAAACTGAATACCAATAATAAGCACTAAAACTGATAAATCTAAGCCACCCATTGATGGCAATATTTTACGAATTGGTTTTAGCATTGGTTCAGTAAGCTGGTGGAAAACCGCTTCTATAGGGTTATAGCCTTGGCTAACCCAACTTAAAATAGCGCGAATAATAAGTACCCAAAATACTAAATTAAGGCCTTCTTTTAGTACCGTTATAAGTGCTTGAATAAGCACAGGCTGTATTGCCCACGCATTATATATAACAAGCATTAAAGTACTAATTTTGGCTACAGCCACTATAAATGCCAGCAACAGAGATGCTAGATCAAGTCCGCCAAACCCCGGAATGATTTTACGCAGTGGTTTTACCGCAAACGAAGTGGCTTTAACCACAAACTGGCTCATTGGATTATAAAAGTCGGCTTTTGCCCACTGCAGCCAAAAGCGCAGTAATACCACCATTAAAAACAAATCAAACAGGGTACTGATTAAAAATTGCATGGCATTCATAGTGTAACCTTCAATAAAAAGTGGTTTTAAAGTTCTTTTTCCATTTGCTCTGCACGCGCAATACACGCATCCATTGCATCGCCAACGGTTTTAGTTAAGCCTTCATCTTTTAAGTGCTCAACAGCTGCGTGAGTAGTGCCGCCTTTAGATGTTACGTTTGAACGTAGTTGCGAAATACTAATATCAGGCTGGCTAAGTGCCATTTCGGCAGCGCCAAGGGCTGTTTGTTGTACTAGGCGACGAGCGTCTTCATCATTAAAGCCCAGCGCTTTGGCTTTTTCTTCTATGGCTTCCATAAATAAGAAAAAGTAAGCAGGTGATGAGCCGGTTACAGCAATAATATCATTAATTTGTGACTCTTTTTCCACCCATACAACAATGCCCGTGCATTCAAAAACTTGTTGTACAAATTCGTGTTCGCTTGGTGTTTCGCCCGCGCCATATAAACCTGATACTCCGCGACCTAATAAAGATGGTGTGTTTGGCATACAACGTACCATTTTAACGTCTTGGCCTAGCATTTCACGTAAACGTTTTACAGTTAAGCCCGCCGCAACAGAAATAAACAGTTTATCGCTAAAGTCTACGCCTGACTCTTGAAACGATTTACATAAATCGCCCATCATTTGTGGTTTAACAGACAAAACAATTACATCAGCATCGCGCAGGGCTTCGTTATTGTCACTGGTGGTTTGCACCTTGAAATCAAATGCTACCTTTTCAAGCTTTTCTTGGTTGCGGTTAGTCGCAATTATGTTACTTGCGTTAAAGCCGTTTTTTACCATGCCACCAATAATGGCGTAGCTCATATTACCTGTGCCTATAAATGCGATTTTTTTATCTGACATAAATCTGTTATCACCTTTTAAGTTCGTGTTCCAAAAATGTCTGTGCCGATCCTTACCATGGTTGAGCCTGCGCTAATGGCAGCTTCAACATCGTTACTCATACCCATCGACAAAGTATCTACTTGAGGATATTGGGTCTTTAGTTTATCAAAGCAAGTTTGTAATTGCTCAAAAGATTGAATTTGCGTATCCAGTTTGTCGCTTTTAGCGGGAATTGCCATTAAACCTCGAAGTGTTAAGTGCTCACATTGGTTAATATAATCGGCAAGTTCATCTATTTCATCGCGGCGGCAACCTGACTTTGCTTCCTCATTACTTATATTTACTTGAATAAGTATATTAAGAGGTGGTTTATCGTCTGGGCGCTGTGAATCTAATCGCTTTGCTATTTTAATGCGATCAACACTTTGCACCCAATCAAAGTTAGCAGCTACTAATGCACTTTTATTTGATTGAATAGGGCCAATGAAATGCCAAATGATGTCGCTATATGACTGTAGTTGAGCTATTTTATCTATAGCCTCTTGAACATAAGATTCACCAAATTCGCGCTGACCATGCTCATAAGCTGCAATAATATCTTCGCTTGGTTTAGTTTTAGACACTGCTAGTAGAGTAACTTCGTTAGTGTTTCGCTGTGTGTTTTTTGCCGCGTCTGCAATTCTAGCGTAGGCGGATGTGAGTCGTTCTGCTATTGTAACCATATATTTATCAGTTAGTTGTGGAGTCATAAATGGATATTACCGAATTATTAGCGTTTAGTGTGCAACACAAAGCATCCGATTTACATTTATCGTCGGGTGTTTCACCTATGATACGCGTAGACGGTGATGTTCGCCGCATTAATATACCAGCCCTTGCAGACAAAGACGTAAACAGTCTGGTTTACGATATTATGAACGATAATCAACGCAAGGACTACGAACAAAATCTCGAAGTGGATTTTTCGTTTGAAGTGCCTAATTTAGCACGTTTTCGTGTGAATGCATTTAACTCTAATCGCGGGCCTGCTGCGGTATTTCGTACCATACCAAGTGAAGTGTTAACGCTTGATGATTTAGGCGCACCAGATATTTTTAAAACAATCTCTGATACCCCACGTGGACTCGTGTTAGTAACAGGGCCAACGGGTTCTGGTAAATCAACAACACTTGCCGCTATGGTCGACTATATAAATCAAAATAAACATCACCATATTCTAACAATAGAAGATCCAATCGAGTTTGTTCACGATAATAAATTAAGTTTAATTAACCAACGCGAAGTTCACCGCGATACACATAGCTTTTCAAACGCGCTACGTAGTGCATTGCGTGAAGACCCTGATGTAATACTTGTGGGTGAGTTACGTGATTTAGAAACAATTCGTCTTGCAATGACCGCTGCCGAAACGGGTCACTTAGTGTTTGGCACGCTACATACAACATCTGCACCAAAAACTATTGACCGTATTATTGATGTATTCCCAGGTGAAGAAAAAGCTATGGTGCGCTCAATGTTATCTGAATCTTTACGTGCGGTAATTTCACAAACACTGCTTAAAAAAATTGGTGGTGGGCGAGTTGCAGCACACGAAATTATGATTGCAGTTCCTGCTATTCGTAACTTAATTCGTGAAGATAAAATTGCACAAATGTATTCGTCTATTCAAACCGGTGCGTCTGTGGGCATGCAAACAATGGATCAGTGTTTAACTAATTTAGTTAATCACGGTATTGTTACAAATGCGGCAGCGAAAGAAAAAGCGCAAGACAAAACACAATTTGGTGGGTAAGAAATTATTATGGCTTTATCTTTAAACGACTTTTTACTCATAATGATTGAGAAAAAGGGTTCTGACCTATTTGTATCGAGTCAGTTACCTGTAAGTGCAAAAATAAACGGTGAACTAACAGCTCTCAGTGACGATAGACTGACTGATGAGCAATCGCTTGAGTTAGTAGAATCTGCAATGAGCGAAAAGCAAAAAGCAGAGTTTCATACAACGAAAGAATGTAACTTTGCGATTGCTACCGACGAAGGGCGTTTTCGTATTTCTGCTTTTTGGCAGCGCGATAGAGCAGGTATGGTTATTCGCCGTATTGTGACGCAAATTCCTGATGTGAGTGATTTAGGTCTGCCGTCTACACTGACAGATGTAATTATGTCTAAACGCGGTCTTGTCTTATTTGTAGGTGGTACAGGTACGGGTAAGTCGACCTCACTAGCTGCACTTATTGGTTATCGAAACCGTAATCAACGAGGTCATATACTGACCATTGAAGATCCGATTGAATTTGTTCATGAGCATCGTAAAAGTATTATTACTCAGCGCGAAGTAGGGCTTGATACAGAAAGCTTTGAGTCGGCACTTAAAAGCTCATTACGCCAAGCTCCAGATGTTATTTTGATTGGTGAAATTCGATCGCAAGAAACCATGGAATACGCCCTAAGCTTTGCTGAAACCGGTCACCTATGTGTTGCGACACTACATGCTAATAATGCGAACCAAGCGATTGACCGTATTATGCATTTAGTACCAAAAGAAAAACACGATAAGCTTAAGTACGACTTAGCACTTAACTTACGCGCCATTGTTGCTCAGCAATTAGTACCGACTGCTGATGGTGAAAGCCGAGTTGCAGCTATTGAAATATTGCTTAACTCACCAATGGTCGCTGAACTGATTAAAAATGGTGATATTGGCGGAATTAAAGAGGCAATGGCTAAGTCGAAAGAAATGGGCATGCAAACCTTTGACCAAGCGTTATTTGAGTTGTACAGACAGCAGCGAATTAACTACGCTGATGCACTGCACCATGCTGACTCACCAAATGATTTACGCTTAATGATAAAACTGCGCAATAACGAACAACAAGGTGCGGGCTTTTTACAGGGCGTTACTATTGATGGCCTTGATGATAAAAATAGCGATCAATAATTTAAAAAGTAATTAATGAAAAAGCGCCAATTGGCGCTTTTTTTATTTGTATAAAGGGTTGTTTATATAGCCAGCTTATTCACCGTAACTAGACTCAAAAAAGCTTTCTAAAATAATAACCGCAGACATATTATCTACGTTACCTTTACCTAAGCTTTTATAGCCGCCACTTTCAAAAAGTCGCGCTTTAGCATCCGCTGTTGTTAAACGCTCATCCTGTGTTTGCACAGGAATGCCATAATGATTATGCAATCTGTTGGCAAACTTTTTTGCTTTAAAGGTAACCTCTTGTGATGTTCCATCCATATTCAGTGGTAAACCAACAACCATTAAGTCAGGCTGCCACTCGGCTACTTGTACGGCGATATGGTCCCAATTAGGAATGCCATCTTGTGCTTTTACAGCCTTAAGGCTAGACGCACTGCCGGTTAACTCTTGCCCAATAGCAATACCAATACTTTTGGTGCCAAAGTCAAAGCCCATTACAGTGCGTTCGCCTTGCGGCTTAAGCGATTTTTTTGTCATGTGTATCTTGTTTAAGTTTGCTAAGGGTTAGTTACTATTATGCGTGACCAGCTTCAGGGCTAAGTTGGCTAATATCAAAGCCCAACATTGAAACTGCTTTTTCCCATCGTTTTTCAACGGGGGTATCAAAAATGATCTTCGGATCGGCTTCTATGATCAACCAGCTGTTATCAAGTAACTCTTGTTCGAGTTGTCCTTGCTCCCACCCTGAATAACCAAGTGTAATAATAAACTGCTCTGGTGCTTGTGCAGTGGTTAAGTTTGCTAAAACGTCTTTTGAGGTAGTGATCATAATATCGCTACTGAGTTTCTGACTTGCTGAATAACCCGATTGGGGAGAGTGCAGTACAAAACCACGGTCAGTTTTAACGGGCCCACCTGCAAACACACTTACTTTTGCTGCGTTTTGCGTTTTGTCGTTATCAATTTCTATTTTATCTAAAAGTTCGCCAACAGTAACATCAATAGGTTGGTTTATTACCAAACCCATAGCCCCATCTTCATTGTGCTCACAAATATAGGTAACAGCACGTTTAAAAAAAGGGTCTTGCATTGACGGCATCGCGATTAAAAAATGATTTTCTAATGACTGCATAGATTTCACCCTTTTTAGTTAATGAACTTTGAGTATGGCATAGTTATTTAAATTGACATAAAAAGCCCATTAATTGCATGAAAGGCTTAAACTAATGGGCTTTTTATTGTGGTAATTACTTACCTAATTTACGCTCAATCGCATCAAATAAAATACCTGTGATAGAAATATCATAAGCAGCTTCAATTTCGCGTACGCACGTTGGTGCAGTTACGTTAATTTCAGTTAATTTATCGCCAATAATATCTAAACCTACAAATATTAAGCCTTTTTCTTTGAGCGTTGGTGCAACAGCTTGCGCTATTTTTAAATCTGATTCGCTAAGTGGACGAGCTTCGCCTCGACCGCCTGCAGCCAAATTACCGCGTGTTTCACCATTTTGCGGTATACGCGCTAAACAATATGGAATAACTTCGCCATCAACTACTAGTACGCGCTTATCGCCTTGTTTGATCTCTGGAATGTAATTTTGCACCATTGCGAAGCGGCTGCCGTGCTCGGTTAACGTTTCACAAATTACACCAATGTTGGCATCGTCTTCTCTAATGCGAAAAATAGATGCGCCACCCATGCCATCAAGCGGTTTTAAAATAATGTCTTTATGCTGTGCTAAAAATTCACGAATTTGTTTTTGGCTACGTGTAACAAGTGTGTCTGGCGTATGTTCGCTAAACCATGCTGTAAATAGCTTTTCGTTAGCATCGCGAAGGCTTTGTGGCTTGTTAATTATTAACGTACCTTCTTGTTCAGCCCGCTCTAAAATATACGTCGCGTAAATGTATTCAGTATCAAAAGGAGGGTCTTTACGCATTAAAATTACGTCAAGATCGGCAAGGGCTATAGTGGTTTTTTCTTCAAGCTCATACCATTTTTCTGTATTATTAAACACTTGCGCTTTAGACGCTGTAGCGTACGACTTGCCTTTACGAAGAGATAAATCGTCCATCTCCATATAATAAATTTCGTAGCCACGTTCTTGCGCTTGCATCATCATTGCAAAACCGGTGTCTTTTTTGATGTTAAATCCACTAATAGGATCAGAAATAATACCTAACTTAATTGCCATGCGCTGTGCCTTACTATAAATGTTACTGTTTATATGAGGGTGCTTTTAGTTATTTCAATTAGCTAAATCGCCAAATTGAAGTTGTAATGCACTTAAGACCGTTAAAGCGGCTGTTTCCGTTCGTAAAACGCGCGGGCCTAAGCGAATATCTACAAATTCTAGTTGTTTGGTTAATGCCATTTCATCGTCGGTAAAGCCACCTTCGGGGCCTACTAAAAAGCGTACGCCATCTTTAGGTACCGTAATGGTTTTAATGCTGTGCTCAGCACGAGGGTGAAGAGTGAGCTTAATTGCATCGGTTTGTTGTGCAAGCCATTGTTTTAAATCTATAGGTGGGTGAATAATTGGCACAAAATTACGCCCTGACTGCTCAGCCGCGGCAATTGCAATTTTTTGCCATTGTTGGTGTTTTTTCTCAAGACGATCGCCCATTAGTTTCACGCCACAGCGCTGACTAAAAATAGGGGTGATTTCGGTAATACCTAGTTCAACTGACTTTTGAATTGTAAAATCCATCTTATCACCACGGGATACACACTGACCTAAATGAATTTTAAGTGGAGATTCTACATCGTGAGGGTTAAGTTCTAATGGCATTACGACGACTGTTTTTTTTGTTACCTCAATTATTTCACTAAGGTATTCGCCACCTTCGCCATTAAAAATAGATACATGCTCGCCTACTTTCATGCGCAGCACTCTGCCAATATGCCCTGCAGCATCGTCATCTAAGGTTACAGGGGTGTTTAGGGCAATACTCGATGTTTGATAAATATGAGGAACTCGCATAGGGCGTCACTTACTACATAGCGTAAAAATATATATTGCTATGGTAAGTAAGCTGGGGGCTGTGCGCAATTATTTATTTTTATTAAGTTGTTCGGCGAGATCTATTAAATCTTGTGGGGTGTGCGCTATATCGTGATGATTTTGCGAAGGTTCCGTTAACGTCTCATCGGTAACCCGGCTTAGTGTATAGCCTGTATCATCAAGATTTATTAAAAAGCGTTCTTTATGCAAGGAGTTATAAATAAAGCGCTGCTTATCACTTGCGAGTAAATAATCGGTGCTATTGAAAAGGACTCCGTGTAAATCGTGATGATCTTTTAAATAATTAATTAACTCAGAAACGCTTATTTCGTTTTCAAGATCGCAATAACTATAGTCTTTAATAAGCTCGTCAAACATCATTTTTACTAATTGGCGGGTATTACTCCCTGCAGCAATAAGTGTACTCGCTTTTGTTATGCCATTACTATTTACATAGTATTCGGCAAATGCGCGGCTAAATTCGTTGTCTATGTCAATTAACAAATAGTTCGTTATTTCAGGTGGCATAGAGCTAGGACCTTGTTGCATCTAAGTAATTACCATTATTACTTAAATGCAGACGTTTTAATTGCTGTATTTTCAGTAAAAAGGTCTAAAGAGAAAACATACTAATAAGTAAATAACCTATAGCACAAAAAACAGCAAATTCTATGCATGCTACCCCAATATTATCTTGATGGTCTATTTCAAGAGCCGTATCAATATTTGGTAAAGAGATAATTTTTATCACATACGTTAAGCTGTAAAGTAGTATCCACATTACACCGCAATGCATTACAAGTGTAAATATGTTTTCAACCATTTTACCGTTTTGAAATGCTGCGCTAGATAAACCAGCATATACAGCCAACGCTAAGCCAATTGATTTTCCAGCATATCTTATACCAATAGATGTATTTTCTAGGTTAAAGTTACTTTGTAGTGACGCACCTTGGTTTGCTTTTGCAAAACGGTGTTCTCGTATTTTGCTATCAAGTGCAAACATCCCCTGAAGTGTAAAAAAGCTAACGCAAGCAATAAGTAAGTTGCTAAACCCTTGCGTGTGGGTCCACGTGTACAAGCCCAGTGCAATAATACAGTTAGCGATTAACATTCCTGAGTCTACCAATGCAGCACATACATTTTGTTTTAGTATGGCAGCTTCTTCATTAAACCTGTGGAGTATCCATTTTCTGTGAATTAAATGGCCCACTTTTATAAAAGTGAATAAGAGAACAATAATAATTAACACTTTTAACGGGTTTGACTGTGCCGTGCTTACGCTTATTTCGTCAAATAAAAAGGCTATAGTGGCTATAACAACTGATATTTCAGATGCAAAACTAATCCCCATGGCAAAGTTGTCGTGTTGCGCTAACTCATCTTTAAGCGCTTGTTTTGCTTTGATTTGAGTGACAACTCGTAAACAAAAAATAGTTATGCAAATAACCGCAAAACTAATGGCAATCGCAATAAAACTAGTGTTAGATAAAGACAAATATGACATGGTGATCCTAATTAAGTTAACCTTTCTAGGTTTTAATCATTCTAGTACGGTTATTGATGATATAAAAGAGAGGATTGATGAGTAACGTAAAGCAACTTCCTATTCAATTACAAAAACTTGGCTTGATGCGCTTTGAACAGTTATACCCGCAGCAAAGTAAACAAAGTGAAGTTGTAAGGTTATTAGCATTAAGCGACTTTGCTTGGCGCAGTTTAGAGTCACAACCTGATTTAAATACCTGGCTATTATGCAAAGACGAAATACAAAATAGAGTAATAGATTCTCCTTTTAAAAACCTGAATTTAGCTGACCTTGATGAAGCACAGTGCCATAAAGTACTTCGTCAATATCGTGAAAAGTACTGGCTTAAAGTCGCCTTTTTAGATTTATGCTGTAACAACCCCATTGCCGATAGTATTAATTACATAAGCCAACTGGCTGACATGCTAATTAATAGTGCCAACCAATGGGCGCATGCACAGGTGGCAAAAGTAAATGGTGAGCCGCTTGATGAGCAAAACCAAGCAATGCCGCTAATGGTATTGGGGATGGGGAAGCTTGGCGGACAGGAGCTAAATTATTCCTCTGATATTGATCTTATTTTTGCGTATCCGCGCAGCACAAAAACCCAAGGTGGCCGCAGAAGCCTTGAGGCCCAAGTGTTTTATACCAAAGTTGCACAAAAACTGATTGCAGCACTTAACCAAGCCACCGGTGATGGGCAAGTATTTAGAGTTGATATGCGCCTACGCCCGTTTGGCGAAAGCGGCCCTTTGGTTATGAGCTTTAATGCCATTGAAGATTACTACCAAGAACAAGGGCGCGACTGGGAACGCTACGCCATGTTAAAAGGGCGCTTAATTGGCACTCCTAATAAATATTGGGATGAATTTATTAAGCTTTTAAAGCCGTTTGTTTACCGCCGGTATATTGATTTTTCGGTGATTGAATCCTTGCGTAAAATGAAGTTAATGATTGCACAAGAGGTTCGCCGTAAACGCTTAACTAATAATATAAAACTAGGTGCTGGTGGTATTCGTGAAGTTGAATTTATAGTGCAAGCCCTTCAAATGGTAAGAGGTGGGCGAGAGGCTAATTTACAAACCCAATCTTTACTTACAGCATTAAATGAGTTGGCACTTAACCAAGTTATAGATGAGCAAGAAGCAAGCGAGCTGAGGCGCAATTACCTTTATTTACGTAAAGTTGAGCAGTACCTTCAAATATTTGACGATCAGCAAACGCAAACACTCCCCGATGATGAATTGAATCAGCAGCGCTTAAATTTATTATTAGAACAAGCTGATTTTTCTGCCACTTTAAACACTATAGAAAAGGTGATGAAACAAGTTAACGGTGAGTTTGCACTTGTGATTGGCGAGGAAACCGTGCCACTTGATACCTGCGAAGGCGCATTTATTAGTGCTTGGGATCATGGTGATGTGAGCTTTTTAAAAGAGGCCAGAGATGAATGGCAAGCACCCCTTAACGATTTTAAATTAAGGCTGTCTAAGGTAAATATAGGTAACCGAGGGCGTGACACTCTTGATAAGTTAATGCCTGTTTTACTAAATCAATTAAATGACTTTAATGCCAGTGCAGCAGCTTTCACAATGGTTTGCCAAATTTTTAATAAGATAATTTCGCGTACTGCCTATTTAGAATTGCTTTACGAAAACCAAGGTGCATTAAAGCAACTCGTTTTACTGTGTTGTCATAGCAAATGGATAGGGGAGCATATTTCTCGCTACCCCATATTACTTGATGAACTAATAGACCCCGCAGTTCTTTATAAACCAACCCCGCTCACGTCGTATAAAGATGAAATAAGACAGTATTTTTTACGAATAGAGCATGACGATTTAGAACTGCAAATGGAGTCGCTTAGGCAATTTAAGCAAACGCATCAATTACGAATTGCTGCCGCCGATGCAACCGGTGTTCTTGATGTAATGAAAGTAAGCGATCATTTAACCGTACTGGCAGAGGCGATTGTTGACCAAGCCGTTAATATTGCATGGCATAACACTGTTAAGCGCTTTGGGATGCCCCCTGGCACAGATGATGAGAATAAAGGTTTTGCTGTTATTGCATATGGTAAAACAGGTGGCTTAGAAGTCGGGTACGACTCAGATCTAGATTTGGTGTTTGTGCATAACCATGATGGCTCAAGCCTAACTAATGGTGAAAAACCGATAGATTCTCGTCAGTTTTATTTAAAGCTCGCTCAGCGCTTAATGCATTTATTTAATACCCGTACTGCATCGGGCATTTTATACGAGCTTGATACGCGATTACGTCCTGAAGGAGCCTCTGGTTTATTGGCTATCAATTTAGAGAGCTTTAATCACTATCAGCAAACTCAAGCATGGACGTGGGAGCATCAAGCACTTGTTCGGGCTCGATTAATTTTAGGTCAAAACGATCTGATAGATCGTTTTTCACAAATTCGTAAAAACATACTTTGCCAGCAGCGCGATGATACCGTGCTAAAAGCTGATGTAATAAAAATGCGCGAAAAAATGCGCGACCATCTAGCGAAGGGAAATATTGATCAATTTGATTTAAAACAAGATGTTGGTGGCATGGCTGATATTGAGTTTATTACGCAATATTTAGTACTTAAACACGCAAACGAGTTTGAACAGCTTACAGTTTACTCAGATAACGTAAGAATATTAACGGATGCGGCAAATATAGGTTGTATTACTAAAGAGCAAAAGCAGCAGTTGATAAAAGCGTATATTGATTACCGCTCGTGTTATCACGTGTTGAGCTTGGAGCAAAAAGGCAAATTGATCCCGCGAGAAACGTTTTTACAAGATATTACTAACGTAACTAATATTTGGAATAGTATTTTTGAATTGAATTGAATTGAATTGAATTGAATTGAATTGAATTGAATTGAAAAACCCAAGCGCTTGCTTGGGTTTTTGTATGTGTAAACCCTTAAACCTTTAGTTTTAAACAGTTTGTACGTACAAATTCTGATGGTAACTCGGTAATAACCGCTGCTCTTTGTTTATGGCAAAAGTAAGTATAAACCTCGTGCTCAAAGTCATCATTTATAGCGCGCCCAATTTGGTACAGTGCTGAAGTAAAGTTACTGTCTACTCTAAAATGATCTTTAACTACGTAATCTTTACTTAAGTACCAGTAGAGCTCAATACCCTCGTTTTTAGCATATTGATTAAGTACATCTTTAAGAGTTGTGCCATTTTCAAAGCGCCTAGGTTCAACTTCTCCAGTCCAATTTGTCGGCATTGGATCTACTGTTCGCGCACGTTCAGCCAATACTCTATCCAAGGTTTGTTCTGGTGTTTTAAGTTTTAAAACAAATTGATCTCGTTCTTTATTACTTTTTACTTGGTTACGAATGGAGGAGTAAAAGCGTGATAATCCTTCGGCGGCTGCATTTTTAGATTTTTTAATATCAAATACAGAACCATCACCCACTAAAAAGTATACGGCGAGTGCTATTAGCACGGCTGCAAATGATAAATGTCTAATCCAAAACCACATGATTATTACCCACCTTATTTGTTCCTATTATTGTTATACCATTACTTTTTATAAAAAGAAGGGGTATTTTTATCCGGTCGAGTTTTAAAGCGACGGTGTAGCCACATGTATTGCTCTGGAGCGGCATTAACAGATTGTTCCATGCGTTGATTTACACGTGTTACATCAGCCTTATCATCACCACTTGGGAAGTTTTCAAGCTCAGGTACTACCTCTAAATGATACTTACCATTTTCGTCGCGACGCGAGATTAAGCTCATAGTTTCGCAGTTTTTACTGCCAGCAAACATAAGAGTACCTGTTGTCGTTGCTGCGTCAGATACGGCGTAAAATGGCACAAACTCACAGCGGTTACGGCCGTAATCTTGGTCAGGTAAGTAATAGCATACTTTTTTGTTTTTTAATGATTTTAGTAAGCCCTTTACATCTTTTCGGCCAATTAGGTATTCGTTAGAACGAAGGCGGCCATTAGTTGTAAAGTATTCCATTAGAGCGTTGTTATGAGGGCGGTAAAAGCCTAAACCTTGGCATTTTAATCCCATTACACGACTCGCCATTTCAAGATGCAGAATATGAGGTACAAGTAATAAAACACCTTTACCAGATGCCTGAACGCGCTCAAAGTGCTCCAAACCTTTGATTGAGCCATATACACTTTTTACTCGCCACTGCGGCCACCACCAAGCCATGCCGGTTTCAACCATTGCAATGCCGGTGTTTTCCATATTTTTGAGTACAAGTTCTTTTTGATCTGCTTCGCTCATATCAGGAAAACACAGCTTAATATTTACTTCTGCAATATGGCGACGGCGCTTCATAAATTTATGGACTAAGCGGCCAAGTTGCTTACCCATTGCCAGCTGTAGCTTTTGTGGTAGCCAAGAAATTAAGTATAAAAATAAAACGCCAACCCACGTTAGCCAGTATCGAGGGCCTAAAAAAGATGCTTTAAAAGGAGATGAGGTGACCACAAAAATCTCTCTGAGAATAAAAACGATAGTTTAACGCTAAGCGCTATAAAATACAAAAAGCCAGCTACATGCTGGCTTTGAATAAATCTATATTATGTTTAGCTGTAAAAGTTAAGCTGATTTTAAACCTTGGTTTATAGCAACTAAATCTTCACTTGTTAGTGTACCCGCAGCTTGTTTTAAGCGAAGGGTAGATAACACATAACGGTAACGCACATCAGCAAGGTTACGTTTTGCATCGTATAAGTTTTGCGTACTCACTAGTACGTCAACAATGGTACGAGTACCTACTTCAAAACCTGCTTCAGTTGCTTTAAGGGCACTTTGAGCTGAAACAACCGCTTGCTCTAGCGCTTTGTAAGTCGCAATATCTGAAACAACTTGATTATAAGATGTAATTACTGTGCGAGTGACTGCGCGGTAATTTGTTTCATAATCTTGGCTCGCTGATACGTAAAACGCACGCGCTTGGTTAGTTGCAGCAACCGTTGCGCCACCTGAATATAAAGGTACGCTAAAGTTAAGCCCAACAGAACTAGAGTCTGAACGCGGTTGGTCATCAAAATTAGCGCCATTTATTTGAGTGTCTGTAAGAGAGTCACCATAACTTGCACTTAGAGTTAGTTTTGGATAATGACCTGCTTTTGCTAATTCAATTTGATCTTTTGCAATATCAACCGTTACTTTAGAGACTTGTAAGTTGATATTTTTATCTTCAGCTACTTTAACAAAGTCGCTTGAGCGCTTAGTTGGCTTAGTTGTTGAGAAAGTATCTGTATTTAAAAAGTCTAATTTTTCGTGATATTTACCAGTTATCTCACGAAGTTGCTCGCGTGCAGTTTCTACAGCATTACTGGCAATAATTTCTTGGGCTACTGAGTTATCAAACTGAGCTTGTGCTTCGTGTACGTCTGTTATAGCTGTTAAACCTACTGCATAACGTTGTTTTGTTTGCTCAAGTTGACGTGCAATGGCACGTTTTTCAGCTTCGACAAATTCAAGGTTATCACTGGCACTTAATACGTTAAAATAACCTTCAGCAACGCGTACAATTAAATTTTGTTTAGCTGCATCATATAGGCCGCTTGCTTGTAGAGCTTGCTTATCGGCAATATCTAAAGTGTTCCAAGCACCTAAATCAAATAATGTTTGGCTTAAACTTACACCACGAGAGAATTGGTCTGTGTCACTTTCAACTTTAACTTGGTTAGATAAGTCGCCAACGCTTTGGTACGACGTTGCATCGCTTTTCGTATAACCCATAGTTAAACCAATTTGAGGTAATAGTGCACTCATCGCCAAATCGCTTTGGTAAGACTGCGCATCGGCTTGGGCTTTTGCTTTTAAAACAGTAGGATCGTTAGCTGTTGCTATTTCAAAAACTTGTAGTAAATCTTCAGCTTTCACTGCTGTTGCACCTAGTGCGCATGATAAACTAACTAGCGCCGCAAGAATGTTCTTTTTCATGTGGGGTTCGGTCCTTAGACAATTTTTGTACTAAAAGCATGTTAACCTGTTTTACTGCATAACAAAAAAAATAATTAGTAAAACAGTATGTTCAAGTGTAACAGAATATATTAACGCATTTTAAAGCTTTAGATAAGTAGGAGGTAGGCACGTGGTTGATAAAAAGCTCGTTCAATTTACACATAAAGATGTAAATTTAAAGCCAATAAAAAACCTTTATAAAGGTTTTTTTCAGGTTGATTTATACCAGTTTGAACATGCTCTTTTTGCGGGTGGAAAATCAGAGCTAATTAGCCGAGAAATATTAGAACGTGGCGATGCAATTGCAGTACTTCCTTACGACCCAATATCAGATACTGTTCTTTTAATTGAGCAAATACGTATTGGCGCTATTAAAAGTAAGCATTCGCCGTGGCTACTAGAATGTATAGCCGGAATGACTGACGGCAGTACGGATTACGAATCAGTTGTAAAAAAAGAAGCGTATGAAGAAGCAGGGCTTGAATTAACTGAACTTGAATTTATGCTTTCATACCTATCAAGCCCTGGTGGTACAACTGAGCGCTTACATTTATATTTAGCGCGTACTGACTTAAGCCAAGTAGAATCAGGTGTATATGGTCTTGAAACTGAAGGCGAGGATATAAAAACTCATATTTTATCGGTTGATGATGCGCTAATGCGCCTCAATAACGGTGAAATGGATAATGCGGCAACGGTTATTTGTATGCAGTGGCTTGCGCTAAATCGCGAGAAAATGGCAAGTAAATGGGCATAAACTCTTACTAATATTATGGCGGAACTTTGACAGCACAATTAGCAACAAATCGATATATTCAAAGCCTCCCAAAGTATTTAACACTTTGTGAGCATAACTATGTGCGACTATTAAAGTTGTTACCGAGCGAGCGCAATATAGGAAGCATTCGTGAAGTAAAACTTGGCAACAGTGAATTTGCTACAAAAATTGATGGCAGCGCAAAATACACTATGGATATTTCAATTAAGCAGCTAACAGGAATGGTTAAAGGGATAGCGCCGCTGTATTTAACGGCTCGCTTGTATCATGATGCGAAAGTAGCTGAAATTATTCATCACGATTACCATCAACGCATAAAACCATCGTACGGATACCCCAACCCTAAAATGCATCAAAAAGATGAAAAGTATCAACTTAATGCTTTTTTATACGACTGGTTAGTGGCCTGTGTAGAGCACGGGCAAGCAACATTAAATTGGGATGTAAATAATGGCTTGGTTTGATGATACATATACATTTGATAAATCATCTTTGTGCATTGCGCATATTACCGACAGCCATTTATTTGCAGATAAAAAGGGTGAATATTTTAATGTAAATACTGCAGCTCATTTTGAAAAAGCTTTGGCGCACATCGCTGAGCTGCCAGTAGATTGCGTAATTTTTGGTGGTGATTTAACACAAGACCATAGTTTCGAATCGTACTTATTATTTAGTGAACTTATAAATGACAGTGACATCACTTGCCCTGTATTTTGGGTACCAGGTAATCATGATGAACTAGTAATGCTTAATCGCATAAGTGGCGGAAAAATAAATTCGGCTAAACATATTATTGCTAACGGGGTTGAGCTGCTTCTTATTAATTCTAAAGGGCCCACGCCCGCAGGATGGGTTACTGGCGCGCATTTAGATGAAATAACTGATACTTTAGTCAACTCGAATAATAGTAAAGTTATCTTTTGCCATCATAATCCGCTGCCAATAAATGGCTATCTTGATAAGCACTTATTAGAAAATGGTCCACAGCTTTTAAATATTTTAGTTAATAGTAATAATGTATCTGCGCTTTTTCATGGTCATGTACACAACGATTATGAACAAAATTTTAGAGGCTTGCCTATTTATGCAAGTCCTGCCAGTTCAGTCCAGTTTGTAAAATACACTCCAAAGTGGGAGCAAAAAAATGCAGGGCCTGCTTACAGAATGCTAAATATAAAGAGTAAAAAAGATAAAGTTGAAGTAAAAACGGAAGTGGTATGGCTAAACGCGTAATTTATATTCATGGCTTTAATAGTTCACAAAAATCATATAAAGCTGTGCGCTTTGGTGAGCTTATGGCAAACTATGACGTTGATTATTGTGTACCGAACTTAAACCACGAGCCCCTACAAGCTATAATTGAGCTTGAACAATTACTAACGCCAGATACCGTTTTATTAGGTAGCTCGTTAGGTGGTTTTTTTGCCACGTATTTATCGCAGCGTTATCAAATTCCTGCAGTGGTCATTAATCCCGCGGTCGCACCTTATAATTTATTACAGTCGTTACTTGGGCCTAATTATAATCCGTATCAAGATTATCATTACGATTTAAATAACAGTCATATTGAGGCGCTGAAATTACTCGCTGTAGATAAATTAGCACATCCTGAGTTACTGTATTTATTACAGCAAACAGGCGATGAAGTGTTGAACTTTCAACACGCAGTAAAATATTATTCGCAATGCAAGCAATTGATAGAGTTTGGTGGCGATCATAGCTACGTTGAATTTGAACGCACCTTTGCAAGTATTGTAGATTTTCTTAAAATCACGTAAAACTAGTTAGCCTGAACTGAGGTTAGTTACTATATTAACGCTTTAGCGCATATAACAATAAAACTAGTAAACGTATTAGAGCCTTAGCGGATATAAAGACAAAAACTATGAGTGATCAAAATTATAACGCCGAAGCCATTGAAGTACTTAATGGATTAGATCCGGTAAAACGACGCCCAGGGATGTACACCGATACCGTACGCCCAAACCATTTAGGCCAAGAGGTTATCGATAACAGTGTCGATGAAGCTATGGCGGGTCATGCTACTCGTATCGACGTAATTCTCCACGAAGATAACTCGCTCGAAGTGAGCGATGACGGACGTGGTATGCCTATTGATATTCATCCTGAGGAAGGTATCCCAGGGGTTGAACTAATCTTCACTAAGTTACACGCCGGTGGTAAGTTTTCTAATAAAAACTATCAATTTTCGGGTGGTTTACACGGTGTAGGTATTTCTGTAGTAAATGCGTTATCTACACGTGTAGAAGTAACCGTAAGGCGCGACGCTCAACAATACAGAATGGCATTTGAAAATGGCGATAAAGTAGAAGATTTGAGCGTAATTGGTACTGTTGGTAAGCGCAATACAGGTACCACCGTTCGTTTTTGGGCTGATGTTAGCTACTTTGATTCACCAAACTACTCAATTACCAAGCTTAATCATTTATTAAAAGCCAAAGCGGTCTTATGCCCAGGACTGCGTATTAAGTTTGTTAATAAGCAAACAAAAGAAACCAAAGAATGGTTTTACGAAACTGGCTTAAAAGATTACCTAATTGAAGCTGTTAAAGGGTTTGAAACATTACCGCAAGACCCATTTGTAGGTGAATTTAAAAGCTCAATTGAAGGCGCTGATTGGGCTGTTGTATGGCTACCTGAAGGTGGCGAATCAATAGCGGAAAGCTACGTAAACTTAATTCCTACTGCGCAAGGTGGTACACATGTAAATGGTCTGCGCCAAGGCTTGCTTGAAGCAATGCGAGAGTTTTGTGAGTTTAGAAATTTACTACCTCGTGGCGTAAAGCTAACACCTGATGATATTTGGGAGCGTTGTAGTTACGTATTGTCGGTTAAAATGCAAGATCCACAATTTGCAGGGCAAACCAAAGAAAAACTTTCATCGCGCTCATGTGCTGCATTTGTATCGGGTGTTGTAAAAGATTCGTTTAGTTTATGGCTAAATGAACATACCGATACTGCAGAATTATTAGCTGAGTTATGTATTTCAAACGCGCAAAGCCGTTTGCGTGCAGCTAAAAAAGTTGTACGTAAACGAGTTACTGCAGGCCCTGCATTACCAGGTAAATTGACCGATTGTAGTGCTGCCGATAATGACCGAACCGAGCTGTTTTTAGTGGAAGGTGATTCTGCTGGTGGTTCTGCTAAACAAGCGCGAGACCGTGAATTTCAGGCAATTATGCCGCTACGTGGTAAAATTTTAAATACGTGGGAAGTAGAGTCGGGGCAAATACTAGCATCACAAGAAGTACATGATATTTCAGTGGCACTGGGTATTGACCCAGAATCAACAGATATGTCGGGACTGCGTTACAATAAGATTTGTATACTGGCCGATGCTGACTCGGATGGACTACACATTGCAACATTGTTATGTGCACTGTTTGTTCGTCATTTTCCAGAGTTAGTAAAAACAGGGCATGTGTATGTTGCAATGCCGCCATTATTTAGAATAGATATTGGCAAAGAAGTTTATTACGCCCTAGATGAAGAAGAAAAAACCGCTATTTTGGCGCGCATAGAAGCCGAGAAAAAACGCGGAAAAGTAAACGTACAACGATTCAAAGGTCTGGGTGAAATGAATCCGTTACAGCTTCGTGAAACCACAATGGATCCTAATACACGACGCTTAGTGCAGCTTACGCTTGATGAAGAAGTAGAAACCATGGAAATGATGGATATGCTACTTGCTAAAAAACGATCGCCTGATCGTCGTCAATGGTTAGAAGATCATGGTAACAAGGCGCTCGTTTAATTGCTTGTGCCTAACACTAGGAGAGACGAATGAAAAAATTACTAGGAAGTTTGCTGTTACTTGGGCTGACTAGCGCTCCTGCAATGGCTAAAAATATACTTGATAAGCTCACCGTAGCACCTGGGTTTGAAATTAGTTTATTTGCAAATGATGTAGAAAATGCACGTCAAATAGCCGTTTCTAAAAAAGGTATTGTGTATGTTGGCTCTCGTAAAGCGGGCAACGTATATGCGCTTATTGATCACAATAGCGACGGCGTAGCAGATAAAAAAATTGTTGTGGCTAAAGGCTTAAACATGCCCTCTGGCATAGCAATTAAAGATGGCGATTTATATGTAGGCGAAGTGCATCGTATTATTCGCTTTAAAAATATTGATACCCAATTAAAAGATCCAAAATTTGATGTGGTCTACAACAAACTACCAAGTGAGCGTCATCATGGTTGGAAATTTTTACGTTTTGCACCAACGGGAGAATTAATCATTCCGGTCGGTGTACCGTGTAATATTTGTGCTGAGGATGAGCGTTTTGGTCGTATTTTTGCCCTTAATGTAGAAACAAAACAAATAAAAACAATAGCTAAAGGCGTTAGAAACACAGTGGGTTTTGATTTTCATCCAGCTACTCAAGCTTTATGGTTTAGTGATAACGGTCGCGACATGATGGGCGATGATATTCCGCCTGATGAGTTAAACCGTGCAACGCAAGAAGGTGAGCATTTTGGCTTTCCATATGTTCATGCCGGCGCAATTATTGACCCTGAGTTTGGTGAAGGTAAAAACATTGCCGATTACACATCGCCAGCACTTGCACTTCCAGCGCATGTAGCGCCACTAGGTATTCATTTTTATAACGGTAAGCAATTTCCAGCAAGTTATAAGCAACAATTATTTGTTGCTGAACATGGCTCATGGAACCGTTCTAAAAAGTCAGGCTATAAAGTAGGCCTAGCAACAATCGAAGTAGGTCGCGTAACTAAATATACGCCATTTATTACTGGCTTTATGAAAGACGAAACAACATTTGGACGCCCTGTTGCATTTGCAGAATTAGGTGACGGCAGTCTGTTAGTAAGCGATGATTACGCCAATGTAATCTACCGTGTAAGCTATAAGAAAAACTAGGTAAGCTTTAATGAGTGATACAGATACCTTGCTAATGCAAGGAATTGAGCAACAAACAATGGGGCGTTTTACCGAAGACGCCTATTTAAATTATTCCATGTACGTGATCATGGACCGTGCCCTACCGCATGTAGGTGATGGCTTAAAACCAGTGCAGCGTCGTATTATTTATGCGATGAGCGAACTGGGCTTGTCGGCTAACGCAAAGTACAAAAAATCAGCCCGTACAGTGGGTGACGTACTTGGTAAGTACCATCCACACGGCGACAGTGCCTGTTACGAAGCTATGGTATTAATGGCGCAGCCGTTTTCTTATCGCTATCCTTTGGTAGATGGACAAGGAAACTGGGGGGCGGCAGATGACCCTAAATCGTTTGCAGCAATGCGTTATACCGAAGCGCGTTTATCTAAGTTTTCTGAAGTTCTGCTTAAAGAGCTTGGCCAAGGCACCGTTGATTGGACACCAAACTTTGATGGCACCATGGATGAACCTGTAGTATTGCCTTCTCGTTTACCGCATATTTTACTCAATGGTATAACGGGTATCGCCGTAGGTATGGCAACAGATATTCCGCCACATAACGTACGTGAAGTGGCTAGCGCATGTTGTTTATTACTTGATAAACCAAAAACAGAGCTTGAAGAATTACTTGAGCTTGTACATGCACCAGATTACCCAACAGATGCTGAAATAATTACTCCAAAAGCCGATATTCATAAAATATATAAAACCGGTCGTGGGTCAATCAAAATGCGTGCGGTTTACACCGAAGAGCATGGCGATATTGTTATTACAGCGCTGCCGCATCAGTGTTCAGGTGGTAAAGTACTTGAGCAAATTGCAGCGCAAATGAACGCTAAAAAATTACCTATGATTGCTGATTTACGTGACGAGTCAGATCACGAAAATCCAACGCGTATTGTAATTATTCCGCGCTCAAACCGCATTAAAGCTGAGCCATTAATGGCGCACTTATTTGCAACCACCGATCTTGAAAAAAATTACCGCGTAAACTTAAACATGCTAGGCCTAGATGGTCGCCCGCAAGTTAAAGACTTGCGCTGTATTTTAAGTGAGTGGCTAACATTTAGACGCGAAACTGTGCGTCGTCGTTTGCAGTATCGTTTAGATAAAGTATTAGCACGTTTGCATATTTTAGAAGGTTTATTAGCCGCCTTTTTAAATATCGATGAAGTGATTGAAATCATCCGCAGCGAAGACAAACCAAAGCCTGTATTAATGGAGCGCTTTGATTTAACTGATACGCAAGCAGAAGCTATTTTAGAATTAAAACTTCGTCATTTAGCAAAACTTGAAGAGTTTAAAATTCGCGGTGAGCAAGATGAACTAGCCAAAGAGCGTGATAAATTAGCGCAAATTTTGGGCTCAGAACGTCGTATGTCGACACTGCTTAAAAAAGAAATTCAAGAAGCCGCTGAAATGTACGGTGACGATCGTCGCTCGCCAGTGATTGAGCGCTCAGAAGCGAAAGCACTTAACGAAAAAGATTTAATTCCATCAGAGTCAGTCACTGTTGTGCTATCTGATAAAGGCTGGGCACGCGTTGGTAAAGGTCATGACTTAGATGTACAAGGCTTAAATTACCGTTCCGGTGATGGCTTTAGAGCCTCGGCTCGGGGTAAGAGCAATCAACCTGCTGTATTTTTAGATTCAGCAGGGCGGGCATTTGCAACCGATGCGCACAGTCTGCCTTCGGCGCGTAGCCAAGGTGAACCAATGACAGGTCGTTTTAACTTAACACCAGGTGCTAATTTTGAGCACGTGGTAATGAGTGAAGACGAGCAAGTATTGCTTATGGCGTCAGATGCAGGTTACGGCTTTATTACCGACTTTAAAGACTTAGTGAGTAAAAATAAAAATGGTAAAGCGCTGGTAAGTGTTCCTAAGGGTGGAATATTACTTTCTCCTATTAGGGTGAACGATGTTGCTAGTGATTACTGTATGGCTATTTCTAACGAAGGTCGCATGCTTTTATTCCCGCTACGTGACTTACCAAAACTTAGCAAAGGTAAAGGGAATAAGATTATTTCTATTCCTGGAGCTAAAGTACAAGCCCGTGAAGAGTTTGTAAAAGTGCTTGCTGTTGTGCCACAAGGAAGCAGTGTTACGCTTCATGCTGGTAAGCGTAAACTAACGCTTAAACCATCTGATTTAGAGCATTATCATGGTGAGCGAGGGCGTAGGGGTAACAAACTACCGCGCGGCTTACAGCGTGTTGACGAAGCCGTTGTTGAGCTGACCCCACAAGATGATGAACCAATAGAAGCCATTAACGAAGAGTAACCAATTACTTTTTTGTATAAATAAAAACGGTCTGCATTTGCAGGCCGTTTTTGTTTTAAAATAAAGAGCTTGCATATTTCAGCGTACACTTGTGCGCTATTGACTCGTCTGTGTCACAAAATAACGCTATAATAATCATAATTGATCTTTGGAGAAACTCATTTGCTAGCTGTTATACGCGTTTTTATTATGCTGATGTTTATATTATTCAGTTGTATTTTTGGTTTATTACTTTCGATTGTAAGACCATTTCATCCCAATAATGTACATATTATAGCGGGCTGGTTTGGCTCAATGGCTAAAATGATTGGCGTTAAATTAGTTTTAACACGTCATAAAGATGCAATTGATGCAATTGATGCAGGCCCTGCAGTTTATGTTGCTAATCATCAAAATAGCTACGACTTATTTACAGTGCCTGCAATGGTGCCTAAAAACTGCGTAAGTTTGGGGAAAAAGAGCTTAAAGTGGATCCCATTTTTCGGTCAGCTTTATTGGTTGTCGGGTAATATATTAATAGACAGATCGAATCGCTCTAAAGCAGCGGGAACTATCTCCAAAGCAGCCGAAAAAATTAAAAATAATGGCTTATCTGTATGGATGTTTCCAGAAGGCACACGAAGCTATGGAAGAGGGTTGCTACCGTTCAAAACAGGTGCTTTTCACACCGCAATGAGCGCAGATGTACCCATAATTCCGGTATGTATGAATACAACACATAAAACCATTAAGCTAAATCGTTGGGATAATGGTACAATTTACATCGAAATGTTAGCGCCTATACCGCTTGATAAAGAAATTAGCGCGCGTGAGCATGCTAAAAGCGTGCATAGCATTATGGCTGCTAAAATAACTGAATTAGATGCTCAAGTGAGAGAAAAATAATGGAAAACTGGCGTGAAATAAGTGAAGACATCGTAAGTTCACTACTTGAAGATGGATCAGATCCTGAAATACTTTATGAAGTAGAACACCATTTTGTGTGTGAAGACTTCCCTAAACTAGAGCAAGCTGCATTGGCTGCTTTTAAATTAGGCTACGATGTTGAAGAGCCAGCAGAGCTTGAACTTGAAGATGGCAGTAAAATTTGGAGCTTTGACATTGTAGTTGAAGCTGAGCTAGACGTAGACGTTATTATGGAAGACGTTGATAAGCTAGCGCAACTAGCCGTTGAGTGCGATGTTGAATACGACGGTTGGGGCACTTACTTTCAAGAGTAATTAGCTGACTGCTATATAAAAAGGCGATCATTGCAAAGTGCTCGTCTTTTTTAATGCCTGTAAAAGCGTGCTAGCAAACATGCGCTGCCCTTTAGATAATCTCTAAAGGCGATTAACTCTTTGTTGCCTAAATCGATGTGGTAAGGGGCGTGAACAGGACGCGGAAGCTTTGCTCTGTTTTTACTTACTTTCACATAAAGGTAAGCCAGTCGCATAACGTAGGAATAGCTACCTGGCTGGCTAGGTTATAAACCTCGCGCCGCGATTTAACAGCCCCTAGATTAAACTAATTTCAATCCACAAAAAAACACGCCGAGTTCTGCTAAAAAATCTAATATGAGCTAAATTAAATTAACCATCTAGGTATTTTTAATACTTTATTTAAAACTTATTGATATTTTTTGTATAAATATCATTAATAAATTATCTACAAAAAAGAATTCCTCCCACTGAGCTCAAATACCTCTTAAGTTCTTTAAGCTAGCTTTCACTAATATTTAATTTTTAAATTCTTATTCAAATGCATCTTGTACTGCCATGCTTAAATTTTATTTATACAAATAGTACGAGTTAATTGGTTAACCAATGGTATTTTAGTTCATTAAACTGAACGTAAGCTTTACTACGTAAAATAAAAACTAATAAATTTTATTATTACAAAAGTATGATTTTTTGGTTGTTTAATAAATTACCAATCAAATTGTTAAAATTAATGATTTTTTATTATTTTATATTTTGTTCCTCATCTGGGTTTTCTTTTTCATTTGGTATTTTTTATTTTACTTGTTGATTTTAATTGCTTTAATTTATTTTTAATTCGGTTAATCTAAATAGAATTAATACTTATTGCTTATTAAATAAATTGTTGCAAATTTATTACAAGCAATATAACTTATGTCTCAGCCCAGCTGGCTGTCATTATTGGTAATAATTATTTGTAGACCAAATTTGGTTTTTTAATCGTTTTGTTGTTACCAATTTCACATAAAAACATAAATTAAAACCTGCTTACAGGCGGTGATCTAGGCTTGAGTGAAATACTCATTTAAAGCCATGTAGTAAGATTTTTCATGTACAGGTTTGGAGAAATAAAGATAATGATTAACCAAAAATCCCTATTTATGCTTGCAGCCATGACTGCAAGCTCAAGTTTTGTACAAGCGGCGACGATCAATAATGCTGGGTTTGAAGATGGTTGGAGTAACTGGAATGAAACAGAACCTGCAGCTATCTCAGGTAGTGCTTATAAGGGCTCTAAATCATTAAAAATTCAAGGTAGCCCAGGGCGAGTTTACCAGAATGTAGATGTAGATCGAAATACTCAGTACACGTTAAGTGCGTATGTACTTGGTAAGGGTCAAATCGGCATTAACGATCTTAATGGTTTGTTTAAAAATGAGAAATTTAACGTTTCTTCATGGACAAAAGTATCTAGAACTTTCACCACAGCAAATACAGGTACGCTACAAGTATTTGCCAAGCACGATAAGAGCTCAAACGATGTTCGTTTTGATAACTTTTCATTAACTAAGGGCACTTCAGGTGGCGGTGATACTGGCGGCGGCGACACTGGTAGTGGCTCTGGTATAGCAAGCAACATCACCAACGGTAGTATTTTTGACCTTGAAGGTAACAATCCTCATCCATTAGTAAATAGCAATACTTTAGAGTTTGTTCCTCTAGAAGCGCGTCATATCACTCCAAACGGTAATGGCTGGCGTCATGAATATAAAGTAAAAGAAAGTGCTCGTGCTGCAATGACCGAAACCTATGAGGTTTTTGAGGCAACTGTAAAAGTGGAAATGTCTGATGGTGGTAAAACGATTATTTCTCAACACCATGCTAGCGATACAGGTACGATTTCAAAAGTATATGTTTCAGATACTGATGAATCAGGTTTTGATGATAGCGTAGCGGGTAATGGAATTTTTGATGTGTATGTTCGCCTGCGTAACACCAGTGGTAAAGAAGAAAAACATGCACTAGGTACTATCAGAAGTGGTGGTTCATTTAATCTAAAAGTAGTAAATAATTACGGTGATGTAGATGTAACTGCACTAGGTACTACTTTTGGTATTCCGGTAGAAGATGATTCAGAGTCTTACTTCAAGTTTGGTAATTATCTCCAATCACAAGACCCATATACACTAGATGAGTGTGGCGAGTCAGGTAACTCAGATTCATTTAAAGAGTGCTTTAAAGATTTAGGTATTACTAAGGCTAAAGTAACAATGACTGACGTTAGTTACACGCGTAGAACTAATTAATTATTTAGTAGTTGAGATGGCCACCCAGTTTAAAGCTGAGTGGCTTTTTTATTTTCTAACGGGATAAACTTAATTTATACCATTGGCTTAATTAAGTGATCTATTTTGAGGTAAGAAAACCGTATCGACAACAAGGCGAAAATTCGTTATTTAGTTGTTATCACTAATTGCTCCTGCATTGCTCTACCTCCTGCATCCATGCAGTCGTATATCAGAAATTTTTAACGTAGTTAGCGTCAGATTTAATCCCTCAAATTAATTAAGTATTATTGCGGATTGGCACTATAACCATTTTTTATTTTTAAAATACACACCAATCCCGCCAGTAAGCACAATTAAAAATATGACAAAAGCACTAAACGCATAAGGGTTCTCTGTGCCTGGAATGCCTCCTACGTTTACACCTAAAAGCCCCGTTAAAAAGCCTAAAGGTAAAAATAATGCAGCCACTACAGACATAACATACATTCGCTGGTTTAACTGCTCAGAAACTTGGTTAGTGATTGTTTGCTGAATAATTTGCGCACGCTCAATCGAACTATCTAGCTCTTCAAGATAACGAATTAATAAGTTGGTGGTTTCATTAAGTTTTGCTTTATCGTCATCTAATAACCATAGGTAGTGGTTATTTACCATTGAACTAAGGGCTTCTTTTTGCGGTTTTAAATAACGTTTTAAGGCAATAGTTTGGCGTCGCAACTGTGATAAACCTTGGTTGTCAAACTTTTTACTTGGTTCATCTATTTCTTCTTCAAACTCGTCGAGTGTTTCATCTAGTGAGTCAATAACGCTTTGCATACGTGAGGTTAATTTTTGTGTAATAGAGCACACTAATTCAGAAATATTGCATGGGCCTTTATTTTCATTTAAACATGCGAGCGTATCTTGCACCGATAATAAACGGCGCTTACGGGTAGTAATAAGAATGTCTTCGCTAATAAATAAACGAATTGAAACCATGTCTTCAGGGCTTTGTGCTGGATTTAAATTTACACCACGTAAAAATAACATGTGCCCGTTAGTTGTAGCCGTAATACGTGGGCGTGTTTCGTCAGCAATTAAAGACTCTAGTTCGTAATCGTTTAAGTGAGGCTGTGCCTTGAGCCACTCAACTGCCTCACTTTGGCTATAATCCATGTGCACCCAAAGTTTACCTTGGCTTGGTTGCCAGCTATTTAGCTCATCAGTGCTTCCAATAGGACGAGCGCCGCCTTGTCCATCAAGTACAAGTGCATGTAGTAAACCATTAATCATAATTAGTTCTCATAATAGTGTATTTTTAATACTGTTAACTATAGTGTATCTACTTAGTTGCTTACAGGCTTACCTTTACTTTTAATAAGTTAAGCTTAAATAGCAAAATATATGCAGAGCCTCTGTGTTGAGCAAAGTGGCATTAAAGTACGGCTTAGCAAGGCGTGCATTGTGTGACCAGTTGCTTAAAAAGATCAATTTAATTTACTAATCGACTAGATAAATTTATTTCGTTGGTGTTTTTTGACCTGTAGCGTATAAGTCACTTTTTTATTAAGGGCACATTTATGACAGCAAAGATCACAGTTGGTTGGCGTGAGTGGTTAAGTTTACCTGAGCTTGGTATTAACGAGATAAAAGCAAAAATTGATACTGGCGCTCGCACTTCATGTATTCATGCAATTAACATTGAAGAATACGAAGTTGACTCAGAAAAATGGGTTAAATTTACGGCCCAACCACTGCAAGATGATGAGCAAACGCAAGTCACTTGCAATGCAAAAGTTAAAAAAATGAAGTACGTAACCAGCTCAAGTGGGCAAAAAGAGCTACGCTACTTTATAGAAACTACATTACATGCAGGCGAGCATAGCTGGCCTATCGAGCTTACTTTAACAAGCCGTGCAACAATGAAGTTTAGAATGTTATTAGGGCGTACAGCCATGGAAAATCGTATAGTCGTTGACCCGGCTTTATCTCAACTATTAGGTCGTAAGGTTTAACTATGAAAATCGGTATTTTATCTCGTAACAGAAAGCTATATTCAACACGTCGCTTAATTGAGGCAGCAGAAGCACGCGGCCACGAAGTTAAAGTGATTGATGCATTGCGTTGTTATATGAATATCAACTCTGAGCAACCAGAAATTCACTATCGCGGTGAAAACTTAAAAGAATTTGACGCAATTGTCCCGCGTATTGGTGCATCGGTTACATTTTATGGCTGTTCGGTACTTCGTCAGTTTGAAATGATGGGTGTTTATCCTGTAAACGAATCAGTCGCTATTTCTCGTTCGCGCGATAAATTACGTTCACTTCAGTTACTTTCGCGCAAAGGCGTTGGTATGCCAGTAACAGGTTTTGCCAGCAAACCCGATGACGTAAAAGACTTACTAGAAATGGTAGGCGGTGCACCTGTTGTAATTAAATTACTTGAAGGCACACAAGGCATTGGTGTTGTACTTGCTGAAACACGCAAAGCAGCTGAAAGTGTTATTGAAGCGTTTATGGGCTTAAAAGCCAATATTATGGTTCAAGAATATATTAAAGAAGCGGGTGGGGCAGACATACGTTGTTTTGTACTAGGCGACAAAGTAATCGCAGCAATGAAGCGCCAAGCACAAGAAGGTGAGTTCCGCTCCAACCTTCACCGTGGTGGTAGCGCTACATTAGTTCGCATTACTCCAGAGGAACGTAAAACGGCAGTAGCAGCGGCTAAATCAATGGGCTTAAATGTAGCGGGAGTTGATTTACTTCGCTCATCTCGAGGGCCACTTGTGATGGAAGTTAACTCATCACCGGGTTTAGAGGGCATTGAAATAGCAACAGGTAAAGATATTGCAGGTATGGTGATTGATTTCATCGAAAAAAATGCCTCAAGTAAAGGAACAGCAACACGTGGCAAAGGTTAAAATTAACCGTCCTTTTTCCTTATTAGGAGAAAATGTAGGCGTAGGCGAGCGTAAAACGCTTGCCTTAGAAGCTGCTAAGCTTTACACCCATTCACCACTTAACATTCCTATTGAAGTGGTTAATGGTGTAATGGAAGGCCCAGTGCTTATGGTGTGTGCGGCTATTCATGGTGATGAGCTAAATGGTGTAGAAGTTGTGCGTCAGTTACTTGCTAAAATAGATCCAAGCCAACTGCGCGGAACAATAATCGCTGTGCCTATTGTGAATGTGTTTGGCTTTATTCACAAATCGCGTTATTTACCAGATAGACGCGATATGAATCGCAGTTTCCCAGGTTCTGAACGTGGTTCATTAGCTGGGCGTATGGCTTATATGTTTTTTAATCAAGTGGCAGTACATTGTACTCACATTATTGATTTGCATACTGGCGCTATTCATCGTACTAATTTACCGCAAATTCGCGCTAATTTAGAAGATGAAGCAACCGCTGAAATGGCTAAAGCATTTGGTACGCCGGCGGTTATAAATGCATCCCTTCGTAATGGTTCATTACGCAGTGAAGCCGCAAACTTAGGTATACCTGTTATTACTTATGAAGCAGGCGAAGCGCTACGCTTTGACCCTATCGCTATTGCGGCAGGTGTGCAGGGCGTTGATTATGTTATGCGTCATTTAAAAATGATCCGTGGCAAGCGCCCTAAAAAATTACCAGATCCTATTATTGCAGGTTCGACTAGTTGGATACGTGCAGAGGTTGATGGCATTGTGCGTGCACAAGTATCACTAGGGGAGCATGTAACTAAAGGGCAAGTGCTTGCATATATAAGTAGCCCTCTAGGGGATTCTGAGCTTGAGCTTTTAGCGCCTAAAGGCGGTATTGTTATTGGTCAGCAAACGATGCCATTGGTAAATGAAGGTGATGCGGTATTCCACCTTGCTTACTTTGCAAATGACAATAGTTTAGTAGAGCAGCAACTAGAGAACTTTATTGATGAGATAAATGATTTAGATGACGAGCTTAAAACAGCTGAACTAAATAACTAATAGCTAGGGCGTGTTTAACTTTGCGGATTGAAATTTGTTCAATCCAAGGAAGATTAAATCGCGGCGCGAGGTTTGTAACCTAGTGGGCTAAGTAAAAACCGAGTAACAAAGAGTTTATCGCCCCTAGGCAGAACCCGAAGGGCAGCGCATGTTTGGCATTTATGCTGCGTTATCGCCTATTTATGGGGAGTAACCACACTTCATAGGCTCTGCCTTGCCTAAAAACCAAATATACTGCTGCAAATTCAACCATCAAAGATCAACACGCCCTAGTCTTAATTGTGGTTAGTTAAGCATTAAAAAGCCGCAGTAGGTATTTTGACTACTGCGGCTTTTTTGTGAATATGATTTTTTAAACTATGTTTTTTTAGGACCAATAATACGCTTTATAACAGGGGTTTTAGTTGGCTTTGGTTCTTTATTTAAAACCATGACAGGACGGGTCACAAATAAATTGTTAGGGTAAATTACACGGTGCCCATCAATATGTTCAAGTACTACATTCATTAAGCCCATTTCAACAATGCGCCCTTCAACATGATTCGCACCATCAATAATTCGTACCCAATAACCAACGCGGCAATCGTTTTGAATAAACATCAGTAAAAATGCGGTGAGGTTACTCAATAATGACCAAGCGGCAAAAAGTGCTACCCCTAACATGGCAAATAAAGAAGAGCCTAAAACCAATAAACCACGCAGCTCTATACCCCAAAATACTAAAACCAAACACAGTACTACAAAGGCGAGTATAATTTTTAGTAAAAGCTCTGCACGGTATTTTCGGTGTAAATCTACTTTGCCTTTAATCGCTTTTTCGAGTAGTTTTTTGGTTATTTTTAATAGGAGAGGGAAAACCAAAATAGCGATTATAGTTACAACCAACTTATATTGTGATGCAAACAATTCTAAAACTTCTATTATTTCCACATTAGGTCCTGAACTTTCATAACAATTTAATGCAATTGGTATTAGTTTAACGTGTTTGTATTATTTAAAAAGTGTTTTTAACGCTTACTAGCCACTGGACTGAGTCTACATCGTCGTAGCTATCAACAGGGGCGGCAATATCAATGTGGATCATGGTTCCTGAGTTTGCGCGACTCGGTGCCAAACGCAGACCAACGCCTACATTTTTCAATACATGTGCATTTTCACCGTTATCTTCATCGTTAAACCATGCTCTGCCTACATCTACAAAAGCTGCGCCACCCACTTTAAATAGTTGTAGTAAATCGTACTCCCAGTAATAGCGCTTTTCTAAATTAACTAAAAAGCTGCGGTCGCCATGTTGATAATCCATAGGGTAACCACGCAGGCCTGTTTCGCCACCTAAAGTAAGCTGTTGATCAGCAGTCAGGTTTTTGGCGTATTGCACGCGGGCTTTAACATACCAAGATTGGTCTTCACTGGTATTTAAATAATATTGTACTTGGCTGGTGGCCATAAAGTTTTCGAGTTTTTTCTGTTCTTTATTCCAATAGCCATCAATATCAGCACTAAAACGCCATAAGGTATTATCGTTAGTAAAGTGGGCTTTTTTAAAGTTAAAAGAATACACCGCGCGGCTGTCGTCATTACTTAATGACTCATCTGAATAGCCAATTAAGCTTTTAATATTCCAACCTAAATTTAAGTCCTCAGTGCGAGATATACTGTCAAAATTGCGTACCTTTATGTAGTTATCTTCAAACCAATGGCCGCTTATAAAGGGGTAACTTAAACTTCTGTCATCGGCAAGTGGTGCAAATGTAGTGTCTATAGCTTCAAAGGTATGTTGCTCGTCGGTATAGCCTAACGTTAGTCGCTGGGTCCAATTATTATTAAGCGCTCTAGAGTGTCCTATAAATACACGGTTTAAATCGGTAGTTTGATCAAATTCGCTAAACTCTTCGCCGCGTTTATATAGTGACTCTTCGCGCTGCTCAGAATAGCTTAAAATACCATAACTAAAGGGGGTGTCAATTGCGTAAAATGGATAGGTTAGCTCAAGCAAATGGCGCTTGCCGTCGCTGTTATCGGCGTACTCTAAACGGCCTCGGTAGCGAGTAGATAAAATATTTGGATCGTCGTAAACAAATAAGTAACCGCTGCGATCGCTGTCGGTCGTACGCGAAAAAGAAAGGCGCTTACCCCACCCAAGCAGGTTAGATTCTCTAAAACCTATACTCGATTTGTTTTCTCCACCGCTCCGACTAAAGTTCACTTCAGGTAAAAGTGTCCATAAATCACGGGTAACCACTTCTACATTAACGTCGCCGTCGCAGTTTTCGGTAGCACTAATTTGTGCATCATATAAGTAACTTTCTTTACGAAGTAAACGCTCAGATTCTGCGAGCTTTTTAGCGTCGTACTTGTCACCTGGGGAGAATAATAAAAGGTTATTAATGACATCGGGCTCTGTTTGAATGTGAGCGCGATTAGCAAAACGGAATAAAGCAATATTTTCCTCTTCAAGCTCAGTATTAAATACATTAAGTTGCTTGAGCTTTATTGAGGCTATTTTAGCGTTACTATTACTGTGCGTGAGGGTTGTTTTGTCTTGAACTTCTCGGCGTAGGTTTTTATTTGTGCTTAAATCTGTCTGTTCTACAAGGCAGTTATCAGTTTTCATTGAAGATTGTTGTGCGAACGTATTAGGCACATAAAAGCTTAAAACCGTTAAACTAATACAACATTGTGCTATCCATTTCTTGCTCACCATTAAACCTCTTACTGCTACGTAGCAAATGACTATCGTAATATCAGCTTACATCATTGTTATTATAATGTAAGTAAAAGGTATGGATTTTGAAATTAATTAATTGTTACTCATATTCACTTTTGTTAATAGCCAGCTGGTTTGCAGCGACCTATGCGCTAGGCATTAAAAGCTAGCTTAAATAAAATGCTAAAGCGGCGAGTAAGTGTTCTGCTTCATGACCTTCGGCATTAATCCAGATGCTTTGGCTGTAATGCTCATAGTTTAAATTAAAGGTTTGATGATTATAGGTAAAGCGAACTTGATGGCGATCGGCGCCTGCAGAGTACTCATTGAGTGTTACTTCGTCTGAGTGTAAAAATAATGTACTCCACAGCTCAAAGTCTTCATCGTTTGGTAGCTCAATGGGATTAATCAAAATACATTTGTGTGTATGGTCATATTCTATTTGGGTCATAATGCTCTTAATTAGTAGCTAGGTAATGTCGAATTGCCGTTAAAAATTCGCCGCCGTACTTATTTAACTTAGTAAAACCAACACCTGAGACCTTTAAAAATTCACTGTCGTTTGTTGGCATAAGCTGCGCCATTTCGGCTAACGTTTTATCATTAAATACTACATAAGGTGGCACATCGTCGGCATCAGCAAGTTCTTTACGAAGTGCGCGCAGGCGAGCAAAGAGTTTTTTGTCGTAATTAAATTGCGCTAACTTATCTTGATAAACGTGTTTGGCTTGCAGGCGTGGCTCGGCTAATTGCAGTGCGTATTCACCTTTTAAAATTACACGCGCGGCTTCTGTTAATCTAAGTGACGCACCTTGTGTTATATCTTGGCTAAGTAAGCCTTGATGAATAAGTTGGCGTAAAATACTGAGCCAAAACTCACTGCTTTTATCTTTACCTATGCCGTAGGTACTTAACTCATGATGATTATTATCGCGGATGCGGCTCGTGTTTGCACCGCGAAGTAATTCAACAATATAACCAAGTCCAAAACGTTGTCCCGCTCTGTACACACACGAAAGTGCTTGCTGGGCGACTAACGTACCATCAAAGCTTTTTGGCGGATTTAAGCAAATATCGCAGTTGCCACAAGGTTCGCGTTGATATTCACTAAAGTAGTTAAGTAATATTTGACGACGACATGTTTGCGCTTCGGCAAAGCTTGCCATTGCGTTAAAGCGTTGTTCTTCTACGCGGCGGCGTTGCTCGTCGTCTATGTCTTCAAAAAAGCGCCTTACGCGACCTATATCAGCTGGGTCAAAATACATTATAGCTTCTGCGGCAAGTCCATCTCGCCCAGCTCGACCTGTTTCTTGATAGTACGACTCTATACTTTTTGGAATATCGTAATGCAGTACAAAACGCACATTAGGCTTGTTTATGCCCATGCCAAAAGCAACGGTTGCGACCACTATCTGTATATCGTCACGGGCAAACCCGGTTTGTACAAATTGTCGTTGCTCGTTACTCATACCAGCATGATAAGCGGCAGCGTTTAGTCCTGCATCTGCAAGCTTTTCAGCAATGTCGTCTACGCGTTTACGGCTGGTGCAATAAATAATACCGCTTTGGCTTTTTTGCTCCTTTAGGTAGCGAAGCAATTGCACCATAGGTTTAAATTTTTCTTCTATGGTGTAACGAATATTGGGGCGATCAAAGCTGCCAGTATGAATATAAGGCTGTTGTAGTTTTAATTGCTCAACTATATCAAACCGTGTGGCTTTATCGGCGGTGGCGGTTAATGCCATCATTGGGACATGTGCAAAACGTTGCTTTAATTCGTTTAAGCGAAAGTAGTGAGGTCTAAAGTCATGGCCCCAATGCGACACACAGTGCGCTTCGTCAATGGCAAATAAACTCACATTTAAATGCGATAAACGCTCTAAAAATTCGCGTTGTAATACTTTTTCAGGCGCCACATATAAGAGCTTAATTTGCCCCTGATGAAGCTGTTGATACACCAATTGCTGCTCTTCTCGTGCTAAGCTGTTATTAACGTAAGCGGCTTTTACCCCAAGAGCTTGCAGTTGCGTTACCTGATCTTGCATTAGCGATATAAGCGGAGATATAACAATAGTTACGCCTTCGAGTACTAAAGCAGGGATTTGGTAGCACACCGATTTTCCGCCGCCAGTAGGAAGCAATACAAGCGAGTCTTGGCCGTTAATAGCGGCATCAATAACTGCTTTTTGACCGTCGCGAAATTCACTGTAGCCAAACACTTGTTTGAGGACAGTTTCGGGTTTACGCACAAGGGTGCTAGAAGGTGGAGTTGATGTATTCATTGGCGGGTATTTTAGTGGTTTTTTAGTGAGATGTCTTTAGCTGAGTTACTTGATAAATTATTTAAGTGGAGTCTCGTAGTTTTACACTATGTATGTTTTACTCATCTTACCTGTTTTGACATAGAGAATAATAATGAATAAAGAAATGTTAATTGAACAAGTGGGCGCGTTATTTGTAAATGGCATGCCGTTTAACCAGTTTTTACAAATATCGGTTGAGTCGTTAAGCCCTGAACAGGCCAAAATTACGTTCCCGTGGCAGGATGTACTAATTGGTAATCCTGCGCAAAAAATACTCCATGGTGGTGTTATTTCAGCCGTACTTGATAATGTAGGCGGTATGCTCGCTGCAGCAAGTGTAATTGATAAACTCACCGATTTAGATATCACAAGTGTGCAAACAAAATTAGCCACGCTTGGGACTATCGACTTACGTACCGATTATTTGCGCCCTGGTAAAGGAGAGAGCTTTACTGCCAGCGCAACACTTATTCGTTCAGGTAATAAAGTATGTGTATGCAGAATGGAATTACATAACGAACAGTCTGTTCAAATTGCTTTTGGAACCGGCACGTATTTAGTTGGATAAAACGCGTATGGCAAGTAAACTAGCGGCCTTTTAAATCACTAAGTGTTTATTATGTCGATTGATACTGAGCAGCGTAAAGGTGCTATTTTTGCTTGTCTTGCTTTTTTAATGTGGGGCCTTGCGCCAATATACTTTAAGTTGATTCAGCATGTTTCTGCTTTTGAAATTTTAATGCATCGGGTTATTTGGTCGGTTGTGTTTTTAGTATTGGTAGTAAGTGTTTTACGGTATTGGGGTAAAATTAAACGCATTATCGTTCAACCTAAGCTTTTGCTTATGCTTGTTATAACCTCTGCACTGCTTGGGTTTAATTGGGGTTTATTTATATGGGCTATAAATAATAACCACATGCTTGATGCAAGCTTGGGCTATTACATAAATCCTCTTTTAAATGTATTACTGGGTATGCTTTTTTTAGGCGAACGCCTGCGTAAATTCCAAGGCGTAGCAGTAGCCCTTGCCTTTAGCGGTGTAGTGCTGCAGCTAATTAGTTTTGGCTCGTTTCCGGTAGTTGCCTTTTCACTGGCTATATCATTTGCACTTTATGGTTTATTACGTAAAAAGTTACCGGTTGAAGCCTTACCTGGCATTTTACTCGAAGCACTTATATTACTGCCTGTCGCACTTATTTATTGGTGGTTAATGGTGCCTACAGCAACATCAAGCCTGCCAGCTAACGATTGGCATACTAATGTACTACTGATTAGTGCAGGTATTGTAACTACATTACCACTGCTGTGTTTTACCGGTGCAGCTAAGCGTTTGCAATATACTACACTTGGCTTTTTTCAATACATTGGGCCAAGCTTAATGTTTATACTAGCTGTGGTGTTTTATGGTGAAGTGTTTGATGCAGAGCGTGTAGTAACATTTGCATGTATTTGGAGTGCACTGGCTATTTTTAGTTGGGACTCTTACCATCAATCACGCAAACGTAAAAAAGCGGCTATTACAGCCGCAGAAGTATAATTAACTAATAAAATGGTTAACTAACTACTTTATTACGACCAGATTCTTTAGCGTCGTAAAGCTTTAAGTCGGCCTGTTTTAAAAGTTCATCAATTTGATAAACAGGCCCGTTTGCAAAGCCAATAGAAATAGTGAATTTTATTTTAGCTTTACTAAACTCTTGGCTATTCATTTCTATAAAATACCTAAAGCCTTCAAGGCGCTTAAGGGCTTCTTGTTTGTTTATATTCATAAAGCAAACTGCAAACTCTTCACCGCCTAAACGTGCTACTAAGTGCTTTTTAAAGTATTTACTGAAGCAAATAGAGAGCCCTTTTAATACTTCGTCGCCAACATCGTGCCCGTATGTATCGTTAATTGATTTAAAGTGATCAATATCAAGCATAGCTAAAGCACCATCACCTTTAGTATGTTTTATTTGCTTTAATGATTTTTCAGCTTCTTCAAAAAAGTAGCGACGATTTGGTAAATTAGTTAAATAATCCGTGTTGGCTTGTCGCCTTATGGTGGCTATAAGTTCTAACATATCGACGTTTTGACTAAGCCTGCAGTAAAACTCTTCGCTGTTAAAAGGTTTGTGCAAATAATCGTTTGCGCCATTTTTTAAAAATAAGCTAGAAAGCCCTATAGAGTCAGAACCCGAAATGCCAATAATAGCTTTTTCATCATTGCTATATAAGCGGCGAATCTCGCTACATAGTTCATCGCCATTCATGTTGGGCATTTCATTATCAGTAATAATAACTGAAATATCAGGTGAAGCTTCAAGTAGGTTTAACGCTTCTTGTCCGTCTTGCGCTTCAATAATTTGATATTTATGGCGCACTAATAAACTACAAATGTATCGTCGGGTCGATTTAGAGTCGTCAACAACGAGTACTTTTACATTTTCGTTGCGAGGCAGGCGCTGTAATTGTTTTTCGAGGTACTGATAAGCTTGTTTATTTTCTTTAATGATGTAATCGATGATTGGGTATTTTTCTACAGTGTCGCGGGTTTTTTTATCAATATTGCCCGTCATTACAATAGTTGGAATGTCTGCATTAATAGTACAAGGTACAGCCTCACCTAATGGGGCATCAGGTAATATAAAGTCAACTACAGCGCAAAAATAGCTATTTTTACTTATAAGCTCTTTTGTTTGCGCTAATGACTCAGCTATATCAACTTCATAACCTGCCTTAAGCGCGATGTGTTTTTGCACTCGCGCAATGGCAGGTGTATCTTCAACTATTAGTATTTTTCGCGTCACGGAACAACCCTGTATATATTTTGCAAAAATATTTGCTTATACAAGTTGTAACTGTTAAAACGCAAAAAAGCAAATAACTTAAGTACTTACAGATTATCCGCTTCTGAATAATACTCTTGGCTAATCGGTGCCGGGCTCGACATTTTTGAGCGGCCAAATAAAGTATGAAACTTAGTTTTGCAGGTCGTTAGTTTTAAGTATTTTACCCAAGCTCGTTCGATTGGGTTGGTAGGTTCTTGTGAGCCAGTTACGACTGCTACAAACTGTTCTTGGTGTTCGTTTTGCGGCTCAATTGTTTTACTGTATAAGCCTTTTAAAACAACTCCGTGTTGTTCAAGTATGCTGGCTTCTAATAAGGTGAAGTTTCCGCTGCGGCTAAAGCCTCGTGGAAAGTTTTGATCATCATAAAATTGACGTTGGCTAACAAATGCTTGGCGTAGTAATGAAATGTTATTGCTCATAGCTTTATCCTCATACCTTAGTAATTAGCTGGAGTATGATGCAAGTTTGGCAATTTATTAAACAAATTATTTTTATCGTGAGGATAAAAAATTGGATATCGATTTATTAAAAACATTCGTTGAGGTAGTGCGTACGCGTCACTTTGGTAAAGCGGCCGAAAACCTTTATATTACGCAGTCTGCAGTGAGCTTTAGAATTCGCCAATTAGAGCAAGGGCTTGGTGTTAATTTGTTTATTCGCCAGCGTAATAACATTCAACTTACAGCACCTGGCGAGCGCTTATTACCCCATGCACAAATGATTATTACGGGCATGCAACGCGCCAAAGTGGATGTTGCGCTTGCCGATAATATGCATAAGCAAATTAGCTTAGCAGGAACGCCTAATATTTGGGATGCTTTTTTACAGTTTGGTATAACAAATATTGTATCGGCGATGCCGGGCGTGTCATTAGTCGCAGAAGTTAAAGCACAACAAGAAAGCACTCGGCTGTTATTAGAACGCACGCTTGATTTGGCAATATTGTTTGATCCACCAAAAGTAGACGAGTTAGTAGTAGAGAGAATTTGTGAGTTGCCAATCATTCCCGTAAGCGGATACGACACTGCAACGAACGAAAACTTTTTTGATAATCAGTATGTATATGTTGATTGGGGAACTACTTTCTCACTTTGGCATGCACGCCAGTTTACTGGAAAAACCCCTCCTTATTTTAGAACTAGCACAGGACGTATTGCACTTGATTTAATACTGCAATGTGGCGGCAGTGCATTTATACCTCAAGTATTGGTAGAAGGGCATTTAGAAAAAGGTGAACTGTTTCATGTTAAAGATGTAGAAAATACCTCGCGAGACGTGTTTATAGCGTATCACAGAGACAACGAGCAAAAAGAGTTAATAGAAACCTTAGTTAATTTACTATCGCAAATGACGCCAAGCTTGTCATTAAAGAAAAGTAAGTAAGTTCGGCCGTTTATTAGGCTTTCATGTTATTTTGATTTCAAATTTAATGCATTTTTATTAATAAAAAAAGACAGTAATATTTCCATTGTAATATTACTGTCATTTAGCGGTGACAAAATGCAGCAGTTTTAAAAATTAGTCTTTTGTGATTATCCAAGGAAATAACATGAAATTTGTAAAATCGAGCTTATGCTTAGCACTATTAAGTGGTTTATCTTTTAATGCACTTGCTGATGTAGACATTTACGGTAAAGCGAATGTAACAGTGCAATCATCTGATGACGGCGAAGGGTCTTTTACTGAGATAAAAAGTAATGCATCTCGTCTTGGTGTTAAAGGTTCTGAAAAAATAAATGATAGTTTAGAAGCGGTATATAAGTTTGAGTTTCAAGTTGATGTGTCTGATGCTGATTCAAAAGGCGATAACGACGACAATATTTCTGCGCGTAACCAATACGTTGGTTTAAAAGGTGCGTTTGGCCAAGTGGTTATTGGTCGTAACGATACTGCGCTTAAACAATCTCAAGGTAAGTTAGACTTGTTTAACGACCTTGAAGGCGATATTAAAAATGTATTTAAAGGTGAAAACCGCTTAGGAAATACAGTTAGTTATTCATCAAACTCATACGAAGGTTTTAAAGTACTTGCTACTTTTGTAGCTGAAGATGATGTAGACGCTGATAACGGTTACTCAATGGCGGTTACTTACGGTGACGTGGCACTTAAAAAGAGCGCAGTATATGCCTCTATCGCAGCCGATAGTGAAGTAAATGGCTACGATGTAGTACGCGCGTCAATCCAAGGTAAAGTTGAAAACTTTAAGTTAGGTGCAATGTACCAAACACAAGAAAAAGTTGACGGCAGCGCAGAAGCGGATGGTTACCTACTAAATGCAGCTTACAGCATGGGTAACAACACATTTAAAGTGCAATACCAAGACATGGACTTTGACGACAGCGACGATAAGTCAGCAATATCAGTTGGTCTTGATCACAAATTAAATAAAAACATTAAAGTATTTGGCTTTTACTCAAGCTTCGATATGGACAACAACGTTGACCAAGACTACGTAGGCTTAGGTATGGAATACAAGTTTTAACTATTCGCTAAATTAGTTAAAACACTCCCTTTTTAACCGCGCTCTTTTGAGTGCGGTTTTTTTTGCTTTAAATTATTTACTTAGCCGCCCATAATAGAGCTTCATTTGGAATGAGGTGCGAGTCCTCGACTGTTCCCGCAACTGTAATTAGCGCAAAGCTTTAAGTCAGATACAAATGGTATAATATCAATTTTATTAAAAACATGATCTTTCTAGCGAATTAAATAACTTACTAACTTCGTTAAAAATTATTCATATAGAACAACTATATGTCATAATTTCCGCCTTGTTATTAAGCTATTTATTTGTCGCTATAATAAATCACTAATTTAATGCAATTGGTATGAATTCTTTTAACGAGCGGGTTTACTCATTTTTTCTTGTAGTGCATTAGTATTTTTATCGCATTTTTAGTGAGTTTAACCTAGGGTCTGTTGAACTTTGCGGATTAAAATTTGTTCAAACTAGGGGCTATTTAATCGCGGCGCGAGGTTTGTAACCTAGTGGGCTAAGTAAAAACCGAGCAACAAAGAGTAAATAGCCCCTAGGAAGAACCCTTTGGGCAGCGCCTGTTTGGCATTAATGCTACGTTATCGCCCATTTATGGGGAATAACCACACTACATAGGCTCTGCCTTGCCTAAATACCAAACAGACTGTTGCAAATTTAACCTTGAAAGATCAACAGACCCTATCTAGGACTGACTATTGCACACTCAAACGCCATTAAATATACCATTACTAAACGTTAAAAACGTATCGTGGGGTATTGGCAATAAAACGATCCTCAAAAAAATAAACCTTAAAATAACCACAGGTAAATTTGTTGGTTTAATTGGACCTAATGGCGCAGGTAAATCGAGTTTATTGCGTTGTTTATATCGTTTTAATAAACCAAGTGATGGCGTTGTAGAGTTTAACAACACCGATATTTGGCAGCTAAAAAGCGATGAGTACGCAAAAAAAGTAGCGGTTGTTTTGCAAGAAACCCCGTCGCAATTTAACTTAAGTGTATTTGACGTTATTGCGCTTGGGCTAACGCCTCATAAATCGCTATTTAGCTCAATAACTAACATTGATAAACAAAAAATCACCCAAGCTATCAACACTGTAGGGTTGGCAGATCATAGCGGTCAAAGCTTTGAGTCACTTTCCGGTGGTGAAAAGCAACGTGCCTTGATAGCCCGCGCCATAGTCCAGCAACCTCAGTTGTTAATAATGGACGAACCAACTAGCCATTTAGATGTTAAATACCAAATACAGGTAATGGAGCTTGCTAAATCGTTGGGTGTAACGGTGTTTGCATCGTTTCATGATTTAAACTTAGCTTCTGCAATGTGCGATGAACTAGTGGTTATTAAAAATGGTGAAATTACACATACAGGCACGCCAAGTGAGGTATTAACCGAAAACATGCTAGGCGACGTTTTTGGTGTCTGCGCCCAAGTAAATAATCACCCGCAAATATCGAAGTCGGGAAATAGCATCCCTCATATCACTTACTTTTATGGTTACGAATAATATGAGCGCAGTTAATAATCGCCACTCACTTGCGCTATTCATCAGTGCTGCAGCTGCTTTATTTAGCTTATTTGCAGCACTTAGTTTTGGTGCAGCAGATACCTCACTTCAAGACGTACTTAATAGTTTTTTGCTCTCAAATGATGCGTCTTTTAATACGCGTATTATTTTTGAACTAAGAATGCCACGCACATTACTCGCCTTTTTAGCAGGCTCTGGCTTAGCAATTGCAGGGCTTATTTTACAAACGGTAACGCGCAACCCTTTAGCCGATCCTTACTTGTTTGGTATATCGTCGGGTGCCTCATTTGGGGTGGTGTTACTTATGGCATTAGCAGGTATTAGCGCAGGTTTTATGTTGTCGGCAGCAGCACTGCTGGGCAGCTTACTCGCCATGAGTTTATTAATACTTATTGCAGGTAGGCAGCAAAGTGCACAGGTAGAATCAATGTTATTAGCTGGTGTTGCTCTGTCGTTTTTATTTAGTGCATTTACCAGCTTGTTGCTTTATTGGAGCGACCCTCAGGCAGTAGCTGCTATTTTATTTTGGACACTGGGCAGCTTTGCACGTGCGCAGTGGGCAACGCTTTGGTTGCCTTTGTTGGTAATTACATTATGTACATTTGTAATGCTGAGCTTTAGAAGGCAGCTCAATGCTATGTTGCTGGGCGATGAAAGCGCAATTACTTTAGGTGTGAGGGTCCAGCGCTTTAGAATACTCATGCTGGTTTTGAGCTCATTAATTACCGCTGTGCTGGTGGCTATGTGTGGTGGTATTGGGTTTGTAGGATTAATGGTGCCGCATATTGTGCGCTTTTTTATCTCGCAAGGCACCATCGCGGGATTGCTAGTAACCAGCTTGGTGGGCGGTACATTTATGGTGTGGGTTGATGTACTTTCGCGCTCCTTGCTAAAAAACCAAGAGTTACCTGTAGGTGTTATAACCGCTGCTATTGGTAGCGTGTTCTTTTTAAGTTTATTGTTTTTTAGAAAGCGAAAGGTGTAATTCCATGAAAACCTTAATGGTGCAAGGCACTACATCAGATGCAGGTAAAAGTACCCTAGTTGCAGCCCTTTGCAGAGTATTTGCTAAGCGAGGGGTAAAGGTTGCGCCTTTTAAACCACAAAATATGGCACTTAATAGCGCAGTAACAAAAGATGGCGGCGAAATTGGTCGTGCGCAAGCTTTGCAAGCAATAGCAGCTAAAGTAGAGCCCGAAATAGACTTTAATCCTATATTACTTAAACCTAATAGCGATACGGGCGCACAAGTGATTATTCACGGAAGAGCCATTAGCAATATGGAAGCGGGCAAATATCACGACTATAAAAAAGTGGCGATGGATGCAGTAATAACCTCACATAACCGTTTAGCTAAACGTTTTGATTTACTCCTTGTTGAAGGGGCTGGGAGCCCTGCTGAAATAAATCTGCGTGAAAACGATATTGCCAATATGGGGTACGCCGAAGAGGTCGATTGCCCAGTAATTATAATTGCTGATATTGATAAAGGCGGCGTATTTGCACACTTGGTAGGTACGCTTGCTTTGCTAAGCGAGTCAGAACAGGCGCGCGTAAAAGGCTTTGTTATAAATCGCTTTAGAGGCGATATAGGTTTGCTGCAAGGCGGGCTAGATTGGCTTGAAGAATACACAAACAAACCCGTGCTTGGCGTATTACCTTATTTGCACGACCTTGCGCTTGATGCCGAGGACGCCGTCGCAATTGATAATAACGTAACCAACGCCACAATTAATATTGCAGTGCTACTTGTTCCCCATATTAGTAACCACACCGATTTTGATGCACTGCGTTTGCATCCAAACATTAATATAAATTATGTGCGCCATACGGAAACGATCCCAGACGTTGATCTGATAATTCTTCCAGGCAGTAAAAATGTACTGGGCGATTTAAATTTTTTGAAAAATGAAGGATGGGACACTCAAATTAAACGCCACTTACGCTATGGTGGTAAAGTACTTGGTATTTGTGGCGGCATGCAAATGCTAGGCAATACAATCAATGATCCAGATGGTATTGAGTCATCATTAAAACAAGTAAATGGACTTGCCCTGTGCGATTTTGAAACCACGCTAACAACACAAAAAGTATTAACTAAAATAACCGCTACACTGCTTTTAAATAACCAACAAACACCCTGTAGTGGTTACGAAATACATGCAGGGATTAGCCAAGGTGCAGCGCTTAATAAGCCATTTTTAACCTTTGATGAAAGCCACCCACATGGTTTTATGTTCGATGGCTTTATTAGCTATGATAACGCCATTGCGGGCACTTATTTACATGGCTTGTTTGATGAAGCCGATGCTACATCGCAAATTCTAAAATGGGTAAAACCAAGCGCCTCAATTAACCCAATTAGTATTGCCACTCATCGCGAGCAGCAGTTAGAACGATTAGCAACCATGTGCGAAACGCATTTAAACATACAGCAAATTATCTCGATTTATGAAGGGCACAATAATGACTGAACAAAACAACGATAAGCATAAGCAGCGCCAACAAAAAGTAAAAGAACAAGTGGATGCACGTGTTGCCGCCGCACAAGATGTAAAAGGTATTTTTCAGGTAATCACCGGTAACGGTAAAGGTAAATCAACCTCGGGCTTTGGCGTTGTAGCACGTTGCGTAGGGCATGGTAAAAAAGCAGCTGTTTGCCAATATATTAAAGGTACGTGGGAATGTGGCGAGCGTAATCTATTACAAGGTGCAGGCGTTGAGTTTGTTGTAATGAACACCGGTTTTACCTGGGATACGCAAAATAAAGAAGCCGATACTGCAGCCGCCCAAGCAACATGGCAAGAGTCAAAACGCATGCTTGCAGATAGCAGTATTGATTTAGTATTACTCGATGAGCTTACGTATATGGTGACCTACGGCTACGTTGATTTAGATGAAGTGGTAACAGCGCTTAATAACCGCCCACCAATGCAGTCAGTTATTATTACAGGGCGTGCAGCGCATCGTACCTTAACAGACCTTGCCGACACAGTAAGCGAAGTGCGTAATGTAAAACACGCATTCGACTCAGGCATAAAAGCGCTCGAAGGGTTTGATTACTAATGTTTAAAGCGTTTTTTATTGGGCTACTGCTTTTTAGTGTATCGGGCAGTGCACTTGCAGAGCAGGTTAATGATTCTAAAAAACTGCGAATAATCGCGCTTGCACCACATATAGTCGAAAACCTATTTGCCATAGGGGCGGGCGATAATATTGTGGGCACTGTTGATTACGCCGACTACCCAAGTGAAGCCCAAAGTATTGAGCGCATAGGGGGTTATTACGGTATCTCGCTTGAGAAAGTATTAGCGCTTAAACCTGATTTAGTAATTGCGTGGAAAAGCGGAAATCAAAGCGAAGATTTAGCCCAAATAGAGCGCCTAGGTATAAAAGTGTATTTGAGTAATCCCACCACAATCGCTGGTGTAGCCGACGAGTTACTTACTTTTGGTGAATTTACAGGGAAGATTGAGCAAAGCCAGCAAGCGGCAAATGCATTTACACAAAAACTAAACGCGATTATTAAAAGCCAGCAAGATAAAAAAGATATTACCGGATTTTATCAGTTATGGGCTGAGCCCATGATGACAGTAAGTAAAAATACGTGGATAAGCCAACTGATTGAAACATGCCATGTAAGCAATGTATTTGCACAGAGCGTTACAGATTACCCGCAAATTAGTATCGAAAATGTCATTGTTACTAAGCCACAAGTTATTATTATCCCTGATGAAAAATCAAAAACACCACAGCCGATTGTTAATTGGCAAAAGTGGCCAGAAGTGCCCGCTGTTAAAAATGATCAATTTATTAGCGTAAATGCCGATTTATTACATCGTTTTACTCCGCGCATGCTAGATGGGCTCGCGGATATGTGTGATAAAATAGACGCATCACGTAAACAGATTAAGAGTACACAATGAGCAATTGGGCTACATTTTTAGAAAGTGAATTACAGCAACCTTACATGCAGCAAACGTTAGAGTATGTGGCTAATCGCCGCAATGAAGGTGTTGCTGTTTATCCGTCTGAAGCTCAAGTATTTAGTGCTTTTGATGCCACCGCACTAAATGACATCCGCGTTGTAATTTTAGGACAAGACCCATACCACGGAGAAGGGCAAGCGCATGGCTTGTGTTTTTCGGTATTGCCTGATGTAAAAAAGTTGCCACCGTCGCTTAAAAATATGTACAAAGAGTTAGCTGTCGATATCAGCGGATTTATTATTCCTGAGCATGGTTACCTGCAAAGCTGGGCAGATCAGGGCGTGTTTTTACTCAATACAGTATTGACCGTTGAGCAAGGGCAAGCGCATTCTCACAAGCATTTAGGGTGGGAGCAATTTACCGATAATGTAATTGCCCATATTAATAAGCACTGCGAAGGTGTGGTATTTATTTTATGGGGGGCACATGCACAAAAAAAAGGTAAAGGCATAGATAGCGCTCGCCATCATGTTTTAAAAGGGCCGCACCCATCGCCGCTTTCGGCGCATAGAGGCTTTTTTGGTTGTAAGCATTTCTCACAAACGAATAAGTTATTGCAAGCCCAAAAAGATAAGCCAATTAACTGGCAAATCTAATTTATTCCAAAGAACTCAAACTGTTTAAACCATTAAAAAAGGCTTCCAGATTCTGGAAGCCTTTTTGTTTAGTTGGGGCGTATTGAATTAAAAATCGAGCTCATCAATTGCAATACTGTCTGTAAAGTAGTCTAGTTCTTGTAGTTCTTTACGTAGGCGCTGTTTGTCTTTTATTGCTTCTATTTCACGCCATTTTCTTTTTTTATTTTTCTGAGAGGTTTTTCTTGTTGTATCTGGTCCTTCTAATATCTCTAATATATCGTTTAGGCTATCCATGAACTTCTCCTATTGATTTTATTGACCTCAAGAATACCTATACCACAGGCCTAGTTAAAATAGAATAAAAAAGTGACAGTTATGTTACATAAGTGTGATTGATTGATGAAGGTTTATACGAAGATTATATGAAGGTTAAATAGAGAAGTAGCCTATTTTAGGCATAAAAAACGCCGCTATTGCGACGTTTTCTAAAACACGATTATAGCAAATTACATTGCTTTAAAACGCGCTTCTAGCTGTTCTTGTGCATCAGCAAAAGAGCGAATACCTTCAGCTAGTTTTTCAGTAGCCATAGCATCTTGGTTATGTAACCAACGGAACTGCGCTTCTGTAAGTGGCTCTGGTTTTGGCTCTTTAGGAATATCTGTTTCTAGCAAGTATTCCTGTGCGCCTTCAAGGTTACCTAAATCTTCTAAAAGATTAGGGCTAATGGTTAGCTTGTCACAACCAGTAAGAGCAATAATTTCGCCTGTATTACGGAAACTTGCACCCATCACAACTGTTTTGTAGTCATGACGTTTGTAAAATTCAAAAATGCTGCGTACAGACTGAACACCTGGATCTTGTAGCGGATCGGTTGGTTTTTCCATACCGTTAGCAACGTGCCAATCTAAAATACGCCCTACAAATGGCGAAATTAGAAATACGTTTGCATCGGCACATGCGCGAGCTTGGGCATCGCTAAATAATAAAGTAAGGTTACATTTAGTACCTTCTTTTTCTAGTTGCTCAGCGGCTTTAATACCTTCCCACGTAGACGCTACTTTGATTAAAATTTTGTCTTTGCTTACACCTTCTTTTTCGTAAAGGCTAAGTAGAGTATGTGCTTTATCAATAGTCGCTTGCGTATTAAACGAAAGGCGTGCATCTACTTCAGTAGAAATATAACCAGGTACAATCTCACTAATTTCTTTACCAAGTAACACAGCAAAGTAATCACATGCTAGTTCAAGTTGTTTAGCTGGCTCTTGCTCGGTTTCTTTTGCATAGCTCCAAGCTTTATCTAGGTAAGGCTTATATGCTTCAATCTCGCTCGCTTTTAATAAAAGCGACGGGTTTGTAGTTGCATCTTCTGGTTGATGCTTTTTAATAGCTTCAATATCACCAGTGTCGGCTACGATAGATGAATGTTGTTTTAGCCTTTGTAGAGCTGAAGTCATTTGCTTTCCTCATTCCAAGCAAGTTAAAAGAAAAATCTAATCACTCTTAATATATACAATCCATACTGCAACAGTGTGACAATGCTTGATAGGTCTTATGTCCTTATCAATAGAAAAACGGCAATGCATGGGTTATTAAGAGAGGATTTATTTAAACAAAACGTGCTTTTCGTTTCATTTAATGTTGAAATTGACACTAAATAAATTACAAGTCAATAGCTAACTATGATCACTGTTATTTCACCTGCAAAAAATCTTGATTACGAAACGCCACCCGCAACAGACAAGTTCACTCAGCCTGAATTACTAGAGCACAGCGAAGAGCTCATGAAAGTATGCCGTGAACTAACACCAGCGCAAATTGGCAGTTTAATGAAAATTAGCGACAAGCTATCTGGGCTTAACGCAGCACGCTTTAGTGAGTGGGCACAGCCGTTTACACAAAGTAATGCTAAACAAGCAGTGCTTGCCTTTAATGGCGATGTATACGGCGGTTTAGATGCAAGTACGCTTAAAGCTAGCGAGCTTGATTACGCACAAAACCACTTACGTATCCTTTCTGGCTTATACGGCTTATTAAAACCACTTGATTTAATGCAAGCCTATCGCCTTGAAATGGGCACCAAGCTTGAAAACTCGCGTGGCAAAAACTTATACGAGTTTTGGGGCAGCGTAATAGCGAACAAACTAAACGACGTATTAAAAGCACAAGACGCACAATACTTAGTTAACCTTGCTTCAAACGAATATTTTAAAGCGGTAGATAAAAAAGCATTAAATGCACAAATTATTACCCCACACTTTAAAGACTGTAAAAACGGTCAATACAAGGTAATTAGCTTTTACGCTAAAAAAGCACGCGGCATGATGGCGCGCTACATTATCGAAAATAAAGTAACGCAATTAAGCCAACTTAAAGAGTTTACGGTAGCAGGTTATTACTTTAGCCCTGAGGTAACAGTTAAAGAGCTTGAGCCGGTATTTATGCGCGACGAACAAAATTAGGTCATAAGCTTAAATAAACAATTGAAAAGCCATGCATTGCATGGCTTTTTTGATACTGGCGTTATATTTGCAACTATATCTAATATTAATGAGATTATTAATTAAATAGGTGCAAACAAAATGATCAGTATTCCGTCAGTTGGCGAAGCCGAAAAGCTAATAGAGGAAAAGCTCGGAGGGTGGTTTGATGTTGTAATAAGCCATATCCCTAATTTTATAGTGGCAATTGTAATTGCCATAGTATTTTCAATATTGGCACGCTTTGCTGGCAAGCTGATGAAAAACGTGTTGCGCCGCTCTCTCGACTCAACACAAATTGCCGATTTAATGGCGTCAATATTTAAAGTTATTGTGTTGTGCATAGGTTTATTTATAGCGCTCGATTTTGTTGGCTTAAAAGGCACCGTTACTTCGCTACTTGCTGGTGCGGGTATTGTGGGTTTAGCCATTGGTTTTGCGTTTCAAGACATGACCGAAAACCTAATTGCAGGTATAGCAATGGGTGTACGTAAGCCATTTAAAACAGGTGATGTAATAGAAACCGATGATGTGTTTGGTTCGGTGCATTCTATAAACCTACGTAACACGCTAATAGAGAGCTTTTACGGGCAACTAATACTTGTACCAAACAAAGTCTTATTTAGAAATGTGCTAAAAAATTACACCACGCTAGGTATAAGACGTATAGAAGTACCCGTAGGTATTTCGTATGGCGACGACATAGAAAAAGCAAAAGACGTTATAGTCGATAAAATTAACGAATTTGACTTTGTAATACGTAAAGACGAAACCGCTGTATACGCTGAAGGTTTTGGCGACAGCAGCATTAACTTACTGGTGTGGTTTTGGATTAAATACCCAGGCGAGCCTGACTTTATGACGGTACGCCACAAAGGTGTTGTTGCCGTTAAGCAAGCACTAGATGAAGCTGATATTAGTATTCCTTTCCCAATTCGTACTTTAGATTTTGGCATTAAAGGCGGTGAAAAACTCGATGCCATGATAAGCGATAAAATAAGCCAGCAGTCATCCAATAAAGACAGTAGCGACGGTGCTGACTCTAGCCAAAGTGAGTAATTTAGGGTCTGTTGATCTTTCAAGGTTAAATTTGCAGCAGTCTGTTTGGTATTTAGGCAAGGCAGAGCCTATGTAGTGTGGTTATTCCCCATAAATGGGCGATAACGTAGCATTAATGCCAAACAGGCGCTGCCCAAAGGGTTCTTTCTAGGGGCTATTTACTCTTTGTTGCTCGGTTTTTACTTAGCCCACTAGGTTACAAACCTCGCGCCGCGATTAAATAGCCCCTAGTTTGAACAAATTTTAATCCGCAAAGATCAACAGACCCTAGTTAAAACTCATTAGGCAAAAGCATTGGGAAATAGTTACTTACCAACAGCGCAATTTTACAGAGTAAAATTGCGCTTTTTTTTATAAACGGATTATTAGCTAAAAGTTTAAATACCTAGTTTTGTGTTTATTGAATATCAATTCTGATTAGTTGCGTTTGGCCATTGGAGTATTAACAAGTAAAAGTAGTGTTTACCCAACGATTTTTTTACTGCCTTGCTGCACACTCTGAAATAACGCTCTCATCTATTTCAATAACTAAATAAATCATCCTTTTTAAGCCCGTCAGGTCGGCTAAAGAATCTGTGTAAGCTTTTTCAGTATCAATTGGGTTAACTTAAGGGTTAAAAGAGCAAAGACAAACACGCTAGCGTCAATTCTAAATCTATCTTCTTAAGTATAAGTGTGAGCTATCGTTTTAGGGGGAGGAATAATCGTATTGCTTAGGCTTTATTTTATCTTTTTCACAGCTGCAAAACTTGCCTTAAACTGAATATAAAAAAGCGCAGCTTGTGTTGGAGTAACAAGGCGCGCTTATGAATTAGTTATACAAATAGGTTTTTGTGGTGCGAATTAAATAACGCTAATTTTGTTACGAATGATTTTAACCCCATCTATATTTTCTAGAAATTTTTGAGCTAGTGCGCGCTGAAAACCAGTTTGTGCTTCACCGTATAAATCTACTTCACCATTTTTTACCTGCACACGAATATCACTTAACGCCAGGTTAGGGTTAGTTCGTAGGGTGTTGGTGATAGTTTGCTGTAGGTTAGGTTGAGTGGCTACACTGCTTACTACGGCCATGTTGGTTGCTGCACTTACTTTTGTAGCGCAAGCTAATAAAAATAAACAACAAAATGATACTAAAGCGATAGTTAACTTGAAGCGGTTCATAACTTAATCCTTACATTACGGTGAATAGTGCAGCCACAAAATGGAAATTCCATCGGCTAGGTTATCTTTGTAGTTACAATTTCGGTGCCAATATTAACGCTATGAAATATAAGGTAATTTTATTAAGTGGGAATTAAGGTGGGCAAAAATTACATTTAAATGAGTATGAGTTACATGCTTGGGTTACATATGTAACAGGTACAAACACTAGAGCCTGTAAGGCTTGCATTAAAAAAGCCGACAAAAGTCGGCTTAGAATAAAAATATGTTAGGTTACTTTTTCTTTTTAACCTTAGCCTTTTTCTTGGCTTTCATTTTTACTGGATCTTTACGCTTTTTAGCCGGTGGCTTAGCTTCTTTATGCTGTGGCTCAACACCTTTAATTACACGGCGTTTTAGTTTTTGTTCAACGTAGCGCTCTACTTTATACAAAATACCAATGTCGTGTGCTTCAACTAATGATATTGCAATCCCTTTTTTACCAGCACGGCCAGTACGACCAATACGGTGTACGTATACGTCGGCAGTGCGCGGCATATCAAAGTTAATAACGTGGCTAATGTCAGATACGTCAATACCACGTGCAGCTACATCGGTCGCAATTAAGATACGTGTTTTGCCACTGTGAAAGTTTTCCATGGCTTTCATACGTTTGTCTTGTGGCATTTCGCCGCGTAACCAAGCTGCTTTAACGCCGTTATTGGTTAGCTCGCCAATCAGTGTTTCTAAACGCTCACGGGTTTTAACAAACACAATTGCTTTAGTCACGTCTGGACCATTTAAGGTATTTACTAAAAGCTCTAGTTTATGATGATAGTCATCGGCTAAATGTACCCACTGGTGAATTTTAGCTTTTTCTTTACGTGACGATTCAGCTTCAAGCAGTGCAGGGTCATTTAATGTTTTTTCAGCAAACCTTTCTACGCTGTCACCTTCGAGTGTTGCTGAGAATAAAAAACATTGGCGACGATTTTTAGCTTCGTCACAAATACGGCTCATTTCTTTTTTGAAACCCATGTCTAACATGCGATCTGCTTCATCGATAATAAGCATTTCTACGTGTTCAGCATGAAAGTTTTCGGTTTCTAGGTATTCCATTAATCGACCTGGTGTGGCGATTAAAATATCGTTATTTTTTTCAAAAATTTCTTTATGCGTACCGTAGTTAATACCGCCTGTTACTACACCAATTTTTAGGTGTGTGCGTTTAGCTAGCAGTTCACATTGTTCATGAATTTGATAAGCCAACTCACGAGTCGGGGTCATAACGAGGACGCGCGCAAAACCAGGATCACGACGTGGGAAATCCAGTAAGTACTGAATAGCCGGAATTAAAAATGCCGCTGTTTTACCTGTACCAGTAGGCGCAGATGCTAAAATATCGCGCCCCTGTAGTGCTTCAGGAATAGCTTGTTGTTGAATGCTGGTTGGCGTCTCGTAGCCCATTTTATTAATGGCATCGAGTAGCTTGTTATCAAGATCAAATTCAGAAAATTGCATAGAGTGTCTAAAATAAGGGACAATTAACCTGATTATACGCGCTATGCTGCGCTTGGTGAATGAAAAGGTGAAAAAATGTCTGGTTTTGTATTTAAACAATTTAAAGTTGAACACGACCACTGTGCAATGAAAGTTTCTACCGATGGCATTTTGCTTGGCGCATGGGCTAATTTAAGCGGTGCAAAGTCATTACTTGATATAGGCACAGGCACCGGCTTACTAGCATTAATGTGTAAGCAGCGCAGTAATGAGCTTGATATAACTGCGGTAGAAATTGACGAAAGCGCCTATACCCAAGCATTACAAAATGTAGCTAATAGTCCGTGGCCAACAATAAGTATTAAGCACCAAACTATTCAAAGCTTTAGTAGTGAAGTTAAATTTGATGTTGTTATCTCTAATCCACCGTATTTTAATCACAGTTTAAAAGGCGATAATGCTGCGCGTAATACCGCACGCCATACCGACGGCTTAAGTTTTGAAGAGTTAATTAATGCCTTTAAACGCTTAAGCCATAGCCGCTCTCGCTTTAGCTTAATACTCCCAAGCGTTGAAGGTGCATTATTTATTGAGCTTGCTACTCAAAATGGGCTTTATTTAAATGCTCACTGCCAAGTAAAAGCCACGCCTAATAAAGATATTAGCCGCAGTTTAATGGCATTTAGCTACGTAAAAAGCGATTTAGAATCATCAACCCTGTGTATTAGAAACTTAGATAATACCTACACCGCTGATTATATAGCCTTGTGCAAAGCATTTTATTTGAAAATGTAAATTGCCAAGTTATGTAGGTTATCTAGTAATAAAGGATAATTTACCTATTATGCATACGTATTCAGTTTTTATTTAATCAATTCTCAATCTAGTGTTAACCACTTGTAAATAGCATCGAGTAGTTGTTTTGCTCGCTCAACAGTTGGATCACACACTATGAAACTCAATAAAATAATCACCACCGCAGGTTTAAGCCTAGGGTTGCTCTTACCGAGTATTGCCACAGCTACGCCCACCACATTTGTGCATTTGTTTGAATGGAATTGGCAAGATGTAGCGCAAGAATGTGAGCAATACCTAGGACCAAAAGGCTACGCTGCAGTACAGGTCTCGCCGCCTAATGAGCACATTACAGGAAGCCAATGGTGGACACGTTATCAGCCAGTAAGTTATGAACTGCAAAGTCGTGGCGGAAACCGTGCGCAGTTTATCGATATGGTAAATCGCTGTAGTGCAGCTGGGGTTGATATTTACGTTGATACGCTTATTAATCATATGGCAGCAGAAAGTGGCACTGGCACAGCGGGAAATAGCTTTGGTAATAAAAGCTTTCCTATTTATAGCCCACAAGATTTTCATGAAAGTTGTACCATTAATAGCTCTGACTATGGCAACGATCGCTACCGAGTACAAAATTGTGAACTCGTTGGACTTGCCGATTTAGATACCGCTTCAAACTATGTGCAAAATACCATTGCAGCATATATTAACGACTTGCAGGCTATTGGCGTAAAAGGCTTTCGTTTTGATGCTTCTAAACATGTTGCAGCAAGCGATATCCAAAGTTTAATGGCTAAAGTAAATGGCTCGCCAGTGGTTTTTCAAGAAGTGATCGATCAAGGTGGGGAGGCTGTTGGTGCCTCTGAATATTTAAGCACAGGTTTAGTAACTGAATTTAAATATAGCACTGAGCTTGGTAACACCTTTAGAAACGGCTCGCTTGCATGGCTGAGTAATTTTGGCGAAGGGTGGGGCTTTATGCCAAGCTCTTCTGCGGTGGTTTTTGTAGATAATCACGACAATCAGCGCGGGCACGGCGGCGCTGGTAATGTAATTACCTTTGAGGATGGCCGCTTATATGACTTAGCCAATGTATTTATGTTGGCTTATCCGTACGGTTATCCAAAAGTAATGTCGAGTTATGATTTTCATGGTGATACAGATGCTGGTGGGCCAAATGTACCTGTACATAATAATGGTAACTTAGAGTGTTTTGCTAGTAATTGGAAGTGTGAACATCGCTGGTCATATATTGCAGGCGGGGTCGATTTTAGAAATAACACCGCCGACAATTGGGCAGTAACAAACTGGTGGGATAACACAAATAATCAAATTTCATTTGGCCGAGGTAGCTCGGGTCATATGGCTATTAACAAAGAAGACTCAACACTTACTGCAACTGTGCAAACCGATATGGCGCCAGGGCAATACTGTAATGTGTTAAAAGGCGAGTTGTCGGCTGATGCTAAAAGTTGTAGTGGTGAGGTTATAACGGTTAATTCCGACGGTACTATTAATCTTAATATTGGCGCTTGGGATGCGATGGCAATTCATAAAAATGCCAAGTTAAATACAAGTTCAGCGCCAAGCACTGAAGGTGACTGGCAGCGAACGGTTATTTTTATTAATGCACAAACACAAAGCGGACAAGATATGTTTTTGCGCGGTGGGATTGACCACGCTTATGCAAACGCAAACCTTGGTCGAAATTGCCAAACAAGTAATTTTGAGTGTGCAATGCCTATTCGTCATAATAATTTAAAAAACGTGACAACAAGCCCTTGGAAAGCAAATGATAACTACCTTGATTGGTATGGCATAGAAAATGGACAAAGTAGCGAAGCAGAAGGTTCTGCTACCGACTGGACAACGAATGTTTGGCCTGCAGGTTGGGGCGCTGAAAAAACGCTAAACACAGATGGTTTTGGTGTAACACCATTAAATATATGGGGCGAACACTATTGGATGCTTGATGTGGATATGGATTGCAGTAAAGCGGTTAATGGGTGGTTTGAGCTAAAAGCATTCATTAAAAATGGCCAAGGATGGGAGACTGCTATTGCTCAAAACAATACTCCTTATACAAGCACTAATCATATGGCGCAATGCGGAAAAGTTAATAAATTTGAGTTTAATAATTCAAGTGTAGTAATTCGTAGTTTTTAAAAAATAAATAAAAAGCCTATATTTGAACCTAAGCCTAAGCTAATGGTTATTAGTTTAGGCTTTTTGCTTTTTAATCTGAACTCTGGTTAAGAGATTTACTAACATATTGAATCATGGTGATATTTAAATTTATTTTCTCTAGCCAGAGATTTTCAGTGAAAACAAGGCGAATTTACGGGTCAATAGCTGGCCTATTGCAAGTAAATTCAACGCAGTTAGCGCTGAAAATAGCTGCTCGAGATAGATTTATTATCCAGAGTTCAGGTTTATTATTTTAAGTACAGCGCTTTAATAGTGTGTTTATAAATCACCTGTTATGATTTAACCATTGGCCACTTAATCTTAAAGACAACACAATGAAAAAGTTAAATAAAATAGCATTACTTAGCACGTTAACAGCCACCATTTTTGCAAGCCAAGGTGTGTTTGCTGCTATTACGCCAGTAGGCCTTTGGAAAACGACTGACGAGGATACAAACCAAGCTAAGTCGTATGTACGTATTAGCCAAACCAACGGTGTATTAAGCGGCAAAGTTGAAACCATTCTTAACCCTGCAAAACAAAATGATATATGCAGTAAGTGTGATGATGAGCTAAAAGATCAGCCTATTTTAGGAATGACCATAATCACCGATGTAAAAGCACAAGATGATGGCGTATGGGCAGACGGTGAAATACTCGACCCAATAAATGGTAAAACCTACACCTTACAATTAACCCCGCAAGATGAAGGTAAAAAGCTCGAAGTACGCGGCTACATTGGCTTTTTTTACCGAAACCAATATTGGCTAAGAGTTGAGTAAGTTTAACTACTTACTTAATTACTAAACGTTAAATAATTAAGCATTAACTGAAATCATTTTTGCGCTTTGCCTTTCTTACTCACTAAGCCTGCCATATTTAATTGGCATAAAATTTTGAGTAAATAAAAGGGTAAAATATGATTAAGTACATAGTTGCTTTAATAATGCTTAGCACACTGTTAATAAGCGGTGGGGCAAACGCAAAGGATGATGCGGTAAACACTGGCTGGTTTAATAACACGGCTATTAAAGGGTATGACAGTGTTGCTTATTTTACCCAAAATAAAGCCGTTAAAGGCAGCGACAAATATACGTTTAGTTATTTAGGTGCCGACTGGCATTTTTCGAGTGAAGAAAACAAAACGGCATTTGCAGAAAACCCAAAGCTTTATGCACCGCAATATGGTGGCTGGTGCGCTTATGCAATGGCTGATGAGGGGAATGCCGTAGGGATAGACCCAGAAGCATTTTATATTCACGAAGGTAAGCTTTACTTAAATTACAGCCAAAGCGTACAACAAAAATGGTTAAGTAATTTATTGCCATACATTGTGATGGCTGATGGATATTACCCACAAACGACCAATGTTATGACGTTTCAATAAATTACTCATATTATTAGGGTCTTTTGAACTTTGCGGATTAAAATTTGTTCAAACTAGGGGCTATTTAATCGCGGCGCGAGATTTGTAACCTAGTGGGCTCGGTAACTGCTCCTGCGTTACCCTACTGGCTTACATCCATGTAAGAATAAGTAAAAACCGAGCAACAAAGAGTAAGTAGCCCCTAGGAAGAACCCTTTGGGCAGCGCCTGTTTGGCATTAATGCTACGTTATCGCCCATTTATGGGGAATAACCACACTGCATAGGCTCTGCCTTGCCTAAATACCAAACAGACTGCTGCAAATTCAACCTTAAAAGATCAACAGAGCCTAGTTAAAAAGCCCGCAACTAAACTAGTTGCGGGCTTTTTACTTATTAGCTAATTAATTAAAGCGTTTCGCTATATTCAGTCATTACCTGTTCAACCCATGTTGCAATGCGCTCATCGCTTAGCTCGTATTGACTGTCTTCGTCGAGCGCAAGACCAACAAACTGTTTACCATCAGGCGTTAATGCTTTTGAAGCTTCAAACTCGTAACTACTGTCGTTTGGCCAAAAACCAAGTTGAGTAAATGTTTGCGTATTTATTTCATCGTGTAGCATGCCTAGGGCATCTTGAAACCATTGCCCGTAACCTTGCTGATCGCCCATGCCAAATAAAGCAATGGTTTTACCGTTTAGGTTTACGTCGGCTATGTCGTCCCACTTTGACTCCCAGTCTTCTTGTATTTCACCAAAATCCCATGTTGAAATACCAAAGATGATAAAGTCGTACTGCTCTGCATTTTTTAGTGGCTCGTCTTTAATATTGTGCAGGGTAACTATATCGGCACCAATAATGTCGCGAATCTTTTCTGCTGCCATTTCGGTGTAGCACGTAGTAGAACCAAAAAATAAACCAATTTGCATCGTATTTATCACTGTGTAATTGCCTGATATGATAGGCTCAAGTTTACCGTAAGGTATTTTTAATTGATACCTTAGCAAAGCATGAGAGCATAATGTGACAACGCTATCTGACGATTCTTTTGAAAATAACAGCAGTATGAGCAGTAATAGCGACTACCTAGAAACCTTTTTAGATAGCCTGTACTTAGAACAAGGCGTAAGCGAAAATACATTAAGCGCTTATCGCAGTGATTTAGATAAGTTTTGCCTATTTTTAAAGGGCGAAAATTTAATGACGGTAACGGGGCTCGACATAGAAAGCTATTTAGCGCATCGAGTTGATTTAGGTTTAAAACCACGCAGTACAGCACGTAGCATTAGTGCGCTAAAGCGTTTTTATCAGTATTTTGTGCGCGAAAAAATAATTAGTGATTCGCCCATGCTAAACATAGCTCAACCAAAAGCCGGACAGTCGTTACCTAAAACACTCTCAGAAGCTGAAGTTGAGGCATTGTTAAATGCGCCCAACACAGAAGAAGCGATGGGACTGCGCGACAAAGCCATGCTAGAGCTACTTTATGCAACGGGCTTGCGTGTAAGTGAGCTTGTTGGGCTTCGTATGGAGCAAATTAATTTGCGCCAAGCGGTTGTGTTTGTAAAAGGCAAGGGTAACAAAGAGCGCTTAGTGCCATTGGGTGAAGAAGCCATGTATTGGCTGGAGCAATTTTTAAAGGGTGGGCGTGCACAAATGATAAAACACGCCACCGATTTTGTGTTCCCATCTAAGCGCGGAGTAGGCATGACGCGACAAACCTTTTGGCATAGAATTAAACACTATGCTATTTTGGCATCAGTTGAGTCTCCATTATCGCCCCATACCATGCGCCATGCTTTTGCTACGCACTTATTAAATCATGGGGCAGATTTACGTGTGGTACAAATGATGTTGGGCCATAGCGATTTATCAACGACGCAAATTTATACCCATGTTGCCAATGAACGGTTAAAGTCGGTACACGCAGAGCATCATCCGCGAGCGTAAGTTTGAAAGTAAATATTATTAAGCCGGTCAATATATTAAGTGTTTTTAGGATAGAGAGAAGTTATGAAAAAATTAATGTTAGCAGGTGCCATGTTGTGCACAAGTATTAGTGCATTTGCAAATGGCGTTGCTGTAACACCAGATGCTAATGATCCTATTATTACTAAATTTGCCGAGCTTGGTGTAACTGTAAAGCAAATTAACCCAAGCCCAGTAGCGGGCTTAAAAGAGTTGATCACTAATAAGGGCGTACTTTACGCAAGTCCAGATGGTCAATTTTTAATGCAAGGTACGTTAATCGATTTAAATAATCGTAACAACTTAACAGAGCAAGCATTAAACGGCGTGCGTGTTGAGGGCATTAAAGAATACGAAGATTCGATGATTGTGTACAAAGCACCAAACGAAAAACACAGTATTACTGTATTTACCGACATTAGCTGTGGTTACTGTCGTAAATTACATCGCGAGTTAGACGATTTACTTGATGCGGGTATTACCGTTAAGTACCTTGCGTTTCCACGTGGTGGCTTACAAGGTTCAGGCTACGCCGATTTAATGAATGTATGGTGCGCACGCGATCAGCAAGAAGCACTAACAGAAGCTAAGTCGGGCACAAGCACTAAAGTAGTTGCAGGCTGTAGCGCACCGGTTGCAGAGCATTACCAGCTTGGTCAAAGCTTTGGTATTAGCGGCACGCCTGCCATTATTTTAGAAGATGGTACGATGATCCCAGGTTACCAGCCAGCAGCAGCACTAAAAGCAGCATTAGATGCTAACAAAGCGTCGTAATACGTTTTATAGCTAATAAAAAGGCCTTAATGGCCTTTTTTTGTCTTTTTAATACGACCCAATAAGTTAAAACTCTGCATGAAAAAACTAATCATTGCGCGTGAAAACGTTGACGACTCGCATCTACCGAGTAATTTACATCCTGTAATTAAACAAATTTATGCTAACCGCAATGTATTTAATGCCGACGAGCTAAATAACAGCGTAGCTACGCTTCACGACTTTAAATTGTTTAAAGATATCGACAAAGCCAGCGATTTATTAATTGAAGCATTAAAAGCGCAAAGCCAAATATTAATAGTCGGCGATTTTGATGCCGATGGCGCAACAAGCACTGCAACATTAATGCAAGGCCTTGAGATGTTTGGTTTTAAGCATTTAGATTACTTAATTCCTGACCGGTTTAGCTTAGGTTATGGTTTAAGCCCCGCACTTGCAGAGCAAATAGTACAAATAAAGCCTGATTTAGTGATCACCGTAGATAACGGCATATCGTGTATTGCTGGTATTGATATTTTAAAAGCGGTTGGTATAAAAGTGCTGGTAACAGATCACCACTTACAAGGTGAGCAGCTGCCAAATGCCGATGCAATAGTAAATCCAAATAGGCACGAATGTAACTTCCCGTCTAAATCTATAGCAGGTGTTGGCGTTGCTTTTTACTTACTGATAGCACTGAGAAGCGTAATGCGAGACCTTGGTTATTTTGAGCAGCAACCGCCGCCTAATTTAGCTAACTTGCTCGACATTGTAGCGCTTGGTACGGTTGCTGACGTGGTCGCACTTGATGCAAATAACCGCACCTTAGTACACCAAGGTTTAGCACGTATTCGCAGTGGTAAAACACGCCCTGGTATTACCGCGCTTATTGAAGTGGCTAACCGCAATGCTGCCCGCTTAAGCGCAAGCGACTTTGGCTTTTCACTTGCGCCGCGTTTAAATGCAGCAGGGCGATTAGACGACATGAGTTTGGGTATAGCTTGCTTGCTTAGCACCGACATAAACCAAGCGCGTAGTATAGCCGGCGAGCTCGATAGCTTAAACTTTGCACGGCGCGAAATAGAACAAGGCATGCAAGCCGAGGCGCAAGCCGTGCTTGATAGACTCGCATTTAGCGACGATAACGTCCCTGATGCAATCTGCTTGTTTCAAGACGATTGGCACCAAGGTGTTATTGGTATTTTGGCTGGTCGCTTAAAAGAAAAATACCACCGACCAACCGTTATATTTGCTGGTGGCGAAAATGGTGAAATAAAAGGTTCGTGCCGCTCTATAGAAGGGTTGCACATGCGCGACTTACTCGAAGGGCTTAATACTGCTGAGCCACACTTAATTAATAAATTTGGTGGCCACGCAATGGCCGCTGGTTTAAGTATTAATGAGCAACACTTTAACGACTTTAAAAAGGCATTTGATGCTGCAGTGAGTGCGCAACTGAGTGAAGAAAGTAAGCGCTGTATTGTATTTACCGACGGTGAGCTGCCAAACGAGTGCTTTACTATGGAATTTGCACAGTTATTAAAGCAATCGGGCCCGTGGGGGCAGCAATTTCCTGAGCCGGTGTTTGAGCACACATTTGAAGTAATACAGCAGCGCATAGTCGGCGAAAAGCACTTAAAACTTGTATTAAAGCATCAATCAGGGCGATTAGTTGACGCCATTGCCTTTGGTATTGATGTAAAAGAATGGCCCGACACAGAAGCGAAGTTTGTAAAAGTAGCCTATCAACTAGATATAAATGAGTTTAGAGGTAAATTTACGCTGCAATTAATCGTTAGAGAGCTTGAAAAAGTGCACTAAAAAATATGCACAAATCATGCATAAAAGGCTAATAAAGCGCGCGGTTTTTTGTTAAAATCGGGCGTTTTTATCATTTGACGATAATTTGTTGCGAAAATCCCATGTAAAGGGGCGCAATTACCTAGCCATTTTGGAGTGATGTACATGTTTGAAGTGAATCCTGTGATTAACCAAATCAAGGAAATTCGCGAACGTACTGAATTGCTTCGGGGGTACCTTTGACTACGCTCTTAAACAAGAACGCCTAGAAGAAGTTAACGCCGAACTTGAAGATTCAGCCGTATGGAACGAGCCTGAACGCGCACAAGCGCTTGGCCGTGAAAAATCAGCATTAGAGGCTGTTGTTGAAACAATCGACAACCTTGTAGCCGGTACTGACGACGTTGAAGGTCTACTTGAACTTGCTGTAGAAGCCGAAGATCAAGATACCTTTGATGAAGCACAAAGCGAGCTTAGCGATCTAAACGAGCAGTTAGAAGGTTTAGAGTTTCGTCGTATGTTTTCAGGTCCTCATGACTCAAACGATGCGTACCTTGATTTACAATCGGGTTCTGGCGGCACTGAAGCACAAGACTGGTGTAACATTCTACTTCGTATGTATTTACGTTGGGGTGAGGCTAAAGGCTTTAAAGTTGAGCTAGTTGAAGCAACCGACGGTGATGTTGCCGGTATTAAAGGCGCAACAGTTCGCTTTGTTGGCGAATACGCTTATGGTTGGTTACGTACAGAAACAGGCGTTCACCGTTTAGTGCGTAAAAGCCCGTTTGACTCAAGTGGTCGTCGTCATACCTCATTTGCTTCTGCGTTTGTATACCCAGAGATTGACGATAATATTGAAATTGATATTAATCCGTCAGACCTACGTATAGACGTTTACCGTGCATCAGGCGCGGGTGGTCAGCACGTTAATACCACCGAATCGGCGGTTCGTATTACTCACGTACCAACAAATACCGTAGTGCAGTGTCAAAACGAGCGTTCACAGCATAAAAATAAAGCCCAAGCGATGAAGCAGTTAAAAGCTAAATTATTTGAGCTTGAGCTACAGCAGCAAAATGCTGAAAAACAAACGCAAGAAGACGCTAAATCTGATATAGGTTGGGGTAGCCAAATACGTTCATACGTACTTGATGACGCACGTATTAAAGATTTACGTACAGGCGTTGAAAACCGCAATACCCAATCGGTACTTGACGGTAACTTAGATAAATTTATTGAAGCCAGCCTTAAATCTGGCCTATAACCACCAAGCTAATAAAGAGCTAAAAAATGACTGATAAAATCCAAGACGAAAACAAGTTAATCGCTGAGCGTCGCGGCAAGTTAGACGCGATACGCGAAAATTGCCCAGCCAACGGTCATCCAAACCAATTCCGTCGTGAGCATTACACGGCTGATTTGCAAGCCCAGTTTGGTGATAAGAGCAAAGAAGAATTAGTTGAACTACAAGAAGTTGTGTCTATTGCTGGACGTATTTTAGCAAAGCGTGGACCGTTTTTTGTAATTCAAGACATGAAAGGTCGCGTACAAGCGTATGCATCTAAAGATGTTCAAAAAGACCTTAAAGAAAAATATGGTCAGCTAGACACTGGCGATATTATAGGTGTTAAAGGCGCGTTAAATAAATCGGGTAAAGGCGATTTATACGTAGAAATGACTGAGTATCAATTACTAACTAAGTCACTTCGCCCGTTACCTGAAAAATTCCATGGCTTATCAGATCAAGAAACAAAGTACCGCCAACGTTATGTTGACTTAATTACTAACGAAGCAACGCGCGAAACATTCCGCATTCGCTCACAAGTGGTTGAAGGTATTCGTCGCTTTTTAGCAGACCGTGACTTTATGGAAGTAGAAACACCTATGCTACAGGTTATACCTGGCGGTGCATCTGCGCGTCCGTTTGTAACTCACCATAACGCGCTTGATATCGACATGTACCTACGTATAGCGCCAGAGCTTTACTTAAAGCGCTTAGTGGTAGGTGGTTTTGATCGTGTATTTGAAATTAACCGTAACTTCCGTAACGAAGGGTTATCTACACGTCACAACCCAGAATTTACAATGATTGAATTTTACCAAGCATACGCTGATTACATCGACCTGATGAACATCACCGAAGATATGCTACGTACTGTTGCAGAAAACGTACTTGGTAGTGCAGTTGTAGTTAATACAACTAAGGACGAAAACGGCGAAGTTATCGATTCAGTTGAATACGACTTTGGCCAACCGTTTACACGTTTAAGTATGGCGGATGCTATCTTAAAATATAATCCTGAGTTTGATGCTGCGGTATTTAATGACCCAGAAAACCATTTTGAAGAGTTAAAAGCGTACGCTAAACAAGTGCACGTTAAAATTCCTGAAAACTGTGTTTGGGGTCCAGGTAAGTTTCTTTGTGAAATATTTGAAGAAACAGCAGAGCACATGCTTATTCAACCTACGTTTATTACTGGTTACCCGTGGGAAGTATCACCACTTGCACGCCGTAACGACGAAAACCCATTTGTTACCGACCGTTTTGAGTTTTTTGTTGGCGGTCGTGAACTTGCAAATGGTTTCTCTGAGCTTAACGATGCACAGGACCAAGCTGAGCGCTTTACTCGTCAAGTTGAAGAGAAAGACGCAGGCGATGATGAAGCAATGCACTACGACGAAGACTACATACGCGCACTAGAGTACGGCTTACCGCCAACGGCTGGTGAAGGTATTGGTATTGACCGTTTAGTTATGTTGTTTACTGATTCATCAACAATTAAAGACGTTATTTTGTTCCCGCATATGCGTCCACAAGCTGACTAATCTTTAGTAGAACAAAGTAAGTTAATAAACGCCGCTTAATAGCGGCGTTTTTTTGCTTATAATTAGTGTTTTAATTAATAAGTACTACACTAAAAATTAAAGGTAATTATTAGTGCTGATTAATGTGCAATCAGCTTCAATAACTTATTGTTATTGGAAGTTTTTAATATTAAAACTAACAGTGCTATAGCTTTTTAGTATGATTGTTTTTTAAACACATGTTGTATTTATGTAAATATTTAGGCTAGAATACGCACGAAATTTACACTGCTTGGTATTTAGCAGCTAAATATTGATTCTTAAAGGACCTAGAAAAAGAGTATGAAAGACAAGCGATTAGATGATTTATCAGAAGAATGCACATCAGAGCAAGAACGAAACGCTTACTACCGTGCTTGTATCGCTGAATTTCAACAATTAGGTTACCAAGAACAGTATTTGGCTCAGTTAACTGATGATTTAGTTCCCGTGCTAGGTGTTAATCCTTCAAATAAAAATACGTAACCCGCTTAAATTTCAAACAAATTACACTTTTAAACCAAGCATATGTGCAATCTATAACCATATAGTCGTTTTTGGTAGAAAAGTGTTTGACATATTTTCTGAAATCTTTATTATACGCCCCACAAGACGGAGAGGTGTCCGAGTGGCCGAAGGAGCTCCCCTGCTAAGGGAGTATAGAGTTTGTAGCTCTATCGAGGGTTCGAATCCCTCCCTCTCCACCATTTCTTTTAATGGCGTGTTTTGTAAAATTTTAAAGTATGGGTGCATAGCTCAGCTGGATAGAGTACTCGGCTACGAACCGAGCGGTCGGAGGTTCGAATCCTCCTGCGCCCACCATACTTTAATAACTCTGCTTAGAGTCTAAATAAGCAAACTATAAAGTGGGTGCATAGCTCAGCTGGATAGAGTACTCGGCTACGAACCGAGCGGTCGGAGGTTCGAATCCTCCTGCGCCCACCACTTTATAAACTCTACTTAGAGTATAAATAAGTAAAACTCTCACTTAGAGTAAAAACAAGTAATAGTAAAAATGAAAGTGGGTGCATAGCTCAGCTGGATAGAGTACTCGGCTACGAACCGAGCGGTCGGAGGTTCGAATCCTCCTGCGCCCACCACTTTCATGTTTTCATACACTTTTAAGTGTAAGAAAAATAAACCGATGGAAATCGGTTTTTTTATGCCTGAATTAATACGCTCTGCTTAGAGTTTAAATAAGCAATCTATGAAAGTGGGTGCATAGCTCAGCTGGATAGAGTACTCGGCTACGAACCGAGCGGTCGGAGGTTCGAATCCTCCTGCGCCCACCACTTTCATAAACAAGCCGACATTAAGTCGGTTTTTTTGTGCCTGAAATAAAGTGAAATTGGTAGATGGCTAACTTGTAGACGCAGAGCTTGCTCGCGTGAGAAGCGCAACTTCTAATCTATAAAACTCACAGCACATTTACGAGCTTCGCTCGTCGCGTCAGCAAGCTGCACGCCTACAAGTAAAACCAGCCCTAATCTTTAAATCTAAACTTCGAGTTTATTTATCCGCTGTAGACGCAGAGCTTGCTCGCGTGAGAAGCGCCAGCTTCTAATCAGTTATCTAATCAAGCCCACTTAACCCTTTTCTAAAGCTGCTCTTTATTATTACCTATGTTATTTTAAACGCCTTGTTTAAAAGGATATTGCAGTATGTTTAAAACCCTATTTATTACTTTATTTTTTATTTTTAGCACCATTTTTATTGCAAGCGTGCAAGCTAACGAAGTTAATAACTCACTTGTAGTAGGTGCGCAGCAATATGCTAAATATTTACAGCAGTTAAAAAATAAACGTGTAGGGCTAGTAGTCAATCAAACATCAATGATGGGGCAAACTCACTTAGTAGATACTCTGCTGACTAAAAATATTAATATAACTAAAATTTTTGCACCTGAGCATGGCTTTCGTGGCGATCACGATGCGGGCGCCCATGTGAAAAATGCTGTTGATGGTAAAACTGGTATTCCGCTTATTTCTATTTACGGTAAAAATAAAAAACCAAGCCAAGCTGCTTTAGCCGATGTTGATGTGATTATTTTTGATATTCAAGATGTGGGAGTGCGTTTTTATACCTACATAAGTTCAATGCACTACATGATGGAAGCCGCTGCAGAGCAGGGGATAGAATTTTTGGTGCTCGACAGGCCTAATCCAAATATTGCCTACGTTGATGGGCCAATATTAGAGCCAGAATTTAAATCGTTTGTAGGCATGCACCCAATTCCTGTTTTACACGGCATGACCGTTGGCGAGCTTGCCAAAATGATCAAGGGCGAGGGTTGGATCAATAAAGCGCCCGATTTAAAATTAACGGTGATCCCTGTTGATCATTACACTCGCAAAAGTACTTACAGCTTGCCTGTAAAACCCAGCCCTAATTTGCCTAACGATCAGGCGATTGCGCTTTACCCATCACTTTGCTTTTTTGAGGCAACGCCTATCAGTATTGGTAGAGGCACCGACTTTGCATTTCAAGTAATTGGCTATTCGCCAGTAGCATTAGGTGATTTTAATTTTACACCGCGCGCAATTAAAGGCGCTGCTTTAAACCCTAAATTTAAAAACCAAACCGTGCAAGGGCTCGATTTAAGACAAGCAAACACCACAGGCCTAAATTTAACTTACTTAATAAATGCGTACACGGAGCTTAGTAAAAACAACATCTCGTTTTTTGAGCGCGCTGACTTTATGGATAAACTAGCGGGTACTAATAAATTGCGCTTAGCTATTGAAGCAGGGCAATCAGAGACGCAAATAAAACAAAGTTGGCAGGCGGGGCTTGCGCAATTTAAAGCGCAAAGAGCGCCTTACTTGTTATATAAATAAGGGCTAAGCATGTTTATTGCTGTAAAATATCAAAGGTGTGGTTATATCAAACAAGCATTTATAGCGGCATTGAGCTTTATTATTGTGGGCTGTAGTACACCACCGGAACCTATTGGCTCGCTGCCACTGCTTACAAAGAGCCAACTTTTAGAGCTGCCTAACGCACAAGTGGTCGTTACGTTTCCTGAGGTAAATCCAAGTAGCCGGTTTTATGTAAATAACCGAGGAACGTTTAAAGCTTACAAAGGGCGCGGGCAATTATTAATACAAAACCACAACGCACAAAGCGCCGATATTTACATTAATAATAAAAAGCTCGACGTTAACCAACTAAGCGCCAACACCTTATACAATTACAGTTTGGCAAAAAATACTCACAACGGTGTTAATACCTTTAAAGTTGAAAATATTCTCCCTGCTGGCGCAAGTTTAACGCTGCGTTTTGCATTTCCTACTTTAAGCGATGAACCAAAAAAGCATATAGATTTTACTGAAGTAGACACATTAATTGAACGCGATGTAAAAGCGGGTTTTCCTGGGGCTGTATTGGCAGTTGTTAAAAATGGCGAGCTAATAAAATTAACCGCCTATGGCGATGCAAAGCAATACCAGCAAAGTGATTTAATGCTACTACGCCCAGAGCCCATGCAAACTAATACTTTGTTTGATCTTGCCTCAAACACCAAAATATTTGCCACAAACTTTGCACTCATGAAATTAGTAAGCGAAGGGTTATTAAATATTAATAAACCCGTACAAAGCTACCTAAGCGAATATAAAGGTGAAGGGCGAGCAAAGCGCACAGTAAAAGACTTACTCACACACAGCGCCGGATACCCGCCAGTATTTGACTTTCATCGTAAAGATGGCAGCTATGGTGACGCGTTTTATTCGCAAAACAGTAAAACGACCAAACAGTTATTACTTACCAGCGTGCCTTTTAGTAGTAAATCATCTGGGCAGCATGTTTACTCAGATATTGATTACATGATTTTAGGCGTACTCATTGAGCGCATAACTGGGCAGCCCCTTGACGAATACCTAGAGCAGCAAGTGTACGCGCCACTAAAATTAACTAACACGTTATTTAATCCACTTAAAAAAGGCTTTAAGCCGCAGCAATTTGCAGCCACTGAGCTTAGCGGCAACACACGAGACGGGCGCATTAAGTTTGATAATGTTCGTACCACCGTTTTACAAGGCCAAGTGCACGACGAGCGCGCTTACTATTCACTTGATGGCGTAGCAGGGCATGCTGGGCTATTTAGTAATGCTCACGACTTAGCGGTGCTTTGCCAGCTATTACTAAATAATGGCGGCTACGGCGACCAACAATTATTTAGTGCCAGTGCCTTAGCACAATTTTTAACGCCGCAAAGCAGCGATGAGACCTACGGGCTTGGCTTTAGGCTTGCTGGTAACAACCAAGCAAGGCGCTGGCACTTTGGCCCTTATGCAAGCGCGCAGGCTTATGGGCACACAGGTTGGACGGGTACAGTGACCGTAATTGACCCCGCTTACGATTTAGCTATTGTTTTACTTACCAATGCTCGCCATAGTGCAATTAAAGGCTCGCAAAAACGTTACGAATTTACAGGTAAACAATTTGAAACCGCGCAGTACGGATCGGTGGTGTCGCTTATTTATGAAGCGCTACTAAATCAATAAGCTATCGTATAGGTTAAAACGTACTAACAGCATTACTCTAAGTGATTTATTTACAGGTGACTTGAGTAAGGCAATCCATTAAGCTAAGCGGTTTACAAATCTAAGCCAGTTTATGCTGCTAGGCTTAACAAATAAGCGATAAAACGCGTACAAAGCGAGAGTGGCTCGCTAATAATTAAGGTTAACTTTTTATGCATTGGTATTCTATTTTACCGCCGCTAATTGCGATTGCTATCGTGTTTTGGCGAAAAGAAGTGATTATGGCGCTACTTGTTGCTGTTGCTTCTTCTGAGTTTTTACTCGCCTTTCAGGGCGAAGGTAATAGCTTGTTTGACACTTTTTTAAATACCATTGAACGTATTATTTCGGTTGCCAGCTCGCCAGGTAATACACGCATATTAATATTTAGTATTTTAATAGGTGCCTTGCTTGCCTACATTCGCGAATCTGGCGGCGTTGCAGCAACGGTTAATATGCTAATGAACAAAGGTATTGCAAAAAGTAAGCGCCAAGTGGGCTTTTTAACCATGTTTACCGGCATTGCGGTGTTTATAGAATCTAACTTGAGCGTACTCACCTCAGGGATTTTATCGCGTGGCTTATTCGACAAATTTAAAATGAGCCGAGCGCGCCTAGCGTACATTATTGATAGCACCAGTGCGCCAGTGTGTATTTTAATACTACTTAATGGCTGGGGTGCATTTGTACTTGGTTTGTTAGGTAACTACGAGCTAGGTGAGTCGGCTGTATCGGTGTTGTGGGGCAGCGTTGGGTATAACTTTTACGCCATAATTACCCTTGCCATTGTTTTTTATACCATCGCGTTTGATAAAGTGCATGGCCCAATGAAAGAAGCCGAACAAAAACTAGAGCTTCAAACAACTGACTTAAAAGAAGAAGTAAAAGGCTCTAAAGCGCGTTACATGTTAATCCCGCTTATTACGCTTATTACCAGCATGGTTGGCTTTATGTACTACACCGGTAATGGTGTATTAGCAGAGGGCAGCGGCTCTAAATCAGTATTATATGCAACGGTTTTAGCCATTGTTGTCGCTTACTTTTTAATGATTGGCTCACGTAAATTTACGCATCATCAATTAGTTGATACCGGCTTTAAAGGCATGGGCGAATTAATGCCACTGGTCGCCATTGTACTGCTTTCGCTTACACTTGGCGCAAGCTTAAAAGAGTTGGGTACTGGTGTATTTGTAGCGTCGCTTGTTGGCGACTACCTACCTATTTACTTAATAGTACCGGTGCTGTTTTTAACCGGCGCAGTTATGTCGTTTACTACGGGTACATCGTGGGGCACGTTTGCTATATTAATCCCAATTGGTGTGCCACTTATTCAAGCGCTAGGTTTACCGCCATCGCTTGTTGTTGGTGCTATTTTAGGTGGTGGTATATTTGGCGATCACTGCTCGCCTATATCCGACACCAGCGCTGTATCGGCTATTGCATCGGGGTGCGACTTACTCACCCACGTTAAAACGCAGCTACCGTATGCCTTATTTGGTGGCGGCCTTACGTTTATAGCGTACTTAATAACAAGTATTATTGTGTTGTAAAATACAGTTATTTAAATACTCAAAAGCCTGCTTATTGCAGGCTTTTTTGTTTTTAAATTAAGACTGAGGCTAGTAATACCAAGCTTAACGACGCTCTAGCTATTAAATAAACAATTTAAATATAGACTTAAGTACCCGTATTTATATTTTTTAGGTTATTGTATAGCATGAGCTTTAAGCTTTTTGGTAGCTATAAATTCTTACTTTTTAACTCATATAAGGCTGTAAACCCACACTATGTTTGTAATTGATAATATCATTCTCGTTAGTGCCATTTTAATTTTACTTGGAGTGATCTCGAGCAAGTTATCTGCACGCGTTGGCTTACCGGTGCTGGTGCTATTTTTACTTGTAGGCATGCTCGCAGGTGAAGACGGTATTGCAGGTATATCATTCGACAACGCAGAGGCCGCACATGCTCTGGGTACACTCGCGCTTGCTATTATTCTATTTGATGGTGGCTTACAAACGCCCACCAGTTCAATTAAACAAGTGTGGAAACCCGCATCTGCTTTAGCAACCATCGGGGTGTTATTTACCGCTGTAATTACAGGCCTTGTGGCCACTTATATTTTAGACCTGCCCATATTACAAGGTGTATTACTGGGCGCCATTGTTGGCTCTACAGATGCTGCAGCCGTGTTTGCACTTTTACGAAGTGCGGGTATTCACTTAAACAAAAAGCTTAAATCGACCCTTGAAATAGAAAGTGCCTCGAACGATCCAATGGCTATTTTTCTAACGGTTGGTTTGTTAGAAATGCTCGTTAATGACATGCCAGTAGGGCTGGGTTTACTACAGTTATTTGCTCAACAAATGGGTGTTGGCGCTATTTGTGGTCTTTTAATTGGTAAAATATCGGTTTGGTTTATTAATCGAATTAAACTAAATGCATCGGGTTTGTATTTAGTGATGGTAACCGCATTTGGACTGCTTTCATTTGGCCTTTCTGCAACGCTCGGCGGCAGTGGATTTTTAGCTGTATTTATAACGGGTGTTATTTTAGGTAACAGTAAATTTGTATATAAACGCGGTATTTTTCTGTTTCATGACGGCTTAGCATGGCTTGGGCAAATAACCATGTTTGTTGTATTAGGACTTCTTATTAATCCGTCGTCGTTGGTTGATGTATGGTTAGAAGGACTGCTTATTGCACTGGCACTTATTTTTGTTGCTCGCCCATTAGCTGTAGCACCTATTTTAAAACTGTTTGGCTTTAATAATCGCGAAACCTTATTTGTATCTTGGGTTGGTCTTAGGGGCTCAGTACCCATTATTTTAGCTATATTCCCATTACTATTTGGCCTTTCAGGGGCTGAGCTTATTTTTAATGTCGTTTTTTTCGTGGTATTAATTTCAGCCACGTTACAGGGCTCAACAATGCCGTGGATGGCTAAAAAACTAAATTTAGTAGAGCCGCCACCTGATTTGGCTGCTGCAACACTCGAAATTACAGCACTAAACGATATTGATATAGAAATTGTAGAATACACCTTAAGTGATGTTTCTCGGGTTTCTGGGCGCAGCTTGTCACATGCCGCACTTCCTGAGAGCGTGGTTGTTGCTATGATCACACGTGGTCCGTCAATCATACCGCCGCGAGGCTCAACTAAGTTAAAACCAAACGACCACTTATTTGTTGTTTTAAAACCAGATAACAGACCTTTTGTTGATTTAGTTTTTACAGCAACCGATAAAACAAACCATCAAGATAGCCACTTAGCCCACAACGAACTTAAAGTGAAAGGGGTAACGTTGGTAGGTGATATATTTTACTCTTACCATATGCACATAGACGCCCCAGAAGAGATAAGCTTGGAAGAAGTGATTAACCAAAAGCTCTCAGGAGAAGTCAGTAAAGGCGATATTGTTGTTATTGGCAATGTGCAAATACGCGTTATAACAATGGTACATACACGCATAGTTACCATTGGCTTAAAGTATTTAAATAATCCAGAAAAGCGACTTTTAAAGCAGTAATCATTAACAATGATTTGTTTAGCGCTAGGCTCACGTTTATAGCGGACGTAGGTTGGGTTGAGTGGCACGAAACCCAACGGTTCTCCAATGCAATGAGCACACCCAAAGCTAGTTATATGTAGTGTTTTTTGTAGGTGAACAGCTTGCTGGCGTGTCAGGTGTTAGCCTAAAAAGTTTAATGTAGGATAAAACCTTATTTAAGTTTTTATCGTGCTGGCGACAGCGGCAAAGATATACTGACGCTTATATCCCCTGAGCTTTCCCTGTACCACCGAGCATCACATTACTCCCTTCAAATATTGATAGATGTGAAAGTAAATGGTGAAGATAAGATACCAATGCGTGAAATTACTCATCAACTACCTATTTTCATGTCGCGATGTCGGGAAAATTGTTAAACGTGAAATTTATGTTTTAGTTTGGCAAGAAATAAGACCTGACTCTGAGGGATGGGATGCAAAATCTAGCCCAGCGGGTTTTGCAAATTAAATAAATAAGCGCTAACTCAGAAGCTTAGTTTAGAATGATGATATTTCTCCTCAATTGACTTGTGGTATCTGTCAATTTAAAGTGGGATTAAATACTATCCCTTAATTCAAAGGTTCTGCAATGGAACAGGCGGAAATAAAAGCGACTCTAGAGTATGCGGTAAAAAACGATACCTTACTTAAGGTTTTAAATGACTTGGATTTCAGAGATATTCGTAATAAAGATAGTTTAATAGCTGAAGAGTTGGCGTATCTCCACAATAATCAAATCTTGGATCTGAATGAGCAATTACTAAAGCTAACAAATCAAGAAAATAATTATAACTCTTCAAGTCTGACATTTGCCTATTGTTCTGTATTGCCCAAACTTGATACTACTGTGATTGATGTTGTTAACGTATTCGTTCACTTAAAAGATGAAGAATTAGTTTATGGCGATTATGAACAAGCCTATTTTTTGTTTTGCCAGCAAAATTTAGATCGTTGTAAAGCTGGTTTAAGTTTTATATTAGAGCAACCGGAAAATAGTTATCCTTTATTAGCTAATACAATAATGGCTGCTGCGAAACTCGACTCTTCATGGGTAATAGAACAACTTTCGACGTTGATCAAGCACGAAAGTGCGGGTATACGATTACAGATATATTCGGCTATAGGTCGGGTCTCATTGAATGATTTAGATATGCCATCAGTTCGTCTAAAGCTATTAGAAAGCGCTTTAAATATTGAAACAGGTAGTTCTGAAAAATCTGAAATTTTTCGCTCAGCTTTTCTTATTGCGAAACAAACTCCCATATTATGGCCTCAAGCCCAGTTATTGTTTGAACAATGTCTTCAGAAATATGAACACTTGGTAATACAAGAAGCTTCATACCTAGCAGCTTTTAATGGACAAGATCTTCCTGATAACGTCGTTACATTTCTAATACCTTATTTCAAAAATACAACGCCAGCTCAATCTAAAACACTAGATCACTTGTCCTATTTTATTAGAAATGAAATTAATGGTGAGAAATGTTCTTTAGTAGAAGATTTACTTGAAACCCTACTTATAAAAAATAATGAGCTTAAAGTTAGTGATTTTCAGCACCTAGATCATGAGCTTGTGAATGAGCGAAATTCAGATTTTTTAAATAGAATAGTTACAAAATGGCTTTTAATAGGAGATGTTCAACTGTGTTGTGCGTTGCATGATGTAATTACTAAAGGTGATAGAGACTTGATTGAACTCTCAATTGATGAATCAGTTTTACCGCTTACAGATAGTGAGTTTTTATTTATTATTAAAAAAGCTGTTGGCTGGCTTTTTTACAGTCCAATCGCTGTTGTCAGCTTTTTACTCTCAATTATTTCCCATACGACGGCGGATACAAAAAAACAAATAATTAGATTGATTTATGATCCATTACTTCTAAGTTATACGGAAAAAGTAAAAGAATTTCTGACAAAAATACAAGAGAGTGCGGACAGCGATATTTTGGTTGTTATCGACCAGCTTTTATCTGAATTAGATAGCTATAATGCAAGTTTTAAAGGCATAAATAAGATCAAAGAATTAAAAGCGCCTCAAAAAGAAGTTCACCTTTACTGGCGAGATTTTGAAGTGAAAATGTCTCAAAGTATGAATGAAGCACGGAAAGGTTCTATAGTTAATTTAATTGCTACAACACAAACTATTTTATATGGTAATGACGTAGTCACACCTTCAATTTTAGGAAGTAAAAATCAACGAATGAAGAATACGCTGCACTCGTTTTCGCAAAAAATAGACATTCCCAAAATGACTGTAGTTGATCCTGAAGGTTTAGAAATGATGCTAAGGGTGTTTCGTTATGAGAGGTCATAAATGAAAAAGATGCTTAAGGAGTATTTAGCTTCATTAAAGGAAAGAGATGAACTTGATGTTATTTTACCTGATTTGTTGAGTCAGATGGGTTTAAATGTATTTATAAAGCCTTCTCGAGGGTTCAAAGAATACGGCGTAGATATCGCTGCTGTAGGTAGTATAAATGGTGACGTTGATAAAGTTTATCTATTCTCAGTTAAAGAAAAAAACCTAACACGCAGTACTTGGATAGGTGATTCACCGCAATCGCTGCGTTGGTCACTAGATGAAATACAAGACTCGTTTATAGAAAGCCGAATTCCTCTTGAACACAAGGCTAAGCCTGTTGTTATTTGCTTGTGCTTTGGTGGTCATATCATTACAGGTGTAAGGCAGGACGTTACAGGTTATATTAGAAAACATACAAATGAAGATCTATCTTTTGAAGAATGGAATGGCGATAAGTTATCAAGCCTAATTCTTGAATATATGTTCACTGAAGCACTCCTCCCCGTTGGTTGGCAGCCTTTACTTCATAAGTCAATTGCGCTTATTGATGAACCAGTAGAATCTAGAAAATACTTCAGTATATTACTGCAATTTATTTTTGATAAAGATAAGAAACAAGCCTCCACTATTAAATCCATCAATCAAGTGAATTTAGCTTTGTGGTTGATATTTAGTCAACATAGAGAACAAGATAGCTTAGAGGCTTCTTATCAACTAGCAGAATACTCTTTACTTGTCACATGGGACTCAATTAAAGATAACCTTAATCAAAAGTCCATCCGTAATGCATTTGAAGGGCTTTTACATACCTATCATACGATCACCGAGGCGTATTTTGAAAAAGTGATATTTCCATTTGTAGATAAAAGACATGCAATATCACATTTAATCTCTGCACCATGTTCAATAAGCATTAATCTAAAATTATTTGATATTTTAGGTCGCTTAGCTCTTAGGGGGCAATGGTTGTTATTTAATCTGACGGAATTGTATAAAAAAGATATCTCGAAAAAATACGAGAGTGAAGAATTTGAAATACTGCAAAACAAACTAAGTAAAGTAAAAAGAGCAATAAATCATTTAGTTGTTAATAACCCTTTATTGCTTTCACCCTATAAAGATGATCAGGCGATAGACTTGGTATTAGCTCTTCACCTTTTATACCAAAGCAGTCAAGATGATGTCTTCGCAAAAAGTTGGTTGGATGCCATCATTGATCGTGTTACTTACTCTTATGAGTTTAATGGTATGTATCCCACAAACCTGCATGCATATGAGCAATTACTAGAGCATCGTAATAAAGAAAAAATGGATATTGTTTATAAAGAGTCAATGACAAAAGCGAGTATTCTTTATCCCGCTTTAACTTTGTTCTGCAATTTGTACGATATGCCTGACTTAGCAGAAATATTAGAAGAGTTTTGCAATAAAAGCTTGAAGCACTGTACTCTTCAATATTGGTATCCAAATGAAACTTCTGAGGAGTATTTTTTTTCAGGTACTAACCAGCATGGAGTGGCAACGACTAACTTTCCAATAAATGGTGTGGCTGCTGTAAAGCACGTAAAAGAAGAGTGTAAGCATTCTAATTTTTTTTGGGAGCTTTCAGCCGTAAAGCAGGGCTATACACCATTGGCTTTAGTCGCTTGTCGACATTATCGCTACCCTACGCCATTTAATTTATTATTTCCTGAGATGAAATAAATCTACATTTGCGAGCCTCTTCTGTATAGCGTGAATTCTCTTTAAGCTAGGTGATAATTTACTATTTAAATTATCACCATCCCAAACCACCTAAGCCCCACACTGCCTAACCCCAGCACCCGCATGTTTAAGCGCAATAATCTGCCCTTTACCGTTATGTGCCATTGCGAGCATGTCGCCGGTGTTTATATTACTTTCAATCGCGTGTTTGCCCTTTAAATTACTCAACAGTGAATGCTTAATTTGCACTAGCACCTCATCATTACAGCTGGCTATGTACCAGTCGTTATCTACCTTCACTAGCGTGCCGTATTCTATGTGGCGTTGTTGGTGGCGGCGTAAATCGTTAGCTAATTGACTATCAAGCGCGTGTTTTTGCTCGTTTATAGAGCTTGCGTAGCTACCAGCTTGGTTTATTTCGTGTGTTTTAATAAATGAATAGTCGTGAATGTCTATGGTGTTAGATCCGCTGTTAAGCACGGTTTTAGGCGCGTGGTTAATGCTATCGTTATTATCAAACACAATAAAAGCAAATACACCCAGAGCGCAGGCAAGGCTGGTTAGCTGTAGCGTAAAGCCGAGCTTTTTAGGCTTTGTGTTAGTGGCCTTTTTAAGTAGCGCTTTTTGTTGAGCGCTTGTAAGTGTAGTGCGCGCTTTTCGCTCTTTGTAGTGTTGTGTGAGCTTGTGATCAAACGGCTCATCAGGTTTGTTCATTGTTTGCTCCTAATAAACGTTTAAGATTTTGCTTGGCATAGCGCAGCCTTGTTTTAATGGTCTCAAGGCTGCTTTGTGTTATAAGTTCTATGTCGGTGAGCGAAAAGCCTTCTTGTTGTAATGTTATGGCTTCGCGTTGTACAAAGCTGAGTTGTTTTAGGGCGGCGTCGAACGCTTCGTAACTTATGTTTGAGCTTCCTATATGCGAGTCTCCACTAGTTAAGTCGCTTTCGCTTTTATCATTTTGTGCTGCTAAATGCGTGTTTTCGTCAAGCTCTACAAAGTGCTGTTGCCTGCGGTATTCGTCAATAAGTGTGTTGCGGGCAAGTTTAAATAACCACGCTTTTGGTGTGGTTTGCGCTTGGTAAAGGTGGCGTTTTTCGATTACTTTTAGCCATGTTTGTTGGCTTACGTCGTATGCTAAATGCGTATTAGATTGCGTAACAAGGTAGTGGTATAAGTCGTTACTGTAGAGGGCAATAAGCTGCTCTAAGTAACGATTGTCGCCACTTTTTGCGTAACTTGCCATGCAGTCCTTGCTTGGCGTTTCAAATAACCATGACTTAATACTTAGTAGCATAGGCTCATCGCTTTTATACCAATTCGCTTAATTAAGTGATCTATTTTGAGGGTAGAAAAACGTGTTGATAACTAGGCAAAAAATTCGCTATTTAGTTGTTCTAAATGAGAATTTTTTAACGCAGGTAGCGACATGTTTAGCCCCACAAAATGATTAAGTATTATTGCGGATTGGTATTATTGTTGTAATTTAAAATCGAGCTGTACGGTTTGACCTGTTTGTAATTGTGCCACACCTTCAATTACTTTGGGGCGATATTTCCAGCGTTTAATGGCTCTTATTGCTTCGCGGTCAAAGGTACGTTTTGGCTCGGCGTTAATAACTACTGGGTCGATTACTTCCCCCGTTGGCGAAATACTAAAGCTTAGTTGTACCCAACCTTCAATACCATCGCGCGCGGCTGTAGTTGGGTATTTAGGGTTTATGCGCACTATGGGTGTTGCATCCCCTGTTGGGCGATTAATGGTATTGTTAATGTCGCCACCAAAATCGTCAATCGTAACTGGCGTAAAGTCGCTAATTGCCAACACAGGATCGGCTGATGTATCAAGCGGTGGAGCTTTTTGCGGCACTTTAGGCATTGGCGGTGGCGGCTGTATTTTTTGTATATGCCTGACTTTTGAATCCTCAGGTGCCTGAAAAATCTCTACTATAATATCGCCCCCTGGTTTAACCGGTGCGCGTTGCTCGCCACTTATTAAATATTGCATAAACGCAAAAGCTGCAAAGGTCATTGCGGCGCCGCCGATAACGGCAGTCGATGTTTTAATAAATACTGGGTTGTTAGGTACTTCAAGTGTGTGCATAAGCCGCTCCAAATTTTATTGACCACTACAATTAGGGTGTTTTCAAAGCTATAACGGGTGGCAAATCAAAAAGGGGTGAAATAATTTTATAAAAAATGTGGGGTTTAGTTACAATAGCCATTCGCATTCTTTTACTTATTAACTTTTTAGGCTGTTATGCAACTCATTGAAATAAATAAAGCGCGTTACCGTAAACATTTAAACCGTGTTATTGCTGGATGCGGTATTGGTTTGGCTGTAGGCAGCTTGGCTATATCGCAAACGCTGATTGCTTTATTTCCTGATGAAAGTGGTAGCCACTTTCATTGGAACTTAATAGGCGTTGCTATTACAAGCGTTGGGCTTGCGTGGTTACTTAATAAATACCGTACACATAGCTTTATGACTGAAGTTGTTTATGTGTGGGAGCTTAAAAAAGCACTTAATAAAATAACCCGTAAAATGGCTAAGTTAAAAGCCGCTGGCCGTGAAGGTAATGCCGATGCGTTATTAGCGATTCATTATAGCTACGCGGGCTCTCGGTTATTGTGGCAACTAGACGATAACCTAATCACCATGGACGATTTAGCCATTAAACAAGCTGAGCTTGAATCTGTTGCAGCGCAACATAACGTAACGCTTAATGTTGAAGATTACGATGAAAGCATTTTAAAACAGTTTTAAAGCTTAGGTTTTTAAATTAGTTGGAGGAGCCTTAATGAAAAAAGTACTCATAGTGTGTTTAGGTAATATTTGCCGCTCGCCAACCGCAGAGGCGGTATTAAAAGCCCGCGCTAAAAAGCTAGGTGTTAACGTTAACGTTGATTCGGCGGGCACTATTGGCTATCACGAAGGTAAAACGCCTGATAGTCGCTCAATGGCAGCAGGGGAGAAGCGCGGTTACAGCTTTAAAGGTATCTATTCACGTAAAGTGCGTACAAGTGACTTTACTGAGTTTGATTTAATTTTAGCGGCCGATACGCAAAACTTAGCTGATTTAAAAGCCCAGTGCCCTGAGCATCTACAGTACAAATTAGCGCTGCTTTTAGAATATGGCGAGCAAGCCCAAAGCGCGATTCCCGATCCCTATTACGGCGGCGATGATGGCTTTGAAAATGTGCTCGATTTAATAGAAGCGGCTAGCGATAAAATACTCGCTAAAATTTAATCCCTATTTTATTACTAAAGCTAAATTTAACGAGCTTTTAGTCGTATTGCATGGTGTTCCTAAAGTAAGTACATTTTATACTTACTCAAAGGGAACTTTATGAAAATAAAAATATTACTACTCACTTTATCTATTGCTTCTTGTCCTACTTTTGCTAACGATGTTAGTTTTTCGATTGGGGGTGGCTATCCTTACTTAGTTATTCCTGAAGTGTCTTTATCGGCTAACGACGACACACAGCGCTGGTATGCAAACTATAAACTAGGCCTTGATGATGGATTTTCTGCCGGTTTTGAACAAGCGGTTAGCGATAATAAAAAACATGCTTTTGGCGTACTTGTGGGCGCTATTGGTGCAAGAGATACAGACCAAGAGTGTGAAAGTTCAACTAATGATGTAGCAACTGACTTTGCTAATACGCTAGGTTGTGTAATTGGCGGTATTTTTGATGAAGAAACAACAAACGGCATAGGGCTTACGTACAGCTACAACTTTAATGAACTGAACAGCGCTGGTTTTAGATTAGAGCTAGATGTGGGCTACGGTAAAGCAAGCGACAGCAACGAAAAAAGAGCCGATGGCGGTATTAGCGTAAGTTACGAATTTTAACTACGTAGAATTTGTATTTGTTGGTATTAAAAAAGGCGCTAAAAGCGCCTTTTTAATGAGCCGCTTTTAGTGGCGGTTAATTTTAAAGTCGAGTTGTACCTGAGAAATAGCGCTAACAGGTTTGCCATTTTCAAACTTTGGCGCGTAACGCCATTGCTCAAGCGCTGCTTTGGCTGATTTTTCAAATGCGCTGCCGCCTTCAGAGCTAAGTACTTTTGGGTTTTTTACAAAGCCAGCTGCGTCTACCTCAAACTCCATAACAACTCTACCATCGGTACTAAATCTGGCTTTGTTAACTGGGTATTTAGGATTAACACGGTAAAGCGGCGTTTGCTCTTGCGATTCTTTCCATGGCACCATTTGAGCGATAGCTAGGCAATGTTTAGTTGCTTCTTCGCTTTTACCTTGTTTTTCGTACAGACCTACAAGCTTTGAATGAGCTGTTAGCTCTGCGCTGTGATCAAAGTTTAAGTTACTATCGAATACAGTAACTATACGGTTTAGCCTTTCAATCGCTTGATTGTATCTTTTACGACCCTCTGCGAATGAGGCCATTAAAAAATCGGCTTTTATGCGCTCTAGTGAGTTTTCAGGTAAGTTTTCTTGGTAGTATTCGTCGGCTTCTTCTAGGTAGTTTTTAGCCTCACGATATTTTTTAGAACTAAACTTTTTAGCCAGTAGCGTTGCAGCTTCAAGTTTCATGTCGGCTACAAACTTAGGGTTATTTTGTGTTTTAGCTATACCTATTACTTGTTCTAAAAAGTTAGCTGCTTTGTAAGCTGATGTTGTGTAGTTAGCTTTTCCGAGCAGTGCATCAACTGTTTCTATTGATTGTTTGCCGTGATTAGCCGCTAAAATAGTATGTGCTTCATCATAAAGTGCAAAACGTTGTTCGTATAGCTCATCGCCGTAGCCTTTAATAGCTTTAGCGTAGTTAATAGCTAAGTTAGCAGTATTGTCGTCGCTTTTACCGTAAACGGCTTTACCTGATGTGTAAGCAAGTTTGGCAGTTTGTTGTACGTTTTCGTCTGCTTTAACTGCTGCTAAATAGCTTTGGTATGCTTGGTTAAATACCGTTTGAGGATCGCTTGCTTGGCTGGCGAATGCTGTAGTGCTTAAAGTTGTTGCGCTTAAAGCAGACAAACTTAAACCTATAAATAAAGCGAGTTGCTGACGTTTCATAATAATCCCTATCGTTGTTTAAAATACAAAATACCAAACGTGCCTGTAGGTGTCACTGATTAAGGTAAATCAACGTAAATAATATTGGCGGTTATTTGTATTAATTTATTGCTTAACAATCATTGAAAATAACGCCTGTCGTCGCCATATATTTGCCATAAACAGTCTTGTACTACGGTGTATTTATCCTATTTTGTGATACTATCACTTTATTGTCGTGTCGTAGTTATTTAAATATTTGGATTTGTCGTGGCGCAAGTAAGAGCAAGAGTCCAGCTTAAAGTTGGCAGAAATAGTGATATCCCTGCAGAAATAATCTCATTTACTGATTTAAAAGATGGTAAAGAACATATTGCTATGGTGTTTAACAACGCCGATACAGAGCAAGATGTACCGCTAATTCGTATGCATTCAGAATGCCTAACGGGCGATGTATTTTACTCATCGCGTTGTGATTGCGGCGAGCAGCTAAATGAATGTATTGAAATGATGCACGAGCAAGGCGGTATTTTATTGTATTTACGCCAAGAAGGCCGTGGCATTGGTTTATACAACAAAATAGACGCTTACGTATTGCAATCGCAAGGTATGAACACCTACGAAGCTAATAATCATTTAGGCTTTGCTGATGATTTACGTGACTTTTCGGATGCGGTATTAATGCTCAATGCGCTTAATTTAAGTCACGTTAAATTAATGACTAATAATCCTAAAAAGCTTAATGCATTAAAAGATGCCGGTATTAATGTTGACTCGGTTGTGGGCACTCATGCGCACATTAAAGCGGGTGTTGCGGGTAATAAATCGTACCTAGAAACAAAAATTAAGCATGGCGCGCATATGTTAGATATTAAGAAAATTAAAAAACCTTAATTATTTAATTACGTTTCGTCTATTAATCCCCCCTTACGCCAAGTTATACTTGGCGTGTTTCGTTTTAAATTAAGAGCAAGTATGTCTACACAATTACGAATTTTTAAAGCCGATGCAGGGCTAAAGTGGTTAAAAGCCGGATGGCTTATTTTTAAAACCCAGCCAGCAACCTTTATTTTTATGCATTTATTTATTGGCATTGTAGGGCTGCTGTCTTTATTTTTACCGCTGCTGCAAGTAGTAGCAGCACTCGCTACGCCATTTTTAACCGCAGGGTTTTACCAAGCGGTGCTTAGTAAGCAACAGGGCGGAAAAATTATGCTAGCCGATATTCTCAAGCCATTTACGGCTAAGGGAAATCGTTTAGGGTTATTACGCTTAGCACTTTATCAAATGGGTGCGGGTATTTTAATGGCGTTACTTGCTAATGGCTTATTTGCCGATGCAGTGGCTGTTATGAGCCAACCAGGACTTGATCCAAACGTGGCGCTAGAACAAATGCTTGAGAGTATTTCGGGCGCGAATGTAATTTTGTTTTTTATGGCAATGCTAATTTACTTAACTGCATTTGCGTACGCTGTGCCACTTGTTTATTTTAGTAAGGAAACACGCATTTTAACGGCGCTTAAAAAATCGTTAATGGTGTTTTATCATAACATTTTGCCACTTGGCGTTTTTGGCCTTATTTGCGCATTATTTATGGCGCTTTCGATGTTCTTATCGTTCTTACCACTGTTGATTTTAATGCCGATTTGCTACATTAGCTTTTTTGTATCTTATCAAGCCATTTTTATGCCTGTTGTACCATTAAGTGACGACATTAATGTTAAGCCACTTAGCAGTGAAACAAGCGGACGTTTTGACGCTTAATGGATGATAAATTAAAGCAAAAACTAAAAAACTATGTACTTTGGTTACTAGGGCGCCAAGAATATTCGCGTCGTGAGTTAACGCTCAAATTACAGCAAAAAGAAGCGACAGAAGAGTTTATTGAAACGCTGCTTGATTGGTGCGAAAAGCACAATTTTATTAACGAGCAGCGATACTGTGAAGGCTTTGTAAGAAAACACATATTTAAATGCCACGGGCTTAAGCGAATACAAAGCGAAGCTATGGGCAAAGGGATTGATCGTTCGCTACTTGAAATGGTAGTTGAAGAGCTTGAAATAGATTGGTTTGAGCTTGCGCAGGATGCGTACAATAAAAAATATTCGAATACACCGGCCGATCTCGATTACAAAGATAAAGCTAAGCGCGTGCGCTACTTAATGTATCGGGGTTTTAGCTACGATGAAATTAATTTTGCAATGCAAGCACAGTAAATACAGGTGAGACTTTCAAATGCAGCACATGACTACCGCACAAATTAGGCAACAGTTTTTAGACTTTTTTGCCAGCAAGCAACATCAAATAGTACCTTCTAGCTCGCTTATACCGGGTAACGATGCCACGTTGTTATTTAATAATGCCGGCATGGTGCAATTTAAAGATGTATTTTTAGGCGCAGAAAGCCGCCCTTATACACGTGCGACAAGCTCGCAGCGTTGTGTACGTGCTGGCGGTAAGCATAACGATTTAGAAAACGTAGGCTACACTGCTCGCCACCATACATTTTTTGAAATGTTAGGTAACTTCAGCTTTGGTGATTACTTTAAGCAAGACGCGATTAAGTTTGCGTGGGAGTTTTTAACTGAGGTTGTTAAATTACCTCAAGAAAAACTGCTTGTTACTATTTATCACGATGATGAAGAAGCGTTTGAGTATTGGTCAAAAGATATTGGCTTAAGTGAAGATCGTATTATTCGTATTGCGACCTCTGACAACTTTTGGTCTATGGGCGATACCGGTCCATGCGGTCCGTGTTCTGAAATATTTTATGACCATGGTGAGCATATTTGGGGCGGACCTCCGGGCACTCCCGAGGAAGACGGCGACCGTTTCATCGAAATTTGGAACCTTGTATTTATGCAATACAACCGTCAAAGCGACGGTACAATGTTGCCTCTACCTAAGCAATCTGTTGATACGGGAATGGGCCTTGAGCGTATTTCTGCTATTTTGCAGGGTGTGCATTCAAACTACGAAATCGATTTATTCCAAGGCTTAATTGCAGCAGCTGCAAGTGTAACTAACGCGCAAGATATGGACGATAAGTCACTACGCGTAGTGGCGGATCATATTCGTTCGTGTGCGTTTTTAATCTCAGACGGTGTTATGCCATCTAACGAAGGGCGTGGTTATGTACTACGTCGTATTATTCGTCGTGCTGTGCGCCACGGTAATAAGTTAGGTGCGCAAGGTTCGTTTTTCTATAAGTTAGTTGCTGCGCTAATTGAGCAAATGGGTCAAGCGTACCCAGAGCTTGCTAAGCAACAAGAAATTATCGAAAAAGTATTACGCATTGAAGAAGAACAGTTTGGTAAAACACTTGAACGTGGCTTAGCTATTTTAGAAGAAAGCTTAAGTGACCTTAAAGGCGATATTATACCGGGCGACTTAGTATTTAAACTTTACGATACGTATGGTTTTCCAGCTGATTTAACGGCCGATGTTGCGCGTGAGCGCCAGATGACGATTGATCATCAAGGCTTTGAAGAATGCATGGCTGTACAACGTAAAACAGCGCAACAAGCGGGTAAGTTTGGTGCTGATTACAACGAGCAATTAAAATCAGAAAAGCTTACTGAGTTTAAAGGCTACGACAGCACACACCATAGCGCGACAGTGGTAGAAATTTTTGCTGGTGGCGAAGCTGTTCAGTTATTAGAAGATGGTCAACAAGGTATTGTAGTGTTAGACCGCACACCGTTTTACGCTGAATCAGGCGGCCAAACGGGCGACACGGGTACTATTACAGTTGCTGGTGGTGAATTTAATGTTACTAATACCACTAAACTTGGTAATGCTTTTGCTCACCACGGTACTGTGCAAGGCCGCATTGGCGTTAACGATAAAGTGGATGCGACTATTGATAATGCACGCCGCGATAGCATTAAGAAAAATCACACAGCTACACATATTTTACACGAAGCACTACGCCAATTATTAGGCGACCATGTAGGCCAAAAAGGCTCACTTGTTCAGCCTGATCGTTTACGTTTTGACTTTTCGCACTTTGAAGCGGTTACAAAAGATGAGCTACGTGAAATTGAGCGTGTAGTTAATGACGAAATTCGTCGTAACTTCGCACTTAATACTGAGCTTATGGCTATTGATGATGCTAAAGCGAAAGGTGCTATGGCGTTGTTTGGCGAAAAGTATGATGACGAAGTACGTGTAGTTACTATTGGCGACTACTCTATTGAGCTTTGTGGTGGTACTCACGTTGAGCGCGCAGGCGATATTGGTTTATTCAAAATAGTGTCTGAAAGCGGTATTGCAGCAGGCGTTCGCCGTATTGAAGCGGTAACTGGTGCTGATGCAGTTGCTTATGTTAGCGAGCAAGAGCAGCAATTACATGATGTAGCTGCTTTAGTTAAAGGCGATAGCGCATCGGTACTTGAAAAAGTTACTGCGTTACTTGAAAAGTCTAAAGGTCTTGAAAAGCAAATTGCGCAACTTAACGATAAGTTAGCAAGTGCAGCTGGCGCGTCTTTACTTGACTCGATTGTTGAAATTAACGGCGTTAAGCTACTTGTAGCAAACGTTGAAGGTACTGAATCTAAAGCGCTTCGCGGTATGGTTGACGACCTTAAAAACAAGATTGGCTCAGGTGTTATTGCTCTTGGTGTTGCCAGTGGCGACAAAGTAAGCCTAATTGCTGGTGTAACTAAAGACTTAACAGGCAAAGTAAAAGCCGGTGAGTTAGTTAACCACATGGCAGGCCAAGTAGGTGGTAAAGGTGGCGGTCGTCCAGATATGGCACAAGCCGGTGGTAGTGAGCCACAAAACCTTGCTGCTGCACTAGATAGCGTTACAGCTTGGTTAACTGAGCGTACTTAAGCCTAAGTGGCGCTTATTGTTCAAAAATTCGGTGGCACTTCGGTCGGCTCAATAGAGCGAATTGAAGCGGTCGCCGACCTTGTTGTAAAAACCAGACAACAAGGACATCAAGTGGTTGTGGTGCTCTCGGCTATGTCGGGAGAAACCAACCGCTTAATTAATCTCGCCAAACAAATTGATACTCGCCCGAGTAGCCGTGAACTAGACGTACTTATTAGCACCGGAGAGCAGGTTTCTGTATCACTACTTGCTATGGCCATCATAAAACGTGGCCACTCTGCTGTGAGCCTATTAGCCGATCAAGTCAATATTTTAACTGATAACATGTTTGGTAAAGCTCGTATTGCAGAGGTTGCTGCTACGCGTTTAAAGCATGAGCTTGAGCATAATCGTATTGCTATTATTGCTGGGTTTCAGGGGCGTGATGTTGAGGGCAACATTACAACGCTTGGGCGCGGCGGCACCGATACATCGGCTGTAGAAATAGCTGCGGCTATAAAAGCTGACGAATGCCAGATCTATACAGACGTTGACGGCGTATATACTACAGATCCTCGTGTTGAACCTAACGCGCGCAGAATGAGCCAAGTTACCTTTGCCGAAATGCTAGAACTGGCAAGTTTAGGGGCGAAAGTTTTGCATATTCGCTCAGTAGAAGCCGCAGGAAAACATAATGTGCCACTTAGGGTGCTTTCGAGCTTTAATCCCGATGAAGGTACATTAATAAGTTTTGAGGAGAACGATATGCCAAGCAAGGTTGTATCGGGGATTGCGTTTAATCGTGACGAATGTTTAATTAAGGTACAAGGTGTGCCAACGGGTACGCAATATCTTTCAAAAATATTGAAACTTTTTGCCGAAAATGGCATCGAAATAGATATGATTAATCAAGTTAATCATAACTTTGAAAAAATAGACTATGCTTTTACTGTGCACTCGAATGATTATCTGCAAGCACTTGAATTATTGAGTGAAGATCAAACTCAGCTCGGTGCTCAAAATATAAGCGGATTGCAAGCAGTAGCTAAAGTTTCTGCTGTTGGCATGGGTATGAAATCACATTCTGGTGTCGCTAGTTTATTTTTTGATGCATTAGCGCAGGAAAATATTAATGTGGTTTTAGTCTCGACTTCAGAGATTAAAATTTCAGTTTTAATAGATGAAAAGTACTTAGAGTTGGCTGTTCGTGCATTACACAAGGCATTTTTAACAGAAAATGGATAGATTGCGAGTTTTTACTTACTTTTCAGTCTAATTTTCATTAGTATGTTTAAGCGGAATCTTATAATTTTTATTGGAACATGGGAGCAAGAGAATGCTAATACTAACTCGTAGAGTAGGTGAAACCCTAATGATCGGTGACGAAGTAACAGTTACTGTTCTAGGTGTTAAAGGAAATCAAGTTCGAATCGGTGTTAATGCACCAAAAGACGTATCAGTGCATCGTGAAGAGATTTACATGCGCATACAAGCTGAAAAGTCGAACCCTAATCCGGGCAATGCTTAATCAACACGTATACGTAGTTGAGTAATTAACTCAACTAGACTAAAAGCCACTCACTGAGTGGCTTTTTTGTTTATAAAAGCGAGTGTTTCAGGATTAAGTATTTGTTTTGATATGTACTGCATACCGCTTTTGTTTTTAATAATAATACCTTGTTGGGTGTCTATTACTTCGCTTATATTTTGCCATTCTAATTGATAGCTTTTGTAATGATTAGCAGATTTAATACCTTCTTCATCAAAGGTAAGTGTTACCTCAGAGCCTGATGCTCTGCTGAGCATTTGTCTGGTTACCCACCATGGTCTGCGATAGTAAAATGCGACGCACTCGAGTACCGCTAACATGATCATAAACGATCCTAAGTAATGATCGTCTAAAACATAAATGCCAAATAAACCAAGCGCAACTAACAACACAAGTAAAAAGTATTTAGGTTTTGCACGCTTACTATAAGGGAGTGACTCATCAAAACACTCGTAAAAGTAGGGTTTATCTAATGTGTAGGTGGTTGTGAATGCCATTTTGCCTTGCTTTAAATATCGTTTTTTTTATTTTAACAAGCTAACTGCTAAATGAGCAGCTTTATAGTCAGTGATTTTATTACTGGCACAAAAAAACGGCTCGAAAGCCGTTTTTTTTAGCGGTACAAGAAGAATTAACAGTTAGTTTCTTCAGCGTTCACGCCTTCTTTAACATTTTCACATGCATCTTCAACAGAGTTTTGCACGTCAGTTACTGCTTCGTCGATACGTTCGCCAGCATCTTCTGCATGGTTGTCTTCACAACCCATCATGAAAAAACCTGCAAATACTGCGATTAGTGCTGCTTTTAAAGTTGTAGAGTTCATAGTGTAATTCCTTGTAAGTATTAATTAAATTTTAGTGTTTGTTAGTTGAATGCTTTATCTACCTGGGTGATTTACCACGTAGGGCACCTGAAACTAATGAAATCACTAAAAGTACTAAAAAGATAAAAAATATAATTTTTGCTATACCAGCTGCGGCACCTGCGATGCCACCAAAACCTAACACTGCAGCGATTAAAGCAATAACTAAAAATGTAATTGTCCAGCGTAACATTGTTTTCTCCTTGGTTATCAAATTTGCTCATAATAACTAATGCCAGTTATATGCCAAAACTTATTTGTTATAAATATCAATTGGTTATGGTTTTTTGCTATTACTCTAGTTATTAGTTGGTTAGTAACTTTTACGCTTTGTTATGTAAGTTATTCACACTGTTGCAAATAACTGCTAAATGTTCACTAAACAAACTTATTTTGGTAAGACCAATTAACAATTGGTGTGTGGCTTTGCATTTAATATTAAGAATTAGTGTTTATTTTTACTTAGCTTGATAGTTAATTAACAACTTCCATATAACTATTAGCTATAGTCGTTATTTCTTGTATGTATTGTAGAGCGCGTGATTGCTGAGTTATAGCATGTAAATTAATTGAGTGTTATGTTGTTTATTGTTTAATTGGTTTTACCAATTTACAAGATGTAGACAAAGCGATTAGTTTTGTTATTATCCAGTGAATAAATATTTAATTAAATCGATTTTTTATTTTCGATATGGGTTTCAAGGGGAGAAAAATGGATATAGGTGCTCTACTCACAACGGCTGGTAACTTAATGCTTACTGGCATGGTTGGGGTGTTTGTATTTCTGTCGATATTAATTGGTGCAGTAACGCTTATGTCTAATTTGGTGACGCGCTTTAGCGAACCTGACGTGGCGACACCAGTTAAATCACCATCTTTTAAATCTCAAGGTGTGCCTAATGAGCACATCGCTGCTATTAGTGCTGCCATTGCTCAGTACAAATCAAATAATAAATAAGGGGCACACACATGGCTAAATTAAAATTAACAGAATTGGTATTACGCGATGCTCACCAATCATTATTAGCAACGCGTATGCGCCTAGACGATATGCTACCGATTGCTAGCAAATTAGACGATGCGGGTTATTGGTCTATTGAATCGTGGGGCGGTGCTACATTTGACTCGTGTATTCGTTATTTAGGCGAAGATCCTTGGGAACGTATTCGTGCTCTTAAAAAAGCGATGCCTAATACTAAACAGCAAATGCTATTACGCGGTCAAAACTTATTAGGTTACCGCCATTACGCTGATGACGTAGTTGAAAAGTTTGTAGAACGCGCACATAAAAATGGCGTTGATGTATTTCGTATATTTGATGCAATGAACGATGTTCGCAATCTAGAAACAGCTATTAAAGCGGCTGTAAAAGTGGGCGCTCACGCTCAAGGTACTATTTCGTACACAGTTAGCCCAGTTCATACACTTGATATGTGGTTAACTCTTGCAAAACAGCTTGAAGATATGGGTTGTCACTCAATTTGTATTAAAGATATGGCGGGTTTATTAAAGCCGTACGATGCTGAAAAACTAATTAAAGCACTTAAAGAAACTGTATCTATTCCAATTGCTATGCAGTGCCACGCTACAACAGGTTTAAGTACTGCTACTTACCAAAAAGCAATTGATGCTGGCATTGATATGCTCGATACCGCTATTTCATCAATGAGTATGACTTATGGACATTCTGCAACTGAAACTATTGTATCGATAGTTGAAGGGACTGAGCGTGATACTGGGCTTGATTTAAACCACCTAGAAGAAATTGCTGCTTACTTTAGAGATGTACGTAAAAAATATGCGGCATTTGAAGGTAGCTTAAAAGGGGTTGACGGGCGTATTTTATTAGCTCAAGTACCTGGTGGCATGCTTACAAACATGGAAAACCAACTTAAAGAGCAAGGCGCAGCCGATAAGCTTAATGAGGTTTTACTTGAGATCCCACGTGTACGTGAAGATCTTGGCTTTTTACCTTTAGTAACACCAACGTCGCAAATTGTTGGCACTCAAGCGGTACTTAATGTGCTAACGGGTGAGCGTTATAAAACAATTACTAAAGAAACTGCTGGCGTATTAAAAGGTGAATATGGCTTAACACCAGCACCAATGAATAAAGAGCTACAAGAGCGCGTGCTTGATGGAGCGGAAGTTATTACTTGTCGCCCTGCTGATAACATTGCACCTGAGCTTGCAACGCTTGAAGCTGAGTTATTAAAAGAAGCACAAGAGCAAGGTTTAACACTTGCTGATGATCAAATTGATGACGTATTAACTTATGCATTATTCCCACAAGTTGGTTTGAAGTTTATTAAAAACCGCAACAACCCAGATGCATTTGAGCCAGTACCTTCTGTTGAAGATAAAAGCAGTAAAGCACCTTCTAAATCAGTTTCAAATAATAACAAAGTGAAGGCTGAGCAATACAGCGTAAAAGTAGATGGTAAAGTTTATGACGTAGTCGTAGCGCAAGGTGGTGAACTTAAGGAAGTAACATTAAAAGACTCTGAGCACATTCCTCAATCTGCTTCGGTTGCATCAGGTGAAACACTTAACGCGCCTCTAGCCGGTAATATTTTTAAGATTAAAGTAAAAGCTGGGCAAGTTGTTAACGAAGGCGATGTAGTGATTATTATGGAAGCCATGAAAATGGAAACTGAAATACGCGCTACGCATACCGGAACAATTGCTGAAGTGTTAGTTAGTGAAGGCGATGCTGTAACTACCGGCGACGCTATGATTGCATTAGCTTAGGAGTAAATAGAGGATGGAAGGTATTTTAAACCTCTGGAATGCGACAGGCATTGCTAACTTTACAATCCCATCGTTAATAATGATTGCGGTAGGGTGTTTATTACTGTTTTTAGCGATAGCTAAAGGCTTTGAACCACTATTATTACTACCTATTGGTTTTGGTGCAATTTTAACAAATGTACCAGTGGCAGGTTTGTCAGACCCAGGTGGGCTTTTGTACTACGTTTATTATGTGGGTATTGATACGGGGATTTTTCCGCTGTTGATATTTATGGGAGTAGGGGCGCTGACCGACTTTAGCGCGCTTATTGCAAACCCACGTATGTTGTTATTAGGCGCGGCTGCACAGTTTGGTATTTTTGCTACATTGTTTGGCGCTATATTACTTAACTATGTGCCAGGTTTTGAATTTACTCTACAGGACGCATCGGCTATAGCCATTATAGGTGGTGCCGATGGGCCAACGGCAATATTTTTAGCATCAAAACTGGCACCTGATTTACTAGGCGCAATAGCGGTAGCTGCATATTCATACATGGCACTTGTGCCAATTATTCAGCCGCCAATTATGCGTGCACTAACAACCCCAGAAGAACGTAAAATAAAAATGCCAGAGCTTCGCAAAGTATCTAAAAAGGAAAAGATTATTTTTCCTCTTATGGTGCTTAGTTTAACGGCTATGTTTTTACCGGCTGCTATACCGCTGGTAGGTATGTTTTGTTTAGGTAACTTAATGCGAGAGTCGGGTGTTGTTGATAGATTAAGTAACAGTGCTCAAAACGAAATCATCAATGTTACAACTATATTTTTAGGCTTAGCTGTAGGTTCAAAGCTTGCTGCAGATAAATTTTTAACTGTTGAGACGATTGGTATTTTAGTGCTTGGCGCACTGGCTTTTGCAATTGGTACGGCATCTGGCGTATTTATGGCAAAAGGACTTAACCGAATATCTAAAACACCTATAAACCCATTAATTGGGGCTGCAGGTGTATCTGCTGTGCCAATGGCGGCACGAGTAGTTAATAAAGTTGGCCTTGAAAGTAACCCACATAACTTTTTACTTATGCATGCAATGGGACCCAACGTAGCGGGTGTATTGGGTAGTGCAGTTGCTGCGGGTATTTTATTAGCACTTGTTGGCTAAAAATGTAATTTAAAATAGATTAACCATTAAGCGCAGTTTACTGCGCTTTTTTTTGTTCTTAATTTGTTCACCGCTAAATGGTTTCTTGTTCAGCACTTTTTGTTTACAGTAACAGCTCTTCAAAATTTTAAGGATAGTTATCATGCTTCACACTCCTTTAGCAAAGCACTTGCCTCATGTTAGTAAACTTGTATTTGGATGTATGGGTCTGGGCGGCGGTTGGAATAAAGACGCAATCACTGATGCACATGTTAAGCAAGCTCATGAATGTATAGATAACGCCATTGAAGGTGGTATTAATTTTTTTGACCATGCTGATATTTATACTTTTGGTAAAGCAGAACAGGTTTTTGGTAAAGCATTAAGTGAGCGACCAGAGCTTAGAGAGCACATGTATATTCAATCTAAGTGTGGGATTCGTTTTGAAGATGACTTAGGGCCAAAGCGCTATGATTTTTCATCAAAGTGGATTGAGCAATCAGTTGAAGCATCATTAAAACGATTAAATACAGATTATTTAGACGTACTTATGCTGCATCGCCCTGATCCACTCATGGAAGTTAACGAAATTGCTCGCATATTTAGTTGCTTAAAAGAAAGCGGTAAAGTGCGCAATTTTGCAGTGTCTAATATGCAGCAGCACCAAATGAACTTTTTACAACATGCGCTTGATATGCCAATTGTGGCTAACCAAATTGAGGCTAGTTTACAAAAACATCAGTTTGTTGATGAAGGTGTATATGCCGGTAACAGTGACGGTAAAGATCTTAATTTTACGCCAGGTAGTATTGAGTACTGTCGCCATTTTGAAATCCAAATTCAAAGCTGGGGTAGTTTATGCCAAGGCTTGTACAGTGGTAGTGATTTATCAAACGCATCTCAGGCAGATATCAACACCAGTCTTTTAGTTAATAAGCTGGCTGCACTTTATGAAACCTCTGCTGAGGCAATTGTACTTGCATGGTTGCTTCGCCATCCCGCATCTATTCAGCCAATTATTGGAACAACTAATGCTAAACGGATTAAAGCTTCTTGTGATGCTGTAAACGTAGAGCTAACTCGTGAGCATTGGTATGCACTTTATGTAAGCGCTAAAGGCCACGAATTACCATAAGTAGGGCGTTAATATGAACATATTCGTTATTTTAATTGGTTTGTTTGTTGCGCTGGCGATACTTATACCCTTGCTTGAAAAGTATCAAAGTAAAATAGGGCTCAACGGCGCAACCAAATACAGTAAATATATTTGGCCATTAGTGATGGTGTCTTTAGTTATTCAGCTCATTTATGTACTAATGTACTAATGGTTTATAGCGTATACAAAAAAGCCTTTGCAGGTTAAACCTGCAAAGGCTTTTTTAATGTTTATTAATAAACTTTATTTAAGTGCTAACTGTAGCTCGCGATTGCGCTCAAGCTGGGCAATAAAGTTATCAGCAATAGGCTTAAACTTGGCAAGTTCTGAGCGAGGTAATGGCTCTGACTTAGGAAGTTTTACAGTTTTAGGATTACGGTGAACGCCATTTACTAAAAATTCATAGTGTAAATGTGCACCAGTAACACGACCTGTAGAACCTACAGTACCAATTTGTTGGCCCTGTTTAACTTTTTGGCCTGTTTTAACTAGCTTCTTATTTAGGTGTAAGTACTTAGTTACATATTGTGTGCCATGGCTAATAAATACGTAGTTACCGTTGTACTTGCTGTAACCCGCTTTAACTACCTTACCGTTACCTGATGCAACCACCGGTGTGCCAGTGCGTGCCGCAAAGTCGATACCACGGTGCGCTCTAACTTGCCCAGTAACTGGGTGTAAGCGACGAGGATTAAAGCTCGAACTAATATACTTAAAGCTTACAGGTGCACGTAAAAATGCTTTTTTCATGCTACGCCCTTCAGGCGTATAAAAATTGCCGTCGGTATGGCGAATAGCTGCAAAGCGCTGACCTTGGTTTACAAATTCGGCTGCAATAATCTTACCGGTACCAATAAACTCGCCATCAACATAGTGAGACTCGTAAATTAAGCCAAATACATCGCCTTTACGAATGTCGTTTGCAAAATCAACATCCCAACCAAATATGTCAGCAAAGTTCATTATTTGGCGTTCGCTTAAACCTGCTGCAATTGCTGAAGTCCAAAAATTGTTAGATATTTCGCCGCCAGCGGTTTTGGTTAGCGTTTCAATTTCTTTGCTATCAATAGCTGTATCGTAGTTACCTTCTTCGTTTAAGGTAACAAATAAAGTATCTGTTTTTGAAATCACATAGCGCAGTTGAGCTAAGGAGCCATCTTCAGCTGTCGCAAAACTAAGTATTTCACCTGGGTGAATTTTAGTAAGTTTGCGAGTCTCTGCATTAGTGTTAATTAGTTTATGAAGCGTTTGAGCCGAAAAACCAGCACGCTTAAAGATAATTGCTAAATTGTCGCCATTTTTAACTTTATGATCGACAAAGTCGTATTCTGGTAACTTTTCTGCTGCTTGCTCTGAATTTAACTCAGTTAATTTCTCGTTGTTATCAACTTTAACTTGTAACTCATAGCGCTTACCAATTTCTAGTGCATTTGCACTATTGTCTTTGGATGCAGTGGCTTTTTCAGAAGGAAGAAAGGCTAAGCCAACAATAGCAGAAACCAAACCTAGAATAAGCAATTTGTGTTTTTTGGGGAGCGTGTGAACCACGTGAACCATAACGTGCCTTTTTCTGCTGTCAAGATAATAAATACATAATATTGCAGGATATACTTAATAATGTACGAATACTAGTGTTTTGTAGATTTAAACTGACCTTAAACTACGCTAAAATCGGGCTTAGAAAGCCTTTTTTAACGCTCTACCTAGCTAAGACTCAATTGATTTAGTTTAGTTGCATGAATCACTTAAAAAGTTGTTTTAATTAGGTAGAAATTTGTTATGTTAGCTACATCTATTTATTCGGTTTAAACCTTTATTAAACCGTGACTACGCAAGTAACTAGTCGCCCCTTCGTCGGCAGAATTTTGGAGTAATACACAGTGGATTTACAAACCGCTCTAGCAGAGATAAAACGCGGTGCAGAAGAAATATTAATTGAAGACGAACTAGTTGAAAAACTAAAGTCGGGCAAGAAGCTAAAAATAAAAGCAGGCTTTGATCCTACAGCGCCTGATTTACACTTAGGACACACTGTACTAATTAATAAAATGAAAACCTTTCAGGATTTAGGTCATGAGGTTATTTTCTTAATTGGTGACTTTACCGGCATGATTGGTGATCCAACGGGGAAAAACGTAACGCGTAAACCACTTACTCGTGAAGACGTACTAGCCAATGCCGAAACATATAAAGAACAAGTATTCAAAATTCTAGATCCTGCTAAGACCACTGTTGCATTTAACTCTACTTGGATGGAAAAGTTAGGCGCTGCAGGCATGATTAAACTTGCTGCAAACCAAACCGTAGCACGTATGCTTGAACGTGATGACTTTAAAAAGCGTTACGGAAGCGGCCAACCAATTGCAATTCATGAGTTTTTATATCCACTGGTACAAGGTTGGGATTCGGTTGCACTAGAGTCAGATGTTGAACTAGGCGGTACTGATCAGCGCTTTAACTTGTTAATGGGCCGTGAGCTACAAAAAGTAGAAGGTCAAAAGCCGCAAACAGTATTAATGATGCCATTACTTGAAGGTACTGACGGCGTTCAAAAAATGTCTAAGTCGCTCGGTAACTACATTGGTATTACTGATGCGCCTAACGATATGTTTGGTAAAATAATGTCAATTAGTGATGTGCTAATGTGGCGTTACTACGACTTATTAAGTGCGCTTTCTATTGAAGAAATTGCAGCTCAAAAAGAACGTGTTGAGCAGGGTACGAATCCGCGCGATATTAAAATTGAACTAGCTAAAGAGCTAATTGCTCGTTTTCATAGTGAAGCTGATGCACAAGGTGCACATGATGATTTTATTCAGCGTTTTCAGAAAAAAGCGTTACCTGATGAAATCCCAGAGCTAACAATCACTATTGCAGAAGACACTATTTTAATTGCTAACTTGCTTAAAGAAGCAAATTTAGTAGTAAGTACATCAGAAGCAATGCGTATGATTAAGCAAGGTGCAGTTAAACTTAACGGTGAAGATAAAATCACTGATACCAAACTTGAAATAGCAAAAGGCACAACGGCTATTTACCAAGTAGGTAAACGTAAGTTTGCAAACATCACTGTAGCTTAAGCACAGTTTAAAAACTAAAAAACCAGCCTCGGCTGGTTTTTTTTGTGCTCGTATTTTGAGCCCTTTAAATCAATTTTAATATTTCAATGCTGGCTATTACTAACAACCAAAATACACGGGCCTGATTTAACCTATTAATTATTACAGGTACATCCTCGGGTGTAGGTAGTCTATCAGTACCAATACGCATTTTATTAAAGCGAGTACCTAAATAAACTGCAGGCCCGCCCAGCTGCACGCCAAGCGATGCAGAACATGTGCTTAAGAGCCAGCCTGTATTTGTTTGATAAAAATGCCTGCCATAATGCTTTATAAAATGCATGCTTTGTTTGCTTGCTCGACTTGCTGCAATAGTTAAAGCGAGTAAGCGCATCGGAATATATTCAATAATAAACAAGAGTGTTTTAAGCGGTTTTAAAAAGTAACTATTTGGGGGGATATCACTACGCCATGCTTGTTGTATTAAGGTAAGTAACCGATAGGCAAGGGCAGCTATAGGGCCAAATGCTAAAAATATAAATATGACTACGAAATAGTATCGAGCGGTGCGCAGTATTAAGCTCTCAATTAATGCTTTGATAATACCAGCTGATGAAAGTCTATTAACTTCACGGGCAAGCAGTGGCTTTAGTAATTCGCGCGCTGTGGATTTTTGATTTTGTTTAGTTAGCTTTGCAATGCGAAGTGCTTTTTTATCAATGCTCTTACTTTCTAAGCATAAGTATAAAATAAGGCCAGCGAGTAATTCAGGATAAAAAGCAAACTCGAGTAGCAACACTACAATAATGAGAATGACACTTAAAATTAGTGAGCTTGCGAGTATAGCTGCCAAATATTGATAGCTTTTAGGTTCTTTGCTTTTGTATATACGTTTGCCAATAGCACTAAAAACAGCCTTTAACGCCGTATTAGGATGATACCAGCTAATAAGGGGAATAAAGCGCTCAGCAAGGAGCGCTAGTATAAAGGCAATAAAGTCCAAGTGATTTTGAACAATATTGCTAAGCATTTACAGAGATACTGCTGTAAGCTTTTCTAAAAGTGCAACAACCATTTTAGATGAGTTGATTGATGCTGTTTCTAGGTATTCTTCAAATGATTGTGGTGACTCTTTACCAGCAATATCAGACATTGAGCGAATTACAACAAATGGTGTGTTTAGCGTAAAACACGTTTGTGCAATTGAAGCGCCTTCCATTTCAACAGCAAGCATTGTAGGAAAATCACTACGTGCTTTATCAATGCGTATAGGGTCACACATAAATGTGTCACCAGTACAAATTAAGCCAACGAGTGTTTTAACATCACTGATTTGTTCGATAGTTTGCTGTGCTGCTTCAACTAATTTAGGGTGTGCTGCAAAGCCTGCCGGCATTTGTGGTACTTGGCCAATTTCGTAGCCAAAAGCAGTTACGTCTACATCGTGGTGACGTACTTCTGACGAAATTACGACATCGCCAACACTAAGAGAAGGATCGAATCCACCGGCTGAGCCTGTGTTAATTATGCAATCAGGTTTGAAGTTATCGATAAGTAAGGTAGTTGCAATAGTTGATGCGACTTTACCAATACCAGATTGAACAAGTGTCACCGTGTTACCAGCCAACTCGCCAGTATAAAAAGTGAAACCTGCTTTAGTTAAAATTTGTGGGTTTTGCATAGCTTCACGTAAAATTTTAACTTCTGGCTCCATTGCGCCAATAATACCAACATTCATAAAGTTTAATTCCTGAGTTTGAATCACTTGATTATACGTGAAGTTAGCAATAAAAAACAAAAAAGCGAGCTTGTTTATGAGCTCGCTTTAAATACTTTTTAGGAGAGTATTTAATTCGTTTTTTAAATTTCAGCTAACGCCGTGGTTTGCGCTTTAGCTTGAGAAGGTGAAAGTACCGCTGGCTTATGTGAGCGATTACGAACAGGGCGCTGAGTTTGTGTTGCTGCAGGCTTACCAAGTTTAAACATAATTGCATCGCGTACTTCAGAAGGGCGGTAGCCCGATTTAACTTTCATACGAATATGTGGAATGCCCGCAGACTCTAGTGCACCGTTTACAAACCAGTCGCGTTGAGCTTTGTGGCCATCTTTGTTGGCATTGTTAACTAGGTCAACAGCAGCAATGATTGTTAGTTTTTCTTTATCGATTAATACAAAGTCGAGTTGCTTATTTTTAGCTTTAGCTAAAGCAGCACGTTTAGACTTTACTGAAAGGCCTTGCTTACAGTCAATAACGTCGATTAACTTAACGCGACTAACAATTTTATATTGATCGCCAACAGCACGCTCTAGAAGATTTAAAAAAGCGCCTTCAACCTGCGTAAAAACAGTTTGCTTGCGAGTAAAAGGATACGGGTTTCCGCCATCGTCATTAAATTTTGACGCAACAACAGAGGCCCCGACAACTAATACTAGGATTAATAATAAAGCGAATTCCATACGGTAACTCCATAACAACAAATTGACACTGCTCAAACAAAGCAATTTACGTGCCTAAAAAGTATAGGTTATAAAATAATTACCGACTGGTTTACAAGCAATAGCTACACAGCGATTAAGCTTTGTAGCCTCCTTTAATACCTTTTACTGCAATAGCTACAGCATCGTGCGCATGCAGTGACTCATAGTGGTTTATTTGCAGCCAATAATCACTGTAATTGTTTGCCTCTAGCAATGCTTTAATTTTACGCGCTGCGTCTTCACAAAACATAAGGTTTTGACCATTCAAACGGGCAAATTCTTGCTCATCTTCACGTTTTACTGCCGCTTGTACTGGTGTTTTAAGCTCAGCTTCAAGAGTGTTAATTAGCGTAACTACGTCAAATTCTTGAATGTTGCTATCAAGCTTTACTTTTACGTTGGCAATAGAGCGCTGCGAGTGGGGAGTCGCTACAATGCCTTGTGTAGTGCCTAGCCATTCGTGCACATCTTTTTGGCTTAACGTTTCTTGGTTAAACTTTTCGTTAAACGCGTTTTGTATAAGCTGGCGCGCAAGTGCAGCAGAGCATGGGCACGTTGAAGAATAAGTAACATCTACGGTTAGCTCGTAGCTAATAACGTTATTTTCAATTGTACTGGTAAGTACAACTGGGTAGCTTTTCCAGCCCGCTTTACCACTTAATAGTGACTTACGGCGTAGCGGTAATTCAAATTTAAATTCAATTTGTGCTTTATCGCTCAGCCCTTCGTGGCTAGTTATAAAGGTATCGAGTGCCTGCGCTATCGTTTGCGGATTGACTTGCTGCTCGGTTGAAAGCAGATCAAGTGCCAAAAATAGACGTGACATATGAATGCCTTTGGCATCTTCTTTATGTAAATTTACAAATGCACGAGCTTTGGCGTTTACTGTAACTGGAGATAAGTCTCGGGATTCAAAAATAAATGGCAGTTCTATTTCGCCCATGCCAACCCAGTCTAATTTACCTGTTTGTAAAGCGGGTGCAGTGTCTGCTATATCTGGCATATTGGTTTGCATGTGCGCTACTCGTATTTTGGGGATAATAAAGCGGGGCATTTTACACTAAATAATTTATTGCTGAAATGATGAGTTTAATAGATGAGCTAAATCAAACATGAAAAATTCTGTTTTTATCGCACAACGTGAGTAGTGGTAGGAGAAAAATGCTAAAATCTGGGAAAATGGTATGTTTATACATACGCATTGCCTTCTTTATATTAAGTACACAGCTAAGAGATAAAATTACGTATGACCGATTATTCTTTGAGCCCTTGGGCTCGGGTACTTTCCAGCTCAATAACGCGATTTGGTGAATTTAAAACCGCTGCTATTTGTTACACTTTATTTTTAACTGTATCTCTTATTTTATCGAGCATGTTTTATTATGTGGCGATAGGCGAATTACACCTTGTTGATATTTTAGCCGTGGTATTTTTTACGGCTGTAGTTTCTCCTTTAATAATAAGTGTGTTGCTTAATTCAATTCGACAACTTGATGCCTCATATGCTTATTTAGATAGCGCCACCAAACAAGAAAAGCTTTTAAATCAAACCCTAAAAGATAACATTAACCGTCTAAACATCGAAATTGATGAGCGTAAAATGGCATTTCATGCCAAGCACCGCGCTATTGAAGAGCTACGTCGAGAAATTGCTGAGCGTAAAAAAACACAACAAGAACTTGCTCAACAAAGCATGCTGCAGCGCTCAATAGTTGATTCATCTCCTGATTTATTTTATTACCGCGATAACAATGGCGTGTTTGCTGGTTGTAATAAAATGTTTGAAGAAGTAATGGGCAAATCAAGTAGCGAACTAATTGGCAAAACGGTTGAGCAAATATTCCCTAGTCACTTTTTATCTGAAGTTTTGAAAACCGATAAAGAAGTAGAGCAAAGCCATAAAGCACTAACCATTGATGTGGGCTATGAAGTAAATGGCGAAACGCGTTGGTTTGAGCTGCGTAAATTACCTTTTATAAATGATGAAGGTGATTACATTGGTCTACTGGGCTTTGGTCGTGATATCACAAGTCGTAAGGAGGCCGCTCAAGCGCTCGAAACGGCCTATAAAGACAAAGGTAAGTTTATTGCAACATTAAGCCATGAACTACGTACACCGCTCAATGGTATTGTTGGTTTAACACGAATGCTGCTTGATACTGACTTAAACAAACAGCAGCGTAGCTGGGGTAATACTATATTTTCGAGTGCTGAAACGCTCGGCAATATTTTTAACGATATTATTGATTTAGACAAAATAGATAGAGATCAGCTCGATATAGTGACCAACTCTATTAATGTGTCAGACTTTATAAATGACGTTGTTAACTTTGCGGGCTTAATCGCGGAGCAAAAAGAGCTAGAGTTTGATATTAAGCGCAATGGGGTGCTGGATATTTACGCACAGCTCGACCCAACTCGCTTACGCCAAGTTGTTTGGAACTTAATTAATAACGCCGTTAAGTTTACACAGCAAGGAAAGGTAACACTTGAATGTAGCCGAGAAAACAGAGTTGAAGGCCCATGGTTAGTTATGAAAGTATCGGATACCGGTCAGGGTATTCCGCCAGAGCAGCTTGCTCATATATTTGATATGTATTACAAAGCGCCAGATTTAAAAGGGACTAACGCAATAGGTTCCGGTATTGGTTTGGCTGTAACTAAGGCACTTGTAAGTGCGATGAAAGGGATAATTACAGTAAATAGTACTGAGGGCGAAGGAAGTTGCTTTACAGTTCAAATACCGCTTAGTCTATGTGTAGCACCAACAGAGCAAAGTTATGTTGGTCGTGGCTTGTATATTTTACTAGTAGAAGATGTACCTCTTAACGCTGAAATTGCTACAAACTTATTAGAGCAACGCGGGCATGAAGTGTTGTGGGCTGAAACCGGTGAAGATGCACTCTCGTTTGTCGAAACCGAAGATGACTTAGATTTAGTATTACTTGATATGCAATTGCCTGATATAAATGGTGATGTAGTTGCCAAGCAAATACGCTCAGATAGTCATTTTGATAAACTACCTATTGTGGCACTTACGGCCAATGTTCGTAGTGCTGAAGAAGAGCTTGAAGGCATATCAATACAAGGGGCGCTTGCTAAACCAATTAACACAGTGAAGCTTGATAAAATGCTGGCTGATTTATTTGGAATTAAGCAAAGTGAATGCACAGAGCCACTGTTGAAAGTAAGTGAAGAAGCCCTTAAAGGCATTGATGCACACTTATTAGATATAGAAACAATAGAAGACTTTGTCAATTCAATGGGCTTAGTTGTATTTAGACGCAGTAGTCAGCTATTCGAAAAGCTAAGTCCACAATATCAGCAAGAGTTACTTACTTCATTAAATACTGGTGATAGAGAAGAGTATGAATCAGTAGCGCATAAACTCAAAGGGGCGGCTGGCTCAGTAGGTCTTAATGATGTGCAGCTTCATGCCAAAATAATGGAACATGGTGCTATTGATGAATCTGATGAGGTGTTAAAGCAGTGGTTAGATATTCTGGCAGATAAAATAAATGAAGGACAGAAAGCCCTTCATTTATTTTTACAGCAATTAGAGTGAAACTAATTAGCTCTAATTAAGCGTCAATTTTACCAATGAAACGGTAACCTTCACCATGGATGGTGCTGATTAACTCAGACGTTGAGTTATCACTTTCAAAATGCTTACGAATGCGACGAATAGTAACGTCAACAGTACGGTCATTTGCGCGAAGCTCACGGCCTGTCATATGCTTAATTAATTGCTCACGGCTGAAAATGCGACCTGGAGAATCAAGCATTAAACGAAGTGCTCTGTACTCACCTTTAGGTAAACGCTTAGCGTCGCCATTTGGAGAAGTAAGACAACGGCTGTTTTCATCAAGTTCCCAACCATTAAACGTAATAACACCATTTGTTTCTAGTGCTGACTCTTCACCACCTAAGGCAGTACGAGTAATAAGGTTGCGAGCTCTGATAGTTAATTCACGCGGGTTGAACGGTTTAGTAACGTAGTCATCTGCGCCAATTTCAAGACCTAAAATACGGTCAACATCGTTGTCACGACCAGTTAGGAATATAAGACCTACTTTACGCTTTTGGCGTAATTCACGGGCTAAAATAAGACCGTTTTTACCAGGAAGGTTGATATCCATAACTACAAGATTAACGTCATCGTTATTTGTAAGCTTGTCATGCATATCATCGCCATCAATGGCTTCAATAACTTTGTACCCTTCAGCTTCAAATAAACTAACTAGGTTCAGTCGAGTTACGTCTTCATCTTCTACGATTAGAATGACTGGCGTTTGCATTATTAATTAACCTTTTGGAATATATTATTTATAAAAAATCGGTGACTAATTTATAACCGATTACTAGAGATTATAGGATTATACCCATTTGTTAACAAGGAAAAAACAAATTGGATAAAAATAAAACAGTAGGGTGTCCAAAGTCTACTAAAAAAGGGCAGTGCAAAAACTACTGTTTAATTGATATATACATGGATGTAGCTATTTGAATCATAAAGTCGAAGCCATTTTCCTTTGATAATTGACATATCATTCAATTAAACAAGGTACTTAAAATAATCAGACTAATTCAAAGCAAAACTATATCACTTTTTAACCTTTTAACCTTTCATCAATGTATGTGATACAGCAAAGATAAAAAAGTTCATAAATCGCTTGGTAATATTTATTTAAAGCAATTAAATAATGTTACGCACTTATCACATGCCTCATTAATGAGGTCATTAAATGCTAATTCAAGGATAAATTTTAAATATATGCACTTTTTAATGATCTTTATTTAAGGAATAGTAATTATAAAGCGAGCACCGCGTTTTTCTTCAAGATCAAACATCACTCTTCCGCCAAGTGCTTGTGTTACTAAGTTATAAACTAAGTGCATGCCTAAGCCACTTGCGCCTTGCCCGCGCTTTGAAGTTACGAATGGGTCAAAAATTCTATTTTTAATGTTTTTGTCAACGCCCTGACCATTGTCAGAATAAACGATTGTTAATTTTTTCCCGACGAGTTCTACGTCAAAGCGAATTTCATTGTTTTCTTTACCTATAAACCCATGAATTACAGAGTTCATAAGTAACTGCTGAAAAACTTGTTGTAGAGGTTCAGATTTACTATGAATAGCCAAGTCGGTCGGACAGTTGATAGTGACAACAGGCTTTTTGGGCAATAATTCAGATTGAATCGACGTTAAAACATCACTTATTAATTTGTGCACATTAATATAGGTATTTACACCGTCATCTTGAATAACCGCTACTTTTTTAAAGTTAGATATAAGGTCAGCTGCACGATTTAAGTTGCGGTAAATTAAATCTAAGTTTTCAATACCTTCATCTATAAAGCGTTTTAGATGGCTTGAGGTTAGTTTTTTGTCATCAAAGCTTTGCTGTATGTCTGCTAGTTTATCTCTAAGTAACGTAGAACCTGTAATACCTAGCCCTATTGGTGTGTTAACTTCATGGGCAACACCTGCAACCATTTGCCCTAAAGATGCCATTTTTTCGTTTTCAACAATTTGTGTTTGGTATTGATGCATCCGCTCAAGAGTTGATAAAAGCTCTTGATTTGCCTCTCTAAGGGCGATTGTTCGTTGGTTTACTTTTTCTTCAAGGCTTAGGTTTAGTTGTTTGATTTCTTGCTTATCTTTTTCGTGGCGTTCAAGTTGTTTTTTTGTACGCGTAAGCATGATATTTAAACTATTTGAAAGAGCACTTATTTCTTTTACATCAGTTACTGGTGCGCGTGCATCGTAGTTATGATTTTTAGACACATCCTGCAATAACATGCTTAATTGCTCTATTGGCTTAGCTATACGTCGTTGAACTTTAATAGCAATAAAGTAAACAACTACCAGAATTAATAATGTTAATAACACGTCTATTAATATTTTTCTCTCAATATAAACCTCTAAACTCTCGAGGCTTCCTCGCATATACACATAACCTACTACTTGTTCGTTATCGTAAATAGGGCGGGTTAGCTCAATATGGTCATTCGTAATTCGTGGTGTTTTTAGCTCTTCTACACTGTCTATTCTCAATGGCACCGGAGGTGTTTTTTTAGCATTAAAGCTAATAAAGAAAACAGGCTTTTGGGATGCTTTTTCTATTGAGTAAATATGTATATTTTTTACAAGAGGGATCTTTTCAAATGACTTGAGGCGTTTTTCTTCTGTTTTACGATCATCTTCAATTACCGATTGCCCAGCATCAAAAGCTACAATTTCAGAAAGAATAACAAGCTTATTAACTATTAATTGCTTTTGTTCTTTCACGCTTAAATACGTAGAGATAGAAATAGATAACGATAAGCAAATAGCTGTAATAAGCATGATTAAATTAATGAGTGCTTTTCGAATGCTACTTTGATGAACTTTTTTAGGCATTATTTCATTATCGCCTGAGTTAAATTTAATTATTTAGAGTTTTAGTTTAGCAAAGACGTGGAAAAATGAAGGAAAAAAACTAAATTAATTCTTATATTTATTCGAAAGTTAGCTTGAGCACGTTTGTGCTCAATCATTTTACAAATTTAAATTAGCTGCTATATACAGCAAATTTATTGTTCTTAAATACAGTTTGATAGCTTTCAAACTGAGTTTCTAAAATAGGCGGGTACTTTAAAAAGCTGTTAGCAACAATATTTAGCTTCCCTAATTTAGTTAAATGCTGTTTTGCATTAGCTAAAAATGTTTCTGCTACTGTGTAGTCGGTTGCAATACCAGTATGAAAAGGTGGATTGCTAATAATTAAATCAAACTTGCCATTAATGCTTTTAAGGCCGTCACTTAATATAGCCTCACCATTGATGTTGTTAAGCTTTAGGGTTTGCTGTGTTGCATAAGTTGCCAGCGCACTTACATCACTACACACAAACTCAAGTGCTGGATTATGAAGCCCTAAAAAAGTTGCTATTAAACCTGCGCCACAACCAAAGTCGAGAACTTTGCCTTGCTTAATTGTCGGTGCGTTTTCCAGTAGAACTTTCGTTCCTATATCTAAACTACCGTGATTAAACACCCCAGGAACACTAATAGCTGTAAATTCAGTGTCGGCAACATTAACAACAAACTTTTTATGGTAAGTCGTAATATCAAAGTGAGGGTGCTTAGAAATTTCAGCAAATGAGTAAAGAACGCAGTGCTTAGCTGAATCAATCTTGTTACTAAACTCAGCTTTACCAGCTAATTGCTTTTCAATTGACTTAACACCACTTTTGTTTTCACCTACTACTAATAGTTCGGCATCATCAGTAATAGCAGATCGAATATTATCAAGTGCCATTAATAACTCTGGTTTTGATTTAGGGTAGTAAAGAATAACTAAATCGTAGTCGTTACCAGGTATTGTGTGGCTTACATGAACATCAACATCTTTGGTGTTTTTAGCAAACTCTCCGTTAGCATGGTTGTAGCTAAACGCAGTTACTTTGCTTTGCGGATTAAGTCTTTTAAGCTCTGTTAAAAAGCCATCTTGAACAAAGTTGACCACCAAGATAGATTTTCCCGTTAGTGCCTCGCTATTACGAAGTAACAGTAAACTTGGGTTGGTTAGTACGCTCATAAATGGCTTTGCCTTACAGTATATTTAGTTTTATAAAAGTAAAAGTGAGTAATTAAATTTAATTATTCTGTGCGCTCAAACATTAAATCCCACACGCCATGACCTAGGCGATGTCCGCGCTGCTCAAACTTAGTAAGCGGGCGTAAATCTGGACGTGGAACATAATCATTTGTTTCTGATTGGTTTTTAAAACCAGGAGCTACATTCATTACTTCGAGCATGTGCTCTGCGTAGTTTTCCCAGTCTGTTGCCATATGAAAAACGCCACCCATTTTAAGTTGGGCTCTTAGCTTTTCAACAAACTCAGTTTGTACAATACGGCGTTTGTGGTGACGCTTTTTATGCCAAGGGTCAGGGAAAAATAGTTGTAGTGTTGTTAAGCTTTCATTAGGTATGCAATCTGCAAGTACTTCAACTGCATCGTGTTCAAAAATACGTAAGTTGGTAATGCCTGCTTCATCGGCATCCATTAAACAAGCACCAACGCCAGGGCGGTGTACTTCAATACCGATAAAGTTTAGGTGAGGGGCATTTGTTGCCATTTCGACAAGCGACTTACCCATACCAAAACCAATTTCTACTACTACATCGTTGTTGTTGCCAAAAACTTCGCTTAAATCAAGCATACCGTTTTTATGCTCTAGGCCCATTGTTGGCCAGCATTTTTCGATTGCAGCGGCTTGGCCTTTGGTTAATCGACCTTCGCGTTTTACAAAACTGCGAATGGTGCGGATGTATTTACCTTCTTGCTTAGCTTGCTCAAGGTTAGTGTTGCTTGATTCACTCATATTATTGGCCTGACAAAAACAATGTGTTTAAAAATGGTTGCATATTATCCCTGACCGAGGCCGCAATCACAAGTATTAGCTGGTTTTACACCCCGTATAGCTTGATCTTTTTGTTAACTGCAATAGACTGAGCCGCCATTGGGCATCAGTAAAAGTTAAAAATGTTGGATTTAAATAAAGAACAGTCACACTGGTTTTCTAATCAAGTTGTTGATTGGTACCACCTTCATGGGCGTAAAACACTCCCGTGGCAGCTAGGTAAAACACCTTATAAAGTTTGGGTGTCTGAAGTGATGCTGCAGCAAACCCAAGTTATTACTGTTATTCCATACTTTGAAAAGTTTATGCAAAGCTTTCCAGATATTATCGCTTTAGCTGATGCGGATGAAGACTTAGTACTGCATCACTGGACCGGCTTAGGGTATTACGCACGTGCGCGTAACTTACACAAAACAGCTAAAATAGTGCGTGACAAATACCAAGGTGAGTTTCCGAAAACACTCGATGAAGTAATGGGTTTACCTGGAATAGGGCGCTCTACTGCAGGGGCTGTTTTATCATTGTCGCTTGGGCAGCATCACCCTATTTTAGATGGGAACGTGAAGCGAGTTTTAGCACGCTATTTTATGATTGAGGGCTGGTACGGCGTTAAAAAAGTCGAAAACCAGCTTTGGCATTTATCAGAGCAGTTAACGCCTAAAGATAATGTTACTGAGTTTAATCAAGCTATGATGGATTTAGGGTCGAGCGTTTGCTCACGCAGCCGGTTTGATTGCGAGGCGTGCCCATTAAACTCAGGCTGTGGTGCTTTTAATGCAGGTAAAGTAAAAGAGTTTCCACATTCAAAACCTAAAAAAGCAGTTCCTAAAAAGAGTTGTCATCAGTTAATTATTCAGTGTGGTGATAAAGTGCTTATGGAAAAACGTCCTAACAGCGGTATTTGGGGCGGATTGTTTGGCTTTTTTGAATTTAATGAGTACGAAGAGCTTCAAATGTTTTTAGCTCAGCAAGGCCTAAAAGCCGACTTAGTAGAGCTTGAAGCGTTTATTCATGTGTTTTCACATTTTGAGCTGAGGATTAACCCGCATGTGCTCAATGTTAAGAAAACTCTTGATGTGGTAAACGATAAGCAATTAATCTGGTATCCGCTTGATCAATCAATAGAGGTTGGCCTAGCAGCGCCAACTAAAAAGTTGGTTAAACAAATTACAGCAATAGTATAGAATAGCCCCATATTTAGCGTTAGAGAGAATCAATCATGGCACGTACAGTATTTTGTCAAAAGTTACAAAAAGAAGCCGAAGGGCTTGGCTTTCAGTTATACCCTGGTGAAATTGGTGAAAAGATTTTTAATAACATCTCTAAAGAAGCGTGGGCTCAGTGGCAACATAAACAAACAATGCTTATTAACGAAAAGCATTTAAATATGATGGACCCAGAACACCGCACATTTTTAGAAGAGCAAATGGTTGGCTTTTTGTTTGAAAACAAAGATGTAGAAATTGAAGGTTATCGACCGCCTGAAAAGTAATGTTTTAAACATAAGAAAAAGGGCTATTTAGCCCTTTTTTTATGTTTATTTATTCATTTAACTCATCTTCTTGCTCAGATATTTTAATTTGTTCCTTTAAAAATTGAGCAGCTTTAGAGTATTCAATTTCCAGCTTATCTCTTAACTCTATTAATTCATCGGTTGTGAGTTCACCTTCTTTACATTTATCTTCAAATGCACTTGAAAGTTCTGCCACCGTTTGGGCACCAATTGTCTTGGAGATCGATTTTAATTGATGACACCCTTCAATAATCTCATTTAAGTCGTTAACCATAACGCCGGAATTAATACTCTTAATTAAGCCTTGGCTTTGTTCTAAATACATTTTGAAGAAACGGATTTGCTTAGCGTTATCACCGTTTACATATTTAGCAACAGCTTCCATATCAATAGGTAGTGCCATAGTTTGATGGATAACTACATTTGGGTTTTGGCTTTGTTTATCGCTCCAACGTTTTAGAGTTTCTTCTAACGCGTTCAGCTCTATAGGTTTGGTAATGAAGTCGTTAATACCTACCGCTAAACAGCGCTCTTTTTCGCCTTTAAGTGCATTTGCTGTTACTGCAATAATGTAAGGCTGTGCATCAATCGATTCTAATAGCTCTGCTTCATTACGGATTTTTTCGACCATATCGTAACCCGACATTTTAGGCATGTGTAAGTCGGTTAAAATAAGTGAGTAATCACCTTTTCTCCACATATCTAGGCCTTCTTCACCGTTGTTCGCTATTTCAACGCCAAAGCCCAGTATATGTAGTTGATCGGTGAGGACTTGTTGGTTTAGAAGGTTATCTTCAACAAGTAAAACCAATTTGTTTGAATCACGTGCCTGCTCAACATTTAAATAGTTATTAAGTGTTTTGGTTTTTTTAATTTGCTTAGGTGTATGTAACCCTGCAGCCACCAATATAGAAAGCATAAAGTTAGATTTACATAGAGGAGAAGCATTAATATAAAAAATGTTTTTATGATTTATAGCTGCTTCATCAAGCTTACTTAGTACTACAACTTGTTGGTTATAATCTTCTAATGAATAAAATAAACGTCTTAGCAGCGCATTAGTTTTATCCATATTGTCTATGCCATCAGCTACCCAAATAATATCTTGCGAATGCTGGTGCTCTTCAATTTCTTCTTCTGTGTGTGCATAAATTATTTTAGCGCCCATGAACGATAAATAACGGTACATTGTTTTTTCACGTTCTAGGTGATTACTAACTACAACAATTTTCTTGCCATTTAATGCACCTTTATGTGCGTACTTAATTTTACCCGATGTGCTAAACGGCAGCTCTACTGTAAACTCACTGCCAATTCCCGTATGACTAGTTACATGAATAGTACCTAGCATAAGCTCAGTTAAGCTTTTACAAATAGAAAGACCTAAACCGGTGCCACCATATTCTCGGGTAATTGAGTTTTCGGCTTGAATAAACGGATTAAATATTTCGCGTAATTGTGCCTGCGACATGCCTTTACCGTTATCAGTTACGCAAAAGCGTAAGGTAAAGTGATCAGTCGTATTATGTACAACCTCTGCTGATATTTTTACATGGCCTTGGGTTTTTTCATCAGTGCTAGTGAATTTAATTGCGTTGCTACATAGGTTATAAAGCACCTGACGTACACGCACACTATCACCGGTAAGATTGACCGGAATATCTGGTGCTATTGCTAGCTCTAAATCAAGCTCACGTTTTTTAGCAACTGATGAGAGCACTCGAGCAACTTCTTCAATGGTATCGGTTACCGAAAATGGGATCGGGTCAATATTTAGCTTTCCAGCCTCAATTTTAGAAAAATCTAAGATATCATCCAAAATGCTCAATAACGAAAATGCTGATTCACGAATAATCGTACTTAAACGATGTTGAGCGCCATCAAGCTCGGTCTGGCGCAGTAAATCAATAGTACCTATAACACCATTCATCGGTGTTCTTATTTCGTGGCTCATTGTGGCTAAAAAGGTTGTTTTGGTATCGCTTGCTCGTTCTGCTTTTAATGTGGCTTGCTCAAGCGCTATAGTACGATTTTGCACTTCGGCTTCTAGGCCATTTTGTAATTTATAAAGCTCTTTTTGTGCGGTGTCATTCTCACTCATCGCAGTCTGTACTTTTTGTAGCAGTAAGTTAATGTTTTTTGCCACTACACCTAAACCAATATCAAGCTGCTCATCAACACTACTATTGTAATTAGCATTTTCGGTGATTGCCTGCAGCTCTTGTGTAAGACTGTCAGTACTTTTTCGTAAGCGACTATTAATGTACATATTAAACATTAAAGTAAATATAAATAATGCAGCTACGCTTGCTATCGCAATAATGTAGGCAATAACTTGAGAGTTTTGAGCGCTTAAAGGAGCGGTTGGTAGGTTTTGCTTAATAATAAGCTCGCCAATAGGTTGATCGTTTAACAGCAGTAAGTGATGTAGGATGCCTTCTTCTACTAGATGCTTTTCAGTTTTAATTGAAGCGATAGCAGGTTTACTGCTGCTATATACCAACTGAGTATCTGATGTAGCATTGAAGCGATATAGAGTATATTCAAAGTCATCATCTAATAACGACGTTAAATCAAGTAACTGCCTTACTTTACCTTGACCATACATAGTTAATGCATCAACCATAGGTAAGTCCAATCTATCGGCAAGCGTTACAATATTAATAGATGATGCTGGTTGGGCTGTCTTAACTTCAATTTGTGTATAAAATGAGTGGGCAATAATAGCAAGCGCTGTTACTGCAATATTTATGATTAAAAAAAGAGGTAATAAGCCTTTGACTGGCGATGAAAATTTACTCTGCATTGATAGTGTCCAATTGATGTTTTTTACTACGATAAGTCCCTATCGTACGTATCTAAGCTAATCGTAACATTTACAAAAAATAATTCACTACTGTTTTAGTCTGATTTATTTATATTTATAGTTCGATTTGTGGTAAAAATGAACGTTATTAATAAAAAACACACTGAGTTGTCTGAAAACCGTTCAAACAGTTATAAAGAATAAAAAAAAAGTTGACTTGTAAGGGCAAAACTCGTTTAATACGCCGCACGCCCAGATAGCTCAGTCGGTAGAGATGAGTGGGAATTGCATTAAAAATCCTTTGAGATTTTTAATTAGCACTGTTTAAGTGCCTCGATAGCTCAGTTGGTAGAGCAGAGGATTGAAAATCCTCGTGTCCCTGGTTCGATTCCGGGTCGAGGCACCATTTATTAAAGTAGTGGTGTTTAATCAACAGTTTAAACATTATTACGCGTGCCTTAGCACACAGTTTTGTGTGCCGACTTAGCTCAGCTGGTAGAGCAACTGACTTGTAATCAGTAGGTCAACCGTTCGACTCGGTTAGTCGGCACCATTTATTAAGTTAAAGGTTAATTTTATTAATCGGTAACTAGCACAGTTTATGTGCCTCGATAGCTCAGTCGGTAGAGCAGAGGATTGAAAATCCTCGTGTCCGTGGTTCGATTCCGCGTCGAGGCACCATTTACTTTAAGTTCTCAATCTTTAAAATTGAACGTGCCTTAGCACACAGTTTTGTGTGCCGACTTAGCTCAGCTGGTAGAGCAACTGACTTGTAATCAGTAGGTCAACCGTTCGACTCGGTTAGTCGGCACCATTTATTTAAAGTAGTTTGAAAAGAAAAACTGTAATCAGTAGTCTGTTCAAATTACCCGTCGACTCGGTTAGTCGGCACCATTTATTAAGTTAAAGGTTAATTTTATTAACCGGTAACTAGCACAGTTTATGTGCCTCGATAGCTCAGTCGGTAGAGCAGAGGATTGAAAATCCTCGTGTCCGTGGTTCGATTCCGCGTCGAGGCACCATTTATTGAAAAGCCTTGCTTATGCAAGGTTTTTTTATTTTAAGTGCTTTATAAAAGTTCTCAATCTTTAAAATTGAACGTGCCTTAGCACACAGTTTTGTGTGCCGACTTAGCTCAGCTGGTAGAGCAACTGACTTGTAATCAGTAGGTCAACCGTTCGACTCGGTTAGTCGGCACCATTTATTTTAGGTAACTTGAAGCAACTGACTTGTAATCAGTAGTCTGTATAAGTTATCCGTTCGACTCGGTTAGTCGGCACCATTTATTTAGGTAACTTAAAGCAACTGACTTGTAATCAGTAGTCTGTATAAGTTACCCGCTCGACTTTGTTAGTCGGCACCATTTATTCAAAAGCCTCGCTTATAGCGGGGCTTTTTTGTTTTTGTATAGTTAATCTCTTAAACACATTACAAAAAATTAATTTTAGTATCAAAAATTGCTGATCATTTACTCATTTTTACCGTATAACTGGCTATTATGTTAATTCATCGCTAGCTATGTAATGTTATGTAAAGTAAGTTGAGCAAAATTTGCCAAAGTGCTTGAATTAACCTCATAAATAGCAGTAATTTAGGTTTAATTATGATTTGGCAATGCAAGCCAACCCTACTGGCAATTAGTGTGATGCTGCTCAGCGGCTGTGCGAGTGATTTAAACTCGTCGCAGCGCATGCAAGTCCCTAATAATATGCCTCAGCAATGGCAGCAAGAAGCATCAAGCTCAGCATTAAAAGTACAAGAGCAATGGCTTACACAATTACAAAATCCTACGCTTAACAAATTTGTACAACAAGCACTTAAAAATAACCAACAGCTTTTGCAAACGAGTTATGATGTTGAAATTCAAAAGCAGCAACTTATAGTCTCGGGCGCTGCACTTTGGCCAAGCCTCGATTTATCAACACGTACAAGCCGTAGTAAAGACAACCGCCCTGTAAGTTACGACAACGCAAGCTCCGTAAGTTTAAATTTAACTTACGAGGTTGATTTATGGGGTAAGCTTTCTGACGCCAAGCGCGAAGCTAATCTTAACTATTTAGCTCAGCAGGCACGATTTGAGCAAGCTAAACAGCAACTCGTTGCAGATGTGGTAACAGGTTGGTTTGATGTGGTTACGGCGCAGCAATTACTGGATTTATTTAAGCGTCGCGAAGCCAACTCACAACAAAATCTCGATATTATTGAAGCTGGCTATCGCCAAGGCATAAACGAAGCGCTCGATGTGTATTTAGCGCGTAATGAGCTTAATAATGAACGCTCTCGCATTGCCACTCAAACAGCGAGTTTATCGGCATCAGCACGTGTACTTGAGCGTTTACTTGGTGAATACCCAAAAGGCGCTATTACTGCTAGTAGTGACTTACCTGTTATTAATACCGATATTCCTCTAGGATTACCTTCTGAACTTATAACGCGAAAACCTACTCTACGTGCAAGTTGGTATGAGCTTTTAGCAGCCGACGCATCATTGGCATATGCGCACAAACAACGCTTTCCAAGTTTAGATTTAACAGCTTCATTAAGTGATAGTACAGACAGAGTAAGCGACTTGTTTTCGCCATCAAGCCTTGCATGGTCTTTATTAGGTAGTATTTCAGCGCCACTTTTTGAAGGAGGGCGCTTAAAAGCCAACGAAGAAATAGCGCGTCTTAATACTCAAAAGCAAGAGCAGCTTTATTTACAAACGCTTTATGACGCATTTGGTGATGTTGAAAATGCTATTTCGCAGCAGCAGTCCCTCAAAGCTCAATATACAAGCACGTTAGAGGCACAAGAAAACGCTCTTGCTGCAGAGCAATTGTCGTTTGAGCAGTATCAAAGTGGCTTGGTAACTTACACGACAGTGCTTGATGCCCAAGATCGTTCTTTCGACGCGCAAAGCTCCTTAATCGATATTAAAAACCAATTAATAGCTAATAGAATTAACCTACACATTGCCCTTGGTGGTGATTTTGCAAAGCCCTCAAGTGAACTAAAGAGCAATAACGATGAAAACTAAAACAGCAAAAATTATTATTCCAGCGGTGGTTATTGTTGCCACAATTTTAATTGTTATGTTTATTAAGGGGAATCCACCAGAGGCTAAACGCTTTGGGGCACCTCCTAAGGCATCAATAAGTGTGGCTGCGCTTGAGCTAAAACCACAAAATTATCAAGTTATGATAGACAGCTACGGTACGGTAAAACCACGTACACAAAGTTTGTTAGTGGCTCAGGCATCTGGACAAATAATTGAAGTAAGTGATGACTTTAGAGAAGGCGGTTTTTTTGAAAAAGGCGATGTACTTTTAAAACTAGACGACAGAGATCATCAGGCTGAAGTTAAATCTGCTCAAGCAAATTTATTAACCGCAGAGCAAGGTTTGCTAGAAGAGAAGGCGCGTGGGCAACAAGCTATTACCGATTGGAAGCGCCTTGGCGGCTCAAATCAAGCAAGCAGCTTAGTACTACGTGAGCCACAACTAGCAGCCGCTGAAGCTGAGGTTTTGTCAGCGCAGGCAGCACTTGAAAAAGCGATGCTTGATTTAGAGCGCACTAAAGTAACGGCGCCATATGCGGGGCGTATACTTAGCCGCAGTGTTGATTTAGGGCAAGTTGTTACTAACAACACACAGTTAGCTACCATTTACGCAATCGATAGCGTTGAGATTCGCTTACCAATTAAAAATAAAGATCTCCCATTTGTAAATTTACCAGAGCAGTATCGCGATGGTGCTAAAAACCAAGCGGGTTCAATTGTTAAATTTACTTCTGACTTAGTAGGTGAGCAAACGTGGCAAGGGCAATTAGCACGCACAGAGGGTGCTATAGATGAAGGCGCACAGCAGCTTTATGTAGTTGCTAAAATTAATGACCCGTATAAAGCAACAGCAAATAACCAGTACCCAATAAAAATTGGGCAGTATATAAAAGCGCAAATTACCGGCAGAACAGTATCTAACGCACTTATAATTCCTAACAGTACAATTTATCAAGGAACGTACGTTTACATTGTTGAAGGTGGCGTACTTAAGCGCAAAGACATCACACTAGCTTGGCAAAATGCGACTCAGGCGATGATAAAAACCGGTTTAAACGCAAATGACAAACTTGTTATTACTCCACTTGGTCAAGTAAGTTCAGGAACTCAAGTAAGTATTTTAGGTGAACAAAGCGCAGATCAACCTAAAAGCCGTGGAGTGAATGGGCAAGGTAAAGGAAAGCGTCCGACTCCAGAGCAGCTTGAACAAAAAGCAAAAGAGCTTGGTATTAGTGTTGAAGAGTTAAAAAAACGCCGTCCAGCAAAGCAAGGAGATAAGCCATGATAGCTTGGTTTGCCAAAAACCATGTTGCTGCTAACTTATTGCTAGTAACGTTGCTGCTGTCGGGGCTTTTTAGTTTATCGACTAAAATACCGCTTGAAGTATTCCCTTCATTCGAAACCGACATGATAAGCGTGAACGTAAGTTTGCGTGGCTCAACACCAGAGGATGTAGAGCAAGGCGTAACAATTCGTATAGAAGAAGCCGTACAAGATTTAGAAGGTATTAAGCAAATATTTAGCCGCTCTTCTGAAGGCTCAGGCTCTGTAACAATTGAAGTTGAAACGGGCTACGACCCGCGTGAGCTTTTAGCTGATATTAAAAGTCGTGTAGATGCAATTAACACCTTTCCAGCCGATGCTGAAAAGCCAATAGTCGCGCTTGCTGAGCGAATTCGCGAAGTTATCGCGGTTACCGTATCAAGTGATTACGGCGAAAAAGAAACCCGTGAATATGCAGAAACAGTACGCGATCAAATTCTACGCTTACCAAATGTGACGCAGGTAGAGCTAAGTGGTGTTCGTGATTACGAAATTGCCATTGAAGTAAGCCAAGACGTTCTTCGCCAGTACGATTTAAGCCTTGCACAAATATCGAGTGCCATTGCTAATTCAAGCTCTGATATTTCTGCTGGTAACTTAAAAACTGAAGGTGGGGACGTACTTATAAGCTCTAAAGGGCAAGCATATCGTAAAGATGAATTTGCCAATATTGTTGTTAAAAACCAAGCTGACGGCACGATTATTCGTTTAGGCGATATTGCAATAATTAAAGACGATTTTGAAGAAACCCCAGTACGTACTCGCTTTAATGGTAAGCAGGCTGCATTTATCGACGTATATCGAATTGGTCCGCAAAGTGCGATTACTGTTGCTGACGAAGTTAAAAATTACATACAAGAGCAACAAAGTTCCCTTCCACAAGGGTTTGAACTAAGTTACTGGGATGATGATTCGGAGCTGGTTAAAAGTCGAATTGCCACACTAACGACCAATGCCCTACAAGGCGGTATTTTAGTACTTGCTTTACTTACTTTGTTTTTACGACCTGCAATTGCATTTTGGGTATTTATTGGTATTCCGGTTTCATTTATGGGCGCGTTTATAGCGATGCCTATATTTGGCGTAACCCTTAATATTATGAGTTTATTTGGCTTTATATTAGTACTGGGAATTGTTGTTGATGACGCCATAGTTACTGGCGAAAATGTCTATACCCATTTAAAAACAGCTAAGTCGGGCGAGCAAGCTGCAATTTTAGGTACTCAAGAAGTCGCAACACCAGTAACATTTGGTGTATTAACTACCGTTGCTGCCTTTTTACCTTTGGCCTTTATTGAAGGGGCGCGCGGTGCTTTGTTTGCACAAATACCGGTAGTGGTTATTCCGGTATTATTGTTTTCATTGATTGAATCTAAATTTGTACTACCCGCACATTTAAAATATATAAAACTACGCCACGAAAAAGGCGAACCTTCAAAGTTTGATGTTATTCAACAGCGTTTTGCAGATGGATTTGAAAACGCGATTTTAAAATACTACCAACCCACTTTAAATTTAGCACTGCGCCATAAATTGGCTTCGGTAAGTTTGTTTGTTGGTGTGTTTATAATAATTTTAACCATGATCACTAGTGGTTGGACTAAGTTTGTATTTTTCCCGCGTATACCAAGCGAAACAGTCCGCGTTAACTTAACACTACCAACAGGTACACCGTTTGAAGTAACTAATAAATACGTAATTGACATGTCGCAAAAGGCGCAGCAATTACAAGAAAAGTACCGCGATCCAGATACTGGTGAAAGCGTTATTTTAAATATATTAGCCACAACAGGCGGGCGTGGTGGTGTATCTAATTCAGGCTCTGTACGCTTTGAAATAACACCGGCTGAAAAGCGTGAATCAGACATAGGATCACGAGAACTTGCCAGCGAATGGCGCGATTTAATTGGTGTCATTCCAGGCGCTGAAAGCTTAACGTTTAGAGCCGAAATTGGCCGAAGTTCAGACCCCATTGATGTTCAGCTTAGCGGGACTTCGTTGACTATTTTACAAGACGTGGCTGATCACATTAAAACCCGTTTATCGACCTACCCAACGGTATTTGATATTGCCGATAGCATGTCTGATGGTAAAGAAGAGTTACAAATAGAGCTTACGCAGCAAGGCTTAGCGCTGGGCTTAAATAGAGTTAATGTTGCAGGTCAAGTGCGTAACTCGTTCTTTGGCTCGCAAGTCCAACGTATTCAGCGCGGACGTGATGATGTACGAGTAATGGTACGCTTGCCTATAGACGAGCGCCGCTCTGTAGCCGATTTACAAAATATACTCATCAATACACCTACTGGTGGCTCGGTGCCGTTATCGCATGTTGCAACCCTTACCGCAGGGCAAAGCCCGTCAACTATTAACCGAATAGACCGCTACCGTACTTTAAATGTAACAGCGGATATCGAAAAAAATAACACCAACATGACCATACTTCAGGCTGACCTAACGGAGTATTTAGATGAATTAATGCAGCAATACCCTGGAGTAGATTACAAACTAGAAGGTGAGGCTAAAGAGCAGCGAGAGTCGTTTGGCTCATTGGCTTGGGCACTTGTGTTTGTATTTTTCATAATTTATGCGCTATTAGCGATACCGCTTAAGTCTTACTTACAGCCAATTATAGTAATGAGTGTAATTCCATTTGGCATGATAGGTGCTGTAGTCGGGCATTGGATTATGGGCATGGATTTAACCATTATGAGCTTGCTTGGTATGCTCGCCCTAACTGGGGTGGTAGTAAATGACTCCCTTGTACTAGTTGATTTTATCAATAAAAAGCGCAGTGAAGGCGGCAAATTACTAGATGCAGTTAAACTTGCCGGTGCATCGCGTTTTCGCCCTGTAATGCTAACAAGTTTAACGACCTTTATTGGCTTAATGCCGTTATTATTTGAAAAAGCGACTCAGGCGCAGTTTTTAATACCCATGGCGGTAAGTTTAGGGTTTGGGATTATTTTTGCTACCTTTATTACTTTATTGTTAGTGCCAATAAACTACATGATGATGGAGCGCTTTCAAGGTTGGTTTAAGTAAATAAGCGTAAGCATTTAAAATTTAGCTGTAAGTAAGAAATTGCTTGCAGCTTTTTTTTGCCAAAAATTATAAAAATAATGTACGAAGGTATAGCAAAAAAATGAATAAGCAATAAGAGGGAGTATAAAAAGTAAGAAGGTGTTCCCCAAGATACGGTACCCGGTTTCAGTCCTGAAACCAGAAGGTTTCAGGGCGGAAATCTGCGGTTTACCGTAGGCTTCTCGGTACATGCCGAGCTTGCACAATAGTAGACGAACAGAAATCCTGGTATAAAATTTATCGGCTCAGGGACTTAACCAAGCTCCGGTACCCCAGGGAACAATTTAAGTATATAAGACATAATCCAATCCTTAAACCCTAAACGTAAAAAATTAAACCGTTCGCTTAGTTTTCCCGCACCTTTAACTCGCCATTTACTTTATCGCATGGTTTTTGAGCTTGATCATACAATTAATTGGAGTTGCTTTTTATCGAGTGGTAGCATTGCCTTAACTTGCAAAGCGAAGATTCGATTATGAACGATTTACCCGATTACGAAAAAGCTCAACTGCTTTTAGAAAAAAACGAAATATTTGTATCACCTGCCGAAGCGCATGGTGTAATTAGTGGTTTACTAGCGTGTGGTTTAACCATTGACGACAAAGAATACTTAGGCCTTTTGAGCGATGTGTTTAACGATGGTGAATCATTTAGTAACGATTTAAAGCAGTTTTTTGGCACTATTTATAAGCAAGTAGTTGCGAGCTTTAATGATGACGAATTTCAGTTTGATTTATTTTTACCAAACGATGACGAAACACTCATCGATCAGGCTAATGGCCTCGTATCATGGGTAGCAGGCTTTATGCTTGGTTTTGGCTTAAAGCAAAAAGATTACGGTAAGTTATCAAGCGATGTTAAAGAGGTTATTACTGACTTTAGCGAAATCACTCGCCTAGATACCACTTTTGAAGAAACCGAAGAAGACAGCCAAGCGCTGCACGAAGTGATTGAATATGTGCGCGTATCAGCACTACTTTGTTTTGCAGAACTGGGTAAAGAGCAAAACACGCAAAGTACTAAAAAAACACTTCATTAGTTTAAAAAGTTAAACGGGTTGGTTAATAATGGTTGAAGTACAAAAGTCAGAATTTAAAGCACGCCGTGAGCGTTTACTTGCGCAAATGGATAAAAATAGCGTTGCTATTATTCCTGCTGCGAGCGAAGTGACGCGTAGCCGCGATACCGAATATGCATTTAGACAAGATAGCGACTTTTTCTATTTAACAGGCTTTAACGAACCCGACGCTGTACTTGTACTATGTAACAACAGCGATGCACCCAGTACTTTATTTTGCCTAGATAAAGACAAGCTTGCAGAAATTTGGCATGGCCGCAGAGTTGGCTTTGATAAAGCTAAAAGTGACTACTTGTTTGATGAAGCTTACCCACTAAGTGAATTAAACGATAAGCTACTTGATATACTAAATGAAAAAGATGCGATTTATTTTGCACAAGGTGCTTATCTTTCATTTGATACCAAGGTGTTTACGTTACTAGGTACACTTAGAAGTGGTGCGCGAAAAGGCCTCAAAGCACCGAGTACTTTAAAAGAAATACGCGGCCTTATTCATGAAATGCGTTTGTTTAAATCGCCAAGCGAAGTAAATGTTATGCGAGAAGGTTGTGAAATTAGTGCGCGAGGGCACATGCGCGCTATGCGTTTTTCACACCCCGGAGCTACTGAATTTCAGCTAGAGGCAGAGCTGCATCATCATTATGCCATGAATGGTGCGCCGCACCCGGCGTACGGCACAATTGTTGGTAGTGGCGACAACGCCAATATTTTACATTACACGCAAAATAGCGACGTATTAAAAAATGGCGACCTGGTACTTATAGACTCCGGTTGCGAGCTACAAGGTTACGCCGCCGATATTACCCGTACTTTTCCAGTAAATGGACAATTTAGCGAAGAGCAAGCCGCGCTTTACAATATTGTTCTTAAAGCGCAAGAAGTTGCTTTTGATGAAGTAAAACCCGGTGGTTACATGTCGCATGCTAATAAACTAGCAATGGAAGTAATGACCCAAGGTTTACTTGATTTAGGTATTTTAACCGGCGACTTTGACGAGCTAATGGCAAAAGGGGCATGTAAAGAATATTACATGCACGGGCTTGGGCATTGGCTTGGTTTAGATGTACATGATGTTGGCGATTACAAAGTAAATAACGTTGAGCGTGCATTTGAGCCGGATATGGTACTCACCATAGAGCCTGGGCTTTATATCAGCGAAGACTCAAGCGCACCGCAAAAATACAAAGGCATTGGTATTCGTATCGAAGATAACTTGCTAGTTACCGAAACCGGCCATGAAAACTTGACCCTAAGCGTACCTAAAAAAATTAGCGATATAGAAGCACTTATGCAAAGTGCTAAAAACGTATAAAGCTCGGAGAGTAAAGTGGCTAAGCAGTTTGATGTAGTTATTATTGGCGGTGGTTTAGCGGGAGCAAGCTGCGCATTAAGTGTGGCTAAAACTAATCCCGCGTTAAATATTGCCGTTGTAGAAGCTAATCAAGTTACCGGCGACTACCACCCAAGCTTTGACGACAGAAGCATTGCACTTGCTCAGCAATCGGTAGAGTATTTACAAAGCCTCAATTTATTTGAACAAAATGCCCCTTACACCGCCGCAATCAAAAAAGTGAGCGTGTCTGATAGAGGCCACTTTGGCAAAGCGCACATTAATTGCGACGAATTTTCTAAGCCTTCACTTGGTTACGTAGTAGAAGTTAACCCTTTTGGCCGAGCGCTCCACCTGCGTTTAACGCAATCAAATATTACGCTTTTGTGCCCTGATAGCGTAACTGCCATTGAGCAAACTCTGCATAGCAATACACTTACCCTGCAAAGCGGCGAGCAATTAAGCGCAGCGCTATTGGTTATTGCTGATGGTGCACAATCACCCACACGTAATTTACTTGGGCTTGGTTTTAATACCCAGCCTTATGAACAAGGCGCAATTATTGCTAATGTAGAAGTGGCTGGTGGGCATAATAATCATGCCTTTGAGCGTTTTACACAAAGCGGGCCTATGGCGTTATTACCCATGAGCAATAACCGTTATTCGTTGGTGTGGTGTATGAGCCAAGATCAGGTTGAACAGCACATGGCACTTAATGAACAAGACTTTATAAGTGCCCTACAAAGTGCGTTTGGTTATCGCGGAGGTCAATTTACTAAAGTAGGCATGCGCACGAGTTACCCGCTCGTTTACGGGCAAGTCGAGTCTTTGACTGCGCACCGTACAGTGGTTATTGGTAATGCCGCACATGCTATTCATCCTATTGCAGGACAAGGTTTTAATTTAGGCCTTCGCGACGTGCAAGTACTTAGTAATTTAATAGCAAACAGCCAACACGGTTTAGGCAGCTATGCGTTTACACGTGAATATTCAAAAAAGCGCAGTGATGATATAAAAACCGTAATGAGCTTAACCGATGCACTTGTTAGGCTTTTTTCAAATTCATCGCGAGTGCTCGCATTGGGGCGCAGTATTGGGTTGTTCTCGATGGATTTATTTCCCGCATTAAAAGCGCCATTAGCCAAACAGTTAATGGGGCAAGTTAAACAAGGTAGGCGTTTATGAAGCAAGCACAGGTTTGTATTGTAGGTGGTGGCTGTGTAGGGCTAACACTGGCACTTGGATTGGCAAAAGCTGATATAAGCGTCGTTGTACTCGACGGCGCACCAACACAAGTGTTGCCAACTGACGAATATGGTTTGCGCGTAAGTGCGCTAAGCATTGCAAGTCAAACCTTACTTGAGCAATTAAATGTATGGCCAGAAATTATCGCACAGCGAGCGTGCGCTTATACGCATATGGATGTACGTGATGCCGACAGCTTTGGTAAAATAACCTTTAATAACGAGCAACTTGAGCTTGAGCATTTAGGTCACATTGTTGAAAACGACATTATCCGCTACGCGCTTATAAAAGAGCTAGAGCAACAACCAAGTGCCACGCTAATGTTTGATACGCAGTATCAGCAAATACATCAAAGCGAATCAGATGTATTTATAACACTTAAAAGCGGCGAACCAATTATAGCAAAACTGCTGGTGGCTGCTGATGGGGCAAACTCAGCTATACGTAAACAATTTAATATGGCGCTTAGCTTTAAAGATTACGATCACCATGCGCTAGTCGCAACCGTAAAAACCAAAGAGCCGCACGAAAACACCGCACGCCAAGTCTTTTTACCAACCGGGCCACTGGCATTTTTACCACTGAGCGATGCAAATACGCATTCAATAGTATGGTCTACTAGCCCAAACCACTGCGATGAGCTGCTTGCAATGAACGATAGTGCCTTTAATAAAGCTGTTATGGCTGCAATAGATGGCCAATGCGGGCTATGTGAAGTGCAAAGTGCGCGCGCAGCTTTCCCACTTAAAATGCGCTACGCTCAGCAATGGGTTTCAGGCAAAGTGGTACTCATTGGCGATGCTGCACATACAATCCATCCGCTTGCAGGGCTTGGTATGAACTTAGGCCTAAAAGACGCCGCTTATTTAATTGAGCTACTCACAAGTGATAGCAAGGAGTTTGCAAGCACGCGCACACTTCGCGATTACGAACGTACCCGTAAGCTCGATGCGCAAAAGCACATAGCCATGATGCAAGGGTTAAAAGAGCTATTTGCAGGTGCAAATCCGGTTAAAAAACTTATCCGCGGAGTAGGGCTGTCACTCGTTGATAATTTAGGCCCAATAAAACACCTGTTCGCCAAAGAAGCGATAGGCAAATAAGTAGGTTGGGTTGAGCGAAGCGAAACCCAACGGATAAAGTAAAGTGATGAGCTTGATTAAAAAACCGATGTTTAATTTAAGTGTCGGTTTTGTTTTATGGTGGTTTTAAATATATTAAAAGCTGCGCTTTTTACGCGAGCAAGCTCAGCGTCTACATGCAAAGTTTAACACTGAGCTTAATTTTACCTGTAGGCGTTTAGCTTGCTGACGCGACGAGCGTAGCTCGTAATTATCGTTAGTTAAAATCGCTTTGCGTTAAATCAGTTACAAATTCTCTTGCGCTTCATTCACCATATCTTGTAGTGCATCAACTAACATTGGATCTCGCGAGTTTTGCTTAGCAAGTTCTAATGCGTGTTTCATACTGGTGACGGCCTCTTTAAACTGCTTATTTGCAGTATAGCCTTGCGATAAACGCATGTGAGAATAGGCTGCATTTGGGTAATGGGTAGTAAAGTGTTTAAGCGTGGTAACAGCTTTGGCTGTGTTACCAAATTTTTGCTGGCTATGAGCAAATTCTACATATACATCTTGTGGAATTTTAAGCTCAAACCCGTACTTATCACTCAGTGCTTGGTAGTAACCTGTAATGAGCGATACATCAGCAAATCTTCCGTGCTCGTCAGTAACGTTAAAAATTAGGTCGCCAAATAAGTGAATTAGGCTATCGCTAAGGGCTGGTAGTATGGTGCCCATATGACTAAAAGTAGGGTAATGCTTATATTCCCATTTTAGCTGTGTTGGCATTTGTTGTTCTAAATTTACTAAAGTATTTAATACACCTGTATAAAAGCGTGACCCTTCACTTGCTACACTAATAAATAACGATTGACCGCCTTTAGGGTTTTTAGTGTATTTTATAATATTATTTTTTAATTCTTCATCACTCCACCAACTGTTTGGGCTTATAGCTATATAGTTATTAAATAACTCAGGCTGATTAACTAAAGTATAAAGCGCTAAAGTACCTGCATTAGAGTGGCCAATTAAGGTGTTGTAGCCGTTAGTTGAGTAATTACTGTTTATATAAGGCATGAGTTCATCAGACACAAACTTTAAAAACTTGTCGGTTTGCCCAGCATCAGGCCATTTATTTTTTACAAAAGTTTGAAACTCAGTTTTAGGCTCACCATCTACTTTAGGTAAGTAATCACGAACGCGGTTAGTTGTATCAATACCAACAAGCATGGCATTAGGTATTTGCTCGTAATCAACTAAGGATTTTATAACCCCAGACGCCGTATGAAAGTGCTCAACACCATCAAGTAAATAAATAACATAAAGCGGTTGGTCATCTTTTACGGTGTCAGGTATGAAAATTTTGATAGGCCTGTCTTCGTTAAGTATTTTTGATTGCAGAATGACTTTTTTACCAACGGTTATGTCAGTTGTATTGGTTTTTGCGTGGCTTAAAAATGGTGTACTAAAAGTAAGTATTAATACAAGCGATAGTAAGAGCTTCATAAATATCCTTATTTAATAACGTATTGCTTAATAATTGCACGGCTTTAAGTTTGAGTAAATACTTATATTTTGAGGCAGGTGTTAGACTTAAGTAATTCAAAGCTGCGCTTTTTACGCGCGCAAGCTTGGCGTATATGATAAATATTAAACTGCGAGTTTAGCTTTTCCTTTAGGCCTAAGGCTTGCTAACGGGATGAGCGAAGCTCGCAATAATTGCCTTTAAACTCTTATCTATAAAAGCTTAAAAACCTGCTTGCTTAATTATCCGTCTAAGCGTAAAATGCGCGCTCATTTCGGCTTTTAAACTATTAATTCCTTGCCTTAAACCGACCGGCCGAAACGGTAGAAGGCTCTATTAACCGTAAGGAATATCCATGCGTCATTACGAAATCGTATTCATGGTTCACCCTGATCAGAGTGAGCAAGTAACTGGTATGATCGAACGTTATACTGGTTCTATCACTGAAGCTGGTGGTACTATCCACCGTCTTGAAGACTGGGGCCGCCGTCAACTGGCTTACCCAATCAACAAGCTTCATAAAGCTCATTATGTTCTTATGAACGTTGAAGCACCTACTGAAGTAATCAGCGAGCTAGAAACTACTTTCCGCTACAACGATGCAGTGCTTCGTAACTTAGTTATGCGTACTAAAAATGCTGTAACTGAAGCGTCTCCTCTTGCAAGAGAAGAGAAGAAAGAAGCACCAGCTGCTTAATTGTTTTGAGTCCTAGCATGGCATGTAGTCAGCAGTTATTATAATGGTTAGCCCATATATGAATCAGCTGGTTATATCTGGGGTAGTTTGTAAAACTCCCAAGTTTAGCCAAAGCCCTGCTGGCATCCCGCATTGTATTTTTGTTGTAGAACATAAATCAATGCAAACCGAAGCAGACCTTAACCGTAATAGTTATGTGAGGCTTCAGGTAGTTGCCAGTGGAAAGCAAATGCAACAACAGACTCAACATTTGCACGTTGGGCAGGCATTGCAAGTGAGTGGTTTTTTAAATCGCCACGAAGGTCGTAACGGCCTTAGCCAATTGGTTTTGCATGCTCAGCATATAGAAAGAATTATTTGAGGAATTAATCTCATGGCACGTTATTTCAGACGTCGTAAGTTCTGCCGCTTTAAAGCGGAAGGCGTACAACAAATCGATTACAAAGATCTAGCTACTCTTAGAAACTATGTTACAGAAAGTGGCAAAATCGTACCTAGCCGTATCACAGGTACTAGCGCTAAATACCAGCGCCAGCTAGCAACTGCTATTAAGCGTGCTCGCTACTTAGCCCTTCTTCCATACACTGACTTACATAAGTAAGCAGCGGATTAACAGTTTTTAAAAGGTGTAGAAACATGCAAGTTATTCTACTAGATAAGATCGCTAACCTAGGTAGCCTAGGTGAACAGGTTGTAGTTAAATCTGGTTTCGCACGTAACTTCCTTTTCCCGCAAGGTAAGGCAGTTCCTGCGACTAAAGCTAACATTGAAACGTTTGACGCTCGTCGTGCAGAACTTGAAGCGAAAATCGCTGAACAGTTAGTTGCTGCACAAGCACGCGCTGAAAAACTAGAAGCATTAGCAGAAGTTACATTAGTATCTAAAGCTGGTGACGAAGGTAAGTTATTCGGTTCAATCGGTACTCGTGACATCGCTGACGCTATCTCAGCTGTTGGTGTTGAAGTTGCTAAGTCAGAAGTTCGTTTGCCTCTAGGTACTATCCGTGAGACTGGTGAATTTGACGTATCAATTTCAGTTCACTCAGACGTAACGGCTACTATCAAAGTAATCGTAATCGCTGAAGCTTAATTTTTAATTAAGCTAAAAAAGCCGTGCTATTAGCACGGCTTTTTTGTGCCTATAATTTGGCTAACTTCATTAGTTGAGGGCACAATTTAATACAACCTCGTATAAGCCCTTTTTTTATTCAATTATTTTTCCATTCCTTTTAAACCTTTTCGAACTGTCATTACGTCTAACTTATCAATACACTCAAATAGCAACTCAACAATAATAATTAAAAGGCGGCATCACGGATGTTACATGTTAAACCCGAACCAGCGCCTTTGTGCGAAGCTGCACTCATTGGGCGAGTTAAATCGGGTGATCAAGGCGCATACACAACGCTTTATGAGTTACATATAAAACGAGTATACGGTTTATGTTTACGCTTATTAGCAGACCAAGCACACGCCGAAGACGCCGCCCAAGAGGTATTTGTACAGGTATGGCATAAAATAGCATTGTTTGATGGGCGTTCGCAGTTTTCTACTTGGCTATATAGTGTTGCCAGTAATGTAGCGATAAGTTACCTGCGCAAGCAAAAAAACTGGTTACAAAAAGTAGTAAGTATTGAACACCGCGGTATGGATGAGCAATCAGCTAACGACTGCAAAGGCTTAAATGATGGCCTCGATAAGTTAATAGTAAGGCTTCCTGAGCGCGCACGTATGGTATTTGTATTATTTGCTATTGAAGGTTACAGGCACGAGGAAATAGCGGAGCAATTAGGTATGGCTGTTGGTTCAAGTAAGTCACAATATCATCGTGCTAGGCAGTTATTACAAGAGTGGTATGAAAATGAGTAAACCAAACTTTAACGACTACTTAAATAAGTCATTAAACACGCTTGATAAAGAAATTACGCCACAAAAAGATTTATGGGCGGGGATTGAGCGAGCAATTGTTAATAATAAGCAGAACCCAAACAGCACTATTATTTGGCCAAAACTAACGGCAATAGCAGCGTGTACTGTGGCTGCTTTAATTGCTGTTAATATATTTGTTATAGCACCTGAACCACAGCCCGTAGTGGCTATAAGTGATTACTTTTCGGCTCAAAAAAATAGTTTGTTAGTTGAATACGAAAATAAAGAAGCATTAACCACTAACTGGCAAACGCAACTACAAGAACTTGAAGAAGCTGAGCAAGCAATAAAGCAAGCTCTTGAAAACGAACCACAAAACCAAGCGCTACTGACAATGTTAGCGCAAATATATCAACAACAACTTGATTTAATTAACAAGGTGCACGCGCCACGTTGGCAGCACATTTAGGAGTACGGTATGAAAGCGATTTTATTAGGACTGAGCTTATTTCCACTGGCGGCATTTGCGGGTGAAAAAATAGATAAGCAAATAGACGTACCAAGTGGCGGCACTATTTTTATTGAAAACCAACGGGGTGATATACATATTACAGGCTGGGATAAAAACGAATTTAAAGTATCTGGCGAGCTTGATGATAAAGCACAGGGTTATGAGCTTAAAACAAGTGGTGATAAAACACAGTTTATTGTAAAAATGCCCCGTAAATCAAATTGGGGAAATAGTGGTGACGGCTCAAACCTAACTATATTTATGCCTAAAAGCAGTAGTTTAGAGTTTGCTGGCGTTAATGTATCGGTGACTGCAAAGGAGCTTAAAAACGGCGCAGAAGTTGATGTGGTTAACGGCGAAATTACGGTAGATGATATTACTGGCAACATTAAGCTCACCACTGTAAATGGTGATGTGAACGCTGAGAACTTAAACGGGAATATTCAGTTTGAAACCGTAAATGGTGAAATTAACGATAGGCAATCAAGTGGTGAGTTGCGTTTTAGCGCTGTTAATGGTGATATTAAATCAACTTCAAGCGCTAATGATGTACGCCTTGAAAACGTAAATGGCGATATAGAATTTACGCTATCGGCTATTAAAAACCTACGTATTAATACGGTCAATGGCGAAGCAGAAGTACAGATTAACGAGCTTTTAAAAGGCGGTGATGTACGTTTTGAATCAGTAAGTGGTGATGCCGACTTTTATTTCCCACAAAGTGTATCAGCAAAGTTTGAAATTAAAGCCCATGCTAATGGTAAAATCATTAACAAAGTCAGTAGTGACAAAGTCAGTAAAGCTAAATATGGCCCAGCCAGTGATTTAGAATTTAGCATTAATGGCGGTAATGCTAATGTTGAAATGGATACCATTAGTGGACGCATAGAGCTGCGTACCAAATAACACTCATTCCCCATCACGATTACAAAAAGCAGGAAAGATTTCCTGCTTTTCTATTTGCACAGCCCCTGCAAGTCGATAGAATAGAGCCATTCAATTTTACTACTGTGAAGTTATGGCCAAACCAGATAAGCAAGTCGATACTCTTAAAGTTCCTCCCCATTCAATAGAAGCTGAACAATCTGTTTTAGGTGGCTTAATGCTTGATAACCAAGCTTTTGACCGCGTAGCTGAGCTTGTTGTATCACAGGATTTTTATACCCGCACGCACAAGTTAATTTTTGAGGCGATGACGGCACTTGCTGAGATTGGCGATCCGATAGATTTAATCACTATTTCTGAAAGTTTAGAAAAAAATAATAAACTTGCAGGTATTGGTGGTTTTGCTTACTTAGCCGAAATTGCTAAAAATACCCCAAGTGCAGCCAACATTGATGCCTACGCAAACATTGTACGTGAGCGTGCTGTTGTACGTGAAATGATTGGCGTGGCAAATGAAATAGCCGAAGCGGGTTTTAATACCGAAGGGCGTACTAGTCACGACTTACTCGACTTTGCCGAAAGCAAAGTATTTAAAATTGCCGAGCAACGTACAAAAAGTACGGAAGGCCCGCAAAGTATTCATAACATACTTGAAAAAACCGTTGATAAAATAGAAGAGCTTTATCAGTCGCCACAAGATGGTGTAACGGGTGTAAGTACAGGTTATGCCGATCTTGATAAAATGACGACGGGCCTGCAACCATCTGACTTAATTATTGTGGCAGCGCGTCCTTCAATGGGTAAAACCACCTTTGCGATGAACCTTGCAGAACATGCCGCAATGACTCAAGACAAACCCGTGCTAATTTACTCGCTAGAGATGCCTTCAGAACAAATTATGATGAGGATGTTAGCGTCTCTTGGCCGTATTAACCAAACTAAGGTACGTACAGGTCAGTTAGATGATGACGATTGGGCGCGACTTTCATCAACAATGGGCTTGTTGATGGAAAAAGGCAAAATGTATGTTGATGATGCCTCGGGCTTAACACCTACCGATGTTCGCTCTCGTGCACGTCGTATTGCGCGTGACCACGGCGGCATTAGTATGATCATGGTCGATTACTTGCAGCTAATGCGCGTACCTAGCCTTGCTGATAACCGAACGCTTGAAATTGCTGAAATTTCGCGTTCACTTAAATCACTAGCAAAAGAGCTAAAATGTCCGGTTGTTGCGCTTTCGCAGCTAAACCGTACGCTAGAGCAACGTGCTGATAAACGCCCAATTAACTCAGATTTACGTGAGTCAGGGTCGATAGAGCAGGATGCCGATTTAATCATGTTTATTTACCGTGACGAAGTTTACAACGAAGACAGTACTGATAAAGGTATTGCTGAAATTATCATAGGTAAACAACGTAACGGCCCAATTGGTAAAGTGCGTTTAACGTTCCAAGGTCAATTTTCTCGCTTTGATAATTATGCGGGACCAGCGGTAGATGACGATTACTAATGCGCTTAGCGACTGCTGAAATTAACTTAACGGCACTTGCGCATAATTTAGCGCAAGTTAAGGGCTTTGCACCTAACAGCAAAGTGATGGCGGTGCTAAAAGCCAATGCTTACGGGCATGGATTAGTAACGATTGCGCAGCATTTAAATAATGCTGACGCATTTGCTGTGGCACGTATAGATGAAGGGCTCGCCCTTCGAGCTGGGGGCTTAACAAAGCCAATTGTTTTACTAGAAGGTTTTTTTAACAAAGCCGACTTACCGATTCTGCTCGCCAACAATTTTCAAACTATTATTCACGATGAGTACCAATTAGCAGCGCTTGAAAAAGCAAAGCTAGATGCACCAATAACATGCTGGTTAAAAGTAAATACAGGTATGCATCGATTAGGTATTGCGCCAGAGCAGTTTGAAGCGTTTTATAACCGCTTACAAAAAACACCTAACGCTAAAAATACGGTTAATTTAATGACCCACTTTTCGTGTGCTGATGACGTTGATAATGCTAAAACGGTTCAGCAAATTACGTTGTTTGATAATTTAGTGAATGGCATTGATCAAGCGCATTGTTTATCAAATTCTGCTGGTATTATTGCCTGGCCGAGCGGTCATGGCGATTGGGTACGTCCTGGGCTTATGTTATATGGTGTATCGCCAATGGCAAATAGTATTGGGCAGCAACACAAATTAAAACCAGTTATGCGCTTAACTACGCGCGTAATTGCAGTACGAGATGTGCCTGCTAATGAGGCTGTTGGGTATGGTGGTCGTTGGAAAAGCGATAAACCAACCAAGTTAGCTGTTGTAGCTATGGGTTATGGCGATGGTTATCCTCGGCATGCTAAAGAGGGGACACCGGTAATAATTGGTGAGCAGCGTTATGGTATTGTAGGAAGCGTAGCTATGGACATGATCAGCGTTGATATAGGCGCTAATGAGCATAATATTAAAGTTGGCGACAGAGTCACTATGTGGGGCCCTGAGCTTCCAGTTGAAGAAATAGCACTGTGCGCTGATACTATTCCTTACGAGCTATTATGTAATATTACACCACGCGTAAGTTATGAGTATCAGCCATAGTTAGTTTTTAGCGTATACCAATTGGGTATAATTACTCTTTTATAAAGTAAATGTCGCTAAAGCCCATACGGGCAAATTCTTGGTCGCGAAAGTTACGAACAGAAGCAGACCCTTTTGAGGTCATTTCTATTTGGCGTACCATGTTTAAGTAATTTGTTAAATCAATACCCTCGGCAGCAGCAATAGCTTGATACATGTCGTGGTATTTATCTTTTGCGAAGTTAATTTCGCGCGGTTGGTTTTTAAATGTATACGTTATTCTGCGTGCCATAATAAGCTCAGTTAAATTGAGTGTTAGTATAATTTTACACTGTATTGAACTGGCATTGAATGATTTGTTTAAATCAAATAATTAAAAAGTAGAGTTTAAAATGAAATTATCAGTAGAGATCAGTAAATATCCACTTCACCAAGATTACATTCCGTTTATTAAAGGCTTTATTGACCGCTTAAACGAATACGAAAATTTAAAAGTGATTACTAATACGCTATCAACGCAAATTTTTGGTGATTATGATTTAGTAATGCAGGTGTTAAATACCGAAATTAAGCGCTCATATGAAGAATTTGGTAAAGCTATTTTTGTATGTAAGTTTCTCTCTGGCGACTTATCGCCTGAATAATCTATAATACCAACCTGCATAAATCTTTGATCAATTTAACGAATTAAATTGCACTATAACGTCGTTAAAAATTTTTTATTTAGAACAACTAGATACAAAAATTTTTGTCTAGTTCTAGCGTAATTTTCTTAACGTTAAATAGACCCCGTATATAAGCAGATTGGTATAACAAATGGCGCAACTAAACGGTGATTGCATAATATGGACTTTTTAACACAAACCTTAAGCGGTTTTACAGCAATGTCGCATTGGGAATACATTGCGGTAGGATTGTCGATGGCGTACTTATTATTGGCAATAAAGGAAAGCTTATGGTGTTGGCCGGCGGCATTTTTTAGCACGCTCATTTATACAATTATGTACTGGAATGGCGCATTGCTCATGGAGTCGTTACTTAATTTTTATTATATGTATATGGCTGTGTTTGGATGGGTTGTATGGAGAAAAGGCAAAGCTGAAAATTTAAATATTACATCGTGGTCGATAAACCGTCATGCTGTTTTAATTAGTTTAACAACCGTAGCTGCAATTACAATTGGTTACGTTATGCAAAACTATACGCATGCCGATTTTGCTTATCTTGATAGTTTTACAACGTGTTTTGCCGTAGTAACTACTTACTTAGTTGCTAAAAAAGTCCTCGAAAACTGGCTGTACTGGATTGTAATAGATGCAGCTTCCATGTATTTATATTATGAAAAAGGCTATTACCCAACGCTTGCGCTCTTTATATTTTATACCATTATGGCAGCGTGGGGCTTTAAAACTTGGTACGAAGAGTACGAACAAAGCCAAGCTAAGCCGCTAGCTCAGCTTTAATTAATGATTGAGCATAATCAGCTAGTAAAAATGTGTAGTGCGTTTATAGAGCCTACAAGCATTGTTTCAAGCGAGCGATTACTTAATGGCTTTAGTAACGATAATTTTTTAATACGTACCGAGCAACAAGGGTATTTGTTAAAGTGTTATAAAAGCCATTGGCCAAGTGACGGCCTTGAAGCGCAGCGTTTTTTAAGTGAGCTTAATATATGTCCTGCGCCTATTTGGCTTGATAAAGAAAATGGTCGTGCGGTATTTAATTATATTGAAGGCAAGAGCGCGCAATCGGATATAACGCTTAGCTTTATTAATAAACTTGCTCAAGTGCATAATTACAAAGCGTCTACCGCGCCAATGGATATAGCTAAAGAGCTGCATTTTTATCAAAGCACCGGCGTATATACGCAATATAAACCTCAAATAGAGCAGGCACTCAAAGTAGTTGCAGCCATGCAATTTGATGAAGGCTTTTGTCATAACGATTTGGTAAAAGATAACATTATTGTAAATGCTTCGGGCATGTATTTAATTGATTTTGAGTACGCGCAAACTAACGATGTATATTTTGATTTGGCAGCCCTTGCAGTGAGTTTTAACCTTAATGAGCAAAGTAAAAAAGCGCTGTTAAACAACTATAAAAATAGCGTTGATAAAACAAGCACGTTTTACCCATCAATAGATAAGTTAAATTACTATAAGCTGTTTTTTTTGGTGTTATGTATTGCTTGGTATGAGGAGCGCAGCATAACTAGTAAATCTATAATGTTACGTGCGCAGCTAAATAAACTTGTTACTAATACTTTTTTATAAAAGTTACAAACCACCAAAGCGTTCAGCGAGCTCTTTGTACTTTGTTACTTCGGCCGCATCAAATTGTGGTTCGCCATTCTCGTCTTCAGATTTAGCAATTAATAAACTTTCTCTAGAGAGACGTTTTACACGCTCTACTTTTACACCTAAAAACTCAGCGACTTGCTCAGTAGACATTAAACTCATCATTATTTCCTCGTATTAAACTAATCCTCACAGCGACAATCATAATTTTAATGTTGCTAAACCGTTACTGTTTCTTATCTAATAAGAATAAATAGCGTGTTTTTAAGCCTTTGTGAAGTGTTTTATTTAAAAGAGTTTAATTAATAAGCATATAAGCTGATCTTACTGGTATTTATTTAAAGATCTCTTTATCATTGCGGGTGCTAAAGCACTGATATCGCGAGTTGGTGTGGCGGCAACAAATGTGCTCTCGTGGTGAAATGGATATCACGTGGCCCTCCGGAGGCTGAGTTGTAGGTTCGATCCCTACCGAGAGCGCCATTTGCTTTTATATGTATTAATTATCCTCTCTATATTACCTAGCTTCTTATTAATTACTCTTGTATTTAAAAATGCATTTACTGCAAAAACTTTGAAAGTTAATTTTAAAAACAGCTTTCTAGTTATTTATACAATGCAAAATTAGCATCCAAAAATCATGTTGTAATTATTTGCATATAAGATTTAGTGATAAATGAGGAAGACCGATTCAATGTTAAATAGTCAATTAGAGATACTAGCTCAAGGACACGCTTATCTTGAAGGTGTAACTAAAGAGGACTATTCCCAAGTCATTACTCCTAACTTTATTAGCTCGGCAGGAGCTCATATGCGACATATTATCGATCATTATCAATCTTTAATGACCGGCTTTAGCACGCAAAAAGTAGATTATGATTGCCGCTTAAGAGGAGGAGATATTGAAAGCTCTCCAACTGCTGCAATAAAAAAAATTGCCGAAATAACAACGTGGGTTGAACAGCTAAGTCCAGATGATTTTAATAAACCGTTATTACTTTCAAGTGAAGTTTCGATTAAAAGCAAAAATGTACAAACAGTAACAACATCACTTGCGCGAGAGCTTATTTTTGTAGGCAGTCACGCTGTGCACCATTACGCGATGATTTCACAAATTTCTTTTGCTCAAAAGTCGCAGCTCGATCAAAGCTTTGGTTTAGCACCAAGTACAGCTACCTTTTTAAGAGAAAATAGCCAGCCAGCACAACCAAAATCGATGCAAAATTAAAATGTGCACGTTAAGTTACTTTTTAACTGATGATGGCTACGAGCTATTTTTTAATCGCGATGAGCAAAAAACACGAGAAACGGCAATCGCTCCAAGTAAGCACCAGGGCAATGCAATTTTCCCCATTGATCCGCAAGGAGGAGGTACTTGGCTTGGGGTATCGCATTTTGGGCAAACACTCGCATTATTAAACGATTATCAAAGTGTATTTGATATAACTGCGGTAAAGCATAGTAGAGGTCTGTTAATCCCTCATTTACTGAGCAATAAAGCCCCTGCATTGTACCAATTACAAAACATGGATTTATCGGGCTACGCGCCTTTTAAGTTGTGTATTTTTCCGGATGGGCTATCGATAAATAACAATAACGTGGTTTTTGTTAGGTGGGATGCAAAGCAGTTAATCCACTGCCAAGTTGAACCACTTGCTACGTCATCAGGTGTTGAGCTTGAAACGGTGACACAAAAGCGTAAACAACAATTTAAGCAACTTATTGATTTAAGACATCCTGAAAGTGAGCAGTTTTTAGCGTTTCATTACAGTAAAGCCGAACAAGGGCAATATGGCGTAAACATGCTAAGAGAAGATGCAATGACGGTCAGTATTAGTCATATTAAAGTTGGTGACACTATACGTTTTAATTATTTTGATAAGCAGTCTCAGCTCATTAGTAGCATTGGTTGTTTAAAAGTCGCTGCTGCTTAACTAAATATTTTTATAGCCATAACTATTACATAATTAAAAACAAAAAAGTCGATGTAATTAATTACATCGACTTTTTTGTTAACTGTATTTTACCTGCTATATTAAGCAGCAGGTAAAAATTATGAGTGATTTATATAATCATCCTTTTTATCACCAAGGTAGAGCTTAAGTAGCTTTTCAGGCGCACTTGGTAGGTGCACACTTAAAAGTAATCCTGGCGTGTGATTAAAGTTGCTATCAATGCCCATGCAATGAAATTGAGCGCCTAGCTTGTGGTATTGCTTTAATAAAATCGGTATGTCTTTTTTATCTTCTTCTATTCCCATAACCAATGCTGATACATGGCTTATATTTAACGTGTGGTCATTAATAAAGTCTTCAAACTCTGGGTGCAGCTTATTATTAAAAGGCGTATTGGCGCTAACACCTTGTTTATTATTAACCATTGCATGGTCAATAATTGCAACAGAACGAGGGTCATAAAGTTTACTTAATGAAACAGTGCCATATAAAGTCCTATAGCGTGGATTTTGCACCATAAACGCACCAATCCCTTTAAATAGCAGTAATAAACCATGGTAACTGCCCTGATGTTTTTGAACTATAAACGATCGACCCATTTCTAAGCACGGCTGTTGCTGATTAATAAAAGAAGGTTCAAAGTTAAACATTTGCGATAAATAAAGAGCGCTCACGTTGCTATTTTTTTGTAATAAATCGGTTTGTCCAATTCTATAAGCACCAATAATTTCTTCATTTTTATGATCAAAAATAAACAAATGCATGTAAGTCGCATCAAACTTATCAGTGTCGCATGGCTCGCCACTTCCTTCGTTTAATGTACGAAAGGTTATTTCTCTGAGGCGTGTTATTTCAGTAACGCAATTAGGTATTTGCTCTTGGTAGCCGTAATAAACTGAGTAACCTTTAAAGTCGACTAAGTGCTGCTCGCTTGGCAAGTTGGCAAGCTCATTTTTCATTTTTGTTTTATCAACTTCCTGCATAATAGCTTTGAGCTGTGTTGATTGGTTATCCTCTTGCCAAGGCGTTACAAAGCGCTCATCGTTTAAGTAACACTGCAAGCGTGTAAGTGCGTTTATGTCGTCAGTTTTTTCAAACTTATTTAATAATTTGGGTGTAAGTAAATTACCAGCGCTTAAGCTAATAGAGCTTTTTTGAATTTTAAGTAATTCGCGTATTAGCATTAATAATCTAAATCGGTAGTAAACACGCCCCAAGTTATAAAAGGTTGAGCTATTCTGACCGCTAATAAATACAGGCAATAAAGGAGCTTGTGTTTTTAAAGCTAGTTGAGCGGCTAAGCGATTCCATTGCCCGTCAGTTACACGTTGTTTTTCTGATTGAAAAAATGACACTCTTCCCGCAGGAAAAACCACAAGTAAGCCATCATTTTTAACATGACTAAAACACTGTTTTATTGCGCTGGTATTAATGGCTGCTTTTGGTTTTAGTGGGTTAGCAAAAATAAAATAGTCTTTAATTTCTTTAAATATTTTTAAACCCACGTTAGCCATTACTTTTGTATCGCTACGATAATGGGTGAGTAAATTTGCAATAATTACGCCCTCAATCATGCCATAAGGATGATTACATACCACTATGCAAGGGCCATGCTTTGGTATTTTGTTAATAACACCTTGTGCACCAAGCACATTAATACCTAATACATTTAACAGCTTTTCACTAAACTCTTGTTTATCTAAACCCGATAAATTATTACAGAGGTATATATCACGCAGCTTATTGATGCCCAATAGGCTATCGAGCAGCGGAGCGGCTATTTTTAGTATATGACTCAAAGGAGAAACGGTGCTTATTGCCGCTACACTTAAGTTTGATACGGGGTGGTTTAATTTTGTCATATACGTTGATGCTCTTAAATTTTTATAGCTGTTGTGTATATTTAGACCGAGGAAAAACCACATTATGTTCAAATTAGGTTAATTAAGTTTGTTTAAAAGCGTAAAAATAATACTCAAATAGTCTTTTAAGTGCTAAATGGTTGTAGGTTATTAAGAAAATAGAAGAGGGTTTTAATTATCCATAAAATAAGGTTACCCACTACAGCTAATAAGAGTGATACAGCAAGTAATCCTTTGTAGTTATATATCACTACTTACAACTCAAAAACTAGACTTTTAAGCTTAATTAATGCTATTTAAGGTACATCTACTTTAAATGTAAAAAATCTCACCTTTATGCTAATTACTTTGCCTGTGTCTGAGCTCACCCCTGGTATGTACGTTGATAGCGTTACTAAACAACACGAGGGGATCAATAGCATAAAAATTAAGACCAGTGGCTTGGTGCGCGACAAATCTATTATTAAGCGTTTAGTGTCTGAAGGGGTGCTCGAGCTGCTTATAGATTTTACTAAAGGTGATGCGCCAGTTCCTGCCAAATATAAGCCCCAAAGTGCACCTAAAACATCTAATAGCCAAAAAAAAGTAGAAAAAACACCTATAGCTATTTCTATCGAACAGGAGTTTGCTAAAGCGACTGTAAATTACGATCAGCATGGCCGAAAGTTACAATCATTATATGGTGATTTAACATCTGGCCTGAGTGTTAATATAAAAGTGCTTGATGAAATTGCTAGCGAGATAGTCAGCTCAGTTTTTCGTAATGCTAACGCTATGACTATTCTTACTCGTATAAAAGACAAACATAGCTATAACTGGCGGCATATGATCAACTGCGCCATTTTTACTGCTGTATTTGCTAAATACTTAGGGTATGAAAAGGCTGTTGTACAAGAGCTTGCAATGGGGGCGTTACTTCATGACTTAGGCCAAGCTAAATTACCGCAGGGTATATTTTCCAAGCCAACTAAACTAAGTAATAACGAGCTAGCAGCAATTAAAAAGCATGTTGCGCAAGGTTTAGGTTTAGTTAAAGGTGAGAAGGGTATAACTCCTCTTATGCTCGATATGATAGTAAATCATCATGAGCGTTTAGATGGCTCTGGTTATCCGCGAGGCCTGCAGGCTGAAAAGTTAAGTCGCCCGGCGCGTATAATGGCAATTGTAGATGTGTACGATGCTATGACAGCCGATAGAATGCACCAAGAGGGTGATGAGCCTATTAATGCATTACGCTACTTATTAGCCAATAAACACTTGTTTGATGGTGAACTAGTACAACGCTTTATAAAATGCTTGGGGGTCCATCCGGTAGGAACTATTGTAAAATTAACGAATGAACGTTTAGCCTTAGTGCTTGAGGGGAACGTATTAAATCCTATTAAACCTAAAATTAAGCTATTTTATAATGCTAAGCATAATCATCATGTTACACCTAAAGACATAGATTTAAGTGAGCACACCCAAGAGCTGAAAATACTAGCAAGTGTTAAGCCTCTTGATTATCAGATTAATTTGTCTCGCCTGCTAAAAGAGCATTTGTTGAACTAGTTTTACTGCATTGCCTTTTTTTAGTTTGTTTTGCAGAAATAAACGCACCCAAAAAACAACTTCCCATCAGTGTTAGCCATAGCAAAGTACCTAACTCTACGTGCAATGCAAAACAACACAGTCCTAAAGAGATCAACGCATTTAACATTGCTCCAAGCCAATAATGGTTTACGGGGTTATCGCATTGTCCTGCTTGAGTGCATGCACAGTAGTTTGCTTTGTAAAAGCAAAATACACTCGCCCCACAAAATATTAGCCCTGTAATAATAAATAAAATGATCACAGTTTTACTTCCTTTGCGATTTTATAGTGAGTGTAATTTGCTATATATTTCAAGTCAATCTAAATGATAATTAATTACAATTAGAGCTTTAACTCTAATAACACATTTCTCATCCGATGAGTTTTAAATAGTTGTTAAAATGTCGTTAAATAACATGTTTTTTGCTGTTTTTTGACGCATTCATAGAGTTTTTTACAAAAAATTAAGGTAGTGTAGCAAAGTTTCAAATCCTAATAACAACACACATAGTACCCAGACAGTCAGTTTGGTTAAGGACTCAACAATGAAATTTTCTAAAACTCTTATTGCAGCTTCGCTTGCATTTGTTTCAGCTGATAGCTTTGCAGCTGCGTTTCAATTATCAGAGCAAAATGCATCGGGTTTAGGCCGTGCATACGCTGGTGAAGCTTCTATCGCAGACGATGCGTCTGTAGTTGCACGTAACCCTGCACTAATGACTTTATTTAAAGATAAACAACTAAGTGTTGCTGCTATTGGTGTAATCCCAGATGTAAGCTTAGAAGGTGAAGGCGCGCCAACTGGTATTGATCAATCTACATTAGATGACGATAGCATTGCCCCAAGTGCAGTGGTACCAGCAGCTTACTTTACTATGCCTTATAACGATAAAGTATCACTTGGTTTTGGTGCATTTTCTAACTTTGGTTTATCAACTAAGTTTAATGATGACTACGCCGCAGGCCAGATTGCGGGTGAGACTGAGATTTTTACAGTTAATATGAATGCAAGTGTTGCCTATAAAGTAACTGAGCAGTTTAGTTTTGGTGTTGGCCTAAATGTAATTTATGCTGATGCAACTATAGTTCGAAAAATAGGTGTAAACCCTTTTGGCGTTCCAAGTTCAACGAACGTTGTTGATCTTGAGGGTGATGATACTGGCTACGGCTTAAATGTAGGTCTAATGTATCAACTTGATGAAAATAGCCGTTTTGGTTTTAATTATCGTACAGAAACAGATATAACATTTGAAGGAACTTATTCAAGCGCTGCACGTGGTATCGCTGAGCGCTCAGGTTCTGTTGATATTACTCTACCCGCTATCGCTGAATTTTCTGGTTCACATCAGTTAGATGAAAAGTTAGGTTTACACTACAGCGTACTATGGACTGGATGGAGTAGCTTTGACAAATTAGAAGCTGAAGTTGGTTTACCACCAGAGCAAAGTTTTGAAAAAACAGAAGACTTCTCAGACTCTTTCCGCTACTCAGTAGGTACTGATTACCAGTTAAATGAAGACATACTACTTCGTGCTGGTGTTGCATTTGATGAGTCACCGGTATCACAAACGCACCTATCAATCTCTATTCCTGATACAGACCGTTTCTGGTTCTCGTTTGGTGGTAACTACACGATTGATCAAAACTCTAATGTTGATCTTGGTGTGAGTATTATCCGTGGTAAAACACAAACGTTTACAGAAACTGATGATTCAGGTAGTCAGTGGGCTTTTGAATCTAAAGGTCACGCAGTACTAGTTGGCGCTCAGTACAACTACAAGTTTTAAAGAAGTGTCTTGTGATTAATCACAGGGCACAAAAAAGCCGCTCACTTTAATTAAAGTGAGCGGCTTTTTTAATGCCTATTAAATAGTGTTAATAGGCATTTTATGAAAGCTTATAAGCTTTCTATTTTAGTTTTTTGCTCAAGTAACTTAGTTTTAGCATCGCTAAACTCAGCCAGTTTTGCATTTTCTTTAGCAAGTACGGCTTCAGGTGCGTTGTTTACAAACTTTTCGTTAGCGAGTTTGTTTTGCACTTGTGCTAGGCCTTTTTCTGCTTTTTCGAGTTGCTTATTAATACGCGAAAGCTCGGCTTCCACATCAATTAAGCCTGCCATTGGGATCATGATCTCAAGGTTGCCAACATAAGACGTTGCACATGCAGGTGCCCCGTCTTTGTTTTCAAGCATTGTAAACTCTTCAATTTTTGCAAGTGATGCTAAAAATGATTTGTTTTCTTCAATGCGGCGCACGTCGTCGCTTGATGCATTAGCAAGTAATACGCTAAGCGGTTTACTTGGGCTAATATCCATTTCACCACGAATGTTACGAATAGCTAAAATGAATTGTTTAACCCACTCTAAGTCGTCCATCGCTTTAGCATCAACGCTTGCTTCATTATATACAGGGAACGGCTGAACCATAATGCTGGTGTTTGTTGTTTCAAGGCCTGCAAGAGGTGCAACACGTTGCCAAATAGTTTCAGTGATGTACGGCATCATTGGGTGCATTAAACGCAGTAAGCTTTCAAGTACGGTAATAAGTGTATTACGTGTACCACGTTGCTGCGCTTCATTACCTTTAAATAATACCGGCTTAGTTAGCTCTAAGTACCAATCACAGAACTGGTTCCAAGTGAATTCGTAAAGCGTGTTAGCAGCTAAGTCAAAACGGTAGTTATCAAGGTGCTCAGTGTACGTTTTAACTGTTGACTCAAATTGGCCTAAAATCCAGCGGTCAGCTAATGAAAGCTCTTTTTGTGCATCGTTTGCAAAACCACAGTCTTGCTCTTCTGTATTCATTAATACGTAACGGCTCGCGTTCCATAATTTATTACAGAAGTTACGGTAACCTTCAAGGCGGTTCATGTCCCAGTTAATATCACGACCGGTAGATGCCATTGCAGCAAGTGTAAAGCGAAGGGCGTCGGTGCCGTGTGCTTCAATACCGCCTGCAAATACTTTACGCGTATCTTTTTCGATTTTAGCGGCAAGTTTTGGCTGCATCATGTTACCAGTACGTTTTTGTACTAGGTCTTCAAGTTCAATGCCGTCAATCATGTCTAGTGGGTCAAGTACGTTACCTTTTGACTTAGACATTTTATCGCCGTTGTCATCACGTATCAGACCCGTTACATACACGGTTTTAAACGGAACTTGTGGTTTGCCATTTTCGTCTTTTACAAAGTGCAGCGTCATCATAATCATGCGCGCAACCCAGAAGAAAATAATATCAAAACCAGTTACCAGCACGTCAGACGGGTGGAAGGTTTTTAAATCATCGGTATTTTCAGGCCAACCTTGTGTAGAGAAAGTCCAAAGTGCTGACGAGAACCACGTATCAAGTACGTCTTCGTCTTGGCTTAGCGTTACGTTATCTGCAATGTTGTTTTCACGGCGAACTTCGGCTTCGTCGCGACCAACAAATACATTGCCTTCACTGTCGTACCAAGCTGGAATGCGGTGACCCCACCAAAGCTGGCGTGAAATACACCAATCTTGTACGTCGTTCATCCACGAGAAGTACATGTTTTCGTATTGCTTAGGTACAAATTGAATATCGCCGTTTTTAACAGCGTCTTTTGCAGGTTCAGCAAGTGGTGCAACACGTACATACCATTGGTCGGTAAGCAGTGGCTCAATTACCACACCAGAGCGATCGCCGTAAGGAACCGTTAAACCATGGTCTTCAATTTTTTCTAGTAGGCCTAGTTCTTCAAATTCTGCCACAATTGCTTTACGCGCTGCAAAACGATCAAGTCCATGTAGGCGTTCAGGTATTGGTGCATCAAACTCAAGCTCTTTACCGTCAAAGGTGTATGTTTCACCTTGGGTAAGAATAGCGGCGTCTTTATCGAAAATGTTGATCATCGGCATTTGATGACGCTTGCCCACTTCGTTATCGTTAAAGTCGTGCGCTGGGGTTATTTTTACACAGCCCGTGCCTTTATCTTTATCGGCATGTTCGTCAGCAACAATTTTAATACGACGATTAACGATGGGTAATAAAATCTCTTTACCGATTAAATCTGTGTAGCGCTCATCATCTGGGTTTACTGCAACACCCGAGTCGCCAAGCATGGTTTCAGGACGTGTTGTTGCTACTACTATGTAGTCTTTTCCGTCTTGTGTTGTAACGCCATCAGCTAGTGGGTAACGTAAGTTCCACATGTGGCCTTGCTTGTCTTTATTTTCAACTTCAAGATCAGAAATAGCCGTGTGTAATTTTGGATCCCAGTTTACTAGGCGCTTGCCTCGGTAAATTAGGTTTTCTTTATGAAGGCGTACAAACACTTCTTTAACGGCTTCAGATAGGCCATCGTCCATGGTAAAGCGTTCACGATCCCAATCAACCGATGCGCCAAGGCGACGAAGTTGCTTAGTGATAGTGCCGCCAGATTCTTTTTTCCATTCCCAGATTTTATTAATAAAATCTTCGCGGCCTAAATCGTGGCGTGTTTTGCCTTCTTCGGCATGCAGTTTACGCTCAACCAACATTTGCGTTGCAATACCTGCGTGGTCAGTACCTACTTGCCATAATGTGTTGTTACCTTGCATACGTTTAAAACGCGTTAGGGTATCCATTATTGTATCTTGGAAGGCGTGGCCCATGTGTAAGCTACCAGTGACATTTGGCGGCGGGATCATAATTGAATATGGTACGCCTTGGCCAGATGGCTTAAAGTAGCCTTTTTGTTCCCAGTCTTGATATAGCGACTGTTCAATATCTTGCGGATTGTAGGTTTTATCCATTACACAGAACCTTAAATAAGTACTTAAATTAGTTGGTTAGTTTGCCTGATTGGCTAGCTATTAATATCTTGCGTGGTGAGATTGGCACCGAGTTGGCGTAGCTTTTTAAAACGCTCGCGGGCTGCTTGCTTAGCAGCTGGTTCTACGGGTACAAAATCAAAAACTTGGTTAAACCGACGAATGTAATCCGGTAACTGAGTAGCCAAGTTAATTAAAACTTTACGATTGCCAACAGGTGGCGTAATACCAATTTCTACAGGTGCGCCGCCTTTAGGGCCTTCACCTTGTAAATTATGTGGCACAAAACTATCTGGATCGAATGCCCAAATTATTTCATCAATGGCACAGGCTGCTTCGTTATCGTTAACACAAATAAACACACGTTGCCCATTTCGATACTGATCGGCTGCAATTTGAGCTGCCAATGCAAAATGATCGTCAGCCTTCGCTTTAGACTCATCTTGTTGCTTTAGAACGAAAAATTTAGCGTTCATGTTCATTGTATCGGGGTTTCCCATGACATTGAATGTATACCAAATTGATATACACAAATTAAGAGGCAGATTTTGCCATATAACGGGGTTTGCTTCAATTAATACACAAATAAATAAGGCGCCAAATGGCGCCTTATAAATAGCTAAATAGATTATTAATCGTGCGTAGCTTCGCTTACACCCGCTCGGTTTAATAAATACTGAGTAAGCATAGGAACAGGACGGCCCGTTGCGCCTTTTTTAGCGCCACTGCGCCACGCTGTACCGGCAACATCTAAATGTGCCCAATTATACTTTTTAGTAAATTTAGATAAGAAACATGCCGCAGTAATAGTACCCGCAGAGCGTCCACCTAAGTTCGTAAAGTCAGCAAATGGGCTTTCTAGTTGATCTTGATAGTCATCCCATAACGGTAACTGCCATGCACGGTCGCCACTTTGCTCAGACGCTTTTAATAAATCGTGTGCAAGTGGGTTATGGTTTGATAGTAAACCAGTAGCATGCGCGCCAAGGGCTACAATACACGCGCCAGTTAGCGTTGCTACGTCAATAACCGTATCTGGATTAAAGCGTTCAACATATGTTAGTGCGTCACATAATACTAAGCGGCCTTCAGCGTCGGTGTTTAATACTTCAACTGTTTGCCCTGACATTGTTGTTAAAATATCACCTGGACGATACGCATTTGAGCCAGGCATGTTTTCACAACCCGCTAAAACACCAATAACGTTAATCGGCAATTGCATTTGTGCAAGTGCACGCATTGCGCCAATAACGCCTGCTGCTCCGCCCATGTCGTATTTCATTTCGTCCATGCCTTCGCCTGGTTTTAATGAAATACCGCCTGAATCAAACGTTAGACCTTTACCAACAAGTACAATAGGGGCTTGGTCATCAGCGGCGCCTTTGTAGTTAATAATCGACATAATCGATTCGTTATCACTACCTCGGCCAACAGCTAGGTAAGAATTCATACCAAGTTCTGCCATTTGCTTTTCGCCAATAAGATCAACAGTAATGTTGTCAAAATCAGTTGCCAGCTCTTGTGCTTGTTCACCTAAGTACACAGGGTTACAAATATTTGGTGGCATATTAGCTACGTCTTTACATAGCTTACTACCTGCTGCAATGGCTAAACCATGCTCAATAGCGCTTTCGCCAATAGTTAGTTCGCGTCGTGTTGGTACGTTAAACACCATTTTGCGAAGTGGACGACGAGGGTCTACTTTTTTACTTTTCAGTTGGTTAAACGTATATAGGCAGTCTTGCGTTGTCTCAACTGCCTGACGTACTTTCCAGTAGGTGTCGCGACCTTTAACGTGTTGCTCTGTTAAAAAGCAGACTGCTTCCATAGAGCCCGTTTCGTTTAAGGTATTAATAGTTTTAGAAATGATTTGTTTATATTGCTTATCATCAAGCTCACGCTCTTTACCACAACCAACAAGCAATATGCGCTCGCTTAATACATTAGGTACATGGTGCAATAATAAAACTTGGCCTGGCTTACCTTCTAAATCGCCACGGCGAAGTAAATTAGAGATATAACCATCACTAATTTTATCGAGTTGTTCACCAATGGGGGATAACCTACGTGGCTCGTAAACGCCAACCACAATACATGCGCTGCGCTGTTTTTCTGGGCTACCACTTTTTACGTTAAATTCCATTGTTACTCCTGGTTTTGAGTCGTTTAAGTTACTAAGTTGGGGCTAAAAAAGTATTTTCTAGTCTTATCTACGTAACTTATGTAAGGATAATTCTTATTTTAGCTGATTTTGCTAGACTCTTACTGTGTAATTGAACTTTATATGCTTAAGGGCTACTAATGCAACATTATATCGTGCACTTAGGTAGGATAATTAATTTTGATGGCTTATAATAATAGCCTATTTGCCGGTATTAATTGGGTAAAATAGCTATTTAACTATTCAATTCTCACTATCGTAGTGAAATTCCATGTTTAACAGGGGCGAGCATTGCTAATTTTCCGTTATTTGACCGCTGAGGTTTTAAAATCGCAGGTCGCCGTATTTTTAACTTTGATGACAATATTTTTGTCACAAAAGTTAGTTGGTATTTTAGGTGATGCCTCTGAGGGCAGCATTCCTGCTAAATTAGTGTTATCGATGATTGCACTAAAACTTCCACAACTAGCCTCGCTAATACTTCCGCTGAGTATATTTTTAGGCATTATTTTAGCCTACAGCCGTATTTACGCCGATAGCGAAATGACCGTACTTAAAGCCTGTGGCGTAAGTGAATGGTATGTTGTGCGCGTAACGCTTATATCAAGTGTAGGGCTTGCTATATTAGCCGCAGCACTGACTATGTATATAGCGCCGTGGGCAAGCGAGCAAGAGTATCAATTAAAAGAGCAAGCCAAAGCCGATGCGGGGTTATCTGCACTCAGAGCTGGGCGGTTCCAAGAAACCGGTAACGAAAAAGCCGTGGTGTTTATTCATAATATTGAAAAGGGTGGCAAAGAGCTCAATAAGGTATTTGTTGCACAGTTACCCGATAGCGAAAAAGGCAACTTAGCGCGCTTAGTATATGCAGAGCAAGGTGTTGTGGTTGAAGCCGTAAATGGTGAGCAACAGCTCGTACTAACAGACGGTAAACGTTACGAAACAGATGGCGCAACGCCTGCACTTAACTTAACAGAATTTGATGGTTACAGCGTACAAATACGAGAACAAGAAATAGAGCACCAACGCCGTAAATTAGAGGCTGTGCCTACTAATCAATTACTCGCCATTAATACACCAGAATCTATTGCTCAATGGCAGTGGCGACTCGCTATTCCGTTATCAATTCCGCTACTTACCTTACTGGCAGTACCGCTAAGTGTGGTTAATCCTCGCCAAGGTAAATTTGCAAAACTAGTGCCTGCTATAAGCTTGTACTTAGGCTATTTTATTTTACTAAATGCCGCTAAATTTGCAGTTGAAGATGGCAAAATTCCGCCTTCAATTGGCTTGTGGTGGATTCACCTAAGTGCCTTATTTATAGGTGGGTTATTAATTATAAAAGGGCGACCGTTGGGCGCTTGGCTTAAAGCCGTTGTAACTAAGCGGGAGTTAGGCTCATGATGAAAACGCTTGATTGGTATTTAGGCCGCAGTATTTTACAAACTACCGGCTTTGCATTGTTGGTACTTGTTGGTATTAGCACCTTAATTAAGTTTATCGACCAGCTAAAGTCGGTAGGGCGTGGCAGTTACGATTTAATGACCGCAATGCTTTACACGCTTTACACAATACCTGGCGATTTAGTGGTGTTTTTTCCGATGGCTGCGCTAATTGGTGGCTTAACGGGGTTGGGGGCACTTGCCTCAAACAGTGAGCTGGTAGTGATGCAAGCGGCTGGTATGTCGCGCTTACAAATAATTGGCTCTGTGATGAAAACGGCCATATTTATGGCTGTATGCATGATGGCACTTGGCGAATGGGGTGCACCTGAAGCGCAATTACACGCCAAAGAAATGCGTAACCAAGCAATACATGGCGGCGATGTATTTAACACACAAAAAGGTGTATGGGCTAAAGACGGCAGCAATTTTATTAATATTGAAGATGTTGACGAAAACGGCAGGCTCAACGGGGTACACATGTACCACTTTGACAAATCGTTAGAGCTTACCCAAATCACTAAAGCAAAAGATGCACTGAGCCGAAAAGAAGGCTGGCTACTTCGTGATGTAAATAAGGTTATTATTACGAGCGAAAAAACCACAACAGAGCAACTACCAGAAGAGTTTTACCCTTCACAATTGACCGCTGAAAAGTTAGGGGTTGTTTCGGTAAAACCAGAGTCACTTTCATTTACTGGGCTTTGGTCGTATTTAACTTACTTAGAGCAAAACGAACAAGACACCAGTACCTACGAGCTTGCTCTGTGGCGTAAGCTTATGCAGCCTGTATCTGTAGCGGTAATGCTGCTGGTGGCGCTCTCGTTTATATTTGGCCCACTGCGTACCGTTACTATGGGCGCACGTATTATTATGGGTGTTGTAACGGGGATTGTGTTTCACTTAACTAATGAAATATTTGGCCCTGTAGTTATGGTTTACCAAATACCTGCCATTATAGGGGCGGTATTACCCAGTATTATATTTATAGGCTTTGCGACATATTTGATGAATAAACGGGTATAGAGTACCTATTCAAAGCATTAAAAAGGGTGACCAGTGGTCACCCTTTTTGCTTTTTAATTACCAGTTTTGGAAAGCTGGTATTAATCAAGCTCACTATAAATACGTCTGTTTTCTTCTTTAGTAAGCGCAATAACTTCTGTTTTAGATATGTAATCTTGCAGTGCTTTTTTGTTTTTAAAATCGACTAACACCACCAAATTACCTAAACCGAGTAAAGCGCTAACGCTGCGGATAATTGATTGCGGCCAGCTAATTAAATTACCCTCAAGAGTTTGTACTTTTAAACGCCATGCACGCATGCCAATGGTTTGCCCGCTTTTAGTCCAAAAGTAGCCAAAAAATACTAAGCTAACAATAATTAAAAGAGCGGTACGAATACCCGAAAGAAGATTTGAATTTTGAATAAATGCAGATACATCCTCTGCGCCATTTAAACTAATTACATCGAGAGAAATAAGCCCCTGTACTGCAAATAAATACAGCACTACAGTTAACATCGCAAACGCAATAATGGCTAACGTATCGTAGACCAACGACGCAAAACGGCGCCAAAAACCAGCACGTGGAAACTCACCCGACATAAATACACTCTCACTATTAATATGCGAGCTAGTTTAACAAAAAAGCTTACAAATACTAAGACATGTTAATGTTTAGAGAGAATTGATTTTATTGCTGTAAATTACTACCTACGGAGGGGAATGGAAAAGACCCTACTATTTACAGTAAGGCCTTTTAATTTATAGCGAGTTTAACCTAGCTTAATGGCAAGGTATTTTATGTCGTCACCACTTATTTGCGGTAAAAAATAAATATCGCCGTATTTAAAATACTGCTGTGAGTTAATTATTACGGCCTGTGCTGCCTGAGGCAGTGAGTCGTAAGTTTGGCCCAAGCTATAATCATTCACATTACCCACTTTTACTGCCTGATTAAGGCGAGTTGATGGCTCATCAACAACCGTATAACCATCATTATCCGCAATGTAGTATACATTTTGATAAGTGTAGTAAGTCGTATTATGGTGTTTAAAATGCCTGTAATTTCTTGGTAGCGTATTTATACGCAGGCCCCTAGGTGGTTTAACAACATGGTAGCCTCTTTTAGCTTTACGGTAATAAAGGCCGTCGTTAAACGTAAACGAAATACCATTAAATCTGATTGATGCGCTATTGCGTGGTAAATGGTTTATAAATCGATTTTGTCTGTAAGCGACTGAATTGTGATGGCTTGTTAAGTAGTTATATTTTCGCTGGTTGTAGCGGTGTAGTTCACGCTTTTTTTGTTTGTACTTAGCAAGTTTACGTTTTTCTTGCTTACGGTCTTCTCGTTTTTCTTTTTTATGCTCAATACGCTGCTTTTTTTCATGGCGGCGTTCATCGCGTTTATATTCAACACGTTTTTCGTGGTCACGTTTAAAGCTTTTATCATTCTCTCGCTCGTTTTGTGCTCCAAGCGCAGAGCCTGATACTGCGCCAATGGCGAGCAGGGCAGGTAGTAAAAAAGTAAGTTTCATAGTATTGCCTCGTTTATGTTTTTACATAACTGGGTTCAATACTAGCGGCTCAAACTGAATGTTAACTGACATACAACAGCAAACGGAGTTAAGCTTACAGCTTTTTACATTTTACTGACGGTTCTTGACATAATCTCTAGTTTTTGACGATTATAGGAACGCTTTAATATATCAAAATGATTAGTCGTGTCACAAAAAATGGCTATTAAATTAGTAATTAAGCCTTCCTTGGCTTTGCTGGTTAATTACTTTTGATAAAAAGGATAATCGCTATAACCTACTTCAGTACCGCCATACATAGTGGCTGCATCAGCTTCGTTAAACGTCCAATTATTTGCTATACGCTCTGGTAAATCAGGGTTAGCTATAAATGGGCGACCAAATGCAAATAAGTCACCGTAACCTTCACCTAAAATACGCACTGCTTTTTCTACTGTGTATTTACCTGCATAAATAATGCGCCCTGAAAATTCAGCTCGGACTGCTTTATAAAATTCTTGTGGTAAATCGGGAGCGTTATCCCAATCAGCTTCCGCAATCGATAAGTAAGCAATACCTGCTTGCTCAAGCACTTTAACTGCCTGGATATAAGTGTGATGAGGGTTTGATTCAACAAGCCCTAAATACACTCGTGTTTCATCTGTGCTTTCAAATAAAGGAGCAAAGCGTACACCTAAACGGTTTGCGCCTACAACGTCACTTACCGCTTCAACTATCTCTTTTAAAAAGCGCAGGCGATTACTAAGCGTTCCACCGTATTGATCGTCACGGTTATTAGTATGTTCAGAAATAAACTGATTAACTAAATAGCCGTTAGCACAATGAAGCTCCACACCATCAAAGCCAGCTTCTAGAGCATTGCGTGCAGCTTGCGCATACATGTTTACTAGCTCGCCAACCTCAGTAGTACTTAATGCACGAGGCTCACTTGGGTCAGCCAATGCGCCTTCACCAGGTGCGGTTTCAATAAATACTTTTACATTGTCAGCTGCAATGTCTGAAGGGCCAACCGGTTTACCTGAATTTGGTTGTAGTGTGGCGTGCGATACGCGGCCTACATGCCAAAGCTGAGCAAAAATAACACCGCCTTTAGCGTGTACTGCTTGTGTTACTTTTTTCCAGCCTTCAATTTGTGCTTGCGAGTGAATACCTGGGGTCCAAGCGTAACCTTGCCCACAAGGTTCTATTTGTGTGCCTTCGGTAACCATAAAACCAGCCGATGCGCGCTGCGAGTAATACTCAGCCATTAATTCATTAGGAATATTGCCAGGCTGAGTGCTGCGAGAGCGAGTAAGAGGAGGCATCACAATACGGTTTTTAAGTGTAAAAGGGCCAAGCTCAATTGATGAGAATAAAGGAGCGGTATTAACTAAATCTGATTTCATTTTAAATTCTCTTATAAAGCAAACAAAGGCTTAAATAGTGGTTAAGCAACATTGGCAGCATAGAGATTTAAAGATACAATTTGAAACAACACTTTTTTGTGAAGTATACAATTATGAATGGTATCAATCGGCTTGATATAAAGCAGTTAAGAGTACTCAGTAGCTTATTAGAACTGAAAAATCTTTCACAAGTAGCCAAAAAAATGGGGTTAACGCAACAGGCTATTAGTGAGCAACTACGAAAACTACGAGACTTATTTGACGATCGCTTGTTTATTCGCCAAGGCAATAACATGGTTGCTACTCCTAAAGCGCAAGGGCTCAAGGCACCTATTAATAATATTTTAAAGCAATTAGAGTCGTTACTAGAGCCCGAGCAGTTTAGCCCGCAAACTTATAAAGGTGTGTTTACCATAAGCGCAACCGACTACGCCACGCAGGCCTTATTGCCGCAATTATTTAATATTACCCGCCGCGAAGCGCCAGGTTTAAAGCTGATTGTGCGCGACTTTGCATCAGATAACGTTAATCAACTTATAACGGCAGGCGAGCTAGATTTGCTGATAAGCTTTCCAGAATTTATACCCGACAACCTTTCTTATATCACCTTGTTTGAAGAACAGCATTTGTGTATTACCGGTATAGGTAATACTACTTACACTGAACCTTTGAGCTTGGCGCAATTTGCAAAGCATTCACAGCTAGTGGTATCGCCATCACGCGCTAATTTGCGCGGATCGCACGATCAGTGGTTTGAAAGCCAAGGGCTAAAACGTAATATTGTAATGTCGGTCCCGAGCTTTTCAGCGGTGCCCGATATTTTACATACAACCGATATGCTCGCGTTTTACCCATCAAGATTATTACCAAACAGCAAAGTTAAACAGCTAAAAATAGAAGCTCTGCCTCCTACATTTAAAGTAATAGCCGCATGGCATCCGCGTACCAATAACAGCCCAATCCATAAATGGTTGATAGAGCAATTACAAAACTTATAACGATATAAAACATCTAAAGTGACTACTTTTTACTGTTAAATTAGCAACCCAATATTTAGATTAAATCATTTAACCCCTCCTTAACCCTCGACCTAATAAGCTATGTGTAATAGTACGAATTAGGCATAGTTAAATGGTTTATTTTAAAAAGCACTCAACAGGTTTTTTACTTGCACTTAGTTGTACGCTTGCTGCATGTAGTAGTCAGCCAAGCTATCAAGGTAATAGTACTGAGCAGTCGCTAAAACAACATACAAACTGGCAGTACACGCAAAGTAACGCGCAGCACGTAAATTACATTACCGATTTGGTGGATATTGAAGGGCTTGATTCACTTATTGAGCAAGCTGTTACTAATAACCCATCGTTTAATCAAGTGCATGTTGCATTAAAACTAGCTTATGCGCAGCGTGATGTAACTGCTGCAAGTCAGTGGTTTAGTGTAGATGCAGGATTTGACGCGCAGCGCAGTAAAACCGAAGGCACGCAATACAGCTCATCAGTAGGTATAAGTTGGGAAGCCGATATATGGCAAAAAATTGCTGACAACGTAGCCGCGCAAGATATGACTATTGCCAGTAACCAAGCTACTTATCAAGGCGCTAAAGACACATTAGTAGCGAGTGTTATTCGTACTTATTTAAATATTATTTTGCAGCAAAATTTGCTCGATATAGAGCAGCAACGTTTAGTTGTTTTACAAAATAATGAGCAAAGTATTGTAGAGCGCTACCAATATGGATTAGGTGATTTAGAAGCGCTTGATACCGCCCGTACTAGCACGGCATCTACCCGCGCGACCATTGCCGATTACGAAGAACAAATAGCAAAAGCAAAGCGTGCTTTAATGCTAATTGTAGGCACTGATAAACTTCAAAACCTGCCAAGTACATTAACACTGCCAAGCGTTATTGAGCCATTAAGTACATTACCAGAGCAAGATTTGGCGCGCCGACCTGACTTACAAAGTGCCTATTACAACATTCAGGCAAAGCATTACTTGGTTGATGTATCGTACAAAGAGTTACTACCGAGTATTTCGCTTTCGGCATCACTGAGTGATTTAGCAAGCACGCCAAGCCAAGCATTACTAACCAGCCCAGTGTGGAGTTTATTAGGCAGTTTAAGTGCCCCTTTATTTGAAGGTGGAGCACTGCGTGCGCAAGTTGATATTGCAAAATTAAATGCCGAGCAAGCGTTTTGGCAGTACCAAGATACGCTGCTAAGTGCGGTAAACGAAGTTGAAAATGCACTCGGGCAGGAGCAATCATTAACCGAGCAGCAACTGCAAATTAGCAATGCACTTGCTAGCGCTAAACGCAGCTTTAGTAACTATCAAAGTAAGTATCAACAAGGTTTGGTTGATATTTTAGATTTGCTAACAGTGCAACAAAAAGTATACGACCTGCAAGCCCAGCTTAGCCAAATAAACTACACCCTTTTAACTAACCGCATAGATTTAGGCCTCGCTTTGGGCCTTGGAGTATCGTCATGAAAATTTCGCCAACACCGGTTGTTGTAACGCTTGTTGCTATTGTTTGTATAGGGCTTGCTATTGTGTATAACGGTCAAAAAATGGCTGAAAAAGCAAATAGTCCACAACCTGCCGCTATTAAAGCTATTGCCCCAAATGTATCGGTAATTAATGCAGCTCCGAGCACTTATCAGGCTTATGTTAGCGGCCACGGTGAAGCTAAAGCGCATTGGTCACTTAGCTTAAAAGCACAAGTTAAAGGCGAAGTAACCAGTATGAGCGAGCAATTTGCGACCGGTAACTTAATAACTAAAGGCCAAGTGTTTGCACAAATTGATGACACCGAATACTTACAAGCTCTAGCTAGCGCAAAAGCAACATTGGCTGATGCAAAACTAGCACTGCAAGAAGAACAAGATTTAGGTAATCAAGCAAAACGTGAATGGGATCGCTCAGGCGTTACGCAAGCGCCAAGCTCGCCGCTTGTATTTAGAACGCTACAACTAGAAGCCGCGCAAGCTACACTCGATAAAGCACAATATGCACTTAAAACCGCACAGCGTGATGTAAATAACACCCAGTTAAGTGCACCATTTGACGCTGTTATTTTATCGCGCGATATAGATTTAGGTACTTATGTGAGTATTGGCGATACGCTTGCCACGCTAAACAGCACTGACAAAGTAGAAATAACGGTGCCGCTTTCATTAAGTCAGTGGCAAAACCTAGCAAATAATAAATCAGGCGAGGTTATTTTAACTGATGTAACCACTAATACTAAATGGAACGGTTATATTGCACGTTTTGAGCAACACCTTGATGACAGCTCGCGTCAGCGCAGCGTAATTGTTGCCTTAGATAAACCCTTTGAGCAAACAACGCCGTTACTGCCTGGCACATTTTTAGCGGTAGAAATTGCCGGTAAGCAGTTAACTAACGTAATAAAACTGCCTGCTTCGGCGGTATCTCAAGATGGCTTAATTTGGTACGTAAATGATCAAAATAGCTTAGTAAGCACACACGCTAATAAAGTATTTGAGCGTGGGGATTACGTATATATTACGCCAGTAGATGGTGCTAAAAATCTAAAAGTGGTGGCGCGCCCACTTGTTAGTTACTTAAACGACATGAAAGTAAATCCAATAGTTGAGGAGATACAATAATGAGCCCTCATCAACCACCTCAAATACCCAGTAATAATAACCCGCTGCACGGTATTATTAATTGGTTTGCAAATAACTCTGTTGCCGCTAACTTATTGTTAGTTAGTGTGATTGTAATGGGTATTATGTCGCTTACGACTTTACGTAAAGAGGCTTTTCCTAGTTTAGAGCCAGATACTATTTCGGTATCGGTGGTTTACGACAGTGGCGATGCATTGCAAGCCGAAGAAGGAATAGCGTTAAAAATTGAAGAAGCGCTCGAAACCGTATCAGGTATTAAACGTATTACCTCTACATCCGATGCTAGCGGCAGCCATGTAAGCATTGAAAAAAGTACTGATTACTCACTCGATGAGTTACTTGTTGACGTTAAAAACCAAGTTGACGCTATTAATAACTTTCCGGCAGATGCCGAGCAACCTGTTATTGATAAAGCCCGTAGGCAAGATCATGCATTAACGCTGCAACTTTTTGGGGATGCCGATCGCCATACATTACAAAATCTGGGTGAAAAACTTAAAGCCGATTTATTAGCGCAATCAGGCATTAGCGATGTAGCGCAGTCGGGTGTGATTGATCCGATGATGTCCATAGAAATCGACGAAGGTAAATTACAAGCGTATGGCTTAACTATTAGTGATGTAAGTGAGGTCATAAATAATGAGTCATCAAGCCCGCTTTCGACTAGTTTGCGCGATAGCAGTAAAATCATACACTTAAAAGCCGCCGACCAAGCTTACTGGCAGCGCGACTTTGCCAATATTGTATTGTTGAGCACTGCATCAGGCACACAAATTAAGTTAGGCGATGTAGCCACCGTTACCGACTCATTTGCCGAAGATAGCAACTCATTAAGCCGTTATAACCAACAAAATGCCGTAGGCGTTGAAATTTTAATGGGCGATAACAGCGATATAACTACCATTGTTGAACAAGCTAATAGCGTAATAGATAAATGGCACGAAAGCGGTTTATTACCTCAAAACGTAGAGCTTGAAAGCTGGCACGACAAAAGTACCATGATCACCGAGCGTTTATCGCTACTTACTAAAAATGCGGTGACCGGTATTATTATGGTGTTTGTAATACTTGCCATATTTTTAAACGTACGCGTAGCGCTATGGGTGGCTGGTGGCTTGCCGTTTGTATTTTTTGGCACGCTTTATTTTATGACCGATGGCTACACCGCACTGACCATAAACGAAATGACCACCTTTGGCTTTATTATGGCGCTGGGCATAGTGGTAGACGACGCCGTTGTTGTAGGCGAGAGTATTTACACCACACGTAAAAAACATGGCGATACATTAAATAATACAGTTTTAGGCACCATGAAGGTTGCTGTGCCAACAATATTTGGGGTGTTAACCACGGTGGCTGCGTTTGTAGCGCTTTCGAATGTGTCGGGCAACTTAGGTAAAATTTACTCTCAATTTGCCACTGTAGTGACCATTTGTTTACTGCTTTCAGTTGTTGAATCAAAACTTATTTTACCATCGCATTTAGCCCACATTAGTACTAAACGCCAAGTTAAAAAAGGCTTAGCAGGTCTGTGGTCAAAAATACAACATGGTGCTGATAGCGGCTTAAGCTGGTTTAGCAAAAACATTTACTGCAAGGTTATTGAATTTTCACTGCGCTTTAGATACGCCGTAGTGGCTGCGTTTATCGCCTTTTTTATATTAGTTATTGGCATGCCGATGACAGGCACAGTTAAAGTTGGTTTTTTCCCAAGTATTGCAGGCGATACCGTAACAGCCGATTTGGTTATGCAAAACGACGCCGCTTATGGGCAAACAAACAAAAACTTACTAACGCTTGAGCAAAGTGCATTACAAGCTGAGCAAAACTTAATGACTAAGTTGAACTCTGACAAAAGCGAAATAACCAGCCTACAAGTCATTAGTAGCAGCGACACCAGCGGTGAAGTAAGCGTTGAGCTATTAAACGAAGGCGCTTATACAGCAAGCGAATTTGCTCAAGAGTGGCAGCGCGTAGCAGGTAGCCTTGAGGGCAGTAAAAAATTACAAATATTAGCCACGCGTAAAATGGTTGATAACTTTAAAGTTGAGCTTAAAGCGTGGGACGACGAAACCGTAATGGCGGCGGGCGCACTATTTAAGGAGCGCTTACAAAATACCGCAGGCGTTAACGGAATAGACGACAACTTAAACCCAGGTCAGCCACAGCTTAAATTTACCCTAAATGCACAAGGGCGCGCGCTTGGCATGGATACAGCCAGTTTATCAAAGCAAGTACTGCAAGCCTTTGGTGGTGCAGTTGTACAGCGCTACCAACGTAATAAAGACGAAGTTAAAGTACGTGTACGCTACCCAGAAGATGCTCGTAAAACACCTGCCGATATAATGCAGTCGCGTATTCGCCTACCCGATGGCACGGTTGTCCCTTTAGTTAACGTAGCCACAGTAAGCAGTGAATATCAGCAAGATGAAATAACCCGCATTGATGGACTTCGTGCAATTTATTTAAGCGCCCAAGTGGATAAAAACGTGATTGCTCCAAACGAGTTAGTTGCTAACTTAAAGCGCGACTTAATTCCTGAGTTAACACAGCAATTTCCTAACTTAAGTGTGTATTTTGCAGGAGAGGCAGAGCAACAAAGCGAAACCACCAGTTCAATGAGCACTATGTTTGTAGCGGCTTTATTAGTTATTTACGTGTTGCTGGCTATTCCGCTTAAATCGTACATTCAACCTATGTTGATTATGGTAGCAATTCCGTTTGGCATTGTGGGCGCTATTTTAGGACATTGGTGGAACGACTTAACCATTAGTATATTGTCGTTAAATGGTATTTTGGCGCTCAGTGGAGTAGTTGTAAACGACAGCTTATTACTTGTTTCACGCTTTAACGAACTAGTAAAAGAAGAGAGCATGAGCACGCACGATGCCATAGTTGAGTCGTGTACGAGCCGGTTACGTGCGGTATTACTTACCTCAATTACGACGTACGCAGGCTTAGTGCCGCTACTTAGCGAAACCTCAATGCAGGCACAGTTTTTAATTCCTGCTGCGGCATCACTTGGCTACGGTATTTTGTTTGCCACGGTTATTACCTTAATACTTATACCGGCATTATTGATGATTCAAACCGATGCTAAACGCGGTATTGATGCTGTGCTAATATCGCTAGGTGCTAAAAATAAAACGCAGGAAGTAGCCTCTTAATGATAAACGTACTACTGGTTGAAGACGACATAGATTTGGCAACCACCATTGTTGATTATCTCGAAATTGAGTCAATAGAGTGTGACCATGCAAGCAATGGCGTAATGGGTTTAAATTTAATAGAACGTAATCAATATCAAATGATTATATTAGATGTAAACATGCCCAAAATGGACGGTTTAACCATGTGTAAATCATTGCGTGAGCAAGGCATTGATATACCTGTATTAATGCTGACAGCGCGCGATAGCCTCGACAATAAGCTTGAGGGGTTTGCAGCCGGTAGTGACGACTATTTAGTAAAACCATTTGCGATGAAAGAGCTAGTAGCGCGGGTTCAAGTATTAGCAAAGCGTAAAAGTGGAGAGGTTAAGCGACTTACCTTTGCTAATTTAACACTTAATTTAACCGCGCATACAGCAACAGTGGCTGCGCACAGTTTAAAGTTATCACCCATTACTTTTAAGTTATTAGAAGTGCTTGTACGAGAGCAGCAAAAACCGGTAACCCGACAGGTAATTATGCAAGCAATATGGGGAGACGATCAGCCAGACAGCAATAGCTTAAAAGTGCATATTCATCATTTGCGTAAACAGCTAGAGCAAGCGCATTGCCAAGCCGTACTAGAAACAATACCCAGTGTAGGGTTTGCGCTAAAATTAAAAAATGGGACTCAAGCATGAAAATTAGACCCAGCCTGAGGTTGTATTTTTTTGCCACCATGGTGCTTTTAAGTTCATTAATGGCAATTGGTTTTTCGTTTTTAAGTGTTAATTATTTTATTGATGGCTTAGACCGAGGGTTAAATGGCGTAATGCATGCGCTTTCGCAATCTACTGAGGTTAAAAACGGTGAACCTGCAGAAATGATTGGCTTTAAAATAGCGAGTCGCTGGGAAGACATGCCAAGCGAAATTCAGCAACGCTTTACAAAGCCTACAGAGATTGGCGTATTGCAAAAAAGCAAAGTAAAACCATCGTTTTTTTCAATGCCGGAAGACCTCTATTTTGTAGCGTATTTTCAAAACCCTGCAGGGGAGCCCCGTTACGTATCACGCATTATGCTTGAAAAAGAGCGCCTTAAAAAACAAAGCTCACCCGATAAACCTATAAAAAAGTTGGCATGGATAGCGTTAACAGGGGTTACGGCAATTGCTTTATTTACCTTCTTTTTGTTTATGGTAATGAAAAAAATAGCTAAGCCAGTTGAATCGCTACGTGGTTGGGCTAAGTCGTTAAATCAAAATAATTTACAAAACACGCCGCCCGACTTTACCTATAACGAACTAAATACCTTGGCAACGTTAATACGCAGTAGCTTGCTTTCTGCTCACGAGAGCCTTGAGCGAGAGCAGCGCTTTTTAAGTTATGCGAGCCACGAGTTACGTACACCAATTTCGGTTATTCGCAGCAACGTTGAGTTACTTAACCGCTTAAGCGAAAAAACTCCGTTAAGTGATAAACAGCAACTTACACTGCAGCGAATAGAGCGCGCCGGTTTAACCATGAGCGATTTAACCGAGACGTTATTGTGGCTTAGCAGAAATGACGACCAGCAAAGTGCACCAGAGCCTGTAAACCTAGCCGAAAAAATAACGACCTTGAGTAATGAACTCGATTATTTACTCAATTCAAAACAAGTTGATGTACTTATAAATACCGATAACCAAAGTACAACTATTAATACCGAAGCCACCGCATGCCACATTGTGCTTACTAACTTAATACGTAATGCGTATCAGCATACGCAACAAGGGCAAGTGCGAATTACTCAGCAGGGTAGCCGTGTAATTATAGTAAATAGCAGCGCACAAACTGATACGCCACACGCCACCAATAACACAGACAAGCCCGCTAATATTGGCTACGGTTTAGGATTAGAGTTAAGCGAAAAAATAATAAAACGACACGGTTGGGTATACGAAGTAAACGACATGCCTGGGCGTTATGAAGTGGTGGTTGATTTTAGCTAATACGCTTTTTTATGATTAATGATGGGGCGTATTACTTATAATACCATCCGCAATAATACTTAATCATTTTGAGGGGCTAAACGTGTCGCTACCTGTGTTAAAAAATTCTCATTTACGACTGCATGGATGCAGAAGCAATTGCCGAGAACAACTAAATAGCGAATTTTTTGCCTAGCTATCAACACGTTTTTCCATCCTCAAAATAGATCACTTAATTAAGCCGATTGGTATAAATGATTACTCGGGGGCAGCTTGCTTGGTTTTTCTAAACATAAACTCAAGGGGAATATGTAAGCGTTTGGCCCATGCGTTTTCGGTGTGATCTTCCCCAGGGAAGTACTGACTTTGCCAAAGTTTTGCTGGGTATTTTTGCGCCATAAATAAATCATCAATTTGCGCTTGTAACTTAGGGTACATGGCATCTAAGGTACTATCGCCATAATCAAAATACACTTTTTGGTTACTTAGCTTTGTGATGTTGTTGGCAATGTAGTTTTTAAACTGGGCAAATACTTCGTCATCGTGGCTAAAAATACCTGGCCAGTGGGTCGACATACAAATAGCGCCGGCAAATTCGTTAGGGTAATTAAGTAGTGTGTACCACGATATTAGCCCACCCATGCTAGAGCCACCAATATAGCGGTGCTGCGCGCCTTTGTTTACGTTGTAGTTAGACTCAATATAAGGAATAACTTCTTTGACTAAAAAGCGTGAGTAGTTATCTGAGTAAACCTTAGAGGCAAATAATTTATGCCCTGGGTATTTTTCTAACTGGTAAAGGGCGTTTTGCTTTTGCTTGCTTAAGGCCTCAAACGGTTGTTGTGGGTAGTATTCGCTGTGGCGGTTTTCTACGGCGTTTGGAATGCCTACCACAATAAATGGGCGTACTTTGCCTTGCTCTATTAATGTGCCGGCTACTTCATCTACGCGCCATTCTTGCTTGTTCCATGTGCTATTTGCATCAAACAACATGCGGCCATCATGCATGTAGAGCACGTCGTAGTTGGTGTTTTTGTTGTAACCTGGCGGTAGCCAAACATTTAAAAAGCGGTTTTTTACAAACTGTGATTCTATATTGTCGATTACCTCAATTTGGCCTTTACTTACTTGCATGGTGGCCGTGTTTGCATAGCTGGTATGCACTACAAATATTGATAAGCTAAACAGTAAAGCAACTAATTTCATGGTGGCGCCTTAGCATACAAAAAGTACACTATCACAAGCTTGCACTGTTAATTCAATGTGAATACGTATGCACTTGTATTCAAGCAACAAATGCACACGCATACAATTTATAAATCGCTGCGCCAGCCCATGCCGGATTCTTCCATGAGGCGCTTGTATACCCCTTCAATATTAAGTGGCAGCCAGGCTTGGTATTGCTTTAAATCTGAAAATTCATCGAGCTTAATGTTTTGTTTTATTTGCTCTAGGCTTTGCCCTGCAAGCGCAGCCTTGGTTACTTGGCTGTAAAGCTGCTCTAAATAGCTTAAGTAACGTGCTACATCGGCTTTATTACCCATATCGGCATGTCCGCCTACAAAGGTATTAAAGTCGTATTTGAGTACCGCTTGGGTTGAATTAATCATGCCTTGAATATCGTAACTCCACAGTTTTTGCCATGGCATTCTGCCAATAACAATCCAATCAACTACAAATAGTGTTTTTTGCTTTTCGAATAATATACTAACCGAACCACGACCATCGTTTGGACCATGGTAGTTAAGCTTTACTGTGGAATCACCAAGGGTAAGTAGTAGCTCGTTATCAAAAGTAAGGCTGGGCGTTACTGTTTTCATTTGCGTGTTTTTAATATCTTGCGCAGCGAGTTTATGCGCTACAAACGTGGTGTGCGGGCTTTTAAATACCTCGGCGCCGTAAATATGATCGCTGTGATTATGGCTATAAATTACATACTTTACCGGTACGTTATAGCGGGTTTTAATTTGCTCGTTTAACCAGGTGGCGGCTTTTTTATTAAGCGGGTCGGTAACAATTGCGCCCTCAGAAGTGATTAAAAATATTGAGCGGTGTCTGTCGTCTATAAAGCGGTGTAAGCCATCTCCTAAGTCTTCTATTTCATAGGCTTGTGTGGCAAAGCCTATAAATAATAGGGCTGTGGTTAATAGTTTTTGTAGCAAGCGGGGCATACACCATTCCTTTTTAAATTGATTAAATTAATAACGCTATCAAAAGAAGAAAGCATTAAGCCGTAAAAAATTTCAGCTGTTGGTTAAATTAAAGCTTAAACTCTAACCAAAGCTTAAGTAAAAGGATCAAATATAAGGATGAAATAAAAAGCCATTATAAAAATGGCTTTAGATAGGTTGGTTGGGTTTATCTTTGTGTTAGTTGTTGGTTTATTTCTTCAAAGATACTGGCATCATCTATGGTTGAAGGTATTTGTAGCTCTTCGCCATCAACCAGTTGGCGCAAATTTTTACGCAGTATTTTACCCGAGCGTGTTTTGGGCAACCTATCTACGCTAACTATATTTTTAAGGCACGCAATAGCGCCAATCTGATTACGAACACTTAAAACAAGCGCTTGTTCCACGTCGGTACTTGAGCCCATAAAATCATTTTTAAGCACGATCATTCCCATAGGAAGTTGCCCCTTTAGAGGATCGTTCACACCAAAAACAGCGCATTCAGCAACAGCAGGGTGCGCGGCTACTATCTCTTCCATTTCGCCGGTAGAAAGCCTATGTCCTGCTACATTTATAACGTCGTCGGTTCTGCCCATAATAAATAGGTAGCCGTCTTCATCAATATAACCACCATCGCCAGATAAATAATAACCTTCGTATTCATTTAGGTAGCTTGCTTTAAAGCGCGTGGTATCCTGCCAAATAGTTGGTAGGCAACCTGGTGGAAGTGGCAGTTTAATTACCACGGCGCCTTGCTCGTTAGCTGCGCATTCATTGCCATCCATATCTAATATTCGCACGTCAAAACCTGGAGTAGGCACGGTAGAGCTGCCAGGTTTTGTTGCTAAGTACTCAAGCCCTACAGGGTTACAAGCAATAGCCCAGCCGGTTTCTGTTTGCCACCAATGATCGAGCACTGGCAGTTTGGTTTTTTCTTTAAGCCACTCGTAAGTGGGAGGATCTAACCGCTCGCCAGCTAAAAATAAACGTTTTAAGCTTGAGGTATCGTATTGATTAAAACCATCGGCATTTGGATCCTCTTTTTTAATTGCTCTAAATGCGGTGGGGGCACTAAATAATGCATTTACTTTATATTCTTCTACCACGCGCCAAAATGCACTAGCATCGGGCGTTTTAACGGGTTTACCTTCATATAATACGGTCGCGCAGCGATACATTAGCGGTGCGTAAACTATATAAGAGTGCCCAACCACCCAGCCAATGTCAGACGCTGCCCAAAATACGTCGCCGGGCTTCATACCATAAACGGTTGCCATGCTGTATTGCATTGCCACTGCGTGACCGCCATTTTCGCGTACTACGCCTTTGGGTGTGCCTGTCGTGCCTGAGGTATATAAAATATAAAGCGGATCATCTCCATTTACAGGCATCGGATCTGCGCTTGCAGCCGTTTGCATTGCCTGAGTCCAATCTATGTCTCGTTTAGGCTTAAGAGTGGCGGTTACTTGTGGACGCTGATAAATAACGCAGTGTTCTACTTTATGCGCAGCAAGCTCTATTGCGTTATCAATGAGTGGTTTGTATTCAATAACGCTGTTTACTTCAACACCGCATGAGGCGCTAAGTATAAGTTTGGGCTTGGCATCATCAATGCGTACAGCCAATTCGTGTGCAGCAAACCCACCAAATACCACCGAATGAATAGCACCAAGGCGAGCGCACGCCAACATACCAATAACCGCTTGTGGGATCATTGGCATATAAATAACAACGCGATCGCCTTTTGTAACGCCTAACGATTGTATTACGCCTGCAAATTTAGCAACTTCTTGTTGTAGTTGTGAGTAGCTGTAAGTTTGCTTTGTATTAGTGACTGGGGAGTCGTAAATCAGTGCTGTTTGCTCGCCAAATCCGGCAATAACGTGCTGGTCTAGCGCTAAAAAGCTAGTGTTTAATTGCCCGTCGCTAAACCAATGATAAAGCCCGTCGTCGTCTTGTGTGTATGCTTTTGTGGGGGTTTTATACCACGGAATATTTTTACTTTGTTCGAGCCAAAATTGGGCTGGGTTTTGCTTAAAGGCATTATATTGCTGTTTATATTTGCCTGACATGTAAGGCTCCTAAAGCTAAATTTGTGTGTGAGAGACCTTACAAAATGTAGGCTTTTTTTAGCAAGCAAGCTATTCGACCTTGGTCGGCTAAAAGTTAATCAATACACTGGTTTTAAAAATACAAAATTGACAATACAAAGCGTGTGGTTCAGCATGGCGGGCAGTAAAAATAAGAGAAAATACGATATGAGTAACGTAGTAAGAGTAGGAGTTGCGGTTATCATAAAGCACCAAAACACAATTTTACTAGGTGAGCGTATTGGCGCGCATGGTGCTAATACATGGGCAACACCTGGTGGACATTTAGAGTTTGGTGAAAGTGTTGAGCAATGTGCAATACGAGAAGTGTTTGAAGAAACAGGTTTAAAGGTAAGTAAAATTACTAAGCTTGATTTTACCAATGATATTTTTACAGCAGAGAACAAACACTATATTACGTTGTATGTAAAAGCTGATTTTGAAGGCGGAGAGCCTGAGCTTAAAGAGCCTAATAAATGTTTAAAGTGGCGCTGGTGCGATATTAATAATCTACCAACGCCACTGTTTACATCACTAAAAAATTACTTATCTGAGGCTGTACTAGCCTAGTTATTTTGTTGGCGGTGTCGCTGGGCTTAACTCTAGTTTACTAAAGCTTACTTGAGCGTAATCGCCATTTTGTTTATCTGTAGACCAATCGCCAGTACCTAAACAACCTGGGTACCAAATACCTTTCGCGCTTTTAGTACTACATTGGTTATAAGCGCCGGCTTTAAAGTAATGCCAATCTGCAGCGTAACCATGTGGATGGTCTTTTTCGTCCACTTTGCCATAAGCATCTACGTTATTACCTAAGTTAATAGAGTAGTTAACGTCTTCTTTGCCTTGTGCGCTAAATGTAAGGTGCATAACATTTTTATACACATTGACCGTGTAGCTAAATTCTTCACCTAGTGCAATACCGGCACTGCCAGGCTCGTTAGGGTTTTCCCATGTATTACCCCAAACTGGGTAAGTAATGTCTTTACGGTCAGGATTGGTTTTAGGTAAATTACGTTCGTAGTTCCAAAAAACTGAGCCTGTTTTATGCCCTGGCCATTTTTTGTAATATATTTTAAGTGGTTCATTCCCCCAGCCATAACCAAGCTTGGTATCAATAAGTGCCTGATCTTTACCTGCGTGAATTTGCCCTACAACAACCGAGTAAGCCGCTTTTTTATCAGGATCAGTTGCACGTAGCGCAACGTGATCTACTTTTAACGTTGCTTCCATTTTTCCACCAACAGAACCAAATCGGTCTGATAGCGGGTGAACAGCTAAAGCAAAGTTGTTTTTAGAGTGTTTAGTTTTAATCTTAGTATTTGATCCACGGATCATTTGTCTAAGTTCACTACGGGTATTAGTAGAGTTAGCACTTGTAAGCGCTTTATTAGGCGAGGTGAATACCATGTAGCCTTTATCATCAAGATAGAAAAAATCAGGGTGTGCGTAAGTCTGAATTTCTTCTACATCTATTTCATCAATTTTACCGTCGTTGTTTAAATCAACTGGTACATTTATTTTCCAGTGTGATAAATCAAACTTTGTTGCTGGTACCGGCGCATCGCTTTGCTGATTAGTGCTTTGGGTACTTGAACAAGCCGTAAAAAGTAGAGGTGTGATAACGGCTAAAGCCGTAAGTTTAAATGTGGATGTATTTTTTATCATTATTGTCTCTGTGTGATGAAGTAAAAATTGCGCGGTACAGGCGTCGCTTAACTTCAATCTAACATACCAATTTAAAAATTAAAACTTACCAATTTGTAGTTTTTTATAATTAATTGTTATTTTAATGACGGTATTTTGGTTAACCAATAGGGTTGGTTAACGTTATTATGTTATTTAAAATTGTTAAACAGAGGTGTTTTTCATCATATTTGGTAGCGCTTGATGTTTGCTAATATACTTATTTAAATAGGTTTAATTTATAGAAGGAGGAAGAGGGAGTTGCCACTTTTTTAAAATGGCTTGGTATTCGCCACTTACTTTTATAGTTTTTAATGCCTGCGAGATTAAGTTTGCTGTTTTATCGTCAAGCTGATTATTAGCAGCAAAATAGAGTATTGAAGGAAAATCAGCTAAATGAAGTCGTTTAGTTATTAAGTCTGGGTCGAGCCCTGACATTTTTAGTTCATTATCTAAGGTGAGTGTATTCATAAGGACAAAGTCAGTTCTACCCTTATAAAGCATTTGCCATGCCTGCTGATAATAACTAGCTAGTATTAAATTTTTATCTTCTTCAAACCCCATTTTTATTAAATATTTGGCACTCAAATATCCACGAATAGTGCCTACTTTATAAAATTTTGCATGATTTAAATGAGTTACTTCGTCTTTGTGGCTTTTTAAACTAACTAGGTAGGCATCAGTAAAATATACCGCTCCTAACCATTTAAACTGATTTTGCCTAGCGGGAGTTTTTAATAAAGAGAGCATAATTGTGTTTGGATTAGCTGCTAGCTGATGAAAGGCTCGTGCCATTGGCATTATTTCAAATTTAGCTTGTAGCTTTGCTTCTTTTAAAACAGCCTTAGCAATATCAACGGAAGCTCCGTCAGCTTCACCGCTTTTGTTTTTAAAATGGTAAGGGTGTAAATCTTCGGCAATAAAAGTAAGAGAGCTTACTGCCCTTACATTACTGCAAAAAATAAAAACGAAAATGAAAACTACAACACGCAGATACATAAGAGAATCTTTCTAACTACAATACTTTGAGTTTAAAGGGTCTTGCCTGAAATACATACTCAAATGTATAAAATAAGTAAATGAATAGGTATGTAGAGAGTCTATTGCATAGTTAAAGAAGTGAAAATTGAACGTGTATTGAGTAAAGTTTTATATACCCACAAGCGCTGTAAAAATAATTAAGCCCTTGTGGGTATATGCAATGATTAAAAGTAGTATTGAATTGCAAATTTAGCCGATGTACTACTTGTATACCAATGTTGGTTTTTAAGCTCAGTACGTATAGATAAATTACGTGATAAGGAGTAATTCCACTTTATTGCAAAGTCACTGTGTTTATCTGCTTGGCCATCTATTAACCATGTTATGTTTGCCGTAAGAGCGAGTTTATGACTGTTATTTATTTGCCATATTGCACCAGCTTCACTACCAATGCCTGTTGTTAGGTTGTCTGTTATGTCACCATTATTAAATTCAACTTGGCCAAGTAAATAGCCGTGTAACGTGTTTGGGTTACCGATTGATTTTCCGTATCCACCTTTAGCAAACCAACGACCTTGTTGAATATTATTATTAGGCTGACGATCAAATCCCATTTTAAAATTCCACGACCAACTGTCAAAAACTCGGTTATCGGGCGCAAGTGACATGGCATCCAATAAATAAAAATGCTCAAGTCGAGTGTTACCCTTGTCGCTTATGGCACCTTCAATATCAAAAAAGCTAATTTGAGCACCAGGAATAAATCCAGCTGAGCTATCTAATAAATCATGGTATGCAAGGCGATACGCAAAGCTTGTTAAGTCACTTTGATGGGCATACTCAGTTCTTCCAAGCGTTACTTTAGAAGAGCCATGACCTTGCTCTGGAGAAGCAATAGGACGACTTGGCTTAGTAAATGGCGAAGCTACTTTATATTTGCTGCGCATTAGTAGTAGCTTAGTTAGTCGCGGTGCAATTTCTTCACGCTTTAATGCTTTATCGTAAAATTCAAAATTTAACCATTCATACGCCATTTCTAATATTGCGACTAATTGCGACTGTGAGTAATTACGAGTATTGAGGGAGCCACCTTGCATTAACTCTCTTGCATCATCAAGTTGTTCGTTAGTCATTTGAGTAGAGTAATGGTAAAGCTTAGTGCCAAAAGCAGGGCGGTAATTAGGTGTTTGTAGTAAGTTGTTATTTCTTAGTACTGCAACGGTATCTGATGGAATAGCTTGCATATTAAATGACGATGTTAAATCAAGGTCCTCTTGTGCGAGTTGTAATAATGCAAGTAATTGGTAAGAGCAGTTTTCATCAATAAAAAAGTAATCAAATGTAGCTGATTGTAGCTCCCATAAGTGCAATAAAATAAGCTCTACTTGTGGCTCAGATAAATTAAGTTTGTATTCCCAAATATCACGAGATTCTAAATCATTATATTCGCGTACTTTTTTATAGTACGGCATAAGCGAAAATTTACCAGGATAGCTGCCAATCAGGCCTTTTAGTGCGTACATAGCTGCATTGTCTGAGCCGTCTGGTTCTGCTGCAAAATTAACTGCGAATGCGAGCAACTCTTTATGGCGGGTCTGATCTTTTGCATCAATACGAAGTAAGGTGTGACCAAACATTGATGATGGGCTATTCATAAATGCAGTAGGAAAAACTAACGTAACCCCTTTTGGGTTTATTATTTTTTGCCACGCCTGAAGCTCTGGGCAATTAAGCGCGGGCCAGTTATTTTTAATTTTTGTTTTTAGCCATTTATAGCGTGCTGGAAACCGACAACGAGATTGTGTTGTTTTTGGGTCAGTATTTTTACCACTAAATGCGGCTATAGTGGCTTCAAGTTCGTCCAGTGGACTTGTTTTACCTATAGGAGATAAAAAAAACTCAGCACTATCTACTTCACTTTTCCAACCACCTAATGTGGCCCCACGGTAATGACCTAATTTGAGCCAGTAAGGGTCGGTTGCTAAGGTGTCATTTTTAAAACTTTGAGCGTTTACGTAAGTACTAAACAGCGCAATTGATAAAACAAAGAATATTTTTTTCATAATCACTAAACAATAAAAGCCGCTAGAGAAATACTCCAGCGGCTTTATTTATACGTATAAAACCGGCTAATTTAGCTGATTAAGAAAGAGTATAAGAAGCAAGTTGTGCGTTACTTGCAAGAACAGTGTTTAGGTTTTCTAAAACTGTTTGCGAAGTTACGTTTTCAGAAGTAAATACTGAAGAAAACTGTGCTTGAGCAAGCGCGTTGAATGCTGCTTTATCTTGATCTGCAACACCCCAAGCTTCAGCTAGAGTAGCTAAAGTTTCGCCTTCACCTTTTGACATATCACGAGCAAGTTGCTCCATGTTACCGTCGATGAATAAAGCAATTTTTTCTGAAGACGTTACTGTACCAGTACCATCACAACCTAAAGTACCAAAAGTGATACCAAAAGTTTGGTTACCAGAAGTACCGTTTGTTGTAGCGCCTAAAATTTTAACGCCTTTACCTTGCTGACCTGCAAATAACATAGAACCAAGACCACAACCAATATCTTGGTCAGCCATTGCGTTTGAGAAAGGAAGTAAAGATAGTGCAGCTACTGCGATTAGTTTTTTCATTTTCATAAATCCATATATGATTGTCTTTATTTAGGGTAAATAAAGTTCGCGAAAGATTCTAACAGACTTGCAGAGAAAAAGAACAGCTTAAAACATGAATATTTTACACTCTAATTTCTCTACTATATTAAAGCGAATGCTGGGAGAAACTAGACCAGCTCAATAATTTTTTATTGAACTGGCGGTGGTTTTTTACTTCTTGGGGCACCTAACAAAATACAGGTATGGCAAATACATACAGATAAAAATGCACTAATACCTAGTGCACCACCGTAGCCGTCAAGTTTTGGTACAAGAAATTCAAATAATATTGAAAATAAAACAGATGAGCTTGCTACGGTATAAATACCAAAACGATGCGGGGCGCTCATGCCAATAAATGTACCGCCAAAAAATATAATCGCGTATAAATCGGGGTTTAAATTCAATGCGCTAAAAATTAAGTAAGCAATAATAGAAAGTGAAGAGGATGCTCTTATACCATCAAAGCGACTATGTTTAGCTAAGTAAAACGTTAAAAAAGCACCAAGCAGTACAAGTAATGGGTATTCAATACTCATAGTACGATTCCTTTAGCTAATACAAAAAGTGCCACGCTTGCAAAAGCGACACTGCCAAGTTTGCCACCAAAGCCTGTAAACATATTCATAGTAAGCACATACAAACTTGAGCCAATAAGCGAAATAATAGCAATTTCCCAGTAACTGGTAATTAAATGAGTTGAGCACATACCGGCAAAGCTACCAGCATAAATTGCAGCATAAGGATGGTTTTTATAACGCGCAGGAAAAGGAATAAAAGAGCCAATAAGCCCCGTTAGCGCGGCAGAAATTACTAAAGGCAGTGCAAAAGTAGTGTGCATAGCAAAGCAAGCTACAAAGCCTAAAAAGAAAGTAATGAATTTTAAAAGTAAGAATTTAATCATAGCGGCGCATTTTAAACTAATCCTTTTGCGCTTTCTAATACTCTCTAACAAATAAATGTTATAAGTAATTACACATTTAAAAAGCGTGTTTTTTAAACTACTTTTAGGTATTAAATATGCTTAATAGCGTTGCTGTTAATGTTCTATAAATCACAAATTATGTATAATGGCGATAATTTAATGTATTAAAGTGTTAACCAAGGGTTATTTATGTCTAACTGTTTGCATCTGGCTATTCCGGCTGGCGATTTAAAAGTGGCTAAAGCGTTTTATTGTGACGTACTAGGCTGTAAAACGGGTAATAGTGAAGAAGGTCGCTGGGTAGATATAGATTTTTGGGGCAATGAACTTACCTTGCACCAAAGTGTTGAGCGCTTACCAACAGTTCGCCATGATGTTGATATGGGAGCCGTAGCAGTACCTCACTTTGGTATTCACTTATCTGAAGATGAGTTTAGCGGGTTAAAAAAGCGTATTGAAGATGCGGGTATTGAATACCTAGATAAACCATACCGCCGTTTTATTGGTGATGAGTTTGAGCAAGAAACGTTTTTTATTGAAGATCCAAATGGCAATGTGCTTGAAATGAAAACCATGGTAAACCCAGAGGTTTTGTTTAAAAAAGTATAGTTTTTCACTCGTGCTATTTAAAGCCACTTTTATAGTGGCTTTTTTGTGGGCTAGCTATGTAACTGAGTTAATACTTCGCTAGGTGTTTTATTAAAGTGGCGTTTAAATTCGCGGCTAAATTGCGATGGGCTGGTATAGCCAACCTTTAATGCAGCTTCGTTGGCTTTACTTCCACTAGTGGTTATAAGTTCTTTAGCCTTAGCTAAGCGTACTTTTTTTAAATACTGTAGAGGGGATTCAAACGTTACTTGCCTAAAAGCACGATGAAACGACGATACGCTCATGTTTACATCTTCAGCTAACCCTTCAACCGTAATTTGATTGGCATAACTACTATGCATAGTTGAGAGCGTGCGGGCGATACGTGCATAATGCCCATCATGCATAGCAAGCCCTATTAAAGTATGTCCTTGTGGACCACAAAGTACGCGATATACCAATTCTTTTACTATATCCTCGCCAAAAATGTCAGCCTCAATGGGGTTATTTAAAACAGTTAATAACCGATGAGTAACGAGCTCCATTGCTGTATCTAAAGTTGCCGACTGTACTGCGCCAACTTGTGCAGAAGACGATGACGCTGAAAGAGGCTTATGCTGCATTATTTGATTAACGAGTTTGTGTAGCATTGCAGGGTTTATATCTATGGCAATGCCCATAACGGGTAAGTCGTTATCAGTAAATGCTTCACACTCTAATGGCACCGGTACGCCAAGGACTAAGTAGTCGCCTGCGCCGTATTTTATTTGATGTTCAGGAAAGTGAATTATTTTATGACCTTGCCCAACAATAATAATACCTGAGTTATATATAAGCGGTTGGCGCGGCGAGCTTTTAGTTGCTCGATGAAAATACACGCCTGGAATGATAGTTTCCATGGTGCCTTCAAAGCTGAGTAATTGATTATGCTCGGCGTATTGTTGCAACATATTGGCTATGGTGGGCATAAAAGGCATCTTTAATTGAGTGTATTTTGCGTAAAATAACAATGTTGGTAGTTTTAGGCAAGCTTTTGCGAGTTATTGGGCTTTTTTTATGTTTGTTTTGCTACTAATATGCACTCATTGGAATTTGGCTTAGCTAGTAACTAAGCATTCTATTTAGTATTTAACCGTCACCTAGGAGCAAAATAATGAAATTTAGCTACGTAAATCCAACTCTTATCCAATTCGGTCAGCAACAAATTGCGGCACTATCTGATTTGATCGCAAAAGATCAAAAAGTACTTGTAGTGTACGGCGGCGGTTCAATTAAAAAGAACGGCGTGTACGACCAAGTTGCAGCAGCACTTGAAGGCTTTGATTGGGTTGAGTTTTCGGGCGTTGGCGCTAACCCTACAATTGAAGTGCTAGACCAAGCAGTAAAAATTTGTAAAGAACAAGATATCGACTTCGTATTAGGCGTAGGCGGCGGTTCAGTGATCGACGGCGTTAAATACATTGCCGCATCAGCCGTTTATGATGGCGAAGGTTGGGATATTCCTACTGGTAAGCATACTATTACTAGCGCATTACCAATCGGTGCAATATTAACATTGCCAGCAACGGGTTCAGAGTCTAACCAAAACTCAGTTGTGAGCAAAGAAGCAACGAAGCAAAAACTACCGTTTGCATCACCAGAAGTACTTCCTAAGTTTGCGATTATGGACCCTGATGTAATGAAAACATTACCGCAGCGCCAACTTGTGAATGGTTTAGTAGATGCATGGGTTCATACCTGTGAGCAGTACCTAACATTCCCTGAAACAGCATTAGTTCAAGAAGGTTACGCTGAAGCACTTTTAAGAACGCTTAAAACTTTAGGTGATAACTTTGAAAACCAAGATGACGCATGGCGTGCAAACCTTATGTGGGCTGCTAACCAAGCACTTAATGGTTTAATTGGTTCTGGTGTATCGCAAGATTGGGCAACACACATGATTGGCCACGAGCTTACAGCCGCTTACGGTGTTGATCATGCACGTTCACTTGCTATTGTTCAGCCTTCTTTATTACGTAACCAATTTGCAGTTAAAAAAGCAAAGCTTGAGCAAATGGGTAAAAACGTATTTGGTCTTGAGCAATCTGAAGATTTAGCAGAGAAAACAATTGCAGCAATTGAGGCGTTTTACCATAGCCTCGACGTAGCGACCCAGCTTACTGAACATGGCGATGATAAAGCCGCTGCTATTGACAATATTATTGGCAAACTTGAAGCTCACGGCATGGTTGCTCTAGGCGAAAACCAAGCTATTACGCTAAAAGAAAGCCGCGAAATTTTAGAGCAAGCGGTTGCTTAATTTTCAAAGCTAAGCGCTTACTTAAATATACTAGGGCGTGTTGATCTTTGGTGGGTGAATTTGCAGCAGTATGTTTGGTTTTTAGGCAAGGCGGAGACTATGTAGTGTGGTTATTCCCCATGAATAGGCGATAACGCAGCATAAATACCAAACATGCGCTGCCCTTTGGGTTCTTTCTAGGGACGATTAACTCTTTGTTGCTCGGTTTTTACTTAGCCCACTAGGTTACAAACCTCGCGCCGCGATTTAATCTTCCTTGGATTGAACAAATTTCAATCCACAAAGATCAACACGCCCTAAGTAATACGTTAATAAAAAACCGTCAACCTTTGGGTTGGCGATTTTTTTATGGATTATTATAAATACTGCGTTGCTAATTAACCAATAAATCCCATATTAATGTTTTTTAATGATGATAGTAAACTGTGTTCAACGGTTAGGAAAAACCTAACGATTAAATAAATTAAAACAGGACTAAAACTCATGAAATTACTAAACACATTACTTAGCTCAAAAGCAGGCGTAGCAGCATTAATTTTACGAGTACCAGTTGGCCTTATTTTAGCGGCGCATGGTGCACAAAAACTATTTGCTTGGTTTGGCGGTTACGGGCTTGAAGGTACAGGCCAATGGATGGCGAGTATTGGTTTAGAGCCTGGCTATTGGTTAGCAATGATGGCAGGTAGCGCTGAGTTTTTTGGTGGCATTGCATTAGCAATTGGTTTGTTAACTCGCCCAGCAGCTGTAGTTGCCGGCTTTACTATGCTGATTGCTATTTTTAGCGTACATATTAGTAATGGCTTATTTATGGCAAACAATGGCTATGAATACGCATTAACGTTACTTGTAGTAACTGTAGTTTTAGCAATTCAAGGAGCAGGAAGCTTTTCTCTTGATAACGTATTAGCTAAAAAGCTCGCTAATAAATAGTGTGTGTTAATTAAAAAAATAGCGGCCAATTTGGCCGCTATTTTTGTTTAAATTATTCAGCAGATAATGTTAAAGAATAACTGTACTGCTTTTGCTCAAGTAAATATTCTTTATGGGTACTTGGGCTCCATGAATCATCGCCACCAACCCCCATATGTTGATGATCAATGTGTACATGTACGCAATCATCAGCAATGAGTTCGTTAGTGTGTTTCGCTTGCGTTAACATATTTTGCGAATACTCACTGGCTGCAAATAAAAACGCACCGGTTACGGTTAAATTATTAATACGCAGTAATTGGCAATCGCTACGCAGGCCGTTATCGGTTGGGAATATATACGGTGTATGTAGCTCATTTAAGCTCAAGCTGTAATAACCTAAACGTGCTGCGGCTTTACGATCTGGGTAGTTTTCAAAAGGCCCTAAACCTAGCCAGTTTATTTTTGTATCGCTTTGCTTGTTAAGGGTTGTACTTAGCCCTATACGCGGCATTGACGGCAGTGTATCGTTTAAGTGCACATCAACATTTAAGCTAATATTACCGGTATTATTTAGTGTATATAGCCACTGTGTTTGAGCCTGTAGCACGCCATTAAATTCGTAATTAAATACACAAGTAATACGTATATCAACGCTTGATTGCACTGCGTGAATTGAGCTACATGTGCGCTGCCATTGCCCTATACCTGCACGTAACCAACGTGCCTCCCATGCATTAGGGTCTAGGTTATCTACTTCGCTTACGCCTATGTCGTTATCAAGCGGGGCGCGATAAAAGTTATCAACCAGTGGGCTACTAATAACCTGAGTATCGTTTTGTAACCACTGCTCTATAAGCCCTGATTGCTTGCTAAAAACAAGTTTAAATTTATCGTTTTCAATACTTAGTTGAGAGTCGGTTTCGTTAACACTTGTAGCGCTTTGCTCTGTAGTTGGTGCAAATGATTCACTGTTTAAATTATTACTATTTATAAGCTTAAACTGCTCGGTGTTTAATACATGCTCGGCACTTGCAAAGCTACAATCGTTAATTAGTGCTACATCTAAATTAAGGTGGTATTGCGCACCTTGTTCAAACGTTGTTTTAGTTTTAATTGTTAACGTGTGTGTACTTTGAGGAGCAATATTAAGTACATGCTCGCCTTGTTCAACACAGATGCCATTTTGCATTAACTGCCAAACCAGTTTTTCGTTATCTGTGTGTCTAAATACATAATCGCTAAATACATCAATAGTGTATTGATTTTTAGTTTGCTCGCGCAGCGTAAATTGTAAATGTTGCTGGCTGTATTTAGCTTCAAACAAGCTTGGATGCGGTGTGCGATCTGGAAATAATAAGCCGTTTATACAAAATTGGCGGTCGTTTAGTTCATCACCAAAATCGCCACCGTAAGCCCAATAATGCTCACCGTTTTCGTCAGTTTTAGATAAACCTTGGTCTACCCAATCCCAAATAAAGCCACCTTGTAGGCGCGGATATTCTCTAAATGCTTGCCAGTAATCGTCAAAGCTACCTAGGCTGTTACCCATTGCATGGGCGTACTCACATAAAATAAGCGGGCGCGTTTCACCCGGTAGGCTTAGCCATTTTTTAATTGAATATTTTGGTACGGCGTCGTCGGCAACATGCGTATCTACACGGGCATACATTGGGCAAATAATGTCGGTTGCTGTGGTATTTGCGCCGCCACCTTCGTATTGCACTGGGCGAGAAGGGTCAAAGCTTTTTGACCATCCGTACATAGCATCGTGGTTGGCGCCGTGTCCGCATTCGTTACCCAGTGACCAAATAATAATAGAGGCGTGGTTTTTATCGCGCTCAACCATTTGTGTATAGCGCGACATAAATGCGCCTGCCCACTGCGGATCGCTTGCCAAACGCCCCATAGGAAACATGCCGTGGGTTTCTATATTGGCTTCGTCCACTACGTATAAACCTAGCTCGTCACATAACTCGTAAAAGCGTGGATGGTTAGGATAGTGAGCAGTACGTACAGCATTAAAGTTATTTTGCTTCATCAGCTTAATATCTTCAATCATGTCGGCGGTAGTAACTGTGTGGCCGTTTTCTGGGTGATGCTCGTGGCGGTTAACACCGCGAATTAGTAGCGGTTTGCCGTTTAAGCAAAGCTGCCCGTTAAGCATTTCTACTTTTCTAAAGCCAATGCTATAGGCTTCTGCATCTACTGTGTTGCCTTTTTCATCTAATAAGCTTACAACACAGCGGTATAAGTAGGGGGTTTCGGCGGTCCACTTTTTAGGGCTTTGTATATCAATGGTTTGAAATACAACATCGCTCCAGCCGCCTTTTTCATCAACGCGTTTATTGTTAGTGCTTTGTATGTGTGGCTCACACAATGCTTGCTCATTATCAAAAACCTGTACTGCTACTTGGTAGTTATTTGGCGCATTTATCGTGGTTTTTATATGTAGCGTTGCATCGCGATAGCAAGCGTCTAAATCTGGGGTTATAAACACATCACGTATTTGGTTTTGTGGTTTTGTAAGTAAGTTAACATCGCGAAAAATACCGCTTAGCCACCACATGTCCTGATCTTCTAAATAACTGCCATCGCTCCAGCGAATAACCATAACGACAATGCGGTTGGTGCCTACTACTAACAGTTCGCTTAAATCAAACTCGCTCGGTAAGCGGCTATCCTGCGAGTAGCCCACCCATTGACCGTTACACCAAAGGTGAAACGCCGAGTTTACGCCTTCAAAAATAATATGGTTACGCTGCGCTAATTGATCCGCTGTAATAGTAAATTCAGTGCGGTAACAGCCTGTTGGGTTATCGCTTGGTACAAATGGCGGGTTAACTGCAAATGGGTATTTAACATTACAGTAAATAGGTTTATCAAAGCCGTGTAATTGCCAGTTAGAAGGCACTGTAATATTTTGCCAGTCGCTGTTTAGTGTTTCACTTAGCAGTGATTCATCAACCGCTTCGGGTTTATCAAATAATTTAAAATCCCATTGGCCGTTTAAACTTTGTTTTTGTGATTGTGTGTTAGTACGGGCATGGTCAACGCTCTTAAATCCATTGAGTGGGCTGTGCGCTTTTACTTGATTAACTTGTACTGAAATTGGGTTTTCCCAATCACGGCGGTTAATTATGTGTTGTAGTGAGTTCATTGGTGTCCTATTGCATGTATGGCAATTATAGTGGCTTAAATATAGCTAAAATAATACGTTGAGGTTATGCTTAAAGCTCTCTTTTATTTATCCAAAACTATCATTTTAAATTATGCGTAACACTATTGTAGATGTACTCGATATTGGCCCAGAGTGTACAGAGCGGTTTATTGATTTAACCACGCTTTCGCAAATGCCAAACCTTGAAATAGAGCTGGCAGGTTGCTCTAATTTATTGGGTGACTATTGTGTTGCACGTACTAACCCGCTTGAACACACTCTTTTTTATACTTTGGCTGGTCAGGGCACACTTAAAACAGTTAATAACGAATACTCATTAACTGAAAATAGCTTAGCTATATTGCCTGCAAGGCAAAGTTTTGAGGTTAAAATAGCAAGCGAAAAGTGGGATGTGATTTGGCTAAACCTTGCAAACACTAAACGTTGGCAACATTTAAATTTAGCACAGGCTAAGGTATTAACTAATCAGCAATTAGCGCCATTACATTTAGCTATGGAGCTTTTATATAGCGAAAGTAATGCTACTTTGCGCGAAGGTGTTATGCCTATTTTAAGCCACTATTTAAACACTACGCTTCAAAGCGAGCAGCAAAAAGGCGGGCAAACCAGATTAACCAGCTTGTTTTTAGAGGTAGAAGAGCGCTTACAGTTTGATTGGACTATAGAGGTTATGTGCGAGCACGTGCATTACTCAGCACCGCATTTACATAGGTTATGCCAAGCGCAATTTGGTAAAAGCCCTATGCAGCAGCTTATTTATTTACGCATTAAACGAGCTAAAAGCTTACTACTAAATACCCGATGGCCTGTTGCCCATATTGCTGCTTACGTGGGGTATCCTAATATATTTAATTTTTCTAAACGGTTTAAAAAGTCAGTGGGTGTATCACCAAGTGAATTTAGAAAATAACGTAAGCGGCTCTCTACATTTGAATAAATTTAAGGTATTGTGCGATTTCTTAAATTGCATTTTAGAGTTTTTAGGTAGGTAATGCGCTCAAACTACTTTTTAGTCGTGATACTTTTAGTGCTTGTGCACAGCTTTATTAGCTGTGATGCGGCGGCGTATCACCTGCAAGAAGAAGTTGATCACGTTACGCATGTTCATTCTCAAACAAATGCAAACGATGAAGATGCGCAATCACCTACTGAAATACATGCCCATCAGCATTGCCACTGTGGTTACTACAGTACGCTAAATCACTCTATAAGCCCTGAGCAAAGCCAAGCTACACTGCCTGCGTGCTATAGCGGTTTAAACTATCCACCAGATGTTCCGCCACCAAATTTTTATAGCTAGTTTTTAATTTTAAACACTTTGTAAATAACGGCCTGCGCCTGTGCGCTAAAAGGCTAGTTATGTACATATTTAGGTTGCTTAATTGCGCTTGTTTTTAAAATAGGCGTAGTGATTAAGTCAACTCTGTTTGTTAAAAAACGGACATGCTATATGAACAAAAAACCACTTATGCTGGTGGCGCTACTGTGCGCATTACCAGCAATGAGCGTTTTGGCAAAAAATGAGCCTCAAAACGTATTAACGCTAGAGCAAGCGCTTAAAAATACCGAGCAGCAAAATGCTGAGCTTAAACGCTACCCGTATCATCAAAAAATATTAACGGCGCTTAAAACCCAAGCTGCGCTTTCACCTAATCCTGAGCTGAGTTTTGAAGCTGAAAACTTTTTAGGAACCCATGGCTCCCATGCGTTTTCGGGGGCGCAGTACACGCTGGCTTTAAGCCAATTAATAGAGCTGGGTAATAAACGCCAAAACCGCATTAACTACGCCACGGCAAATATAAAAGCGCAAACAATTGAGTATAAAAATACTCGGTTAGCACTTTTAGCAACCACCGCTGAGCGCTATTACCAAATACTTAAATTTCAGGCGTTAATTGCTTTAAATAGTGAGCGTAAAAACACCGTTAAGCAGGCACTTAACGCAATTGAAAAACGCGCTAAAGCGGGTGCAGCCTCAAGTGCTGATGTAACCCGCATGCGTTATGCATTAAGCCAAGTAGATTTAAATACGCTGATGCTAAATAGCGAATTTGAGCGTGCGCGCTTAGCTCTAACCGAGCTTTGGCAAGAGCCGCAAGTGAGTGATTACTATGCTGGCGATTTATCACAAATAGCTGCTATTAAAAGTGAAGCAGCGCTACTTGATGCGGTAAATACAGCACCTGAATTTGCACTGCTACAGCAGCAATATATGCAGCAAACGGCTAATTTGTCGCTGCAACGCTCAAGCGGGCAAAGCGATTTAACCCTGGGGGGGGGCGTGCGATATAACCAGCAAACTGATGCCAGCTCGTTGGTGTTTTCGTTTTCAATGCCGCTGCAGTTAAGCAATTCTAATAGCGGTAATATTGAGGCTGCAAAGCATCAACTTACGCTACTTAATGAGCAACAAGGGCAATTACGTATTCAGCTACGCCAGCAAATACGCACTTTGTATGCGTATTACCAAGGTAAAACTGCGCAAGCACAACTTTTAGCGCAGCACGTTATTCCTCAAGCGAAAACGCTTATAGAACAAAGCTTAAAGAGCTACCAACAAGGGCAAATATCGATATTGCAATTGCTAGACGCACAGCAAGCTTTATTTGATTCTAAACGGGCACTTATCAACATCCATAGCGAGCTATACCAAGTGCTGCTTACCCTTGAGCGTTTAACTGGCCAACCTTTAATTGAGACTCATCAATCATGAATAACACTCTTATCGCATTATTTATAACGCAATTATTTACACTCCCATTTTTAAGTAGCACGGCTATGGCATCTGATAGCCATCACGAAGAAGGCCACAAAGACGAACACACACAAAAAGGCCCACACGGCGGGTTTTTACTAACCAATAACGCGCTTGATTTAGAGCTTAAGTTAACCCAGTTTGCAGGTAATACCGAGCTGCGAATATATGGGTTTAATAACGATAAAGCTGTGGATATAAATCAGTTAGACGTAACCATAAATGTGCAGCGTTTAAGTGAAGAGCCACAGCTTATTCGTTTTAAAGCTGAAGATGACTATTTAGTAAGTACCGTGAGCGTAAACGAGCCGCATTCGTTTAAGCTTGATGTAATGGCACGCTATAAAGGCGTTGAAATAAATTATCATTATGAGCAAGAAGAAGGGCGCACAATGCTAAGCTCCCAAGCAATTGAACGCGCAGGAATTAAAACCGAGATAGCAAAAGCAGGTAGCGTTGAACTAACAGATACTCTATTTGGTGTTATAGCACCCACCGCGCACGGCACCGTTGAAGTAATGGCGCCTTATACCGGCTTAGTTAACGATATTTTTGTAAGCATTGGTCAAAACGTTAAAAAAGGCGATAAGCTTGCCAGTATAACCAACCGCGAAACACTGCAAAATTACACCATAAAAAGCCCAATTACAGGCGTTATTACCGAGCAATATTTAAAGCGCGGTGAGCTTGCCAATAGCGCATTAATGCAAATAGTAAACCTTGAAACCGTATGGGTCGAGCTCTCGGCTTTTCCTGAAAATATTGAAAAGCTCGCCTTAGGACAAAGCGCAAAAGTGTACGATTTACATCATCATTTAAATGCGCAAGGTGAGGTGTTTTACATAGCCCCTATGATGAGCGGCGGGCATATTGCGCGTGCGCGAATCGAGCTTAAAAACCCTAATGGTCATTGGCGTCCTGGTATGCATGTTAATAGCGACATTAGTACTGCAAAAGTAGATGCTGCAGTGCGAGTAAAGGCTACAGCTGTGCAGGAATTTAACGGCAAACCTAGTGTGTTTATTAAAAGCGGCAATGTATTTGAAGTACGCCCTGTAAAGCTTGGTGCTAAAAACAGCGAGTGGGTAGAGGTACTTGAGGGGCTTTCGCCAAATAGTGAGTACGTAACGCAAAACAGTTATGTAATTAAAGCCGATATTTTAAAAAGCGGCGCAAGCCACTCACACTAGGAGGCAGCATGATTGATTGGATAGTTTCTTTTGCGGTTAAACGCCGCATGATGGTGCTTGCGCTCACGCTTTTATTTGCTGGGTTTGGTGTATACAACACCCAAAATTTAGCCGTTGATGCCGTACCCGATATAACTAATGTGCAAGTACAAATAAATACAAAAGCGCCTGGGTTTACCCCGCTTGAAGCAGAGCAGCGTATAACCTATTTAATTGAAACCGCTATGGCGGGCATACCAAAGCTTGATTATACCCGTTCTATTTCACGTTATGGGCTTTCGCAAGTTACCGTTATTTTTAACGAAGGCACTGATATTTACTGGGCGCGCCAGCAAATATCAGAGCGCATTCAAAGTATTCGATCAGATTTACCAGCCAATATTGAACCAAACTTAGGGCCAATTGCCAGCGGGTTAGGGGAGATTTTTACTTATTCTGTGCATGCAAATAACGGTGCATTAAAAGATGATGGCACGCCATTTAACGCAGAGGATTTACGTACCCTGCAAGATTGGGTTATTCGCCCGCAACTATTAAAAGTAAAAGGGGTTACCGAAATAAACAGCCAAGGGGGTTTTGAGCGCCAATATCAAGTAGCGCCCATGCCTGAAAAACTATTGGCTTATAAGCTCACACTAAGTGATGTTATTACCGCGCTTAAATTAAATAACAGTAACCAAGGCGCAGGATTTATAGAGCGTTTTGACGGGCAATATTTAGTGCGATCACCAGGGCAATTAAAAACCATTGATGATATAGCCAATACCGTAGTTGCTAAGCGCGATGATGCACCAGTACGGATTAAAGATGTAGCAAATGTGCGCTTAGGTAAAGAGCTCAGAACTGGCGCTGCTACTTATAATGGTAAAGAAACCGTGCTCGGCACCGCCATGATGCTAATTGGCGAAAACAGCCGCGTAGTGGCAAAAGCCATGGCTGATAAACTCAAAGACGTACAGCTAAGCTTGCCTGAAGGTGTTGTGGTAGAAGCAGTTTATGACCGCACAACCCTTGTTGATAAAACCATAGACACTGTAAAAACTAACCTGTTTGAAGGCGCTGTATTAGTGATTGTTATTTTGCTGCTGTTATTAGGTAATGTAACCGGCGCGCTTATTACGGCAATGGTTATTCCGCTTAGCATGTTATTTGCCATTACCGGTATGGTAGGTAATCGTGTGTCGGGTAATCTAATGAGTTTAGGCGCAATCGATTTTGGTTTAATAGTTGATGGCGCTGTAATTGTGGTTGAAAACTGTTTAAGGCAATTAGGCCTAGCGCAGCATAAACATGGTCGGCTACTTACATTAAATGAGCGTTTAAGTGTTGTAACTGCGGCAACCAAAGAAGTATTTAGCCCGGCGGTGTTTGGCATTTTAATTATTATGCTGGTGTATTTGCCGCTGTTTGCGCTTAGTGGTGTAGAGGGAAAAATGTTTCAGCCAATGGCATTTACGGTTGTAGCCGCACTAGTTGGCGCACTTATTTTTGCTGTTACCTTTGTACCTGCCGCTATTGCGGTATGTGTACGTGGCAAGGTGAGCGAGAGCGAAAATGCCGTTATGCGCGGTATTAAAAAAGGTTATAAACCGCTACTTGGTTTATCGCTAAAACTACCGTGGGTAATGTTAAGCATTGCTGCTGTGCTTGTAATTTCACTTGGCTTTAAAGTTAAAAATATGGGCGCTGAATTTTTACCGCAGCTTGATGAAGGCGATATAGCCATGCACGCACTGCGCATTACCGGCACCGGTATTGAACAATCGGTAAAAATGCAAAAAGAGCTAGAGCAAGCCATTTTAGCAAAGCCAGAAGTGGAAAAAGTATTTTCAAAAATTGGCACTCCAGATGTAGCAAACGATCCTATGCCACCTAACGTTGCCGATACCTTTTTAATGCTAAAGCCGCGCGAACAATGGCCTAATCCTGCTTTAAGTAAAGAAGAGCTGGTTAAGCAAATTCGCCATTTAGTAAATGAAGTACCAGGTAACAACTATGAGTTTACACAACCTATAGAAATGCGTTTTAACGAGTTAATAGCAGGCGTGCGCGCCGATGTGGCTGTGCGTATTTATGGCGATGATTTATCAACATTAAAACAGTATGGCGAAAAAGCCACAGCCTTGGTGCAAAACATTACTGGCGCAACTGATGTACGCCTTGAGCAAATACAAGGTTTGCCTACACTTTCGGTAACGCCGCTTCGCGATCATATGGCGCTGTTAGGTTTAACAGTAACTGATATACAGCAAAGTGTAAGTGCTGCGGTAGGCGGTGTACAAACCGGGCTTATTTATGAAGGCGATAAACGCTTTTCGTTATTAGTGCGTTTAGATGAGCGCTGGTCAAGCGATGTATCACAGCTTGCGCGTTTGCCTGTAGCGGTGCCCAAAAGTGCTAACCCCGACCTTGCATTTGTACCGCTTGGCGAAGTTGCAAATATTAGTATTGATAAAGGGCCTAATCAAATAAACCGCGAAAGCGGTAAGCGTAATGTTGTCGTAACTGCAAATGTAGAAGGGCGTGATTTAGCAAGCTTTGTAAGTGATGCACAAGCCGCTTTAAATTCAGATCTTAATTTACCAAGTGGTTATTGGATTGAATACGGCGGCACATTTGAGCAATTAGAATCGGCAAGTAAGCGGTTATCGCTGGTAGTGCCAGTTACTTTATTACTTATATTTGGCCTGCTTTACAGTGCGTTTAATTCGCTGCGTGATTCGTTAATTATATTTAGCGGCGTACCACTTGCACTGACCGGTGGTGTGCTTGCGTTACTATTACGCGATATGCCGTTATCAATATCGGCAGGCGTGGGATTTATAGCGCTAAGTGGTGTAGCGGTATTAAATGGCGTGGTTATGCTGTCGTTTATTAAACAATTAAGAGCCGATGGGCTTAGTTTAATAGATGCGATACAAACAGGTGCACTTTCGCGCCTGCGCCCAGTACTTATGACCGCTTTAGTGGCAAGTTTAGGGTTTATTCCTATGGCGCTAAATACTGGCACCGGCGCTGAGCTACAAAGGCCATTGGCAACGGTTGTTGTAGGAGGGATTATTTCATCAACCTTACTTACGCTATTAATATTGCCTGCACTTTATAAATTAGTGCATGCAAAGTTTAATAGGCATCAAGCAGCTTAGCCAGTTGAAGCTCAATACATAACGTAAAAAGCAGCTGAAATTTCAGCTGCTTTTGTTGTTAAGTAAACTTTGCAGGTTAATTATATTGAAACAAGTTATCCCAGCGCTCATCTAAAATAGTTTTTGCGTGTTCCAAATTTATTGCGCTATACACATCATTAGTGCACGTTACTAAGCGCATACGCTCCAACTTTTCAAGCGCATCGCTAATTTCAAAATCAAGATCGCACTGGTATTTGCTTTTAAACCAATGCTCTATTTGCTCATCAAGCGTTTGGGCGGTTAAGCCGCTTTCTGATTTTAGTAAAAACGTATACGCAAGCAGCGCTTCTTTTATATCTTCTTCTTCGGCGGCGTCAATAAGAGTGTGAAAAACACCGGCGTTGTTATCAAGGTTTTTAAAGTAGAGGTTATCGCTAAGCGCTTTCATAAATTTAATTTTACGGTTTTTAAACTTACTCCATTCTTTAAAAATAAAGCTGCCAAATACCCCCATGCCAATAGCAAAGGTAATAAAGTGTTGTTGCGTCATTTCGACAGCTTCACTTCTAAAGCCACCCCAAAAAGCAAACAGAGCAAGCAATAATAAAATTGATGCACCAAGCTTAGTTATAAGTACCACCGCACCGCCTATTAAAGCCGATGAGCCAATAATTGCTTTATCAATAGGGCGCATGCGCACTTCACTATTAGGAAATAGCATTTCGAGATCGGCTTTTGGCACATTTTGAAACAGCTTAACTATGGTCGAACTTGGCTCAAACCCTAAAGGCATTTTATTTTTAGCTTCAAAATAAGCGCTATCTTTAAAGCGAATAAACACGGCTACTCGGTCGTAATTAGTAAAGTGCAGCGGTTTTTTACGAAGGCCCCAAAAGCTGGTTATGGTTTCAGTGAGTTGCGACTCGCCACGGCGATAAAAAACCACTTCTTCAAAGTCATCAAATTCAACCTCAAGGCGCACTTTAAATAGTGACTCTTCGTTTAATGCATCTTGTAAGTCTTCATTGGTGATCACTTCAAAGTTAGCTGCATTAAGTACCTTAGCAAAATCTTTAGCAAAATCTCGTTGGCACTGCGCTTTTTGATCCTCCGATACTGGAGCTAATGATCGCGTGTCACTGTTGGGATCAAAGGGTGCGTAGTTGTTTTTAAGTGATTCAAGTGTTGAGTGGTAATCGTAATGAATAAGGCTTGCTAGTAAACCACAAAATTGTTTAAACGATGTTTTTTGTGTACTGCTTTTAAGCTCTTCGCTACACATATCGACAATATCTTGTTTTCTAAAGGGAATAAAACGTGCATTTTGCATAAGTTTTTAACTGCTTTGGTAGGTATTTAACTGCATTGACACATAATAAAATATTCTTATAGATATTACTAATTTGTTAATGCAGTAGGACCTGATAAATTTACTACGCTGTTTTCAGCGTGTATTAACCTAAATATGTAATTATTAGCTCATTGAATAATCTTGTTCTTACTGATAAGTGAAAAGGATTTACTATGGCCATTCAAAAAAAGCTAAAAGAAAAAACGCGTAATTTTATTGACTCTAAGCATATGCTTAGCGGTATTACAGTGGCGTCGTTTTTAGAGTCAACCATAGTTCCTATTCCACTTGAAGCAGTGCTTGTGCCTCTTATGCAGGCTCGTCGAGAAAAGCTATGGCTTATAGCATTAATGGCGACCTTGGGCTGCATAGTGGGGGCATTGTTTGGTTATGCATTGGGTTACTATTTATTTGATGCAGTAGGCGATTGGATTGTTAATACACTCTCGAGCCCTGAGCAATTTGAAAACGTTAAACAAAAAATGCAAGATCAAGGCTTTTGGTTTGTAATAACACTGGGCATTGTGCCCATTCCATTTCAAATAGCGATGCTTGCAGCGGGCGCGACTAAGTACTCTATTTGGCTATTTTTATTGGCCTCAGGTATTGCGCGTTCTATTCGTTACTTTGGCCTGGCTATTATTGTTTATTATGCCGGTAATGAAGCTGAGCGAATTATTAGTAAACATAAAACGAAGGCAATGGTTGGTTTAACTATTTTAGTGTTGGGATTGTGGGGACTTAGTACCGTAGTTTAAGTTTAAATTTGGGGGGATTACGGTTTTCATCTTCGTGATGGTTTTTATTATTGTGCTATAGTTTTCAAATGAAGTACTGAAAAACCTAGCAATTAATATGATTGAAACAGTAAAACTTACCGTTAAACTTTCTAACTTTTATAAAATGCCTTTGATCAATAAAGTTTTAAGTTTAGCTTTATTGATCTATATTGCTATTTTTTCAGCCTACTCCCTAACTAACTTTCTTCCCTTACAAGTTCAAAACAATGTGTACGGTTTTACTACCGATTTCATTAATTTAATTGTCATTATATTTCTGTTTTGGATGGTTCAATGCTCTGAGCTATCTAAAAAAGCATATATTTTTTCTAGTTTTGGTTTATTACTATGGAGCATTGGCACCACGGCAGACGTGCTTGATGAGTTAGTTGTGCAACCTTATTGGATAAGTATTTATTTTGAGGACTTATGCAGAACCAGCGGCATGCTTTTAACTTCCTATGGTTTATTTAAAACTATGCGCTTTGTACAAAGTATTAATAACCGATTAGCGCGTGAGCTCATTATTGACGATTTAACCAAGGTACATAATAGACGTTATTTTTATCAGCACGTTAAAGATGCTCAGCACTCACCTTACGTTATTTTAATTATCGATATAGACCACTTTAAAGCAATTAATGATGAGTTTGGTCATGATGTTGGTGATGTAATGCTTAAAGAACTAGCAACTAAATACGACAATGCTTTTACGCACCAAAACAAATTTGCTCGCCTCGGTGGTGAAGAATTTGGTGGCTACTTGCCTACAAATAATATGACGCAAGCGTGTGATTTTTCGCAGCAATTAATTGACCTTGCGCACACCATAAATATTCAAAATTCTCGTCACCTAACAGTAAGTATAGGTGTTGCAATGCAAACGCCTAATGAGCCTTTAGATAAAGTAATGAAGCGCGCTGATCAAGCTTTATATTTAGCTAAGAAGAGTGGCCGAGATCGTTTTGAAATTGCCCCGTAAGCATCTTAATTATATAAAAACACGTCCTTATTGTTTGCACATTTACTACACTTTTTAACGTTTTCGTAAGGAAATGTCAGTGAGGGTAATGCTTTGTAAATCATGAAATTAAAATAGAATGTTTGGGTCATAATGGGGATATTAATAATAAGGAATAACCTTAATGACCAACTCCCTTTTAAAAGCTGCATTACCCTTAAGTCTAATTACTATTTTGTCGGGCTGTGGCTCTGACGATAGCTCAAGCTCTACAGGTTACATCCAATTGTATAACGGCTCTTACAATAGCCCATACACACGTTTGTTTGTTGAAGAAACAGAGCGCTCAGGCGCTGATTTTGCTGATGTAACTACTCGCCATAACTACAGCACAGACACTTATGATGTAAGTTTTGAGTACCTAGATGCTAACGACAGCTATATAACAATTAGCGATCAAGAAATTTCTATTAAGGGTGACAAAACACAGTTAGTAGTAATGAGTGGTAACTTTGATGAGCCTACATTTACAGAGCTTAGCGTACCTATCTCAAGCGATACGGGTGAGTTTAACTTAGGGTTTTACAATATTGCAGGTGAGGATACTAACTACGATATTTACTTAGCAACTGATGATGGCGTATTTGAAAGCGCGACACTTTTTTCATCGGCTCAATATTTAAGTGAGTTAGATCTGCAAAGCGTTGATGAAGGTTATTACACTATTTACATAACAGAAGCGGGCAGCAGTGATGTTGTGTACGAGTCGTCATCTGTTTATTTATACGATGAAGCAAGTTATGTAGCAATGATCCGCCCAAGTTATGCAACAGAAGAAGGCGGTATTACGCTTGATGTAGTAACCGATAATAACTACGTTACTGAGCTTAAACATCAATCTGCCCTAGGGCAATTACGTTTTATAAATACCGTTGATGACTACTCGCCAGTAAGCTTTTCTGCTACACGCGGTACAACTGTAAATACAACAAATACAGTCGCTAGTGACTCTTATACCGATTATGTTGAACTTTCGCCTAATAGTTACAGCGTAGCGATGTACGACGAAGAAGGTACAAAACTAGCTGATAACTTTTTAATGACGCTAGAGCGCGAGCAAAGTGCGGTGGGTATTTTTTATAACGACGTTGATAACGGTTTACGTATGATGAGCGTTGAAGAAAATCTAACACCAAGCAGTTACAGCCATACGGTATCGGTTGTAAATCTAATTGAAAGCTACGCAGGGCAGTCGGTTTCAGATGTAGATGTGTACTTTACACTTAACGGCGAAACGGTAGACGACACCAGTAACTTAGTCGATGGCCTAGATAAGTATGACCAAGAAGAGCAGGTTGTAGATAACGAAATTTACACAGTTTATGTTGTATATGAAGACAACGGCCAGCAAATTGTGCTTATTCAACAAAGCGATATGGACTTTACACAAGAGGGTAACTACATATTGATTTTAGAGCATGATGAAACAACAAGCTCAGGTTATAAAATGACCCTAGAGCGCACTATTACCGATAGTGTTGAATAAACCTAAACATATTAAGTAGCATAAAGCCTAAGCACTTTAAGTACTTAGGCTTTTTTATTGAACAAAATTTACCTACTCATTAATAATTAGGTACACTCAGGGCATAATAATTAATAAGAGTGTGCCATGGATGATTTAGTTGGGTTAGCCGTCATAGTAATACTGGTTGTAGTTGCCGGTGCTATTTGCGGCTTAATAGCGCTAGTGCAGTTAAATGGATTAAAACAAGAAGTTGCTGTTTTAAGGGCCAAAATAACACATCTACAAACACATAAATCGATATCGCAAAGTGAACCTCAAAGTGAAGCATCTACGGCTCAGGCAGCGCTTTCAAGATCAGAGCCAATTGCTCATAAAGCACAGCCAAGCTTAACGTCCCAAAACGCGTCGCCACCTTTAATAAATCAGCCATCAGCGCCTCCTAAAAAAGCCAAACCAGCTGCAGCATCAGCCACAGAATTACTATTTAATAAATTACGCGCAGGGTTTGAAGAGAACTGGATGACCTGGATTGGCGCAATAGCACTTGCTTTTGGTGGCATATTTTTAGCTAAATACAGCCTAGAAGCGGGATTACTATCGCCTGTGATGAGGCTGAGTTTAGGTGGATTATTTGGACTTAGCTTAATTGCAGCCGCAGCTTATTTACACCATAAACGCATTGTATTTGAAGGCTTTAATAATTACATACCCGCAGCGCTTGCCAGCGGCGGGTTTATTACCTGTTTTGCTTTAACGCTTTTAGCTTACAGTAGCTACGCTATGCTTAGCCCTACCGTGGCATTTTTTGCACTGGCTGTTATTGCGATTAGTGCAAGTGCAATGGCGCTTAGGCTAGGCCCATTATTGGCTGTATTAGGTATTATTGGCGCTTATAGTGTACCAATATGGGTTAGTACAGGCAGTGGTAACTTGTTTGCATTATTTATGTATGTTGGTTTTGTAAGTTTGTCAGCCGCGTTAGTTGCACATAAAGTACAACGTATTTGGCTATGGTATTTACTATGGGCTGGGCACATTGGCTGGTATTTAGTTGGTTTTACGCTACTTAAAGCTAATACCGTTTGGTTAATGGGGGCATTTGCTTTACTTAGTATTGTAGGGTTAATTGCTATACCGCGCTTAGGTCTAAAACTGAATGTTATTGAACATCGCCCGCACAGTTTAAAACGCTTAATTAAAGTGCTTCCAGATCATGCATTACTACTCGCTTTTATAGCGCCCTTAATATTTACTATGTTGATCAGTCACTTTGATATGCAGTGGCAAGCAATCGGCGTGTTAAGTATTGTATTGGTGTTGTTTTTAGTCCTTAAAAATAGCCGTTGGGATATTTGGCAGGGCGTAGCGTTAGTTATTTCAACGCTATTAGTTATAAGTGCTGAAAGCACGCATCTTTCGCCAAATCTATTTGATGACGCACTCTTTATATTCAAAAATGAATACGGTTTGGGTTTATTACTCGGATTGTTACTTACCGCTTTTGGGCTCTATTATGGTAAAAAACAGATTAAGCGTTTAGCGTTTCATATTACGGGAGCATTTAGTGCATTTGTAATGATAGCGACTTTATATACGCTTATTCCTAATTCTGCGTTAAGTACAGCGTATCCGCTTTGGGCCGTTGTATTGTTTATAGTGGCAGCTATTTTAATAAATCTCGCGCAGCATAATACAACGCTATTTCAGCGTTTTACTTATTGGGTAGGGGCTAATGCCAATATTACGTTAGCAATTACCATGCTACTAAGTGACAGCGGCCTAACCATTGCTCTTGCTGTACAAGTATTACTTATAAGCGTACTTATTAAACGTTATAGCGTGCCTATGCCGCATTGGCCTATAAAAGCCTTGGTTGCTGCGTTATTACTGCGCTTAACGCTTGCGCCTTGGACACCAAGCTACGATGCGTTAACGGTATTTGGTTTGCATTGGAGTATTGTGGTTTATCCGTTATGTATCGCGTTATTTTTTGCCGCAGCTAAGTGCTTTGACTCATCAAAACTTAAAATATGGCTCGAAGGTGCAGCCCTTCATTGTTTAGCGCTTTTTATTACTACCGAAACAAGTTATCAGTTAGTAGGGCATTATCCGCAATTTGATTCACTTAACTTTTACGAACAAATACTCCTTACCTGTAACTGGCTGGCATTAGGGTGTGTGTATTTACACAGAGCAAAACTTGCCGGTACTTTAGCTAAGTTATATAAAGTGGCGGGTTTTTCACTTGCGGGGTTAGCAGGGCTTTTTGCTATTAAAACACTACTTGACGATAACCCATTATTTGAATCACTTTACATAGGTGAGCTGCCAATATTTAACTGGTTATTACTATTGTGGTTAGTACCTGCAGGATTAACGCTTTGGCTGGCCAAGCTTGTAAAACCAATAAATGCTAAAGCTACGCCATTTATATTGGCCGTTGCGGGTGGCTTTATATTATTGGCAATAAACAGCTTTATTCGTCAGTACTGGCAAGGTCCTTACATTTACTTATCAAAAGGCGCAAGCAATGCAGAGCTCTATAGCTACTCTGTTATTTGGTTAGTATTGGGTGCGGGTACTGTTATTTTTGGTCATTTAAAAAATCAATTATTAATACAAAAAGTAGGCCTAGGGATACTAGCTGCAGTTATTGTTAAAGTGTTTTTAATTGATATGGCTAACTTGGAGGGCTTACTTAAAGCGCTTTCGTTTATTGGATTAGGGCTTTCGTTGGTGGGGTTAAGTTGGTTGTTCCAAAAGCTTAGAAGCTGAGTAAATCAAGTTTAACTTTATGAATACTTTATAAAGCAAAGCCCAGTGAAGATACTGGGCTTTTTGTTTTACGCTATTACTTGATAGCTTTTAACTAGAACACTTTTAACTAGAATACTTTTTACTAGCTTATTATGTACTGTGATTAAGCAGTGCCTTTAGTTTGCCCGGTTTAATTGGCTTACTTAAATAATGAATATTAGCGGCTTTGGTTTCTTGTTTAAGCTCGGTGTCGCGCACTGCGGTAATTAAAATAGCAGGGACTTGGCTTTGCCAAATTTCGCGCAGGGTTTTAATTAGCGTTATGCCATCGCAGTCGCTACCTAATTGATAGTCCATTAAAATAACATCGGGTGCACCGTTTTGCTTAGCATGCGCCAGTACATTATCTACGTTATCAAAAAGGGTGTAATTAGCTTGCCACTTTTTAAGTAAGCTTGCCATTGCTGCTAAATTTTCAGGGTCGTCGTCTACGGCAACAATATTAATTGCTGCACGGTTTTCTATTAGGCTATTTGTAGTACTTTTTTGTTGTACAAATTGCTCGTCACCATAAGGTACCTCAATGCTAAAACGGCTACCTTTATTTGGCTCAGAATGCACATCAAGCGGCAAACTTAGCAAGTCAGCCATACGTTTTACAACACCTAAGCCTAAGCCTACACCTTTGTTATCGCCCGACTCAACACGGTAAAAGTCGTTAAATATTTTAGCTTGCTCTACTTCGCTAATACCTGGGCCTGTATCCCATACTTCTATTCGTAAATTATGCTTTCGGTTCCTACAGGCAATTAATACACGGCCATTATCGGTGTATTTAACTGCATTAGAGACCAAGTTTTGAATAATTCGGCGCAAATAGGTTATATCGCTGTGCACAATTTGCTGGTTTGAACGCACACTAAGTTTAAGGCCTTTATCACTTGATAAAATAGCGTATTCACTTTGTAGTGGGGCTAAAATATCTTCAATATAAAAGTGGCGAGGGGTAGGGGTCATAGCGCCTTGCTCAAGCTTAGCTATTTCAAGCAGTGCCGACATTAAATGCACGGTTGAATCGAGACTGTCGCCTAGTTTTTCAAAGCTGTTTTGGTTAGTGCTGTCGAGCTGTTTTTCGTCAATGGCGGCAAGGTATAAACGTGCTGCATTTAACGGCTGTAAAATGTCGTGGCTCGCTAGTGCTAAAAAGCGCGTTTTACTGTCGTTGGCTTGCTCTGCTTCTCGTTTAGCTAAGGTAAGTGCTTGCTCGGTTTGTACACGGCTATCTATTTGAGCTTGTAAGTCTTTATTAATAGTTTGCACTTCTTGAGTACGTGCTTCTATGCGGTTTTCAAGATCCATGTTTACTTCTTCAAGCGCATTTTGCGTACTTATGTGGTTTGTAATATCTGAAAAGCTGGTAACAAATCCGCCATCGGGCAGCGGATTACCAATCATTTCGTATACTTGGCCATTACGACGGTGGCGAATAAAATGATGCGAGCTGCCATATTTTAAATGCTGTACACGTTTTTCTACTTGGCGTTCTATTTCACCAGGGCCACATTCACCACGGTTAGCGTTGTATCTAATAATGTCTTCTATGGGTTGGCCTACTTCTAAAAAGCCTTCAGGGTAGCCAAACATTTCATTGTAGCGTTTGTTCCATGCAACGAGTTTTAAATCTTTATCAACAACTGAAATACCATGGCTTAAATTTTCGAGTGAGGTAAATAACAGATTTTGATTAAATTGCAGCGCTTGTGTGGTTTCGTCAAAAAAGTTTACTACTTCTTCAAACGCCATACGTTTACCCGACGATACCGTATGTATTAACGCTTGCGCTGACGATGCGCCAAGCACGCCCGTTAATGCGCGTTCGCAGTAAGCTATAAATTCAGGCTCTGGGTGTGCGTTGTTATCACTTAAATGATGGGCGAGTGCGTAATGGGCCAGTACTTGTTGGCTGCGCTGAATACCTAGAAATGTTTGCAGTAGTATTTTAAAGTCGTAAACGGTGGCTTTTACGTCTTTATTTAAGCGCCTTGATAAAATAGCCTGATCTTTAGGGTTAACAAAAGCAGCGGCCTGAATTTTATCAATTAAGCGCTCCTCAGCCCCAAGTGAAAAACTAATATAACAACCAATATTGGCAAACAAAGCTATCAAGGTTCCACGCGTTATAAGCGTTTGTTGCAGCTCGCTATCAAGGGTTGTGCCGGCATCGAGTATTGGCAGCATTAAAAATAGTATCCAGCAAATAAAGCCTGCTACTAAACCTGCATACACCCCATAAGCATGACCTTTTCGCCAATATAAACCACCCACAATAGAGGGCAGCAATTGGGTAACAAGTGAAAACGCCACCAAGCCCATACTGGCCAGTGCGCTACTATGGCCAAACCATTGCTGATAGAAATAGGCCAAAATTAATATGCCTGCAATAGCAAAGCGCCTTACAAGTAATATACGAGACTTATAACTGCTGGTAATTAAGTTACGTTTAAACTTTCTACGTAGCATTAACGGCAGTACCACATCGTTTGAAATCATCGTGCTTAATGTAAGCGTTGCTACCACTATCATTGCGGTGGCGGCCGATAGTCCACCTATAAATACAAAAGTGGTTAAGAATGCATTGTCGTTAATTAGTGGTAGGGCAAGTACAAAGCTGTCGGGTGAATAGCCGCTGCCAATTTCAGGATGAATGGCCGCAGTCGCGATAGGTAAAATCATTGCGGCTGTTAGTAGTAAATACAGCGGAAAAGCCCAGCGAGCGGTAAGTAAGTGGCGTTTGTTTTGGTTGTCGACCACGGTTACATGAAACTGGCGAGGCAAACATATAATAGCTGCCGCAGCCATTAAAGACTGACCAATAAAGTTAAAGCTAAAAAAGTTAAAATCGCTCCAGTGACCCCAAATAGACTCAGTTACTTTGTTCGTGGTGGCTTCGGGTAAATTAAAAAGTGTAAATACTGCAAGCCCCGCAACGGCAATAAGAGCAATAAGTTTGATCATAGATTCAAATGCAACAGCGAGCATTAAGCCAGAGCGATATTCAGTTACATCAACTTTGCGAGTACCAAAAAATATAGCAAATAAAGCCATAATTAGTGTGGCAGAAAGCGCGAGCATATCGCCGGATATTTTATTACTGTTTTGCAAAAGTAAAAAGCTTGTACTAAGCGCTTTTAATTGCAGTGCAATGTAGGGAATGGTTGCCAGTAATGCGATTACAGTAACCATTATTGCTGTAGTTTGACGTTTGCCGTAACGAGCTGAAATAAAGTCAGCAATAGTCGTTATGTTTTGTTTTTTACTTACGAGTACCAGCTTACGTAAAAATCCTTGGCCGAATAAAAACAGCAACGCAGGGCCTAATAATATTGGCAAGTAACTCCAACTGCTGGTGGCGGCTGTTCCCACCGAACCGTAATAAGTCCAAGAGGTACAGTAAATCCCGAGTGAGAGTGAATACACAAAAGGGTGATGGCTAATACGCTTTGCCAAAGGGGTCGTTTTATCGCCCCAATTGGCAAGCCAAAACAGCACACCTATATAACTTAAAGCAACAATAATGAGTACGGCAGTCATGTTGTTATTAAACCTTATTATTTTAAATAGTCCCTCATCCCTATGAGGGATTAACACAATACCAGAACTGGGGTTAAGTGTGAGGGTTGAATTTAAAATAAAACTTTTATTTTATTTATATCTTATTGAATATTAACAGTAAAAATAAAACACCCTTGAGCATTAGACTAATGTCGCATTAATGACCAACTTATCAATTTAATCATAAAGCCAGCTTACAAAAATAGCCTAAGCAATTGAAATAATATAAAAATATATAAAACACGCTTGAATGATAAATACAGTTTACGTAAACGTTAACAGGCTGTTACGACTATGGTCTCAATTCAATATGTAACCAGCGTTGCTAAATTGGTAAGCGAAGATAAAAAACCACTCATCGCGATATTGCGGTGCTTAAAGGGGAAAACAAAAATGGCTTTTAAAGATGAAGAACAAGCAAAAGCTTATTGGGCAGAAAACATTTCGCTGTTATTTAAACTGTTAGCAGTGTGGTTTGTCGTGTCTTTTGGCTTTGGCATATTACTGGTTGATGTACTTAATGAAGTACGTTTTTTTGGGTTTAAACTTGGCTTCTGGTTCGCCCAGCAAGGCGCGATTTATACCTTTGTTGCTTTGATTTTTGTGTACGTTTTCAAAATGAATACGTTAGATAAAAAATACGGCGTAGACGAATAGGAGCTAAGCAATGGATGTTCAAACACTCACGTTTTTAATTGTTGGTTTAAGCTTTGCGCTTTATATCGGCATAGCAATATGGGCCCGAGCGGGTTCAACCAAAGAGTTTTATGTAGCGGGCGGCGGCGTACCTCCTCTTGCTAATGGTATGGCAACAGCTGCCGATTGGATGAGCGCCGCGTCGTTTATTTCAATGGCGGGTATTATTTCGTTTGCAGGTTACGATGGCAGTGTTTACTTAATGGGGTGGACAGGTGGTTATGTACTATTAGCCATGTGTTTAGCGCCTTACTTACGTAAATTCGGCAAGTTTACTGTGCCAGACTTTATTGGCGACCGTTACTATTCACGTACCGCGCGTTTAGTTGCTATTTTTTGTGCCATATTCATTTGTTTCACTTATATAGCAGGGCAAATGCGTGGCGTAGGCGTGGTATTTTCACGCTTTTTAGAAGTAGAAATTGAAACCGGTGTTTACATTGGTATGGTGATTGTATTCTTTTATGCGGTACTTGGCGGCATGAAAGGCATTACCTACACACAAGTAGCGCAGTATTGTGTACTTGTATTTGCCTACCTTGTACCAGCCATTTTTATCTCGATGATGATGACGGGTCATTTCTTTCCGCAAACCGGTTTTGGTGCCACATTGATTGGCAGCGATGGCGTGTACGTACTTGATAAACTAGACGGCTTAAGTGCTGAACTTGGTTTTGCGCAATATACCGAAGGCTCTAAGAGCATGATTGACGTATTTGCTATTACTGGTGCGTTAATGGTAGGTACTGCTGGTTTACCACATGTAATTGTACGCTTTTTCACTGTACCTCGCGTAAAAGACACACGTATTTCTGCTGCATGGACTCTTGTGTTCATCGCGATTGTTTATACTACAGCACCTGCGGTTGCAGCCTTTGCTCGCGTAAACATGGTTGATACTATTAATGGTAAAGACGGTAGCGGTACAGCTTACGCAGAAGCACCAGGATGGATTAAAAACTGGGAACGCACAGGTTTAATTACATTTGATGATAAAAACGGCGATGGCAAAATGTTCTACACGGCGGGTAAAATCACCGATCCGAACAGTGCTAACGAAGTAAATGTAGACCGCGATATTATGGTATTAGCAAATCCAGAAATTGCTAATTTACCAGCATGGGTAATCGCACTTGTAGCTGCCGGTGGTATTGCCGCTGCACTGTCTACAACAGCAGGTTTACTACTGGTTATTTCGACCTCCGTTTCGCACGATTTACTCAAGCGAACCCTCAAGCCCGATATTACCGACAAGCAAGAGTTACTTGCAGCGAGGTTGGCAGCCATGGTCGCTATTGTTATCTCCGCATACTTTGGTATTAACCCGCCTGGATTTGTGGCATCGGTAGTGGCATTTGCATTCGGCTTGGCGGCAGCGAGTTTCTTCCCAGCAATTATTATGGGTATATTCTCTAAAACAATGAACCGAGAGGGCGCAATTGCAGGTATGGTAACGGGTATTGGCTTTACCGCTGCTTATATTATCTTCTTCAAGTTTGTAAGCCCTGAGCTTAACAACCCTGAACATTGGTTTTTAGGTATTTCGCCTGAAGGTATTGGCTTAATTGGTATGATTATTAACTTTGTAGTAGCCGCAGTTGTTCTTAAATTTACTCAAGCTACACCTATTGAAATTCAAGAAATGGTAGAAGGTATTCGTAACCCTAAAGGGTCAGCTGAAGCGCACGATCACTAGGCAACATTTATAGATATAGTAAAAAAACATAAAGCACCCAAAGCCCGACTTTAGTCGGGCTTTTTATTTGTTTAATAAATAAGTACATTAGATTGGTACATCACCATTTAAAGAGCGAATACAATGAGTGTAGAACAACAAGAAATAGCCCAATACGTTTGTTTGCAAGCGCCTTTTAGTATGCTTGATAGCAGCGCATACGAATATTTTGTAAATCATCTTGATATTATTTACCTTACCCGCGAAAACCAAACTCAGTGGTTACAAAGTGAAAACCCTAAACTATTTTTAATTCGCTCTGGTTTGTACGACCTAGTTGATGGCAAGGGCGATGTTGTTACGCGCTTAGCGCAAGGTGACTATTTTGGTTTTCCGTCGCTGTTAACCGGTGAGGCAATTCAAAATAGATTAGAAGTACAAAAAGAGGGCATAGTGTATATGCTCTCTCAAACGCATTTTGATTTTTTACGCAGAGAATATAAATCGTTTGAGCAATACTTTGTACGCGCTCATGCTAACCGGTTGTTGTCATCGCATTATAAAAGTAAAAACGATAGCTGGTCGGAACGTAAAATATCAGAGCTGATGACGCGCACAGCAATTACGCTTACGCCCGATGCAAGTATTAGGCAAAGCGCTAAAAAAATGAAAGAGCATGGCGTCTCGTCAATAATGATAACGCAGCACGCGCACTTAGTAGGGGTGGTGACCGACCGCGATTTACGCAACCGAGTACTTGCCGACGAGGTAGATCCACAAGACGCAGTAAGCAGTATTATGACCGCCAAACCTAAGTTTATATTTGAAAATAACCGGGTGTTTTCGGCGCTGCACTTAATGCTTAAATACAATATTCACCATTTGCCCGTGCTTGACGAAAACCATAACCCGATAGGGATGATAACCAGCACCGATTTACTGCGCCAACAAAAAAGTGACCCCGTACAGCTTATTGGGCGCATATATAAAGCGCACACTGTTACTGATTTAAAACGCTACGCTAAAGAAATTCCCGAACTTTTGCGTAGTTTTTCGTACAACATTGACGACATATCGCTAATTGGTAAATTACTCAGTGGTTTAACCGATGCGCTTACATCGCGCCTGATTCACTTATTTCAAGAAGAGCATGGCGCAGCGCCAACCAGCTTTAGTTTTATTTGCTTTGGCTCGCAAGCACGCGAAGAACAAACCCTGCATTCAGATCAAGATAACGGCTTATTACTCCCTAACGACTTAACCACCGAGCAACACGCTTACTTTAAAAGTATGGGGGAGTTTGTATGCGAGAATTTAGTTGAGTGCGGCATTAGGCGTTGCCCAGGTAATATTATGGCAAGCAGTGATGAGTGCCGTATGAGCGTAAACGACTGGAGCGAGCGCTTTTTTAAATGGATAAAAAGCCCCACACCCAATGCAATGCTTAACTGTAAGATATTTTTTGACCTGCGATTTATTGAAGGTTCAAACGCTTTATACACGGATTTTTGCGAGCAACTAATTCGTATATCGCGTAACGACTTATTCTATGCCGCAATGGCAACCGACATAAGCAGCAACAGCGTGCCAATTGGTTTATTTAATAAATTTAAAACCGAAAAAACAGATCAAAATAATAAATACATAGATTTAAAAAAACGCGGTGTTGTAATTATAAATGACATAGTGCGGTTATACGCTTTAAAAGCGGGTATTAGGCGCGCCAACACGCAAGAGCGATTAGACGCACTATTAAAACATAAACTGATCAGCAAAGAAGATATATACAACCTAAAAGACTGTTGGCGGTTCTTAACGCAGCTTCGCTTGAGTACACAAATAAACGAAGAAGGCTTACCGAGTAATTGTATTAATCCTAATAAATTAAACTCACTAGAGCGCCATCAGCTAAAAGAAGCGTTTTACCTTGTTAAACAAGCGCAGCAAGCCGCTGCGTTTAAGTTTGCTCGTGGCAGTTTATAATGATGGATTACTAACATGGTAAAAAAGTTGCTCACTCGGTATTTAAAGCGCCGTAAATTACTAGGCAAAAATGCCTTACAACAACGTTATTTGGTGATTGATTTAGAGCTCACTGGCCTTGATGCAAAACAGCACGAAATTGTATCGGTAGCGTGGGTGATAATAGATAACCAATGTATAAAAATGAGCGAGTCGCAGCACCTTATAAATAAAGACGTAAAAAGCCTTGAGCAAAGTCCTGTTTTTCATGGGATTAGCGACGATGCTATAACAAAGGGGCTAAGCCTAAACAGTATATTAATACAATTAAGTAACCATTTTAGCGACTGTATTTTAGTGTTTCATAACGCCATACTCGACTGGGGTTTTTTAAAAATAGCGCTTAAAAATGCCAATATAACAATACGGCCTAAACTGATACTCGACACACTGCATATTGAGCAAAAGCGCTTACTCCATCATTCAACTGAAATAAAACAAGATGATTTAACCCTTAATGCTTGCCGCACACGTTATGAGTTACCAAGCTATCATTGCCATCACGCACTGACCGATGCACAAGCCACTGCCGAGTTACTGCTAGCCCAGTGCCATCAAATAAGCCGTGGCAAAGAGCTAAAAGTAGGCGAGTTGGTGTAGGTTGGCTGTAGGCGGGGCTTTATGCCGCGCGAGATAAACTCCCACCTACAATAAAGAGCAGTTTACTTTTATTGTTATCCGTATAATTATAGGTACAGTTACGTAATCATTATCTAACTAATCACTTCAAGGACGATCATGAAACTCATCACTGCCATTTTCTTAACCTTATTCCCACTCATCACTTTTGCTAATTCAAGTTTGCCTACAAGCCGTCAAATTTCGGTTCAAGGGACTGCAGAGGTGCTTGCCAATCCTGATATCGCTAAAATACTATTTCAAATTATAAGTATTAAAAACGAACCTTTAGCAGCTAAGAACGATCTTGATAATAAAGTTAATTTACTAATTGATGGACTAAATCAATTTGAAATAACTGCCGATGATGTAGTTGCCTCAAGTGTTAAAGTTGAAAAAACGGGTATGGATTACATTGAAACAGGGCATCAGACTCCCGCTGAATACGCAGCTATAAGGACCTTTGAAGTAACACTAAAAAATATTGAAAGAGTGAATGATTTAAGTGATTTTTTATTGAATTTAAAAGTAAATGCGATTCAAAATACTGAGTTTTTATCTTCAAAAGCTGAGCTGTTACAAGCACAAGCTACACAACAAGCACTTAATAACGCAAAAGAAAAAGCAAATATGCTTGCTAACTCCTTTGGTACAAAAGTGGGTGAAGTACGCACTATTAGCTCAACTCAAAAAAGTGTTTACAGTGGTTTTGGTGCAGCGGTTAAAAAAATAGATAGAGTAAATCCAATAAGCGATTCTTTTCCTAAAGCTCGCAAAAATTATCTACAACAAACGGTAAGCTTTAAATCATCAATAAACGTGGTGTTTGATTTAGAAGTAAATGATTAAGTTAAAATTTTCATTTCAAATACATTTTCATAATGTAAGCTGGCTTTACGTTTTTGATTAATTTGAAGGTAGCGATACTATGAGCGATGAAAGCAACACATTAAAAGCACAAACTGAGGCAAAAATAGCAGCAGGGCGTAAAGGTAATCCTGATTTTATGAAAGGTGTTGATGAAACGATTGCACAAGCAAAAGCGTTTCAACAAGGTGCTAATGCACTTGATTTAAACCAAATCGCACCAAGTTTTGAGTTACCAAATCAACATGGTCAATCGGTGCAGTTAACTGAGTTACTTGCTAAAGGGCCTGTGGTTGTTACTTTTTATCGTGGAAGTTGGTGTCCGTACTGTAATTTACAGCTCAAAGCGCTTCAAGCACGTTTACCTGAAGTTCACGCATTAGGCGCACAATTGGTGGCTATTAGCCCGCAAGTACCCGATGGCTCAATGAACGAAAGCGATATAAGTAACATGGATTTTTTAGTGCTGAGTGATCAAAATGCCGATGTAGCAGCAAGCTACGGCGTAGCATGGCAAGTGCCCACATTTTTACTCGAGCATATGCGAGTAGACCGAGGCCTAGATTTAGAGTCGGTTAACAATGGCAATAGTAGTGTTTTACCGATCCCTGCCACCTTTGTTTTAGATAAACAAGGTAAAGTGACTTGGCGTTATGTTGATGTTGATTATCGTACTCGTTCTGAGCCAGAAGATATAATTAACGCTTTGAAAAATTTAGTATAAAAAACTTAATTTTAAAAGCCTGACCCCTCGAAGAGCTTGCAATGCCTAAGCTCTTTAACCTTAATTTAAAGTTTCTAATGCTTCCCTCTTATAATCAGATGCAAGGTCGATTACAATACAGACATCTAAAAGGCGTATTGCCTTTATCTGCACGCTAAAAGAGTGGATTTTATATTTCATGGCAATCAAACTTGCAATTAATGGTTTTGGTCGTATTGGTCGAAATATTGTCCGCGCGTTATACGAGTCTGGTTTGAGCGACGATATAAAAATTGTTGCGATTAACGAACTTGCTGATCCTGAAGCTATTGCTCATTTATTAAAATACGACACATCCCACGGTCGTTTTTCTTTTCCTGTAAAACTTGGTGAAGACACCATTAGTGTTGCAGGCGATACCATTGCACTTTTTTGTGAAGAAAACCCAATTGAATTACCTTGGCAAACGCTCGATGTAGACGTTGTACTTGAATGTACGGGTGTTTATCACTCGCGTGAACATGCGCAGTTACATATTACCGCAGGCGCTAAAAAGGTGTTGTTTTCGCATCCTGCCGATAACGATGTTGATGCTACGATTGTATATGGCATTAACGACGATGAGCTTAAAAGCGAGCACACAATTGTCTCTAACGGATCGTGTACAACTAACTGTGTTGTGCCGGTTATTAAAGTATTAGATGATGCATTTGGTATTGAGTCGGGCGCTATTACAACGATTCATGCGTCGATGAACGATCAACAAGTGATTGATGGTTATCATCATGATTTACGCCGTACTCGCGCTGCAAGCCAATCAATTATTCCAGTTGATACAAAGCTCGCCCGTGGTATAGACCGTATTTTACCTAAATTTAAAGGCCGTTTTGAAGCCATAGCTGTACGTGTACCGACTATAAATGTCACGGCAATGGATTTAAGTGTAACGGTTAATACCGATGTAGATTTAAATGCAGTAAATAATGCACTTAAAGCACAAGCAAAAGACCGCTTAGAAGGTATTTTAAGTTATACCGAAGAGCCGCTTGTATCGGTTGATTTTAATCACGACCCACATTCTTGTATTATTGATGGCACACAAACACGTGTTAGTCATAAACGACTGATAAAGTTATTAGTATGGTGTGATAACGAATGGGGTTTTGCTAATCGTATGCTCGACACAGCGCGTGCTATGATGGCAGTGAATAAGTAATTTATTAATATAATAATTTTAAACGTATTTTTCAGGTTCAGTATCGTTAACTAAGGAGATGTTCATGTCGGTCATAAAAATGGCAGATTTAGATTTAAACGGCAAACGCGTATTAATTCGTGAAGATTTAAATGTACCAGTTAAAGCAGGTAAAGTGACGTCAGATGCGCGTATTCGTGCAGCACTACCTACTATTAAACTAGCCCTTGAGAAAGGCGCTAAAGTAATGGTTATGTCACACCTTGGCCGTCCTACGGAAGGGGAATACGATGAAGCGTTTTCGCTTGCACCTGTAGCTGATTACTTAAACGATGCTCTAGAGCAAACTGTACGTTTAGAAAAAGATTACCTAAACGGTGTTGATATTGCTGATAACGAAGTGGTTGTTTTTGAAAATGTGCGCTTTAACAAAGGCGAGAAGAAAAACGACGAAGCGTTATCTAAGCAACTAGCAGCACTGTGTGATGTATATGTAATGGATGCATTTGGTACGGCTCACCGTGCACAAGCGTCTACCCATGGCGTTGGCTTATTTGCTGATGTGGCATGTGCAGGTCCGCTGTTATCGGCTGAGCTTGAAGCGTTAGGCAAAGCACTTGATAATCCAGCACGTCCATTAGTCGCGATTGTTGGTGGTTCTAAAGTATCTACTAAGCTAACCGTTTTAGATTCACTTTCTAAAATTGTTGACCAATTAGTTACCGGCGGCGGTATTGCAAATACCTTTATTGCTGCATCAGGTAGCCCAGTTGGTAAGTCGCTTTACGAACCTGATTTAATGGATGAAGCGAATCGTTTATGTGCAGCAGCGATTGCTAATAATGGTGAAATTCCGGTACCGACTGACGTAGTGGTTGGTAATGAGTTTTCTGAATCTGCTGTAGCTACGCTTAAAGATGTAAGCGAAGTAACAAGCAATGATATGATTTTTGATATTGGCCCTGATACAGCGAGCAAGCTTGCAAAAATTATTGCAAATGCAGGCACTGTTGTATGGAATGGCCCAGTTGGCGTGTTCGAGTTTGACCAGTTTGGTAATGGCACACGTGCTATTGCACAAGCAATTGCTAACTCAAATGCGTTTTCAATTGCGGGTGGTGGTGATACCTTAGCCGCAATCGATAAATACGGCATTGCCGATAAAGTATCTTATATTTCTACTGGTGGTGGTGCGTTCTTAGAGTTTTTAGAAGGCAAAAAACTTCCAGCAGTTGAAATGCTAGAGTCGCGCGCTAAGTAATTTTAGTGGCGTAAGGTGAGGGGGTAATAGCCCTCACCGACAATTAATTACTAAATACCTCTCACCCTAATTTAGTCGTTAATTTAGACGGAATATTACTGCAAAGCAGTGGTTTTTCGTGGCGTTGTTATAACGCCAAACTAACACATCCGTTCAAACTAGATGGTAGGGAACTACTGTCGATAAATTGGAGAATACCCAATGGCTTTAATCAGTATGCGACAACTTTTAGATCATGCAGCAGAGCATGGTTACGGCGTACCTGCTTTTAATGTTAACAATCAAGAGCAAATGCGCGCAATAATGGAAGCGGCTGACAAAACAAACAGCCCAGTAATCGTTCAGGGATCAGCTGGCGCACGTGCTTATGCTGGTGCTCCATTTATTCGTCATATGATTTTAGCAGCCGTTGAAGAATGGCCACATATCCCAGTTGTAATGCACCAAGATCACGGCACATCGCCAGGTGTATGTCAGCGTTCAATTCAGCTTGGTTTTTCATCAGTAATGATGGATGGCTCGTTAATGAGCGACGGCAAAACTCCTTCAAGCTACGAATACAATGTAGAAGTAACGCGCGAAACAGTTGCGATGGCGCATGCCTGTGGCGTATCGGTTGAAGGCGAGCTAGGTGTACTTGGTTCACTTGAAACAGGTGAAGCTGGCGAAGAAGATGGCGTTGGCGCAGAAGGGTTATTAACAACGGATCAAATGCTAACAGACCCTGAAGAAGCGGCTGATTTTGTAAATAAAACACACGTTGATGCGCTTGCAATTGCTTGCGGTACTTCACACGGTGCTTATAAATTTACTCGCCCACCAACAGATGACATTTTAGCGATTGATCGCATTAAAGCGATTCATGCTCGTATTCCTAACACGCACTTAGTGATGCATGGCTCATCTTCAGTTCCTCAAGAGTGGTTAGAAATTATTAATCAGTACGGTGGCGAAATTCCAGAAACTTATGGTGTGCCAGTTGAGCAGATTGTTGAAGGCATTAAGTTTGGTGTTCGCAAGGTAAATATTGATACCGATTTACGTTTAGCATCTACCGGTGCAATTCGCCGTCATATGGCGCTTAACCCATCTAACTTTGATCCACGTAAATACCTAGCTGAAGCGACTAAAGCAATGACAGAGATTTGCGTTGCACGCTATAACTCGTTTGGTACTTCTGGTCAGGCTAGTAAAATTAAGCCAATTTCACTTGATGAAATGCACCTTAAATACTTAAGCGGCGAACTAGACCCTAAAATTAGATAATAGATAAATTTATAATTGATCATTATTAGAGCCTGTTTATCTTTCGAGGTTGAATTTGCAGCAGTATGTTTGGTATTTAGGCAAGGCAGAGCCTATGCAGTGTGGTTATTCCCCATAAATAGGCGATAACGTGGAATAAATGCCAAACATGCGCTGCCCAAAGGGTTCTGCCTAGGGGCAATTTACTCTTTGTTGCCTACATGGATGTAGGTAAGGGGCGTGAGCAGGACGCGGAAGCTTTGCTCGGTTTTTACTTAGCCCGCTAGGTTACAAACCTCACGCCGCGATTAAATCGCTCCTAGATTGAACAAATTTTAATCCTGAAAGGTCAACAGGCCCTAAGCCAGTAACTTTGTTGCTGGCTTTTTTAATGTCAGCCCTTTTTATATTACAGATTACGGTTTTTTGATCAGATCACTGCATTACCAACGCGGAATTTTGGGATCACGCATTTACTAACACAGCCTTTTTCGGATCATTACTTTACTAAGCAGAATACACTTTAATGCTATTTCGGGCTCTGAGATAATTTGATCGTTATTTATTTGTATAAACAATCAACAACTTATGGCTTTGACTAGGTACAACTCTGATCTGAGGGGGATCGGCTTGGTAAAAATCTGATCCTTTATTCGGGGCTTAGTAAAATTTAGATCTATTTTTGAACGTATTGTTTGGTACACAGGCGGGTTTGTTGATTTTAAAATGGCTTTAAAGCTACTTTTAAACGATCGATCTGTAAAAATGTCTTGGTTAGTAAAACAATGATCCCAGCTAGTTTAATATTGTTTAGTGGTTTAAATAGCGATACAAAAAAGATAATTTCAAAAAGTTAGCTATTACATAAATTTATCGTAAATCTCTTTTTATTACGTTAAATATTAAAAAGGTTTTAAAAATATGACGTTAATGAGGTTTTTTGTCACTAATTTGTGTTTTTTTTACCACCATTTTAATTTACACGTTACACTTTCATAAAAATGTCATACTTAGTCATAATAATGAAAACTAATTCGATAGCGTAAGAGATAAATTGGAATGTCACGTAAAGTACTAGTCGTAGATGACGAAGCTCCTATCAGGGAGATGTTGGTTTTTGTTTTAGAGCAAAATGGATTTCAAGCAATTGAAGCAGAAGATTACGACTCTGCTATTGCAGCTATGGTTGAACCTTACCCAGATATGGTTTTACTTGATTGGATGTTACCAGGTGGAAGCGGTATTCAAATTGCTAAAAAGTTTAAGCAAAACGAACACACCCGCCAAATCCCAATTATTATGCTTACAGCTCGCGGCGAAGAAGAAGACAAAGTACGCGGCCTTGAAGTAGGTGCAGATGATTACGTCACTAAGCCGTTTTCTCCTAAAGAGCTTATGGCACGTATTAAAGCGGTTATTCGCCGTGTATCGCCAACCTCATTAGAAGAAGCTATTGAAGTACATGGCCTGCGTTTAGACCCTATTTCTCATCGTGTTACCTCAGAAGGTAACGAGCTCGATATGGGGCCAACCGAATTTAGATTACTGCACTTTTTTATGACTCACCCAGAGCGTGTTTATAGCCGTGAACAACTGCTTGATCATGTGTGGGGAACTAACGTTTACGTAGAAGATCGCACGGTTGATGTGCACATTCGTCGCCTGCGTAAAGCAATTGGCCCACTTGGACATGACCGTTTGGTGCAAACAGTACGTGGCGCTGGGTATCGTTTTTCAAGTAAGCTGTGATCAGCTTAAAGCTTAGCTAATGTGTAAAATACGCATGTATTACTACTCTAAGGTAAAGTGAGTGTATGTATCGAGTTGTTAATAAACAGGCGTTAGTTAAACGCCTGTTTATCTATTTTTTACCCTTACTATTAATTGGTGTGCTGGTTGGCGCGCCATTTTTGCTTTTATTTTTAGGATCTTTTTCTCTCCTTATTTGGCACTACCATCAACTTTATCGTTTGAGCGATTGGCTACTTAATCAACGCAGCTTTAACCCGCCAGAGGGTGAGGGTGCATGGGAGCAGGTGTTCGAAGGTATTTATCATCTCCAGCATCGTAATCGTAAAAAACGTAATGAGCTTGCAGATTTAATTCGTCGCTTTCGCGATGGGGCTGAAGCGGTACCTGATGCGGTAGTGGTATTACAAAACGATTTAAGTATTGTGTGGTGTAATCAATTAGCCCTTAAAGTGCTTGGTTTGCAGTGGCCTACCGATCATGGTCAGCGCCTTGATAATTTAATTCGCGAACCTAAGTTTGCTAAATACATGCACAAAGGCGAATTTGACGATGCGCTTGAGCTGGATAACGGTCACAGTATTGAGCAGGTGCTTGAGTTTAGGGTAATGCCATATGCAAGTACGCAACTTATGGTTGTGGTACGTGATGTAACGCGCTTAAAACAGCTAGAACAGATGCGTAAAGACTTTGTAGCCAATGTGTCGCATGAACTACGTACACCGCTTACAGTGGTTACAGGGTATCTTGAGATGATGGATGGCGACATGATGCCGCCGCCAGCAATGTGGAACAAAGCGCAGAATACTATGCTTGAACAATGCAAGCGCATGGATAGCTTAGTCAGCCAATTACTATCGCTTTCGCGTATTGAAGGTGCTCGTCGCCAAGACAATGATAAAGCTATAAATGTACCGCAATTACTTGGTTATATTCACACTGAAGCAAACTCAATTAATCAAGACAAAGGCCACGAACTTATTTTTGATATTGATAAAACCCTTGATATTAAAGGCTCTGAGGATGAACTGCGTAGTGCGTTTTCTAATTTAGTATTCAACGCGATTCATTACACAAAACCAGGCGGTAAAGTAGAAGTATGCTGGCAGCGCAAAAACAATAAAGCGTGTTTTAGTGTTACCGATAATGGTGATGGTATTGCGCCTGAGCATATTAACCGATTAACTGAGCGTTTTTATCGTGTTGACAAAGCTCGCAGTAGAACAACAGGTGGCTCAGGCTTAGGGCTCGCTATAACAAAACATGTGTTAACTCGCCATGATAGTAAATTAAATATTCGTAGTGAAGTTAACAAAGGTTCGTGTTTTTCTTTTGATTTTTCAATAGATAAGATAGTTTCGCTGACTAAATAATTAAGCTAATAGGTTAAGTCATAAAAGTGTCATTTAAGAGTAATGTAATTGTCATGTACTCACTTTAGAGTGGGCAGCAGTTAGAAAATGGAACGAACAAACCGGAGAACTCTACATGAAATTTAAAAACTTAGTTGCCGCAATGGGTGTGGCTGTTACAACTTTCGTATCTGCACAAGCAGTTGCTCTAGATCAAAATATTCCTGAGTATCAAAAAATTAGTGGTGTTTCAGGCAACTTTTCATCAGTAGGTTCTGACACTTTAGCCAACATGATGACGTTTTGGGCTGAAGAGTACAAACGTATTTACCCAAATGTAAATATTCAGATTCAAGCAGCAGGTTCTTCTACTGCTCCACCGGCACTTACCGAAGGTACAGCTAACCTAGGTCCAATGAGCCGTAAAATGAAATCTAAAGAAATCGAAGCGTTCGAAAAACGTTACGGTTACAAGCCAACAGAAGTTCGTGTAGCTATTGATGCACTTGCTGTATTTGTACATAAAGACAACCCAATTGAAGGTCTTCGTATTGACCAAGTAGATGCTATCTTTTCATCTACTCGTAAATGTGGCGCACCAGAGCAAGTTAACCGTTGGAGCGATGTTGGTCTAACAGGTGATTGGGCAGCTAAAGATGTGCAACTTTACGGACGCAACTCAGTATCAGGTACGTATGGTTACTTTAAAAAGAAAGCACTGTGTAAAGGTGATTTCCGTAATAACGTAAATGAGCAACCGGGTTCTGCATCAGTAGTACAGTCAATTTCATCTTCATTAAATGCAATTGGTTACTCAGGTATAGGTTATAAAACATCGGGCGTACGTACAGTACCGCTAGCTAAAAAAGGCGATAACTTTGTTGATGCAACACTTGATAACGTTGCACAAGGTAAATATCCATTATCTCGCTTTTTATACCTTTATGTGAATAAGCACCCAAACAAGCCGTTGTCTCCAATGGAAGCGCAATTCTTAAAAATGGTACTTTCAAAAGATGGTCAGCAAATTGTAGAAAAAGATGGTTATGTACCACTTTCTGCAAAGCTAGTAGAAACAGAACTTAAGAAGCTTGGTTTGAACTAATACCAATTGCATTAAATTAGTGAGTTATTATAGCGATAAGAAAATAGCGCAATAACAAGGCTAAAATTATGATACATAGTTGTTCTATATAAATAATTTTTAACGTAGTTAGTGAGTTATTTAATACGCTAGGATGGTCATGTTTTTAATAAAATTGGTATGATAAACTATAAGCAATAAAAAACCGCTCATTGAGCGGTTTTTTATTGCCTAAAACTAAAAACTTTAAGGAATTAAATATTACCTAATTTTTCGGCTTGTGCTTTACATTGATTATAGCTCTCAACACATTTTCCAGAGCATACTTGTTGCTTTAAGCCCTCAGCAGTTGTTTGCTGTTCACAACTACTTTCACACTGGTAGTTTTGTTGAGCACACTGATTCATTTCAGGGTTTTCAACTTGGTTTTGACAACCTGCTAATAGTGCAAAAGTAAGGGCGACTACGCTTGTTTTTATTAAAGAGTGCATGCTTCTTATCCTTAAAATGGAGTCGCAATAATATTAAATTTCGACTTGGATATTGTCGATCAATCTAACACCACCAAAATAGGCTGCGGCTAAAATAACAAATTGAGTATCTTCGATTGTAGCAGTTTTTAATGTATCTCGTTGAGCAATCTCAAAATAGTCTGGTTTTAGGCCTGCTTGCTCTAAACTTTGTTTAGCTAAGCTTTCAAGTTTTACGAAGTCTTTCTCGCCACTTTTAAGTTGCTCAGCGCACGTATTAAGGGCTTTAAATAATACGGTTGCAGTCGCTTTTTGATCATCAGATAAGTAACCATTACGTGAGCTCATAGCAAGGCCAGAAACTTCTCGCATTGTAGGTACACCAATAACTTCAACTGGAATTGATAAGTCGCGTGCCATAGTTTTGATTACTTGCAGTTGCTGAAAATCTTTTTCACCAAAGCAGGCGTAATCTGGTTGCACTAAGTTAAATAACTTAGTCACGATTGTTGCAACACCTCTAAAGTGACCTGGACGTGAGCCGCCGCAATAGCCTAATGAAATGTCAGGCACATCTACAAAGCTTTGTGCACCTAGTCCGTTAGGGTAGATTGTTTCTACACTTGGGGTAAATACAATATCAGTGCCTAGTTCAGCAAGGCCTTGTTTGTCTTCATTTAGCGTACGAGGATAGTTATCTAAATCTTCGTTAGCGCCAAATTGCATTGGGTTTACAAAAATACTTACAACGACTTTGTCGGCCAAGTTTTTTGCTTTTTCTACTAGCGAAAAATGCCCACGGTGCAAGTTGCCCATTGTTGGCACAAGCGCCACGCTAAGACCTGCTTGGCGCCATGCTTTAATTTGACTACGTAACGATCTGATTTCAGTTATTGATTGCATTATTTAAACTCATGTTCAGCGCTTGGAAATGCGCCACTTTTAACATCTGTACAATACTTTTGAACGGCAGCAGGCATATTGCCTGTTTCGAGCAAAAAGTTTTTAGAAAATTTAGGAATGTAACCTGCCGAAATACCAACCAGGTCATGCATTACCAGTATTTGGCCGTCAGTTAAGCTGCCTGCACCAATACCAATAGTTGGGATACTTAGAGCGTCTGTAATGCGTTTTGCCAGGGCACTTGGAATACACTCAAGTACTAATAATTGCGCGCCAGCAGCTTCAAGTGCTTTCGCGTCATCAATCATTTTTTGTGCTTTATCTTCTTCGCGACCTTGTATTTTAAAGCCACCAAATACATGAACTGACTGTGGTGTAAGGCCTAAATGCCCGCAAACTGGGATACCTTGTTGAGTGAGTGCTTTAATGCTCTCGTAAAGCCACTCTCCGCCTTCAAGTTTAATCATGTTTGCGCCAGCGCGCATAAGCTCAGCTGCATTTTTACAGGTATCACTAACGCTTGAGTAGGTCATAAAAGGTAAGTCAGCAATTACAAATAATTCGCGGCTACCAGCGCGTACACAGCGGGTATGATATGCAATATCTTGATTTGTTACGCCAAGGGTGTCATCGCCGCCTTGTAGTACCATGCCCAATGAGTCGCCTACTAAAATAACTTCAACGCCGTTATCATGAAATAACTTTGCAAAACTAGCGTCGTAGGCTGTTAATGCAGTAATTTTGTTATTTTCTGCTTTCATTTTATTTAAAGTAGAAACGGTTATTTTAGACATAATATCCTCGCAGGCAAAAGCCTAGGTTAATTACAGAGGTAATTGTTGTAAGTCGTTGAGCGGTAAGTTATTTGCAATGGTTTTTAATGCAATGCCGCTAGGTAAAATAAGTTCAGGTGCAAGCTCTAATAGTGGGTAAACCACAAACTCGCGATCACTCAAACCATAATGAGGCACGGTTAAGCGCGCCGTATTTATGATTTGATCATCAAATAATAGGGTATCGATATCAAGTGTGCGTGGACCCCAACGCTCAGCTTTTCTTACTCGACCATGCTCAAGCTCAATGCTTTGTGTTAAATCAAGTAATTGCTCTGGATCAAGGGTCGTTTTAATACAGGCTACGGCATTGATATAGTCTGGTTGATCTTGTGGGCCCATAGGCTTACTTGCATAGTAATGCGATACGTTTACAAATTCACAATTAGGCAGCTTTTTAAGCGCAATTATCGCGTTATCAAGCTGCTCTTTTGGTGAGTTTAGGTTGGCACCTAAACCCAAATAAACACAATGCATGTTATTACTCAGTTGGCTTTTTAGTAGGACGACGGCGCTTTCGCGGCTTAGGACCACCTTGATGGCCTAAGCTTTTAACCATCTCTTTTTGGCCGTTTATATCTTTACTTAAGTATTGTGTCCACCACTGAGCAAGCTCTGTATGCTGAGTTTCGCCTGCATCTACGCGTAATAATAAAAAGTCGTAAGCGGCTTTAAAGCGAGGCTGTTGCGTTAGCCTGTATGCACGTTGGCCAGCACGTTTATCTAAGCGGTGCTGAATATGCCAAATATCGCGAGCACCTAAAGTAAAGCGCTTAGGAACAGCTATATGCTGTGAATTATCGCTTAGTACTTTATTCATTGCTTGTGCGAAAGCATCGTATTCAGATAATTGCTCTTGGCTTTGAATTTTTTTAGTGCGCTCAAGCAGTGGGAACCAAAGTAGGGCTGCAAAAATAAACGCCGGTGTTACTTTTTTATCGGCATTAATACGCTTGTCGGTATTTTGAAACATTTGCTGAATAAGCGTGTGCTCTAAGCCACTTGGGTTTTTATCTAAAATTTTATCAAGTTCAGGAAAAAGTGAGCGGAATAAGCCGTATTTACGCAGCATTAAAAAGTTAGCTTCGGCCTTGCCGTTTAAAAACAGCTTAAGAATTTCTTCAAATAAACGTGCTGGCGGAATGTTGTCAAGCAAGCTTGCAAGCTCGCTAATTGGCTTTTCACTTTTAGGCGCAATGCTCATATTAAGCTTAGTGGCAAAACGTACTGCACGTAACATACGAACAGGGTCTTCGCGGTAACGCGTTTCAGGATCGCCAATAAGCTCGATTTGTTTAGCTTTAATTGCCGCTAAGCCGTTGGCGTAATCGTGAATACTAAAATCTTTAATTGAGTAATAAAGTGCGTTGATTGAAAAGTCGCGGCGCTCTGCATCTTCTTCAATACTGCCAAATACGTTGTCACGAAGTAATTGACCTTCATTGCTTGATTGGCTTATTTGATTTTTGTCTTCTTGCGCTTCGTGGTGGCCACGCATTGTTGCCACTTCGATAATTTCACGGCCAAATACAATGTGTGCTAGACGAAAGCGACGACCTATCAGGCGACAGTTTCTAAATAGTTTTTTTACCTGATCTGGAGTTGCATTAGTAACTACGTCAAAATCTTTTGGCTGTTGGCCTAACAATATATCGCGAATACAACCACCAACAAGGTAGGCATCGTAGCCACCGTCTTTTAAGCGGTATAATACTTTGATTGCATTTGGGCTAAATTGTTTGCGAGAAATACCATGCTCACCACGAGTGACAACAATAGGTTCACTGCTTACAGAAGCGCTTTCGGCACTGGTATTCGGGCCGATTATTTGTCGGCAAAATTGAAAAAGCTTGGAAATAATAGTCTGTCTCCTAGAAGGTGTGATTGACTCTGCATCGCAATCAAAAGTTACAGCAAATAGGGCGGTTATAACCCAGTACAAGCTGTTTGACGTAATTAGCATATATTTAGGCGGCTATCATATACCAGCAGGGTTTAAAAATTAAGTTGATGTGTTGAAATTAAGCCGTTTTTAGCTATTTTATTTACTTAAATGTGTAAATTGGACTTTCTGGCTATGTGGATGTTGAGAAATTTGTATTTCGGATACTTGGGGGACCTGTTTTAAGCTAAAGTTTTTAATTCCCCAATCGATTAATTGTTCTATATTTAAGTCGCTTAAATCAGCTATAACAGGTAGCCCTAAAAATTCAAAAGCGCTAAGTAAAGCAGGCTTTGGATTTTGCTTACAAATGGCGGGGGCATAATTTTGTTTAGATAGTTTAAAACCGGGTTTGGCAACCGCTAAAGGTAAATGAGCAAATTCAGGTACGGGGCTGTCGAGTTGTTTAAACAAACTAATTTGCCGAGCTGTTGGTTCAATTAAATCTGCGCCTCTTACAATTCGATTTATCCTTTGATCGATATCATCGACGACCACAACAAGTTGATATGCAAATAAACCGTCACTGCGTTTAATTAAGTAATCTTCGTGGGATAATGCACTATTTACCGATATATCACCTTGAATTAAATCACTAAATTGGGTCGTTGGATGTTGCTGAACTAAACGAAGTGCGCCGGATTGAGTATGATGATTAAGTGCTTTGCAATGCCCCTGATAAATACCGCCAATGGCTTTTATTTGCTTTCGAGTACAGGTGCAACCATAAACAAGGTTTTGCTCTAAAAGTGAGTGGGTAATATCTTGATATAAAGACAGGCGCTGCGTTTGGTATACAACAGGTTCATCCCAGTAAAGGGCGTAGGCTTGTAAGGTATTTAGAATATCGGAGTCGGCGTTTTTAACCACGCGCGTAGTGTCAATGTCTTCTATACGAACTAACCATTTTCCTTGATTAGCTTTTGCATCTAGATAACTACCCACAGCCGCTACAAGTGAGCCAAAATGTAATGGCCCAGAAGGAGACGGTGCAAAACGACCGCGATATTTACGCATAGGCGCAGTAACGGCTGTAGGAGACATAACTAACTAATAAGTTTTAATTAGCCGCGTCCAGATTGCTTTTCTTTGATTTCTGCAAGTGTTTTACAGTCTACGCATAAATCGGCAGTAGGACGTGCTTCTAAGCGACGTATGCCAATTTCGATGCCACAAGACTCACAAAAGCCAAAATCATCTTCTTTAATCAAATTAATTGTTTTTTCAATTTTTTTGATTAATTTACGTTCGCGGTCACGAGTACGAAGTTCTAAAGAGAATTCTTCTTCTTGTGCAGCGCGGTCAACTGGGTCAGGAAAGTTAGCAGCTTCGTCTTGCATGTGCGATTTAGTACGATCAACTTCGTTACGTAAATCGTTACGCCAAGTCTCTAAAATTGCTCTAAAATGAGCACGTTGTGCATCATTCATGTACTCTTCGCCTGGTTTTTCTTGGTATGGTTCTAAACCGGCTTGAGCCAATAAACCATGTTTCTTTTGGTCTGGCATAACTCTCTCCTAAATCCTTAATTTAATGCCTCAGCATTAGCCGGCGGTATAAATAACAGAATCTTATACCCTAGGCAAATTTATTTTTAATTAATCGAATTAGCTTCAACCATGCTTACTGAGTAAAAAGTGTATTAATAGTTTATTTACACTTTTAATTAATTCACATATTCGCTTTCTAAAACTTGCCTTGTTATATGGGCAAAAGCTTCAAAAACAAGTTAATTTTTATAATTCACTTTTTACCACTTTCTATAATTGGAGTGCTTTGTAAATTACGCTTAGTTCAATCTCTTGGTTTATTACACTATTCTATAAATGCTATTCTTTTATGAAGTAAGACTCCATTAGCTGAAATTTTGGCTTTGTATGCTAATACTTCAACACCGGCTATTATTGCTTGGTTTAATAACGTGGCGTATTTTTTATCAATATGCGCAGCTGCACTTACGGTATTTATTCCTTCATGCAAAACAGCGAACAGTAATACTGCTCGGTGGCCTTGTTCGATCATTTCTATTAGTTCGCGGATATGTTTTTGTCCACGCAGTGTTTGCGCATCAGGAAAGTAGCCTTGCCCGCTTTGTGGTGCATCTTCGCTTAATAATGTGACTGACTTAACTTCTACATAGCAATCGGGCTTATTTTCGTCTGTGAGTAAAAAGTCGATACGACTGTTTTCGCTGCCGTACTTAACTTCGCTTTGCAATTGACTGTAGTCGAGTAGCTCGCTTATGACATTATTGTTTATTGCTTCTTCTACTACTTTATTAGCCACCGCTGTATTTACACAAATAAGCTGCGATAAGTTATTTTGCGTAAGCTCTAATGAATGCGGGTATTTTCGTTTTGCGTTATCGCTCGTTGAATAAAAAGCAGTAAAGCCTGGCTCAGCGCATCCCGTCATTTTACCTGTATTTGCACAGTGGGCGGTAAATTCGCTGCCATCACTTAATTGTAAATCAGCTAGAAAGCGTTTGTAGCGCTTTAATAATATGGCTGGTTGCAGCGCTGGCGTGTACTTCATAATAGCTTCCAAAGCGTAAACACTGCTCAGCAGTGTGATTTATGTTATTTATCTCAAGCTGTTGGGAACTTAAGCGCTCTATAGTAAACTCGGTGGCACATTTAAGTGCAAGGGAATTCTAACATGAGTGAAAAATTTGTTGTTCAACTAAGCGAACAAGCAGCAGCGAGTCATTGGGGCGATAATGCGTCATTATCTTTTAACGAGCGCGGTGCAACTGTTCATTTATCTGAGCAAGACACATTAAAAAATGTTCAAAAAGCAGGCCGTACTATCGCAAGCCAAGGCGTTAAAAATGTTGAATTAGCAGGTGATACTTGGTGTACAGAAAGCCAGTGGGCTTTTTACCAAGGCTTTGTAACACCAAAATCGTTAAACGGTGTTGAGTTTGTTGATAACGCACAATCAGATATTAAAGAACTTGCTCACTTAAAAACGTCAGCAATTTGGGCACGTGAAATGGTTAACGGTACTGCCGATGACATTTACCCAGAAAGCCTAGCTGAAAAAGCAGCTGAGTTTATTCAATCATTAGCGCCTGAACACGTAAGTTACCAAATTATTAAAGGTGATGCGTTACTAGAACAACAGTGGATTGGTATTCATGCAGTTGGTCGCGGCAGTGTTCGCCCACCAGTATTGCTTGAGCTTGATTACAACCCAACAGGCGACGAAAATGCACCAGTAAGTGCTGCGCTTGTAGGTAAAGGTATTACGTTTGACTCAGGTGGTTACTCAATTAAATCAAGCGAAGGTATGCTTGGTATGAAGTGCGACATGGGCGGCGCTGCAACAGTAACAGCAGGTTTAGCATTGGCTATTAACCGTGGTATTGAAAAACGTATTAAGCTGTTTTTATGTTGTGCTGAGAACTTAATTTCGGGTCATGCATACAAATTAGGTGACATTCTTACTTATAAAAATGGCACAACAGTTGAAATTGTAAACACGGATGCTGAAGGTCGCTTAGTACTTGCTGATGGCTTAATGGCAGCAGGAGAGACTGGCGCTCCACTTATCATTGATGCAGCAACACTAACTGGAGCAGCGCTTGTTGCTGTTGGCCAAGAGTACAATGCATTATTTGCACTTGATAAAGAACTTGCACGTGAAGTTGAAAGTTTTGCATCTCAAGAAATGGAAGCTGCTTGGCCACTGCCTCTTGAAAAATGGCATCAACAAAACTGCCCATCTCCATATGCTGATACGGCAAATAGCCGTGCACAAAAGGGGGGCGGTTACGGCGGTGCATCGAATGCTGCAGGCTTTTTATTACGCTTTGTGCCAAACGATGGCAAAGGCTGGGTGCACATAGATTTAGCTGCTGCTTTTAACATGGGCAGTACAAGCCAATGGGCAGCGGGCGCAACAACTCAAGGTATGCGTACGGTTGCTCGTACCCTACAAGAAAAAGCATAATATTTACTAAATTATGCTTTTTACACTAAAAATAGGCACCCTTGGGTGCCTATTTTTTAATTTACAGGCAAGCAATTTTATTTCATTTGCGGTAAAATCCGTCGCCAATACCTGTTTGAGTTTAATTTTTGCTTAACTCTAAGCTGCGCTCAAATCTTATATCCACCACTGGGGTTTCTAATTATGTCAGATAAGTGCTACATCACAGCTCAACAGCTGCTTGAAGATTCGTTCCGCGTAGCGGCACAAGTATACCAAGATGGCTTTCGTCCTGATTTTATTATTGGTATTTGGCGAGGTGGTGCACCGATCGGTATTGCTGTTCAAGAATATTACGATTATAAAGGCATTGAGACTGACCACATTGCAGTACGTACATCGTCTTATTACGGTATTGGTAAACAATCTAAAGAAATTAAAGTCCACGGTTTGCATTACATTGTTGAGAACGCAAATGCAGGCGACTCATTATTAATTGTTGATGATGTATTTGACTCTGGTCGTAGTATTGTTGCATTAAAAGAAAAGCTTTCAGAGCTTATGCGCTTAAACTTGCCACGTGATATTCGTATTGCATGTCCGTACTACAAGCCAAAAAACTCAAAAGTAGACACTGTTCCAGATTATTATATTCATGAGTCTGAAGAGTGGTTAGTGTTCCCGCATGAACTATCGGGTTTAACACCGGATGAAATTATTGCAGGTAAATCTGATCTTGTGAAAATTCATGACATTTTACTAGAGAAGTAACCAGTAATTTGTATAAATAGAAAAAGGCCGTTAAGGCCTTTTTTTATGGGTAAATTTTAAATAACTTAAAGTTGAGCAAAGCTATCTACGTATTCACTTAGCTTTGGTATATCGACTGCTTGTAACCCATCGTTACTTCTAAGTACCAAGCCTTTTTCGACAAGTTCTGTAACAACACGTCTGTAAGCTCGCTCAGTGGTAGCAAAGCGTTCGGCTTCAGCATTTACAGTTGGATAGGCTCTAAGTAGCGTAGGGTTGTTGTTCTCGGCTCTTAGTAAGCAATCTTTGGCTATGTTGTAGCTCAGTGGTAGTAGTAGCTTATCTAAATTGATTTTTTGGTTTTCCTGAAATTTAGCCGCAATAGTTTGTGCGGTGTATAAACTCAGTTCTGGTTTTTCAAGCAGCAGAGCACGCCAATGTCTTAATTCAATAAGATTATAAGTTACATCGCTAAAGCACGTTACCGTATAAATACACGGATTATTATTTAGCGCTTCTATTTCACCAATAAGGGTGTTGTTACAATCCAATTGTCCTAACAGCAGGCGTCGTCCATTACCTACGTCGTAACTAAACGACACAGTGCCACTGCGTACAAGCACAAGCTTGCTTAAAGGCTGATCTTGATGGATCAGAACTTCTTTTTTTGATTGTTGATAGCTACTACCGGCAAAGGTTAAAAGCTGATCAACAAGGTAACTAGAAAAATGGTATTGAAACATCAATGTGCTCTTCGGACATTTGTCCTATTTATTACATCTTAATGACGTTAGCATTAAGACACTAAGAATTTACGCTAACTTGCTACTAATATTATTAGCTTTGCTAATAGTATTATTTTACCTTCATTTCCCGTGTAATGATTTAAGAATTTGCTGGTATTTTCCGGCAAACTTTTTCAGGTTTTTAAGCAAGTTAGCTTTTTTATTTTGTTGTAACTTTGCAATACTTATAAGTGCCATAAGTTAGCAGTACATGTAATGCTAACCTAAAGGCTAGGAGAGAACAATTGAGTTGGGAATATTTAGGCTATATTGCATCAGCTTTATTGGTTGCATCGTTAACAATGACAGATGTAGTAAAACTGCGTTGGTACAACATGTTTGGTTGTATTGTATTTACTGCATACGGTGTTGCCATTGGCGCAGTACCTGTTATTTTTACCAACGGCTTATTGTCGCTTGTAAATTTATACCACATTATAAAAATATATCGCCAACCTAAGGTTGAAGACGCTAAAAGCTAAAATAAGTTATCTGCACAAATAAGTTAATGATTTCAATTAAAATCAAAACTTCAGTTTTTTGTGCATTCCGGCTTGAAGTGAATACAGATAATCTCATATCACTCTACATAACTTTCCTTTGAACTTTGCTGTAAGCTCTTACTTGAAAGATGATTACCTTAGGTTTTAATACGCCGAACGTTAGCTAAATTCTGTTCGCGGATAACAAATATATAAATAAGCGCTTCTAAAAATTCCATTAAAAAATCCGATAGCAGTAAACTGCTATCGGATTTCTATCTGTTATACCAACCTGCTTATATATGAATCTATTTAATGCTTCAAAGCGCTTAAATATTTATGTAGGTTGTGGTATTTACGCTTTTTCTAAATCTTCAACGTCACCTAAGCCAGCAGTTAGTTCTTCAAGTAATTGCTTTATTTCCTCAGAAGCTAAAATAAAGTCAGCATCAAGTTTTAAAGCCATATCTTCTTTAGGAATATCTGCGTTCTCTTCTTTTAGAGTTTCAGAGTAGCTTAAACGCTTGATAGAGCCATCGTTTTGCAGCATAAACTTGAGGCGTTCTTGCCAATCAAGTGCCAGTTTAGTTACGCGTTTACCACTTTCTAAGTGCGATTTAACCTCATCACATGCCAGATCATGGCCTTTTAGTTTTACTTGTGCACCGCTGTCGTCAGCTTCTTCAAGCTCAGCGTCAGAGCCAATAGCAAAGCCTTCTGGTGTACTAAAGTTAGTTAACCAATCAGTTAAGAATACATCTAGGTCGTAGTTAGCAAACGCAGGTACAACTGGGAGCGTTCCTAACGATTTACGAAGTAGTGCCAGTAGCTCTTCAGCTTTATTAAAGCTGCCACTATTTACAACCACCCAGCCATTTTCTTGGTCAATAAAGGCAAATTGTAAGCTCGACTTTTTAAATGCCTGGGGTAGAAGAGTATGAAGAATGTTTTCTTTTAATTCGTCTTTTTCTTTCTTTTTAACAGGGCGGTTTTCTTCGGCTTCTATCTGATCAATTTTCTCAGCAACTAGTTCGTTTATAACAGAAGCTGGGAGTACTTTTTCTTCACGTTTTGCGCAAACTAAAATACTTTTTTGAGAAAAATGCGATAGTGTTTCGCCATGCTTTCCAAACGCTTTCGTCCAACCAAATGTTGCAAGCTCTTGACCAGTACATGGGCGAAATAAATCTTGCTCTAATGCTTTATCAAAATCTTCTTGGGTGTATGAAACGTCTTGCTTAAAGCGGTAACAAATAAGGTTACTAAACCACATAGGGGAATTGATCCATTTGAAAAATTTGTCCAATCATAGCAATAAAAACAGCATCTCGAAATGACTGATTTGTTACTAGGGCGTGTTGAACTTTATGGATTGAAATTTGTTCAATCCAAGGAAGATTAAATCGCAGCGCGAGGTTTGTAACCTAGTGGGCTCGGTAACTGCTCCTGCGTTACCCTACAGGCTTACATCCATGTAAGAATAAGTAAAAACCGAGCAAAGCTTCCGCGTCCTGCTCACGCCCCTTACCTACATCCATGTAGGCAACAAAGAGTTAATCGTCCCTAGATCGAGCTCAAAGGGCAGCGCATGTTTGGTATTTATGCTGCGTTATCAAATATTTATGGGGAATAACCACACTACATAGGCTCTGCCTTGCCTAAAAACCAAACATGTCGCTGCAAATTCAACCACCAAAGATCAACACGCCCTAATAATTTAATGCATATACTTTTTTTATTCATATTTATCAAAAATAGGCATTGGCTTAGCCATGTTCTTTGGAAATTGAATATAGTAACGCAGACCTTTGCCTGGTTCACTCGTTGCATCAATAGATCCACTAAGAGTTTGTTTAACTAAATTAAACATTATATGGGTACCTAATCCGCTTCCGCCTTCATCGCGTTTAGTCGTAAAGAATGGGTCAAACAATTTTTTCAATTGCTCACTGGTAACTCCGTTACCGTCATCTTTGTAATCAATCGTTAAGTTAGTGTCATCTGCGCTTATTTTTATATCCATCACACCGTTGCTTTTACCTTCAAAGCCATGAATGAGTGAATTCATAATTAAGTTAGTAAAAATTTGGCTGATGGCGCCTGCAGGTAAATTTAAAACTAAATCATCAGGGCATTCTAATTTTATTGTATGGGATGTCTTTTTTAGTTTTGGATGCAGTGAGCGTATTACTTCGTTAGTGTAATCTTTAAAGTTAATAGTTCTTACAGCTTCACTGGCCTGATCGACCGCTATTTGCTTAAAGCTAGCAATAAGCTCTGAGGCTCTATCTAAGTTAGTGGTTAACAAGCTTGTACTTTGTTTTGCTTCGTTAATAAATTCTTCTAGTGCTTTTGGTGAAAGTGTTTTTTCACTGTAAGCAATTTCGAGTTTATTCAAGCGTTCTTGCAAAAACGATATTGCCGTTACACCTATACCAATAGGGGTGTTTATATCATGTGTAATACCCGCCACAAGTCCGCCTAGTGCGGCCATCTTCTCTGTGCCCAATAAACGTTCCTGTGCAAGGCTTAACTCTTCTATATAACGCTGAGATTCAGTTTGTTTTGTAATTAGCTCTTGCTCTGTGCTGCGGCGTAAATCTATTTCTTCAGTGAGCACAATTTTTTGCTTTTCAAGTTCGTATTTTTGCTGTTGTAATTCCATCATTGCTTGGCTTAAGTTTGATGTTTTACGGGCTACGTCTTGCTCTAGTTGTATGTTGTGATGATCGAGCTTTTCGTTACTAATAATGAGTTCTTTTTGGGTGTGCTCAAGCTCTTTTCTGTACTGAACCACTTTATCTATTAGTTTGTTAAACGACTGCTCCATTACTTTTAGTTCGTTATGCTCCTCTGTTTCTATTTCTATGTGCTGTCCTTCTAGCTCATCTAATTCTAGGTTTTCTAGTTGCTCAGTAAGCTCAGCTAAGGGATCTGTAAGAAGCTTTCTAAATGCCATTAAAAATAAAATGATTAAAAAGGTGGTTTTAATCATCGCATTACCAATCAAAAAGTAGATTGATACCATAATTCGGCTGAAAACAACTTCTCGGCTAGAGAACAAGGTAACGTCGCCCACTTGGGTAGCACGGCCAGAAAATTCAAAAATAAGTGGAAAGGTGTAACCAAACAGACCGGATTTCGCGTCTTCTAAAATAGCTTCTTCTTGAACTAACTGTTGGTTATATAGCTTATGTATGTCGAGCGAGCGCCCTAACTGTGAAATAATTTCGCCGCTGTCATCTCGAACAATAATCCCTTCAATCATGGGAATGGCGAGTAAACCTTCTGCTGTTGTAATTGTTTGCTTGGTATTAAGCTCCCAAATTGCACGTGTTAAGCTACGACTAAAGGTTTTTTGTAATGTACTTAATTCATCACGTATATAGTCTTTAGTATTGAGATATTCAGCAAGCACCTGTCCGCAAGTCACTACGAAGGTAAGCAAAAAATAAACGGATAAAACGCTTGTCAGTAGCTTCTTAGAAAGGCTTTTTTGTAACATGAGTGACTTGTTCATCCTTTGTTATTTTTGTAACGTTACTATTGTAATTTAAAAGTTAGTCAATAAACCTCTAAAAATAAATAAAAAAGTTAAAATTTAATAAGATAAATCTAATTAAGTTGGTATGTAGTATTAATGTAATTAAACTCAGCTATGAATTAGTAAATTTGTTAGACGTTAAGTTTTGTAAGTTTGATTAGAATTTAGTTTCGTTAATCATATTTAAATGAGTTAATTCTATATTTATCATTGCATTGAATTATTAATGCGCTAAGTATTTAGATGCGTGTTAAAGTGTCCTGAGTGCAAAGAAAGATGGTCTTTTAATAACTTTGATGGTTGTGTAGTAGTAAACATGATGAAATTTTCTATATTAGTCTGTGATGATTCTGCTGTTGCTCGTAAACAAGTCGTGCGGTGTTTAAATGAGTGTATAGACGCAGATATACAACAAGCTATAAATGGAGCAAACGCCCTCGATCTTTTAAGAGCACAAAACTTTGATTTACTGTGCCTAGACCTCACCATGCCAGAGGTTGATGGTATACAAGTACTTGAAACTATAAAAACAGAAAAAATAGAGTGCTTTGTGTTGGTTATTTCTGCTGATATACAGGAAAAAATGAAGCAACGAGTCGCCCAACTTGGCGCAATTGATTTTATTGATAAACCTATTAATAAATCAAGCTTGAATGAAATATTGCATAAATTTGGCATTCATTAGGTTTTTTCATGTTAAAAAAGGCTGTTTTATCTTTTAATTTAGGGTTGACAGCATAGCCTTTGTTAAGGCAGTCTTAACATATGAAAACAATTAATCGCGTACTGACCATTATTATTACAACCATCATTCTTACTGGATAGTGGCATAGGTCGGTGCAACAAATTTAAAGGCCTGTGTTCACTTAGAACACAGGCCTTTTTTCGTTTTATGGGATGAGGAACATAAACAATGCGAGTTTTAAAATTTGGTGGGTCTTCACTTGCCGATTATGCATGCTTACAACAGGTAGCTCAGTTAGTTAAAGCACAGTTAAAAGATGAAATGTTATTGGTGCTTTCTGCTCCAGGTGGAATGACCGATTCGCTAGTTGCACTTGCAAGTGCTGCAGAGCAAGGCTTAGATTTTTCGCAGCAATGGCAAGCATTAGCGAGTCGTTGTGAAGGCTTAAAAGCTGACGTTGAAAAAAGTGGCGTAGTAGTTACAAGCTGGCCAGACCTAGGCGAGCTTAAAAATAAATTAGATGGCGTGTCGCTTATACAGTGTTGCCCTGATCAAGTTCGCGCATTTGTAATTAGCTTTGGAGAGCGCGTTAGCGTTTCTTTAATGCAGGCTTTATTGAGCTCACAAGATGCAAGGTACTTAGAAGCAACAAGCTGTATTGCTTCAACTGGTGGCTACATTGATGCAGAAGCTGATTTAGTGGCAAGTAAAGCTCGCTTTCAAGCTGTGCTTAAAGAAAACCCTGCAACTATTTATATTATGCCTGGTTTTACGGCGAGTAATGATAAAGGTGAGCTTACAACGCTTGGCCGTAATGGTTCAGATTACTCAGCAGCTATTGCTGCGGCATGTTTAGAAGCTGAGATTTGCCAAATTTGGACTGACGTTGATGGCGTATATAGCGCTGATCCTCGTTATATTAAAAAAGCCACTAAAGTCGATTTTTTATCTTATAAAGAAGCGATGGAACTTTCTTACTTTGGTGCAAAAGTACTTCACCCAAAAACAATTTTACCGTGTGCTAAAGCAGGCGTGCCATGTGAAATTAAAAATACGCATAACCCAGACGCACAAGGCTCATTAATTGGTAATGATTATTCATCTGATGAGCCCGTAAAAGCGCTTTCTAGCTTACAAGACCTTGCAATGTTAACTGTTTCAGGCCCTGGCATGAAAGGTAAAGTAGGCATGGCGTCTAAGGTATTTAACGCGCTTGCTCACGATAACGTATCAATTGTATTGATCACGCAATCATCATGTGAATTTAGCATTAGTTTTTGTGTGCACGAAACAGACCTAGCACTTGCACTCGATGCGCTACAAACTGCATTTGAGCTTGAATTACAAGCAGGGCTTATTGAGCCTGTACAAGTACAGCGTAATTTAGCTATTGTTACTTTAGTGGGCGACAACATGCGCGCACACCGTGGCTTAGCGGCTAAGTTTTTTGCATCGCTTGCACAAGCGCAAGTAAATATTGTGGCAATTGCACAGGATTCTACAGAAAGTGCTATTTCTGCGGTAATTGATGGTGAGTTATGTAATGACGCTGTAAAAATATGCCATGAAAATTTTTTCACGCATGTGCCGTCAATTGATGTGTTTTTACTAGGTTGTGGCTTAGTAGGGCAAGAGCTTATTAATCAGCTTGAACGTCAGCAAGCTTGGCTTGAAAAGCGTAATATTAAACTTAACTTGTATGGTGTTGCTAACTCTCGTCAATTACACCTTGATAACGAAGGCATCGCTTTTAGTGATTGGCAGCAAAAATTGGCCTCATCTGAGCAAGCATTTGATTTAAAATTAGTAGAGCAATTTGTTAAGCAAAACCACTTAGTGAATCCGGTACTAGTAGATTGTACATCTTCAGATGCACTTGCTGCGCAGTATGTAGACTTTTTAAATGCAGGTTTTCATGTGGTTGCAGCTAATAAAAAAGCGACAACAAGCTCATACACGTATTACCAAGATTTAATAGCTGCTACGCAAAAGAATAATCGTAAATTTTTATACGAAACTAACGTTGGTGCAGGTTTACCAGTAATCGATAACTTGCAGTCATTATTTGGTGCCGGTGATGAGTTACTAGAGTTTAGCGGTATTTTATCAGGCTCACTTTCGTATATGTTTGGCGCACTTCAAGATGGTTTATCACTTTCTGAGGCAACTATTAAAGCCAAAGAAAGCGGTTTTACTGAGCCAGATCCTCGTGATGATTTATCGGGTACCGATGTAGCACGTAAGTTACTGATCATTGCTCGCGAAGCCGGTATGAAGTTGGAGCTAAGCGATATCGAAGTTGAGTCAGTATTACCACAAGGTTTTGCACAAGGTGATAGCGTTGATGAGTTTATGGCAAAACTACCAAGCCTAGATGCTGATTTTAATGACCGCATTCAAAGTGCTGCGAGCGAAGGAAAGGTACTTCGTTATGTAGGTACAATTAAAGAAGGTCACTGTAAAGTAGGTATTGAGGCTGTTGATGAAAAACATGCGCTTAATGTAATTCGCGATGGCGAAAACGCGCTTGCTATTTTAAGCCAATACTACCAGCCACGTCCGTTTGTAATTCGTGGTTATGGTGCCGGCTCTGAAGTAACAGCAGCGGGTGTATTTGCTGATATTTTAAAAACGCTATCGCGCTAGGAGCTCGTTATGATTGAAGTATATGCCCCGGCGTCTATTGGTAATTTTGCAGTGGGTTTTGATGCTCTTGGCGCAGCGCTTGCGCCAATTGATGGTAGTTTATTGGGCGATGTAGCTGTTGTAAGTGCAGCACCAAGTGACGAATTTATTTGTACTGGCGACTACGCTCACAAGTTACCAAGTGATGCGAATGAAAACTTAGCGTACCAGTGTTTAGTACATTTTAGAGCGCATGTTGCGCCTGATATGCCAAGCGTAAAGCTCGAGCTTAAAAAGAATTTACCAATTGGATCTGGACTTGGTTCTAGTGCATGCTCGGTCGTGGCTACCTTTGCTGCCCTTGATAAGTTTGCACAAACTAACTTAAGTCAGGTTGAGCTTATTGAGCTTATGGCTGACTTTGAAGCTGTAGTGAGCGGTGGTCGTCATTACGACAACATCACGCCATGCTATCTAGGTGGTTTGCAATTAACAGGTGATTTAATCCCTGATAAATCGATTGCACTGCCTGTTGATGAAAATTGGTACTACGTTGCTGCGTTCCCTGGTTTTTCACTCAACACTGCAAAAGCGCGCTCGGTTTTACCAAAAGAGTTGAGCATGCACGCAAGTGTTGAGTTTGCACAGCGTTTGTCGGCATTTAGTAGCTTACTGTTAACGAATCGTTTTGACGATGCGCTAAGCATAATGAAAGATGAAATAGCAGAACCTTACCGCGCACCGCTTATTGAAGGTTTTAGTGAAGCCAAAGCAAACTTACCAGCGCTGGGTGCTGAAATAGTGAGTATTTCGGGCGCAGGACCCACCTTGTTTAGTGTATGTAAAACACTTGAAGCTGCACAGCAATGCGCGCAGTGGTTAGAGGCAAATTACATTAACGAGCAAGGCTTTTGTCACATTTGTAAATTAGATAACGACGGCACGCGTCAATTAACAGTTTTATAGGATAGGTAGTCATGCAATTACATAATTTAAAAGATAGCTCACAAAAAGTGTCGTTCGTTGAAGCCGTAAAAACAGGTTTGGGTCGTAATCAAGGTGTGTTTTTCCCTGAATCCCTTGCCCCACTGTCCGATGTTGATGCTTTACTTGATATGGACTTTGTTACACGCAGTGGCAAAATATTATCTCACCTAATTGGTGATGAGCTGCCAAGCGACACTGTGGCACAAATGGTTGAAAATGCATTTAACTTTCCAGTTAAGCTGGTGGAAGTTGAAGAGAATACATACTGCTTAGAGTTGTTTCATGGTCCTACGCTTGCGTTTAAAGACTTTGGTGGTCGCTTTATGGCTGAGTGTTTAGCGCAATTTAATAAAGATGAAAAAGTAACTATTTTAACCGCAACATCGGGCGATACTGGTGCAGCCGTTGCACATGCTTTTTATAACAAGCCGAATATCGATGTTGTCATCTTATATCCTAAAGGCAAAATTTCACTTGCTCAGCAAAAGCTATTTACTACGTTAGGTAACAATATTCATTGTTACGCAGTTGATGGCAGTTTTGATGATTGCCAAGAGTTGGTTAAAAATGCCTTTTTAGATGAAGAAGTTAAATCAACACTTGGGCTTAATTCTGCTAATTCAATTAATATTAGCCGTTTAGTTGCTCAGGTTTGTTATTACTTTGAGGCCATTGCACAACTACCAAAAGAAAAACGCGCAACAGCGCATATATCAGTGCCAAGTGGCAACTTTGGTAATGTATGTGCTGCAATGATTGGTGCGGTTATTGGCTTACCTGTAGGTAAATTAAGTGCAACAACCAACCAAAATGATACTGTGCCGCGCTTTATGCTTGATAAAACCTGGACGCCAAACGCAACACTTGAGTCGCTTTCAAATGCAATGGATGTAAGTAAGCCAAACAACTGGCCGCGTGTGCAAACAATGTTAGATTATAACTGGTTTAGCTACGATAACTTTTATTCAACTAGCGTAAACGAAGAAGACACACAATCGGTGATGAAAAAAATTCAACAAACGGGTTATGTTGCAGAGCCTCACACTGCTATTGCGTACCAAGGTCTTGTTGAAAATCGAGCGCCTGGTGCAGCGGGTATCTTTTTAGCCACAGCTCATCCTGCTAAGTTTAAAGAAAGCGTAGAGGGTATTTTAAATATTGAATTAGGTATGCCAAAACCACTTAGCGACGCACTAGCAAAACCATGCCTAGCAAGCGATATAAAGGCCGATTACGACGCATTACGTACAGAAATACTTGCTAAACTTGGCTAAGTTAATTAATTCAAAAAGGCGGTTAAGCCGCCTTTTTTTATAACTTTAGGCTATTAAATCTAGTGAGTTGTATTTACTAATTAAATGTAGGAAATAGCATTCATTTAAAATCGTTATGGTTTTATAAGAAAATATCATCTTAAAAAGTCTGTGAAATAGTTTCAATCCCTGTTTAAATATCCTCAACTTAAGAGCGTAGGCAAAGAGTCGTTTAAAGCGTACAATAAAGCCTCTAAAAAACACCATACACGTTGCCCTAGGAGACCCCAATGTTAGAACGTAGCATGAATATTTCGGATTTTGATCCAGAGTTATTTGACGCGATAAACAAAGAAACTGCTCGCCAAGAAGAGCACATTGAACTAATCGCTTCAGAAAACTACTGTAGCCCACGCGTACTAGAAGCGCAGGGTTCACAGCTTACAAATAAATACGCAGAAGGTTACCCTGGCAAACGTTATTATGGCGGTTGTGAGCACGTTGATGTTGTTGAGCAATTAGCAATTGACCGTGCTAACGAGTTATTTGGTTCTGACTACGCAAACGTACAACCACATGCTGGTTCGCAAGCTAATGCTGCTGTTTTTCTAGCGCTATTAGAAGCAGGCGACACTGTACTTGGTATGAGCTTAGCTCATGGTGGTCACTTAACTCACGGATCACACGTAAGCTTCTCTGGTAAGCTTTACAATGCAATTCAATACGGACTAGATGAAACAACGGGCGAAATTGATTACGCACAGGTTGAAGCACTAGCACTTGAGCATAAACCAAAAATGATTATTGGTGGTTTCTCAGCGTACTCAGGTATTGTTGATTGGGCTAAATTCCGTGAAATTGCTGACAAAGTAGGTGCTTACCTGTTTGTTGATATGGCTCACGTTGCAGGTTTAATTGCGGCAGGCGTTTACCCAAGCCCAGTTCCTCATGCACATGTTGTAACTACAACTACGCATAAAACACTTGCTGGTCCTCGTGGTGGTTTAATTATCTCTGCATGTGGCGACGAAGCAATCTATAAAAAGCTTAACAGCGCAGTTTTCCCTGGTGGCCAAGGTGGTCCTTTATGTCATGTTATTGCAGCAAAAGCAGTGGCATTTAAAGAAGCGCTTCAACCAGAATTTAAAGTATACCAAACACAAGTTGTTAAAAACGCAAAAGCAATGGTTGCTGTAATGCAAGAGCGCGGCTACAAAATCGTATCTGACAAAACTGAAAACCACTTATTCCTACTCGATTTAATCGATAAAGATATTACTGGTAAAGATGCAGATGCAGCCCTTGGTAACGCTAACATCACAGTTAACAAAAACTCAGTGCCAAACGATCCACGTTCTCCGTTTGTAACATCTGGTTTGCGTATTGGTTCTCCTGCAATCACTCGTCGTGGTTTCAAAGAAGAAGAATCAAAAGAGCTTGCTGGCTGGATTTGTGACGTACTAGATAACATCACTGATGAATCTGTACAGGCGCAAGTTAAAGAAAAAGTTAAAGCAATTTGTGCAAAATTACCTGTTTACGCTTAATTGCATAAGCAGCAGTAATTTAGATCACATAGGATAGGGGCCTGTTTATCTTTCGAGGTTTAATTTGCAGTAGTATGTTTGGTTTTTAGGCAAGGCAGAGTCTATGTAGTGTGGTTACTCCACACAAATAGGCGATAACGCAGCATAAATGGCAAACATGCACTGCCCTCGGGTTCGTCCTAGGGGCTATTTACTCTTTGTTGCTTACATGGATGTAGGTAAGGGGCGTGAGCAGGACGCGGAAGCTTTGCTCGGTTTTTACTTAGCCCACTAGGTTACAAACCTCGCGCCGCGATTAAATCGCCCCTAGATAGAACAAATTTAATCCTGAAAGGTCAACAGACCCTATTTTTTTGCTAAGATTAAAGGCCGCTAAATAGCGGCCTTTTTTGTTTTAAAACGGAAGTACCGAGCTATGCATTGTCCATTTTGTACCGCAAAAGATACTAAAGTTATTGACTCACGCCTTGTTGGTGGAGGCCATCAAGTTCGCAGGCGCCGTGAGTGCAACGACTGCCATGAGCGCTTTACTACATTTGAAGGCGCTGAACTGGTTATGCCTCGTGTTATTAAACAAGACGGCAGCCGCGAACCATTTAACGAAGATAAATTATTAAATGGCTTAAATCGCGCACTCGAAAAACGCCCAGTGAGCACAGAGCAAGTAGACGAAGTAGTGAATATAATAAAATCGCAGTTGCGTGCTACAGGTGAGCGAGAAATTTCAAGCCATTTGGTTGGTGAATGCATTATGGAAGCCCTCAAAAAGCTCGATAAAGTAGCGTATGTAAGATTTGCCTCTGTTTATCGCTCGTTTGAAGATATACGCGAATTTGGCGAAGAAATTGCCCGCTTAGGGGAGTAATACCAATTTTATTAAAAATATGATCATTCTATCGCATTAAATAGCGCACTCACTGCGTTAAAAATTATTCATATAGAACAACTATATGTCATAATTTTCGCCTTGTTATTGCGCTATCTTCTTAGCGCTATAATGGACCACTTATTTAACGCAATTGGTATAATAAATGCTTAACCAAATTACTTTTACTGAACATGATGAAATGTATATGGCACGCGCCATAGAGCTTGCCAAAAAAGGTCGGTTTACTACCACACCTAACCCTAATGTTGGCTGTGTTTTAGTTAAAAATAATCAAATAATTGGTGAGGGGTTCCATCAATTAGCTGGTCAAGGTCATGCAGAAGTAAATGCACTGGCTGTCGCTGGAAAAAATGCACAAGGTGCAACGGCTTATGTAACGCTTGAACCGTGTAGTCATTATGGCCGTACGCCACCGTGCGCCGAAGGCTTAAAAGCTGCCGGTGTGGTAAAAGTAATTGCTGCTATGGTTGATACAAATCCACAAGTTGCTGGCAAAGGCCTTAAAATACTGAGCGACGCGGGTATTGACGTTGCTTACGGGTTACTCGAATCACAAGCTCGCGCACTTAACGTTGGCTTTTTTAAGCGTATGGAGCAAGGCTTACCTTATGTGATTTGCAAAATGGCAGCGAGTATTGATGGTAAAACAGCGCTTAAAAATGGGCAAAGTAAGTGGATCACAAGTCCTGCTGCTCGACAAGACGTACAATTATACCGAGCGAAAAGCTGCGCTATTTTAACCGGTGCCGATACAGTGTTAGTCGATGATGCTAAACTTAATGTGCGACTAAGTGAGCTGCCTTGCACACTGCCTACTGATTTGCCGCTTCGCCAGCCCGTGCGTGTTATAATTGACTCTCAAAACCGTTTAACACCTGACCTTGCTTTATTTGAAATCCAAAGTGATGTAATAATATTTACGACTAAGGTTGATAAATCATTGCAATGGCCGCATTTTGTAAAGCATATTGAAGTCAGTGAAAGTAACGGTAAAGTTGATTTACAAGCCGTTTTAGAAAAACTTGGGCAACTGCAGTTTAATAATGTTTGGCTTGAAGCTGGCGCAACACTTGCTGGTAAAATGACAGAGCTTAATTTAGTTGACGAGTTTGTTTTTTATTTAGCGCCTAAACTAATGGGCCATGATGCAAAAAGTTTAGTTAATTTTCCTGAATTGACGAGTATGCAAAACACCGTTGATTTAACATTTAATGAATGTGCGCGCATTGGTGACGATTTACGTATCACCGCGTCAAAACTCATTAAAATCACTTAATAAAAAGAGTAGTGCTATGTTTACTGGGATAATAGAAGCCACAGGCAAAATTGCTTTATTACAAAAAAAACAAGGCGACTTAGCCATTCGTATCCAAAGTGCTGATCTTGATATGACAGACGTAAAGTTAGGTGACAGCATTGCAACTAATGGTGTTTGCTTAACTGTAGTTGATAAACATATTGATGGTTTTAGTGCGGATTTATCTAATGAGACGATTAGTTTGACCGGTTTTGCTCACTATGCTTTAGGACAAACGGTGAATCTTGAAAAAGCCATGCAACCTGTTTCTCGTTTAGGCGGTCATTTAGTGTCTGGCCATGTTGATGGTATCGCAACAATTACAAGTATTACAGCAAACGCCAGAGCAACAGAATATTGGCTTACAACAGACGAAAATTTAATGAAATACATTCCGTACAAAGGTTCGGTATGTATTGATGGTATAAGCCTGACAGTAAACGCTGTAGAGGGCAATAAATTCAAATTAACAATTGTCCCACACACGAGTGAGCAAACCACAATTGCTCATTTTAAAGTAGGTACCCAAGTTAATTTAGAAGTCGATCAAATTGCACGTTATTTAGAGCGCCTTATAAAGGGTGCAGAGCAACCAACGGGCTCTGATATTTCGATGAGCTTACTCGCTAAAGCGGGTTTTATTAAATAACGAAACTGACAACTTACACGAGCAAATTTATGAATTTACACAGTGCGCAAGAAATCATCGACGATATTAAAGCCGGTAAAATGGTTATTTTAATGGATGATGAAGATAGAGAAAATGAAGGCGATTTAATAATAGCTGCTGAGCATATTAGCGCAGAAGCGATTAATTTCATGGCTACCCATGGCCGTGGTTTAATTTGTTTAACCATGACGCAAGAGCGTTGCGAGCAACTTGATTTACCGTTAATGGTTAAAAACAATGGTGCAGCATTTTCGACTAACTTTACAATGTCGATAGAAGCATCAAAAGGTGTTACAACCGGTATTTCAGCAGCAGATAGAGCGCGTACAGTGCAAGCGGCTATAGCTAAAGGCGCAGTCCCAAGTGATATTGTTCAGCCTGGACATATTTTTCCTATTATGGCGCAACCTGGTGGCGTATTAACTCGCGCAGGACACACTGAAGCTGGCTGTGATTTAGCGCGTTTAGCTGGACTTGAAGCATCATCTGTTATTGTTGAAATACTTAATGCTGACGGCACTATGGCACGTCGCCCTGATTTAGAAGTTTTTGCGAAAGAGCACGATATTAAAATTGGCACCATTGCTGATTTAATCGAATACCGCAACTTAAACGAAACAACAATTGAGCAAGTAGCAAAATGTAAGTTACCAACTGTTCATGGTGAATTTGATTTAGTTACTTACAAAGACACAATTGACGGCCAGTTACATTACGTATTGCTCAAAGGCGATATAAAAGATCAAGAGCCGACAAATGTACGTGTACATTTGCAAAGTACCTTTAACGATATTCTACTTTCAGACAGAAGTGCTGACCGTAGCTGGGGTCTTTCTGAAGCAATGGCCTACATTGCTAAAAATGAAGGTGCTTTAGTTATTTTAGGTAAGCAAGAAAGCACTGAAGAGCTAGAGGCAACTGTGAAAGCATTTGCAGCAGCTGATGCCGGCGAAAGCGTTACGCCACGTAAATTCAAAGGTACATCTCGTACTGTTGGCGTAGGTTCGCAAATACTTGCCGATCTTGGAATTAAACAAATGCGATTAATGAGTCGCCCTAAAAAGTACCATGCACTTTCGGGCTTTCATTTAGAAGTTGTTGATTACGTTGAGCCACAATAAGCATCACGCTTAAACTAGGCTATTATTTTATTTTTATGGTATGATGCGCAGCAATTTTTGCGCAATCGCAACCGCTTGAACTTATTTTTAGGGTTATCAAATGAAAATTATTGAAGGTAATAAGTACGCTCCAGGCAAAAAATTTGCCATTGTCATTTCTCGTTTTAATGACTTTATTGGTAGCAGCCTCCTTGCAGGTGCTGTTGATGAGCTAAAACGCACAGGTGGCGTATCAGATGACGACATTACCGTTATTTATGTGCCAGGCGCGGTAGAATTACCTTTAGCGGCTAAACGCGTTGCGGCAAAAAAAGAGTATGATGCAATCATCGCATTAGGCGTAGTGATCAGAGGTGGTACACCACACTTTGACCTAGTTGCTGGCGAATCAAACAAAGGTCTTGCGCAAGTATCACTTGAGTATGATATCCCGGTTGCATTTGGCGTATTAACCACAGAAAGCATTGAACAAGCAATTGAGCGTGCTGGCACCAAAATGGGCAATAAAGGCGGCGAAGCTGCTTTAGGCGCGCTTGAAATGGTTAATGTGTTAGATAAAATTTAAGTTTAAGGAATTTTTGTGAAACCAGCAGCAAGACGTAAAGCACGTATCTTAGCACTCCAAGCCGTTTATTCTTGGCAAATAAGTGGCAATTTAATTGCCGATATCGAACAACAAATGTTGATCGAAACAGACGTTACTAAAATTGATGTTGAATACTTTAAAGATCTAGCGACGGGTGTTGCTGTAAATTACAAGCAACTAGACGAAGCTGTATCACCACATTTAACACGTCCGTTTGATGACTTAGATATGGTTGAGCGTGCAATTTTACGTTTAAGCAGCTATGAGCTTAAGTTCCGTGAAGACGTACCTTATAAAGTTGCTATTAACGAAGGTATTGAGCTGGCCAAAATTTTTGGCGCTGAAGACAGCCATAAATTTGTAAACGGTGTACTTGATAAAGCTGTTAAGCATTTACGCAAGTAAGTAAACCGTTAAAGAGGGGAGCCGGCATAGGCCGGCTTTTTTGTGTATGAAGGAATTTGAATTAATTAACCGCTACTTTAAAGGTCGCGGTATCACCCGTCGTGATGTAAACCTAGGTATAGGGGATGATTGCGCTTTAGTAACCGTTCCACAAAACTGCCAACTTGCCGTTACAACAGACACTCTTGTTGCTGGCGTACACTTTTTTGATGATATTTCCCCTCGTGCATTAGGTCACAGAGCGCTTGCTGTTAATTTAAGTGATTTAGCGGCCATGGGCGCTGAGCCGACTTGGGTTTCAGTTGCGTTAACTTTGCCAAGTATTGATCCACAGTGGATTGAAGAGTTTACTGATGGCATGCATGAAATTGCTGAATATTTTAATGTGCAGATTATAGGTGGCGATACAACTCAGGGCCCATTAACCATCACTATTTGTGCGAAAGGGACTGTACCCGAAGGTACTGCACTTCGTCGTAGTGGCGCAAAAGTGGGTGATTGGATTTATGTTACGGGTCCGCTAGGTGACGCTGGACTTGCAATTGAGTCTCGCAAACAAGGTATAAGTATTGAGCCAGAGCATTTAAAGTACGTAAATAAACGCTTTGACTTTCCAACCCCACGTGTTGCTGCAGGGCAGGTATTACGAGGCCTTGCATCATCGGCTATCGATGTGTCGGACGGCTTAATCGCTGATTTAAGTCATATACTAGATATGTCACAAGTAAGTGCAGTGGTGAATATTGAAAGTATTCCAACTTCAGATGCGATGCAAGCAAGCCTTGATTTTAATCAGCAGCTGCCATTTATTCTCAGTTACGGTGATGATTACGAATTAATTTTTACGGTCCCTGATAGCAATAAAAGTATGTTAGAAATAAAGCTACGCCAGTATGGTGTAGATGCAACATGCATTGGCCAAGTTAAAAGTGGCGATGGCCAAATTGAGCTTTTACACAACGGTGAAAAGTTTGATTTTGAACCGCAGGGTTTTGAGCACTTTGCAAAGGAGCTGGTTTGAACAATAACCGCAAGTTTAATTTAAAGCGTCCACATCAGTTTTTTGGTCTGGGCTTTGGGACAGGGCTTGCCCCTAAAGCGCCCGGTACATTTGGTACGTTTGCTGCCTTGCCATTCATTTTTATGACCATGTATTATCCGTTATGGCTGCAAATTGTATTTGCCGTTGTGATCAGTATATTTGGTATATGGGCGTGCGGTAAAACGGCTGATGATTTAGGCGTGCACGATCACCCTGCTATTGTATGGGATGAAGTGGCGGGTTATTACATCACTATGATTGGCGCAGCACTTAACTGGCAAACATTACTCGTAGGTTTTTTGTTATTTCGCTTTTTTGATATAGCAAAGCCCGGCCCAATCCGTATGCTAGACAAGCGAGTACATGGCGGTTTAGGTATAATGGCCGACGATATACTTGCGGGTGTTTTTTCGCTTATATGTTTACAAGCGTTAATAAAAGTGGGTTTACTGCCCTTTTAATTTTTATATTTGATTTGTTTAACTAGGTGGCAGCAATATGATGCGATTTTTACTGGTTTGTGTACTTATGTTGTGCGCGACGCCAAGTTGGGCTTCAATTACTGATTACGTAGTTAAGCAATGGAATATAAAAGATGGCCTACCGTCACAATCACTTAAAAGTGTTGTGCAAGATCAGCAAGGCTATATGTGGCTTGGTACGCAATTTGGTTTAAGCCGTTTTGATGGTACAACATTTACAAATTACAACACGCAAAATAGCCCATTCTTGCCTAGTAATGGTGTTAATAAGCTTTTAGTCGATTCTAGTGGTTTGTTATGGGTAGGCACTAAAAGTGGCTTGGTAGTTATTAACCCAGCCACATTTGCAGCACAAGAATTTAATATTAAAGGTCCAGTGAGAGATATTCTTGAGGACTCTAAAGGTAGCATATGGATTGCGGCCAACGGCTTATACTATGTAGATAGGGGGCAAGTTGATTTACGCACTGAAGTAAATGGTCCTCTACCTATTGTTAATGCTACTGTGATCACACAAATAGTTGGCTCTGTTAGCCAAATGGCACTCTCTCCTGAAGGCATTTGGCTGGTTAATGATCGTCATTTATTACGCCTTACAAAAAACTCATCAGATTTTTCTAAACTACGTTTAGAGCTTACCGCTAAAATATCGCTACCAGAGCGCTTAGCGCAAACCATAGTGCACGATTTATCATTTTTAAATGGTAATCTGTATATAGCTTCTGAGCTAGGTGCATACTTTTTAGATTTAGATGACGAGCTAAGACCTTTTCCTTTACCTAATGCAAATAACTCAGCCGTTTATAAGTTTATGAGTGATACCGATGGTGGCTTGTGGGTTTCGACCTATGGACGCTTATTATTCAGAGATAAAACCGGTGAGTGGCAATGGGTAGAGCCTAGCCAACTCGATCAAAGTATATGGTTTGCTGATATTTTTAGAGATGATAAAAATAACGTTTGGTTAGCAAGCTTTAGTGAAGGCTTGTGGCTTGCTCATGAAGGACGAGTCGAAAGGCATTCAGCAGTTTCAAACATGACCGAATCTGTTATGGCTATTAGCCAAGCACCCGATGGTAAACTGTGGGTTGCGAATAAAAGCGGCATTGGTTATTTCGATTTAGATAAAAGTTTTATTAATTTAGTCCCAAGTAGTAAATATGGATACGCATCAGTACACGATCTACAATTTGATGGTGAGCGATTATATATAGCCACAGGGCGCGGCTTATTTGTTTTTGAAAACAAGACACTTTACACCGTCCCTGGTCGAGCACTTCGCGATAATCCGGTATTTGCAATAAGTCGCTCTAGTAAAGGCGGCTTTTGGATTGGTACCGGACGCGGTTTATATCGATTAAATTATGCTGGTTTAACGCCTTTTGCCTATAACGCTTTTTTAGGTAGTAAGTTTATTACCTACGTATTAGATAAAACAAACTTTGGTGTGATTGGTACTAGTAAGGGCGCATATTACTTTACAGACCGTGGCATTGAAAAAATTGGCGACCAAACAACACTTGAAAGCGCATACGTTACTAGCGTGCTACATATAGATGGCGTGGGTATTTTAATCGGCTCTCTTAACGACGGGCTTTTTTACAGAAGTACGCAAGGACAATGGCGTCAGCTCGATGCAGCTAATGGTTTACCGTATGGTTCTATATTTAGCCTAGAATATGATGAAAAGTTAAAGCATGTTTGGGTAAGCACCATGAAAGGTGTTTACAGAATGCCTGTAGAGCAATTTAAAACAGAAATAAAAAGCCTAAAAGTTGAAGAAGTAATTTCATCTTTTGACCGTCAACTCGATGGTAAAGCGAATCAATGTTGTAGCGGACTTGGGCATGATGCGGTAGCAGACACCGGAAATTCTATTTGGTACCCAAGCTTACAAGGTGTTGTTGAAATACCTAAAAATGTAGAGCTATTTGGTGTGCTTGCATTAAAGCCAACAATAGAGACAATAACAACGCCACTTCGTCATTTAACTACCGCTGCGCTTGGTAAAAAACCATCATTAGAAACAGACGAGCGTGATATAACGCTAACTTACACAGCTATTGATTACTATGCACCAAACAGCATTGAATTTAGATATAAACTAAGTGGCTTAGATAGTGACTGGCGCTATGCAAATACGCGACGTGAAGCTATTTATACTAACTTGCCTCCTGGCTCGTTTTTGTTTCAATTAGAAGCTAAGCGCCAAGGTGAAGACTGGGCTAAAGCGCAAGATGTAGAGTACGGTTTTGTAGTGCCTGAGCGCTTTGACGAAACAATTTACTTTAGGCTTTTAATTACCAGTGGTTTTATTTTGCTTTTTTATCTCATTTTTTGGGTGTTTAGAGCACAAGAACGCAGAAAGCAAGAAGCATTAGAGGGCTTAATCACTGAGCGTACCTTAGAGCTTCGCCAAGCTAATGATAAATTAGGCCAAGTGAATTCACAGCTTAAATTAGTGAGTCACTCAGATGAGCTAACAGGGCTACGTAGTCGCCGCTTTTTGTTTGATCAACTCCCTAAAGATATTGAGCACTTTCAACGTAATTCACAGTCGCTGCAGGCACAAGGTAAGTCACTGGTGCTGGTAATTATTAACTTTGATAACTTCAGCCGTATTAACGATGCGTATGGCCCAATTGCAGGTGATAGCTGCTTACAGCAAATGGCTGCATTGTTAAATTCGCGTACGCAGGGTTCTGACTATGTGGCACGTTGGAGTGGTGATGAGTTTTTATTATTATTACGTGACTTTAAATGCAATAAAATAGACAGCTACGCTTCAGAACTTTGCAAAGTAATAGCGGCTAATTCGTTCCAATTACCAAATGGAAAAACAACTAATATCACGGCATCAATTGGTTGGTCATTTTATCCATTACCTTTATTAGGCGGGCAGGTAATTAGCTGGGAAACCTCTATTAACTTGGCCGATATAGCGCTTCATCAAGTTAAAAAACGCGGTGGTGATGGCGTGGCTAATATTACGTTTGATGATCAGCTCGATGCATTCGAGTTTGAACAAAACTCTAATGTTGATCAACAGTTAGGTATTTTACAAAGTAATGGCCTAGCTGATATTAAAGTGTGGATGCGCTGATGAGCAATATTTGATATTAAAAAAGGAGCCTAGGCTCCTTTTTTAATATGCTCAACTTTAGATGTATAGGAAGTTAATTAATAAACGTTTTAATCGCGTTTAATATTCCTTGCTCGCCTAATCCCATTTCATCGTGCATTTCATCTTGCGTGCCGTGTTTAATAAACTCATCAGGAATACCTAAGTTAAGGATATTAATATCAGCCTTTTGCGTTGCCAAGTATTCATTAACTGCAGAGCCGGCACCGCCAGCAATAGCATTATCTTCAAGGGTTACAATTACATCGTGGCTAGTAGCAAGCTCATTTAAAAGTGCAGTATCAAGAGGTTTAATAAAACGCATGTTAACAAGCGTTGCATCTAATTCATTTGCAGCAAGCTGTGCATTATCAAGTAATGTACCAAATGATAAAATTGCAATTTTACTGCCTTTCTTAATTGTATCTGCCTTACCTATTTCAAGCAGTTGCATAGTGCTTTCGATGTCTGCAGTACCTGCGCTACCTCGAGGGTAACGAACAGCAACAGGGCAGTTTGCTTTATAACCGGTGTATAGCATTTGGCGGCATTCGTTGGTGTCGCTTGGTGCCATAATTACCATATTTGGAATACAGCGCATAAAGCTTAAATCGTACGCACCTTGGTGAGTTTCACCATCGGCTCCAACAATACCAGCGCGGTCAATGGCAAATAATACAGGTAAGTTTTGCAGTGCAACATCATGTATTAATTGGTCATACGCACGTTGTAAAAAGCTCGAGTAAATAGCAACAACAGGCTTTAAACCTTCACAAGCAAAACCAGCCGCTAAAGTAACAGCATGCTGCTCTGCAATGGCTACATCAAAGTATTGATCTGGAAACTCTTTAGAAAAACGTACCATGCCAGAGCCTTCACGCATTGCTGGCGTAATAGCCATTAACTTGCTGTCTTGCTTTGCCATGTCGCATAACCAATCGCCGAAAACTTTTGAAAAAGTAGCAGCGCTAGGTTTAGATTTAGGTAGGCTAGTTGCGCTCGGATCGAATTTTGGTACACCATGGTAGCCAATAGGATCGGCTTCAGCCGGTTTATAGCCCTTACCTTTTTGCGTTTTTATATGTAAAAGCTGTGGGCCTTTTAAATTACGCATATTACGTAATGTATCTACAAGCATGTTTACATCGTGACCATCAATTGGGCCTATGTAATTTAGGCCTAATTCTTCAAAGAAGGTTCCCGGGATCATCATGCCCTTAATGTGCTCTTCCATTTTACTGGCAAGTTGTTTTACCGGAGGCACACCTGAGAGTAACTTTTTACTGCCTTCACGAATGTTAGTATAAAAGCTACCTGATAGAATTCGGGCAAAGTGATTTGTTAATGCGCCAACATTTTCAGAAATCGACATTTCGTTATCATTTAAAATAATAAGCATGTCTGATTTTACATCACCTAAATGATTCATCGCTTCAAATGCCATGCCTGCGGTGATAGCTCCGTCACCAATAATGGCTACAGATTTTCGACCTTTGCCTTCTTTTTGGGCGGCAATAGACATACCTAAGGCAGCTGAAATAGAGGTGCTTGAATGGCCTACGCTAAACGTATCGTATTGGCTTTCATCGCGAAAAGGAAAAGGGTGCAAACCGTCTTTTTGGCGAATAGTGTGCATTTGGTCGCGACGACCTGTAAGGATTTTATGTGGATAAGCTTGGTGACCCACATCCCAAACTAGGCGATCGTCTGGAGTGTTATAAACATAATGTAGCGCAACGGTTAGTTCAACCGTCCCTAAACCAGACGCTAGATGACCGCTACTTTGCGATACTGAGTTGAGTAAATAATCGCGCAGCTCATTGCTAAATGCAGGGAGTTTGTCTTGCGCTAAGTCACGCAATTGGGCTGGCTCGTCAACCAAATTAAGTAATGGATACTTGCTACTATCAAGTGTCATGGTTTTATATATATCCTTCGCTAACATTAATTCATTCAAAGCTTTTACGAATAATTAATGTTGAGTAATAATGTCAGTGCTAATTGCAATACGTATGAGCAAAAATTAGTGGTCACGCTCAATTAGGTAATTTGCTAGCGACGCAAGAAGTGTTGTGTCAGCATCTATATTTGCCAACGCTTCATGGGCTTGTTGTATTAAATTTTGCGCCTTTTCTTTAGCGCCTAGCATACCTAATAACGCCGGATATGTCGCTTTATTCGCGGCAATATCGGAGCCTTGTGGTTTACCTAAAGTAACCGTATCGCCTTCAACATCTAAAATGTCGTCGTGTACTTGAAACGCCAGCCCTATAGCATACCCAAAAATGCTTAAATTTTCTAAGGTTTGTTGATCTGCCTTTTCACTGCACAGTGCACCAAGTGTAATTGCACAATTAATTAAAGCTCCGGTTTTTAGCTTATGTATTCGCTCAAGCTCTTGTACGGTAATTACTTTATCTGTTGCTGCTATGTCAAGACCTTGTCCGCCTACCATGCCCTCAAGGCCTGATGCGTTGGCAAGCGTAGCAATCATTTTTACTTGTGTTTGCGACGAGCATGTAAATTTGTGATTCGCAATAAGCTCAAAGGCGAGTGTTTGTAGGGCATCACCAGCTAAAATTGCATTTGCCTCGCCAAATTCTATATGGCAAGTAGGGCGGCCACGGCGTAAGTCGTCATCGTCCATAGCGGGCAAATCATCATGAACTAGTGAATAGCTATGGATACACTCAATTGCAGCTGCAAGTACATGTAAGTCTTGCTGGTTTGCACCGAGCATTTTACCTGTGGCATAAACTAAAAATGGACGTAATCTTTTACCGCCATTAAATAATCCATACTGGGTGGCGTTCTTGACTGTTTCTTCAGTATCGAGAGGCTGTTTAAAATGCTGTTGTAAGGTCGCTACTACATCTTTTTGAGCACGTTCGATATAATTATTTATGCTCACAGCTATTCCATATCATTATCAAAATTCGTAAGAACTGACTTTTCGCCATTCCCCATCAAAATTGATACTTTTTGTTCTGCTTGCTGTAATTTACCTGATGAAGCACTTGCTAATGCAATTCCACGCTCAAATTGCTTTAACGATTGCTCAAGCGATAAGTCACCTTGTTCCATGTCACTAACGATTGTAGATAATTCTTCTAGTGCTTGTTCGAAACTTAAGTTTTCAGGTTTTTTAGTCGCCATCTTTATTTCAGCTTACATAATAAATTTAGGGGTCAATTTTAGGGGGAATGCTAAACTAGGTCAAAGGATGATATTGGTTTTTTACCTTTATAACGTTAAATTATATTTCAAGTGTATTAATAAAGCCTTAATAGCGGTCTGTTAGTTTAATAAATCAATTGATAATTAGGTAGCCCTTATAACTTGATCTAAAATAGTGCTAAAGGCTGCTTTTTATGTTTATTTATAAAAATGGCTTAAGCAATTCAATATGTTGCCGATAAGCAGTTAATAATAAAAGTTTATGATAAGGCCATTAAGCATGAAACTTCTGGAGGAAATGTGGATTTAGCAACCATAATCGGGATCCTAGGCGCAATTGGCTTAATTGTCATGTCTATGTTTATGAGTAGTAGCGGTGAAATGGCTATGTTTGCCGATGCTCCTTCTAGTGTAATTGTATTTGGTGGTTCACTTTTCATTGTTTTATCAAATTTCACCATGTCGCAGTTTTTGGGTATAGGTAAAGTTGTTGCTAAAGCGTTTATGTTTAAAATTGAAACGCCAGAAGAACTTATTGAAAAAGCAGTAGAACTTGCTGATTCAGCTCGTAAAGGGGGGTTTTTAGCACTCGAAGAAGCTGAAATCCCAAATCCATTTATGCGCAAAGGCGTCGACATGCTTGTTGATGGCCATGACGCAGATGTTGTTCGCGCCACACTTCAAAAAGACATCTCTTTAACCACTACTCGACATGAAATGGGCGCAGGCTTATTTAAGTCATTAGCCGATATTGCACCAGCAATGGGGATGATTGGTACTCTAATTGGCTTAGTTGCAATGTTATCTAACATGGATGACCCAAAAGCAATTGGCCCGGCAATGGCGGTAGCGCTTTTAACAACTTTATATGGTGCGTTTTTAGCCAATGTTGTGGCAATTCCTATTCAGGTAAAACTTGAACTGCGTAAAGACGAAGAGGCTATGAATCAGCGTTTAATTTTAGATGCTATTTTAGGTATACAAGATGGCCAAAATCCAAAAGTAATCGAAGGTATTTTGAAAAATTACTTAGCTGAATCTAAACGCAAAGTAGATACCGAGGAGTAATTATGTCTGATCAAGAGTGCAAATGCCCACCACCAGGCCTACCAGCATGGATGGGAACATTTGCCGATTTAATGTCACTGTTAATGTGCTTTTTTGTACTCTTGCTTGCGTTTTCAGAAATGGATGTACTTAAGTTTAAACAAATTGCGGGCTCTATGAAGTTTGCTTTTGGTGTGCAGAATAAAATTGAAGTAAAAGATATCCCTAAAGGTACCTCGGTTATTGCTATGGAGTTTACCCCAGGCAAACCAGAACCCACTCCAATAGAAACTATTCAACAACAAACAGTAGAAATGACTCAACAAATGTTAGAGTTTCAGGCTGGAGATGAAAGCTCAGCTGGCGGCAGGCAAGAACAGCGCGGGGACAAACGTGGTGGCGAATCTCGTAGTACTTCTCAAGAGCAATCGTCAGAGCAAGCAACTTCAGCGGCCGATCAGGAACAAACTAACGAGCTCGTTAAAAAAATCGCGCAGCAGCTTGAAAAGCAAATAATAGATGGTGCAATTGAGCTTGAATCTTTAGGGCAGCAAATAATTATTCGTATTAGAGAGAATGGTTCATTTCCTTCGGGTAGTGCATTTTTACAACCTAAGTTTAAACCCATAATTCAAGATATTGGTGTACTGTTAAAAGATGTACCTGGCGAAATAACTGTATCTGGCCATACAGATGATTTTCAGGTATCGAATGAGTTATATATTAACAACTGGGACTTATCATCAAAGCGTGCCGTAGCAGTCGCAAGCGAGCTGCAAACGGTGCAAGGGTTTGATAAAAACCGCATGATGGTAGTGGGTCGGGCTGATACCCGTCCACTTGTTCCAAACGATTCAAATGAAGATCGCCGCAGGAATCGCCGAGTAGAAATATCTATATTACAAGGTAAAGCAAAAGAGTCAGCGCCTATTGATGTACGTTAAGCTATTGCTTGGTATTATATCTCACTACTTTTTGTTTTAATTTAGGGTACTTAATTGCCTAAGCATCTTGGCAATTTCATCATTTTAGCTTACAGTACATTTCCTTAACATATGTAATGGAATGCCCGTGAATAAAAAATATAAGTATAGCGATATGCCTGGAAATGGTACTGGCGGAGATGACGATAAGACGAAAGAATAACAATGCCTTTATGGGTTGATAAGGTAATTACATTTCTTGAACTTAGCTGGGTTTTATTTTTAATCCCAGCTATTGTTGTTTTCTATTTGCGTAAAGATTTTTTAGCATTACGATTTGTATGTGTCACAGGTGTATTTTTCTTATTTGGTGCACTTATATACGATTCTTTAAAAGAGTTTGATAAAGATATTTATATATATAGATATCTTGTCTGGGCGTTTAATGACATAGCTTGGATGGCTTTAATTGCCTATCTTGGGATAAAAGATAAAGTTTATTTATGGCAATGTGTGTTAGGTCAGTTGGTTGTTATAATGGCACCAATTTTACAACTTTTTCGCGTTGTTGATCGCCACCTTTGGGATTTATCTTATAGCACGTTAATGTATAAAACGCTTTTACCTTTAATTAATACGCTCACCGTAGTGGTGTGTTATCTTCCGCTAATTTATATTGTAATTAAAAATAATAAGACAGTAACTGGTAATAATCATAAAAAAGCCCCTCCTTTAAAATAGCTGTGCTAAACTACTGTTTATATAAACAGTGGTGAGCAAGCTATGAAACTCTACATTGCAGAAAAACCTTCACTTGGACGCGCTATTGCTGATGCGTTACCAAAACCACATAAAAAACACGATGGCTATATAGAAGTCGCCAACGGAGATTGTGTCTCATGGTGTATAGGGCATTTACTAGAACAAGCAGAGCCCGATGATTATGATGAGCGCTTTAAAAAGTGGCAGTTTGATCACTTGCCTATAATACCTGAGCAGTGGAAATTAAAAGCCAAAACCAAAACTCGCAAACAGCTCACTGTTTTAAAAAAATTAATTAAACAAGCCTCGCAACTTATTCACGCTGGCGATCCAGACCGTGAAGGCCAGCTTCTGGTCGACCAAGTAATAGAAGAAGCTAAAATAAGTCAGGCTAAAAAGCAAAGTACGCAACGTTTACTCATTAGTGATTTAAACTTATCGGCGGTAAAGAAATCATTGGGCGCAATGCGTTCTAATCGAGATTTTATTCCGTTAAGTGTATCTGCTTTAGCGCGCTCTCGTGCTGATTGGCTATTTGGTATGAATTTAACACGTGCATACACACTAGCTGGGCAAAAAGCAGGGTTTGGTAATGTGCTTTCGGTAGGGCGAGTACAAACCCCTATTTTAGGTCTTGTTGTTAATAGAGATAACGAAATAGCGAATTTTGTATCTAAGCCTTTTTACGATGTATTGGCGCATTTGCTTACTCCAGATAATCAACCATTCATAGCTAAGTGGGTTCCAAGCAAAGCATGTGAGCCACATCAAGATGAAGAAGGTCGAATACTTAACAAAGCTCTTGCAGAAAATGTTGCTTCACGTATTACAAAGCAAAGTGCTGAGCTTACTTCACTCGACCAAAAACAAAAAAAGCAAAGTGCTCCATTACCTTATAATTTATCTGCTCTGCAAATAGATGCTGCTAAAGCATTTGGTATGCCAGCTCAAAAAGTATTGGATATTTGCCAAATACTTTACGAACGTCATAAACTAATTACTTACCCACGCTCAGATAATCGTTATTTACCTAAAGATCACCATCAAGATGCATCTGCTATTTTAAAAGCTATAAGTGAGAATGGTGGGCAAAGCAGTGAATTAGTAAACGGGGCTGATGTAAAAAAGCGTAGTAAATGTTTTAACGATTCAAAAGTAGCAGCCCATCATGCCATTGTTCCTACGGCTAAACAGTTAAAGTCAGCGAGTTTGAGCGGTGACGAAGCAAAGGTATATCAATTAATAAGCCGTCATTACTTAATTCAGTTTTATCCCGACTATATATATAACGAAACTAAAGCTGAGGTAATTATTGCTGGTGGGCTTTTTAAGGCAAATGCAAAGCAAGATGTAAGCTTGGGTTTTAAGGTGTTAATGGGTAAATCTGAATTAAAAGATGAAGCCTCGCTACCTCCTTTAACAAAAGGTATGCCTCTTTTTTGCGATAAAGGCGAAGTAGTCGAAAAGCATACATCACCCCCTGCTTATTTTACCGATGCCACATTATTGGCTGCGATGACGGGCATTAGCCGTTATGTTAAAGATCCACAAATTAAAAAGGTATTAAAAGACACTGATGGTTTAGGTACGGAGGCAACACGTGCGGGAATAATCGAGTTGCTATTTAAGCGGCGTTTTTTAAAACGTGAAGGTAAGTCAATTAGAGCGACCGAAACGGGACTTGCTCTTATTAGCGTATTACCACAAGGTTTAGCGAGTCCTGATTTAACCGCAAAGTGGGAGTCGAGCTTAGGTGATATTGCACAGCAGGCAATGAGTTATCAGCAATTTTTACAGCCTTTACTTGCTGACCTAAATGGGTTTGTTCAATTAGCAGCAAACTGCGATAGCAATGCATTTGCGAAGTTACCAAAAACCTCACCTAAAAAACGTTTTGCTAAACGAGGTGGAAAAGCGACCTTTAAAAAGTCGAATTATAAAAAAAGCTCTGTTGCTAGTTAGCAACAGTGCCATTTTATTAAACCATATTGCTTAATGTTGAATTGGTATTACTTAACCTAAACTCAGATTACTTATTAAATAAGGCAACAGCAGCGTTACTCATTGCTTTTATTCCAGTAGGGATAGCAACTTTATAATCAGGTGCAAATTTACTAGAGTGTAGAGAAGGGAGTACCTCACCTGTTTTTATTGAATCTGCATATTGTGCTTGGTTTACGCCTCCTAGCCAAAAGAGGGTAATAGGGATATTTTCATCGGTGCGTCCGTATAGGCCAAAATCTTCACCCGCCATTACAGCTTGTGTTTCAAGTACATTAGTATCGCCAATTGCGCTGGCAATAGAGTTTCTAACAATGTCTGTTTGTGCAGGGTTATTATAAGTAGATGGAATAGATTCATCTTCATGTACATATATTACAGGGTAGTTAGATTCATTTAAGCCAGCACTTTGTGCAATACCTGCGGTGATTCGTTTTATTGCTGCTATTTGAGCGCTTCTTACATCGGGGTTATAGCTTCTAAGAGTGAGTTGTAGTTTTACTTCATCCGAAATCACATTATGTTTTGAACCACCATGAATAGACCCCACTGTAATAACAGAAGGCTCAAGCGGTGAAAGCTCTCGGCTTGTGATTGTTTGCAAAGCAAGTACAGTGCGTGCAGCTATAACCACTGGGTCTATAGTTGTATGCGGATAAGCACCATGACCACCTTTACCTTTAATTGTAATATCGACAGAATCTACACTTGCCATCGTGTATTCATTTTTCATTGATACCTTACCAGCGGGGACGCTAGCGCTTACATGTAAAGCAATTATATGATCAGGTTTTGCATATTTACTAAATAGTCCTTCGCTTAACATCGCTTTAGCACCCCCACCTACTTCTTCTGCAGGCTGTGCAACCATCATTAATGTACCTTGCCACTGTTTTTTATGAGCAATTAACTGCTCTGCAGTTCCAATAAAAGAGCTCATGTGGATATCGTGGCCACAGCCGTGCATTACACCTACTTTTGCACCGTGCTCATCTATTACTTTGACTTTTGAGGCATAGGATTTTCCTGTTTGCTCAATAATAGGTAAGCCATCAGTATCAGTGCGGATCATTATTGTCGGCCCCTCACCATTTTTATAAATACCAACTACACCAAAGCCACCTACATTACTTGTTACTTTAAAACCCAGCTGAGTTAATCTATCTGCTATCTTTTTACCTGTTTTTTGTTCGTGATAAGAGAGCTCTGGGGATTGGTGTAAGTCGAGGTAAAACTTTTCAATAGCTGGCATGGCTTTGCTTAAATTCAAATCGAGTCCATTTGCTTGTACTAATGGGCTTGCTAATAAAAGTATTGCACTTAGGTAAGTTAATTTCATATTTTCCCTTATTGTTGAATATGTATACCGAGTGATTTAGGTATATGACTTGTAATTATTATGTTCACCACCATATAAAAACCTAAATAGACGAATATGGCAATCAATTCAATGAGCAACATAGTTAGTATTAATGCGCAAAACCTTCAACAAGTACTCGGTGAAACATCACAACAAAAATTGGTGTTGCTTAACTTTTTCTCTCCTCAAAGTCCTGACTGTATAGGACAGGCTGCAATTTTAGATAAAGTAGCAGCAGAATATGCAAGCCATATAGTAGTAGCAAACCTAGATTGCGATGCAGAACAAGCACTCGCTTCTCAACTTGCGCAACAAGTTGGTCTGCAAACACTGCCTACGCTTGTATTATTAAAAGACTCCGCACCAGTAGATTTACTTGCAGGTGTTCAAAGCGAAGCGCAAATACGCGAAGCCCTAGCAAAGCATTTACCTGCGCAACAAGACTTACTATTAGAACAAGCAAAGCAAGCGTTATTAAAGTCAGATTTAAATGCTGCATTTAATTATGCAAAGCAAGCTTATGAAATCGACAATAATAACGCGCGTATTAAATTGGTACTTGCAGATATATGTATCCAAATTCATAAAGTAGATGAAGCGCAAGCGCTTATAAATACAATCGATGTACAAGAGCAAGATGCTTACTTTAATAATATAAAAGCAAAATGCGAAGCTGCGCTTGAAGCAAAAGATTCACCAGAGATTAAAGAAAAGCAACAGCAAGTAGAAAAGTATCCAAATGACTTAGCGTTAAAAGAGGAGTTAAGTGCATTACTTAATGAAGCAGGCAGAAAAGAAGAAGCATTGGATGTACTGTTTACAGTTCTACAAAAAGATCTGAACTTCAACGAAGCAAAACCAAGCTTTTTAGCCATTATTGCCTCTTTACCTGATGGCGACGCACTCGCAGCTAAGTATCGCCGCAAGTTATATAGTATTTTATACTAGATTCTAATAACTATTACTTTTGAGAAGCACCTACATAAGGTGCTTTTTGCATTTTTAAGGTTTTAATTAACAGCTTTAGTATGGTTTAGCTATGTAAAAACAAGAGTTATCAACAGGGTTTTGTGGGTAACTTGTGCTTATCGTGTGTGCTTGCTTGGGGCTTAATTTTAATTACTATTTTATGCAAATAACGCTTGCGTAAAATCCGCCGCTCCCTATAATGCGACCCCACTGAGACGGGAAACGCCGAAGCATAGCGAGGCACGAACTACTCAGAGAGTTAAATAAAACTTCGGTTTTAAATCTTCCAAAAGAAAATTTAAAACAAAGTGTTGACTCGAAAAATAAAGGGTGTATTATTCGCATCCCTTGAGACGCTAAAGCGACTCAAAACGTTCTTTAACAATATAAAGCAATCATCTGTGTGGGCACTCGTACAGATTGAGTTCTAACAGCCAAGCTACTTAGGTAGTAAGGCAAACAAATTAGAGTCTCAATTGAAAACTGAGTGACCAACAGAATAGTTATTTCGGTAATTATTCGGCACAGTCAATTCAATATCGAAAGATATTAAAATAAATTCAGAATTCATTGAGCTGTCGAAAGACATAAAACTTTTTAATTGAAGAGTTTGATCATGGCTCAGATTGAACGCTGGCGGCAGGCCTAACACATGCAAGTCGAGCGGTAACAGAAAGTAGCTTGCTACTTTGCTGACGAGCGGCGGACGGGTGAGTAATGCTTGGGAACATGCCTTGAGGTGGGGGACAACAGTTGGAAACGACTGCTAATACCGCATAATGTCTACGGACCAAAGGGGGCTTCGGCTCTCGCCTTTAGATTGGCCCAAGTGGGATTAGCTAGTTGGTGAGGTAATGGCTCACCAAGGCGACGATCCCTAGCTGGTTTGAGAGGATGATCAGCCACACTGGGACTGAGACACGGCCCAGACTCCTACGGGAGGCAGCAGTGGGGAATATTGCACAATGGGCGCAAGCCTGATGCAGCCATGCCGCGTGTGTGAAGAAGGCCTTCGGGTTGTAAAGCACTTTCAGTCAGGAGGAAAGGTTAGTAGTTAATACCTGCTAGCTGTGACGTTACTGACAGAAGAAGCACCGGCTAACTCCGTGCCAGCAGCCGCGGTAATACGGAGGGTGCGAGCGTTAATCGGAATTACTGGGCGTAAAGCGTACGCAGGCGGTTTGTTAAGCGAGATGTGAAAGCCCCGGGCTCAACCTGGGAACTGCATTTCGAACTGGCAAACTAGAGTGTGATAGAGGGTGGTAGAATTTCAGGTGTAGCGGTGAAATGCGTAGAGATCTGAAGGAATACCGATGGCGAAGGCAGCCACCTGGGTCAACACTGACGCTCATGTACGAAAGCGTGGGGAGCAAACGGGATTAGATACCCCGGTAGTCCACGCCGTAAACGATGTCTACTAGAAGCTCGGAGCCTCGGTTCTGTTTTTCAAAGCTAACGCATTAAGTAGACCGCCTGGGGAGTACGGCCGCAAGGTTAAAACTCAAATGAATTGACGGGGGCCCGCACAAGCGGTGGAGCATGTGGTTTAATTCGATGCAACGCGAAGAACCTTACCTACACTTGACATACAGAGAACTTACCAGAGATGGTTTGGTGCCTTCGGGAACTCTGATACAGGTGCTGCATGGCTGTCGTCAGCTCGTGTTGTGAGATGTTGGGTTAAGTCCCGCAACGAGCGCAACCCCTATCCTTAGTTGCTAGCAGGTAATGCTGAGAACTCTAAGGAGACTGCCGGTGATAAACCGGAGGAAGGTGGGGACGACGTCAAGTCATCATGGCCCTTACGTGTAGGGCTACACACGTGCTACAATGGCGCATACAGAGTGCTGCGAACCTGCGAAGGTAAGCGAATCACTTAAAGTGCGTCGTAGTCCGGATTGGAGTCTGCAACTCGACTCCATGAAGTCGGAATCGCTAGTAATCGCGTATCAGAATGACGCGGTGAATACGTTCCCGGGCCTTGTACACACCGCCCGTCACACCATGGGAGTGGGTTGCTCCAGAAGTAGATAGTCTAACCCTCGGGAGGACGTTTACCACGGAGTGATTCATGACTGGGGTGAAGTCGTAACAAGGTAGCCCTAGGGGAACCTGGGGCTGGATCACCTCCTTATGCGATTTAGAACTTATTTGTTCGTAGTGTCCACACAGATGATTGTTAATTAGTGCTTGTTCTTCGGAATAACTAATTAATATGCTCTTTAAAAATTTGGAAAAGCTGATAATAAAATTCTGATAGATAACATTGTTATTTATCAAGAGTTTTCAAAAGTAAAAAAAGAATGGTAGCAGTACCATTCAGTGCCATTTAATTAACGTTTTACGTTGATTGATTGGTATCTACTTTAGTATTCAATATTAACTTCTGGCGAAGTTAAACTGTCACAAAACAAAGACCCGTTTGGGTTGTATGGTTAAGTGACTAAGCGTACACGGTGGATGCCTTGGCAGTTGGAGGCGATGAAGGACGTATTAACTTGCGATAAGCCTAGTCAAGCTAGTAAAAAGCGCTTGAGACTAGGATTTCCGAATGGGGAAACCCACCTGCTTGCAGGTATCGTTAACTGAATACATAGGTTAACGAGGCGAACGCGGAGAACTGAAACATCTAAGTACCCGTAGGAAAAGAAATCAACCGAGATTCCGAAAGTAGCGGCGAGCGAAATCGGAACAGCCCTTAAGCTTATTATGTGTTAATGGAAGGCTCTGGAAAGTGCCACGATACAGGGTGATAGTCCCGTACATGAAAAGACATTTTAAGTGAAATCGAGTAGGTCGGAGCACGTGAAACTTTGACTGAATATAGGTGGACCATCATCTAAGGCTAAATACTCCCAACTGACCGATAGTGAACCAGTACCGTGAGGGAAAGGCGAAAAGAACCCCTGTGAGGGGAGTGAAATAGAACCTGAAACCGTGTACGTACAAGCAGTAGGAGCCCACTTGTTGGGTGACTGCGTACCTTTTGTATAATGGGTCAGCGACTTATATTTTGTAGCGAGGTTAACCGAATAGGGTAGCCGTAGGGAAACCGAGTCTTAACTGGGCGACTAGTTGCAAGGTATAGACCCGAAACCCGGTGATCTAGCCATGGGCAGGTTGAAGGTTGAGTAACATCAACTGGAGGACCGAACCCACTAACGTTGAAAAGTTAGGGGATGACCTGTGGCTAGGAGTGAAAGGCTAATCAAACCGGGAGATAGCTGGTTCTCCCCGAAATCTATTTAGGTAGAGCCTCGGACGAATACTTACGGGGGTAGAGCACTGTTAAGGCTAGGGGGTCATCCCGACTTACCAACCCTTTGCAAACTCCGAATACCGTAAAGTAATATCCGGGAGACACACGGCGGGTGCTAACGTCCGTCGTGAAGAGGGAAACAACCCAGACCGCCAGCTAAGGTCCCAAAGTCATAGTTAAGTGGGAAACGATGTGGAAAGGCCCAGACAGCCAGGAGGTTGGCTTAGAAGCAGCCATCCTTTAAAGAAAGCGTAATAGCTCACTGGTCGAGTCGGTCTGCGCGGAAGATGTAACGGGGCTAAACTATGCACCGAAGCTGCGGATTCAGAATTTATTCTGAGTGGTAGGGGAGCGTTCTGTAAGCGGTTGAAGGTGTACCGGGAGGTATGCTGGACGTATCAGAAGTGCGAATGCTGACATGAGTAACGATAATGGGAGTGAAAAACTCCCACGCCGGAAGACCAAGGGTTCCTATCCCATGTTAATCAGGGTAGGGTAAGTCGACCCCTAAGGCGAGGCCGAAAGGCGTAGTCGATGGGAAACAGATTAATATTTCTGTACTCGATATAATTGCGATGGGGGGACGGAGCAGGCTAAACAAGCATGGCGTTGGTAGTCCATGTGAAAGTGAGTAGGTTGGCGACTTAGGTAAATCCGGGTTGCTATTAAGACTGAGACACGAGACGAGTCACTAAGGTGATGAAGTTGTTGATGCCATACTTCCAGGAAAAGCCTCTAAGCTTCAGATTATATGGAATCGTACCCCAAACCGACACAGGTGGTCAGGTAGAGAATACTAAGGCGCTTGAGAGAACTCGGGTGAAGGAACTAGGCAAAATCGTACCGTAACTTCGGGAGAAGGTACGCTCCTATCTGTGATGAGACTTGCTCTCTAAGCGGACGGGAGCCGCAGTGACCAGGTGGCTGGGACTGTTTATTAAAAACACAGCACTGTGCAAAATCGCAAGATGACGTATACGGTGTGACACCTGCCCGGTGCCGGAAGGTTAATTGATGGGGTTATCCTTAGGGAGAAGCTCTTGATCGAAGCCCCGGTAAACGGCGGCCGTAACTATAACGGTCCTAAGGTAGCGAAATTCCTTGTCGGGTAAGTTCCGACCTGCACGAATGGTGTAACCATGGCCACGCTGTCTCCACCCGAGACTCAGTGAAATTGAAATCGCAGTGAAGATGCTGTGTACCCGCGGCTAGACGGAAAGACCCCGTGAACCTTTACTACAGCTTGGCACTGAACATTGAACCTACATGTGTAGGATAGGTGGGAGACTTTGAAGCAGCGACGCTAGTTGTTGTGGAGTCAACCTTGAAATACCACCCTTGTAGTTTTGATGTTCTAACGTTGGCCCCTGAATCGGGGTTACGGACAGTGCCTGGTGGGTAGTTTGACTGGGGCGGTCTCCTCCTAAAGAGTAACGGAGGAGCACGAAGGTTGGCTAAGTACGGTCGGACATCGTACGGTTAGTGTAATGGTAGAAGCCAGCTTAACTGCGAGACAGACACGTCGAGCAGGTACGAAAGTAGGTCATAGTGATCCGGTGGTTCTGAATGGAAGGGCCATCGCTCAACGGATAAAAGGTACTCCGGGGATAACAGGCTGATACCGCCCAAGAGTTCATATCGACGGCGGTGTTTGGCACCTCGATGTCGGCTCATCACATCCTGGGGCTGAAGTCGGTCCCAAGGGTATGGCTGTTCGCCATTTAAAGTGGTACGCGAGCTGGGTTTAGAACGTCGTGAGACAGTTCGGTCCCTATCTGCCGTGGGCGTTTGAGAATTGAGAGGGGTTGCTCCTAGTACGAGAGGACCGGAGTGAACGAACCGCTGGTGTTCGGGTTGTCATGCCAATGGCATTGCCCGGTAGCTACGTTCGGAACTGATAAGCGCTGAAAGCATCTAAGCGCGAAGCAGGCCTCGAGATGAGTTCTCACTAGACTTTTAAAGTCTCTGAAGGGCCGTTGAAGACTACAACGTTGATAGGCAAGATGTGGAAGTGGTGTGAGCCATTAAGCTAACTTGTACTAATTACCCGTGAGGCTTAACCATACAACGCCAAACGCGTTTTATGCGACAGTTTAGACAGAAGTTAATATAACTAAAGTAGATATTACTTAGAAAAACTTAAAAAATATTATCAGATATTTTCCAAATTCAGTTAATACGCAGAAATACGTATTAACGCCCAAATTTGCTTGGTGACAATAGCGTTTTGGACCCACCTGACTCCATGCCGAACTCAGTAGTGAAACGAAACAGCGCCGATGATAGTGTAGCATTTGCTATGTGAAAGTAGGACATTACCAGGCTTCAAATTCAGTCGAAGGACTTTAACCTTAATAATTAAAATAAGAAAATTGAAAAGAATTTTCTTGGTGACAATAGCGTTTTGGACCCACCTGATCCCATGCCGAACTCAGTAGTGAAACGAAACAGCGCCGATGATAGTGTAGCATTTGCTATGTGAAAGTAGGACATTACCAGGATTTAATTAAGAGAAACCCGTTACAGCAATGTAACGGGTTTTTTGCTGTCTGAGATTGATATAAATAGCAATACCCCATGCCGAATGCAGTAGTGGCCGCTTCTGCACACCCTGTACGCCGCGGCGTTTGTATTCCTATACATCAACGAATAGCTCGAAGACGAGCCCGACCAATGATAGTGTAGCATTTGCTATGTGCCTCTCCACCGCTGTGGGCACTACGACATTACAAGGAATTAATTAAGAGAAACCCGTTACAGTGATTTAACGGTTTTTTGCTTTCAATTTAAAAATCTCACCTTTGAATTCATCAACAAAACTAGGTGCGTCTATTCGCGCGTGCTAAAATCCAATTTTTATGAATGATGATATAGAGGTCTAGTTTGCCTACAGCTGATTACCAAAAGGTGCTTGATGAAATAGCACATGAAGTACGCCCTTTATTATCACAAGGAAAAGTAGCTGATTATATACCGGCCCTTGCAGAGGTCGATCCTGAGCAATTTTCTATTGCTATTTATACAACTGATGGTGGAACTGTGTGTGCGGGGGATTGCTCCCAACGTTTTACTATTCAATCAGTTTCTAAAGTTATGACACTTACTATGGCACTGCAACGTTATGGTGATGAGCTTTGGCATCGAGTTGGAAAGGAACCTTCAGGTACTGCTTTTAACTCGCTTACACAGCTTGAGTTTGAAAAAGGGATTCCTCGTAACCCTTTCATAAATGCAGGCGCAATTGTAACGTGTGATGCGTTGTACAGCCGCTTATCTGCACCAATGCACTCTATGCTCGAGACCTTTAGGTTGTTAGCTGGTAATAGAGGGATAGTGATTGATAAAAAAGTCGCTAATTCTGAGTATGAATTTAGGCATCGTAATGCTGCTATGGCGCATTTAATGAAGTCGTTTGGTAATTTTGAAAATGAAGTCGATGATGTTTTATGGTCTTACTTTAACTTTTGTTCTATTGAGCTCAACTGTATTGAATTAGCCAAAGCTTATAATTTTCTAGCAAATAAAGGTGTTGATAATCGATCGGGCGATCGTGTTTTAAGTAGCCGTCAAAATAAGCAGCTTAATTCGCTATTATTTACCAGTGGCTTATACGATGCTGCGGGGGATTTTGGTTACAGAGTAGGTATGCCAGGTAAATCGGGAGTGTCAGGGACTATTTTAGCCGTGTTACCAAATAAGTTTACGGTAGCTGTTTATTCTCCGGGACTTAATTCGTTTGGTAATTCGGTTGCAGGAATTGCAGCGTTGGAACTGCTATCTAAAAAGCTCGATATTTCTATTTTTTAGGAAGTTGATAGGGAGCAATACTTGCTCCCACCGTTATTATTGTTCCCAATAAACCTGTTCTAAGCAGTCTTCGCGCTCTGGTAAACCGCGAGATAAACGAGGAGAGTGCTGAACTAACACTTCATAACTAGCTCGGTTAGCATATTTACTAATTTGCGATAGTGACGAGTAAGTAATAGCTTGTTGCTGATGCTTAGCTGAGTTTGCCACATTAAGTTTATGATAAACATTTGCTGATAAGTCATGTAGCACAGCCGCTAAAGCACAATCGCCTGCACCATTGGTGTTTTTGATTGAGTCAGGTCCACCCATAAATGGGGCTGTATGGCTATATGCTCTGATAGGCTCATCACACTCGGTTTTACGCATAGCACGTGAAAATTCGTATCGATTAAAATCAGGTATTGCGCCTGGTAATAACGGGTATTCGGTTTCACGCTTTAAGCTTTCGTCTACGTAGCCGGCCATAAATAAGCCTTTTTCGCCAGCGGTGCAAATTACCAAATCCACCCAATCAAGTGCTTTATCGGCAGCTAGGAGAGGGTCTTCAAAACCTGTAATAGCTAACCCTTCTTCTTCGTTCATAGCAAGAATATCAACATGCTTTTCAACAAAGTTTGCCCACCAGGCCGGGTCTTGTTCAATTAAGAATTTAGTGCCGAGTGTAAGAACAACTGGCACACCTGCATCATTAGCGTATTTTACCGCTTGCATAGTCGCTTCAGTCATCGTTTCACTACCTTGCGTACGCATGAGGTAGGCACTGATCACTAATGCTGATGAATTTTCAATAAGGTTTTTATCGATAGATTCAGGGCGTAAGTGATTCATTAGGCCCGCACTTATTGCAAAAGTACGCTCACCGGTTTCATCAATTAATGTAAAACAACGACCTATAGGCCCATCTACTGGTTGAAGATAGTTTAAATCTACACGGCTTGAGGTATTACATAAAAAGCGGTAAGCATAGCTACCTATTTTTATATTTTCGCTCATTACGCCTAATAAAACTGAGCGATCATCTGCAAGTACAGAGTAGTTGTGCATAGTGTTACCAATGGTCCCACCGGCAAACTCAAAATCAACCATATCGTTTAATTTTAAACGATCGTATAAGGCGTTCGTTATGTCGCTATCAATAACTTGTGACATACCTCTACGTAGTTGAAATTCGTCAAGGAAAGCTTGATCAACTTTTGCCTCTATATCAACAACGATCTGATCGATACCCGTAATATAACTACGTTGTAATCGCTCTGTTGCGTTAAGTTGATTGGTAAGTGGATCTTTGGCTTCCACTGGAAAATAATGTTTATGCCTGCGGCGTCCAGGAAATTTCATTTGCTACCCGTGTTGTGAGCTAAATAAAAAAAGCGTGAGATTATAGCGTAAATCCACACGAGTGAGCCATTACAAACAGGTAAATATCGTTTTATTTTTGCAATAAAGTAATGAATGACGCACTTTAGAGTGCTAACTAGGTATAATTACAGCATAAAAAGTTATTTAAGTAGAAAGAATGAACGAGCCATTTAATGATTCCTACTGGATGGAGCAAGCGCTTTTGTATGCAAAGCAAGCAGAGTTGCTTGATGAAATTCCTGTTGGAGCGATTGTAGTCAAAGATAACCAGCTAATTTCAGTCGGGTACAACCGTTCAATAACCGATAACGACCCATCAGCCCATGCCGAAATGATTGCAGTGCGAGAAGCTGGAAAAGTCCTTAACAATTACCGCTTAATTGATTGCACACTATATGTAACGTTAGAGCCTTGCTCTATGTGTGCGGGATTGTTAGTGCATAGCAGAATAAAGCGTTTAGTATTTGGTGCCCTCGATGCTAAAACTGGGTCTGCAGGTTCAATTATGAACTTATTACAAGAGCCGAGGTTAAATCATCAAGTAGAGGTATGCGGTGGTGTTTTAGCACAACAGTGCGGTGATACTATTTCGAATTTTTTTAAACGTAGAAGAGCGCAAATTAAAGCAGCTAAGAAAGCTGCTCGTGATGAACAAATAAATAAACTTAGCTAGAGTTAACTAGCGATTGGCTCTATTTCTGTTTCAGCCATTTGTTGCATAGCAAACATTCGGCGGCGCCAGATGATTTTTTTGTGCAGTTTTCTTAGCATAACACGACGACGTGTGGCTGTTGAATAAATCACATTGCGTTTTAATTTTTGTGTGCGTCTACGTTTTAGCATGTTTTCTCCTAATGCAAGAGTGAGAAAGGCGCAGGGTATATCTTATAAAATAATAATATACAAGTAATACACATTAGTGATCATTTGATGACAAGTAAACAGATATTTAATTTACTTAAAGTTTGCTTACTTGCTTGCTCAAAAAACTGATACCTATACAAATCTTAGTTATTGTTTTTACTCGGTTGTTCGGGCTCAATTATAGGCTGTTGTTTTTCTGTTTGCGCTTCATCTTTGTTACTTTTTTCGTCACTTTCTTCATTTAGCTTTGGCTCGGTATCAGTGCTCTGCTCTGTGATTGGTTCTGGTTCAGGTTCTACAGCAATAGCATTATTCTCATCTAGCCAAACAAGTGCATCGTAATAGCGACGAATATTATCAACATATTTAACCGCTACATCGCCACGCGCATAACCATAGCGAGTTTTACGGTAATAGCGCTTTTTAATTAACAGCGGTAAGCGTTTTTTTACATCAGCCCATTTATCAGGGCTTGCGCCTTGCTGCTCGGTAATTATACGCGCGTCGTTAACGTGCCCCCAACCTACATTGTAAGCTGCTAGTGCAAGCCATGTTCTATCAGGTTGAGGAATTCTATCAGGAATACGCTTAATCAGTTTACTTAAATACTTACCACCACCGCGAATATTTTGCTCTGGCTCTAAGCGGTTGGTAACACCTACTTGTTTTGCTGTACTGCGGGTTAGCATCATAATACCGCGAACGCCTGTTGGCGATTTAGCGCGAGGATTCCACATAGATTCTTGATAGCTAAGTGCCGCTAATAATCGCCAGTCAAGGCTACCAGCATATTGTTCAAACCATGGTTGGTATGTTGGTAAGGTTTCTTTAATTGCTTCTATATAGGCTAGGGTATTTACATAGTTAAATTGGCGCACGTGACCAAAGTATTTTTCTTCAAGTACATAGAGCTGGTTACTTTGCTTAACGTCACCAAAAAATGGCACCAACAACGCATATAAAGAGTCGTCTTTAGATTTATTAAGTATCCATGCAATCGGATCGTTATGACTAACAGAAAAACCGATACTTAAATTTGGATGATAACGGCGAAATAACGATAGTGTATGTGTATCAGCGAGTGTGTAATCTATTTCGCCATCAATAACCGCTTGAAGTAGTTCTTCTTCATCAAACTCTTCGCTTTCTATCCAATTAAGATCTGGATTGTTTTTTTTCATTTTTTGCAGAGTAAGCGAATGGCTACTTTTAGCGATAACAGTAAAGTTGCCATCTAAGTCGGCAAACTCTCGAGGACGAACACGTCCTTGCTTATAAACTAATTTTTGGCTGATGGTTCTGTAAGTTGGACCATAACGGTATTGCTCTGCACGGGTTTTATTATAGGTAAGTCCTGAGGCAATTAAATCTAAATCACCGCTTTCAAGGCGTTCAAACATATCGGATAAGTTAAAAAATGGCACTATTTCAAGCTCTACACCTAGATATTCAGCAAATGCTTGAGATAGCTCATATTCAAAGCCTTGTTCACCTTGAACGGCTTGATAATAATTACTAGCACTTGCAAGTGTACCCACACGTATTTTGTTTTGCTCTTTTATTTGGGCGAGTTGAGTTGGCTGCTCTTGCATATCACATGCACATAACAGCATAACTAAAGTAATGATTATTATTAGTTTTTCTTTGAACATTGAGTGCCCCTTAAGCTCGCCAGCCACCGTTATAGCAAAACTAAGCCATCGCGTCACTTTACCTTTTATTTTATTAACCAAAAGAGGCTATAAATAAAGCTAAAAAGTTAATTTTATGAAAAGCGTAATTTTGAGTTAAATCTGAATGCTAATTGGACTATAATGCGTGCCTAAAATATCGTTCAATCCCTAACCCCGGATGAAATTACCTATGTTGATCCTTCGTGGTGCACCAGCACTTTCAGAGTTCAGAGTTAATAAAATTTTAGCGCGTTGCCAACAATCGCAACTTCCAGTCACTAACGTATACGCCGAGTATGCTCACTTTGCCGATTTAACATCGCCGTTGAGTAGCTCTGAGCAAACCAAGCTTGAAAAACTATTAACTTACGGTCCAACTATTGCAGAGCATACCCCAGCTGGCAAACTTGTACTTGTTACACCTCGCCCAGGTACCATTTCACCTTGGGCATCTAAAGCTACCGACATCGCCCACAACTGTGGTTTAAAGCAGGTTCACCGTGTTGAACGCGGTATTGCTTATTATGTTGAAGGTGATTTAAACGCAGAACAACTTGCACAAGTAACTGCGTTATTGCACGACCGCATGACTGAAGCCACACACAATGAACTTGAAGATGCGGCTCAGCTGTTTCGCAGTGATGCCCCACGCCAAATGTCGTCTGTCGATATTTTAGGTGGTGGACGTGAAGCACTAGCAACAGCCAATGTTGAGCAAGGCTTTGCGCTTGCTGATGATGAAATAGACTACTTAGTAGAAAATTTTACAAAGTTAGGACGTAACCCTAACGACATCGAATTGTTTATGTTTGCACAAGCGAACTCAGAGCATTGTCGCCATAAAATATTTAATGCTGACTGGACAATCGATGGTAAAGAGCAGCCAAAATCGCTGTTTAAAATGATTAAAAATACGTTTGAGCTAAATCCTGAAAATGTATTGTCGGCTTATAAAGATAACGCGGCAGTAATGAAAGGCTCAAAAGCGGGTCGCTTCTTCCCAAATGCGCAAGGTGAATATGCGTATCATCAAGAAGACATTGAAATACTAATGAAAGTTGAAACTCATAACCACCCAACCGCTATTGCGCCATTCTCAGGTGCTGCTACAGGTTCTGGTGGTGAGATTCGCGATGAAGGCGCAACGGGTCGTGGCTCTAAGCCAAAAGCAGGGTTAGTTGGCTTTACTGTATCAAATTTACGTATTCCAGGTTACGAGCAACCGTGGGAAAGCGATTTTGGTAAGCCGGGTCGTATTGTAAACGCACTTGATATAATGACAGAAGGTCCACTAGGTGGCGCTGCATTTAATAATGAGTTTGGTCGTCCTAACTTATTAGGCTACTTCCGTACTTACGAAGAAAAAGTAACAAGCCATAACGGTGAAGAAGTACGTGGTTACCATAAACCAATTATGCTTGCCGGTGGTTTAGGTAATATTCGCTCTGATCATGTTCAAAAAGGTGATATTCCTGTAGGCGCTAAATTAATTGCGCTAGGCGGGCCTGCAATGAACATTGGTTTAGGCGGTGGTGCTGCATCAAGTATGGCCTCAGGTCAGTCAAACGAAGATTTAGACTTTGCTTCAGTACAGCGCGAAAACCCAGAAATGGAACGTCGTTGCCAAGAAGTTATCGATAAATGTTGGCAACTAGGCGATGAAAACCCAATCGCATTCATCCATGATGTAGGTGCCGGTGGTTTATCTAATGCGTTTCCTGAGCTTGTTAATGATGGCGGACGTGGTGGTAAATTCCAATTACGTAGCATCCCTAACGATGAGCCAGGCATGGCACCACACGAAATTTGGTGTAATGAATCACAAGAGCGTTATGTACTCGCTGTTGGCGTAGAGGACTTTGACCGCTTTGAAGCAATTTGTAAGCGCGAACGTGCCCAGTACGCTGTTATTGGTGAAGCAACCGCTGAACCTCACTTAACAGTGTCAGACAGCCATTTTGAAAATAACCCTGTTGATTTGCCGCTGGACGTATTATTAGGTAAAGCACCTAAAATGCACCGCGATGTAACGTCAAAGCAAGTTGTTGGCAAAGCGCTTGATATCACATCAATAAATGCAGCAGATGCAGCGCAGCGCTTAATGCGTTTACCTACCATTGCAGAAAAAACATTCTTAATAACAATCGGCGATCGCTCAGTTACTGGTTTGGTGGCGCGCGACCAAATGGTTGGTCCTTGGCAAGTACCTGTTGCTAATTGTGCAGTAACTGCGGCAACGTATGATACTTACCACGGTGAAGCCATGTCACTTGGTGAGCGTACTCCGGCTGCATTACTTAATTACGGTGCATCTGCTCGTTTAGCTGTAGCGGAGTCGTTAACTAATATTGCCTGTGCAAACATCGGTAGCCTTGAAAACATTAAGTTATCGGCAAACTGGATGGCAGCAGCGGGTCACCCAGGTGAAGATGCTGGTTTATATGAAGCTGTTAAAGCCGTAGGCGAAGAGCTTTGTCCTGCGCTTGGTTTAACGATTCCAGTAGGTAAAGATTCTATGTCGATGAAAACGACATGGAAAGATGAAGGTGACTCACAAGAGAAGTCAGTAACATCGCCGCTTTCACTGGTTATAACTGCGTTTGGTCGTGTTGACGACGTACGTAAAACAGTAACTCCACAACTGCGCACAGATAAAGGCGATACATCGCTTATATTAGTTGATTTAGGTGCGGGTAAAAACCGCATGGGCGCATCAAGCCTTGCACAAGTTTATAAGCAATTAGGTGATGTAACCCCTGATGTTGATAGCCCTGAGTTATTAAAAGGCTTCTATAACGCAATGCAAGCACTTGTGGCTGATAGTAAGTTACTTGCTTATCATGACCGCTCAGATGGTGGTTTATTTACCACAGTAGCTGAAATGGCGTTTACGGGTCATACCGGTGTAACTGTTGATTTAGCAGCTTTAATAGGTTCTGACATTGAAGCGCTTTATAACGAAGAGCTAGGTGCGGTAATTCAAGTTGCAAATGCTGATTTAGATGCAGTGAATGCGGTGTTTGAACAACATGGTATAGCAGCAATTAGCCACAACATTGGCACGCTTAACAGTGACGATACGATTATATTTAACCGTGGCGAAAATACGGTACTTAATCATACGCGTACTGAGCTTCGTACTATTTGGGCTGAAACAACGTATCAAATGCAAGCACGCCGTGATAACCCTGAGTGTGCTAAGCAAGAGTTTGATGCTAAATTTGATGCAAAAGATCCAGGCTTAAACGTAAAACTTAACTTTGATTTAAACGAAGATATAGCTGCACCATACATTGCAACCGGTGCTAAACCGCAAATGGCTATTTTACGTGAGCAGGGTGTTAACTCTCATTTAGAAATGGCGGCAGCGTTTAATCGCGCAGGTTTTGCAGCCGTTGATGTGCACATGAGCGACATTTTAGAAGGTCGTTTAACACTAGAGCAATTTAAAGGTTTAGTGGCCTGTGGTGGTTTCTCATACGGTGACGTACTTGGTGCGGGTGAAGGTTGGGCTAAGTCTATTTTGTTTAACGACATGGCACGCGATCAGTTCCAAAACTTCTTCCACCGTGAAGATACTTTCAGCTTAGGTGTATGTAACGGTTGCCAAATGTTATCAACGTTAAAAGAGTTGATCCCTGGCACTGAACATTGGCCGCGCTTTGTAACTAATAAATCAGAGCGTTTTGAAGCACGCTTTAGTTTAGTAGAAATACAAGAGAATCCGTCTGTGTTCTTTAATGGAATGGCTGGCTCGCGTATGCCTATAGCGGTTTCTCATGGTGAAGGTCATGCTGAGTTTGCAAACGATGCAGCCACTAAAGCGGCGCTTGATAGCGGCACTGTAGCGGTTAAGTTTGTAGATAACTACGGTAACCCTACAACGCAGTACCCAGCTAACCCTAATGGTTCTCCAGAAGGTATTACAGGTATTACGTCAACTGATGGTCGCGCCACTGTAATGATGCCGCATCCAGAACGTGTATTCAGAAGCGTTGCCAACTCTTGGCACCCAGATGAGTGGCTCGAGGATAGCCCGTGGATGCGTATGTTCCGTAACGCACGTAAAAACGTAGGTTAATTATATTTACGTTTATACAAGTTAGATTCATAATCTTACTGTAAAATAAAAAAGGCTGCATTGTGCAGCCTTTTTTGATTATACCAATCTGCTTATATATGGGGTCTATTTAACGTTAAGAAAATCACACTAGAACTAGGCAAAAGTTTTTATATCTAGTTGTTCTAAATAAAAAACTTTTAACGACGTTATAGTGCAATTTAATTCGTTAAATTGATCAAAGATTTATGCAGGTTGGTATTAGTTTAGCTAAAAGCACAAAGCATTTAAGGATAGTATGTTTAAGCGAATTGGTTTAATTGTTGGAGCTGTATTACTAAGTACCTTGCTGCTTAGTTATGTATTTCGCTTGCCGTTATTACAATGGGTTATAGCGCCTGAGCTCAAAAAAGCAGACATTACGTTAAGTTGTCTCGATTTTTCAATTACGTCTAGCTTAAATATTCATGCTGATAGAGTGTGTTTAAATTATCAAAATCAACAATTACAACTCACTGGTATTACTGCAAATACAAAGCGTGTATATATTGAAAATGCAGTGCTAACAGTTAATCCACTCCCTAAAAGTGATAATGCTAATCAGCTTGCTAAAAATCTCGATTTAGCACTTCCCTTAAATCGCCCATTAATCAATATTAAACAGCTTGTAGTAAAAAGTGATGAGCTCAATAAGCCACTTAAAATAAGCATATTAGAACCCGAACTAAATAAATTTAATGTCTCAGGTGATATAAACGCAAGTGCAATTTTGACTGCTAATAAAGTAAGTGGTCAGTTTGAAATTAATGACACTTTTTTAAAGCACGTTATAAACACTAAAAATACATTAATAGCAGATTTTAACTTTAATACTCAGCAAGCATTTAGCTTTGATGGTATAGAGCTTAAGTTAAATGGCGATATTAGCTCCCAGTTTGCTCACACGTATGAGCAGTGCAAAGTTAACGTATTAACCACTGGTAAATTGGCGACGCGTTTTAATTTAAATAGCCAAGCGTTAATGTTTAATACCGATTTGCTTAATAACAAAATTAATTTAACACCAAGCTGTACTGAGTTAATTCCACCAAGTGAATATGCGGGCTTTATTAGCAAACAAGTGCCTTTAAATTGGCAACTTAAACTCCCTCAATCAATTCGCTTAGAGGCTAGTGAGCTCAGTGTACCTGTAATTAATTTGGTAAGCGTGGGCGATAAGCAATTTGATATTTTAATAACAGATACAACACTAAATATTACATCTCCATTTGAAGACTTACAGACAACTTTGTCAGCTCAAATAAATACACCTGATATAAATAATATTAACGTTAATGCTCAGTTATCTGACGCTGCAATTAAAGGCGATTACGCCGTTATGCTTGAAAATTTACCTGAGTTTGCACCTGCAACAGCGAATGGGCTTAGCCTTAGTGGTCACTTTAATATAAGTGAGTTTATAGACTCAAAACCAATTGGGCTTATAAATGCTAAATTAACGCTTAATAGTGTAGATGCGTTTGATATAAGTGCAGTGCAATATCAAGGTGATTTAACAGCAAAAATGGATAAACAGTTAAACGCAGAGGTAGCGTTAACGCAGCAATTAAAAAGCGCAGAATATAAAGAATTTAAAGTCACAGATATAAGTAACACATTAACAGCAAATGCTAATTTAGGCGTAGGTGAGTTATTTGCGGATCTAACAGCAAAAACGAATATAAAGGCTGTTAATAGCCCCGACATAAAACTTAATAATATAAAAATAGAGTCTACGGGCTTGCAAAGCCGTGCACTAAAAGCCACGCATCACGCATTTATAAACGATGTTGAGTTAGTTATAAATCATCATATGTCGTCGCAAGCTCATCCGTTTGAAGTCATTATTCCTGAACAAAGTGCGCTGTCGTTAAATGCGTTTATTAGTCAATTTGAGCCACTTGCACAGTTAACAGAGGGCGAATTTAATGGCTATATTAGTGGCGATATAAACTTACAAAATGCACTGTTCAATATAGGGATTAGTCATGCAAGTGCACTGTATAACGATTACCTTGCGAGTGATTTAAACAGTGTATTTAGCGGGGAATATAATTCAGGTAAGCTTAATGTAAAACCAACTACCTTTAATTTAAATGAATTTAGAGCAGGTGCTGTAGTTAAAGCGATTGAAGGTCAATGGCAAGTTAATAACAATACCGCGCTTATAAATGATGTAAAAGGAAGTGTGTTTGGTGGCGAGTTTTCATTAGATAGCTACACAGTAGGGAAGCCAAACCAAGTTGCTAATGTTAAGTTTGAAAACATTGATGCAAGTAAACTCGTTACACTCGACGATAAGTCGGGCATTGTATTAACGGGGCGCTTGGCGGGGTCTTTACCAGTTCACTTTGATAGTGGAAAAATTGAAATAATTGACGGTAGCTTATTTAGCCAAGGAACAGGTAATTTAAAAATTACCAATAATGCCGCGTTTGATTCAGTAATGCAGCAACAGCAAGAGTTACAACCTGTGTTAGGGCTATTAACTAATTTAGATATTCAAAAACTGAATAGCAGTGTGGCACTAAAAAATGATGGTTGGTTAAAACTAGGGGTTAATTTGCAAGGCTATAATAAAGCAGAGCAGCAGCAGGTTAACTTTAATTATAACCACGAAGAAAACGTATTTACACTTTTGCGTGCACTGCGTTTAAGTGACGAAATTACACAAAAAGTTGAGCAACAATACTCACAAAAAGGAAACTAATAATGAGACAGTCGTTATTGATAAAAGTACTGCTCGCACTGAGTGCTATTAGTGCACTAAGTGCTTGCACGCATCGTGTTGAGGTGTCTGCTAAAGAGCCCATTACTATTAATTTAAATGTGAAGGTCGATCACGAAATTCGCGTAAAAGTAGATAAAGAACTCGACAATTTATTTAGTGACGACAGTGAGTTATTTTAAGGAGCTAGAACATGAATACGAAGAAAAAATTAAACATTATTACGTTAGTTAGTGCAGTATGTATGTCGTTCTCTGCGTGGGCTATTAGCCTTGATGACGCTAAAAACCAAGGTTTAGTAGGTGAAGATAGCTCTGGTTATTTAGGGCTTGTTGTACAAAACGCAGAAGCAAAAGCCGTTGTTGATGATATAAATGCAAAGCGTAAAGCGCAGTACTTAAAGTTGGCTAAAAAGAATAACTTGTCACTTTCACAAGTAGAAGCGCTTGCTGCTGCTAAAACAATTGAAAAAACCCAAAGTGGTCATTACGTTGAAGTAAATGGTAACTGGGTTAAAAAATAAGCGTTTGTTATTGTCTTGTTTTGCACAAACCAAAATAAAACCGAGCATTTAAGCGCTCGGTTTTTTACAGCCTTCAAGTAACTGCTGCCAAAAATCAATCCCCTTACGCCTTGCTAGATTTATATTATGCTCAGGAATAGATTCAGGCTCGTTATAACTATCAAGTGCTTCGCTCATACTTGCTTCGCGGATTAAATGCAATGTAGGAAAGGGCGCTCTATTTGTGTAGTTTGCGGCATCGGTTTCATCACTATCAGCAAATACGTAGTCAGGATGAAAATTAGCGATTTGATACTTACCTTCAAAGCCCTGCGCGACTAAAAGTGCATTAGCTAAATCGACCAAGTCTAAAAAGTCTTCAAAGTCACTAAAGCCATTGTCAAACATGATAAGGGTTGTTTCGCGCTCTAGTTCACGGTCAAGCTCAACACATTGCTCAAGCATATCCATTACAGCATCATCCACACTTGCTGCTGGACTTACTATGTAATGAATACAGTTATTTTCTACTTCTTTTCGAGCAAACGGGCAAAAGTTATATTTAACAATAACAGATGATACCCATTCGCGGGTTTGGATTATAGCTATGTTGGTCACGGTTTTGGCTCTAAATATTGATTAATAATGGTAAGTGTTTTTTGTATAGCACCTTGGTTTTTAGTTACGCATTGCGCAGCTTTAATACCTAAGGTTTGGCACGCTTTTGTGTTTTGGCTAAACGTTATAAGCTGCTTTGCGAGTTCGTCGTTACTATCAACCACTACAGCACCTTTGAGCTTTGTTAGCTCGGGATAAACATGGTCAAAATTGTATGTGTGTGGACCTGTTATTACACCTACCGAAAACGCTGCTGATTCCAGTGGGTTATGCCCACCTCTGCGAATTAAGCTGCCACCAATAAAGCTCACATTTGCAGCGCCATATAAATACTGTAATTCACCAAGCGTATCAGCAAGAAGTACTTGCTCATTATTATAGTTATTTTGGCTACGACGGCTAAAGCTAAGTGGGCTTTGCGTTAAAAGCTCTGCCACTTTGTCAAATTGCTCTGGATGGCGCGGGGCAATTATAAGTAATGCGTTCGGTTGTTTTTTTAGTAACTCTTGATGGGCTGAAAGTACCAGCTCATGCTCAACAGGATGTGTTGAGCCTGCCACCCACATAAAGCGTTCATTATTACTATAAAGCTGTTTAAGGTTGAGTACTTTAGCTAGTTGCTCTTCACTTGGTGTTATATCAAATTTTATTGAGCCTGTTACATGGCTTTTTGAAGTCTCAAGACCAAGCTCTATAAAACGTTTAGCATCTGTTTTATTGTGACTCGCAAGTACTGTAATTGAGCGCATAATAATATGCGTTAATTTAGCGACCTTTTGATAGCCCTGCTGCGACTTTTCAGAGAGTCTTGCATTGATGACAAGTACTGGTATGTTTTTTTTGTGGCTTATCGCCATTAAATTTGGCCATAGCTCGGTTTCTAAGATACATAATGCTTGTGGCTTTATACGCTTTAAAAATCGAGCCGTCGCAAACGGAAAATCGATTGGTAAATAGCTACACGCTACAGTATTTTTAAACTGGCTAAGTATTTGCTCTCTGCCTGTTGGAGTATTACAGGTTATAAGTATATTTAAGTTTGGATGCGCTTTTTGCAAAGCTTTAATAAGTGGCGTTGCGGCAAGTACCTCACCAACAGAAGCACAATGAAAAACTAAAGGTTTAGTTTTAACCGTAAATAAAGACTTACTGACAAACCCAAAGCGCTCTTTAAAGTGTGCACGATAGCCTTGGTTTTTTTTACCTCGTAAAATATAGAGATAAAATACAATCAGTGGGCTAATAATAATTAATGCGAATGAGTAAAAAATGCGTGCCATACTGATCTTTCTTAAAGGGAAGTGGCGTTAGTTTACCGTGAAATAGCCGTTTTCTAAACAGACTCGTTATAAAATATGGTCTGGGTTCAGTTATAACCCGATAAAATACACACAATTAAATAAAATTATGGAATAATGAATTTAATTTTTCCTGCCATTTCAGTTCCAAGAGGAATTTTTTCATGTCAATTATCGATTCAGTGGCAACTAGCTACGTTGAAACATTAAACCGTCATCAGGCATTATTTGAAACGATGGAGGCTTATCATCAAGAATCTATGCAATTGTTAGAAGCATGCCATAGTGCATTACAAGCTGGTGGCAAGATTGTTTGGTTTGGTAACGGTGGTAGTGCAGCAGATGCACAGCATTTAGCAGCAGAATTTGTAGTGCGTTATAAATTAGAACGTGGTCCGCTTGCTTCAATGGCATTGACTACCGACACCTCTATTTTAACAGCGCACAGCAACGATTATCACTTTGATACGGTGTTTGAACGCCAAGTTCAAGCGTTATGTAAGCCAGAAGATTTAGTAATTGGTTTAACCACATCAGGTACTAGTAACAATATTAATTTAGCATTGGAAGCTGCAAATAAACTAGGCGCTTTTACTGTGGCATTAACTGGACGTGATGGCGGCAAAGTAAAAGATATTGCTAAGTTACCTATTATTATAAAAAATGACGAAACAGCACGTATTCAAGAAGCTCACATGTTTATAGGTCACTGGTTATGTGAAGCCATGGATATGGTTGTTGCGGAGCAGCAGTAATGGATTTATCGTTATTAAAAAACTTATCAGCGGCACGAATATTAGTTGTTGGCGATGTAATGCTAGACCGCTATTGGTATGGTGATACAGGTCGCATTTCGCCAGAAGCGCCAGTACCGGTTGTTAAAGTGAGTAAATTTGAAGACAAAGCGGGCGGCGCAGCTAACGTTGCAAAAAATATAGCGCGGTTAGATGCAAAAGTTGGCTTACTGGGCTTAATTGGTGAAGATGAAAGCGGGCAGATTTTAGAGACTATTCTAAAAGGTGAAAAAATAAGTTCACAATTAGTCAGTGTATGTGATTTACCGACTATTTCAAAAATGCGTGTTATTAGCCGCCACCAACAACTGGTTCGTCTTGATTTAGAAGAAACATTTACCGAGCAACATAGCCAACTTTTATTAAACCGTTTAGAGCTTGTACTTGATGAATACGATTTTATTGTGTTTTCTGATTACAGCAAAGGATCTTTGAGTTTAATTAAAGAAATGGTAAGCCTTGCTAAGGGCGCCGGAAAAACGGTTTTAATCGACCCTAAATCGCCAGATTTACATTTATATGAAGGTGCTGATTACATTACACCTAATTTACATGAGTTTAAGTTAGCGGGTGGTCAAACCGATTCAGAAGAGGCTTTAGCAGCAAGTGCGCGTGATTTAATAAGCAAAAATGGCATTAAAGCTATGTTACTTACGCGTTCTGAGCAAGGTATGTCGCTTATTAGTGCAGATGAAAAATTTGATTTTGCAGCGCAAGAGCTTGAAGTAAGCGATGTAACCGGGGCCGGTGATACGGTTATAGCTACACTCGCTGTTATGCTTGGCGCGGGCATGGAACCTAAAGATGCTGTCGAAATTGCTAATTTAGCCGCAGGCATCGTTGTGAGTAAGTTTGGGGCTGCAACTGTCTCGCCAGAAGAGCTAAGCCGCAAGCTTGGTCAGTATTTACATACTACGGGTGAGCATTACCAAACACCATTTGATGATGTACTTCAGCATATTGAATTTGCAAAACAAAACGGCGAAACCATTGTATTCACTAATGGCTGTTTTGATATTTTACACGCCGGGCATGTACGTTATTTAGCGCAAGCTAAAGCACGAGGCGATAGACTCGTTGTTGGATTAAATAATGATGAATCTATTACGCGTTTAAAAGGGGCTGAACGTCCTATTAACCCACTAGATGAGCGTGCGATGGTACTTAGCGCACTTTCATCAGTTGATTGGGTTATTCCGTTTGGTAGCTTAGATGAAAACGATACTCCCGCTAAATTAATTGAGCAAATAAGCCCTGATATTTTAGTTAAAGGTGGCGACTACACCGTAGAGCAAATAGCGGGTGCTGAGCACGTACTTCGCCATGGCGGAAAAGTTGAAGTGCTTGAATTTTTAGATGGGTGCTCAACATCAAAAGTAATTAGTAAAATTAAACAGTAATTACAGATTAAGTTTACTTAACAAATACAAAAAAGGGATGAAAACACTGTTTTCATCCCTTTTTTACATTTAATACGTTACTTTATTAATAGTAACGTATTAAAAGTTATATTCGTACTTAGCAAATGCTGATGTATCGTTTTCAGCACCGTCGTTGTTAGATGCAAAAGCACCTAAAGTGACTCGCCCTCCCATCGAAAGCATTCTATAACGAAGCTCTAATTGCTTACTATTAAACCCTGTTTTAGTAATTGTATTTCCTAAGTCTGGATTGTTAGGATAAAGGTCACGGTTATCGCTGTTGTAATCAACACTGCGTAATTTTACCTGCCAATCGTCTCCATTAGATAACTGACCTAACAGGGTTAAAACAACTGACTGTGCATCGTTATCATAAGTAGAGCCAATAGTGCGACCGTGGTAACGGTAACCCGATTTGTAATCTGAATGCTCATAGTAGCAATTTTCATTGGTAGACTCTGCTGAACATGAAACACCTGTGTCTATGTACTCTACATTTATTAATAAGTTTTGATCATATACACGTTGTGTTGTCTGTACACCAAATAAGTAGGCTCTATCAGCGGGTTTAAATTGTGAACTGGCATCTTCGCCAATCGTACTGGCATAAACAGCATAAGGTTGGTTGAAAAGTGTATCTGACCAGCGAATATCTATGCCAGCTAATTGATTACCTATTTTTGACTCTAATTGGCTATCGCAACTAACATTGCCATCAATACATGCTGTTTGCCCAGTTATGACATCAATAAAATCACCCGCAGAGCCCGGTTGTCCGTCACCTGCCCATTGCGCAGACCAGCTAACAGCAATTTCTAATTGTTGTATTGGGCGTATATTTAATCTACTGCTCCAAAGTAAAGCATCAGGAATTACACGTGTAGACTCAAGTTTAGCCATTTGTGCGGTAAAGCCCCATTGACCAATCCAGCTTAACCATGGTGATTCAAAAGCAGTACTTTTTTCTCTGGTTACACTTAGTGCAGGTAAAGGTTTCGCATTACCAGACATAATTAAGCTGTTATCAACACCAGGTCCCCAAAATTGCTCAACAGCACCGGCTCTAAAAATCCAGTTACCTAAACGGTAAGCTAAGTAACTATCGTCAAGTGAGGTATCGTTACAATCGGTTAAAGCTTGCTCATCGGTAACTATATCGTCAGTCGTTTTTCCATCAACTAAACATTTTTTACCGTCTTTTCTGTAATTTATAGCTACTTTAGCTGCAAAGTTATCGCCTAAATAAGCGTAAGCTGCTGAAAGCTCTGTTTCTTGTGTATTTGTTGCACCAAAGCTTGTTGCTACAATAGGATCTGTGGCTGCAAAAGCTGATAATTGAAGACTATGCGAGCTGCTATTTTCTGATTTATATCGATGCTTAACGCGAAGTAAAGCATCTTGCAAGCTTGGAGATAATTGCTCAAGCGGCATGCTTTTCACATCACTTATAAAACTTTTCCACATAAGCGGATAGGTAGTTACAGGAGCTAAAATAACACCGGCATCAGCTAATTGTTGAATATCAGCTCTAAGACCGTAATCATCGGGTTTTACCCATGGCTCAGCATTAACTGACGCGCTCATAGCGCAAAAAAGAGAAGAAAGAAGAAAAATTCTGTTTCGCAAAGTTCAGATCCTTGTGATTTAGATTGCGGCTAAGTTTATCAACCTAAGCTTGTTATTGCAGTAAATAATCAAATTTATAGGGCTAATTTAATATATTAAAATGTAACCTAGCTATCGTAATAAGTATCTGATTGGTATACTGGAGTTCAAATAGGAAATTGAGAATGTAATGAGCAACAAACGACTTTTATTTATTCCCGTATCATCACCAGAAGGCATTGGTGAATATATGCGCTCGTTGTTGTTGGCTCAAAGTTTAAAGGCAGAACTTACTGATTCTCTCGATATTCACTTCATACTAAACAAGCATACAAGCTACGCAAAAAAGTGTCCTTTTGAAGCCACATTGCTTGAACACTCAGCGACTAAAGAGCTTGATTCTGTTTGCGACTTTATAGAGCAATTTAAACCTGACGTCGTTGTTTTTGATTGTGCAGGACGTGCAGGGCATATGAAAGCGGCTAAAAAAGTAGGCGCTAAAGTTGTATTTATTTCTCAGCATGCAAAAAAACGCGCTAAGGGCTTGAAGCTAAACAGGATTAATTTAATTGATACACATTGGGTTGTACAGCCTGATTATTGTATTGAGCCACTTACATGGGCTGAAAGTGCGAAGTTAGACATGTTTCCCTTGGCACACCCTCGTAATGTAGGCCCTTTTGTTCCATTTGCTTCTTGTGAGCAAAAACGTGATGTTTTAAATCGCTATAACTTAGTATCTGATGGCTATTTTATTGTTAATGCGGGTTCTGGCGGGCATATATTAAATAATCTTAATTGTGCTGAGGTTTACTTTAAAGCCGCGCTTAAAATTACTAAGCATACTGGTTTAAAAGCAGTTGTAGTGTTTGGTGCAAATTATAATAAAGCAATTCCTAAAAGTGATGAGGTTACTTGTTTATCAAGCCTGCAAGGAACCGAATTTTTGGCATTAATGAGCCAAGCTAAAGTCGCATTACTTAGTGGTGGAGATACCTTATTGCAAGCAATTGCAGTTCAAACCCCTGTTGTGGCATGTGCTATCTCAAAAGATCAAAATACACGATTGGATCATTGCGTTAATGCAGGTGTTGTAATAAAAGCGAATCTTGATATTGATGAAATTACAACGAAAATAGCTCAAGTTATTACCGAGCCTTTTTATAGTGAATTTATTGGTAAGTATAAGCAACTCGATAGCACACATAGCTTCGACGTGATCACTACTGGTATAAAAAATATGCTTGTAGGAGATCGCTTATGAATATAGTGATTGTAATTGATTCACTAGTAGGTGGTGGTGCTGAAAAAGTAATGCTTACTTTGGCTGAAAAAATGGCGAAACTACAGCACAACGTCACTATATTATCTCTTGCGAGCAACGCTGAGTATGACATTCCTGATATAGTTAAAGTTGATAGCCTTTTTCCTGATAGAGCATCTAAAGTAGATAGATTCTGGCAGCGAAAAAACAGTATTTTGCGATTAGAAGCGTGGTTTGAAAAAAAACAAAGCGAGATTGGCAATATTGATCTAGTGCTTTCTAACCTTGATAGAAGTAATAATTTACTTGCACGTAGTAATATCAAAAATGTTCATTTTGTTATTCATAACTCAGTTAATGCAGAACTTGCCCGTCAAAAAAAGTTAGGTCCATTTTCATATTTATACCTTAAAAAAAGTAAGCAAAACTTAAATGGTAAATCACTTATTTGCGTATCAAAGGGTGTTGAAAAAGAAATAACACAAGGGGATTTAATTAACCCAAGTGCAATCGCGACTATTTATAACCCGTTCGATTTTGAAAAAATAAACCAACAAGCAAATGAGAAAAATAACAATATCCCAAATGAGCCTTACTTAATTCATGTAGGAAGGCTCGCCAAACAAAAACGCCACGATATATTATTTGCAGCATTTGCAAAGCTTGATAAAAAATACAAGTTAGTCCTTTTATGTAATAAACCTGCAAAAGCGTTAAAGCTTGCACAGCAATATGGCATAGATAAACAGTTAGTAGTGCCTGGATTTCAACAAAACCCGTACAACTGGATTCAGCATGCCAAAGCTTTAGTTTTGAGCTCTGATTTTGAAGGGCTGCCAACGGTATTAATTGAGGCTTTAGCGGTGGGTACTCCGGTAGTTAGCACTAATTGTACATTTGGACCAAGCGAGATATTAACAGGCGAGCTGAGTAAATATTTAGTACCCGTTCAACAAAGTGAGGCATTAGCCAATGCCGTTGAGCAGGTGCTAGCAGATAAGCCAAATGTAGAAAACGCAGAAATTCTAAAACAAGTACAGGCAGAGCAAGTTGCTCTGCAGTATTTAGCCTTGGCTAACTAAGTTAACTGATATTAGGTTAACTGATATTAGGTTAACTGATATTGGCGAGCGCTTTGAAGTAGTTGCTGTGCAGAGTTTGCCAGTCATTCGCTTGCCAATTAAATGCATCATTTCGACCTTGTTCTTTTAAAAATGAGCGCTCAAGGCGTGTTATATTACTTTGTTGCCACTGTGGGTTAGGCATTCTTATTTCACCTCTGTCAAAGTCGATAATATACACATCACCAATATCATTAAATAAAATGTTATTAATGTTTAAATCAGCGTGGTAAACGCCTTTTGAATGAAATAGCGCGATTGTTTTAGCAATGCGCTCCAACTCATCTTCAGTCAATGGGCGTTCAATTAATATATCGAGTACACTTTTAGCGCCTTTAACAGCCTCGGTAATAATATCACCACGATAAATTAACCCGCTGCGGGTTACTTTAGCTGCAATAGGGGTGGGTACGTTTAAACCAAGCTCTATAAGTTTACTCATTAAGCTAAACTCTTTATACACACGGGTTTTTTCAAGCCCTGGGTATAAATATTGATCGCTTAGCAATTTACCCACTAAACCACCGCGCCAATAATGCCTAAGTACGGCTGTTAATTCGTTTTGCTTAAAAAACCACGCAGTTGCTCGACCTTTTTTAGCACCCACAATTTTATTTTGTTGTTGCCAATAATTTGCATCAAACCAATCGAGGGTAATTTGGCTTGTGTATTTAGGGTGCCTTAATACAGTGTGGTTGCCTTGCACGTGTTGTTTAAACATAGCTCTGTGTAATTGCTAAATAATGTGTCTATATTAGCGCGTTTTAAAGCGCAGGATAAGTGCTTGCAATAGCGTGATTATAATTTAAGATCGGCTTTTGTATTTAATACCTAAGGGAATGTGTGACTCAAGCTCCTAATTATTCATCTATTTGTATATTAAGACTCTCTGCCATTGGTGACGTATGTCATGGTGTGAGTGCTGTACAAGCCATTCAAAAAGCACACCCGAATGCAAAAATCACCTGGGTAATTGGCAAAATAGAAGCCATGTTACTTGCTGACTTACCGGGTGTTGAGCTGGTGGTATTTGATAAAAAGCAAGGCAAAGCAGCGCTTAAAAGCTTAAAGCAACGCTTCAACAACCAAAAGTTTGATGTGCTTCTTAATATGCAAGTTGCATTAAGGGCTGGGTTTGTAGCGCGCTGTATTCCTGCAAAAGTAAAAATAGGGTTCGATTGGGCACGTTCAAAAGAATTGCACAGCTTATTTATTAATAAACGAATAGACCCACAAGCCCAGGCGCATGTGCTTGAAGGCTTTAAAGGTTTTGCAAAAGCCATTGGTGTAGCTGATTATAAACCGAGTTGGGACATGCCATATACCGAGCAAGACCAAGCGGTTGCAGATGAGTTATTAACATCAGAATACCTAACTAATAAACTATTAGTAATATCGCCCGCAGCTAGTAAAGCGCAGCGTAATTGGCTCGCTGATCGTTATGCCACATTGGCTGATTATGCAAGCGAGCAAGGCTTTAAGGTGGTATTGACGGGTGGCCCAACAGAGCTTGAGATTAACCTAGCAAATAGCATTATTGAGCACAGCAACACGCCTATTTTAAATTTAGTCGGTAAAACAAAACTCAAAGAGTTGTTGTGCGTGTTAAAGCGTGGCAGCTTAGTGCTCGCGCCCGATACGGGTCCTGCGCATATGGCAGTAACAGTTGGTACGCCGGTTATTGGTTTATATGCACATTCAAATCCAGCACGCACAGGTCCTTATTTATATCAAGACTACGTGGTAGAGGTTTATCATCAAAACTTGTTTAAGCAAACAGGTAAAACGGCTGAGCAAGTCTCGTGGGGGACACGCGTAAAAGGCGATGATTTAATGAGCCAAATTACAGTTGATGATGTAAAAGCGATGTTTGACCATGTTGTACAAAAAGAGTCTTTGTAATGAATACACAACAAAAAAATAAAGCGCTTTTTTTAGATCGAGATGGCGTGGTAAATGTTGATCATGGTTATGTGTATCAAAGCGATAAATTTGAATTTATTGACGGTGTTTTTAGCGCTTGTAAAACATTTTATGATGCAGGCTATAAAATCATAATCGTCACTAATCAATCTGGAATTGGTCGAGGTTATTACACCGAAGCTGATTTTTTAGCACTGACCGGCTGGATGAAAGACCAGTTTAGTGCCCACAGCATTGAAGTTACCGATGTGTATTTTTGCCCGCATCACCCAAAAAAAGCGCACCCTGAATATTTGAAAGAGTGCAGTTGCAGAAAGCCTGCGCCAGGTATGTTATTACAAGGCATACAAGAGCATAACATCGACCCTGCTTGCAGTATTATGGTGGGCGATAAACTCAGTGATATGCAGGCTGCGAAAAAAGCAGGGATCACTACCCGTGTTTTAGTGCGTTCAGGTCAAAGCTTTGACGAAAGCGCTAAGCAAGAAGCTGATTTAATTATCGATTCTATAAGTAGTTTACCTGCACTTTTAAACACATAAATAAACAGCCTGTAAACTGGCAGGAATTCCTTCCAACTTAGGGCGTTTGCGACGAACTGCAAACCGTGCATTTTACCCATTAAACTTTTACAATACCCCGCATAATAAACAGCCGCGAAAGTGCGGTTGTTTACCCGTTCAAATATATGGAGAACCTAGATGAGAGCATCTGCTTTTTTTAGCCAGCTACAACAGCAAATTGAAGACGTAAAAACCGAAGGTTTGTATAAAAACGAACGTATTATCAAGTCCCAGCAGCAAGCTCAAATCGAAGTTGCATCAGGTAAAGTAATCAACTTTTGTGCTAATAACTATTTAGGTTTAGCTAATAGCCCAGAGTTAATTGAAGCGGCGCAGAATGGTTTAAATAATCATGGTTTTGGTGTGGCTTCAGTACGTTTTATTTGTGGCACGCAAGATATCCATAAAACACTAGAGCAAAAAATCAGTGCGTTTTTAGAAACAGAGGATACTATTTTATATTCTTCATGTTTTGATGCAAACACAGGTTTGTTTGAAACTATTTTAGGCGCAGAAGACGCTATTATTTCTGATTCATTAAATCATGCATCAATTATTGACGGTGTACGTTTATGTAAAGCTAAGCGTTTTCGTTATGCAAATAACGACATGGCTGATCTTGAGAAGCAACTTATTGCAGCAGATGAAGCCGGTGCTAAAACTAAACTAATTGCTACCGATGGCGTGTTTTCTATGGACGGCGTTATTTGTAATTTAGAAGCTGTGTGCGACTTAGCCGATAAATATGATGCGCTTGTAATGGTAGATGACTCTCACGCAGTTGGCTTTGTTGGCGAAAACGGTAAGGGTACACCTGAGTACTGTAATGTATTAGACCGTGTAGATATTATCACCGGTACATTAGGTAAGGCGCTGGGCGGTGCTTCAGGTGGTTATACATCAGGTAAAAAAGAAATTGTTGAATGGTTACGTCAGCGTTCACGCCCATACTTGTTCTCAAACTCATTAGCGCCTTCAATTGTTACTGCATCAATTAAAGTACTTGAAATGCTTGAAAATGGCGGCGAGCTTCGCGCTAAACTTTGGTCAAATGCTAAATACTTCCGTGAGCAAATGGAAGCTGCTGGTTTTACGTGTGCAGGTAAAGATCATGCAATTATCCCTGTAATGCTAGGAGATGCCAAAGTAGCCTCGTTAATGGCTGATAAATTACTTGCTGAAGGCATTTACGTAACCGGTTTTTCATTCCCTGTAGTACCAAAAGGGCAAGCGCGTATTCGTACACAAATTTCAGCGGCACATAGTATTGAGCAACTCGATACAGCTATCGATGCATTTACCCGTATTGGTAAAGAAATGGGCGTTATTTAATTTTATTTTAAACCGAAGCCTCGCTTCGGTTTTTTAGTTGAGTGTGGATTATGAAAGCATTATCTAAATTAAAAGCAGAACCGGGCATTTGGATGACAGATGCACCAAAGCCAGAAGTAGGTCATAACGACTTACTGATTAAAATTCGCAAAACAGCTATTTGTGGTACCGACGTACATATTTATAAGTGGGACGAATGGGCAAGTAAAACTATTCCAACGCCTATGGTTGTTGGCCATGAATATGTTGGTGAAGTTGTTGATATGGGTCAAGAAGTTCGTGGCTTTCAGGTTGGCGACCGCGTATCTGGCGAAGGGCATATTACGTGTGGGCATTGTCGAAATTGTCGTGCAGGGCGTGTACATTTATGCCGTAATACAACGGGGGTAGGTGTAAACCGTGAAGGTGCGTTTGCCGAATATTTAGTTATTCCTGCGTTTAACGCATTTAAAATTCCAGATAATATTTCTGACGAACTCGCTTCTATTTTCGACCCATTTGGTAACGCAGTTCATACCGCATTATCGTTCGACTTAGTTGGCGAAGATGTACTTATCACTGGTGCAGGCCCAATTGGTATTATGGCAGCAGCTGTTGCAAAACATGTTGGAGCTCGCCACGTTGTAATTACCGACGTAAACGAATACCGCCTAGATTTAGCACGTAAAATGGGGGCTTCACGGGCTGTAAACGTTGCCAATGAAAAGCTTGAAGATGTAATGAAAGAGCTAGGTATGACAGAGGGTTTTGATATTGGCCTTGAAATGTCAGGTGTGCCAAGCGCGTTTAATTCAATGCTTAATAATATGAACCACGGCGGTAAAATTGCCATGCTAGGTATTCCACCATCTGATATGGCTGTTGACTGGAACCAAGTTATTTTTAAAGGTTTAGTGATTAAAGGTATTTACGGTCGCGAAATGTTCGAAACGTGGTACAAAATGGCAAGTTTGATTCAATCTGGCCTAGATTTAAACCCAATCATTACACATCAATATTCTGTGGATGACTTCCAAGCTGGCTTTGATATGATGATTTCAGGTCAGTCAGGTAAAGTAATTTTAAACTGGGATTAGTTCCTCACTAAATTACAAGAAGGGCGGCTTTAGCCGCCTTTTTTATACTATTAATTAAAGAGATTTCAATGGCATTTAAACATATTTCTATAGCGCAAACGTTAGAGCTTTTAGATAAAGAAGACGTGGTAATTGCAGATATTCGCGATCCTAATTCGTATCAAGCCGGTCGCATTCCAGGCTCAGAAGCACTTTCTAACGGTAATATCGCACAATTTATGATGGAAAAAGAATTCGATCAGCCAATTATTATTGTCTGCTACCACGGTATGAGCTCACAAGGCGCAGCTAGCTATCTAGTTGAGCAAGGTTTTGAAGACGTTTACAGTATGGATGGCGGCTTTACAGCTTGGGAAGCTGCTTACAGCGAGAAAGTAGAGCGATGATAGAGCTTGGCAGTTTAAATAACCCGCGCGCCGCACAAGGCTTTATAGATTATTTAAAAAGCCAAGGCCTAGATGCAAAGATACACTCGGCAGATGGCAGTAATGTCATTATTAGCGTGACTGAGGAGGACTTTCATCAAGTTCAGCCGTTATGGGCCGAATTTACACAAAACCCTAACCATGAACGCTATCAACAAGCTTCATGGGATGTAGGTAGCACACAATCGCCGCTTAAATATCAAGGGCAATCACTTAATCTAATGACGCGATTTAAAGCGCTCAGCTGGTTAAATCAAACCGTAAGCATTGTAAGCGTTATAATTTATTTTGCTTTTTTACTAGGTGGTTTTGAGACCATTTACACCATGATGCAGTTTAAACCTACGCAGCCTTTAAGTTGGTTAACTCCCGCACTTGTTCACTTTAGTGCGATGCATATAGTGTTTAACTTAATTTGGTGGATGTCGCTTGGTGACAATATAGAAAAGCAATGCGGGAAACTCAGCCTAATAGGTTTGTTTTTAGTGACTGCACTTATTAGTAATTGGGCGCAATACCTAATGGTTGGTCCTAACTTTGGCGGTTTGAGTGGCGTAGTATATGGATTACTTGGTTTTTGTTGGATTCATAGCTTTTTAAATCCGAACAAACCTGCCCTAGTTAGTACGGCTATTGTTGGTTTTATGTTGATTTGGTTGGTGCTTGGGTTTGCTGATGTATTGTTTGTAGGTATGGCTAATTGGGCGCACTTAGGTGGGTTAGTTAGCGGTATGGCTTTTGCTTATACCGCCAAAATATTTAACGCTAAACGTTAAATACTAATGATATAAATATTTAGTGAACAAGACTTCACGGATGATCTCTTGACCTGTTTCTTCTTTTAGCAGGCTTTTTAGTTTTTCGGCGCACTTTGCACGTATTTCTTCACGGCCAGTAAGTGATTTTATTTTTTCTTCTGGTTCTTTAGATAAAATCTCTACTAGGGCATCACGAAGTAATGGCGTGTGGTGTTCAACCACTGCAATATCAGAAGTATCAGTAAGCATTAAATCAATAGTTACACGTACATAGCCCATTTTTTTACTTGATGCGCCAATGTAGTTGGTGATTATATCTGGCTCAAAACCAAAATAACCAACTGTGGATTCAGCACGAGCTGTAAAGCTTATAACGCTTACAAAGAACGTAAAAAGACCTGCGTATACTATTTTTTTCATATTTAAAGCGTTTCTTAAAACTTGTTACAAATAGTTTATACTTAATAGTAGGTAATAAACAGCGCCAAGCAATTATTTATGGTTATAAAACATCACTTTTTCAAAAGCTTTGGCAATGGTATCATCTCGTTGTTTTTTATTTTGTTGAGCTATTGTGATTACTTATCCTCTGTCTATATCTGCTAATTGGCAGTCCACTTCTTATATAAGTGACTTATCTCCTCTAGAGCAAGAGTGGCTTTTTGAACAGAATTCATTAACGGCTAAATTAAAAAGTAACTCAAAAACTTTTAATGTAAAGGTATTAAGTGAGCAGTTATTTACTTTAAGCCCAGAGCAAAACTTACTACTAAACAGCACAGCTAAAACAGCTATTAATCGAGAAGTTCTCTTACTGTGCGATAACAAACCTGTGGTGTACGCACAAAGCTGGCTTCCGAAAAATGATTCTATTAATCCTTTGCACAATATGGGCGAGCGTCCTTTAGGTGATGTGATTTTTCAAGACCCAGCATTAAAACGAACGGATATAGAAATTGCTTATTTTGATGACACGCACCCTATTCAGCAATTAGTTACAAAATTGAACTTACCCGAGAAAAACTTACTAGGGCGTCGAAGTGTATTCTCACTCAAAGAATATAAGTTTTTAGTGTGTGAAGTGTTTTTACCTGGAGCATATTTATACTCATGAAATTAGCCGCTTTAAAGCCAAAACATATTCCTTATTATATACAGTTAATGCGTATAGATAAGCCCATTGGTACCTTGTTATTACTTTGGCCAACATACTGGGCTTTATGGCTTGCTAATAGTGGGATGCCGAGCTTACTCAACTTTATTATATTCACGCTGGGCGTTGTTGTTATGCGTAGCGCAGGGTGTGTAATTAATGATTTTGCAGATAGAAAAATAGACGGCTCGGTAAAACGCACAGCTCAACGGCCGCTAGCTTCAGGGCAGGTGAGTAGTGGTGAAGCACTTAGTCTATTTTTACTACTCATAGTTATTGCGTTCATTTTAGTATTAATGCTTAGCGTTAATACTATTTTGCTTTCTTTTGGAGCTTTGGCTTTAGCCTTTTGTTACCCCTTTATGAAGCGCTATACACAGTTACCTCAAGTTGTTTTAGGGGCTGCATTTGGTTGGGCTATTCCTATGGCGTATATGGCTTCAATTAATGCACTACCACAGCAGGCATGGTTATTATTTATAGCCAATATTTGCTGGACAGTGGCTTACGACACCATGTATGCGATGGTTGATAGGGACGACGATTTAAAAATAGGGGTAAAATCAACCGCTATTTTATTTGGTAAATACGACCGCCATATTATCTTTTTACTTAATGCTGTATTTATAGCGTTGGTTGCTTTTATTGGTATAAGCAATCATTTAAGTGTCGCGTTTGGCGTTGGTTTAAGTATTGCTGCGGGCCTATTGGCATACCAACAAACGCTTATTCATAAACGTGAAAGAGATGCCTGTTTTAAAGCGTTTTTAAATAATCATTACGTGGGTTTGGCTATTTTTATAGGGTTATTACTTTCATACCCAATAGCATTTTAAAAGCCTCAATAAAGGCTATTAAAATGCTCTATTAGGAGTTATCGGGGGGGATCAATAATGCCGCTAATAGAGGCGTTTTTTCTAAACCAGCCTGCAATAGAATAGCGATCGTCAACGGCGGGAAGTACTTCGTGGGCAAAGCGTTCGCTTTCAAACATTACTAATGTGCCAGCAGTTGGTTTAATTGTTATTTCTATCTCTTTACTTTTAGGTTTATAAATAACAAGTTCGCCACCTTGCTTAGGCGTATTTAAATAAAGTACCGTTGTAAATACTCGATTAGAGCGACCTTTAAATGCATCTAAGTGCTTTTTGTAAAAATCACCCTGTGTATATTTTGCATAATGGCATTCGTAATCAAATAACCCCATAAAAAAACTGCGATTTAACGTGGTCTTTATACTTTGCATTATTGCTTGATAGGTAAGCTGTGCTTGAGAGCTGCCGTCAAACCAATAGGTTTTATCAGTACGTACGGTTTTATCTATTTGTAAGTCATTTAATCGACCAATACCAGCAAGGCTAAAGTGAGGGTTTATACGGTGGCAGTCTGCAACTAAATCGTTAACTAAATCGGCAATAAGCGCGTTATGAATTACGGTATATCCTTGGCGTTCTATATCATCTAAATAGACATCAGGACCAAAAAGTGTGTTCATTCACATCAGCTGTTTAAAAAAGGTGCGACAGTGTAGCCGAAAAGCTGTTAAAAGCTACTGTTTATTGTGCCGCACTTTTTGAAACATCAGATTAGCTAAATGCAGCACCCGCTTTTTTTATAAGCGATAGTAAATGCTCTACATGTTCAGTAATCGACGTCTGTTGGCTTGTTTGTACAACGAGTTGTTCGTGGTTTAAATCTTTATTTGTTTTAAGTTGTACTAATTCAGAATTCTCTGCGATTGCATTAGCATGTTCAATGCTTGCAATAGCAAAATGATCTGATTTAACTACACCTGCCATTACTTGCTCAATACTGCCCACTTTAATACTTGATGATTTATTTAAAGAATCAATTGCTTCATTAAGCATAGTTTGTACTTGTTTAGACTCAGAGAAACAGCCAAACATCGGGTAGCTATCAAGGTTTTGTTTACTTATATCGTTTTTATGGGCAAGAGGGTGATTTTTTGAAACAAATAACACAAGCTGATCAGGTAAGTGAATGTCACTGCCAATACTATTAATAGCTTGAGAGTATACGCTAATGTCTATTTCACCTTGTTGGAGTTTGCGTGTTAGCTCTTGCTGATCTTGTAGCTGCATCTCAATTTTTATATGAGGGTATTGAGCTAAAAACTGTCCACAAGAAATAGGGACTATGCTGCTTGCCTTATTGGTATACCCAATAACGAGCTTTTCATTGGCATTACCGTTTACTGATTGAAAAATCCGCTTTTTAGTTAGCTCAAGTTCCGATAGGGTTGTTTTAGCATATTCTAGAAAAAGCTCGCCTTCTGGCGTTAATTTAACAGAGCGTGTTGAGCGTTTTACTAACTCATATCCCATTTCATCTTCAAGTGTTTGAATGCTGCGCGTTAGCGCTGAAGTACTAATTTGGGTTTGTTCAGCAGCTTGTCTAAAATGACGTAATATACCAAGTGCTACAAATTGCTCTAATTGTTCAAATCTCACTTTATAGTCCCTTTTTATAAGTAAGTCGCAGATACCACGGACATCAAATATATTAATTTTTATTCTAAAGTTTAGTAAAATTCTATATTGAAATACGGTTGCAAGTTCATACGTGTTTCCAGCAGGATACCCCCCTTTTAGTATTAATTAAAGAGAAAAGCGACCAAATAGTATTACTTTTTAAATTCATAACTAGTTGTTTATTGTATTTTATCTATGTTTTTGCAATGGGCTAGCTAAGTAAACTTATTTGTAGTCAGTAAGTTAGTTAGTATATTTGGATTAAATTGTTCTAATTAATAAAAAAGTACGCCCCAAAAAGGGGCGTTCATACAACATGATTGTGACAAATAATAGAGTGTTTTATTTATAATAAACTATTTTACAAAATTTCTATTTATTCGGCTACTTAGTGGTTTATTTTCAATGCTTTGTAGTTCTATCTCGATTGCATCACAGGAAATATGTATTTCAAATAAAGACGTTAATAACGATAAACTTAAGCAAGCTAAGCTAATGCCAAATAAAATAATTCCTGTGGCATTAAACTCAATAAATAATGCAAACATTGATAGTGTACACAGTAGAAAAGAGGCTACCCCGTACACTTGCATCGTTCTAATTAGCTTAATACGTTTACGTAAGTTAGTGATTTGAGCCACTACAACAGGCCGAATAGATTCACCTTCACGTGCATTTAGCTCCCTAATTAATTGCGCTAAAACTAAAAATCGGTTTGTATAGGCGAGTAATAGCAGCGATATGGCCGGGAAAAGTAAGCCAGGGGTTGTTAGTGTCATGTTTATTCCTTAAAAGTACAGCATGCTAATAATCTAGCGCAGGATATTGTTAACACAAAATAAATGAGGTGAATATTGCAAAATATTAATAATAACAATTCAACAGATAGCTCTTTTCAATGGGTTACAATTTATAAAGCTGAAAATACCTTGGAAGCGAATATCGTAAAAGGCTTAATACAAACTGCTGGAATAGAGTGTAAAATTAAAGGCGAGATGCTCCAAGGGGCGCTTGGAGAAATTCCATATGATCAGGCGCAAGTTAGTGTGCAGGTTTATGCGATAAAAGAGCGCCATGCGCGGCAAATATTGGTAAACTATCAACAAGTAAAACAATCCGCTCCAGATTGGGTATGCCCTAATTGTAATGAGCATAATGGATCAACATTTGATTTTTGTTGGTCGTGTGAGACGTTAAAGAATGACTAAAGCAAATAATTTTCAGCGTATTAGAGAGCTTAACTATTTACAAAAGGCCGTCTTAGCAAGTGCTTTAATAGAGCGAATGCTGCCAAATTACGGTTTATTTAGCGAAGCAACGGGTTTTGGTGATGAAACCTTATTACGTAATTCGCTTAATGTTTGTTGGGAAAAAATATTACTGCCTAAAAGTAAAATAGATCTCGAAAAACAAGTTGAAAAAATAGAGCCAAATGTTCCTGAACTTGCTGATTTTGATATGTTTGGTACTTATCCTGCTATTGATGCTGCAACGTCTTTACTTAGCTTAATGCACGGTTTAGTGGCGCAAGATGAGCAAGAGTTCATTAGTGTAAGTAAAATATCGCAAGCGACCGTTGCGCGTTTTATTGAATACCAAATGACAGTTGAAGGTGAAATCGCAGATAATACCGCCGTTAGAGAGCACCCATTAATGCAGTACGAAATTGAAGTATTAGGTGAGCTAATTGATTTTGTAGAAAATATGGGGCGTATTACCTCTGATAGCGTAAAGGCACTAAAAAAGTTTGCCCTTGAAGATGGCCAAACAAATATTGGTCTTACGTTATAAAAGTAGCAAAGTAGAATTTAAAAGGCAGGAGAAGTACAGTGCGAATTTTAGGCATTGAATCGTCATGTGATGAAACGGGTATTGCAATATATGATGACGAAAAAGGCTTGTTAGCTCATCAATTATACAGCCAAGTAAAAGTACACGCTGATTACGGCGGTGTAGTGCCGGAACTTGCATCGCGCGATCATGTTCGTAAAACATTACCACTTATAGATGCAGCTTTTGCACAAGCAGGTTGTGGCCCTGAAGATTTAGACGGTATTGCTTATACTGCAGGCCCAGGTCTAGTTGGTGCATTATTGGTAGGTACGTCTATTGGTCGTTCATTAGCATACGGTTGGGATATACCTGCGGTAGCAGTACATCACATGGAAGGGCATTTACTTGCTCCGATGCTTGAGGAAAATACCCCTGAGTTTCCGTTTATTGCATTGCTTGTATCGGGCGGTCATACCATGATGGTTAAAGTAGCGGGTATTGGACAATACGAAGTACTAGGTGAGTCAGTTGATGATGCCGCAGGCGAGGCCTTTGATAAAACGGCTAAGTTACTTGGTCTTGATTACCCCGGTGGCCCGCGCTTAGCTAAAATGGCTGAACAAGGCGTAGCAAAGCGCTTTGTATTTCCTCGCCCTATGACCGACAAGCCAGGTCTTGATTTTAGTTTTAGTGGTTTAAAAACAGCGGCATCAATCACGATTCGTGAAAATGACGACGACGATCAAACCAAAGCTGATATAGCGCATGCATTTCAAACTGCGGTTATTGATACCCTCGTTATTAAGTGTAAGCGTGCGCTTAAACAAACAGGTATTAAGCGTTTGGTTATCGCCGGTGGTGTGAGTGCAAATACACAGCTTCGACTGCAGCTCGAACGCGTAATGAAAGGTATGAAAGGCGAAGTGTTTTATCCGCGTACTGAATTTTGTACCGACAATGGTGCAATGATTGCTTATGCCGGAATGCAACGTTTAAAAGTAGGGCAATTTGCCACGCTTGATATGAAAACAAAACCTCGTTGGCCTATAGATAGCCTTGAGCCGATTTAATGACTCATATTTTAGATATTTTAGATATTTTTGTTTTCATCGGTGGGTGCTTTTTTAGCACCCACTTTTGGTTCTTCCCCACTAAATAATCGAATAATATTAGTACGGTGACGAAATATAATTAACAGCGTGATAAAAGTAACGGGAAGAGTATAAAGTGGCTTTATTAGCCATGTATACAAGGGCGCTAAAGATACAGCTACAAGCGCTGCCAGTGATGAATAGCGTGTTATTGCCACTATAACTAACCAAGTACACACAAGTAAACCAGCCAATGATAAGCCAATAGGTAATAATGAGCCAAATGCCGTTGCTACGGCTTTACCGCCTTTGAAGCTAAAAAACAGTGGGTACATATGGCCTAAACAAGCAGCTACTGCGACTAAACCAAGCTCTAAAGGTTCAACTTCTAAAAAATAAGCCCCCCATACCGGAATAGTGCCTTTTAAAATATCAAACACTAGAACCAAGCAAGCCGGAAATGCTCCGCCTAATCTATAAACATTTGTAGCTCCTGGGTTGTTAGAACCACTATTACGAGGGTCTGGGAGTTTGAACAACCGCGACACTAAAATAGCCGACGAAATAGACCCAAGTAAATAAGCTAAAACAAACATTATAGTGGCTAACACGCGCTTCCTTATTTTTTAATTGCTATACCAATTGATAGTGCTTTTAGGCTATTATTGGCAGCAAAATTTATCGTAAAAATTATTAACAGGCTATTTAATAGCTAGTTTAGTTATTTTGCTATTGTAGAAGTTATTTTTACATATTTAAACACTGGCTAAACCATATACAGTATTAATTTTATTGATGCTTAGTATAGTTGCTTAGTAGTTTGTTGTTATTTGGAGTATCAATGGATAAGGTTTTTATATCTCAATTGCACGTCGACACTATTATTGGAGTGTACGACTTTGAAAAAGAAAGTAAACAGAGCCTTTATTTTGATATTGAAATGCTAAGCGATATTAAGCCTGCAGCTGAAAATGACGATATTAATTTAGCACTCGATTACTCAAAAGTCAGTGAGCGAGTTATTGAGCACTGCACTTTAAAACCTGTAGAGTTGCTAGAAACTTTAGTTGAACAATTAGCGCATATTATTTTAAGCGAGTTTAATACTCCACAAGTTACTATAAGAGTAAGTAAACCAGCAGCAGTAGCACAAGCGCAAACTGTAGGTGTTGAAATTACACGTGTTAAGGCAACTGACTAAATGGCTCAAATTTATATCAGCCTAGGGTCAAATATAAATAAAGCGCATTATATACAATGTGCATTAATTGCACTTAAGCAGCACTTTGAACATATTGTACACTCGTCTGTTTTTGAAAGTGAAGCAGTTGGGTTTGCTGGCAATAATTTTTATAATTCAGTCGTTGGCGCTACAACTGATATGTCGCTTGTTGATGTATGCGCTTTATTAAAACAAATAGAGCGTGATAATGGACGCACAGCGAACGATAAAAAATTTAGTCCACGAACGCTCGATTTAGATTTACTATTTTATGATGATGTAATTTGCGCTTCTCCAGCACAATTACCACGAGATGAAATAACTAAAAACGCATTTGTATTACAACCTCTTAGCGAGGTTGCCCCAGATTTCTATCATCCTGTAGCTAAACAAACGATTGCGCAGTTATGGAATGAATATAATAACCCTCAACAAAAGCTATGGAAGGTGGAGTTTTCTAACCCATGAGTATCATCGAAATAATTATTTTAGCCCTCATACAGGGATTTACTGAGTTTTTACCAATATCTAGTTCTGCGCACTTAATTCTCCCATCGCAAATTTTAGGCTGGGAAGATCAAGGGCTTGCGTTTGACGTGGCAGTACATGTTGGTACTTTAATTGCCGTTGTTATTTATTTTCGCAAAGAGGTCGTCGACATACTCAGTGCGTGGTTTAAATCCTTTGGAGCACAGGGTACTACTGATGATAGTAAGCTAGGTTGGTGGATAATTTTAGGCACTGTGCCTGCCGCTATTTTAGGCTTACTTTTAAAAGACTTTATAGAGTTGTACCTACGAAGCGCTTGGGTAATTGCTACTACCACAATTGTGTTTGGTTTATTGCTTTGGTACGCGGATGTAAAAGGTAAGCAAATTAAAACTATTTATCAGCTTAATTGGAAAACAGCACTTATTATTGGTTTTGCACAAGCTGTTGCAATGATCCCGGGAACTTCTCGCTCAGGTATCACGATGACTGCTGGTTTAATGCTTGGAATGAATAAGCAAAGCGCAGCGCGTTTTTCGTTCTTACTGGCAATTCCAATTATTTCTATGATGGGGCTTTATTATACTGCAGAGCTTGCTTTGGGTGACCATGTGGTTGATTGGAATACATTATTACTAGGTGTGGTGCTATCGTTCTTATCGGCTTATGCATGTATATTTATGTTTTTAAAAGTAATAGAGCGAATGGGCATGTTGCCATTTGTGATATATCGTTTATTGCTCGGTATAGGTTTAATAGTATTTTTAATGATGTAAGTAGTCGTTAACCACTAATTAAATGTAACTGCTATACACAAAGCCAAAAAAGCACCTTTAGGTGCTTTTTTTGATTTTTAAATTCAGCTTACAAATTTAACAAATAAGATTCTATAAACTGACGTTGGTTAGCTGCTTTTGGCGCTGTTTTAAATATCAGAGTATTACCATTTTTACGTAACTTTAGCTCATTAGTAAATTTACATTCAATAGCGTTAAATTGTGCAATGTCATTTTTAAAGCTTTGATCTTTTTCGCACATGTAAGCCATTTCGTTTGCAACTTGTGCACAAAATGAACCCACGGCATATTTTTTTAAGTTTTCATCATCAATGCCTTCCCAATTTACATTGGTATTTATTTTTAATCCACATTGCTTATCTATTTCGTTATTAGCGGCAGCTATATTTTTTTGTTGATACCCTAAATGCTTTTCACGATTAAACTTCGCTAGTTTAGCTTGAGTACCTTTATTCAACTGTTGATCGTATTGCGCTTTTAAATCTTCAACAATGGCAGGGTTTGATTCTTCTTTTTTTGATAAGTAAGTTCCATCACGAGTGTCTGGAATATAAAGGGTGTAAGAGCAACAGCGATAGCCTTCTTCAACACTTACTAAACTTCTTTGTGACCCATCGTAAGTATATTTGTACGCTTTATTACTACCGTGGGGCTTTAAATCGGTTAAAAATACAATGCCATCAATATCATGATTTATGCCTGTTACTTTTACTAAAGCTTGTTTTTTATCTGTTGTTGGGGCAATAACAACATTAACGCCTTCGCCTGAACTTAGTTCTATTGGGTACTTAGCAAATTCCAAAGCAAAGCTTTTTTGACTAAGTAAAATACAGGCTATAAAGAATAGTTTTTTCATATTAAGTCCTTTTTAAGTTTTAAAGTTATATAGCAAGCTGGTTTATAACATTGATAATAATTGATTAAAAGCAATGCAGGGTAGGTGAACGTGCCTATTTTTTGATTTTTAGCGTTTAAAAAACTAATTAACGTGTTTTTGGCACGAGTGAATTGTGCAGACGTACATAGTAACTAAGCACGAATTTTGGCATTATAGCGCCATTAAACTTTGCATAGCTGTAGAGTGAGCATACGATTTAAGGAAAGTATATGCATATACATATTTTGGGCATTTGTGGCACGTTTATGGGCGGTATTGCAGCCATTGCTAAATCGCTGGATCATAAAGTAACGGGTTCCGATCAAAACGTTTACCCACCAATGAGTACGCAACTTGAAGAGCTTGGCATTGAACTAACTCAAGGCTACGCGGTATCTCAGTTAGAGCCAAAGCCAGATATGGTCGTTATTGGTAATGCAATGAGCCGTGGTAACCCGTGTGTAGAGTATGTGCTTGATAAAGGCCTACCTTATACATCTGGCCCTGAATGGCTTAAGCATAACTTACTGCAAGATTCTTGGGTGCTTGCGGTTGCTGGTACGCATGGTAAAACAACCACAGCAAGTATGCTTGCGTGGGTGTTAGAGTACGCAGGTTTAAAACCAGGGTTTTTAATTGGCGGCATAGTGCAAAATTTTGGTGTATCGGCAAAAGTGGGTGAAACGCCATTTTTTGTTATTGAAGCCGATGAATACGACACTGCTTTTTTTGATAAGCGCAGTAAGTTTGTGCATTACCTCCCGCGTACACTTATCTTAAATAATCTTGAATTCGATCACGCTGATATTTTTGAAGATTTAAACGCAATAAAAAAACAATTTCATCACTTAATGCGTACATTACCTCAAAGCGGCAAGGTAATTTGGCCAAAGCAAGACGTAGCGCTTAATGACGTAATAGCACAAGGGCTTTGGAGTGAAAGCGAAACGCTAGGCGATGATTGGAGCTATGAATTAATAAAAGCCGATGGAAGTGAGTTTAATGTATTACTTAATGGCGAAAAGCAGGGCACTGTCTGTTGGCAAGCAATAGGCGAGCATAACGTTAAAAATGCGATTATGACTATTGCAGCAGCGCGCCATGTGGGTATAGCCATTGATCATAGTATTGATGCTTTAGGAGAGTTTATTAGCCCTAAAAGGCGTATGGAGCTAAAGGCGGATATAAATAATATTAAAGTGTATGACGACTTTGCGCATCACCCAACAGCAATTAAAACTACGCTTGCAGGACTGCGCGCAAAAGTAGGCGATGAAAAAATTATCGCTATTTTAGAGCCGCGCTCAAACACCATGAAAATGGGCGTACACCAACATACATTATTAGATTCACTGCGTGATGCTGACGAGGTACTCCTTTTTGAACCAGAGAATCTAAATTGGTCGTTAAAAGAGCAAGCAGACAAAGCAGGCATGCAGTGCTTTAGCAGCACGCAAACAATTATTGATACGGTGCTTGAAAATATTGAGCCTAATCAACATATTTTAATTATGAGCAATGGCGGCTTTAATGGCCTTCATCAACACCTTGTTGATGGTTTAGCTGATAAATACAGCGGAGAATAGTGTGCAATTTAAAGATAGAATTACGCTCGCTTTTAGCGGTGCATCAGGTGCGCCTTATGGGCTTAGGTTACTTGAAGTATTACTAGAGCAGCAATTTCAGGTCTACGTTCTCATCTCAAGTGCAGCACGCGTGGTGCTTGATACAGAATCAAACATAAAGCTCTCAGGTAATGAAGATAAAGCCACTGAGCAGTTAAGTACGCTGTTTAATGCCAAACCTGAACAGCTAAAAGTATACGGTAAAGATAACTGGTTTAGCCCTGTGGCTTCGGGCTCTGCTGCTCCTAAAAAAATGGTAGTATGCCCATGTAGTGCCGGGTCGGTTTCTGCAATTGCAGTAGGGGCGTCTGATAATTTATTAGAGCGCGCCGCTGATGTGGTAATTAAAGAACGCGGACAGCTCATTTTAGTGCCGCGCGAAACACCATTTAACGAGATTCATTTAGAAAACATGCTTAAGTTATCCCGTTTAGGGGTAACAATTATGCCAGCCGCGCCTGGCTTTTATCATAAGCCACAAAGTATTGAAGACTTAGTTGATTTTATGGTGGCGAGAATTTTAGATCATTTAAATATTGAGCATAACCTAACAAAACGTTGGGGTTATGGTGAGGGTAAGTAATGAATAAGCAAAATATTGCTTTAAATATAGAAGGCCTTACTAAGGTTTATAAAAATGGTGTTGAGGCTATTAAAGGCGTTGATTTACAAGTTGAAGAGGGCGATTTTTTCGCTTTGCTTGGTCCAAATGGAGCTGGTAAATCAACTACTATTGGTGTTATTTCGTCACTTGTTAATAAAACAAAAGGCAAAGTAGAAGTATTTGGCTGTGATATTGATACTGATTTAGAAGCTGCAAAAGCGCATTTAGGCTTAGTGCCGCAAGAGTTTAACTTTAGCCAGTTTGAAACGCTTAGCCAAATACTGGTTAACCAAGCCGGTTATTATGGTGTGCCACGTGGCGAAGCCCATAAACGTGCTGATAAATACCTAGCGCAGCTAGGGTTATTAGAGAAAAAAGACAAGCAAGCTCGTACGCTTTCAGGCGGAATGAAACGTCGATTAATGATTGCACGCGCCCTTATGCACGAGCCAAAATTACTTATACTTGATGAGCCAACAGCGGGTGTAGACATAGAACTTCGTCGTTCAATGTGGGATTTTTTGCGCCAAATAAATGAGCAAGGCGTTACTATTATTTTAACCACACACTACCTTGAAGAAGCTGAGTTACTGTGTAAAAACATAGCGATTATTGATTCTGGTCGAATTGTGGAAAACACCACCATTAAAGCACTGCTTGCAAAACTTGATAAAGAAACCTTTATTTTAGATTTAAAGATGCCAGCAAACCCTGTCACGCTTGAAGGTTATAAGTTTACGATGACGGACGATCATACTGTTGAAGTAGAAGTCGCTAAATCACAGGGCTTAAATGCGGTATTTAGCGCATTAACAACCCAAGGAAATACAGTATTGAGTATGCGAAACAAAGCAAACAGACTAGAAGAGTTATTTGTAGGATTACTAGAGCAAGGGCGGGGCGAATAAATGTTTAAATATGGCGTAGCCTTAAAGAGTTTATGGATTAAAGAGTGTATTCGTTTTTTACGTATCTGGGTACAAACCTTAGTGCCGCCAGCAATTACGATGAGCTTATATTTTGTTATTTTTGGTAACTTAATTGGTTCACGTATTGGTGATATGGGCGGCTTTAGTTATATGGAGTTTATTGTACCTGGCCTTATAATGATGTCGGTTATTACTAATTCCTATTCCAACGTAGCCTCTAGTTTTTACTCAACAAAATTTCAAAAAAGCATTGAAGAGCTTTTAGTTGCACCTGTGCCTAATTACATCATTGTACTGGGTTATATGGGCGGCGGTATGACGCGTGGTATTATGGTGGGCTTTATAGTTACCTGTGTATCGTTATTATTTGTTGATATTCAAATTCATAATATTTTTGTAATTATGGCGACCGTTATTTTAACCTCAGCTGTGTTTGCTTTAGGTGGTTTAATTAATGCAATTTATGCAAATAGCTTTGACGATATAAGCATTATTCCCACCTTTATACTAACGCCATTAACTTACTTAGGCGGTGTATTTTATTCAATAACGTTATTGCCAGAATTTTGGCAAAACGTATCGCAAATAAATCCTATTATTTACATGGTAAATGCATTTCGCTATGGCTTTTTAGGTGTGTCGGATGTTGATTTAAGTGTAGCGCTAGGTGTTATTTTGGTGTTTATTACGGTGTTATTTACTTTAGCGCTAACTTTAATTAAAAAAGGTGTGGGGCTAAGACACTAATGAGTGATGCAAATTCACGTAGTATTGTATCTAATCAAGCGGGTATTCACGAAAAGCTTGATGAAATAGTAAATAAGCACTTAGATGCTGAATTTAAAAAGCCAATAGCAGCGCATACCCAAGCCGCATTTGACGAGGTTAATGCTAAAGTACAAGCCTTTAGTGGCCCGCTTATTTTGGACTCGTGTTGTGGCGTGGGTGAAAGCTCAGCTAACTTAGCTAAGCGCCACCCTGATGCACTTATAATTGGTATTGATAAATCGTCGCACCGATTAGATAAGCACGATGTTGAATATAAGCAAACCGACAGTGGTCAGTACATCTTAGTGCAAGCAGATTTAAATGACTTTTGGCGTTTAGCGGTAGCCGCCAATTGGCAACCTACGCACCATTATTTGTTGTATCCAAACCCGTGGCCTAAATCTAAGCATATTCGTAGGCGCTGGCATGGCGCAGCTATTTTTCCATTTATCGTTAAGTTAGGTGGAAAATTAGAAGTGCGCAGCAATTGGGATATTTACGTTAAGGAGTTTGCTCGGGCGCTTGAATTAACAGGCAACCCTTGCGATGTAACACTTTATGAGTCAGACGATGCAATTACGCCTTTTGAGCGTAAATACTGGGCCAGTGGCCAGCAAAGCCACCGACTCGTTATAAACTTACCTTGCTAAAGTAAGTTAAAGTGCTAATTCTTCTGTAACCGTATTAACATGTGGCACTGGGTGGGCAAAATAGTTGCCTTGCATTAGTGTCACATTCGCCTTTTTAAGTGCGGTTACTATGGTTGTATTTTCTACCGATTCTGCCATTAATTGTAAACCAAGTTGATTGGCAAAACTGGCTATATGTTCTATAAACAAGTAGATATCTTTGTCATTCACTATTTGCTTTATTAGTGCGCCATCTAATTTAATACCATCTACTTCAAGCTTAAGTACGTTTGATATATTTGAATAACCACTACCAAAGTCATCAATAATAACCTTAACGCCTTTTGTTTTAACCATTCCAATAAATGCTTTTACTTCAGAGAAGTTGGCAATAGCTTGGGTTTCTAAAAGCTCTAATGTGATATTACCAGGATGCGGGTAGCGCTTAAGTTCGTCCGCAATAAACTCACTTAAATTAGGGTCGAGCATATCTTGTGCTGTTATATTTAAACTCCAGCAAATATCGGTTTTTCTAAAGCGACTAACACATTGTGAAAATATAGTACGGGTAAGTATTCCGTCCATTCTTGAGCGGGTAACAACATTTAAAAATGCATCAGGTTTTAATACTTCCCCTTGCGCTGTTACCATTCGAGCTAAACATTCGTATTGAACGACCTTATTGGTATTTGTGTCAATAATGGGTTGAAAGTAAGGCACTATACGATTGTTATCAAACGCTTCTCGCACTTCTTTAGCCATTTCTACATTGTATTGATATTGCGTTTTTACATCGTGTAGCGCTTTTGAGTAGTTAACTACACTATGCCTGCCTTGTTTAGCTTGCAGCGCTGCTATATGAGCGTTTTCAAGTAGTAGCGATTTGTTACCACTGGCAATACCTGCACATAGGGTTATGTAGATAAAAGGGTCAGTTAACACCGGTGTATTAAAGTTATATGTTTTTACGAGGTCGGTAAATTCGTCATTACTCATTTCCTTAGGCGCGAGTAATACTATTTTATTTGTTGCTAGTCTGTATATATGGCAATGCGTAGAGCTTCTAAGTTTAAAGTGAATAAGCAAGTTTTTCATTACCTTGTCACCCACTTCCGTGCCGTAAAAACTGTTTATATCTTCTATTTCATTAACCCAAATAACGGCTAATTGCATGTGATGTGCATTACTTTTTTTAATAAAGTACTCAAGTGCAATATGATTTGAAAAACCAGTACTTGAGTCAGTTGCTAAAGACCGTTTTAGTAAATAAATATATATGGCGGCAACGAGTATCGCGATAAAAAAGAAGAAGCTAGCCATTGCAGCAGCTTTTGATACGCTTTCTTTAAGTTTCTCGTTTAAATCATAAATAGTTATATCGGCACCCGTTAAATAGGTATTGCCGTTGATTGGGTCAACGTAAGGAATAAAAATTGTTTTAAAGTGGCCCCACTGATCGCTCGATATTTCAAATACTGGCTCTGTTGAATAAAAAGCACTTATATTTGCATCGGTAGCTTCAGGGTAGAGATCTAAAAATTGAGTTACCTTGCCATTATTCTGATCGTCTTGCGTGTAGCTTGATGAGCTAAAAAGCACCTTACCGTCTTTTAAAATCATTGAATAGACATAAGCAATATCAAGTGCTTGAGCAAACTCAGAGAGTTGTTTACTTTTATCTTGATAGTAAGAAAAACTTATATTATCGCCTTGATTAACCGCACTTAAATAATCGTCACCTAAAATATGTTTAACGCTGGTGGCGGCATTAAGTAAGCGATTATCAACCGACTGCATTATTTCAGCACGCGTGGTTTGGTAAGTGTAGTAAACGTAGGTTAGCAAGCTTATTAAAAACAAGCTAAAGCCTGCCACTATCCAACTAACTTTGACTCTTCCTTCTGGCATATGTGTCCCTTTTTTGTTATCAAATTTATTATACCCAAAATAAGTAAATGCCCAATAAATAATTAGGTTTGGTAGAGTTTTAATTAAATTATCATTTTTTTGTCATCGCTTTGATTGCTTTTATAGGTTTAAACGAGACATTTTAGTTATATTGCAGTAAAGTTAGCGCAATTTTTAAAGAAACACGATTGCTCCAAATGTCCTAATAAGTAGGCGTTTTTGATGGGTAAGCGCGTGTTTTAGCTACACACACACTAGGTATTAAGATGGATCAAAAGCGTTGTGCCGTCGCCTCTAAAGAAAGCCTTAAGCGTATATTTACTGTACCTGAAGCGCCAGACTCAACTTTAAGCAAAATCGAGCTTGAAATTTCGAGTAATTTAGCAGGTTTTCTAAACGAAAATATAGCGGCAATTGAAAAACCATTACATGAAATAGAAAAAGATTTTCAATCGGCAGTGATCCCAGAAGATCCAACGTTTGTCTCTGCTTATGCCCAAGACATAATGGAGCAGCTTGTTGCACATTCTGTGCATACAGCTGCGCCTAGTTTTATTGGTCACATGACCTCTGCCTTGCCGCACTTTTTATTACCGCTGTCAAAATTGATGGTAGGGCTAAATCAAAATCTAGTAAAAATAGAAACATCTAAAGCGTTTACGCCTCTTGAGCGTCAAGTGCTTGGGATGATGCATCATTTAGCTTATGGGCAAGAAGACTCATTTTATTCTAAATGGATGCACAGTGCTAAAACCTCATTAGGTGCATTTTGCTCTGGTGGTACGGTTGCTAATATTACTGCGCTTTGGATTGCGCGAAACCGCTTATTAAAACCTGATGGCGATTTTAGAGGTATCGGCGCACAAGGCTTAATTGCTGGTATGCTGCATTACGGCTATAAAGGTTTAGCGGTATTAATATCAGAACGCGGGCATTACTCGTTAGGTAAATCGGTTGATTTACTCGGCATTGGTCGCGATAACTTAATTGGTATTAAAACCTGTGAAAATAACAAAGTCGATGTAACAGCTATGCGCGAAAAAGCACGTGAGCTTGAAGCGCAAGGCATTAAAGTAATGGCGATTATTGGGGTCGCGGGGACAACCGAAACCGGTAATATTGACCCACTTGATGAAATGGCCGACTTAGCACAAGACATTAACTGCCATTTTCATGTAGATGCTGCATGGGGGGGAGCGACCCTTTTATCGAGTACGCACCGTCCTTTACTAAAAGGGATTGAGCGAGCAGATTCAATTACCATCGATGCACATAAACAAATGTATGTACCAATGGGAGCGGGTTTGGTTTTATTTAAAGACCCCGCTGCCACAGATGCAATAGAGCATCACGCTGAGTACATATTACGTAAAGGTTCAAAAGACTTAGGTAGCCACACGCTTGAAGGCAGCAGACCGGGTATGGCAATGTTAGTACATGCTTGCTTACGTGTTATTGGTCGTAAAGGTTACGAAATGCTGATTGATCGAAGCATCAAAAAAGCACATTACTTTGCTGATTTAATTAAGGCTGATGAAGACTTTGAGCTTATTTCGGAGCCTGAGTTGTGCTTATTAACGTATCGTTATGTACCTAAGCAAATTAAACAAGCAATAGCTGATGCTGATGCAGCAACTCGGTTAGATATTTTTGCTTCACTGAACCGTTTTACTGCCAGTATGCAAAAGCGTCAACGCGAGTCAGGTCGCTCATTTGTATCACGTACACGCTTAACGCCTTCTAAATACGACAATCAACCAACGGTTGTATTTAGAGTGGTCCTTGCTAACCCGCTTACCTCAGGCGCTATTTTAAAAGAGATATTAGCTGAGCAAAAGGAGTTGGCTGCAACAGATCCGGTATTCAAAAAATACTTGAGAAAGTATATGTAATCTAAATACAAAAAAGGGTCCATAAGGACTAATGCCAGTCAGTTAAGCTGACTGGCATCTTTCTTTTTATGAGGATACTTAGATGGTTTTGGCTTAACCCATCGGGGATATCTTCTATCCTCTCGTCTAGCTGGAAGCTTAAATAAGAGCAGTGTATCGAGTAAGTGTTGCCAGTGTATTGGAATGTTCCCTGGGCTCATTATAGATACTGACGAGAAATACTGAATGACAGCCATCGAACTGCTAGAGAAACTAAGCTGGTTAGGCCATATCCCTGTGACTGTCGCCGCCATCGTCATTATTCTTCGTATTAAATTATAGGCGAGTAACACGGCCCATAGCTCCTGACGCACCATGTCTGGACGCTTACTTCTTAAATGGTATGCGCTATCAAGCATGGTTTGTTTGATTTCTCTAAACCCAAGTTCTATCTCCCAACGATGACAATATAATTCAACAATTTCATTACCTGGATAACGCAATCTATCCGTCATCGAGGTTAATATACGGTAGCTTTTGCCCTTTATTGTTTTGCTGATTAATCTCGCTTTAATTGTTTCAGGAACATCGGGAAAGTTTTTTTGTGCATGCTTTGTGGTTTTCAATTCAATGATATGGTCATTTTTACCCGCGCTGGAGATGATTTCATACTGTAAGTCGGGCCTTGCTGGTATCAGCCAGTGCCTCATCTCCCCAGTTTGATGCCAACGGTTTAACAGGCCTAAAGAATAATATCCTTTATCAAACATAGTCAGTGAATTATCTGGTGTACGTTCAATTAAACGCTCAGCTAATTTCATCTCGTTGGTTTTATAGTTATCAAACTCGCTACTGAGAAGTTGATGGCTGGTCAATTCCATATGACAGACCATGCGTATTTGAGGAAAGGCTGTATCACCGTATTGGTTGCTACCTGAAGAGAAGGCTTTACGATTATCAGGCGTGTCGGCTGTTCGCCACACAACACCGTCAACAGCTAATAGGTTCAAACCATTCCATGTTTCGAATGACTGTTGCTTATACATTGATTGAGCAGATTTATTGAAAACGTGTTTAACGGAATCATCACCTAACCTTTGTCTCGCCTGTACCATCGCACTTGGAGCAACGAGTTGGTTCTTGCCAGGTAACATGATATCTAGCTTATTAGCGATATTCCAAACTGATTCTTTTCGAAACAATGCCATGCCAATAACTGACCACAAAACGGCTTCAAGCGGTAATCTTCGCTTACGAACGGTTGCAATCCCTGCTTGTTGAAAACCTTGTTCAATGATTTCAGGGTCAAGAATTTCTGATAATTTTTCAAAGGTATGGTATCGGCTGCTTTCTTCAAGTGTTGCTTGCAGTGCTTGTTCTATATTCACAAAAAATCCGTAGTTAGTTTCCTAACTACGGATTTTGCATGATCGTTTGGATCGGTCAACCGGTCATTTTCTTAACTGATCGGCATTAGTCCATAAGGACCCTTTTTTAATATCAAAGAATGGTTAATGTAAAATACGTGCTCTAATTGTACCCTCAACAGCGCTTAGTTCTTTAAGTGCTACTTCAGATTGATCTGTATCAACATCAATAACTACATAACCAATAGATGCGTCTGTTTGTAGGTATTGCGCAGCAATATTAATACCGTGCTGTGCAAACGCTTGGTTAATTTGCGTTAGTACACCCGGGCGGTTGTGGTGTACGTGTAATAAACGGCTACGATTAGCAAGCTCAGGTAGCGATACTTCAGGGAAGTTAACCGCAGTAATAGTTGAGCCATTATCTGAATATTTAGCCAATTTACCCGCTACTTCAATACCAATGTTTTCTTGCGCTTCTTGTGTAGAACCACCAATGTGCGGCGTTAAAATAACATTGTCGAATTGGCGCAGTGGCGATACAAATTCTTCATCGTTAGATTTTGGCTCAGTAGGGAACACATCGATTGCTGCACCACTTAGTTTTTTCTCTGTAAGCGCTTCTGCAAGAGCATCAATATCAACAACAGTTCCGCGTGAGGCATTGATCAAAATAGACCCCTGCTTCATAACTGCAAGCTCTGCTGTACCAATAAGGTTTTTAGTTTGCGGTGTTTCTGGTACATGTAAGCTAATAATATCAGAGCGTTGTAACAGCTGAGTAAGGTTATGAACTTGTGTTGCATTACCCAGTGATAACTTATCTTCGATATCGTAAAACTCCACGTTCATACCGATATTTTCAGCCATAATACCTAGCTGAGTACCAATGTGACCGTAGCCAATAATACCTAATGTTTTACCACGTGCTTCAAACGAACCATTTGCTGTTTTTAACCAGCCACCACGATGAGCCGCTGCATTACGCTCTGGAATACCACGTAATAAAAGTAGTATTTCGCCAAGTACAAGTTCAGCAACTGAACGAGTATTAGAAAATGGAGCGTTAAATACAGCAATACCACGTTCGCGTGCTGCATCTAAATCAACTTGGTTTGTACCAATACAAAAACAACCAATAGCAACTAGCTTTTCAGCTGAGTCTAATACGGCTTGGTTAATATGAGTACGAGAACGAAGTCCTACAAAGTGAACATCTTTAATGCGCTCTTTAAGCTCGTCCTCAGGTAAGGATGTTTTAACGTAGTCGATATTGCTGTAACCGTTACGTTTTAGCGTTTCAACAGCGCTTTGGTGAACACCTTCAAGCAAGAGAATTTTAATTTTGTCTTTTGCTAACGATACCTTACTCATAACCTCATCCTATTTAATTTGTGGCCCATTTTTGGTACCGATAATCACTTTATCAGCACCTCGCATCGCAAATAGGCCGTTGGTAACTACGCCAACAATTGAATTTATTTGTGTTTCAAGTTGTTTGGCATTGGTAATTTTTAAGTTAAATACATCTAATATAACGTTACCATTATCGGTAACTACGCCTTGGCGATAAACAGGGTCACCACCAAGTTTTAATAATTCTCGTGCAACGTAGCTGCGCGCCATTGGAATAACTTCTACCGGAAGCGGGAAGTCGCCCAATGTATCTACCAGCTTTGTGTCATCAACAATACACACAAACTGTTTTGCAACTGCTGCTACTATTTTTTCACGTGTTAGCGCTGCGCCGCCGCCTTTAATCATTTCGTTTTGAGCGTTTATTTCGTCAGCGCCGTCAACGTATACATCTAAAGCATCAACGTTATTAAGTTCAAACACTTCAATACCTAACGCTTCCAAACGTGCAGTTGACGCTTCTGAGCTTGATACAGCGCCTACAATAGTGTCCTTTACTGAGCCAAGGGCATCAATAAAGTGATTAACAGTAGAGCCAGTACCGACACCTACAATGGTGTTTTCTTTTACAAACTCGAGTGCTGCCCAAGCAGCTGCTTCTTTTAATTCGTCTTGTGTCATTGCTTTGTGCTCATGTATGTCAGAAATATGCGGTTAGTAACCAAAATTAAATGTTACCAACAGTATGTTTTATCTGGGGTGATAATGGTTTTAAGTGGTACGTCCCACGACTCGATTGGCAGAGCATCAACTTTTTGGCATTCATGTGCAAGGCCAATTAGTTGTGGTTTTTGCCAATTTTGTTCGTGTAAACGCGCCAATGTCCGGTCGTAAAACCCACCTCCCATTCCTAGGCGATTACCTTGTTTATCAAATGCAACTAATGGCATAAGGAGGTAATCAAGCGCTGGTAATGGGCATATTTGAGAGCAGTTCAGCTTAGGCTCCAAGATACCATAGCGATTTGCCCTCATGGGTGAGTTTTTCTCATAGCGCTGAAATAGTAAATTAGCGCCATTGAATGGGTGTATTATAGGTAGATAAACAGCATGGTTTAAGTTCCACAATTCTTTAATTAACAATGAAGTGTCTAGTTCTCCGTCGTTACTTAAATAAATGGCAATATGCTTTGAATTCGTTGTATTTTCGCTTTTTAAGTGTTGAATAAAATTCATTTTTAGCGATTGCGCAGCAATTATTTGCTGATTATTTGACAAGTTTTTACGGGTGTTACGAATTTCAGCTCTTATTTGTGCGCGTTTATTGCTCATTAAACTAATTAGCCATTTTTAAAAAGAGAATAAATCGGGAAAAATCAAAAAAACAGCCAGTACGACTAGCAAAATGGTGGCAGTTGCAATCAATGAATATAAAAGTAAGTTACTGCGTTTTTTAGGAGTCGCTAAATCCTCATCTAGCATTAGGTCGTCATTTTGCCATTCGTCTACACTTTCGTCTGGTGTATTTAATTGAGCTTCAGGAAGGCGTTGCTCTAGCTCATCTAGCTTTTCTTCAAGGCGTATTAAGCTGCTAGTGATGTAATCAAGTGCATCAAAAATACGTTCATCACGTTGGTTGTTATTTGCAGCTGCGGGGGAGCTATTTTGAATCGCATTTGAAACAGCTTGCAGCTTACTTTTAATACCTAGGCTTGCTAATAACTTAGTCTGTTTTAACGCTTTGTCTTTATCGCTTGGCGCAAACAGCGGCTTACCTTTAAAAAAAAGAGCTACTTTTTCATCTGACGTTTTTAATTTTGCAGCTAAGTTTGCGCACGCTGTTTTTATGTCAACGTTATCGGCAAGTCCTGCAAATATAACGCGAAAGTTATCGGCCATTGAACTATCCCTAAAGCTTTTATAATGAAATGAGTATATACCTAAAGTACAAAAGAATTCGAGGTCGATTTTATAGTTATTTTGTAGAGGCACTACAAACAATGTAACGGATAAGTTTTAGATACAAAAACGGCCCTATTAAGGGCCGTTTTTAATTTACTTCAACACTTTTAGCTTAAAGGCCAGCAGCTGCACGAAGTGCATCAGCTTTATCTGTACGTTCCCAAGGGAATTCGTCACGACCAAAGTGGCCGTAAGCCGCTGTAGGAAGGTAGATAGGGCGCTCTAAATCAAGCATTTGAATTAAGCCGTAAGGGCGCAGGTCAAAGTGTTCACGAATAAGTTCGATTAAACGGCTTTCTTCTAACTTGCTTGTACCAAACGTTTCAACGCTGATAGATGTAGGCTCTGCAACACCGATTGCGTAAGAAACTTGTAATTCACATTTATCAGCAAGGCCAGCCGCAACTACGTTTTTAGCAACGTAACGTGCAGCGTATGCAGCTGAGCGGTCAACTTTTGATGGATCTTTACCAGAGAAAGCACCACCACCGTGACGAGCCATACCACCGTATGTATCAACGATGATTTTACGACCTGTTAAACCACAATCGCCCATTGGTCCGCCAATTACAAAGCGACCCGTTGGGTTAATGAAAAATTTAGTCGCGCTTGTAATAAGCTCTGCAGGAAGTACCGGCTTGATGATAGTTTCCATCACCGCTTCTACTAAATCTTTTTGCGAAATGTCTTCGCTGTGCTGAGTAGATAGTACTACTGCATCAATACCTACTGGCTTGCCATTTTCGTATGCAAAAGTAACTTGAGATTTTGCATCTGGACGTAACCAGTTAAGCTCGCCGCTTTTGCGTACTTGCGCTTGGCGCTGTACTAAACGGTGTGAGTAAGTAATTGGCGCAGGCATTAGCACTTCTGTTTCGTTACAAGCGTAACCAAACATAAGACCTTGGTCGCCAGCACCTTGTTCTTCTGGGCTAGTACGGTCAACACCTTGGTTAATGTCAGGAGACTGTTTACCAATAGTGTTTAAAATTGCACATGAATCTGCATCGAAACCCATGTCTGAATGCGTGTAGCCAATTTCACGTACTGTTTTACGTGTAATTTCTTCAATATCAACCCATGCGCTAGTAGTGATTTCACCACCAACCATAACCATACCTGTTTTTACGTAAGTTTCGCACGCAACACGGGCATGAGAGTCTTGCTCTAGGATAGCATCAAGTACCGCATCAGAGATTTGATCGGCGATTTTATCCGGATGACCTTCAGAAACTGATTCAGAAGTAAATAAATGTTTTGCCATTGTATTTCTGCTCACAAATATTGCGCTTCACAAACGTCGGTATTAGCGCTAAAAAATTAAGGGGCGTATTTTATCGAAAACAAAACACCTTGCATAGTGTTTTTACGCCTAGACGTCTAAATAAAATTACTAATAACTTTTTGGTCTTAAAAAATATTCATAATGCCTCACTTTTATAGGGTTTTTAATTGCACACAGCCCCCACAATAAGTAAGAATGGTCGATATAAACAAACCCAAGTTACTTGGGTGCATAAACAAACACATAAATACCCGCGCAAATACACATAAAGGTAGGAGAATTCATGCCATCTCGCAAAGAACTTGCAAATGCTATTCGCGTCTTGTCAATGGACGCAGTACAAAAGGCCAAATCTGGTCACCCTGGAGCCCCTATGGGCATGGCTGATATCGCAGAAGTATTATGGCGCGATTATCTAAAACACAACCCAACAAATCCAGAGTGGGCTGACCGTGACAGATTTATTCTTTCAAACGGCCACGGTTCAATGCTTATCTATTCTCTATTGCACCTAAGTGGTTACGACTTACCACTGGACGAAATTAAAAACTTCCGTCAAATGCATTCTAAAACACCAGGTCACCCTGAATATGGCTATGCACCAGGAATCGAAACTACTACGGGTCCATTAGGTCAAGGGATCACAAATGCCGTAGGTATGGCAATTGCTGAAAAAGCGCTAGCTGCACAGTTTAACCGTGAAGGTCACGACATTGTTGATCACTTTACCTATGCATTTATGGGCGATGGCTGCCTTATGGAAGGTATTTCTCATGAAGCTGGTTCACTTGCAGGCACATTAGGTCTGGGTAAACTTGTTGCATTTTGGGATGACAACGGCATTTCAATCGATGGTGAAGTAGAAGGTTGGTTTACAGATGACACGCCAGCTCGCTTTAAAGCATACGGTTGGCATGTAATCAGTGGTGTTGATGGCCACGACAGCGATGCTATAAGTGCTGCAATTGCAGAAGCTAAAAGTGTTACCGATAAACCATCACTAATTTGTTGTAAAACAATTATTGGTTACGGCTCACCTAATAAATCTGGTAGCCACGATTGTCACGGTGCACCACTAGGTGATGACGAAATTAAAGCGTCTCGTGAATTTTTAGGTTGGACTGGCGATGCGTTCGAAATTCCTGACGATATTTACGCACAATGGGATAGCAAAGAAAAAGGTCAGCAGCTTGAATCAAGCTGGGACGAAAAATTTGCAGCATACGCAAAAGCATACCCAGAGCTTGCAGCTGAATACAAGCGTCGTATTAATAACGAACTGCCTGGCGATTGGGCTGAAAAATCTCAAGCGTACATTGAGCAATTACAAGCAAACCCTGCAAACCCAGCGTCTCGTAAAGCATCGCAAAATGCATTAAACGCATTTGGTCCGTTATTACCAGAATTTATGGGTGGCTCAGCCGATTTAGCAGGCTCAAACTTAACAATTTGGGATGGCTCTAAAGGTTTAACACACGACGATGCAAGCGGTAACTACATTTACTACGGTGTACGTGAGTTTGGTATGTCGGCAATTATGAATGGTATTGCCCTTCATAAAGGCTTTATTCCTTACGGTGCTACGTTCTTAATGTTTGTTGAATATGCAAAAAATGCCGTACGTATGGCTGCATTAATGAAGCAACCAAGCATTTTTGTATACACGCACGATTCAATCGGTTTAGGTGAAGATGGTCCAACTCACCAACCAGTAGAGCAAATTGCAAGCATGCGTTTAACGCCTAACTTATACAACTGGCGCCCATGTGACCAAGTTGAGTCGGCAATTGCATGGCAACAAGCTATTGAGCGTAAAGACGGTCCTACATCGTTAATCTTTACTCGCCAAGGTCTTGAGCAACAAGCGCGTGACGCACAGCAATTAAGCGATGTTAAAAAGGGTGGTTACATCCTTAGCTGTGACGGCAACCCTGAGATTATTTTCATTGCAACGGGTTCTGAAGTGCAGCTAGCACAAGATTCAGCAACTGAGCTACGCAGCCAAGGTAAAAAGGTACGTGTTGTATCTATGCCATGCACTGATGCCTTTGAAGATCAAAGCGCAGAGTACAAAGAAAGCGTATTACCGGCATCTGTTACACGCCGCGTAGCAGTAGAAGCAGGTATTGCTGACTACTGGTACAAGTACGTAGGTCTAAATGGCGCAGTAGTAGGTATGACTACCTTTGGTGAGTCGGCACCTGCTGGTGAGCTGTTTGAGCACTTTGGCTTTACAGTGGCAAACATTGTGAGCAAAGCAAACGAGCTTTTTTAATCGCTTTGATTAAATAAAGTAAGTAATTGAAAAACCCGCACATGTTGCGGGTTTTTTTATGCCCTAACATGAAGCAACTTCACCTTGAACAATGCTGCTTTCCTTGCAAGAAAGTAAGCTATCAGGCAAGGTAGTGCGATAAAATTTATAAATAAAAATCTTAAATTAATAGCAGGAGCTAAAAATGCCAAAGTTCGATAACGTGAGTGTAGTAAAAAAAGCCAATGTATATTTTGACGGAAAAGTGTCGAGCCGTACCGTTATTTTAGGTGATGGCGAAGCGAAAACGTTAGGCTTTATGCAACCAGGTGAGTTTGTTTTTGATACAAACCAAAAAGAATGCATGGAGCTTTTAGCTGGCCAATGGGATATTTTATTACCAGGGGCAAGTGAGTGGAAAACATTTAACGCGGGTGAATCGTTTAATGTTGATGCAAATGTAAGCTTTAAAGTAAAAGTATCTGATTTTGCTGACTACTGTTGTTCGTACACAGATTAATCAATACAGCTAGACGTCTGAAAGCCCATGCACTATGGGCTTTGCATAAACTTTGCACAACGCATGATTTAAATCACCAAAAACCGCAAATAAACCTCAAATATCTCTCTTTTTTCCTTGTGTTAATCTAAATAGCCCCCAATACTATTTATGAGGTAACAAATAAAAGGATACCCTATGAAAATTAATCTTTCTGGTCACCATGTTGAAGTTACTGACTCTATTAGAGAGCACATCAACGAAAAATTTTCAAAAATCGAGAGCCACTTTCCATCGCTTATTGCACTCGATATTATTTTGTCTAAAGAGCATCATAAAATCCAAGCTGAAATTAGCACTAATTACGAAGGCACGCGCATATCGGTAAAAGGGGAAAACGAAGTTATGTACCCTGCCATTGCAAGCGCAGCTAAAAAACTCGATGCGGCACTAAAACATCGAAAAGGGCAGATAAAAGCAAACTTACACGAAAAGCCTGTTAGCACTACACCTGAAATCGCACACGAGATCATCCAAGAGATGGATCTTAAATAAAATTTAGTCACAAAGTATTGTAAAAAAGAGCCGTATGGCTCTTTTTTATTGCCTGTAATTTAGGTAAGTTATGCGTTCTTGCCGTTTATTAATTAAAAAAATTAATAAAAAGAACACACAACACACATATTTTGAGAAAATAATGCACACAACAAAAGCAGTATGGAAGTCTCGACTAGGTGCGCTTGGACCTGGAATACTCATGGCAACAGCCGCTATTGGCGGTTCTCACTTAGTTGCCTCTACGCAGGCTGGAGCAATATTTGGCTGGCAACTATTTTGGCTAATCCTTGTTGTTAATGTTTTAAAGTACCCATTTTTTCGCTTTGGTATGGAATACACACTCGCCACTAAAAATAGCCTAGTGGAGGGCTATAAGAGTAAAGGCCCGTTTTATTTTTACAGTTTTATTGGCTTAAACATTGTAGCCGCTGTTGTTAATACCGCTGGCGTATTACTGCTTACCGCAAGCTTACTGCATTACGCGCTGCCTGTAGTGATAGAGGTAACACTGCTATGTTGGATATTATTAGGAGTGTGCTTAGCCATATTATTGTTAGGGCACTTTAAAGCGCTCGACAGTGTGGCCAAAGGCATAATGGGATTATTAACACTGGCTACCGTTATTGCGTTAGTTATCGCGTTTAGTAACGGCCCAATGGCGCCTGCTGACTATGTAGGGCCTTCACCGTATGAGCTGGCTATGCTGAGCTTTATGGTGGCTTTAATGGGTTGGATGCCAGCCCCTATCGAAATATCTGCATTAAGTTCTTTATGGCTAAAAGAAAAACAAGCGCAGCAAATAGTTTCTAAAAGCCAAGGCTTGTTCGATTTTAACGTAGGTTACTGGCTTACAGCTGGCTTAGCCTTGGTATTTTTTAGCTTAGGTGTATTAGTGCAGTACGGGCAAACCAGTAGTATAGAACTCGGCGGTGTCGCGTTTGCCAAGCAGCTTATTGATATGTACGCATTAACAATAGGCGAGTGGGCAAGGCCGCTTGTATCAGCAATCGCCTTTTTATGTATGTTTGGCACTACACTCACCGTGCTAGATGGCTACGCCCGTACGCTTAACGAATCTCATAAACTACTTGGCTTTGGGCAATCAAAACACAGTCTAAATATTTGGTTAATACTACAAGCACTTGCCGGTATGGCCGTTATTTTATTTTTTAAATCAGCCCTTGGCCCCATGCTTACGTTTGCCATGACGCTTTCATTTGTTACAACGCCTGTATTTGCATGGCTTAACTTTAGCCTTGTGCGCTCAGAGCCTGTTATAAAGCACAGCGTGCTATTACGTAGTTTAACGTGGTTAGGTTTGGTGTATTTAGTAGGCTTTGCTGTTGCGTTTGTAGTATGGAAACTAGCAGCCTAAATAGAGCCACTTACTTTAGGGTTTTAATTAAAGCCCTAAAGCTTAAAGTTTAAATGAGGTATAAATGGATATTAGAACAGGCGAGCTTTCAAACCCACACGTTATAAAGTTACTACAAGCGCATCATAACGATATGTTAAAACACTCACCCGTTGAAAGCGTACATGCACTAGATGTGAGCAAACTCACTCAGCCCGATATAACTTTTTATAGCTTATGGATTGATAATAATTTAGCGGGTGTTAGCGCATTAAAAGCGCTCAGTGCCACTCATGGCGAAATTAAATCAATGCGCACATCAAGCAGCTATTTACGCCAAGGCATAGCCGCTAAGTTACTCACCCATATTATTGAGCAAGCAACACTTCGTGGTTATAAAAAGCTAAGTTTAGAGACCGGCACTGCTGAAGCATTTTTACCCGCACAAAAGCTTTACACTCAGTTTGGTTTTAAAGAATGCGAACCATTTGGTTATTATGAGCTAGATCCGTACAGCTTGTTTATGAGTAAAGCACTTTAAAAGTGAGAGTGGGGAGATTATGAAATATAAAATTGAACATACCGCTCCAGTATCAGACGCATTTGCAAATTTACGCACACAAGTAAAGTGGCAAAACCCTGACGATAAAACATTAAAAGTAAGCATTGAAAATTCATTGTTTTGGGTCACAGTGTACGACACTGATAAGTTAATAGGCACTGGTAGAATAATCGGTGATGGCGCAATGTATTTTTATATTCAAGATGTAATTGTTGCGCCAAGCTATCAAAAACAAGGCATTGGTCATTTAGTTATGACCCACATTGAAGACTACCTAAGCAACACCTGCTCTAATGGCGCTACTATAGGTTTATTAAGTGCTCACGGTAAAGAAAGCTTTTATACACAATATGGTTATGTAAAGCGTGATGGCGATGTTTTAGGTCTCGGAATGTGTAAGTTTATTTAGTTAATATTATGGATTAAAGGAACTAATTTTTTTATATGGTTATTGACCTTACTAAGCCCTTAAGATTACCAAAGGCATTTACTGATAGATTAAGAACATTAGACGAGCTATGCCGTAAATATGACTACTTGGAAAGTATGTTTAAATACAGTTGTGTCCTCGAGTTAGTAAAAGATATTGATAAACACTGCTCGGAAAGAAAAGTTGTCGGTATTCATTATACAAGGGCTATTCCTGAGCAAATAAAAGAAAGAGGACTCCTTGTCAGGGATGGAGGTGAGATTAGGAACACCTTCTTAACGGAACATGGTCATCGGTTTTCTTTAAATGAAATTGACTTCATTAAGAGATGTTGGAGCGATTTTTTCACTGAAGAATATTGCCCAGCTAGAGATAAACGAATATTTTTTAATTTTACTGAAGTAGCACTAGGCAATAGTAGTTCGAAATTTTTAATCGGTTTATATGGCGGTGAGCAGATTATGATGTGTTTTGATTTCGACGATTCTATTGGTATGAAGTTGTCGGAAATTGGTAAACCTCTTCTCATTCGATGTGCTTTAAATCCATCAAAAGTGAAAACTTTTACGGAGTACCCATGGGGTAAAATTTTAGTTTCATCTTATCACAAGCTTATAAACCCTGAGGCTTGTATTTTTGATCAGGATGGTTATCAATCTATCGCAGTCACAAAAGACGATATTGTAAATATTGAAGTGCTTCCTGAGTAATAACGAAGTCGTACTCAGGAGGTGATTTAAAACGCGGCGAGTCGAGTTATTTCTAGTCAATTCATCATTTTTGTAGGATGGCGTGGCTTTGCCACTTATCCGACCTACGTCAAAAGGTAGGTTGGTTAAGCCGAAGGCGTCACCCAACAGAGTTTCATATAAACGCCTTGAGGGTCCGCTACTGGAGTTAAACTGTCGTTAATTCGCATCTAACTCAGCTCTTTTATCGCTTTACTTATCCCATCTAAACTCAGCGCATACATGCGGTTGTTCATTAACTCTTTTATAAAGCCAATTGATTGATAGTACGGCCAGTGTTCAACGGGTTGTGGGTTGAGCCAGGCGACTTTATCAAAGTGGTTTGTTATACGTTGCAACCATGCACTGCCGGGCTCTTCGTTGTAATGTTCTACGGAGCCGCCAGGGTAGGCTATTTCGTAAGGTCCCATAGTGGCATCGCCAACAAATATTACTTTATAGTCGCTGGTAAATTTATTAATCAGCGTCATGGTGTCTATTACGTTTGAATGTCGGCGCGCGTTGTCTTGCCAGACGTGCTCGTATAAACAGTTATGAAAGTAGTAAAACTCTAAGTGTTTAAACTCGCTGTGAGCGGCGCTAAATAATTCTTCGCAGGTGTGGATGTAGTCATCCATTGAGCCGCCAATATCAAACAGCATTAATACTTTTACTGCATTGTGGCGCTCGGGCGCCATTTTTACATCAAGCATGCCGCCTTGTTTTGCAGTAGCGCGAATAGTCTCGTTTAAATCAAGCGTGTCGCTTGCGCCTGTGCGGGCAAACTTACGTAACTTTTTAAGGGCGAGTTTAACTGTGCGCGAACTAATTTCTCTGTCGGTGTCGAGGTTTTTGTATTCTCGTTTGTCCCACACTTTTACTGCTTGGCGGTTACGGTTGCCGTCTTGCCCAATACGCACGCCTTCTGGGTTATAGCCGTATGCCCCAAAAGGTGATGTGCCGCCAGTACCTACCCATTTATTACCGCCAGCGTGGCGTTTTTGTTGCTCTTCTAAACGCTCTTTTAGGGTTTTCATAAGCTCATCGAGCCCGCCCATAGCTTTAAGTTGGGCTTTTTCTTCATCGCTTAGGCTTTTTTCAAACTCTTTACGTAGCCAGTCTTCAGGTAAGTTGTGCTGTTGCTTTAAACTCTCGAGCAAATCAAGATCGGCAATACCGCTAAAGTAGTCGCTAAAGGCTTTATCAAATCGGTCAAAGTGCGTTTCGTCTTTTACCATTATGGTGCGTGCTAAATGGTAAAAAGCGTCTACGTCGGCAAATATAACGCCTTTTTTTAAGGCGTTTATTAAATCGAGTAGTTCTCGAAGGCTCACCGGTAAACGGTATTCACGCAGTTTGAAGAAAAATGCAATCAACATATAAGGGCCTGTTTATCTTTCGAGGTTAAATTTGCAGCAGTGTGTTTGGTATTTAGGTAAGGCAGAGCCTATGTAGTGTGGTTATTCCCCATAAATAGGCTATAACACAGCATAAATACCAAACACGCGCTGCCTGAAGGTTCGTCCTAGGGACGATTAACTCTTTGTTGCTCGGCTTTTACTTAGCCCACTAGGTTACAAACCTCGCGCCACGATTAAATCGTCCCTAGTTAGAACAAATTTTAATCCACAAAGGTCAACAGGCCCTAGCGGCTCATAAACGCGAGCTTTTCGATTAGGCTTATATCTTGCTCATTTTTAAGTAATGCGCCAAACATGGGCATTAAACCGCCTTTTTTAGCTTTGTCGTGCAGTGTTTTAGCGTCTATGTCTTCAGCCATTAAAAGCTTTAACCAATCGAGTAATTCGCTGGTAGAAGGTTTCTTTTTAAGGCCGTTGGCTTCACGTAAGTTAAAAAACACTTCAAGTGCTTGGCGTACTAAATCTTGTTTAACGTTAGGGTAGTGCACGTCAATAATTTGCTGCATTTCATCGTTGCTAGGAAAATCAATGTAATGAAAAAAGCAGCGGCGTAAAAATGCGTCCGGCAATTCTTTTTCGTTATTTGATGTGATGATCACAATAGGGCGCTCTTTAGCGACAATACGCTCGTTAGTCTCATAAACATGAAACTCCATTTTATCGAGCTCAAGTAGTAAGTCGTTTGGGAACTCTATGTCGGCTTTGTCTATTTCATCAATTAAAAGCACTGGGCGTTTGCCGTTAAGCTCTGCATATGTAAATGCCTGCCAAAGCTTACCTTTAACTATGTAGTTACTAATGTTGTGTACGCGCTCGTCACCTAGTTGGCTGTCGCGCAGGCGCGAAACCGCGTCGTACTCGTATAAGCCTTGCTGCGCTTTAGTGGTCGATTTTATATGCCACTGAATAAGTGTGGTATCTAAACTTTTAGCTAACTCCTCAGCCAGCATGGTTTTACCTGTACCTGGTTCGCCTTTAATTAAAAGTGGTTTTTCGAGCATTATGGCAGCATTTACAGCTTGTTTAAGCGCGCTACTCGCTATGTAATTGTCAGTTGAATTAAATTGCACGGTGTACCCTTGTCTGGTCTGAGCAGTAAGTTATTTTGTTATAATGCCATAGTTAAGCAGCAGGTCCAATATAAGCAAAACGCTGTTTGACCTCACCTTCTTTTTCAACAGTTTCTAAAAACATACTAAGTGGGCGCGCCCATATACCAAATTCACCATAAAGTGCTTGGTAAATCACAAGTTGTTCCTCGGTTTCGCTATGGGTGGCAACATGAATAACTTTATATTGCGGGCCTTTGTAGTGTTGGTATATGCCTGGTTTTAGGGAAAGTGGTTTTATTGCTGTAGTCATGTTTTGATCTCTTGTATAATTTGGCTTTGCACTTTTAATGTTAACTAATTTGCCAATACTATGAACTATATTTCTTTAGATGATTACAAAAAGGCGTGGGTTTTTCGCCACAAAGATTTACCTGTATCTGATGAAGACGCAGCAAAAATAAAGCCTATGAGCGACGAGCGCGCAGCCGTACTTTGGACAACCATGGTGAGCCGTGAGTTTGATCACCCTGATTTTTTTGAAGACACCGATTGGTGTGGTCAAGAAAAAAGCTTTAGCCAAGAAGTAGATTGGCAAGATGCGTGGGAAAATGGCGATGCGTTACCACCAGAAGCTATCTTAACGTTTTTAGATTGGGAAGCTAACACCACGGTTTATTTTTGTATGGCACGCGATAATATTATCGAAACGACGTTTGATGTATTTAAACGCAATTGGCAAAACTTTATGTTTTTAGCTGATGGCAGTTTATTGATTGGTAAAAAGCGTAATACGGTTGTGCAATTTTTAGAATCAGGTAAAGCAAAATTAGGTGAAAAGCCAAGCGCTTAAAATAGTGTGCTGCGCTTAAAAAATATTCAATACTGTGTTATAAAACATTTACCTGAATATTTTTGAGTACAGCTTTTGGTCGCTAAAAATCAGTCACTTGGTGCTCAACAGCAAGTTGAAATTTGGCAAACTGATGCACAAAAAGTGTTGTATGCACAATTGTGCAATGCGTTTTATCAGCGTGAAGTTCAGCGATTAGTTGCAGAGCCTAATGCCGATAAACTGCGCCGCCAGTTAAAAAGCCTACCTTATTATATTGAGCGAGCGGCAACGTTTGTTGCCAATGGTGACACGCCTTTTACGCTTGATGCACAAAATGGTACGTGGCTTGAAAAGCAAAAACCGACCCCACCCGATGTGAATGTTCAAGCTAATGAACTTTTTTATCAAACGTATGCCAAAGTGGGGCTTATAGTGCCCGTTATATTGCATGGCTACGATCAGGTGAGTCTTAGAATAGACAGTATCGATCAGTTAGGCGAAAATAAGCTGCATTGTAACGAGCTTGGTTGGTTTGATTTTTTAGGAAATGGGCTAGAGCAGCAAAATGCTCAGCTAATAAAGCCAAGTAAAGTGAGTTTAACCGCTGCATGTTGCGGGCATCAGTGGCAATTTTCGAAGCGTTGTATGCCACGGGTTTTATCACTACGCGAAATGCTTTTAGCGGGTAGTATTAATTGGCGCAATTTAAAGCGCCCCTTAGCGTATTAAAGTTAAGGTATTTGGAATTTAAAATAAGGAGTGTTAAATGCGTATTTTTCAAGTTGGCTTACTGTGCTTAGCACTGTTTGTACAATACAGGTTATGGTTTGGTCATAATGGTTTACAAGACTACACACGACTAAAAGGTGCAGTAACGTCGCATCATCAAACCAACGAAAAACTCATTAAACGTAATAAAGTACTTAAAGCAGATATTGAAGACTTAAAGCTTGGCCAAGAAGGCATTGAAGAGCGTGCACGCAACGAATTGGGAATGATTAAACCGGACGAAACATTTATTCGTGTTTTACCGGGCAAACAATATGACAAATAAACAGACTATTGCAGCAATTGTACCTGCTGCGGGTGTTGGCAGTAGAATGCAGCACAATGCGCCTAAGCAATATATACAATTAGCCGGTAAAACCATTTTAGAACACACCTTAGCTAAACTTTCTCAATTACCTCAATTACGCACTATTGTTGTTGCCCTTAGCGACAGCGACCCCTATTTTGACGAACTCCCATTGCTTGATAAGCGCATTGTGCGAGCCAGTGGCGGAAAAGAGCGAGCCGACTCGGTGCTTAACAGTCTGCTTTTTTTAGCGCCTAACCCACCAACATGGGTATTGGTGCATGATGCTGCTCGTCCATTAGTTAATATCAGTGATATAGAACGTTTAATTGATGAATGTATACGCGCTGATGAAGGCGGTATTTTAGCTAGTAAAGTAAAAGACACCATAAAACGCGGCCACAATCATGCCCTACAAACTGTGCCGCGAGATGATTTATGGCAAGCACTTACCCCGCAGTTTTTTAAATATGACGAGCTTAAAAATGCACTGCAAAACGCATTAGCAAGTGGGGCTACTATTACCGATGAAGCCAGTGCAATTGAGTGGGCGGGTAAACCGGTTAAGCTTGTAGCAGGCCGTAGCGATAATATTAAAATAACCACGCCAGAGGATTTAGACCTGGCTGGGTTTTTATTACATAAACAACAAAACGAGAGTGGATTATGATACGAATTGGCCATGGTTTTGACGTACATAAATTTGGCGGCGAAGGCCCGTTAACTATTTGTGGTGAAAAAATTGATTACCCACAGGGCTTTTTAGCGCACTCAGATGGTGATGTTGCTATTCATGCATTATGCGATGCTATTTTAGGCTCACTTGCAATGGGTGATATTGGTAAGCACTTTCCCGATACAGCTAGCGAGTATGAAAATATCGATAGCCGTATTTTACTTCGCCATGTGGTGGGCTTAGCTAAAGAACAAGGTTATGTACTTGGTAATGGCGATGTGACTATTGTTGCTCAGGCACCAAAAATGTTGCCACATATTCAAGCTATGCGCGCTAATTTAGCCAGCGATTTAAATTGCGACCTTAGCCAAATTAACGTTAAAGCCACTACTACCGAAAAGCTAGGCTTTGAAGGGCGCAAAGAAGGTATTTCTAGCCATGCGGTGGTTATTATGAGTAAAGAGCTTGCGAGTACAAAAAACGCATGAGCGATTTAAATTATTTATACGGTGCGCCGCTTTCTAAAGCTGATTTTAAAACCACAGCTGAAGACTTTATGGTTGATGAAGACTTAGGTATAGAATTTACCGGCAGTGGCGAACACGTGTGTTTGCAGGTGGTTAAAAAAGGCGAAAACACGCAATACGTTGCAAAGCTAATTGCGCAGCGTGCGGGTGTTTCACCGCGAGACGTAAGCTATGCAGGCATGAAAGATCGCCACGGTGTGTGCTCGCAGTGGTTTAGTGTAAAAGTACCAATTAAAAAGCCTATCGATTTTAGTGATTTAAATAGTGAGAGTATTTTTATTGTGTCGCAACAGCGCCACGACCGTAAGTTACGTACGGGCTGCCACAAAGGTAATAAATTTACTATTACGCTTCGTAATGTAACCAAGCCTCTTGATATTCTATGCCGTATTAATGCCGTGCGCGCAGGTGTGCCAAATTACTTTGGCGAGCAGCGCTTTGGGCATGGCGGTCATAACTTAGTTATGGCTGAAAAAATGTTTGCCGGTGAGCGTATTCGCGATAAAAAGTTGCGCGGTATTATTATTTCAGCAGCACGATCGCATGTATTTAATCAGTTAGTGAGCCTGCGTGTAAAAGAGCATGGTTTAGCTAAAACAATGCACCGTGAAGTATTTATGCTCAGCGGCAGCAATGCATTTTTTGAAGATGCAATTAATGACGAAAACATAGAGCGATTAGCCACTGGCGATATTATGATGTCGGCACCTATGGTGGGTAAAAGTGAAAAAGGCTTAACCGAGCAAGAAAAAGTATGGCTCGAACCTTTCCAAACATGGTGTGATGGTTTAGGTGAATTAGGCCTTAAAAATGAGCGCCGAATGCTGCGCTTAATTCCACAAAACTTAACTGTTGAAACACTTGATGAAACCACACTAAAACTAAGCTTTGGTTTGCCAAAAGGGTGTTTTGCAACCGCATTATTACGTGAGCTGGTGGATTACACTGATGCTAGCCCTCGAGAGCGCAAAGAAAAGGATAATGGCATAAATGAAGATACTGTTAAGTAACGATGATGGCGTAAATGCTAAAGGCATTGCGGTTTTATATCAGGCGCTTATACAAATTGCAGATGTAACCCTTGTTGCACCTGATCGCAACTGTAGTGGCGCGAGTAATTCTTTAACACTTATGAACCCGCTACGAGCGACTACACTCGAAAATGGTTTTATGTCAGTTAATGGCACACCTACTGATTGTGTACATTTAGGCGTAAATCAGTTAGCTGATGAAAAGCCAGATCTAGTTGTTGCAGGTATTAACCATGGTGCTAATTTAGGTGACGATACGCTTTATTCCGGTACTGTTGCCGCTGCAACTGAAGGTCGCCATTTAGGTTTGCCTGCAATTGCGGTATCGCTTTGCTCACATAATGGCGATCATTTTGAAACAGCCGCTGCAGTTACCGTAAATATTATTAAAGGCTTGGCTTCGCATCCGCTTCCAAAAGATCAAATAATAAATATTAATGTGCCAGATATTCCATTAAGTGAATTAAAAGGGGTGCAAGTAACACGTTTAGGTGCTCGTCATAAAGCCGAAACGATGACGAAACAAACCGATCCTTGGGGCCGTGATATTTATTGGTACGGATCGCTTGGCACCGAAAGCGATGCTGGTGAAGGCACCGACTTTTACGCAATTAATAATGGCTATGCCTCAGTTACGCCACTGAGTGTTGATATGACAGCTAAAGATAGCTTAAAGGCAGTAGGAGAATGGTTAGCCGATTTGGAGATTAATCGTGCTCGCTAATTATACCCGCAGTGCAAAAGCGCTTTCTGACTTACTAAAGCGTGAAGGTGTTGAAGATACGCAAGTACTTAGTGCTATAGCTGATATTCCGCGCCATATTTTTATAGATGATGTGCTAAAACACAAAGCCTATGAAAATACAGCGCTCCCTATTGGGCAAGGGCAAACAATTTCTCAGCCTTACATAGTAGCGCGCATGACAGAGCTACTTCGTTTAGCTGGTGTGCGCAATAAAGTGTTAGAAATAGGTACAGGGTCTGGGTATCAAACTGCAATATTGGCCAAAACGTTTACAAAGGTTTACTCGGTAGAGCGTATTAAAACACTTCAGTGGCAGGCAAAAAGACGTTTGCAGCAACTCGATTTATATAATGTAACCATGAAGCATGGCGATGGTTGGCAAGGCTGGCAATCACAAGCACCGTTTGATGGTATTATAGTGACTGCTGCGGCCTCTAAAGTTCCGCAAGACTTACTTGCTCAGTTGGCCGATGGTGGCGTGTTATTAGCCCCAATTGGTGAGAGCGATCAAAAATTAGTAATGGTTATCCGCAAAGGCGATAATTATAAAGAGCATGTTATTGCTCCCGTTAGATTTGTGCCGTTAGTACCTGGCGATATTGAATAGGAATTCATTTTGAAGTTGTTTACCAAGTTATACGATATGGCCCTAGTGTGGGCAAAACACCGTCATGCGGAACGTTACTTAGCTGCTATGAGCTTTGCAGAATCAGTTTTTTTCCCGATACCACCCGATGTAATGCTTGCACCTATGTCGCTTGCGCAACCAAACAAAGCATGGCGATTTGCAAGCTTTGCCACAATAGCATCGGTTATTGGTGGAGTGGTTGGTTACTTACTTGGTTTTTGGCTATTTGAACCCGTTGTAGAGCCATTGATTGCACAAATGCACTGGCAAGAAAAGTTTGATATAGCGCTAAACTGGTTTAAGGATTACGGTGTTTGGGTTGTGTTTTTAGCTGGTTTTTCGCCAATACCATATAAAGTATTTACGATTGGCGCAGGTGTTTTACAAATGGCATTTTTGCCATTTTTAATAGCATCAGCCATTGGGCGCGGTGCGCGATTCTTTTTAGTTTCAGCCTTAATGAAGTGGGGCGGGGCTCAAATGGAGCGAAAATTACGTCAGTATATTGAAATACTTGGTTGGGGATTAGTGGTATTAATTGCGCTAGCTTACTTTTTATTGCGTTAAGCGTAAAAAATATTAATTGTCTAATATAAAGGAAAAATACAATGAGTAAGCAGTTCTTACTGTATATAGCTATATTTATTAGTATTTTTCTCTTTGGTTGTTCTTCTCGCCATGTTCCTGCACCTGTTAGCAGCCTAAATAATAATGTTAATGATTTAGGCCATACTATTAACATTAATGGGAGTAGTTATAAAGTGCAAAAAGGGGATACACTTTACTCTATTGCCTTTAGTGCTGGGCAAGACTTTAGGGAGTTGGCAAAAAACAATTCAATTTCATCACCTTACACAATTTTCCCAGGGCAAAACATCTCCTTAATCCCCAAGCCCGAAAAAACAAAAAGGGATGAAAAATATACGAATCCGAGTAAAAAGTCTATAAAAAATTCACAAAAAAAATAACAAAATTTTAAAGAAAGAGCTTGATCCCCCAAAACAACGAGAGTATGTTCAGAAACAAGCCAGTAACAAAATTAGTAATACTAAACGTTTGTCGAGCAGTAAAGTTAAGTGGTTTTGGCCTGCAAAGGGCAAAATTACCAAACGCTTCTCTAATAAGGAAAACGGTTATAAAGGTTTACAGATTACTAATCGCAAAGGGGCTTCAGTCTTAGCTGCGGCACAAGGAACAGTGGTATACGCGGGTAACGCCCTTCGAGGTTATGGCAGTTTAATCATATTGAAACATAATGATGATTACCTAAGTGCTTACGCACATAACTCGAAATTACTTGTTAAAGAAAAGCAGAAGGTTAAGGCAGGACAAAAAATAGCAGAAATTGGTAATTCAGAATCTCCGGTCACCGCGCTTCGCTTTGAAATTCGCTACCGAGGGCAAGCTGTCAATCCTGCTAAATACCTACCCTAATTTTTAGGTATTGATAATTGCTCGGGAGAAGGCTTATGGCTAGCGCAGCAAAACTTGACAAACATACTACGACTGACGAAAAATTCGATGACATCGATGTTGATGAAAGCACAGCTCTACTAGATAAAGTAGACGACGATGAAATCTTTGCTAAAGAAGAAGTAACTAAAAATCTTGACGCAACTCAACTTTATTTAGGCGAAATTGGTTTTTCTCCTTTGCTAAGTGCTGAAGAAGAAGTGTTTTTTTCTCGCAAATCACTTCGAGGGTGTGAAGCCTCACGTAAACGTATGATTGAAAGTAACTTACGTTTGGTTGTTAAAATAGCACGTCGTTACAATAATCGCGGCCTTGCTCTACTTGATTTAATTGAAGAGGGTAACTTAGGCTTAATTCGCGCAGTTGAAAAATTTGACCCTGAGCGTGGATTTAGATTCTCTACTTACGCTACATGGTGGATACGTCAAACAATTGAACGTGCCATTATGAACCAAACGCGTACCATTCGCTTACCTATTCATGTAGTTAAAGAGCTTAATGTTTATTTACGTACAGCGCGTGAGTTAACTCAAAAGCTTGACCATGAGCCAACAGCTGACGAAATTGCAGCTTGCCTAGATAGACCCGTTGAAGACGTTACTAAAATGCTACGTTTAAACGAAAGAATTGCATCAGTAGATATGCCTATTGGCAGTGAAAACGATAGTGTTTTACTTGATATCATCCCTGATGAAAAAAGTTTTGGGCCCGAAGGTGAAGTACAAAATAATGATATTAATAAACATATTGTAGATTGGTTAGGAGAATTAAACCCTAAACAACGTGAAGTATTAGCACGTCGATTTGGACTGCTTGGCTATGAGCCATCTACACTTGAAGATGTAGGTCGTGAAATAGGCTTAACACGTGAGCGTGTAAGACAAATTCAGGTAGAAGCATTACGTCGTTTAAAAGACATTTTGCAACAAGAAGGTTTAAGTACAGATAGCTTGTTTAATCAGTTTTCGTAACTAGTTAAATAGTATAAGAGACTATGTGTGTTAAAAAGCCGAAGAATTTATTCTTCGGCTTTTTTTATGCTTGTAAATTAGATGATATAAATTACAACAATGCTTTTAGTTTATATAACAAATCGTGCGCTTGGCGTGGCGATAAATTATCAGGGTCGATTGCGCTTAACTGCTCTTCAACTTCAGAAGGTGTACTTTGTGCAATTTCGTTATTAAAAGTAAAGGCTTGTTGCTCTGTATTTGGTGCAGTAACGCTTTGATGATTTTCAAGCAACTTAAGTTTTTGCTTCGCTTGTGCAATCACAGCTTTTGGCACACCTGCAAGAGCGGCTACTTGTAAACCAAAGCTTTTGCTTGCTGCACCGTCGAGAACTGTATGCATAAACGCAATAGTGTCGTTATGCTCTATTGCATCAAGGTGCACGTTTACAAGCCCCGTGGTTTGCTCAGCAAGTTCTGTTAATTCAAAGTAGTGCGTAGCAAACAATGTTTTAGCAGATATTTTTGATGCTAAATGATCGGCTGTTGCATACGCAAGAGAGAGTCCATCGTAAGTACTTGTACCGCGACCAATCTCATCCATTAACACTAAAGACTGCGCCGTGGCATTATTTAAAATAGTCGCTGTTTCGGTCATTTCTACCATGAAGGTTGAACGCCCTGATGCTAAATCATCGCTTGCACCAATACGTGTAAATATGCGGTCGATATTACCAATTTTAGCGCTGTCAGCGGGGACATAACTGCCAATGTGAGCCATTAGAACAATAAGTGCCGTTTGGCGCATATAGGTTGATTTACCGCCCATGTTTGGACCGGTAATAATTAGCATTTTACGTTGGCTGTTTAATTCAACAGGGTTAGCAATAAACGGTTCTTTCATTACTTGTTCAACAACAGGGTGACGACCTTGCTTAATGCTTATATTGTCGTTATCGCACAATTCTGGTTTTGCATAATTGAGTGCGAATGCACGCTCAGCTAAATTGTTTAACACGTCTAAATCAGCCAATGCTGCTGCCATCATTTGCAACTGCTCAATATGTGGAGCAATAAATCTAAACAGCTCCTCGTATAGTTGTTTTTCAAGCGCGAGAGCTTTTGATTGGCTACCGAGTACTTTATCCTCGTGCTCTTTAAGCTCTGGAATAATGTAACGTTCGTTATTTTTAAGCGTTTGGCGACGAATGTAGTCAGCGGGTACTAAATGCGCATTTGCACGGCTTACTTCAATAAAAAAGCCGTGTACGCGGTTATAACCAATTTTAAGCGTACTAATCCCCGTACGTTCGCGTTCACGTGACTCTAGTTGATCAAGTACATCGGTTGCACCTTTGCTTAAGTTGCGCCACTCATCAAGCTCACTGTTGTAACCTGGAGCAATAACGCCACCATCACGAATAAGTACTGGTGGGTTTTCTATCACTGCACGTTCTAATAACTCTTGTAAATCAGGGAGCTCAGGCGAGTGCTTGATAATACCCGCTATACGAGGATCGTTAGCATCATCTAACAAAGTATGCAGTGGTGCAAGTGCTTGCAATGCACTGCGAAGGCGAGTTAAATCGCGCGGGCGAGCTGTGCATAAAGCTAGGCGTGCAATAACACGCTCTACATCACCAATCTCTTTTAATGATTCGTGTAGTTCACCGCAAAGCTGCGCATCTAAAATAGCGCTAATTGCATTTAAGCGAGAATTTAGCTCGTCTTTATTACGAATTGGTGTATGAATACGGCGCTTAAGTAAGCGAGAACCCATTGGCGTTGCTGTTTTATCAAGTACTTGAGCAAGTGTATTTTCAAACCCGCCCGATAAATTAACCGTTAATTCTAAATTTTTACGGGTAGCGGCATCTAAAATAACAGCGTGTTCGTTGTGCTCAAGCGTAATTGCACGAATATGTGGCAGTGCAATACGTTGTGTATCTTTTACGTATTGCATTAGGCAACCTGCAGCAACAAGCGCGCTATGGGCTTTATCAACACCAAAGCCAACTAAATCTTTAGTACCAAACTGATCGCATAATAAGTGCTGAGCCGTATCTAAGTCGAACTCCCACTCTGGGCGACGGCGAGCACCTTTTATATGTTCAATTAAATGAACGTTTTCAAAGCTTTCGCTATACAGAAGTTCGGCTGGTGATAGGCGCTGAATAGTTGAGCTAAAGGCTTCGTCGGTATTTACCTCGACAATATTAAAACGACCAGAGTTAATGTCTAAATAAGCAATCCCGTATAAGCCTTTTTTACTTTGCCAAACGCTGGTAAGGAGATTGTCTTGTCGTTCTTGTAAAAGTGCTTCATCAGAAATTGTACCGGGTGTAACTATACGCACTACTTTACGATCAACAGGGCCTTTACTGGTTGCAGGGTCTCCCACTTGTTCGCAGATAGCGACTGATTCACCCATTTGGACTAGACGTGCTAAGTAGTTTTCTACCGCATGGTAAGGTACACCCGCCATAGGGATAGGATCGCCGCCAGCTTTACCACGATGAGTTTGCGAAATATCGAGTAATTGAGCGGCGCGTTTAGCGTCATCAAAAAAAAGTTCGTAAAAATCGCCCATACGATAAAACAATAAAATATCGCGATGCTCTGATTTTATTTTTAGATACTGCTGCATCATAGGGGTTTGTTGTTTTATAGTGTGTGGTGCATAAAGATCAAACGACATGTATTTACCCAAAGGCTGAATATGGAATTACATCAAGAGATTAAAACACTTGCTGCGCAATTAGGCGCTATTTTAACGGATAAATGCTTATGGATCACTACTGCTGAGTCATGTACTGGTGGCGGAGTGAGTTATGCGCTTACCGATACACCTGGAAGTTCAGCTTATATCGACCGTGCATTTGTCACTTATAGTAACCAAGCAAAGCAAGATTTGCTCAATGTTAGTGCTAATACATTAAATCAATACGGTGCTGTGAGCGAGCAAACAGTCCATGAAATGGCAGTAGGTGCTATTAAAGCAACAAACGCTAATATATCTATAGCTGTATCGGGCATTGCAGGGCCTGGCGGGGCAACAGAAGGTAAACCTGTTGGACTTGTATGGTTTGGCATACAAATTAATGACAAAGTACTGACCTTTAAACAAATATTTACTGGTGATAGGGCTCAAGTAAGACTGCAAGCTATTGTATTTGCATTAAAAAGTGTAATAGATGAGATAAAATGAAAAAATTAGCTTGATACTGTGATTTCATACAGTATACTTGTTCGCATTAGCTGGATTGGAGAACAAAATGAACGATAACAAACAAAAAGCGTTAGACGCAGCACTATCACAAATTGAACGTCAATTTGGTAAAGGCTCAATTATGAAATTGGGTGACAACAAAGCGTTAAACATTGAATCTGTATCTACAGGTTCACTAGGTATTGATATTGCCTTAGGCATAGGTGGCTTACCTATGGGACGTATTGTTGAAGTGTATGGTCCTGAGTCATCTGGTAAAACAACGCTTACTTTACAAGTTATCGCAGAAGCTCAAAAAGAAGGTAAAACATGTGCCTTTATTGATGCTGAGCATGCTCTAGATCCTGTATATGCACAAAAACTAGGTGTAAATATTGATGACCTTTTTGTATCTCAACCTGATACAGGTGAGCAAGCACTAGAAATTTGTGACATGTTAGTACGTTCAAGCGCGGTAGACGTTGTTATTATTGACTCGGTTGCTGCACTTACACCAAAAGCTGAGATTGAAGGCGACATGGGCGACTCGCACATGGGCTTACAAGCACGTTTAATGTCACAGGCATTACGTAAGCTTACTGGTAATATTAAACGCTCTAACACGTTATGTATTTTCATTAACCAAATCCGTATGAAAATTGGTGTTATGTTTGGTAACCCAGAAACAACAACGGGTGGTAATGCACTTAAGTTTTACGCATCGGTACGTATTGATATTCGTCGTATTGGTTCTGTGAAAGAAGGTGATGAAGTTGTTGGTAACGAAACCCGCGTTAAAATTGTTAAAAACAAAGTAGCGCCGCCATTTAAACAAGCTGAATTTATCATCATGTATGGCGAAGGTATTTCTAAGCAAGGCGAGTTAATTGATTTAGGTGTTAAGCATAAAATTGTTGAAAAAGCAGGTGCTTGGTACAGTTACAGTGGCAACAAGGTTGGCCAAGGTAAATCTAACTCAATTAAGTTTTTGAAAGAAAACCCAGAAATTGCAGATGAGATTGAAGGTAAGTTACGCGAAATGCTTTTACTAAAAGCAACTATTGAACCTGAAGACGGTGAAGATAAGTTAGGCGACGATCCAGACCTTTAAACTGCACCCAAATGAGTTTTTAAGCTTGATTTGACCCGAGCTTTGAAAAGCGCTAATCAGTAATGATTAGCGCTTTTTTGTTATTAAAAACTTAAAGTAGATAAAATAAAAATCTACGATTACATAGCGCATGAGCAGGCACTACATTAGTAATTATTATACTAAATGAAGAGCAGAACGATCATACGCTATACGTTTCAATCAGGTAAAAGCATCCTCTAATAGTTAAGAATGCGCCCTAATTAAAATAGAACTTTAAAAGCGATAAGTTAAGCTAACTTTTCCGCTAATAGGAGAGCCATAAAAACCAACATTGGCTAAGCTAGTAATATGTTTTTCATCTGTGATGTTATCAATGTTAGCTTGAATTGATAAGTCTTCGCTAGCATCCCATCGAGCAAATGCGTTCATAAGTAAATAAGAATCCTGTTTAACATTACTGGCTATATTTTCTGTTTTAGATTGCCATTTCCCGGCTAAACCAAATTGAAACTCAGGTAGCTGAGGTAGCGTATAATCTAATGAAAAATTAACAACGTTTTCAGGCTCCCACTCATGAGAGCTATCGCCAGCATCATCATTAATATCTAAGTATGTATAAGCAAATACAGCGTTTAGATCATCAGTTATTTGTCCTGTTAATTCTAATTCAAAACCCTGCGTATCTTGATCGGCTCCTTTATAGTAAGTAAACCCAGATGCATTTAGCCCAGCATATGTTGCAATGTTATCTTGTTTTGCGCTAAATACTGCAAAGGTTGCAAGTAGGTGATCATCAAACCATTGAGTTTTAACACCTACTTCGTAATTAACACCTTTACTTGGATCTAAAAAGTTACCATCGTAGTCGTATTGTTCTTGTGGTTGATAAATATCGGAGTAGCTTACATACAAGTTAACATCATCATTAATTGCATACGTTGTTGCTAGGTAAGGGCTTACTTCACTCTCATTATTATCTATATCAACGCCTTGGCTAAATCCTGAGCGCTCATAATCAATAGCGTTAAAGCCTGCAATAACAAATAGGTCACTTGTTAGATTTAATTTAGTTGAACCAAAAAAACGCTTCAAAGTAACATCAATATCAGCATATTTAGTTTGCTCGCCCCAAATAGGTTCAGCGATCGCATCTAAAGCATATGGAAAAGCAGGAGCTAAACCATAAGCTTCTGTCGTTGCAGCATCGTAAGAGTTAGTAAAAGAGTAGGATGTGCTTTGTGAAATACTTCCACCAAACATTAACTCATGCTCTTGACCAAACAAGCTGTATTCACCCTTAGCCGTTATATCAAATAAGTCAGCTGAGAACTCTGTATCATATCGTCCAGGAATACTGACTAAACCTAAATTAGTTCCACTATCAAACATTCCATAAGGGTCATAAAGATAAAGTAATTTGCTTTGATCTTCTGAGTCTTGGTAATTATAAGTTGTTTTAATTTCCCAATTATTATCAAATACATAAGTATATTCAATAAAAGCAGTGGTATTAAGAGTGTCCCATTTAGTCCATTCTTGAGTTGGGCTCGCACTTACGTCCCACTCTGCTTGCGTACCATCGGCATAAGATAGTGGCAAACCTCCCCACATTGTCCCATCTGTATTTGCATCTTGATATGAGGCACCGAATGAAAGTGTTGAATTACCAGTAAGCTGTCCGTCAATTACTGCAGAGAGGTAAGTGCGATCGTTTTCTAAGCCGTCTAGGTAGGAATCAGAATCCTCTGCGGCTGCAACAAATCGAGCTGCCCAACTGCCTGAGTCTGTTAATAAAAATGAATAATCTGCTTGCAATCGTTTTAAGCCATAAGAACCTACAGATATACCCACTTCACCTTCATTTTCATTTGTTGGGCGCTTTCGAACATAGTTAATAGTGCCCGCAGCATTACCTACACCTGTTAATTGCCCATTAGCACCACGAATAACTTCTATTTTTTCATAACCATAGCTTTCCATAGCACCAGTAACAAGACCCCAGTTATTAGGTAGACCAACACCATCTACTTGAGTACTTTTAATATCAAAACCACGAGATGTATATCTTGTGCGGTTAGTTTCACCTTGTTCTACAGTAATACCCGTAGCCATTTTCAATGCATCATTAATACTATTTGCTGCAAAGTTTTGAAGTTGTTCTGCGCCAATTACACTAATAGATTGTGGTGTTTCGTTAAGCTCCATAGTTAAACCGGTAGCACCTTTGCTAACGCGATCTTGGCGTACACCTACTATTAATATTTCTTCCATTTTTTCATTATTATTTTCAACTGTATTCTTAGTTTGTGTTTCTTGTGCTTGAGCTGAAAACCCCATGGCTAAAACTAATGAAGAAAGTGCAAAAGTACGATTGAGTTTCATGTTTTCCCTTAATTAATATTTAATATTATTTGAGTTTATTTAAATAGTTGGGACATTCTACTATTTAGAATTAACAAACTCAAATAAAAACAATTATCATTTGTAGGCGCGTTTGTGCTGTTTTAGGGGAAATTACTTAGTCTGTAAATAATATTATGATTAGGATAAACGATATGGCTTATAAAAATATGGTTGTTTTTTTAACTTAAATTGAATCATAAAAAAAGCGGCCTAGGCCGCTTTTTAAAGTAGTTAGCTTTTTAATTATTAAAAAGAGTACTTAACAGAAAACTGTAAGCGGTCTAAATCGCCATCAACGCCGCTTTCAGTTTCACGCTCAGCATGCTTTAGCTCAGCACCAAAAGTTAGACGTTTAACCGGTGAGTATAGAATGTTAGCGCTATAGCTTTGGCTTGATTCAGTCGGATCACCAGAAATAGCTAATAAATCAGTGTTGTTATCAGCACTGAAGAATGAATATAAGAACGTTGAACGCCATTGGCTTGTCCACTTGTGCTGGTAAGCAACAAAACCAGAAGTCGAATCAATTGCATCTAGTTCATCGCCATTAAGTACTGCACCGTGAGCAACGTTTAAGCCTACGTAACGGCCTAAGCCTTTACCTTGAGTAAGCATAAATTTAAGGTTGTCCTCACCAAGGTTTATTTTACCTGATGCACTAATACCAAAAGAAGTTTCATCTGCATCAACACTGCCTACTTTATAAGTAAGTTGGCGAGCAAGCGCTGCAACCACAATGTTACCCCAATCGGCTTTGTGTGTGTAACGAGCTGTAAAGTCAGGCAATGATGCATCATCAGTTACTACCATACCGCTAGTAGTAGAAATTGTACTTTCTGGGTTTTCTAATGAAAACGACCATGCGCCAGTGGTGTATTTAATTTGCGATTGACGCACAAACACAGTGCCCTCAGCAGGGCCTACAAAATCAAGCGTTTCAGCAAGCGCCCCCACGTTTTGGAAGTTAGACCATGTTTGACCAAATAACCAACCATCGTAAGTCACAAACGCATGGCGAATACGCGGGGCGTAAGAATTTGAAACTCGCTCATTACCGCCAGCAGCCGAGGCCAAAAAGTCAATTTCAATTTTAGTATTAACGGTTTTACCGTTATCCATAACAGTGGCTGTGCCAAAGTTAAAACGTGACTCACGAGCATGCATATCAAATACAGCATCTGAGCTGTTATCATCGCCAACTGTTAACGTACTTGGTACGTAAAAGTCACGACCTACGTTTGAGCCTGCAGGCGCACCCGCTGAATAATCACTCCACATAGAGTCTAGTTTAATGTATCCACCGTAAGTAAATTCCGTATCACCAATTTTTGCGGCAGTCGCTGCATAAGCAGTGCTTGATAGTGCACATAATACAGCGCTTGCTGCTAATGTTTTTAATGGGGTAAATTTCATTGTGGTGTCCTTTATAGGCTACTTGTTGTTTGTTGCTTTTTTTTTCATGTAAGGTTGTATTACTTGCTACTAGTATTACTTACGAATAAAAAAGGGTGTTAGTTTGGCTTTTCAATACACATATTGTTTTCATTCGTTAAATAAAGCTTTGGCAAGTAATACCGCAAATATCTTTATTAAAGTACACAAACACTTTTGAATATGTGCAATATTTACTCAATTACCTATTGGTCTATAAGACTAAGGTTTTAGAGTTGATTAGTTTGCATTTACTTACATTTAACGCGTTGTATTATTTATGTAAAAAAATTGAAAGCAGGTGGATTATAAACTACAAATGAGTAAATTGGAGTAGAGTACAACTAAGGTCTAATACTTAATAAAGTACTGCTGAGTAATCCTTGATAAAAGCTTAAGGCAAGTAATTTAAATGGAGACGAAGATGTCACAAAGTATCTATCCAGTTCCTGCGCATATTAAAGATGCGACTCTCATTGATAAAAATAAATATAATACGCTTTATAAGCAATCTATTGATGACCCTGAAAGTTTTTGGCGTGAGCATGGCAAACGCCTCGATTGGTCTACTCCTTACACTAAAGTTAAAAACACCTCTTTTGATAAAGGCCACATCAGTATTAAATGGTATGAAGATGGCTATTTAAATGCGTCTTACAACTGTATTGACCGCCACTTAAAAACGAAAGCAGACAAAATTGCGCTTATTTGGGAAGGTGATGACCCTTCTCAAAGTGAGAACATTACTTATCAAAAACTTCATGACGAAGTGGCTAAATTTGCCAATGGTTTAAAAAAACTAGGTGTACAAAAAGGTGACCGCGTAGCTATTTATATGCCAATGACCCCACAAGCGGTGTATGCAATGCAAGCTTGTGCACGTATTGGTGCTATTCATTCTGTTGTATTTGGTGGTTTTTCACCATCGGCTATTGCTGATCGTATTAGAGATTCTGGCGCTAAGGTTGTTATTACTTCTGATGAGGGACGCAGAGCAGGAAATTGTGTTCCATTAAAAGCAAATGTAGATGAAGCGGTAGCGCAAGAAACTGTAACCACAATTGAACACGTTATTGTGCACCAATTAACAGGCGGTGAAGTTGATTGGAATGAGCACGATATATGGTGGCACGAGCTAGTTGCTGACTTACCAGCACAGTGTGAGCCAGAGCCAATGAATGCTGAAGATCCTTTGTTTATATTGTATACATCAGGTTCTACTGGTCAGCCTAAAGGTGTTGTACATACTACAGGTGGCTACTTAGTTTACTCATCAATGACACATGAATACGTATTTGATTTAAAAGAAGATGATGTGTATTGGTGTAGTGCCGATGTAGGTTGGATCACAGGCCACAGTTACATTGCGTACGGGCCATTAGTAAACGGTTGTACTCAGGTTTTATTTGAAGGTGTACCCACTTATCCAACTGCAGGGCGTATGGGCGAAGTAGTTGATAAACACGGTGTTACTATTTTATATACCGCCCCTACAGCAATTAGAGCATTAATGGCTAAAGGTGATGAGCCTACAGCTTCGTCACATCGCGATAGTTTACGTATTTTAGGTTCAGTAGGTGAGCCAATAAATCCAGAAGCGTGGACATGGTATTACGAGAGTATTGGTAAATCTAATTGCCCGATTGTTGATACATGGTGGCAAACAGAAACCGGTGGCATTATGATTACACCACTTCCGGGTGCTACTGATACAAAACCGGGTTCTGCAACACATCCATTTTTTGGTATTGCGCCTGCATTATTTGATGCTGAAGGTAATACACTCGAAGGTGCCGTAGATGGTAATCTAGTTATTTTAGATAGTTGGCCATCGCAAGCTCGAACTGTTTATGGCGACCATGAACGTTTTGAACAAACTTATTTTAGCGCCTACCCAGGAGTTTACTTTACAGGCGATGGTTGTCGTCGTGATGAAGATGGTTATTACTGGATCACAGGTCGTGTGGACGATGTACTTAATGTGTCTGGGCACCGCCTTGGTACTGCCGAAATTGAAAGTGCGTTAGTTGCGCATGAAGCGGTAGCAGAAGCTGCTGTTGTAGGTTACCCCCATGATATTAAAGGCCAAGGTATTTATGTTTACATTACGCCTAACGAAGGTATAACAGTAAGCGATGAATTAACTAAAGAGGTACGTAATTGGGTTCGTAAAGAGCTCAGCCCAATTGCATCTCCAGATATGATTCAATGGTCACCGGGTTTGCCAAAAACACGTTCAGGCAAGATTATGCGTCGTATTTTACGTAAAATCGCTGCAAATGAGCACCAACAACTCGGTGATACGTCAACGCTTGCCGATCCTTCAGTTGTCGATGAACTAATCGAGAACAGATTAAATCGTTAAATGTGCGTTAAAAACTTGATTACAAGTTGATTCTAAACGTAGTATATCGGCTGTCAGTAAAGGTTTAAAACCTAACTGGCAGCCGAATTTATTAGGAGTGAACCATGAGTCAGTTTTTAATAGCGGACGATCATCCGTTATTTCGTGAAGCACTAAAGGGCGCACTGAGCGCAAAATTTGAGGGTTTAGAGGTTTTTGAATCATCCGATTTTGACAGCACACTGCAAGTGTTAAGCGAGCAAGAGGATCTTGATATATTACTGCTAGACCTTCACATGCCAGGTAATGGTGATTTATATGGTCTTATTCGTATTAGAGAAGAATACCCAAGCTTACCTATTGCCGTTGTTTCGGGTAGTGAAGACGTGAACATCGTTTCTAAAGTAATGGGTTACGGCGCTATGGGTTTTATTCCTAAATCATCATCGTCTGATGATATTGCCAGTGCAATTAACCAAATACTTGAAGGCGATACATGGCTACCAAAAGAGCTAAAAAACAAAGTAGCTGAAATTGAAGGTGAAGATAGAGAAATAGCAGCGCAAGTTGCCTCATTAACGCCTCAACAATACCGAGTGCTGCAATATCTGCACGAAGGTTTACTTAATAAGCAAATTGCTTATGAACTACACATATCAGAAGCGACAGTGAAAGCACACATTACAGCCATATTTAGAAAACTCGGTGTGTACAATCGTACCCAAGCCGTTTTAATTGCCGCTAAATTAAAGCTCGAACCAATAGAGCAGGCATAATTTACATTTAAAAAGTTATTAGCTTATTTATGAGCAAAAAAATGCCAGCAACAATGCTGGCATTTTTTATATGTAGAATAATTAAGCAGTTGGATTAATGCTAAGAAAACACCACGGTTTTATTACCATTAATAAATAGCTTATGCTCTGAGGCAAGTTGAAGTGCTTTACAAAACACAGTCTTTTCAACATCTTTGCCCATTTTAGCCATCATTTCGGCGGTATTCGCATGTGTAACGCTGGTTACATCTTGCAAAATAATAGGACCTTCATCAAGCTCATTATTAACAAAGTGAGCGGTAGCACCAATAATTTTTACGCCGCGCTCAAATGCTTGATGATAAGGTTTAGCACCTATAAATGCAGGCAAAAATGAGTGATGAATATTAATTATTTTACCTTCAAACCGACCCACAAATTCAGGACTTAAAATACGCATGTATTTGGCAAGGCCAATAATGTCAGGGTTGTAGCTGGCAATTAAATCGCCTACCTTTTCATCATGCTCGCTACGGGTTAACCCTTCGTGCGATACAACATGAAATGGCACACCAAACCCTTTAGCTAGCGGCTCTAAATCAGCATAGTTAGCAATTACAGCGAGTACTTCAATATTAAGAGTTTGTTCAAATTGCTTTAACAGCATACCACCTAAACAATGAGCTTCTTTAGTTGCCAGTAAAACTACTTTAGTTTTTGCGCCGCAATGTAGCGCAAGTTTAGCGCCTTGTGGCAACAGTGCGCGTAGTTGATCTAAAAAGTCGCTTTGTGGCTCGCCTGTAAGCTCTGTACGCATAAAAAATCGCTGCGCGTCTTTATCTACAAATTCGTTGTTACGCGTAATGTTTAAATTATTTTTATGGCAAAGCCCTGTAATTTTAGCTATTAAGCCTACATCATCAGCACATTGGGTGGTTAGTATATAGCTCATTGTCCTCATTCTTACCCTGTAATTAATCCTTTCATTATTTGTGTTTTGGCACATAAAGCAAGGGCTTTGTGAACTAATCCAATATTAATCATGTTGTTGAGTGCAAAAGAGGTAATAAAGTTAAAAAGTATTGAATAGAGGTTAAAAAAAATGCCACCTAAGTTAACAAGGTGGCATTAATAAAAATTATCTAGGTTTGAGGTTAATTAACTCTTGGGCTCGGGAGATAAGTTTTCTTCTTGTCTTAAATACCCGGCAGCTTCTTCATCATCTTTCGCTATCGCTTGCTGAGTAGGTATAGCGCGCGTTTGTTGGTTTAGTTGATGTATCTGTGACGCATTACCTAAATCGCGCTCACTGGTGATTGAGGCGATAGATTCGCGGTCTTTTAAGAATGCAATAACGTCTTTTTTGATTGCTTGTAATTGTCCTTCGTCTTTATGCATTTCCATAATGTGGCGAGGATGTTCAAGGTTTTTCATACCTGTTGCAGCAAACGTAGTAGAGATAACACGAGAAACAATAATCCAAGGCGTTATGCTACTGCGTACTAAAGTATTTTCTGAACGGGTGCTATCGTGAATACCAGTACCTGTTGATATTTTAGACTCAGTAAAAGTGCCTTCACATTTAAAGTACACAAGCAGTGACTCAAATTGCATTTCTGCAAAAAATAGATGCGCTGTGTTTGCAAGTAATTGCGCAAATGCTTTAATAAGTACGCCTATTAGCAATAAGTGAAAGCTTGTCATTAATAGCTCACTAAATTGAATAACATGTTGGTTATTAAATGCCTGTTTAAAACTATTAATATTTGCCGCATCAATGTAATGGTAAATATTAATAAACGAATACGCTAAAAGTACAGTAAATGCTAACGCTACAATATAAAGTAAGTTACCGCTCACCAAAGCAAGTAATCTCGCGAGTGTAAAGTTTTTACCTAAGTCCATTGAGTGCAGTTTAGGCTGAATCTCTTGGATCATTTCACCTTTAAAACCGCCTTTACCTTCTATTTGTTCTTGAAGCTTAGGGTCTAATTCTCTGTAAACTCTGTTAGGTACTTCTTTATAACGGCGATTAGCCATTACTAGGTTATCGAGGTTTATGAAAATCTCGTCTGGATGAACAGACTCTTGCCAGTTTTCACGTAGTTCAGATACTTCAGCTGAAGGGGTAACTGAATTTAAACGCGCTTTAATCATGATAAAAGCAAGCGCACAGCTTAGAGTTGCTAATATAATAATTGCAATTAAGTACATTCCAGCATGAAGACTAGGCAGTTGCTCAAGCCAGCTATCTATTTCTTGTTTACTAATGTGCTGCTCTTTCATCAACCATGACATAGAAAGACCAATAGCGATGGGTAAAATAAAAGATAACGAAATAATTTTAGCAAGTGCACCAGTACCAAGTGCTTCAATATTCTTTTCTGCATTTCGAGAGATAGGTTTACCTGTAGAGCGCCAAGAAAAAAGCACGTAAAACATTAATATTGCACTATAAACCGGAAATGCTAATTCCCCAGCTTCACCGGTAAAGCCCGACAAAGATACAAATGCAACAAGGCCATAAGCAATAAGGGCGACAAAGGTGCTTACCCATGAGCCAAATAATCGCTGGGCAACATTTCGAATTGGATATGGTAGAAACAATAACTTAGGGATTAAGCTGTGAAGTAAGCGTGATAAAAAACCATTAGGCTCTTTAAATGTACTGTTTTTACGACCAACCAGCATTTCTTCAAGTGATTGCGCTGTGTAGGCTACTTCTTTTTGTTCTTCTTGAGCGGTTGATGCTTGCGATTTACTGTAGTTATAAGCAAGTGAAGTTGGGTGGTTTCTACCTACAAAGTATTTAAGTGTTGCATAAATACCTGACGATAGTGAGCGAATGCCGAATGCTAAAATAAGCATGCCAAACACCATTAAAATCCAACCTGCGGTTGTATCTTCTTTCACAGAGCCCGCAGCAATAACAAGTAAACTAATACCTGCTATAGACTCAATGAGTCCTCTTAATGCTGTTACTTTACCTTCCAGTTTGAAGGGGTTTTTTAGTCCAAGATCAATCGATCCATAATCAAAAGCCATTGAATTCTCCATTTAAACAGCACCCCAATTGCGGGGGACAAAGTGTAATTAATCTGAACTTAGGATAATAAATCTATCTCAAGTAGCTTTATTTTAGCGCTAAGTGCATCGAGTTTAATCGTAATAGACTTGTTGCTGGCGCGTAAGTTAGACCTACTTTTGCGAAAACCTAAATAGAATTATTAATATATATTAAGTATTTATAATTGTTGTTGGTTTTTTATTATATATCAATAATCTTGTTCAGTTTAAGGTTATTTTAAAGTGATACATTTTATATTCCGACGCATGCTTAAATATAACTGGAGGGTTAATGAAGCTAATTTATGTAGACGATAATTTACCAGGGATCACTCGTAAACTTAAACATAAAAGTTGGCTTTACTTTGATCCAATCGGTAAGCAAATAAAAGAGCAAAATGTGATTGATCGTTTGAATGGATTGGCATTTCCGCCTGCCTATAAAAACGCCTGGTTTTGCCCAGAAGAAAACGGGCATATTTTAGCGACAGGATTTGATAGTAAGGGGCGAAAGCAATACCGCTACCATCCTGAATTTAGGGCGCAACAAGAAGCAAAAAAATACCAAGCATGTGGAGTATTTGGTAATAAACTCCCTTTGTTAAGAGCGCGTTTAGAAACAGACTTACAAGGCGATGAACTTAATATTGAGCGCACTTTAGCAGCAGTTGTAAGACTTATGGATTTAGGTGCGCTGAGGGTAGGTAACGAGCGTAACGTAAAGCAAAATAAAAGTTTTGGTGCTACAACATTACGAACACGCCATGCAAAACTCACGGGCAAAAATATTCAGCTAAAATATCGTGCCAAGTCAGGTAAAGAACGTGAAGTAAATATAACCGACAGGGTGCTTAGCCATGTTATAAAAGACTTACAAGATTTACCCGGGCAGCATTTATTTCAGTATATAAATGAAGGTGAGCGCACAAATGTTACATCAAGTGAAATAAACCAATACATTCAGCAAATAATGGGTGAGGAGTTTAGTGCAAAACACTTTAGAACTTGGCGAGCAAGCGTTATTGCATTCAAACAATTAGCTAAAGCTAAAGGGGCGCTTAGTTTAAAAAGCATGCTTGATAGCGTATCTGAGCAACTTGGTAATACTCCCGCTATAGCACGCAAATCTTATGTGCATCCCGATTTAATTACGCTGTGTAAAGAAGATGAAGATACTCAAACTGCGTGGAGAGAGTCCCTTTCATTACCACGAAAAACAAAGTACTTGAGTCGTTATGAACGTGGTTTTTTAGCTTTTTTAAAAGATTAATTGCCATAGCAACTTTACACACTTGAGCATATTAATTACATATTCTCTAGTTTAATTTATTAACGTTTAGAATAAGGGTTTTTAAAAAGTCATTAAATTTCAATTGTTTATTTTGAAACTTTAATTTGGCATTACCGTTGCACCTCCAGAGTACTACTTAGTGGTAAGTACAAAAGCATTTATCAACGATATTTAGCGAGGAGGTACACAGTGAAGGGGTCATTTTCAAATCAAGCGCATACTAAAGCAAAGGGTTTTACTTTAATAACTGCATTGTTTATTGGCATGAGCGGTTTATGCTCAGCACCAACACTCGCTGCCAATGAGCTTGAAAGTGTGGTACTCGCTAACTCTTCACTAGCTGCTTACAACTCACAAAGTTACATGCAAGCTGATGACACCTACTACTTTGACCAATATTCAGCGCAGTTAATTGAACGTACAGAAAAAGCCATTAATTGGTATCAAGAAATAGTTAACAAAGGTGGTTTTACACACTTATATAACGATGAATTGCTTGAACTAGGCAGTAATAATAAACAAGTGAGCTTACTTGCACAGCGTTTATACCAAGAGCGTGACTTAAAAACTAATGTGTGCGACGAAGTTATATGCACGTTTGATAAAGATATAGAGCAAGCTGTTAAGCAATTTCAAAGCCGCCATGGTTTAAAAGTTGATGGCCGAGTGGGTAAGCGTACTTTTGCATCGCTTAATGTGCCCGCACAGCAAAAACTCGATAAATTAAAACTTAACTTTTATAGAATAACTAACTTTGCAGGCGCAAGTGATGAGCAATATGTGTATGTAAATATTCCTGAATACAGCTTACGATTTGTAAAAGCTGGCGATGTAAAATTAAAAAATAACGTAATTGTAGGTAAACCAAGTTGGGAAACACCTGCATTTAGCGACGAAATAGAAAAGTTTGTAGTTAATCCTGAATGGCGTATACCCACCTCAATTGCCACCAAAGAAATTGCTCCAAAGGTAGCCGAGGATCCTGACTACCTTGTAAAAAATAATATTGAAATTAGAAAAAACAGCTACCTAGACTCACAAACTGTTAATCCAAGCAACATTGATTGGGATTCTATTAAGCCGTACCAATTTGATCACTTTTTAGTAAAACGTGCTGGTGAAGAAAACCCCCTAGGGGAGGTTAAGTATTTATTCCCCAATGCCGAAGCAATTTATGTTCACGATACACCAGCAAAGCACCGTTTTAGCCAAGCAAATCGAGCTTTATCGCATGGCTGTATAAGAATAGAAAAGCCTTTTTCGTTAGCGCGTGAAATTATTAAGTACGAAGGAGAAGCGCAAACACTCAATAATATGGACACAGCACTTGCTCAAAATAGTACTCAGACGTTTTATTTAGATGAGCCTCTTCCTATTCATTTAGTTTATTGGACTGCATGGGTTGACGAAAATAAGCTGGTTAACTTTAGAGATGACATATATCAACGCGATAAAAAAGCGCTATTAAAAAATGACGAACAATCGGTGATTGCCGCTTTATTAAAAAATAAATAATGAGAGGGTTTATGCAATTTATTCATTATATTTCTATCGCCATATTCACAATTATATTTAGCAATAGTGTACTTGCTGCCGCGCCTATAAAGCCTGCACATCAGGTAGTTGATATAAAAAACAAAGCCAACTTTGAAGATGCAGAATTTAGCCTAAAAATTAACGATATAGTTATGCCATATTCGGTGTTTTCAGTATTTGTAATGCCCAAAGAGCAAGTTGAGTTTGAAGTGCTTTTTGCGCAATCAAAAAATGCTTACACGCTAATTAACACTCAAGGGAAATCTAAGCTTACAGACACCAACCGCTGGCAATGGCAAGCACCCAAAGAGCCAGGTTTAACAACGGTAATTATTGAGTCGCCCGATAAAAAACAGCGTATGAAAATCAACGTATTTGTAAAAGTACCGGCAGACAATGTTGAAGGAGGAAAGCTCAAGTATTACCACATTGGGCACTATCCTAAACCTTCACAGATTAAAGACGCTTCACACTACATAGTGCCCGATGGCTTTGTTAAGGTAACGCCTGAAAATGAAAACGTAAAAATATCACCTCACTTTTCACTAAAAGAATTTGTTAGTAAGCAGCGAAGTAAGTACCCAAAGTATTTATTTTTACAAAATAAGTTGCTACTTAAACTAGAAAAAATACGCAAAGAACTGATTTTAGAAGGTATACCGGTTAGTAATATGGTGGTTATGAGCGGTTATAGAACTCCGTACTACAACAAATCAATTGGCAATGTAAAACTTAGCCGACATGTATTTGGTGATGCTGCCGATATTTTTATAGATAACGATGGCAACTACCGTATGGATGATATAAATAATGACGGTAAGCATTCAATTGGTGACGCTAAAGCGATGGCCGATATAGTGGAGTCGTTAGCTAGACGTGAATCATTTAAAGGTTTGCTAGGTGGTTTAGGTATTTATGGGCCTAAGTCGCACAGAGGCGCATTTATACATGTTGATACGCGTGGTTTTAAAGCGCGATGGGTGAGTAAGTAATTGCAACGGCTACCTCATTTAGCATAAAGCTAAACTAGCTAAGTTTAATTGTACAAGAGATTAGCTAAGCCAAGGTAGCTTGGTTTTTATAAGCCCTTTGTTTTATACCCATTTTATATCTTTACTGAGCTAGTCTTTTTTACTTTAAACTGAGGCGCTTATATGAGCTATAAACATGGTGTGTATCAGCCGCTTTCCAATATTTAATTATTTTATTTTGTACGAAAAGCTTTAAATATAAAGGCTGCATCAGCAGCCTTTATATTATGCTATTGCAGCATAAACGTTTCGTATTCTAAATCTTCAAATTGTTTAGAAAGCCAAAATAAGCCAACAACAGAGGTAATAATAGTTGAGAGAGCAAAGCCGTAACCATAAAACTGCGGCCCAAAAGCGATTGATAGCAAAGTTAAAACAACGTTTATTACCAAAAATAGTCCCGCTAAAAACAGGACGGTTGAGCGTTTATCTAAATAAAACAAAATATTTAAAATAGACAAAAATATAACTTGTACACCCACACCAACTACATCAATAAATAAAAGCGTTTTATAGTTTGGATCAATACCAATAAAGGTAAGTATTTGCTCGCCCCATAATAATAAGCAGGCAACGGTAATACCTTGAATTTTAAATATATCGTATAAACCGGCACGTGCAGTTTGGATCATATTGTCTTTTAAATAGTAAATCTCTTCTAACGATGAACCCTCTCGAATAGCTGTGTAAAAACGGTCGTATTCTTCTACAAAGTCGGTTTCCATTTTTACTAAAAATACAGCCATACCGGGAATAATAGACAAATAGGCTAAAAATATAGGTAAGTCGTAAATTGGGCTGGCTCTTAACGTGCCAATAATCTGAATTGATGTGCTTGGTGAATACCAAAAAATGATTTTATCAGCCCACACACCAATGTTATAAAACAGACCACAAAAGAATAGGCTGTAATACACTTTTTTATTGCTTAAAAAGTCAAAGCTTATAAGTTTTTCACCCGGGTAGCGGCGAATAATCATAAACAAAAAGCTAAAAAAGAGCAGAGCTTCGCCTGCAAAAAACGCAAAAAATAAGCCGTCTAACTGCCAGTCTCTTAATAAGTATGCAAGTAATACCATAAAGGCGTAACCACTTAGCATGGTTATTAAAATTAACCGGTATTCTTTCATACCTGATAGAAAAATAGCGCCAAGCCACTGATTACATAAGCTTACAAAGGCACCTAAAATTATAATCTTAGTAACAACAGGTATAGGGAGCATAGGCCATACAGCCAAGCCTACCAATAGCGCGGCTATTGTTGTTATAAGCTGTGCACCGAGTAGATTAGGCAGTACCTTTGCCTCTTCTTTTTGAAAAAATAAATCGGCAATAAATCGAGTTAGTAATAACTGCAAACCACCCGTTAAAATAAGTGAGGCGGCCATCATGTAGGTAACAAGCGTTAAAAATTGAATAATAAGTACTTTAGGTAATACAATTCCTAAACTTAAAATACCAATAAGCATTAACGCTACAATAGAGAGCAGCCAAGGCCCTGAGCCTATTAAACCTGCGTAGCCGTATGCTTCAAAAACTGAGAGCAGGGTATTTTTTTTGAGAATTTTTCGTATCTCAAAACCTATTCCAGCCATGCTATTGTATCCTTATAAAGTTTATCGTAACGGGCAAACATGTGGCTCTCGTCATAAAATTTTTGTACGCGGTCTAAACCACTTTTTTGATACTCAAGCCAAGTTTGCTCATTTGTTAGCATGTTTGATATTTGTTTTGCAGTTTCGCTCGGAGAAGCAATTGGGACAACTTCACCGGCTTTACCTAACGCTTTATCTTCATCAGTTCCGCCTTCGATTATTTCGCGGCACGAGCCAACATCACTAGCAAGTACAGGCACTCCAGCCGCCATTGCCTCTAAAAGCACTAAAGGCTGCGCTTCAGAAATCGAGGTTAAAGCTACAATTCCGAGCTGAGGCAAAATTTTAGTAATATCTTGCATACCTAAAAACTTAACACTGTTTTGTAAATCAAGGCTGCCTACCAGTAGCTCACACTCTTTGTAGTATTGTGGGTCTTCTTCGAAAGGGCCGATGATCCAGCCTTCGACCTCTGGTAATATCGATTGCGCTTCTTTAATCGCACGTATAAAGGTTTTAATATCTTTTATAGGCACTACACGTCCAATTAATCCAACAACCGGTGGTATCTGTTTTGGACGCTGATCAAGCGCTTCAATAAAGCGCACTGTTTTAATGCCATTAGGCACAACAAATGCTTTTTCTGGCGCTGCACCATCTTTTATTTGGCGCTGCCTGTTACCATCGTATAGCGAAATGATCTTATCTGCTTCTTGGTATGTTGTTCGGCCAATTTGCTCAAAAAAGCTGATCCACATTCGGCGAATAAAGCCCATCTCGGTATTTAAGTTTTTACCTAGGCTTTGTTCTGACTCTTTGATCCAACTGGCTTGAATAAGATCTATTTTTCTCTCTTTGGTGTAAATACCATGCTCGGTCAACAAAAAGGGAGTATTACTTATTACACTGGCGCCGGATCCTAAAATACCCGCATACCCGGTAGATATTGAGTGAATAAGTTTAACTTTAGGAAGCCCTCGTGCAATTTCGGCTATTTTAAATAGCGGCTTATATAAATTGCGATATGACCAAAAAAAGTCAATAAAAGAGGATTCATCACAAAAAGTTGAATAATAATTAGTGAGTACTTGCCATGACGATTCACTATATAAAAAGTCGGCTTCGTTAATACCGTCTTTTTTAGCTAAAGTTTCAAATGCAAACTTTAGTAATTCAGTCGGGATTGGCTCGTTACAATCTCTAAAATAATTTTGTAGTTGCTGCCAAAAATCAAAGAGTTCTTTTTTATATTTAACCCCGTGCTTAGCTTTTATTTCAGAGGTATCATTTTGTACTAAATAATGAATATGCAGCTTGGTAACGTTTTCAGGCAAGGTATATTGAATATCGCCATAATGCTCTGGCGCTCCACCTATAAAAACAAGCTCAAAGTTATAATGAGGTAACCCTTCAATTATTTGATGGACCCAGCTAGATACGCCACCACGCACATAAGGGTAAGTACCTTCTAAAAGCAGTAAAATGTCTGCATTTTTGTTACTCATGCCAATACTCCTGTAAATGACGTAATTCACTGCCCTTAGGTTGTTCTGGGAGTTCTTTTAAGTAGCGTTTACAGTCGTCAAACTTGTTCATACAAAAGGCAACTTCGGCTTTATAGGGGAGAACATGACGCCTTGCCATGCCCGACTCAGTTGCTTTTAGTAAGTACTCATGGGCTATTTCGTATTTGTTTAAGGCTAAAGATATACGCCCTAAAAATATAAAAGTTGCAGGTGTTTTTACGTGCTCAATACTTTGCTGTGCAAGTGCTTCGGCTTTTTCTAAAACGTATTTACGAAGCGCACCTTGTGCTAAACCTAAGTAGCTAAGTTCCCAATAAAGTTCGGCTAGTTGTTTTTGTAAATTACTTAACTTTGGCTGCTTAGTCGTAATGGCTATTTCTTGCTGGTACAAACTGATTTTTTCGTTGAGTTTGGTTTCTTTACCATCAAGGGTTGAGTAGGCGAGTAGGCGAATATCATCTTCTAAATCTTTAAGTGCTAGCTTTAAAATAGGAATAGCCTGTGAGTCACTCATGTGACGAGCCGCCATTACGGCACTTAGACGTTTATTTGGTTCACTCGCGTGCTTCAAAATTGCTTTAAGTCCGCCCATAGAATAGGTCGGGTTTGCTGATATTGCTCTGGCTTCAAAAGGAAGCTCAGGTATTTTATGCTCTTCAATTTCTATGTCATCGTTTTTGAGAGGTTTACACAGAGCAAACGTAAGCGCTACTACAACGCCTATAATTCCAAGTACAGGCAATGTAAACAACAATAAAAACATGAGTACTAAAGAGCTATAAGGAGTCGTTTTGTATTTTTTAGGTATCAGGAAATAGCTAACAAAAGCAAAAAGGATGCTAGCAATAGCATGCAATAGTATAGCTAAAAACCAATTAGGTGTTTCCAGTACTTCTATTAGTGCAAAGTACTGACAAATACACCCTAAAATAGCCGCTACAATAATTATAATCATGAAAGTGAAACCAATCTCTTTATGTCATCTGAGCTTATTGGTAGAGCAAGTTGTTGCTCAATAGCAATATCAAGCTCAGCTAAAGTGCTACCAGTGCGCTCTTTACACCAAGTGTTCATTCGGGCAATAAAGCCTGCTTTTTCAAGTTCATCAGCTAATGGCATTAATAGCAGTAATATCTGATTTTTATCATCATATAAATAAATGTCTAAACCACGACGGGCTTCACTTAAATAACTCATAAGCTGAGTCGATTTATCAGTAATATTGTTGGCTTTTATTTTTAGTAGCTGCGATGGAATGTTGTATCGTTTTGCTTCTTTATTTGCGCGCTTAACTTGGCGAATAAAGTATGGAGACTCTTCATACGTCATTACTGGGTTTGTTATTTCATGACGAAGTAAATCGCCTATATGCCCAGCCATTACAGCAAGTAATGTCAGAGTTGTATTTTTAAGCGCAAAAAATTGTATTCTTTCAACCAAAATAGCGCCGTAAATAGTATTGTTTACATCGATAAGTGGGATTGCTATATGGTATTTACTTATACCCGATGATGCTTTTTCGTCTTTTACCGATACTAATTCTTTTTCTTCGATCATTGCTAATATAAGAGGATCGTTTTTAGCTATTTGACTCATCTTACCTATAGAGGCAAGTGGTGGCTCTAAAACACTGTCGTTTTCAACTTTATACAATCCCGCTCTTTCTAGCGAACCGTACTCAACAAATAAGTCGATTATTTTTTGCGCTGCGCTATCAAGTCTTCTTTCTTTTAATAGCCCGATAGAGGTTCTTACTGCTTGTAGTGATTCACGTAAACTTAACGTATGCCCAGCTAGCATTTGCTCAATTCTATCGTGAGATGAATTAATTAAATGATACTGACGAGTAAAAGTTTCAAGACGATCTGTTACGTACTCAAGCTGAATACTTTGCTGCTGATTAGTACGCTCCCACACATCTCTAAATTCGCCTGTGATCATAATTACAATAATGTAGCCAATCATAGCGTTAATATTGAAGTCGCTTTGCGGTGATAAAATATTTGCTTGAAGTAAAAAAAGTTGGCCAACAAGCAAACATAAAATACTAATAAAGCCTTTTGAAAAGCCATAGCGTAAAGAAACTAAAAGAGGGCCAAGTACAGGCCACGAAAACCCTCCCTCAGTCCAAAATGGGTCCTGTGCGTTAAATAATACAGGCAGCCCTAAAGCAAGCGCGGTAAATATAAATACCTCAGCCCATATTTGTAGCTCAGGAACGTCTCTTGGTCTAAGGAAATGTGTTTTCACTCACTAACCTCTATATAAGAAATTAAATCGGCAATCACATCTTGTGCTGTTGCTGCAATGCTATCGCGGCCCCAGCCACTTTTAGCAATAGTACCTGTCCAAACTGGTGTGGTTTGTCCATTTACAGTGAGTGATAATGTAAGTGCAACAACAGGTTCGCCATCAAGGCCTGCTTTATAGCGCCACTCTTCAATGCTGCCTGTTAGTACATAGTCAGCTTGTTGAGTGCTTAACCATTGCATAGCATTGTCTAAACGGTATTGATCATCCAGCGGTGGAAGCTCTTTGCTGTTTACGCGAGGTGCACGTATAAGAGTTGGTAATTTATTTTGTTGCCAAATGCTGGCTAAAATATCTTCAGCACGCTCACCGGCAAGCGGTGTTTGAGCATGATTAACAAGCGGCATTAGTGCCACTGTTTTTGAAGGGCTAAGCTCTATATCATCAGCAACTCTGCTGGTGGTACATGCTGATAATAGTAATACCAAACACGGTATAATTAAACGAAACATACTCTCTCCTAACATTAAAAATGTACGTAATAACCTAATTGTAATTGTGTATCTGAGTTACCCACTTTATTACTACTTTGGTAACCTAGCTGTAATTTAAATAAATCATCGCCCAGTACAGACCAACCAGCGCCACTTGAAACTGATACATCTACTGTATCGTTAAGTGTTTGATAGCCAGTACTTATATCAAATAACCACGAAGGGCTTGCGCCTAAATAAGGAGGTTCTAATGAACCAGTTGAAGCAAATGAGGTCCCTAGTGCAAAACGTCTAAATGGTTGAAGGTCAACTCTTAGCGGTCTTCTGCTTGCATCTGTATTTATTAATGCATTAACACGTTCAAAGTCTTGCCATTGCGCACTAAAATAAGCGTTCCAAATTGGGCGGTCTTTTAAAATGCTGTATTGGTAACGAGCATTATATTCTTGGCCGTTTATTAGTGAGCTGCCATCGCTTCTTCGAGAAAAAGACATCGCTGCTGCTGATAGCTGTACGTTTTGTCTACCATCAATATTGTAGTTAACATAGGCCGTGGCTTTATCTAGCTGAGCATAGCTAAGTAGTGCTTCTGATTGGCGGTTTTCAACATTATATTCAAGCTTTAAACCTACCTGTGTTCGTGAATCCCATTGATAACGAGAGTCTAAGCTAAGACCTTGGCGGCTAACTAAGCTGCCTTGGTGCGAATCTATTTTTGCATCAAAATACCAACGACCAAAGGTCATTTTATCTTCTATCGCAAACAGTAATCCGTTGTTATCAAGGTTTTGCTGATTACTTAAACTTAATTTCCATTGCCCATTAGCATAAGGAAAATAAACGTTTACATCGTACTGGCTACTGTTTAAACCAGCCTCTGGCGATAGGTTAATTTCAAGCGCTCTAAAATAGGATGCGCGTGCATTTCTAAGTAAACTCAATTGCGATTGACTTGGTTCTTCAGTGAGTTCTTCGTACCAACGTTGCATGGTGGCATAGGGTTGTTTTAAATAGAGTAGGGCGTTTAGCTCATCTAATTTGCTTAGTGAACCTTCAGCTATAAGCTGTTTCGCTTTATTAAACTCGCCGTTGGTCATATAAAGTTGTAGCTTTTGCCATGGCTCTAATTTTTGTGCAGCCCTGCGCGCTAACCACCAGTTTGTTTGAGGTTCACCAATAGTGTCGGGGGCAAGTTCTTCCATTGTGTTTAATTGCATTAAATGAGGAACAGCCATCGCGCCCGCCCAGCGGAACATTAGGCCTCTGTATGCATATTTATCTTTAGGTAAGTGTTGCAGTAAATAGTGATTAAGTTCAGCAGCATTTGCATAATAACCAAGTTGCTTCATTACATCGGCTAAGTTAACCAGTGTTGTTAAGTCACTTGGCTCTGCAATGGCCAATTTACGCAAATAAAAGTAGGCACTGTTATATGATTTTTCATAAATAGATAGGCTAGCTAAAAGCTGCGTCCACGCATAGGAAGTGTCGCTTTGAAAATAGCGAGCTAAAATGCGGCCAATCATTACAGTGTCATGCATTTGCAGCGCTAACCAACCTTGTGCAAGCACAACATCAGAGTCATATTCGCTTAATTTAGCAGCGCGGTTTAAAGTTGTATAAGCTGAATTTAAATCACTTTGGTTTTGATACCAATTAGAAAGAATTAACCAAGCAGGATAGAGAGCTTTATTATATCGTTGTTTATCAAGTTCAGCATGAATACGTGCAACTGATTTAGCATCATTTACTTGTGTGCTTAATAATGCAATTTGAATCAATTGACGGTCAGTTTGCGACTCACTTTTCCATAAATAATCAAGAAGCCCCTGAGGCCTACCTTCAAAGCGCAATTGTTGGTAGTGCAGCATGTCGCCTACGCTTAAAGGGCTTATTTGTTGCAACTGCTCTAATGCATATAGCTCATGAGCTTTGTCTTGGACTCGCATTGCCATGTCTACATTGGCACTCCAAAACTCATCGTCAGAACTTTCATGTTTGTTTTTTAGTACTTGCAGAGCTGTAGAAAAGTCATCTTCTAGCCAAAATGCGCGGGCAATCCAAAGTAAATCTTCTTCATTTTTAGGCCCTTTATATGTAGGCCACAAGACCCTTAAGGCTTTTAAATTACCAGTATCGTGAAGTACTTTTGCTTTCCAATATTGTGATAATGCACTTTTACCATTTATTTGCTCAAAGCGTTCAATATTATTTAACTCTTGCTTTGTGTTACCAATAAATTCGTTAGCTTGCATCCAATTAGCAAAGCCATTTCCTTTTAGATTTCTATTTTGGGCTTTATATTCGTATATATCATTAGCATCTTGGTATAAATATAAAGCGGTGGCATCGTTAATACTATCGGTAAGCATCGCAGGGGTTACGGCTTTGTTAGACATTAGCCATTTAAACTCTCGAAGTGCCTCTTTAGGCTTGTTTTGCCAGCGCTTTATCTTCCAATTTAATAAATGTAGCTCTTTGTCATCTGGGCTTTGTAGTAATAACTTTGCAAGTAATTGCTCAGCCCCTTTTGCATTTCCATTTGCTAAACGCAGGTGCATTGCTTGCGTTAAGTACTCGCTGTTATTTGGGTCGCTCTTTAATAAGCTTTCAACCGCTTGAGCTGCATCTTCTGTGTTGCCAGCCAAGTTTGCTAAATAAAGGGTGCGTTTAACATCGGCTTTGTCACCGTAGGTGTTCCACCATGCATAAGCTTGAATCGGATTATTTGCGCCAAGTGCAGTTTCAATCGCTTTAGCTGCAATGTCAGCATTTATATTTGTTTTATAAATATCGAATGCTTTGTCAGGTTCCCCTGCGCTTAACCAGTAATCGGCTGCAAGGAGTGGCTGTTTATTTTTTTGATAATACTGAGCAACTTTTGCGTTTAACCCAACGGCTTTTGCAATAGTCAGTATTTGTTCGTTCCAATTTTTATGAGCTCCTATTTTTAAAGATAGCTCTTCAAAGCGGTCGTCAACTTTAGCACCACTTGCTAGCCATAATGAGTAAAGCAGCTTTATTTCAAGTGTTGCTTTGCGCTCGCCTCTAGGTAGCTTTTCAAGCTCGTTAGTGGCTTGTGAATACTCACTAAGCCCTATATGTAGCTCAACCAATTTTGCGCGAAGCTTTTCGTTGTCGGGCTCTGCATTGAGTGCTGCATTAAGGTAAGATTTCTCAAAAGTATAATCTTGTGAAAGTGCATCATCTTCAAAAAATAAGGTATGGGGAAATAACGCATAAAGTGCAAAACAACTTACAGCTAGTATCGCTAATATTGTTTTTATAGAAATTAACTGAGGGCGCTTTTTAGTATTCATTATAGAGCAGATCCGTTGCAGTTAAGGTAACCATAAAATTGACCTTTTGGCAGATTAAAGTGCGTCACATTAGTGCGTGTTACACCTTTAAAGTGTTCACCCAAATTAGATACAAATTCGCATGAGCGTGCATTAATTAAATCAAGTGAAGCGGGCACCCATGCTTTAAAACTAACCGGTCCGTTAACTTGCCAGTTATCAATAACAACATTTGCAGATGCTAAATAAGGTTTTTTACTATTTTGGCTATGATCAAAGCTAAGGCGAGCTATGTTATTTATAATATGTATGTAGTCACCTTTTTCAGTTACACCAGATACACCTTCACTTTGAGATATGTTTGGCACATCAAAATCGGTAGGTATGCGCAGAGTACGAATGTACTTTGAGCTAAATAACCATTCATTATTACTGTTTTTTGCAAGTGCAGAAAAGTAAAAGTCTTTTGCTACTTTTGCATAGTGGCTTAAATGCACCGGTGTATTTGGCCTTGCTAAAACATAATCAATGTTGTGTTTAAGAGCGTCTAAGCCCGCAAGAACTTCGCCTGAGTAAAAGTGATAATAAATAGTGTAAGGCTTTAACCTATATGGTTTTTCTGTTATTTCGAAAGTTTCGGTTAAACGTCTAAAGCCGTAATAAGGGCCATGCCATAGGTTTGTGTAAACATTTTCATTTAATATGGGGGCGTAAATTTGATACAGCAAATCTCTTTCAGGGCGACCGATAGGGGAGATGTGAGAAAGGCTTGGGTTATCAGCATTTACATCAGTGTTACCACCGTTGACATTTAACACACCAGCGTCACGAGCAAGTTCAAGTGCTTTTGGGCCAGGTGTTGCATCACCAGACCATAGCATCATTACTGTTTTTTTATTTTTAGGTGCGAGCTTGTCATTAATGTACTTTATCGAGTCGGTAATTTCTTTGTTAAGGCTAATTGTGTTGTAGCCAGGCACGTCTAGATGAAAACCGTAATCTGTGTCGTCTTCATCTATTTTTTTTTGCCCAGATAGTGCTGTCCAAAAATAGGGATGACTATAAGTGTGTGAAGCAACTTCTACGTAAGGCAGGTTAAAAATACTACGCGCAATGCCTTCGAGTTTGGCACTTTGTTTAGAATGAATACCGCCTTCTTCAATATCAGCTTGGATCACTGATGACGTTAACGGTAGTTTGTAGTGTTTAATTATTTCATCTCGAATTACTTCTGCTGAATAAGGCTTACCTGCGTAGTGGGCAACACTTGTAAATCCATCTCCATCGATATGCAAAGTAAGCATTCGCCTGCCGCTTTCGGTGGTTGTATCTGGCACTAATATAGGTGGTAATCCCATTGCTTGAGTAAGCAATGTACGCGGATCAATAACCCATTTGCTGCCTTCCATCGGAAATGTATCAATTAGCCAAGGAGCAACTACTACTGCACCATATTTAGTTTTAGCAGCTTGTACAACTATTGTGTCATCCGATGATTTTATTGTAATTAAAGGAGTCGCATCAGTTGATAATTTGAGTAAGTATGGTTTAACAATAGGGGGAGGTGTTGTGGACTCCCCTTTAAGCCAAGGTGCAAAGCTATCTTGTTTATATGGACCTTCAGGTAGTGTGTTTAACGACTCAATACCTAAGCTTAATAATAATTTAGTTGATTGTGGTAACTCGCCTAAAATAAGCTCTGGCACCACACCTAAATTAGCTTCAAGCCAATTGTTTAGTGTGGGTGTGTAAAATGCGTCGCTTGAGGTCCACGAAATAATACCAGCATGTAAGCTAGGATCAACTAAAGGTAAATCGCGCTTTGCCATATCTATGTAATCAGGTATATACCCCAAATACTCAATCATGGTCGCAAGCTTTAAATGTACGGTAGTGTAAATGAGTGGCTTAACGTTACTGTTGTACGGAATGAGGATGCGTCTTGGTACTGGTGATATAGTTGATGTACCCCATGTTTGTAAGTGCCCATCAGTTACCCAGGGAATAAAACCTGCCTGTTTTATTTTTTGCGCCATAGCAAGACGGTTGTCAGGCTGTGCATAATCAATAACTTGTACTTTAAAACCAAGCTTTTGTGCCGTTTTTAATTGTGCACTTAGCCAAGCTTGATCGTTCTCGGTGGTTAATTTGTAGCTATTATTGATTGGGTTGTAATGGCTATATAAACCTTCAGCCACTAAATCACTGGCTAAACCAGTAAGTCTAGGTAGTAACTCAAAGCCTCGGTTGAGGATAAGGTGTTTATTAAACGTGCCAGACAGACTTTTTATAATTGCGACTAAGCCATTTTTTTGTTCTGATTTACTGTGCTTGTCATCTAAAAGTTGATAGCTGTCTAGAGTATCTAAAAACAAGCCACTGAAGCCTCGTGCTTTTAAAGCAGCTGCGTTATTTTGCACACGTTGTTGCCAATGCGTAGATGTTAAATCGGCAATGTGACTATTCCAGTTAGGGTTAACTGCGAGTGAGGACTCACTTTCAATAAACGACTCACCAACACTTAAATAAGCATAAACAGCTATGTTACGCTGTTTAAACCAATTGAGTTCGTGCTCAGTCACAAGGTCAGGCTGAACTACAACGCGAGAATAAAAGGTCATTTCGGCTAATGGCATCGGCGCTGAGTAGTAAAAAGCGATACTATTATTTACAGGCGTTGCGAATGCGTGTGCCGACACTAAAAGTGCAAGGTATAAAATATACTTCATTAATAATTCATTTTTATTAGATTATAACTGTGGCTCAAAGTGATGTGTTCCAATTTTGATCTAGTTGTTTGGTATTAGGAATATAGGACTATTATATGTTAATGGAAGTTTAATATCCATATATTCATTATTTATATGAACCTAAAACCAATACTAACATGACTAATGAGTTAACTCATTACATACGAAGCAATCGAGCGGTTCAGTACGCTATCAAATTAATTTTAGATCAATACAGTCGTTAGAATTTTGAATATAACAAAAAGGGTGGTAAATAATATATTGATTAATACAAAGGTCGCAGTGTTTTTAGTGTTCAAATACCTCCCTTGTGACTATAATATCAGCACGCAGAGCATGGTATGAGTATACTCCCACCAAATTTTTTATTTACTATGTTTTAAACCCAATAAAACATAGTAAACAGTCGTAATTTAACTTTGGCAATTGTCGTTATATATGCATTTATACACCCCGGAGAAAAAATGAGTAATTTAAGCTTGAAAAACAAATTGCTGTTACTAGCTATTTTACCGCTAATGCTACTTTTGATCAGCTTAATGCTGAGTTCTTATTATTTAGAGAATAAAAATCAGCAACAAAATTTTGAAGCATTTCAAACTAAGTTAATAAGTGACAAGCAAAGGTTACTAAGTACCGAAATTGAAATTGCTAGCAAAATTGTTCGTTATCAATTAGCAAATGGCTCTGAGCAAGATGCTAAAAACGCTTTAAGAGACTTAACATTTGGCCAAGGTGGTTACTTTTTTATATACGACACCAATGGCATTAGTGTTTTTCATGCATTACTAGGTGATGCTATTGAAGGACAAAATAAAATAGGGATGACTGACCCTAACGGTAAAAAAATAATAGTGGGCTTATTAGAGCAAGCTAGAAAAGGCGGCGGCGCTTTTAACTATCATTTTCAAAAACCAAATACCACAGGCTTAGTTGAAAAGATGGGCTATGCAGCAATGATACCAGGCACAAACTGGATGATTGGTACTGGCGCATATATGGATGATATAGATGCAGAGCTACTTAAATACCAAACAACAATGCAAGAGCACATGAATGATAAGGTAATGACCTTATTATTAATTGCTTTGTTTTGGGTTGTTTTAACAATTATATGTGCGTTAGTTGCCGCAAACACAATGGTAAAACCGATACAGCGCATGGCGCAAAGCCTTGACGATATTGCAAAAGGTGAGGGCGATTTAACTAAGCGTCTAGACATTGATACTAACGATGAAATAGGTCAACTTGGCGAAGCATTTAATATGTTTGTAAGTAAGTTACATGGCATTATTGCTAATGTGGTTGATGTAACACACGATGTAAAGACAGCTTCTGGTGACATAAATACACAAACACGATTAATTGAAGACAAGTTACTTAATCACAATCATGAAACAGATCTTGTTGCGACGGCTATTACCGAAATGTCGGCTACTTCTCATGAGGTGGCTCAAAATACAAACCAAGTGGCAGAGTCAACTCAAGCGGCAACGCAAGAAGTTGCTAAAGCTCAAGAGTGTGTTGATATTTCACTCAGTGAGGTTTCAAACTTAATGGGCGAAATTAACCTAGCTGCTGAACAAGTGGATTCACTCAGTGATCAATCTAAAAAGATTAATAGCGTACTAAGTGTAATTGGTGGAATTGCTGAGCAAACAAACTTACTTGCACTCAACGCTGCAATAGAAGCTGCGCGAGCAGGTGAGCAAGGCAGAGGGTTTGCAGTTGTTGCTGATGAAGTAAGAAGCCTAGCAAGTCGTACTCAAGTTAGCACATTAGAGATTAGTGAAATGTTGAGTGAGCTACATAACTTAGTATCAGATGCAGTTGCAGCAATGCAAGCAAGCCAAAGTAGTTGTAATCGCTCTGTTGAATCCTCTCGTGCTATTTCAGAAAGTTTAGGCGCGGTAACAAGCTCAGTTAGATCAATTAACGACATGAGTACGCAAATTGCGACAGCGGCGCTGGAGCAAAGTAGCGTTACAGAAGAAATAAACCGTAATGTATTTGCTATTCAAGAAATAGTTAATGAGCTAACTATTTCAAGTAAAACCACCTCTTCAGTTGGTCAGCATTTAGCTGGGCGTGGTGAAAGCTTAGGACACTTAGTTGGCCAGTTTAAGATTTAACAAAGCTCAAAGCCCTACACTAAAAGCCGCTAATAGCGGCTTTATTTTTGTGGGCGATTTTTTATAAAAATTATTGAATTTTTTGCATGCGTTAAGGTCTATCAGCATGCAAATATACCTATACAGTGAAATAACCATGCAAAACATGCCATCAATTAAACGTTGTACTCGAGAAGAGTTAGCGCCAGAGCAAGATTTGGGGCGTTTAGTCTCTTTTTTACGTTCGAGATTAGCCATTCATGTTGATGCCAAGTTACTTCCTATGGACTTAACTTCTGCGCAATATATTGTGGTTGTACTACTTGCGAGAGAGTCGGTTAATACGCTTGCAGGACTTTGCGAATATATGGTTTATGATCGTGGCGCTATGAGCCGCTTACTAAACCGACTTGAAGAAAAAGGACTCATTATTAAAACGCAATGTGAGCTTGATAAGCGCTCAACTATTTTGTGTTTAAGTGAAAAAGGTAAAGCTCTTTGTCCTGAAATTATGCCTGTAGTGAACGAAGTCTATGCGCAAGCATTAAATGGTTTTTCAGAGCCAGAAAAAAACCAAATAATCGACTTACTATTCAAAGCTATAAATAATCTTGATTCACTGCCAGACTCCCCCCAAAAGTAGATTATCAATAAAATAGCGATACTGTTTCAATAGAAAGTTAGCGTGCTAATTAGTTGATCTGATTGTGCGCAGAATCTAACTTTGATAATATAGTTGCCTAGGCAATTAAAGTTATCATCTTGTTAGGTTTGTTATGATTGAAAATAATTTGTTAGTACAATTACAACAGCAATTTCCAGAACATACGTTTATGCAACATCACTTAAGTGTTGTCCATAAGGGACGTTTTGCTAACGCGATTGTGTATCGATATAAAGATAATGAATTTGATTTAATCGTTAAAGATTTTAGCCAAAGCCCCTGGTTTATCCGCAAAACATTTGCACGTATGTCGGTAAATCAAGAGTATAAAGGGTTGAGCCGTTTAGCAGAGCTTAACGCAGTTGCTAACCGCTTTTGTAGATTGTCGCCGATAGCGGTTGCTTATAACTATATTGAAGGCACGCCACTGCGCGCTTTAATTCATGAAGACAAAACACTACCTGTTAACTTTTTTAGTGAGCTTGAGCGTCAAGTAGCAAAAATGCATCGCAAAGGCATCGTGCATTTAGACTTGCGTAATATGGGTAATATTTTATGCGGCGCAGACGGTAAACCTTATTTTATTGATTTTCAGTCCACTATTAGCTTTTCTCGTTTTCCACGTTGGTTGCAACGCTTTATGCGAGGGTCTGACATGTCAGGCGTATATAAAGCATGGAATAAATTGGGTGAGCAACCTCTGCCACAAAAAAAGCAAGACTATTTGGAGCGCTTTAATCACGTGCGTAAACGCTGGATTTTTAAAGGTTACCCAATACAGCGAGGCTATGCGTGGGGCGCTGCACTTATTACTCAATTTGTAGATTCTGACTTAGTACGAAATATTACTGATAGACTTTAATTTAAAGCATAAACCGTAATTTAAAAACACCTAATTCATTGTGTGATTTTGCCCATATTAGCCTAGCTAATATGGGATTTTTTTTATTATAAGTAATCCCTTTGGTTTGCTTACTTGTTGTTTAATCCCTCAAAAACAATTCCTTTTACTGTTTTTTTAATTTTTTAAAATAAATATTAGTACTGCATTTAGTTTGCCCATACAATGCGCAAAAATAGCTTGCGCATGCTTAATAAGTTCACGTTTTTTCTGCAATTTTTTATTGTTCAAGTAGACTATAAATAATGTGCGCTTTTAAATTTTAAGGTTTTAAGATGATTGAGTATCCGGTAGACCAACTTCCACAGCTCATAAATGATTTATTGCAATGCGATACAACAGAACGCAAAAATAAATTATTAGCAGATGCGCAGTTAACGCTTTCAACAGAGCACCTGTCATTACTTTTTGAGGCGATACCAAAAGAACAACGACTTGAAATTTGGCAGTTGCTTGATGAAGACACACAACACGAAATTTTTGTTAATTTAAGTGAAGATAGTTGTTTGTGGTTGCTGCAAACGCTAGAAGACACTGAGGCTTTTAAACTTCTTGATGAAGTTAATGTAGAAGAGCTACTGGAACTTGAAGAAGTTATACCAGAGCGATTTGTTGAGTATGCAAAAAAGCAACTCGATGAAGCGCAAACCAAACAATATGATTTAGCGCAGCAATACCCGCCAGAACAATTAGGTCACTGGTTAGGTTTTGACTTTTTAAAAGTATCGGAGAAGCTAACAGCCGGTGGTGCTAAAAAATTGCTACACAAAGGTTTACCGCAATACAGTGAAGTTATTTATTTAGTAAGCCGCAAGGGTAGTTTAATAGGTGAGGTTGCGGTAAATGATTTAATAAAAGCCAGCGACACCGATAACTTAATGACATTGGCAAATCATGACTTTTCATTGCTCCATGCTGATGATGATTTATATGAAGCGGCAGAGGTGGTGATCCACAGTGAAAAAATGGCACTGCCAGTGGTTAATGCTGATAACAAATTACTTGGGCGATTAACCATTGCCTCTGCTTATGAATTACGACAAGAAATTGCTGATGAAGCAGCCGCTAAAGCCGGTGGTTTACGTGAAGACGAAGACCTGTTCGCAAGTGTGCGAAAAAGTGCTAAAAACCGTGGCATTTGGTTAGGTATTAATTTAGCTACTGCCTTTTTAGCGTCGTGGTTTATCGGTTTATTTGGCGCAACGATAGAACAAGTTGTAGCACTAGCTGTATTAATGCCAGTGGTCGCTTCTATGGGGGGTATTGCTGGCAGTCAAACATTAACCGTTATTGTGCGAGGTTTAGCGCTCGGACAGGTTACAGATTCAAACCGTAATGCGTTGCTTAAAAAAGAGCTGCGTGTTGGCGCTGTAAATGGCTTGGTATGGGCGTTTGTAATAGGCCTACTAACCTTTTTATGGTTTAACGACTTAATGCTTAGTATTACGATTACGGTAGCCATATTATTGAATTTAGTGGCCGCGTCACTAGCAGGTGTTGTTATTCCGTCTATTTTAGACAAAATGAAAATTGATCCTGCGTTATCTGGTTCGGTAATTTTAACTACCGTTACCGATATTGTTGGGTTTGTTACCTTTTTAGGTTTAGGCAGTTTATTGCTTTTATAAGCCTTATACCAATTCGCTTAATTAAGTGAATTGGTATTACTAACAGGAAAATACAATGACCTTTGAAGTCATGATTTGGTGTGCAATTGCTTTGTGTATTTCACAATCGGCAATATTTTCGGGCTTAAACTTAGCGTTTTTTTCACTAAGTAGGCTTCAGCTTGAAATGGAAAGTGCAAAAGGGAACGAGGCGGCCATAAAAGTAATGGCCCTTCGAAACGACTCTAACTTTTTATTGTCGACTATTTTGTGGGGTAACGTAGGTATTAACGTACTACTTACACTACTTTCTGATTCGGTATTAATGGGCGCAAGCTCGTTTTTATTCTCAACTATTGCAATTACTATTATTGGTGAAATAACACCACAGGCTTATTTTTCGCGTAATGCGTTAAAAATGGCGAGCCTACTTTCGCCGTTAATTAAGTTTTATCAGATTCTGTTTTATATAGTTGCTAAGCCAACGGCTTTAATACTCGATGCATGGTTAGGTAAAGAGGGGATTACGTACTTTGCTGAAAGTGAGCTCAGGGGTATTATTCGCAAACACATAGAGGCTGAAGAAGCTGATGTTCAACACGTTGAGGGAATAGGCGCGCTTAACTTTTTTAGCTTAGATGAAATAAGCGTAACCAAAGAGGGTGAGGTAATTGATCCAGACTCTATTATTGCTTTGCCTACTAAGCTTGATTTGCCTATTTTCCCAGACCTTACATTAACAACTGATAATGAGTTTTTACGCAAACTACATAAGTCAGGTTATAACTGGGTGATCATTACCAATGAAGACGGTTGGCCTTTATTAGTGGTAGATGCTGACGGCTTTTTAAGATCAGCGTTATTTGAGCCAGATACGTTTGACCCTTATCATTATTGTCACAGACCTATAATTGTTGCTGATGAAGCGATGCGTTTGAGTGAAGTGATTTTAAAAATACGGGCTAATCATTCTTTAGATAAATCGTTTGATGGGGCCATTGATCACGATGTGGTATTAGTGTGGAGCGACGTGAAACGCATTATTACCGGCGCTGATATATTTGGTCGGTTGCTCAAAGGTATGAGTGCACCAAAACTCGAACTGCATGAAAATACAGAGAATAAAAAGCCGCTATAAAGCGGCTTTTTTGTATTTAGTTGGTGGAGCTTTACGCCCAACCTTCGTAGCGCTTACGACGTGACAGCACTATCGTTAATATAATACCTAAAAACAGGCCTAAAAACGCAATAGCACCACCGTAAGTAAGTAGCTGGCGTTTCTCTTTTGAGCTAGCAGCTTCTTTTTGAGTGCGCTCTTGCTCTAGCGTTGTTTTAAGCTTAGTAATTTGAGCAGATAACTGCAGATTTTGATCTGTTAAAGTTTGGTTTTGTTCTTGTAGCTGTGGAAGTTCTATTTGAGCTTGACGTAGCTTTTCTTGCATAGTGCTCATTTCGCTACTTAGTGTTTTATACTGTTGGTGTAAGCCAGCTGTTTTAGTAATAAACTTAGTTTCTATCCAGCCTTCGCGGTCTTTATCATCTTTAATTTTTATAAAGCCGTTTTCTTCATTTGATAACAAGGTTAACTTTGTTCCAGCATCTACAGAGCCGAGTAGTCGATAATTTTTACTCGCCCCAGAGCGCATAAAAGTGTATAGATTATCGATAATATAAGCGATGTTTGCATTCGTTGAATTTGCAGGTTGTGCTTCTTGTGCATAACTCATGAATGTGGTGGCTGTTAAAAGTAGCCCTAATAAACAATGTTTTAGCATTTATCTACCTTGTTGATCTAACTGCGTCCGTTATGAACGTGATTTTTATTTCACATAAGTAGTTAGATAGTATGGATTAAATAGATCAATAGCAAGACTGATATTGTAACCCAGTACGGTAACGCAGGAGTAGTTATCGAGTCCACTAGGTTACAAACCTCACGCTGTGATTAAATTGCCCCTAGATAGAACGAATTTTAATCCGCAAAGGTCATCAGGCCCTAAAATAAGGTTAAAAAATTTGCATTGTTAAGGCGCTTTGTTTATTTTGAGCACTTATTTATTTTAAAGGTAATCCGCAAACCGAATGGATACTGAGATAGAACTGAAATTTTTGGTATCAGATGCCGTTATTCCACTGATCCCCTCGTTAATTACTCAATTTGCAAAAACGGTGAAGAATAAACCGTCTCGCAGCTTACAAAATGCATACTACGATACGCCAAGCAGAGAGCTTAGAGCGCTTGATATAGGCTTTCGAACGCGTTGTTCTGACAGCGAATGCGAGCAAACTATAAAGCTTGCAGGTGAAGTGGTAGGTGGTTTACACCAACGTCCAGAGTACAATTTACCAATTGAATCAAGCCGCCCTAATTTAATGGCGTTTGATGCTGATATTTGGCCTCATGGCATGCAAATAAGCGCCATCTCAAAAAACCTGTATCCAATATTTAGTACTAACTTTATTCGTCGTACTTGGTTAATTGAAACCGAAAGTGGCGCTAAAATTGAAGTTGTGCTCGATAAAGGTGAAATTGCGGCTTCGGGTAAAATTGAAATTATTAGCGAGCTAGAAATTGAGCTAGTTGAGGGCAGTCGTAATGAGCTGTTTGCATTTGCAGATATACTAGTTAGCCAAAACTGCATACGCTTAGGTTTGTATTCTAAGGCCGCGCGTGGTTATCGACTTGCTGATGAAAAACCTTTAATGCCAAGCAAATCTATTGGTTTTGTACAATTACCAAAGTCGACTACTCAAGAGCGCGCTTTAGTTGAAGCCATGAACTTTGGCATTCGCTTTGTACAAAAGCACGAGCAATGCTATTTCGATAAGCCAAGTTTAAAAACACTTAAACGCGTAACTGACGGCATCAGTTTAATCCGCCATACTTTTTGGCTATACGACGATATAGTATCTAAAGAAAGTACAGAGCACTTACGTACCGAACTTAAATGGTTATTAAGTGAGTTAGCGTGGGTAGAAAACGCGATTCAATTAAAAACGTACACGTCTAAACGCCATGCTTTTTATAAAAAAATTAATGCGGCGCCAGCACTTGCTCAAGTCATTGGCGACTTAAAAGAGTTACAGCCAAGCATTGACGATATAAATGCACTGTTTCACAGCGCACGTTATAATCGTTTATTACTATCGTTAACTACCTGGTTAATCGATAAGCAATGGCGTAAAGACTGGGGGCAAGCAGAGCTTCAAGCGGCTGAGCAAAATGTGTCGTCTATTGCCAATAGGCTTTTTAATAAAGACTGGAAAAACCTGCACGAGTTGCTTCCAAAGGAGCAAACACTCGATGTCGCTTCGTATTTAAACCTGCGCACTCAACTTGAAAATAGCCTACTGAGCGGTAACTGTTTAGGATCGTTATTTGATAAAGAAGAACGCCTAGAGTTTAGATTGCCTTGGCTTGATATTTCTCATGGTATTTATGAATTAAGTACGCTTGAGTATTTAAAGCAATTATGTGCAGGGCAAGAAGACGAACAGCTTGCTAAAATCCAGTCATGGCTTGAACAAAAGTCTGAATATTTGGTGAGTGCGATGGAGCAAAGTCGCCTTGCTTCACTTGACATAGAACCTTACTGGCAAAAATAAATGATGCGCTTTTGTAATGAAATTCAGTTGCAAAAGTGTTTATTCGTTATTTTTTTATTAGTTAGTTTTAACACTTACGCTGAGCCCATATGGCATTTGTATAAAAACAAAAATGGCGTAAGTGTGTATTATCAAAGCCACAGTGATAATACCTTTGAAGTAAAAGCGCAGATGAGCGTGAAAGGCGTATCCACCAATGAGTTTTTAGAATTACTTAGTGATACCGATGCCGCACCCCAATGGCTCGAAAATATATCTCAGGTAAAGGTTATTGAGCACATAAGCCCATCAGAAAATTTAGTGTACAGTTATTTTAATTCTCCTTGGCCTGTTAGAGATAGAGATAGCATTACTTATTCTTGTTATTCACAGTTAACTGCAAATAAAAGCCAATTGCTTATTAATGCTCGCCCTAATAAGCAGCCCAGAAATAATGGCGTCATAAGAATTACTACTTTAAATGCACGCTGGCTACTGAGCGAGAACAAAGGCCGCCTTGATATTGAGTACCAAGTATATGCTTTGCCTGATGGGGCAATACCTACTTGGCTAAGCAATAAGGTCGGATTGAAAAGTACTTACACCACATTTATGAACTTGCATCATATGCTCACAGATAAAAAATACACTCCAAAACCACCTGTAATCAAAGCAGGTCAATGCTAAATATCGAATATATAATAATTTAATGGTGTGTTGAGTAGTCTTTAACTACGCTTAAGCAATAATGACACGCTATTATTTGGAGAATTGATGAAGTATTTAGTGGCTATATTATGTTTGATACACAGCTCATTCTTATTAGCTCAAGAATATACCTTTGGTGTAGTGCCGCAATACGAGCCGCAAAAGCTAAATACTATTTGGCAACCTTTGTTAAAGCAAGTAAGTAAGCAAACAGGAGTAACAATAAAGCTAATTACAGTTGAGTCTATTCCTGTATTTGAAAAAGCCTTTGCTAATGGCGAGTACGACTTTGCATACATGAACCCATGGCATAGTGTTGTAGCATACGAAAAACAGGGATATTTACCACTAATAAAAGATGCAGGGCGAAAGCTGCAAGGTATTTTGCTCGTAAACAAAGACAGTGATATTGATAATTTAAGCCAACTAGAGGGCGCTGAAATAGCATTCCCTGCACCTAACGCATTAGGTGCGTCATTATTAATGAGAGCTGATTTAGCATTGTTATACGGGCTAACAATAAAGCCTGTATATGTCCAAACTCATCCATCGGTATATTTAAATGTAGCACTGCACTCAACAATGGCGGGCGGTGGTGTAATGGGCACATTTAAACAACAACCAGAAAGCTTACAAAATAAACTCAAAATTCTTTATAAAACGCGTGAAATTAGTCGCCACCCAATTGTAGCCCATCCAAGGGTTGATGCTGCAATACAGTTAAAAGTGCAACAAGCTATTTTAGATATAGGGCAAAGCCCAGAGCATAAACATTTGCTTGCAGGTATCCCAATTATTAAACCTAATATTGCAACTTTAGCTGAGTATCAGCAGTTAACTCAGTGGGGCTTACGTTCTTTTTATGTTGAAAATTAGAGGGTTTCGTAGCCTAAGAGCACAAAGCTTTATTGTGGTATTGCTTTGTGGCTTGCTTATGGCCTGTCTTTTTATGTTTTACGCCTTACCGGAACAAGCGCGCTGGGTAAACGATGGCCTTTCAAAGGCTGCTCAGCGTTCTTTAGCGCAGTTATCGACTTCTATAACGACTCCGTTGTTAACTAGGCAATATGCAGAGCTATATGAAGAGATAGACAGTCAACTTCAAACTCGCCCAAATTGGAAAAGTATTAAAATTGTTGATGTTGATTCAAAAAACCAATTGTATCCGCTTGAGAATTGGGTTGGAGCAAATGAAAACGGCGACATGCTGTTATCTCAACAGGTGATATTTTTAGACAAACCGCTGGCTAATATTAGCTTGGTTGTTAATTTTACTAATGAAATTAACGAATCTTCAAAACTTCATTACACCTTAATATATATACAATTTATTATTTTAGTTATCGTTTTTATAGGTTTGGCTTGGCTGGTGGATTACAGGGTTACATCGCCTTTGAGGACGCTAAAACTTGGGTTTTCACGTTTAGCCAAAGGCGACTTTGATTGCCATATAGATAAACAACAACAAAATGAAGTGGGCAGTGTAATAAATGCATTTAATAATATGGTTGATGAGGTTGCGAATAACCATCAAAAATTAAATGCATTACGAATTCAAGCTGAGTCTGCAAGTAAAGCAAAGTCAGATTTTATGGCCAGTATGAGCCACGAATTAAGAACTCCATTAAATGCAATTTTAGGCTTAGCCCAGCTGTATGGATATGATGAGAGTGCTAATAAAGTACAAAAAGAAAACGCGAAAAGCATTTATCAAGCTGGAGAGCATTTACTATTACTCATAGACGATGTGCTTGATTTAACGGCTATTGAGTCGGGTAATATGCAGTTTAGTTTTTCTTATGTGCCTATTAAAAGCATATTAGAAGAGTCAGTAGAGCTTGTCACTGAGCTTATTAAAGGGCAATCAATAACACTGCAAACTCACGGTTTTGAGTCCTTAGAAGGGTTGAGTATTTATATTGATCAGCGCCGCTTTAAACAAGTGATGCTTAACTTGCTTTCAAATGCGATTAAATACAACAAACCAAATGGCAGCATTAATATAAATTGCCGGGTGTTAAGTAATAAACAATGCGAAATAGATGTAACAGACACCGGATGTGGATTTGCTCCAGATGATATTTCTCGCCTATTTAAACCTTTTGACCGCTTAGGCGCTGAAACCAGTAAAGTAAATGGAACGGGTATTGGTTTAGTGATAACTAAGCAGCTGGTAGAGCGTATGCAGGGTTCTTTAAGCGCGCAAAGTGAGCAGCACAAAGGTTCTTGTTTTACACTAAACTTTAACAGCTTTGATCAAACTGACTTGCCAGCACAAGTGCAATCTCCTCAAATAACACTTCAAAGTTTAGATACAGTAACTCTTCCTACGCTTGAGGTTTTAGTAGCAGAAGATCAAGTTACAAATCAGCAAGTGTTAAGGCAGCAATTAACCATGCTTGGAGTGCGTTCTACTTTTGTAAGTAATGGGGAACAAGCCTGGGAAACTCTGCAAAATAAACACTTCGATGTTTTACTAACCGACATTCAAATGCCTTTACTCGATGGGTTAGGGTTAGCCAAAAAAATACGCGAAAACACTCATTTTGATAAACTTATTATAATTGCAATTACGGCCAACATTACCAAAAACAACATAGATAATTGTTATACTTGTGGAATGAATGGCTTTTTAACCAAGCCTATTGAGCTTGTTAAATTAAAGTCGTTATTGATGGAGCATTCTCAAACAGTGGTCAACACGCGATCAGAAAAATCTGATGGTGAAAATATAGCTTCAGATAGTTTTGATCAATTAGATATTACGCTACTAAAAGCAATGCTTGGTGATGATCCTAGCGTACATTGCATGGTATTTAATGCGTTTTTACAAACAGCAGGGGAGCAAATTAAATTAGCTAACGCGTATGCTAAGAGTAAAAACTATGTTGATTTAGCTTTTCAGGCTCATGCATTAAAGTCATCTTCAAAGTCTGTGGGGGCTATTGAGTTGGCAAATATATGCCAGCAGATAGAAACGCAGGCAGAAAACGAAACAGTCAAAAATGAATATATACAGCAGCTGGAAGAGCGCTTTAACGCTGTAGTCACACAACTTAAAAGCTATTGTTTACGATATGAAAAACGCACATAAAAAATGGCTCTTAAAGAGCCATTTTTTGTTTTAGGTATTTTAGTATTTAGCCGCTTGCCCTTTTTTGGGTAAAGCATGCTGTATAAAGTCACGTAAATCGTTATTAGAGCTTTCTAAATCAGCGTGGCGAAGGTACATCATGTGTCCGCTTCTGTAGCCTTTAAAGCTCAAACGGTCTTTCATTTTACCGCTTGGGTCTAATTGCCATAACGTATATTTAGCGTCAAAGTAATTGGTTGCGCCATCAAAGTATCCTGATTGGATCATCACGTTTAAGTAAGGGTTTTGCGCCATTGCTAAACGTAGATTTTCGCCTGTATTATTACCGGTTCTATCCCATGGATGGACATTACCAAATAAGTTATATTTTACATCAGTTTTATAGTTTAACTCTTCACGTAAGTAGTGATTAATTGCAGGAGTGAAAGAGTGTAACCAAGAGGTAAGTTCAGCCCAGTAGTCTGGGGATTCACCTGCGTCGCGTTTATCTATTCCTAAATAACGAGAATCTAAGCGACCCACAGTTTGACCACGTTCACGTAGTAGCTCTTTCCAGAAAAACTGAGTTGGAATATCTAAGTTATTTTGTTCAACAAATTTTTCTGATAAGCCAGCGTAGTGCGCCATTTTTGTAATTATGCGTCGCTTATCATCAGCATTAATAAAACCACCTTTAGCAAGCGCTGGGATTAACTCGTTTACAGTAAATTCTTCAACTTCAGGTAATAACTCATCTAGATCTTTAACTTGTAAATCGGCGTTAAGTGCTTTGTGATACCAAGCAGTCGCTGCAAAGTAAGGTAGGCGGTTAGCGGCTTTAATCGGACCGTCGCGCTTAATACCAATATCAGTAGGTGATACGAGAACAACACCGTTTATGTACATCCACTGGCTGTTTTGAAGCTCATGAGCGAGTCCAGATACACGTGTTGTACCGTAGCTTTCACCAATTAAAAATTTAGGCGAGCGCCAACGCTCAGCCCTATTTACAAAAGTATTTAACCATTCAGCAAGGTATTTAATATCGGCATTAACACCAAAAAATAGCTCTTTTTGTTTTGCTTTAGAAGGCAGTTCGCCTTTTTCGTTTTCAAGTACGCGAGAATAGCCTGTATTTACTGGGTTTACGTAAACAATATCGGCAATATCAAGTACGGAATATGGATTGTCTTTTACGCCATAAGGTTGAATTGGATAGCCTTCGTCATCAATTTTTAATACGCGAGGGCCAGTATAAGCAAGATGCATCCATACAGAAGCCGAACCTGGCCCGCCATTAAATGAAATAAGTAATGGGCGAGTTGTTCTGTCGTCAACTTTGTCACGTGTGTAGTAGGTGTATTGTAGTGTAGCAACCGCGTCGCCTTTATCATCCCATACAGGTTGTGTGCCTGTAGCTACGGTATAACTAAAACGCTGGCCATTAATTTTAGCCTTATGTTGGGTAACTACTTTGCTGTCTACATCAACACGACGTTGGTTATCGGCAAGCGTGCTTGTACTAATTATTAATGCAATAACGGTTATCGGTAAACTGATAATACGACTAAGCTTCATTAGGTGTCCTTATTATTGTTGATACATCATTAAAGATAAAAATGAGTTAAATAACAAAAGTATTGAGACTAGTGGCCGATAATACTGGTTAAGTAAGGTATTAATACATTGAAAGACGCGTATTAATCGCTTTTATAGTTATTTTGGATTTACTTTCTTTATTTAGTTAATTGCAAAATTCAGGTATATTGCGGCCTACTTGTATTGATTTTTTATACAGGCTATCACCAAAAAAATCTAATGGATTACGCTTTCAAGCACAATAAGTGCACTTTACACCGGATGTTTATGACTAATGCTATTGCAGTAATAGCGTTGTATTTGTCGTTTTGTGGTAAAACTAATTAAAGGTAAAGAGAAGCTTTATGCAAAGAGTATTAGTGGTTGAAGACAGTAAAGTAGTGCAGCAGGTACTTCGCCACTTAACTGCACAATACCTTGATGTGGCAATCGATTTTGCTTGGTCTTTAGCTGAATGTGCCACTTACGTAGAAAAATACGACTACACGCTTGCGTTAGTTGATTTAACCTTGCCAGATGCTCCTCACGGTGAAGTCGCAAAATATACTTTATCTAAAAAGATTCCTACGGTTGTTTTAACCTCAAAAATAGATGAGTACAAGCGCCAACAAATGCTTGAATTAGGTGTAGTTGATTATGTTATTAAAGATAATCGCGACTCTTACCATTACGCCGTTAAACTCGTTGCGCAATTGCTAAGAAACCAAGGTTGTAAAGCATTAGTAGCAGATGATTCATTACTGAGCCGCTCGTTAATGAAGCAAATGCTTGAAAAGCAGTTGTTTGATGTGACAGATGCCCACGATGGACAACAAGCACTCGAAATATTAAAAGCTAATCCTGATATAAAGCTACTTATGACAGACTACGCTATGCCTTCTATGGATGGCTTTGAGCTTGTAAAAGCGGTACGTAACTTTAGAGGCCGAGACGACTTAGCAATTATTGGCTTGTCGGGCGCTGGGAAACATGGGCTATCAGCGCGATTTATTAAATATGGCGCCAATGATTTTTTAACAAAGCCATTTATGAATGAGGAGTTTCATTGTCGAGTACTTCAAACAATGGAGCAACTATCGTTAATTTCAGATATTAAAGAAAGCGCGCATAGGGATCATTTAACAGGGCTTCATAATCGACGCTATTTTTATCAATATGCAGAAAAGCTCCTTAAAAGTAAAAACCAGAAAAATACTCTCGCATTGTTAGATATCGATTTTTTCAAAAATATTAACGATACATTAGGCCATGAGGGTGGCGATCAGGCTTTAAAGCAGGTTGGTTCATTAATCCGTACTACGTTTTCAAAGTTTACAGTTGCACGGGTTGGTGGAGAAGAGTTTGCCATAATATTACCTGAGATAGAGCTTGAACGTGGTCGTGAATACTTTGAAGCATTTAGAAAAAAGCTGGCTAGTTACGATTTTTCTATCAGCGATAAATCAATTAAAATTACTACAAGTATAGGCTTGGCAGACTTTCAAGACACTAGCTTGACGCAGGCAATGCGTGTTGCTGACAAAGCATTATACGAAGCTAAAAACCAAGGTAGAAACTGCGTGGTATAACTCTGTTATATAAAGCTAAGCATGCAATTAATATATTGTACGCACCAATGTAGATAACTTGTTAAATTAACGCACCTAATTGGTGCGTTTTTTTTGTTATTTAGTTTCTGTTTTTCACTAACTTATTGTTTTAAAAAATATAAAAATAGTGGCACAAAGGTTGGATTGTTTAACCCAACAGGATAACAATAAAGAGTCCGAGGGGGCCGCTATGAAAATGATTAGTGCAATCATAAAACCATTTAAATTAGACGACGTGCGTGAAGCACTCGCTGATTTAGGAATTGAGGGGATGACAGTAGTTGATGTTAAAGGTTTTGGACGTCAACGAGGTCATACTGAGTTATATCGTGGTGCAGAATACCAAGTAGATTTTATTCCTAAGATCAAACTTGAAATTGCAACTCGTACTGAAAATTGTCAACGCGTTGTTGAAGCAATTACTAAAATTGCATCAACAGGTAAAATCGGTGACGGGAAAATTTTCGTGTACGACTTAGATCAAATTGTTCGTATCCGTACTGGCGAACTTGACGAAGAAGCAATTTAAGGGGGTCTCATGGAAAATACAATAATAGAACTAAAGTTTTCACTCGATACCTTCTATTTTTTAATATCAGGTATATTAGTAATGTGGATGGCAGCAGGTTTTGCCATGTTAGAAGCGGGCTTAGTTCGCTCTAAAAACACAGCTGAAATTTTAACTAAAAATGTCGCGCTATATTCAATTGCATGTACGATGTTTTTATTAGTTGGCTACAACATTATGTATGTAGACAATGCCGAAGGTGGTTTTATTCCTTCAATAGGCGCTTTAATTGGCACACAAGCTGCTGATGCTGACCATTCTTTAGAATCTGACTTTTTCTTCCAAGTAGTATTTGTTGCAACGGCTATGTCGATTGTATCGGGTGCTGTTGCTGAGCGTATGAAGCTATGGGCTTTTCTTGGCTTTGCTGTAGTACTAACTGGTTTTATTTACCCTATTGAAGGTTACTGGACATGGGGTGGTGGTTTCTTATCTGAAATGGGCTTTGTAGATTTTGCAGGTTCTGCAATTGTACATGGCGCAGGTGCAGCTGCTGCACTAGCAGGTGTATTAATCCTAGGTGCTCGTAAAGGCAAATATGGTAAAAACGGTGAAATATACCCAATTCCAGGTTCAAACTTACCACTTGCTACACTAGGTACATTTATTTTATGGATGGGTTGGTTTGGCTTTAACGGTGGTTCTCAATTACTACTTTCGGATAAAGAAAACGCAACTGCGGTAGGTCAAATATTACTTAATACTAATGCAGCTGCTGCAATGGGTGCTATTGCTGCACTGTTTGTATGTAAGATACTTTGGGGCAAATCAGATTTAACCATGGTATTAAACGGTGCATTAGCAGGTTTAGTTGTAATTACTGCTGACCCACTTTCACCTTCACCATTAATGGCATGTTTACTAGGTTTACTTGGTGGCTCATTAGTTGTGTTTAGCATTATAGCACTTGATAAAGTTAAGATTGACGATCCAGTAGGTGCTATCTCTGTACACGGTGTGTGTGGTGCATTAGGTATTATGTTAGTACCGCTAACCAATGGTGATGCAAGCTTTGTTAATCAGTTAATTGGTTTAGTGTGTATTCTTGCCTTTGTATTTGTAGCATCATTTATTGTTTGGACAGTGCTTAACAAAACAATGGGTATACGAGTAACTGAAGAGGAAGAACTAAACGGTATGGATCAACACGATTGTGGTATTGAAGCCTACCCAGAGTTTGTTTCTGTTCGAAATAGCTAATAGTTTATTTAAATAATAGTGTGTTTACACAAAGCCCTACTTCGGTAGGGCTTTTTTTGTTTCAGGGGGGGTTAACTTTTCGGATGTTAGGATATGCCCAATATGCTAAGCTCACACTCGTGAATAACCCTTGGAATAAATTACACTTAAATGGCCGACAATAAAAAAACACCTACCAGCAAACCTGCAGCTAAACGTGCTAGTAAATCGTCAAGCACGACAAAAAAAAGCACATCAAAGGGCAGTAAAAAAACAGTGAAGCCCACTGTTAAACGCTCTTTTATGAGAAAAACATGGTCAGTGTTTTGGAAATTCAGCTTGGCTGTTTTTATTGCAATGGCAATGTATTTCATTTATCTAGATTCAAAAACAACACGTATATTTGAAGGTAATAAATGGCAACTTCCAGCGCAAGTGTATGCTCGTTCTATGGAGTTTTATCCGGGGCAATTTTTATCAAGCCAAGAAGTTGTGTTTGAATTAGAGCGTTTACATTATTCATCTGTTAATAGATTAAGCAGAACAGGGCAGTTTGTTAAAACAGCAGATAGCATCAAGATTTATCGCCGTGATTTTGAATTTTATGATGGCCTTGAAGAATCACATATTATTGAACTTCGTTTTGCAGGGCAAAAAGTTGCGACCATTAAAGATAAGTTCGGCAGGCGTTTAAACTCTGCTCGCCTAGAACCTGTGCAAATAGCGCGAATTGGCAACGACTCTAAACAAGATAGAGAATTTGTACCGCTAGATAAGTTCCCAGCCATGCTTAAAGATACGCTACTGGTAGTTGAAGACCGTGATTTTTATGAGCACCATGGTGTGTCGGTGTTTTCTATTTTACGTGCGCTTTATTCAAATATTAAAGCGGGACGCACCGTTCAAGGTGGCAGTACGCTTACTCAGCAATTAGCTAAAAATATTTACCTCACGCGTGAGCGTTCTTTAGTACGAAAAATAAATGAGGCCTTTATTGCCCTTATTTTAGATTATCGCTATTCAAAAGATCAGATATTAGAAGCTTACTTAAATGAGGTATACCTAGGGCAGTCATACAACCAAGGCATCCATGGTATGGGGCTTGCCTCTGACTTTTACTTTTCAAAGCCTGTAGACGAGCTTGAGTACGATCAAATTGCTCTGCTGGTGGCAATGGTTAAAGGCCCATCTTATTACAACCCACGTCGTTATAAAGAGCGCACAATGGAGCGCAGGGACTTAGTGCTGCGTCTAATGGTCGAAAATAAGTTACTTAGCACAAAAGAGTACCGTGCATCGCTTAATCGCCCAATTGATATTGCGCCAATGAAAGCCAGTTTACAAAAATCATACCCAGGCTATTTAGAGCTAGTAAACAGAGAATTAAATGAATTATTACCAGATCAGCAAACACTTGATGCAGGCGTAAGAGTATTTACTTATTTTGATTTGCAAAAGCAAACAGCAATGGAAGAGTCTATTGAAAAGAGTTTACCGTACTTGGAAAATCGCCCTAGAACTGAAAAACTAGAAGCAGCCATGATCTCTGTTAATGTAGAAAAAGGCGGTGTTTCTGCACTTATTGCTGGTCGCGATGTTCGCTATTCAGGATTTAACCGTGTTTTAGACACAAAACGTAATATAGGCTCGCTTGTAAAACCTGCCGTGTATTTAACCGCACTGCAATTGCCACATTATAATTTAGCTACTTTGCTTGATGACTCGCCAGTACAGGTCACAAATGAGCAAGGTAAAGTATGGCAACCAGAAAATTTTGACCACCAATACCGTGGTGCAATCCCTCTTTATAAAGCATTTAGTAACAGTATAAATATCCCAGCGGTTAATTTAGGCCTCGATGTAGGTGTTGATAAAGTAGTAAATACATTAAAAGGTTTAGGTGCAACAGGGGCGATAGACGAATACCCATCGCTGCTTTTAGGAGCTGTTGAAATGTCGAGTTTTGAAGTGGCTCAGCTTTATACAACAATTGCCGCAGATGGCGAATATAAAAAGCTCACTGCAATTTCGGCATTAACTGACTCGGTTGGTAAAGTACTTTATAAGCATAAAGTAAATGCAGAGCCTCGTTTTGATAAATCTGCAATGTATATGACCAAATACGCGATGAAACGCGTAACGAAAGATGGTACTGCTAAACGCTTAAATTTACACTTTCCGTCAATCCAGCTCGCTGGTAAAACAGGGACCAGTAACGATTTACGTGATAGTTGGTTTGCAGGCTTTGATCAAAATACAGTGACTGTTGCGTGGCTTGGTCGAGATGACAACAAAAGCACTGGCTTAACAGGCAGCGTAGGCGCATTAGAAGCGTATATTCGTTACTTAAAGCCGCTTAACCCACAAGCAATAGCAGATACTCGTCCACCATCAATACGCTGGGCATTTGTAAATGAGCAAACGGGTAAGCAGGCACCACCAGGATGTGGCAAGGTGATTCAGCTACCGCTTAGAGCGAGTGAGTTCGAGCCAAGACCACAATGTATTCGTTAATTTAAGATTACTTTAAACAACAAAGCCGCTAAATAAGCGGCTTTGTTGTAAGTTGTAGTTAACGTAATTATACCAATCCGTAATAATACTTAATCAATTTGAGGGGTTAAATCTGACGTTAACTACGTTAAAAATTTCTGATATAGAACAACTAAATAACGAAATTTTTGCCTTGTTATCGACACGATTTTCTTCCCTCAAAATAGATCACTTAATTAAGCGAATTGGTATTAAGATTTAAAAAACTGCATTGATTTGGTTAAATCATTAGATAAGCGACTTAATTGCTGTGCATCTTGTAGCGTTGATTGAGCCGATGTTAGCGTTTGATCTGCTAAATTACTCACTTCTTGCGAATCATTTAATGCTTGTGTTGTTGCATTTGATTGCTGTTTAACACGCTCTGCAATTACTTCTCCTTGATGTTTAATATCGCCCATACTTTGCTCTGCACTTTGCAATACTTCATTGGTTTGATTGGCTGCTTTTACTGATTGCTCCATTTTTTCAACACTTGAGCGCATTTTTTGCTGGGTGTCGTCAGATGCTTGTTGTAAAGAGCTAATAATTTGATGTATTTCTTGGGTTTGTGTTTGTGTACGCTGAGCAAGTGTTCTTACCTCATCAGCTACAACGGCAAATCCACGACCATGCTCGCCAGCTCGCGCGGCTTCAATAGCGGCATTAAGTGCAAGCAAGTTTGTTTGATCGGCTATTTCACTGATCCCTTTACTTACTTTGCTAATTTCTTGGCTATCTTGTGCTAGTTTATCGAGCGCTTGTTGGCTCTCTGCAAATTCAATTTGGAGGTCTTGCATATATTTAGCAAGCTCCATTGTATTGTCTGAACCTTGTTTCACATGAGCTGCAGCATCTTGCGCGGTGAGCGTAGCTTGATGCGCAGACTCTTCAACTGCAAGTGCGTTTTGAGCCATATCGCTTAGTGCATTATAAATAGCATTTACTCGAATTTGCTGTTTTGAAACATCATTGCTTGTTTCGCTACTCGCATGTGATAGCGATTTAGTTGCGCCGCATAGCTCTTCTGTACTTGCTTTAACATCAAATAATAAATGTGAAAATGCATTAAGTAATGCATTGTAGCGCGATGCAATAATTCCCATTTCATCATTAGTGCTCGAATCGATAGTGGCATTTAAGTCGCCATTCGCGGCTCTATTCGCGGCATCAGCAAAGCGATTAATAGTATCAACGACTGCAAAATAGAAACCAATCATCAAATAAAAAGCAAATAGCAAACTGATTAATGAAGCAGCTAAAACAAGATTTCGTGTCCACTGCTGAGTTTGTAGTTTTGCCTCAATAAGGCTCTCAAGTGTTGGAATGCTCTTACTAACAAGTTGATTAATACTACTGTGAACGTTGTTTGTTAGCTTAGTGAACTCTGCTTGAGTTAATAGAATATCGTCTGGCTCAAGTAGTTTTTCATCTATCGCTCTTTTAAATGCACCCACAGCACTGTGTAAATTAGTTAAAGGAGGCATGAGCGCTTTGTTTACTGATTTATCTGCATTGGTGGCTACATTGAGTATTTTATCGAGTTGTTTTTCGTATAAAGGAAGTGACTTACTAAAATTTGAAAGTGCTATAAACGTATCGGGCGTAAAACGGTTACTAGCTAAAACAGTATTAGCGCTTTGCGCTGTTGAGTTTATTTGCATTATAAGTGCAGGAATTGGCGTGACTAAAGAGCGGTTTACATAAGCACTAGCTAACTGGCTATCTAATGCTAAGTTAGACTGAATAGAAACAAGTTCAAGTACTTCATTGGCTTGAGTGTCTTTTATATCAAAGCCGAGTGAACGAGCTATTTTTATATTTTGATTCGTATCTCCCTGCATTTGATTTGAAAGTATAGCTCTGTAGCCTTTTAAGCCTTGCTGCTGCATTTTTGAAACAGCAATACTTTCACTTAATAACGAGACTAAAAAAAACAAACTAAGTGCTAGAGGAACGAGTAAAATTCCAAACATTAAGCTGATTTTAGTTTTGTATTTTAAGTTTGCCATTAGCTGGATAGCGGGAAAAGAAAATTGGCGTAATCCTGACATAAGGCTCTCTTGTATTTTTTGTAATAGGGTAAAGGTGAATAGACCTTGTTATGCTTAATTATCATTCATTTATAGTACATTACAAATAAAAAAAGCCCTTTCGGGCTTTTTTCAATCTTTAGTCTTAATTACATACTTAAAAACAAGTGGTTACAAATGTATAAATAGTAATTTTTAGCTTAAAGTTTAGCAAACGAGCGTTCCGCTGCCGCTATTGTGTCTTTTACTTCTTGCTCAGTATGCGCAGCACATACAAAACCAGCCTCAAATGCTGATGGGGCAAGGTAAACGCCTTCTTCAAGCATAAGGTGGAAAAAACGTTTGAAGCGCTCTAGGTCACACTCAGTTGCTTGCTTGTAGGTTGTTACTTTTTCAGCATCAGTAAAAAAGAATCCATACATGCCGCCCGCATAGTTAGTTGTTAGCGCAACACCGGCTTTTTTAGCACCAGCTTCAAAGCCTTCACAAATTGCTTTTGAAATAGCTTCTAACTTATCGTGAAGGCCAGGCTCACTTAATAGCTCAAGTGATTTTAAACCTGCAGCCATTGCAATAGGGTTACCAGAAAGAGTACCTGCTTGGTAAACTGGTCCTACAGGCGCAATGTAATCCATTATTTCAGTTTTACCACCAAACGCGCCAACTGGCATGCCGCCGCCAATTACTTTACCTAAACACGTAAGATCTGGTTTAATGTTGTAATAAGCTTGTGCACCGCCAAGTGCAACACGAAAGCCTGTCATTACTTCATCAAAAATAAGTACTGATTTATATTCGTCACATACATCACGCAAACCTTCTAAAAATCCAGGCACTGGTGGAATACAGTTCATGTTACCGGCTACTGGCTCTACAATAATACAGGCAATTTCGTCTGCGTATTTTGCAAAAATAGCTTTTACTTCATCTAGATTATTAAACGAAACTGTAAGTGTATGCTTAGCAAAGTCTTCAGGAATACCTGGAGAATTAGGCACACCCATTGTTAGTGCACCAGAGCCTGCCTTAACTAATAACGAGTCAGCGTGACCGTGGTAACAACCTTCAAATTTTAATATTTTATCGCGACCGGTAAAGCCACGTGCTAAACGAATTGCACTCATTGTCGCTTCAGTGCCTGAGCTAACCATGCGTACTTTTTCGATTGATGGAACTAGCTCTTTTACTTTTTCAGCCATTAATATTTCGGCTTCAGTTGGTGCGCCATAGCTAAGGCCATTTTCTACAGCTTCGTGTACGGCTTGTTTAATTGCAGGGTGGTTATGGCCCATGATCATAGGCCCCCAAGAGCCAACATAATCAATGTAACGATTACCGTCGGCATCAAATGTAAACGCGCCTTCTGCTTTTGTAATGAATAGTGGCGTACCGCCTACACCATTAAAAGCACGAACTGGTGAATTTACGCCACCAGGAATAGAAGCTTGGGCGCGTTCAAATAAGTCTTGGCTAATTGTCATGAAAAATCCTATAAATTGTCACTTAAAAGGGGGTTAGCTGTCGCGTTTGCGGCTAAACCAAGGTACGTCTACTTCATACTTATCGACTTTGTTTTCTACGCCGAGTGTTAAAGCAAACAGTGCCATACGAATTAATACGCCATTTTGTACCTGGCGAAATATTGCTAAATTGTCGTTACTGTTTAAGTCGTTATCAAGCTCGTTGGCTTCTAAGCGACTATCACGTGGAAGAGGATGCATTAATACTGAGTTAGGCTTACAGTGGGCGCTGTAAATAGATTGGCTAATCCTAAAGCCGCCACGGTATTTATTTGCTTCTTCTTGCGAAGGAAAACGCTCTTCTTGAATACGTGTTTGGTAAACAATATCGGCTGCTAAATTACCTTCCATCTTATTTACTAGCTCAATTTTATGGCCAGCATTTTCTACTGCATCTAAAATGCTTGTTGGCATTTGTAAGCCGTCAGGCGCGACCATCGAAAACTTTACGTTTTTATAATGGCACAATAGTTTAGATAAAGAATGCACTGTGCGGCCATACTTTAAATCGCCCACAAGCGCTATATGCATACCATCAATATTTTGACCAAAACGATGTAATTCGCGCTCAATGGTTAATAAGTCAAGCAATGCTTGAGTAGGGTGCTCATTTGGGCCGTCGCCGCCATTAATAACGGGTACAGTACAGCCGTCAGCAAATTCACTAACTGAGCCTGCATCAGGATGGCGCATAGCAACAGCGTCAGCATAAGCTGAAATAACGCGGGCGGTATCGTAAAGAGACTCACCCTTAGCAAGGGCTGAACTTTGCATACCTGTAGTTTCACGTACGCCACCGCCAAGTAAATTAAAGGCGGTGCCAAAGCTAACTCGTGTACGAGTGCTTGGTTCAAAAAACAAATTAGCTAAAATAGCGCCTTCTAGCACCGTAGTTTGCTTTTGCTTTTTAGCATAAGGCTCCATTTTTTTTGCTACTGCAAAAATACGTTCAATGCAGTCTCTGTCTAGCTGATTTACAGACAGTATATGCTCACCTTGGAAACTTAACATGGGGTTATTCCTAATCAATCAAATGGGCGCGATAATCCATAAATGGAGCACGCAATCGCGCGTGTTAAAGCAAGTATTGTAAATTGCAGCGAAGTTTAACATGCGCCGCAAAGCTTATAAATTAGGTTTTATTACCGCAAGCGCCACTATGATGAGCAACGCAATAACTGGGAGCTCGTTAAAAATACGGTAAAAGCGGTCTGTCTTAGTGTTGCGGTCATGTTTAAAGTCATTTAATAACTTAAAACAGTAGCCGTGGTATATATATAATATGATCACCAGCACTAGTTTATAGTGCAACCACATACTGTATCTAAACCAATCACGACCATATTCAACAATGGTTAATACACCAAATACAGCGGTTAATACAGCAAATGGGGTAACGAAATAAAGTAGTCTGCGCTCCATAACTTTTAACATAGAGTTGCATGATCTTTCCTCGCTCATAGCGTGATATACAAATAATCGAGGCAAGTAAAAAATACCGGCAAACCACGCAATCATAAAAAATATGTGGAGTGTTTTATAAATCAATAATGCGCTCATAATAGTCCTTATTGTTTAAAGTAAGCTGTTACGAATGGTTAAAATATGATGAATTTGATCCCAGCGTAATAGCCCCATAATTTGTTGATTATCTAAAAGGTTATAAACGTAAAGCGCGCCACTTCTTTTATCTTTTAGGATATCGAAAGCATCGGCTAGGGTGGCCTGACTACTGATGCCCTGCAAGCTAATATAATTTATATTTATTGTTTCATTAGACATTAGAGTTAAATCGTATTCAGCGAGACGATAGCCATTTTCTTCGTCAAAAACAATTAACGGAGTTTGGCTATCCATGGCATCTAATGTGCTTTTTATTTGCACTTTATCGTCTGAATAAAGCAATTTAAAGTCTTCATCCATATCATCCATTATCCCCACTTTTTGTAATGCTTCGGTAGCGGGAGATACATGATACGGTAATCCCTGAAAATCTAGTTGCTGCAAAAATATGGAGCGATTTCCAAAAAACTGTAATGCTGTTACATAGGCCGTGGTGATCACAAGCATAGCTGGAACAATTATTTCAGGTGACGATGTAAGCTCCATGACTGTTGTTAAAGCAGCTAGTGGCGCATGCAATGTGGCGGCCATTAATCCAGCCATACCTAACACGCCATAAGTACCCGCTATATCAGTGCCAGGACTAATAAACTGAGCAAAAAAAGCCATTAATGTACCAATTAATACGCCAAGTCCAATTACCGGACCAATTAAACCGCCCGGAATACCCAAACCGATAGCAAACAATGTAGCAAGTAGTTTAGCGATTAAAATAGTTGTGAGTAGCTTTACGTCATCAGGAGATTCAACCGCGATAGTTATTGCGCTCATACCAGAGCCCATAGCATGAGGTACTGCGTAAGCTATTAAGCTGGCAATGCATCCTGCAATTAATAAACGAGGGAACATACTTAAAGGTTTAAATGTTTTAATAATTAGCATTAAGTTTTGATTAAAGCTAAATGCAATAGCACCCAGCGCCATGCCGCATAATATTAAATAAGGGTAATGCCAACCACTCAATGGCGCTATGGTAATGAGTGCAAGCTCTGAACCTTCACCAAAAACAAACTGTGTGGCCAGTGCGCCAGTAACAGCGGCAAGCATGATAGGTACAAATATGTGTACTTTATATTCACGAAGTACCACTTCCATTACAAAAATAACGGCTGCAAGTGGAGTATTAAACGACGCGGCTATACCTGCCGCTACTCCACAACCACTTAGAGTACGCATGGCATTATGCGGTAAATGCAGCTTATCTGCCAAAATACTCGCCCCCGTTGCGCCCATATGCACGGAAGGCCCTTCTCGGCCAACTGAAAAACCGCTAATGAGAGCAAGTGCGCCACCAACAAATTGATTAACCGTATTGTATAAAGGCATTTGCCCGTAGTGACGTTTAATTCTGTGTATAACGAAGGGGATACCCAAGCGGTAATGTTTAAACCCAGTAAAGGCAGCAAACGTGGCTATTAGTAATGCAGCAACTAAAGGCATTAGTACACGTTCAAGTGTTGGTAGGGTAGTAAAGTCGTCAGGTGTTTCTAAAAATAAGCTTTGGAAAAACAGAATGGTTAAGCGAAATAAAATAATAAAAAATGCAGCAATTAATCCGGCAACTACGCCTAATAAGCATAATTGTACAGATGTTTTAGGTTTTGCCAGCCGACGCCTGAGTTGCTCAAGCCACATGCATAATTCCTCGCTGTATTTTTCATCAGCATTTTAGCAAAAGAGTTTAGCTAAGTCCTTGTGATTTTGAAATTTTCGTAACTTATATTAACAATTTGCAATGAAGATTAAGACCTATTGCCTATAACTAAAATATTTAATGAGTTTATAGCGTATAAAGGTCGCTTTTAGTTTGCTTAAGTATTATTTTAGCTAGTTAATGTTTGGCCACTTTTTTACTAATTTATAGATATAACTTAGAGGAAAGAGTTGTTTTACTATACTTGATTAAAACACTCGGGTATTAGATAATCACGCCATTGCGATATTGAGGGTTTTAAAATGTCTGAAGAATTACCAATTAAGTTCAGCGATGCAGCTGCTGTTCGTGTTAAACAGTTAATCGACGAAGAAGAAAACCCAGACTTAAAACTGCGTGTTTATGTAACAGGCGGTGGTTGTTCTGGTTTTCAATATGGTTTTACTTTTGATGAAAAAGCGAATCCTGGCGATTTAGAAATTGTAAAAAATGGTGTAACACTCGTTATTGATCCAATGAGCATTCAATATTTGGTTGATGGTGAGGTTGATTACACTGAAGGATTAGAAGGCGCACGCTTTTTTGTATCTAATCCAAATGCAACAACAACTTGTGGTTGTGGTGCAAGCTTTAGCGTTTAACCGCCAAACGCTAAATAGAATAAAGCCGCTTTTGCGGCTTTTTTAATGCCTACAAATCAGTTGGTGCGTATTCGGTAATTTGCATTATCAATACAAAAAAGCCGAGCACAAAGGCTGAAAACGCTAAAATATACATAAAGCCTTTTTTACCTTGTTTAATTGGTACGCCGTTGTGGCGCAAAAAAAAGTACCAACCTAAACACAACACGATAGGTAATAAAAAAAGAAGTCTGAACATTACTTGGCCTTTTTAGTGCAAATTATTGCTTAATAATAAACGTGTAACATTAAAAAGGAACAAATATGTTATAAATATTTTTAAGCTGTTTTATGAAGGTAATATTATTTTTTTAATATTTTCTGATAACTTAGGTTAAATATTCAGTGTTTATAAATGTTCGTTCAGGTTGATTTTGTACCGAGTATGTAATTAATTATTTAACCAAAGTGTTAATAGTATATAATGTATCCAAGAATGAGACGGGCAAAATTTCATTCTCAATAAAAACAAATTTTTACCATATTATTAGCGTAGTTTTTAGCTGTGTTGGTGGAGTGAGTAGCAACACATGCTTTATTAAGCAATAGCTTGCTATTGAAAGTATGACTGCTTACCTGCCTACGGCTATTGATAGAAACTACTGCTTTAATAGGTACGTCAAATCATCTAGTAGGAGATGTAAAATGATGGGCAAAACAGTTTCTTCTGAAGAAAATGCAAAGCTAACAAAGTGGCTTAAAACTAAGCGCCATGAAAAGGGTCATACAATGCGAAGCCTAGCACAAGTGCTTGGAACGCCTCATTCGTTTATCGGCAAGATTGAAAATCAAGAACGCCGCTTAGATGTCATTGAGTTTGTTCGCTATTGTACAGCTCTAGAAGTTGATCCACATGAAGCACTTAGCTTGCTAAAAGTAGATTAACTCAATAATTGCTTAGTACACTTTAAGGGGCACTTGATAGTGCTAAGCAATATGTTAATGCAGGGATGCATTAAATATTTTTGTGGTAATTCTTCTCAAGCTCATACAACTTATGCCTAATCAGATATAAAAATATCAACGAAGGTAAAACCATTAAGGCTGTTAAAATAAAGAACAGCGACCAATTTCCCATTAACCAATCATCAATTACTACACCACTGTAGCTTGAAAGCAATGTTCGTCCTAAATTCCCTAATGACGCCAGTAATGCATAGTGCGTTGCACTAAATGCTCTATCGCATAACATCGATATAAAGGCCACCATAGCGACCAACGACCACGCTTGCGTAAAGCCATCAATAACAATAGCAAAGGCATACAGCCTTAGGTCAGGGCCAACTAAAGCAATCCACGAGAAGGCTAAGTTTGAAGCAGCCATTGCAATACCACTTACAAATAAACCCTTAACAATGCCATATTTTTGATTAAATAAACTGCCAACAAAGGTAAATATGATTGTAAGTACCGCTGTACCTACCTTCGAAAATGTAGCTATATCGCTATTACTAAAACCAATTTCTTTATAAAACACAATCGACATGCGCCCTAAAAACGCTTCGCCTATTTTAAATAAGAAAATAAACGCAAGTAATGCTAGTGCTGTTTTAACGCCATTTTTAGTAAAAAAAGCTCTAAAGGGATCAATAACGGTTACCGCAAGCCACGCAACAGTTTTTGTTAAAGGAGTTTGTTTTGTAGAGGACAGTTTTTTAAGGTACACACGCTCAAGTTCAGCATGTACTGCTTCGCGATTAGTTTCGGGCTCTTTTGCAAAAAGTGCTCCACTCATTAACAGCAGCATTACGGCAGCTAAAAAGTAATAAATTTGTGGCCAGTCGAGCGAGGGGATATCGGCCATGTAAAATGGAATGGCGCCTAAAAGTGCATAACCTGTCCACCAACCCGAAGTTGCCATGGCGGCTGCAGCGGTTGCTTTGTGTGATTCGCTTTCGCTTAGGGTGTCTATTCTAAAGGCATCAATAGCAATGTCTTGAGTAGCCGAAGCAATGGCGATTAATAAACAAATCGCAGCAACAATTGCCAAATTAGCTTTTAAATCAAGCCCTGCTAATAGCAAGGTGCCAATAAAAATAAAACTTTGGCAAAATAGTATCCAACTGCGACGTTGGCCTAGCCATTTATATAAAATAGGAAGTTTTGTACGGTCAATGAGTGGTGACCACAAAAAGTTTATGCTGTAAGCGCCAAATACAATGCCAAATAGGCCTATCATACTGCGACTTAGCCCTTCATCTTTTAGCCAAGCAGACATAACAGAGCCAATTAAAACCCACGGAAAACCGCTACTCATACCAAATATGAAAATGTGGATTAAGCGTTTGTCTTTAAAGTAAGAAAAATATTCGCTAATAGAGAGAGATTTGCTCATAGGGCCTTCATTGGCTTTGATGCAGAGCAGCTAAGCTGCTCTTAAAAAATTATAGTGGGATTTGTTCAAGCACTTTAATATTTAAGATGACAACAGGTTTTTTAGGTACGAAATCGTAGCCAATTTTTTCATTAAAACCGGTTTCAACAGTCATAATTTTATCAAGCGTGTCGTAACCATCCATTACGCTACCAAATACTGCAAAGCCCCAATCTTTCCCTGGATTTAGGTGATCGTTATTATCCATATTAAAAAAGAATTGGCGAGTTCCTGAGTGCGGTTGTCTATCTTGATAGGCCATAGCAATGCTATACATATCGTTTTTTAAACCGTTACCGCTTTCATTAAAAATAGGGTCATTTTCATGTAGGCCATCATAGTCTTTATCGTAACCGCCACCTTGAATAACAAAGTCGCGATCATTTTCTACATCGCGCTCAATACGGTGAAAAACGCTACCTTGATAACTTTTATCTGACACGTAAGTTAAAAAATTATTGACTGTGATGGGCGCTTTAGAACGATCTAGCTCAACCACGATGCTACCCATTGAGGTTACAATTTCTACGCGTGGAAAAATGTTGTCCTTTTGCACAAAGCGGCCTTCTTGGGCTGCTAAGCTACTTACACTAAAGAATAGGCCTAAGCAGATTAAAAAAAGTCGTTTCATAGTTAACCTTCTAAAAATTCTATTAATTCAGGGTCAGATACAATGCGGGTAATAACTTGCTCAGTCAACTTATTGAGCTGACCTTCTATTTTTGCTCGCTCATGACTAAATGGGCCTTCTAAATTAGCACTACCTCTATACACTTTACTAAAGTTACTTGAGGCGCGAATAACACGCACGCCAAGTTCTATGTGGGCTTCGCTGGTATGGCTCACTAGCTTTTCGGTTACAACAGCTTGCAATGCATGAATATCTACTTCAAAGCGAACCGTTGCTAAGTTAGAAATACTGGCTCCATTGCGGCTAAGGGCGCTGTCTAACACACTTTTAATAGAGCTGGTAATACCTTGGCTTGCAAAGGTTTTAGTTTTGTCTGACTCAATAAGTTTAAGTGTTGATGTATCGCCACGTAAATCAATTACACTAGTACTTAAGCTACTATTTATAGTGCTTATTTGACCATTTTTATAAACAGGGTTAAGTATTACTTGGCTAGGCTGATTCGCGCAGCCACCAAGTATCAGTAATACACAACACCCAATTATAATGTTTGTTATTTTCATTTATAGCATTCCACTATTTTTTGTTGCACTTAAAACGACAAACTTTTTGTTTGAACCTAACAACTTACAGTTGCCGAACATACGGTTTAATTTATCATGATAATCTAAATGACGATTACCAATAATACGCAGCTCGCCGCCTTCTTTTAAAGTATCTTTTGCTTGTTTAAACATTTGCCAAGCAATGTGGTCGGTAACGGCCTGAGCTTGGTGAAATGGAGGGTTACAAAGCACCATATCTACACTGTCTCTTTCAAAGCCTGTTAAACAGTCGTTTTCGATGAACTCGCAGTTATCAAATTTATCGCCTAGGTTAATTTCTACATTTAACCGAGCCGACTCTACTGCCATGTAAGACTCATCAACAAAGGTAACTGATGCATTAGGGCAACGAGCAAGCGTCATTAATCCAACAACTCCGTTACCACAGCCTAAATCAATAATGCTTTTAGCTTTTGGTGTTTCTGGTAAGTAGTTAAAAAAGAAGCGTGCACCAATATCTAACGAATCACGCGAAAACACATTTGCATGGTTTGTTATATTAAACTCAGTACCTTCAAGCTCCCACGTTACAGGGAAGTCTGCTGCTTTATATCCGCCTTTAGCTGTACTTAATATAAGACGGGATTTTTTAACTGCTAGGCTAGTTTTTGTTTCACCAATAAATTGCTCAAATGATTTTATTGTTGAGTTATGAATTTCTTTTGTTTTACCTGCGGCAATTACTGGCGTACCAGGTGCAAGGACTTCACTGAGTTCACTTAACTGAAACTGTAAAAAACCTACATTACGAGGGATTTTAATAAGTACTAAATCAACATCCTGCGGTAATGCAGACAAACTATCTAATTGTGTAAAATCTGCTGTAGGCAGTTTGTTTTCTTGTAAGTTATAAGCCGCAGCTTGGTGGCTAATATAAGAATCGTTAACTGAACAAACCGTTAACTTATTAAAATAACAAGCAAGTGCACCAAAGCTATCGTTTAAAATAAGCAATGAGCGACAATCAGGGTGATGTTCGTTAACATAATTGATAAGGTACTCATCTGCCGAATCCCACGCTTGTAAGCTGCGGTTTTTTTGATCCAAAGGAAAGCGTTCAAGAGTAAAGGTTTTATCGCCTAGCTGGGCTTGCGTCGTCATAATGGTTCGTTGATCAGTAATCTAATGTAGGTAAATTCTAACATGCAACGGCAAAACGCCAACCCCCAACAGTTACCAAATGGCTTTTCTTATCAAAGTAGGGCACTTAGTGCACAAAAAAGCCTCGATCTATTTTATTATTTGCAAAAAAACCTACGTTGGCAGCAACCCGATGTAACTGTTTATGGTAAAACGGGGCCTATTCCACGGCTACAATGCTTCATGAGCGATTTAAATATTGAATACGGCTATTCAAGTAGTAAGCAAATAGTAGAGCCATGGGATGAATTGTTACTTAATATGAGAAGGCGTTTAGAGGCGCACTTAAATCAGCCTCTAAACTCATTACTCGTTAATTACTACCGAGATGGTAATGATACGATGGGCTGGCACAGTGATGATGAAATAGAGCTTGGTGATAAACCAACAATTGTGTGTGTCTCTCTAGGAGCTGATCGGATTCTAAAGTTAAAGCACAAGGCGAGCAATAAAGTAACCGACTTAAAATTACAAAGTGGCAGCTGTTTAATAATGAATGGACATAGCCAGCGAGATTATCAACATGCAATACCTAAGCAAACAACGCTTGCACATCCCCGAATAAGTTTAACTTACCGATTTATTAAGCACATTAAACAAAAGCAATTTAGTTAGCCAAGCGCTGCGTTAAATTGTTATAGTAAGTGTATAAATTAGCTAATTAAAACGGTCTTTTATGTCAATGCAGCAACAGATCCAAGAAAAAATAAGCAACGCTATTGCGTGTAAACATTTAAACGTAATTAACGAAAGCCATATGCACAGTGCGGGCACTGAATCACACTTTAAAGTAATAGTGGTTAGCGAAGGTTTTACAGGTAAACGTTTATTGCAGCGCCATCGTGAAATTAATGAAATTCTAAAAGATGAATTAGCAAATCATATTCATGCACTCGCAATTCATACATATACACCCGATGAGTATACAGAGCAGGGCGGCGAGGCACCTGATTCACCTAATTGTATGGGCGGCTCTAAATTAGCTTAAATAATTAATAGCGATTTGATTGTTACACTTGTGGTTAACTGATCAGATCAGTGTTTTTAGTATTAGCCTTTAAACTAGCGCTAATTTTTATTGTAAAAGATATAGGATGATCAATGGTCATTAAGCCTAAAATTCGTGGATTTATCTGCACAAACGCACATCCAGCTGGTTGTGCAGAGCATGTTCAAGAACAAATTAACTATGTAAAACAACAAGGCGCATTAAAAAATGCACCAAAAAATGTATTAGTTATTGGCGCATCAACAGGCTACGGCTTGGCTTCGCGCATTACAGCTGCGTTTGGTGGTGGTGCTAAAACATTAGGTATTTTCTTTGAAAAAGAAGGTACAGATCGCAAAACAGGTTCTGCTGGTTGGTACAATACCGCTGCTTTTCAAGATGCAGCAGACGAAGCAGGCCTTTGGTCTAAAAATATTAATGGCGATGCGTTTTCTAACGAAATTAAACAAAAAGCAATCGACACTATTAAAGCAGATTTGGGCAAAGTAGATTGTATTATTTACAGTTTAGCGTCTCCTCGTCGTACAGACCCAAATACGGGCGAAGTATACTCATCTACGCTTAAGCCAATTGGAAATGCCGTTACTACTAAAAACTTAAATACATCAAAGCGTGAAATTGATGAAATTACTGTTGAAGCTGCAAACCAAGACGATATCGACAACACCATTAAAGTAATGGGCGGTGAAGATTGGGAAATGTGGATTGACGCATTAAAAGAAGCGGATGTATTAGCCGATAACTTTAAAACGACTGCGTACACTTATATTGGTAAAGAGCTAACATGGCCAATATACGGACACGCTACTATTGGTAAGGCTAAAGAAGATCTAGACCGTGCAACCGCTGCTATTAAAGAATCAACAAAAGATTTAAATGGTGAGGCATATGTTTCATCACTTAATGCTGTGGTAACGCAAGCAAGTTCTGCTATTCCTATTATGCCGTTATATATCTCTGCTTTATTTAAAGTTATGAAAGCAGATGGCACATACGAAGGCACTATTGAGCAAATTCACGCTTTATTTAGTGAAAACTTGTATGGTGAATCACCTCGCTTTGACGACGGTGGACATTTATTCCAAAACTACAAAGAGCTAGAAGACGACGTGCAAGCTCGCGTGCAAGCTGTTTGGGATAAAGTAGATACAAGCAGCATTGATGAGCTAACAGATTATGTTGGTTACCATAATGAGTTTTTACGCTTATTTGGTTTTGGTATAGATAGTGTTGACTACGATCAAGATGTAGATTCAGTTAAGCCAATTGCCAATATGATTGACTAACAGAACTTAGGGCCTGTTTATCTTTCGAGGTTAAATTTGCAGCAGTCTGTTTGGTATTTAGGCAAGGCAGAGCCTGTGTAGTGTGGTTATTCCCCATAAATGGGGCGATAACGTGGAATAAATGCCAAACATGCGCTGCCCAAAGGGTACTGCCTAGGGGCTATTTACTCTTTGTTGCCTACATGGATGTAGGTAAGGGGCGTGAGCAGGACGCGGAAGCTTTGCTCGGTTTTTACTTAGCCCACTAGGTTACAAACCTCACGCCGCGATTAAATAGCCCCTAGATTGAACAAATTTTAATCCTGAAAGGTCAACAGGCCCTAGTTATAAAAAGCCGCTATCGCGGCTTTTTTTGTATTATGCGATTTGTTGAATTTACAATGAAATCAGGAATGATAATTGCTTAGGCTACCACTTTGGTCTAGCTTGATTTTTATTTAATTCACTTAACAAAACTAAATAAGTGTTTCTGTCGTATAATTTTCATAAATACACTCGCATAGTCATCTAAAATGATGTTAAAATCTCGACAATATGTGATGAGTTTTACTACGTTGCTTGTTTGATATCTCTAGCAAGCTGCTCTTTTGTACCTTGATATAACTTGGAATAACTCAAATGGCGACGTGGTTGATACGATTTTTCAGTTTCTTTCCTTTAATGTAATGCAAGTGCGTATGATCAACATAAAAAAAGGTCTGGATTTACCCTTAGAGGGCGCGCCACAGCAAGTTATACATGACGGTTCTGCTGTCAAACGTGTAGCTGTGCTTGGCGAAGAGTTTATCGGTATGCGTCCAACCATGCATGTTCGTGTGGATGACCAAGTCAAAAAAGGCCAGGTACTTTTTGAAGATAAAAAGAACCCAGGCGTCCTATTTACTGCTCCAGCTTCTGGTACAGTAAAAGAAATAAATCGTGGTGCTAAACGTGTGCTGCAATCTGTTGTTATTGAAGTAGCAGGCAGTGAGCAAATCACCTTTGACTCTTTCAAAGCAGACGAGCTTCCGAGCTTAGAGCGCGAAAAAGCCAAAGAAGTACTTATCCAGTCTGGTCAATGGACAGCACTTCGTGTTCGCCCATTCAGCAAAGTAGCGGCTGTGGATGCAAATCCTAGTTCTATTTTTGTGACCGCAATCGACACAAACCCATTAGCTGCAGATCCTGCAGTAATTATTGCAGAAAATGCGCAAGCATTTGAAGCGGGTCTTGCAGTTGTTTCGCGTTTGACCGATGGCAAAGTATTTGTGTGTAAAAAAGCAGGCAGCCAAGTTCCTAGCTCATCTATAGCTCAAGTAGAAGTACATGAGTTTGGTGGTGTGCATCCGGCTGGCCTCGTTGGCACTCATATCCATCATCTTGATGCAGTTTCTGTTAGCAAACAAGTTTGGCATATTGGTTACCAAGACGTTATTGCGTATGGTCACTTATTCCTTACTGGTGAAATTTACACAAATCGTGTTATTTCGCTTGCAGGTCCTCGCGTTAAAAACCCACGTTTAGTGAAAACACAATTAGGTGCTTCATTGGATGATTTAGTGGCTGGTGAGTTAGAAGACGGAGATAACCGCGTTATTTCTGGTTCTGTTCTATCGGGTTCTATTTCAAACGGTGTTCATGCATTCTTAGGTCGTTACCACGTTCAAGTATCTGTTTTACTTGAAGGTCGCGAAAAAGAATTGTTTGGCTGGATTGCACCAGGTAGTGATAAATTCTCTGTAACGCGTACATTCCTTTCTCACCTTGCACCAAGTCGTTTATTTAAAATGACAACGTCAACAGGTGGTTCAAAACGTGCCATGGTACCAATTGGTAGCTACGAGCGCGTAATGCCGTTAGATATTTTGCCTACTTTATTATTACGTGACTTAATTGCACGTGATTTAGACAGTGCAATTTCATTGGGCGCGCTTGAACTTGATGAAGAAGATTTAGCGTTATGTACCTTCGTTTGTCCAGGCAAATACGAGTATGGTTCTATCCTACGCGATTGCTTAACTACGATCGAGAAGGAAGGCTAGAGAGATGGGTTTAAAAAAATATCTAGAAGATATCGAGCCGAATTTTGAAGCCGGTGGTAAATATGAAAAGTTTTATGCACTGTATGAAGCAGCTGCAACTATTTTTTATACACCAGGCTACGTAAATAAAGGCGCGACACACGTACGCGATAACATCGACCTAAAACGTATGATGATTTTAGTGTGGATGGCGACGTTCCCAGCTATGTTTTTTGGTATGTTCAATATCGGTCATCAGGCCGCTGGTGCTTTAGCACAAGGTTTTGAACTAGCAAACACGTGGCAAGTTGGTTTGTTCCAGTTATTCGGTGGCGAGTTAACCGCTGACGCAGGCTGGGGCGCTAAGATGTTCTATGGAGCATGTTTCTTCTTACCTATCTACGCTGTAACATTTGCAGTAGGTGGTTTCTGGGAAGTTATATTTGCTTCAGTGCGTAAGCATGAAATTAACGAAGGTTTCTTCGTTACTTCTGTATTATTTGCACTTATTTTGCCAGCAACTATTCCTTTATGGCAAGTTGCGTTAGGTATTACGTTTGGTGTAGTAATCGCTAAAGAAATCTTTGGTGGTACTGGCCGTAACTTCTTAAACCCTGCTTTAGCCGGTCGTGCATTTTTATTCTTTGCATACCCAGCTCAAATCTCAGGTGACACAGTATGGACAGCAGTAGATTCTTTCTCTGGTGCAACTATGCTAGGCCAAGCATTTGCTGGCACACTTGACTTTGCAAACATGGAATTATGGTGGAATGCGTTTTATGGTTTCATTCAAGGTTCTGTAGGTGAAACATCTACACTTGCATTATTAGTAGGTGGTTTGTTCTTAATTTACGTTCGTATCGCTTCTTGGCGCATCGTACTAGGTGTATTCCTAGGTATGGTAGCAACTGCATTTTTATTAAATGCTGTTGGCTCAGAAACTAACCCTGTATTTGCAATGCCTTGGTATTGGCATTTTGTACTTGGTGGCTTTGCGTTTGGTATGTTCTTTATGGCTACTGACCCTGTATCAGCTGCATTTACTGACAAAGGTAAATTAGCATATGGTCTATTAATTGGCTTTATGGTGGTTATGATACGTGTTGTGAATCCTGCTTTCCCAGAAGGCATGATGCTAGCAATCTTATTTGCTAACTTGTTCGCTCCACTGTTCGATCACTTTGTAGTGCAGGCTAATATTAAGCGGAGGTTGGCACGTAATGTCTAGTAATAACGAATCAATCGGCAAAACGTTATCAGTTGTTGTAGCACTATGTTTAGTGTGTGCAATCATTGTATCGTTTGCTTCTGTACAGCTTCGTCCTTTACAGCAAGCTAATAAAAACAAAGATATTCAAAGCAATATCTTAGCTGCTGCGGGCATCGACAAAGTTGAAAATGTTCTTGAAACATTTGATGCAAAAATCGAAGCGCGCGTTGTAAACATGACTACAGGTGAGTTTGTAGATACAGACCCAACAATCTTTGACTTTGAAAAAAGCAAATATGATGCAGCGCTAAGTGTTTCTCTTCAAGAGAAAGGCGTTAAAGATATTGCTGGTATTCAACGTGTGACTAAAGAGTCACCGGTGTATATCTCTAAAAAAGAAGATGGCTCAGTTGATGCAATCATTCTTCCTATCCAAGGCTACGGCTTATGGGGCTTAATGTACGGTTTTATCTCGCTTGAAAGCGATGGTGAAACAGTTAAGGGCATTATCTTTTACAAGCATAATGAAACCCCAGGTCTTGGTGGCGAAATCCAAAATCCACAGTGGACTGCTACATGGGAAGGTAAAGAACTTCCAATTCAAATTGTTAAAGGTACTGCGGGCAATGATGAGCATAAGATCGATGGTCTTTCAGGTGCTACATTAACGTCTAACGGTGTTGATCATGCAGTTGATTTTTGGACTGGCGAAAATGGCTTTGGCCCTTTCCTTGCGAAAGTACGTAAAGGAGCATTGAAATAATGGCTGATACTAAAGAAATGAAGGCGGTCCTATTTGGTCCGGTTTTAGCTAACAACCCAATCGCGCTGCAAGTACTTGGTATTTGTTCTGCGCTAGCGGTAACGTCTAGCTTAAAAAATGCGTTAATTATGTCAATTGCATTGACACTTGTAACTGCGTTTTCGAGCTTCTTTATCTCGCTTATTCGTAACCAGATCCCATCATCTGTACGTATCATCGTACAAATGACAATTATCGCATCATTGGTAATCGTTGTTGACCAAGTATTACAGGCATTTTCTTATGCTACTGCAAAAGAGCTTTCTGTATTCGTTGGTCTAATCATTACTAACTGTATCGTAATGGGTCGTGCTGAAGCATACGCGATGAAGTCGCCACCACTTATGTCATTCCTTGACGGTATTGGTAACGGCTTAGGTTACTCTGTAGTACTACTTACTGTTGGTTTCATTCGTGAGCTATTTGGTAAGGGTTCACTATTCGGTGTTGATATTATCCCATTAGTACAAGATGGCGGTTGGTATCAGCCTATGGGTCTATTGATCTTACCACCGAGTGCATTCTTCATCATTGGTTTATTCATATGGGTACTGCGTACTTATAAGAAAGACCAAGTAGAAGCTAAAGCGTAAGGGGCAAATAGTGGAACATTATATTAGTTTATTTGTAAAAGCCGTTTTTATTGAGAACTTAGCGTTGTCATTCTTCTTAGGCATGTGTACTTTTTTAGCGGTATCTAAAAAAGTAACTACATCAATTGGCCTAGGCATAGCGGTTATAGTTGTATTGGGTATTTCTGTACCTGTAAACAACTTGGTTTATCATGCGGTACTTGCACCTGGTTCACTAACTTGGTTAGGTTACCCAGATGCAGATCTTAGCTTTTTACGTTTCTTAACTTTCATTGGTGTTATTGCAGCACTTGTGCAAATTCTTGAAATGGCATTAGATAAGTTTTTCCCTGCACTATACAACGCGTTAGGTATCTTCTTACCACTTATCACAGTTAACTGTGCAATATTTGGTGCGGTATCATTCATGGTTGAGCGTAACTATAACTTCGGCGAGTCTGTTGTTTATGGTATTGGCGCTGGTGTTGGTTGGGCACTTGCAATTACATTACTTGCAGGTATCCGTGAGAAACTGAAATACTCAGACGTACCTGACGGCTTACGTGGTTTAGGTATTACCTTCATCACTGTTGGTTTAATGGGACTTGGCTTTATGTCATTCTCTGGTATTTCACTGTAAAGGTAGCGAGGATAAATCATGGATTATCAGATTTTCTTAGGCGTTGGTGTTTTTATCGCTATCGTTGTACTACTGGTTTTAGTCATCATTGGTGCTAAATCTCAGTTAGTTGCAAGTGGCGATATTATCATCGGCATTAATGGCGACCCAGATAAAGCCATTAAAACATCAGCAGGTAGTAAGCTTTTAGGCGCACTATCTGAGTCAGGTATATTTGTATCATCTGCTTGTGGTGGCGGTGGCTCTTGTGGTCAGTGTCGTGTACATATTAAAGAAGGTGGTGGTGATATTCTGCCAACTGAGCTTGATCACATATCTAAAGGTGAAGCCCGTGAAGGCTGTCGTTTAGCGTGTCAGGTAAATGTTAAAAATGACATGGAAATTGAGCTTGAAGAGTCAATTTTCGGTGTTAAGAAGTGGGATTGTGAAGTTATCTCTAATGATAACAAAGCAACGTTCATCAAAGAACTTAAGCTGCAAATTCCAGATGGCGAGTCAGTGCCGTTTCGTGCGGGTGGTTACATCCAAATCGAAGCTCCACCTCACCATGTTAAATATGCAGATTTCGATGTTCCTGAAGAGTATCGTGGCGACTGGAACCATTTTGGTTTCTTCGATCTGGAGTCAAAAGTAGACGAAGAAACAATTCGTGCTTACTCAATGGCTAACTACCCAGAAGAAGAAGGCATCATTATGCTTAACGTGCGTATTGCTGCTCCACCTCCAAGAAACCTTAGCTTGCCATGTGGTAAAATGTCTTCGTACATTTGGTCACTTAAAGAAGGCGACAAGGTAACTATTTCGGGTCCATTTGGTGAGTTCTTTGCTAAAGACACTGACGCAGAAATGGTATTTGTTGGTGGTGGTGCTGGTATGGCGCCAATGCGTTCTCATATCTTTGACCAACTTAAACGTTTGAACTCTAAACGTAAGATGAGCTTCTGGTATGGTGCACGTTCTGAGCGTGAAATGTTCTACGTAGAAGATTTTGACGGCCTAGCCGCTGAAAATCCTAACTTCGTATGGCATACAGCACTTTCAGATCCACAGCCTGAAGATAACTGGGAAGGCTATACTGGCTTTATCCATAACGTGTTATTTGAGAACTATCTTAAAGATCACGAAGCGCCTGAAGATTGTGAGTACTACATGTGTGGTCCTCCAATGATGAATGCGGCAGTTATTACTATGCTTAAAGATTTAGGTGTTGAAGACGAAAATATCTTACTAGATGACTTCGGTGGCTAACACTAATACCAAAACAGTTTAGTTTTGGTTAAAATACCAGCCTCGTAGCACTTGTGTTACGAGGCTTTTTTTATTCTTTAATTTTATCAATCTATTAAGTAGAGCTGTTATGAATCGAGTAAGTACTTCACAGGGCATAATGGCCTTTTTACTAATTACACTGACTTTATTATTGTCTGGGTGTGGTGAAAAGCCAGAGTTAAAAGAAACCTTTTTAGAAGGTAAGACTATGGGTACCACTTATCATATTAAATATTATGATGAGCAAGCCCAGCTATCGGCTTCACAACTACAGCTGCAAATAGACACTGTTTTAAAAGATGTGAACCAATCTATGTCTACTTACATAGAAGACTCTGAAATAAATACATTTAACAGATTACCTGCAAATCAAGTTATGCCAATTAGCGAAGATTTTAGGGCTGTTATAAGCGAGTCTATTCGCTTAGGTGAATCGACTAAAACACTCGACGTAACAATGGGGCCTTTAATTGATTTATGGGGCTTTGGGCCTGATAAAAAACCAACTAATCGCCCAAGTGATGACGAGCTTGCAAGTATGGTTGAAAAAATAGGCATTGATAAACTTATCTTAAATGAGCAAGGACTGGCTAAAACAGTTAATGGACTGGAGCTTTCTTTTTCGGCAACAGCTAAGGGCTATGGTATTGATAAAGTTGCCCAGTTATTAGAAAGCCACGACATTACTAATTACATGGTTGAGATTGGTGGTGAGCTGCGTATAGCGGGTGAAAAGCCAAATAATCAGGATTGGAAAATCGCGATTGAGCAACCAGATGCACAACCTGGAGAGCGTAAGGTACACCGTGTTTTATCGCCAGGTACAAGTGGTATAGCGACATCGGGTGATTATCGTATTTTTTATAAAATGGATGGCGAGATCTATACCCACTTAATTGATCCAGCAACAGGTATGCCTATTAAGCACGACTTAGTGTCGGTAACTGTGCTTCATCCAAGCGCTATGACGGCAGATGGTTTAGCGACGGCACTTACTGTAATGGGGATGCAAAAAGCGCAAGCTTATGCTGAGCAACATGATTTACCGGTTTATTTAATAGGTAAATCAAAAGAGGGTTTAATTACCTACTCAAGCCCAGCATTTAAGTCTTATTTATAGTATGGTGCTGACTTGTTTATTTCCGTGTTATTTGGGTATATAATAGCAGTCGCTCAAAAATATTTGAGTTTAATTTATTGCTGATCAATAGGGGCTAAGCAATGTCACTTTTTCTTCTTACTTTTGGCTTACTAATTTTGATAGTTTCGGCTATGGCCGTTGGTATGATCGTGCAAAAAAAATCTATGGCAAGCAGCTGTGGTGGTTTAGGTTCGGTTGGTATTGATAAAGCCTGTGATTGCGATGATCCATGTGATAAACGCAAAAACCGTTTAGCAAAAGAGCAAGCCTGGAAAGAAAACCAAATTATTTAAGCCTGTCTTAAATATTAAAAAGCGCTTTATAGCGCTTTTTTTGTGCCTGTAAAACGCCTTCGCATCATAGCTTCCAAAGCAATCCAATCTAAATGTATTAGACAAAGGTATATAGTTTAGTTTTTTTCACCTATTAGGTTTATTTTTCTCGTTTGTCAAATTGGAGCTAACACTCTAAAGTTTAACCATAGACAAAGAGCAAGGCTCTCGTCATAAGCTTGAGGCATAAAGTTAGCCTCGCTTAAAAGAATCTTTATATTGTGTGTGAAGATGTTGTCAGTGTGAAAGGCAACTCAAGGTCGGTGGTGACTGGTTTTGAGTTGTTTTTATTCTCTACAATTGCCACGCAGTGTAAACCAAGAATCTTTATATTGTGTGTGAAGATGTTGTCAGTGTGAAAGGCAACTCAAGTTCGGTGGATTCACTTCCATAAAGAACGAGTTTGAGTTGTTTTTATTCCCTACAATTGCCACGTAGTGTAAACCAAGAATCTTTATATTGTGTGTGAAGATGTTGTCAGTGTGAAAGGCAACTCAAGTTCGGTGGATTCACTTCCATAAAGAACGAGTTTGAGTTGTTTTTATTCCTTACAATTGCCACGTAATGTAAACCAAAAATCTTTATATTGTGTGTGAAGATGTTGTCAGTGTGAAAGGCAACTCAAGTTCGGTGGTGACTTAGCTTGAGTTGTTTTTATTCCCTACAATTGCCACGCAGTGTAAGCCAAGAATCTTTATATTGTGTGTGAAGATGTTGTCAGTGTGAAAGGCAACTCAAGTTCGGTGGTGACTTAGCTTGAGTTGTTTTTATTCCCTACAATTGCCATGCAGTGTAAACCAAGAATCTTTATATTGTGTGTGAAGATGTTGTCAGTGTGAAAGGCGGCTCAAGTTCGGTGGTGACTGAATTTGGGCTGTTTTTATTTGTGCCACACAATTTTTACTCCCTCCTAAAAACCTATAATCCTATTAAATATTTCTCTTTAAATTGTTTTTTATTTTAGCTAAGCAAATGTTTTTTATCGTGTTATTTTTTATTAACAAAATAGCTTCGAAAGCTTAACTCAAATTAATTGATTTTTAGTTGAACAGAAAATTCTCTTTGTTATACTCACGTTCGAACTTTCAGTAAGTTTTGAAAGTTTGGTTGATACGGATCAATTTTCGCTAGGTAAATATGTGCTAGCTGGATTTGATTGTATTTAGCACCTGGTTTTAGGGTTTACAACAGCAATGTTTTTTAAATTTTTCCATTGCAAACTGTATTACTCTAATTTTGTTATAGTCATTTTAGTAGGTTAATGTCTTTGAACACACTTTCTTTGCATCATACAGCTACGGAACTTGCCTCTGGCGAGCCGCAGACGTGTGAACGCTTGAATAAAGCAGGCAAGGGCGTGTGTGTAGCTATAACTTTATTAGTGTTTAATACTGTAATGTTGCTAAGCGGTGCACTAGAGGATGCCTTCAAGCTTGAAGCGCTATTAAGTGATGGGTTTATTGTAGAGCCACTGTTACTTAACCTTGCGCAATTTTTAGCTCATCCGATCATATCAAGTCAGTTACTTATTGGCCTTTGTTGGTTATTGTTCCATATTTGTCCAGCACGTCGTGCTGGCATAATCCTCCGTAAAGCAGCCTTTGCTTTTAGCGAGGCTAAAGTTCTTCAGCCTGTGATCTCTTCACATGGTTGTCGTGCTCCACCTAGCTTTACAGGTTGCCTGTAACGCTGCATCTTGTTGCTGGTTTTAATTATTTGTTCTTGCTGTAAATAATTAAGGTTAGCTAAAACAAAGTAGCTCCGTGTTTTTTTAAACACATTTCAGCCAACCACCACTCACCCAAGTTAACTTTTATTACGTTATATAAATGCGTTTAGAAAGCTGGGTTTGTTGCTAGGTCATTAATGGCATGAGCTTTAGGTTTTTTTGAATAGCCCCCTTATTTTTATAATTTAATTCTAGTTAACTTGGGTTTTTATTGAAAAATCGTTGCTTTGGTTTTTATTTTAAGCAGCAAATTGAAACTCTAGGTTTGTAGGATACTCCCTTGTTAATTCGTAACCTTTGTAATATTGCTTTAGCTAGTACAGTGCTGGCGTTGTCAGGCTGTAAAGGCGGGATACTCGATCCAAAAGGGCAAATAGGCATTGATGAGAAAAATTTAATCATCATCGCAACCGTGCTTATGTTGCTTGTAGTCGTTCCCGTTATTGTGATGACTTTGTATTTCGCTTGGAAATATAGAGACACTCAAAACCAAGAAATTTATGCTCCAAAATGGGCTCATTCAAATAAAATTGAAGCCGTTGTTTGGGCTGTTCCTATTGTTATTGTAATCATTTTAGGTGTTATTACCTGGCAGTCTACCCAAGACTTAGACCCCTATAAACCCATTGAAGGTAAAGGTGAACATCTTACTGTTGAAGTGGTTTCACTAAACTGGAAATGGCTATTTATATATCCTGAGCAAGGTATTGCTACGGTTAATGAATTAGTGTTCCCAGCAAATGTACCTGTTGAATATAAAATCACCTCAGAGAGCACAATGAATTCATTTTTTATTCCGCAATTGGGTAGTCAAATATACTCAATGGCTGGGATGGAAACCAAGCTTCACTTAATTGCAAATGAGCCAGGTACGTTTAAAGGCTTTTCAGCAAATTACAGCGGTGCAGGTTTCACTGGCATGAAATTTAATGCCATTGCTACACCTACTCAAGCAGACTTTGATAAGTGGGTGAGTGATGTGAAAGCGAATTCAAGCGCTAATAACCTGACTCATGCAAATTATGTTGAGCTTGCAAAAGCAAGTGAAAATAACCCAGTAGCATATTACGGAAAAGTTGATGACGGCTTATTTCATACCATTGTTATGAAGTATATGCAGGCGCATGGCGATATGAACAAAAAACACCATGCAATGGGCGAACATGGGCAAATGAGTAAAAAGCATCATGAAATGAGTGAGCACTCAATGCCTTCATCTCACAGCCAAGGCGAGGAATAATAATGTCGTTATTAGGTAATCTTTCACTCGACGCAATTCCGTTTCATGAGCCAATTCTTGTGTTCACGATGTCGGTTATTGCGATAGCTGGGCTTATTATTGCCGGGCTTATTACAAAGTATAAAAAATGGGGCGTGCTTTGGCGCGACTGGATCACGTCTGTTGATCACAAACGCTTAGGCGTAATGTATATTCTTTTAGCACTAATAATGCTGTTTCGTGGTTTTTCTGATGCAATAATGATGCGTGCGCAGTTAGCACTTGCTACCAGTGGTGCGCCAGGTTATTTACCACCAGAACACTACGACCAAATATTTACTGCCCACGGCGTAATCATGATCATATTTATGGCAATGCCATTTATGATTGGTCTAATGAACATTGTTTTACCACTTCAAATTGGTGCTCGCGATGTTGCTTTTCCATTTTTAAATAATTTAAGTTTTTGGTTTACAGCCAGTGGTGCAATTTTAATTAACTTATCACTTGTGTTTGGTGAGTTTGCAAAAACAGGTTGGGTGGCATATCCGCCGCTTTCGGAGCTGACCTTTAGCCCTGGGGTGGGGGTCGATTATTATATTTGGGCCTTGCAAATATCCGGGCTCGGTACACTTCTAACAGCCGTAAACTTTTTAGCAACCGTGTTTAAAATGCGTGCACCAGGTATGACCCTAATGAAAATGCCAATTTTCACATGGGCATGTACATGGGCAAACATCTTAATTGCAGCATCATTCCCAATTTTAACTGCTGTACTTGCAATGCTAACGCTTGACCGTTATCTCGACTTCCACTTCTTTACCAATGAATTGGGCGGTAACGCCATGATGTACATCAACCTGTTTTGGGCATGGGGTCATCCTGAGGTATACATATTAGTATTACCAGCGTTTGGTATTTTTTCTGAAATTATTTCGACCTTTGCCGGTAAACGTTTGTTTGGTTACAAATCGATGGTTTATGCCAGCGGTGCAATCTCAATTTTAGGCTTTATTGTTTGGTTACATCACTTCTTTACTATGGGCTCAAGTGCTAACGTTAACGCGTTCTTTGGGGTAATGACCATGGTTATTGCCGTACCAACTGGGGTTAAGTTGTTTAACTGGTTATTTACCATTTACCGAGGTCGTTTACGTATAAGCGTACCGGTACTTTGGACTCTTGGCTTTATGGTTACCTTTACCGTAGGCGGTATGACCGGTGTATTACTTGCCATTCCTGGCGCTGATTATGTACTGCATAACAGCTTATTCTTAATTGCACATTTCCATAACACAATTATTGGTGGTGCTGTGTTTGGTTACCTGGCCGGTTTTGTATTTTGGTTCCCTAAAGCAATGGGCTTTAAACTTAATGAAAAATGGGGCAAAGCATCATTTTGGTGTTGGATTATTGGTTTCTTCGTAGCATTTATGCCGCTGTACGTACTTGGTTTCTTAGGTATGACACGTCGTTTAAACCACACTAACAACCCAGATTGGAACATGTGGTTATACATTGCCGCAGGCGGTGCTGTAATTATTATGTTTGGTATTATCAGCCAAGTAATTCAATTATATGTGAGCTTTAGAGACCGTGAAGCGCTTGACGATACAACAGGCGATCCGTGGAACGGCCACACACTTGAGTGGGCTACAAGTTCACCTCCGCAAATTTATAACTTTGCAACAATTCCACATATCGATGATATTGATGCATGGACCGATATGAAAGAAAAAGGTCAAGCATATCAAGATAAAGCAAACTACAGCCCTATTCATATGCCTAAAAATACATCAGCTGGCGTGTTAATGGCAGCAAGTTTAACAGTATTTTGTTTTGCAATGATTTGGCATATTTGGTGGTTAGCTGTTGTTGGACTAGTAGGCGGAATTGCCGTATTTATCAAACGTTGTTACACCAGCGATGTAGATTACTATATACAACCTGATGAAATTGCACGCATTGAAGCTGCATATAATTCAAGTGGCGTTAAGGAGTTAAAAGCGTGAGTACACTTTCTGCAAATTTAGACTCTGTATCACACGATGATCATGCCCACGCGCATGATCACCACGATACTTCGGGTGATACCGTATTTGGTTTTTGGTTATACCTAATGACCGATTGCCTACTGTTTGCCTCGTTTTTTGCCACTTACGCTGTGTTATTTATGAACACAGCCGGTGGCGTATCGGGTAAAGATATTTTTGAACTCGACTTTGTAGCAGTAGAAACTGCAGCACTACTGATTAGTAGTATTACTTTTGGTTTTGCCATGATTGCCGCTCAAGGGCAAAAAAAGGCACTAACACTGACTTGGTTATTTGTTACGTTTTGTTTAGGTGCTGTGTTTATTGGCATGGAAGTATACGAATTTCATCACCTAATTGTGCATGGCAATGGTCCACAACAAAGTGCCTTTTTAACATCGTTTTTCTCATTAGTTGGCTTACATGGTTTACATGTAACTGCGGGTCTAATTTGGATGACCATAATGATGATTGAAGTTGCTAAACGCGGCTTAGGTAAAGCAACCGTAACGCGTTTAAGCTGCTTAAGCCTATTTTGGCACTTCTTAGACATTGTCTGGATTTGTGTATTTACCGTTGTTTATTTAATGGGAGCAATGTAATGAGCCACAGCGAAACGCGCGCGTTAAAGCAAACGCAAAGTGATCATCATGATGAATCTCATGGAAGTGTTAAAACTTACTTAATTGGCTTTGTGCTATCGGTAATTTTAACTGCTATACCGTTTTACATGGTAATGGAAGGTGACTTCTCAAAAGCAACAACGCTTTGGAGCATTGTTACTTTAGCAATCGTACAAATTTGGGTGCATTTAAAATACTTTTTACACCTTAATTTTACCACCGAAGATGGCCGTGCAAGTACTTTCTCATTCCTATTCAGTGCTCTGATCATCGTAATGGTTGTTGGATTATCTGTTTGGATCATTTATGAATCTAACGCAATGATGATGTACTAGGAGTTGAAGATGTTTCGTCGTTATTTATCAGTGACAAAGCCGGGTATTATTATGGGCAATTTGATCAGCGTAGCGGGCGGGTTTTTACTTGCCTCGCGCGGTGATATAGACCCATGGTTAATGATTGCCACATTAATTGGTTTGTCGCTAGTGGTTGCATCAGGTTGTGCTATCAACAATGTTATAGATAGAGACATAGATGTGGCCATGGCGCGTACTCGTACGCGAGTAACAGTAACAGGCGAAATGTCGGCCTTTGCTGCACTTAGTCACGGTATTTTATTGGGTGTTGTGGGCTTTGGTTTACTTATCGCCTACACCACTCAAGCCGCAGTATTTTTTGCAGCCTTTGGCTACGTAATTTATGTAGGGGTTTATAGCCTCTACATGAAACGCAACTCAGTATATGGCACTTTTGTAGGTAGCCTTTCTGGCGCTGTACCGCCAGTAGTAGGTTATTGCGCCGTAACAGGGCAGTTCGATATGGGCGCATTAATACTGCTAGTTATGTTTAGTTTGTGGCAAATGCCGCACTCTTACGCTATTGCTATTTTTCGCTTTAAAGATTATCAAGCGGCAGGTATTCCTGTATTACCAGTAGCGCAAGGTATTGATAAAGCAAAGCGCCATATCGTACTTTACATTGCTGTATACGCATTAGTGGTGATGTTACTGCCAATTACTGGCTACACAGGTGCTGCTTTTATGGCTGTTGCTTGTATTACCAGCTTTTGGTGGTTGCTAATGGCGCTGCGCGGTTATCGTCGTAATATTGATATGAGCAGCTGGGCACGTAAAGTATTCGCATTTTCAATTATTAATATTACAGCGCTAAGTATTGCTATGGCTGTTGACTATCATAGCGTTGCTCCACAGCTATTAACGCTTACCTAATTTAAAAGTTTTTAACTATTCCAAAGTTAATCCAAAGGCTCGAAAGGGCCTTTTTTTATACCTAAAATAGCTGTGCAATAGAGCGCTTATTGGCAAGTTCTAGGCTTTGTTTTATTCGTGCTCTCACCTCTGGTGATTTATTTTGGCTTAGCTTAAAGTTTCCACTCCAATGAGTGGGAGTAAATTCTATAAAGCTTAATTGTTGATACATAGCTTCACGGTGATTTTTTGGCACCTCATCAATACTCCACATTGGCTTAAAGGGTTGCTCAAAATGGCTCGTTAGTTGTCGCATTATTTTGTCTTTCTCATTATCGCTTTCAATAATATTCACATTTGCAGTTACTTGTACTGATGAAAAAAGCCAGCTCGGCAGTGTTTTATTATTACTATACGAGGGAGATAGATAACAGTTATCGCCACTAAATAGTAATTTTACTGACTGTTTATCACATTGCGCTAGCGGGTTATGTTTTGCTACGTGTGCAATAAATACATTACGTGAGGGCTCATATAATACAGGTACTTGGCATATGTTATTTAAGTCACTTTGCGAGCAGGGTATTAAAATACTCGCTAGAGGGAATTGCTCAACTAATGCTTGCAAACGTTCAATATTATGTTCTTGAAAATGTGTGGGTGGGTGCATTAAAGCTTCTCCTCTAACTGCAACTTAATGCTCTGCCAATGCTCGTCAATAATGCTAAATTTTGCAGTGCTTCTGTAACTTCCATCACTTAGCAATCTATCTTTATGGGCTATACCTTCAAATCGGGCGCCTAGTCGAGTAATTGCATTTCGAGATTTTTGATTTTTTGCGTGGGTATTAAACGTTATTCGCACTAAATTCAACGCGTCAAAAGCATAGCTAAGCAGTAAATATTTAGTGTGAGTATTAATATAAGTTTGCTGCCAGTGATGACTTATAAATGTATGACCAATTTCAGCACTTAAGTTATGCGTATCTAATCTGAATAGTCGTGTAGTGCCTACAACCTCTTTGCTGGCTATGTCTACTATGGCAAATACAATTTGTTCTTTTTTATTAAATTGTGCACTGGTGGTAAACCATTCCTTTAACTGTTCGGGTGTTTTTGTATAGTTGCTTAATACCCATTCCCATATTTTTGGATGTTGCCCTGCTTTATATAAGCTTTTTAAATGCTCATAATTTAATGGCTCTAAAATTACCTTATTTGTTTTATGTATCTGTTGAGTAAACATGTTGCCTCTATGCTTTGCTATTTACGAGCAACAAATGTACGCTAATTTGGTTTGGTAAAAACAACCAGAATTGGCTTTTTAGCTATACCAGTTATAAAGGGATAACATGCAACCGCTTAATATTGAATTTAATGACTCAAACAAAGCTAAGTACATACAAGTTGCAGATGCTTTGCGTGGTTCTATCGTAAAGGGAGATATTGCACCTGGTATAAAACTCAGTTCTGCTCGAGTTATGGCGCAAACGTATCAGTTAAATCGCCATACAATAATGAACGCATTGCAGTTATTAGTAGCCGAAGGATGGCTAGAATCCCATGAACGCTCTGGGTATAGCGTCACTCAAACACTACCAATTCAAAGCAGTGCTAACTGTGAGCACACGCCAGTTTTAACACCAAAACCTTATAAATTTGCTACAGAGTTAGCCGTGCCTATTCCGGCAATGAATTTAAAAGACTACGTATATAATTTTGCAGGTGGACTTCCTGATTTAAATAGCTTTCCCTATAAAGAATTTAAACGCTCTATGAGCCATGTATTTAATCATTTAGATACCAGTAAACTTCATTATGGTGATATAGGTGGAGTGAGTGAGCTAAAAACTCAGATAAGTGATTACTTACATAAAACTAGAAGTTTAAAAGTATCAGACTTACTTGTATGTAATGGCTCACAAGAAGCTTTATTTTTAATTTCTAAGGCCTTTATAAGTAAAGATGACTTCGTAGTCGTTGAGACTTTAGGCTACCCACCAGCACGCAAAGCCTTTGTTGCTTGTGGCGCGCAATTAATAGATATAAAACAAGATGAATATGGTTTATGTGTTGATGATTTAAAAGCGCAACTTAGACGATATCCAATAAAAATGCTGTACTTAACCCCGCTGCATCAATACCCAACTACCGTTACGCTTTCGCCTACAAGGCGCATGCAAATTTATCAACTATGTTATGAGTATGGCGTAATGATTGTTGAAGATGATTACGATCACGAGTTTCATTATCGCTGTCAGCCATTGCAACCTATGGCTGGGGACGATCCCGCTGGGATTATTATTTACTTATCTACTTTTTCTAAAATCATGTTCTCAGGCGCTAGAATTGGCTACATTTGTGCAGCTCCTGAAGTATTAGCACAGTTAACCGCATGGAAGCAGTTAATGAATCATAAAAATGATGTGGTTATGCAGCTAGCCGTTGCGCACTTTATGCAAGAAGGTGGATTTGAGCGCCACTTAAAACGCATGACTAAACACTATAAACAACGTTATGAAGCAATGGACAACACGTTATCGTTGCTGCAATCACAGGGTTTACCAATAGAGTATAAAAAGCCAGACGGCGGTATGGCAATGTGGGTTAACTTAAATAAAAATACGAGTAATATAAAACAAGCAATGCAAAGTAAAAGCGTGTATTTACAAGCAGAATCTGAGTTTTACTTTGCTGATTCAGTGAGAAGTTTAATGCCTAAACAATATAGTTATGTTCGCTTAGGCTTTGCAGGGCAATCAGTTGAGGCAATGAAGCAAGGGATCAAACTCATAACTGAATATAAGTAACTATTTTTTAAAATCATCAACATTGTAATAAAGTGGTTTAAGCGTGCCGCAGTTAATAAATTTATAGGTAAGCTCATTTTCAGCTGGGACACGTTTTGAGGTACGAAGCTTTTGCATACATGCGTTAACTAAATCAACAAAAATAAGATGGTTATAGCTCGGCGCTTGTTGAATTTTATGAATATAAATACGTTCAGTACCGCCTAGATTAATCATGTCGTAATCTTGCCATTGCGATGATTCACTTAAATCTTTTAGCTCTCTGGCATACAGTTGCTTACTCAGTTCAAGCTCTTTTTTTGAGTAAATTAAGCTGCCACCTTTTCTATAATCACCCTCGTAAATATCGGCAATAATCGTAATTTCTTCACCACGCATTAAATGTTGAATATTAAACGCTTGTGGCTTAACCGTGATTAGCTCAGCATTTCTAACAAAGTTTAAGAGTGCGACATCTGGGTTTCCTATTTTATAAACAACTTGCACATCATCTGGAGAATTATAACTAGGTAAGTTAATCGCAATAATAGACGAGCCTTGATTAACCAAAGCCATAGGATGCTCAGCATTGTAAGCGGGGTCTACCGGTGGTAGTTCTGTTTTTTCATCTTCTGCTACAGCAAAGCCACTTAAAGTAACTAGTAATAAAGTAAGTAGTAGGCGCATTATAATCTCAATTAATTTATGAGCTTAAATTGTAGTATAAAAATATATATTACATTGAGTTAATTACACTTAATACTTAACTGCAAAGGATTGTATAAAAGGCTCAAATGAGCCTTTTATACAATTTCAAGGTAATCTCAAAACGACATTAAAATAATCGCGACTAAATAAGCACTACTTAATTGCTTTTTTTACTTCTCGCCAATCTATTATTTTAAAGTTTTGAGGCTGCTGTGGCATACGGTTATAACCATCTTGTACAACTAAAATACCTTCAGGATAACCCGGAAGGGACTTAGCTGTTACTGTTAATCCGTCGGTTTCTGATGTGCCATCAATACCATTAACCAAATCACTTATTACACTAAACTTACCTGCAAACTCTAAGCTAGGTGTTTTAATGCCCGCAGTACCATTCTTTATTTTATACAATACGTAGCTGTTATCACCTTGGCTGGAAACAACTAAATAACGTGTTTTGTCGCTGTGGTAAATTTCCATACCTTCAACATCACCAACAAGTTGCTCATTTATACCTTGTAGCATAACCGGTGTACTGCCTGCCGTTGGCTCTGCACCTATAAACCAAATACCGGCATCTTCTTCGCCTACAAATAATTGTCCTAGTTCATCATCTGCACTACAGCCTTCTGGTTGGCTTGGTAGGTTAAACTCGCGAACAAGTTTGCCTGTTATTTTTTCGTTATTCTCACTGATTTTATATTGCTGATATAGCCCCGATTTATCATTTACAAATACATAGTTCCCCGTATTTGACGAGTACATACATAAGCCATAAATTTCATCAAGATTGGTAGGAATATCAGCAATGTACTTCACACTATTATTAGCTTGTACTGTAAATACACTAATACCGTTAAGCGTTCGGTTACTGGCAGTTATCAATGTATTGGTACTGTTTTTAATCGTGCTATTTTGTCGCAGGTCTACGTTATTTAAACGACCAACTTCAAGTGACTGTTCAAGCTTGCCATTTAGGCTGTATACCATTAGTCCACGGCGTTTATCGGTGCCTAAAATTAAGCTGTTTGCTGCATCTTTAGGGTTAACCCAAATTGCCGGATCGTCTGCTGCATCACCAAATGCTTGAACGGGGACCGTTTGTGCACTTGCCTTTATTTGAGTGATTGATTGAGTGTTGGTTTTTAATGATTTTTTGATAGGTGTTACAGGTAATGTACTTTTAATATAAGCGCCTGTTTCATCGTTATACAGCACTGCCGTTGCCGCGTTGTTACTTGTGTAATTTACCGCTACCGATTCCAAGCTCAAGTCACCATTTAACATCCAGTTATTAAGAATTTTACTAATTGGATCATAAGCATACACAGTATTGTTTTTGGTACTAGTAAACCAGATAATACCATCTTGCGAAGCTGAAATAGCTCCTAGTTCACTGTGTAACTTTCCAAAGGGGGCGACTAAAGCAATCGGTTTTTTATCTGCTTGCGATTCCGCGTTCGCGTTTATTGCCCAAATGCCTACTTCGCTTTCACTTACATATAAGGTATTTGTTGTTGTACTTACAGCACAACCTGATGCCTCACTCACGCCAGAAAATTCGCGTACATTTACGTTAACCGCTTTATTATTCGCTGTATCAAAAATAATAGTTTCGGTAATTAGCCCGCGTACATCAGGTACAAATGCTGATATTGATTCACTCGCTTTATTAGCAAATAAACACACTGTATCGGGTTGTGCTTGTGGTGGGTTAATGCGGGTTAGTTCAATTGTATCCCAGCCACTTTGAGTGTGCTCAAGCTTAAATATAACTACGTTATCTTGATTGTTATCAATAGTTGCAACCAAAAATGAGTGTGCTGTTAGCTTAGTGACAGCAAGCGCTTCAAAGTTACCTTTTTTTATAATGCGGCTTTGTTGCGTTTCACTTTCAACTAACACTAAGCCTTTGCTTTCGCTTGCTAGCAACCAATTGTTATTATTTAACCATGCCGCTTGTGAGCCTTGCATGTTATCTGTTGGACCAAATTCAGTACTATTAATGACTACTTTATCGGATGTGTTTTTTACTGCCGTATTTGTAGCCATGTTACTATTGCTACATGCACTTAATGTACTAAGCACTAAGCTACTTACAATTAAGCTAATAGATGTTTTTAATTTAAAGTTCATGTTGTAACCCTTTATTGGTCAAAGCGCTTTTGAGTGCTGTAACGCACTTCGCCTTTATAGTTAATAGCCGTTGCTTTTAGTGCTTCATAGTTAATCGAAAAGCTCAAAAATCCTGGAGTAGCTTCTGCAAAACGCGTAAATTCACGTTGTTTTACGTAACGCGCTTCGCTACCACCACCAGATACAAAGTGGTCGAGTTTACTGCCATCTATTTGGTTATGTTGCAGGTCATGTTCGTGTCCAGCTATGTATGCTTGCACACCATTTTGCTCAAATATGGGCTCGAGTAAATTACGTAAACCTTCAGTAAGTCCGTAACGTTTTCCACTGCTATAAAGTGGGTGATGACCAACCACTATTTTCCATCGTGCTTGGCTATTTGATAGTTGGCTATCTAACCATGTTAATTGCGCTTGGCTGTTTTGCCCTTGAGTTGCTTTGTATTTTTCGCGTGTTTTGTATTCAGGATTTAAAGTATTAGTGTCTAAAAACACCATTAATATCTGCTCGCCACCTTTTAAAGTAAAGGTTTTGCTGTAATAGCGTGCAGGTAAATTCCAGCGCTGACTTTTTTTACTGTAATCAAGTTGTGCTTGCGCATTACCTAAATAATCATGATTACCCAGTACTGCATACCAAGGCTCGAATGTATGTGGACCATGGTAAATATCTTCATAGGCACTTTGCCAAAGCGGGTCGTTAACACTTGCCACGCCATTGGGATAAAAGTTATCGCCAGTTGAAATAGTAAAATCACCATTCGTTTGAAACATCGCTATTTCTAACTGGTGTGCTACGTCTTTTTGATAAAAGTGCCCGTTATGACCCCAATCACCAATAACCGTAAAATTTAAGCTCTTAGGCAGCACCGTCAAGTTGGCAATTTTTTGTTGCTCGTATAATACGCCTGTGTACGTTACGTTTGCCAATACACTTTGTATACTGCATAAGCCGAGTGTTATTAGCAGTAATGTTTTTTTTATCATTATTGTTCTCCCATGTTTGGTAGCGCTAAATAAAGTGATTAGCACTACCTCATAAACTTATTTAAAACGCGTAACGCAGCATAAGTTGATAAACCGGTCCCGCTTCTTCAGACTCAATTTCGTACTCATCAAAGCTTCTACTAAACTGATCTTCAACGGTATCAAATTTATTAAAGGTTTCGTCTTTACTTGCATCAAGTAGGTTTGAACCCACCAAGCGTAGCGTTACATCTTCCCAACGTTTTTCTAAAAACACTTCAAAGTCGGCACTGTAAGATGTAGTTATTTCTTCACCTACAATACGTCCATAGGCATCACCTTGCTTACGGTAAGTTACGCCAAATGCAGCTTTGAGTTCGGGTAAGTCTTGAATAAACCCTACGTTATAAACGTAGTCTGATTGGTCGTTAAATTTGCGAGTTCCAAAAAAATCGGTTACTTCACTATCAAGCCATGAGTAGTTTAAAAATACACCCGTATTAGGCATGCTAAATGCGCCAAGTGGAGTAGATAAATCAAGCTCAACTCCTTTAACATTACCATCGCCTGTGTTGCGTGGTTGCAGTACAAACGTACCTTCGCCCTCAGAGCCTTCTTGTCCTGTATTTGCTATTTCTATTAGGTCATTTACTTTGCGATAAAATAAATTAATACCTACAACGCCACTTTTTCCTAAGCGATACTCGTAGCCTAAGTCCATACCCCAAGCTGATTCTGGTTTTAATTCAGGGTTCCCTAGTTGGTCGTTATCGCCAAGCTCTTTTTCGATAAGTGCTGGCGTTAAAAAATCAAACTCAGGGCGGCGTAAACTACGCGCAATCGATGCACTTATACGGCCATTTTCGCTAACGTTATAACGAAAGTGTGCCGAGGGGAGGATAAAGTCGTAACTATTATTTTCGGTCACGCCAATTGTTTTATCATTAATTTTAGAATCGGTAGACTCCCAGCGAACCCCCAGCTCCCAAGCAAATAAATCATCTTTGTGCTTAACAAGGGCAAATAAGTCAAAGCGATCTTCTTCTAAAGTATTTACACCACCAGTAACCGCTTCGTACTCGCTATTAAATGCAGCAAGCGTTAAAGGTGTTGCTGCGTATTGATCCCAACTGGTAAGTGCAAGTTCTAATTCGTTTTGCGATTCTAAAATTTCACTGTCGCGTTTTTTATTTTGTAAAAATGCACCAAACTGAATTTCTTTGCTGTCACCCCAAGGTTGGCTGTGTTGCCACTGTAGAGTCCATTCTTTATCATCTATTTCACTTTTAGTTTGCTCTTCTTCAAATACCATAGGCAGCTCTGAGGTATCTAATTCGACTTCTTCCTCATAAACAGACTCTTCAAACCGAGCAAAGCCAAATTTAAACTTACTTGTGCCGCTTAGTAGTGGAAATTCATAAGCGGTATTGATGTTGTAATTAGTTTGGTCAATATATTTAACATTGGCATTATCTGTTTCTAAGTTACCGCCATTTACAATATCGTTATTGGTTGCAGTTGGGTTGTTGTATTCAAATGAACGCTCATCCTCAGTACGCTCTGTATCAACCCACATAGCGCTAATATTAAACTGACTATCGTCGTCAAAAACAATTTCGTAGCTGGAGTTAAGTGACGTGTCATCACCATCGCGAGTGTCTGATTGGTCTTCGCGGTTATCAAATTCTTCTGTTTGAAAGTTTATATTGTTTTCAGGGCTATCGCCGTAGCGCAAACTAGTTTTTTGTTTTGGGTTATATCTGCCTTGTAAATTTGCACCAAGTAATAAGCGCCCACCAGCAAATTCAGTACCGTACACAGCAGCCAAACTTTCTTTAAATTCACCATCGTCATAAAGCAAGCCACCAGCACGCAAGTAACCGCCATCTAAACTGTAACCATCGCGCAATACAATATTTAATGTGCCCGCAATAGCATCGGCTGAGCGGTTAGCACTTGATGAGCGAATTATTTCAACGCGTTCAATTAACTCAGCCGGAATTCGGTCAACAAAAAATGAACGATCGGCACCAGCGCCAGGTACTTCTTCACCGTTTATAAGCACCTTTGTATAAGCAGGGCTTAACCCCCGCATACGTGCACCATCCGATTCAAGCACATCCGATAAAAATGTAACACTGGGTACTCGTTTTAATGCATCGCCTGCGGTCAATGGTTCAAAACGTTGAAAGTACTCTTGTGAATATTCTAAGGTTGGTGCGAGTTCGTCTGAGCGGTTTCTGTAGCCAATTTCACCGTATACAACAATTTTGTCAGAAACTTCGATATCTTTTTTTGTGGTTTCTTTTGCATTATCCTCTGCATAAGCCGTCAAATTACATAAGGCTAATGCGGCTACCAGTGCTTTTATTTTAAAGTCTTTCATTGTATTTGCTCTTGGTTATTGCTGGGTTGTTTCTTGGTATGGCGAGCAAGCTAAAGATATTTGATTACGTATATGTGACAGTGTTTAGTTTAAATACATGTATTTAGAGGTGTTTGAGCAATATGTAGAGCGTATTGAGCTTTTATCACTCCTCGTAAAGTCAGGTGTTATGTACCGTGCAGGGCTGTTTTTAAAGTAGGTATCATCTCGTTGTCATATAGCTGAGCTAATATGACCCTGCTAACAAAAACTTGTATGAACTAACTTTAAAACTCATTTATAAAGAGATACCGCACATGCGATTTAACCCCTTTATCAGCCACCGATTATTAATAAACGCTATTATTGCGATGTTTTTTAGCGCTGTATTTTTAAGTAGTTATTTAGGTGTATTAAAAACTTACGCCAGTATTCAGTGGCTCGATATTATGGGGGAGGGCGGTATTGTATTAATGACCCTTGTATGGATTGCCGCGTTATTAATTTCAAGACCGCCGAGTAAAGTAACCACTTACTTAGTGATAGGAGTTGGGTTATTTATGTTTTCGGCAACCCTCGATTTACTTGATGAATGGCTAATGCACCCCGCCCATCAATGGCTCAGTTGGATTGAATCTCTGCCAGCACCTTTAGGCATGTTGTTAACGAGTGTGGGTTTGTATTATTGGCATCAAGAGCAGTACGTATTAAATCGTCAGCTACGCCGCCGTGAAGCGCATTTACGTGAGCACGATAAGGTGTGTCCAATAACGGGCCTTTATAAGGCGCAGTACTTAGATTCAGCAATTAAAGAGCAACTTACGAGCAAACAACCACTCTGGCTTGGGGCTATTGATATTCGTGATTTTTCGCATTTTAATAGTGAGTTTGGCTTTAGTGAGGGCGACCGGTTACTGCGTGAAATTAGCGAGCTATTGTTAATGAATTGCCGACTAAGTGATGTAGTGTGCCGCTACGCCGGAGATTGCTTTATGGTACTAATGCCAGCCACTACAGAGCAGCAAGCTAAAGAGTTGATGGCACAAATTAAAGGAGCTCTAAAGCATTGTGCCTTTAAAGTTGAAGCATCTAAAAAAGCAAAGTTTCAATATGTCACTACCGCCTTAATACAAGGTAATAAGCATAGCAGTACAGATAAACTAACAAGCCAACTGCATAGTCAATTACAACAAAAAAAGCATCAACAAAAAGTAGCGCACCGTGCACACGTTTGTTAGCCAAGACGATAAATATTTAAGCGCTCAAGGGCTTATTACGTCAGCTGTAGAGCTTGCTCAAAGCCGAAACATAAATTTACATAAGCTGCTACGCGGTACCGGTATTTTTGAACAAGACTTACTTAATTTTCAGCATACATTTAGTGTGTCTCAGCAGGTGCGTTTATTAGCTCAATTTAAGTTGTTGATGAAAAGTACTGACAGTGGTTTTTTACTCGGTAGCCAACTTATTAACGACACGCGAGCCGAAGCTCAGGCATTAATATATAGCAATAATTTAGCTCAAGTATTAAAGCAATTATCACTTTTAAGAATGCAATTAGCGCCTTTGCTGTTTAGTCAAACGTATATTAAAAACGATAATGTTTATATTTATATTCAGCCTGCACATGGGTTTGATGAAAGCCTTTACCACTATGTGCTAGAGATATACAGCACTGCATTTTATAGTTTACTTAAACGAGTGAGCGAAAGTTACCCGCATTGTCAGTTCGACTTTGCTTTTAAACGCCCTCGGCATATTCAAGAATACGAGCAAAATTTAGGGCTAAAGGTAAGTTTTGATAAGCCATGTACTCGCTGGGTATTAAATAAAACCATGTTAAGGGCTAAAAACCCGCATGCGAGTCAATTACGATTTATGCAAGCGCAGTCGCAGCTACATAATAAAAGCGTAGTTAGCATGACTTTTATTGAAGCCGTCTGCAGATACTTATACTCTCACCCAAGTGCTAATTTAGAGTGTACCGCAAAGCACTTTGCTATGAGCTCAGCTACATTTAAGCGCAGACTCAAACTCAATGGGGTACGCTTTTCAGCGTTAATAGATGAGCAAAATAAGCACAAAGCTATTTACCTACTTACTCTGTGCGCTAAACATAACGAACAAGTCGCTGAGCATTTAGCTTTTTACGATATACCTAACTTTCGGCGCGCCTTTAAGCGCTGGACAGGCTTAACACCTAATCAGTTAAAAGCGCAATAAGTTACTCAGTTGCCATGTCGATGGAGTGCAACAATGTTCGTGCATTTAAATGAAGGTTTGGATCTTCTGGATTTGACGTATTAGTCAGCCAAATTACATTGCCTTCTTTATTTACAAACAATGTAGTAGGTGTGCCTCGTATACCTAATTGCTGTGCTATTGCATCGGCTTTTACAGCTGTTTTAAAAGTATAACCTCTTTCGCTAAGTGCTTTAGCGGGAGTAGCATCGTCATCTTCTTTAAAGCTCACGGCAATAACTTTTAAGCCCATATCATCAATTTTTTGAAGTGCTGGCTGCAGCTTTTTACAGTACGGGCACCACGTTGCCCAAAAGTGTAAAACGTAAGGTTGACCTAATAAATCTTGAGTATTGAGTGGCGACCCATCAGCCATTTGTAAATTTAATGTAGGCAATTTAGGATATGTTGCTTCTGAGCTTGTATCTTGTGCGTAAGCTGTAAAGCTTAATAAAATTAGCGTGATGGTAATAAATAGCTGTTTCATAATATGCTCTTTTTTATTTTACATATTAAACAAGAACGATAATTTAACATTTTTCTTTCAAACTAAAAGCCAGCAGCTTGTTCAACAACAATAGCGTGGCGTTTAGCGAGGCGTAGGTGATCTCTATCGTAACCTCCGCCTATCACAGTAGCTACAGGTGTATTGTGTTCAAGGCAGCGTTTTAGCACTAAATGGTCACGTTTAGCTATGCCATCCCAGCTAATATCTAACTTACCCAAGCCATCACCTTGCCAAATATCAACGCCAGCATCGTAAAGTACTAAGCTTGGGTTTAGCTCTTTAAGTAAATAACTTAGAGTTTCGTCAACTATGGCAAGGTATTCGTCGTCCTTCATATTATTTGCCAGGCCAATGTCTAAATCGCTAGCGGACTTTCTAAAGGGGAAGTTTTTTTCGCAATGGATAGAGCAAGTATACGCATAGGGTTGATGCTGTAACATTGCGGCTGTGCCATCACCTTGGTGCACGTCTAAATCAAAAATAAGTACGTTAGTTACCTCACCCGATTTAATTAAAGTTTGCGTGGTAAAGGCCAAATCGTTAACCATACAAAAACCTGATCCAAAGTCATTATGTGCGTGATGTGTACCACCAGCAAGATGACACGCTATACCGTGTTTAAGTGCTAAGCGGGCTGTCTGTAGCGTTCCTTGAGGGGCTGTAAATGTACGTGCCATAAGCTCTTTTGACCAAGGTAGGCCAATGCGACGCATTGCTTTTTCATCTAAGCGGTTGTGCCATAAATCTTGGATATAATTATCGCAATGCACAAGCTCAAGCGGCTCTGGCGTGCCTAATATTGGCTCAACTAGGTTACTGCCGATTAAACCAAGCTCTGCAACATGTTGATATAAATGTGCAAATTTACTCATTACAAAGCGATGCTTAGGATCAAAGCTAAACGAGTAGTTAGGATGGTATACCAAAGGCAAATGAGGATTTAAGCGCATATTTACAAGCTTTATAAAGTTTGCGCTATGGTAATCAACTTAAGAGAATGAGTCTATTGTGAGTCATTAATAAGTGACGCTAATTCGCGATGCAGTAGCTCATCATCGGCTAAGTTTAGCTCTATTAAACGCTTTAAATAAGTAATACTGTCTATATCAATGTGATGGCATTTTAAACCAATATGATCGGCTTCAATATGGCAAATCACTACTTCCATTTTTATTTCTATATCGCTTTGAGGCAATGTAAAACGCAGTATTGCTTGCGTATTGTGGCTGCCAATAAATGCATCACAATTAGTGACCAACGCGCCATGTAAAGATAGATCGAGTAATTTACACGGATACTGTTGGCTATCAAAACATAACAGGGCGTTAGTTGAAAATAGCACACGAGAAAACTGTCGACGATTTTGCATAACCTAATTTAGCCTTACTGTTTTTATAATAAATTAAGCATAGCGGGTAATTCTCTACATGCTAGCAGGATATTCTCCTGTAATGCTGGTGGCATAAAAAAGCCCTGCAAAGTGCAGGGCTTAAGTTATACAAACATAAAATTAACCAATATTTTTAGCCAATTTTTTTGTATTTAATACGTTTAGGTTGAGTTGCCTCAGCGCCTAGGGTCTTTTTAAGCCACTCTTCATATTCAGTGTAGTTACCATCAAAGAAGTTAATTTGACCTTCGTCGCGGTAATCTAAAATATGTGTAGCAATACGGTCAAGGAACCAACGGTCATGCGAGATACACATTACACAACCTGGGAACTCTAAAATAGCGTTCTCCAGTGCACGTAGTGTTTCAACGTCCAAGTCATTGGTTGGCTCATCGAGTAGTAACACATTGCCGCCAGCTTTTAATAACTTAGCAAGGTGTAAACGGTTACGCTCACCACCTGATAGGTCTTTAACAAACTTTTGCTGATCGTTACCTTTAAAGTTAAAGCGACTTACATATGCTCGGCTTGGGAACTCAAAGTTACCAATTTTCAGTACGTCTTGTCCGTCTGATATTTCTTGGAAAACAGTTTTGCTTTCGTCCATACCGTCGCGGAACTGATCAACAGTCGCAAGGTGTACTGTTTCGCCAACGCTGATGCTACCGCTGTCTTGCGTTTGCTCACCGCTTATCATTTTAAACAGTGTTGATTTACCCGCGCCATTCGCACCAATAATGCCCACAATGGCACCTTTTGGCATGCTAAAGCTTAAGTCATCAATTAAAACACGATCGCCAAAACTCTTACGAAGATTAGTTACTTCAAGTACTTGGTCACCTAAACGCGGGCCAGGTGGAATAAACATCTCGTTAGTTTCGTTACGTTTTTGGTAATCAGACTGCTGCATTTCAGTAAACTGAGCCATACGTGCTTTTGACTTAGCTTGACGACCTTTAGGGTTTGAACGAACCCATTCAAGTTCTTGCGCAATTGATTTTTGACGAGCTTTTTCAGATTTTTGTTCTTGTTGTAAGCGCGCATCTTTTTGTTCAAGCCAAGAAGAGTAGTTACCTTCCCATGGAATACCTTCACCACGGTCAAGCTCCAATATCCAACCAGCTACATTATCAAGGAAGTAACGGTCATGCGTTACTGCCACAACAGTGCCTTCGTAATCGTGTAAGAAGCGCTCTAACCATGCAACCGACTCAGCATCTAAGTGGTTAGTAGGCTCATCAAGAATAAGCATGTCTGGTTTTTCAAGTAATAATCGACATATAGCAACACGACGACGCTCACCACCTGAAAGGTGCTCAATTTTAGCATCCCACTCTGGCAGGCGAAGTGCATCAGCTGCGCGTTCTAAAACGTTGTCGATGTTATGACCATCGTGCGCTTGAATAACAGCTTCAAGCTCGCCTTGCTCTTTTGCAAGTGCGTCAAAGTCAGCGTCTTCCATGGCGTATTCGTTATACACTTCGTCAAGACGTTTAAGTGCATGCTTAACTTCGCCAACAGCTTCTTCAACAGTTTCACGTACTGTTTTACTTTCGTCTAAAATAGGTTCTTGCGGTAAATAACCAATTTTAGTACCAGGCTGAGGATGTGCATCACCTTCAAAATCTTGGTCAACACCGGCCATAATACGCAGTAACGTAGATTTACCAGAACCGTTTAAACCAAGCACACCAATTTTAGCGCCAGGAAAAAAGTGCAACGAAATATCTTTTAAGATAGTGCGCTTAGGTGGCACAACCTTAGATACTCGACTCATCGAGAATATAAATTTATCAGGTAAAACCATGGAGGAAAGCCTTCAAATAATAATAAAAATTTCAATGTTGTATTGTAGTGGCTGACGGGTGAAACAGTCAACGAATGGCGGGTTTTAAAGCACCAAAGCATGCTTGTAAGTAAAATATAAAATCATGAATAAATTTCATTTGGACATCTATACATCTAGAGGTTGATATTTTTTACTTTCAGTTCATAATTAAGCCTCGGTTTTTATGAGCAGGAGTAAAGTATGCCAATTACAGTAAAAGACGAGTTGCCGGCAATTGCACGTTTACGTCAAGAAAACGTATTTGTAATGCCAAAAAGTCGTGCAAAAACGCAAGAAATACGCCCAATGCGTTTGGCTATTTTAAACTTAATGCCTAATAAAGTAGAAACCGAAGTTCAGTTTATTCGCTTACTTGCCAATTCGCCTTTGCAAGTAAACGTAGAACTACTGCGCCTCGACACTCACCGCAGTAGCAGCAACTCAGAAGAGCACCTTGATACCTTTTACCGTTACTTTTCTGAGGTTAAAGACAACAATTACGATGCATTAATAGTAACCGGTGCGCCACTTGCGCATTTAGAATACGACGATGTAGCGTATTGGGATGAGCTAAAAGTCATTATTGATTGGGCTGAGCAACACGTTACCTCTACGTTATTTTCGTGTTGGGCAGCGCATGCAGCGTTATATCATCGTTACAATTTAAAGCGTGATTTAAAAGACGATAAACTGTGTGGCGTATTTACTCACCAGTGTTATTTTGATCACGGTGCACTGACTCGTGGATTCGACGATACCTTTTTAGTACCGCACTCACGCTACGGCCACATTGATATAAATAAAATAAATGCCTGTGAAGAACTCGTTGTACTGGCAGGTTCTGAGCGAGTAGGGGCTTACTTACTTAAAAATAAATCGGGTAGCCAAGTGTTTATAACCGGCCACCCAGAGTACGACGCCGACTCGCTAAAAGCAGAATACGAGCGCGATTGTAAAAAAAGCCCTAATGCACCAAAGCCCGAAAATTACTTTCCGGATGACGATGCAACCAAACAACCTTCAAAAACGTGGCAAAGCCATGCTTTTTTACTTTTTTCGAACTGGTTAAATTACTACGTGTACCAAACCACACCGTATGATATTAATTTAGTTAGCCAAGACGTGAGGACTAACAACTATGCCGAATAACGCGCCTACAAATAATAAACAAGCCGAAATAAGTGCCGCATTAAAAGAACGCATTTTAATTTTAGATGGCGCTATGGGCACCATGATCCAAGATCATAAGCTAGAAGAAGAAGACTATCGCGGAGAGCGTTTTAAAGACTGGCATGTATTAATTAAAGGCAATAACGATTTATTAAGCCTAACCAAGCCCGACTTAATCACTGATATTCATCGTGGTTTTTTATCAGCGGGCGCCGATATTATTGAAACCAACACGTTTAACTCGACCACTATTTCGATGGAAGATTACGACATGGCAAACCTAAGCCGTGAAATAAACCTAGAGTCGGCTAAATTAGCACGCGCAATTTGCGATGAATTTACGGCTAAAACGCCAGAAAAACCGCGCTATGTAGCCGGTGTTTTAGGGCCGACCTCTAAAACGTGTTCAATTTCGCCAGACGTAAACGATCCGGGTTACCGAAACGTTACCTTTGATAAGCTAGTTACTGCGTATGTAGAGTCTACCCTTGCATTAATGGAAGGCGGCGCCGATTTAATACTAATCGAAACTATATTCGACACGCTTAATGCAAAAGCCGCCTCGTTTGGTGTAGAAGAAGCCTTTGAGCAAGCAGGGCGCACATTACCAGTTATGATCTCGGGCACTATTACCGACGCCTCTGGACGTACGCTTTCTGGGCAAACAACCGAAGCATTTTATAATTCTATTCGCCATATTAAGCCTATTTCGATTGGTTTAAACTGCGCGCTTGGTCCTGATTTACTGCGCCAGTATGTAGAAGAGTTATCGCGCGTGTGCGAAACCTTTACATCGGTACACCCTAATGCGGGCTTGCCTAATGAGTTTGGTGAATACGACTTAGAAGCGCCTGAAATGGCAACCGAAATTATCGATTGGGGTAAATCGGGCTTTATTAATATAGTAGGTGGATGTTGTGGCACCACGCCTGCGCATATTCGTGCTTTTGCAAAAGGTCTAGCGGGCGTTAAACCACGCCAACTGCCAGAGCTTGAAGTACGCATGCGTTTATCAGGCCTTGAAGCCTGTAACTTAAATTAAGGAGCCAACATGACCCAACAAATAGCAGTATTTACTAATGTCGGCGAGCGTACCAATGTAACCGGTTCTGCCATGTTTAAACGTTTAATCATGGAAGAAGACTTTGAAGCCGCGCTAACAGTGGCCCGCGAACAAGTAGAAAATGGCGCACAGGTTATTGATATAAACATGGACGAAGCCATGTTGGACTCAAAAGCCGCTATGGTTAAGTTTTTAAACTTAATAGCCTCAGAGCCTGATATTTCACGCGTACCCATTATGGTCGACTCCTCTAAATGGGAAGTAATAGAAGCAGGCTTAAAGTGTATTCAAGGTAAGGCCATTGTTAACTCTATATCGCTAAAAGAGGGCGAAGAGCCGTTTATTCGCCAAGCTAAAATAATAAAACGCTTTGGTGCAGCTGCCGTTGTAATGGCGTTTGATACTGACGGACAAGCTGATACAGCAGACCGCAAATATGAAATATGTGCCCGCAGCTACAAAATATTAGTAGAAGATATTGGTTTTCCACCAGAAGATATTATATTCGACCCTAATATATTTGCCGTAGCCACCGGTATAGAAGAGCACGACAACTACGCTGTAGAATTTATTGAAGGCACACGCCGCATTAAACAAAACTTACCGCACTGTAAAGTGTCGGGCGGGGTGTCAAATGTATCGTTTTCATTTAGGGGTAATAACCCAGTACGTGAAGCTATTCACTCGGTATTTTTATACCACGCCATAAAAGCGGGTATGGACATGGGTATTGTAAATGCAGGGCAACTCGCCGTTTACGACGACATACCAGAGGAGCTTCGTAAAGCCGTTGAAGACGTAATACTTAACACAGACCCAGGCGCAGGCGAGCGTTTAGTTGAGCTTGCACCAAAATACTCTGGTATGGCACAAGCTGAGCGAGTAGAAGATTTAGAGTGGCGCACATGGCCTGTAGAAAAACGCCTTGAGCACGCGCTTGTAAAAGGCATTACTACCTTTATAGATGAAGATACCGAAGAGTGCCGCGCTGCTGCCGATAAACCTATTCACGTAATTGAAGGGCCGTTAATGGATGGCATGAACGTGGTAGGTGATTTATTTGGCGCAGGTAAAATGTTTTTACCACAAGTGGTTAAATCGGCGCGCGTAATGAAACGAGCCGTAGCCTACCTAGACCCATTCATTGAAGCCGAAAAAGAAGAAGGTTCAACCAATGGTAAAATAGTGATGGCGACCGTAAAAGGCGACGTACACGACATAGGTAAAAATATTGTAGGCGTGGTACTACAATGTAATAACTATGAAGTTATTGATTTAGGCGTAATGGTACCTGCCGATAAAATACTGCAAACCGCCATCGACGAAAAAGCCGATATTATTGGTTTATCGGGCTTAATTACCCCATCGCTTGACGAAATGGTACACGTAGCAAAAGAAATGAAACGCCGTGGTTTTGAACTGCCACTACTCATTGGTGGTGCAACTACCTCTAAAGCGCACACCGCAGTAAAAATTGAGCCGCAATATGACAAAGGCGTTGTGTATGTAAATAACGCAAGCCGTGCAGTTGGTGTGGTTTCAAACTTATTATCAAAAGACATTAAACCTGACTTTTTAGCTAAAACTAAAGCTGAATATGTAAAAGTACGCGAGCAACAAGCGCGTAAAAAACCACGCTCTAAGCCTGTTACAATCCAGCGCGCACGCGATAACGCAGCAAAGCTTGATTGGGATAACTACACACCACCAGTGCCTAAAAAGCTGGGCGTCACCGAGTTTAAAAATGTATCAATCGCGACTTTGCGTAAATACATAGATTGGACGCCATACTTTATGACGTGGTCAATTGCCGGTAAATACCCGCGCATAATGGACGATGAAGTCGTAGGCGAGCAAGCGCAAAGCTTATTTAAAGACGCTAACGATATGTTAGACGACCTTGAAAAAGCAGGCAGTTTGCAACCACTTGGTGTAATTGGTTTATTCCCGGCTAACCGCGTGGGTGATGACATAGAAATATACACCGATGAAACACGCAAAGAAGTATTAACTACTTCGTGCCATTTACGCCAGCAAACCGAAAAAACCGACTTTGCTAACTATTGCCTAGCCGACTACATAGCACCAAAAGGCACGCCTGATTACTTTGGCGCGTTTGCAGTAACGGGCGGCCTAGAAGAAGACGACTTAGCAAATGCGTTTGACGCACAGCAAGACGATTACAACAAAATAATGGTTAAAGCCGTAGCCGACAGGCTCGCCGAAGCGTTTGCAGAATACCTGCACGAAAAAGTACGTAAAGAGTATTGGGGTTTTGCACCAGACGAAAACCTAGCAAACGATGAGCTAATACGCGAAAACTACCAAGGTATTCGCCCTGCGCCAGGTTACCCAGCGTGCCCAGAGCACACCGAGAAAAAGAAAATTTGGCAGTTGCTCGATACCGAAAAGCGCATTGGTATGCAGCTAACTAGCTCGTACGCCATGTGGCCAGGTGCTGCTGTTTCGGGTTGGTACTTTTCACACCCCGAAGCTAAGTACTACGCTGTAGCCGCTGTGCAAAAGGATCAAGTAGAAGATTACGCTAAACGAACCAATATGACGCTTGAAGAGGCTGAAAGATGGCTATCGCCTAATTTGGGGTATGATCCGGAGTAGAGAGGAGTGATCAGTTTTTAGCTGTCAGTTATCAGTAAAACAAAAACGAGCCTAATTAGACTAATGCCGATCAGTTAAGAAAATGACCGGTTGACCGATCCAAACGATCATGCAAAATCCGTAGTTAGGAAACTAACTACGGATTTTTTGTGAATATAGAACAAGCACTGCAAGCAACACTTGAAGAAAGCAGCCGATACCATACCTTTGAAAAATTATCAGAAATTCTTGACCCTGAAATCATTGAACAAGGTTTTCAACAAGCAGGGATTGCAACCGTTCGTAAGCGAAGATTACCGCTTGAAGCCGTTTTGTGGTCAGTTATTGGCATGGCATTGTTTCGAAAAGAATCAGTTTGGAATATCGCTAATAAGCTAGATATCATGTTACCTGGCAAGAACCAACTCGTTGCTCCAAGTGCGATGGTACAGGCGAGACAAAGGTTAGGTGATGATTCCGTTAAACACGTTTTCAATAAATCTGCTCAATCAATGTATAAGCAACAGTCATTCGAAACATGGAATGGTTTGAACCTATTAGCTGTTGACGGTGTTGTGTGGCGAACAGCCGACACGCCTGATAATCGTAAAGCCTTCTCTTCAGGTAGCAACCAATACGGTGATACAGCCTTTCCTCAAATACGCATGGTCTGTCATATGGAATTGACCAGCCATCAACTTCTCAGTAGCGAGTTTGATAACTATAAAACCAACGAGATGAAATTAGCTGAGCGTTTAATTGAACGTACACCAGATAATTCACTGACTATGTTTGATAAAGGATATTATTCTTTAGGCCTGTTAAACCGTTGGCATCAAACTGGGGAGATGAGGCACTGGCTGATACCAGCAAGGCCAGACTTACAGTATGAAATCATCTCCAGCGCGGGTAAAAATGACCATATCATTGAATTGAAAACCACAAAGCATGCACAAAAAAACTTTCCCGATGTTCCTGAAACGATTAAAGCGAGATTAATCAGCAAAACAATAAAGGGCAAAAGCTACCGTATATTAACCTCGATGACGGATAGATTGCGTTATCCAGGTAATGAAATTGTTGAATTATATTGTCATCGTTGGGAGATAGAACTTGGGTTTAGAGAAATCAAACAAACCATGCTTGATAGCGCATACCATTTAAGAAGTAAGCGTCCAGACATGGTGCGTCAGGAGCTATGGGCCGTGTTACTCGCCTATAATTTAATACGAAGAATAATGACGATGGCGGCGACAGTCACAGGGATATGGCCTAACCAGCTTAGTTTCTCTAGCAGTTCGATGGCTGTCATTCAGTATTTCTCGTCAGTATCTATAATGAGCCCAGGGAACATTCCAATACACTGGCAGCACTTACTCGATACACTGGTCTTATTTAAGCTTCCAGCTAGACGAGAGGATAGAAGATATCCCCGATGGGTTAAGCCAAAACCATCTAAGTATCCCCATAAAAAGAAAGATGCCAGTCAGCTTAACTGACTGGCATTAGCCTAATTAGGCTCGTTTTTTATTACAAAGCACTATCTAATATCTTTTTTAATTTAGGTAATTACTTGTTTACAATAAGTTTATTAAATGAAATTATTGAGTGAAGAAATGGAAATCATTTTGAGGCCTCCCTCAAATGGTATTTGATAAGCTTTTTATACTTTATCAATAAGGAATATTATGACTGCAGAAATTAATCAATCAAACAAAATTAAACATGAATTTAGCTTTTCGACTCTGGGTTTTTTCGTAAAGCTTTATCTGGTCGGGCTATGTCTTTTTTCACTTGTTGCTGCTGGTGGGATGGTTTTTATTGTTCTCAAAAAGGGAAGTGTACATCCCTTAGCGCTAGCTTTGGCAGTGCTTGGCCTTTGTAGTTATGCTTTGTGGCATTTATGGGCTGTATCCAAGAGAAAAGTTAATCAAATAACTATTTTAGCAATACTCAGCTTATTAATAGGTGGAAACATTGCAAGCTGCGTAATAATGTTCTTTATTCGCCAAGCCGCAGTCAAAGAAAGAGCTTTAATAAACAAAGAGAAGCTCTAAATACTGGTTTTTATCTCAACCACAATTAGCGTAATTTGGTTAATAACTAAATGAAGTTTAAACAACTTAAAGGAATACAATGAAATTTATTCTTTGCTTTATTATATAGGTTACAAGTACATCATTGGCATACGCTCAGTCTATCGAAACAGTTACTGCACAAAGTGAGCAAAGTGAAAAAATTATGCTATCAACTATAAGGGTTAACGAGTTAGAAAATGAGTTGTCGAGCTTGTCTTACGACGCAGAAAAGTATGTTCTAAGATTTTAGGTCAAAGTATTAGAAATATAATAAAAGCCCAAATTGAAGGACTATAAATGAAATATCTAAGCCACATTCTACTGTGCCTATCTCTACTTTTCACATCTAGCACATTTGCTCTTGAGCAAAAATATCACGAGTTCGTTTTACCTGTTATTACTGCCTTTGCAGCTCACGATAAACCTACAATTGCTGCACTTATTAGCTACCCATTAAAACGACAGTACCCCATACCTGACATTAAAAATGAAACTGAGTTTATTAACCGCTTTGATGAAGTATTTAATGATGAGTTAGTAGCAGTTATTGCCAGTTCAAACATTGATACCGATTGGGAAAGCGGTGGTTGGCGCGGCATTATGCTAAATAACGGCGTGGTGTGGGTAGATACCGAAGGTAAAATTATTGCTGTAAATACCCAAAATGCTAAAGAGCAGGCACTTGCTAAACGCTTAATTGAACACGATAAGCAATCCCTGCATTCAAGTGTTAATACTTTTAAAAAACCAATACTCGATTGGAAAACGGCTAACTACCATATTCGTGTTGATGATTTAGGCGATCATAATTATCGATATGCAGTGTGGAATATTGATAAAAGAGCAAAGGATAAGCCTGATATGGTTTTATTTAACGGCGATGTAACGGTTAGTGGCAGTGGCAGTAATCACTATTATACGTTTAAAAATGGGCGTTATAGTTACATACTACATGTAACCATTATTGGCTGTGATACATCACCACCGGGTTGGCTTGAAGTTTATAAAGACGATGAGCGATTACTATTTGAAGATGTTATAAGCACTCATTAATGTATGTTTTAGTATGCTTGATAATGTAGATCTGTTTTTAACAGTTAAACGTTCTAATAATTAGTATTTTTATAAAACAGATCTAAGTGGTAGGCTAAAAGTAGTAAGTATAAAATAGTAAGTAATTAAAAATAGTTCTCGCGCAACAAGGAAACCTCCTGTAAAGCGCTTTGCCAAGGAGTTTAGTATGATCACGCTTACCATTAATGGTAATAAACATGAGTTTTCTGGCGATCCGTCAACGCCAGTATTATGGTATCTCCGAGACGAATTGAATTTAACTGGGCCTAAATTTGGCTGTGGTATGGCACAGTGCGGTGCGTGTACCGTGCATATTGATGGGGTAGCTCAGCGCTCGTGTGTATTACCTGTAGCGGCAGCAGCAGGGCGTTCAATTACTACAATTGAAGGGTTAAGCGAGCAGGGCGACCATCCCGTGCAACAAGCATGGGTTGAGCATAAAGTACCGCAGTGTGGTTTTTGCCAGTGCGGTCAAATGATGCAAGCTGCAAGCTTATTAGCTGCAAACCCAACCCCAACCGACGATGAAATAGTAAGTAATATGTCGGGAAATATTTGCCGTTGTGGTACATACCCGCGTATTCATAAAGCAATTAAATCAGCTGCTAAAACAATGGCGAGTGTTCAATATTTTGACCCAAATGAACAAGGGGAAGAAGTATGAACCAAGATAACAAATACTTTGATTTAAACCGCCGTAAGTTTTTAAAAACTAGCGCAATAGGTGCATTGGTACTTGGTACTTATTTTGTAGGCAGTGCGCCAAGAGCGATTGCGGGTGTGTTAGAGCAGCCATCTGAGCAAGCAAAGCGCGCAAACTTATTTATTGCACTGCGCCCAGACGGCATGGTTGAAATAACCTGCCATCGCTCTGAAATGGGTCAGCAAATTCGCACCGCGATTGCACAAATAGTTGCCGATGAAATGGAAGCCGCGTGGGATAAGGTTATTGTTATTCAGGGTAAGGGCGACCCTAAATACGGCGATCAAAATACCGATGGCTCACGCAGTATTCGCTACAACATGCAGCGCCTGCGTGAAATGGGCGCAAGTGTACGTTACATGATGCAGCATGCTGCCGCTAAGTATTGGAAAGTTGACCCGCAGACCTGTACTGCTAATCAACACGTTGTTACACACAGCTCAGGTAAATCGCTTACTTATAAAGATTTAATCGACTTAGCGCTTACAATAACGCCACCAGAAGCTGACAAACTAACACTTAAAACACGCAAAGAATGGCGCTACATTAATACTGGCATGGCGCACATAGATTTAGCCGATTTAGTAACAGGCAAAGCTATATTTGCAGCCGATGTACGCGAACCACAAGCGCTGGTGGCTATAATTGAACGCCCGCCGGTAGTAGGCGGTGTTATTAAGTCATTTGATGCCAGTGCTACAAAAGCGATAAACGGCGTTGTAGATGTTATTGAAATACCTGCACCAAAAGGCGCGCCGCAGTTTCAGCCAAAAGGCGGTATTGCGATTATAGCTAAAAACACATGGGCTGCATGGCAAGGGCGTAAGGCATTAAAAGTAGTGTGGGATGATGGCAAAAATGGCGATTACAATTCAAAAGAATTTAAAAAGTCATTACTAAAAACAGTACAAACTCCACAGGCAAACATACGTGATAAAGGCGATGCGATGGGCGTGTTGGCTAAATCGAGCAATAAACTGGTAGCTGATTATTACGCGCCGCATCTTGCTCAAGCACCAATGGAGCCGCCTTGTGCAACAGCTATGTACAACAAAGACAGTGTTGATATATGGGCTGCTACGCAAAATCCACAAGCTGATATGAAAACAGTGGCGGCAATGCTTGGCATGGATGAGAGTAAAATTAATGTTCACGTTACCATGTTAGGTGGCGGTTTTGGGCGTAAGTCAAAACCTGACTTTTCAGCAGAAGCAGCTTACCTTTCAATGAAAGTAGGCAAGCCTATTCGTGTACAATGGACGCGTGAAGACGACATACAACATGGTTTTTACCATGCAGTTTCGGCTCAGCACATTGAAGCATCGCTAGATAAAAATGGCGCTATAGAATCTTATTTACACCGCACCGCGTTTTCACCGATCACCTCTACCTTTTCAGAAGGGGCGACTACGCCAGGAAGCTTTGAACTGCGCTTAGGGTTTACCGATAACCCAATTAACACACCTAACATGAAGTTAGAAAACGGTGATGCGCCTGCCAAAGCACGAATTGGTTGGATGCGCTCTGTATCAAATATTTTTCATGCCTTTGCTATTCAGTCATTTATTGGCGAAGCAGCGCACAAAGCCGGTCGCGACCAAAAAGACTATTTACTAGACACTATAGGTCCGAGTCGTATTGTTGATGTAACAGAGCAAAATGCCACATACGATAATTACGGTGGCGATAAAGAGGTTTACCCTTTAGATATTGGCAGACTGCGTCATGTTATTGAAAAAGTAGCTGACATGAGTAAATGGGGGCGAGAGCTTCCTAAAGGGCGAGGTTTAGGCATAGCAGCACACAGAAGCTTTTTAACTTACGTAGCTACGGTAGTTGAAGTAGAAGTGTCGGATGCTGGCGATTTAAACGTAATTAAATCGTGGGTTGCCATTGATGCGGGTACGGTTGTAAACACCGACACCGTTAAAAATCAAACCCAAGGTGGCTCTATTTATGGGATTACAACTGCAATCAGCGATGGTATTACCTTTGATAAAGGCCGCGTGCAGCAAAGTAACTTTCATGATTATCGCGTACCGCGTATGAGCGACTCACCACTTGAAGTTGACGTTGAAATTGTACAAAGCGATGCACCACCAGCAGGGGTAGGCGAGCCATCTACACCAGTTTATGCGCCAGCATTATGTAATGCTATTTTTGCAGCGTGCGGAAAGCGTATTAGGCAGTTACCGATTGGTAACCAATTAAAAGCGTAGCTAAATAACCTACAGCTTAAACAAAAAAACCGCCAAATGGCGGTTTTTTTAGAAGTTAACGATTAATGAGTTTTTTCAAACTCATCAACTTCACGCTCTGCTTCTTCTTTAGATTTACCATACTGCTGCTGAATTTTACCAACTAGCTCTGTACGGCTACCTTCAATTTTGTCTAAATCGTCGTCAGTAAGATCGCCCCATTTTTGTTGAGCCTTACCTTTAAGTTCGTTCCAATTACCTTTCATACGATCGCTGTTCATAAGTTTCTCCTTACTTAGATTTAATTAACGTTCAGTATAAAAGGAGCAAGGCGTGTACCAATAAGTTAAATTTAATTTTTGTATTTATAATCAGTGTGTTATGTTTTTATTGAGGCAGTAATAATTAATGCTGTGAGCACATCCTTAAAAAATGTACAGAGCGGTCTGTAATTATTTCTGATTATGTAACCCTTAATTAAATCCTTTATAACCACACAGCTTTAGCGGCGCGTTTATTTTTGGTTTTTGTTACAATGCACGCAAAGTAATTTTGGGTAAATAGCAGTGCTGCCGGTTCAAGACATATATCAACAACTCGTTACTACATTACAAAGTAATCCTATTACGTTATTACAAGCGCCGCCTGGTGCGGGTAAATCTACGTGGTTGCCGCTACAGCTTATGCGCGATGGGCATTTTAAACGTATTGTAATGCTAGAGCCTCGCCGTTTAGCTGCACGTAATATTGCCAGTTATTTAGCAAAGTGCCAAAACGAGAGTATTGGGCAAAGTGTGGGCCTGCGGATTAGGGGCGAGAGTAAAGTAAGCGCTAATACGCGCCTCGAAATAGTTACCGAAGGCATGCTAACGCGCATGCTGCAAAACGACCCTGAATTAAGCGATATAGATTTACTGATATTTGATGAATTTCATGAGCGTTCAATTGCAGCCGATACCTCACTTGCCTTTGCGCTCGAGACCCAAAGTGCACTGCGCGACGATTTAACCATTATGCTTATGTCGGCAACTCTTGATACTGAGCGTTACACTGCGTTTTTTGATTGCCCTGTAATTCAATCAAGCGGTCGCAGCTACCCAATAGACGAAGTATACATACCTATAAAAGATGAAAGTCGCTGGCTTGATGCAATTCCTAACATAATAAAACAAGCACTTAATGAGCAAACAGGCAGCGCGTTGGTGTTTTTACCTGGGCAGTTTGAGATATTACGCGTGCAACAAGCACTAAGCGATTTACCCAGTAACTGCCAAGTTGCAACGCTATTTGGCGAGCAAGATAAAGCTAATCAGCAAACTGCTATTGCCCCTGCACCTAACGGTATGCGCAAAGTAGTGCTTACCACCAATGTAGCCGAAACCAGTTTAACTATTGAAGGCATACGCATTGTAATTGACAGCGGCAAGCGCCGTGCAGCCACCTTTAATTTAAAAACAGGGGTTACTGAGCTCACAACACAAAGTATATCGCGCTCGTCTGCTGTGCAGCGTGCAGGGCGTGCAGGACGAATAGAGCCGGGCATTGTTTATCGAATTGGCTCAAAGCAAACCTTTGAGCGACGTAATAGCCACGACAATCCCGAAATACTCACATCAGACATAAGCCAACTTATGCTTGAGGCAAAGCAATGGGGAGCCAGTATTGATGAGCTAACCCTACTTGATAAGCCCACTGAGCAACAATGTGAGCAAGCAAGTAACCTGCTTAACATGCTAGAAGCTATCGATAGCAAAGGTAAGCTCACACCGCTTGGCAGTAAAATGTTAGGTTTTGGTGCTGATATTCGTTTGGCGCATATGCTATTGAAAGCACAAATACTTGATGACCAACTCCCTGGTATTTTTAGGCTCGCTATTTATTTAGTGGCATTACTTGAGAGCCGAGTAAATAGCGCAAACGAGTTGAGTTTAGCGCTACATAGCCAACAGCAACGTCCGCATCCGGTATTTAAACAACAGTTAAAGTATTGGCAAAGCCGCTTAAAAGTAAAAGACGAAAACAGCGAATTAAATACGCATTATATAAGTTTGCTGGTGGCATTGGCATACCCCGATCGTATTGCTAAAAAACGCGGTAATGGTTACCTACTTGCCAATGGTGCAGGTGCTGAGTTAAATGCAGATTACTGGCACAACGACGATTACTTAGCTATAGCAACCATGGGCGGGCACAAAGGAGGGCGTATATTTACAGCCACCGCGCTTAACCCATTTGAGTTACAAGAATTTTTACCGCATTTATTTAGTGAACTTACTCGTTGTGAGTTTGATGAAAAATCAGCGCGCTTTATTCATCAAGATGAAGTAAAGCTCGGGGCTATAACGCTCAGCAGCCAGCCTAGTAAACAAAAACTAGATAAGAGCGAGCGTGCTAAAGCGTGGCTTAGCTTATTTGCTAAACACGGTTTTGCTTTATTTAACGAGCAACCTGATGCGCAACAATTGCTGATACGTATGAGCCTAGCAAGTAATTTAATGCCCGATAAATTCCCGCAAATAAACGAGCAACAACTTATTCAAAATGCAGCGCAGTGGCTAGGCGTGTTTTTAGAAGATATTAAAACGCTCACGCAGCTTAAAAAGTTTAACTACTTTGAAGCATTACAAAACTGCTTTGATTGGCAACAACAAACCACGTTAAAAGCTTTGTTACCTCTGCGTTTAACGGTGCCCAGTGGCTCAAATATAAAGATAGAATACCAACTTGATGGCCCCGCAAAGCTAAGCGTGCGTATGCAAGAAGTTTATGGTTTGACCAGTACGCCTATGCTTGCCAACGGTAAATTGCCATTGCTTATGGAGCTGCTATCGCCAGGTAAACGTTCATTGCAACTTACTCAAGATTTAGCCCACTTTTGGGCTAGCAGTTACCGCGATGTGCAAAAGGAAATGAAAGGCCGCTATCCTAAACATTTTTGGCCAGACGACCCTGCCAACAGCGTTGCAACAAATAGAGTAAAGAGCAAAATGTAGGTGTTAATTTACTTAAAACTGATTTTGTTTGATTATTGAACTTACTAAGGTAATGTACCTATAAAATATTTTTAGCTACAGGGAATAGTCAATGAGGTTACTTTTAACATTAGGTTTGGCTTTAGTAACTGCTTTTTCGGCGTATGCTGAAAAGCCACTCGACTTAAATGCGTTTGCGCAGCAGTATTATAAAACAATGACCGCCACACAAGCACCTAACGCAGGTGCTAAAGAGCTTGAAGCTTACCTTGCATTGTTAACCGATGATATTGGCAATCAGCACATTCCGTATCAACCGGATGACTCACGTATTCCTGATGGTAAAAAGCAGATGCGCAAAGGTATGAGTTTTTACTTAGGTGCACACACGTTGTTTGAAAGCACACTGCTTAATACATTTGTGTTTAATGATACGGGCTTTGCTATTCGTTATAAGAGTCATGCAAAGGGCATTCACCCGCAAAGTAAGCAGCCAATAGAATACACCTCCACAATGATGGAAGTAATAGAAGTTGAAAACGGTAAAGTGGCGATGATCCGCAAGTATCACAAATAACAAATAAGGATATATATGAAACATTTACTTATCGCACTATCAATATTAATGCTTAGTGCATGCGCTAGTACAAAAAGTGATTTTAGATTTGATGGTTCTACACCTGAGTCAACTCAGGCCGGAGTTAATAAAGTTTTAAAGACATTAAAATCTCAAGATGTAATGCGCTTTATAGGCGCCTTAATTACAATTCAATTTTCTGATGTGCAAAGCGCAGAAGATGTTTTAGGCGACCCAACCATGATGAATGAAATGAATTACTTTATTATTGGTAAAAAAATTGATGGCTTAAATTATTATGAAGTACTGGAGCTTGCGAGTACATCTTCATCGAAAGTGGAAGTTTCGGTAGCGAAATAGTTCCAGCTTTTTGTATTACATTAAATGTGTAATACCAATTCGCAATAATACTTAATCATTTTGCAGGGCTAAACGTGTCGCTACCTGCGTTAAAAAATGCTCATTTAGAACAACTAAATAGCGAATTTTTTGCCTAGCTATCAACACGTTTTTCTGCCCTCAAAATAGACCACTTAATTAAGCGAATTGGTATGATTTTATGTCTATATTAAATATATTATTGAAAGTGCTAAAGTTTTAACGCTATAAAACTTAATAGTAAGCTTTGTTTATTCCTGCTCATGAATTTATACTACGCTTTAGTAAGAAGCTAATTATTTATAATTTAGATGCAGAAGTCTAAAACATAAAACGTAAGCTACTTTGACTTAATTCTACACGATTAGATAGAGACTATGACATTAAGATTTTTTGTAATAATAGGTACTTTAATTTTAATGTGCTTTGTAACAAGTTTATTAGTTGGGTATCGCTATTTTTTTAGCCTGCCGACTATAAACACTAGTATTGAAGATTATCAAAATCGTGAATTACTGAGTCTTAAAATTGCGCTTGATAAAGAGTTTATATTTTTAGAAACACTCAATTATGACTACGCCGTATGGGATGATACCTATAATTATATGGCAGATTTTGACGCAGAATATGTAGATTCAAACTTTGTAGGGGATACCTTCTATTCTCTCAAAATTGATGGTGTGTTTATCTACGATGTAAACTTTAATATGGTGTACGGACAAGCGTATGATTATATGAAGCATACGGAGTTTGATGCGCCTGATTTAGATTTACAGGTTAATAAATTAAACCGCGCAATTATTCCTAATCCAAAAGCTGCTAATGACGACAATAGTTTAAGCCATTCTGGTTTTTTACAAACAGCGGGCGGCCCTGTTATGTTTGCATCGCATGTAATAAAGCGAACAGATAAAACAGGTGAGCCTGTTGGTAGTATTGTTTTTATAAAAAAAGTAAGACCGTCGTTGATCAAATCCTTAGCGGAAATTGCACAAGTGGAGCTTAGCTATACACAAATAGCACACGGTAGTTCTTTAAACGATATTGCGACGCTTAAAGGGAGCCTCCAAGAAGAGGACATTGCCACTCAAAGGAAGAGGGTGATTCTAGATGCAAATGGTAAGCCATTGCTTGCTTTGAACATTAAGCACCATCACCAAACACTGCCAGTTTTATTTGATCATTATTTAAAGCTTATTTTGTTAATGTTTTTTGTAATGTCATTATTAGGTTTTTATATTGTAAATCGTTATTTTATTGAACCGCTTATTAGTGGTGCGTCCGCTATTAATTCAATGTTGGTTAAAAACGATTTACAGCCTTTAAGGTTCACTAATCAATTTTTAGAAATGCGCGTTTTAATTAGCGGTTTTAATGCGTTAATTAAACAAGTAAAAGAGCAAAATTCTAAGCTCGAAAAAATAAGTAAAATTGATGGGTTAACCCAAATTTACAACAGGCGTGCCTTTGATGAAATTATAGCGGCTCAGTGGGAGCAGGCTCAACAGCAACAAAATGCCTTTGGAGTAATATTACTTGATGTAGATCACTTTAAAAATTATAACGATTTTTATGGTCACCAAGGCGGAGACAACGCTTTACAGCTCCTAGCTGGTAAATTACAAAAAATGGCAAAGCAAAACACAGGAACAGTTGCGCGCTATGGCGGCGAAGAGTTCATATTATTCTTTAAAGAGCTTTCTTATGAAGAGTTTGTAAATATATCTCAGCAATTGCTTTTGGCGGTTCGGGAGTTAAATTTACCTCATGAAGCGTCGCCTGTACGTAAATATTTAACAATTAGTGCTGGGTGTGTATTTGCTACAAAAGAAACCTTAAGTGGTAATAATGTGTCTATTCAATCACTAATTAAAGAAGCCGACATAATGCTCTACGAAGCGAAAAACTCAGGTAGAGATAAAACATCAATCAAATCTATATAATTTAAGTCAATTATTAAAGATGCATCAGCTGTTTTTTATTATTAAACGCTCAAACCTCTTTCCCGCCATGGCTATGTGCAAGGTCATCAAGTTCGGCGCAAGTGTAATCAAAACCACTTTCGTCGTATTCGTATGTCACTTTTACACTATCGCCGCCATTAAAAAGTCGTGTTTTTACATCGTTAACCGGCCAGTCTTTGAGCTCGTGTAAAAACCGGTTAGCAACTTGTGATGATTCAAAACAATAGCGAATTTCTGTTTTCATAAATAATAAAGCTCTGGCTGTTTACCCCAGCTGCTAGCGCATTATTAATGGGGCGTTCATGATTCGGTTACAAAAAATAAAGAGTTAAATTGTAAATTTTGTGTTTCAATAAATGCATTAAACTCGGTACACACTAACGTACTTTAATTAACAAATGATGACGACTTTACATGCATTATAAATTTGCTCTTATCGCAAGCTCGGTTTTTATACTATGCGCTTGCGGTGGTTCAGGCTCCGATGATACGCCAACCGTTAACGGAAATAAAATCCCCATTTTGTCAGTCGCTGATATTCCTAGTGAATTAAGTAAAGGCCAAACAATTGAGCTAACAGCAATAGCCAGTGACAAAGACGGCACTATTACATCTGTTGTGTGGCAACAAACGCAAGGGCCTGAACTAATTAGTGGGCCTTTAGAGGCAACAACTACTTCAGTAACACTGCTAAATGCGCAAAGTTATAAGCCTGTTGATTACGCTTTTTCGGTCACAGCAACCGATAACGAAGGGGCAAGCAATGTAAAAACGCTGAGCTTTATAGCGCGCAATAATATGGATGACATTAGCGCCGCACGGTTACTACATCAAGCAACAATGGGACCTAAGCTTAGTGAAATACAAAACGCACAAGGTTTAAGCGAGCAGCAATGGCTTGATAAACAAATAGCGCTACCTATTAATTATCACCGTGATTATTTAGTAAAGTTAAATGACGATGACGACTTTAAATACATAAGCCGCATAGACGCATGGTGGAAGGCAGTAATGCAAAGTGACGATCAACTTCGTCAACGTGTTGCATTTGCGTTAAGTGAAATATTGGTAGTGTCGGATGAAAACAGTGCCTTAAGAGGCCAACCTGAGGGCATGATCACTTATTACGATTTGCTACTAAAGCATGCCTTTGGTAATTATCGTGACTTACTCGAAGATGTCACGCTTTCGCCTATTATGGGAACTTACTTAAGCCATTTGGCTAACGAAAAAGCAGACGATGCACTTAATATTCGCCCAGACGAAAATTACGCACGTGAAGTAATGCAGTTATTTACTATTGGCCTTGAAGAGCTAAACCTAGACGGCAGCGCTAAGCTTGATGCACAAGGTAATACTATTGCTACTTACGGACAGGTCGAAATAGAGGGTTTTGCACGCGTATTTACTGGTTGGACGTTTGCCGATAGTGAAACATTTAAGCGTAAAAGTCGTGACTATATTAAGCCAATGGAAGCATTTGACGAGTACCATTCTAGTAAACAAAAAACCTTACTAAATGGCGAGGTTATACCACAAGGTTATACAGCAGAAGAGTCATTGCAAATAGCGCTCGATAATTTATTTAACCATCAAAATGTTGCGCCATTTATTACTAAGCAACTTATTCAGCGATTAATTACGTCAAATCCAACCCCCCAATACGTTGAACGAGTAGCTAATATATTTATTGATAACGGCGCTGGTGTACGCGGCGATTTAGCGGCTGTAGTAAAGGCTATATATTTAGATGATGAAGCTCGCCACTTTGGCTCAGTGCTTAACTATCAAGGTAAAATTAAAGAGCCTATTTTAAAAACCGTACAGTTTTGGCGAAATCTCGATGCTAAATCTTTGGCTGGTTACTATAAAACATGGAATTTAATAAATAGCTACGGGCAAGGACCCATGCAGTCGGCTTCGGTATTTAACTTTTTTAGGCCTGATTATCAAACCGCAGCTTTGCGAAATGAAGGTATTGTTGCACCAGAGTTGCAAATAGCAAACGATGCAACACTGATTGGCACCATGAATGCGCTTTACGCAAGTTTAGTGTGGAGTACCGCTGAAGCACACAGTGATTTAAATTCAAATGGTATTTATGTTTATATTCAAGACGACATGAATGTTTTAGAGAAAAACGGTGTTAACGCGCTATTAACTCAGTACAACACGCTATATTTTGCAGGCGCAATGAGCAGTGACACACGCCAAGCATTACTTGATTTAGATGCCTACTTTAATGAAGAGCAATACCGTGAACGGGTTTCGTATTTATTATATATGATTGCTATTTCACCTGAATTCAACGTGCAGTATTAGGAGCGCATAATGAGCATTAATAGAAGAGAGTTTTTGTCGTTATGTGTAAAAGGCAGCGTATCGGCTGCCGCGTTAACGAGCCTGCAATTACAAGCATTAACTGGAGCGACTAATGCTGTTGAGCTAGGTGATTACAAAGCATTAGTGTGTGTGTATTTGTACGGGGGGAATGATTCGTTAAATATGCTCGTTCCGCTTGAAGGCGAGCAACGGAGTTTGTATGAGCAAAGCAGGCAAAACCTAGCGGTAGAGAGCCCACTTGAGCTAAGCATTAAAAGCCAGTTTGCCGGTGGAGTCGGTATTCATCCTTCACTTGAACCTATACAAAATGTATTTGAATCCCAAAATTTAGCATTTATAGGTGGGGTAGGTACTTTACTCGCTCCCACAACATTGAATGACTATAAAAATAAACCAATAGGTTTGCCTAAGCATTTGTTTTCGCATAACGATCAGCAAGCTGCGTGGATGTATGGTCGAGAAAAGCAATCACTTAATAGCGGGTGGGGCGCACGACTTTTAGATCGTTTAGAGTTACAAGATGAGTTTGCAGCTAATGTATCACTCGACGGTACTAATTTATGGCAAACGGGAAGTGCTAGCAATGCATTTGCGCTTAACAAAAGCGGCATTAGTAGTATTAACGCGTTTGGAGGGTATCAACCTCGTAGCGAGCACGTAACCGCTATTATGAACCGCTTACTAGGCAATACGAGCCATCCGTTAAGTACAGCTTATGCCAATGGCTTAACAAGTGCGATAAATAACACTCAAGCAATGAACAGCGCGTTAGAAAGCGCGCCTGCACTTATTACCCCATTTAGCGATAATAGCCTTAGTGAGCAACTTGCCGCCGTTGCTAAAACAATTAGCGTACAGGCAAAATTGAGTACTCAGCGCCAAGTGTTTTTTGTTTCTATGGGGGGGTATGATACCCACGACAACCAATTAACAACGCACCCTGCTTTATTAAGTACGTTAGCTCAAGGGTTAAATGAATTTGATAGTGCGATGAAAGAGCTTGATATGGCTGATAAAGTGACTACGTTTACTATGTCTGATTTTGGTCGCACGTTGACCTCAAATGGCGATGGTACTGACCATGGTTGGGCAGGAAACCAAATAGTAATGGGCGGCGCAGTAAAGGGCGGCAATATATATGGCGAGCTATTAACTCAACATTTGGATGGCCCACAAGATACCGGTGGCGGTCGTTTAATTCCAAGTGTTGCTAATGAGCAGTACTTTGCCACATTGGCTCAGTGGTTTGGTGTGCCAAGCTCTGAGCTTGTTGATATTTTTCCAAACTTGAGTAACTTTGATCACACAACATTGGACTTTTTTGTGTAATTAGTCGCTAATAGTAATCTAAAAGCACTTGTTAGTAGTATAAGCTACTGGTTAATAGTGCTTAATTGTTTTAATAATAAAAATCACACAATATAGGAATCATAAAATGAAAGTTTTAGTGAGCTTAGTTAGTCTAATCGCCTTTTTACTCGTCATACTGCCAGGGCCTTTGTATAAATTTGGTATTGTAGAGCTAGGAACTGCGTTTGCTGGTTTTAAATTTGGTGTTTACGCTGGTGGCGCTGCATTGGTACTACTTATAATACAAGCGTTATTTATGCGTAAAACGTTAACGCTAAGCAGTGGTGTTATTGCGCTTGTGCTTTCGGTTGTGGCTATTGCTATGCCACTTAACATGATGAACAAAGCTAAAAGCGTACCGGCAATTCATGATATTTCAACAGATTTAGTTAACCCACCAAAATTTGTAGCAATTGCGCCACTGCGTGCTGAAGCACCAAACCCAGTAGAGTACGCGGGTGAAGAAACGGCAGTACAGCAACGCAAAGCATACCCTGAACTGGCAACGTTAAGCTTTGCACAATCTAAAGCCGATTTGATGGCAGCAAGCGAACAAGCAGTTAAAAATCTTGGTTTTGCAGTGGTAAGTGCAAACACGGCTACAGGTATTGTAGAAGCTACTGATACAACCACATGGTTTGGTTTTAAAGACGATGTGGTAATTCGTATTAAAGATGAAGGCAGCCAACGTTTTGTTGATATTCGTAGTAAATCGCGAGTAGGGCGTAGTGATTTAGGAAAAAATGCAGAGCGCATTCATTCAATTATTAATGAACTAAACAGCTTACTTGCAAAATAATTAAATTTAGTGCCTTAGTACTAACGATTGCCCGAACACTGTTTGGGCTTTTTTTGTGCCTATTTTATATTGTCAGGTTCTATTCACAGGTTATGGACTATGCTGTTGATGATTTAAATTTTTAACCACTATGGAGTTATTATGAAAACAGTAGGATATGCAGCAAAAAGCCAAGGTTCTGAATTGACAGAGTTTTCTTTTGAGCGCCGCGATTTACGAAATAACGATGTAGAAATTGAAATTTTATACTGTGGTGTGTGCCATTCAGATTTACACGCCGTACGAAATGATTGGGGTGGCAGTGACTATCCGCTAGTACCTGGGCACGAAATTGTTGGTAAAGTTATGTCGGTAGGTAGCGACGTTAAAAAATATAAGCAAGGCGACACAGTTGCTGTGGGTTGTATGGTTGATTCGTGCCAAAGTTGCGATCAATGTGATAACGACGAAGAACAATTTTGCCGCGAAGGCATGGTTGGTACTTACGCAGGCAAAGACCGCGTTAGTGGTGAAATGACCCAAGGTGGGTATTCTAAACATGTTGTTGTACGCGAAGAGTTTGTACTTTCTGTACCAGAAAATTTAGACCTTTCTCGCGTTGCACCGCTACTTTGTGCAGGTATTACTACGTATTCGCCACTTCATAAGTGGGGCGTAAAAAAAGGTAGCCGTGTTGGTGTTGTTGGTCTAGGCGGGCTTGGTCACATGGCCGTTAAAAATGCAGTTGCAATGGGCGCAAGCGTTACGGTAATTGGTCGTAGTGAGTCTAAAAAAGATGATGCGGTTAAATTGGGTGCTCAGCACTATTTAGTGTCATCTAATGATGACGAAATGAAAGACTCGCAATCTGCCTTTGACGTCATTATAGATACAGTCCCTGTAAAACATGATTTATCTATTTACACACCGCTACTTGATGTAGATGGTACATTAGTTATTGTTGGCCAAGTTGGCCCTGTAGATGAGCTAAGCACGGTGCCACTGTTAATGGGTCGCCGTCGTATTGCAGGCTCACTTATTGGTGGTATTGCACAGACGCAACAAATGCTCGACTTTTGTGGTGAAAATAACGTGCTACCTGAGTGCGAAATGATCAACATTGACGAAATTAACACGGCATACGAGCGTATGGAAAAATCTGACGTACGATACCGTTTTGTTATTGATATGGCATCGTTAAACGCTTAATTTACTAGGTAAATTAAAAATAAAAGAGCCGCTAATTAGCGGCTCTTTTTGTATTTTAAATTAACCAGAACTCAAGTTAATTAGCTGCTTGCGCTGTTGGTTGCTGTTTGTTTAGTTGTAAATAACTTAATAGCCACATACCCAAACCACCTAAAAACAATGCAGCTGCTACGTAACCTGTTTGATTTGGTGCAGCACCTTGCGCTATTGCAATTCCGCCAACCCAAGGACCTATAGCATTGGCAGTATTAAATGCGCACTGTACTAAGGCACCAATCATAGCGTGGCCTTCGGGCGCAACATCCATTAAAAGCGTTTGAATCAGCGTAGCCAAGCCCACACTGCAACCAATAAAGAAGATCACCGCGTAAAGAGCCCAAATATTATGGCTTGCCGTTACATATGCAAAGGCAAATACAATAGTACATACAAGCGCAAGGCCAGTCGTTTTAATTGCTGATTTATCGGCAGCTTTACCTAGTACATAGTTACCGAGTGTACAACCGATACCAAACATTACCATTGCGATAGAAATAGTATACGGGGCTGTTTTTGTTACCACTAATATGGTGTCGGCAATGTAAGTATAAATACAAAACACTCCGCCAAAGCCAATAATCACAATGCCCAAAATAGACCAAACCAGTTTGTTTTTAAGTACGCCAAACTCGTTTAGTAAGTTGGAAGGCTTAGCGTTATCGATATTTGGAACTACTTTGTAAACAAAAATAAAAGCGATAAAGGCCAGTACTGCAGCGCCGGCTAAACAGTATCGCCAGCTTAGGTTTTGTCCAACAAGTGTAACAATAGGCACACCAACAATAGTGGCAACAGTTAAACCCATAAACACCTTAGACATAAAACTAGCACGCTTACCTTTTGGGGCAATATCAGATGCTAATAAAATAGCCGCGCCAAAATATGCACCATGAGGTAAACCACTTAAAAATCTAAATATGACAAGTTGCTCAAGCGATGTTGACATCGCGCTCAACCCATTTGAAATAAACATTAAGCTTATAAAAATGAGCAATGCTTTGCGCTTTCTCATATTAGCAGTAGTGAGCATTAAAATAGGGGCGCCAACTACAACACCAATGGCGTAAGCACTAATTGCGTAACCACTTTGTGATGGCGTTGAGCCAAATGTTTCGCTAATTAGTGGCAGCATAGGCATCATCGAAAACTCAGATAATCCTAAAATAAATGTGCCTAGCGCTAATACGAGTAAAATAGCGGTTCTGTTAAGTTGACTAGATGCCGACGTTACATCTGATGTCATAGATGATCCCTTAAGATTTAATTTTAAAAGTGAAACAGCACAATAAATTCTGAATAGAAAATATTATATGTATGCTTAAACTTTGGTGTGAGAGGGTAGTCTGTGAGAGCGCTATTTTAAGTTAAAAAAAGTACAGAGTCATGCATAAATTAGTGTTTTTGTTAGGTTTTTAAAATGTTAATTAGAAGAAAACACCACCTAATATTTATAAAATAAAAAAACTATTTATAAAGCATATATGTATAAGATATTAAATATTAGCCGAAAGGTTATTTAAAGCTTATATTTACAGTACAGTTACATATTGATATCGCATTAATTTACTAATTTTTTGCTAATTTACTCCTTAAGGTTTTTTATATGTTTGGTATTTCCCAAAAGAACGCAAAAATTGAAGAACTGGAACTTCAATTAATTCAAAAAGAGTCTATCTTGTCTGCAATTAACAAGCATGTGGCTTATATTGAATTTACACCTGAAGGAATAATATTAGATGCAAACCAATTGTTTTTAACAACAATTGGATACACAAAAGAGCAAATAATTGGTAAGCATCATCGCATGTTTTGCGAGCCTGAATATGCAAAATCAGACGAATACAGCCAGTTTTGGCAAGCTTTAAAAGCAGGAAAGTCTAAAGCAGGCTCTTTTTTAAGATACAAAGCTAATGGCGATAAGCTTTGGCTTGAGGCAACTTATTTTCCTGTAGAAGAGCGCGGCGTAGTAACTAAAGTTATTAAAATAGCCTCTGATATTACGACCAGTTATATACAACGAAAGGCACAAGAAGCTATTGCAAACGCACTCGATAAAGCATTAGCTGCAATAGAGTTTACCCCACAAGGTAATATTTTAAAGGCAAACCAAAACTTTTTAGCAACAGTAGGCTACAGCTTAAAAGATATTGTAGGTAAGCATCATAAAATGTTTTGTACCAAAGTGTTTTATGAGAAAAATCCACGCTTTTGGAATGAATTAGCGCAGGGGCAGTTTAAGTCAGGAAAATTTAAACGTATTGCCGCCGACGGTTCAGAAATTTGGCTAGAAGCTACTTATAACCCAATATTAGATAGCAAAGGTAATGTAATTAAAATAATTAAGTTTGCATCAAATATTACTGATCGTATACACAATAATAATGCAGTGACTGAAGCCGCTGCAATCGCGTATGAATCGGCGGTAGCTACAGCGCAAACCGCTAAAAAAGGTTCTGAAATATTACAAAGCTCTGTTGCAAACTCAGATGCCATTGTAAGCCAAGTTCTTAAGTCAGTTGATTTAATTAAAAATCTTAATGAACAATCAGCTGTAATAGGCTCCATTGTTTCTACAATAAGCAGCATTGCTGATCAAACTAATTTACTTGCACTCAATGCTGCTATTGAAGCTGCACGTGCTGGTGAATACGGTCGAGGTTTTGCCGTAGTAGCTGACGAAGTAAGGCAACTTGCAGCCAGTACGAGTAGTTCAACTAATGAAATAGCGACCGTTGTTAAAAATAACCAAGAGCTCACTAATGATATATCAAGGCAAATTACGTCGGTTTCAGACTCTTCAGAGCAAGGCCGAGAGCTTATTGCGAATGTATCTGAGGTTATTAAAGAGATTGAGCGAGGGGCTGATATTGTCTCTCAAACAGTCGCTGAGTTAAATGTATAGAACTTATCTTATTTATACCAATCTACAGTAATACTTAATGAACTTGGGAGACTAAACCTGACTTTGTTAAAAAATTCTGACATGTGTTTGCAAGAGTAATTACCTAGAGCAACTAAATAAGGAGGTTTTTTATTACATCATTGACCCAATTTATTATCTCAAAATTGACCTTTTAATTAAATGAATTGGTACCAACAAAATAGTTGGTACCAATTTATTTTACTTATTTAAATTCTCTTCAAAAAAAACAGCCATTCTTGTATAAAACTCGGTGCGATTTTTTGGCTTATGATAGCCGTGCCCTTCATCTCTAACCATTGACTCGTAAGGGTAACTTATTCTATCTAGTTCATTAGTTAAAGCTTCATATTGCTCCATCGGGACCCTCACATCATCTTTACCATGAGCAATAAACAGCTTTGCTTTTATTTTATCAACGTTGAAAGATGGTGAGCGATTTTGCATATCTTCTAAATCGGTGCCATGCACCATATCTAAATATTTTCTGCCAGATTCTCTAGTCGGAATATCGCCACTTTTCTTCATCTCCGGTATTGAATAAACACCTACGTAGCCAATTGCACATTTATAAAGATCTGGCTCTCGGACAACGCCCATTAATGCGGCATAACCACCATAACTTCCACCATATATACAGATTCTGTTTTTGTCTGTTATTCCTTGGTTTATTGCCCAGTAAGTAGCGTCTGTGACATCATCTTGCATTTCACGCCCCCACTTTTTATAACCACTTTTTTCAAATTCATTTCCATAACCACCAGAGCCTCTGAAATTTATTTGAATAACGGCATAACCTAATGACGCGATGTATTGCACCTCTTTATTGTATCCCCAAAAGTCTCTTGGGCCATGAGGGCCGCCATGAGCCACTACGATAGTAGGTAGGTTTTTATCTGCAAGCCCTTTTGGTATTGTTAAATACCCACTTAAATCTACGCCATCACGAGCTTTAATTTTAAATGGTTCCATTGTTGATAAACTTTTTTTATCGATTTCAGGTGAGCTTGAAGCAATAAATGATGCTTGTTTTTTTTCAATATCATATAAATAAAATGTAGTTGGAGTAGTATCTGCTTCTACTTTAAAAACAGCTAAGTTTTTACTTTTAGAGTGGCTTGTGAATTCTAATCTATAGTTTTTAAAAGTGTCGCTTAAGCTTTTATAAATAGCGTTTTCATCGTTTGAATCAAAGTACTTATATTGAGGGTAATCAGGGTCAAAAGTTACCCCAATTACATTACCTTGAGGCCCAAAAATTGCGTCTGTAATATTTACGCTATCGTTTGCGGCGAGAAGGCTAAGTTCTTCATTGACTAAATCAAGAGCATAAATTGCAATTGTTTTTCTTCCTGAATCATTGAGTATAAAAGCTTTATTACCTTTTAAGTTCATTCCTAGAAAATTCAGTCGATCGCCTTTATTGTAATTTAATTTCTTAAGATCTAAAGACTGCCACTCGCTTTTAACTGTCTTTCTAAAATAAGCTTTAAGGTCACCTTTACCTAGCTCTTGTTCTTTATCTTCTTTGTAGCTGAATGCTATTCGTGGATTACCACTAATATCTGTAGTTATACCAAAAACATCTTCTTTTGGCTGACCTGCTACATAGTCCATTTTCCCGTTATAAATATTAAGTTTATGAACTTTTACTGCAAAATCGTCATTATAGTGGCCTTTAGTGACTAGAATGTTTTCTTTATCGTTTGGTAATATACTGATTATATTAATAAAAGAAGTGTTTGAAAATAAAATTTCTCTGCGGTTAGAACCATCAAAATTAGCTGCAACGTAATAAGGACGACTTCCTTTTGTATCTAAGTAGCCTACAGTTTTTGCGACTGACATCATAAATCTTTCGTCGTTAAGCCAAGTAACCGTTTGTATTTTTTGATATTCTCCGAAAGAAAATGCGGCAGTCGTTTTACCTGTATCTTTTTCTAGAATAACTAGCTTTACTTCAGTGTCTTCATTATAAGTTATAGAATAAAATTGACCGCCAGGAGATATTTTCACTTCAACATAACCACTTACATCAAAAAAATCTTCTAATGTATTTTTACTATGTAAATTAAAGCTTAATATCATTAAGCACAAAGCTATAAAACTTCTTGTTAACATTTCACTTCCTTTTTTACAGTGTTCTTGTGTTTTTAGTAACCTTTATTTAACAACTCTATTTTATTGTGTTTTTCCTCTTTTTTCCTCTTTTTTGTGAATTTAATTGTAATGCTTTGTAAATTAAATATAAATAAAATACTTTTAGCTATTGTAAAGTGAGCTGTATTTCTGGGAGTTAATTAAAAATATAACTAAATGTAATGGGCCTTATGTTCTGCCATTAGTCAAAAATTAATAAAATAGATAAAATTTTCACTCCAATTTTTTAATTAAACCTAGGTCGATTCGTATAATAAAAGCACTTAAGATCATGCTAATTTGATAAAGTGCGACAATATGTCGCGCTTTTGCTTTTGTAGTTCACACTATAATTACGCCAATTATTACAGTGGCATAAATTAACAATGGTTTATAAAAGCAAAACTCAAAAAACTTACTTACTTTCCCCTGTCGCACTTTTTATTAGCTGTGTGCTATCTCCTTTTGCATTTTCCGACGATACGTCTTTAGAAGTAATTGAAGTACACGGACATGCTCAAAATAAGCATTTAGCACTTGGTTCCTCAGAATCGTTATTAAGTGATTTAGGCGTCGACTTTTCAGATGCGGGCGGCGTATCTAACCTCCCTATTTTAAATGGTTTAATGGGCGACAGAGTTAAAGTGTTAGTTGATGGTGCAGATGTAACCGCTGCATGCGCTAATCACATGAACCCGCCACTGTCGTATATCTCGGCTAATCAAATTTCGTCTTACAATGTGGCTGCAGGCGTGTCGCCAGTGAGTGCGGGCGGCGATAATATTGCTGGCGTAATAAGCGTTAATTCTATTTCACCACAGTATAGCGATAGCAGTGAATTGGGTTGGCACTCAGGTTATGTGTCAGCAAAGTACAGCAGCGTTGATAACGGACGTAAACTTGGCATAGGTGCACGTTTAGCTAGTGACACGTTTAGCCTTAATTATCAGGGCTCGTTTAGTGACGCAGATAGTTATGAAGACGGTAACAGCGATGTAGTATTAGATACATTGTATCGAGCACAAAATCATAGTTTAACCGCCGCTATGCGCGATGATAAACAGCAATTAGTGATAAAGCTAACGCATCAAAAAATCCCGTATCAAGGATTTGCAAATCAGTATATGGATATGACCGATAACACCAGTTACGGTGCAATAGCTCAATACAAGCGCTCCTTTGAAAGCAGCGAGCTTGAAGGGCAAGTTAACTGGCATAGCGTAAAGCACGAAATGGGTTTTTTCGGTGAAGAAAAAACAGGCATGATGCGAATGAAAACCGATGCACAAGATATAAGTACGCAGCTTAAATGGCGTATCGCGCTTGATAAAAACAGCAGTATTTTACTCGGCCAAGAATATTACAATTACAGCATTGATGATTGGTGGCCAGGTATTGAAGGCTCAACCATGATGGGACCAAACGATTACGTAAATATAAATAATGGCAAACGAGAGCGCATAGCAGCATTTGCTGAATATGAGAGCCAAATAAATACAAAACTGTGGCTAAACGCAGGTGTACGTATTGAAAGTATTAATACCCACGTTGGAGAGGTTCAGCCTTACAACGACGGTATGAGCATGATGGATATGGACGATATGAGCGATATGGGCAGTATGGAAAGTATGACCATGAGCGATACGTCTACAGATAATACAGTTGCTGCACAGAACTTTAATGCTGGCGACAGAGATAAAACCGACACTATAGTTGATGCTAACTTTTTAATTAACTACCAAATAACAAATTATGATGAGCTGCAATTTGGTCTTGCCCGTAAAAACCGCGCGCCTAATTTATACGAGCGATACAGCTGGGGCGTAAGTAATATGGCAACCACCATGATTGGTTGGTATGGCGATGGTAATGGCTATATTGGTAACCCTGATTTAGACGTTGAAACAGCGCATACTTTAAGTGCTACTTATATTAAGCAGGCTAAAGATGACCGTTGGCGATTAAGCACCAATGTTTGGTATACAGATGTGAATGATTATATTGATGCTGATATTGTAAGAAGCTTCAATAGTTATGACTTGGACAACACAGCGCGTAACATTTTGCAGTTTACTAATGTAGATGCCATTTTATATGGTGCAAAAATAGATTTAACAGCCAACATTTATGAATCTAAGCAATTAGGTAACTGGCAGTTACACGCTAATGTTACTAATACCAGAGGTAAGCGAGACGATACTAACCAACCGCTTTATCAAATTAAACCACTGCAAACCCAGCTAGGTATTAGCCAGCAAATGGGTCGATTTGAAAATGCGTTATCTTGGCAGTGGGTAGATACTAAAACCCGTGTAGATAATAATCGTTTTGAAAACCAAACAGACAGCTACAGCTTGGTTAATTTAAGCTCTAAAGCCACATGGGATTCATTAACGCTAAGCGCAGAAGTGAGTAACGTGTTTGATGAGTACTACCAACTCCCACTAGGCGGCGTAAGTATTGCAGCACTTAAACAAGATAGCAGCAACGGGTTTGAACAACTTGCTGGGCAGGGTCGTTCATTTAATGTAAGCATTAGTTACGCGTTTTAACTAAATTAAATTTTAAAATAAAGTAAAAGCCATAACTGTGTTATGGCTTTTTTCATACGCTTTAATATGTAAGCCGTAAACTTATTTTTATGAAATATTTGTACGCAAAAAGCGTTCTATTAAGCACGCTTGTACTAATTTTACAGCGTTATTTTAAGGCAATGCAGTAAAAAGCAGTAACTTGTTCATCACCCAATGATTAGGAAATACAGTGTTTAAGCAATTTAAAAATAAAGTGATGGGTGCGCCAACAGCTATGGCCGGTTTAGCTTTGGGTATTGCCAGTATGGGGTGGACATGGGAAAACGTTTTTAATTTAAATTATTACGGGCAATTTTTGGGAGCTGTTTTTGCTAGCGTATTAGTTTTACTTTTGGCTGCTAAGTTTTTACTACACCCCCATTTATTAAAAGCCGATTTAGCACACCCAGTTGCAGGAAGTGTGATCCCTACATTTGCAATGGCTAATCTTGTTATTTCAAACTCAATTGGGCAATTTAACCCATTGGCTGGTGATATTATGTGGGTTTTAGCTTTTGTGCTGCATCTCACATTTTTGGTGAGCTTTTTATACCAGCGAGCAAAAAAGTTTAACTTTGAGGATATGGCGCCCAGCTGGTTTGTGCCACCAGTAGGGATAATTATTGCAGACATTACTTTTTCGGGAAATCCGACATTAGCGTGGTTAGCTTATAGTGCGCTGATTATTGGTATATCAACGTACGCGATAATGCTGCCAATTATGTTTTATCGTTTTTTATTAGCATTAAAAAGTGACTACGAAATACAGCCAACACTTGCCATTTTAGCTGCGCCTGCCAGTTTAACATTAGCGGGGTATTTTCATGTTGTAGCTAATCCATCACTTGTTATAGTGGGGGCATTATTTATATTAGCGATAATAAAAACACTGATTGTTTATGTGTTATTTATAAAGTTATTACGCAGACCTTTTACGCCTAGCTACGCTGCCTTTACGTTTCCAATGGTTATTGGGGCAACTGCATTATTTAAAATGGCTGATTGGATGCAAAGTATAAACCTCGCAATACCATACGTAGATGCGGTTAATTACTTAGCTACGTTTGAGCTTATAGTTGCCACGGCAGTAGTTGGTTATGTATGTGGTCGGTACTTTTGCCACTTTAAATTATCAAAGCAACAGGTAACATAAAGCTACTCTTGGATTACCTGTGGCTCATTACTTTCTTGTTCAGCTAGTTTTTCGCGCTCAGCTTTTGATACATAAGACGGTTTGTTGCTTTTATGCAATTTAGCGTTAGTGCGTTTATCTTTCTTTTGAAATTTAGTGACGATTTTTTTACGACGGTTCACAATTAAATACCCTGTTAATTTTAAGTCGCGCATTATACAGCCATCCACATAAAAGCCGCTATATAAATATTAACTCAGGTAACTTGTGCGTTTACCGCAAAGTGCTATATGTAAACTCTTCCAAGCGTTATAGTTGCCGCTCTTAGTTATTAATTAAATGGGAATTGTTTTGAAAAAGTTAGCTTTAGCCAGTATTGCTTTATTTGCATTTAGCGCTCATGCGCAGTTAAATAAAAATATTGATAGCGTTGCCGATTACGCAGTAAATACCTACCAAAATGCTCAAATACACACACTAACTAACTTAGTGGCTTTTCCGACGGTTAATAAAAGCGACATTAGCACTCCTCAAAATCCCGATTTTATTGGCTTTAAAGCACTTTTAAAAATGAAAGCCGCAGAGCTTGGTTTTGACTACCAAGATTTAGGCTACACCGTATTAATTGGTATGGGCGAGCAAAGCGAAAAAGTAACGGTAGTAACCCACGGCGACGTGCAACCTGCTAATGCAAGCAAATGGAAACAAAGTCCTTTTATTATTGATACATCTGAACCGGGAAAATTAGTTGGTCGTGGTACGGAAGACGATAAAGGTGCAATAGCAACAGCGCTTTACGCCATGAAAGCAATTAAAGATAAAGGCATAACCCTTAATAACCGAATTGAGCTTATGATTTACCTTGCTGAGGAGTCTGATTGGGGACCGCTTACTCAATTTATGAAAACGTATGAACAACCAAAATATGCAGTAACGATTGATGCATCATATCCTGTAGTGGTTGCCGAGAAAGGCTGGAGCTTAATTGCACCTACTTTTAATGCAACATCACCACAGACGGGTTTATATGTAAAGGATGTAACTGGCGGTGCGTTTAGAAGCCAAATTCCAGAAGACGCCAGCTTAGTACTTCACAATGCAGACGCGGCACTTATTAATACATTAAAAGCAAAAGCCAAAACATTAAATAAAGTTGAGTTTAACTTTAGTGAGCAAAATGATGCCTTAGCAATAAGTGTTAAAGGTATGTCGGCGCATTCATCAGAGCCCGAGTCGGGTATAAATGCCATTGCTTATTTAGCCGAATTATTTAAAGGTATCGAGCTTGAAAATAACAGCGACGGCGAGCTAATCGACTTTGTGAATCAGTTAATAGGTTTAGACATTCACGGTAAACAGTTTGGCGAAATAGCTTACAAGCACGACTTTATGGGCCCGATGACAGTGGCACCAACAGTTATTGAGCGCGATGGTAATGCGCTAACACTTGCTGTAAATGCACGTCGCCCTATGGGTAAAGACGAAGCTGTATTACAAAAGCAAATTGATGATGCGCTCGCTAATTGGCAAGCCACTAACAATGTAACGCTTGCCAACATAGAAACAATTATTGGCACACCTATGCTACTTGATGGCGCGCCGCATGCGCAAAAGCTGCTTGATATTTTTAAGCATTTTACGGGCGACGAAAAAGCTGACTTTGTATCAATAGGTGGTGGCACTAACGCAAAGCTGTTTGATAATGCGGTATCGTTTGGTCCTTCAATGCCGGGTAAGCGCTACACAGGTCACTCAGAGCATGAATTTATGACACTTGAGCAACTTGAGCTTAATTTACGTATGTACACAGCGATGATGATAGAGCTAGGTAATATGTAGTTTAAACGTACTTAGGCTCAATAAGGTTTAATAATAGGTGTTGAGTACTAATCAGCACCTATGTCCTTAAAATTTACCTCAGGCAAGTTTTCAAAGCTTGGTTTGGCAAATAAATACCCTTGCATAAGCTCAACACCTGCGTTTTTAAGCCACTTATATTCTTCTACTTTTTCAATGCCTTCAGCTAGTGCGGTTATGTTTAAATCGCGAAACATATTTAAGCAATGAGTTACTATTAGTTGGCGTTTTTTGTCGTTGTTAATATCGCGTATGAGCGCCATATCCAGCTTGATAATATCTGTTTGAAAGTCAGCCAGTAGATTTAAACCAGAATAACCTACACCAAAGTCATCGGTGGCGGTTTTAAATCCGAGAGACTGATAGTAATCAACAATGCGTTTAATGTGTGCGGTGTCTTCTATTTTTTCTACTTCAGTAAATTCAAACATAATATTTTGAATTGGGAAGTTATACTTTTTTGCAGCTTCTAGTGTGGTGCGTATACATCGCTCTGGTTTATAAATAGCATTAGGTAAAAAGTTAATGCTTAGCATTGATGTTATGTCCAGCTTTGCGGCTAGTTGAATGGCTTTAATACGACAAAGCTGATCAAATGCATAGCGGTTGTCTTCATTCACTTTTGAAATAATTGAATAAGCAGACTCGCCATTTAAACCTCTAACCAATGCTTCATAGCCATAAATTAGGCGAGTTTTACAGTTTATAATCGGTTGAAAAGCCATAGAAAAATCAAATTCAAGATCGTTGGCGTCAGCACAATTACTACATGTCACTTTTTCACAATCTTTTGATTTTTCGATCACTTAGTTCATCCTCTTATGTTTATTTTTAAAGTTAGTTGAGGGTAGATGCTAACACAAACAGATTAAAGCATTAGTTTGTATTTTTTTTAACGTAATAAGTAATTATTTATATGTGAGTAATATGATGACTAATGTCATGCTATTTAATGACATTTGGCAGGGGTTTGTATTTCTTTTTTATATAAAAATAGATTTATGCATTAACAGGAGGATAAACATGAATACATCAACAACAATATTTCAAAGTTTTAAACAGTATGCAGTTGCTTTAGTGTTTTTAGGATTAATTAATTTAATTACATCACCAAACACCTTATGGGTGATTTGGCCCGCGCTTGGCATGGGGATCGCTTTATTGTCTGAAATCTTAGGTATAAGCAGCTCTAAAAAGGTATCTTGATGATTAGTAAGCCAAGTAATAATTTACTTGACTTTAATTTAATGTGTTCTACTTACAATAGCCTAAACCTGAATATTTAAAATGCTGATTGAAGTGTCGCATCTAGTGATATTTCGGTATTTAAGAGTTTTGAAATAGGGCAGCTCTTTTTGGTTTGCTCACATAAGGCTTGAAACTGCTCGTTTTGAATATCATCAATACGTGCTTTTACCTCAAGGGCAATATGCGTCACCGAAAAACCATCATCTACTTCATCAAGGCTTACAGTGGCTTTAGTATCAATTTTATCTGCGGTAAAGCCTGCATCACCTAATGCAAGTGAAAGCGCCATACTAAAACATGCACTGTGCGCTGCACCTACTAATTCTTCAGGATTTGAGCCTGCCTCATCTTCAAAGCGGGTATTAAAACCGTAAGGTTGTTTGTTAAGCGCGCCACTTTGAGTTGATATGCTACCTTTGCCTGTTTTAATGTCGCCAGACCATGTTGAACTTGCCGTTTTTTTAATCGTCATCATCTTCTCCTTGCTTGAGTGTAAGCTTTTCAGGTTAGATAAGCGTTATTTACAAAATAAGCTTACATAAAGCCTTAAAAGCACTAATTACAGATGATGCTGCAAAATAGGCGCCAGTTAATTGTTATCCCTGTTTATTTCGTTTACAGCGCTCTGAGCAGTAAATAACGTTATCCCAGTCGCGCTGCCATTTTTTACGCCACGTAAAAGGTTTATTACAAATAGGGCATATTTTTTGAGGTAAGTTTAGTTTTTTGTGCGCCATGCTTACTTAGCCTTACTGTTACTTTTAGTGTTATTTTTTACTTGGGTTGTTTTTGGCGTAATTGCTACGTGCCTTCTAAGAATTTTCCCTATGGCGCGTTTAACATCGGCTCGCTCACGGTATTGCCATAAGCGCTCGCGTGCTTCTTTTGAAGCCGCTGTTAAATCAAGCATGGGTTCAGGGTAATCCTCCCCTAACTTAAAGTCGTTAAAGAGTGCTTCCATCGGAGTTTGCTCCCAAGGCTGATGTAAATATTCAATAGGGAGTTTTTCAAGCTCTGGGCACCACTTTTTAATAAACGAACCTGTTGGGTCTTGATCTTCTGATTGTTTAATTGGGTTGTAGTGCCTAATGGTATTAATACCTGTGACCGAGGCTTGCATTTGAATTTGCGGATAATGAATCCCTGGCTCAAAATCTAAAAAGTAATTAGCGAGCGGAAAGCTTGCTTGCTGCCAACTTATATTTAAATGATGCGTGACAAAGCTTACAAGCATGGCGCGCATTCTAAAGTTGATATAACCGGTGGCTTTTAAGCAGCGCATGCAAGCGTCAATAATGGGAATACCGGTTTGACCTTGCGCCCAGCGTTCAATATCGTTTTTCACACGGTCATCATCACGATACGGAAATACGTGATAACCCGGATTAAGGGCTAAAAACTCCATGGAGCACTCGCTTTCAAACTTTTGCATAAAGTGGCAGTGCCAATGCAAGCGCGATACAAACGCTGCTAGTGGGCGTTTCCAACCTCTTTTGTCAGGGTGTTTTGAATGATATTCATCAATGGCCATTTGATACACTTGCCTAAGGCTAATGTTCCCCCACGCTAAATACGGGGAAAGCCGAGAGCAGTGGGTTTGGCTTAAACTTGGGCTCGATATTCCTTTTTGATAACCTTTACCACGCTCGGCAAAAAAGCTCTGCATTACAGTTCGCGCATGCAGCGGACCGCCTTGTTGAAAGCTGTCGTGATCTTGCGTGAAAGCGCTAGGCAGCTCAGGTGCTTGATAGTTATTAAGAGTAATTGTTTTTATACTCTTCCAATTAGGAACTGCAATAGGTGCTTGCATTGTTTGCTGCCAGCGTTCGTTCCAATTATTACGATTTTTTTTGCCGCGAATTACCGCGCCTGTTTGCGACTCTTGCCAGTTAATGTGGTTACTCTGGCACCAAGTTTTAATAGCTTTATCGCGCTCAAAGGTGTTGTTTAAGCCTATTTCTTGATGGCTAAAAATATTAACTATTTCAAACTGCGCCTTTATCGACTCAAGTAAATCGTTCATATTTAAATTAAATATATAAACACAGGCGTTAAAACGCGCTAGCTGATTATTTAACTCAACTATTGATTGATACACAAAGCGCCAGTGCCGCTCATTGTAGTGTGCATCTTCGAGCAGTAATGGCTCAAAGTTATAAAGTAACAGGGTCGGTAAGCCATTACTAAATGCATTTTTTAATGGTTGATGATCGCTAAGACGTAAATCACGTTTAAACCACACGATGTTTATTTTCATATAATTGGTTTATTGCTTTAAATAGAAATAAAAATTAACTTGTTATTTAATTGAGTTAGCCAAACCTATACGTAACTACCTTGAATTAAGATTTAGTTTTAATGTATTAAAAGGAAATGTATGTTTTTAGATCTCACCGAAAATACCAACCAAAATGTTTACTCTTACTTAGTAGGCGCTATCAGCCCAAGGCCTATCGCATGGATAAGTACATTAAATAGCGAAGGTATTGCAAATATTGCGCCTTATTCATTTTTTACTGTGGCTAGCTGCAAGCCACCTGTTTTAAGTGTTACGCAAGTAAACCCTAGTGATAAAACGAATAAAGATACGCTCAGTAATCTAATGGCAACTAAAGAATGTGTGGTTAATATAGTTAGCCAAGAGCTAGTTGAAAAAATGAATCAAAGTTGTGCAAATTATCCTAGTGATATAAGCGAATTTGATGCAGCTAACATTGCCCAAGCTCCAAGTAAGTTAGTTAACGCGCCAAGCGTTGCCGATTCAAAAGTACGGTTTGAATGTAAGTTACGCGAAGTTATTAGTATTTCAAATGAGCCTGGCGGCGGAAAAATGATGTTGCTGGATGTAGTGGGTATTTGTATAGACGATGAAGTGATGAGTGGTGGCTATATTGACCCTGAATTATTAAATGCAGTGGGCAAAATGGGCGGCGATTACTTTAGTACAACCAAAGATAAGTTTTTGCTTAAAAGGCCACAGTTGTGAAATAATCGTTTACTTAGGAATACAATAATAAAAGGATTTACGAATGTTTAAGTTCATTTTCACTTTGTTAATTGCTTTGCAAAGTTTTGGCTCTTTTGCCACACAAGATAAAAAACTACCTATAGAAGTTTTTGCAGGCTTAAAAGATTTTAGCCAAGTTAAGCTATCTCCCAATGGTAAGAACCTCGCTTTTGTAAGAAATCATCAAGGTACTTTAATCTTAATGGTTAAAAACTTGGAGACGGGGGTTACTACACCAATTATAAACTCAAATAACCATACAGTGTTTTTTGATTGGTATAACTGGGCAAATGATGACGTACTATTACTTGGTGCTCGCTATATAAAATATCAGTTTGGCGGAGTTAAATATACATCAACGCTTATGTATGCGTATAACTTTAAAAATGATAAAGGTCTTAAATTAGCTTTTAAAGCCAACACAGTAAGAGATGAAATCCAGCCACAATATTCAGACCGAATTGTTAGTTTTTTACCTGAAAAAGAAAATAAAATTTTAGTTCAAGGGGATTTTAAAATAGCAAATACCCCAGCAGTTTATGAGTTAGATTTAACCACATTACGTAAGACCCAAATACAAAGGCCACGCAGTAATGTTGTTACTTGGTTTGCCGATAGGCAAGGTAAAGTTCGTATTGCAAAAAAAATGGACGATACGCAATTTACTTACGATTATTTTGATGAGAATAAACAGTCGTGGGAAACTTTATTTGATTATGAGGTTTTTAGTAAGCAAAGTATTTCTATATTAGGGTTTGATAAAGACTCTAATTTTTTATACATCACTGCGTTACATGAGGGGCGCGATGCATTATTTAAACTCAATTTAACGACTAAAGCTCGCGAGCTAATTTACAGTAATAGTAAATATGATTTTGATGGGTCTATTTTTTATTCACAACAAACTGGCGAAGTTGCAGGCTTTACTGATTCCCATTTAGATGATGGTATTAAATATTGGGATAAAGACTTAGATAAATTACATCGTTCTTTGCGCGTATCGCTCCCTAAAGATGAATATAAATTAGACATTGTAAGTACCAGTAAAGATCAGCAAAAATATATACTCTATATTAGCTCAGACAAAACGTCGGGTAGTTATTTATTTGGGGATAGAGTAAAAAAGCAGGTGAGTGCAATTGCTGATGTTTATCCGCAAATAGATGCCTCTGTATACAGAGGCAAAAAGCGCATTAGCTACAAGGCAAGAGATGGCTTGAAAATAGAAGGCTATCTAACTCTACCAGTAGAATATAAAGAAGGTGATAAGTTACCAACAATTATATTTCCACATGGCGGCCCCATGGCAAGGGATTATGCTAATTTTGATTACTGGACAGCTTTATTAGCCTATAACGGATATGCTGTTTTACAGCCTAATTTCCGTGGTTCGAGTGGCTATGGGCACGACTTTTTAATGCAGTCAATCCAAGGTTTTGGTTTGGCTATGCAAGATGACTTGCAAGACGGTGCAAACTGGTTAATTGACCAAGGAATAGCACAAGCAGATAGCATTTGTATTGGTGGTGCTAGCTATGGTGGCTATGCAGCGTTAATGGCTGTAATTAAGCACCCAGAAACGTTTAAATGTGCAGCTAGTTTTGCTGGGGTAAGTGATTTACAGTATTTAGTGAGTAAAGCACGACACTTTACAAACAAAAATATCGTTAGAAAGCAGTTTGGAACTGATGATGATTTACTAGAAGCTAATTCTCCAGTGAATTTTGCTAAAAAAATAACAAGACCAATATTGCTTGTACATGGAACTGACGACAGTGTGGTACCTGTTTATCATAGTAGAGAAATGCAGGATGAACTTGATGATGAAGCAAAAGATGTTACTTATATTGAGCTTGAGGATGGCGATCATTACTTATCTTATCAAGAGCACAGAGTTAAAACTCTTCAGGCATTTTTAGACTTTTTTGATAAACATTTGAAAAAAAATAAATAGCCAGACTCCAGTTAAATAGCAAAAAGACAACTTAGGTTGTCTTTTTTTGATCACAATTTTCCTTTGTTTGTGCACATTGTTTGCACTTTTACTTGTTAACTTTGTTTTATTAAACGTTAAAGTAAAGGTTCAAGCATTGAAAACACTTCTTAAAACAAAAGCCGCTAATGCAACTAAGTTATTTGCGTTAAGTGCGCTTTGTATCGCTTTAAGCGCATGTAATAGCGATTCAACAAGTACTGCAACAGTCGGCGATACAGTCAGTAATAGTGCTCCAACGGTTGATGCTGGTATTGACCAAACTGTTAATGCGGGCGATACCGTTTATTTAAGTTCAACGGTTGAAGATGACGGTGAAGTATCGGTTAGTTGGTCACAAACATCAGGCACTACCGTTAGTTTATCTTCAAGTACTGCAACGTCTACAGAGTTTGTTGCACCTGAAGTTTTAACCGATGAAGCACTTGTATTTGAAATCAGTGCAGATGATGGCACAAACGATGTCGTTGTAGATACAGTTATAGTTAATGTTATTGCTTCATCAGACTCAAACTCAGATACAGTTGATAATAGTGCAAAACTTACCAGCTGGTTAATTAACAACGATACAACTTCTACATACATACAAAATAATGGTGCAGTGGTTGAAGATGTTCAATCAGTTGAGGTTGTTAGCGTTACTGAGGAAGATGCTGACGTTGAATACATGTACGTGCAAACAACTGACATTCCTAAATATGATGTAACGCTTACACAAGACCAAGTAGACGCGTTAAATAACCGCCCGCGTGCAGCTACCGATTTTTATAACGGTGTAACTTCTGCAGCAGTAGGGCAAACCATTTCCTTTGGTGAAGATATTGGCTATAACAGCAGCACTGAAAACTGCGATGACACAGGCGGTGCAGGTTATTGGCCTCCAGGACCGGGTTGCCCAACAGAACAAGCGGTTGAAGCGTATTTTCCGCTAACACCTACCGATTTATCTGACACTGAAACTTGCGAAACAGGTTTAGGTACAGTTGGCTTAATGGTTAATGGCACCAGTATATTTAACTGGGGCGATGGTATGAGCTACGGAAATAATATTTGGTATACATTAGCGCCCATTGCTGAGCAATATGATGTTGATGTGTGTGGCGGACATGCTGCTAACGGTGAATATCATCATCATTTTTATACGAGTTGCTTAGCTGATTTACTTGAAGATGATGGCGATGCACATTCACCTATTTATGGTTTTGCAGCTGATGGCTATCCGCTTTATGGTCCTTATGAAAGTAACGGACAACTAGCATTAAGTGGCTGGGAAATGCGAGATTACGGTGCACCTACAAGTGAAGGCGGTTGTGGTACTGAGGGTGAGCGAAGCTGTACCTTAGTTGATCAATACGATGTTAGCCAAGGTACACAAACAAGTGATGCAGGTCCTGCTATTGGCGCACAAGTGACGACGCTCTCTGGTAATACATTAAATGCCGACGATGGGTATTACTTTGAAGATTATTACTACGCACAAAAAACAGTAACCGGTGCTCAATTAGATGAGCATAACGGCCACGATACTAATGATGGTAAGGGTTATCACTACCATATAACACTAACGTTAGACAGTGATGGTAAATTACAGCCTTCTTTTCCTTATCAAATAGGGCCTCGTTTTAAAGGTCAATTAGCCGATAATTCAATTGGTCGCTGTGATACTGGCGAAACAATGGGTCCACCACCGGGAATGTAAGGAGTAACTATGCGTTATTTTAAATACGCATTGATCCTAACAACTGCTGCGCTATTGAGCTTCAAGCTGTTTGCGCAGCAGGAAATGATGGATCATAGCCATATGCCTATAGCAGTGCCAAATGATGCGCCAACCCCGGCATTAAGCCTTAAGTTATTAAAAGATAGTATGTCGGGTTATAACTTAATTTTAGATACACAGCGTTATGATTTGTCTGTGCCGCCAGAGGGCACGATGAACATGCAACAAATGATGGGCGTGACAACAAACCAGGACACCGGTTTTTTACAAGGTCATGCTCATTTATACATTAATGGGGTTAAAATACAGCGAATTTACGGACAAGCGTTGCATTTACCTGCTAACTTATTTAAAACTGGTATAAATACCGTATCGGTTACTTTAAATAATCATGGTCATATGTATTGGACCGCTCAAGGTAAAAAAATAGTTGCTACGCTGTATGTTAACGACCAAACCAAAGAGTTTATAACATACCGATTTGAAAGCTTTCCTAGCAAGGTTGAAAACACGCATTAATGAAAATTCATAATAAACTTTTTTTAATACTATTTAGTTTTACCTTTAGTGTTATTGCAGGGCTGGTGGTTCTTATACAGTGGAGCATAGGGCAAGGCGTAATTGATTTTGTTAATGCAAAAGAGGTGAAAGCGCTTGAACCACTTGTTGTGCAATTTGCAAAGCAATACGAACAAACACCCTCATGGGAGCGTGTTGTCGGCAATGGCGAAAGCTTTAGAAAACGTGTTGAATCGCAATTAGAAAATAGCCAGTTTTTGCCTAGGCCACAAGAAGGCCCAGGTCCGCGTGGGCGAATGATGCGACGACCGCCGCCAGATCATATTCGTTTAGAGGAAGATCGCCGCCCACCGCCAGAAAATATTGCTCACTACGCTTTGCTTGACGAAAATAAACAGCGAGTAGTGGGTAAATACCTCAGCGATTTAAAATATATAACAACCCCAATTATTGTTAACGATAAAATAGTGGGTTACTTAGCAGTTTCTAAAAGAGATAGCTTGGTTGATGGCTATGAGCTTGATTTTTTACAGCAGCAAACTAACTACTTATGGTTTATTGCTTTAGCTGCGGTATTGCTAACATTAATGGTTACTTTTTTATTGTCTCGTCACCTAGTAAGCCCTGTAAAGCAAATTGCTAACGGTATGCATCGCTTAACGCAAGGTAATTACGAGACCAAACTCACGCTTGAGCGAAAAGACGAGCTAGGACAGTTGAGCGAAGATTTTAATACGCTTGCATTTACACTCGCTAAAGATGAGCAAGTACGTAAGCGTTGGCTTGCTAATATTTCTCATGAGCTTAGGACGCCAATGAGTATTTTACTCGGTGAACTTGAAGCTATGCTACTTGGTATACGAGAACCGAACGCAAAAAATATAAGTTCGGCTAACGATGAAGCCCTACATTTAAAACGCTTAATAGACGACTTGCATATGCTCAATAGCGCAGAGTTAGGAGGTATGCACTACACTATGCAACCTACTGATATGGCGTTATTATTAAATACTATTGAGCAAAAGTATCAGGTTTTGCTTGAACAACATAATATAAAAATATATCTACTAAATAGCGCTAAACACATAACTGTACAAGCAGATAAAACACGCCTTTTGCAGCTACTCGATAATATTCTAATGAACGCAGTACACTATGCACAATGTACAACTATTTCTTTAACGGCTAAAAATATAAGTATTAAAGGGCAAACTTATTTAGAGCTTATAATCGAAGATAATGGCGTAGGTGTAGAGCAGTCGCATTTATCGCATTTATTTGAGTATTTATACCGAGTAGATAGTTCGCGTAATCGCCAGGAGGGCGGTTCTGGCTTAGGTTTATCTATTTGCCAGCATATAGTTAAAGGTCATAAAGGTGAAATAGCTGCAGAAAAAGCCAGCTTAGGCGGCCTTGCTATTATTATCAGATTGCCAACTATTTAGCTTATAAAATAAAGTTAAGGTTACTTACAGAGATGCCTATGAGTGAAAAAATACTAATTGTGGAAGATGAAGTAAAGCTAGCTAACTTAATGAGTGACTTTTTAAGCAGCCATCACTTTATTACTCATCAAATACATCACGGGAATGAAGTATTACCTTGGCTTGAAATTAACAGGCCGAGTGTAATCTTGCTAGACATAATGTTACCAGGTCAAAGTGGTATTGAACTGTGTAAAGCAATCAGGCGCTTTTCAAACGTGCCTATTATTATGGTATCGGCAAAAGTAGAAGAAATAGATAGGCTGCTAGGGCTTGAATTAGGTGCAGATGATTATATTTGTAAGCCGTTTAGTTATGCTGAGCTGGTGGCACGCGTAAAAGCTATTTTAAGGCGATTAAATAACGCAAGTGACGTTACAGAGTCAACAATGAAGCTTGACGAGAGCAGCTACAGCGTAAAATATAAATCAAACAGTATAGAATTGACGAACTTTGAATTTCAACTATTTAAACCTTTGTTTAACAACCCAAATCGTATTTATTCGCGCGATAGCTTAATGGACACTATGTACGCCGATCAGCGTATTGTGAGCCACCGTACTATTGATAGCCATATTAAAAAGTTGCGTAAAAAACTAGATGAAGTGACACAAACCGAAAGTGTTATCCAGTCTGTTTATGGGGTTGGTTACCGGTTTGTGCATCCACAGTAAGGTGAAATGAGCTATGACGATGAGTTACTCATCATCGTCAGCATTTTTAATTCGCTCTAAACGGTCAAACTCTTCGTATTCTGCTGCTTGAATTTCATCAAGAATAGAATCTACATCAGCAAGTTCGTCGCTGTCTTCAAATTCACCTGTAAGCGTTGAATTAGGCGTTAAATTGGCCTCTTCAAATAGTGCCCACATTTCTTTAGCGTATTGAGTTTTTAGTATGCTTGGCGCAAATTCACCATAGTAGCGGCGTATGTTATTTACATCGCGTGCAAACATAGCTTGTGCACTGTTATTTGCTGAAGCGTTAACGGCTTGCGGTAAATCTATAATTACAGGGCCGTTATTATCTACAAGTACATTAAACTCAGATAAATCACCGTGTATTATACCTGCGCAAAGCATAAGCTTAATGTAATGTATCATGAGTTTATACTGCTCAATCGCTTGCTCTTCACTAAAAACGACATGTCCTAGTTGAGGGGCCACGTTACCATCTTCATCAGAGACGAGCTCCATAAGCAGCACGCCATCAATACAAAAGTAAGTATCAGGAACACGTACACCCACGCCAGCTAAACGAGATAACGCATCAACTTCGGCATTTTGCCAAATTTCTTCTTCTAATTGGCGGCCATAGCTAGAGCGTTTACCCATTGCACGCGCTTGGCGTCCACCACGTACTTTTCGGCCTTCTTGATATTGTGCCGCTTTTTTAAAACTACGTTTAACCGCATCTTTATACACTTTCGCACAGCGAATATGTTCACCACAACGCACAATAAATACATCGGCTTCTTTACCGCTCATTAGTCGGCTTATTACTTCGTCAATAAGGCCATCATCAACAAGAGGTTGTAGGCGTTTAGGTATTTTCACAGATTGCCTGCTAAGTAGGGTTGGTTATTAATCATTATTTATGAAAGTGCTCTGTATTTGTTTGTTTAATTGGCTCAAGCAGTATATCAGCTTTGAGAATTAAGGGCAGTAACACTACTGCCAGAGAGTAATTAATCGTATTATTTTATTAGCTTATATATTGATTGCAAAGCAATCAACCAGAACTTTTTTGAATCATCAGTTTTTATTAAAAATAATTTATTACTTCCTCATTATTTGCACATTGTTTGCGTTTTTAAAGCGTAAGCTTAGTTTAATTCTTAAATACGAGGTTATTACTATGAAGCATTTTTCAACTCTTGCCACTGTGGCAATATTATCTATTGCTTTTTCAGCTAATGTAGCTGCTCGAGGCGGTGACAATCCTCCTGAAAAACCTGACTTTTCAACTATTGATACTGATGGTGATGGCGTAATCAGCTTTGAAGAGTTTAGTGCTAAAAAACCACCGCACGGTGATGCACAAACAATTTTTGATTCTATAGATGCCGATGGTAATGGCGAAATTAGTGAGCAAGAGCTTAGCGATCATAAACCACCTCGTCGTGAACGTTGAAAGGATACTAAAATGATTAATAATATTGGCAGCAGCTCTGCGAGTTTTGTGCCGCAACAAAGTAATCAAGCTGCAAAATTAACAACAGAGCAAAGTGATTTTGTTAAAGAAACGCTTGCACAGTTTGATGCCGAAAACTTAACTAGCGACGATGCGCAAAGTATTCAAGCGGCATTTAAAGAACAAGGTATTGAACCAACAAAAGAGCTTGCTGATTTAATGGGCGAACTCGAGTTTGATGCTAAAAGCATTGGTGATGCAGGAAGAGCAGAAGGTCAAAGACCGCCGCCACCGCCACAAAACTCATTAGAATCAGTCGATACAGACGAGGTAGTGAGTTATTTAGATGAGCTCTTAACTGAACATTCAAACCAGTTGTCTGATGAAGATAAAGAATCAATCCTTGCATCAGTGCAAGAGAAGTTTGGTTTAAGTGAAGGCGATTCACTGCTAAATGTAACTGCTTAGGTGTTATTACTTAGAGTAAAGCTGACTGTTACTCGAAAGTCTTAAGTCCAAAGCCCAACGGTTAATTCTGTTGGGCTTTTTTATTGGCTTAATTTAACTGTGTTTCTATTTTGCTGGTGCCATCTTCTTCGGTAAATTTAAATACAAAATCTTTTTTACCGTCTTGGTTTATATCTACTAGAAGAATATCTTTATTATTTTTAGGCAGCGTTAGCTTTAATTTTTTGCGTTTATCATTTAGCAGTGAGTCTTGCTCTCCATAATAAATATACAGCGTTTTTTTACTGTATTTGTATACCGCATCAATATAGCTGTCGCCGTTAATGTCACCTAAATAGAGAGCCGGTTCTGATTCATCGCCATTCATCCCCACTTCCATTTCTAAATCAAGTTCAATACTCGATTTATTGGCAAATGAGCCGTCGGGTTGCTGCTTATAAAGATTCATTTCTACATCTACATCAGTACTGCCACCGCCTAATGCCATAGATGCGATAGTACCTAAGCCAATATCTAAGTCCATTTTTTGTAAATCAATTAAGCCATCATTATTAAAATCAGTTTTGAGCAATAACTCACTAGGGCCCTGTGTTTCAAATAAGGTAATGGGCGTATTAGCAAAACCTTTAGCACTCCCTAGGTACAAAGTATGTGCTATTTTTATATCTAACGAATCCATACCTTGTGTTGGCTTAAACTGTCTGGTTGTAAAATCTAGAAATCCGTCGTTATTAATATCAATAATTTGCTTTATTTTGCGAGTCTCGCCATTGCTTAGCTCGCCGAGCTCAATGTTAAAATCAATTGAGGTGAGCTTTTTCTCAAAGCCCTCTGAATTAGCAAGTAGTACATCTGCTCCAAAGTCATTTGAAAAAACCAGGTCGTTTAATCCGTCGTGGTTAAAATCGATAACGACAGGTTTATTGTTAATATTAACTTCTAAAGAAAGCCCTTTTCCTGAAAAGCGGCCTTCATACTTAGGCGTTTGTTTAAATTTGTTAGGCTTAAAGCTGCCATCTTTATTTTGAATGTATAAAGTACTGCTTGCTAACCCAGGGATAAAAATATCGCTTAGACCGTCGTTGTTAGCATCGAAAACAAAGTCTACTTTTTCAAATTTATCTATTTTTAATTGATTTAGAACCGACTCATAATTAAACAACAATGTTGGTTTACCTGCTTGGGCTTTATATACGCCATCACTTGTTAGTACGAGTGCTTGTTTATCGGTGATGTTAGCAAGTGTTGCCACATCAAACCCGATGGCGTTTTTTGGTAAAGCAAGTTCACTACTAAGTGATGTAAGTAAATTGATGGCTTCTAATTGTTTTGATTCTTTATTATATGCAAATAAAATCTCTGAATCGGTTGATACTAATTCATCCGTTGTTTTTATTGCCATTGTTTGAGCTATAACGCTTATGGGGGTAAGTAAAGTGATGAGTGAATAGCAAAGTGGTTTTATCATGCAAATTCCTTTTTTATATTTAGTTGTATCGTTAAAATTTTTATTATTTAAGCAGCATCAGCGCATAATTTCACCTACTATCCAGCGCTGGGGCTTTTTCGTTTAAACGTAATATACATATGTAAGTTGGATTATATTTAGCCTACGCTAATTACTATGTACTGGGTGTAAGCAATTGTAAGATTATGTTTTAGGGAGGGGCTGTTGACCTTTAAGGATTGAAATTTGTTCAATCTAAGGACGATTTAATCGTGGCGCGAGGTTTGTAACCTAGTAACAAAGAGTCAATCTCCCTAGGCAGAACCCTTCGGACAGCGCATGTTTGGCATTTATGCTACGTTATCAACTGGTTATGGGGGGGTAACCACACTTCATAGACTCTACCTTGCCTAAATACCAAACAGTTTGCTGCAAATTTAACCTCAAAAAACAAACAGGCCCTAATAAGAAAGGTAGCGCATAACTCATATGGTAGCTAAGCGCTTTTAGAAGTGCTTGGTTATTAACTACATTGCTTATTTTGCTCATTTAAATAAGCATCTACAAAACCTACTTCCATCGGTTTTGAAAAGTAATAACCTTGTAGGTGAGATACACCAATTTTAGTGAGTGTGTTTGCTTGCTCAATAGTTTCAACGCCTTCTGCAACAACAGTAAAATCTAAAGTAGAGGCCATTTGTACAATTGCATGAATAATACTTAACCCTCTTTTATCCATATTTTGAATAAAGCTTCTGTCTATTTTTACTATATCTACACCAATATCAAGCATGCTTGATAGTGATGAGTAGCCTGTACCAAAATCATCAATTGAAATACAAAAGCCTTGTTTTTGTAGTGCTTTAACGGCTGTCAAAAATGTGAGTTTATCCTCGGCAAATACTGACTCAGTAATTTCTATGTGTAGGTTTTTAGGTTCTACCTGGTGGCGATTTACTATTTTTAATACCTTAGATACAAAATCAGGATCTTGTAGCTGAATAACCGATACGTTTACGCTTATAGCAATTTGTGGTTGTAAGTGACTTAATTTTGTTGCTTGTATACATGCCTGTTCTATTACCCAAATACCTAACTCGGTTATTAAACCGTATTGCTCGGCAATAGCTATAAATTCATCAGGGAAAATATTTTCACCATCTAGTTGCCAGCGTAATAATGATTCAAAAGAGGTTACTTTTGAGGTTTTGCTATCAACAATTGGTTGAAATACTAGCCTTAAACTATTTTCTTCTATGGCACTGGCTAGGCGTTGACTCAAAAGATACTCTCTTTCTTGTATTAATTTGAGTGAATCGCTATAAATATTGATATTGCCTTTCGCGATGCGTTTTTGGTGATACATTGCAGTATCAGCAGAGCGAATTAAAGTATTAAAATCGCTCCCGTGCTCAGGATACATGGCAATACCAATAGTTGCAGATACCCATTTTTGATATTTATATGTTTCATGCTCGGCACCAATGCTTTGAAGTACTTTATCTGCAAACTCGATAAGCTCAGCTTGTTTTTGATACGTTGCTAAAATTAAAAACTCATCCCCGCCCCATCGGCATTTAAATAGCTGTTGATTGCATACATTACTAATTCTTCGTGCTATTTCTTTTAATACTTTATCGCCTACTTTATGACCCAACGAATCATTTATTTGTTTAAACCCATCTAAATCTACAAATAATAAAGCAAAGGGTTCTTGAGGGTTGTCTGCTAGTTGTCTGTTTGCATTTTTTAAAAATGCGGTTCGGTTTAATAGATTTGTGAGTGGATCGGTATTCGATAAACGGTAAATTTCTTCTGTGCGTTGCTCAACCTTGTTTTCCATTTCGTTAAGCAGCTCTCTGTTTTGGTTTTTGAGCTTGATTGCGCTGTGTGTAAATGTGGCTGATTTGTACGATGAAGCCACCATAATAGCAGTAAATGCTAGGCCTAAAATACCGAGGACAGAGTTGTAGTTTTCGTTAGAAAAGGTTAATAAAAAAGAGTAAGGCGCCAATAAAATAATGCTATAGAGTACAGCGGTTACTCGGCTTCCTGAAAGCAGATTTGCAGAGCCTCCTGCGAAGGCAGATAAAATAGCAATCGTGGTCGTCGTCTCTATTGCTGATGAGGTGCTATGAAACCAAAGTGCATACCCACACCACGATAGCGCAGTTAAAATACACCCGGTTGAAAATCTTTTTGAGTATGTGTCAGCATTAAATAACGGGCTATCCTTTTTGGTTTTATAAAACCACATTACATCAATAGCGCGAGCTGCTAATAAGACAACCATAATGCTTAGCCAGATACTTTTTTCGTAGGATATTTTCTGGTTATTTAAATCAAAAGCAAACACTAATATAAAACTGACTACAATCGAAATGGCAATGCCAGAGATGGCATTGGAGTATAAAATTTTAACGGATTCTCTGCGTTCTTCACTATTTAGATTTTTATATGGCACTAAGTAAAACCTTATACAAAAGTCACTCCAACTAGCGATGGAGAAACGTTCAAGAAATACTGCAAATATTCCAGATGAACAAAAGCGTATTAAACATCGATTAGTTAGGCTCTAATCCTGAGTATAGGAATAAATATAGTTTATGAAAGCAAAAAAAAAAGTTAGCGCAGTAAAAAGGCCCATAATAAATAATTATTATGAGCCTTAAAATTATTAAGCAGGTTAAAGTGTTAACGACTTTACTTGCTGTTTAGTAGATTTAGCCTTCGAAATCACTATCGTTATGGCGCTCTGCCATTTGATCTTCTTCAGGGCCCCATGTGCGATTTACGCGACGACCGCGCTTTACAGCAGGGCGATCAGCAACTTGTTTTGCCCAACGAACAACATGAGTGTATGAGGCAACATCTAAAAATTCAGCTGCATCATATAAGTCGCCTAAAACAAGCGAGCCATACCAGGGCCAAATTGCAATATCGGCAATTGAGTATTCATCACCCGCCATGTATTCATTTTCGCTTAAATGACGATTTAACACGTCAAGTTGGCGTTTAGTTTCCATGGTGAAACGATCAATAGGGTATTGCATTTTACTTGGTGCGTAGCTATAAAAGTGACCAAACCCACCACCTAAGTATGGCGCTGAGCCCATCTGCCAAAATAGCCAGTTACGACACTCTGTTTTAGCTTTTAAATCCTTAGGGATGAGTACATCAAATTTTTCAGCCAAATACTGTAAAATAGAACCTGATTCAAAGATGCGAGTAGGTGGTGTGGTTGAATGATCCATTAGCGCTGGGATTTTTGAATTTGGATTAATATCAACAAAGTCAGATCCAAACTGATCGCCATCACCTATGTTTATTAAATATGCGTCATAGTCTGCATCGGTGCAACCAAGCTGTAAAAGCTCTTCAAACATGATTGTAGCTTTTTGGCCATTTGGTGTAGCAAGAGAATAAAGCTGAAATGCGTGCTCGCCAATAGGTAGAGTTTTGTCATGAGTCGCGCCTGCAATTGGGCGGTTAATGCTGGCAAATTTACCGCCACTTTCACTTTCCCACGTCCATACTTTTGGTGGCGTGTATTCGTTTTGATCACTCATAAATAACCTCAATGTTAAATGGAAATGTTTAATACTTACTCATAAATGTGGCCATAAAAAATTAATTAAAGGCCCTAAATATTTAATTTACCGACCTTTTAATTTATCGGCTTTTGCTAATCTATAACCTAAAAACAACCCGCTTAGCGCTCCAAATAAATGGCTTTCAAACGATACATGATAGCGCTGAGGTAAAACACCCCATATAAAACCGCTATAAAGTATAGCCACTACAACTGCAATTATAATTGATTTTAATGAGCGTCTTACTAAGCCGTAGCATAGAATAAAGCCCCATAAACCATATATAACACCGCTTAAACCAACATGTATGTTACTGCGCCCAAATGCCCAAACTAAAAGTCCACCGACTAGAGCGGTAAAAATAAATACGTTATAAAAACGTTTTACGCTGTACTGGCAAATTAGCCAACTTAATACTACAAATGGGATCATATTACTGGCAAAGTGCCACCAGCTACCATGTAAAAAAGGTGCGCATAGTATGCCAATTAATCCTTGGATACTGCGTGGATATATGCCTAAACCATTAAGATTTATGCCAGGTAGACTATTGATCACCTGTAGTACGAAGCAAATAACAACAATACTAAATATTGCGAAACGGGTACTAGTTAGTAATGACAGTGTGGTTGGCTTGGTTGCCATATAATCGCCCTAATTGACTTTAAGAGTTGCCAGTATAGGAATTGTATTTGCTAATGAAAAGCAATTAAAAAAGCACAGCATAAAATGCTGTGCTTAATTTTAATTATTACTCACTATTAACCTAATTTAGTTAATAGTTTTTTTGCAGCTAGTTCAGAGCTTGCTGGGTTTTGGCCGGTAATTACTAAACCGTCTTCTAGTGCTAATACACCCCAGTCGTCAGTTTTTTGATAATCGCCACCTTTTTTAATTAGCTCGTCTTCAACTAAAAATGGCACGATATCGGTAAGTTGCACTGCAGCTTCTTCAGAGTTAGTAAAACCAGTTACTTTTTTACCCGCTACTAGTGCATTGCCATCGGCATCTTTAACATTTAAAAATGCAGCACTTGCATGACATACCGCAGCAACAGGTTTTTGCTCTTTTACAAAGCTTTCGATAAGCGAAATTGAATCTGTGTTATCAACTAAGTCCCATAATGGACCGTGACCGCCTGGGTAAAATACAGCGTCAAAATCGCTAGATTTAACTTCACTCAACACTTTAGTGTTTGCCATTAATGTTTGCGCCGCGCTGTCTGCGTCGTAACGTTTAGTTGCATCTGTTTGAAAATCAGAAAGTGTACTTGTCGGATCAATGGGTGGTTGGCCGCCAGCTGGAGACGCTAATGTTACTTCAACGCCTGCATCAACGAAGGCGTAATAAGGGGCTGCAAATTCTTCTACCCAAAAACCTGTTTTTTCGCCAGTGTTACCAAGTTCTGCGTGAGATGTAAGAACCATAAGTATTTTTTTAGACATTGAATATATTCCTTCTGATGATTTAAATTAGTTTATCTTGCCTACCAATTACTATATGCACTAACACTGATTTAAACAACGATGATAAATTTAACTTTATTGGTTTAATAATTGATACAATAAAAAGGTTGAATTTAAAACATACTACGGAGCATTTATGAAAGTGTCGTTTGAGCAGTTAAAGAGCATGGTTGTATTTGCACAAATTGTAGAGCAGGGCAGTTTAACCGCTGCTGCCAAACAGCTAGGGCTTACGCGAGCAGTTGCAAGTTATCATTTAAAAAAATTAGAAACGCAGCTTGAAGTTACTTTACTAAATCGCTCAACCCGTACCATGGCGCTCACTGAAGCAGGTATTGCTTATTATGAGCGTTGTAGAATAATTACCGAACAAGCTAATGCGGCTAATCAGCAAATAGAAAATATAAAGAGCGAGCCACAAGGTTTACTTAAAATTAGTTGCCCAGTAAATGTGGGAATGCAGTTAATTGTGCCTGCAATAAATACGTTTAAGCGCCAATATCCTAAAATTCAAATAGACTTACAGCTTACTGACGATGTGGTTGATATTATTAAAAATGGGTTTGATTTTGCAATTAGGGGCGTGGCACTGAGTGACTCTAACTTGCAGGCAACCAAGCTGACTACAATGAGCACTTGTATTTGTGGCGCGCCGGAATACTTTGCACATTTTGGTAAACCTAAAACGCCTTTAGAGTTAGCAGAGCACCAATGGGTCGTTTATCAATTGGGCAGTAAAACATTAACACTTCAAAAAGATGGCAAAAAACACGATATTACAATGCAAGGCGGCTTAAGCACCAATAATGCCGCTGCTCGTACTGCTTTTGTTGAAGCGGGGCATGGCATCGGGCGTATTCCGCTTTACGATGCGTGGCCAAAAGTACAAGCTGGGTTGCTTGAAATAATATTAGATGATTATAAAAGCAAAGATATTGAGCTTTACGGGGTATTTCCGCCAGGGGCTGCGGGCTCTAAAAAGCTACGATTGTTTATTGATTACTTAAAAGCATACTTTGTAAAACAGCATACCGCTTTAGGTATGCTGAAAAGTACTTAATGAGTAGTTTTTACAGCATTTATAAAGTTCGGCTAAATAATGCCACCGCTTGTTGATACATATTTATCGCAAGTGCTGCATCGTATCGCTCACCTTCATCACGCATAAAGGCATGCTGTGCGTTAACTTCCTGCCACTGGTAATTGATGTCCGTGCTTACACATTGTTGGTATATTTTAGCGCGGCCTTCCTTTGGCACATGCGGGTCTTGTTTGCCCCATATAAAGTGAATTTCGCCTTGTATATCAGCCATACGCTCGAATGAGTTATTTCCAGGTTGCGCAGGTAATGTATTGCTGTGAATATCAGTTGCGTATAAACAAAAAGCCGCATTAATTTCAGGGTTTAGTGCCGCTCTGTAAGCTAAGTGACCGCCAATACATACGCCCATTGCGCCGACGGAGCCTGTGCAATAGCTTTGTAATCTAATGAAGTCGATCATAGTTTGTGTGTCACTGTCGTGGTGCTCAAGTGGCTTTGCCCATTTGTCGGCATTGCCTTTGTCTTTACCTGTATCATCATAAGCAAGCACAGTGCCTATAGGGTTTAACTCATGAAACACTTCAGGCACTAACACTACAAAGCCATGGCTTGCTAAAATAGCTGCGCTGCGTGCGATGGGGGCAGTTTGCTGAAATATTTCAGAATAAAAAATGATAGCAGGGAACTGTCCTTGCGCTTGAGGGCGATATACAGTTGTTCGCATTAAACCGGTCGGTGTTGGCAAGTCAGCATTATGTTGTTGGATTATCATAAAAAGCGCTCAGTAAAATAAAATTATACATGCTGATATGGTAACTGAGCGCGATAAAATAAACGACTTTTGTTGTCGAGTATTTAAATACTTGCAGGCATTTTATTACAACTGGCGTAGTAACTTACCGTAGCCGGCCAATCTGAAAAAATACCCATTACCCCCACGTCCTTTGCGAGTACGTCGACTACTGTCATCATGTCGCCATCGTTATCTATAACATCAGCAATTGATTGATAGTAATAACCTCCACCTTCATTAAGCGGGCCCGAGCGCTCAAGGCTCCATGCAATAAGCTTTAAACCTGCTGCTTTTGCGTCAATAGCGTATTGCGATGGCACAATATTACTTTCGTTATCTATTGTTAGCATCATCCAAATTGGAGGAGCTAAAATCTTCACCCCGTCAGCCACTAACTCATCCATACCCGGTTGCCATGTTTGTGGGTTACTTGGATCAAATCCGGCTTCACTGTCGCGACCATCTAGGTAAACGCTTTTATCTGCAAAGTCAGGGTTATTGTTAATCCAGTATTTTACGTCTTCAAGGTTAAATGATTGCGGATAAACTTTTGAGGCTGGCACACCCATTTGCGTGTACTCGTCTAGCATTTTTTGCGCATATTGTTCTTGTGTCATTCCATCAAATGGCATACTTACTTGTGGCGATTTTAGCTCTGGTGTCATTTTTACACCTAGCTCATTAAACAGTGCAATGCTTTGTTTATGGGTCATCAATGTGCCATTGGTGGCATATAAATCAGTGCGCCAACTTGGTGTGCCATCCATGTAATCGGCAACGGTCGTTGCATTAGTGTTTGCACCATCCATTTTACCTTCAAGGGTTAAAAACTCCGCTAAGCTTATATCGCTGGTACAACATTTTGCAGAAGCGGTAATACCATTAGCAGGGTCGGCTGGTGTAAATGGCACACTGCATTTAGCTGCAAGTTCAGGAATGGCTAAAATATTAGTTGTGGTATGTAAATCGCATTGAGAGTGGCGACAAACAAGCTCTTTGTCGTTTGTAAATGTAACATCGCATTCAACAATGCCAGCGCCCATTCTTGCTGCCGCAATGTAGGCTTCTTTAGTGTGTTCTGGGTATTGCATTGATGCACCGCGATGACCAATTGAAAAATCGGTGCGGTAAAAAGGACCTTCGCTGCATGACTCTAATTTTGTTTTTAGTGTGCTTTGCGCCATATCGTTAATTAAATAGTCAGGGCGAGTCCCTAGCTGAATATTTACTCCTTCAGCAACCTCTACAACAATGGGTGTAGGTACTTCAACAATTTCCACTTCGGTGTTGGTAACAACCACTTCTTTTTCTACTATTTCTACATCGTCGTCGCAGCCAGCAAGTGTGGCTAACAATATACAGCTTGTAAGTAAGGTAATACGTTTCATTGTTTATCCTTAAAAAGTAAAATTTGTACTACCTTAATGATTATTAATGACGATTTTGCTACAAGCTTATTAATTTACTTTTTTATTAAGCATTTGATTGACCAATAATGCACCTAACATTATAGCAGCCCCAATACTTAACCGAACTATATCGGCATCTCGGTTCCAGATCAGCACGTTAATTATAATCCCAGCTGGGATAAGCAAGTTATTCATAACTGCCAAAGCACCTACGTTGACAAGGGTTGCGCCTTTATTCCACATAAAGTAACCAAGTCCTGATGCAACCAACCCTAAATAAATTAGTATGCCCCACTGTGTGAAAGTGGTTGGTAATTTGTTTGAGTTACCAAATAATGCATAGCAAATTGTGGCAATAATAAGTGCGCCTATAAAAAACCATCCAAATACGGCTTTGTCATCAAGCTGATTGTTATTCATTAAGCGTTTGTAGGTAACTTGGCCTACAGCAAAACTTATATTCGCCCCTTGAACGATTAATAAGCCGATTATGAAATCGCTATTTAGGTTTTCGTAACGAATAGTAATTGCACCGATTACAGCAATAAGTGCGACTATAAAAAAGCGTGGGTTAAAGCGTCTGTTCAATCCATCATTTAGCAGGGTAATGTACAAAGGAGTCATTACAGTAAATAGCAGCACTTCGGGAACGGTTAAAAATAAAAATGAGTGGTAGTAAAAGCTATACATAACACCAAGTTGTATAGCGCCAATCAGCATAAGCTTTAAGGCTAAAGGTTTAGGCGTTTGTTTGAGCTTTAAAAAAGGTAAAAAAATCAGTGTTGCCAGTGCTATGCGTATTAATACGCTAAACCAAGCGTCAACTTGGCCTGCTAAATACACACCAATTAAACTAAACGAAAACGCCCAAAGCAAAGTGACTGCAAATAAGTACTGCATAACCATCATCTTTTAATAAATATTGAGCTAAGTTTATCTGTTATATGTGAGGGTATAAACAATAAAAGCCCGCAAGCGGGCTTTTATAAAAGTGAGCTTAATAAATTAAGTTATTTACTCAACTAAACCACGGCGCTTAAGTAATGCGTCGGTAGTTGGTTTTTGACCTCTAAACTCAATGTAGCTTTGCATTAAGTCGCGGCTGTTACCTTTAGATAGGATTTCTTTACGGAACTTATCACCATTTTTACGTGTTAAGCCGCCGTTGTTTTCCATGTGTGCAAAGGCATCGGCTGCAAATACTTCAGTCCAAAGGTATGCGTAGTAACCCGCAGAGTAACCACCGGCAAATGTATGGCTAAAGTAGTTTGATTTATAACGCGGTGGTACAGGGTAGTAATCAATACCGTGTGCTTTTAGCGCATCGCTTTCAAACTTTTGAACATCAGTAATTTTTTTATCTGAGCCAAACGAGTGCCATTCCATATCAAGTAAAGCAGCTGCTAAATATTCAGTGGTACCAAAACCTTGGTTGAATTTTTGCGATGCAAGTACTTTATCAAGTAAAGCTTGTGGAATTGGCTCACCTGTTTTGTAGTGTTTGGCGTAGTTAGCAAGTACCGTAGGTTCAATCATCCAATCTTCATTCGCTTGCGAAGGAAACTCAACAAAGTCACGTGCTGTAGCAGTACCCGCTAAGCTTGGGTATTTAACGTCAGAGAATAAACCGTGCGCCGCATGACCAAACTCATGAAACATAGTTGACACTTCGTCAAACGTCATTAACGTTGGATCGCCTGCAGCAGGTTTTGGAATGTTCTGCGCATTGTAAATAACTGGTTTAGTGCCTTTTAAGCCGCTTTGACTTACGTAAGCGCTCATCCATGCACCGCCACGCTTACCTTCACGTGCGTATGGGTCTAGGTAAAATAAACCGATGGCGCTGCCGTCAGCGTTAAATACTTCGTAGGCTGTAACATCTTCATGATAAACCGGTAAGTCTTTACGCTCTTTAAATGTAATACCGTATAGCTTGTTCATTGCAAAGAATAAACCATCGTGAATTACAGAATCCATTTCAAAGTAAGGCTTAACAAGGGCAGGATCTAAGTCGTACTTTTCAGCACGTACTTTTTCTGCGTAAAAAGCCCAATCCCATGGTTTAAGCTCAAAGCTTTCACCTGAATCGTTAATTACTTTTTGAATAGCAGCTGCTTCAATTTTAGCTTTTTCAACTGCTTTTGGTGCTAGGTCATCTAAAATGCCGTACACGTTGTCAGTTGTTTGTGCCATACGCGAAGTCATTACATACGATGCCCAATCTTTAAACCCTAGTAGCTCTGCTTTTTGAGCGCGTAGGTTTGTTTCTTCAATAATAATTGGGCCGTTAGTTTTTGCTGCACGGTTAGCAGAGGCTTTAAATATTTGCTCACGTAGGTCGCGGTTTTCAAGGCTTGATAAAATTGGCTGTTGAGTCGTATTTACTAGCGTGATCATGTAGCCGTCTTTACCTGCTTTTTTAGCAGCGGCCGCAAGGCCTGCAATTTCACCTTCAGAAAGGCCAGCAAGTTTAGATTTATCGGTAACGACAATGACATCTTCTTTAAACGATTTTAAAATGTTTTGAGAAAACGCAGTAGAAAGCTCTGCAAGTTGTGAGTTGATTTCACGCATTTTTGCTTTTTCAGCGTCATTTAATTTAGCGCCTGCTTTTACAAATTGCTTATAGTAAAAATCTACAAGGCGTTGATCTTCAGCATTAAGCGAGTCTTTGTTGTCGTAAATAGTTTGTACGCGCTTGAATAATGCACCATTTAAGTAAATGTCGTCAGAGTGAGCAGATAATACCGGCGCCATTTTTTTACTTATACGTTGGTATTCGTCATCAGAAATCAAACCTGAAAGGTTATAAAAAGCAGCTGATACACGGTTTAATAGCTCGCCAGACATTTCCATTTCAACTAATGTATTTTTAAAAGTTGCAGGAGCTGGGTTGTTAGCAATAGCTTGTATTTGCGCAGTATGCTGAGCAATACCAGCATCAAAGCCGGCTTCGTAGTCTTTTGTACCAAACTTATCAAACTCAGGTGCCATGTATTGTAATGGGCTTGGTTTGAATAAAACATTGTTTGCGTTCATGTCTTGCACTTGTGCTGCGCTCTCTTTTGCCATGTCTTGAGGTTCGTTAGAAGAACAAGCCGATAGGATTAGGGCACTAGCAATAGTCGTGGCGATCAGGGTTTTACGCATAATAACTCCATAAAAAGATTAGCCGAAATAGGCTTTGCGAGTCGAAAAACCTAGTTAACTTATCAAATTTGTGGGTTTATACAATAAAGTTTATCGGTATTAAGGGGGATTTGAACGCAAATTAGCTAATAATTAGTATTAAGGTGGGTAAAAGTAGCTCTAAAATTAAACGTTAAAGCTACTTAATTATACGATTGTGTGCTTGAGAGGGGGGTTAGTTATAACCTAAAACAAATTTTTTCTCTGAGCCAAAGCTATTAGATTGCTGCCCAAACTCTTTATTAATAGTTGCTAGAGTTTGCTCTTGTTCGGCGAGCAAGCACAAAACTTTATTTCGGTAATCTAGGCTGCTTTCAAACAATTTTAAATCTACCTGCGGCTGCAAAGTAGCGAGTCTTTGATTTAGAGTAAGTTGTGTCATATGTGATCTCCAGTGCTTGTACACTATTTATATAGCACTCGGTGCAATAAAGAGTTAATAAATTGTTTATAAAATTCATATTGAACTTATTAACTTGGCGTTTTAGTTATATTATGACGTGCTAAGCTTAGCGAAAACTGAACCACACTTATTTTTAGTGAACAAATAACAATCAAAAAAAATATTGGGAACACTTATGACCCTCGAACAAATTAATCAATACTTAGCCTTTGTAATATTCACTTATAACGATGTGAATATTACAGTAGCAAAAGTAATTCAAGTGCCACTTATATTGTTTGCTATGTGGTTTGTAGTCACACGTATTGGCAAGCTTATTAAAAAAACATTACTCGCTAAAAAAATAAGCCAAGATGCAGTGCATTTGTTTACTCGAATTTACTTTATTTTAAGTATCGCAATTTTAATTTTTACATCGCTTGAAGTGCTCAGCATCCCGCTTACGGCATTTGCTTTTGTATCCGGTGCGATTGCTATTGGTGTAGGTTTTGGTGCACAAAACATTATTAATAACTTTATCAGCGGTTGGATATTGATGTGGGAACGTCCAATTCGCATTGGTGACTTTTTAGAGGTAGGTAACGCAAAGGGCGTAGTTGAAACTATTAATACGCGTTCTACACGTATTCGCCGAAATGACGGCGTACATATGCTTATACCTAATTCTCAATTGCTCGAAAATACAGTAACAAACTGGACGCTGATAGATGGCAATGCACGCTCATCGGTCAGTGTCGGCGTTGCGTATGGTTCAGACGTTATACTGGTTAAAAAGCTTATCCAGCAAGTGCTTGATGATCATGATGCAATATTGGTTAATCCAAAGTCATCAGTGTTATTTGATGACTTTGCAGATAACTCGCTTGTATTTAATGCTATTTTTTGGGTATGCGCCGAGTCTGAAACCATGCTTAGAAAAGTGCGCAGTGATATTCGTTTTAGTATTTATGCTGTATTTGAAGAGCATGATGTAGTGATTGCGTTTCCACAGCGCGATATTCATATAGATGGTGAAATTGCTTTTAAAAGGTCGTAGTTCTAATAAAAAAAGTCGCTTGCGGGTGACTTTTTTTATGAGTAACCATAACGTTTCTATTTTGGGTTAATATGTAAAGCAATCCATTTTTCCTACTTTACTTCGCGATCTTCAATAAAGGACATATGTCCTCATTATTAGGTTTTTGCATCTAAATATTGATAAAAACACGTAATCTTGTAGTTAAATGTTGCAAAAAAGTTTCCATTTATGTTCATATTTATGCAGTAAAATTATTACACAATGGTATAATCTTAATCGTTCGTTCAGCCTTGTTACTCCGTTTTGTACTCTCGGTGATGAGGTCCGCGCGCCATATAGCAAGTCGCGAAAAATTGTACGAGCCCGCAATGAATACATTGCGCAACACAAAAAACCGTTGAACAAGAGTGCATACTAAAGGTTAATACCCGACATGAAATCATTAAAGAAATCTGCAATAGCGACAATTATTAACGCTGCACTACTATCTGCTGCTGGCACATCTATTTCAGCATTCGCCGCTGAAGAAGAAACGGCTAAAAAAAGCAATCAACTAGAAGTTATTCAAGTTACCGCCCGTAAACGCGTAGAAAATGCACAAGAAGTACCTGTAGCTGTATCTGCATTACAAGGTGATAACCTTGATGCATATAGCTCTGCAGGTATGGATATTCGCTTTATGAATGCGAAAATTCCAAGCTTAGCAATTGAGTCTTCGTATGGCCGTACTTTTCCGCGTTTTTATGTACGTGGCTTAGGTAATACCGATTTTGATTTGAATGCATCTCAGCCAGTATCGTTAGTTGTTGACGATATTGTACAAGAAAATGCGATTTTAAAAGGTTTCCCGGTATTTGACGTCGAACGCGTAGAAGTATTACGTGGCCCACAAGGTACATTGTTTGGTCGTAATACGCCGGCAGGCCTTGTTAAGTTTGATTCGGTTAAGCCAAGCCAAGAATTTGAAGGGTTTAGCTCAGTATCATACGGCACTGACAGTGCTGTAGATTTTAGAGGTGCTGTAGGTGGTGGCTTAACGGATAACCTTTCTGCACGTGTTTCTGTTTTATGGCAAGATAAAGATAACTTTATTGATAATCGTGCACCAGGCTTTGAACAAGAAGACGTACTTGGCGGATATACAGACCGTGCTGCTCGTATTCAATTTTTATACGAAAAAGATGATTTCAGTGCTCTTCTTAACTACCACGTACGTAACATGGATGGTACACCAATTCCATTTCGTGCTAATGCAATCAAAAGTGGCACTAACGATCTAGTTGATGACTTTGATTACAAAGTTGTTTATCACGATGCAGCAGCACGTGAAAAGCAAGCTGTTGATGCAGAGGGTATGAGCTTAAAGCTTGAGTATGATTTTAATGATTACACCATTACTTCTATATCTGGTTGGGAGAGCGCAGAAGTAAGCTCGCGCGGTGATATTGATGGTGGTTATGGCGCTGATTTCCTAGGCGATTACCATGGCCCTGGCTCAATTCCATTCCCTTCAGAAAGCGAAAGTGTAATGCCTGACCATGACCAATATACTCAAGAGTTGCGTTTAGCAAGTAACTACGACGGTGATATTAACTTTCAAACTGGTTTATTTTACTTCGACGAGTCAGTAACTATTGAAAACTATGGCTATAACACTCTAGCTGGCGGCGCGTTAAACGGTTACGTTAACCAGCAGCAAGATACGAAAGCTTGGGCTGTATTTGGCTCTGTAGATTACACGGTATCAGACGATTTAAAACTAACAGCTGGCTTGCGTTACTCTGACGATGAAAAAGACTTCGAAGCCGTGCGTAAAACAATAAGTGATGATTGTTTAAACAACTTAATGCAATGTACAACTGATATCACACGTACAACAGAAGTAAGTGATGATCATGTAAGTTGGGATATTTCAGCGTCTTATAAATTGAATGATGATGTTAATTTATATGCACGAGTTGCAAATACATTCCGTGCACCAAGTATTCAAGGCCGTATTACGTTCTCTGACGACGTTACTACAGCTGATTCAGAAACGGTTACATCGTACGAAACGGGTATTAAATCAGACGTACTTGATGGTCGTGGCCGTGTAAATGCAAGCGTTTATTACTTTACTATGGACGATCAGCAATTAACGGCTGTTGGTGGTACTGCAAATACAACCAGCCTACTTAATGCTGATAAAACCACTGGCTATGGTTTTGAGCTTGATACAGAATGGGTATTAACCGATGAGCTTAATGCCACGTTTAACTTTAGTTATAATAAAACTGAGTTAAAAGATAACAGCATTACTATTCCGGTCCCCGTACGTGACACGCTTCATATAACTGACACTACAGTTGATGGCAGAGCAATCATTGACGGAAATAGTTTACCAAATGCTCCTGAGTTTATTTCTAACTTAACACTTCGCTACTCTAAAGAATTAGCTGATGGTAATTTCTACGCTTACACAGATGTGTCGTACCGCAGTAAAGTTAACTTCTTCTTATATGAAGCGGTTGAGTTTGAAGGCAAACCGTTAACAGAAGTAGGTGTGCGCGCCGGTTACACATGGGCTCAAGATGATAATGAGTACGAAGTAGCTTTATTTGCTCGCAACTTATTTGATGAGCAAGTTGCTATTGGTGCAATCGACTTTAATAACAACACTGCAATGGTTAACGAAGAACGTTATGTTGGTGCTGAATTTAAAGTTAACTTCTTCTAAAGATAACTTTAAATTATATTAATTTTTAAAAGCCTGCCTTGTGCAGGCTTTTATGTTTTTATAAAGCTGGTAAAGTAGCGTTAATTAATTTAAAGAGATAAAAAGATGGCTGGATTTTGGAATTACCGTGTAATTTTTTGTGAAGCAACGAAAGACGAAGCAGCGCAATATCAAATACACGAAGTAGAATATAACCTAAATGGTAAAGTAACTAACTGGTCAGAAACTGGCGCAGCCCCTTTTGGAACAACCTTAGATGAGTTGAAAGATGACTCTGAGCGTTTAAAAACTGCATTTGATAAACCAGTACTTAAAGTTGTACGTAAAACGCGTGGCTACGAGCTTGTTGATGTTGAAACGGGTGAGGAAGCAACGGGTGAGCCGCCAGCAGGCTTAACGCAATAACTGTATTTATTTAAAAGGTGCTTAAGGCGCCTTTTTTTATTGTCAAAATTTAGCTTAGGTTAAATAATACCAATCTGCTTATATAAGGGTTCTATTTAACGTTAAGAAAATTACGCTAGAACTAGGCAAAAATTTTTGTATCTAGTTGTTCTAAATAAAAAATTTTTAACGACGTTATAGTGCAATTTAATTCGTTAAATTGATCAAAGATCTATGCAGGTTGGTATAAGGAATGAGTATGACTTTAAAAGCAATATTGTTTGATATGGATGGCACATTAGTTGATTCAGAAAGCATGCACTTTGTATGCTGGAGTAAATTACTTAAACCCTACGGTGTTAGTTATTTAGAAAATGATTTTTGTCAGCGCTTTTCGGGACGGCCCACTTTAGAAGCCGCAATCGAAATTAAGCAAGAGCATAACTTATCGGTAAGTGCACAGTTTTTAGCAGATGAAAAATACCGTTTATTTGGTGAATATGTAGTAACACATTTACCACCACTGATGCCATTTACAGAGCAAACATTGAAAGCTGTAAAAGCGAGTGGCTTAAAAATGGCGCTAGTAACAGGCAGTGCTAAAAGTGAAGCTATGCCAATACTGAAAGGCTTAGGGTTTTATGAGCTGTTTGATACGGTGGTTACAAAAGATGATGTAACTAATCCTAAACCTGCAGGGGACCCATATTTACTGGCACTTGAGCAGATAAATATACAGGCAGGCAATGCAATTGCTGTTGAGGATACATTTACCGGCGTTACGGCGGCCAACAATGCTTTGTTACGTGTTGTAGCCATTGCCAATAGCCATACTAAAGATCACGACTTTAGCCAAGCTACCTATCAAATGAGCAACTTAGATGAGTTTTGGCAATGGGCGCAATCTCAACTATAGTTTAAGCCAACTTTTACGTGCTTGGATGCGCCAATGTTTACTATTAAACACCTGCTTTTAATTGTTATTGTACTTTTTACGCAATGCATAAGTGCAGCACAACCGTCAGTTTTACTGGCTAAAGTATATGACGAAACGAAGCATTATGATGTAAGTAAATATTTAGTCAGTGAAAAATATGATGGCGTAAGAGCTATCTGGACCGGCACGGAGTTTGTCACTCGTAAGGGTAATATTATCAATGCGCCAAGTTGGTTTACAGCGCCATTGCCAAATGTATGGCTTGATGGTGAGCTGTGGACTAAACGTGAGCACTTTTCTGCGCTTAGTGGCATAGTCAGAACTAAAAAACCTAATAATCATGATTGGCAAACTATTACTTATAAAGTATTTGATATGCCAGATAAAAATCTGCCTTTTAGCACTCGCTATAAAAACTATAATGAGCTTATTACTAGCCTAAACTCGCCGCACATTAGTGCTGTAGTTCAATATAGTTTTACAAATAATGAGCAGCTTACAGAGTATTTTGAGAACATAACTAAGCAGGGCGGCGAGGGCGTAATGCTTCATTTGGCCAGCGCTAAGCACAGCAATGGAAGGAGTAATGTATTACTAAAATTAAAACCTTATTTAGATGCAGAAGCGGTTGTAATTGCGCACTTACCAGGCAAAGGTAAATATCAAGGTATGTTAGGGGCATTAAGGGTAAAAACAGCGCAGGGGCAGGTATTCTCTATTGGTACTGGGTTTAATGATGCACAGCGCTCTATCCCACCGGAGATTGGTAGTACTGTAACGTACCGATTTCATGGCTTAACAAAAAATGGGTTACCGCGTTTTGCCAGTTTTTTACGGGTCAGAGATAGTTTATAACATTTATAAATTTTACAAAGTGTGCTAAATTGCGCGGCCTTTTTGGTAATGTGTGGTGAAGTATGTTTGTAGGTTTTGATTACGGTAGTTCTAATTGTGCTATGGGTGTAATGAGCGAGGGTAATGTTCAATTAGTACCGCTAGAGCAAGGAAAACATTACTTACCGTCTACACTTTACACTCATCACAGTGCGTTGGTTGTGGATTTTGTTGCTAAGCATTTACATGGCACAGCCCATGAGCATGACTTTTTAACTCAGCGCCAAGCATTATTAAATACCTTACCTCGTATTAAGTCAGACCTTGATTTACAACCTTCAGATGAAACATTATTTATTGGTCGTGAAGCGATTAGCGAGTACGTGCAGTTTCCTGAAGAAGGCTATTTTGTTAAGTCCCCTAAATCATTTTTTGGTGCAACAGGTTTAAAGCAAGGTCAAATTAACTTTTTTGAAGATATCGCAACTGCGATGATCTTAAAAATTAAGCAACGCGCTGAGCTCTCTTTAGGTAAAACACTTACACAAACAGTGATTGGTCGTCCAGTAAACTTTCAAGCTGTGGGTGGTGAGCAATCAAATCAACAAGCGGTCGGTATTTTAGAGCGTGCTGCTAAACGTGCTGGTTTTAAAGACGTAGAGTTTTTATATGAGCCACTTGCTGCGGGTATCGACTACGAGAGTGATTTAACTCAGGATCAAAAAGTACTCGTTATTGATATTGGTGGTGGTACAAGTGACTGCTCATTTGTACAAATGGGCCCAAGCTTTAGAGGAAATAGTCAGCGCGATAGTGATTTTTTATCTCACAGTGGTAAACGTGTTGGCGGAAACGATTTAGATATTGCTTTGAGCTTTCATGGTTTAATGCCGTTATTGGGTTTAGGTAGTACGTTTAAATCGGGTTTGCCTTTGCCTAATCAAGCGTTTTGGCAAGCGTGTAAAATTAACGATGTAAACTTACAAAGCCAATTTTATAGTGAAAGCCATACCCGAGAGCTAAACGCACAATTACGTGATGTAAGTGCACCTGAGCTTTATAAGCGTTTAATACATTTACAGCAAAACAAGCAAGGCCATCAGTTAGTACAACAAGGTGAAGCGGCTAAAATAGCACTTTCGTCTGCTAGTGCGTTTGATTGCGATTTAAGCTTTTTAGATAGTGGGTTGAATAAAAATGTATCGGTAAGCGATTTAGCTGTTGCCGTTGAGAGTAGTATTAGCCAAATAGTTACTTTAGCAAAACAAGCAATCAGTGACGCTGCGACCACGCCAGACATTATCTATTTAACAGGCGGTAGTGCACAATCACCATTGATTAAAGCGGCTTTAAGTGAGCACTTAGGCGATATAAAAATGGTTAACGGGGATCACTTTGGTAGTGTAACCGCTGGCCTGACTAAATGGGCCAGCATGCTTTATAAATAACCTAGATTACAATTGAGGTTTAAAGATCTATTTGTCGGGTTGCGAGGTATTTTTCGTAATCTGGCAATGTACGTTCAAGCTCTACGTCCATAAGCGGTGAGCTTAATAACATATCTGCACTTACCTCATTACACGCCACCGGAATATTCCAAACAGCTGCTAAACGCAGTAGTGCTTTAACATCAGGGTCATGAGGCTGTGATGCTAATGGGTCCCAAAAAAATATTAAAACATGTATCTCATGTTCTGCTATTTTAGCGCCAAGTTGTTGATCGCCGCCCATAGGACCGCTTAAAAGCTGAACTACATCAAGCCCCGTAGTTTTTTGAATTAAATGCCCCGTAGTACCTGTGCCATATAAAGTGTGCTTACTTAGTATTTCTTTGTGCTTTTCACACCATAATTTTAGTGCTGCTTTTTTACCATCGTGTGCCACTAAAGCAATATTTTTTTGTGCGGGAAGAGATTGTTTTTTTTGTTCCATGCTAATTCTTTTTATTGATGAACCTAAACTCGGAAGAATAAATCTCTTAACCAAAGTGCAGGTTAGTTAAAATAATAGATTGATAGCAAGGGCAATAAATACAATGCCAGTGATCCTATCAATCCAAAGTTGGCTATTTGGGTTACGTCTAAAAAACTGTGCAATTTTGTCGCCAAAATAAATATACGTGCAGTCAATCGGAAAAGCAAAAAGAGGGTAAAGTAAGCCAAAAAACGCGAGCTGAAAAGTAGCCGATGAAAGCGTTGGATCTACAAATTGTGGAATAAATGCAATAAAGAATAATGCTACTTTAGGGTTTAATACTTCAGTCATCATGGCCTGAAACATGACATTACTTTTTTTACTGGTACTTATATGCGGTTTATCGGTTTGCTTGTCATCAGGTGTCGGCTCTGGCTGCTTTAACGTGCCTTTAATCATCATAAACCCTAAATAGCATAAGTATGCTGCGCCTGCATATTGCACTGCGGCATAGGCACTAGGGGAAGCTTTCAGTACTGCGCTTAGGCCTACAACAGCAAATAGCGTATGAACAACCCCACCTAATGCAAAACCAAAAGCACTTTGCATACCAGCACTTCGACCATTAGCAAATGTTTGCGCCATCAAAAATGCATTTGATGGCCCAGGCGCTACTGCCATTAAAAAGCTGGCTAATAAAAACGAGACTAGAAAGTCAGGATTGATCATTGAGTACTTTTAGCTGGGTGTAAAGTATGTGCTTTTTTGCTCATTAAAATAAGCCAAAGCGGAACTAGTAATAATAAGTGAAAAGCAATCAACCACGGTGTGCTTAGCCCTAAATATTGGGTTAAAACGACGAGTATACTTGCGCCACTCATTTGCATTGCACCGAGTAATGCAGAGGCTGTGCCTGCTTGTTTAGGAAAGCTAGACAGAGACATTCCTGCTGCAGAGCCTAAACTTAAAGCAAACCCTAATGCTGCAATTAAGATAGGTAGCATAAGCGCAAATGCTGTTTCTATATGACTCAAGGCTAGCATTAAAATACCTGAGAAAACCAGTACACTCACACCGACACGCAAAGCACGTTGGCTATTTCGTTTAATGTAGGTTGGTAAAATAAAACTTGCGACAATACTTATTACGGCATTTAACGTAAACCAAAAAGTAAAGTCGGCTACGGTGCCCCCTAAATGTGTAATAAGCCAGCCTGGTGCGAGCGTTACATACACTAATATGGCTGACATTGAGACCATACAAATTAGGCTATTAAACAAAAATACCGGTGTTTTAATAATCGGAGTAAAGCGACGTAAATCTAAAATATGCCCCTGATAATGACTATCAGCAGGGCGCGTTTCTCTAAAAAAGAATAGGGTAACAATAAGGCCCAAAATGGCAAACGCGGTTAAAAACATAAAGTTCATACGCCAGCCAAACTGTACGGTAAGCCAAGCCCCTAAAATAGGTGCCATTGCCGGAATAAAGCACACAATCCCGTTAAGGTAGGTGATCATTTGTCCGCTTCGTTCACTGCCATATTTATCACGCACTATCGCAAATGCGACAACAAATGTGGCACACGCTCCAAATCCCTGAAAAGCACGTGCTATTAGTAATATCTCAAAAGAAGGCGAGTAGTATGCGAGTAATGCAGAGCTTGCATACAAACTAATGCCCACTACTGCCACTGGTTTTCGGCCAAATCTATCAGCTAAAGGGCCCGCAATTAATTGGCCTAAACCCACTGTTAGCATAAAAATAGCAACGGTTTGCTGTACTTGTTGTTCAGTAACTGCAAATTGTTCTGCAATAGTTGGAAAAGCAGGTAGGTAAATATCGATTGCCATAGGGCAAAATATAACGAGTAACGCTAAGATAAGTAACAAAGTCATATTAGGTTTAGCGGGCTGTGTTTGCATTGAGTCTCCTTTTGTCGAGTATTTTAGGTGGGCACTCATAAAAAAGAAAGGGCTTATGACCCCTACATAGGTCGTCATTCTTACTTTTTGATTGGATTAAGCTAAAAAGCCAGCATAAATGGACTTTTTAAAACTGGTCTGATGTGTTAATTTTAAAAAAGTAACTGTTGATGGAAAATAATAATGAGTAATAAATCTGCACTTGTACAAACATGGCATAAATTTAAGCGCCTACCTTTTGGGAATTGGCTTTTTACTAAAGCTGTTTGCTTTAAAGCGCCATATTTTGGTTCGATGAAACCTTACGTACTCGATTTGAGAGAGGGCCATTGTAGTGCGGTGGTTAAAAACCGTCGCAGCGTTCATAATCATATTGGAACTATTCATGCTATTGCGCAGTGTAATTTAGCTGAATTGTGTGCAGGTGTAATGGTTGATGCAACAGTGCCAGTTAAAACGCACCGTTGGATCCCAAAAGGGATGACAGTTAGGTATTTGGCTAAAGTAGATACAGATGTACGAGCAGTCGCTGAAATTGATTTACCACACAAGTGGATTGATAAAGAAGACTTAGTAGTACCGGTGAAACTGTATAATACCCGCAATGAGCTTGTTTTCACTGCAGATATTACTATGTACATTACTGAGAAAAGGTAACTTACGTAAAGCTGATTTGACTTAGCTTTTATCAGCGGCTTGTTTATTTACAAATGATAAGTCGCTGCCATCTTCTTTCAATAATGCTTTAACTTCTTTTGCGGGTTTTAGTTCTTTCGAAATTAGTTCCGGCTCTTCTTTTTCAAAGCGTTGCTTTAAACTGCCTTCAATTACTGCGCCTGCATCAATACTCAATGTATCGTGAAATACGTCGCCATGAACATGAGCGCCACTTTGTACTTTTACTTCACTGGCATTAATAGACCCAATAACTTTACCTTTAACAATAACGCTTTTAGCTTCAACAATACCTTCAACAACTCCCGCTGAGCCAATAACTAAATGCTCCACTTTTATGTCACCATCAATACGGCCATCAAGCTGTACTTCACCTTGACTAACTAAAGTGCCTGTAAGACGTACGTCTTCAGAAATAATAGACGGTGTGTGATTCACTCTTTTTAAATTAGAGCTAACTGTTTTTTGTTTTTTTCTACCAAACACGAGAAAGCGCCTTTGTTATTTTTAGAGGATTGACTTGTTTACCATTAAGTAATACTTCGTAGTGTAAATGTGTGCCTGTGCTTCGGCCGGTGCTACCCATTAGTCCGATTACATCATGTTTAGTGATTGATTGACCTTTTTTTACTTTAATTTTATTTAAGTGTCCAAATCGAGTCACTAAGCCATTTTTATGTTCAAGCTCAATAAAGTTACCATAACCACCATTACGACCGGCACGAAGAACTACAGCGTCTGCTGGAGCGAATATTTCGGTTTTATGCCAACCGGCTAAATCAATTCCTTTATGAAAGGCATGATTACTATTCATAGGATCTTTTCTAAGGCCAAAATTACTCGAAATATAGTATTTAGCTTTAGCTAAAGGCAGGGTGTTTGGTAGCTCAGTTAAAAAGTTTTCTAAATTATTTAATATTAATAACTTATCAACGATGGCTAAAAAGTGGCTTGGAATTTTTGTTTCGTTAAAAATATCAAGTGGCCCACCTTGCGCAGTTGTCTGGGCGCTTAATATTAGGTGTTGCTCAAGCGCAGACTCAATTCCTGCGCCTTTGACCATAGCTAAAATGGCTTGGTGACGTTCACTAATTTGGTTATCTAAATAGGTAAAGCTTTGCTCATAATGATTATTTAAGTTGGCCACTCTTGTTGCGAATGTAATTGGAGCGATTAACTGTGCTTGTTTACCTTTTTGATTTTCATCGACTAATGGTTCATGAAATTCATTGCCATTTTCATTAATAGGTACATCAAGTTCTGTATCAAGCTTAATAACATCTTTGCTAATTGAAGCAGGAAGGGATTCTATCATGCTTTGCAGTAGCGCCTGCTTTTGCTCAAGAATTGCAAGTTGCTCTAACTGCGTTGCTTGAAGGGCTTGTTGCTCACTGACTTTTTGTTGCCACAGCGTTTGCTCGGTTATTTGATTTTGTTTTATGTCAGAGATTTTATTTGTTTGTGTATAAACACGAAAGCTCGAAATACTCAGCCAAGTAAAAGTGACTAAAATAAGCAACGCTACAAGAAGTTGAAACCAAGAGGCTAAAACAACATGCTTAACTTCGCCATTTTGACGAATAAGTAGCTGACGAGCAGGGAAAAATTTATGATAAAAAGACTTTATAAATACTGACATGGCATATAAACACTGGCTATTAACCGAATTAAGATAGCAATTTGAGTTAAAAAAGCTAGAAAAAAATTGTAACTGTTCAAAAATTAATAAAAAAGGGCTGCTTTTAGTAAGCAGCCCTTTTAATAAATTTTTTAATATGCGTATTATTTTGCCGGCAGTACAGTACTCTCTACAGAGCCAAAACCTATACGTGCATAGCCTTCTTTTTCACACCAGCCACGCATAATAACGTTATCGCCATCTTCTAAAAAGCTGCGTTGTTCGCCATTACTTAGCGTAATTTTTTCTTTACCGCCACGAGAAAGCTCAAGTAATGAACCTGCTTCTTCGTGCGTTGGACCTGACTGAGTGCCCGAACCTAGCATGTCACCTGGCATAAAGTTACAGCCATTTACTGTGTGATGAGTAACCATTTGTGCCACAGTCCAGTAAGAGTGCTTAAAGCTAGATGTTGATACGCGCGTTGGGTTATGGCCTTCGCTACGCATTTTTTGCGTTTGAATTCTAACATCCATTTGAATATCAAAAGCACCTTGGTCGCGATTCGCTTTTGATTCTAAATAGTCCATAGGCTGTGGATCGTTTTCATCACGTGTCCAGCTTGTTCTGTAAGGCGCTAATGCTTCGGTTGTTACAATCCAAGGCGATACAGTTGAGGCAAAGTTTTTAGCTAAAAATGGACCAAGCGGTTGGTATTCCCACGCTTGCAAGTCACGTGCTGACCAATCGTTAAATACACAAAAGCCAAATACATGGTTTTCAGCATTTTCGATAGCGATTGCATCGCCCAGTGCATTGCCTTTACCTAAGTAAATACCCAGCTCTAGTTCGTAATCAAGGCGTTTACAAGGACCGAATGATGGCACTTCTGCATCAGGCGCTTTAGTTTGGCCTTTAGGGCGATGAAATGTTTGACCCGATACGTCAATAGATGAAGAGCGACCATGATAACCAATAGGTACCCATTTATAGTTAGGTAGTAATGGGTTATCAGGGCGAAATAAACTACCCACAGCAGTAGCATGATAAATAGAAGTGTAAAAGTCGGTGTAATCACCGATACGACAAGGCAAAGAAAACTCTATATCAGACTGTGCAACCAATGTATCGCTAAGCGCTTGTTGGTGCTCAGAGCCTGCTCTTAGTGCTTTTGAAAGCGCTAAACGAAGAGCTGACCAATACTGCTTTCCTAAACCCATAAATGTATTTAAGGTTGCTTCACTTGCTGCATCTGCGGCTGTTTTAGCGTCACCTGTTAAAACATTTAATTTACTCAGTTTTGCTAAATCGATTACTTGGTCACCAATTGCAACACCACCACGAAAGGCCTCATCAGACCCTTTACGACGAAATTCTGCAAACGGTAAGTTTTGAATCGGGAAGTCGCAATTATCAACATTAGCTGATTCTACCCAGCTGGTTAAATTAATATCGTGGGTTTCGTTAATTAGGCTCATTACATTTCCTTTGGATTTTACTGTATGGCTACAAGGTATAGTTTATTTAATCATACTTGTACTTGGCGCCATACTTTTTAAATATTAAAACGACAAAAAGCAGCGAAGTTCGCTGCTTTTAATTTACTCAAATATTTTATAAAACGCCGCGACGCTCTTGGTCACGTTCGATTGATTCAAATAATGCTTGGAAGTTACCTTCACCAAAGCCACCATCATCAACGCGTTGGATCATTTCTATAAAGATTGGACCAAATAAGTTTTTAGAGAAAATTTGTAATAAATAACAATTTTCACTTTGGCTATCTACGAGTATCTGATGCTCACGAATTTTTTCTTTATCTTCAGCAACCCAAGGTACACGGTCAAAAATAGTATCGTAGTACTCTGGGATAATATCTAAAGTGGCAATTGTTGATTTATCAAGCTTATCAAGAGAGCTTACTAAGTCATCTGTTAAAAACGCTAAATGTTGAACGCCTGGGCCGTTGTACTCACCAAGGTATTCATCAATTTGGTTGTTATCGTTACCTTTACCTTCGTTTATTGGAATAGAGAAGGTGCCGCATGGCGATTTAAGTGCATAGGAGATAAGCGCTGTTTTTTGACCTTTAATGTCAAAGTAGCGTACTTCAGTAAAACCAAATACGTCTTTATAAAAGTTAGCCCATTTTTCCATGGTGCCTTTATAAACGTTATTGGTTAAATGATCGATTCGGATAAAGCCTTTATCTTCTACAACATTTTGCGTTTCTAAGTCTTCAAAATCACTTTCGTAGATAGTGCCTTTGTCGCCAAATTGTTCAATAAAGTAAATTAGGCTGTCGCCAATACCATAGATTGCAGGGTAAGGCATATTTTTATGCGTTGAGTCGGTCGCTGGTTTTGCACCACGTTCTACTGCAGTTTCAAATGCTTTTTGCGCATTCTCAACACGCCAACCCATTGAACAAATAGCAGGGCCATGGCTTTTAGCAAATTCTGCAGAAAAACCTTCACGCTCGTTATTCAGTAAAAAGTGAATATCGTTTTGGTTGTAATAAACAATGTCTTTACCTTTGAATTTTTTAAGCTTAGAGAAGCCAAAATCAGTAAATACTTTATCCATATAATCAGCATCAGGTGTTGCGTACTCGGTAAATTCAATACCGACTAAACCCAAATAGTTATTTACTTCACTCATTATTATTACTCCCGCAATTAAGCACTGCGATTATGTGTTGTTGTCATATTGCAGTAGATAATCAACCAGATTTTTAATTTGGGGAAGAGGAGGGCGCTATTTAGTATGTAGCGCATGTGTAAATTTTATAGGACGGTTATTATAAAGTTACGTGTTTGTAATACAGTTAAGTAAAATGAAGTTATATGGTATAAATTCAAGTGGGAGTGCTTGTTTTTAAGTTATTGTATTTAAATACTAAAAAGGAGGTTTAACCTGCGCTAAACCTCCTTTTACAATTAATAAGCAAAAGCCTTTTTGTATGTAATTGTTTACACTTTAAGAGCCGTTACCAAAGAACTTGTTCCGTTGTTCTATCCACACGTTAGTTTTAATTGCTGGAGCTGCTTGGTAATGGCGCTCAATGGTTTGATTTAGCACTCGCGTCGGTTGCTCAAAAGACAGCTTTTGTTGTGCGCCGCCCATACTTTTAATTTCATCTCTGGTCATAGCACGTCCTGCATAAAGCAGCGAGTTTAAGTACCCTGGTACTGTTTCGTAATTGTTATCTGTAAAAAGCAATACAGATTGATTGAGTGCCCAGCGACTATCGATTTCGCCATCTTCTTTTACGCCAGCAAGTTCTCCATCTATATAGACTTCAAATACCCCGTTGGTTGGTGCTGTATAAAATACAAAAGCTATACGATGCCAAGAGTCAGGTTGTGTGTTGCCAAAATAGCCGCTATCGCTAGTTGCTTGTCCATAGCCGCCGCTTGGGTCAATAAACATATCGGCGTCATCATTAAGATAATCAGTTGTATTGGCTTGCATAATTGCACGGTAAATATCTTTACCTTCTGCGGGCCAGTATAAATCCATAACCAAGGTGTAGTCAGACACCATTCCTTCATTTGCAAAGTCACCATTTGCTGGTGTGTTTAAATCAATAAGTAAGCCTTCTGTTGGAGCGTGGCGAGAAAACGCCATAACACCTGAAGGACCATCACTTAAATCATCAATATTTAATTGAGTAGTGGTGCTATATTGTGTCTCTGCAGTGCCCCAGTTTGTTTCATCTGGATCAAAGTAGCTAAGTACCGAAGGTCCAAAATCAGCTGCTAACGGGTTGTTAGTATCGTCAAAGTTCCATACGGTTACATTTGCTAAGTTGTTGCATGAATAAAGTTCGGTGTCAGTGTCAAGGTGTAGGCACTGACTTGTTCTAGCACGTGCATATTTATCAAGTAGCCACCAAGCTTCAGCTATTGGTTCTACGTTTGAGAATGTAACACTATTAAAAAATAAATCAGGATTCAAAGCTGCTCCTTTAAATAGTGCAACTTCGTAATTATTTGTGGGTTGTATATCTTCAGGTTTAAGTAAAAACCAATCTGGTTGACTTGCAAACATCGTTGTTAAGTCGCTTCCCGATACTGTTACTTTATAAATAGAGTTAAACCCTGGCGTATTTGATGGCTGTCTTTCTACGTAAAAAGCTTTATGGAAGTCTTCTTGAGTAAGTGTGCCGGGTGTCCAGCGCTTTTGTACTAGTTCAGGATTAAGTAATGCTGCGCTAATTGTGCTTGAATGTTTTGCGGCTAAGGCGGTGATTTCGGCTAGCTGCGCATCAGTTGGATAGTTTTCAGAAATAGCGATTTCCGTTTCTGCATCGGGAGCATAACGCCCCATTATCTCATCTATAGCTAGTTTTGTTGCCTCATCGCGTTCATCAATTGTATCGGTTTCAATCGTTTTGTAATCAACAACTGGGGATGATTTATCAGCTAAATTAAAATTAAGCGTTAAGTCCGTAATACCTTTAGCGTAAAAGTCCGGTTGTAAAACAATAGCGCCGTTATCAAGGGTTGTGTAGCTTTCCCCACCGTGTGTATGGCCGCCAAGTACTAAGTCTATACCGGGTACGTTTGTTGCCATATCAGTATCTTGGCCTACACCTAAGTGGCTCAACATAATCATGTAATCTACATCATCACTGTATTGGTTTACGATGCTTTGTGCGATTTGTTGCCATTGCCAGCTCATTTTAAATTGTTTAATAAAATCAGGGATCGGATCATCTTGAATTGGTTCATCTAGCTCATTCCATGGCACTGAGGTCATGCCAAAGACACCAAGTGTAATACACCCTACTTGTACTTTTGCAAATCCTACGCCTGCAAAATCTTGTAGTTGCTCTGCTTCATAACGAGTATTACTAGCAAGTACAATTGCATTCTCGTCTTGGGAATAACTTAGTAATTTTTCAGGGCCCCAAGCATAATCATGATTTCCAACGACTCGCAGGTCAAACTGCATTGCTTTTATAGCTTCTTCTGTCGCGGTACCTTGTGATAATTGCTCAGCAACGGTGCCTTTTTCATAGTCGTCACCACCGTTTGTAAATAAGGTGTGCGGAGTTTGGCTTGCTACTTGGTTGTAGTAGGCTTTTATCCGGCTGAAATATTGCTCTTCATAGCCAAAGCGAGCATGTAAATCGGCAACGTGAACAAACCTTACCGACTGCTCTGTTGCATTAGCGTCACAAGTTGGGCCGATATTTGCAAAAGCTTCATTGCGCTGCATTTGTATTGCATATGTGCCCAGTGTTGTTACTTGAGCGCTAACAAATCCATCTAAAACTATTGAATTTGTAACAGTATCCCAATTAGCGCCCGATAGTTTTGCGATAAACAGTTGTCCGCCTAATGCATAGTCATCAGGGATTTTTATTGTGATGGTAATAGGTTTTTCAAGAGTAAGCGTGGAGGGCGTAAGCGCATGTAAATCAGAAATTATATTTTGTTGTATATTCGTCTCATCTAATAATGTTTTCTCGTAGGTAAGCTCTACATCACTAGAAATAGCACTGGAAGGTGCATTAAATATAAAATTGCCTTCGTCTAAAGTAGCGTCTAAACCATTAGCGCTTGATAGCGTTAATTTGCTAGGTTCAGGCTCAACAGGATCGTTTGGATTAACCGTCACTTCATCACCGCTACCACAGGCAGTTAGAATAAAGCTAAGAAATATAAATATAATAACACGTGATATCGTTAACGATTGCATCTACGGATGTCCCTGAGTCTATTCAATAACCAATCAGGATATAATATCAGTTAACGGGGGCAGGGCAAAGTTGAATAAAAAATTCCCCCATAGAAGCTATGGAGGAATTGTCTTAGGTTATATTGCTACATTTGAAATAAACAATAATTAAGAGACTTTCTCTTCTAAACCTTGTTTTTCCCATACTTTAGCTTTAAAAGTCATTAGTACTAAAACAACACCAACACCAATGCTAAATAATGCAATTTGTAAGTATAAGTTAGGAATTTCATCAACATTATTCGGATCGAAATTACCAGCAAGTAAACCTGCGATGATGTTACCGATTGAGTAAGTTAATACAAACACACCCATCATTTGGCCAGTGTAACGTTTAGGCGATAACTTACTTACAGCACTTAATGCTACAGGGCTTAAACAAAGCTCACCCACTGTATGTAAAAAGTACGTAGTAACAAGCCAGTAAGGCGCAACTTTTAAGCCTTCAGCTGCGTAATGAGCCGCCATAAACATAACTAAAAAGCCTGATGCCATGATAATTAAGCCAATTGCACATTTAACGCTGTAGCTAGGTGATACTAAGCTTTTAGATAAGTTAATCCAAAGCGCTGCAAAAAATGGCGATAAAGCAATAATAAACAGTGAGTTTAATGATTGAAACCACGTTGTAGGGATTTCAAAAGTACCAATAAGACGGTCAGTATAGTCGCGAGCAAATAAGTTTAATGATGAACCAGCTTGTTCAAAGCCAGACCAAAAACATGCAGATGCAATACATACTAAAAATAGTGCCCACATTCTTTGTTTTTCGGCATCTGTTAAATTACCTGTAAAGTAAATAACTCCAAAATAAACAAAAAAGATAATAGTAAATACAATGGCTGTGTAACCTGCAACTACAGTTGGATTAATAACAATAGCGCCGGTCATTGCAGCCGTAGTAACTGCAGCAGCTGCAATTACAAATGCAGCAATACCGCCCCATGCACGTGAAGTACCTTTAGAGCCTAATGGATTAGCCGGTAAAGCACTGTGCTTTGGTAAGTTATTAAGTGTGAGTTTGTACTGCACTAAACCAATGGCCATACCGACAGCTGCCGCACCAAATGCCCAGTGCCAGCCTACGTTCTCCATAAAGTAACCACATACGTAGTAACCTATTAAAGAACCCATGTTAATACCCATGTAATAAATAGCGTAACCGCCATCACGACGCTCATCAGCATCGCTATATAATTGGCCTACCATTGCACTGATATTTGGTTTTAGTAAACCAGTACCTGTTGCTACAAATATTAAGCCAACGAAGAAAGAATAATCATGTGGAATAGCCAAAATAATATGGCCAATCATAATAATTATGCCGCCATACCAAACTGCTTTTTGACCACCAAACAATCTATCAGCTAGCCACCCACCTGGTAAGCCTAAAAAGTATACTGCGCCTGTGTACAAACCATAGATTGCAGCAGCTGATGCAACAGTAAAGGCAAGGCCTTCTTCTTGTAAGCTTGCTGTCATGAATAATACGAGCATAGCTCGCATACCGTAATAACTCATTCGTTCCCACATTTCAGTGAAGAACAATGTCGAAAGTCCTTTAGGGTGGCCAAACCAACCACTATCTGGAGCTGAACTCATATTTACTTCCTAACTTTAAGAATTGTTGTAATGGCCTTATAATTTTTTGCTTTAGCTATCTTAGTATTTAGTCATACTAAAATGCTCGACCATCAGTTTATTATTTGTAGCTAAGATAATGATTTGCTATATGGTAGTAACACCAGAAGGTAAGAGACACACCCTTATCCTAGTTACAATTGGGCACAAGTATACATATACCTTAGTGCTAGGGGAAGTATTGCGCGGTGTATCACCTTATGCCAAGTTAGAACTCAGCATAAGGAACAATAGGGGTACCTGGGAACTCAAGCGTTCCATAAACAGGGTTAAAATAGTAACGTATGTAAAGTTGACCAAAGTTTGGTTCGTAAAAGTCAGAACGATCGATGGCTAAGTAGCCACCAAAAAACCAATTCGGCGTTATTCTATACTCAAAACTACCTTCAAGATTATATGAAACACCAGAACTTGTTTCACCTTCAAATACAGGGTCAACACCTGTTATTGATTCTCTATCATACGCAGCTATTTGCAAATCGCTATCGTTAGGGAAGAAATCAATAGATTGAGTTTTTGTTTGCGAGTACGAAACACCGGTTTTTAATCGATAAACAAAATCATCGCCCCAACGCGCGTCATAAGTGAGAGGCACGGATAGACCAACATAGTTTTGCGGACTGTAATAACCACCATGGCCCCATGTTTCTTCACTTAAATTATACTTGTATGCCCAATGTAATAAGCTAGCGCCTACGATAAATTCACGCTTTTGATTGCTTATTACACGGTAATAAGTACCGCCCATCATACGATAGCGTTGGTTGTCTTTTACATTTTGGCCTTTATAGAGAGTAAAGTCGGCGCTTGACCAAAAACCCCATTTTCCGCCTAAGTCGTGTGATACATTAGCTGTTAGGCCTGTAGAGCGTACGCCCCCCCAAACTTCTGTATTTACATCTTTCAAGCCCGCATAAGAAAGCACTGAATTTGTAACTGGGCGCTTTTCAAGTTCTAGGCTGTATCCAAAGTCGCCAAAACTGTCTGCGTAATTTACACCCCACACAAAGTCTTCAATTAAAAAGCCAAGAGGGGTAGTGCCTACATCTACACGCCAGTTTTCGTTTTGCCAACCAATACCTATATCTACACCACTTTCCTCTGGTGTCACTTCATCGACTGAACAAGTGAAAATACATAAAGCACCTTGTCCGTAGCGACTACCAGCGAACTGCTCATCAAAGCGAGTTGTTTGTGCGCTAATAGTAGTCGGGTCTACTTTAATAAAACCTTGGCCTTGCCAAAGTGGAAAGTAAGCTTCAATTGGTACTAAGCCCGCACCAAGTGTTGCTTCACTTTCGGTGCTTGTTTGTCCACTAAAGTTAACACCAATGGCAATGTATGCTTGGTTTTTGTTTTGCTCGTTTATTAGCTCACGTTTAGCACCGTTTACATACCATTGATCGTTTTCATCTATTTTTAAAAGCGCTGCGTAAAGCTCTTTTTCGTTTAAAGTACGATTAGGTGACAGGGTTTGTGCGTACCAAGATTGTGCTTGTTCGGTTTCATTAAACTTACTGGCTACTTGAGCACCTAAATAGCGTAACTCTTGATCGTTTGGTGACTTTTCAATAAGTTGCTTAGCTAAATAAAGTGCATCCCCTGAGTAATTAAACTCATTAAGAGATGACATGATTTGGCGTTGTAAATAACCCTCTTGCGATGTGGTTTGCGCTATCGCTTTTTGCGTAACTTCTTTTGCTTGAAAGTCATCTCCAAGTTCTATGTATGCATTAGCAATAGCGAGAAGCGCTTGAGGCTCAATAGTTTGACTACTTTGTACTTTTCGCTGATATAAGATAACGGCTGCTTCATATTGTTCTAGCGCTAAGTTTGCATTAATAAGGGCAGTTGTTGTTGCTGGAATATCTTTATATTTTTGATCAAGCTGATTGAGCTTAGCAATTAAGTCACTGCCGGTATAAAACTGGTTGAGGTAGTTATTTTGTAACTGCACATATTGAGCCGTTTCGTTTTCAGAAGCGCTCTCTGGTAACACGTAATCCTCAAACCAGCGTTTTATTTCAACTTGGTTATCTTGCTCTAGTATCCACTGGCCTTGTAAAAGGTGCCAATAAGGCGACAAAGATGAGTCAGATGAAAGGGCACTTGAAAGCAATTTAAGAGCATGTCGTTTTTCATCAATTTTGTACCAACTATTAGAAAGCTCAGCTTGCATTTCAGGTGTTAGCTCTCTCGCTTCTAAGTTACTTAAATGATAGATGGCGACAGATTTGTTTTTTAAATCAAGATATTGCTGGCTTTGAGTAAGAGACTCGTTAAGCAACAATTGCTGTTCTAAAGCAATAATGTCGGTATCTCGATTTTTAAAAGGAATATATTTAAGTGTATCCAAAGCTCCTTCATAATCATTTATAGAGCGCAAAAATAAAGCATGGCTATATCTAATCTGGGGGTTTAGCGGGAACTGCCACAATACATTATTAAATAAATCACGTGCTTGTTGAGTCAGGCCTTTTTGTTGGTATATAAAAGCTAAATCGTAATATAACCAAGGTTGTTCAGGTGAAAGCTCAATAGCTTGCTTAAGTAATTCTTCTGCTTTTTCTAGCTCTCCACCATTAGTATACTGGCTTGCTTTATCCCTTAGAGTATTACTGGTAGCTAGTGCATATGAGGGGTAGATTAAATCTCGTTGCTTTGCGTTTAATGAATTATAAAAGTTGCGAATTGATTTTTGGTTTTGATCTAGTTGCGCGATATTTAATAAGCCAAGTAAGGCATTTTCATACAAAGGATTGGTTTTTAGGGCTGCTTGATAGGCGGTAGCTGCTTGTGTGTAATTTCCTTGAGCTACTAATAATAGGCCTTTGTTATAAAGAAAAGCTTCTTGGTCATGATTTAATTGCTCAGCTAGATTTAGTTTTAATTGTGCTGTTTTAAAATCAGATTGCTCTATAGCATCTTCCATTTCAGACATATACAGCCAAAACTTCGCAACTGTCGCGAGTTCTTTAAGTCCTTCACGCTCATCAAAGTTAGGTGTATATTTTTGCGCGGTAAAAAAATAGTAATATGATTTTTTGTAGTCGCTTTTCGCTAAATACAAATACCCTAAGCTGCGCATAATTTCTTTATCGGTTGGCCGCCCTTTTAAAGCATTTAATAGTAGGGGCTCAGCTTCTTTTAATTTTTTATTATTAAGTAAACGATCGCCTTTGAGCCAAAGCTGATACGCGGGATCGGCAAGTAATGCTTGTCTTACTTTAAAATCTCGTTGGAAATCTTCATATTGTAACTTACCTTTACTACTAAATGGATACACAGAGAAGTAACGTTGGTATTGCTCAACTGTATTTTGAGTAAGATCCATACTCTTAAGAGCTGCAAGCCAAATAAACTCAACTTCATTAATAAAAGAAGGGCTAGTTCCGTAATTACTTAAAATATCTATCGCTTTACTATTTGCTGGGTTTTTCCTCAGTAAATGGCGAGCATAAGGTATTTCTACTTGAGCGATATTAGAATAGCTTTTTAATAACTTTTCATAGCCTTTTTTAACACTTTCCCATTGGTCGCTGTCTTGTCCATACCAGCTTAAATGCTCAAGCTCGTAATTAAGTGTAGGGTAGGTGTTTTTAAATATTTTATTGTATATTTCACGGGCTTGTTCATAACGTCCAGCTCGAGAAAGTAGCCTAGCTTCATGAATTAAAGACTTATCTTTACCCTCAATACGAGAGAGTATTTTAAGCTTTTCAACGCACGGAGCCTGTTTGGTAAGCCCGTTATCTATTTTGCTTAATAACTGGTTGGCTTTCACTGATTCGCCATTGGCAAAATCATAACGCGCTACTGCGCACTGCGTTTCTATTCGGGCAGGGGCAATGGCGACTAGCTTTCGTAAGCTATCTTCAACTAGTTTTTTATTTTGCTGTGCTTCACCAATACCTATTTGGCTTAGTAACCAATCAACAGATTGCGTATCAATATCGTTGACTGTGTTAGCGCTTAATCCAGAGCTAAGTGCTAATGTGCAAGCGAGGGCAAACCTTAACGGCATTCAGTGCTCCATACCGGTTGTAGCGTCCCATCTGCTGTAATTGAAAAACGCTTATTTAAAGCACTTGTACCAAACAAGTTAAGCACGCTGTCGTAATAACGAGTCTGGGTAAATGATTTATCAATCATTAGTTTTTGCTGAATCGCCATTACCGTAGAATTATCGTTATTAGTCGCCAGTAAAGGTAATAAAGCTGAATTAAAGCCCAAAGGGCCTCTTTTTTCAGATTTTCCAGATTTAGCAAAGGTATTTAAAGGCACGTAACCACGTTTATTAATTGTTTCAATAAAAGGGTTGAATTGCGCTAATAGCTCTTTTTTATAAGGCGCGTCGTCTGCCATCATGCTTGCCCATAAATATACTCTGATGGCGTTATAACTGCCCAAGTCGCTCGTTTTTTTATCGTAGTAAAAGCCATTATTCGCATCAAACATTACCCAGTCAGGGCTAACACCTTGCTTTGCTGTATCTAAAATTAGCTTTGCTGAGCCTTCGTGTAATTGATGCCAAGGCGAGTGTGGGTAGAGCTTTTTAAACTGCTGGTAAATAAATAATGGTGAGTAGCTCGGGTTTAACTTAAAACGTTCATTATCAAATTCAAAACCTGTAGGAGCGGGTAGTAATGATAAACCTAGGCCCGAGATATAAGCGGTTTCTTCACGCATTATTCGCTGTGCAAGTACAGCTGCTAATATGCTGTAGCGGCGCTCATCCCAAAGAATAGCTGCTTGCGATAAGCTGTATGCTATCCATAAGTCAGAATCAGACGCAGGGTTTGAATCTAAAATTCCGCCAACATTTTGATTATTAACACCCCATTGCCATGCCGGTAAACGAGTGCTTAAATCACCTTCTGATAAATGCTCTTGCGTCCAATCAAGCACTAAGTCAAACATTGCTTTGTCATTTGCTACAACAGCAAAAAACAACGCATAGGATTGGCCTTCAGAGGTTGTGACTTTTTGTTCACTCCCCAAGTCAATAACGCGGCCATCTTGGCTTATAAAGTTACTTTTAAACGTTTGCCATGCATCCCATGGTTGGCATTGCTCTATTTGTGCACTGGCATTAAAGGTAAATAATGCAATCACGGTAAAAAATACATTAATGAGTGACTTCATTACTTATCTCCTTCAGCTAAGCGCTTGTATGTTAATGCTTGCAGTAATCGCCATATAATAAATGAGATCAGCAGTAGTGTTAAAATAGACAACAGTGCCAGTACAAACGGGTGATCGGATAAATGGAACCAAATTAGGGTATGCACAGGGATGTGACCAACAAAATATTGCTCATCAGTTTTAATTGTTTTAATGCCTTGAGAGTTTATGACCGCAGCACTGCCTTTAATTTGCGCAAGCGCTTGTGAACTCATTAACGCATCATCTAGTAGAGTAAAGGCTTTTTGTGATGTTGCACTGAGCGATACTATTGAGCGCTCTGAATCAAACGGTGATTGAAAGCCTGTAATAACGGCAATATCACCACTACTTTTTATACTTACTTGAACTTTATCTGTTGTTTGCTCATCGTAAGCACCATTGTATATAGCTTGTTTAATAGCGCGCTGATTGTTATCAAGCAAGATATTAGTTTGCGCATCTTCATCTAAGTTATTAGCAATGCTATTAGGTTTGGCGATTACTAAGATGTCTTTATCATCTAAGTTGGCATCTTCATTTAAGTGAGCAACGCTTATTCTATGAGCGGGGTAACCTGTGATAGCACCAAAGTGGCCTGTTAAATTAAACAATACAGATAGCGCTTTAGATGATGGAACTTCATCTATCAATACTAAAGTTTGTTGTAAGTCTGCGTATTTTGTAAATGGGAATCCGCTGTTTGCAAATACATTTAAATCAGGCAAAGCTATGTAATGGTCAAACCCACTTACATCAATGTTGGAGTTTCCATCAATTACGCCGTATTCGCCACCAGGTGGAGCAATGGCACACTCGCCTTTTTTAAGTACTGCAAATCTAAAGTCAAAATTTAACTCATTTCGGCTGGCAAGATTAATACCGTCTAATGAAAAGTCTTCAGCGCTTTGCGTTGTGTCTGTATTAGCGATTAAAGGCAGCAAGGTTTTAGCGGTAGTTAACGATGTGTCTTTTTTATCAAGTAAAAAACCACTTATAAACTCTTGGTTTATTAACATGTTTAAACGTGAATTTAAGGTTTCGCTCTCTGGCGTATTACGGTATTGCAAAGTAATAGGAATACCTTTTTCACGCCAAGTAAATAAATCAGGTGCAAAACGAACATTTAGTTTTATAGGACCGTTGTTAAGTCCCTCAGCCTGTAACTGAGTTGGATAGTCAATAAGCTCGTCAAAGTGCACGGGACGATCGTTTCTAAGCCATCTCGGCGCATCATAAGCTTTACGCAGTGGGAGTTTGTTAATTGCTTCGATACTTGCACTTCGGCCAGTCATAATTTTATGACCAAACACAAGACCAGTAACCGCTGTTTTTAAGTCTTTTTCGTCACGCCCTAAAATTAGCAGCATTTTATTGTATCTGTGAATAGGGCTTGAAATTAGCTCGACGGTTGGCTTTTCAACATCTGGATAATCGTTTAAAAAATCAGGTTTTGAGTCATTAGTAATAAACACCACACTGTGCTGCTCTGGTGCTTTATTTAAAACTACGGGAAAGTTAGCGCCACGCCAGTCTGCTTGTGCGCCAAACCAACTAGATAAAGTGGCTGCCGCTTCTATTGCTTGTGTATTAGGTGTGCTTGCAAATACAAAAGGTAAGTTTAATTTGTTGTAATCTTTAGCATCAAAAAATGGTTCTGGTAAATATTCAAGGCGGCTATCAATTGCTAACTGTTTTTGATCAAGCGTTATGTGGCTTGATTTGTTTATTTCAGTCCAAATTGAGCGGCTAAAGTAATCTTGGCATCGTAAATCATAGTAACCAACTAGTTCAAAGCGAATTTGGTTGTAGTCTTGAATGTATTTAGCATTTAGGTCAAGGCTGTGACTTACCGTGTTTTTTACAACACTTAGCTGTTCATTAATAGGTAATACTGTTACTAAGTTATCGTTAAAATAAACTTTTAAGTGCGATACATTAGCCAGCAATGAAGGTGAGTTAGTGTACGAAAAGTTAAGCTTTAAATTAGTGCTTAATTTATCAATTCTATTTGTGAAATCGACACGAGAATTATTATTCACGCCGTCGAGTTTATAGTCATTGAATCCTAATTTTTCAAAGCTAAGGCGTAAACTAGAAACCTGGGCACTCTCAGGGTAGCCATTTACAAACAGGGTTTTGTCGTGCATAGGCTCGATAGCGAGCACTTTAGATGCGCTACTAATAAGTAACAATGTTAGAAATGTATTAAGTAACTTTTTAATCATAATTATTATGCACTATCGGTTTTTTTGGAGTAAATGAATTTATGTAAATGACAATATTAGTCATTAACTTAATAACTGGTTGTAACGCTCTTGGAGCATGAAATAATAAATTACTAAAGCCCCGTAAACTGGTTTTTTGTACTTCTTTGAAGCTATACGATGGACGGTCATGTCTAAAGTTATTTTGCCAATCTAGCCAAGCATCTGCTCTTGAGAAGGTACATTGTATAAAAGCTCTCTGTTTTTCGAGAGATAAATCTTTAAGTGTAAGGCCAATTTGTTTTTTGCGGGTATTACATACATACGTTGTAAACGAAAATTGCTTATTACCACGACTCATTAACAATTCAATTTTATCGTTAACACGACATAAATGCGCGTGATCTGTCTCTATGCCCACGCCGTTATCTGAATAATCCGTTATTTTTACTTTCAAAGTATGACCATTTGCTAAACGAACGCCGGCAGGAAAGTTTGCCTTTATACGATGCGAGTGCCTCACTTGACGAGCTTCAGCAGCAACAGCAACCGCAGCACCTAAAATTATAATATTATAAAAAGCCCAACCCATACTTATTATAAGTACGCCAATCTGGCTTGGGTCACCTAAAAATAGACGTAATACACCCACTAATATACCGAGTAAATTAATAAGTAAGAGAATTAAATACGGTTTAGAAATACCCCAATCGTAATGCTCTTCATCATTTAAACCGCCTTTTTCGGTTACGTTAAATTTACCTTTATTGGGATTAAATAAAGCGACGGTGGTTGGTTTTAATATGTACCAAGCAAGTACTGACTCATACACTTCACCCCAAAAGGAGTAACGATATTTGCCTTGAATACGTGAGTTAGTCGCTTTTATTTGAATTAATGTCGGCACTACATAAATAAAAATAGCTAAAAATGGGGCATAAATTATGTATGCATTAAAATATATTAGCGCTAAAGGGGCTGTTAAAAATACAATACGAGGAATACCCGATAAAAAGTGCAGCATTGCGTTTATGTAGCATAATCGTTGAGGAATGCTTAAACCCTTACCCATTAATGGATTATCAAGTCTAAATATCTGCGCCATACCACGCGCCCAGCGAATGCGTTGACCTATATGCGCTGACAGGCTATCGGTTGCAAGACCTGCTGCCTGTGGAATATTTATATAAGCAGTTTTATAACCAGCGCGCTGCATACGAAGTGCTGTGTGAGCATCCTCCGTTACTGTTTCAAACGCAAAACCGCCAATATCATCAAGCGCAGCTCGTTTTAATACGGCGCAAGAGCCACAAAAGAAGGTCGCATCCCACATGTCGTTACCGTCTTGAATAAGCCCATAAAACAACATGTTTTCGTTAGGAATTTGACTATGGTTGTTAAGGTTTCGCTCAAACGGATCTGCAGAGAAAAAGTGATGCGGTGTTTGCACCAAGCATACTTTACTGTCTTTTAAAAACTGCCCCATCGTCATTTGTAAGAACGAGCGAGCAGGAACGTGGTCACAATCAAAAATTGCGATATATTCGCCATCGGTATAACGCATAGCGCTATTCATATTGCCGGCTTTAGCATGATTGTTATCCGAACGAGCTAAATAGCCCACTCCAATTTCCTCTGCAAATTCCTTAAACTCTGGGCGCTTACCATCATCTAATATATAAACATTTAATTTATCCACAGGCCAATCGATGCTTAGAGCAGCCAGAGTAGTGGGCCTTACAACGCTTAACGGCTCATTATAAGTTGGAATATATACATCTACTGTTGGCCATAAGTCAGTGTTTTTTGGTAAAGGCACTGGTTTTCGCTCAAGCGGGTTAATTGTTTGGAAAAAACCTAAAATCAGTACAAGCCAGGCATACGTTTCAGCAAGTAATAAGCCACCACCTAGTGCAAGTGCAAGTGGATCATCCCAATTTAAAGTTTCAGTGTAACGCCACCACAAGTAACGAGAAGACGTAGTTACTGACAGAGTAATCATGACAATGGTTGCCATTTGGCCTTTTACTCGTTTAAGCGCATACGCAACTAGTAAAATAAAGCTTATAAAAACGGCTTGAGCTTCCAAGCTAAAAGGAATTGTAATAAATATTGCTAATAAAAATAGAATAAACGCGAGAATGACGTATTTGACTAGTTTATTTTGCCATACACGCGCATCCGCCATGGTTTTAAACGCACTTTTTTTAGGGCCTTTTTTGTTTTTTGATAGTAGGCGCTTTAACAATCTACCTAGCTTTAAATCAAACCAACGTAATTGCCTTAAAAGGTAGCTAACGCCGTCATAAAAATAATTAACAGCATCTTCTTTTACAGAACTAGATTTAAGCTGGTTTTTAAAAAACACTAAAAAAACACTTTGTATAATAAAGCGTAATATATTTGAGTAAATGTAGGTTCGGTAAGGCAACCTTAAATGAGGGTAGTAGTCATAAAGGGTATATTCAAAGCTGATTTTGTGCTTTTTAATATTTATAAACAGTGAGCTTAAAAGCGTAATAAAAGGCATTATAAAAGCTTCAATAACATTTACTTTATGTTGATTAAAGTAGCTATGAAACTTGAATAAAATGTACCGGACTAACTTATCAGTAAATAAAATGCTCAGCAGCAAGTATAAAGTGCTGTGAATAGGGCGCTGATAAAATAATGTAATGCTCATTTTATAAGGTCGCTTTACTAACTAGCCAACCAGCTAGTGTTTCAAAGTCATCGTTTGCGACACTATATGGCGCGCAATTAAGCGCTACATTTCTGTATGCGGTTGACTCTTTAATAACTTCGTCACTGTTGATAAAAAACGGAGCCATAAGGGGGAGCGTAGATTGCCAAAGAGAAAACAAGTCAAATTCTAGCGTAGATGCAGAGTTATAGCGGTTAACTAAAAAGTAATGCTTCCAATCAGTATCTGAATTTTTGAGTGTTTGTAGGCGTCTATAAATTAAGCTGTGACAAATAGCGTCGCAATTAACCAGTTCAATTACAATATCGTTTTTCTCTAACGGATAGTGCGGAAGGTTAATATGTGCAGGGCAGTCAAAAATTACCCACGCTTCTTGGCTATAATTTAGGTTTTTGCATCTATTTACCATTTTAGTGATGTTATCGATGCTAGTATCAGTGTTGTCACCAAATGGTAAAAATATAATGCCATCGTCATCTTGATGAAAATGCACAAGTGCATCTTCAAAGCTCGCTTCATTACTCCAGCCTTTGGTATATTTCCATGGCAAGCCAAAATGTAAACCTAGGTCACTTTTTGCATCTAGATCGATTGCAATAACGTCAACGTCAGACTTTTTTAGCACGCACGCTAAATTTGCAACCACAGAGGTAGTGCCTAAACCGCCTTTGATACCTTTAACGAAAACTCTTTGCAACGGATGTTTTACCTATCTTTAATTGAACTAACTTATGTGTTTAGTTCGTTGTTTATTTCTTTAAGTAATGCGTACTTATTAATTGTATTATTATTTTGCTGCTTGTTTACAATTTCTATGTAGTCATCACTCTTTCCACCAAAACGTAGTGCAAGGTTTTCTATGTCACTTGATGTTAACGTTTGTGAGTTTTTAGGCGTCAAGTTATTCATTCTTACCTTTACAGTTACTTTAATTATTTTGATTAAAAGTGGACAATATTTGGCTATTATATATAGAATAACGGTTAAAACTAGTAAAAAAGTATTTTTTATAGGGCGTTTTAAGTGCATAACTTTAACATAACGGGATTAGAGCCTGCTGCAAAAGAGTTAAAATCGGCTTCAAGTTATGCTGTTTTAGCCCCTTTAGACAATTTTGTAATCGAATTGGCGTTACATTCAATTAACCAAAGCTTGGTTAATGATATATATATAGTTTCCCAAGAGGTTGAATCATTTTTTGATTCTTCTTTTTCTGCATCGTTAAATTATGCTTATAAGCATAATAGAGTACACCCTTTTTCGTTGGCCTCAGAAACACAGAATCATTCTATAGAGAAAATTAATTCAGGTATTATAAAAGAAATAAGTGCTTATAAACGCCTAAGCAAAGCGCTTATTTTTGTTCATTTTAATACAGCACAGTTAAGCAGTACTGACGAGAAAAGCTTAGAGTTGATGATGAGGCAGTACAACGATTTTGTTCGTAGTACGGGAGCTACATTATTATTTTTAATTTCGGGACCTGATATTGCAAATTATCGCTTTTTATTTAGACGATTAAACAATGTATTTGATGGGCTGGTATTTGTTGATAACGACTCTGCGGTTCGAGTACTTGAATATGATTATTGGCGTCACAGTAGGGGGGTTATTGCTGGTGAACATTACCAAATATTATTAAGTGGTAATCAGTTTGTTGTTCAAACTGGAACGGCAAGCGAAAGTAAAACACTTAAACACTCAGACTTTGCCGATGAAGACGATGTTTGGCTCGTGCAAAGTGCTGTGCCCGAAGGTACTAAGTTACCGATGCATTATAAAAGCGTAAAAGATAATAATGATTTATTTAATAAAGGCCCAAAAGTAGAAGCAGCCACCTTAATTTTTGCAGTTACGCGTTACACCGATTTGGCGCTATTGGGTAAGCAGTGTTTTGAACTTAGAAAAAACTGCGGACGATGGTTAAAGCTTGTTATTCAAAATGTTGATGGTGTTATTCGTCATCAAGATGAGTGCTTATTTTTAACCTTGGGTGTAAATCTAATTTTGTATAGCTTTTCAGAGCCTTCGCGTTTGCTTTCACAAGTGCAATCTATTCAAGGTTTTAAGTTTTCAAGGCCTTTACCTTCCTCAGTTGAGGATGTTTTAAAATACACTGAAAATACCTTTTCGAAAGGATATTTACCTTTCATCGAGTTTACGAAACAAGTAGAAATTCATAGTGACTCAGCCGTTAATTTAGGTGTTAGTGGTGTGCTAGTGAAACTTGAGCTACTACCAAGAATTGACCCTATTCATCCTTTGCATTTATTTCATATCAAGCGCGAAGGTGATGTATTTAGCATTGCAGATAATACAGTTTATTTATATTTGCATGCTTGTAGAGAAAATGACGTTGATAATGCAATTAAGCATTTGTTTAAATTAAAAACGAGTGATTTTTTTGTACAGCAAAATATAATTTCTGACCACTTTTACATTCAACAAGAATGTAAACAGTTAAGGCGATTTTATAAAGGTAAGAGTGTTGTAGATTTCTCGCAAAAACTTGCTGAGAATGATAGCTATAAATTTGCACCTGATATAGCAAATAGCGTTACTGAAAATATTAACACCCCAGAATTTTCTAGTAAAAGCCGCCCAGATGCTAAGCCTTTTATAATGAAACTAAGAGATAACTTATGAGTATGAATCAGCTTTTAATTACCGTGTTTCTTGCAATGGTGCTTGGCGCGGTGCTTTGTATGCTAGGCAAATACATTTTATCTCAAATAACAAAATATTATTATAAGCTTACTTTTAAACATGAAGTACTAGAGCCTTATACACCAAATACAGTAAAAAAGGATAAGCAGTGAAATTATCAGGTTTAGGGGTTTGGAACCTTTATTTTTTAGTTAAGTTTGCTCTGTTTTATTACGGTGCAATTGATTTTAACGTACTAACTAATGCCGCTTTTGCTGCATTGCTTGCGATTAAATTTAAACAGCCATTAATAGAGAAGGCAAAACATATACTAGGTGCTGTGTTTGCTGTGGTATTACTTTATCAAGACTCATGGTTGCCACCAATAAACAGGTTGACTAAACAAGCAGGTAACGTTCAAGATTTTAGTTTTGGTTACTTTATCGAGCTATTAACCCGAGTTATTAGCGTTGATATGTTGTTGGCTTTGTTCGTAATTAGTGTGTGTTTTTGGTATACATCGCAATGGATACGCTTTACAACCGTGACTATTGTTGGGCTGTTAGTTGTAGGGTGGCAAGGAGATAACTCTCAATCACAATTCGTTAATAATGTGGCAACCCCTGAACCGGTTACTCAAAATCAAAGTAATCCTCAAACACAAGTGATCACTCAGGCAGCGCAATCTCCTGATCAAAAATTAGCTGATTTTTACCAACAACAAAGCTTACTAATGAGCCACTTTCCAAACCAAGTGAATGGTGAGCTGTTTGATGTCATTATTTTGAACATATGCTCAATGGCTGTTGCTGATTTAAATGCTATTGGTGTAAGTGTTACTGATATGTATAAAGACTTTGATGTGGTGTTTTCAGACTTTAACTCGGCTACGTCATACAGTGGACCCGCTGCGGTAAGACTGCTGCGCGCTAGTTGTGGGCAAACGAGTCAAACAGCATTATTTAAAGAGGCACCTGAACAATGCCACTTGTTTAAAAACCTAGAGAAACTAGGTTATCAAAATAATGTCGTGATGAATCACGACGGACATTTTGATGAGTTTAAAGGTTTAATAAATAAGTACGGTGGTCTAGATAGCACGCCATTTAATATCGATTCAATGCCAGTGGCGCTACGAGGTTTTGATAATAGTCCTATTTACTCAGATGAAGCTGTGCTGGATGGTTGGTTAGAGCAAGCTGATGATTGTAAGCCGTGTGCGATGTACTACAACACCACAAGTTTACATGATGGTAATCAGCTAGAGAATCAACCAAGGGTAAATAGTAAAGAGACATACCCAATCAGACATAAAAACTTGTTTGCTGATATTAACCAATTTGTAAAAAAATTAGAAAAGCGTGGCCGCAACGTTATGTTAATGATAGTGCCTGAACACGGCGCTAATTTAAAAGGTGACAAAGTACAGTTTGCAGGTTTACGTGAAATCCCAAGCCCTGCAATTGTGTCGGTACCTGTAGCAATTAAATTTATAGGCCCAGACGTACAAAACTACTCGCAAATTGTGGTTGATGATTCAACAAGTTACTTTGCGCTTTCAGAGCTGGTAAGCAAGGCGCTGCAAACTGATGTATTTGGTGGGAATAATAGTGTTGCTAATTTGCTTGAAAACCTACCTACAGCACCTAAGGTTGCTGAAAACGAAGGCACAATAATGATGTATGTTAACCAAAGACCATTTATACAATTAGATGGTGGTGATTGGTCTGCTTACCCACAAGGTAAGTAGTCACATAATAAAATTTAACAAATAGCACTGGTATAGTTAAATATCAGTGCTACTTTTCTTCATTTAATTACATTTCAACTTATCGCTTTCGCAGTCTGTTTCGTCCAAAAATGTTTACAATAAGCTACCTTCTCAAAGCGACTTAGCGTATTATTCAGCTAATATAGTTTTTCCTTCTTTGAGGATGTATGCGTCTAGATATTCACTGTGCTGATCGAATTGGTATTGCTCAAGAAATCCTTAATATATTAGTTAACTACAGCGTTGATCTAAAAGGAATTGAAGTTGATTCTGTAAATTGTCGTATGTACGTTAGTTTTCCCGAAATAGAATTTGAACAATTTCAAAAGATTATGCCATCGATACGTTTAATCGACGGCGTACATGACGTGCGTACCACTGCGTTTTTACCATCTGAGCGTGAACACAACGAATTAAATACTTTGCTACGCGCATTGCCTGATGGCGTTATCTCTATTGATGCCAAAGGTTGGGTGCGCTTATGCAACGATGCAGCATGTAAGGACTTACAGTTAATTGAAAAAGAAGTTATTGGTGCAAATATTAATAACTTACTTAAAGGGTTTAACTTTACACGTTGGCTAGAAGGTAAAGAAGTGCTCGGGCAAACCACACGCGTTGAAGTGGCGGGTGAGGATTTTATTGCAGACATTTTACCAATTGCAGTCCCTCAAGGTAGTGAGGGTGATGTGCTTGCGGGTGCGGTTATTAACATTAAATCGCAAAGCCGCTTAGGGCAGCAGGTCAGTGCATTTAGACGCTACGGGCAAGAAAGCTTTGCTACTATTCATAACTTTAGTACGGCAATGCGCCGAGTTGTGCGCGAAGCACGCAAAATGGCTCAACTAGAAGCCCCTATTTTGATTACTGGTGAAACTGGCACAGGTAAAGAGTTATTAGCTAGAGCGTGCCATTACGCATCTAATCGCTCTGTTAAGCCTTTTATTGCGCTATCGTGTGCTTCACTTCCTGATGATGTTGCTGAGTCTGAATTATTTGGTTATGCCGGGTACGAAGAAAACGCAGCGCCAAAGCGTGGTGTATTAGAGCAAGCTGATGGTGGAACTGTATTTTTAGATGAAGTTGGCGAAATGTCGACTCAACTACAAACTAAGTTACTGCGTTTTTTACAAGATGGTACGTTTAGAAAAGTAGGCGATGAGAACGAAGTTAAAGTAAATGTACGTATTGTTGCCGCTACTCAAAAAGACTTACCTGCAATGGTACAAGAAGGGGTTTTTAGAGAAGACTTATATTACCGTATAAACGTGCTTACTTTAGAAATAGCGCCACTAAGAGATAGAAAAGCAGATGTAGGGCCACTTGCAGAGCATTTTATTCAAAAATACGCACAACAAAATGGTCATGCAATTCCTGTTTTATCACAAGAATGTTTAAGCTTTTTACAAGAGTATCCGTGGCCTGGAAATGTGCGTCAGCTGGAAAATGCAATTTACCGTGCAGTGTCGTTACTAGATGATAGCGAGCTTCGCGTAGAGCATTTACAGTTACCAACTTTTACCCATGATTTAGGGTATTTAGAGTCTGATTTTGAAGGCTCACTAGATCAAGCTGTTAAACGTTTTGAAGCGACTTTACTTCGCAAACTCTACCCTGCTTACCCAAGCTCACGTCAGTTAGCTAAGCGATTGGGCCTAAGTCACACCGCTGTAGCTAATAAGTTACGTGATTACGGGATTAATCGAAAAACAGTAAAAGTGTAATTGACTTAAAGAAATTAAAATATGGGGACTAATTTTTAGTGCCCATATTTTTTGTTACCCCATCAATTGCAATCGTCTCAATACCTTCTTCGTTAAAGTTCATTACGATACTGGCGTTATTACGAGTGAAAAAATAGCTACGGCCATTTAGCTCAATAACATAGTCACCTTTTACCGGGTCGCTAAACTGCTGCTTTTCTAGAGTGACTGTATGTTCGCCAATTTGCCATTCAAACTCCTCAATAAACCCGTTATTAAATTCTTGAACCCATACTTGGCTGTCATCTTTTGAAAGCGTGATGGCGACAGAATAAGAGCTAGGAATTTGCTCCATATTGTAACTTTTAGATCCAATAGTGAATTTCTCAGCTTTTTGCTGCCATTCAAAACCAAATTTAAATTCTTTAACTATACCAGTAGGGTAAGTTACTGAGCCTTTACCTGGTAACGAAAAATCGGCAAAAGCATTGTAGCTGGGGACTAATAGGGCCAGTGCAGCGATGATTTTTAGTTTTGATTTCATTAGTTATCTTTTTTATTGTAATAATGATTTAAGATTAAAGTAGAATATTCGTCTTCGCAAGGGGCTATGCTACACTCGAATAAATTAAACTGGTAAGACCTTTTTTGTGAACTTATATATTCGACTTTTATTATTATTTTTCAAAATTAAACGCAATAAGCAATATCAAAATCTACTTGATACAGTAGATATTGATTACAAAGCTTTGCCGACTGATTGTGATATTAATCTACATTTAACGAACTCACGCTATCTTGCGATGATGGATTTATCTCGCACGTGGATGACGGAGCGTGTTGGCTTACTAAAGCAAATAATGAAGCGTCGTTGGTTTCCGATTGTTAACGCAACTGCTATTACTTATATCCGCGATATTAAACCTATGCAGCGATATACAATAAGTACTAAGTTAGTTGGCTGGGATCATAAATACTTTTATATTGAGCAAAAGTTTCATTCAGAGCGAGGCTTACATGCTATTGCTTATGTACGCGGTGTATTTAAAAGTAAAAAGGGTATTATAAGTATTGAAGAAATGCTTGAAGTTGCTGGTTTTGATGGGCAAACACCTATATTGCCAAGTGAAGTAATGCACTGGAAAGAAATGTTAGAGCAGAAAAAGTTAAGTAACCAGCCCTAATCTCTACAAATGAAAAAAAGGCCTTTTGGCCTTTTAACACACATTGTAATTGGGTAGCTATGTACTACTTTATATTTGCTTTAAAAACTGTACCTAACACCAAACATAGCCACAACAGGGTCAAGCTCAACAGTTGATGTAAGCGCTTTTGCACCATTAGCATAAACAGTGGCATCGGTATCAATATCCATAATTGATACCATAGCGTGTAAACCCCAGTTTTTATCAATTTTATAGTTAGCACCTACCTGAGCCATAAAGCCAAACGAATCATCTAACTTTACTTCTACATCGTCTGTTCCTAGTGTTGCTTTAAGTGCTTGAGAGGGTTGCTCATCAAAAAATGCAGTGTAGTTTATGCCTACGCCTATAAAAGGTCTTAGCGCATAGCTTGTATCTAAAAAGTGGTATTGTGCAACCAATGACGGTGGAAGTTGTTTTATATCTGCAATTTTGTTGCCTGCTAAGCCGCCTGCGCCATTTACATCGTGTGAAAACGGTGTGGCTGCTATCAGCTCTAACACCCATTGATCGTTAAATGCATAATCTACGGTGATACCTAGTTGAGTATCTGAATCACCTTTAAGGCCTAGCGTAGGTGCTTCATTAATCGCTGAGCTACTATTATCAGGGTTTACGTTAATAGCGCCAACATTTACGCTAAAGTTAGCGTGTGCAGCTGGAGAGAGTGCTAATAAAGAGGTTAATAATGCGATGCTAATTTGAGTTTTCATGTTGTTCTCCAAGAACTACTGTTTGATTGGCGCTATTATTACCGAGCAATAAATATGAAAACCTGTTCTAGATCAAAGTTTAAAAAGCATTTGAAGCTTATAAAATGTTTTATTGATTTAGATTAATTTTAGTGTCGTTATGCTTTTGTAAAGATTGACATATTTATTTAATTAACAGTCACATGAATATATTAAGGCAGGCACTGCCTTGCCATAATCTCGTGTTTAACCAAGGGCCTTAATAAACAAGAAAATATCTTTTTAGCAGGGAACGAAAATAATTTAAACACCCGACACTTAAAAAAGTATTGGAAGACTTAAATGCGATTGAGTCGGTATTTATAATTAAATATAAACCGAGTACTTTATAAGGCATAAAATACTCGGTGCACTGACTTTACTTATCAATAGTTATTCCAAATAACGTTTAGCTTTGTTTTCTTTAACACTTTTAAGATCGACTAATACCAATCCATCAATACAATTATTAAAATCGGGATCAATGCTAAAGCTTAAAAATTGTACGCCGCCAGGATTGCAAAGCTCAGTATATTGTTTAAATAAAGTAGGGACTTGAGCGCCCATATTAGCTAACACATGCTTTAACTCTACAAAATCTTCTTTAACATCGTTTCCATTAAAAAGAATATTGCATTGAGTTAGCTGTTGCTCAGTTAATTTAAGCTCATTATTAGGTGTAGCTAGTTCTATGCTGCTTTTATAGTAATGTTGATAGTAATAAACGAGCATGGCTTTGGCTTGCTCAGGTAGAGCGTTGGACACGCTTACGGCCCCAAATAAATACCTATACTGTGGGTAGTTTTTTATAAAAGCACCAATACCGTACCATAAATAGTCAAGACTCTTACGTCCCCAATACTTAGGTTGTACAAAACTTCGACCAAGCTCAATTCCTTGGTGTAGATAGGGTGTCATAGCGTCGGTGTAAGAAAATAAACTATCGGTATATAAGCCTTCACGTCCATGCTTTTGTATTATCTGTTGTGCACAGGCTAATCGATAAGCACCTACTAGCTCTAGTTGCATAGGGTCCCACAGTACAAGGTGTTGGTAATCCATATCGTATTTATCTATATCACGACGCTTACCGCTTCCTTCACCTACTGCTCTAAATGCTATTTCTCTGAGGCGTCCTAGCTCTCTAAAAATAGGTGAACTACCTACATATTGATATAGATGAATGTGCATGCCATCGTGTGTTTTACCCAGAAGCTGACATTGCTCAATTGCTCTTTTTAGTTCTTTTCTACACTCAGGCACAGCAATAGGTGTTTGTGTTTTTAGCGGCAGTGTTTTTTTAGTTGTAAGCCTATAAAGCTGTTTACGTATGAGGTTTACAATTTCTTTATCTTTAAGGTTTTCTATTAAGTAGGACTCAGGAGGGATAGAAGCACCAATCTCAAACTCTAAAGATTTTTTGCGCTGCTTAAACATTTCTGTCACTAATAATAAACTTGCCAGAGGTTTATAAATCATTGATGTACCATAAAAAAGTGGACTATTTTTGGCTTTAATAAAAATAGGTAAAATGGGGCAGTTGGCTTTTTTTGCCATACGTAAAAAACCGCTATTCCATTTGCAATCCTTAATGCCGGTTGGTCCTAGGCGCGACACTTCCCCTGCAGGAAATATAAGTAAGGCACCTCCACCTTTTAAATGGTTTTGTATATTACTAAGCTCTTGCTTTTTACTCATACCAGATAAGTTATCAACAGGGAGTAAAAGAGAATGCATTGCGCTGACCGACATTAACATGCGGTTTGCGACTACTTTTAAATCTTGCCTTACTGTAGAGAGTACTTTGATAAGTGCTAAAGCATCTAATGAACCAATAGGGTGGTTAGCAACAATAACAAGTTTACCCTCGTTAGGAATATGTTCTATCTGCTTAGGTTTATAGCGCGTATCAAAATTGAGTTCATCAAGTACTTGCTCAACAAATTCTAATCCTTGTAGGTGAGGGTAGGTATTACCAAAGGTGATAAACTCTTGTTCATGCAATAAGTAACCTAAGCCCTTTTTTACTAAACCTTTTACTTTTGGAGAGTTCTCTAGTTGTGGTAAGTTTGCTGCAATTACTTTATCAACACTTATCATATTAACCTCATATTCCGTTTGGTCTATTCGCTATACATGTAAGATTAAAAAAAGGGTGTGACAGTTACTTTGCAGTAGTGTGACTTTTTAAAGTACTAAATTATAAACTGTGAATTGCTAGGAGAATTTATGTCGGTATTGGTGGCTATAACGGGGCGCAACAACGAAAAGCTAATAACGAAGTTACAAGAGCGATTACCAAATACATTGATAGAGCAATGGCCTGATTGCAAAAACGCAAATAATGTGGATTTTGTACTTGCGTGGAAAGCGCCAGAATCTATGTGGCCGCAGCTGCCTAACTTAAAAGCTGTGTCGTCATTTGGTGCTGGCGTAGACAGTATCGATTTAACATTACTCGACGAAAGTGTTGAAGTAGTACGTATTGTGGACATGCAACTAGCTGAAGATATGGCGGAATATGTACTTACACATGTCTTAGCTCAAAAATCACGCTTGAAAGAGTATTACACTAAACAAACACAGCAAACATGGAAGCCAAAACGAGCTTTTAGTAATAAACATGTTGGTATACTTGGATTTGGCGAATTAGGTAAAGCATGTGCGCAAAAACTTGTAATTAATGGCTTTAAAGTAAGTGCTTGGGCGCAAAGTAATAAAAACACGACTAATGTCGAGGTTTATTATGGCGATGAAGGACTTAGCGATATGCTTTGCAAGATTGATTATCTTGTGTGCTTATTACCTCTTACGCAGGCAACGAAGGGTATTATTAATCACTCAATGCTCGCTAAGCTACCTTCACATGCTGTTGTTATTAATGTGGCACGTGGCGCTCATGTGGTTGAGCAAGATTTATTAAATGCATTAAATAGCGATAGCTTACGCGCTGCTACCTTGGATGTTTTTGACCAAGAACCTTTAACGCAGAACCACCCTTACTGGGGAAACCCCAAAATAACACTTACACCACATTGTGCAGCGCTATCTGATTTAAATAGCGTTATAGACCAAATAGCCGATAATATTGAACGTTTGAATAAGGGCTTAGCACTCAATAATTCAGTGGATAGAACTAAAGGTTATTAGCTGATAGCTAATTAGTTTAAAAAACAGCTTGTTAACATTTGTAATTTTCATTAGTGTAAAAGATATTCTCACTAATAAAAATATAAAGAGGGTGTTATGAAATCCAGTCAAAGTGGGGCTAAATTAAGCCTCGTTGTTATTTCAATTATCGTGCTAGGTGTTTCAGCTTGGTTTAATCAGGCTAACGCTGAAGATAGCCCATCTAAAACACAAACCCAAAGTGAATTAACAATAGCAGATTAACCTAGCTTATTAGGTATTTTCAGTTTTCGTCTTTCTTCTCGTTTCACTCAACAGTACATGCACAGCACCATTATTGCAGTGGTGCTTTAGTGGCGTTTAATACTGTCCTGATCTAACGTGTTTCTAATATTTTAAAAATTAGCAATAAAAAAGCCCAGCAATGCTGGGCTATTAAATATTCTAAGGAAAAGTTGTTAACTTTGGGTTACATTAAATTGCCCAAATGTATAAACTTTAAACAAGTAAAAAGTGTTGATCAACACTAAACTCATATTTGAAATAACGCTCGACGACATAAGATCTAGGCTAAATGATAAGAACAATAAACCACATGCACTAATGGCGGCAACGCGCAGCAGTGTTATCTGGTTAATAAAGAATGCACCTAAACCTAGTGCAAGTAGTGTAGTATTTAAAAGCCAATCTAGCTCGTTTAGCATGGTCGTTTCAATAGTTCAGTTGTTGAAAAAAGGAGCGCCATTATGTTGATCTTTTGCACACCTTTCAACCAAGTAATTTTAAATTTTCAGATTAGTTTTTTTAATGCTAAAAGTAACTGCCAATTGCCGAAAACAAACCATTGTCAGCAATTACTTGATACTTTTGACAGCTCTGTGGTTTTTGTAAATCACTGCATAAATAAAGGGATTCACGGCTAGAATCATAGTTGGGGTGCAAGTTGGAATCAATTAAAGTAGCTCCGTAACCCAAAAGTCCAGGCCAGTAAACACTCTCACTTACCATCCCTAATTTTTTATAGGTGAGCAAGGTTGGTTTTGGAAAAGCTAAAATTATTACAATAACAATGGCCAGAGATATAAATAGCCCCTTTTTTGACTTTGTTTTTTGGCTAGTGCCATTGTTTATGTTTGTTTTTTCCTCTGCGGGTATAGAGCGCTGAGTAGGGCGTTGCGGCTTTCTTTTTTGCGCTGTTTTTTTTCTTGTTGGTGCTTTACCTAGCAACGACTGTTTATTTGGGGTTTTAGACATAAAGCAAATCTGGCCTTTTTTCCGTAGGTCTCTATAATTAAATGAGCAAATTTATATACTAAGCTAATTATTATGATAACTTAAAGTTAGCTTATAGCCTACGAGGAATAAAGATGAATACGCAGCTATCAATTTTAATTGTAGATGACGTTAGCACAGTGCGTAGTTTTTTGAGTCAAACGCTCATGCACTTAGGGATAGATAACGTAAAGGAAGCATCTACTGCCTCACAATGTATTAGTGAGTGCCAGGCTGCAAATTATAATATCATTTTTTTAGACATAGAACTGCCGGACGGCGATGGCAAAGATTTGATTGCACAAATCAATGAATTAAGCCCTGAGACAAATGTGGTAATGGTATCTGCGCATTCAGGTATTGAAAATGTTAAGGATGCAATTGATAAAGGCGCTAAAGGATTTGTAGTGAAGCCGTTTACACCTAAAAAAATAGCGGCAATGCTTAAGAAATTTTATCCAGACTTGGAAAATGTATGACACCAATCTGTTTAAATATTTATGTCGACTGTTATTAAAGTACGAGATTAAATCTTAGATAAAAAAAAACCGGCAAAAGCCGGTTTTTTATATTCTATCAAAAACAAATTATAGAGCTTTAATCTTAGCTGCTATACGGCTCTTATGACGAGCTGCTTTGTTTTTGTGAATTAGACCCTTAGTTGCGTAACGGTCTAGGATAGGTGTAGCAACAGAAAAAGCTTGCTGTGCAGCTTCTTTATCGCCCGCTTCAATAGCAACAATTACTTTTTTGAAGTAAGTGCGCATCATTGAACGACGGCTTGCGTTGTGCTGACGGTTTTTTTCGCTTGTGATAGCGCGTTTTTTTGCAGACTTGATGTTAGCCAAGGTTTGCTCCTAACAATCTTAAAATAAAGCTTAAATTAAAGGCCGTGGAATATGCCTGTTTCTATCATGGATGTCAATTTAAATTTAACAATCCAAGAAAAACTGCACCATATAACGAGCATCAATTTGCCGCTTTAGCAGTTAATATAGACATTGTAACAAAGCACAGACCCCCAGCCTAGTGCTTTAAAGCGATTTATAAAAAAGACTGTGGCATAATCGCCTATCTTGAGGATTTTTGAGTAGGTTTAAGGTGTCAAAAGGTTTATTTCGCTCTGGTATGATTGTTAGTTGTATGACTATGATATCGCGTATTTTAGGGCTCGTTCGAGATGCTGTCGTTGCCAATTTATTAGGCGCAAGTGCAGCGGCTGATGTTTTTTTATTTGCTAACCGTATTCCTAATTTTTTACGCCGTTTATTTGCAGAAGGTGCCTTCGCACAAGCATTCGTACCTGTGCTAAGTGAAATTAAAGAACAGCAAGGAGACGACAAAGTCAGACTTTTTGTTGCACAAGCCGCAGGCACATTAGGAACCATTTTACTAATTGTCACTATTATAGGTGTTGTTGCTTCTCCTGTTATTGCAGCATTATTTGGTACCGGTTGGTTTATAGATTGGTGGCAAGGCGGACCTAATGCCGAAAAATTTGAACTTGCAAGTTCACTACTTAAACTTACATTCCCTTATTTATTTTTTGTAAGCTTAGTTGCACTTAGTGGTGCGGTAATGAATGTGTATAACCGTTTCGCTGTTGCTGCATTTACACCAGTTTTACTTAATGTTTCTATTATTACGTGTGCAATTTTTTTACATGATAAATTTTCGGTAGGTGCTTATTCACTTGCCATAGGTGTATTTGTTGGTGGTGTAGTGCAGCTACTATTTCAATTACCGTTCTTGTATCGCGCTAAAATGTTGGCGCGTCCGCGCTGGGCATGGCAAGACGAAAACGTAAAAAAAGTACGAAAACTTATGCTACCGGCTTTGTTTGGTGTCTCTATTAGTCAAATTAATCTGTTGCTCGATACCATGATTGCGTCATTACTGATGACGGGTTCAATTGCGTGGCTTTATTATTCTGACCGCTTAATTGAATTTCCGCTGGGATTATTTGGTATTGGTATTGCGACAGTTATTTTACCTGCGCTTTCTAAACTACATAGCAGTAAAAAAAGTAGCGACTTTCAGCATACTCTCGATTGGGGAGTTCGTTTTGTTATATTTTTAGGCCTACCAGCAATGGTAGGTTTAATGATCATCAGTCCACTTATTATTACCGTGTTGTTCGACCACGGTGCATTTAAAGAAGACAGTATTGATCATGTCAAAGCTGTAAGCTTAGGCGTAGTCGCATATTCGGTCGGTCTTGTAAGCTTTATGCTAATAAAAGTACTCGCTCCTGGCTTTTATGCTCGTCAAGATACAAAAACACCGGTGCGTATTGGTATTATTACCTTAGTACTTAATATGGTGTTTAACATTATGCTGGCTCCTTTCATTGGTTATTTAGGGTTGGCACTTGCTACTTCGTTATCGGCTAGCTGCAATGCATTTTTATTATACAGACAGCTTAAAAAAGAAAATGTATACCAGTTCTCATCAATGAGTATGCGTTTTACACTTAAATGTGTTGTTGCAAGTATTGTTATGGGAGCTGTCACATGGTTTGTGAGCAGTTACTATTATTGGGCTACATGGGCCTTTACACAGCAAGTAATATTATTAGTAGCGCTAGTGGCTTTGGCAGGTATTAGCTACTTTGCAATGCTATTTGTGATGGGCGTTAGACTAAATACGATAAAAAGTGTAGCAATTACTGAATCAAACTAAAAAAAAGATTATAATCGGCAACTCTGCGGCTTTAATCATTTTTTAGCCGTAATTAATAGCTCGCTAAACAAGGCATTAGGTGGCATGGAGTTAATTAGAGGTATACACAATATTCGCCCACACCATTTTGGTTGTGTGTTAACTATTGGTAATTTTGACGGCGTTCATTTAGGTCACGCAGAAGTATTAAAAGGTTTACTTAGCGATGCTAAAGCGCATCGTTTGCCTAGCACTGTAATGCTGTTTGAACCCCAGCCACAAGAGTTTTTTGCTAAAAACAATGCCCCTGCACGGTTAACGCGCTTACGAGATAAGTTACGTTTATTGAGTGATTTAGGTATTGAGCGAGTTATTTGCATTAGCTTTAATCAGCAATTTGCAAACATGCATGCTGAGCAATTCGTTAATGAGATTTTGATTAAAAAGTTAGGTGTTAAAGCACTTACTGTTGGTGATGATTTTAAGTTTGGAAAGCAACGCCAAGGTAACTTTCACTTACTTGCTAGCATGGGTAAGCAAGCGGGCATGGATGTAAAAAGCACCGCGAGCTTTCGTCAATTAAATGCTAGAGTAAGCAGCACTTTAATACGAGATGCTTTAGCATCCGGTGACTTAGCGAGTGCTAAAATAATGCTTGGTCACGATTATGCTATTTCTGGGCGTGTTATACATGGCTGGAAAAGAGGACGTGAACTCGGTTTTAGAACGGCAAATATTGCCCTAAAACGTCAAGTGTGTCCTGTCAACGGAGTGTTTGCAGTGCAAGCAACGATTGCAGGAAAACAGATTTTTGGAGTTGCAAATGTAGGTAATAAGCCGACATTTAATGGAACTCGTGCATTATTAGAAGTTCACCTTTTTGATTTTGCACAGGATATTTACGGACAATTTATGCATGTGGAGTTAATAGAAAAACTTCGCGATGAGAAAAAATTCGAGACATTAACACAATTAACGGCGCAAATAGCAACTGATGTTGCTGCCGCTAAGCAGTGTTTTGGTTTAAATCAGGTAGCCGATAGAGACGGAATGTAGGATAAATGAGCGACTATAAACATACTTTGAACTTACCGGAAACACCGTTTCCAATGCGTGGCAATTTGGCACAACGTGAACCAAAAATGCTTAAAGCATGGTATGAGGACGACCTTTATGGTCAAATTCGCAGCGCTAAGAAAGGTAAAAAAACCTTTATTTTGCATGACGGCCCTCCGTATGCAAATGGCGATATCCATTTAGGCCACTCAGTTAATAAAATATTAAAAGATATTATTGTTAAGTCTAAAACATTATCTGACTTTGATTCACCATTAGTTCCAGGTTGGGATTGTCATGGTTTACCAATCGAGTTAATGGTTGAGAAAAAAGTAGGCAAGCCGGGTGTAAAAGTTACTGCGAGTGAGTTTCGTGAAAAATGCCGTGCATACGCTAAAAAACAAGTTGAAGGTCAAAAAGTTGATTTTAAACGTTTAGGCGTATTTGCAGATTGGGATAAGCCATATTTAACAATGAACTTTGACTTTGAAGCGAATGCAATTCGTGTGCTTGGTCGTATTATTGAAAAAGGTCATTTGCATAAAGGCGCAAAGCCTGTGCATTGGTGTACAGACTGTGGCTCTGCATTAGCAGAAGCAGAAGTTGAATACCAAGATAAGCAGTCTCCAGCAATAGATGTGCGTTTTACATTTGTTGATCAAGGTGCTGTTGTTAGTGCCTTTGATTTGGCTGATGGTCATAAAGGTGAAGGCAGTGTTGGTACTGTTATTTGGACAACAACACCGTGGACGCTTCCTGCAAACCGCGCTGTGGCTGTGCATGCCGATTTAGAGTATGCGTTAGTACAGGTTGAAGATGAAGGCGTACAACAACGTCTAATTTTAGGTTCTGAGCTTGTTAAAGATGCTATGGACCGTTTTGGTTTTAATCACTTTCACGTACTAGGGTATGTAAAAGGTGCAGCGCTTGAAAACTTGCAAGTAGCCCATCCTTTTTATGATTTTAATGTACCAGTGATTGTTGCAGAACACGTAACTACTGATTCAGGTACTGGTGTTGTACATACCGCCCCAGGCCATGGTCAAGAAGATTTCGTGGCTGGTTTAAATTATAACCTTGAAGTGGCTAACCCTGTTGGTGCAAATGGTGTTTATTTACCAGATACCGAACTTTTTGCAGGTCAGCACGTATTTAAGGCAAATGCGAGCGTAATTGAAGTATTACAAGAGCGTGGTGCGCTTATGCATCATCATGCGCTTACGCATAGTTACCCGCATTGCTGGCGTCATAAAACACCAATCATTTTCCGTGCTACACCACAATGGTTTGTAAGTATGGATCAGGCTAACTTACGTCAAGATTCTCTTGCTGAGATTAAAAACACGCAGTGGTTACCAGAGTGGGGCGAAAGCCGTATTTCTAACATGGTTGAAAGCCGCCCAGATTGGTGTATTTCTCGCCAGCGTACTTGGGGCGTTCCTATTGCATTGTTCGTTGATAAAGACACCGGTGCACTTCACCCAAATACACAAGAGCTAATTGCTCAAGCAGCAGAGCTTGTTGAAAAGTCTGGTATACAAGCATGGTACGATTTAGAACCAGCTACTTTACTTGGTGAAGAAGACGCCAAGCAATACATGAAAGTGCAAGATACGCTAGATGTATGGTTTGACTCAGGTGTGTCACACGCTTGTGTAGTAGATGCACGTGAAGACTTGGTTGGTCCAGCTGACTTATACCTTGAAGGTTCTGATCAGCACCGTGGTTGGTTTATGTCGTCAATGATGACATCAGTTGCGATTAATGGACATGCACCATATAAGCAAGTGCTTACGCATGGTTTTACCGTTGATGAAAACGGCCGTAAAATGTCTAAGTCGTTAGGCAATGTTATTTCACCACAAAATGTGATGAATAAACTAGGTGCTGACATTCTACGTTTGTGGGTGGCTTCTACCGATTACACGGCAGAAATGACTGTGTCGGATGAAATATTTAAACGCTCAGCCGATCGTTACCGCCGTATTCGTAACACTAGCCGTTACTTGCTTGCTAACCTAAATGGTTTTAATCCAGAAACAGATCAAGTAGCTGTTGATGATATGGTTGAGCTTGATAAGTGGATTGTTGGCCGCGCAGCTCAGTTGCAAGACGAGATTTTAGCCGCATACGACAGCTACCAAATGCTATTAGTAACTCAAAAGCTAATGAACTTCTGTACGGGTGAGCTTGGCTCGTTCTATTTAGATGTTATTAAAGATCGTCAATATACAGCTAAGAGTGATAGCCATGCACGTCGTTCTTGTCAAACTGCGCTTTATCATATCGCAGAAGCAATGACGCGTTGGATGGCACCTATTATGAGCTTTACCGCACAAGAAATATGGGAAGCGTTACCGGGTGAGCGTAGTGACTACGTATTTACATCAGTTTGGTACGATGGCTTACAAGCGCCAACAAATAGCCAATTTAGTAACGATGATTGGTTAGAGATTTTAACTGTACGTGACGAAGTAAACCGCTTATTAGAAGCTGCACGTAAAGAAGAAGTAATTGGTGCAACACTTCAAGCAACGGTGAATTTATTTACGGGTAAAGAGCTTGCCGCTAAATTAAACGCGCTTGGTGATGAACTGCGTTTTGTATTGTTAACATCAGCGGTGAATGTTACTGAAGTTGATAGCCAGCCTGCAGATACACAAGCTACCGAAATTGAAGGTTTGTTCATTAGCGTTGCTGCAACAGATGCTGCTAAATGTGAGCGTTGTTGGCATTACAGCGAAGATGTAGGTGTTGAGCCTGCTCATCCTGAAATTTGTGGTCGTTGTGTAAGTAATGTTGACGGCGAAGGTGAAAAGCGTCAATTCGCTTAGGAGTTATTCTTAGTGAGCAAACTAGCCCAAAAAAGTGGTTTAGTGTGGCTTTGGTTGAGTCTATTACTTTTAGTAATAGACTTTGCCAGTAAAACACTTGTTGTAGGGACTATGGCTTATCAAGAGTCTATAAACTTACTCCCTGTTTTTAGTATTACTTATGTGCATAACTATGGTGCTGCTTATAGCTTTTTAAGTGAAGCGGGTGGTTGGCAGCGTTGGTTTTTAAGTGCAATTGCCGTTGCTATTAGTGCTTTGCTTGTATGGTGGCTAAAACGCTTACCTGCTACAAATAAAGTACTATGCGGCGCTTATGCATTGGTACTTGCTGGCGCTATTGGTAATTTATACGATCGTATTGCGTATGGTTATGTAATCGACTTTATTCACGTTTTTTATAAAGACTCACATTTTCCTGTATTCAATATTGCCGATTGCGCTATTTGTATTGGCGCAGCATTATTGTTATTTGACGCCTTCACCGGCGAGAGTCCAAAGGAGCATAAAGCATGAGCCAAGCTGTAATTGGTGAAAACTCGCAAGTTATTTTTCATTTTTCTATTAAATTAGAAGATGGCTCTGCCGCTGATTCTACCAAGGTGCACAACAAACCTGCTAAATTAACAATGGGTGATGGCAGCTTAACGGCAAACTTCGAAAAGTGTTTATTAGGGCTAACTGCAGGCGAAAGTAAAACGTTTGAATTAGAACCTGAAGATGCTTTTGGTCAGCCAAACCCAGATAATATTTACTACGTTGACCGTAGTAAATTTGGTCCAGAAACACCAGCTAAGGTAGGTGCAATTATTGCGTTTACTCAACCTGATGGCACTGAGCTTCCTGGTTTAGTCCGCGAAGTGCAAGGTGAGTCGGTAACGATTGATTTTAATCACCCTTTATCTGGCCAGCGTTTAACGTTTGAAGTTGATATTATTGAGGTGGAAGGTTAATGGAAATATTACTAGCTAATCCTCGCGGCTTTTGCGCTGGTGTTGACCGTGCTATTAGTATTGTTGAGCGCGCTTTAGATATTTTTGAAAAGCCAATTTATGTTCGCCACGAAGTAGTACATAACCGCTATGTGGTTGATGGACTAAAAAGCCGTGGTGCGGTATTTGTTGAAGAGCTTGATCAAGTACCTGACGACAGTATTGTTATTTTTAGCGCACATGGCGTATCGCAAGCGGTTCGCAGCGAGGCTAAACGTCGTGATTTAAAAGTATTTGATGCAACGTGTCCGCTGGTAACTAAAGTGCATATGGAAGTTACACGTGCGAGTCGTAAAGGTATTGAGTGTATTTTAATTGGACACCATGGCCACCCTGAAGTAGAGGGAACAATGGGACAATATGATAACTCAGCCGGTGGCATTTATCTTGTTGAAACCGTTGATGATGTTGTTGCGCTTAATGTAAAAAATGCTGAAAACCTTTTTTATTGCAGCCAAACAACACTCTCAGTTGATGACACAGCAGATGTTATTGACGCACTACGCAATAAGTTTCCATCAATTGACGGACCTCGTAAAGATGACATTTGTTATGCAACGCAAAATCGTCAGGATGCTGTTCGTGACTTAGCTGACAAAGTTGATGTGCTATTAGTTGTTGGCGCTAAAAACAGCTCTAACTCTAATCGCTTACGTGAACTTGCAGATAAAATGGGCACTGTTGCTTATTTAATTGATGATGCAACTGATGTGCAAGAGCAGTGGGTTTCAGGTTCTAAATCAGTGGGTGTAACTGCGGGTGCATCTGCGCCAGAAGTACTTGTGCAACAAGTTATAAGCCGATTAAAAGATCTTGGTGGTACGCAGGTTGTTGAAAACCCAGGCGAAGAAGAGAATATCGTATTTGCTGTTCCTGTAGAGCTACGTTAATTTAAAATTTAGATTATAGGAGAGTCGTTATGAGCAAGTCACTAAAAAATGATGGTTTGCTTTTTTCGGCTCTTTTTAATGAGCGAGGCGTACTAGCTTCGCTTATTGTTTCTCAAGTTATTGCTATTGTTTTAGCCTTTGCACCCAATGTAGAAGGAGATATTTGGCTTCGACTTGGGATCATCAGTTTATTTATGCATTTAATTGTTTTAGTCGGTACCTCTTCTTTATACTTTTGTAGATTTTTCTTACAAACGCGCACTCAAATTTTTCAGTTAAGTTTGTTTTTTATCTTTTTTTTATTATCTACATGCATTTTTAGTATTTTATTTTCCCATTTTGCTTTTGATATAGATGATACAGATAACTTAATTTATTTCACACTTCGTAATTGTATTATAGTGGCTTTATTGGCGGCTTTATTCGTCCAATTTTTATTAATTCATTTTGAAAAAGAGCAACAAACTAAAGCACTTTCTCGAGCTGAGCTTGATGCCTTGCAAGCTAGAATACGTCCTCATTTTTTATATAATAGTTTAAACACCGCTGCAGAGCTTACCCATCATGATGCCGATGCGGCAGAGCAGGCTATTTTAGCACTAGCCGCCTTATCGCAGGCTGCGATGCACTCAGGGAAAAATGTATCTCTTGACGATGAAGTAACGCTGAGTAAGCAATATATAGCACTTGAAACATGGCGTTTCGGTAATCGCTTAAGCGTTGATTGGCAAATACCCAATGAACTACCTGCATTGAACATTCCTTGTTTAACCCTGCAGCCATTAATTGAAAATGCAGTATGCCACGGTGTTGAAACAAGTGAGCATGGTGCAGAAATAAAAGTAGAGCTACATATAACTACCGGCTATATAACCATGATTGTTTCTAACCCTATAACAATTTCTAATGCTCAAACTAGGCCTAATAACGGCATGGCGCTTGAAAATATTCGCCAGCGATTAAATATTTATTATAAAAATAAAGCGCAGCTAACAATTACTAATAAAAATGATGTGTTTAGGGTCAAGGTCGTTATTCCTAAGTTAATTGAGGGCAGTGTATGAACGTACTCATTGTTGATGATGAACCTCTTGCGAGATCGCGCTTAATTCGTTTGTTGGCACATGATAAAAGCATAGTTGTACAAGGCGAGGCAAGTAATGGTAATGAAGCCCTAGTACTGGCTAAAAAGCAAACGCCGGATTTGATTTTTTTAGATGTTGATATGCCTGGTATGAATGGTTTACAAGTTGCTAATGAGCTCAATAGTTTAACTCTACCTCCTGCTATTGTTTTTATAACTGCTCACCCTGAGCATGCCTTCGATGCTTTACAATTAAGCGCTGCAGGCTATTTAGTTAAACCTATTTCAGAGCAATCATTGCAAAAGGTGCTTAAGCAAGTCGGGCGTTTAAATAAAGTACATATTCAAAAACAACAAAATGTAAAAATCTCTTATCAGCTAGCTGGTACTCTACGTAGTGTTGATATAAATGATGTTTTGTACTTTAGTGCAGAAGAAAAGTATACCAAAATGATATTCTGTGGTGGAGAAGCTTTACTTGAACAAAGTCTAAAACAATTAGAGTTACAATATCCTACACATATTTTGCGAATTCATCGCAATACATTGGTTAATAAACAAAAAGTAATTGCTTTGCATTCAAAAGCGAATGGCAATCATATGATTGAGCTACAAGGGTGCAGTGAGTTATTGCCAGTGAGCCGCCGTGAGCTTAAATTAGTAAAAAATTCGCTTTAGGCTTACCTTGCAATTACCTCCCCCTGATTTAAATATATTTGAGTCTTAATTATCAACGGTGTTATTGAATAAACAGGTTTAATTAACCGTTTATCAACAAATATAACCGCTTGTCTTAGTCCTCATTGATTCCTCAAATAAATAACATAAACTTATAATCAGATAATTTTTATTTGGTTTTATTATGCAATCACCTCACGTAAAAGTGCAAAGAGGCTTCACTCTGATTGAAGTGCTAATTGCATTTATTATTCTTAGTTTTGGCCTTTTAGGCGCAGTTGCTTTGCAAGCAAAAGCAAAGCAAGCAAGCTTTGATTCTATGCAGCGTGCTGCTGCAGTTGCACTTGGTAATGATATTGTGCAGCGTATCCGTGCTAACGATACCCCGCAAATAGCGAGCCTATATACCCAAACATTTAATAGCGAAGCCTCAACTAAAACCTCACAGACGTGTTTTACAAGCACTTGTAGCGCAGCGCAAGTTGCAGCCCTAGACCTTGAGCAATGGAAAAGAGCTATAAAAGCAAGGGAAAACACAGGCTCTTTAGATGACGCAACTGTATGTATTGCGGCTACTGCAGTTGCAGGTACAGGTGGTAAAGCATTTAATTTAGAGGTCGTTGTATCTTGGCAAGGGCGTCAAGAGTTTAATGCAAATAGTACGACTGGAGACATCAAGTGTGGAACGGCTGATAAAAAGCGCCGTTTAGTTGTTTTAACTAGTTATATTTACCTTAGGAGCTAACATGAAGCAAAAAGGTTTTACACTTGTAGAAATGATGATTTCATTATTTATTGGTGGGTTAATTTTAGGCGGCGTTATGTTTACCTATATAGGTATGAAAGTAACCACTAAAGATACGATGACTATTGGTGAACTTCAAGAATCAGGACGCCTTGCAATTAACATAATGCAACGTGATATTGAACAAATTGGCTTTTGGGGCACTTATTATGATGATTCTTTTACTTCGGTAAACACAGAAGCATTATCAAACCCGCTAAATGACTGTTTTGAAGGACTAAATAACGGTAGTTTTCCTGATTTGGCAACTGCGAGTAACTTTAGAACTATTTATGCGAAGGTTGCAGATGCTTCAAAAGAACTAAACTGCGTAACGAGTCCAGTAAAAGGTACCGATATTATTCAGTTAAAGTTTTTACAAGGTGATCAATTAACTGAAGCTGAGACTCAAACGAGTGAAAACTATTTCATAGCGGAGCAAGAGAGAGCCCAATTCAAGCGAGGTGAAATTACAGGAAGTTCTGTTAATGCCTCTATTTGGCCGTATAGCCATCATGTTTATTATATTTCAGAGCAAACATATAAAGTAAATAACAAGAACCTAACTGTACCTGCATTAATGAGAAAGCGCTTAGTTGGTGGGAATATCACCACAGAAACTATTATGGAAGGCGTTGAGAACATGCGGTTTGTTTTTGGTCTCGATACAAACAGCGACAATCGTGTAGATACATACCGAAGTATTAAAAGTATGGAGCACACTGATTGGGAAAATCGAAAGGGTATTTTAACAGTACAGGTATTTTTATTAATACGCGCATTGGAGCCAGACCCTGGGGTTAAAATTAAAAACCAAACTTACATATTAGGTGAAGATGAAGACAAGCGTGAATTGAAATTCACAGATAGTTTCAGACGCACAGTGTTTACCACGACTATTCGATTAAATAATGTTGGATCAAATTTATGGCGTATTTAAAACAATCACAGAAAAAGCAGCAGGGTGTAGTACTGATCACTGCTCTAATAATGGTAATTGCAGTGACGGGTATAGCGGTGACTCTTATGAGCAGTAGTAGTATTGATATTAAAATTACCAATGCAGCGCAAGAGCGTGAAGTGGCCGAAAATGAACTTATTGGCGAAGTACAGCGCATGATTTCTGATGAAGCAAATAAAGGTGCGAATAATCAGTTTTTTTTGAGTCCAGATGAAGTCACTTCGATTGCAGCCTCTGATAAAGAAGGCATGGTGATCGCAACACATGATGGTATGCAAAGCAAAATGGTTAATCTAAACAAAGGTGCGCTTGACCTAGAGTGTCCTCGACGCTTTAATTTTACAGCAGGTATATCGTGCAATATGTTACAGGTCGCCACGACAATAGAATATGGCTCTAAAAGTAAGCATGAACTAACCATTGTTACAGGTGTAGCGCAAGAAATGGCTAGCATAAGTAAGGGGATTTAATATGAAATTAAAATTAAACAAAGTGTTAGCCTCTTTACTTGGCTTAACAATAAGTGCGTCAGTTTATGCTGAAGATATAGAGCTTTATGTTAATCATGATGTGGATGTTGAAGAAAAGCCCCGAGTATTACTGATTTTTGATACATCAGGAAGCATGGCTTTTTCATCTTCAAGTGGTGGTAACTGTGGTTTTAATAATTTTTTAAACTTATATAATTTATGTATTGATAGCCGTCTTGCTGCTGCGCAGTTTGCGATGAATAAAGTCATTTCTGATAACGAAGATACTATCGACTTTGGTTTAATGCGCTTTAAAAGTACGACCGGTGGTTACATTGTTAACGGTGTTGGTAGTGATTCATCAGTTGTACGTTCGTCGGTTGCATCTTTACCTGCAGATGGTGGAACCCCGCTTACTGAGACTCTATGGGAAGCTTATTTATATATTACAGGGCAAAAAGTTCAATATGGCTTAGAGGCCACAATTCTTGAACGTGATACGAGTGTCGAGTTAAGAACTGGAAGTGAGTTTACACAGCTTGAATGTGGTTGGGTTAGAAATAGAGGCCGCTGGAGTTATGAGTGTGAAAATGTAACTACAAATAATTATGAGTATACTTACATATCGCCTTTTGCAGATAGCACCGCTGAGGCTAAGCGCTGCGACAACTCGATAAATATCATTTATATGACCGATGGCGACCCATCTGGTGATAATGATAGTGACAGCCAAATTAGTGCAGAGCATGAGAAGTACTTTGGGGAAGGATTAAACTGGAATACGGATAGTTACTACAGTAGTTACCTACACCAAATGGCTAAAATTATTCATGGTACAAGCGACACTACTGTTGATTTATACCCATCGACTCCCGATATTCATGAAACAGGCCGTTTATATACTATCGGTTTTGGCTCTGGTATGAGTGCGAGCGGACAAGAGCTTTTACGCAGAGCTGCTTCTTTAGGTGGTGGTGAAAACTTGCCCGCAAGTACGCCAGATGAGCTTTCTGAATCATTAAACAGTGCAATTTCTCGTATTCGTGAAGTAAATGATAGCTTTTCATCTCCCTCTGTTGCTAGTAACAACGTAGATCAAACCCGTAGTCGAGATGCTATTTATTTTGCAATGTTTTACCCAGAGACAAATACCCGCTGGGGCGGTAACTTAAAAAAGTTAAAGGTATCGGGTAGTAACATAGTTGATTCAGCAGGCAATGTAGCGCTTGATTCTAATGGTTTGATAGACACTGATGCAAAAACATTTTGGCTTCCTGATGGTAAGTCAGCAGATGGGAACTTAGTAGCACAAGGTGGCGTTAATTATCAACTAAGTACCTTAACAGGAACCAACGCAGAAGAACGAAGAACACTATATACAGATAAACAAGGCGATATAGTACGATTTACTACATCGATTGTTAGTGACATTCTTGATTTAATAACTAATAACCCAATTAGCTTATCTAGTTCAGATATTAAATGGGCTATGGGTATTGATGTTGATGATGAAGATAACGATAACGATACCACGGATCAAAGAGATGATATTTTTGGTGATCCTCTGCATTCAAAGCCTGTTGCGCTTGATTACGGTAATGATGATATTCGTATTCTTATTGGTACCAATGCTGGCTTTTTGCATATGTTTAAAGACGATGATACAAATAATGAAGTATCTGAAAGCTGGGCATTTATACCCTCAGATCTGTACAGCATTATTCAACCGCTGCGCAACAAAGAAACGGGTAAAAAATATGGTATGGATGGTCCAATCAGCGTTTATTTTAATAATAAAAACTTAAATAGCGATGGTTTAAACGACGGGATTATTGATGCGAGTGGTGATGATGAAGTATGGGCTTTTGCAGGGATGCGTCGAGGTGGTAAAAACTACTACGCACTGGATATAACAAATCCCGATCAGCCTAAAAAACTATGGAGCGCACCAATAGAAGGCGGAAAAGGTGATTTTAAAGAGCTTGCGCAAACATGGTCAAAACCGCAAATAGCCTACATTAAAGCATTTGGTGACAAGCCTTTATTAATTTTTGGTGCTGGGTACGATACAAACAAAGATGCGGTGATTAAAAGTGAAGATAGTACAGGGCGAGGTATTTACATTGTTGAAGCAGAAACAGGTAAAAGAGTATGGGCATTAACACCCGATATTAATGGCTTTAAAGGTAAGCATAGTATTGCTGCAGATATTACCACGCTTGACTCAGATTATGATGGATATATAGACCGAATTTATGCGGCAGATACTGGTGGAGATATTTGGCGTATAGATATGCCAGGCACTAGTACTAGTGAATTTAGTCACTTTAAATTAGCTGAGCTTGGCAGTAATAAAGCAACTGAGGACAGACGCTTTTTTTACAAACCACTCGTTGCACGAACCATTTATAGTAAAGTAAGCGAGACAACAGTTGATGGTAGTACCGTTATAACACGCTTAGATACGCCGTATGATGCAATAGTTATTGGTAGTGGTAACCGCTCAAAACCAACCGGTACCAATGAAAAAGATCAACTGTTTATGATCAGAGATGAAAATACAGTTACTAAATCATATAAAACGAATGCACCGGATACTATTGTACCTGCTGATTTGATGCAAATGAATTCAGACCCATTTGGTAATGCTCTAGATGACGTTGATGATTTTGTTGACTTAGAAGTCGACTTGGCTAAATTTAATGGTTGGAGATATGAGTTAGGAACGGGTGAAAAATCACTAGCTGCTGCTACAGTTGTTGGAGGTGTTGCTTATTTTACAAGTTTCACACCTGCATCAGATACATCGACTGAAAACCAATGTTCACTAAGTGGTGGTGGTGGTTCTTTATACGCATTTCACCTACATTATGGTACGAAAGTGTATGACGACCTTAAATTTACAACCAGCTATGATGTACCAGATACACCTCAGTTATACTTTGGCGAAGGCCCTTCATGCGTAGATGGTAATGGAGATGGTAAGTGTGATGACAACCCAACAGTTGACGTAACACAAGAAAGTCAGTTTTATCTAATTGGGCCGGGTATCAAAGGTGAAAATGCTGAAAACCCAATGAAGCCTGTTGAGATAAAGGGCCCTGGCTTAACAATTGTTGATGGTAAAGTTGTATTGGTTAATGACAATGCAGTAGGGTTTGGCTTTAAAACTCAACAAACATATATCTATAAACGTGAAGAAAATGACGAAGTTAATAATTAAGGAAATTAAATGAAGAAACAACATGGGTTTACCTTAATTGAGCTGATGATAGCGGTTGCAATTGTAGGCATACTTGCTTCAATTGCATTGCCCAATTATACAGAATATGTAAAGCGTGCTTCGCGCGCTGAAGCTGCTGCAGCATTGTTAGATGCTGCAAATAAAGAGGAGCAATATTTTGTAGATAATCGTGAGTATACGCAATCCTTTACTGACTTAGGGCTACAAAGTAAAACCGAAAATGGTCACTTTGAACTATCTATCAGCGTAGTTGATAGTAATACCTTCACTATTACAGCTAAGCCTATAGACGGTGCTGTAAAAGGAGATACTGATTGTAAAGAGCTTTCAATCACTGATATTGGTCTCAAAGGTGCAAAAGGGTCTAAAGGAGACACCGATATTGGTTATTGCTGGGGTCGATAGCCTAGATTACTTCTTCTGGCACTTATCAGTTGATTTAATACGTATTCTGCCAGTTTGACTTACTGATAAGGCCAACCCCTCGAGGTTGGCCTTATTGCTGTTGGGGCAATATATAAAAGTACCATTTTGAAAACCATTCAAAGAACCATCAGGACGAAACGTAATTGCGCTGCGAGGGTATTTAAGACTGTCAGCTTCATGGATCTCCTCAAAAGTACTCAAGAGTAGTTCATCATCATCTAACGAGGTTGATTTATCTTTGTCGATAAAGAGTGACATTTGGCCATTCCACTCGTCTTTAGTACATTGACTGTCTTTTAGTGCACATAGCGTGACGTAAGTAGTATTTTCAATGGCATATAAACGGCCATAATTTATATTTCGGTGTAGGAGGTTTACGTGGTTATCTAAGCGGTTTTTAGCTAAAAAATCTGGGTAAAACCACATAGATAATTGGCTGATAATACTGACAACAGCCATAGATACCATTAATTCGAGAAGTGTTACTCCCTTACTTTTTGATATTGATAATCTCATCCTTGAAGACCTGAGTTAATAAATGATTAACTCAGTCTAGTAAATGATACAAATATGACAAGATATAATTGTACGTTTTTTAATCACACTTTTCAGTGGTGTCACCAAGGTAAAAAGCAGTACCAGATACTGATACATTCAGCGCTTTATTGTTTTCATTGTCATTATTGGGGCAGTATACAAAGCCAGCAAAGTTACCGCTGGTGTTTAGGTTTGTTGTAATGCGCCCACTAGTATTAAAGCGAAGGCTACTATCACCAGTAAATTTAACCTTGTCTATACTATTTATCTGCTCCATGGTGCGTAAAATAGTATCTTTTTTCCAGTTATATATTCCGTTATTATTAGTATCTACAAAGAGAGTTATGATTGAATCCTCCCCCCATGAACTTTGACATTTAAAGTATCGATTAATCTCAACTTTACTTATAGGAGCAGGGCATATGATAACAATTTCATCCGTACTTGCAGCTTGAGCACGGGCGTAGCTAATATTTCTTTTTAATTCCAACAAAAAATTCTCAGCTCTATTTTCTTCTAGCATATCGCTGCTATTCCAAATCGCAATTGATGCAATAATGCCAACGATAGCTACGGTTACCATGAGTTCTAAAAGGGTGAACCCGTTTTGTTTGTTTTTCATATTAATCTCATTTACTGCTAGTCATTTAAGTATAGCTATTTTTATATAATAAATTATACCACGATCGGTTGTTTTATCACCGTAATTCAATCGCTTTGTTTGCTATGAACATCATGATTGTCTAAAATCGAGGCAACTGAAGCTTTCAAAAGTAATTAATATGAAAAAAATAGAAGCAATTATTAAACCTTTTAAGTTAGATGATGTGCGTGAAGCGTTGTCTGATGTAGGTATTACGGGGATGACGGTAAGCGAAGTTAAAGGCTTTGGGCGTCAAAAAGGTCACACTGAGCTATATCGTGGCGCAGAGTATATGGTCGATTTTTTACCTAAAGTAAAACTTGATATTGTATTGACTGATGAAGATGTAGACCGTGCAATTGAAGTAATAGTAAAAACGGCGCAAACAGGAAAAATCGGTGATGGTAAAATATTTGTCACAGATGTTGAGCGTGTAATACGTATTCGTACTGCAGAGGAAGATGAAGAAGCGATTTAAGCTTGTTTTTCTATGTAGTAAAAAGGCGCTTAGTAAGCGCCTTTTTTATTTAGTGCTTTTATTTAGTTCTTTTATTTAGTTTTCGTGTTTGCTTTGCGTGCTCACTAAGCTCAGTTAAACCTAATTGGTCGTAACTTTTCTCCATCATTTCAAGCGCGGGATCTAAGTAACTGCTTTGTGAATAATGCTCAACAACAAACTTACCTCTATTAGCGGCAGCTAAATAAGCTTCACGTTCGTAATAGTAAGTTGCTACTTTTAATTCATAACGTGCCATGCGGTTTAAAAGCCACACTAAACGACGCTTAGCTTCAGGCGCGTAATCACTTTTTGGAAAACGTTTTACTAATGTCGATAAATCTGTAAATGCAACACGAGTACGGTTAGCATCACGGTCGGCTCTATCTACACCAAAGTACTCTTGGAACGCATTTTTATCTGCTTTAATGTTTACTAAACCACGCATGTAATACATGTAGTCTAAGTCTTTATGATTTGGGTTTAAGCGAATAAAGCGGTCAATGGTTGCAAGCGCTTGTTCAGTATTACCTGATTGATAATGTGCATAGACTAAGTCCATTTGTACTTGCTTAGAGAATGGGCCAAACGGGTAGCGAGAGTCTATTGCACTCAAAAGTTCAATTGCACGAGCATATAAACCAGAATCTAGCGTTTCTTTTGCATCTTCATATAAAGCGTGTGCAGACTTATTCGGTACACGTTGAATGTCTTCTTGGTCTGGAGCAGACGAACAAGCGCCTAAACTAAGTACAGAAACTGAAAAAACAATGGCAAATGCACGTTTCCCTATTTTATTTATCATTTTATTTGTTACCTTCGATGTCTTCGGCTAGGCCAAGTCGGTAAAACCGAGTAAACTATGCGTATTATATTATGCTTTTATTAAAAGCGATTCTAACCCAGTCGAGCAAAGCTTGCACTGGTAAATTGGGTAAAGTTACTAATGTCAGAGCAAATTTCTCTTCAAGCCGACGTTCCAACCGAATTAGGTGGTAAACGTCTAGACCAAGTATTAGCACAATTGTTCCCTGATTATTCACGTTCTCGTATAAAAACGTGGATTTTGGATGATAAAATCACTGTAGACGGTGAAATTTTCAACACTCCACGCGAAAAGCTACTAGGTGGTGAAGTTGTAAGTGTTGAAACAACAATTGAAGCACCACGCGAATATGAAGCACAAGATATCAAATTAAACATTGTTTATGAAGACGATGATATTTTGGTAATTAATAAACCAATGGGCCTAGTGGTTCACCCAGGTGCGGGTAACCCTAATGGAACAGTGTTAAACGCATTGCTACATTACTACCCTGAAATAATTAACGTGCCACGCGCAGGTATTGTGCATCGTTTAGATAAAGACACGACCGGTTTAATGGTTGTAGCTAAAACGATTCCAGCACAAACGCATTTAGTAACAGCGCTGCAAAAGCGTGAAAACTTTACGCGTGAATATGAAGCACTGTGTAATGGTACTATGACTGCAGGTGGTATGGTTGAAAAAGCGATTGGCCGTCATCCTACTCAGCGTACGCATATGGCCGTACATGAACTGGGTAAACCGGCAATTACACATTATCGTGTTGCTGAAAAATTTCGTGCTCATACTCGTTTACGTCTGCGCCTAGAAACAGGCCGTACTCACCAGATTCGTGTCCACATGGCGCATTTAAATCATCCGCTAATTGGCGATCAATCTTATGGCGGCCGTCCGCGTCCACCTAAAGGTGCAACACCTGAGTTATTTGAGTTACTTCGTAGCTTTAGACGCCAAGCACTACATGCTGTAAAATTGAGCATTGCGCATCCAATCACGGGTGAAATGATGACATGGCAAGCACCTATCCCTGATGATATGGTTGCTATGACACATGCACTACGTGAAGATACTAAAGCTAATCCTGATATCGATAGATAATGCACTTATTGTCAGCGACATGGCAAAACCTTCATAAAGTAGGAACGTTAAGTACTACTTGTGGAGGTGGTGTTTCAAAAACCCCATTTAAAAGTTTCAATTTGGGATACCATGTTGGAGATAATCAAGATCATGTATCAAAAAACCGCTCACTATTAACCAAACACTTACCTAAACCTGCCGTGTGGCTAAATCAAGTTCATAGCTCTGATGTTGTTATTGTTGATGAACATTTTGACTCTAATAAGTTACACAATGCTGATGCGCTTTATACTCAGTTATTAAATCAGCCTTTGGCTATAATGACTGCCGATTGCTTACCTATTTTATTAGTGAGTGACGATGAGAAGGAAGTTGCAGCTATACATGGCGGCTGGCGAGGGCTTGAGCAGGGAATTATTAAAAATACTTTAGAATGTTTTAGCTCAAAGTATGAAAATATAAATGCTTGGCTAGGGCCTGCAATTGGGCCAACTCAATTTGAGGTTGGGGCTGAAGTGCTTGAGTTATTTCAAAAAAGGTCTTCTTCATTTATTCAAGCATTTACACCACAAGCTAATGGCAAATATCTTGCTGATATTTATGGCATTGCGCGTACTTTACTTACCCAGCAAGGCGTTAAAAATATTACAGGCGGCGACTATTGTACAGTCTCTCAAAGTGACTTATTTTTTTCTTATCGACGGGATGGACAAACCGGACGTATGGCAAGTTTGATCTGGCGCAAGTAATTAGCACCTTTAGCTATTATATTTCTCTCTACACCTTGAACAAACACCTAAACATACCCATTAATTAAGCAATTAGATTATTTAATAGGTAACACCATGCGTTTAGATAGATTTACAAGTAAATTTCAATCTGCGCTTTCTGATGCGCAATCGCTAGCCCTTGGCCGCGACCATCAATTTATTGAACCCGTACATTTAATGTACTCATTACTGCAGCAAAGCGGCTCCAGTGTGCGTGCGTTATTTGCCCAAACGGGGGTCAGCGCAGATGAACTTAACACCAAGCTTTCTCAAGAAATAGAAAAACTATTTAAAGTAGAAGGCGTAGGTGGCGACGTGCAGCTATCAAATAATATGGCTTCACTTATTAACCTATGTGACAAGTATGCGCAAAAACGCAAAGACAAATACATATCAAGTGAATTGTTTGTACTGGCAGCATGCGACGATAAAGGTCCACTTGGCGATATATTCAGATCGTTAAATATTACCTCCACTAAAATTGAAACCGCAATTAAAGCGATTCGCGGTGGTCAAAAAGTTGATGACCCAAATGCCGAAGAAACACGCCAAGCGCTTGAAAAGTACACGATTGATCTAACTGAGCGAGCAGAGCAAGGTAAGCTTGACCCTGTTATTGGTCGTGATGACGAAATTCGCCGCACGATTCAAGTACTACAACGCCGTACTAAAAATAACCCTGTATTAATCGGTGAGCCAGGTGTTGGTAAAACAGCAATAGCAGAAGGTTTAGCACAGCGTATTATTAATGGTGAAGTACCTGAAGGATTAAAAAACAAACGTGTTTTATCGCTTGATTTAGGAGCACTAGTTGCGGGCGCTAAATATCGCGGTGAATTTGAAGAGCGTTTAAAATCAGTGTTAAACGAATTGGCTAAAGAAGAAGGCCAAGTCATTTTATTTATTGATGAAATACACACTATTGTGGGTGCAGGCAAAAGTGATGGCGCAATGGATGCGGGTAATATGCTAAAACCAGCTTTAGCACGCGGTGAGTTACACTGTGTTGGCGCAACCACGCTTGATGAATACCGTAAATATATAGAGAAAGACGCAGCACTTGAGCGTCGATTCCAAAAGGTACTCATTGAAGAGCCGTCGGTTGAAGATACCATTGCAATATTGCGTGGCTTAAAAGAGCGATATGAGCTACATCATTCAGTAGAAATTACTGATCCCGCGATTGTTGCTGCGGCGCAGTTATCTCACCGCTACATTAGCGATCGTCAGTTACCAGATAAAGCAATTGATTTAATAGACGAAGCGGGTTCTTCGATTCGATTACAAATTGATTCAAAACCAGAGTCGTTAGATAAGCTTGAGCGTCGTATTATCCAATTAAAATTAGAAGATAATGCACTTGCTAAAGAAAAAGATGAGGCGAGTCAAAAGCGTCGCACCGAAATGCAAGAGTTGATCACCGACCTTGATGGGCAATATCGTGAGCTAGACGAAATTTGGAATGCTGAAAAAGCATCGCTTCAAGGTACACAAGTAATTAAAGCCGAGCTTGAACAAGCAAGATTAGATTTAGATGTAGCGCGAAGAGCAAGTGATTTACAGCGTATGTCAGAGCTGCAATATGGGCGAATTCCAGAGCTTGAACGAAAACTTGATTTAGCCTCACAAGCCGAAATGCAAGAAATGACTCTGCTTAAAAACCAAGTAGGTGAGGATGAAATTGCTGAAATTTTATCTCGCTGGACAGGTATTCCTGTTGCAAGAATGCTACAAGGTGAGCGTGAAAAGCTGCTGCAAATGGAAGATAAGTTACACAGTAAAGTAATAGGGCAAGATGAAGCGGTCGTTGCTGTTGCTAACGCAATAAGACGCTCACGTGCAGGACTTGCAGATCCTAATCGCCCAATTGGTTCTTTCTTGTTTTTAGGTCCAACTGGTGTGGGTAAAACCGAGCTTACAAAAGCACTGGCTGGTTTTATGTTTGATACCGAAGATGCCATGGTGCGTATCGACATGTCTGAGTTTATGGAAAAGCACTCAGTTGCACGCCTAGTGGGCGCACCTCCAGGTTATGTGGGTTATGAAGAGGGCGGTTATTTAACAGAAGCTGTTCGTCGTAAACCTTACTCAGTTATATTGCTTGATGAAATAGAAAAAGCACACCCAGATGTGTTTAACATTTTACTGCAAGTGTTAGATGATGGCCGATTAACTGACGGACAAGGTAGAACCGTTGATTTTAAAAATACGGTTATTATCATGACATCAAATTTAGGCTCAGATATTATCCAAGAACAAGCGGGTAATAATGACTATACGACCCTTAAAGCTAAAGTAATGGAAGTATTGATTAATGAGTTTAGACCTGAGTTTATTAACCGTATTGACGAGACTGTTGTATTCCACCCGTTAGCAAACGAGCATATAAAAGAAATAGCTGATATTCAGTTAATGAAATTACGTGAGCGTTTAACAGAGATGGGGTATCTGCTTGAAATAAGCGATGCTGCACTTGAGCGAATTGCAGCAAGTGGGTTTGATCCTGTGTACGGTGCACGCCCGCTTAAGCGTGCTATTCAGCAAACGATTGAAAATCCGCTAGCACAAAAGCTACTTAATGGGGACTACATACCAGGTAGCGTGATTGTTATTGATGCAAATGACGACGCTTTGATATTTACCAAACGCTGATTGTAAATAATTAAACTCTAAAGCCGCTAAAATAGCGGCTTTTTATGTTTGTTAAACTTTAAAAGTTAGTAATAAATCGTTCACTCTACGTGAGCCTTCAACAAGCTCAGCTGCACCTTTTGCCACATTAAAGCTTAAACTTAAGTTGTTATCGCCAAAGTCTTTAATTTGCGAAACATTATTACTAATGTCGTTACTAACCATTTGTTGCTCTTCTGCAGCGGATGATATTTGTATTGCCAAGTGAGATATTTCACTGATTTGGATAAAAATACCCTCTAATTCAACTTGGGTTTTATCGGTTGTCAAAACACAGTTATCGGCTTGTGCTTTAGTGCTTTGCATTACTTTGGACCAGCTAAATAAAGTGTCTTGTATTTCTTTAATAGAACTATGGATTTGTGTCGTAGCATTTTGAGTGCGTGACGAAAGAGTCCTTACCTCATCTGCGACTACTGCAAAGCCTCGACCATGTTCTCCCGCTCTAGCTGCTTCAATCGCTGCATTAAGAGCAAGTAAGTTAGTTTGATCGGCAATTCCCTCTATTTCACTCATTACCTTACCAATTTTATCTGCTTCAGTGGCTAAGCTGGTGGCTGTATTTGCTGCTTGTTCTACTTGAGAAGCTAAGTCAGATACCATTTTACTATTATCTGCAATGTGGTCTTTTATCTCTGAGCAACTTTGATGGGTGTTATTCACTTTATCAGCTGTTTGAGCGGTATTTACTGATATTTCACCAATGGTAGAACTCATTTGAGTCATCGCTGATGCAATTTGTTCTAAACGCTCACCTTGCGAAGAAATGCCTTTTTCGGTGAGTGTTGATTGTTTGTCTAAATCAGTCGCGATGCCATTAAAGCTTAATGTTGAGTCTTTCATACGGCCAAGAACTGTGCGCAATTTTGCACTTAGCATTTGCTCTCTATAATCACTTACACTGTGCGGTGTATGGCCGCTGTAAATATAACGAGAGATTGAATCGGCTTTTGCTTTTTGTTCGCGTAATATTTTAGGGGTAACAATGAGTTCGTCATAATTTAGCACAATAACTAAAGCACAAATAAATAGGCTAATTGCAGCAATGGTGATTGATGCCGCGACAGCAATAAAAATCAGCCAAAATAATAGACTTATAAAAGTAAGGCTTTGTCGTATTGTGGTGTGTTCTCGTAGTTTAAATAATGACTTGTTGGTATTTATTTTGTTGTAAAGTGTTTGTGCACGTTGCTTAAGTTGAGAGCTTGCTTTGGTTCTTACAGATTGATAACCAACAAGTCGGCCATGTTCAAAAATGGGGGTTACAAAGGCATCTACCCAGTAATAGCGGCCATCTTTACAGCGGTTTTTAACCATACCGCGCCACGAGTGTTCTTGTTTTAATGTTGCCCACATTTCTTTAAAGGCTGCTTTTGGCATATCAGGGTGGCGAACAATATTATGATGCTGACCGATAAGCTCTTGTGCGCTATATCCTGCTACAGCACAAAACGCTTGATTGACGTATGTTATTACACCTTTAAGATCAGTAGTGGAAACCAGCTCTTGTGATTCATCAAAGTATACTTCTTCATTTTTTAAGCTTTTATCATTGTGCATTGTATTTATTATCATCCTTTATTGTTGCAGTCATTATATTGCTTACACTCTACAAAGCAAAAAATAGCGTCCTTCCTTCTATGCTCATAAGACAAATAATTGTATTTATTGATCTAGATCAAGTTTAAATACGGGACAGCTAAATTGAACTGATTTTGCATAAGTTCCGGTCTATTACTTTAAGCTGATATTTTACTTATTTGATTTATAATTAAATACGTATTTAAAGCATTTGTATAATGCACATAGCAATGGCAATATTACGACTTAATATAATGATGTTGGTCATATTAAGCGCATGTATAGAGTGGGGAAATAATTATTAAATTTGAAAAGTTATATAGTTCTTAGCAATTTATACCAGTTGCATTAAATAAGTGATCTATTATAGCGCTAAGAAAATAGCACAATAGCAAGGCGAAAATTATGACATATAGTTGTTCTATATGAGTAATTTTTAACGCAGTGAGTGCGCTATTTAATGCGATAGAATGATCATATTTTCAATAAAAATTGGTATTAATCTTGAGTCTAAGTAATTAGTCCCCATAACCTTATGATTAAGCCACGTGGCCCGAGGAAAGATTTTTTGACAACACATGATTTAGCTAGCGCACTTGAAGCGTTATCAGTAAATGAGCACCAACATGCAGTTAAAGGCATTAAACGTGGCATAGAGCGAGAGTCGCTAAGAATACAAGAGAATGGTGCTATATCACCTAAAGGTCATCCAAAAGGGGTGGGCAGTGCGTTAACTAATGGCCATATCACAACTGATTTTTCTGAATCTTTACTTGAATTTATTACTCCAGTTAGTGAGTCGTCAACGCAAACTCTTAAGCAATTAAAAGATCTTCAAAAGTTCACTCTAGAAAAGATGGACGATGAACTGCTTTGGCCTATTAGTATGCCATGCTTTATTGAACACCAAGATGATATTGTTTTAGCTCAATTTGGTAGTTCAAATACTGGTCAAATGAAAACACTATACCGTGAAGGGTTAAAAAATCGTTACGGAAGTATGATGCAAGCAATTGCAGGTGTTCACTTTAATATTTCATTCCCAGATACGCTTTGGCAATCGCTTCATTCGTTACAAAAAAGCAATGCAAGCCTTCAAGATTTTATTTCAGAAGGTTATTTAGCGCTTATTCGTAACTTTAAACGCGAACTATGGCTAATAAGTTACATGTTTGGTGCATCGCCAGCATTGTGTAACTCATTTTTACAAGGTCGAAAAACCGATTTACCATTTAAAAAACTAGGTAAAGGTACGCTTTACTTAGAAGTTGGTACGGCACTGCGTTTAGGAAATTTAGGTTATACGAATAGCGCTCAGTCGTCACTACGCGTAATGTATAACTCGTTAGATGAATATGTAGCAGGCCTTAAAAAAGCAATCAACACACCATCAGAAATTTATGGTGATCTTGATGACTATAAGAGTGAAAACCCTAAGCAGTTAAATAAAAATATTCTGCAGATTGAAAACGAATTTTACTCGCCAATTCGTCCTAAGCGTAATGCTAAAAGTGGCGAAACGCCAACGGATGCACTGCTTCGAGCAGGCATTGAATACGTAGAAATTCGCGCATTAGACGTTAATCCGTTTAGCGAAGTTGGTATTGATATTGAGCAAATTCACTTTTTAGATGTGTTTTTAACGTATTGTTTATTAAAAGATTCAGCTCCAATGGATTGGAAAGAACAAGCACGCAGTACTGAAAACCTCGACACAGTAGTCAATCAAGGTCGAGAAGAAGGGCTAATGCTTAACTTTAATAACACACGGCGTAGTCTTCAGTCGTGGGGCGATGAAATATTTGCACAGCTCACTGATGTCGCTAAATGGATGGATAATGCTTATGGTGTTAATTATTACTCCGATACTATAAAGCGCATGGCAACATGGGTGCATAATCCAGAGCTTACTTATTCTGGACGTTACGTGTCGCAATTAAAAGAGTCTGGTTTAGACAACGGTCACTTTGCACTAGCACTGGCTAATAAATACAAACAAAGCCACGCTGACACTGATTACAGTGAGTTTTTAAAGCCTTGGCTGGAACAACAAGTTGTAGAGTCTAACGAAGCACAAACTGCAATTGAGCAAGCAGATACTCAGTCATTTACCGCCTTTTTAGATGCGTATTTTGGCGGTAAATAATCTTAATACTTAGTAAAATTTAAGCAAAAAAAACGCAGCCTAAGTAGGCTGCGTAAATATATATTCAGGGATGAACTAATGCTGTACTGCTGCATTCATTGAGTCAGACCCACACTTTTTAGAAAAGTTCTGTGAGATCTTAGAAAAATGAAAAAAAATGCAATTATTTTATCTCTTGCCATTACTTTAGCTGGTTGTGCAACAGCGCCTCCAAAGCAACCTAACGATCTATGTAAAATCTTTGAAGAAAAACCTGATTGGTATTTTGACGCAAAAGATGCGCAAGAAAAATGGGGTTCTCCTAAGCATGTACTCATGAGTATGATGTACCAGGAAAGCTCTTTTAAGCATGATGCTGCTCCGCCTATGGAGTACTTCTTATGGATAATTCCAACCGGTCGCGCAAGTGATGCTTATGGTTACTCACAGGCTAAAACACCAACATGGTCAGATTATATTCGTGAAACAGGCAACAATGGTGCTGATAGAGACGACTTTGACGATGCAATCGACTTTATGGCGTGGTTTGTTTATAAAACGCATAAAGTAAATAAAATCTCTAAATGGGATGCTTACGCACAATACCTTAATTATCATGAAGGTTGGGGTGGCTATAAGCGTGGCACATATAAAAAGAAAAAGTGGTTAATGGGTGTAGCAAACAAAGTTAAACACAGAGCGAGCCGTTATGGCGCGCAATTAAAGCGCTGTGAAGACGAGCTTGATAAAGGTTGGTTTGAACGTCTTATATTTGGCTAGAGAGTTATTAATGGATATAAAAAAGGAGCCAATCGGCTAATGCCGATCAGTTAAGAAAATGACCGGTTGACCGATCCAAACGATCATGCAAAATCCGTAGTTAGGAAACTAACTACGGATTTTTTTGTGAATATAGAACAAGCACTGCAAGCAACACTTGAAGAAAGCAGCCGATACCATACCTTTGAAAAATTATCAGAAATTCTTGACCCTGAAATCATTGAACAAGGTTTTCAACAAGCAGGGATTGCAACCGTTCGTAAGCGAAGATTACCGCTTGAAGCCGTTTTGTGGTCAGTTATTGGCATGGCATTGTTTCGAAAAGAATCAGTTTGGAATATCGCTAATAAGCTAGATATCATGTTACCTGGCAAGAACCAACTCGTTGCTCCAAGTGCGATGGTACAGGCTAGACAAAGGTTAGGTGATGATTCCGTTAAACACGTTTTCAATAAATCTGCTCAATCAATGTATAAGCAACAGTCATTCGAAACATGGAATGGTTTGAACCTATTAGCTGTTGACGGTGTTGTGTGGCGAACAGCCGACACGCCTGATAATCGTAAAGCCTTCTCTTCAGGTAGCAACCAATACGGTGATACAGCCTTTCCTCAAATACGCATGGTCTGTCATATGGAATTGACCAGCCATCAACTTCTCAGTAGCGAGTTTGATAACTATAAAACCAACGAGATGAAATTAGCTGAGCGTTTAATTGAACGTACACCAGATAATTCACTGACTATGTTTGATAAAGGATATTATTCTTTAGGCCTGTTAAACCGTTGGCATCAAACTGGGGAGATGAGGCACTGGCTGATACCAGCAAGGCCCGACTTACAGTATGAAATCATCTCCAGCGCGGGTAAAAATGACCATATCATTGAATTGAAAACCACAAAGCATGCACAAAAAAACTTTCCCGATGTTCCTGAAACGATTAAAGCGAGATTAATCAGCAAAACAATAAAGGGCAAAAGCTACCGTATATTAACCTCGATGACGGATAGATTGCGTTATCCAGGTAATGAAATTGTTGAATTATATTGTCATCGTTGGGAGATAGAACTTGGGTTTAGAGAAATCAAACAAACCATGCTTGATAGCGCATACCATTTAAGAAGTAAGCGTCCAGACATGGTGCGTCAGGAGCTATGGGCCGTGTTACTCGCCTATAATTTAATACGAAGAATAATGACGATGGCGGCGACAGTCACAGGGATATGGCCTAACCAGCTTAGTTTCTCTAGCAGTTCGATGGCTGTCATTCAGTATTTCTCGTCAGTATCTATAATGAGCCCAGGGAACATTCCAATACACTGGCAGCACTTACTCGATACACTGGTCTTATTTAAGCTTCCAGCTAGACGAGAGGATAGAAGATATCCCCGATGGGTTAAGCCAAAACCATCTAAGTATCCCCATAAAAAGAAAGATGCCAGTCAGCTTAACTGACTGGCATTAGCCAATCGGCTCCTTTTTTACTTAGCGAGAACGCTTATTAGGCTGAATCTTCACCTGTTTTATCATATTCTCTTTTACTTCGAGTACTTCAATAGGGTAGCCCGCAATACGTAGACTAATATTTGCATCGGGAATATCTTCCAAGTATTCAACAATTAAACCACTCAAAGTTTTTGGGCCGTCTAGTGGGAAATCCCAACCCATCTCTTTATTTAAATCGCGTACGTTAGCGCCGCCATCTACAATACAAGAGCCATCAGTTTGAGTTTCTACTTCTTCGCTTGGCGTACGAGTTTGTGTAGTTGTAAAATCGCCAACAACTTCTTCTAAAATATCTTCAAGCGTTACTAAACCTTGAATATCGCCATACTCGTCTACTACTAATCCAATACGCTCTTTAGACTGCTGAAACTTTAACAGCTGAGTGTTAAGTGATGTTCCCTCTGGGATAAAGTAAATTTCGCGTACAGCACGCAGCAACGATGGTTTATCAAATTGCTCTTTTGTAAGTAGACGAAGTGCATCTCGAGAGTGAATAAAGCCTACTGCGTCATCTATATTGTCGCGATACAACAACACGCGAGTATGTTGTGCATGGGTAAGCTGACGACTAATTAGTTTCCAATCATCATTAATATCAATAGCCACAATTTCGTTGCGTGGGATCATGATATCTTCAACGGTTACTTGCTCTAAATCTAAAATTGAGGTCAGCATACTTTGATGGCGAGCAGGGATAAGTGCGCCTGACTCATTGAGCACTGTTTTTAATTCTTCTTTGCTCATGCTGTGCTCGTCGATTTGAGCGGCACTAATACCAAATAACCGCAATATCCCGTTGGTCATCCAGTTAACGATAACAACAAAAGGAAAAAGAATTTTTAGTAACCCTTTAAGTATTATTGAGCTTGGAAAAGCAACTTTTTCAGGATAGAGGGCAGCAAGAGTTTTAGGTGTTACTTCGGCAAATATAAGCACGACTAAAGTTAACACACCCGTAGCGATAGCAATACCAAGGTCACCGTAAAGGCGAATACCTATAATGGTAGCAACTTGAGCTGCAGCTATATTGACAAGATTATTGCCAATTAAGATTAAACCGATGAGCCTATCTGGACGGCTAAGTAATTTACTGACTCGTTTAGCTGCACGATGATCCTCTTTAGCGAGGTGTCGCAGGCGTATACGATTGATTGACATAATTCCGGTTTCTGAACCAGAAAAATAAGCAGAAAAAAGCACCAAAAAACCTAAAATGATAAATAGGGTACTTGTCGATATGTCGTCCAACGATGGATCCTTTTCTTATAAATCAATGCGTATTAAGCTAGAGTGAGCAAGCAGAGTCAAGTTAAAACTTATTTAGTATCACTTCTTGTATGAAACGGCTGCCAAAATATGCGAGTGTGAGGACAAATGCAGCGACCATGATCGTAATAACCACAGGTTTACCGCGCCAACCCTTTTTCATATGCCCGATGGCTACAATGGCAAAAATAGCCCACGCAACTAACGACAATATCGTTTTATGAATGAACTCTTTAGCAAACATCCCATCAAGAAATACAAACCCCGAGAGTAATGCGAACGTGAGTAATATGGTGCCTAAATTAAGGAGTTGGTAAAGCTGGCGCTCAACAACCATCAAAGGCGGAAGGTGACTATGCACAATTGCTAAATCTTTACGTTTTAAACGTTTATCAATAAAGTAGAACTGTACACCATATAAAGTAGCAATAATTAAAATACAGTAGGCCAATAGGGATAAGGAAATGTGTGTTACTAAGCCAACCTCAATATTAATGCTTTGCAGTAAAATATGATGAGGAATAAACAAACTGGCAATTGTAAGTAAAGCACCAAAACCATAAACAACGGGCAATAATAAAGTGGCAGGGAACTTTAGCGACACAGCTGTTACTGAAACTACAATAACCCAGCATGTTAAAAGGGAGACGTTTACAATACTTAAGTCTTGACCGTCGGATCTAAAAACAGAGTTAACTAACAGCAGCATATGCGCCACTATAGCAACCGTGCTCAATATGACGGTTACCTTTTGGCTAGGGCCTTGTTGATGAAACAGGCGTGAGAGCACGTGAGACGTTGCTAACACATAAAATAAACTGGCAATAATAGTTAAACTAATAATCAGCATTGTGCTTGGGCCACTTAATTTGAGACAAAATAATCCTTGTTGTTATATAGCCATTGTATTTTATAGCAAAGCAAATGCATAGACCTTAAAAAAAGAAACTCAACAAGGTGCACTTGAACACTGTATTGTAAGACGCCATATACGGTATACTACTTTTAATTGAAACTTAATAAGTCAATCCTGGTTAATTGAAAATCAAACTAACCGTAAAATTTTAATGGATTGATATAAACGTCTTATCGGAACCGTTACATGTTTGAGAACCTCCAAGAACGATTAGGTAAAACCTTAAAAAATATCAGTGGCCGTGGCCGTCTGACTGAAGACAACATAAAAGACACACTTCGCGAAGTGCGTATGGCATTTTTAGAAGCCGATGTGGCACTGCCTGTTGTTCGCGAGTTTGTAAAACAAGTTAAAGAACGTGCAGTTGGGGTTGAAGTTACAAAAAGCTTAAGCCCAGGCCAAGTATTTATAAAAATAGTGCGTGAAGAACTAGAAAAAGCAATGGGTGAGGCCAATGAAGAGCTAAGCCTAAATGCACAACCGCCAGCCGTTGTTATGGTAGCGGGTCTGCAAGGTGCGGGTAAAACCACCAGTGTAGCTAAGCTTGCTAAGTTTTTAAAAGAACGCAAAAAGAAATCAGTGCTTGTAGTAAGTGCCGATGTTTATCGCCCCGCTGCGATTAAGCAGCTAGAAACGCTTGCTACAGAAGTTGACGTTGATTTCTTTCCAAGTGATATTTCGCAAAAGCCAGTGGATATTGCAAACGCTGCAATTTCTCATGCTAAAAAGAAATTTATAGATGTAGTACTTGTTGATACCGCAGGTCGTTTACATGTTGACAGCAACATGATGGACGAGATTAAAGATCTTCACAAAGCAATCAACCCAATTGAAACTTTATTCGTTGTTGATGCAATGACGGGTCAAGATGCGGCAAATACAGCTAAAGCATTTGACGAAGCCCTGCCACTAACCGGTGTAATATTAACAAAAACCGATGGTGATGCACGTGGTGGTGCTGCTTTATCTATTCGTCATATTACAGGCAAACCAATTAAATTTATGGGTGTGGGTGAGCGTACTGACGCACTTGAGCCTTTTCATCCAGACCGTATAGCGTCGCGTATTTTAGGTATGGGTGATGTACTTTCATTAATCGAAGAAGTCGAAATGAAAGTAGATAAAGAGCAAGCTGCCAAAGTTGCTGAAAAAGTATTTAAAGGTGCCGGTTTTACCCTTGACGACTTTGCTGATCAATTAAAGCAAATGAAAAACATGGGTGGGATGATGTCGATGCTTGATAAGCTCCCTGGTATGTCTAACTTACCAGATGCTGTTAAAGGTCAAATGGGTGATAAAACATTTATCCAAATGGAAGCTATTATTAGCTCTATGACTAAAAAAGAGCGTGCACGCCCAGAAATCATTAAAGGTTCGCGTAAAAAACGCATAGCAGCTGGCTCTGGTACACAAGTACAAGAGATTAATAAGTTGCTTAAGCAGTTTACGCAAATGCAAAAAATGATGAAAAAGATGAAAGGTAAAGGCGGCATGACTAAAATGATGCGCGGTATGAAAGGCATGTTACCACCTGGAATGATGGGTGGCGGTGGTCCTAAGTTTTAAAAAATACTTTTGAGTTATTTTTTAAAATAATAGCGAATCATATTTAAAGGAGCAAATAGCTCCTTTTTTGTTGAATAAATTATGCATGTAATACACCTTTAACCCTAATTTGTCGTTGAGATCACGGTTTAACCTACTAAACTGTCTTTTTGCTTCACTTCTTACTTGCGTTATTGCCAAAAACTCGTACAATTCCCCAGCTCCCCATTCTGGGGAGTAAATCTTATTAATGAAAACAGTCAATCTTTATAGAGGACGGTATGGTAACTATTCGTTTGCAACGTGGTGGCGCTAAAAAACGCCCTTTCTATCAAATTGTGGTTGCGGATAGCCGTTTCTCGCGTGACGGTCGCTTCATCGAGAAAGTAGGCTTTTTTAACCCAATTGCTTCAGGTCAAGAAGAAAAAATTCGTTTAGATTTACCACGTGTTGAACACTGGGTAGGTCAGGGCGCATCTCTTTCAGATCGCGTAGCTAAGTTAGTAAAAGACGCTCGTAAAGCGGCTTAATAGGCGTAAGTGTAACCATGAGTCAAGAGAACACCTCATCAATAATTGTCGTAGGAAAGCTCGGTGCCCCATATGGTATAAAGGGCTGGCTTAAGGTACATTCATTTACTGATGATCCCGTAGGGATCTTCGATTTCAGCCCGTGGTTGATAGGGCAGCAAGGTAAATGGCAGTCCTTAGAAGTGGTCGACTGGCGTCGCCACAACAAAGGCTTTATCGCTAAATTTGCGCAGATAAACGACCGAGACGAAGCAATGGCTTATACCCATGCTGAAATCTCAATGGATGCAGCGCATTTACCAGAACTTCCGCAAGGTGAGTTCTATTGGCGAGATCTCATTGGCATGTCTGTTGTAACCGATAAAGGTTATAGCTTAGGCATTGTTGATGACCTTATGGAGACAGGGTCAAATGACGTACTAGTTGTGAAAGCAAATAGTAAAGACGCATTTGGTCAAGCTGAACGTTTGATTCCTTTTTTAACTGATTCAGTTATTAAAGAAGTTAAATACGACGCAAGAGAAATTACCGTAGATTGGGATCCAGGGTTTTAATGACGCAAACTAGTTCATTATGGGTAGGGGTGATAAGCCTTTTTCCAGACATGTTTGACGCTATTACAGACCAAGGTGTTACCGGTCGCGCAGTAAAAAATGGTTTAATTGATTTTAACTGTTGGAATCCGCGAGACTACGCTTTAGATAAGCATAGAACCGTAGATGACCGTCCTTACGGGGGCGGACCAGGTATGTTAATGATGGTTGAGCCATTAAAAAAAGCGATTGCCGAAGCTAAAAAAGCAGCTGGTGATGGCGCTAAAGTAATTTATATGTCCCCGCAAGGGCGCAAACTTGATCAGCAGGGCGCTAGCGAACTCGCTAACTCTAATAAACTGATTTTGATTGCCGGTCGCTATGAAGGTATAGATGAGAGAATAATAGAATCATATGTTGACGAAGAATGGTCAATTGGTGATTTTATTTTGAGTGGTGGTGAACTACCTGCCATGACATTAATTGACGCAGTAGCGCGATTAGTGCCAGGTGTGTTAGGTCATAACCAGTCAGCAGAACAAGATTCGTTTTCGGATGGCTTGTTAGATTGTCCACACTATACACGACCAGAAACATTGGACGACAAACAGGTTCCTGCTGTATTACTCAGTGGAAACCACCAAGAGATAGCAAAGTGGCGGCTTAAGCAGTCATTAGGTAGAACTTGGTTACGACGTCCTGACTTGTTGCATAACCTAGCTCTGACTGAGGAGCAAGCGGTATTACTCGCAGAATTTCAGCAAGAGTACCAAAAAGCTTGTGGCTAGAAGACAGTTACACCTAGGAAAGTGAGAAACATAATGGCAAAAGTAAACCAAAATATTATTAAAGCGCTTGAAGATGAGCAGCTTAAAACAGACGTACCTGCATTTGGCCCTGGTGATACAGTGGTTGTACAGGTAAAAGTAAAAGAAGGTGCTAAAGAGCGTCTACAGGCCTTTGAAGGTGTTGTAATCGCTAAGCGTAATCGTGGTCTTCACTCAGCATTCACAGTTCGTAAAATTTCGAACGGTGAAGGTGTTGAGCGTGTATTCCAAACGCACAGCCCTCTTATTGATAGCGTAGCAGTTAAGCGTCGCGGTGCAGTTCGCCGTGCTAAGCTTTACTACCTACGTGAGCGTTCTGGTAAATCTGCACGTATTAGAGAAAAACTTAACTAATACGCGCTGTTTATCAACGCAAAAAAACGGGTTGCATCCTTCGGGTTGCAACCCGTTTTGGTTTTAGAATATTATTATCTCAATTCTCAATTCTCAATTCTCAATTCTCAATTCTTATTTCCTTATTAGTAAAATTTAAGCTTTAGCCTTTTATCAGTTAGCTGATCCTGTTAGTATTTATCGTATTGATTAGTTTACTTTTATGTAAATTTATATTTACGTTATTTGTTTTTTAAGGTGGTATGAACGTGGCTGACATAAGTGATTTAGCACAGCTGAGAGAAGGTATAGATGAATGCGACGCACAACTTGTTGCTTTACTTGCTAAACGTAATGGTATTACGCAAAAAATTGGTGAGATAAAACAACAAACAGGCGCGCCTTTACATGCACCTAATCGTGAAGCAGAGCTATTAGCGGCAAGAAGACAAGAAGCAATAAATCAAAATGTAAGCCCCGATCTAGTTGAAGATATACTAAGACGCATGATGCGAGAAGCCTATCAAAACCAACAAGCAAAACTTGCATGTGCAGCGCCAGAGCTTTCGCCAATTGTTATTGTAGGTGGCCAAGGTGCTATGGGGCAGCTATTTGCTCAGCAGTTTATTCGCTCAGGTTACGAAGTTAAAGTTTTAGATAAAGATCAGCAAAACGATGCGCAAAATATTTTAAAAGGTGCCAAGCTAGTAATGATTAGCGTACCAATTAATGCATTGGACGCAGTAGTTGCTAAGTTACCTAAACTAGATGATGACTGTTTACTAGTTGATATTACATCGGTAAAGCAATCGCCTATCAAAGCACTAAAAGCTGCGCATAGTGGCCCTGTGGTTGGTTTGCATCCTATGTTTGGCCCTGACATATCACACTGGGTAAAACAAACAGTCGTTGTATGTGAAGGGCGAGAGCACCAAGCGGCAAAAGGCTTGTTACAGCAGTTACAAGTATGGGGTTGTCAGCTTGTTGAGCTTGATGCTAAAAAACACGACGAAGCAATGCAAATCATTCAGGTTATGCGCCATTTAACAACATTTGTGTACGGACAGTTTTTAGCAAAACAAAGTCATACACTAGAAGAGTTACGTAGTTGCTCGTCACCTATATATCAACTAGAGCTAATGATGGTAGGGCGTTTATTTGCGCAGTCGCCGGAGTTGTACTCAGATATTATGTTAGCGCAATTCGATGATGTAGAGAGCCTGCTCGCACAGTACCAAGACACTTTTGCAAGTACATTGGAAAAATTAAAAGCAGGAGATAAAGCAGCGCTTATAGATTCTTTTGCGCAGGCAAAAGTTTACTTTTCTGACTCAACAGAGCACTTTTTAACACAAAGCCGAAGCTTATTAAATAAAGCGAATGATTCAAAAGTTTTAGACTAATACTTGTCACTTTTTACTAAAAAGGGCCGATATCGGCCCTTTTTATTTTATGGAAGTGTGTATTAGGTATTAACGCTTACTGCCTGTAATGACTCGCTTTGATAGCAGCCTAAAATACGCACATATTGGGTGTGCTCTTTAAGCTCTTCTAGCGCTTCTTTTACTTGGCTATCAGCTAAGTTTGCTTCAAGATCTACATAAAATACTTCTTCCCACGGATTACCCGGAGTTGGGCGCGACTCAAGTTTTACTAAATTAATCTTATGCTGTTTAAAAATCATCAACGCATCGGCTAGTGAGCCCGCTTGCTGTTTTGTCGACATGATTAAACTAGTTTTAGTTGGAATTTGGTTAGACACTTGCAGAGGTTTACGCGCAACAACAATAAAGCGGCTATGGTTTTCGCTTTGATTAGCAAGGTTTGATTTGATGACTTCAAGGCCGACATTTTTTCCTGCTTGTGCAGAGCCAATTGCAGCACTATTTGGTGTGTTTAGAGCTGATTGTAATGCGCTTGATGTAGAGTCACATGTTTCGTGTTGTAAATCACCTAAGCCCTGTAAAAAACGGCTGCACTGTGCAAATGGTTGTGGGTGTGCAAATACTTTTGTTAGTTGGCTAAGTTCAGTATCAGGGTTTGCGAGTAAGCAATGCTCTACACTGTGAGTGACTTCTCCAACAATAGAGACTTGTGCGTGCTGTAATAAGTCAAATACTTCGTTAATGCTACCAGAGCTTGTGTTTTCAATCGGTAATAAACCAAAATCAGCTTGGCCGTTTTCTACTTTACCTGTTATTTCGTCAAACGATGTACAGCCAATTTCAATTAATTTCCCCGGGCGGCGGCTAAAATATTTATGGCATGCTAGTTGGCTATAGGAACCCTGGCCACCTAAGTAAGTTACACGGTGTGTTTCACTAAGGGCATCTGGATTCAGGTTTTTTTGTAGCATTGCTTGTTGGTGTAAAACAGAGTCTTCCAAAATAGTTTGAAAAACATTATTCACGTAGTAAGCATCTAAACCTAGTGACTTACCATAACCAATTAATTTTTCTAGAAGCGCGAGTTCACGTGCTTCATCGCGAATTGGCTTGTTGTTGGCGATTTTATATTCAACCACACCGTGGCTAATGCGACGGCGTTTAGCTAATAACACGAGTAAGTCGGAGTCTATCTCATTTATATCGTGTCTTAATGCATTTAATACATCATTTGTCATTTTGGTATCCTCATTCCAAAAGTAGGCTGTTATTACACAGCAAAAACAAAAAAGCCTCCCGGTTGGGAGGCTTTACTATTCGATTGATTTTATCTCACAAACAGGGAAGCCTCTTCTATATAAAGAAGCTAAAAAACGAAATAAAAGTGCGAGAGATAAATATGTTCATACGGTTAATGTATGGAGAGTTGCCAACAATGTCAATAAAGATCTAAATAAGCTTAGGGTACTATTTATTTACCTTAGGTGGTTATTATAGAAACTTTACAAATAATTTATAAATATGAATGCGGATCTGGTATATTTCGTTAACTGGTTCAAATAATAACAATTATTAATAATTAAGGTTGACCCGTGGTTTACAGACGGCCTCCATCTCGTTTTGGATTGAATTCTTTAAGTGTAAAACTTTCACTGCTTATATCTGCTATTTGTTTAATAGCAGGGGTATGTGCGGCTGCCTTAATGCTTAAATCTGAAGAGAAACAACTTGTTTTTGAAGAACATGAGGTGTTAAAAAGCTCTACAGATTTATTAGTGAAGCAGTTTAATGAGCGTATTAAAACAAAAATAAATATTGCTCAGCAAGCTAATAACGTAGTGACAGAGCAGCTTTTTCAATCTAATTCACCAATTAATTTAGGTAATAAATCACAGTTACAGTTTAATAGCGATGGTACGATTCGAAGTGCCTCGGCTGACGGATTATCAGCAGCATTTTTACCACAGCAAAATTACTCACCTTTTTATAAACGCCTATTTAATGATTCTGAAATGTTATGGCGTATAATTTCTCCGACTTTGGTACACGACTTTTTTAACTTTTATTTAATTACCGATGACGATTTCATTCGTGTTTCTCCTCCAAACTGGGCATTAAATGCACCAGCCGAGTTTAGAGTTACGCAAGGTACAACGTATAAATATATTAAAAGTATGTTGGGGTCAGAGCGAGAGCCTGCATGGTCAAAAGTTTATTACGATACAGTATGGCGAAAGTGGGTTATTAGCTTATTAGTGCCGGTGTATGTTGATAACGAGTTTTTAGGTGTAACGGGAAGCGATATTTCCCTTAACAAACTTATTTCATTTTTACCTGTTGGCGATAAAGAAAAACACTTACTTGTATTTGATAGTAAAGGGCAATTGTTAGCCCATCCCAATCTAAACCCTGCATTATTAGCTGACTATGGTAGTGACAATAAAGCACTCGCTACTAACGAATTTGTAAACCCAGAACTGCAGTCAATTATTGACGATGCAATTGCGGTGAAGTTACCAGAATATGCCAATTCATTTGAACAAAATGATGAAGCTCACATTATTAATATTCGTAAAATTGATGATTTAGATTGGTACATAGGGGTTTATAAAAAACGTTCATCAACGTTATCTGCGTTACAAGATTTAAAACTGAAGTTTTTTGGACTCTTTATTTTATACGCAATATTAGTTGCCTTATTGCTGCATCAGGCGCTTTATCAACTAGTACTTCGCCGTTTACATACTTTAGTTTATGCAGTAACAAGCTTTGGTAAAGGTCAGCTAACAACAGAGTTTCCGCCAGAAAACAAAGATGAGATTGGTACCCTTAATGGCTCATTTAGAGACATGACGGTAGAAATCCGCAAGCTTATTGATGGTTTAAACCAAAGAATTACAGAAAAAGAAATTGCTGAAAAAGCAGCTAATCGTTTATCTAAAGCGGTCGCGTTCTCGGGCACCGGGGTTGTGATCACCGATGAAAATTTTGTCATTGAGTACGTAAACCCCAAAATGCTCGAAATGACAGGCTATCCAGAAAGCCATTTTAATAGAGCACCACTACTTAATATTATTGCCTCAGAAATGTCTATTTTAGTTGAAGATATAGACATAGATCTACGCAGCCGTAATTACTGGCGCGGGGACACATTAATAGCTGGTTTAAACAAAGAGCCAATTTGGGTGTCTTTAAGTGTTTCGCCAATTCGTGAAGAGGGCGGTGAAATAACCAGTTATGTAGCATCAGCACAAGATATTTCGTTTGTAAAAGAAAGCCAGCGTAAAATGGAACAACTGGCTTACTTTGACACCCTTACGGGACTTGCCAACAGAACATTTTTTAGAATGCAATTGCGTAAATCAATGGCATTAGCAGAGCGCGGGCATTATGCATTTGCTTTGTTTTACTTTGATTTAGACGAATTTAAGCGTATTAACGACACATTAGGCCACGATGCTGGCGATCAATTATTAATTGAAGTGGCAAACAGACTTAAAAAACGTTTACGAGCCGAGGACACCATAGCGCGCTTAGGTGGTGATGAATTTGCAGTGTTGCTCAGTGGTATAGAAAGCCAAGCTCACGCGGCTGATGTTGCCAATACAATTCAAAAAACACTGAACGTGCCTATAAAACTAGGTAGCAATGAAGTTATTGTCAGTGCAAGTATTGGTATAACTATGGCTCCTTACGATAGCTTAGAGGAAGATCAGTTACTCAAACATGCTGATTTGGCAATGTATGAGGCAAAAGCAAAAGGACGTAATACCTTCCACTTTTATAGCCAAGAATTAAATGCGGCCGCAAATGAGCGTTTATTTATTGAAAATGAGTTACGTATAGGGCTCAAAGAAAAGCAATTTGTAGTTTACTACCAACCTCAAGTTGATAGCCGTACTCATCAGGTCGTTGGTTATGAAGCGTTATTAAGATGGTTCCACCCAACTGAAGGCGCAATCCCTCCAGATAAATTTATTCCTATTGCAGAAGCGACAGGCCTTATAGTTGAATTAGGTGAATGGGTGCTTCAAGAGTCTTGTGATTTTGCCGTAAGATTGGCAGAACAAGGTCTAGAAAATAATATATCGATAAACTTATCGGCCCGCCAGTTTAAAGACTCAAGCTTAGTTACAACACTGAGCAAAATGATAATTAAGTCGGGTGTTTCAGCAAAGCGCCTTCATTTAGAGCTGACCGAAAGCATGCTAATGGGTAATGTAGAGGCAGCCATTACACAATTGCACGAGCTTAAAGCATTAGGTATATCTATTTCTATTGATGACTTTGGTACAGGTTATTCGTCGCTCAGTTACTTAAAACGATTCCCGGTTGATATATTGAAAATTGACCGTTCATTTGTAAAAGATATCCCAGAGGATACAAATGATATGGAAATCACTGCAGCTATTATTGCCATGGCGCAAAAGTTAAAGCTAGACGTGGTCGCAGAAGGGGTTGAGACAATAGAGCAGATGCAGTTTTTACAAAATAATAATTGCTTCGTTGTGCAAGGCTATTATTTTAGTAAGCCAATTGCTGAGCACGAACTACCGAATTTGTATGAAAGGTTAAATGAACTCGCAAATAGCGAAGTAACTAGTTAATAAAATTGCGGGTTAACCACCCGCAATTTTAACTTTAAATTTTAACGCTTCTAAAATGCCTTTTAGTTTATCTCGGTCATCACCTTGTACTTCAATAATGCCTTCTTTTACTGCGCCGCCTTGGCCCATTTTGCTTTTTATAGTTTTAGCTAACTTTTTTAAATCGTGATCTTTTGGATCAATGCCAACAACTAGCATTACGCCTTTGCCTTTACGCCCTTTTGTTTGACGCTCAATGCGAATAAAACCATCTTTAAAAAGTTTAGCGTGCAACTCTTTTTCTGGTTTCGGCTGGTCAATGCGACCCGTACTGGTTGAATATACTAAGTGACTATCACTCATACCTTACCTTTGTGGATAAAAATGAATTAAATGCTGGTGTAAATGATAGCAAATTTGAAGTTGTGTGTTTTTCTTTTTGCTAAATACTTTTAACAGGTTATATTTAGTTCAAAGGAAATATTATTGGAGTTTACTATGAGTTTAACTAAGAATGAATCAGTCGATGGCACTACATTAACAATACAAATTAAAGGTAAGTTTGATTTTAATTTAGTGCAATCTTTTCGCCAAGCTTATGCTCAAATGAGCGAAAAAACAGTAAAGGTTATTATCGATTTAAGAGAGACTGATTATATGGATAGTTCAGCACTTGGCATGTTACTTAACATGAAAAAAACCATTGATAGCCAAGTAAAAACCATCGAAATAAGTAATTGCCAGCCTCAGCTTAGAAAAATCCTACAAATTTCACGTTTTGATAAAAAGTTTGATATTAGCTAATGATACATGTGTTGATTGTTGACGATCAGGCGCTCAATCGCATTTTACTAAGTAAAATGCTTGAGCAGGAAGGCTACAAAATTTCAGTGGCTTACAATGGGCTAGATGCACTTAATGTACTTAAAAGAGAGCAAATAGACATTGTATTACTCGATGTTTTAATGCCCGTAATGGATGGTTTTGAAGCCGCTGAAAAAATAAAGCAGCAGTATAGTGAAGTTTACTTACCGATTATTTTTATAACCTCCTTAGACGATCAAGCAAGTTTTGAGCGGTGCCTCGAAGTCGGTGGTGATGACTTTATTCATAAACCATTTGAAAAAGTTATTTTGCACGCAAAAATTAAAGCACATAGCCGCACCAGAGAGCTGAGTAAAAAATCAAATCAACAAAAAAAACTGCTTGAATATCATCACAATCAAATTGAACGTGAACACGAAATAATTGAGCATATTTTTAATAACTCATTAGAGAATCAGGGTAAGTTTAAAGAATACCTCGATTTTAATTTATCGCCGGCGTCTATGTTTAACGGCGATATGTTTTTAGTGGCGCAAAGTCCAATAGGCAATCTGTATTGCATGTTGGGAGACTTTACAGGGCACGGCTTAGCGGCAGCTATTGGTGCATTACCTATCTCTCGTGTTTTTTATACTATGGTACAAAAAGGCATGGCGATTAATGATATTGCCTGTGAGCTAAATACATTGCTTTACAACCTTCTACCTGGACACATGTTTTGTGCTGCCACCATTATAGAGCTTAGTGCATCCGGTAAAAGTATTTCTGCATGGATGGGCGGCCTGCCAGATGCGTACCTAATAGATAAAGACGGTAATGTAAAACAAACATTAGAGTCGCAACATATGGCGCTGGGGATTTTAGACGATCAAGAATTTGAATATGAAGTTATTCACTTTGAAACAAATAGTAATACACGCCTAGTATTAGCAACCGACGGTATTATAGAAACAGCAAACAAAGAAGATACATTTTTTGGGGAAGAGCGTTTTTTACAAACCTTAAAAAGTAAATCGATGATTAGTAGCGAAGATATAGTGGCTGACGTTACTAAGTTTGCAGATGGCACTAAACAGCAAGATGATTTAAGCATTGTTTTACTAAACTGCCTGCCTTTAGTTCCTGAGGAGCAAGAGCGAGAAGCATTCTCAACTTTAGCGTTTAATTTATCTTTGAGTTTAAACTCAGAACAAATAAAAAAAACAGACCCCGTTTACGACGTTGTTAATATTTTAAGCAGTGTTGGGGGGCTAAATGCCCATCGTTCTAATATATTTTTACTGTTGTCTGAGGCTTATAACAATGCGCTTGATCATGGTGTACTAGGGCTTAACTCAGAGATTAAAAAACAAGAAGACGGCTTTTTTCGATATTACGAATTAAGAGAGGCAGCTCTTGCTAAACTTACAGATGCGATGATTATTATTGATATGCGCTATTGCCCCGACACGCTCAGTTTATATTTCATTATTTGTGATTCAGGCCGAGGGTTTAGTAGTAAGCACGATGAGTTGGCAAAGGTTAATAATGAATTTGGTAGAGGGGTGTCTTTACTAGAAGAAATAGCCGAAAAAGTAACTTATAACGCCAGCGGTAACCAAGTTGAAATGTGCTACAAGTTGAGCTAGCTCTGCAAAAATATCCATGCTATTATTCTCGAAACTTTAGATGTATGGATGGCCAAATGATTTCTTCTTACCTAAAAAAAGCACAACTAAGTGCTAATCCAGCTTTGATTTCAACAGAGCTTGAAAAGCTTGAGCTACATTTAGCAAACACAGCTTTGCCTGATGTATGTTGGGAGTATCAAATACCTGAGCTTGGCGAGGGCGGTGCGTGTAGTTTATTTGGTTACCTACAAGATGAGCCATTCAAATTAACTGACTATCTTAAAAATGATGAGCAAACCCAGTTCAAGCTAGCTAATTTACAAAGTATTGTGAGCTACATTGAGCTACAAACAAGTGTTGATTGGTATGGTATTTATCAATCAACTAATACTAGTGAAGGTAAGCAACTATTAAAATTGGCTTATCATGGTGCGCCTAGTCGTCCGTTGTTCCCTTTAACGCAAGCATTTGCGGCAGGTAGTAATAACGTACAGGTTGCGCTGTCTCACAAGGGCCGTATTATTAATAACGTTGAAGAGTACTTATCACAAGGTGGTGAATACTACACATGCGATCCTAAAGTTAAATCAGAAACCTGCTTACCTTTATTTAATACACAAAATGAATGTGTTGGTATTGTAGATGCTGAAGCCTTTAAAAATGATTTTTTTGATGAAAAGACGCTTGCCGTTTTAATTGCATGTTGTATTAAAATTCCTCACTTTCTAGTGTAAATAACGCTAGTCAACATGATGTGCTTTTATGTTAAGCTTAGCTTAACAGCTAACCCCTAAATAACGATAAGAGATAGCCAATGTTCTCAGTATTAAAACCATTACCAACAGATCCTATTCTTGGCCTTATGGCGGCCTATAAACAAGATACAAACCCTAATAAAATTGATTTAGGTGTAGGTGTCTACAAAGATGAGCAAGGCAATACACCGGTTCTTAAAGCGGTTAAAAAAGCTGAAGCGTTTCGTCTTGAAAACGAAATGAGCAAATCTTACATTGGTTTAGCGGGTAACTTAGATTACTGCCAAAAGATGGAGCAGTTACTACTAGGCGAACATCAAGCATTGCTAGCAAATCGCGTACGTACTGCGCAAGCGCCAGGTGGTACGGGCGCACTTCGCGTTGCAGCTGAATTTATTAAGCGTTGCAATGCAGATGCAACAGTATGGGTAACTAACCCAACATGGGCAAACCATATTAGCTTGTTTGAAGCTGCAGGCTTAACAGTAAAAGAATACCCGTATTACGATTACGAAAATAAAGACTTACTGTTTGATGAAATGATCAATACACTTAAACAAGTGCCTAAAGGTGATGTGGTTTTAGTGCATGCATGTTGTCATAACCCAAGCGGTATGGACTTAAACGAAACACAGTGGAACACAGTTGCCGAACTTGCAAAAGAAGTTGGCTTTACACCACTTGTTGATATTGCATACCAAGGCTTTGGTGCTTCACTTGAAGAAGATGCACGTGGCTTACGTATTTTAGCTGATGCAGTAGAAGAGCTAATTATTTGTTCTTCATGTTCTAAAAACTTTGGCTTATACCGCGAGCGTATTGGTGCATGTTCACTAATTGCAAAAGATAGCGCAACAGCAGATATTTCAAACTCTGTAATGCTAAGCGTTGTACGTAGTATTTACTCAATGCCGCCAGCGCATGGTGCTGATATTGTTAATACTATTTTAAGCAGTACAGAGCTTACACAATTATGGCACTCTGAGCTTGATGAAATGCGTAGCCGCATAAATGGCTTACGTAGCTTAATTAAAGAAAGCTTAGCAACTAAAGATATTGCGCAAGACTTCTCATTTATTGAACGCCAAAACGGTATGTTTTCTTTCTTAGGTATTAATAAAGAGCAAATTGCTCGCCTACAAAAAGAATACGGCATTTACATTGTTGGTTCTAGCCGCGTAAATGTTGCAGGTGTTAGCCAGTCAAATATTGAATACTTTTCAAATGCTGTAGCTGACGTTTGTAAATAAACGCAGTTAATATAAAAAAAACCGCACATCTAATGATGTGCGGTTTTTTTATTATCTAAATTAAAAAAAAAGCTTTAACCGATAGCAGGAATTAGCCCCGCCATTTGCATAAACTGCGCAGCAATAATCGTTATGCCACATATAGCTGCTATACCAAGCCCAACATTCCCACTTTTAACTTTGTAGCCTGTTTTATTTGATGTTGTACGCTGTTTATAAACCATTGCTACGGGCAAAAATATTGCAAGTACGACAAGTGCTATTGCAGCGTAACCTAAAGCCATAATAAAGCCTTGAGGATAAAATAATGCAAAGCCAAGCGGCGGAATAAACGTAATTAAGGCCGTTTTAATTCGGTCTGTTTTATTGTCACCTTTTTTAAATGTATCAGCAAAAAAATCGAATAACCCTAAACTCACCCCTAAAAATGATGTCGCAAGTGCTAAATCAGCAAATAACTTAACGGCCGTTGCTACACCTGGGTTATGCGCAATACTTGCCACGCTTGATACAAAGCCACTAAGGCCTTGGCTGTTGAGTAAGTCAACTTGGCTCATAATACCTTGGCTAAGTAGTTGCCAAAAAATATAAATGACTAAAGGCAGGGCGGCTCCAGCAATCATTACTTTGCGCAGTACTTTTATTTCTACACCAACATATTTAACAATAGAAGGAATAGAGCCATGAAAGCCAAACGAAGTAAATATAACCGGTATAGCTGAAAGGATTAACCCTTGCTCTACAGGCATCTCTAATAAATGCTTACCTTGTACATAAGGGGTTAGCATGTAAAACAAACTAGCTAATACAATAATTTTTATTGTAAATAACACTCTATTTAGTTTATCTACCTTGCTAGTGCCCAGCGTTACCACACTTGCAATAATAACAGCGAGGATCACAGAGCCAAACTGTGGGGCTATATTTACATCAAAGCCTATATTTATACGCGCTTGAAGTTGTGCACCACCACCTGCTATATAAGCAGCGCATAAAGCGTAAAATAAAAAAACCATCGAAAAATTCGCGATGTATTGTCCGCGCTTTCCAAGCCATAATTTAGCCAACGTATTTAACGTTGCATCGCGTGGTGCATATTGGTGTAGCTCTAGCATGAGTAGTGCGGTGTAGGTCATTAGTAACCAGCTAGCAATTATTAATGCAAGTGCAGTACTAAACCCAAGCCCGGCAGATGCTATTGGCAATGCCAACATACCTGCACCAATAGTTGTGCCTGCAACAATTAACATGCTTCCAGTTGTTTTATTTTTAAGCACTTAATTACCTTAATTATTATTAATATACATGCACGATATAACTAGTTACTCAAATCTCAAATAGTTTTGTAATAAAAGAGCTGTATTAAAATGTAACTTACAATTTACAACTGTATTTATTAAGGACTTGTATGCATTTAAAAGTATTAAAATAGGGTGGTGAGGGTATAATTTTATGTACGTTGGATTGCGTTATAAAACGCTAAGGATTGGCATGTGCCGGTAAAAGTATCGTATTTTTTAATGGTTCTCATTTGGTCTACTACACCACTGGGTATAGTGTGGAGTAGTGAAACAGTATCGCCAACGCTTGCTGTATTAATGCGTATGCTGGTGGGGTTGTTTTTAGGTGGTTTAATTGTTGCCATAACAAACATTAGAGTACCTTGGAGCAAAAATGCGTGCTTACTTTATTTTTATTCGAGTATAGGTATTTTTGGCGGTATGTTACTGAGCTATATGGCAGCTAAAACAGTCCCTTCGGGTATTATTTCGCTTATGTTTGGCCTTGCACCTATCTTGTCGGGGTTGCTTGCTCAGCAGTTATTAAATGAACCTAAATTTAGCCCGATTAAATTAGTGGCGTTAGCGTGCGCCTTAATCGGCTTATATTTTGTTAGTTATAACCAAGTACAAAACTCGCAAACTCAAGGCCTCGGGTTACTTTATGTGTTTATGGCTGTCTGCTTTTTTAGCTTAAGTGGTGTGATGATCAAGCGTGTACAGATTGCGATTCATCCTATGGCGACAACATTTGGTGCCTTAGTTTTTGTAACCCCACTCTTTTTTATTGCTTGGTGGTTATTAGATGGTCAGTTGCATATACAGAACTGGAGTGCAAAATCATTGTGGGCAATTGGTTATTTAGGTGTGTTTGGATCTTTAGTTGGGGCTTTGGCGTATTTTCATGTACTGCAAAATCTAAATGCGAGTACGGTATCACTTACTACGCTCATAACTCCTAGCTTTGCGTTAGGCTTAGGAGCTTGGCTAAACAATGAGCCATTAAGCCAGGAGCTAATAATTGGTGCGGTTATTATTTTAATTAGCCTAGGCTTTTTCCAATTTGGTGATAAATTTTTAAAGCGAAAGAGAGTAAGCGCAAATTAGTTTTACTGCATTTTTTCAATTTGATGATAAGTTTTTAAAGCTAAAGAAAGTAAACACAATTAGTTTTACTACATTTTCTCTATTTGAATAATTAAACGACGGTTTTTGTCTCGGCCTAAAATGTTATCGTTATTATCAACAAAGCGTTTTTCGCCTAAGCCGGTGGTTTGCACTTTTGCTTCATCGACACCCAAGCTCACCATATAATCTTTTATAGTTTTGGCGCGCTTGCGCGATAAATCTAAGTTATTCCAGCGGCCGCCATAGCTATCAGTGTATGAGTCAATACTAATGGACTCTATGCTTGCATCATTTTTTAAATACTCAGCAATTTTATCAAGGCGTTGTTGCGACGATTTAGTTAATTTACTGCTGTTAGATTGATAGTTCATTACAGTAAACGAAATATCTTCAAAGCTGTAAGGGAGTAGCTCATCACGGCATTGTAAAAAAGCCCAGTAAGCTTGTTTAAAGTTTACACTCGATATACCAACGGCAATTTTATCGGCACTGTTTTGCCAGTCTTGATAATAAAAAGTAGGGTAGTAGCCTTTTTCAAGCTCGCTAAGCATCTCCCATGCGGTTTTATTACCCAGCTCACCATCAAACTTTTTAAGTAATTTCATATTTGCAATATCACGGGCCGGTAAGCCTGCTCGCCAAGACGGTGGCACGGCTTTTAAACCAGCAATTGCGTAATTATCTGGGCGTACAACCATATCTAAATTAAACGTTAAGTTTTTATTTTTACTTGCTGAAGCTTTAAAAATAGCTTCCCCATAATAAGGAACTTCATGATTTAATTGGCATTGTAAGCGCGTTGTTTTAACGACTTCCCAGTTGGAGTTGTCTTGGGTTGCTGTGTATTGGCGCATAGCAGCTTGCGAGTGAGTACTGCAAAGCACTGCACTTATACTAAGGCTAATAAATAACAACTTATACTTCATGGTGCTCTCCAGCTATCCGGGAATGCCAATAATTTGGCAAATTAACGACTGCAATGATTAGTTTGTTCTTTACGTAACTAACTTATAAGTTAAAGCAAGTTATGTGCCTACAATTTTAAAGCAATAAATACTTAAATCCCCTAGCCTAGGGGGCATCAATTTTGACATAATAGCTAGCTTACACGTATAAACAAAGAAGACTATGGCAAATACTGAGCAAACACCTTTCGCAAAACGCTTTCGTGGATTTTTTCCTGTTGTTATTGATGTTGAAACTGCAGGTTTTAACAAAGAGACAGATGCCTTGTTAGAAATAGCAGCTTCTGTTTTAAAAATGGATGACGAAGGACTGCTCAGCATAGATCATACTGTTCATTTTCATGTTCAGCCATTCGAAGGCGCTAATATAGAACAAGCAGCCATCGACTTTAACGGTATAGACCCGTTTTCACCATTACGTGGCGCAGTACCTGAAGACGAAGTAATTAAAGAAATATGTAAAGTAGTACGCAAAGCGCAAAAGGCCGCTGGGTGCCAACGCTCAGTTATTGTGGCGCATAATGCCGCATTCGATCATGGCTTTTTAAATGCAGCAATAGAGCGTAATAACATTAAGCGTACGCCATTTCATCCGTTCGTAAGCTTTGATACAACATCTTTAGCGGGTTTAGCGTTAGGGCAAACTGTATTAGCAAAAGCATGTAGAGCGGCAGGTATCGAGTTTGATAACAGCCAAGCACACTCAGCGCTTTACGACACAGAACGTACAGCTGAGCTTTATTGCTTAATAGTAAATCGCTGGCAGCAATTAGGTGGTTGGCCATTAGCGCCAACTGATGATTGCGACGCAAATGGCGAAGTTGAAACTGATACACAAAATAACGAAGAAACTAAAACGTCTGAGTAATTTTACCCTCAGTTAGCTTAACTAGGTGGGGCGGGTAAATACGCGAAAATTGTTTAGAATCTTTCGCTATTTTAAGCTCCACACCAGGGTGCATTAATTCATTTACTTTTAAACGACTACTGGCAAGTAATTGCACTATTTTTTGCTTAATAAGTAGTTTTTGACGATGAATATGTGCAGAGCGTATTTTTATATGCTTTTCATTTTCAGTTATCTTATTCATGAATTGCTGGCGCTGAGCAGCCCCCGCAATTTTACTCGCTTTTTCACGAGCCTGTTGTAAAGCGGTTACTTTAGTCGCAAGTACTTTTTCAAAATCGGTTATTTGTGTTTGCTTTTGGCGAAGCTCAAACCAGAGTTGCGCTAAAAATACGCGCGTTTTAGTACCGGCTGGCGCGCCTAGCTCACCCGTTTCAATGCGCATAGCATCTAAAATATTACCGCCAATAATTTTACCTCGCGGATCGTTTGCTTTGCCTACACGTATTAATCGCCTAGCGCTTAAATCACAATGTAGAGCTTGGCGTTCAATAAATAAATCTTGTTCTGATTTAATATTGCAGTACTGAGCATAACCAATAGAAATAGTTCGTTGAGCGGTTATAGAGCATGTAAATGCTTCCTCGCCTTCACGTTTTCTACCAATTGCGCCAAGCATAATGGTTACCGCACTTTTACTTTCAACAGCTCCTGATTCTACAAAACCCAGTACCGTAATATCACCATTGGCTTTTACACGCATGCCGTCTTTAATATCGCCAGTAATAATTACGCTACCATCAAAATCAACGTGGCCTGTACTTACATCTACGTTATCAAAGCACAAAACGTCATCTACACGCATACCGCGGGGTAGGGCAACGGGCACACCTTTGCAGTCGGCAATAAGCATATTAGGATTATTAGGATCTACTTTTGTACCTTCGAAAGGCTGGAGTTGGTGATCTGTACCTGGTTTTGCACTAATTGAATCGCCAAATACCGTATAACCATCTTCTCCAGGGGTAGCGGCAATACGCTGCATTAAGGGAGTACCAGGTTTTACGGTGATAATAGCGCCAAGGTTTTTCATATCAACCTTACCACCTTCCTTAGCTTGTGGGCTAAGCACACGGTCTTGGGCTGTTGAGCATAAACGCACAAATTTAGCGTCGCTGCCTTTTTTAGGATTACGCCCATGTGCAATTATGGCGCTATAAGAGCTTCCTGCTGGTTTTTCAAATTGCTGGCCTAAAAAGGTATCAAGCGCGCGTGGGCTTATTCCTTTTTTAACACCTGCATTAGCAAGCGCTTTTTGCGCACCTTCCATAGACAAAAGCGCACCACCTTTAGCGGTAGTTAATGTTGCTTCTGCGACCATGTTTTTTTCATCAATATTAATGACAAGCGACGCATCTACCGCTTTAGCAACGACAAGTGATACTTCCTGATAGTTTTTAGTTGGCGCAAAAAGCTTTCCAATATTGGCAATGACAGCTTCGTACTCACTAAACTCAGATTGTTCGAGCATTTGCGTAAGCTGAGTACTCGTAACAGGAAAGCCACTATCAATAGGGTGACTAACTAAAGAGACAAACCCTGTATTTTGATCAAATGAAAAAACCGACATTTATTAATTCCCTACTCTATGCCTGTTATTATTTTTGTTTTTTTACAACTAAAGGTTTAGAAATGACAAAAACCTTAACTCCTTATTTGAACACAGGTTAAACACATTGTTAAGCAAATGTTTATATGGGCTTGCATAAACTAAATTTTGGTTACTTAATGCTCGGTTAGTGCACGCAATTAAAATAAAGCGTTACTAGGCCTTGAGTATCAGTACTTTACTCAGTTATACTGTTTGCACGCTCTGAATTGAGTTACTAATTCAGGGGCTGATTAGGATTCGACGGAATTCAAGAAGCCCAAGGTGCATGTCGAGGTGCGGTTTGCCTCGTTAAACAGCCGCAACCTAAAGTAATCGCAAACGACGATAACTACTCTCTAGCAGCTTAGGCTGGCTAGCGCTCCTTCCATGTATTCTTGTGGACTGGATTTTGGAGTGTCACCCTAACACCTGATCGCGACGGAAACCCTGGCCGGGGTTGAAGCGTTAAAACTAAGCGGCCTCGCCTTTATTTACCGTGTTTGTCCGGGACTTAAAGGTTAATTAAATGACAATACTAAACATGTAGTACCGACGGTCGAGGCTTTTCGGACGGGGGTTCAAATCCCCCCAGCTCCACCAATAAAGGTTTTTGAACTCGTTATTCGAAAACCATAAGAAACCCGCAAATTTGTTAATTCAAATTTGCGGGTTTTTTTATGGAATTTATAAAATAAAGTTTAAGAATGTCTTATTGCGCGTAGCTTCATTTTTATTGCAATCACAAGCAGGCTAAATAACGACAGCATACTTATTAACAACGTTAGGTTAAGTATAGGGTTACTTGGCTCGTAGGTAGTGACAGGGGAGTTGTTTGTAGTTTGCGAGTTTTGATGTTGCCTAATATAGCTTTGGCTGCTCCAATCTACCGCGTTTATCCATTGTACTTTGGCGGGATCAGTATTGTTTAGCATCCCTATTACATGCTTATCGTTATCTAAGCCTTTTGAAAGTTGTATCAGTTGCTGCCAAAATTCATTTTTAGGGCCTAGGTCGTCTATTTCTTGTAGGTGCTGTTGTAATTTATCACCCCCCATCGTTTTTATATCAGTTTGTCCTGTACTTTGCGCGTAGCTATTTATTAGTGATGAAAAGCGACTAAAGTATTCATTACTTTTTTGCTGTGTAGGGTTAGCTGTTCGCTCGTTTGTTACTTTTTGTGTTGGTTGATTTAGGCTATTTTGATCAATCAAATATTGTTTATAGTTTTGGTAACTTAAGCTGTTTGTAGTTGTGTTATTTGTAGTTCCATTATTTAGAATGCCAAAGTTGTTTTTAAGTGCATTAAAGCTGATCACTACGCCCATTATGGTAATAATACAAAGTGCGCAATAGCAAAAGTACAATGCGCTTTTTAAAGTGTTACGCAGTAATTTATATTTATTATAACTTTGCTTAATAGCTGCAGCTGTATTTGGGGCTTCGTTTGTATCTAGGCGTTCGTTTTGTATTGAAATACTTTTGCCGTCAGTACTTTCACTAATGTGTTTATCTGTATTTTTGTTGTGCTCAGTGAGTGCTATTTGATTATTTTTAGATTGAGAGGTTACAGTAGAGAGTTGCGGTTCTACTTTAGTAATTAATCCTAGCTTTTTAAGTGAGGATTCTGTTTTAACAGCATCAATACTCGATAAGTCTTTTTTTAAAGCGTAAGCTTTTCCATCAAATAACTGAACAGCAATATTATGAGGAATATTAAGAAGTTGGCTGAGTTGTTCTTGGGCAGAGGTAAGGTCAGTATTTTGATATAACTGACCATTAAAAACAATTTTAAATGTAGCGCTCACGTTAGTACCTTGCTTGTGTAATTCCATTTTTGGAATTTTATTTTTATTATTTGATACACAAAGCTAACTTAACAGATAAAGGGTATGCTTTCTAATGATTTGCGATTAAAAAAGCCTTAACAAACAGCGTTAAGGCTTTGGCGTGTAGCTGTTACTTTATCGTTTAGCGAGTGATTTTACAGATTGCTTTTGATCACTTGCTGGTTGGGTTGCTTTGTCTATTAATGTTTCAAGTGGTTTATTTCGAACGCACATAAGTACTTTGTTCATTGCTTGGCATGTGCCTGTCGCTTTTTTATCATGGCTTGTGTAGCTGCAATCTTCATTAATGGCTTTTTCTTCACATGCTTCCCAAGGCGCTTTTGAGCCGTGGCCTGCATGACTTAGCGCTGAGCATGAGGTTGCAAGTAAAAAGCCAGTGGTTAGTGCTTTTATTACGTTAAATATTTTCATTAGTATCTCAGTTAATTATTTGGCCAGAATGCGAGTTATCTTGCGGTAGCACCTTTAAAACAACCAATAAACATGTTTTCAGATACATCGGCAGCATGGTAGTGGTAACCGCGTGTATCGTCGGTGTGGCCTCTACATTCGTCTAAATCAGTGGGTTCTAATCCATCTTCGTTAAGCATGCCAAATATACCAAATCCATCGAGTGCATAACCCATCATGGCGGCATGACCGTCTGATTGGATTTGTGTTTGGCTACAACCAGCTTCACCGTGGTAGTGATAACCTGCTACTAAGTTAATATGCCCTGCGCAATCATCAAAGGCTGCAATAGTGTATGCGCCTAAAATAGCCTCAACAGGGGCGGGTGCAGCAAGTACAACACCATTGAGAGCAACACCCACATTAGCGTTACCAATACTGCTATTTTGAGTGGTTGCAACAGGCGTTATTGGTATTAAAAATGATTCTGATATACCGCCATCAACATAATCAATAGAGCATTCTACGCAGTGGTTTTGGTATTGCTCCTCTACGTTTGGACGTGCAGCACCATCACACGATTCTTGTGTGTCTGTTACATTTACAAGGCCTGTACCTTCGTCGTATAGCTGCCAATGGCTATCGTTATATAATGTTGGTAGATTTAAAATAAAGTCTCCGGTTATATCGTAAACCTCACCGGTACCATCAAACCAAATACCGGCTTCGTCAGCTGTTGAGGTGATATTTTGAGGGCAAAATACACCAATCTCGTAATTTGAAGGCGCACCGGCAATATCAATTTTGTAGCATGAAGCTTCATCGCCATTACTTAGCGTACATGTTTGAGTGGTAATTGATGAAATGAGCGCATCGCTTTCAAAGTTAAAAGGGTCAACTTCTACAACAAAATCGGTTGAAGTATCTGTTGTAGTGCCCTCATCGGTGGTTGTTTCAGTTACGACGGTACTTTGAGTATCGCTACCGTTACAGGCAGCTAAACTCAGTGCAAGTATGCACACTGCAAGCGGTGCTAAAATTGGTGCGTTAAGTTTTCTCATCAGAAATATCCGGTAATGAAGTTGAATGTATAATATTTGTTAAATGTGCAAACAAAGTGCAAAAACAACGCAACATAATACATTGCCTGAAATAGAGGCTTATAACGCTTGCTATAAGTGTATGTTGTACCTTTTATTGTTTAAAATACTGCGACTTTAAAGTACCTAAATAGGCAGTGGAGTTTTATGGACTTTTTATTTCCCGACAGTATGTCTTTATTTTTGTTTCTATTAATGATGATCACCGCTGGCTTTACTTCTTTTATATCTGCTGCATTTGGTGCGGGTGGCGGGCTAATGTTGCTTGTTGTTATGGCGTCGTTTATGCCTATGGCAGTTGTTGTGCCTGTGCATGGTTTAGTACAGCTTGGCTCTAATGCAAATAGGTTTTTACTCAGCTTTAAGCATATTGATAAAAGCATGTTTGTATATTTTGCGTTAGGCGGCTTAGTAGGGGCGGGGTTATCAAGTTTTGTTATTGATGATATATCGCTTGATGCTATGAAGTTAGTGGTCGCTATTTTTGTTATTTATTTACTGTGGGGTAAAACGCCGCCAGTAAAACTAACCTCTAAGCTATGGCGTATGGTCGCCGGTGGCATAACGACTTTTGTTTCTATGTTTGTGGGGGCAAGCGGGCCATTAGTTGGTAGCTGTTTATATATAAATAATTACGAAAAGTTAAAATTTACGGCAACGTTTTCGAGCATTATGAGTGTGCAGCATTTATTAAAAGCGGTAATTTATGGTGCTGTTGGCTTCAGCTTTTGGCAATGGATGCCGCTTGTAATTGCTATGGTAATAAGTGGTGCTGTAGGTACTTGGTTTGGAATTAAATTACTTAAAAGTATGTCTGGGGATAAATTTAAGCGTATTTTTAGAGTCGTTTTAACGTTATTAACGCTACAGCTCGGTTGGCAAGGTATTAAAATATTACTCCACTAATTTAATTAGTGGAGTAAATTTAATTTTATTAAACATAAATCACTTAAGCGGATTAAATAATTCATTGCGCCAAAAAGTTACTGATATAGAGCGACTACACTGTAATTTTTTGCCTTATCCATGAACTATACTAACCTGCAATAATTGTTCATACGTTTAATTAAATTGGTATTAAAGCTTATTTAACAGCGGCTTTAATTGGTTTGTCGCCATCAAACAACTCAAAAATGCGGTTACTAATAAATGAGTTAGTCGCAATATGTAATAATGCATTGGCTACGTTTTCGCGGCTAATTTTAGCCTCAGAACGATCACTTGGTCGCTGCGTCGTTACTTGCATTGAAGCGCTATCATCAGTCAGTGTACCAGGGCGAACAATGGTGTAATTTAAACCACTATTGATTAAGTGCTCGTCAGCCATGTGCTTAGCAACTAAGTAAGGTTTTAAATCACCTTGAATCGAATCTGGGTCGTCTGCACCGATTGAGCTGACCATAATAAAGTGTTTAACGCCATGTTCTTTAGCAAAGGTAGCTGCTTTAGTTGCAGCCCATAAATCAATAAGTACAGTTTTATCATCGCCCGTACTTCCGCCAGAACCTGCAGCAAAAATCACTTGGTCACAGCCTTTCATTGCATCACCAAAATCGCCTTCAAGATCTTGCTCAACAATAGTTAAAAAAGAGCTGTTTAAATCACTTAGCTTATTCTTGTCGCGCACTAATGCCACAACGTTTTGCTCATTTTCTAAAAGTAGCTCAGTTGCCATTTTACCTATTTGTCCGCTTGCGCCAATAATTAGGGTCTTACTCATAATTAACTCCTTCCAATAAATAGTAAAAGTAATGTGCTTACAAACAGACCTTGGGGTAGGGGATAATTTTTAAAGGGTAAAAAAGAGTTTAAATGAGCTAATTTCAAAAAATACTTTAATTAAAATTCAATACTTAACTGAGTATTAAAATTAGCTGCTTTTGGCGTGTTTTTTAGAACTTTTTATTCAACCATTATACTCACTTCGGTCACATAACTACGGCGATATAGACTAATACGAACCTTATGTTCTTGGTAATTATAAAACAAAGTGCGATATGTATTATTGCAGTTTGTTTTTAACGGCTCTCCTAATTTTTGCTGATAAAAGCGAGCGATATCAGAAATTGAATCTGTTAAATAACCAGTGCGAACCATTGGATATTCGCCGGCTACATCCATTGTTGTAACAAACTCTTCAGGAAGTGGGATTTCAGTGACGTTTTGGCTAAGTACATTAAACGATAGAGTGCATAGCAGTATTATTAAAAATGCTAAAGTTTTCATTAAAGTCCTTTAAATAATAAATTCCATTTATTGGTACTCATTTTACCTCAATAAGCACCTTTGTCATTTAAATTTTATTACGAATTAAATCTCGTACTATAAACCGAGCAGGGTGAATAGCTTGGCTTACACGTTCGCTTAATGGGCGAGGCTCGTTATTTAAACAGCTTACGAGATGTTCTGCACTTAGCGGTGCGCTACATAAAGCGCGGGCGCCAAAGCCGGTAAAAATATGTAGGCCTTGTTGTGGCTTATTAAGTTTTTCATATTGATAGCGTTTACCTAAACGTAGGTTAGCAAAAGCCATAGTGTAATCACTTTGTTCGCACCATTGCCCTGCCATTGGTAGGTGATCTATAAATGTGCATCGTACAGCTGCTTTTGCCGAGGTAATATTGCCAAGGGTTGAGGCAAATTCACTTTGCTGATAAAAGCTAAGTAGTTGCTCTTGGTTTAACTGATTGTCGAGCGCTGTAACTTGACGGCTTTTGGTATTTTTTTCAAACGTGGCTCCCATACAGTGATGATCTAAATAGGCTGGGGTAAAATACCCTTTATGGCATAGCACTGTTTTAAGTTTGCGTGATTGCTCACTTGCCTCAATATGTGAAACTTGCCCGCGTACGCCTACTATTGGTAGCGCTTTTGTTTGCTCAAATGCATCACTGTGCTCGCCTGCACAAATAATTACATCACTAAAATGACCTAACTGCTCATCATTCGTTAATAAAAACCAACCGCTGTCAGTTTTTTTAAGCTGTTTTATATTGCAGTTAAATATGCTTTTAAATGGGTTTATGCTATTTGCAGCGCTTAACATGGCGTTTACTAATTGCGGAGGGTTAACCCAGCCGCCTTGCTCAAAAAACACGCCCGAATAACCTGTTTCTACGCCGGCTATTTCGTCGCCTTGCTCTGCGGTTACGTTGTGCATTAGCTGGGTTGGCCACAGTTGTTTTTGTGCTAAGTTTTCATGTTTATCGGCCAGAGGCCTTTTTACTGCGTGTTGTAATACGCCGCACCAATCGTAATCAAAATTAAAACCACTGCTAAGTAAGTTGTTATATAGGCGCTTTGCGTATAAAAAGCTATGTGCGAACAATTCACTGTGCGGTGAATTTTTAGCTTGTAGGTGAGGGTAGATAGCACCTTGCACATTGTGCGATGCCCCCATAGCTGGTTTTTCATCTTGGCAGAATAATTGGCTTGCTATGCCTCGTTTAGCCAAACTATATAAAATGCAGCTACTGGCTATACCGCCGCCAATGACCGCTACATTTTTTAAAGCGCTGCTATCTTGATGAAAATATGCAGGAGCTGATTGAGCATCATTTACGCAATCTAGTTGGCCAACAAGCATATCTCTTTTTTGGCCAAAGCCTTTGGCTTTTTTAGTATTAAAGCCTGCATCAATTAATCCACGGCGAACAAAACCTGCTGAAGTAAATGTTGATAAGGTTGCACTTGCCCTTGATATATTGACCATAGAATTAAATAAACTTTGCTGCCACATTTCGGGGTTTTTACTTGGCGCAAAACCATCTAAATACCAAGCGTCAACAATTCCTGTTTGCGGATAGCTCATTGCTTGTATTGATTCAAGTGCATCACCAAAGTATAAATCGAGAACAACAAGTCCATTGTCAAATTCGAGTCTGTGGCATCCTTCTAAATTAATTGGGTATTGTTTAGATAATTTGTTACTAAAGGCGCTTAATGATGGCCATGCCTGTAGTGCTTTGTTTAAATCGTCTATGTGCAGAGGATATTTTTCAAATGAAATAAAGTGTAAGCGTTTAACACCATTATCTAATTGATTTTGAACTTGTTGACGTGCAAGGTGGTCAGTAAAGCGTTGCCATGTATTTAAAAAGTTTAAACCTGTACCAAAGCCGGTTTCGGCAATAACAAAATGTGGCTGGTCATGATTTTGTAATCGTGCATCTATATTATTTTGCTCATAATACACATAATGCGATTCAGCTAAGCCATCGTCATTAGAAAAATAAATATCACCGAAGTCATTAGCGAAAGGTGTACCTAAATTATTAAAGTGTATATGTGCATTTTTGATCATGATTTTTTAATTTTATAGATATATTTTTTAATTATTTTACGGGTTTTCTTTGAAATAGTCTGGCGTTATTTATAAGCTAGCAGTTCAGAGTACAAGTGTACGCTAGAAAGCTGACCACTTAGGTGATTAAATTCGCGTAAAATAGAATGCAATTAAGTATTAAGCTAAGGGAATTACCCATGAGAAGAGCTGTAATTACAGGTATCGGTGTTGTATCAAGTATAGGTAACAACAAAGAAGAAGTATTAGAATCGTTAAAAACGGGCAAAAGCGGCATCGCTTTTAATCAAGAATTTGCCGATTATAAGTTACGTAGTAACGTATCGGGTAAAATTGATATTGACGTTAAAGCACACGTTGACCGCAAAGCAATGCGCTTTATGGGAGATGCTGCTGCTTACTCTTATATTTCAATGACGCAAGCAATTGAAGACTCAGGTTTGTCTGACGACCAAGTATCAAATGAGCGCACGGGTATTATTGTTGGCTCTGGCGGTGGTTCGTCTAAATGGCAAGTAGAAGCTGCTGATATTTTACGTGAAAAAGGCGTAAAACGTGTAGGGCCTTATATGGTGCCACGCACTATGGCGAGCACTACATCTGCTTGTTTAGCAACACCATTTAAAATTAAAGGTGTTAACTATTCAATTAGCTCTGCGTGTGCAACATCTGCGCATTGTATTGGTAATGCCGTAGAACAAATTCAACTTGGCAAGCAAGACGTTGTGTTTGCTGGTGGTGGTGAAGAGCTACACTGGACATTGGCAATGGAATTTGACGCTATGGGCGCACTTTCTACTAAATACAATGAAACACCTGAAAAAGCATCTCGTACATACGATGCTAATCGCGATGGTTTTGTTATTTCTGGCGGCGGCGGTATTGTTGTAGTTGAAGAACTTGAACATGCACTTGCACGTGGCGCGCACATTTACGCTGAAATTGTTGGCTACGGTGCAACATCAGATGGCTACGACATGGTTGCTCCATCTGGCGAAGGTGCAGCACGTTGTATGCGCCAAGCTATGCAAGATGTAGACAGTATTGATTACTTAAATACGCACGGCACATCAACGCCTGTAGGCGATGTTAAAGAGTTAGGTGCGATACAAGAAGTGTTTGGTGGCAAATCACCAATGATCAGTGCAACTAAAGCAATGACTGGGCATGCCCTAGGTGCTGCAGGTGTTCACGAAGCTATCTTCTCATTATTAATGCTAGAGCACAGCTTTGTAGCACCTTCAATTAATATTGATGAGCTAGATGAGCAAGCGACAGGTTTAGATATTATTACTGAGCGTCGTGATGTTGAGTTAAATACTGTAATGTCTAATAGCTTTGGCTTTGGTGGCACAAACGCGACTTTAGTTATGAGTAAGTACAAAGGTTAATTTGAGCTTATAAGCCCTATATGCAAACGCATAACTGGGCTAAATAGCCCAAAACAAAAAAGGAAAGCCGAGGCTTTCCTTTTTTATTATCGAAAGTTTAATTAACCTTCGTTATGTTCTTGACGCGCTTGCTCAATTTCGTCTGCAATTTCTTGCGCTTTTTGCTTAGTTTTTTCAGTTAACTCGCCAGCAGCTTCTTTGCTTTTAATCCATGCGTCAACCGCAATCTCTTTGCCGTCGTCGTACATGTCTAAGCCCATTGCTTTACTTTGCTCTAATAGCTCGTTTAAAGACTCGTCATTTTTAAGATCGTTAGTTGTCTCTTTAACGTCGTTCCATGCATCACCAAGCTTTTCTTGCATTTGTGCGCTTTTATCTTTTGCATCTTCTTTTACTTCGTTGGCATCTTCACAACCAGTTAATGTAATTAAAGTGCCTAATAAAGCTAAACCTGCTAATTTATTCATGTGCTATCTCCTTTAGAGACTGATAATTAATTCGAGGCAGACTATACAACAATGAAAATGAACGCCCCCGTAACAAAACGATTAAATTTTAAATTAATGAATGAGCATGATTGGCCTCAATTATTTGAACTCGACCAAGACCCAGCTGTAATGCAGTATTTAACACGAGGTGAACCTACCTCTTTAGAGCAAATAAAAAATGAGGGAGTGCCTCGTATGCTCGCATATCGAAATGAGCTTAAAGGCTGGGGGCTGTGGAGTATCACTATAAAGCAAACTAATAGATTTATAGGTTGGGTATTAATAAGGCCTATGTGCTTTTTTACTGATGCACCAAACTACAGTGATATTGAAATAGGCTGGCGCTTTAAGCAAGCAAGTTGGGGGCATGGTTATGCAACCGAGGCGGCTTTAGCATTATGTGATGAACTTATAAAGCAAGATGACGTTAAGGCGATAAGTGCAACGGCACTAAAAGATAATACGGCCTCTATAAACATAATGAAAAAGCTAGGTCTGCAATTTATAAAAAATTATACACATACAGACGAGCAAGGCGGCTTACCTGCGGTGCTTTATTCAAAAAGTGTTTAAAGATGATTAAATATCAACAGTATAAATATTGACCTGTCCTTAAGTGACGTGCATTAATAAGAATGCGTAACTAAAAAATAATAAATTAAGGATGTTGTATGGGATTGCTTTTTTCACCAAGTAAATTAATTGTCAAAAGTGTGCTGGTTTTACAGTTCGCTGCTTTTAGTGTTTTAGCGCAGCCTTCATCGCAAAGCGCGGTAGCAATGCCTGACTCGTTCAGTGCCGATGCTGCTAAAAGTATATTAGAGCAAGGTGGTAATGCTGTTGATGCGGCTATTACGGCACAATTTGTACTTGCAGTAACGCTTCCTGAAGCCGGCAATATTGGCGGCGGGGGATTTATGCTTATTCAAAAAGATGGCAAGGGCGATTTTATAGATTATCGCGAAACAGCACCAACAGCGGCTCATCGTGATATGTATTTAGATGAGCAAGGCAATGTTATTGCAAACAAATCAATATATGGTATTCATGCAAGCGGTGTACCTGGCAGTGTAGCGGGTATGTGGCTTGCCCATCAAAAACATGGCACTTTAAAATGGGAAGCACTAGTACAGCCTGCTGTAACGTTGGCTGAGCAAGGGTTTGTAGTTCCGCCTAAGTTAGCAAAAGGTGTGAGCAATTATATAGCCCATCTAAAAGAGCAAAAAATAAATGTAAACTTCGAAAAATACTTTGCTGATGTAAAAGCTAATAAAGTATTTAAGCAACCCGAGTTAGCGGCAACGCTAAAGCGTATCCGTGATAACGGCCAAGATGGGTTTTATAAAGGCGAAACTGCAAATATTATTGCTAAATTTATGCACCAACATGGCGGTATAATTAATCAAGATGATTTAAAAGGTTACACCGCTAAATCACGTACACCTATTAAAGCGAGTTGGAATGATTATGAAGTACTTACTTCTCCACCGCCGAGTTCAGGTGGTATTGCTATTTTACAGTGGCTTAAAATGTATGAGTTACAAAAACCAGATGCGGGCTTAGCGCATAACTCTACTCAGTATGTACACTTACTTTCTGAAATAGGTAAACGTGTATTTGCAGATAGGGCGGAGTATTTAGGCGATCCTGATTTTTTTGATGTACCAGTCAACGCATTAACTAATATTAACTACCTCAAAGAGCGCAGTAATGGCATTTCGTTAACCGCCATCTCTACTACCGAAAATATTAAACCGGGCCTTAAAGAAAGTGAGCAAACTACACACTTTTCAATCGTTGATAAAATGGGTAACGCTGTCGCAAATACCACCACAATAAACTTAGGGTTTGGTAGCGGTGTAGTTGTTGAAGGTGCGGGATTTATTTTAAATGATGAAATGGACGACTTTAGCGCCAAACCAGGCGTTATGAATGTGTTTGGTGCAATAGGCGGTAAAGCTAACGAAATACAGCCGCACAAGCGTATGCTTAGCTCTATGACGCCTACAATACTCCTTAAAGACAACACCGTTAAAATGGTGACAGGCTCGCCTGGTGGCACAACCATTATTAGCTCTGTGTACGAATCTATTTTAAATGCGGTAGAGTTTGATATGACTGCAGAGCAGGTTGTAAATAGCCCTCGTTTTCATCATCAACTGTGGCCTAAAAATATAATTAGAACACACATAGGTTTAACCGATAGCGTAAAAGCAGAGCTTACAAAAATGGGTTACACCATAGATGAGAACCACTTTGGTGACTTACACGTTATTATTAATAAAGAGGGCCAATTAGATGCCGCTTCTGAAGCATCAGGACGTGGTAAATCAATTGTTTTTTAAATAAAAAAACACCGCGCTAAAAGCGCGGTGCTTTAAACAATACAAAATTATTGAGTATCAATTAAATCTTCAACACCCACTATTAGCCATGGAGCGTCGTCTGAAATTAGACGCTCTAAGTGCCAAATTTCTAAAATAGGCTCTTCTTTTTTATCGCCTAAATCACGGTACTTACCTTTAAAGCGAACACTAACCTGCCACGATTGCGCGTTTGTATCTGCGCGCACAAGTTCGGCATCAATAAACATCACTTCTGTTTCTACGCTTTGTATAGCTTCACGTTCAGCTTTAAACTCGGCAACAAGTGCAGGGCTTAAGTATTCAGCCATAGTGGTGTAATCGGCATTGTTCCATGCAGTTTGTAGCGTATGGTAATGACTACGGGCACCTTGCAAAAAGCCATTAACGTCAAAGTTAGGTGGTAAATTAAAAGGCACACTTTCACCTTGTGGTGCATTGCTTGCAAAGCCTGTACTTGTTGGTTGCTCGATAGGTGCTTGTTTAAAAGCATTTTGCTGAGCACTTGTATTTGCACTGGCAAGTTGTGGGGCACGATTAGCACGTAAAAAGCCCGTTACTAGCTTAAATAAAATAAAGAGTCCGCCAGCTAATAAAATCATTTCTAATAGCTGAAAACCTTCAAAATCGTCGCCTAACATTGCTGCAATTAAGCCACCCGCTAAAAGCCCTCCAAAAACGCCTGCCATAATGCCTTTTTTATTTGATGTGGCTTTAGGTGTAGCGTTAGGTGTTGTTGTATCTGTTTGTTGTTTTTGCGCTGTTTGTTGTGTTGCAGGTGTCTGTCCGCGTTTACTACTGCCAAACTTTTTACGTGCGTGTGCATCAAAACTGGCAGTACATAATAATGCCAATAATGAAAAAATAACGATGATGTTCTTCATGAAATTCCCTAATTAAAATCGAGCCGCGATTATAATTTACTTTCTTTAGGAATTTAATTAATTACTTTAAAAATCAGAGGTTTTGGGTATAAAAGGGAGGGTTTATTAGAGGGTGTTTAATAAAAAAACCGCTCAGTAGAAACTAAGCGGTAAATTTGTCTATTTTAAAGCCAACGAATTGCGCCAGTAACGCGTTCGTTATATGTATCTAGAGGTGCTCCAAGACTTGCCACTAAAATAGTATCAGCTTGTGAGCCACGATTAATGTGACCTTCAAAGCGTTCATCACGGAAGTTGTCATCCCCAAAACCGAATGATTTATTTTCAGAAGGCACTATAAATACCGTCATAGGACCAAAGTCAGACTCAAATATTAAATGCAGACCTTTTTCGCCTTTAAAATCACAAAACATGGCATAAGTTACAGCGCCAGGAAGTTCATCAAGATGACCACCTAATACTGCAAGCTTGTCGTTGACGCTTTGCAGGCTAATGGGCTCTTTTTTATCAAGCGCATTAATTTCGTAGTACACATGGGCAAGCGCATGCTCACCCGCTTCGTGTGCAATATTTTGCTCTGTACTAAAAAAGAAGGCACTAATCGCCACTACAAAAGACGCTGCTAACGCAAGATGTACACGATCAAACTTAAAACGCGATCGAGCATCAACCACGTTTTTACCAGTTGCTTGTTCTTCTTGGAGTGCTTTTTCTTTTAACGATGTGTTTAAAAGAATGCGGTCTGCAAGATTTTCAGGCACAGGTATATCTAAAGAATCTTGAATGAATTTATCAAAATCTTTCATATCGTTAATAAAACTTTGTCGCTCTGGGTTATTGTCAGCAAACTCCATAAGCTCCTTGTCAATGTCGTTTGGCTGCGCAATAGTGCGGCGACGAAACTCAAGTTCATCCATTATTTTGATGCCCCTTTAAGTTGTTCATCATCACGGCTTAAAGCCTCTTTTAGTTGATTTCTGGCACGGTATAAACGAGTCATTACCGTGTTTTTATTTAAATTAAGTATGCCTGCAATCTCTTCACCAGAGCAGCCCATTACAACTTGCAGTAATAATGGTTCTCGGTATTCATCAGATAGCAGTGCAATCTGGCGTTGAATTACCGTTTGTTCCATTTCATCGTCTAATGAATGGCTGGTTTCATCAACAAGCGTATCGTTTTCTACGTCGCTGTAATCAAACTGTTTACGTTCAAATCGGCGTGCGTTTTCTCTTCGTAATATAGTAAGCAGCCAGGGTTTAGCTGCTTTTTGATCAAGTAAAGAGTCGAGTGAACGCCATGCGCGTAAAAACGTCTCCTGTACTAAATCATCTGCTATGTGTGGATCACGGCATAACCAATAAGCAAAGCGATAAAGCTCTTTATTGTAAACGTGGACCAAGGCTTCATAACGCTTTTGTTTCTCTGCCATATCGATTAAGACCTGATTGTTTGATTTTTTCTTTCCAAGCATAAGCACTTTTTTAATTAAAAATTATTAGTTATTGCAAAAAAAGACCTAAGGTTCGTAGTTATTAATCATAAAGGTCTTTTAATACAGCTTGTTGCGACTTTGATGCCTGAGTTTGATAGTTCTCAAGAATTTTAATAATAGCATTAAGATCCGTGTTTGCGCCTTTATTACTGTAAAGTTGTGCCTGCAATTGGCTAATGAGACCATTAAGCTCGCTGCTGTTTACGCGGATGCAGAGCTCATCAATCGCGCCAACATTTTTATGGGTCACCTTTACAGAAAAGTTATTTAATGCGGTGTAAAAGGCTTTCACATCGTGTGTTTTGGCTAATGCTTTAAGCTCATTTAAGCTTGGCTGAGAAGTACCACGGGTGTTTAGCTGTAATTTTTCAGTCGTATCTCTAGTAGAACGGCTTATTAAGTAAAAAATTACAGTACCAATCCATAAAATATACCCTAAAGCGGCAACAACTATTAACCAAAGAGGAGTATCACTTTTAGTTTCAATAGGTTGTGTGCCAGTTGCTTGATTCGAAATATTTTCAAGAGTAGGTGAATTATTTGTGCTGGGTTGTGGGTTTGCTATGGCTGTATTAGGCGCGGTAGTACTTGGCGTTACTGTAATAGTACGCTTTGGTAATGTGGCTACGCTAATACGGTTCATTTTGGTATTAAACCAAGGCAGCTTTATTTCAGGCAAAGTATAAGTACCTGGTTTTTGCGGCAGTAAGGCATATGATGCCGTTTGCTGCGACACAACGCGTCCGTCTCGCACTGCATTGTTATTTTCTTTTTTATCAGGATAGCTGCGTATGCCATCAATAGTAGGCATAGAGATTTCAGGTAATTGCTCTTTGGTAACTCCAAGCGCGGTAAGCGTAATAGTACGTGTTATAGGCGTACCTACTTCTACTGTGTTGTCGTTAGGTTGCCATTCTTCATCAAGGTTAACCAATTCGCTTGGTAACCATGCGCCTTTATAGTCACTCGGGATTGGTTTTATTTCTACTTGCTGATCATCGCCAAGAGCAGATACCTCCAGTTGGCGGTAATTTTGCTGTACTCGCCCTTGAAAAGCGGGGCCTGCAATCGTGTAGGCACCACTTTTTTGTGGCTGAATTAAATACTCACGAGTAATAACAAGGTAGCGTTTGCCATCAACTAGCTCATAACTCTCAGTTTGTTTACCTAATTGGGTTAGCTGAGCATCTTCCATACTTGGTGTGCTTAAGCTGCCATCAAGCAGTTCTTTGGCAAGGTAGAGCTTAACAGTGTAAACACCGGCTTCTTGCACAAATAATGAATTACTCGAGAGTGACGTTTTTAAAAATATTTCGTTATTTTTGTCTGCATCAACTGAGCGTTTTGCCACTTTTAACTTAATAGGTTGTGAGGTTAACCCTGCAACGCTAAATGCCGGAATCGTGTAATCACCCTCTGTACGGGTCATTAGTTTAACTGACCACGTAGTTTGTTTATTAATGCTGCCATTAATAATGTTGGTACGAGAGCTTAAGCTCGTCGGGCCTACAACAAAGTCTTTTAACAGCGATGAGGTGTCTGGTTGCTCGCCTTTAACTGTATCGTCTACCGATATATTAAGCATAAAAAATTCACCCGCTAATACAGGGTTTTTATCTACGCTGGCTTCTAATTTGGTGGCAGCCCACGAAGGCATCGCACTTAATAGCAATAAACAGCAAAATAATCGCATTACCATGATTTTTCGACTCCTGTAGGGCGACGTTTGTATTGTCTTTTTTGGGCTTCTAATTGCATTTTATTCCGTAACAAAATAGCCGGATCGTCCGGGACTTTTCTAAGTAGTTGATTAAGCTGTTGTGCTTTTTCTTTTTCTTCATTAGTGAGCTCACTTGCTTGGGCTTGCATCGCTTGTTGCTGAGCATTTTGTTTTTGCTCATCAGTGGCAGGTTGCTCACTTATTGCTTGTGGCTTACTTTGTTGCTGCTCATCCTCTTTAGGCTGGTCAGCGTCTTTATTTTGCCCTTGTTCGCTTTGTGGCTGGGCTTGCATATCAGGTTCATTTTGCTTATCTGATTGCTCGCCAGGCTCACCTTGTTGATCTTTTGATTGTTCAGACTCTTTATCTGATTTTTCATCGCTCGAGCTTTGACTTTCGTTTTCGCCTTTTTCAGAATCGCTTTTATCACCATTTTGTTGCTGATCCTGTTTTGACTCATCAGAATTTTGCCCTTGGTTCTGCTCATCTTTTTTCTGACTATCATCTTGGTCTTGAGAGTCGTCGCCGTCGCTTTGCTGATCTTGCTGGTTTTGTTGCTCTTGTTGATTTAGTAATTGCTCAACTAAGGCTTGGTTATCGGCTGCTTGCGTAAAGTCATCTTGTAAGGTTTGGGCTTGTTTGTACGCCTCAATTGCGTCCTCAAGTTTACCAGCTTTGGCAAGGGCATTACCGTAGTTGTATAAACCGGTAGCCGACTTATCATTACTAAACTCATTAAGTGCAGCATCAAAATTACCTTGCTGGTAAAGCGCCGCGCCTTTTAACTCACTCGATTGCGCCTGTGTTGCTGCATCGTATTCTTTATTATTGTAAGCCTCTAATGCACGTTGATCTGCATTTTGCAAAAGAGTAGGGAGCTCTACGGCATACGCATTTTGCTGCGGTAAAAAACCAAAAGCTAAAAATGCGCCTAGCAAGGCAGCGCGTCTAAATAAATACAAACCAAATGGCAGTAATAACAAGAGTCCGTAAATACCTGCATCTATTCGCCAAAGCGCATGGCTTTGTTTTTCGTCTTTCAATAATTCACTCTGCGCATTTGGGGCAAACGTATTTATGTCGTTATTGCTAGGTTGGTAACTAGCAAATTTACCACCGCTGCTTGATGCTAAATTTTTAAGCTGAGAGGCATTAATTGTAGGTACTACGATTTGGCCGTATCTGTCTTTCAAAAAGCCGCCTTCAGGTAACTTAATTGGTGCGCCTTGAGCGGTACCTACACCGTATATATTTAATCTATATTGGGTGTTACTGGTAAAGTTACTCACGTCGCTTTGTTCTTGTTGGTCAATACCGTCGGTCACTAAAATAATGTCGCCATCAATATAACCCGCTTGCGTTAATAGCTCTTTGGCCATATCAAGACCCGCTAAAACGTTTGAGCCTTTGTCTGGCATTATTTCAGGGCTTAAGCTTGGAATTAAATTACTGAGTGTTGTGGCATCGTTTGTTAGTGGTGAAATTACATAGGCCGTGCCTGCGTAAGCAACAAGCGCGGTATCGCCTTCTTTAAATAGCTCAATCATATCAAGCGCTTTAAAGCGTGATTGCATTAAACGATTTGGCAAAATATCGGTGCTGTACATTGAGTACGACATATCCATAACAATTACACGGGCACTTTTACTTTGAAATACAGGAACTTGTTTTTTCTCAAAACTAGGCCCTGCACTAAATAAAATGCCAAGGCTGCAAAACAAAGCAACTAACCAAAGTGGCTGGCTGGCTTTAGTATTTGCTTCGCTCATTATAAATTGTGCTAAATGAGGTGCAATTAGCTGCTCACTAGTCGTTTTTTTATGCTTAATTAAGGCAACAAAAAATAATGCCACAGCAGGTATGAGTAACCATAAAAGAGCGGGGCGAATAAATTCAAAATCCATTAGTTAGGCTCCTTTAATGCACGCAGTGTACTAAGCATTACTTTTGAGCTAATCAGTAAAATAGCGATAAGTAATGGGTAGTAAAATAATGAGCTTTGTGGGCGAAATGTTTGTTCGTCAGCGCTAATAGGTTCAAGCTTATCAAGCTCTGCGTAAATTTGTTGAAGGCCAGCTACATCTTTGGCTCTAAAGTATAACCCGCCAGTTTGCTCGGCAATCTTTTTAAGTAAGCTTTCATCTAAATTACTGCCACTAGAGCCACCCACATTAAAGAGACTAAAGCCGCGCGGATTATCTGAGCCAACACCAATGGTGTACACTTTAATACCTTCTTCGCGAGCTAGCAGTAGGGCATCTTCTGGGTTTAAATTACCAGCGGTATTCTGTCCGTCGGTTAACAGCACCACAATTCGGTTACTTTCATCTTTATTGGCAAAGCGTTTTACCGAAAGACCCAATGCATCACCAATGGCTGTTGCGCGCCCCACTAAACCAATTTGCGCTTCGCTGAGCATTTTACTTACTGTTTTAACGTCGCGCGTAAGGGGGGTTTGTAAAAACGCGGTGTCGCCAAATAATATCAGCCCAAGCCTGTCGCCTTGGCGCTGTTCTATAAAATCACTGAGTACGGCTTTTACCATGGTAAGGCGGTCAACATATTGGCCATTATAAGCCATGTCTTGTTCGGTCATCGAGCCTGATAAATCGACTGCTAACATTATATCGCGTCCTTCATTTGGTAATGAGATTGGCTCATCTAACCATGTTGGATTAGCAGCGGCAGTAACAAGTAATAACCAAATTATCCATTCGAGGGGATTTAAACGTCGTGCGTGTGGCTCAATGCTTTGGCTGGTTAAATTGTGCTTTGCAAAACTGGGTATACGTAAACGCGTACTGGCATTACTTGCAGCGGGTTTTAATAGTAAAAGTAACAAAGGCAAGGGTAGTAATAAAAATAACCATGGCCAGCTAAATTCAAACATTTACTGACTCCTTTATTTTAAATTGCTTAATACCTTGGCGAAATTTTTCGCACAGTGTTATATCTTTTTGGTTGGGGTTATACAAGCTTAGTATTTCTTGTTCTGTAAAGCTTAAACCGGTGAGTGTATTAAGTGTTGTGCACCATTTAGAGGTAGATTGCGCAGCAAGTCGCTTGTCGTAATATTCAATCACTAAACGTTTTAAAATAATATGCAGTTGCTGAGGGTTTTGCTCACTTTGGCTCAATTGTATTGCGAAGCGTTTAGGCTTTTTAAATTTATGTTTTTTATAAAATATATAAATAGCTGCGCACAGTACTAAAAACAGCAGTGCAATAATAACCCACCAAGCAGGGGCGAGTGGCCACCAATTAACTTGGCTTGGCGCTATTATATCGTGCAGGCCATCGAGTGGATTGGTTTGCATGGTTATTTTCTCACTAATTGCAGCTCAAGGGGTGTTGCTGCATTGAATGATATTAAATTAAGACCCGATTTAGTTAGGCGATTAAAGCGTGCGCTAAATGCTTGCTCAGCATTTTTAGCAAAACGTTCTCTAAAGCTGTTATCCATTAATGGTAGGGCAAAATCTTGACCATTTGCATTAACAGTAACGGCTTGCTTAAACGCAGGTAACTGATGCTCAAACGGATCGCTTATGTGGCAACCAATGAGCTCGCAGTGGCGGCTTAATATTTCAAGTTGCTTAAAGCTGGCATCATCCAGAGCATTAAAATCAGACACTAAATACACTAAGCTACCTGGTTTTGCTAAATGATTAAGGCGCTTTAGGTTATCGCTAAAGTTGTTAGGGGCTGTTTTATCAATATTGTTGAGCGCTTGCTGGTGGTTGTCGCATAAATTATGACAAAGCTTAAGGACTGCTTTTTCACGGGCGCTGGGTTTTAGCTCTAAATGCGAGTGCTGATTAAACACAATACCGCCAATTCTATCGCCGCGCTGACACGCCGACCATGCAACAAGGGCGCTTATATGCGCAGCTTGCACCGACTTTAACAGTAACTTTGAGCCAAACAGCATTGAGTTTGAAAAATCAGTGAACACAAACACAGGGCGCTCTTTTTCTTCTTGAAAGAGCTTTGTGTGAGTCTCGCCGGTACGCGCAGTAACTCGCCAATCAATAGAGCGAATATCGTCACCTTGCTGATAATGTCGCACTTCGGCAAATTCCATTCCTCGGCCTTTGTGCGGTGCAAGGTATTGCCCTGTTAAGGTATTTTTTATTTTTACCTTAGGGGCAAGTTCAAGCAATTGCGCTTTGGCTTTGTAATACATCAGCTCTTTGAGTGCTAAATTAACACCGTGGCTATGGCTCTGTTTGAGCCATGCTTGGGTTTCTAATTGTTTTTGCATAACTTATGGTACGGCTACAAGTTCAACTATACGGCTTATTACTTGATCTTTAGTAATGCCATCGGCTTGGGCTTCGTAACTTAAAATAATGCGATGACGCAGTACGTTATGCACAACAGCTTGAATGTCATCAGGTGCTACAAAGTCACGGCCTTGAAGCCATGCATGAGCACGAGCACATTTATCAAGTGCTATTGTTGCACGCGGACTTGCACCAAACTCAATCCAGCTACCTAGTTGCGCGTCTAATTTAGCGCCTTCACGGGTGGCAATAATAAGCTGTACTAAATATTGCTCAAGCGGCTCTGCTAAATAAAGGCCTAATATTTCTTTACGCGCTGAAAATAAATCGCTTTGACTAATTTTTTGCAATACTGGTTGTTGTTCATTAAGCGCTTCGCCGCGTGTTAAACGCAGTATATCAAGCTCATGCTCTGCGCCAGGGTAGCCAATACTTAGGTGTAGTAAAAAGCGATCCAGCTGGGCTTCTGGTAGCGGGTAAGTCCCTTCTTGCTCTAGCGGGTTTTGTGTTGCCATAACTAAGAACAGTTCGCTAAGCGGATAGGTATTTTTACCCACGGTAACTTGTCGCTCTGCCATGGCTTCTAATAGTGCTGATTGTACTTTGGCTGGTGCGCGGTTAATTTCGTCAGCTAAAATTAGGTTGTGAAAAAGAGGGCCTTTTTCAAATACAAACTCGCTAGTTTGTTGGCGGTAAATATCGGTACCTGTTACATCAGCTGGTAATAAATCTGGCGTAAACTGTACGCGCTGAAATGAGCCTTCAATGCCTTTAGCAAGTGCATTAACTGCACGTGTTTTTGCAAGCCCAGGAGGGCCTTCTACTAATAAGTGACCATCAGCTAAAATAGCAATAAGTAGCGCTTGTGTAAGCTCTGGCTGGCCAATGATTTGTGTATCTAAGTACGTTTTTAATTGTGAAAATGCGTTAGCTGCCATAATAAGTGGACTGTCCTCGTCAGCTGGGTTTGTACCTAATAGTGTTAGGTGATAAATACTGACCTATTTATAAGGTTTATAATTGGGTAACTCAAGAGTTAGACTGTATTTTTTAAAATAGTTCGTTATTTTTTAACGAATTTTAGCGTACCACAAAACTTTGTAAATGCGTCTAAAAAAGCCTATTGTGATAGTCGTAATTAAACACTGTTTATATAAATTTGTGTTTATCTATTGGCTTTAGGGCACGGGTTGTTTAGAATCGAGGAAAACAAACAGGTCAGACCTGTCAGCGGGAGAGCATAAATGTCTGAGCAAAACATACTAAAAACACCAAAGGGCGACCGTATTGCCATCGTTAGCGGCTTACGTACACCTTTTGCAAAACAAGCAACAGCGTTTCACCATGTACCAGCACTTGATATGGGTAAATTGGTGGTTAACGAAATGCTTGAACGATTAAATTTCAATAAGTCAGAAATTGATCAACTTGTATTTGGTCAAGTAGTACAAATGCCAGAAGCGCCAAATATTGCACGTGAAATTGTATTGGGCACAGGTATGCCGGTATCGGTTGATGCATATTCTGTATCGCGCGCATGTGCTACCAGCTTTCAGGCTATTGCTAATGTAGCTGAGTCTATTATGGCGGGATCTGTAAGTGTAGGTATTGCAGGCGGCGCAGACTCGTCATCAGTACTACCAATTGGTGTTAGTAAAAAGCTAGCAGGCAGCTTAGTTGATTTAAATAAAGCGCGTACGCTTGGTCAACGTTTAAAAATATTTTCAAAACTGCGTTTAAAAGACTTATTACCAGTGCCTCCTGCAGTTGCAGAGTACTCAACAGGCCTTTCAATGGGGCAAACTGCTGAGCAAATGGCTAAAACACATAATATTAGCCGTGAAGATCAAGATGCGTTAGCGCATCGTTCTCACTCACTTGCAACGCAAGCATGGGCTGATGGAAAGTTAAAAGATGAAGTAATGACGGCGCATTTACCGCCATATAAAAGCTTTATTTCAGAAGACAACAACATTCGTAAAAACTCAACGGTTGAAGGCTACGCCAAGCTTAAACCTGTTTTTGACCGTCAGCACGGTACTGTTACCGCCGCAAATGCAACACCATTAACTGATGGTGCAGCGGCCGTACTTATGATGAGCGAAAGCAAAGCAAAAGCACTTGGCTATGAAATACTAGGTTACGTACGTAGCTTTGCATTTTCGGCAATTGGCGTAGAAAAAGACATGTTAATGGGCCCAGCTCATTCAACGCCTATTGCACTAGATAGAGCGGGTATTACGCTTGCTGATTTAGATTTAATTGAAATGCACGAAGCGTTTGCATCGCAAACACTTGCCAATATGAAAATGTTTGCCTCAGACAAATTTGCACAAGAGCATTTAGGTCGCAGCAAAGCAATTGGCGAAATTAACATGGATAAGTTTAACGTTAACGGCGGCTCTTTAGCATATGGTCACCCATTTGCAGCAACAGGTGCACGCTTAATTACGCAAAGCTTACACGAGCTTAAACGTCGTGGTGGCGGTTTGGCATTAACAACAGCGTGTGCTGCTGGTGGTTTAGGTGCAGCCTTTGTATTGGAGAGCGCGTAATGACTGATTCAGTATTTAATTTAGCGGTAGATGAAAACAAAATTGCCGTAGTAACGATTGATGTGCCAGGGGAGAAAATGAATACCCTGCGCAGTAGTTTTGCCGATGACTTAAAAGCATTATTAGAAGACGCTAAGTCGCAAAATGTAAAAGGCATGGTATTTATAAGCGGAAAAAGCGATAACTTTATCGCGGGCGCCGATGTAAAAATGCTCGATAGCGTTCAAAAGCGTGATGATGCTTTAGCTATTAGCGAACTATGTCATCAAGCATTTTTTGATATGACAAAACTGCCATACACTACAGTAAGTGCGATTCATGGCGCTGCATTAGGTGGTGGTTTAGAGTTTGCTTTAGCGTGTGACTACCGTGTTGGTACCGACAGCGATTTAACAAAAATTGGCTTACCAGAAGTGCAACTTGGTTTACTACCAGGTGGCGGCGGCACGCAGCGTTTAACTAAAATTGTTGGTATTCAAAAAGCACTAGAGTGGATGCTAACAGGTAAACAAATTCGCCCTAAGCAAGCTAAAAAAGCAGGCGTGCTTGATGATTGCGTACCGCACAGTGTGCTGTTAAAAGTTGCAAAAGAATTTGCGACTAAGAAAAAGCCACAAGCAAAAGAGCCAAAGCTCGACAATATTAGTAAATTACTAGAGTCAAACCCGTTTGGTCGTAACTTTATCTTTAAAAAAGCTAAAGAAAACGTACTTAAAAAAACGGGCGGGCACTACCCAGCACCACTCGCTATTATTAAGGCTGTGCGTGCTAGTGTAGAGCTTGATGAGCTAAAAGCGTATAAAACAGAAGCTGAAAGCTTTGCAACACTTGTAATGAGTGATGAATCGAAAGCGCTTCGCGGTATTTTCTTTGCAACCACTGAAATGAAAAAAGAGTGGCGCAATGATGACGCACCCGCAATTAGCAAAACTGCTGTTTTAGGTGGTGGACTAATGGGCGCAGGTATTGCGCATGTAAGTGCTGTTAAAGCTAAAGTACCGGTACGTATTAAAGATGTAGCAGAGCAGGGCATTAGTAATGCAATGAGCTACACCTACAAAATTTTAGACAAGCGCCTTAAGCGCCGTATTATGTCTAAAGCTGATATGCAGTTAACAATGAACCGTATTACAGGTACAACAGACTACAGCGGCTTTAAACACATTGATTTAGTAATAGAAGCGGTGTTTGAAGATCTTGCGCTTAAGCAAGGTATGGTTGCAGACGTAGAGCAGCAATGCCAAGAAAATACAATTTTTGCTAGTAACACGTCATCATTACCAATTTCGCAAATTGCAGCGCAGGCAGCTCGTCCTGAAAATGTAATTGGCTTACATTACTTTTCACCAGTAGAAAAAATGCCATTAGTGGAAATTATTCCACACGAAGGTACATCTAAAGAGACCATTGCTCGCGTTGTTAACTTTGCACGTAAGCAAGGTAAAACGCCAATTGTTGTAAAAGACATGGCCGGTTTTTACGTAAACCGTATTTTAGCGCCTTACTTAAATGAAGCTGCTAATTTAATGCTTGCGGGTGAGCCAATTGAAAAGATTGATGCAGCGCTTGTTGAGTTTGGCTTTCCGGTAGGACCGCTGGCTCTACTTGATGAAGTAGGGATTGATATTGGCTCTAAAATTGCTCCAATTCTTGAAAAAGAATTAGGTGAGCGTTTTAAAGGCCCTGATGCATTTATGCGTATGATTGATTCAAAACGCCTTGGCCGTAAGTCGGGTCGTGGTTTTTATGAATACGACAAAAAAGGCAAAAAGGTTGATGAGTCAGTTTACGAACTGTTGGGTGTTACCCCAGCTCCACGTTTAAACAAAAGCGAAATTGCTAAGCGATGTGTATCGAAAATGCTTAACGAAGCAGTACGCTGTTTAGATGATGGCATTATTGCAAGCCCTCGTGATGGCGACATTGGTGCAATATTTGGTATTGGTTTCCCACCATTTTTAGGTGGCCCGTTTAGCTATATGGATAAATTAGGTGCAAGTAAAATAAGCTCTGATATGTCTACATTAGCTAACAGCGATGCTAACTTTGCTCCATGTGAGTCACTGGTAACAATGGCAAGCTCTGGTACTACCTTTTATAATGCAGCAACTGTTGAGGTTGTAGTTCCTGAAGTACAAAGCACTGAGCCACAAGAGCAAAGTGTCACTGAGCCTGAAGTTACTAAAGAGGTTGAAACAAAAGAATAAAGTTTCTACTGTTTATAAAAACCGCATTTAAATGCGGTTTTTTTATGATTTTTAATATTTAAATGAGGAGCTTAATGACATTATTTACACAAAGATTGAGCATGTACCAAATAGAAGAGTCTGATTGGCCTCTTTTTCTAGCGCTTCATCGCGATCCTCAGGTCCTTAAGTATTGTTTTGATATGCCAATGGAGTCACTGATAAGAAACCGCTTTGAGATACGCTTACCTAAGTGGAATACTAAATCACGCCATCCACTGTGCTTACTCATTATTAATAATAAAACAAAACAACCAGTGGGTGTTACAGGCTTTGCCTATGACGGAGAAACCGCAGAGCTTGGTTATTTATTATTGCCAGAGTATTTTAATAAAGGCTACGCGACAGAGTCGTTAAGAGCTGTAATTGATTGGGCTTGGAAAGAATGTGGTATTAGGCAGTTTAAAGCAGTTGTAACGCGTGGCAATATTGGTTCTGAAAAGGTGCTTAGTAAGTGCGGCTTAACCCATACCGATACACTTTTTAAAGTGCATACAATAGGCGAAAAGTTATATGACGATTTAATTTATACGCTTAAGGTTTAAGGTTTTAATGGGCTAGTAGCCTAGCCCAAAAAGTGCTACAAGTGAAGTGCGATAGCTTTGCGGTCTTTTTCTGGCATATTTTCTACGACTAAATTAAATGAGTTATCAATCATTCTCTCAATTTCACCTTGTGCAATTGTGCCGTCTAAAATTACTGTGTTCCATAAGCGTTTATTCATATGGTAACCAGGGATCACTGCCGGGAAAGTATCACGCAATGATATTGCTTCATCAGGATCGCACTTTAAGTTAAGCCACCAAATAACCTCACCATCATCATTAGTTTGACCGTCATTGCCAATAGCAAGAGTCGCAAACATTTTATGATTCACTTTATATACATCAACCTCTTGCGCAAATGGTTTTGTAACCTGAACAAGTGGTTTTTTAACTAAATACTCATGTACTTTTTTCTGGTCCATGATCCATTCCTTGAAGTCATACTCGGTAAAGCTACCATAGCAGTTTTTTTCACATTTGATTATATGTATTTTAGTATAAATTAAAATTTTACAAGCTAATACAACATGTAGCGTAAAACCAACGTAATTTTAGTTGAACAAAATCCAGTTCGTGGTATGTTTCTGCCAATCAAAAAAATAATAGGAATTCACACATGCCAAAGGCGAGTGATGTTAAAAAAGGTACTGCTATTGACTTCAATGGCCGCGTTTTAGTTGTAAAAGATATTGTGCGCTCTGTGCCGCAAGGTCGTGCTGGTGGTAGTTTATACCGTATGCGTTTATACGATGTGGTAACCGGTGGTAAAGTTGACGAAACATTCAAAGACAGTGACATGCTAACGCTGGCTGATTTAACACGCCGTGAAGTAATGCTATCGTACATTGATGGCGACGAGTATGTGTTCATGGATAATGAAGATTACACGCCTTACAACTTAAACAAAGATGCTATTAGCGAAGAAATTTTATTTGTTAATGAAGAAACGCAAGGCGTACACGTCATTGTTATTGATGGCGCGCCAGTAGGACTTGATTTACCGTCAAGTGTTGAACTTGTTGTTGAAGAAACAGACCCATCTATCAAAGGTGCATCTGCAAGTGCTCGTTCAAAACCTGCACGTATGTCTACTGGCTTAAATATTTCTGTGCCAGAGCATATTTCAACAGGTGACCGTATCCGTATTAATACTGTTGAACACAAATTTATGGGTCGTGCTGAAAAGTAACTTGTAATACCAACCTGCATAAATCTTTGATCAATTTAACGAATTAAATTGCACTATAACGTCGTTAAAAGTTTTTTATTTACGACTGCATGGATGCAGGAGGTAGAGCAATGCAGGGAGCAATTGCCGAGAACAACTAGATATAAAAACTTTTGCCTAGTTCTAGCGTAATTTTCTTAACGTTAAATAGACCCCATATATAAGCAGATTGGTATAAATTATAATTTTAAAAGCCGAATCTGTGTTTAACAGGTTCGGCTTTTTTGTGCGCGCGGGGGATTTGTTGCTTTAAATTTAATCACGTTAGCGTTAGAATAAGCGCCGTATTTTTGAGCAACTTTAAGGGGTAGCTTTGTTTATAGTTTTACTAAGCAGTGCATTTATAGCTTTAATGTATTTAGAAACCATTAAAAAAGGCATGCCAATTAAGCGATGGCTGATTTTAGGCGGTTTACTTGGACCTGTAGCCTGGTGCTTGTTTAATCTACATTATCGTCGTGCTTTAGTAAGAAATGTAGGAATAAATGCGTGTATATGGCGCCCTTAATTTATCGATGCCACATTTTTATTTTTTCTAATTAAACTTGGGGCTGCTTTAGTTTGTTGTTGCTTTAAAAATTCAGTAAATTCACTTTTTGATAGAGGCTTAGAATAGTAATAACCTTGTACTGTTTCGCAATTAAGCTTTTTGAGTATATCAATTTGATGGGCTTGTTCTACACCTTCAGCAACTACATGTAAATCAAGGTTATGCGCAATAGTGACTATTGAGTCGACCATATTACGGCCACGTTCGTTGGTCATGTCATCTATAAATGCTTTATCTACTTTAAGTGTATTAAGCGGAAATTGCTTTAAATACGCTAATGATGAATAACCAGTACCAAAATCATCCATTGCTAAATGAATACCTCGGGCACTTAACGAACGCATAATTGCAATGGCTTCTTTAGGGTCATCCATTACAGTACCTTCTGTTATTTCAAGCTCTAAAAAGTAAGAAGGTAATTCATTTTTTTGCAAAATAACGTCAATACGAGAGGTTAAATCGGGGAGGCTAAATTGCTTTGCTGATAAATTGACAGCTACTCGACCGCTAAATAAACTGCTATCTAGCCATTCTTTTACGTCTCCGCAGGCTTTGTTTAATACCACTTCACCGATTTCAATTATTTGGCCTGTTTCTTCAGCTATAGGTATAAATACACCAGGGCTAATAATGCCTTTTTTAGGGGTTATAAAGCGAACTAATGCTTCCATTCCGGTTAGCTTGCCTGTGCGAATATTCATTTTTGGTTGGTAGTACACTTCAAAATGGTCTTCTTTTAAACCAAAGCGCATGAGGTTTTCAATTTGCAGTCGTTTAACGGCTTGGCGGTTCATCGTGTCGTTAAAAAATAAGTAGCTGTTACCTTTCTTTTTAGCATGATACATGGCGGTATCTGCATTTTTTAAAAGCAGTTCAGGTGTATTACCGTCTTCAGGGAATAATACAATACCTACACTTGAGGTGATTGCTAGTTCGTGGCCTGCCATTTTAAATGGTGTAGCAATGGCTGCTAAAAACTGTTTAGCCATGCGTGTAATTACATGTATGTCGTTAGTGTCAGACATTACCAGAGCAAACTCATCGCCGCCTAAACGATAAAACACATCATTTTCGCGGGTTAGTTTATTTAAGCGCATTGCTAGTTTAGCTAATAAGCTGTCGCCTAGCTGATGTCCTAACGAGTCATTTATTTTTTTAAAGTTATCTAAATCGAATACAAGCAAGGCGTGATGCGAGTTGAGCTTTACTAGCTTTTGCAAATCAGTAAAAAATAAATTTCGGTTAGGCAGACTAGTTGTGCGATCTCGATTCGATAAGTTATGTAACTGCGATTCTGCTTTTTTACGCTCTGTTAAATCTGAATATACAACGACATAATTAGTTATTTGATTTTGATCGTTTTTAATTTCATCTATGGATATTTCAATCGGTAATAAAATACGCTCACTATTACGAAGCTTCACTTCTTGTTGAATATGTTCGCGCTCTTTTACTATTTCAATAATTCTGTTTGTGTAGCTTGGCTCATACCCAGATAGGCTAAAATCTTTTCCTAAGTATTGTTCGCGTACGCCACCAAACAAGGTTAAAAAGCTAGGGTTTATATCAACCAGTTTAAAGTTTTTATCGTAAATTGCTAAGGCGTCAGTAAGCGACTCAACACATTTTGCAAAAAGGTTTAACCGCTCTTCAGTTGATTTTAACTGTGATATATCGCGAACGGTACCTGTCATTCTAAGGGGTGATAAGTTGGCGTCTTTTTCAATTATTTTTCCGCGATCGAGCACCCAGTGCCAACGACCAAAAGTATCTTTGATTCGGTAGGTGGCTTCAAAAAAAGCAGACTGCTCTGCAAAGTGCACTTTTAGCAAGTGCTCAACGTTATTAATATCGTGAGGATGGATAAGGCCTTTATTTGGTGGAAACCCCATTAACGTAGTTGAGTCCATTAAATACTTATCGTTAATACGAATAACTTCGCCTGTTTTTATGTTCCAGTCCCAAAGTGTATCGCCGCTACCTTCTACGGTACTTTTAAGGCGTTTTTCCGAAAGTCGAAGTTGGCGGCGTGAACGTCTAAGTTTGTGGATTACAAATAACAGGTAGGGCAAAGCAAGCGCTATAATGGCGCTTGCTAGTATAAGTATATTGTCTGAGTTGTAATTAAGTGATGACTCAAAGGCAAAAAGCTCAAATGAGTAAGCAAGTACTACAAGCATGCTTAGTTTTATTATTGTTTTTATCATTTTTTGATTACTTCTAATTTACAAATGATAATTTAAAACAAGCTAAACCTAGAGTCAAAGAGATTGAGAGTAAACGGGCATATTTTGAGATTTACTGACTTTTGCCGAGCTTAAAAGCTCATATCTTGGTCTATTATCATCAAATAGGCTTAGAGCATAAACTTTTACTTCTCTTAGTGTTAGTGCGTTTAGGGCATCTAAAAGTCGCTGCTGCATATGAAATTCGTGATCTCTGTTACCAATAGCAAGCCATAACCGTTGTGAGCGCAGGCGCAAGTTTTTATCTTTTTCTGCAATATGAGTACTAAGGCCATGTTTTTGCTGTTGCCAATCGTTTTCATCAAGTGCATCAATGTTATCAAGGTATTTTTTAATAAAGCTGTTATGACGATGCAATAATGTTTTTGCATCAAACTTAGGTGACTGCACATAAAATGCTATTCCAGCACGAGTATTAAAAGGTGCATAACCTGCGCCCACTAAATAACCTAGCTGTTGTGTTGTTCGTAACTCGTTAAAGTAATCTTGATTAATTAAATGATTTAACGCCATCATTTTTACTTTTTCGGCCACGTAATCCGTTTGCGCTTGATAGTAAACAACCATGGCATGGTCGCTACAAGGAAGTTCTAACTCGTAGCGAGTTACTTTTTTAATTTCAAAAAGAGGGCGTCTTAAATCTTCAATTATGGCTGCGTTTTTTAGGTGTTCGGCGACCTTTTTTTGAAAGGCTAATGCATCACTTTGCTGCCAGTTACCATGTAAAAATGATTCAACATGTAGTGCTTTAAAAAAGTCTGTTCTGAACTCATTAAATTGCTGAAAACAGGTGTTTTTTAATGCCGATGCAAGCTCCCCAGGTTGAGGGTTCCAAGGCATTATTTTTGCGCCTAAAATACTAAACAACTCACTGACTGGTTTGTTTTGGTTGCTATTGCGCCAATGCCTTACAAGTTGTTTTTTATATTCAGCAAAGCGTTTTGCACAAATTTCTACATTAAATAAAGCATCTATTAATTGATCAACAAGCTCTAACTGACTGGATGAAAGCCCTGCGGTATGTAGAGTTAACCCACCTTGATGCGAGGTTAAGTGGTAGCTAAGTCCCGCAAGTTCTGCAGGATAAAATTGCTCGCCCACGCTATCCATAAATAAATCTGTAAATAAGCGGGTGAGTGCCATATGTTTTACATCTTTTACGGCAAAATCAGAATCCATGGCCAAATAAAAATGACCTTTAGCAACACGAAATGTGTTGTCTTGTTTAAACCAGAAGTCAAAACCGGGTTCTTTTACTAATAACTCGGGTTTTGTTTGTGGTTTTATGACATCAAATAACACCACTTCTTTTGTTAAATAAGGATTAGCGGTAGGCAGCAGCATTTCGCTCAGCGGTTTATTTATCTCGCTAAGTGCATCAAGCCAACTAGGTGAAATATGTTCTACTTTATATGGTGTGTTGTACCATGCGGTTTTATGTTCAGGCTCTACATCTGGATGTATAAGTACGATGCGCATATTATGTGGCGTTAACCACTGCATGGCCATTTCGTGGGTCGCTTTTTTAAAGCCTTCCATTAAATAGTCGCCTTGCACGTAGTTTGCTTCATCGTAATGCTGCATATTAATGCTTAAATTACTGACCCAATCAATCAAGCGTGACTTTTCTTGGTTATCGAATGCTATTTGTAATAGATTTTTTTTATCTTGATATAAACGCGGCAATTTTTCGGTGTTATCGTTAATTAAGCAAATGTATTCAAACACCATTTCAATAATGTCTTCAAAGTATTCAATACCTTCATCGGTAAGCGCTAAGCTAATATTAAAATCTTTAAAGTTGCTGCCATTAATACCACCGCCAGCAGAAAGCGCGTTTATCCAGCCTTGCTCTTTTAAAATAGAATAAAGAGAACCCGCGCCTTCATAGCCAAGTAAATGGGCAATAAAACTCACTGTTTTGTGGCGATAAAAGTCGTCAATATTAGGCATAGCAAAACTTATGATAAGTTTTTGCATATGCTTATGCGGCTCAATATGAAGTATTTTTCCTATGTCTTGTTTGCGATAGAGTGGCTCACTGATCTCTGGCTTTTTGAGGTTTTTATTACCCTTAATTGCGCCAAAGTAAGTTTGTGCCCAGCTTTGTAGTGTGTCTAATGTTTCGTTTGCGCAAATAACTAAAGTCATCCACTGAGCTTGGTACTGACTATTAAAAAAGTCGCGAAGCTCATCACTAATACAGCGCTCTCTGTCAGCTAAGGTTTGTAGGTTTCCTACAGAAAATTTAGCAAATGGATGAGCTGGATTTACCGTTTCTTTGTGGGCTTGATAAATACGGCGACCATCGTCTTTTATTTTTAGTTTAAACTCGGCTTCAATTGCGTTGCGTTCTTTTTCTGTTTCGGCTGAATTTAAAAGTGGCGCAATAAAAAAACGGCTAAATTGGGTAAGCGCCTGTTCAAATTCTTGGTTATTAATATCAAAAAAGTAACAGGTATGCTCAGTGCCAGTCCACGCATTAGTGTTCCCGCCAGCTTGTGAAACAAAATTATTAAAAATGCCTGAATCTGGGTATTGGTCAGTGCCTAAAAAAAGCATGTGCTCTAAAAAGTGTGCTAGGCCTTGCCTATCAAGAGGATCGTCAAAATGCCCGGCGTTAACTGCCATTGATGCTGCCGCTTTTGTAGAATCTTTATCTTGCACTAATAGTACTTTTAGACCATTGTCCAGTGTAAAGGCGCGGTATGCTCTGTTATCATTGCGGCTGATATTCAAATGATGCTCCTGAAACTAAACGTTTACTTGTTAACAACAGATGATGGCTTCAGGAAAGCGAAATACAGCTTAAAGATTTACCTGAATCTCATGAAAGAATTATTTAGAAATAAATAGATTTATGTAGTTAATATAGCTGACAAATGGGCAAACTGGCTACTGTTTTATATTCTTTAATCGGTTGATTTTTTATGAAAACAATCCTAATAATGCGCCACGGCGAAGCAACACCCATGCAGGCTGATGATGCAGGTAGAAATTTAACCCAAGCAGGGCACGATGAAGCTGAAAAAATGGGCCTTTGGCTCAGTAAAGCACATTGCCCTGATGCACTGTTAGTTAGTCCTTACATTCGTGCACAGCAAACAGCTGCAGGTGTGGCTAAAAATAACGTATTTAAATTTAGCGAAACCACGTCCGATATTATCCCCGAAGGCAAACCTCAAATTGCTGCTGACTATCTTGAAACGCTTATTGCTACTCATCCCCAATGCAATACATGGCTTATAGTGGCACACATGCCTATTGTAAGTTATTTAGTGGATCAATTAAGCCCTGGTAATATGCCAATTTTTAATACAGGTGCTGTTGCTGTTATTAGTTATGATGAGCAAACCCAGCGTAGTAGTTATATAAGTATAAATGCCCCAGAAAACCTTTAAATAATTGAGAAAAGTAATATGACGATAGAACGCTTACAAACAGGTGCGCGCATGAGCCGCATAGTAAAACATAATGGCACTGTGTATTTATGTGGGCAGGTATGCGCCGACGCGCAAAAAGGTATTAAAGAGCAAACTCAAACTATGCTTGATAAAGTAGAGGCGCTGCTTGATGAAGCAGGGAGTTCAAAAGAACACATGCTTAGCGCGACTATTTATGTAAAGAGCATGGAATACTTTGCTGATATGAATGCAGTATGGGATGCATGGGTACCCGAGGGTTATGCACCAGCACGTGCCTGCGTGGAAGCTAAAATGGCACGTGATGCACTACTTGTTGAAATTTCAGTAGTCGCAGCTTTAAAAGAATAATAGCTTTAATGAATCGCTCCCCCGTTGTACTTATCACAGGCTCTAGCCGAGGTATTGGCGCAGCTACCGCACTATATTTTGCAAAGCATGGTTATGATGTTTGCATTAATTATAAAGCTGATTTAGCTAGTGCAATATTGGTGGCAGAAAAAGTAAAGCAATTAGGAGTTGAGGCTGAAGTAATTCAAGGTGACGTGTCACTAGAGGCTGACGTTTTAGCTTTATTTATGCATATAGATAAAGTCTTTGGTCAACTTGATGTACTAATAAATAACGCCGGTATTTTAAAACCACAAATGCCTTTGTTAGGAATGAGTGCTGAGCGCATAAACGAAGTTTTGACTACAAATATTACCAGTGCTTTTTTATGTAGCCGTGAGGCAATAAAGCGAATGGGAAATAGTGGTAGTATTGTTAATGTTTCATCGGGGGCCGCTAAAACGGGCTCTCCTAATGAGTACATTGATTATGCAGCATCTAAAGGTGCAATGGACACATTTACTATTGGCTTGGCAAAAGAGGTGGCAAGTAAAGGTATTCGAGTTAACTCGGTTAGACCTGGGCTTATTTACACTGATATGCATAGCGATGGCGGTGAAGAAAATCGAGTCGATCGTCTTAAAAGTAAACTACCCCTTGGCAGAGGCGGTACACCCGAAGAGGTTGCTGCAGCAATTTACTTTTTAGCTTCAGAGCACGCTTCTTTTACAACGGGTAGCTTTGTTGATGTAGCCGGCGGTTTGTAAGCTAAAGTAATAAAGCTAGCCAAAACGTAAAGCTAATAACACTTAAGATAGTAGAAAGTACGACAGCCCCAGCAAGCGTGGCTTCATGCTGCTTTATTTGAGTCGCAATAAGATAAGCATTTACGCCAACAGGGGACGCACTTAAAAGTACCAATACATTAAGTATTTGCGTGTCTAGCTTAAATACATAAGTGCCTACCAATAAAACTAACGCAGGCAATAAAAATATTTTTAAAACTGATGCTATTAACGCCGGTTGCCAATTTGCAGCTATTTTATAAAAAGCTAAATTTGCACCAAGTACAAATAGCGCACAGGCAATTGCTGGTTTAGCTAATAGCTCCAAACTATTTGCTAAGTCGGTAAACAGTGTAACTCCTAATATGTTTAATATAAGCCCGCATCCAATACTCAGTACTATTGGGTTTAACACCATACTTTTTCCAAAGTGCGACCACGAAAATTTATCGCTGCTACCTTTAGCGCCTATTAAAAATGTAAGTGCAAATAACAATGTGCTATGAAAAGTAATGATCATAAATGCAATGGCTATCATTTCTTTGCCAAGCGAGGCAATAACAATAGGAATACCCACTAACACCATATTTGAATAGCTAGAAGCAAGTCCAAATACACCGTGTTGTTGGTAGTTTTTTAAATGTTTTTTACTTAAATAAAAGCGATCAATTAATATACCCACCCCAAATACACTCAAAACAGGTATGTAAAAGCTCAAAAATGCAAAAAGGCTAATACTTTGCTGTAAGTTAATTTGCGACATATTTAATAATAAAAAAGCAGGCAAACTAATATAAAAAGTAAACTTACTCAGGCCTGCGATATGCTGCTTGTCGAAAAATTTTAATCGGCAACAGCTATAACCAAGCGCAACAATAAAAATGAGCGGAAAAATAATTGAAAAAATATGCACGTAGTTACATCCTGGTAATAGCTAAAGTTAGCGTCTAAATTCATCACTTTGCGGTAAATTAATTAGTATGAGTACAGCGCCTCTTCCACCATATTCGAGAGGGGCTTGGTGCATCGCTATTACGTCAGGGTGTTGTACTAAGTACTGAGGCACTTTGTGCTTTAGTACGCCGCCACCAATACCATGCACTACACATGCACAATAATAATGCTGCTTTTTACATTCGTGAATGAGCCCAGCGAGTTCGTCTTTAGCAAGTTCTTTATTTAAGCCGTGTAAATCTAGCGTCAAATCGGGTGCAAAGTCACCACGGCGAAGCTGTTTAGCTAGGAAAGTATCTTGGCCAGGTTTTACATATTTAACCGTGCCGTGGGTGTCTATATCGGGAATATAAACGTCTGAGAAGAAAAATTCAGATTGAGCCTGCTTTTTTTGCTGGGCAAATTGCTTAGCTTGTGACACCTTAGGCTTTGTATCAAAACGATGAGTATCTTGTTTAAATACTTTGGCGCCTGTGATCGTTTGACGAAATAAGCTTATGTCGTCATTGCTTAGGGACGAATGTGATGGAGTGTCTTTTTTCATAACTATTACCTAAACAAAAAAACGTAAAAACGCAGCGCAAAAGGCGGTACAATACTTAAATGAGGGGCAATTGTAATTTGCCCAGCGCAGATAGGCAATGCAATCGTCTTAAAGACTCAAAACAGTCAGTAAGCTAATACAGGTAAAAATATATGAGCGATTTACAAATAGAAGAAGCAACACTCGAAGAAGCCGTTGCAGAACTGTCAACTTTACATGACTGGTTACGTTGGACTACAAGCCAATTTGCAAGTAGTAGTATATTTTTTGGACACGGTACAGATAACGCATGGGATGAAGCTGTAAGCTTATTACTGCCTGCGCTTAGCTTGCCTGTTGATGCGCCAAAAGAATTAATGCACGCGCGTTTAACAAGCACAGAAAAAAACCGACTTGCGGGTCTTATTGCAGAACGTATTAACGACTGCACACCAGTACCTTACTTAACAAACATTGCATGGTTTGCGGGTATGCCGTTTTATGTGGATGAACGTGTACTTATACCTCGCTCACCATTTGCCGAGCTTATTAGTAATCGCTTTACGCCGTGGCTTGAAGAGCCACAATCGGTAAACCGTATATTAGATTTATGTACGGGTTCGGGTTGTATCGCAATCGCACTTGCGCAAGCTTTTGAGCAGGCACAAGTTGATGCGGTAGATATATCGTATGAAGCGCTTGAAGTGACAGACATAAACATTAACGATTACATGTTAACTGAGCGCGTGTTACCTATTCAATCTGATGTATTTAGCGGTGTACCAGGTCAAAAATACGACCTAATAGTAGCAAACCCACCGTATGTTGATGCAGAAGATATGGCTGACCTGCCACGTGAGTTTCATCATGAACCAGAGCTTGGGCTTGCATCAGGCCACGATGGTTTAGATGTAACCCGTACTATATTAAGCGAAGCGAGTGAACATCTAACTGATAACGGTTTGTTATTTGTAGAAGTTGGTAACTCTATGGTACATATGGATGCACTGTATCCGGGCGCGCCGTTTGAATGGATTGAATTTGAACAAGGCGGCTTAGGTGTATTTGTAATTAGCAAAAAGCAGCTAGACGAGTATTTTGCAAAATAAGTAAAAAATGAATAGCCAAGCCCTGTGCTTGGCTATTGGTAGTCATTAGGAATGAGGAAAGTTAATGGCAGGTAATAGCATTGGGCAGTTATTTAAAGTGTCCACCTTTGGTGAGAGCCACGGCGTTGCATTAGGCGGCGTTGTTGATGGTACTCCCGCAGGTCTTGAAATCACAGAGGCCGACTTACAAATTGATTTAGATCGCCGAAAACCAGGCCAAAGCCGTTACACAACGCAGCGCCGTGAAAGCGATCAAATAAAAATATTAGCAGGCGTTTTTGAAGGTAAAACCACAGGTACCAGCATTGGTTTATTGATTGAAAATACCGATCAACGCTCGCAAGATTACGGCAAAATTAAAGATGTATTTCGCCCAGGTCATGGCGATTACACGTATTGGCATAAGTACGGCTTGCGCGATTATCGCGGTGGCGGTCGTTCATCTGCACGCGAAACCGCGATACGCGTAGCGGCAGGTGCTATTGCTAAAAAATACTTAAAGCAATTTCATGGTATTGAAGTTAAAGCATGTTTAAGTCAGCTTGGTCCTATCAAGGCGGAAACGTTTGACTGGGATGAAGTGGAAAATAACTTATTCTTCTTCCCTGATGCAAGTAAGCTTGAAGCGCTTGATGAATATATGCGTGACCTTAAAAAGCAAGGTGACTCAGTTGGCGCTAAAGTAAAAGTAGTGGCAAGCAATGTACCTGTTGGTCTTGGTGAGCCAGTATTTGACCGCCTTGACGCTGAACTTGCACACTCATTAATGAGTATTAACGCAGTTAAAGGCGTTGAAATTGGTGATGGCTTTGACGTAGTTGAGCAAAAAGGCTCTGAGCATCGTGACGAGCTAACCCCTGAAGGTTTTACATCAAATCATGCAGGTGGCGTACTTGCGGGTATTTCGACAGGGCAAGATATTATTGCTTCTATTGCGCTAAAACCAACGTCGAGCATTACCATCCCAGGTAACAGTATTAATACAAGCAACGAAGCGGTAGAGATGATCACTAAAGGTCGTCACGATCCGTGTGTGGGCATTCGTGCAATCCCGATTGCTGAGGCAATGATGGCCATTACCTTAATGGACCACTTACTGCGTCAACGCGGACAAAATCCGCATGTAAATCATCAGCACGGGCCAATTAACGGCTCAGTGTAAGTATTTATAATTATAAAAAACGCGGATTACCGCGTTTTTTTATGTCTGTAATTTAGTTTAAAGCCTTTCAGGAGTTGTTCAAGTAAGCCCTATATACTGCAAGAAGGAGGGTCGTAATCATGAACGATAATATTAATGAACACTCACAAATAAAAGCCCAAGCTGCAATAGCCCGCTTAGAACGTTTCAGTAAGTTAACGGATAGCAGCATTGGTATTCCTTTTACTAAATTTAATATAGGTTTGGAGGCGGTGATTGGTTTAATCCCTGTAATAGGTGATGCCGCAGGGCTAATTTTATCAAGCTATGTGCTGATAGAAGCGCAGCGTTTAGGTGTGAGTAAACGTATAAAGACTAAGATGATCATTAATATGCTCATAGATTTTGTGGGCGGCTTAGTGCCATTTTTTGGCGATATATTTGATGCGTTTTTTAAAGCTAACACGCGTAATACTCAACTATTGAAAAAACATTTAAACAAGCAGTTAAGTGAGTAATTAATAGCTTTAAGTAACCGTTAGCAAAGAGACTTTAAACAAAATGTTGTTGGTTGTTTAATCACCTAGTAAGGTAGGAGCGTCTATTCACTTTGGTATTTACAATATGCAATTATTCATCGGTAATAAAAACTACTCCAGCTGGTCATTACGCGCATGGTATTTAATGAGTAAATTTGATGTTGAGTTTAGTGAAACCCAGCTGGTACTCGACACCCCTGATTTTTACAATGAACTAAAAAAGACCTTTGCTGTGCAAAAAGTTCCAGCGTTAATTGATGGCGATTTACAGGTATGGGATTCACTAGCAATTTGTGAATATATTAACGATGCTTACTTATCGGGCGCTGCATGGCCAAAATATATTACCCAAAGAGCTAAAGCGCGTGCGCTAAGCGCTGAAATGCATTCAGGCTTTATGGCGCTGCGCAGCGAAATGCCAATGAATATAAGAGCTACCCGTAAAGTAGACCTATCGAGCGAAGCATTAAAAGACATAGCCCGTATAGACGAGATATTTGCACAGCAACAAGATGTGTTTCCAAATGAGTGGTTTTTTGGTGACTTTAGTATTGCTGATGCCATGTACGTACCTATTGTATTGCGTTTAAAAACGTATCAAATTACGTTATCGCCAGAGGCGCAACAATATTGTGACTTTGTTATGCGTTGCCCCGTATTGCAAGCATGGATCACTCAGGCATTAACCGAAACCGATATTGTAGAGTGTGATGAAGCAGGAACGCCTGTATAATTATTGTTTTTCATATGGCATGTTCTATGCCTTAAAATCATAAGTTTAAACTAGGCAGCTCATGTATCTAAATCACCCAAGGTATGGCAATAAACCGATAACTACCAATACCTCAGTGACAATAGAGGCGATAGAGAATGCGCACTGGCGTTACTCGAGGCTTAAATACTTCCCTGATACGGTAATATTGGCAGATATAAAAAAGCAAAACTATGCCATTGACCCTCGGGCACTTTATGTTGATATTGAAGAGAAGTGCGAAAGTTGCTCTAAGGCATTTATTTTTTTTGCTCAAGAGCAGCAATATTGGTTTGAGGTACTTGATTTTTGGGTCGATTCACACTGTACACGTTGTTTTGAATGCCGTAAGCATGCCAGATATATACTAACTCTACGTAAACGGTACGATATGTTAACTAGCTTAGCCAATAAAACCTCAAGTGAAAAAACACAGCGTAAAGAACTTGCCAATACGCTTTACTGTTTAGGTATTATTAAAAATATCAATAAAGTGAAAGATTAATCCGCTTATATTTTACTATCCCGCCTTATTTTTACTTTAGTTGTAAAAGCCCGTACAATTCGTCTCGTTTTTAGTGCGCTAATATGGCGCTGTAACCGAGACGAATTAATCAATTTTTATGCATCAAATAGCTGATCTAATTTCAATTTTTGAGCGCACTTTTTATCAAAGTCACAATACACGACTGATAAAAGGCGATTGTGAGCCTGTGTATTTACCAGCAACAGAGCAGGTGCCATATCACCAAGTTGTATTTGCGCATGGTTTTTATGCCAGTGCATTACATGAAATAGCACACTGGCTGGTGGCCGGTGATGCACGTCGGTTATTAGAAGATTACGGCTATTGGTACTGCCCAGACGGGCGCGACAAACAAAAACAAGCTGAGTTTGAAAAGGTAGAAATAAAGCCCCAAGCTATAGAGTGGTTATTAAGCACCGCAGCAGGGTTTAATTTTAATGTGTCGGTGGATAACTTAAACGGCGAACAAACGTGTCGGTTTGATTTTCAGCAGCGCGTACATGCACGGGTATTATCGCTAATCGAAAATGGCTTTAACTCTCGTACAGAGTCATTTTTAAAAGCACTGTCTGATTTTTACAATACACAGTGGCCATTAACAGCGCAGCAATTTAATTGGCAACATCCAAAGGAGCTTTGTAATGGCGTTTAAATTAGGCTTAATTGTAAACCCTGTAGCAGGTTTAGGTGGCACAGTTGCCTTAAAAGGCAGTGATGGCGCGCACACAGCCGCTAAAGCAATTGAATTAGGTGCAGAGCCAAAAGCAAATAGCCGAACAAAAGCAGCGCTTGAGGTGCTATTACCTTATAAAGAACGCTTAACTATTTACACTGTTAACGGTGACATGGGTGAGCAAACAGCAAAAGCTTTGGGCTTTAATGTAGAGGTTGTATATAACACTTCTGCAATAACAACCCCAGATGACACAGAACAAGCCGCAAAAATACTTAAAAACTCTGGTGTTGATTTAGTCTTATTTGCCGGAGGCGACGGTACAGCACGTAACATTTGCCATGCAATAGAGGATACCATTCCCGTACTTGGTATTCCCGCAGGTTGTAAAATTCATTCTGGTGTTTACGCTATCACGCCAAAGGCTGCAGGGCGCGTAGTCGAAATGCTGGTTAAGGGTGAGTTAGTTACCTTAGCCGATGCAGATGTAATGGATATAGATGAAGATGCTTTCAGGCAAGGCACAGTAAAAGCCAAACGCTACGGCGAAATGCAAACACCTAGCGAAGTACGCTATATGCAAGCGGTTAAAAATGGCGGTAAAGAAACCGACGAACTCGTACTTGCCGACATTGCAGCGCATGTTGTATCGCAAATGGATGAAGACACATTTTATATTATGGGTAGCGGCTCAACGGTTGAAGCCATAATGGAAGAGATGGGGCTTGAAAATACGTTACTTGGTGTTGATTTAATAAAAGATCAAACCTTAGTTGCCCAAGATTTAACGGCTAAGCAATTACTTGAGCTTACACATGATCAAAGTACTAAGTTAGTCATTACGCTCATTGGCGGGCAAGGGCATATTTTTGGCCGTGGTAATCAGCAATTGAGCCCTGCGCTTATACGTGCAATTGGCAAAGAAAACATTATTGTAGTAGCAACAAAAACAAAACTACAAGCGCTTAATAGCCGCCCCCTTATTTGTGACACCGGCGATGGCGAATTAGATGATGAATTAACCGGTTATATTAAAGTAACCACCGGATTTAACGACCATATTATGTATGCAGTAGGGCACCAAAACCTTGAAAATACAGGTGCTTTGCAAAACCAGGAGATTAATAAATGAGTTTAGTGAACTATATCGATGCAGCCCAGCAGTACTTCGATGATTTAGTAATAAAAGCAACTGACGATGAGTTATTTGCTGGCGGCTATTTACGAGGTCATTTTGATCTTGCAGTTGGTTATGCCGAAGTAGAAAAGCTGACAATCAGTATAGATGAGCTAAACGAAACTGTAGAGCAAAGCTTAGTTAAAGCATATCGCAACGGCGAGCTTAACGAAGAAGACAAGGCATTAGTTGCACGCTTGTGGGATGAAGTTAAAGCCCTCGCTTAACCCTAAGTGGCAAAAAAAACACGATTTGTTTATCACTATCGTGTTTTTTTGTGCCCAAAACTTTTAAAGCACATTCCCATGTTAATTTACTGTTTTGTTTTTATGCGATATTGTTACTAAAATAAATTTTAGGAACAATAAAAATGAATAATAATCAAGACGCTTTACCTTCAGGGGTTGTAGCGCGTTTTTTAAATTTTGTTGAGCGAGTAGGAAATAAGCTTCCAGATCCAGCCGTAATATTTCTATTTGCAATGTTATTAATTTGGTTTTTGTCGTGGTGGTTTTCAGGCGTGAGCTTTGATGCAATAGACCCACGTACCGGTGAAGCGATTATTATTAATAATATGCTGGCAAGTGATTCGCTCGCTACTTTTTTATCCTCTATGGTAAAAACCTTTACTGGCTTTGCTCCCTTAGGTGTCGTGTTAGTAGCTATGTTAGGTGTCGGTGTTGCAGAGCATTCGGGCTTTATTAATACCGGCCTTAAGTTAATGCTTAAAGTTACTCCTAAAAAGCTATTAACGCCTTCAATCATTTTAGTGGCTATTGTGAGCCATACCGCTACTGATGCAGGTTATGTATTAGTTATTCCACTTGCCGGTGTTATATTTTATGCTGCAGGACGCCATCCGCTTGCGGGTATTGCAGCTGCATTTGCAGGAGTCAGTGGTGGTTTTGGGGCTAACTTTATTCCATCGGGTATCGACCCATTACTACAAAGCTTTACCCAAAGTGCGGCGCAAATAATTAATCCTGCAATAACAATTAACCCGTTAAATAACTGGGCATTTGCTTCAGCATCTAGCTTATTTATTGTGGCATTAGGCTGGTACATTACCGATAAAATTATTGAACCACGTTTACAAAAAACAGCAGTTGATGGTGCTAAAGAGGATTTACCTGTATTTGAAGATGCACGTAGTGATGAAAAACGTGCCTTTTATATAGCCAGTACCGTGATGATTGCTGGACTTGCGTTATTAGCATTTGTCTCTGCTCCAGACGATTCTGCAATGCGCAGTAGTGATGGATCCCTTACTAATTTTAGCTCTCCTTTAATGCAATCAATTGTACCACTAATATTTTTACTTTTTTGGATCCCGGGCACTGTATATGGCTTTACGGTAGGTACCTTTAAAACTTCAAAAGATATGATTGATGCTATGAGTAAAGCGATGAGCGGCATGGCATATTATATCGTCATGGCGTTTTTCTGTTCGCTATTTATTGCTGCATTTAGTAAATCAAATTTAGGTGCACTGCTCGCAATTGAAGGTGCGCAGTTATTAAAGGCGATGGAATTGCCAAGTGCAGTAACGGTTGTAGGCATTATCTTTTTAACTGGCTTTGTTAACTTGTTTGTAGGTTCAAGTTCAGCAAAATGGGCGTTACTTGGCCCCATTTTTGTACCGATGTTAATGCAACTCGGTATTTCGCCAGACTTAACTCAAGCCGCTTATCGTGTAGGTGACTCAAGCTCTAATATTATTACACCGTTAATGCCATACTTCCCATTGGTGGTGGTGTACTGTCAAAAGTATGTCAAAGGCACCGGTATAGGCACTTTAATTGCTATTATGCTGCCGTACTCAATCGCCTTTATGATTGGCTGGAGTATCTTTTTATTAGGTTATTGGGCACTTGGTATTCCTTTAGGTTTAGATGCAAGCTACATTTATCCAGCATTGCCTTAACCTAAACCTTTATGAACCTCACTCACTTGAGTGAGGTTTTTAAATAAAAGTCCTGTAATGTAAAAGTAAGTCTAAGTTACCTTTCTAAATCTCTCACTATATAGCCAAATAAGCTGGCCTCTCCAACAATATACACATAATCATTTTTGTTGTTCATTATTGTAGACTTATCGTCATACCACCTAAAATCATGAATCTTATTCGTTTTAGGGTCTTTGAAGTATAAACGAGTACAGCTATCTTCATACTCAGTGCCACACTCTTGTACATCGGTCAGGATGTATTCTTTATACCAATAGTCGCCTTGTGTGTAGTAAGCCCATAATTTAATAGGATCAGAGATAAAAACATAGAGTGTTCCAAAGATTAATAAAGGGGATAATGGGTACATGAAAATGGATGCTAATTTTATTTTAGTATCTGAGAAATTGTATTTAAGTGATTCTCTATATTTACTGCAGCGTTTATATTTATTGAATATAAGTATATTTAAATAGATAAATAGTGCACAACAGATAATAGGGAGGGTTATAAAGAAAACAGCGTCGTATAGTTCATTTGAGATGAATGGTGGATCTGTAAAGTCCATTAAAATAGGTATAGTGATGCATAATAAAATGGGGAGTACTATTGCTACAAAGAGCAAGTTGTCGTAAATCTTTTTCAATTTTTAATTCGTCCGTGAACTATAGCCTTTGTCTAGTTTACAGAATTTTTGTTATTTTAAAAATCAGAGAAATGTATTTATAGGCATTAAGCAACCCGAACTCAGGCTAAAAAAACTATCTCAAGCCGCTATTGAATTGACGCGAAAGTTTACTTTTTTTCACTGTAGCAGCTTAAAAACAAAAAAACCTTGTCACTTTCGTGGCAAGGTTTTTTTATTAAAGAGTCGTTGCTTATTTAGCTGTGAAGCTTACAGGGCGACGTTCTTTACGAGGACCGCTGCGCTTATCACCGCGTGCGCCGTCATCTTTATTAAAGCTGCGTTTCTTATCACCAGCTGGACGCTCAGAGCGTTCGCCACGTGGTTCAGCAGGACCTTGATCAGTTGTAATTGTTAAGCCCATAGGGCGTTTACAAATAAACACTTTTTGGAAGTGATCAAGTACATCTTTAGGCATGTTTTGCGGTAATTGAACCGTGCTGTGATTGTCGTGTAGACGAATATCACCAATAAACTTGCTTGAGATGTCAGCTTCGTTAGCGATAGCGCCAACAATATTTTTAACCTGAACACCATGTTCACGACCTACTTCGATACGGTACGTATCCATAGGACCTGCATCACGGCTGTTACGTTCGCGAGGTTTACGCTCAGCGCGCTCTCCACCACGTTCGCCGCCACGTTCGTTACGACGTCCACGGTCACCACGATCGTTGCGTGAATTGCGGTCGTTACGCTCGTTACGTTCACGAGGTTGAATCTTAACTTCTTCAACTTTAATTGGCGACTGTTGCTGTGCTAAACACAGTAACGCACCCGCTAAGCTTTCAAGAGGAAGGTCAAGTTTTTCAGCCATGTTAGTAGCTACTTCATTGAAGAACGTGATGTCTTTGTTTTCAAGCGCAATAGTTAATTTTGCTTGTAACGCTTCGATACGTTTTTCTTCAACAATTTTTGCTGTAGGTAATTCAACTTGAGCAATTTCAGACTTCGTATGACGAATGATATTTTTAAGTAAATAACGTTCGTTATGTTTTACGAATAAGATTGCTTTACCAGTACGACCAGCACGACCTGTACGGCCGATACGGTGAACGTAGGCTTCAGAATCTTGTGGGATATCGTAGTTGATAACTAAGCTTAAACGGTCAACATCTAGACCACGTGCCGCTACATCTGTTGCAATAACAATGTTTAGCATGCCACTTTTTAAGCGATCTACAGTGCGTTCACGTGCTTGCTGGTTCATGTCACCGTTAAGTGGAGCAGCAGAGAAACCTTCGCGCTCTAATAACTCAGCAAGTTGTACTGTATCGTTACGCGTACGTACGAAAACAATAGCACCTTCATATTGCTCAGCTTCTAAGAAGCGAACAATTGCTTTATTTTTATGTACGCTTGCATTCCAAAACACTTGCTCAACAGATGATACTGTCGAGTTACGCGCAGAAATATGAACCTGTTCAGGATTGTTCATATACTTGCTGCTGATGTTTTGAATTTGCTTAGGCATAGTCGCAGAGAAAAGACATGTTTGCTTTTCGCGCGGTGTTTTTTCCATGATGCTTTCTACATCATCGATAAAGCCCATACGTAACATTTCATCGGCTTCATCAAGTACAAGTGCTTGTAGAGCATCAAACTTGATAGTGCCACGGTTAATGTGATCGATTAAACGACCTGGAGTTGCAACAATAACCTGAGCGCCACGACGAAGTGCGCTTAATTGGATACTGTAGCTTTGGCCACCATAGAGTGCCAATACTTCAATACCACGAACATGTTTAGCATATTGTTCGAATGCCTCAGCAACTTGGATCGCAAGCTCACGTGTTGGTGTGAGTACAAGGATCTGTGGCTGTTTCACAGACGGGTCAATATTATTTAGTAATGGCAGTGCAAATGCTGCGGTTTTACCTGTACCCGTTTGAGCTAGTCCCAGTACGTCCTTTCTTTCTAGCAATAACGGTATACATTGAGCTTGGATTTCAGATGGTGTCTTGTAACCCAACTCTTCAACTGCCTTCAAAATTGCAGGAGAAAGATTTAGAGATTCAAACGTGACTGGTTCTGACATTAATACGCCTCAACGAATTTAAAGAGGCGCGCATTATATAGGATTCGCGAGGCAAATGCTTGTATAAATTGAAACTAATTTCTATGTGTTTGATGTTGGTCGGAATTTAACCAGCTTAATTTAGGGTTTATTAAACTGGTTAACATATTTAATACAACGCTTATTTGTACAAGCCTAGGTTTTCTTTTGCGTAAGCTTCAAATTCTGTAAATCCACCGATGTGATTTTGATCCACAAAAATTTGTGGAACGGTAGGGCAAGGTTTACCAGCTGACTTTTCAAGGTCGGCTTTACTAATGCCTTCTTTAATTATATCGATGTAGCGAAATTTAAAGTCATCACGTTCATTTGATAGTTGCTGCGCAACATCTTTTGCACGAACACAATATGGACAACCTTCACGGCCAAAAATTACAGTTAACATAGCTTTCTCCTCAATTTGATTAAAATCAGTTTAAATGATTGAAAAATTATTTAAAGCAAAAAAAATCGATTGCACCATTCTAATAAAAACCATAAATCATATATTGCATAGCAATATGATTTGCAAAATGCGAATGAGAAACTAAAGCGCTGTCTGTCTAATACTTAAGTATATGAATGCGAGTGTGTTTACAAGAATTAATTTGTGGCACATAACTTGATGATTAAGAGGTATACATTGGGTTAACGAGAATACTTTATGAATATTAATAGTCACGTTTTAGAAATTATCCAAGGGGTAATCGGTAAATATTGTGAAACCCAAAATCGAAATTTTTCAGTTACTTTAATTAACAAGTTGCAATGTAACTACGTTTGTTTGCAAATTCCTCTTGAGCAAATGATTGCGCAATGCGAGGAATTTCTGATTCCAGCGCTAGCATCTGTAAAGCAGAGCTTTTTACTTAACCTAGAAGCAAATATACAAGGCGTTAGCCTTCATTACCAGATTGATGATTCTGAGCAAGTAAGCACGCTGGATTTTCATGGGCTTTTAGCAACAAAAGAGTCTGTTAGTTTGGCACTTGATATTAGCCAAAATATAGACGTTCTAACTGATTGTGAGGCGTTATTTAAAAGTTGTTTAATAACATCGGATAATACCCATGAGCGCTTTGGCTTAAATTTTAAATTATTCAATAGCACTTTTAAGGAAACGGTACAGATTGAGGATTTACGTCACCTTAGTGGTGACGCGCTAACTGATAAACTAAATGGTGACAGCATAAATAGACACATAAAGTTATGCACTATTAGCGACATCAGTGAGCTGAGCCAAGAGAATAAACTATCTAAAAAAATATTAGGTTGGCCATTTTTTGATACTGATCTCATTACCATTTTAACAACATTTCATACGCAAACACGTTTATCTGTATTAGTGGCGGATGACAGCTTACCAAGCCAAATTGCAACAAAAGTGATGCTCGAAATGCTGGGCTGCTTAGTAACATGTGCAGAAAATGGCGCTAGTGCTTTAACGCTTGCTCAAAATGAACCATTTGATTTATTGCTCTTAGATGAGCGCATGCCAGGAATGTTTGGCAGTGACGTCGCACAGCAATTGGTGCGTCAAAATACCCCTAATAATAATACACCCAAAGTTATTTTAACGGGGCTAACAGGGGATGAGCAGATAGCTGAGTTATTTGAAAAAGGTATTACGCACTATTTACAAAAACCAGTGACCAAAGCAGTGCTCGAAAAGTTTATTAAACCTTGGCAATTAGCGTCTTAAATTGGTTAATAAGGTGGCAATGATGCATGACTTTTCTAAAACAGCGCTTATTTTGATTGGTTTTCAAAATGATTACTTTTCACCAAAAGGTATTTTGTATGACGTGGTTGAAGAGTCGTCAAGAATTACTGGCGTGGTAGAAAATACACTCTCTTTATTGGCCGCCTGTGCAGAGCAATTTGCGTTAGTTGTTAATACACCCATTCATTTTACACAAAACTACAGTGAGCTTAAAAATCCTATTGGCATATTAAAAGCTATTGCAGATGTGGGCGCATTTAAAGCAGGTTCGTACGGCGCTCAAACCATTGAGCAGCTAGATTTTTTTAGCAATGTTATAGAAGTGGTGCCTGGGAAAAGAGGTTTAAATGCTTTTACACATACTGCTCTAGCGCAAAAGCTCAAAGAACATGGTGTCACTAATGTAATTTTAGCCGGTACGGTGACTTCTATTTGTATTGACTCAACTGCGCGAACGGCTGTTGAACTTGGTTTTAACGTCACTATTTTAAGTGACTGCACATCGAGTCGCACTCCTTTTGAACAAACTTTTTACTGTGAAGAGGTTTTTCCTCTTTATGCGCGAGTTTGTGATAGCAAAACTCTTATTAAGCATTGGAGAGAGCATGGATAACTACGATGAACTACAAGTGCAAATTCAATATGCATTGGTTGAAAAGCTCTCCAATAGTAATCGACGTCAAGCAAAGCTATTAGCTATTTTAGATGAATGTATTTTTGAGTGTGATACACATTTAAATCTTACCTATATTAACGAAGCGTGGGAGAAGAAACTAGGTTACTCAAGCGATTCATTAATTGGTTCTAATATTACTAAGTTAATGAATTGCGATGATATTATGCATTTTGTTGCATACAGTTGTTGTTTGCTTGAAGGAAAGCAGACTCCTAGTGTAGAAATACAAATAAAAAATAGTCACGGACTCTTAAACTGGTTTGAGTTGAGGCTAGTTTATGATGAAAAAAGCGGTTTTATAGGTTCACTCTATGACATTCAACGTCATAAAGACTCACAACTTTTGCTTACACAACAGCAAAAATATGTAAAACGCTTATCGCTTGTTGCGAGCCATACAAATAACTTAGTGATAATTACAGATAAATTTGGCGTAATTGAGTGGGTTAACAATAGTTTTGAAGTACTTACAGGTTACACCTGTGATGAGGTTATAGGCACCAGTCCTGGTCAATTACTGCAAGGGCCAAAAACATGTGAAAAAAGCCGTAAGGTCATGTCTCATGCCGTAAAAAATGGACTTCCTTTTCAAGTTGAAACTACAAATTACGATAAAAACGGTAATATTTATTGGGTTGCTATTGATGCAAACCCAGTGCGGGATGATGAAGGCCAAGTAAAGCACTTTATCGCTATAGAAACTAATATTACGCAGCGAGTTAAAGCCGAACAAGCAATGGCAGAGATAGAATATAATTATCACTCTGTCGTTGATAATATCCCTGATATTGTTTTACGCCTTGATACATTTGGCAATCTATTATTTATAAATCAAGCATGGCAGCGAGTGCTACACAGCAGGGTAGATGAGAGCCTTGGCTTACCTATAATTAAGTTTATAGCAAAAGAAGATGTAGAAAAAATTAGTAGCACTTTACTTGATTACAAACAAGGTAAGCGTGACATTCGTCGCTTTGATATACGTTTAATTAATGCACAAGGTATAAATAACTGGGTCGAAATTACACTTACTCCAATTGTTGGTGGCTACGAAAGTGATTTATCATCAATTGCTGCGACACTTGTGGATATACAAGAGCGTATTGAAAGCGAGCAAATATTACTTGATGCTAAACATCAGGCAGAAACCCTAGCGGAGTCAAAAAGCCGATTCATGGCAAATATTAGCCATGAAATTCGCACGCCATTAAATGCTGTGATTGGATCTGCAGATATTTTGCATCATACCGGTTTAACTTCTGAACAAATGCGCTATACACAAATGATTAAAACAAGTTCTGACGCGCTATTAAGTGTATTGGACGATGTATTAACGTACTCACGTTTTGAAGCACAAGCCATAACACTAAATAATCAGCCATTTAGTATTGATACGTGTATTGAAGAAGCAATAGATATAATTTCCCAAAGCGCTTTACAAAAAGGGCTTGAGGTTATTTTTGATTTTTATCCTGATGTACCAGCTCAAGTAATTGGTGATCATGCCCGTATAAGACAAATAGTCATAAATTTATTAGCCAATGCGATTAAGTTCACTCAACATGGTGTAATAACGGTTACTGTTAAGTGCACTCATATTGAAGGTAATAATTTAAACCTTTATATATCTGTAAAAGACACGGGTATGGGAATTGCAAAAAATAAAATTGACAGTATGTTTATGCCTTTTATTCAATCCGATAATTCAATTACTCGAAAGCATGGTGGTAGTGGCTTAGGGCTTGCGATATGTAGGCAAATTTGTGATGTGGTAGGTGGAGATATTTCGGTTAGTTCTGAGTTTAATAAAGGAAGCGAGTTTATAGTTAATTACCCGCTGCAAATAGACACAACTGACTCAATTTTAAGAGAAGGGTTTGCAGCACGAAGTAAAAAGCCAAAAGTATGGATAGTAGGAAGTCACGAAATTCTAAAAACAGCCTTGGAGCATACGCTCACTCGGTTTTCTATCACTTTTGAACATTACGAAGTATGCCCAGATATACCCAAGTACGATAGTTTTCCTGATGCAATTGTACTAACTGATCCTCAAATGTTAGCCCAAACACGCGAGCGTATAAATACATACAACTCCCTTAATTCACCGTGTTTACTCATCCTAGATTTGCTAGGTAAAAGCTTATTACCACAAAATATTAACGACAGAGAGCTCAGGTTAAATGGCCCTTATAAAGTATCGCATGTACTACGGGCAATTAGTTTATTAGAAGAGCAGCTGTTTCATTTGGATATTATATTTACCAATCGTGAGCAAAAAGAAACTTTAGAAAGCCCCTTAGGGTTAACTCAGTTAAGCGGAACCAAGGTATTGGTTGCTGAAGATAATACGAATAATCAAATTGTAATTCGGCAGTTTTTAGAACAAAAAGGTTGCCGTGTGCATATTGTTAGTGATGGTCAAGAGGCAATAATAAAGGCGCAAAACGATGAAATTGATATTATTTTTATGGATATCCAAATGCCAATACTCGATGGGATTTCTGCAACTAAAGCAATCAGAAAGTTAGGTATAACCACCCCCATAATAGCACTCACTGCAAATGCGATTCATGGTGATAAAGAGCGATTTATAGACGCGGGGATGAATGACTATTTAGCTAAGCCAATTGTAAGTGAGACACTTTATTTATTACTTGATAAATATGCCCCAGAGCAGGTTATTGAATCTAAACATTTAAAGCTCTCTCGTTTAGCGCAAGTGTGGGAAAAGCTGAGTTGAGCAATGAAGGCTAGGGTTTGTTAAACGTTTAGGGTTAAGTTTGTAGCAGTGTGTTTGGTATTTAGGCAAAGTTGAGCCTATGCAGTGTGGTTATTTTCCATAAATGGGCGATAACGTAGCATTAATGCCAAACAGGCGCTGCCCAAAGGGATCTTCCCAGGGGCTATTTACTCTTTGTTGCCAACATGGATGTAGGTAAGGGGCGTGTGCGGGACGCAGAAGCTTTGCTCGGTCTTACATCGATGTAAGTCAGTAGGGTAACGCAGGAGCAGCTACCGAGCCCGCTAGGTTATAAACCTCGCGCCGCGATTAAACCGCCTGTAGTTTGAACGAATTTTAATCCGCAAAATCAACAGACAATATAAAAAGTGGGTTTGTGTTGCATAAAACTTGATAAACGGAGAAATTAACCTAGTATTTTAGGGGTAAGTTAAATTTATTTTTTAGTAATTAATGAGTGTTTTTAGTGTGTTTTTTTTAATTTGATTCGCAAATTGCAATTCAAAATAAAAATAAAATGTTATGAACTTTATTTAAATACTCAATCATACCTTTAATTTATTTTAACGACATGATTTTGTAAGGTTTTTACTTTTTTGTAAAGTTGTTATCTGGTTGGCACGACTTTCGCAATATATTAATTATCAAATCAAGACGAATTTAGTTAAATTTTTAAGGGGTGCAATATGCAAACAAACACAAAAGCCAAACAACAGCCTAAAGGTAACAATTGGGTACTAACACCTGAAATTATGGTTTTGTCAATTTTGCTTGTTGCCACTTTAGTAATAGGTATAACAGTTTTACGAGGTAGCGATTCGATTGAACCGCTGGCAGATATTCAGCCAATTACTTTTACACAGGCTGATGTTGAAAACGCGCAGTTGATGAGTAATACGTTTGACTCGCAAAATACCAACTATGCACAACATGTAACAGCTTCTAAAAACGAAAATAACGACACTCTTCCAAACTAGAGACTTTTACGCAGGTAACTATTTATAGTTGCCTGCGTTTTTTTATGTTCCTAGCACCAATTTAATTTTTTATCCCTCCCCATAAAATTATTTATATTCTCTTAAATTTAGATGGTGCTTAACCTAAACAGGGTTTTATCAAAGCTTTCTCTTTTCTCATATACAATTGCTAATATTAGCTTTGGTCAGTATCTATTAACTGGCTTATCTGTGTTTTATAAGCTCGATTAAGCGCTCACTTGCCAATTTAGCTGCATTGCAAACTGAATTGCAAAATGCGAATGAAATGGGAGAAGTAAAGCCATTTAATCTTCTAGTTTAACTACTTGAATATATTGGTTTTTATTTCTGTTTTTTTGTATTTAAAATGGCCTGTAAATTGCTCTTTAATATAATAAGTCACTAATAGTGAAACCGGAGCAAAATCATGAGTGCGTTTAAATACCTAGAATCGGAAAAACCAGTCAATCTAGCAAGATGGCATGAGTTAGAGAGAATCATGTCTGATTCAATGCAAAATAATTATTTTAAAATGGTTTATCAACCACTTGTATCATTGGGATCTGGAAAGCTGGTCGGCTTTGAGTCGCTAGTAAGGTGCCAATCACCGCGCTTTGGCATTGTTGGCCCTGATGAGTTTATCCCTCATGTAGAGCAATCGGGAATGATTTTAGAATTAGGTGACTGGATTTTTGAGCAATGTTTGTCTGATTTAAAACATATGCGGCAGTTTGGTATGACAGATATTGCTGTTTCATTAAATATTTCACCGGTACAAATCTTAGATGGTGATGTGTTTTCAAAAGTAATGTCTTTGCTAGAAAAGCACCAAATACCACCACAGGCTATTAAAGTCGAATTAACGGAAACAGCGCTCATTCATAGTCCTGATAAAATAGCTAAGGCGTTTGAAAACTTCCATAAAGAAGGCGTAAAGGTGTGGATTGATGATTTTGGCACTGGGTATGCCTCTTTAGGTTTACTTCGTCAATTTGATATTGATGGTTTAAAAATTGATCGCAGTTTTGTAAGTGGTATTGCAACTAATAATGAAGACTTTACGTTATGTAGCGCAATTATTGCGATGGCTCAACGATTGGGTTTACAAACGGTAGCAGAGGGTATTGAAGAGAATGAGCAATTACAAATATTAGAACAACTTGGTTGCGATATAGCTCAGGGATACCTGCTAGATAAGCCGCAAACGTTAACTAAAAGTATTGATACTTGGGCTTTGTAAATGTTTATATTCATTTTGATTTGCAAAATGCAAAAAACAAATTACTCTTAAACTACAACTCTTACATTTTATTAGTGTACGAAGTTTTAACTTACACGAAGGTTATCTATGCCCATATCAGAGCAGTTTGTCGATAAAAGTATTACCGATCTAAATGTATTAACTCAACTCGAAAAGGATGTTGGGACAACTGTGTTAGCTCGTTTAATTAAATTATTTATTGATGAATTAGTTACTATGGCTAACCAATTAGATACGGCAATTAGTAGTGAAGATACTATAAAAATTAAAGAAGTAATGCATGTCTTAAAAAATTCAGCAGCTTTATATGGTGCATCTGCTTTAGCTGCGTTAGCAACACAATTACACGATTCGCCACCGTCAACTACACAAGAAAACTTGCACGCAGCGCTTGTTATTAAACACAACTTGGATAAAACCCGAGATGCGTATCAAATAATGAGTAATAGTATAGCTATCTAGGAGAAAGCCGTGTCAGATATAATTGATAAAGGTCTTGTTTATATTGTAGAAGATAGCATTGCCAGTGGTGCTTTATATGCAAGTCAGCTTGAACAGGCTGGTTTCCAATGCAAACACTTTACAGATGGGTACTCTGCTTTAGTAGGTATTAAAGAAAAAATGCCAGCGGTCATAGTACAAGACGTATGCTTGCCAGATATAAGTGGGCTTGAGGTATTACAATTTGTAAATAAGCAGAAAAATCCTGCTAATGTAGTCATGATCACCTCAAACAGCTCTATTGATATTGCAGTGGAAGCAATGCGTTTAGGCGGTTTTGATTTTTTAGAAAAACCTTTCACAAGCCAACGACTCATTAGCTCAGTAGAAAGTGCGTTGACGCCAAAAGAGCAAGTTAAAGTTCAACCATTGGTTAAAAACAGGGATAAAAATCAAGATTTTGTTGGTGAATCTCTGGCAATGAAAACCGTTTTTAGATTACTTGATAGTGCAGCTAGAAGTAAAGCGTGTGTATTTATCACAGGTGAAAGTGGAACCGGTAAAGAAGTTTGCGCACAAACCCTTCATGATACAAGCCCGAGAAATACAGGACCATTTATTGCCATAAACTGTGCAGCTATCCCTGCTGAGCTATTTGAATCAGAATTTTTTGGTCATGTTAAAGGTGCGTTTAGTGGGGCATTAAGCGATCGAAAAGGGGCTGTTGAAGTGGCCAACGGCGGTACCTTATTTTTAGATGAATTATGTGAAATGGAACTTAACTTACAAGCAAAGTTATTACGCTTTTTACAAACAGGCATTTTTAGTAAGGTGGGTAGTAGTGAAGTATTACACAGCGATGTTCGTTTAGTCTGTGCAACAAACAGAAACCCAATCATAGAGGTAGCAGAAGGGCGTTTTAGAGAAGATTTATATTACCGTTTAAATGTTATCCCCGTAAAGCTCCCCCCTTTAAGAGAACGCGGAGGCGATATATTACTGCTTGCTGAGTATATTTTGAAACAAAAAAGCGATAGTAATGCAAAGCATTTCACTGGTTTTTCTGATGAAGTTAAGGCGCTTTTTTGTAATTACGATTGGCCAGGAAATATTCGCGAACTACAAAATGTAATTGAAAACACCGTCGTTATTAATGATGGCGATGTAATTGAAAAAGACATGCTACCAAGCTCATTTGGGTTAGGCGCTGTGAAGCACTCGATATCCGCTAAGTCAGTTCACAATACAAACGAGCAGAGTGTTCAATTATCGCCTATGTCTGTTCACGATATAGAACCTTTGTGGCAAGTTGAAAAAAGGGCGATTGAAAATGCAATTAAAAGCTGTGAAGACAATATTCCTCTTGCTGCTGCTTATCTAGGGGTTAGTGCATCTACCATTTATAGAAAAATAAAGGGATGGTCTTAAAGTTATAATCGATTTTTAATTACACTTTTCAGGTTGAATTAATAAAAGTTACCCTAAGCTCTATGGGTAAGAGCAAATTAATTTTTAATCTGAAACAGTAAAAGGAGATCGCAATGAGTAACACTAGTTTAAAACCTGCGGATATTATGCCATCACTAGTTGTGAGTGATGTTGATGAGAACAAGGTAGATTTAGTTGATAGAGTAAGTGACTCTCCCTGGAAAATGATTGTTGTTTATCGAGGTCAGCATTGCCCTAAATGTACTGCGCAACTTAACGAACTTGCTAAAGTTCATAAAGACTTTAAAGATGCTGGTGTTGAAGTGGTTGCAGTAAGTGGTGATAGCCATGAGCAGCTTAATAAACATCTTGAAAAAATAGATATTAACTTCCCAATTTACTATGGTTTAACAATCGAACAAATGACCGATTTAGGGCTACATATTAGCGAGCCTCGCAGTGATGCAGAAACTGATCATCCATTTGCTGAGCCAGGCATTTTTGTACTTAATGAAAAAAATCAGCTTCAAATGGTCGATATATCAAACAGCCCATTTGTTCGTCCTGATTTAGAGCAACTGCTAGGTGGAATTAAGTTTTCTAGAGAAAACGACTACCCAATCCGAGGCACATTTATTAAATAACATTCATTTTCATGGTTTCAAAAGGCACTTTTTAGTGCCTTTTTTTATTTATTTTTAATTTTTTTAAAATTAATCTCTTGAAAACAATTTTACCGTCCATATATAGTTAAGTAGGACGCCTGATGGGTCCTAAATTAAACTTAAATAATTGAAATTTATATTATTAATTAAACTTTGCTTGAGCTTGTTCAATAGAAAAGCACATGCAAAATATCGCTTAAATATGAGGATATTATTATGCGTACAGTAGACTTATCACCACTTTATCGTTCATTTATCGGCTTCGAACATTTAGCATCACTTATGGATGCGGCAGCTAATACAGATAAGCAGCCAAGTTTTCCTCCTTACAACATAGAAGCACTCGATAAAGACAAATACAGAATCACTATGGCCGTTGCCGGTTTTAGCGATAACGAATTAACCATTGAGTCAGAAAATAACACATTAAAAGTTACAGGTACTAAAGCAAATAAAGATGAAAACGCAGAGCGTAAATTTATTCATCAAGGTATTGCTGAGCGTAACTTTGAACGTAAATTCCAGTTAGGAGATCATGTAAAAGTACTTGGCGCAGATTTAGCCAATGGCTTACTAAGTATTGACTTAGAACGTGAAATCCCTGAAGCGCTAAAACCACGTAAAATTGAAATTGGTAATAGCAATCTAATAGAAGGTAAATAATCTTCTAAAGTACATGTTCCCCTGATTACTTAGCCGCCTCATTCGAGGCGGCTTTTTTGTTTACAGCGCTTCTAAATTATTAAGGTAGTAGGTTGCTTGTTGCAGCGTTTGTTCTTGGAGTGTTTTTTCTTGTTTATCCCAGTTTTTATATACCATACCAATACGTGGGTTCTTTTCTAGCCTGTCTCTGTGTTTATTCATGAAATGCCAGTACAGGCTATTTAGCGGGCAAGCTTTATCACCTACTTTTTGTTTAACATCGTACTGACAGCTTTTGCAGTAATCGCTCATCTTATTAATGTAGTTACCGCTTGCAGCATAAGGTTTAGTCGCAATTATTCCATCATCGGCAAACTGGCTCATTCCTCGGGTGTTGGGCATCTCTACCCACTCTATGGCATCGATATAAACACCTAGGTACCAGTTATCTACGTCATCAGGGTTTATTCCTGTAAGCATGCAAAAGTTTCCAATAACCATTAGGCGTTGAATATGGTGGGCATAAGCGGTTTCAAGGCTTTGTTTTAATGAGTGGCTTAGGCAATTCATTTTTGTTGAGCTGTTCCAAAAATAAGATGGTAGTGTGTTTTTGGCTTGTAGTTGATTTTTAACAGCGTAGTCGGGCATGTTAATCCAATAAATGGCACGTACATATTCTCTCCAACCTAATATTTGCCTAGTAAAGCCCTCTACTTGGGAGAGGGATATTTCACTTGGTCTTTGTTCGTATTCTCTTATTACACGTTTGATTACATATAACGGGTGGAGTATTTTTGCGTTTAGGGCAAACGATAATCGGCTATGGTACAAGCTGGTATTATTTTTACTTTGATCTGTCATCGCATCTTGAAAGTGACCAAAGCAACTAAGTAAATGCTCGCAAAAGTATTCGAGAGATTCAATAGCTTGTTTACGCGTTGTTGGCCACTCTAGTCTCTGATCGGCTATTTCGCCAAAGTAAACGATTTTGTGCTTATTTAAGCGAGAAATGATGCTCTTAACATCATTATTGTATAGCTTAGGTTTTGGTATACACGCTAAGTCAGCTTTGGAAAATTTATTACGATTATTACTGTCAAAATTCCATTTGCCACCGGTTGGCTTAGTATCATCAACTAATATATTAAACTGCTTACGCATAGCACGATAGAAGTGCTCCATTGTCACATGCTTGTTTTTTGTAAAGCGTGTTTTTATATCGGTGAACGGTAATAAAAAATGTTCAGTATCTGTGGCAATTACATCAAATGAGCCATCACTTTTAAACTTAGCTAATTGAGACTTAAGCCTAAACTCATCAGGATATTGATATTCAATAGTTTCGCATTGGTATTTATCGGCAATTCGCTTGAGTAATTCAATTAAGTCTTTGTCGTCAGCGGTATCGTCAAGTGTCAAATGCAAAACATTAAAACCTGCCGTTTTTAATGCAGTTGCAAAGTTTTCCATAGCATTAAAAAAAGCACACAGTTTTTGAATGTGATGCTTAACGTAGTCGGTTTCTTGTTTTAATTCTGCGATGAGATAAAGCGTGTCGTCGTCTTTTTGTTTATACCATGAATGAGATGGGTTTAGCTGATCGCCTAGTATTAATCTAAGTGTTTTATGATGGGTCATAGTAAAGCCAAATTTTTTTATACGGGCATAGTTAATTAAACGATCGTTTTAATATTTTACAACAAGCAAATAGGAGTAATTAAGTGCATAACGACAATAGTTTGCTGTTTTTAATGCTGGGGATTATTTGTTTCTTGAGTTTAATAATAGATTAGTAAAACGAATAGAGGCGGTAAATAACGCAATACATTGTGCTGTTAGCAATAGGGCAAAAAAGTTTAACCGCATATCAAGGCGTTCCTGATTAAGGGGAGATTAAGTAAATTAAGTCTCCCCCCAATTGAATATCTAAATTTTATTACTTTGCTTTTGCTGCATTCTTTGTTGTAACGAAACCACATTGGTAACGTTGAAAAGAACATTGCTTGCAAAGCTTTCAAAGTACCTAAGCGCTTTTTTCCAAGCGAGCTGACTCTCAGTATTAAAATGTTTACCAAGGTGCTCTTCAAGGGTTTCGTAAAAAGCGTTAGATAAAAGGGCAATGTCACTGTGTGAAGCGCCGCTTTTTTTTAGATACATTAAATGGTGAGCTAAAAAAGGAGCTACCGATGCTGGTTTATCTAAATGCTTAACAATTCGTTCTAATACGCAAAAGAGGGTAAAGCTCTTTTCGTTAAACTGTAAGGCCGTCGGGTAATTCATCTCAATACTAGATTGGGCTAATTTACTATGAAACTTAGCAGTAAACGCATGAAAGTTAGGCTTAATAATTGTTAAGTTATTTAATAATGCTGATTGTTGTTGATTCATTTTTATCTCGTTGCAGTGAGTAATAACTATTATTATCAAGTAGGAATAATGTTGATTATAGCGGGCAGTTCAAATTCTGCACGTTTTTTTAGTGTGAAAGTATGGCTTTTTGTTATATCTATTTACTTTCTGGTAATTAGTGAGCCTTTAAAACGTATTTTAAGAGTTATTAAACTTCAGTTTATCTGATTTTTATCCTGAAATAATAAGCTACTACATTTTATGACTCAAGTATGGGAATTTTATAAAGTTGGCTGATTACTTATGTTACTTACATATACATTAAATTAGCATCTTGACGAATTGCAAATTTTATAAACTAATTGCGTATTATAGTTGCTAATTATCCTGTACATCCTTATAATAGCGGCCATTGTTTAGCGTGTTGTATAACAGCTAACAGCGATATTAAATTTAAGGTTTGATATCTATTGGCGCGGGATGGAGCAGTCTGGTAGCTCGTCGGGCTCATAACCCGAAGGTCGTCGGTTCAAATCCGGCTCCCGCAACCAATTCTACTAGTAGGTATTACCTTACTAATTTATATCGCGCATTCTAAGTAATGCGCGTTTTGCGTTTTAGGCTATGTAGTTTAATTAGGTCAGTTTACTGACTCGCAACCAAGCTTGGCCCTCGGCCACACAGTTTTATGCTTTATTGGTGTGACGCCCCGCTTGGTTCGGGGCGTTGTTGTATCTGCACCTTACGATTTGTGGCAATTGCTATCAAATTAAAATTTAAACTCAGTATTTTAGGGCTATAAGCCCTTTTTTTGTTTGTATGGAGGATTTTCGTGACAAAACTTGAACAAGATTTAGTAACCATGTTAACGCCTGCGGTAGAAATGTTAGGCTTTGAGTTGCATGGTCTTGAATTTGTACAAGCGGGTCGCCATTCTACCTTAAGAGTATATATTGCTCATGAGGATGGGATCTCAGTTGATAACTGTGCGGATGCCAGTCGCCAAATTAGTGCGATTTTAGACGTCGAAGACCCAATTACAAATGAATATGATTTGGAAGTATCGTCTCCTGGTGTTGATCGTCTATTATTCAAACAAGATCACTACGAGCAGGCGCAAGGAGAGGAAGTACGCGTGCGTACTAAACTTCCACAGGATGGTCGTCGTAATTTTAAAGGCGACTTAGTAGCAGTTAGCAGCGATATGATCACACTATCTAGCGATGGTGCAGAGCATCTGATCATGCTTAGTAACATCGAACGTGCGAATTTAATCGCGAAGTTTTAAATTCGAGTGCGAAGGAATAGGGCAAGCGAGGCATTACCCATGGCAAAAGAGATATTATTGGTTGCTGAAGCCGTTTCCAATGAGAAAGCGGTTCCAAAAGAAAAGATTTTTGAAGCTCTAGAGTTCGCTCTAGCGACAGCGACAAAGAAAAAACACGATGGCGAAATTGAAGTACGTGTAGCAATTGACCGTAAAACCGGTGATTACGATACGTTCCGTCGCTGGCAAATTGCCGCTGTATTAGAAGATGGTTCATTAGAGAACCCATACAGCGAAATCACTCTAGAAGCAGCACAGGTTGAAGAACCTGATTTGCAAATGGGTGATTATGTTGAAGAACAAATCGACTCAATCAAATTTGACCGTATTACAACACAAATGGCTAAGCAAGTTATCGTACAAAAAGTACGTGAAGCTGAGCGCGCTTTAGTTGTTGAAGCATACAAAGATCAAGAAGGCGAGCTGGTAACGGGTGTTGTTAAAAAAGCAACTCGCGATGCAATCGTACTTGATTTAGGTAACAACGCAGAAGCGGTAATTTACCGTGATGACATGTTGCCACGTGAAAACTTCCGCCCGGGTGATCGAATCCGTGGTCTTTTATATGAAGTTAAACCTGAAGCACGCGGTGCACAATTATTTGTAACGCGCTCTAAACCTGAAATGCTAATGGAATTATTCCGCATTGAGGTGCCAGAAATTGGCGAAGAGATGATTGAGTTACGTGCAGCTGCACGTGATCCAGGTTCACGCGCTAAAATTGCTGTTAAATCTAACGACAAACGCATTGATCCAATCGGTGCATGTGTTGGTATGCGTGGCGCACGAGTTCAAGCTGTATCGTCTGAGCTTGGTGGCGAACGTGTTGATATCGTACTTTACGATGACAACCCAGCACAATTTGTTATCAATGCAATGGCGCCAGCAGAAGTTGCTTCAATCGTAATGGATGAAGACACTCACTCAATGGATATCGCTGTAGAAGCCGATAACCTAGCGCAAGCAATTGGTCGTAATGGTCAGAATGTTCGTTTAGCAAGCCAATTAACTGGCTGGGAACTAAACGTAATGACTGTTGAAGACATGCGTACTAAAAATGAAGCTGAATCTGATAAGTTACTTAACTTATTCACTGAAAATTTAGATATAGATGATGAGTTTGCATCATTACTTATTAACGAAGGTTTCTCGACACTTGAAGAAGTGGCGTATGTACCTGCGTCTGAATTTTTAGAAATTGATGGTCTTGATGAAGAGACTGTAGATTTATTGCGTTCACGCGCAAAAGATGCATTGACAACTAAAGCACTTAAAACGGAAGAAAGCTTAGATGGCGCAGAGCCAGCTGAAGACTTACTTGCGCTTGAAGGCTTAGAGCGTCACTTAGCATTTGTTATGGCAAGCAAAGGTGTTGTTACACTTGAAGACTTGGCAGAGCAAGGTATTGACGAATTAGTTGATATCACAGAACTTTCATCTGAAAAAGCGGGTGAACTGATTATGGCTGCACGAAACATTTGTTGGTTTGCAGACGAGTAATTTATTAACGGAGGTATTACACACTATGGCAGAAGTAAATGTTGAAAAACTAGCCGGCGATATAGGTACAACTGTTGATAAATTGCTACAGCAGTTTTCACAAGCAGGTATCACTAAGCAAGCAACTGATAACGTAACAGAAGCTGAAAAAGCAACGTTACTTGATCATTTAAGCAAGCATCATGGTGGTACAGGTTCAGATGGCCCAGCGCGTATGACTTTACAACGTAAGAGCAAAAGCACATTAAGTGTGACTGGTTCTACGGGTAAAGCTAAAGATGTTCAAGTTGAAGTTCGCAAAACACGTACCTACGTGAAGAAAAGCGCAATGGAACAAGAACAAGAGCAAGCACGCTTAGCCGCTGAAGAAAAAGCCCGTCTTGAACAGCAACAAAAAGCTGAACAAGAAGCCGCAGAATTAAAAGCGAAACAAGAGGCAGAACGTAAAGCGAAAGAAGAAGCTGACCGTAAAGCCAAAGAAGAAGCTAAACGCAAAGCTGATGCAGAGCGTAAAGCGAAACAAAAGCAGATGACCCCAGAGCAAAGTGCTAAGTCTGAGAAAGATCGCATAGAAGCTGAGCGTCTGCAAAAAGAAGCAGAAGAGGCCGCATTGAAGAAAGCTGAAGAAGAAGCGAAACGTCAAGCAGAAGAGGCAAGAAAGCTAGCTGAAGAGAATTCAGCACGCTGGAAGAAAGAAGAAGAAGAACGTAAGAAACGCGAAGAAACAGCGGATCACCATCTTACGACTTCGACTTATGCACGTGAAGCAGAAGATGTTGCCGATGCTCGTGATGAGCAAGGCACTCGCCGTGCTAAGAAAAAGAAAAAAGCGCCAGCAAAAGATAAATTTGCAGCGTCAAGAGGCCGTAACAAGTCTAAATTAAAAGCACCAGCATCGCTGCAGCATGGTTTCCAAAAACCAACTGTTGATGTTAAAAATGAAGTGCGTATTAGCGAAACAATTACAGTAGCTGAGCTTGCATCACGCATGGCTGTTAAAGGCGCTGAAGTTGTTAAAACAATGATGAAAATGGGTGACATGGTTACTATTAACCAAGTGATCGACCAAGAAGCTGCACAACTAGTTGCAGAAGAAATGGGTCACAAGGTTATCATTGTTAAAGAAAACGAATTAGAGCAAACAGTACTTAACGACCGCCATGAAGATGGTAAGTCAGAGCCTCGTGCTCCAGTAGTAACTGTAATGGGTCACGTTGACCATGGTAAAACATCGACTCTAGATTACATTCGTTCTGCGAAGGTTGCTTCTGGCGAAGCCGGTGGTATTACACAGCATATCGGTGCATACCATGTTGATGTAAACGGCAATATGATTACCTTCTTAGATACTCCAGGACATGCTGCATTTACATCAATGCGTGCTCGTGGTGCTAAAGCGACAGATATCGTAATCTTAGTGGTTGCAGCAGATGATGGTGTTATGCCACAAACTAAAGAAGCGGTACAGCACGCACGTGCAGCTGGCGTTCCTTTAATCATTGCTGTAAACAAAATGGATAAAGAAGGCGCAGATCCAGATCGCGTTAAAAACGAACTAGCTCAGCTAGACGTTATCCCTGAAGAATGGGGCGGCGATACGCAGTACGTTCATATCTCAGCTAAAACTGGTCTAGGTATTGATGACCTTCTTGAAGCCGTACTTATGCAATCTGAGCTTTTAGAGCTTTCTGCCCCTACCGAAGGTATGGCTGCAGGTGTTGTTATTGAATCTCGTCTTGATAAAGGCCGTGGTCCAGTTGCATCAGTACTTGTTCAATCTGGTACGCTTAACCAAGGTGACATTGTATTATGTGGTCTTGAGTATGGCCGTGTTCGTGCAATGCGCGATGAAAACGGTAAAGACATCAAGTCGGCAGGTCCATCGATTCCAGTCGAGATTTTAGGTCTTTCTGGTATTCCAGCTGCGGGCGACGAAGCAACTGTAGTTAAAGATGAGCGTAAAGCGCGTGAAGTTGCTTTATACCGTCAAGGTAAGTTCCGCGATGTTAAACTAGCACGTCAACAAAAAGCTAAGCTTGAAAACATGTTTACTAACATGACTGAAGGTGATGTTTCTGAAGTTAACGTGGTACTTAAAGCAGACGTTCAAGGTTCTATCGAAGCAATCTCTGATTCACTAACTAAACTTTCTACTGATGAAGTGAAAGTGAAGATTGTAGGCTCTGGTGTTGGTGGTATTACTGAGACTGATGCGACACTAGCTGCAGCGTCTAACGCAATTGTAGTTGGCTTTAACGTTCGTGCTGATGCATCTGCTCGTAAAGTGATTGATACTGAAAACTTAGACCTTCGTTATTACAGCGTAATTTATGCCTTAATCGAAGAAGTTAAGCAAGCAATGTCAGGCATGCTAGCACCTGAGTTTAAACAAGAAATCATTGGTCTTGCGCAAGTTCGTGACGTATTCAAGTCTCCAAAAATTGGCGCAATTGCTGGTTGTATGGTTACTGAAGGTGTTATTAAACGTAGCGCTCCAATCCGTGTACTACGTGAAAACGTGGTTATCTATGAAGGTGAACTTGAGTCACTTCGTCGCTTCAAAGACGATGTTGCTGATGTTCGTAACGGCATGGAATGTGGTATCGGCGTTAAGAACTACAATGACGTACGTGTTGGTGACCAAATCGAAGTATTTGAAACAGTTGAAGTACAACGTACTCTTTAATTGTTAGCTCGCTAAACTAATAAATGGGGGCTTAGCCCCCATTTGTGTATCCATTATTTAATTAGCTTATTATTAAATTTCAATAAGTTATGATTTTAGGACAAATGCAATGAGAGAATTTTCTCGCACTGATCGTGTTGCACAGCAAATCCAAAAAGAAATTGCTGTAATTTTACAACGCGAAATTAAAGATCCACGCTTAGGTATGGTGACAGTGTCAGCGGTAGAAGTATCGCGTGATTTATCTTATGCCAAAATTTTCATCACTGTGTTTAACACACAAGATGAAGATGCAGCTAAGCAAAGCGCTAAAGTACTTAATGAAGCAACGGGTTATATTCGCTCGTTACTTGGTAAGCGTATTCGTGCTCGTATAATGCCTGAGTTAAAGTTTGTAGTTGATAATTCACTGATGGAAGGTATGCGTATTTCTAATTTAGTGGATTCTATTATCCGCGAAGATAACGCAAAGCATGTCGATGAAGATGTAGAAAGTGTTGATGCTGATATTTCAGATAGTGAACAAAGTACTAAGCACGTAGAAGATACAGATAGCGAAGAAGGCACTGATACAGATGGCAAAGCGCAGTAAAGGCCGTGCAGTTGACGGTATTTTGTTGTTAAACAAACCGCAAGGCATTTCATCAAATAAAGCTCTGCAGCAAGCGAAAGGTGTTTATTTTGCACAAAAAGCTGGCCACACTGGGGCTTTAGACCCGCTTGCTACAGGTATGCTGCCAATTTGTTTTGGTGAGGCGACTAAGTTTACGCAGTTTTTACTCGATACAGATAAAACCTATATTGTTCGTGCAAAACTGGGTGAGCGTACAACGACATCAGATTCTGATGGCGAAATCGTAAGCACGAAAGATGTGAATGTGACGCGTGAGCAGTTAACAAAAGAAATTGCAGCTTTTGTTGGAGAGTCAGATCAATATCCATCAATGTACTCAGCACTTAAGTATCAAGGTAGACCATTATATAAATACGCACGAGAGGGTATTGAAGTCCCTCGTAAATGCAGAAAAATAAATGTGTTTAGCTTATCGTTTGACGAATTTGATGAACAAAACAACGTATTACAAATGACGGCTCATGTATCAAAAGGGACGTATATTCGTACAATCGTTGATGATTTAGGCGAAAACCTAGGGTGTGGCGCACACGTTATAATGCTTCACAGAACTGCTGTTGGTCAGTATCCGGCAGATAAAATGGTTTCGCTTGATGAAATTGAAGCGTTGCTTGCTAAAGCGAAAGCAGAAGAGCTTGCGCCTTCTACTTATTTAGACTCGTTGTTATTACCTATAGACACTGCTTTAACTGATTTACCTGTTATTGAAATTTCGAAAGAGCAGGGCAAAGTATTTAGTCATGGGCAAGCAGTCGAGTTACCTGAAGCTTTACCTGAGGGGGCAATTAAAGTTGTTGCGGATGGTGTGTTTATTGGTACTGGCGAGCGCAACTCAAGTGGCCATTTAAAGGTTAAACGTGGTCTTGCTAGCCAGCAAGATGATTACGTAAAGCCTGAATAAGCAATTAGTGTGCCCAGCAGTGGCTTATTAGTTGTAGATGGGAATAATTAACTTGTAGTTATTCCCACAGTTGGTAGAATACGCCGGCTTAATCGTTTTGGCTGAATTAGTGATCGGCTAAGACACCTTTTAAATTTAATTTTTGGAGTTACTATGTCACTAAGCAATCAAGAAAAAATCGATATCATTGCTAAATTTGCACGTGCAGAAGGCGATACAGGTTCATCAGAAGTACAAGTAGCATTACTTACTTATGATATCAACAAGCTTCAAGGTCACTTTGCTGATCACAAGCATGACTTCCACTCACGTCGTGGTCTGCTTCGTAAAGTAAGCACTCGCCGTAAACTACTTGATTACCTTAAAGGTAAAGATATCACTAGTTATACTGCACTAATCAAAGAACTTGGCCTACGTCGTTAAGAACTAGATTATAGAAATGGGAGCTTTTTAGCTCCTTTTTTTGTGCCTAAAATTTGTGTTTGAAAATAAAACAAATATATAAACTTATTGAATTATATTATAAAACTCCTATTTCATAGCTTATCAAGCATCGTTGTATTTACCCGCTCATTAGCCCAGCTTAAATCTAGTAGCTAGTGTGTGTTGACCTTTCGTGATTAATTTTGCAGCTGTATGTTTGGTCTTTAGGCAAGGCAGCGCCTATGTAGTGTGGTTATTCCCCCATAAATAGGCGATAACGCAGCATAAATGCCAAACATGCGCTGCCCTGCGGTTTCATCCTAGGGGCGATTAACTCTTTGTTGCTCGATTTTTACTTAGCCCACTAGGTTACAAATCTCGCGCCGTGATTAAATCGCCCCTAGATTGAACAAATTTCAATCCACAAAGATCAACACACCCTAGACTCGCATTTTGAAGTAGCTTTGGTATATACTATGCGCGTAGGTAAAAAGGTTTATCTGCAATTATTCACATCATTGCCAATTGTAGTACTTAATTGATTTCCAACTGAATACAATTATGTACTGTAATTGGTACTTTGATGACAACTTATTAGAATACATTTAAGGAATATTTTAAGTGCAAGCAATTATTAAAGAATTCAAACTAGGTCAACATACAGTGACTCTAGAAACTGGTGCAATCGCTCGTCAAGCAGACGGCGCTGTACTTGCAAGCATTGGCGACACTTCAGTTTTAGTAACTGTTGTTGGTAAGCGTGAAGCACAACCTGGTCAAGACTTTTTCCCACTAACAGTTAACTACCAAGAGCGTATGTACGCTGCTGGTCGTATCCCTGGTGGTTTCTTAAAGCGTGAAGGCCGTCCTAACGATGGCGAAACTCTTATTGCACGTCTTATTGACCGTCCAATTCGTCCACTTTTCCCAAGCGGCTTTGTAAACGAAGTACAAGTTATTGCTACTGTTGTTTCTGTTAACCCTGAAATCCAACCTGATATGGTTGCGATGATTGGTACTTCAGCAGCACTTGCTATCTCTGGTATCCCGTTCAGTGGTCCAATTGGTGCATCTCGTGTTGGTTACATCAACGGCGAATACGTACTTAACCCTACATTAAAAGAGCTTGAAGAAAGCCAACTTGATTTAGTGGTAGCCGGTACTGATAAAGCGGTGCTTATGGTTGAATCAGAAGCTAACGTACTTGCAGAAGACGTAATGCTTGGCGCTGTTGTATATGGTCATGAGCAATCTCAAGCGATCATTACTGCAATCGAAGAATTTAAAGCGCAAGCAGGCAAGCCTACTTGGGATTGGACTGCACCTGAGAAAAATGTTGCACTAGAAGCTAAAGTAGCAACTATTGCTGCTGAAAAAGTAGGCGCAGCTTACTTAATCACTGATAAAGTAGCGCGTAAAGAAGCTCTTGGTGAAGCTAAAGATGAAGTTGTTGCAGTATTAACAGCTGAACTTGCTGAAGGCGAGTCTTTAGACAAGCAAGAAATTGGCAAAATCTTCGGTTCACTTGAGAAGAAAATCGTTCGTGGCCGTATCGCTGCTGGCGAAAAACGTATCGATGGTCGTGAACCAGATATGATTCGTGCACTAGACGTAATGACTGGCGTATTACCGCGTACTCACGGTTCTGCTATCTTTACACGTGGTGAAACTCAAGCGTTAGTAACAGCGACACTTGGTACAGAACGTGATTCACAGTTAATCGACGATTTAACTGGTACTCATAAAAACCACTTTATGCTTAACTACAACTTCCCTCCATTCTGTGTAGGTGAAACTGGTTTTGTTGGTTCTCCTAAGCGTCGTGAAATCGGCCATGGTAACCTTGCTAAGCGTGGTATTTCAGCTGTAATGCCTACACTTACTGAGTTCCCTTACTCAATCCGTGTAGTATCTGAAATTACTGAATCAAACGGTTCTTCTTCAATGGCGTCTGTTTGTGGTACTTCTCTAGCACTTATGAACGCGGGTGTACCAATTAAAGCATCTGTTGCCGGTATTGCGATGGGTCTAGTTAAAGAAGACGATAAATTCGTTGTTCTTTCTGACATTTTAGGTGATGAAGATCACTTAGGTGACATGGACTTTAAAGTTGCTGGTACTGCTGCAGGTATTACTGCACTTCAAATGGATATCAAAATCGAAGGTATCACTCAAGAAATCATGCAAATTGCGCTTAAACAAGCAAAAGCTGCACGTTTACATATCTTAGAAGTGATGGATGAAGCGATTTCTGCTCCTTCTGAAGAGCTATCAATGTTTGCTCCTCGCATATACACAATGAAAATCCCACAGAAGAAAATCGCTGAAGTTATTGGTAAAGGTGGCGCAACTATTCGTCAGCTTACTGAAGAAACTGGTACCACGATTGAAATCGGTGACGACGGTACAATTAAAATTGCCGCTACAGATGGCGAAAGTGCAGCTAATGCAATTAGCCGTATTGAGCAATTAACAGCTGAACTTGAAGTAGGTACTATCTACGAAGGTAAAGTTGTACGTATCGTAGACTTCGGTGCGTTTGTAAACATTCTTCCTGGCAAAGATGGTCTAGTACATATTTCTCAAATTAGTACTGAGCGCGTTAATAACGTGGCTGATCACCTTTCTGAAGGTCAAGAAGTTAAAGTTAAAGTACTAGAAGTAGATCGCCAAGGCCGTGTACGTCTAAGTATTAAAGAAGCAATGGAATCAGCAGCACCTGCAGCTGACGCGCCAACTGACGCGTAATTGCTAACTTATTAATCTAGTTATATTAGCTAGATAGTAAAAAAGGGGCTGTTTAGCCCCTTTTTTTATGCTTTAATGAAACCTTATTGGACAAGGTCTGTCTTATATTAATCGCGATATATCTTGGTATTAAGGATTTTAATGATACTCAAACATTTAGCTTTGGCATCTTTTGCTATTTTGTCTTTAAGCGCTTGCCAAACTACAACAGAATCAGAACCAACCCCGATTGTTAATGTGCCATTTACTGCACCTTTAGCTTCTGACTTTAGAAGTGAAATTGCTATTGCACGCTACTCAGAGCTATTAAATAGAGCCGACTTAAGCGAAGAACAACAAGCTAAACTTTATTACGACCGTGGTGTACTTTTTGATAGTCTAGGTATGACAACTCTTTCGCGTATTGATTTTAATCGCGCAGTAAAGCTTAAGCCTGATTTAGCTGAAGTGTATAATTTTTTAGGTATTCAACATACGCTTATGCAGCAGTATGAAAAAGCCTATGAGTTTTTCGATTCTGCCCTAGAGCTTGATGAAGAGCATGAATACGCCTATTTAAATCGTGGTATCGCACTGTATTACGGCGACAGAGCAGGCCTTGCTAAAAATGATTTTAATGAATTTTTAGCTCGCTCTCCAAAAGATCCGTACCGAGTTTTATGGGTTTATTTAGCACAAGCACAAGAGGATAAAGCCGTTGCGCTTGATGCACTTAAACAAAATGCCACTGCGCTTGATGAATCACAATGGGCGTACCAGTTAATTTCTCTTTATACGGGTGATATGAGTGAACATGCATTTTTATCTGGCATTAGTGATGGTGTTAGAACTGAGCAAGAATATGCGCAGCGTTTATGCGAAGCTTATTTTTATTTAGCTAAAATGCATCAGGCAGCAGGTGAGCTGTATTTAGCATCAGACTACTTTAGGCTTGCGCTAGCAACTAATGTACACGAGTTTATTGAGTACAAATATGCGCGTTTAGAGCTTGAGTTGATGCAAGGTGTTGACGCAAGTTAAGCGTTTTAAATTAATAGGTGTATTACTATGTTGTTTGTTAATTACAGGCTCGAGTAATCACCTAGGCGCTATTGGCTTTTGGCATGTTTTAAACGCAAAAGCTAATGTGCTACAAAGTTATTGGAAATCACCTGGTTATTTTTCTGATCACTTAGAGCAGTTACCAAATACTTCTTTAGCTATACTCGCCCGCAGTAAAATTTCTTCAGCCCAATATATGTATTCTCTTAAGCTTATTAAAAACAGTCAGAGCGATACTGCAAAACAATTTTGGCTCTCCGCTATAAATGACTTAACAATCCCAGAGCGTAAAATATTAGCAACAAAGTTACTTGAGCACTCACGTTGGGGCGATTTAAAGTTACTCGCTAGTAAAAATAAATTACCAGCAGGGGATGTGCTAAATCATCTAAAACTTCAGTTAAAAACACCACAGAGTAAAGTATCTAGTGAGTTTATCCACGCTCTCGGTTTTTCATCTTTAAGAAATATAAGCAAACCTAATAAGCAATGTATGTTTAACGTGCTGGCTATGAGCGATCATCGTAGTGGCTTATATAAACTCACCGAGTTTATTAATGCTTATAATAAACAGCCAGAGCCCCGTGAAAATATTTTTTGCTTTTCAAAACCAGTTTACGTTGCAGGTATGCTTGAGTGTAAAAGTAGCATTAATCAAATAGCAAAGTGTGACTGGCAATCAGCTAAACTCAATAACCAGCTTCCTAACAATTTTGATTTTATAGTAATGATGCCAAAAGATGGAACGGCTAATGTTACTAAAGGAACAATGCTAATAAACTCAAAAGCAAAATACAGTGTGTTTTTGCATGAGTTGATGCATTTTAACGGTTTTGAAGATGAATATGCGTTACCTAAAGCTAAACAAGCATGGTTGTGTGCAAAAACGGGTTTTGTGGCACCTAATTTATTTATTTCTCATGATGAGTCGCCCCCAATAGGCTGGCATAAAGCAAAGAGTTGCCAGATAGGTGGTGTTGCATATAAACCTAGTGAAAATTGGTCTATTATGCAATATCAGCAGTTAGGGCTCTCGGCGCAGTATAGAGAGATTTGGTTGAAGCATTTAGATATGACCAATGGTAATTCTTATCGCCACTCCAGCGCGCTTACATTTGCAAATAAGGCCATATTAAATTAACAATTATCAGTATTAATTAATTGTTTTTGTAGGCTTAATAAATTGTTAGTTCATGTTTAAAAAACACCCATACAGAACCGCTTTTTATAGACAAAATCAGTGTTTTTCAGTATAACTATAGTCATTAATGTCGTTTAAAAACAGGCAGTAAAAGCATCCCTTAGTATTAAAAAGAGATGCCCTGATAAACTTATGATTATAAAAGGCCCTACATTATGACTTTGCTCTGGATACCCTTGTTATCCTTAATTGGCAGTGTTATTTCTGCATGCACAGGTAAGTTATCCCGCAATTTAAGCACTAGTTTAACGGCTCTTGCGCCTCTAACGGCTTTGGGAATAACTTTATACCATGCACCTGCAGTTTTAGCGGGCGAAACCATTCGTTACTCTTTCGCTTGGATCCCGTCAATAGGGCTCGACCTATCCCTGCGGTTAGACGGCCTCAGTTTATTGTTTATGTTTATGATTTTAGGCATAGGCTTGCTCGTTATTCTCTACACGCGTTACTACCTCAGTGCCAACGACTCAATGGCTAAGTTATATAGTTATTTAATGCTGTTTATGACCGCAATGCTTGGCATTGTTATGTCTAACAATGTTATTCAGCTGTGGTTGTTTTGGGAATTAACGAGCATCAGCTCATTTTTATTAATTAGTTTTTGGTGGCATAAGTCTGAAGCGCGAAAGGGTGCTCGTATGGCTCTTGCTGTAACAGGCGCGGGCGGCTTAGCGTTACTTGCAGGCTTAATGCTATTAGGTGATATTGTTGGTAGTTATGACCTAGATGTTATCCTAGCGAGTAAAGCGATAATTCAATCTCACGATTTATACGAAGTAGCATTAGTATTGGTGCTATTGGGTGCGTTTACTAAATCGGCACAATTTCCATTTCATTTTTGGCTTCCTCATGCAATGGCAGCGCCTACGCCAGTGAGCGCGTATTTACATTCTGCAACCATGGTAAAAGCCGGTATATTTTTGTTAGCACGTTTTCATCCGGCTTTAGCTGGCACTGATACGTGGTTCTTACTTGTTGGATTAACAGGTTTAGCTACGCTGTTGTTTGGTGCTTACATAGCATTATTCAAACACGATTTAAAAGGATTGTTAGCCTACTCAACAATAAGCCATTTGGGTTTAATAACGCTATTACTCGGGCTTGATACTGAGCTTGCGACTGTTGCTGCTATATTTCATATAATTAACCATGCAACGTTTAAAGCGTCGTTATTTATGGCCGTTGGTATTATCGATCATGAAACAGGCACGCGCGATATGCGTAAATTAAATGGTATGTGGCGATACTTACCATACACTGCAACGCTTGCAATGGTCGCGGCGGCTGCAATGGCAGGGGTTCCATTACTTAATGGCTTCTTGTCTAAAGAGATGTTTTTTGCAGAAACGCTGCATCAGCAAGTGCTTGGTTCTATGTCGTGGTTAATTCCAGTACTGGCAACGGTTGCAGGCGCATTAGCTGTTGCGTACTCCGCACGCTTTATTCATGACGTGTTCTTTAATGGTGAACCAATTGATTTACCTCGCACGCCGCACGAACCGCCACGTTATATGCGAGTACCAATAGAAATATTAGTTGTGATTTGTTTGCTAGTGGGTATGTTCCCACACTTTACAATTGATGGCATTTTATCTGCGGCCTCTTTAGCTGTACTTGGAAAAGAAATGCCAGTTTACGAATTGGCTATTTGGCACGGGTTTAACTTGCCTCTATTAATGAGTGCAATGGCGATTGCTGGCGGTTTATTTATTTATATTAATCGTAAATATTTATTTCAGTTTCAAGCGTCATTACCACCTTTAAACGCTAAAAAAACCTTTGAACGTGTAATTTTAAGTGTTGTTGCTTGGTGTCAGTCAAAGGTAAGCAGTATCGAAAATGGATCGCTGCAGCGCTACCTAGTAATTATGTTAGCGGTAGTCTTACTGTGTGCCGGTTGGCCATTATTTGAAATGCAACAACTTGCCGGCAGCATGCCACTCACTCCTGTTGATGTGCACAATGCAATTGGTGCGGGCTTATTGATTATTGGTGCTCTTGCTACCGTTATTTGGCATCGCTCTCGAATGGTATCGTTGTTAATGCTCTCAATCGTAGGGTTAATGGTATCGGTTGTATTCACACGCTTTTCTGCTCCTGATTTAGCACTTACACAGCTAACTGTTGAGGTTGTTACTATTATTTTACTTATGCTGGCATTGTTTTTCTTACCCCAGCATACGCCAAAAGAATCAAGTTCATTACGCGTACTTCGAGATTTAGGAATTGCCTCTACGTTAGGTGTAGTTATAGCGAGTATCTGTTATGCATTACTTACACGTCCATTAGATTCAATCTCAGACTTCTTTATTGCTAACGCTAAAATTGGTGGCGGTGGTACTAATGTAGTTAACGTTATTTTAGTCGACTTTAGGGGCTTTGATACGCTTGGTGAAATTACCGTATTAGGCATTGCCGCATTAGGTATATTTAAAGTACTTTCTCGAATCCCATTATTTATGCCAGCAAGTGACAGTGAAGGGCGCCCATGGGCACGAGAGCGCCATCCAATATTACTGGCGAGTATTTCACAAAGTTTATTACCGCTTGCGTTATTGGTTTCTGCATATATTTTCTTACGCGGGCATAACTTACCTGGTGGTGGCTTTATTGCTGGGTTAGTAACATCAATCGCGTTTATTTTGCAATACATGGCGCATGGTACAGCATGGATAAACGGACGTTTTGATGTTAATTATCGCAAAATTATAGCTTCAGGCATTGGTATTTCACTGTTCACTGGTGTGGGTAGTTGGTTCTTTGATAAGCCATTTTTAACAACTTGGTTTGACTACTTTGATATTCCGTTTGTCGGTAAAACAGAGCTTGCCAGCGCGATTGCATTTGACCTAGGTGTTTACTTAACTGTTGTAGGCGCTACGTTAATGATTTTAGCAAGCTTAGGTAATATGACGGCAGATACCCAGAAAAAAGAGGTAAATATTTAATGGAATTATTGTACGCATCTTGCGTTGGAGTATTGGTCAGTTGCGGTGTGTTTTTACTGCTAAGAGCTCGTACGTTCCCTGTAGTACTTGGGCTTACTATGATTTCATACGCTGTTAACTTATTTTTATTTTCAGCAGGTCGCCTTACTATTAATAAAGCGGTAGTACTTGGTACTGGTATAGAATACGCCGATCCATTACCTCAAGCTTTAGTGCTTACAGCTATTGTTATTGGTTTTGCGATGACCGCATTCGTGGTTATTTTGGCAATACGTGGACGCGCCGATTTAGGTAGCGACCATGTTGATGGTTATGTGCCTAACACCTCGGCAGATAATAAGGAGCAAAAATGATCCAACATTTAGCTTCGCTACCTATTTTATTACCTATGCTGACGGCCGTTATTTTATTGCTGCCGCCGTGTGGTAAAAGCGTCAAAATTCGCCGCTTAGTTTCAATTGTAATGGCAATAGCTACTTTTGCCATTAGTGTGCTTTTACTTGTACATGTTAATAATACAGGTATTAACGTTTACGCTATTGGTAATTGGTCTGCACCATTTGGAATAGTCTTAGTAGCCGATATGTTGTCTACCTTATTGGTTACGTTAACTTCATTTTTAGGTTTGGGCGCTATTTTATATGGTAGTGCTGGCGATGATGAAAAAGGCAGCTTTTATCATCCACTTGTCCACTTTTTAATATTGGGTGTAAATGGTGCGTTTTTAACTGGCGATTTATTTAATCTATTTGTATTTTTTGAAGTGCTACTGATTGCATCTTATGCATTGTTAATGCACGCAGGTGATAAACAAAATACTCGCGCGGCATTGCAATATGTAATATTGAATTTAGTTGGCTCAAGCGTATTTTTAATTGGTTTGGGTATTTTGTACGGTGTGCTTGGTACGCTTAATATTGCAGACATGACGCAAAAGGTATCACTACTTACAGGTGATGATGTATATCTAGCAAAAGCAGGCGGCTTACTACTATTAATAGTATTTGCTTTAAAAGGCGCACTATTACCTCTGCATTTATGGCTTCCAAATACTTACGCAAGTGCTAAACCTGTGGTTGCTGCATTGTTTGCGATTATGACCAAAGTAGGCGTTTACGCCATGCTTCGTGTTTACACTGTGATATTTGGTGAACAAGCCGGAGCGCTTGAACACATGGCGCAGCCTTGGCTTTGGGGCTTAGCAATTGCGACCATTATAGTAGGTGCAATTGGTGTGATGGCAGCGCAAGACTTACGTAAACTCACCTCTAACTTAGTATTAGTATCGGTAGGTACGCTGGTTGCGCTAATAGCATTGCAAAATGTAAATGCCACTGCTGCACTTTTATATTATTTAGTACATTCAACACTTGTTAGTGCCGCACTATTTTTACTAGCAGACTTAGTTTCAATCCAGCGCGGTAAAGTTGGCGATAGACTAGTAGCTGGTCGCTCTGTAAAACAGCCATTTTTATTAGGTGTATGCTTTATTATTGCGTCCTTAACGGTAGTTGGTATGCCACCACTGTCAGGCTTTGTAGGTAAAATTTGGATACTTAAAGCGACATTAAATAGTGAGCAAGCTTTACTATTTTGGCCAGTATATTTAGTAACAAGTTTTGCGTTGTTAGTAGCGCTTTCGCGCGCTGGCACAACTTTGTTCTGGGAGCATAGAAGCAAAAATAGCGAAAATGCCGATTGTGCAAATGCACACCCGTTGCAGGTAACAGTAATTATAGCTTTACTTGCATGTTCGCCATTGCTCGTTATTTTGGGCGGACCAATAAGTGAATATATGCTAAATGCTGCTACTCAGTTACATGATCTAAGCGGCGGTATTAATGCTGTACTTAAAGGAGGCATGTGATGAGATTACAAGCCCGTTTTCGTTGGTTACCAACGCCATTTCGTAGCTTATTTTTGTTTATGGTTTGGTTATTGTTAAACAATAGCGTATCGGTAGGGCACTTAGTATTAGCGACTATTTTTGCGATACTTATCCCTATTCTAAGTTTTTCGTTTCGAGACCCTCAGCCACTGATTTTAAAGCCAGGCTTGGCGCTTAAGCAGTTACTTATAGTGCTGTACGATATTGTTGTTGCAAATTTACAAGTGGCTTTACTTATACTTGGACCATCAAAAAAATTGCGTCCGGCCTTTATAAAAGTTCCTATAGATTTAACACACGACATGCCAATTACTATATTGGCTAGTTGTGTATCGCTTACACCTGGTACTGTGAGTGCAGAGGTTTATCCAATTGCTGAGTCGCTACCTGAAGGTGAAGAGCCAACGCAACGCTACTTACTGATACATGTGCTTGATCTTAAAGATGAAGAAGCACTTATCAAACAAATAAAACAACGCTACGAAGCTCCACTAAAGGAGATATTTCAATGTTAGATACTGTATTACTCATTGTTTTTTCGATGATTGGCTTATCATTATTGCTTAATTTATGGCGATTGATCATCGGTCCGTCAGTGCCTGACCGTGTTTTAGCACTCGATACTATGTACATTAACGTCATCGCACTGATTATTTTATACAGCATTAGTATGGATACAGGGCTTTATTTTGAAGCTGCACTGCTTATTGCCATGCTAGGTTTTATAAGTACGGTTGCAGTGTGTAAGTATTTACTACGTGGCGATATAATTGAATAAGGTGAAAACATGATCAGCGAATGGGTTGTATCAATATTATTGTTATTTGGTGGTACGTTTATTTTAATTGGCTCAATAGGTTTAATTAAACTACCTGACTTTTTTATGCGTTTACATGGACCAACTAAAGCAACCACGTTGGGCATGGCGAGTATGTTAATTGCTGCTATGGTTTATTTTGCACATTCAGGGCATGGCCTAAGTGTTAAAGAAATACTCATTACTATATTTTTACTAATTACGGCACCGATTAGTGGTTACATGCTAATAAAGTCAGCTATTCATCATAAGCTAAAAGCCAAAGAAGGCACTAAAGGCCTAGATAATGTAGAAGACGACTAACGCAAAAATTAATTTATAAAAGGCCGAATAAGTTCATTTTATTCGGCCTTTTTAATGATTGCTTGTACCCTTTACAATACAAATTATTCATGTGACTATAAATCCATTATTTATATGAAAGGATATTATTATGGGTAAGGTACTACTTTTATCATTGCTAATTTTTTCTAGTAGTTTATATGCTGAACAAAGTACTAAGCAGCAAAAAATAGATGAACTCATTAATGTAATGAATTTAGATTCAATGGTTGACTCTATGTACGGCCAGGTTGAAGGTATGATGAAAGGCATGTCAGACCAAATGGGCGTTAAGCCTTCTGAACAGGCAATTTTTGATAAATACTACAGCGACATGACGACGGTATTAAAAACTGAAATGAGCTGGGCCAAAATGCAGCCGATGATGATTAGCGTGTACGACAAACATTTTAGTGAGCAAGAAATTGCCGATATGCTAGCGTTTTATAAAACAGATACAGGGCAAAAAATACTTGAAAAAATGCCTGTTGTAATGCAAGAGTCTATGCAAATGTCACAAAGCTTAATGAAAGATGCTATGCCTAAAATACAAACTTTAGCGCAGCAACTAAGCGACGAATTAGAGCAAAGCCGTAGCGAATCAAACTAGGGCAGCGCATGTTTGGTATTTATGCTGCGTTATCGCCTATTTATGGAGAATAACCACACTAGATAGGCTCTGCCTTGCCTAAAGACCAAACAGTCTGCTGTAAATTAAACCACCAATGATCAACACGCCCTTAGATTAATACGCGCCTTACTTAGGCGCTTCTGTGCTAAATTACATCCCCTTCAGATAATACACGGCCAATATCAGCTTAAGTTAATTATGTTTGTGTCACTATACCAATGAGCAACAATACATAATCAATTTGAGGGAATAAATTCGGCGTTAACTGCGTTAAACATTTTTGATATACGACTGCATGGATGCAGAGGCAATTAATAATAACAACTAAATAACGAAACCTTTGCTCTGCTATTCACTCGATTTATTGTCTTAAATAGGTTACTTAATTAAGCGAATTGGTATTATTTTATTAGTTTTAAAATAGTCATTGACCTATGTGTTGCACCTAGGTTTATTATGAAGCTACTGAAACACGACGGAGCTAAATTATGTATGTTAAACAACTCGCTAAGTTAATGGGCGTGACTGCCGATACTGTTCGTCATTACACACGTATTGGGTTACTTAACCCAATACGCAGTGAAGAAAATGGCTATCAAGAGTATACAAAGCAAGACCAGCAGCGTTTAAAGTTTATTATTAGCTCTCGTCAACTTGGTTTTTCACTTAAAGATATTCAACACATTATAGGCGAGTCTGAGCAGGGGAATTGTCCTTGTCCGTTAACGCGTAAACTCATTACTAAACGCCTAGAAGAAACCGAAGCACTATTTCAAGAAACATTAAAATTACGAAACAGAATGCATGCAGCTCTGGCGCAATGGGATACATCAGCCGATGGTGCAAATGCCAGTGACGTATGTAGTTTAATAGAATCTTTTGTTGATCCAATAAACGATTCTGCAAATAAGGAGCAGCGTAATGACGACTAATACAAAAGACACCGCGCAAAACTTTATTATTGAAGGTGCTAATTGCGGCAGTTGTGTGGCTAAAATTGAAAAAGCTCTTAATAGCGTGCAAGGCGCGCAAAACGTGGAAATGAACTTTGCACAGCGTACTGTACGTGTAGAAGGTAAAGCCCGCGAAAGCACGCTTATTAAAGCAGTCGAAAACATTGGTTATTCAGCTAAGCCAATGAGTAACGAGTCTGATCAAGATGCACTTGATGAAAAAGCAAAGTCGGATGAGGCACATTATAAAAAGCTAATGCGTAATATGATATTAGCGTTAGGGGTCGGTGCGCCGTTAATGATATACGGGCTTATTTTTGACATGAGTGTGACCACCGACACACAACGAATAGCATGGTTTTTAGTGGGTATAGTCACGCTTGTGGTTATGGCTATATCAGGTAAACAATTTTACAACGGTGCATGGCAGGCATTTAAAAACCATGCTGCCAATATGGATACATTAATAGCGCTTGGTACAGGTACTGCGTGGCTGTATTCAATGTTTGTGGTAATAGCACCAAACTTATTACCACAAGTTGCAAGACACGTATATTTCGAAGCATCATCGATGATCATCGGTTTAATTAGTTTAGGGCTCGCTTTTGAAGTAAAAGCACGTGGGCGCACCTCACAAGCAATTAAACGCTTAATTGGCCTGCAACCAAAAACTGCACGCGTAATTCGCGATAGTCAAGAGCAAGACATCGACATTAGTGATGTTGTAAAAAATGATGAAGTACGCGTACGCCCGGGTGAAAAAATCCCTGTGGATGGCGATGTTATTGAAGGCAGCAGTACGGTTGATGAGTCAATGCTTACTGGTGAGCCAATGGCTGTAAGCAAAAAAACGGGCGACAAAGTCGTTGCCGGAAGTATTAATAAAAGTGGCACTTTATTATTTAAAGCCACGCACATTGGTAGCGAAACCACACTTGCCAATATTATCAATATGGTAAAGCGTGCACAAAACTCTAAGCCATCAATAGGGCGCTTAGCTGATGTTATATCAGGAATATTTGTACCAACGGTCATGATTATTGCAGTACTTGCGGGCCTTGCATGGTTAAACTTTGGACCTGAGCCATCAATTGCTTATGCCGTTGTTGCGGTTACCACTGTACTTATTATTGCTTGTCCTTGTGCGTTAGGACTCGCAACCCCTATGTCAGTTATGGTGGGTATTGGTAAAGCTGCAGAGTCAGGAATATTAATTCGAAATGGTGAGTCGCTGCAAACAACATCTAAAATCACCACCATGATTTTAGATAAAACAGGCACTATTACTCAAGGCACACCGCAAGTTACCGATGTAGTTACCTTTAATAACAGTGATGAAAATACAGTAATGCAACTTGTTGCAAGCCTTGAAAGTAGCTCAGAGCATCCACTGGCCCAAGCAATTACGGCACACGCTAAAAAGCAGGGCTTAGCTTTAAGTAAAGTAGCCGACTTTAACGCAATTACAGGTAAAGGTGTCACTGGCAGTGTTGACGGGCAAACATTGTTGTTTGGCAATAAAGCGCTAATGGATAAATACAACGTGGCCGTTGGTGATGCAACCGAGCAAGCTCAAACACTTGCCAGTGATGCTAAAACACCCATGTATTTTGCAAGTAATAATAAGCTCCACGCTATTATTGCAGTAGCCGATCCAATTAAAGAGGATTCAGTTGAAGCTATTAAACGCCTGCAAGATAAAGGTATCCACCTAGTTATGCTAACAGGTGATAACAAAGCCACTGCACAAGCCGTTGCTAAGCAAGTCGGTATTGATGACTTTATTGCAGAAGTAATGCCCGATGACAAAGTAAACGAAGTAACAAAGCGCCAAGCAAACGGTGAAATAGTGGGTATGACAGGTGACGGTATTAACGATGCTCCCGCACTTGCACAAGCCGACGTAGGATTTGCAATTGGTACAGGTACCGATGTTGCAATAGAAAGTGCAGACATTACCTTAATGCGTGGTTCATTACATGGTCTTGCTGATGCAATTGCAGTGAGTAATGCAACTATTTCAAATATTAAACAAAACCTATTTGGTGCCTTTATTTATAACGTGGCGGGTATTCCGATTGCAGCCGGCGTGTTGTATCCATTTTTTGGCATACTACTTAACCCTGTTGTTGCAGGTGCAGCTATGGCACTTTCATCGCTTACGGTGGTAAGTAACGCTAATCGCTTACGTTTTTTCAAACCAAATAAATCGTAATTTAAGCTAAGGAGTACATTATGTTGATGATTAATATAGGTGGTGCACTGTTAATAGCCGCAATTGTTTATTGGTTTTGGCTATACAAACCAGAGCAAACACAAAGTGATGACAACAAAGTAACGATAGTCGTTGATAACGGTGTTTATAAGCCAGGACATATTATAGTGGCAGCCAACAAAGAGGTTGTACTTACCTTTGATAGAAAAGACAGCGCGCCGTGCGCCGAAACAGTGGTATTTCCACAGCTTGATATAAGTAAAACGCTGGCAATGGGTGATGGCAATACAGTTAAACTACCCGCGCTTGAAGCCGGTGAATACGACTTTCATTGCCAAATGCAAATGTATAAGGGCAAGCTAGTTGCTCAGTAACCTGAACTAAGTAGGTGTTGGGGTCGTATAATTGCCTTATATAAGCTGTATAAATAGATGAGTAGGAGTCGTTATACTAAATGAATAAACTAAACCCTAAAAAATTATTGAATAGTAAATGGACCGCAAAACCTGCTATAAATAAAGAAAAACACTTCATTATTGTTGAGGTGGAATTTGATGAAGACGGTAATGTAATTGAATGTATTACCGAGGCTGTTATGTCAAAAAATCAATATCCAATTAGTTGGCGAGATTTAAAAGATAACCAAAAGTGGCTGCAAGGGTGGAAGTAGTTTAAATCTATATAATTTACCTCACTCCAATAGCTGGCACACGATGTAGGTTTGCTTAACTCAAGCGAACCTATGTTTTACAGCGCATTAAATTATGAGTTTAATGCTACAACTTAGCTTTAGCATTGAAACCTTCCTAAATAAATTCGCCATTTGGCAACAAAACAGTTAATTTCAAAATATCCTTCCAAAATTTTTATAATAAATTTCAAAAACAATGTAACTTACTGATTATAAGTAAATTAATTATTTAATAGCCGCAAATAAATCCGATGTAATTTCCATGTTCATATTCAGTTTATTTTGAAGACTAACCTAAACGCCCCCTTACTGGCTTTTTAGCAAAAGTGTGTCTTTTTAATTAAACTTAACCAATTGATTTATAATGGTTTATTATTTTTAGTTAAATGACTGTTGCTAAATAGCAACAATAACACCTCCTCAAATTAAGCTTTTCTCGCTTTATATCATTTAACTCATTGTTTTTAAATAATAAATAAAAAGTGGCACCGAAGTTGTAATACCTAGAGTGTATTAAGCAAAACGTGATGAAAGCCAAAGGCCTTAATCGCAACAACCCAATGAAGGAATACTATTATGAAAACATTTCAATCAACATTAGTACTAATGGCGCTAGCTTCTTCATCAGCGGCTTTTGCAGCAACAGATTTTGATACGCTAGACGTAGATGGTAATGGCGCAATCAGCCAAGCCGAAGCTTCAGTAGATGCTGAGCTTTTAAGCAAGTTTAATGAACTCGATACAAACCAAGATGGTGAGCTATCTGAAGATGAGTTTTCTAAGGCCTAAAATTAAAGCCTTAAGCAGTTAATGCTCTGTGATGTTATCTAAATTCTGAGTTGCCAAAGACAACCTAAGTAGGCAAGGGAGCCTACTAAAAAGAATAACCAGGAAGTGACTAGAGAGCACTATAGAGCAAATTTATTTAGGACACCGCATACTTTTGAAGGATTAAATTATGAGAAAGCTACAATCAACATTTGTACTTATGGCTATTGTTTCTTCGTCAGTAGTTTTTGCAAACACAGACTTTGAAACACTCGATGCAGACGACAACGCTTCAATTAGTCGCTCTGAAGAATCGGTGCAAGTTATAGAGCAATTTGACGAGCTGAATGTTCAAAGTAGTGGTGGCCCGACAGAAAATGATTTTTTTGAATATTAATTTATAAACACTTTACTCCTAAAGGATCTTTGAAAAGGACTTCTTACCTCTAATCAGGTCACCCCTAATCAGGCTCAAAGCCTAAGGAAACGATTATGAAAACATTACACAAAACTTTAGCACTTGTAGCCCTAGCTTCTTCTTCAGCGGCGTTTGCTGCGGTAGATTTTGATTCTTTTGATACAGATGGCGACGGCGTAATTAGCAAAACAGAAGCCCAAGTAAACTCGCAACTAGTACAGCTTTTTGATCAATTAGATACAGATGGAAATGGCGAGTTATCTAAAGAAGAGTTTTCGAAGGTTCAGTAATAAGCTCTATGTAGAACCTTACTAGTCATACTCACAAAGCAGCTAAGTAATTAATACTTAGCTGCTTTTTTGTGCATTTAATTTAATATATTACTTTTTAGTCACCAAAGTAGTGCAAAAGTTGAGTTTGAATAGTGTCAAGTTACTGATTGTTAAGTTATTTTATTGTTGGTTTTAAACTTGCAAATCTATTTATAACTTAGGTTAATGAGTATTTAAAATGGCGCGAATGAGTTATATCAGTAGTGTTGAACGCTACCACGAATATGAGCATGTAATACACAGTTTACTTGAATCTATTTTAATGAGTATTGAGGACGGATTAACTAAAGAACGTGATACTCGCTATCTGATTAAGCAGTACCCATTTTTAGAATTACAATATTGTTTAAATGCAGAAGGTTTGCAGCAGGGTAATAACGTCTGCTTTAAACGCGCATACAGCAAAAAATTAGGTGAAAGTGGTAATCAACAAGATTTAAGTGAGCGACCCTATTTTTTGAACGCTAAAGCAAGTGATAAAGTGTGCTTTACTGATCCCTATATTTCTATAGCGACTAACCATTTATGTATATCGGCGATTAAAGAGCTAAAAAAACCAATTAATAATCAGCATTACTTGGTCGTTGATGTGAGCTTAACGCAGCTTATTGAGTTTGTAATGGGTGATACTGCGCGCGCTAATATGTCGCCTTACTTCAAAGCGGGTTACGGTATTATTGTGGCGTGCTTATTTTGTTTAGTATTATTTCTACTAAATATCGTTTTTAGTGATATATACGCGCTATTAACTCATGTAGATACCTCATCAGACCCACTTGAACCCTTTAGTATCATTATTTACATCACCCTAGCATTAGCAGTATTCGACTTAGGTAAAACAATACTCGAAGAAGAAATCCTTATGCATAAGGATATTTTTAGGCACTCGTCTACGCGGCGCACTATTACACGGTTTATCTCTACTGTGTTGATTGCTATATCAATTGAGGCGCTGTTAACTATGTTTAAAGCGGCGTTGGGGCAATCGGAATATTTAATGCCGGCCATAGCGATGATGCTGGCAGTGGTAGGGCTTTTAATTGCACTGGCTATTTATGTTTATTTAGGGGCAAAGGCCGAAACGCTATTAATGCGCGCTCGTTTAAAACAAAAATCCTCCAAGTAGGAGGATTTTTATATTACATAACTATTTAATAGCTATTTATTGCTTATCTTGCGCGCGTTTGGCTTTAAAGTCAGACTCGCTCGTCCACTTTGGCCAATCGCCATTATTTGCAAGCTGTGTGGCTATATCAACAATAAGATCTATATCTTGCTTAACACCACCTAACGACCAATCAGCTGAGTAGTCGTCTGCTTCTTTATGGTATTTATGCGCAATGTACTCAGGATCGGTATCGCCCAGGCTCATAAATAATAAACTAGGCACGCCTTGCTTAGAAAGTGAGAAATGATCTGATCTAAAAAACAAGCCATTTTGCGGGCGAGGATCCATTTTAACAACACGGCCTTGTGATTTTGCAGCCTTTGCTAAATAGTTTTCCATTGTCGATAAATTTTTACCGTATTGTAAAATATAGTCAGTGCCATCAAGCACGTTCATGCCATCAATATTTAATAGACCGACCATTTGTTTTGTAGGTACAACCGCACCCGATGCAAATTCTTCAGAACCAATTAACCCCGTTTCTTCTGCTGTAAAGTTAGCAAAAATAATTGAGCGTTTAAATGGTTTTTGCTTGTTCATTTTGCTCATTATACGTGCTATTTCAAGCGTGGCTGCAGTGCCTGAAGCGTTATCTACTGCGCCGTTATAAATCTTAGGGCCGGTATCAGTTTGTTTAGTACCAAAGTGGTCCCAGTGAGCGCTAATAACAACGTATTCGTCAGGTGATTCGCTACCTGTAATTTGTGCAACTACGTTATGCGATTTTGCATGTGATACTTCGTTTTTAAAGGCAAGGTTTGCTTTTAAGTTAAGTGGCGTCGCTTTAAAGTCATCATTTAATGCTGCTTGTTTTAAATCTTGGTAGTTAAGCTTTGCGGCGTTAAACATTTTCTCAGTCGCATCAAGTGTTAGCCAGCCCATAACCGGTAATTTAGACGCGTTTAAATTGTTATCCATTAACGTGTATTTAGTGCCGGTGTTTGAACTTTCAACTACGCCCCAAGGATATGCCGCAGGTGCTGTTTCATGAACAATAAATACAGCCTTTGCACCTTGGCGAGCGGCTTCTTCATATTTATAAGTCCAACGACCGTAGTAGGTCATTGCATTACCAGTAAAAAGGGCGTCGTTTTGAGTAGCAAAGCCTGGATCGTTAACTAGCACAACCACAGTTTTACCAGTTACATCGATATTTTTATAGTCATTCCAGTTATATTCTGGTGCATTAATACCATAGCCAACAAATACAATGTCAGAATTGCGTACATCAATTAATGGCTGAAGTTGCTCGGTACGTGCGGTAAAGTCTTTACCTGATTCAAAGCTTAAATCACCTACCTTTAACTGCATATCCTGATTAGCTGTCACCATTGCCATTTTTACAGGCTGTAAGTATTTACCTTTATAAGCACCGGTTAAACCCAGCGCTTTATATTGCTCGCTTAAGTAGCCTACGGTTTTTACTTCACCATGAGTAAGTGGGCCTCGGCCTTCAAAGTCATCAGAGGCTAGCGTTCTAATATGCTGTTTAATATTGCTAAGGCTTACACCTGCTGTATTTTCTAATGGAGTTTTCTCGCTTGCAGGCTCTGAGCAGCCAAAGAGGGCAACTAGCAAGCTGAGGCTAGCGCTTTTTATAAGAGTAGATGCCATAGTCTTCATATTGTTATTTAATTAGGCTTTCAATATAAAGGAAGCACCGCAGCGATGTCGAATTTTTATAGAGAACTTTTCATTCAATTGCAGATTGATTTTATAAGGTGTATAAATAACGAACAATCTAAAGGAGCACATAATGGGCCAATGTAAAAAAAGTGGGTATTTATTTATAGCTAGTGGCATTGCACTTTTTGCTGCTGCAATATTAGCTGAGCAGGAGACATTTTTTGTGCTGTCTGCTTCTTTTATAATACTGGGCACTATAAGTATAAAAAAAGCGATTTAATAACCGCTTAGTTTTTTTAGCTAAATATAAAGCTTAAATACGATACTTGGCACTAAAAGCAAAAAACCAGCATTAGCTGGTTTTTTAGCATAAGTTGCAGTTAGCTTTATGCGTCTGCAAGTTTTACGCGGATCTTACTTTTATCAACAGTAGATTGGTTAAGTGCAGTAATTGCGCTTTTACTTTCTATGTCGTTTGGCATTTCTACAAAGGCAAAACCTTTAGATTGACCAGTTTCTTTATCAAGTACCAAGTTACAGGTAGTCACTTTACCGTGCTCTGCAAATAAAGTACGAAGCTCATGCTCAGTGGTAGCACGAGACAAGTTACGAACTAATAGTTTCATAATGAACCTAAATAATTATGTCAGTATTAATTATCTCAAGTAACTCAGGTTTAACCTAATTTTATTTTAAAACAAATATAAATAAACGCTCTATAGAAATAATTTTTTGTATCATTATGAAAATAATAGATTTTATAATTAAATTTGAAACACCAGTAAATTGGTAATATTAATTGGTAATTGAATTGTGGTTATTTGTACAATAAATTGGTAAATTCATATTTAATTAACTTACTATTAACCACAGAGCTACTCATGTCTAAATATACCTTTAAACCGTGCAATACAGTTACAGCTATACTTCTATCTTGTTTAGTTGCTGGTTGTGGCAGCTCAGGCTCTGATACTACGGTACAAAATAATGAAGCGATTTCTTCACAAACTCCTGCAACAATTGCTGGTAACACTCTAGGTGAAGTTATTAGCGATAGTAATGATGCAATAACAGGCTCATTAACTATTACGGATCAACAATCAGGTGAAGCTGCTTTTGTAGCACAAGAAAATAGCGCTACAAGCTATGGTTTTTTTAGCTTAAATGCTGGTGGAGATTGGTCATACACACTTGACGATTTAAACGCATCAATAACATCTTTAAGTGAAGGTGAAACACTACAAGATACAATAACAGTAAACTCTGTAGATGGTACTAGCGCACAAATTATCATAACAATTGTAGGTGCACCAATAGCTCAAGCTGATGGCTTTGAGAAAATATCACACGTTTTATTGCGTTCAGATGGCGTAGATTCGGGGCTTGACGCATACACACTTATTGAAAATGCCTTCGGCGAAGGGTCAATTGAATCTCCAGACCTATATGCTGGCAATCATCAAAGTGTTGTCCATATTATCGAAGATACCGATACGATAATTGGTAACCATTTTGTCTTTTTAGCTCACCGAGATGATGACCAAGATAAAGACAAAGGCGTAAGTGATAGACAACGTAACGAAATAAAGACCTACGATAAATCACCACAAGAAACACTGGCGTTTGAGGGTGGGACATTTCAATATAGCTGGAAATTTAAAGTAAGCAGCGAGCTTGAGCTTACGAGTAAGTTTAGCCATTTTTTTCAAATAAAAGCCCGAAATGATAGCAACGACAACACCAATGGTAATGACGACCAGCCTATTATCACGCTCTCTGGGGCTCAAAAAAACAGCACAGGTAATCAGTTGCAAGTGCGGTATAGTGCAGGCTTTGATGAAAACGGTAACAGCACAGGGCTTGATAAAAACCTCATTGAAACCGACTGGTCACTCATTACAGATGAATGGGTCGAGGTATTTGTACAAGCTACATTTAGTGAAAATGGCAAGTTTGATATGACGTTAACGCGCTTAAGCGATAATGCAGAGATATTTAATATAAGCGAGCAAAACATAGATATGTGGCGCGGCTTTAGTGATGATGATTTTGCTCGTCCTAAGTGGGGAATTTACCGCTCAATTGTTGAAACCGACAGCCTTCGCGCTGATGAAGAACGTGTTAGGTTTGCTGATTTATCTATTACAAAAGGTAAGATAGCGCAGTAAGCTATTTTATCAATTAGCATGAAAAAGCCGTTAATGATTATGCATCATTAACGGCTTTTTTAATTTTTTGAGAAAGTGATTACTTCACTTCTTTACCCGCTGCTTGTTGATCAGCATGGTAGCTTGAACGTACAAACGGGCCAGAAGCCGCGTGAGTAAAGCCAATTTCGTCTGCATACGCTTTTAGCCCGTCAAACTCTACTGGTGGCACGTAGCGCTTAACCGGTAAGTGATGCTTAGAAGGTTGTAGGTATTGGCCTACAGTTAGCATGTCAACGTTGTGAGCACGTAAATCGCGAAGTACTTCTTCAATTTCGCTAATTTCTTCACCTAAACCAACCATTAAGCCTGATTTAGTTTTTACTTCTGGGTGAGCTTCTTTAAAGCGACGAAGTAATTCTAATGACCATTTGTAGTCAGCACCTGGGCGAGCTAGTTTGTATAAACGTGGCGCAGTTTCAAGATTGTGGTTAAACACATCTGGTGGCGTCTCGATTAATATCTCTAGTGCGCGGTCCATACGACCACGAAAATCAGGTACTAAAATTTCGATAGTAATAGTTGGATTATGTTTACGAATCTCGCGAATACAATCGGCAAAATGCTGTGCACCACCATCACGTAAATCATCACGATCAACTGAAGTGATTACAACGTAGCTTAGCTTCATATCTTTAATAGTAAGTGCTAGCTTTTCAGGTTCAGTGGCATCAGGTTTTAATGGGCGACCATGAGCAACATCACAAAATGGGCAACGACGAGTACAAATTGCACCTAAAATCATAAAGGTAGCTGTACCGTGGTTAAAACATTCAGATAGGTTAGGGCACGAAGCTTCTTCACATACCGAGTGTAAGCCATGCTTACGTAGCGCTTTTTTAATACCGTCAATACGATCGGTTGATTTAGGTAAGCGAATTTTTAACCATTCTGGCTTACGCAACATTTCAGTTTTTTCTGTAGGTAAAACTTTTACTGGGATCAACGCCATTTTTTCTGCGTCGCGTAGTTTTACACCTGGTTCCATTTTGACTGGTTTATTCATTCGTTTTCAAACCCTTCAGTATGCTTAACCTGTGTTGCATTAAGCTTCTTGATCATGTGTTTCACCAATCCTTCACCCGCACTTTCTAGGTTTTGAGGACCATCTAATTCTTTAGTTTGCACCATATTCATGCCCGCATAACCACATGGGTTAATGCGTAAAAATGGACTTAGGTCCATGTTAACATTTAATGCTAAGCCATGAAACGAGCAACCACGACGAACCCTTAAACCAAGGGATGCAATTTTACTGTCATTAACGTATACACCTGGTGCATCAGCTTTAGCATAAGCTTCAATACCATACTCGGCGAGTGATTCAATAATGCACTCTTCAAGCCACGTAACCAGTTCACGTACACCAATCTTTAAACGACGTAGATTAAATAATACATACATCATTTGCTGGCCAGGGCCGTGGTAAGTTACTTGCCCGCCACGGTCAACTTTAATCACCTCAATGTCGCCAGGAGCTAGTAAGTGTTCGTCCTTACCAGCCTGACCTTGGGTGAATACACTCTCGTGCTCTACAAGCCAAATTTCATCTGGCGTATTTTCATCACGGGTGTCGGTAAAGTCCTGCATTTTTTGCCAAATTGGCATATAACGCTGACGACCCAGTTGGCGTACGATCAAAGTGTTTTCGTTCACAACAAATCTCAACTATGGATTAAAGCATGTGGCGTACGTCATCAATATTGCTGATCACGTTGTAAATTTCTTCAATGTGATTGCCACTAGTAACTGTTGCTACAAGGCTTACTGACTCGTAATTACCTTTGCTGCTTGGTTTTACTTTAGGGGCGTAATCGCCAGGTGCTATTGGTTGTAACTTAGCTAAAATTTGATCAGTTAAGTTTACGTTAGCTAAACCCATTATTCTGAATGTAAATGGGCAAGGGTACTCTAGGTACTCATCAAATTTAGTATCTTTAACAGGTTGAACCACGACGGTGACTCCTCATACAAAAGTGTGGACTCTATGCAAGCTTGAAGCTTAATACAGATAGGCAATTAGCAGTCTTGCTTATATGGGGCGCATTCTAACATTTTTCAAGCAAAAAAAAACGCCTCACAGTGGAGACGTTTAAATTAGTTACCTAGTTAATAGGGGAGATATAAATTACTGCATGATCTGTAAGCGTAAGTAATCATAAATTTTGCTAAAGAAGCTGCCTTCTTCCACTTCTTCAAGTGTAACTAGTGGGTATTGAGCAATATCTTCGCCCTCTAGTTGTAAGAATAACGTACCTACTTTAGTACCTTTAGCAAGTGGTGCTTCAAGCGTATTATCTAGCTCAAAGTTAGCTTTAAGGTTTTTATGCTGACCACGTGGGATAGTAATTGGTGTATCTTCTAAAATACCTAAAGATACGTTCTCTTTGTTACCCATCCAAATACGTTGTTCTGCAAAGCTATCGCCTGCTTTGTACGGAGTAATTGTTTCATAAAAACGAAAACCATAGTTAAGTAGCTTTTTACTTTCTACTTTACGAGCTCGTTCGCTTGAGGTACCCATAACAACAGCAATTAAACGCATATCGTTTTTAGTTGCTGAGGTAACTAGGCTGTAACCAGCTTCTGATGTATGCCCTGTTTTAATGCCGTCAACATCTAAGCTTTCATCCCATAATAATGAGTTACGGTTATATTGCTTAATGCCGTTATAAGTAAATGACTTTTGCTTATAAAGTGCATATTCATCTGGCACATCACGAATAAGAGCAGCACCAAGTGTCGCCATATCGCGTGGAGTTGTGAAGTGCTCGTCAGTATCAAGGCCGTGGCTGTTGATAAAGTGACTGTTGCTCATACCTAATTTAGCAGCATGGGCATTCATTAAATCAGCAAATGCGCTTTCGCTTCCAGCAATATGCTCAGCCATTGCTACACATGCATCATTACCTGATTGAATAATAATACCGTGGTTAAGCTCATCAACACTAATTTGTTTACCTACTTCAATAAACATCTTTGAAGATTCTGGAAAGTTTTTAGCCCATGCTTTTTCGCTTACCGTTACCATATCGGTAGTGGCAATATTACCTGCTTTAATTTCAGTACCAATTACATAACTGGTCATCATTTTAGTTAAACTTGCAGGTGCAAGCTGTGTATCGGCTTCACCTTCAGCAATAACTTTACCTGTTGTAAAGTCGACTAAAAAATAACCTTTCGCATTAACTTGAGGTGGTGCCGGAATAATTTGGGCGCTGGCTGAGAATACGGCGGCTGTACAAACTAGGCCGCATACACCTTTGAGGATTTTATGTTTAATAGATTTCATCATACTCATTAATGGTTAAAGTTAAAGATTCGCGTTACGCCATTCTAAAGGCCTTACTGAGTGTAAAGCAAGAACGCGTTTTGAAATTGATTTTCTTTTAATTTTTTTAATACTTCGTTTGCATGAGGGGTATCTTTTATTGGCCCTAAATGCAGTCTGTAAATATCGTCTTTTTGCACAATATTTGTTGGTAATTTGTATTGCTCTCGCAATGTGCTGGCAAGTGCTTCAATATTAGCAAGTGTACTACCTGCAGCTACCTGAATATAGGTTTGACGCGCAGTTGCGCCCGCAAGCGTAACGGCCTCTAGCTTAACCTTTGCTGTACCATGGGTATAGTAGCCAAGCTTATAAGCGGCTGCGTACGAAAGATCAATTATTCTATCGTCATGAAATGGGCCACGGTCGTTCACGCGTACGATTACCGATTTACCATTTGCTGTATTGGTTACTTTAACAAAGCTAGGTAGTGGCAGCGTTTTATGCGCTGCGGTCATGGCAAACATATCATACGTTTCACCATTTGAGGTGTGATAACCATGAAATTTACGACCATACCAAGAGGCAATGCCTTCCTCACTATAACCCGTCTCATCAAGCATGGGCGAATAGCTTTTACCAAGCACTGTGTATGGGCGGCTAGCGCTAGCACTTTTAGTGGTTTCGGTAACTATAGCGTCTTGCATCTCAAGTGTCGTTGGGGCTCTTAATGGCGCTGCATCATGACGCATACTATAACGGCTACTTGGCCCACTACTACAAGCACTTAAAAGCAAAATTAATAACGTGGTAAATATAAGCTGATTTGTGTGTCGCATTATTTTAAAAGCATCCTTTTATCTGTCGCGATTGACATAATAATGCCAAATCCTGCCATTAACGTCACCATCGATGTACCACCATAACTAATCAGTGGTAAAGGTACGCCTACAACAGGTAATAAACCCGATACCATGCCTATGTTTACGAATACATATACAAAAAAGGTGAGGGTGAGTGCGCCTGCGAGCAATTTACCAAATGCATCTTGTGCATTAACAGCAATGTATAAACCACGACCAATAATAAATAAGTACAGGCTAAGTAAAACACATACGCCGAATAAGCCAAATTCTTCGCTTAAAACCGAAAATATAAAGTCGGTGTGGCGCTCTGGCAAAAACTCTAATTGCGATTGTGTACCAAGCAACCAGCCTTTACCTTCTATGCCGCCTGATCCAATAGCAATTTTCGATTGAATAATATGATAACCCGAACCAAGCGGATCGCTCTCAGGATCTAAAAAGGTGAGTACACGTTGTTTTTGATAATCGTGCATACCGTAGTGCCAAAATGGCCATGCAGCAAGCGCTACAATCGAGCTTAAAAACCCTATTAAACGCCAACTCAACCCAGACAAAAATAATACAAATATACCTGAGCTTGCAATAAGTATAGCGGTACCTAAATCGGGTTGTTCTTTAATTAATAATGTAGGGAGCATTACAATCATAAAACCAATAATTAAATGTAGCGGGCGAGGTGGTAAGTGATTTCTACCTATATACCAAGCGACCATCATCGGGACTGCCAACTTCATTAATTCTGCAGGTTGAAACCGTGTCACCCCTAAATTGAGCCAACGCTGCGCGCCTTTTGAGCTTACTCCAAATAAAAGTACACCGACTAGCATTAATAACCCAACACAATAAAGTGGGATCACTAACCGCTTTAACGTGGCAGGCGAAAACTGGGCTAAAACAATCATAGCAACAATCGCACCGCCCATGCGGGTCATGTGCCTAATCATCATAGAAGACTCTTGCCCGCTTGCGCTGTAAACAACCATTATGCTGCCAGCCATCATTATAAGTAGTGCAATAAGCAGCGGTAGGTCTAGGTGCATACGCATCCAAATAGAGCGTTTATCGTGCAAAGCGGTCATGGTGTCTCGTTCCTTGCAAGATTAACAGGATTGGCTGCAAAGTAGTAATCCATAAGTTGGCGAGCTATTTGAATGCCGCCGTGGTTGTTTTCTAACACAACAGAAACCACAATTTTAGGATCGCTATAAGGTGCAAAGCCTACATAAATTGTATTATCGCGTTGGCGTTCTTTAAGAGATTCTGCATCGTAACGCTCACCTTGGGCAATACTAACTACTTGCGCGGTACCGGTTTTACCAGCCGAGTCGTAGTTAGTCCCTTTAAATGCTTTGTGGGCTGTGCCTGATATTTTTTGTACTGTATTATGCATTGCATCTAACGATACTTGCCAATGACGCGGATCTTTTAAAATAACAGGGGGTTTTTCTTCGTTGTTAATTTGCGTTATATCGTTATCTTTTTTTATCACTTGCACCAAATGAGGGGGATGATTAATACCACGATTAACTAATATGTTAGTTGCATTTGCAATTTGAATTGGTGTGGCAGTCCAGTAACCTTGGCCAATGCCTACAGAAATTGTGTCACCAGGCCACCAAGACTCTTTAAAGCGTCCTTCTTTCCATTCTTTTGAAGGTAGAATAGCAGTAGTTTCTTCGTGAATATCAATACCTGACAAATCACCGTAGCCAAAACGGGCCATAAAATCGCTTATTTTAGTAATGCCTAATCGATAAGCCGCATCGTAAAAATAGGTATCACACGACTCTTCAATGGCTTTGTATACATCTACATGACCATGGCCCCAACGTTTCCAGTCACGCCATTTATGCTCTACGTTTCGTATTTCAAAAAAGCCTGGATCCCACATTGATGTTGACTCATTTACTATATTTTCTTCGAGCGCTAATACTGCCATTAAAGGCTTTACAGTAGAGGCCGGCGCATAACGACCTTGCGTAGTACGGTTTATTAATGGTCGGTCTTGGTTAAGCAGCGCTTTATAATTTTTGCTGCTAATGCCGTGTACAAATAAGTTTGGATCGTAACTTGGGTTTGAATAAAGTGCCAGCACGCCGCCATCTTTGGCGTCCATAACTACAACAGCGCCACGCATATCTTTTAGCGCGTGTTGTGCTATTTGTTGCAAGCCCACGTCTAAAGTAAGTACTAGGTCGCTACCAGGTTGCGGTTGGGTCATGCTCAGGGTGCGTATTACACGGCCACGGTTATTAACTTCTACCCGTTGTGAGCCTACTTTACCGTGCAGTGTTTCTTCGTAATATTTTTCTATGCCGAGTTTGCCAATATCATGTGTGGCGCGGTAATTGGTTGCACGGTCTTCTTGTTCTAATTGGTTTAGCTCTTTTCTATTAAGCTTGGCAACGTAACCGAGCGCATGCGTTAGTGTGTCGCCAAATGGGTAGTAGCGTGCAAGGCGTGCCTCAATGCTAAAACCAGGGAATTTATGTTGATTAACCGAAAATTTCGCCACTTCTGTTTCGTCTAAGCGAGCTTTTAATACTTGTGATTTAAAACGACGGGTGTGTTTTATATCTTTTAAAAAGTCTTGTTTGTCTTGCTCTGTAATCGCAATTATTTTACTTATTTGATCAAGCGATTCGTCAAGGTCATCTACCTCTTCGGGGATGACCTCAAGGTTGTAAACAGGTTTGTTTTCAGCAAGTAGCACACCGTTACGGTCGTAAATTAAACCACGGTTGGGGGCAATAGGAATAACTTTAATGCGGTTATCGTTGGAGCGGGTTTGGTAGTCTTGGTGATCTTCGACCTGAATAGTATAAAGATTAGAAAGCAATACTGCGACTAATCCTAATACAAAAACAAAACCCACGAATGCTCGCCTAGCAAATAAGTTTGCTTCTGCGGAGTGGTCACGAATAGTGGGTCTATGTTTTAGCATGGCAAGAGGTTACTCGCGATGATAAGGATGGTTGTTATTTAAGCTCCAGCCTCGGTAAAGGCTCTCTGCAACAATTATACGCACCAAAGGATGCGGCAATGTTAAATTAGATAACGACCATTTTTGCTCAGACGCTGCAATACACTCTGGAGCAAGTCCTTCAGGTCCACCAATAAGTAAACTTACATCGCGGCCATCGAGTTGCCATTTTTCCATATTTTTAGCAAGTTGGTGAGTATCCAGTGCTTTCCCTGTTACCTCTAACGTTACAATACGATTGCCTTTTGGAATAGCCGCTAATGTTTTTTCACCTTCAATGTGTAAAATACGCTTTATATCTGCATTTTTACCACGTTTACCGGCTGGAATTTCGATTAACTCTAGCGCCATATCTTTAGGGAAACGGCGCTGATATTCTGCAAATCCCGTTTCTACCCATGCTGGCATTTTAGTACCAACAGCAATCATTTGTATTTTCACGTATTACTTCCAAGCATTGTCTAAAATGAGTGAGCGTTTAGCCCCACAGTTTTTCTAGATCGTAATAGCTACGTGCTTCGTTTTGCATCACGTGTACAACCACATCACCTAAATCAACCAGTGCCCATTCGCCGTCGCCTTCACCTTCATAACCTAGTGGCTCTGAATCTGCATGACGCGCTTCTTTTGCTAAGTGATCGGCAATTGACTGTACGTGGCGTTTAGAAGTACCAGAACAAATTACCATGTAATCTGTAATATCTGATGTTTCAGTTACGTCAATATGAACGATGTCACGCGCTTTCATATCGTCAATTTTGTCCATAGCAAAGGCGAGTAGTTGTTTTGAATCCAAGGTTTTGTCTCAATTTAAAAATTTAATGGCGCGCATTTTAACACGCTAGGAGTTTTTAAGCATCAATTTGATAGAGCTGATGCACTTCTATGTAATGACTCACTGCGTCGGGCAATAGTTCATTCTTTTTATTACTTTTTTTTAGCTGCTTGCGAATTGTACTTGAGGCCGCATCGAGCATTTCACCCGGTAAAAAATAAAGTTTACCTGCAAGTGAGTGTTTAAGTGCCGCTACTTCGCCAGCATTTGCGTGTTGCATATAGCTTTTGAGCTCACCTTTTACAGTGCAATGTTGAGCAGGGCGCTGGTACACCACAATATGGCAAAGCTGCGTTATTGCCTTCCACTCAAACCACTTATCGAGATTGTTAAACGAGTCCATACCAATTAAAAATAAAATAGGTGTAGTGGGGTGCTCTTTACGAAGTTCTTGCAAACTAAGTAGCGAATACGATGGACCAGCTCGGTTAAGTTCTCTTAAATCGAGTTCAAAATGAGGATAAGGTGCAATGGCTGCGTTGAGCATATTAATACGGTGCTGGGTACTAATTCCCGGCGCTGCTTTATGTGCAGGGAGTGCACAGGGCATAAAATAAAGCGTATCTAATTTAAACGCATTAACGCATTGCTGCGCCATATTTAGATGGCCTAAATGGACGGGGTCGAAAGTGCCACCAAAAATTGCGATCATTTAACACCCATTAGTTATTTATTAATTAACCGCGTGGCACGGCATAGGAATGTTGAGCGGCTGGCAAAATTTAATACAAATATGAGCAAGCGCTTGGTAAGGTGCAATTAAATTACCTTGCTTGTAACTCGCATCAAACAACGCAACATCACTGTTTATTTGTTCTAGTGTGTGCATATTTAAACGGTTAATTGCGTTTTGAACTGGACCTTGTTGGTTTTTCCAAATTGCTTTTTGTTTAAATAAATTTGCTATGGGTTCGCCATTTAATAAACCAAGTTGCACACTTATAAGTGTATTAAGCTCTTTGGTTATAGCCCACAAAATACTCACCACTTCGGTGTTATCGCTGGCAAGTTTGTTTAGTACTTTTATAGCTTGTTTAGCGTGGCCATTTAATAGTGCATCGCTTAAATCAAAAATATCAAACTTGGCTTGATTTAACAGCCCTTGCATAACTAGTTGCTGAGTAATTAATGCATTGCCGTGTAGTAGCGAGAGCTTTTCAAGCTCCTGAAAACAGGCTAATAAGTTGCCTTCAGTGGCATTTATTAAGCTGACTTTGGCGTCGCTTTGCATATTAAGTGATAAACGTTGGCATTGCTCATCAAGCCATCGTTTTACATGAGAGCCCGTAAGTGGGTAGCAAGGTACGAACACGCCTAGTTTATCAAGGGCTTTAAACCATGCACCGCGTTGTACTTCTTGACTGGCTTTAGCGCCTTTAACAATTAAAATAGTATCGGGATTAACCAGCTCAACTACTTTTTTAAAGGTATTGCTGCCAATAACGCCTGGCTTTTGTTGGTTTAAATCAAGCTCAATAATAGTGCGGGCGCTAAACAGCGACATGCTCTGATACTGGGCTATGATTTCTTGCCAATCGAATCCTTGCATTAAAGTAAATTTAATTACTTCATCAAAACCTTGTTGCTTAGCACAGTCGCGAATTTGTTGTACGCATTGCGCTTCTTGAAAAGGCTCTTCACCAAATACTAAATAAAAGGGCTTTAGCCCTTTATTTAATTCATTCGGTAGTTGATTAGCGTAGCAGCGCATTATAGTTGCGACAGCTCTCTAACAATACGACGACTGGCTTGCTCACGAATCTCGCTAATGAGTAGCTCAAGCTCTTTTGCTTTTGCTAATGCATGATCCGGATCGTCTTGGTAATTACGGTAAAGCTCAAAACGTTTTTCTATCGCTTTTTCACCAGGGAGTTTAACTACATACGACACGCCATAAGCAAGTTCGTATTCAGCAACCTGACCATTTTGAAACAGCGAAAGTGTTTGGCGTTCAATACTTTCTTTGCGTAAATACAATTGGGCTTTATCTTTAGCTGACGATACAAGCTCTACGTTACTCGCTTTAAGCTCTTTTTTAAGCTCAGTAAATAAAGTCGATTTTTCATCATCGCCTACAAGTGTTAGCTGTTTTAAGTTATCAGGCAAGCTAGAGGCTTTTTTTAAATGAAAGCCACAGCTTGATAACAAAAAACAGACTAGCACTAAGGCTAGTCCATTTTTAATGGCGTTAAATGCAGCCATATTAGTTAGCTACCACGTTAAGTAGTTTACCTGGTACGTAAATGATTTTACGAATAGTTGCGCCATCCGTAAATTTAGTTACGTTAGATTCTGCAAACGCAAGGGCTTCTACTTGCTCTTGAGTGGCATCAGCTGCAACCGTTAACTTAGCGCGAAGCTTGCCGTTTACTTGAACGATGATTAGTTTTTCATCTTCAACAAGTGCCGACTCATCAACTTTTGGCCACTGCGCATCTAAAATTTCGCCTTCTTTACCAAGCTCTTTCCAAAGCTCATGTGATAAATGCGGAGTAATAGGTGCAAGCATAATAACTAATGCTTCAAGTGCTTCGTTAGCAATCGCTACATCTTGTTTGTCGCTCAGTGGTGCTTTTAATAACTTATTAGAAAGCTCCATAATGGCTGCAATAGCGGTGTTAAAGGTTTGACGACGTTCAACATCATCAGTCACTTTAGCAATTGCTTTGTGTAAGTCACGACGTAGTACTTTTTGCGGGTTAGTGAGCGCTGATTTATCAAGTGCTTGGTAACCTACTGTTTTAACATCTACTGCGTATTTCCATACACGTTTTAAGAAGCGATGTGCGCCTTCAACACCTGAGTCTGACCATTCAAGCGTTTGCTCTGGTGGTGCTGTAAACATCATAAATAAACGCACTGTATCTGCACCGTATTGGGCAATTACTTGTTGTGGGTCTATACCGTTGTTTTTAGACTTCGACATTTTACTCATGCCTGATGAGAATACTGGCTCACCGTCTTCTTTATGCCATGCTTTAGTTACGCGGCCTTTGTCGTCGGTTTCGGTATTTACATCGCTTGGCGAAATCCATACATCGCCGCCTTTTTCATCTTTACGATAAAATGTTTCAGCAAGCACCATACCTTGACAAAGTAAGCGGTCGAACGGCTCGTCTGAATTTACTAAACCAAAGTCACGTAATAATTTATGGAAAAATCGCGAGTACAATAAGTGTAAAATAGCGTGCTCAATACCACCAATGTATTGGTTTACTGGTAACCAATAGTTAGCAGCCGCTGGATCTAGCATGCCTTCGTCGTAGCGTGGGCTACAGTAGCGTGCGTAGTACCAAGATGATTCCATAAAGGTGTCAAACGTATCAGTTTCGTGAAACGCAGGTGCGCCATTTACTGTTGTTTTAGCCCATTCTGGGTCTGCTTTAAGAGGTGACGTTACACCGTTCATTACCACATCTTCTGGTAAGCGAACTGGTAGCATATCTTCTGTTGCTGCAAGTTCTTTGCCTTCTTCGTCGCTAAGCATTGGGATTGGAGAACCCCAATAACGCTGACGGCTCACACCCCAGTCACGTAGACGGAAGTTTACTTTACGCTCCCCAACACCGAGTGCTTCAAGCTTGTCGGCAATAGCTTTAAACGCAGCGTCAAAATCAAGACCGTCAAATTCACCTGAATTTACAAGTACACCTTTGTCGGTAAATGCTTCTTGCTCAAGGTTTACTTCAAGATCTGAGCCTTCAACCGGTGCAATTACTTGTTTAATATCTAGGCCGTAAGCCGTTGCAAATTCAAAATCGCGTTGGTCGTGTGCAGGTACCGCCATAACAGCGCCTGAGCCGTAATGCATTAATACAAAGTTAGCGACCCAAATTGGTACTTGCTCGCCCGTTAATGGGTGAGTTGCGTAAAAGCCTGTTGCTATGCCTTTTTTCTCCATTGTTGCCATGTCTGCTTCGGCAATTTTGGTGTTTTTGCATTCTTCAACAAACATTGCAACAGCATCGCTATTTTTAGCGGCTTCTTGTGCAATAGGGTGACCACCAGCAACAGCAACATACGTAACACCCATAAAGGTGTCTGGACGAGTTGTGTATACGCTAAAAGTTTCGTCGTTATCGGTGCGTTTAAATTCAATATCACACCCTTCAGAGCGGCCAATCCAGTTACGCTGCATTGTTTTAACTTGCTCTGGCCAATCTTCCAACTTGTCTAAATCGTCAAGTAGTTCTTGTGCGTAGTCGGTAATTTTAATAAACCACTGTGGAATTTCTTTTTGCTCAACCACAGCGCCTGAACGCCAACCGCGACCGTCAATAACTTGCTCGTTAGCTAATACTGTTTGATCCACTGGATCCCAGTTAACCGTCGACATTTTTTTATACACTAAGCCTTTTTCGTAAAGCTTAGTGAAAAACCACTGCTCCCACTTGTAGTATTCTGGATGACATGTCGCAATTTCGCGATCCCAGTCATAACCAAAACCTAATTGCTTAAGCTGTGTACGCATGTAATCAATATTTTCGTATGTCCACTTAGCAGGTGCTGTTTTGTTTTTAATAGCAGCGTTTTCTGCAGGTAAACCAAACGCATCCCAACCCATAGGTTGCATTACGTTTTTGCCTTGCAGGCGCTGGAAACGAGAAACAACATCACCAATGGTGTAGTTACGTACATGACCCATATGCAGTCGACCACTCGGATAAGGAAACATAGAAAGGCAATAATACTTTTCTTTGCTCTCATCTTCAGTGACTTTAAATACCTGGTTTTCTTCCCAGTAGCTTTGTACTTTTGACTCTATATCTTGCGGGTTATATTGCTCTTGCATCTATGGTTCCAGACTTCTTGCAAACTAATAAAAAATTGCCATTAGGATACCCCAAATAAAGTGCTATTCACAGCGTCAAAAACGCGGTTTTGATAAATTCTAACCTTCAGTTCAGGTTAACCTATACTTATCTAAGTTATAGGGTGATTTAACAGCAATTTTGAAGGAGTAAAAAATGGCAGATTATAAAGCATGGCTTGGCGATTTAACCAAATGGCTAAAAGATGTAAAAGATCATGAAGTAAAAGACGCAGTTACTCGATTTGTTGAATCTGAGCAGGCACTTAAAGATTTAGGGCAAGAAAGATACGCTTTATATAAAAGTTATTTACAGCGCGATATAGAACATGTCCAAGAAAACGAATCGCACTATAATTCGCTTGCATGGCAAGAGCTTAAAGAATCATTATGGTTTGAGCTTTCGCACATAGAAGATAAAACTCAGCTTGAGTGGCAATCTCTTAGTCAAGATTTTAAGCACAATGGTGTGTATCACGCAGGCGAATGGATAGCCATGGGCACATTAGTATGTAAGAATTGCACCCATAGTTACGATGTTTATCACGCGACACAAATTACACCGTGTATTGAATGTGATGGAATCTATTTTAGTCGTAAGGCGCTGCACCCTTAAATATAAGTATTAAGTGGCTGCGGGCCACTTAATACGCCCAAAGGCCAGCGAATATGTTGGTAAAAAAAGAAGTTAGAATGACGAAAAAATTGCTGCCACTATCTGTTTCAAAGCTCGCACCGAGTATTTCTACTAATCACGTACATACGTGTATGAGCAATCCATACCCCGAGCAACTAACATTTATAGGCCAACAACGCGCCCAAAGTGCCTTAGATTTCTCTTTAGGGATGGAACTGCCGGGTTATAACGTTTATGTAATGGGCGAGGCTGCCCATGGGCGCTTTACGCTTGTTAAAGATAAACTTAAGCAACATGCAAAAGACCGCCCAACACCAAACGAATGGTTATACGTAAATAATTACGATGATCACAGAGAGCCTATCGCATTGTTTATGCATGCAGGGCAAAGCAAGCAACTTAGTGACGACATAGATTCATTTTTAGATGAAGTACTCGACACATTTCCTGCTGCATTTGATAACCCAGGATACCAACGCAAAAAAAAATCAATCGATCGTGAATTTAACGATGCCTACGACAGTGCTATTACCGCAGTAGAAATTGCGGCATTTGAGCAAAGTGTTGCATTAGTCGAAGAAAAAAATTCAGTTGGGTTTGCACCGCTTGTAGATGGTAAACAATTAAGCGATGGCGAATTTGGCGAACTTGAAGAAACGTTACGCGAAGAGTTTTTTGAAAAAATTGAAAAGCTAGAAGATGCATTAATAGAAGCGTTAATTGAGCTGCCACGCTGGAAGCGCGAATCAAAAGAAAAACAGCGTAATCTTAAAAAGTCGACTGCAGAGCAGGCCACAAAACCGCTTTTAAAAGACTTAGAACATAAATATGCAACTCATATTGGTGTACTGCGTTATTTAAAAGATATACGCGTTGAAATTATAGACGCGGTACTTGAATGGCTCGATGACGAAGACGAAAGCGAAGAAAGCAAAGAAGACTTTGATCGTAAAGGCATGCTTACCGACTTTTTTGCACCTAATATTTTAGTTGAGTTTAAAGAAGACGATGCAGCACCCGTGGTGTACGAGCCCAATCCAACATTTGGTAATATATTTGGTAAAATTGAGTATTCCACATCGCAAGGGTCTTTAATTACCAGTTATCGCTCTATTCAGCCGGGCGCATTGCACCGTGCTAATGGCGGTTATTTAATTATGGATGCTGAAAAGGTAATGGCTAACCCTCAAGTGTGGGATGGTTTAAAACTTTCGCTTAAAACGCATCAAATTAAAAACGACTTACCGTATCAAGATAGCTCAGTAGGCAGTAGTTTTACACTTCGCCCGCAGCTTATACCGCTTGACGTGAAAATTATTTTATTAGGCTCGCGCGAACTGTATTACACCATAGGTGAATACGATGAAGAGTTTGCAGAGTTATTTAGAGTATTAGCTGACTTTGATTACTACTTACCAAGTAGCGATAAATTACAGTACCAATTTATAACTAAAGTTACCGAGTACTGCGAGCAAACATTAAAGTGCACTACCACGCAAGCTGCTATGGTGCGTTTACTTAAGTTTAGCTACCGCCAAGCAGAGCATCACAATAAGCTTTCTGCGCGTTTTGCTGATGTACTTGAATTAGTTGCAGAGGCAAGTTACTACGCAAAACAGGATAAATTAACTGTTATAGATGCGCATCATATTGATGAAGCCATTGAAGGTAAGCAATACCGTACCGGCCAAATTAGTGAAAACATGCTAAGCGATATAAAAGAAGGTCATACACTTATTGCAACCGACGGCCAAGCCATTGGTAAAGTAAATGGCTTAACCGTATTACACATTGGCGATACCTCTTTTGGTACCCCAGCGCGTATTACGGCAACAGTTTATGCTGGCGCCGATGGCGTAATAGATGTTGAACGTGAGGCCGAGCTTGGTAAAGCAATTCACTCAAAAGGGGTAATGCTACTTACCGGTTATTTAGGTAATAAATACGCACAGCACTTTAGCTTAACGCTTAGCGCTAATATCGCTATTGAGCAAAGCTACGGTTATATAGATGGCGATAGTGCATCTTTGGCAGAGTTGTGTGCGCTTATTTCGTCTATTACAAGCCTACCTATTAGCCAATCAATTGCACTGACAGGCTCTATTAACCAACATGGTGATGTACAGGCTATTGGTGGCGTAAACGAAAAAATAGAAGGCTTTTTCAAACTGTGTAAAATGCGTGGCTTAACAGGCTCGCAAGGCGTTATCATTCCTAAATCAAACCAAGTTAACTTAGTGCTTGATGACGAAATACTTAATGCGGTTGAAGCGGGTAAATTTAATATTTACGCAGTTGAAACCGTAGACCAAGCGCTTAACCTGTTAATGGATATAGAAGCTGGCGATATTATTGATGACCAGTATCCAGAAAACTCAGTAAACGGAATTGCGCTTGCTCGCCTTAAAGAAATTGCCGACATAGTAAATGGCGATAACGATGACGAAAAAGACGAAGAACTAGATAACGAAAAAGGTTAATAATGATCAATATAATTTTGGCGGTGGTTATCGCCATTTTTTGTTTTTTAATATTTCAAAATAGTAAAAAAGCAAAACAACAAGCAGGCATAAATGCACAAATAGGGGCAGATTACTTAGCCGCTAACGCAAAAGTAGAAGGTGTAGTAGAAACAGCTTCTGGCTTGCAGTACAAAGTAGTACACAAAGGTGAGAGTGAAAACACACCAAGCCCAACAAGTATGGTTAACGTGCATTACCACGGCACACTAATCGACGGCACGGTGTTTGACAGCTCAGTAGAGCGTAAAACACCGATTAGCTTTGGCTTGCACCAAGTGATTAAAGGCTGGACTGAGGGCTTACAACTAATGAGCCCAGGCGATAAATACACCTTTTATGTACCGCACCAATTAGCATACGGCGAAAAACGTGTAGGAAGTATTCCTCCTGCCTCAGTACTTATTTTTGAAGTAGAGTTACTGGCAATTGAGTCTTAGTGATTAAATAACAAGGAAGTAAATTATGAATAAAGATGAATTACTTAAAATAGCCAAAGGTGATATTAACTTTACCTTTCAATCTATTATTTATGCATTAGCGCTATGCTTACTAGTTGCAGCTGTTTTTTTACTGGAGATGAGCGTTAACCTACAAATGGGTTTAATAGTTTGTATTATCGGTGTGTTTGGAATGACTATTTATAATAATTTAAATACTCGTCTAAATGCAGCCCTTGCTCTTATTGCGCTCTCACAAGACAACCAAAGCACTAAGTAAGCAACGAGTTAGTTTAATAAATTGGTATAAGCCCTACTTTACTAAAGTGGGGTTTTTTGCTTTTAGCTAACAATAAAATTTACTCAAGGATTTTAATACGAGGTCGATACCCATAATAGTTACAAAGCTATTTTAGGGATAAAATAATGAAGATTTTAGCGGCTTCCATTCCATACCAAGTACACAGCTCAAATACTCATCCTTTAGCGCAATCAGATAAACTAACTGTTGAAAAAGCGAGTGAAGAAAAGAGCGAGGAAGAGAATGAGGAAGAGCCAAAATATGCGTTATCAAAGTTTTTAGATACCAAAGCCGAAGAGTATAGTGAAGATAACGCTACGTTTGGCAATCAATATAAAAACCTAGAAAAAGTATACAAGCACTTCACTGGGCGAGTTATTGCGCTGCAAGAACAAATTAACAAACTTAAACAAAGCCCCGTACAACGTAGTTTAACTATAAACACTTCTGCAAGTGAGTTGAATAAAAGTGATGCGAGTTTAACTTTAGATGCAGAGCACCTAGGTGCAAAAAAATATAAAAACACACAACAGCAAGAACAAATAGATATGTTAGAGCTGCAACTCGGGGAGTTAAAATCAGAGCAAGCGGCAATAAAGCAACAAATGGTTGAACTGGTTATTAGTGAACTAAAGAGGCGGGGCGACGACTATACTATTTAGCGCGACCAACATGTTGGTGGGTTAGCTTTTAAACTCAATTTTACCCACTTCAAGTTTAAACTTACCTTCTTGCTTGCCTGCAATCATAAAGCCTAGCTGTTTTATATCATCAAAATCAATAATCGGTTGTTGCTCAAGCACGCGACCGCGATACGTTAAAGTAAAATCACTCTGAGCAAAGTTTATATCTACCCATTCATTTTTTACTGTTTTAAATGAGTGAGTGTACGCTGCGCCATCAAGGTAATTAGTTGTTCTGAGCCTAAGCTGATAGGTTTGTCCATCACCTTTAACACGCAGCGCTATAGCTTTAGTATTTTGGCTTTGTGTACTTAGCTCTGTACGTATTGATGCAAAACCGCCGTTATTATCAAGCGAAACATTGCCTGTAAAAAGCAAACTTTCTTGAGTTTGTGTTACTTGGCTATTAGATACACCGCCCATTACTGAGTCGTTAATAACGTACCAGCGCTGGTTTGCATTCGCTTGTGCACTTACAACTAACAAATTAAATACAAAAAGTGAGGATAGTTGTTTGGTGATCATGGCTTACTCCTAATTACTTTAAGCTTATCAATACGGATAAACATATTATTTGTTCACTTATTTAAAGCTAATTATTTTTACGGCTCCATTTTTTCATGATTTTTTCAAACATAATTTCTTTATCAGTTTTATCCTCAGGGCAGGGTTTACCGCTACCTAGAGGCATACCATTGCTACCAAATACGGTGGAAGTATCAATTAAATAGCATTTACCGTTAAATTTTTCTAATCGTCGTGTGCCTGTTGTATTTTGGCTAATAACTTCTGAATTATCAGATTTTACTGGTGTTTTAATTGTAGGCTCATTGTTTATCTCTTCATTTTCAGAGTTTTTATCTTCACCAAAGGAGACCATTTTTTTATGAGTCATATTATTTACAGGAGAGCCAAATAGCGGCGCGTATGGATTAAGCTTTTTAAATGTTTGAGAGGCTTTTGTTGTAGGCTCTGAAGGCGCGGCTACCTGGGGAGCAACAGGTTTTACAGGGTCTTTTTTAAGCTCTGTTTGTGCCTTTGGTAACGTGATGGTTTTGGCTTGCGTTTTTTTAGTTACCCTTACTTTGGCTTTTGTAGAATCTTTTTTTATAGGTGTAGTGTTAGAGGTCGCTGAATTTGGTGCATCAGTTTTAGTGTTTACAGTTTTTATATCAGGCGCATTGGTTGTTGTAACAACTGAGCTTGGCTTAGGTAGGCTTGCTAAATTAACCGTAACATAGGCCTGTATTATTTCGCTTTTTTCCTCCTTTGGCGGCGCAACTTTAATAGATTGCGAAAACAAAAAGTACAACACAATAGCGTGTATACACAACGAGATAACCCACGGCCATGCATTCCCTTTATTCACATCAAACCCTCAACTTAATAGTGCTGTTAAGAGTCAATAAAATACATTTAGTTCACCTAAAGTTAATGTGTTTTACTTTGTGGCTTTATTGCAGATACAACAAAACTATTTTGCAGTTTTTGTTGTTTTTGCATGTGCTTGGTTACGTTATTATGAGCGCAATCAAACTTAGGAGGCATTATGACATTACTTTTTGAACCAATAGAACTTGCAGGTAAAACATTAAAAAACCGTATTGTTATGCCCCCAATGACTCGCTCGCGTTCAACACAGCCTGGCGATATAGCTAACGACTTAATGGCAACATATTACGCACAGCGCGCAAGTGCCGGACTAATTGTAAGCGAAGGCACACAAATTAGTGAGCTTGGTAAAGGTTACGCTTGGACTCCGGGTATTTATTCAAATGAGCAAGTTGCAGGCTGGAGTAAAGTAACAAGCGCAGTACATAGCGCTGGTGGAGTGATGTTTGCTCAGCTTTGGCATGTTGGCCGTGTAACTCATAGTGACAACACCGGTGGCGTGCAGCCTATTTCTGCATCGGCCATTGCTGCAAAAGACGTAAAAGTATTTGTAGATACAAACGGCGCACCGGGGTTTGTAGACACCCAACTCCCACGCGAAATGAGCAAACAAGATATTACGCATGTCATAGGTGAATTTCGCCAAGCAGCTAAAAATGCAGTTAATGCAGGGTTTGATGGCATAGAGCTTCATGCTGCAAATGGTTACCTTATTAATCAATTTTTAGACTCAGAGTCAAATGCTCGCACCGATGAATATGGTGGCAGTGTGCAAAACCGCATACGCTTTTTAATTGAAGTGGTAGATGCTGTTAGTGACGAAATTGGTAGCAGTAAAGTAGGCGTAAGACTTGCCCCATTAACAACTCTTAATGGCACAGTAGACGAAAACCCTGAGGAAACTTACTTAGCGGTTTCTGAGGCATTAAATAAAGCCGGTGTAGGTTACATGCATATAGCCGAAGCCGATTGGGATGACGCACCTTTAATGAGTGTTGAATTTAAAAAATCGATTCGCAAAGCCTACAGTGGTGTATTAATTTACGCAGGCAAGTACACCAAAGAGCGCGCAGACAAAGCACTTAGCGAAGGCTGGGCCGACATGATTGGCTTTGGTCGCCCGTTTGTATCAAATCCAGACTTACCAGCACGCTTAAAGCAAGGCAAGCCTCTTAACAGCCACAACCCCGACACCTTATTTGGTGGCGCAGAACAAGGCTATACCGATTATCCAACGGTATAATTGCTAGTAAGTAATTAACATTGAGTAAAAACATCAAGGGCTGCATTTTATGCAGCCCTTTTTTGTGCATTGATTCTAATCGCTTTACCTTGAGCAAAAAATAAAAAACGCGTAAGTTAACCTGGTTACCTATTTTAATAACAAGAAAATAAATGAAAGCCAAAGAGATAGAACAATTAGAATTATCAAATTCTGAAACCCGAGAAGTTATTACACCCTACGCTTTTAAAATTGACAGTGCTTTACTGGGCTTGCCTTTAGCTACACCTATTCAGCGTGCATTAGCGATTATTATTGATGTTGCACTGATATTTTTAGCAGCCAAACTCAGCGCTGCTTTAATAGCGTTTGTTGCTGCAATGGCTTTTTATAAAGGTACGGCACAGCAATACCTTCCAAAAATGTCGAATGTGTGGCGAAGAATCTTAAAAATAACGGCAGCAAGTATTTTATTTGTAAGCGCACTTACTGTGCTTTCAATTGGCATTGATTACCTAGAAGACGATAACGCTGATCAAGGTTTAGCTGTTCAGGGCGTAAAAATACAAGATGAAATTCAGCTTACTCCCACAGAAAAACAACGGGTAAATACTTATTTAGCGCAAACAGCTGATGAAAGCTGTGAGCAACCTTGCCAACAAAACGCGTTTGATAATTTAATTGGGCAAGTTCCCAAATTAGCAGAAATGGACGACCTACAAAGCCCACAACTTGCTACCGTACTTTTACAACTATTAGTGCTCAGTGAAAATAACGAAATAAAGCCTGCACAGTTAATAGAAGAAAAACCTGCACAAACAAGCACAAATAGTATTTTGCAGTGGAGCAAAGGCATTATTCAAGACTTAGGCTTAGGTTTTGGCTGGGCTGCTGTTTACTTTACGTTGTTCTCGTTACTTTGGCGAGGCCAAACACCGGGTAAAAAGGTATGTAATATTCGTGTGGTTGCCTTAAGCGGTGAGCCATTAGGTTTATTAGATTGTTTTGGTCGCTACGGCGGCTACGGCGCAGGCTTTGCCACAGGCTTGTTAGGGTTTTTACAAATATATTGGGACCCAAATAGACAAGCCATTCAAGATAAAATATCAGCGACTGTGGTTATTAAAGGTAACTTGAATCAAGTTGTAAATGTTGAAACGGTAGAAGAAGCAGTGAAGGACTAACTCCAATTAACATAATTTAATTAAACTATAGGTATATCTATTTGGAAGTCTTACTTGAAGGATTAAATAATGAAAATGAAAGTAATCATTTTTTGAGATCTTTATGGGCAAGTATTAGAGATCACTTTGGTAAGTGTGCTTGGCATTACTCTCCGTATAAAAAGCTAGGTTCTAAACAAATAATTTTAGGACGTATGGACTATAAAGCTAAAGGTTCTTTCGAGGTTTCGGTCAGGTATAAACAAAAAGGAAATTTAGTCGCGGTCATGTTCTCTGATTATATCGAAAGTGATGAAATTATAAGCGACCTAAAAGTTATTAGAGAGCTAGTTAAAAATAGTTTAGATTATAAAAAACTGATTTCTAAATTTAGCTTTAGTATTTCTCTAGAAGTTATTAGGGGCTCTATTGCCGCATACTCAGGTAAAAGTTTTGTTTTACAACCAACAGGTAATAGTTCAATTGAATTGATAGTTGATATTGATGGTTATGATGCTGTAGATGCAGAAGCTAAAGCATCAGAAAAAATTAAAACGGTTATTGAAATTTTAACTGTTAGTACAAACTTTTTGATTATTCGAGATACTCAGGGTGACAATGATTCATCGCTTTCTAGTGTAGAAATTAATAAATATTCTAAAGATATAAATTGGATTGATGCTAAACCAATAGCTGATGGCTTAGTTCAAATCTCAGAAAAAACCTGTTTCCTTATTGATTACATACTGAGTAATGATATTTACTCTTATGAAATTCAATTACTCTTGAATTCTTATGCTCATTTTTCATCAGGCAGATCTTTAGATTCATTTACCTTAGATACATATTCCCCAACTCCGAGAATAGGGGAGGCAAGTGATGAGGGGAATACTGACTTTCAGAGCGATTTAAGATTCTCTAATGCAGCTAAACTTCATCCATCATCAAGTGAAGATGCAATGATACTTTATATGTCTTCATTAGAAGTTGCGTCGTTGATTGGAGCTTCGAAGAGTAAAAAGTGTGATAGTTGTGGTCAACAAGTACATTCAATCTCAAATAGAGTGAGAAGTTATGTGGGAAAAGATAGCAATAATGACCCATTAGTTAAAATAATTAATTCATATTACGGTTTAAGATCAAGATACCTTCACCAAGGAACTAGGTTTGTCGATAATTCATATTCAGGCAGTGTGGTACCACTATTAGATAGCAATACAATGAGTAACGCTAGAGAGTACTACCAAGTTAGTCTGCTAAATTTAAGGGAATGGTGTAGCTACTTACTAAGGTTATCTTTAGAAGAAATGGCTTTAGAAGCTAATTAAACACTTTAAAAATGTAGAGCTAAATATGTAGGCCCTACATCTTAAATAGCGAGCTTAACTTCTAAACCTAACCCCAAAACCACCAAGACCCATCAAAAACACAAATCCCCATACAAACATGTTGCCGTATTGACTGTACACGCTGTCGCCTTTTATAAGCTTAATATTGGCTTTCAATGTTGTAGCTTCAAACTGAGGCATGGTTTGTTGAGTGTGGCTTATAGGGTCGTATACGGCGCTTACACCATTGTTTGTAACACGCACTAGAGGGCGTTGTAGTTCGAGCGCGCGCATACGGGCTATTTGCATGTGTTGCAAAGGCCCAATGGAGTCGCCAAACCAGGCATCGTTACTTACAGTAAAGAGTAGGTCAGAGTCGCTTTTGTAATTACCGCGTACTAAGTCGGCAAAAACAATTTCGTAGCAAATAGCAGGGAGTAAGTTATAGCCATTGGCGCGTAAGTTGTTTTGCACTTTGTCGCCACGGGTAAACGATGACATAGGCAAATCGAATAATGGGGCAATAGGGCGCAAAAAGTCTTGAAATGGTACAAATTCGCCAATAGGTAGTAGCTGGTGTTTTTGATAGCGGTTTTTATCAAGGTAATGGTAATGCCCATGCTCGTCGCCGCGCTCTTTATTACCGACAACAATTAAGGTGTTAAATATATTTTTGGTGTCTCGCTGGTAGTCAACAATACCGGTTACAAGGGCGGTTTTATTAAACGAGGCGGCACTGTCTAAATTGGCTAGGTAGGAATCGGCAAGCATTTCTATTTCAGGCACTGCGGCTTCTGGCCATACTATTAAGTCGGCATCCCAATGTGGACGTGTCATGTCTTGGTATTTGCTCATTGTGGTCCAAAACTCACTTGGCTCAAAGCGCAGGTGTTGCTGTATGTTGCCTTGTACGAGCAATACTGACATGTTTTTATCTGTGTAATGAATGCTGCCTGTGGTATTTGCGCCTGTAAAAATAAGCGCAACAGCTGTCGCAGTAACCGCCGGGGTTTTAAAATCTTTTTGGGTAAGTCTATATAGTGCAAAGCCAATAGCCACACACGTTAGTGTTAAGCCAAACTCGCCAATATAAGGGGCAAGCAGCCTTAAAGGTCCATCGGTTTGTGTGTAGCCAAAACTTAACCACGGGAAACCGGTAAGTACGGTGCCACGTAAATACTCACTAATTGCAAAGCAGGCAATTAGTAATGCGCCAAAGCTTTTAGGGCCACTGGCAAAGCGTGTAGTTGCCCAAAAGGCAAGTGCGGGAAATAATGCTAAGTATGAGCACAAAAAAGCCATTAACGAGAGCGACGCTATAAGCGGCATACCGCCAAAGGTGGCAATAGAAACATGTACCCAGCTTATACCTGCACCAAACCAGCCTAGGCCAAATATAAAGCCATATTTAGCGGCGGTTTTTGCGTGTGCTTTACCGGTACTATTGGGATTAATGCAAAAAATTATGGCGCCAAGACTAATAAATACGATGGGCCAAATTTCAAAAGGGGCATAGCCAAAAGTTAAAACAAGGCCCGCAACGAGTGCGAGCCATGCTTTTTTATCTTTTGCTAATAGGGTAAGTCTAGTTAGCAGTTTCTTCACTGTCGTTATCATCAGCCTTAGGAACGGTGACTTGCAGTTGCAAAATACGACGATTGTCGGCGTTGGTTACTTTAAATTGGTAACCTTCTATGTCAATCGTTTCACCACGGCTTGGCATATGGCCAAATGCGTGCAGTACAGTTCCGCCAATAGTATCGGCTTCGTCTGTGCTGTAGCCTGTTTTAAAATGCTCGTTAAAGTCATCTACAGGTGTGAGTGCTTGCACTACATGGACATGTTTAGCAAGTTGACGAATATCTTGATGTTCTTCTTCTTCGTCGTGCTCATCTTCGATTTCGCCAACAATTATTTCAAGAATATCTTCAATCGTTACTAAGCCAGATACGCCGCCGTATTCGTCAATAACAACAGCCATATGGTAGCGTTGCTGACGGAATTCGTTTAGCAATGTATCAACACGTTTGCTTTCAGGTACTACCATTGCTGGGCGTAAATAATCGCGTATTGATGGTAAATGCTCGTCTTTATTTAAGATCAGTGGCAATAAATCTTTAGCGAGTAAAAAACCTTCTACATGATCTTTGTCTTCAATCACCACTGGAAAACGTGAGTGAGTTGAGTCAACCATCATTGGAATTAGTTCTTCAAGCGGGCTGTCGATCTCAAGAGTGATCATTTGTGAGCGCGGAACCATTATGTCTCGCACTTTAAGCTCAGACACGCCAAGCACACCTTCTATCATCTCTTTTGTTTCTGGATCGATTACGTCTCGTTCTTGCGCATCGGCAATAACTTCGACCAGCTCTTCTCTATTCTGGGGTTCCCCTTGCAACATTTGGGCTATTCTGCCCAACCACGTTTTGCCAGAAGAACCCTGGCTAGATTGCGAGTTACCGTCGCTCATTGCGTCTAATTGCTCCGTTAATTTAAATATCGTCCCGGTATGGGTCTGCTATGTTTAGCTCTGCAAGTAATTGCTTTTCGATGCTTTCCATCTCTAAAGCATCGTCACTCTTTATATGGTCAAATCCAAGCAAATGCAAGCATCCGTGAATAACCATGTGAGCAAAGTGGTCATGAAATGACTTCTCTTGCTCAATTGCTTCAGCTAATACAATGGCTGGGCAAATAATTAAATCACCAACCAAAGGAATATCTATTCCTGGTGGTGCTTCAAATTCGAACGACAGTACGTTGGTCGGTTTATTTTTACCGCGATAGTCGTTATTAAGTTGTTGCGATTGCGCTTCGTCGCTAATAACGATACTGAGTTCGGACTCGTCACGGTATTGGCTAAGGGCTTTGTCGGCCCATAGTGCAAATTGTTCTTCGCTTGGGAGGTTGTCAAACTCACAGGCTATTTGTAAATCAAGTTCGGTTGTCAAAGTATTACTCTTTAGTAGTAGGCTGTTGAAGAGCAGCGAGTGCGTCTTTTGCATTTTGCTTTTCAATGCGCTTAAGTCGCTCGCTTTCGTCGTTACGCTCGTAGGCTTCAACTATGCGTGCTACAACAGGGTGGCGTACTACGTCGTGGGCTTTGAAGTAGTTAAAGCTAATTTCGTTTACGCCATCAAGTACTTCAATTGCATGGCGAAGGCCTGAGCGTGTCCCACGAGGTAAATCGACCTGTGTAATATCGCCTGTAATCACCGCTTTTGAGTTAAACCCTATACGGGTTAAAAACATTTTCATTTGCTCGGCGGTGGTATTTTGGCTTTCATCTAAAATAATAAAGGCATCGTTTAAAGTACGTCCGCGCATGTAAGCAAGCGGTGCGACTTCGATGATATTTTTTTCGATGAGCTTTTCTACTTTTTCAAAACCTAGCATTTCAAAAAGAGCATCGTAAAGAGGGCGCAGGTATGGGTCTATTTTTTGACTTAAATCGCCAGGTAAAAAGCCAAGCTTTTCGCCAGCTTCTACAGCAGGGCGCGTTAGTAATATACGGCGTATTTCTTGGCGCTCAAGAGCGTCGACGGCGGCTGCAACTGCAAGGTAAGTTTTACCAGTACCTGCAGGGCCAATACCAAAGGTAATGTCGTGGTTTAAAATATTAGCCACATAAACACCTTGGTTGTCGTTACGTGGTTTAATAACACCCCGGCGGGTTTTAATAACCATTTCTTTGCCATAAGCGCTGCTGGATGCATCTTGCTCTAAGGCTTTTGATTCGGTAATAGCTAAATGAACGGCGTCGGGTTCTATTTCGCCTAAAACACCACGAACTGGCTGAGTATCAACATAAAGGTTTTTTAAGATTTCTACAGCGCCGGCGCAGTTGTGTAGTTTACCGGTTACTTTAAAAAAGTTGTCACGGTGAATTATTTCAACAGCCAGGTGGCGTTCAATTTGTTTGATGTTTTCGTCAAACGGGCCACATAAAGAAGATAGGCGTTTGTTATCGGCAGGTTCTAAATAAATCTCTAATGTTTTTAACTGATTACTCAAAATTGCTTCCTATAGTACTGCGCCAGCGTTAACTGGCGCTAATTGTGTGACTAAGGAACGAAAGTAGCTACGCCAATTTCGTTAACAGTGTCTGGTTTTGGCTCTGCAGCTGCAGCTTTAGTTAAAATAGCTGAAGGAGCGACTTCACGTCGTAAATTCATTTCTGATTCTGTACGAATTAAGTCACCACGTAAAGAGTTAGGTAGTGCTTCGGTAATACGTACATCAACAAACTGTCCGATCACTGTGTGCGGGCCAACAAAGTTTACTACACGGTTGTTTTCGGTACGGCCACGTAATTCCATAGGGTTCTTCTTAGAAGGACCTTCAACAAGTATACGTTGCTCTGTATCGAACATTTGACGACTAATTTGCTGCGCCATTTGTGTAATACGGTTTTGTAGTAAGTATAAGCGTTCTTTTTTCTCTTGCTCTGTTACGTCATCCGGCAAATCTGCCGCTGGCGTACCTGGGCGTGCGCTGTAAATAAAGCTAAAGCTCATATCAAAACCTATGTCGCTAATAAGCTTCATGGTTGCTTCAAAGTCTTCTTTGCTTTCGCCTGGGAAACCAATAATGAAATCTGACGACATGCTTAAGTTAGGACGAATTTTACGTAACTTACGAATTGTCGATTTGTATTCAATTGCCGTATGGCCACGTTTCATTAGGTTTAATATACGGTCTGAACCACTTTGTACTGGTAAATGTAAGTGATCTACAAGCTCTGGTACATCGGCGTAAACGTCGATTATATCTGGGGTAAATTCTACCGGGTGCGATGTGGTGTAACGAATACGGTCAATACCATCAATAGCTGCTATAAGACGAATTAAATCAGAGAAGTAACAAATTTCGCCATCGTGCGTATCGCCGCGGTATGCATTTACGTTTTGACCTAAAAGATTTACTTCACGTACGCCTTGCTCTGCAAGTTGTGCAACTTCAAGTAGTACGTCATCTACTGGGCGACTAACTTCTTCACCGCGAGTATAAGGTACAACACAAAAAGTACAGTACTTAGAACAGCCTTCCATAATTGATACGAAAGCAGATGGGCCATCTGCTTTTGGCTCTGGCAGGCGGTCAAATTTTTCAATCTCTGGGAATGAAATATCAACAACCGATGAGCCTTTGTCGCCTTGCACTTGTTTAATCATTTCTGGTAAACGGTGTAGCGTTTGCGGACCAAAAATAACATCTACAAATGGCGCACGTTGGCGAATAGAGTCACCTTCTTGTGAGGCAACACAACCACCTACACCAATGATTAAATCTGGCTTGTCGTCTTTTAATAACTTCCAGCGACCTAATTGGTGAAATACTTTTTCTTGTGCTTTTTCACGAATTGAACAGGTGTTAAGTAAGATTACGTCGGCATCTGTTGCATCTTCAGTTAGCTGGTAGCCGTTGGTGGCATCTAAAAGTTCAGCCATTTTCTGAGAGTCGTATTCGTTCATCTGACAACCCCAAGTTTTAATATGCAGCTTTTTGCTCATTGAAATATAGCCTCGTGTTCAATTCGATAGTGGCACAAAAATGTGCTTGAAACAGGATTAAGGAGCAAGCATGCTCACTTAAAGGAGGCGTATTTTAGCTGGATACCCGTCCAGATCCAAGTATAGTTTTCATGTTTGTGATCTCAAATCAATACGAGGCGAGTTTAATCAGCAGTTAGGGATATCCTCTGGTATAAAACAAATTAATTTTGATACAATCAAAACAGACTCAAGTAATAATAAAATGATGAAAAACATGACTAAAAATAATGTGATAGTAGTTGGTGGTGGCATGGTTGGCGCGGCTATGGCGATAAAGCTTGCTCAACAGGGCTTTGGCGTACGCATAATCGAAAAACACCTAATAGACCCATCACAGATTCTTAGTAGTGATAAGGTTGATATTAGAGTGTCGGCTATTAATCGTTTTTCAGAAAATTTACTTGATGAATTAGGAGCAATGCCGCTTTTAAGGCAAAACCGCATAGCGCCTTATCAGCAATTAGAGGCATTTGAGCGCGGTGGTGATAATTTATTGTTTGACTGCGCCGATATAAACACCACGCATTTAGGCCACTTAATTGAAAATAGTTTAATTCAAGCAAGTTTATGGCAGCAATTTGATCATTATAAAATTGAGGTTATTGAGCAAGCCACACCTATTACTAAAATAGAGCAAACGGATGATTTAATTACGCTTGTGTATGGAGCTCAAACCTATACCGCTGATTTAGTGATTGCAGCCGATGGCGGACAATCGCAGCTGCGTGCTAAAGCTAATATAGGAATTACCGGCTGGCAGTATCAGCAACATTGCATGGGGGTATTAATTAAACTCGATGCGCCGCAACAAATTAAAACATGGCAGCAGTTTACGCCAAGTGGGCCACTCGCATTTTTGCCAATGCAGGCACCATACGCTAATTTAATTTGGTACGACGATGCAAATACACTGCAAGCATTTAAAGGGCTAAACCCAGCTGAGCTAAAAATGCACATACTTAATAAATTTCCTGAACTTGCTGGAGACTTTGAAGTACAAACTCATGCAATATTTCCGCTTACTCGCCAACATGCTAACAACTATTCACAAGGGCGCTTAGTTTTAGTAGGCGATGCAGCTCATACAATAAATCCGCTTGCAGGGCAGGGTGTAAATTTAGGTTTTCAGGATGTAGTGGCACTTGCTGAGGTTTTAGACAATGCAGGGGATATAGGTTGCCCACTAAAACTTAAAGAATATGAGCGAGCTCGCCGTAAGGCTAATTTATTAATGATGAGCATGATGGATGCCTGTTACTTTGGCTTTTCTAACCAAGTTGCGCCACTTAAATGGGCACGTAGCCAGTTTTTAAAAATGGCTAATAATACAGGCCCTATAAAAAACTGGGTTTTAAAATACGCAATTAGCGGTGATTTAGGCTAAATTTAAAGTAGAGATTAAAAAGGCTCATTTATGAGCCTTTTTTTATGTCTGTTTTTTAAGTGAACAAATAGTGACCCAGTTATATTAAATGAAATTTTAATTTGACTAGGGTTATATCACTAAACCGCAATTTAATAATTTTAAAGAGCCTATGTGTGGATAATTTTTTTTCAGTAATAATTATTTTAGGTGCGCTACTGCTAGTTGCTAGCTTAAAAACAACCTTTAAAGTTTGTAAAAAAACATCGCAAAGAGCGTGGAGTGTACTGTTATGCGCTATTGTCTGTTTTATTTTAGGGTATTGGTGGATACTTTATTACTTTTCAAATTACGATACGGCACCAATAATAAGAAATGCAGTTGCCACAATATTATTTGGTGGTGCAGGGTTTGTTTTCTTAGTTGTCAAACTGAGTTTAAAAAGCATCCTTAAAATAGAGCAAGCAACGCAGTATCAAAAATATCAAACTGAGCACGATAACTTAACAACCTTACCTAACCGCAATAACTTTTTTAAATCCTTGAGTAAACAAGTCGATTACCCTTCTTCATTTGCATTATTTTATATTGATTTAAATAATTTTAAACAAATTAATGATGCGTTTGGTCATCAATGTGGTGATCAACTACTGGCTGCTTTTGCTAATAAGTTAAGCAAAGAACTATGTGGCATTGCTAAATTATATCGAATAGGGGGGGATGAGTTTGCGTTCTTATTGAATACCGATACTGATGAAAGCATGGCTCACTGTGTAAATATTATAAACTCAGCCGTCAAAGCTCCGTTTTGTACACATGAGCAAATGGTTAAAATACAATTAAGTATAGGCGTAAGCCGTTTCCCAGATGATAGCCGATTACCTGACCAGTTATTAAAAAAAGCCAACTTGGCACTGCATGAAGCAAAAAAGACATTTCAACCTTTAGTAAATTACTCATCTGAAATAGGTAAACGAGCTGAGGACTTTTTTGATTTATCAGTCAAAATTAAAGCCGCGTTACACAAAGGGGAGTTCGAGCTTTATTTACAACCAATAATGAACTCCAAAGATATTCAATTGCATGGCCTAGAAGCGCTGATCCGATGGCCGCAAGCTGATGGTAGCTTTATTAGTCCTGAAAAGTTTATAAGTGTAGCTGAGCGTACAGGGCTTATTTTTGTTTTATCGAAATGTGTTGTACAAGAAGCAGTTAACCATATTAGAAAACTTAAACTGTTTGGGTTTACCGGTACTATTCATGTCAACTTATCAACGAAAGATATTGAAAGCAGCGAGTTTTACGAATTTATAATTAGCTTACTTACTACTGACCCGACTTTAAGTGATTCACTAATATTTGAAATTACAGAAGGGGCAATGATGACAAACATACCCGCAGCAAGAAAAATGATGCAGCAGTTAAGTATGCGTGGATTTAAATTTAGTGTTGATGATTTTGGTACGGGGTTTTCGTCACTGTCGTTATTAAGGGAGTTGCCCATAAACCAGATAAAAATAGATCAATCGTTTATCAAAGATATGCTCATTAATCCGCCTGATTACGCTATTGTAGAATCTACGTTGTTTTTGGCGAGCCGATTAAATTGCGATGTAGTAGCTGAAGGAATAGAAACCAAAGAAGTAGAGCAAGCGCTATTGAGTATGAACTGTGATTATTTACAAGGGTATTTATATAGCAAACCAATAAATATAGACGAATTTATAAATGTATATTTAAGTACAGAAAAAGTAAGCTGAATTTAATGAATATTGAGAAGTTTTAGAGAAGGAAGTCAAATTGGCTGGGATACCAGGATTTGAACCTGGGAATGCCAGGATCAAAACCTGGTGCCTTACCGCTTGGCGATATCCCAACTATAAATTTGATATTAATTTTAGTTCTTAATAAGAACATGGTGCGGAAGGAGAGACTTGAACTCTCACATCCTAAGATACTGGAACCTAAATCCAGCGCGTCTACCAATTCCGCCACTCCCGCATCACTAATGTGCTCATTTAACCTCTAAGCTAGAGTAATTCTTTTATTCAACTTTCCTTGGTAGAAGAAGTTGGCTGGGATACCAGGATTTGAACCTGGGAATGCCAGGATCAAAACCTGGTGCCTTACCGCTTGGCGATATCCCAACAAAGAATTCTTTTATAATTTTAGTTCTTATCAGAACATGGTGCGGAAGGAGAGACTTGAACTCTCACATCCTAAGATACTGGAACCTAAATCCAGCGCGTCTACCAATTCCGCCACTCCCGCATCACTAATTTGCTCATTTAACCTCTAGGCAAGAGTTATTCTTTTATTCAACTTTCCTTGGTAGAAGAAGTTGGCTGGGATACCAGGATTTGAACCTGGGAATGCCAGGATCAAAACCTGGTGCCTTACCGCTTGGCGATATCCCAACAAAGAATTAATTGATATTTTTAGTTCGTATCAAGAACATGGTGCGGAAAGAGAGACTTGAACTCTCACAACCGAAGTTACTGGAACCTAAATCCAGCGCGTCTACCAATTCCGCCACTCCCGCATCGTTTGTGTTATAAAACACAGGTAGTTATTTTAGACTCTTCATTGAGTGCAATTTAACTCTTGCAGAGCCACTTCTAAAAAAGAAATGGTGGCTAAGACGGGATTTGAACCTGTGACCCCATCATTATGAGTGATGTGCTCTAACCAGCTGAGCTACTTAGCCATTGTTGGCTGGGATACCAGGATTTGAACCTGGGAATGCCAGGATCAAAACCTGGTGCCTTACCGCTTGGCGATATCCCAACAATAACAATTGATAGTTTTAATTCTTATCAAGAATTATGGTGCGGAAGGAGAGACTTGAACTCTCACATCCTAAGATACTGGAACCTAAATCCAGCGCGTCTACCAATTCCGCCACTCCCGCACACAAAGTAGTTATTTTAAACTCTTCATTGAGCAACAAAAAAATATGGTGGCTAAGACGGGATTTGAACCTGTGACCCCATCATTATGAGTGATGTGCTCTAACCAGCTGAGCTACTTAGCCATCTTTTTTGTTAGCACTTCATCGCTGAGTGCGGGGCGTATTATGCTGATATGACCCAAATTCGTCAACACCTTTTTTGCAAAAAAACACTTAACTGTGTTTGTTTGCAGGAAAATTAAGCTAAGCGGCTAAATTTTAATAAAAATGATGATTTTTTGAGTGCAATTCACATACAAAATTTGTCGCTAAATAAAAAAAGCAAAAACCAATCGTTTGAAGCTGTTTGATTATTCAACAAATTATTACGCTCTGGTTAAATCTTAACATTAATTTGTTTAAGAGGTACTTATTTTTGAGGTTTGATCTTCTGCTTAGGGTGTATTTTTAGATTAAACGTAGGTATTTAGGTTGGGGCTATATCAATTTTATAAGTTTATAACGTTGGAGGTACAAAAAAGGCTCGTAAAAACGAGCCTTTAAAATTATTACCAATACTAATTTGGTTTCATTTGACTTATACGTTGAACAAGAAGTTCATTACATCGCCGTCTTTAACAATGTACTCTTTACCTTCTTGACGCATCTTACCTGCTTCTTTTGCGCCGCTTTCACCTTTAAAGGCAACAAAGTCGTCAAAAGCAATCGTTTGCGCACGAATAAAGCCACGCTCGAAGTCGGTATGGATTTTACCCGCTGCTTGTGGCGCTGTTGCACCTACAGGGATTGTCCATGCACGCACTTCTTTAACACCCGCAGTGAAATAAGTTTGTAATTGTAGTAATTCATAACCACCACGAATAACAAGATTAAGGCCGGGCTCTTCTAAGCCAAGATCAGCCATAAACTCAAGCTTGTCTTCGTCATCTAATTCTGAAAGCTCAGATTCGATAGCAGCACATACAGGAACGACAATCGCATCTTCTGCTGCAGCAATAGCGCGTACACGGTCAAGGTATGGATTATTTTCAAAACCATCTTCAGCAACGTTTGCAATATACATAGTTGGTTTAATAGTTAAGAAGTTGATAGAGCTGATTGCTGCTTTTTCTTCTTTAGTTAATGCTAAAGCGCGTAAAGTTAAGCCTTCATCAAGATGCACTTTTACTTTTTCAAGTACGGCATTTTGCTCTTTGGCGTCTTTATCACCACCTTTTGCTTTTTTTGCGTTACGGAAAAGGGCTTTTTCAGCGCTATCCATATCAGCAAGTACTAACTCAGTGTTGATTACGTCAATATCGTCAGCAGGGTCAATAGTGCCTGCTACGTGAATGATGTTTTCATCTTCAAAACAGCGAACTACGTGGCCAATTGCATCGGTTTCACGAATGTTAGCTAAAAACTGGTTACCAAGGCCTTCACCTTTAGATGCGCCCTTTACCAAGCCAGCAATGTCTACAAATTCCATACTAGTGGTAAGAACTCGTTGAGGATTAACAATTTTAGCAAGTTCGTCTAGACGAGGATCTGGCACAGGTACCACACCTGTATTAGGCTCAATGGTACAAAAAGGAAAGTTAGCGGCTTCAATACCCGCTTTAGTTAGTGCATTGAAAAGCGTTGATTTACCTACGTTAGGCAAGCCAACGATGCCACATTTAAAACCCATAGTAAGATACCTTGTTTAGAATTCGTTTAAACGGTGTACTTGGACCCAAGTTACTAGGGTTTAAACGAATGTAGTCTGTTTTGTGCTTTTAACACACCATCTTTTGCAAGTATTTCCATGCAACGAACTGCTTCATCAACAGCAGCATCCATTTTTTCTTGGTCTTCTTTGGCCGCTTTTCCAAGCACCCAACCAGTTACCATTTCACGATGCCCCGGATGACCTACACCAATGCGCAAGCGCATAAAGTCTTTTTGATTTGCCATTTTTGCAATAATGTCTTTTAAACCATTATGACCGCCATGCCCGCCACCTTTTTTTAATTTGGCAACGCCTGGGTCTAAATCCAATTCGTCATGGGCAACTAAAATGTCCTCGACAGGGATTTTGAAAAAATTAGCTAAACTACTGACCGCTTTACCACTTAAATTCATGTAAGTAGTGGGGATCAATAATTTGAATTCTTGGCCTTGAATGATCACTTTGCCTGTAAGGCCGTGATATTTAGGAGCGTGTTTTAGAGTGCAGTTATAGCGTGCAGCGATTTGCTCGATGAACCAAGCACCTGCATTGTGGCGTGTGTTTGCGTATTCGGGGCCTGGATTAGCCAGGCCCACAAGCATTTGAATAGAATTCAAGGTTGCGAGACCTTAAATATTATTCTGCTGCTGCAGCGTCGTCTTCAACTGGAGCTGCTTTGTTTGCTTTGATAGTCAGGATAGACTGATCATGGCCTTCGCCTTTAGCTAAATCTACAGAGCTAACGCCTTTAGGGAAAGTTAGGTCAGAGATATGAACTGAATCGCCAACAACAAACTTAGAAACATCTACTTCAATGAATTCTGGAAGTGCTTTTGGAAGACACGTAATTTCAACTTCAGTTAACTGGTGAACAACAGTTGCGCCAGCTTTAGTTACAATCTCTTCACCGATGAAGTGTAGAGGAACTTTAGTTTGAAATTTATGAGTAGCATCTACACGTTGGAAATCAAGGTGAGTAAGCTTAGGCTTGAATGGGTGACGTTGGATATCTTTTAAGATTACTTCAACAGCTTCGCCATCAACGTTAAGCGTAAGGATATGCGTGTAGAAACCTTCGTCTTCTTGAGCTTTGATCATATCTTTATGAGCAAAAGTAAGAGATAAAGCTTCTTTATCAGCTCCGTAAAGGATTGCAGGAACTTTGTCTTCGCGACGTAGGCGGCGGCTCGCACCAGTACCAGTTTCTACGCGAAGTTCAGCGTTATACGTATAAGTTTTGTTAGACATGATGTCTCCAGTTATTTAAATGTGTAGGGCCTTTGCGACCAAGGTCCCTAGCCAAAAGGCGCGCTATCATACCACCACGCCCAGATAAAATAAACATCGCTTACAAAAAAAGCGCCAAAAGGCGCTTTTATATTCAGGAATGTTTAATTTTAGTGTTCAAACATCGCTGAGATAGATTCTTCGTTACTAATACGACGAATAGTCTCTGCTAACATGTCAGCAAGCGTAAGTACCTTAACTTTATCAAGGGCTTTAAGCTCATCAGATAGCGGAATTGAGTCAGTTACAATTACTTCATCAATCATTGAGTCACGTAAGTTTTCGGCTGCTTTACCTGAAAGGATAGGGTGCGTTGCGTATGCAAATACACGCTTAGCGCCATGTTCTTTAAGTGCTTCTGCGGCTTTGCACAATGTACCACCGGTATCAATCATATCATCTACGATAATACAATCACGACCTTCAACGTCACCAATAATGTGCATTACTTGAGAAACATTTGCTTGAGGGCGACGTTTATCAATGATTGCTAAATCGGTATCGTTTAGTAGTTTTGCAATTGCACGAGCACGTACAACACCACCAATATCTGGAGATACAACAACGACGTCTTCAAAGTCGCGTTCTTTCATATCTTCAAGTAATACAGGGCTGCCAAATACGTTATCTACAGGTACATCAAAGAAGCCTTGGATTTGTTCAGCGTGTAAATCAACCGTAAGAACACGGTCAACACCAACACTTGATAAGAAATCTGCAACAACTTTAGCGGTAATTGGAACACGAGCAGAACGTACACGACGGTCTTGGCGCGCATAACCAAAATAAGGAATGACGGCAGTAATACGACCTGCAGATGCACGACGTAGAGCATCAACCATAACGATAAGTTCCATCAGGTTATCGTTTGTAGGGGCACAGGTTGATTGCAAGATAAAAACGTCCGAGCCACGAACATTTTCATTTATTTGAACACTGATCTCACCGTCGCTAAAACGGCCAACAACAGCATCGCCTAATTCAATATATAAACGTTTTGCAACTTTTTGAGCTAACTCAGGTGTTGCGTTACCAGCGAAGAGCTTCATGTCAGGCACGGTAGGGTTCCTCAGGCACTGAATATTTGGACTAACGGGCAATGATAAATATCACTGCGGGTTAACTTATGATTACTTGTACGTTACTTCATTGATCGAATATGGCGGTTAACTCCGTATGAGCAGGTGAGACATTTGCGCTTGAAGCCACAAAACCCTGCCAAGTATGGGGGAGATTTTCAAGTACATCTTGTGCTTGAACTTGGCTAGCAAATTCGACAAAACAACATGAACCTGTTCCGGTCATCTTCGACGGGGCGTATTTTAGCAACCACTGGAGGGTTTTTTCAACCTCGGGGCAAAGCTTTTTAACTAAAGGCTCACAATCGTTGGTCAAAGTATGGTGTTTCCAGTCGCCTATTATTTTTGGTGTGTCGCGTTTTAAATCTGGATGTGTAAATATTTTTGCGGTACTTACATGTTGGTTAGGGTGTACAACGCAGTACCATTTTTGTTCAAGTGTTACTTGGTGTAGTTTTTCACCAATACCGTGCGCTATGGCGCTTTGACCTTGTATGAACACTGGAACATCTGCCCCTAACTTGAGCCCCAATTGTGCTAGTGTTTCTAAATTTAGTGCCAATTTCCATAACTTATTTAGGGCTAATAAAGTACTCGCTGCGTCAGATGAACCTCCTCCAACACCGCCCCCCATCGGCAAGCGCTTAATTAAATTTATTTTTACACCCAAAGAGGTTTTACAGTGTGTTTGTAATAATAAAGCCGCTTTATAGATAAGATTATCATTTAGAGGGATGTCTTTAGTATCACCACCGACAGAAATACTCCCATCTGTTGTTAACTCAAAATGCAGCTCATCACCAAAATTTAAAAAAGTAAATAAGGTTTCAAGTTCATGATAGCCATCTTCTCGGCGAGCATTAATATGTAAAAATAAATTGAGTTTTGCCGGAGCAATAAGTGAAAAAGAGGTTTTGTTATTCATACTTATTTAAACTGCCAATCGTATAGTTGAATTTTAATTTTTATTTGTTGGTGCTTTAACGTCAGTTTAGTAGGTAACCAGTAACCTGCGTTTTGTACATAAGTGCCATAATCTATTTGCCATTTTTTGCCTGTATTATCAAACCATAATACTTGCTTTGCACGCCCAAGCTCATCAACAATTAAACTTTCATCGTCAATAGTGCCTTTAAGCCAGTTATCGGCATTATCAACCGGTAGTGTAAAACCCGTTAATCGTTTTAAAAGCTCTGCAGCGTTAGTATCAAAGTATTGCTCACCGTCAAACTCTAATTCAGCACCGTTAGCTGTTTGTTTAAGCGACAAAATACGAGTACCAATAAAAGTAGTCAGTATTAAATTATTGGAATTTGTTGTTTGCTGCCAATTTAAGTTTGCAGATTGACGCTCTTCAGGGCTAATAAATGCTAGTTTACCTTCTACTTGCCAAGTTTTTTGAGCAGCTAAACGTGGTTTCCAATCATCATAAAGTGTTGTTTTTGTATCAATTTGATGAGCACAGCCACCTAAAAACAAAAAAAACATGAATAAAATCAAATATTGTCGAATCAAATGTTGTTCCTTACTTTCCATATTCCGCTGATTTTTGGTAAAATTACCGCCTTTGAAGTAGGGCTCAGCAATATTTGGCAAATATGACCATAATAGCACTAGGTATAAATCACAAAACCGCATCCGTAGAATTACGTGAAAAAGTGGCTTTTTCGCCTGAGCAAATTTCAGAGGCGTTGCAACAATTAAGTGGCCATGCCGACTTTAATGAAGCGGTTATTGTGTCTACCTGCAATCGAACCGAGATCTATTGTAGCCTCGCTCAGCAAAATTCCCAAACACTGTTGAGCTGGCTTGCCAGTTTCCATGGTTTGGATGAACATGAACTGAGCAAAAACATTTATTGTTACGAAGATAACGATGCTATTAATCACTTAATGCGCGTGGCGTGTGGGTTGGATTCTTTAGTGTTGGGCGAACCGCAAATTCTGGGGCAAATAAAGCAATCGTTTTTTAGTGCTAAAAACCACGATGCAGTAGGTGTTACGTTTGATAGATTGTTTCAAAAAACATTTTCGGTAGCGAAACAAGTTAGAACTGAAACCGATATTGGCGCAAGTGCGGTATCGGTAGCGTTTGCTGCAGTTAACTTGGCAAAGCATATTTATGGCAAGCTTGATAAGACCAATGTGTTATTAATTGGCGCAGGTGAAACCATTGAATTGGTTGCTAAACATTTATACCAAAATGAGCCTCAAAATATCACTGTTGCAAATAGAACTATTGAGCGAGCTCGTAACTTAGCTGACGAAGTGTCGGCAGATGTGATTGCTTTGGCGCAATTGCCTGAGCGTTTGCATAAAGCCGATATAGTGATTAGTTCTACAGCCAGCACTTTACCTATTATTGGTAAAGGGGTGGTTGAGCAAGCGCTAAAGCAGCGACGTCACAAACCTATGCTATTTATAGATATAGCGGTTCCCCGTGATATAGAAAGCCAAGTTGGGGAGCTAGATGCTGCCTATTTATATTCCGTTGATGACTTACAAACCATTGTAAGCGAGAATATGGCAGCGCGCGAGCAAGCTGCACAGCAAGCGCAAATAATTATTACTGAACGCACCAAAGAATTTGCAATGTGGATGCGTTCACTCGATTCGGTAGATTTAATCCGCCATTATCGAAATGATGTACAAACAATTAAGTCTGAACTTGTAGAGCGTGCTGTTAGTCAGCTCAATACAGGTAAAGATGCAGAAAAAATTATATTAGAGCTCGCCAATAAATTAACCAATCGCTTAATGCACGCGCCTACCCGTGCAATACAAGATGCAGCGAAAAAAGGTGAAGTGGCGCAGCTAAACCAGTTGAAAAAAATGTTAGGTATTGATCAGGAATAACCGTTAAATGAAAGAGTCTGTTTATAATAAATTAGAAACCTTAGTAGAGCGTTACGAAGAAGTACAAGCGCTGCTAAGCGACCCGTCGGTCATTAGTGATCAAAACCGTTTTCGTGCGCTTTCAAAAGAGTATTCTGAGCTTGAAGAGATTGTAAAAACGTTTTTAAACTATAAAGAAACGCAAGACGATTTAGCCAGTGCAGAAGAAATGCTTAAAGATTCTGACCCTGAAATGCGTGAAATGGCGCAAGAAGAATATAAAGAAGCAAAAGCACAAATACTAGTGATTGAAGATCAAATTCAAGTATTAATGTTGCCAAAAGATCCGCGAGATAACAACAACGTGTTTGTTGAAGTACGTGCAGGGACGGGCGGCGATGAAGCGGCTATTTTTGCTGGTGACTTATTTCGTATGTACAGCCGCTACGCAGAAAATAAAAAATGGAAAGTAGAAGTTGTAAGCACCAATGAAGGTGAGCATGGCGGTTACAAAGAAGTTATTGCAAATATCAGTGGCGAAGGCGTTTACGGTCAATTAAAGTTTGAATCAGGCGTACACCGCGTACAACGTGTGCCAGAGACTGAATCACAAGGTCGTGTTCATACCTCAGCGTGTACTGTTGCGGTTATGGCAGAAGTACCAGAAGCTGAAGCGATACAAATTAATACAGCAGATTTAAAAGTTGATACATTTCGTGCATCAGGCGCAGGTGGTCAGCACGTAAATAAAACTGATTCTGCTATTCGACTTACACATATACCTACCGGTGTTGTGGTTGAGTGTCAGGATCAGCGTTCGCAGCATAAAAACCGCGCTAAAGCGATGTCAGTACTTGCAGCTCGACTGCAACAAGCTGAAGATGAAAAACGCCATGCGGCAGAAGCTTCTGAACGTCGTGACTTGGTAGGTAGTGGCGATCGTTCTGAGCGTATTCGTACTTATAACTACCCGCAAGGTCGTATTACCGATCACCGTATTAACTTAACACTTTATCGTTTAAACGAAGTGGTAGCCGGTGATTTAAGTGCGATTATTGACCCATTAATGCAAGAGCATCAAGCTGACTTACTTGCGGCCATGGGCGACGAGTAATTGTGGCTCACACTCTTGAACAAGCAATTGCTGCAGGTGCTGACTTATTAGCACTTAGCAGCGAAAGTGCTAAATTAGATGCACAAGTTTTACTTCTTCATATACTTCAAAAACCTCGCAGTTACCTTTTTACTTGGCCAGAACATGCGCTTAGTGATGAGCAACAATCGCAGTTTAATGTATTTATCCAAAGACGTTTGAAAGGTGAGCCCGTAGCCCATATAACTGGGCTGCGTGAATTTTGGAGCTTATCGCTTGAAGTTAACGCAACGACCCTAATACCTCGACCAGATACTGAAACATTAGTCGAGCAAGCACTTGAAATAGCGCTACCCGCTACAGCAAAGGTGCTTGATTTAGGCACAGGTACTGGTGCAATAGCGTTGGCACTGGGTAGTGAAATGCCTAGTTGGCAAATTACTGCAGTAGATAGAGTAAGCGATGCAGTTGCACTTGCTACACGTAACCAGCAGCGATTAGCGATTAATAATGTACATGTTAAACAGAGTAACTGGTTTAGTGAGTTGCATGGCGAAAAATTCAATTTAATTGTCACTAACCCTCCTTATATAGAAAGTAGCGATATACATTTAAATCAGGGTGATGTGCGCTTTGAGCCTCTATCTGCATTAGTGGCTGATGATTGCGGAATGTCTGATATTAAACAAATAATTACACAATCACGTGACTATTTGTCATCTAATGGCTATCTTTTAATAGAACACGGTTTTGAGCAAGGTGAAGCTGTTCGTCATTTCTTTGAAAAAATGGCGTTTGTTAATATTAAAACAGTGAAAGACCTTGGTAACAATGACCGTGTAACACTTGCACTGTGGCCCTAGAGAATAATAATTGCCTACTAGTGCGTTAAATAATGCCATGAAGGAATTTCGACTATGATGGGTGATTTTTTATTTTCAGATGAACCAGAAGAAACAATCGATGAGATTGAACACGGTACCTGGAAAGTATTAATCGTTGATGATGAACCTGAAGTTCATGCTGTTACAAAACTAGCACTGAGTGATTTTGAGTTTCAAAATAAACGCTTAGAGTTTATTAGTGCCTACTCAGGTGCTGAAGCGAAAGAGCTCATAAAAGAGCATCCAGATGCCGCTATTGTGCTTCTTGATGTGGTAATGGAAACCGACGACGCTGGTTTGCAGGTTGCTAAGTTTATTCGTGAAGAAGCTAAAAATAATCATATACGGATTATTTTAAGAACAGGCCAACCTGGCCAGGCACCTGAACGTCAAGTCATTATTAATTATGATATTAACGATTACAAATCGAAAACGGAGCTAACGGCTCAAAAATTATTTACTGTTATTATGTCGAGCCTACGCTCGTATCGGGATATTATTTCGATTGAGCAATCACGCGAAGGGCTTGAGAAAATAATTATAGCGTCTCGTGATATTTTTTCTGCGCATTCAATAGAGCACTTTATTGAAGGCGTTATGCAGCAATTAACATCTTTATTGGGTATTGCTGATCAAGCTATGTATGCCACCACTTTAGTTGCACAAAACCCAGAACATGAAAAAAATAAAAAGCTAATAGTTTGCTCTGGCACTGGCGATTTTGAAAAAAGTGAAGGTAAAGAGCTTGATGAGGTATTACAAGCTGAGCAGTTAAGTGCGTGTCATCAGGCGCTTAATGATAAAAGTATCATTTATAAAGATAATTACTTATTTGCGTACTGCAGTAGTGAGTACAATCATAACTCAATGCTGTTCATATCAGGTGTCCCAAAGGATTTAACGGATACTCAGCGTCATTTAATCAAAATATTTTCTCAAAATGTGCAACTTGCCTTTGAAAATGTGCAGCTTCAGTCTGAAATAGAAGCGACACAACAAGAGCTTGTTTATAGGTTAAGTGAAGCAGTTGAGCAGCGATCAACCGAGACAGGTAATCATGTTAAACGTGTAGCACATATTTGTCATATTTTAGCTGAGGGCTATGGTTTATCTAAACATGATGCAGATTTAGTAAGGTTGGCGTCGCCTCTTCATGATGTAGGTAAAGTGGGCATTCCTGATGCGATTTTAAACAAACCAGCAAAGTTAGAACCTCAAGAATGGGAAGTAATGAAAACCCATACTGATAAAGGCTATACTATTTTAAAAGACTCTCCCCATGAAATTGTGAGTACAGGTGCAATTATTGCAAAAGAGCATCATGAAAAATGGGATGGGTCTGGTTACCCACAAGGTCTAAGCGGAAACGCAATTAATGTATTTGGCCGTATAGTCGCACTTGCTGATGTATACGATGCACTTCGCCATAAACGGTGTTATAAAGAGCCTTGGACATTACAAAATGTGGTTGATGAAATTAATGCTCAAAAAGGCACACATTTTGAACCAAAAATGGTTGAAGTATTTAACGAAAAGCTTGATGAGTTAGAGGCGGTTCTTAGCCGTTTTCCTGATTAGATTTTTATAAAACAGAAGTACAGGGGCATATGGATTATTTAGCAGTAAAGCACTCGCACATGGCAATTGCGATGTTAAGTGTAATATTATTTTATGTTCGCGCTTTTTCGCGAATGGGCAGTGGTAAATTAGCAAAAAATAAAGCGATAATGATTGGTAGTCACAGTATAGATACTTTGTTATTAGTGTCTGCACTTACGCTTATATTTATGGCTAAAATTAATCCGTTTGAACAATATTGGCTATTAGAAAAAATAGTTTTAGTGGTTATATACATTGGTATTGGGGCTAAAAGCGCCCGACAAACTAAAATGGCGGCTAAAGTTGCTTACGTTTTAGTTAACACTGCTGTTATTTTAGCGATAGGTTATTTAGCGACGTCTAAATCAGCTTTTTTGCTTTAAGTAATACCTGACTATTTGAGCTTTATAGTTGTTTTGTAAAGCTCAAATACAACTCCCTCTCAGAAAATATTCAAATACACCTCTATATTGGTATATAGCTTTAAAGTTAGGTAAACTACGCCTTCGTTTTCTAAAATGTTGCAGTATTAATGACTACCCTCGGGTTTGACGAACACGATGAATCTTATCTTGATGATGCTTACGATGAATTTACACCTCCAGCGATTTACCGCTGTATTAAAGCAGAGTCAAAGTGGGACCCTCAGATAGATTTAACACCATGTTATGAAACTTTAACTGACTTTGAACAGCAAATTTCAGCGCTGTGTTTAAAAGTGAGTGATGAGCACGATCGCCTCGAAAAATTATTAGATATGTTTTACAGTGATTGGCTATTTAGTGCATCAGGTCTAAAAGTGCCTGAATATAAATTAAATACATTAAGCTATACGCTTTCTATGCGCAGTGGTTCACCTACAACACTGGCAATTATACTTTGTCATTTTTTACAACAAGCTAACTGTGACGCGAACCTTAGTCTTACCCAAGGTGATGTTGGCGTACATGTGGCGATTAGTGACGAAGAAGGCTACATAATAGAGCCAAGCAGTGGACAACAAAGTTGGTATATTATCCCTGAAAACGCAGATGAAGATGATGGTCAAGAGCAAGAGCCACTAGAACTGATTTTTGATGACGAAGTATATAAGTTATTTTTAGCTCAGCAAAAATGGTCTTTCATTAGCGAAAATAAATTTGGTCATGCTTTAACCTGTGTAGAGATGCTAATGGAGTTAATAGGCGACGACCCGTATGAGAGACGCGACAGAGGTTACTTATTAAATCAGCTCGGTTGCCCTAAAATGGCACGTGATGATTTACAGTTTTTTGTAGATGAGTGTCCGGACGATCCTGCAATAGAGATTATTCAACACCAAATAGAAGAACTAGAAGATAATAATAAAACGCACCATTAAGAATAGGAATAATTATGGTTGAAACTCAAAGCGCATTAATTACAAATGATGCCGTTGTGCTTGGTTTGCTTGCTATTATTTTGGGGTTTATTTTTAAAACCTCAAACAGTGAGCGTCCAGCTTTAAAACGATTTTATAAATACGTACCTGCTTTATTACTGTGTTACTTTTTACCTTCGTTATTAAATACCTTTGGTATTGTAGATGGTAATAAATCTAATGTTTATTATGTGGCTTCGCGCTACTTACTACCTGCCTGTTTAATACTACTTACCATTAGTATTGATTTAAAAGCGATTATTAACTTAGGCCCTAAAGCACTTATTATGTTTTTAGTGGGTACTTTAGGTATTGTTATTGGTGGGCCATTAGCTATTTTAGTTGTGAGCGCATTTGACCCAAGTATTGTTGGTGGGCATGGCCCAGATGCCGTATGGCGCGGTATGACAACTGTTGCAGGTAGCTGGATTGGCGGCGGTGCTAACCAAGCATCAATGAAAGAAATGTTTGAAGTTGGTGGTGATATATTCTCAGTGATGATTACAGTAGATGTAATTGTCGCTAATATTTGGATGGCTGTTTTATTGTTAATGGCAGCAAATCATAAAAAGATTGATGCAGCGACGGGTGCTGATACAAGCGCAATTGAAGACTTGAAAAAGCGTGTAGAAGAATATCACGCAGAACATGCACGCATCCCAACTCTTAATGATTACATGACGCTGATTGCAATTGCATTTGGTATAACTGGCTTAGCACACTTTTGCGCTGACTTTTTGGGGCCGTACTTTGGCACTACTTATGAATGGGCAAAAGAATACAGCTTAAACAGTAAATTCTTTTGGCTAATTGTTATATCAACAACGATTGGTATAGGCTTATCGTTTACTAAAGTGAGGCAAATAGAAGCGTTTGGCGCTTCAAAAGTAGCTTCTAGCTTTTTATATATTTTGGTTGCATCGATTGGTTTACACATGAATGTAACCGCTATTTTCAATAACCCTGGGCTATTTTTAGTGGGTGCAATTTGGATGTTAGTGCATGCAAGCATCATGTTAATTGTGGCTAAACTGATTAAAGCACCGTTATTTTATATGGCAGTGGGTTCTCAGGCTAATGTGGGCGGCGCAGCGTCAGCACCTGTTGTAGCATCAGCGTTTCATCCGTCATTAGCGCCTGTTGGTGTCTTGTTAGCTGTACTAGGCTACGGTGTGGGTACTTATATGGCTTATATTTGTGGATTAATGATGCAAGCAGTTGCACCTTAAGGAATTTAAATGAAAGACCAAATTATTAAAATTAATGAAATTGAACTTGCAAACAACAAACCGTTTGTATTGTTTGGTGGTATTAACGTATTAGAATCTCGCGATTTAGCAATGCGTGTTGCAGAGCATTACGTAGAAGTTACGACGAAACTAAATATTCCTTATGTATTTAAGGCCTCATTTGATAAAGCTAATCGCTCTTCAATCAATTCGTACCGTGGTCCAGGTATGGAAGAAGGTTTAAAAATATTCGAAGAAATTAAAAACACGTTTAAAATTCCACTAATTACTGACGTACATGAACCGCATCAAGCTGCACCTGTTGCAGAAGTTGTTGATGTAATTCAGTTACCTGCTTTTTTGGCGCGTCAAACAGATTTAGTTGTGGCGATGGCTAAAACAGGTGCAATTATTAATGTGAAAAAACCACAGTTTTTAGCGCCACACGAAATGCGCCATATCATTACTAAATTTAATGAAGCTGGTAATAACAACGTAGCCCTTTGTGAGCGTGGTTCTAGCTTTGGTTACAACAACCTTGTGGTTGATATGCTTGGTATGGATGACATGAAGGCAATGGCACCTGTTATTTTTGATGCAACACATGCGCTACAACGCCCTGGTGGACGAGCTGACTCTGCTGATGGTCGTCGTGCACAAGCTGCAGAGCTTGCGCGCAGTGGTATGGCGTTGGGTATTGCTGGTTTATTTATCGAAGCGCATCCAAATCCTAACGAAGCTAAATGTGATGGCCCATGTGCGCTAGCGCTTAGCAAGTTAGAAGGGTACTTAACGCAAATGAAAGCGGTTGATGATTTAATTAAAAGTTTTGCCCCACTTGATACAAGTGCAAGCGATTTATAATTAAGCATGATGTTTATTAAAAAGCGACTCAGGTCGCTTTTTTTATGCCTTTAATATACACAAACTTATATGATGTATATAATCTCACGCATAAGAAAAACTAATTCTAAGCTTGGTTATTATGTCAAGACGGGTACCTCCATTAAACGCATTAAAAGCCTTTGAAGCGGCTGCACGCCATTTAAGTTTTACAAAAGCTGCAGAAGAGCTTTATGTAACGCAGGCGGCAGTAAGTCATCAAATAAAAACACTTGAAGAGCATTTAGGGCTGAAGTTGTTTTTACGTAAAAACCGCTCTTTATTATTAACTGAAGAAGGCCAAGGCTATTTTTTAGATATTAAAGAGATTTTTACTCAGCTTATTGATGCAACTGAAAAGCTATTAGCTCGTGGCGCTAAGGGCTCACTAACGGTAAGCCTAACCCCTAGTTTTGCTATTCAGTGGTTAGTGCCTCGTTTGAGTTTGTTTAATGAGTTACATCCAGAGATAGATGTGCGAATAAAAGCACAAGACCAAGATGAAAACTCACTCACTGATGACGTAGATATTGCTATTTATTATGGAAGGGGTCATTGGAATGGCGTACAAGCGTACAAGCTTCATACCGAATATTTAGTACCACTTTGTAGTCCTATGTTATTAAGCGGGTTAAAGCCGCTTGATCAACCTAGTGATTTAGCGCATCACACACTATTACACGACACTACACGTAAAAACTGGAAAACGTGGATGAAAACCGCAGGCGTGCGTAACATCCAGGTAAATCAAGGGCCTATATTTAGCCACTCCTCTATGGTGTTACAAGCAGCTGTACATGGACAAGGTGTGGCAATTGGCAATAGTGTATTAGCTAAACCCGACATAGACGCAGGGCGTTTGGTAATTCCGTTTAATCATAGCCTAGAGAGTAAAAATGCGTATTACTTAGTGCTTCGTGAGTCGCAAACAGAGCTTGGTAAAATAGTTTCGTTTAAAGAGTGGATGCTGAGCTTAGTAGAGCATGAGCAAGAACATGAGTATTAATAATGATTGAATGGTTTAAAAGCACGGAGCAACCTGCAATAGCACAGTTTATATTTGCACATGGCGCAGGTGCTGGTAGCGATTCTGACTTTATGCAGCACATGGCAAAATTAATAAGCGAGCAGGGGGTTGATGTTGGTTTATTTGATTTTGAATATATGCAAATCGCTAAACAAACTAATAAACGCAGGCCTCCTGAGCGAGCACCAAAGTTACTTATTTATTATGAACGAGTGCTAACGAATGCGCAGCCAGATTTACCGTTGTTTATAGGCGGTAAATCGATGGGCGGTCGCATGGCATCAATGCTTGCATGTAGTACAGAGCAAAGCCTTTCAGGTGTTATAGCATTTGGTTATCCATTTCATCCGCCGGGTAAGCCAGAAAAATTGCGCACCGATCATTTTGCTAATATTGTTTGCCCTTTTTTAGTCTTACAGGGCGAGCGAGATACATTTGGTACACGTGAAGAACTTCTTACTATGAAAATGCCAAAGCAGCCTTTGTTTACTTGGCTGAGTGATGGCGATCACTCATTAAAACCACGTAAAAAAAGTGGCGTAACTGAACTGCAAAATAGAGAAACAGCAGCGTTAAGTGCCGTTGAATTTATTAAGCAACAAATTGAGATACGTTAAGACTCGAGCAGGGGGTTAGATGATTAAATTATTTTTAATGACCGGTAGTATTTTTTGTATGCTTTCGGTGATGTTAGGTGCATTTGCTGCCCATGGTTTAAAAAGCCGCTTATCGGAGTATTCATTAGGCGTTTTTAAAACGGCTGCTGAATATCAAATGGTGCATGGGCTTGCACTCATTGCGGTGGCTATTTTAATTAAATGGGGTATAAACCTGAGTTGGGCTGGTGGCTTTTTTATAACGGGCACACTACTTTTTAGTAGTAGTCTATATTTACTCGCTCTAACAGGAATGAAGTGGCTTGGGCCTATAACACCGCTTGGTGGGTTGTGCTTTATTATTGGTTGGATTGTTATTTTAGTGCAAGTTGCACGATTTAAGTTTTAAAGAGTTTAAGGGGTAATATGTCTAGTGTTGTGATTTTTTGTCGTAGTGGTTTTGAAAACGATGCCGCTGCAGAAATAACGTTTCATGCTGCAGAGCAAGGTTTTGCAGGGTATGTAAAAGCAAAACCAAATACAGGTTATGTTGTTTACGAATGTTTTGAAGCGCATCACAGCGACGAAATAATCAAAAAAGTTGATTTTAAAAACATGGTGTTTGCACGTCAATGGTTTGCCGGCACATTACTTGAAAACATGCCAGTAGAGGACCGTGTGGGCGCAGTAGTTGAAGCTGCTAAAGATTTTACATTGTGCTCAGAACTGCGCGTTGAAACGCCAGACACAAACGAAGGCAAAGAGCTTTTAACGTTCTGTAAAAAAATCTCAACACCGCTTAAAAAAGCCCTCGAAAAACAAAATACTGTACTACGTGAGCCAAAAGCAAATCGCCCAGTAATGCATGTCATGTTTTTAACAAACAATACGGCTTATGTTGGTTACTCGTATAGCTTTAATAATTCTCCATTTTTCATGGGTATTTTGCGCCTTCGTATGCCAAGCGATGCACCGAGTCGCTCAACGTTAAAACTCGATGAAGCATTTAACGTATTTATACCTGAGCAACAACGCGAGTCACGCGTAGCTGCCGGTATGCGCAGTGTTGATTTAGGTGCATGCCCTGGTGGTTGGACTTATCAGCTTGTACGCCGTGGTATGTTTGTAAGTGCTATTGATAACGGCCCAATGAATGACGATTTAATGCAAACTGGGCAAGTTAAACATTTTAGAGCCGACGGTTTTAAATATCGCCCAGAAAAAAGAAATATTACTTGGTTAGTGTGCGATATGGTGGAAAAACCGACCAAAGTGACTACGCTAATGATTGACTGGGCAGTAAATGCATACGCAAAAGAGTTTATATTTAACTTAAAGCTGCCTATGAAAAAACGCTTTGATAGTGTTTATGAATGTCTTTCGATGATCAGAAAAGAGCTTGAGAAACAAGGTATCAATTATGAGTTGCAAGCTAAACATCTATATCATGATCGTGAGGAAATAACCGTTCATTTAAACGTTACTAAGGTGCCACAAAATTTGTATAGTTAATATGTAGAGGCTAAAAGTGGTAAAAAACAATATTAATAAATGGCTAAGTTTACTTTTTTTATCACTTTTAATCACAGGTTGTGGCGGGGGAGGCGAAGGTAGTGATTCAACTACGGCCCCTGGTAACACTGCGCCCAGTGTTACGCTTTCGGTTAGCAGTAACGTTATTACTTCTAATCAATCATTTACTATTACAGCGCTTGCAAGTGATAGCGACGGACAAATTGCCAGCTATCAATGGCAACAACTTAGCGGGCCCGAGTTTACGTTTACCTCTAACGGTAACACGCTTACAGCCACTGCACCTAGTGTAACAACCGATACGACCTTTAGCTTTTCGGTTACAGTTACTGACAACTCAGGTGCTACTGCACAACAAGTTTTTTCAGGCACTATCACCTCTCAAAATAATGCTCCTACAGTTAATATAACAGGCCCAAGTAGCGCACTTGCCAGCACACTAGTTAGTTTAGTTGCTAACGCTCAAGATACAGATGGCACTATAAGTAATATTAATTGGATTCAGTCTGCTGGGGACAATGTTGAGTTTTCACAAACTGATGGAGTCCTTAGTTTTACCGCCCCTAATGTATCTGAAAATACAACGCTAGGTTTTAGCGTAACCGTAACTGACAATGCAGGTAAAAGCGCTCAAGCGAGTAAAACGGTTTTAATTAATCAAGTAAATAGCGCGCCAACAGTCATTGTTACAGGCCCGGAAGAAGCTGAAAAAGATGACAGCGTAACCCTAGTTGCAGATGCACAAGACAGCGATGGTAGTATTAATAGCATAACTTGGCAGCAAATAAGTGGTCCTGTAGTTGAACTTACTCAAACACAAACAAGCATTAACTTTAATGCGCCCACTGTTGCACAAAATACCAATATTACATTTGTGGTTACTGTAACCGATGACGATAACGCTACAAATAGCGCTCAAAAAACAGTTGTAGTATTAGCACCAAACAATCCACCAGCTGCAGATGATGTAAGTATTAGCGTGCAATATAATCAAGCCACAGAATTTAGTTTAGTAGTTAGCGATGCTGATAACGATACCGTTCAGATTGATTTTGGTGATGATTTAAATGGTGCACAAATTAGTGTTATTGATGCACAAGCCTTACTTTTTAGCTACACGCCTCCTGCAAACAGTATCACTTCACAAAGCTATACGTTAACTGCGTCTGATTCAAAAGACACAACCGAATTTACCCTGAATATTACTGTGGTTGATTCAACGCCCGCAACAATTAGTAATGTAACACCCCAAAATAATAATGACCCAGTCCTTGTAGATAGCCCTGTTAGTATTACATTTTCAGATATTATGCTAACGAGCACTTTAGCAGTTAATTCTAGTAGTGGTGCTTGTACAGGAAGTGTACAAGTGTCCGTAGATGATTTTACTACTTGCTTGGCCTTAAATATTGAAAGTTTGTCGGGTACTACTAGTGACACAAGTACTTATTTTCATACTGTAAATGTAAGCGCAAGCTTTAATGAAGATAGCCAATATATTGTCCGTGTTACAGCTGATTTAACTAATTTTGATGATACGGCCATTGAAACGCAAACAGCTACTTCTTTTACGACCTCTAGCCAAGATATAAAAATAACTGAAGTTTCTTCTGTGCAATTTAGTAACGACTTACCTTGGATTGAAATTTATAACGGCACAGGGGCTGCTGTAAACTTACAGAGTTATTCGCTTAAAACCCGCAGTATTAATATGATTAATAGCTCGACTAGTGCGCAGACAACTTTTTCACTGCCCAATAAAGAGCTTGAAAATGGTGAGTACCTTATTTTACAAAGCAAGTTTGGAGATGATTTTTTAGTCAATGCATCAGTTAACAATCCTAAAATAGCGCTTGTGGGTAATGCTAGTGATGAAATTAGACCTTATTGGTACATAAACGGTTTCGTAGAATTACTTAATAGTGCAGGTACACAAACAATCGACTTTGTAAAATTTGGTAACTCAGTACAAGAACCAGTAACGCCATCACAATGGCAAGGTGGTAACGCAGAGCAAATCATCTCCGAGCAAGGAGGCAGCTTAAAGCGCGAGCTTAATGCGACAGACACTAATCAAAGTACTGATTGGAGTTATTCTGTGTTTAACACACCCGCTGGGCCAAACAATATAAATTGCACAATAGATGATGATGAGGATGGTATTCCTGATTGCGCTGAGCAACAGGGTACAACATTCGCGGGTTTACCACTTTATGAGTGGGGGGCGCGTACCTCACAAAAAGATATATTTATTGAAGTTGATTATATGGACAGCACTGATGTAGGTATTACTCCACATCGAACTGCACTTGAAAAAGTAGCCACTGTTTTTGCAGGAAAAGGCTATACAGTCCACTTTGACGTAGGTGATTTGTTTGATCGAAATACAAATACAGCACCGCAAAACTTTGATTTAGGTGGCGGAAATCTTGTCCCTTTTAACAGCTATACCCCGTTTGAATACGATTTAAGTAGCCCTAATTTATTTGCTTATAAAATGGAATTTAGCGATATAACTCGCAGGCCCATTTTCCATTATTTATTAATGGCAAGTAGTGGTAACGAAGACGGTAGTATTAGTGGGTCGGGTATTGCTGAGATAAGCGGTAATGATTTAATGGTAACTATGGGAGGCTGGGGTTTAACGCTTGATACGCAAGTAGCAACCAATGTAACTTATAATTATCAAGCATCAACAATATTTCATGAGTTAGGTCATAACTTAGGTTTATACCATGGCGGTGATGAAGAAGTTAATTTTAAGCCTAATCATTTAAGCTCTATGAACTATTTATATCAATTAGCGGGTTTATCAACAATAGGTAATAACGAAGGCGATCGCTACTATGAGCGTTTTTACCCAGGCAATGCTAGTTGCGATATTGCACCAAATACTAATAGTCATTTAGGCTCTACGGATGATTTTATTATTGATTATTCAAATGGTAGTTCAGCAGATTTAAATGAAAGCACCATACTTGAAGTACAGGGGTTAAATAGAAATAGCTCACTACCAGTTGATTTTAATTGTAATGCAATTAACACCGAAAGCTTAACCAGCTTTGATACTAACCAAGATAATACAATATCAATACTGAGTGATGTAGATGAGTGGAGCGTGCTTAATTTACAGTTTTATATGCAAAGTGCAGGTAATCGATTTGGCGTGCCAAATACAAATAACAGTAAGGTGCATAATTTACAAAGCTCGCCTGCTAATATTGAAACGCTGCCCAGTTATATAAAAGAAGCACAGCCAAGTAGTGCAATTATTGCTGAATTAAAAGCAATTAAAGAGCAATAGTATGAAGCCAATGCTAAGCACTAAGTTTATTATCTTGAGTAGTTTTTTTAGCTTACTAATAGCGTGTAGCGATACTAACAATGCACGTGAGTGGTTACTAAAAAATGATAATTTGTATTATAAAAATACAGCTGTTGACTGGCGAATTGAATCAGTAAAGGATTGTAATACATGCGTTATAAGCCAAGATGTTGTTTATCAGCCTGAGGGTATTAGCCGTTATAATACGTTAATGCAGAGTCAGCATTGGGTCGCGGTACATGAACTAAGTAAAATCAATGTCATTCGTTTAAAGATGCCAGACCAAACACCTTATTTATACGTAGAGCGTGTAAAAGGTCAAATACTAAAGCTGTTTGATCAGCAGCAAAACTACAGTATAAAAATTGGTGAAGTTACAGCCGTTAATATTAATAATCAGCGCTTTAGTATTTTGATTAAAAAATTTGAAGAAGTAGATAAACAAAGCAATGCATTACCAAGGCGTGCATCGCTTGAGTTTATTGCTTTAAAAATAGATTAAAAAAAGCACCTTAGGTGCTTTTTAATCTAGGGTGCGGTGTCCTTCGGATATTAAAAAAGTTAGCAACCTTTTAATTAACTGCGATATTTTGGACGATAGTTATCTACCCATAAACGTGTTGCGCCGCACACTGCGACTGGCATAACTATTAAGTTTATAAAAGGGATAGCAGTTAACAACATAACAGCAAAACCAAATCCGTATGATAAACCTTGCTTAGATTTTAAATCGTCTTTCATTTGCTTAAAGTCAATTTTATGATTATCAAACGCATAGTCTTCGTATTGAACTGCGTACATCCAACAAGTAAACAACACCCATAGTATTTGACCAATGACCGGTAAAACCCATAACAATATAAAAAAGCCAATTGCGCGAGGAAGGTAGTAGCATAGTTTTGTCCACTCACGGGCAAGCATGCGAGGTATATCTTTAACTAGTTCGGTAAAGCCGTCATCGTTAATTTTTTGACCTGTTAGGTGAAGCTCAACTTTTTCACTCAAGAGCGCATTGAAAGGGGCTGCAATAAAATTAGTGATAACTGTAAAGAGCATACTATAGCTAAACAAAACAACTAATACAGCAATAGGCCACATTAGCCACTCTAACCAGCTTAACCACTCGGGGAGCATGATGTTTATGTAGCTAAAACTATCACTTAACCAGCCAACTAAAAAAAACAGCGAGCTACCAAACAGCAAAATATTAATTAATAGCGGAATAAGGACAAAACGCTTTAGCCCTTTTTGGCTAATTAATTTAAACCCCGAAAAAAAGTATTCCATACCTTGTGTGATCTGCACTGTAACCTCAAAAAATATTTACCATTACTTATAGTATAAATAGCTTAAAAATTTTGAACAGTACTTTTAAGTAACAAAGTGTTAGCTTTAATATTGTGGTTTTGTTTATATAGTAACAATAGGTGTTCAGTAATATGCAACTATGATTATTTAAGACAGGCCCGATTATTTTTTGCCAATAAAATAAAAAACTTACTAATCATGACTATACTGAACTTTACTGCGTAAGAAAAAAGCGCTTGATTAAAGCTTTTGTTGTTTCAATGTGTATAAATAATACGGGTAAAGGAAAATGGGTACGGATAGGTTAAAAAAGTTATTATCTCACCAGCAAGGCATTTTATCTAAAATAGCATTAGGGGTACCTTTAAGTGAGGTGCTTACTGAAATTTGTTCATCAATCGAGCAGATTATTGATGATGAATCCGCTAGGTGTTCAATCTTATCAGTTAAAGGCCAGCAGCTTTTTCATTGCGCAGCTCCTAATATTCATCCAGAGTACTGTAGTTTGCTTAATGGAGTCTATATAGGGCCAAAAGTGGGCTCATGTGGTACTACTGCATTTTCGAAATCGCGCACTATTGTTGAAAATATCGAAACTTCACCGCTGTGGGAGGACTTTAAAGACTTAGCACTAAAGTTTGGTCTTAAGTCATGTTGGTCAACGCCTATTTTTTCAACTCAAGCCGATTTATTAGGCACCTTTGCTATCTATCACAGCACTCCTAAATCACCATCAAAGCAAGATTTAGAGTTAATCGATTTTTTTGTGCACTTTTCTAGTATCGCTCTTGAAAAAAGTAACGAATTTAACAAAGCAAAACAGCTTCTCGCGAATTTACAGCAAAGTAATGAAAAGTTTAAAGCCTTCACTAAGGTAATGCCCGATCTCATCCTTATTTTAAGTGAAGAGGGAATTTATACCGATGTGTATGGTACCTCTAATGAGTTACTGCTTGATTCAAGCAAGGACCTTATTGGTCAAAGTGTTAAGGACCTGCTCTCCCAAGACGATGCACAAATGATAATGGACGTTATTAAAAAAACACTCTCGACTAACGAGACGCAAATTTTTGAATATGAATTAGCTGTACCAAAGGGCAATATAGTTTTTGAAGGCAGGGCTGCTGCATTAGATCATTACCACCCCAATAGTCCTACAAAAAGGCACGTAGTATGGATGGCCAGAGATATTTCAATAAAGAAAAAGGCCGAACAAGAAGTACATAAGCTTGCCTTTTACGACCCATTAACGAATCTTCCAAATAGAAGAATGCTTAGCGACAGATTAAGCATGTGTGTGGAGAGTGTTAAGCGAGATAAAAATATAGGGGCGTTATTATTTTTAGACCTAGATAATTTTAAGCGTATTAATGACTCACTTGGGCACAGTGCGGGTGATGAAGTACTTGTGGAATTATCAAAAAGGTTAAGCGCAATAATAAAAGGATCTGATACGTTGGCCAGAGCGGGTGGCGATGAGTTTATTATTTTACTAAAACACGTTGGAGAAAATACACAGCAGGCGAGCATCAAGTGCAAAATAGTAGCCAAAGAGATTCAAAGAGCTTTTCATGATAAATTTGAAGTGGGCAACCTTGCATTTCAAGTAAGCTGCAGCATAGGTATTTGTCTAATTGATAGCGTAAATGCGCAGGCAGGCAATATATTAAAATTTGCAGACACGGCTATGTATCGTTCTAAAAATAAAGGGGGGAATAGCAGTAGCTTTTACGATCCAGCCTTACAAACACTGCTTGAAAAACAAACTGAACTAGAAACCGATATAGTCAGAGCGATTGCATCTGATGAGTTTTGTGCTTATTTTCAGCCTCAGGTAAATACGTATGGTGATGTTATTGGTGCTGAAGCACTCATTAGGTGGAACCATCCTCAAAAAGGGTTAATAGCGGCAAACGAATTCATACCAATTGCAGAGCAATACGGGCTTATTCAAAAACTACAAAATATTGTTTTACATGATATATGTATTTTAATAAACGAACTTAAAGCAGATAACATAATTGACGACTCGTTTAGTGTTTCAATTAATATTAGTCAAAGCCAGTTTAATTCATCAAATTTAAAAGGAGAGCTGTTTAGCACTATCAATAAATTTGATATTCGAGCGCAGCAAATTAAGTTAGAAATAACTGAGTCAATGCTCTCAAGCGATATAGATTATACAATTAGACAAATGAAAGAACTCATTGCCGCTGGCTTTTTATTTTCGATTGATGATTTCGGAACCGGTTACTCCTGCTTAGCGTACTTAAGTGCGTTTCCTGTTAAAGAATTAAAAATAGATAAAAGCTTTATTGATAAAATTTTAGATAGCACGGTTGGCTTTAATATTGCGCAAACAATTATCAGTTTAGGAAAAAGCTTAAACTTAGAGGTAGTTGCAGAGGGCGTAGAAACAACAGAACAATATGACTTACTTAAAAAAATGAATATTGACGCCATGCAAGGCTACTTAATTGCAAGGCCGATGGATAAAGAAGGCTATGCAAAATGGCATAGCGCTAATACCAATGCGCAATAATACTTGAAGACTACTATTTATTAATTAATTAGTAATAACCTAGCAAAATTCACACACTTGCTAGGCCACTTTTGCTCTTTTAGCTGGTGAAATGTTATAACTCATATGCTAAATAAGGAGTAAAGATTTTTTAATTAAACAATGCTAAGCTATGACCGCTTAAATATATTATTTAAAGCTTAATAAACTTATAACAATGAATGGAAGCTTTATGCAGTTAGTCGATTTGAACCCGAATGATCCCGACGTGGTAAATGTATTTGATGATATAGACCGACTTATAAACTCTTTATATCCTGTTGCTACCGCACAGTCTCTGGAGTTAAACGAATTAACCTTACCTAATGTGTACGCTATTGGTTTAAAAACTGAAGAAGGTATTATTGCCTGCGGTGCGATTGTAGAGAAATTTGATACTCAGCCTTATGGCGAAATAAGACGTTTATATGTAAAACCAAGTCATCGTGGTAAAGGGCTATCAAGACGTATTATGCAGATTTTATTGCATCAAGCTGGCGAAAAACAAATCCCGTTAATACGCTTAGAAACAGGCCCAAAACAAATAAAATCAATCAATTTATATGAAAATTTAGGCTTTAAACGCTGTAGCAGTTTTGGCTCATATGTAGATAATCCACAAAGTGTTTTTATGGAATTAGGGCTTAGTAAATAAGTTCATTAACGCTGCGACATGTTAAAGCTTAATGTGTCGTAAATATCTGCCTTCATTATTATCTTGTAATAAAAGTCATACTCAAACTAGTAACTATAAAAGCAGCTTTTATAGTGATGCAAAAATACTTCACTGTTTTTAACACCTGTCTTCGTATAAAATCTGCCTCGATAATTAGTGACTAACTTACAAAGCGAGAATTTTTATCTTTTCTAAAAGTAGCAATAAACAAATGAGCGAAATAACAGTAGTAACCCACAATGGTAATTTTCATGCAGATGACGTTTTTAGTATTGCGGTACTTAAACATGTTTTGCCAACGTTTAAATTGGTACGCACACGCGATAAAGCGCTTATAGAAAGTGCCGACTACGTAATAGATGTAGGTGGGGAATACGATCCTGAAACTAATCGCTTTGATCATCATCAACGTGGTGGTGCAGGCGAGCGAGAAAATGGCATTCCTTTTTCATCATTTGGTTTAGTGTGGAAAAAATACGGCTTAGCACTGTGTGATGATAACCAGGCCGTTGCTGATAGAGTGGATTCAGGCTTAGTTTCAACTATTGACGCCATTGATTGTGGTCATGTTGAAGGTGTATCAAAAGGGATAAGCTTGAGCCAAACAATTTCAATGTTTAACCCTACATGGGAAGAAGAAAGTAACTTTGATACCTGCTTTGATGAAGCCGTTGAATTTGCAGCACGTATGCTCATTCGTTTTATCGCCTCAGCTCACGGTAGTGTTAATGCAAAAGAGATTGTCGCCAAAGCAATTGAAAATGCAGACGATGCCAGAGTAATCGTGCTTGAAAAGTACACACCGTGGAAAAAAACAGTGCATATTTTATCAAGTGAGGCGCTATACATGGTTTACCCATCGCATTCTGGGCAATGGATATTACAAACAGTACCCGTTGAGCCTGGCTCGTTTGAAGATAGAAAATCGCTTCCTAAAGCATGGTCTGGTTTATCTGATCAAGCGTTCGTAGATGAAACAGGTATTGATGACGCTGTGTTTTGCCATAATGGTTTATTTATAGCGGGCACTAAGTCGTTTGAAAGCACAATGAAACTTGCCACCATGGCGCTTAGCGAATAACAACGCAGATTCATAACGAATACTAAGCATAACAATTTGTATTGATTGTTATGCTTGTTATTTTTGCGCGGAGCATTATGTTTGAATTAAAAACAATCGCACTTTTTACTATTACAGCCTTAGCAGAAATAGTGGGTTGCTATTTGCCCTACCTTTGGCTAAAACAAGATAAGAGCATTTTACTTTTAATTCCTGCAGCGTTAAGTTTGGCACTATTTGCATGGTTGCTCTCTTTACATCCTACTGCTGCCGGGCGTGTGTATGCAGCTTATGGCGGCGTATATATTTGCGTTGCGCTATTATGGTTATGGGTTGTAGATGGCGTAAAGCTTACTATGTGGGATATTATCGGTGGTCTAGTTGCACTGCTAGGTATGTCTATAATTATGTTCGCCCCAAAAAGTGCATAGCTAGCTTATACTCAATTAATCGAATTCGCTTATACACTACTGCAATTTCCCACTTTCAATACCACAGGCAATACCTAACGCTACATATGCGCCAAGTAATGATTGAAGCTGGTGGATGTATGCTAAGCGTTTTTGACGTGCAGTTTTTATTCACTTTGCAGAATACATAGGTATTACTTGGCCACAACACGTTGGCTAAACTGTAAGTAATTGAGGTGTTGAGAACGCCTTGCTCTAACCGATCAAAAGTAAATTTTATAAACAAAGTAACTCAAGATGAATTTTATTGAACGAGCTCATTCATTTTTACTAATAAAATTTATAATGAGTCATTTAAAAATAGCCATTTTTTATAACTTTTCTTATCTTTAAAAATCATCAAAGTCCTGTTTTATATATGCTAGCGGGCAATAGTTGTTTGGTTATTTTTTTAACATCAAAAATCACTCGTTACGAGTAAAAATACTTGTTGGACTTGAATCTCTATTTTTCTTTTAATGCGCGGCACTAGCCGAGTCGGCATTAATTAAATAAAAGAGAAAGATAAATGAAAGAGACAACATCACTAGAACAAGCTCGTACGAGCTACAATGTTCGTCATTGGAGCCAAGGTTTTTTTGGTATTAATGATCAAGGTGATGTGTATGTTGCGCCCAAGGCTCATGCCCCAGAGCAAACCATTGCACTAACAGATATCGCAAAGCAACTACAAGATAAAGGTTTAAGCTTACCTGCCTTAGTTCGTTTTCCGCAAATTTTACACCATCGTGTACACAGCTTATGCGGCGCATTTAATACTGCGATTGAAAACTATGGTTACCCTAAAGACTACCTATTAGTTTACCCAATAAAAGTAAACCAACAACGTGAAGTGGTTGAAGAAATAGTAGCAAGCCAAGCACAAGTAGAAAAAAAGCAACTTGGTTTAGAAGCCGGCAGCAAGCCTGAATTACTAACGGTACTAGCACTGGCTGAAAAAACCAGCGCTGTTATTGTATGTAATGGCTACAAAGATAAAGAGTACGTACGTTTAGCACTTATTGGCGAAAAGCTAGGTCATAAAGTGTATATCGTACTTGAAAAGCTTTCTGAGCTAGACATGGTCCTTAGCCAAGCAAAAGAGCTTAACGTAAAACCACGCATTGGTATTCGTGTACGTTTAGCGTCGCAAGGTAAAGGTAAGTGGCAAGCGAGTGGCGGCGAAAAATCAAAATTTGGTTTATCTGCATCGCAAGTTTTACATGTAGTTAATCGTTTAAAAGGCGCAAACCAGCTTGATTTATTGCAGCTAGTGCATTTTCACTTAGGGTCACAAATGGCGAACATTCGTGACGTACGTTTAGGTGTAAGCGAAGCTGCGCGTTTTTACTGTGAGCTACGTAAATTAGGCGCAGAAATTAATTGTCTTGATGTAGGCGGTGGTTTAGCTGTTGATTACGACGGCACGCGTAGCCAGTCACATAACTCTATGAATTACAGTTTAGCTGAATATGCGAATAACATTGTGTACACCATTGGTGATACATGTAAGCAATATGAGCAACCAATGCCGACTATTATTTCTGAGTCGGGTCGTGCGCTTACGGCGCATCATGCTGTGCTTATTTCTAATGTTATTGGTACTGAAAGTTACACGCCAGAAGAGTTAGTAGCTCCAGCGGCAGATGCCCCCCTGTTATTAAAAAATATGTGGGCATCGTTTGTACAGTTAACTGATTTAACGGATGACCGTGCATTAATTGAAATTTATCACGATAGCCAAGGTGACTTAGCTGAAGCGCATAACCAGTTTGCACTCGGTTTATTAGACTTATCGCAGCGTGCATGGGCTGAACAAATTAATATTCGTATTTGTTATGAACTCAACAAGCACATGGATAATAAAAACCGTTTTCATCGTCCGATTATTGACGAGTTAAACGTACGTTTAGCCGATAAGTTTTTTGTAAACTTCTCGTTATTTCAATCGCTTCCAGATGCATGGGGCATTGATCAAGTGTTTCCGGTATTGCCATTAAGTGGCTTAACTGAAGCGCCAAAAAAACGTGCCGTATTACTTGATATAACCTGTGATTCAGACGGCGCACTTGAGCATTACGTAGATGGACAAGGTATTGAAAGTACACTACCAGTGCCAGAGTTTAGTGCTGATAAACCTTATTTAATGGGATTTTTCTTGGTGGGTGCTTATCAAGAAATTTTAGGTGACATGCATAACTTGTTTGGCGATACGCACAGCGCAATTGTTAATATGGATGAGCAAGGCGTTGCAAGTATTACCGAGATAAACCAAGGTGACACTGTTGCCGATATGATGCGCTATGTACATTTAGATGTTGAAAGTTTTCAGCAATCATACGAGCAGTTAGTAAGCACTAAAATTGAAAAACACGAACAGCAAAGCGTTTTAGACGAGTTGCAAAGCGGCCTTGATGGCTACACTTATTTAGAAGAGTTATAAGCAATGTCAACTTTGTTTGGTCACGCAGATCACTCATTGTACTCAAATGGGATGACGTTTTTACGTCGTCCTATGGTGCAAAACATTAATGCAATTGATGCAGACGTAGTGGTTTTAGGCTTACCATTTGATTTAGCGACCTCGGGCCGCCCTGGTGCGCGCTTAGGCCCTGATGCAATTCGTCGTGCATCGGTTCATTTAGCATGGGAAGACACTAAATACCCATGGACTTTCCCGTTGTTTGAGCGCTTAAAAGTGGCAGATGCAGGGGACTTTACTTACCCTGTCGGGGATCCTGAGTATTTTACTGCGCAACTAGAAATGGCTGCTGATCAAATACTTCGCCAAGGTAAAACACTATTAGGTTTAGGGGGCGATCACTTTGTAACGCTTCCGCTATTACGTGCTCATGCAAAAATACATGGCAAAATGGCGTTAGTGCATTTTGATGCGCACACCGATACTTATAGCAATGGCTCGCGATTTGATCACGGCACTATGTTTTATCATGCACCAATGGAAGGGCTGATTGATGTTGAGCACAGTATACAAATAGGTATTCGTACCGACTTTGATCAAAGTAAACATGAGTTTGCTGTGATTGATGCAATGCAAGCCAACGATTTACATGCAAATGAAATTGCAGCGCAAATACTTGAGCGAGTAGGTGACCTACCTGTTTACTTAACGTTTGATATAGATTGTTTAGACCCTGCGTTTGCGCCTGGTACAGGCACTCCTGTGTGTGGTGGTTTAACGTCAGATAAAGTACTTAAAGTACTGCGTGCGCTAAAAGGCATAAACATGGTAGGTATGGATGTGGTAGAAGTATCACCTTCGTACGACCAAAGTGAGCTTACCGCAATTGCTGCAGCAACCATTGCGAGCGAATTACTGCATTTGTGGACGCATAAAAATAAGTACTAATTTTACAAATTTTGTACTACAAAAAGGGTATGCATTTGCATACCCTTTTTTATTTAGAGATATCGATTATTCAACTGCTTAATTTCTTTTAACCAAATAACGCTTAGCCCAATAAGAGGCAGGTTAGTAGTTACAGGGTTAAATGCTTCAATAAGCAATTGTGGCTGCATTACAACTACAGCAAGTAAAAGCCCCATAAGCGCCAATATATTTAAAGCTACCAAATGCTTATGTTTATAAAACACAAATAAACACAAGCCAAATATAATTTCGCCAACACCCGCCGAACGTGTAATTAAGTCAGACACTTCGGCTGAAAAACCAGCACTGCCAGTCATTAATTTTTCAAGTGGAGCTACGTGATAAAGCTTTGGAAAAAAGCCGTGGTATATCCAACTTAAACTCACTATGTAGCGAGCAAGTTGAATATAACCGCGATTATTTCCTAGCATTGTCAATACGCTCTTGTGCACTTGGGTGGCTAGATAAGTACTCTAATAAGTCATTTACTTTTTCTAGGTGTTCGTTTTCGCTGGTATGGCTTTCTTGCAGCGCTTCTATTGCATCAGCAAAATCATTACTCGAATACCCAAGCGACTCTAATTGAGTGAGTGCAAAGCTATCTGCCTCGCGTTCCATATCTCGTGAAAACCCTTGCTGAGCAAACGATGCACCTGTACCTAACGCAACCTCTGCAACCCCTTCTAAATCACCAAATACAACCGCTAACACAATTGTACTTGCGGCAGACTGTGCTGTAATACGTACGCTATGCTGGTGGACTACATGGCCCATTTCGTGTAGTAATACCGCTTTTAAGGCATTGGGTTTATCGGCAAGTAAATTTGCTAAATCATCGGTTACCACGATACGGCCATGGGGTAGTGCAAACGCGTTAGCACCAAAGCTGTCTGATTTATAAAACGATAACCTATAAACCGATTGATCAAGCGATAACGCATTAAGCATACTTGTAAAATGTGCTTGTACTTTAGTTTGCTGCTCTGCGGGCAGCTCACTTGGGTCAAGCGCAATCTTTTTAATTAGTGTAAAACTTTGCTCCCCCATCTGTTCCACAACATTACGTGGCAGGGTATCAACACTGTAAACAGCAATGGCCGGTACCGCTTTATAAAGTACTAACCACATAAAAAGCGGTGTAAATATTACTGCGGCTAAAATTGCCCATTTACTTTTTTCAAGGCGCTCCATTATGTGATGGTTATTTTCTTTAAATGGCCATCTGTAACTTACATCTTGAGGAATAAAACGACTGCCATCTTCAAAGTTTAGTTCGTCGGCAAGTCCTGCCATCCCCGAGCTTAATTTAAGACTTGAGATTACGTGGCGAGCGATAACGTGTTCATCGTTGATAACCTCAATGTGTGTGTCGCTAATAGTGGCAACACACACTTGATAGTTACTCGATGCTATGGGGAAAAAATGTCCCTTTACATGCATGGTGAGCTCTTAAGTTAGAGAAAGGTCAATATCAAATACGTTTGCAGCTTCTTCAGCAAACGATGATTGCTGTTCTTGCGCGGTATCAATTAGGTTTAATGCACCAGGATAAATAGTGACGTTAGTTACATCAGCGAGCATTTTTGATGTACGTACTTTTGTCCATGGGTATGCAAGCCCTAAAGAAAATACAATAGCCAACATATTAGTTAATAGTAAAACAGCGAAAGGAATTGGTTTTAGCTCTGATTTAAATGTAGCAACGCCTTCAAAATGGCTGTTATCAAAAATGTGATTTCTAATAGCGGCGTGCCATACAGCAGAAACAATGGCAATCATTAGCACATAGGCAATCATCATAAAGATAGGAAGCATAACCATAGCTGCAGAGTTTTCTAAATTTTGTTGGTTTTCAATATCTACTAAGTTGAGGCCAAATAATCCTAAAATCCCCATAAATACCACCATGGTGATAGAGCTCACTACAAAGCAAATAAGCGCTGTGAGGTAATAGGTCTCGCCTTTTAGATTTACAGTAAGCGGTTTGTCGCCATAACTAATATTGCTATGTATATAGCTATCAATACGCTTTATAACGTAAGGCATTAATAAATAAAGCGTAAATATGCTTGCAATAGGTAAAAGTATAAAGTTAACAAAGGCTTCGCCATAACTGCCTTTAAAAGCAAAGCGAACATTACGATGGCGGGTCATACGCAGATTAAAACGTAAACCTTGGTTAATAATCCATGGCATTAAAAAGATAAAACCAAGAGCAATAAACAGGCCTAAAATAGGCATAAAGCTAATAGAAAATGTATAAATAAAAAATACAACAACCGCTAAAATCCGACCTTTTAAAATTTGTATTGGTGTTGCTAAGTAGTCAAAGCTATGACCATCTATACGGGTGTGGCCGTAAAAATAGCGATGCGTACGTACTTTAGCCCACGCCGAATATATGCCAAGCGTAATAACGCTAAGTAATATATTTACAATCCAAATTCCAAAAAACTCACCGCCTTTACCACTAAATTGCACTTTTCCGCTAAAAATTGGTTCAGCAGGCTCATTTATTGGTGGGGTTGTTTCAGATGGGGTAGGGTGTATTGATTCCATTAAATTATATCCATGTTGTTTTTTTGTTAATTTACCCATTTTTAGTGCAAAACTCAATGTTTATAATTATCCAACCCTTCTGCAAGCAGCTATAAATAGGCGTTTTAAGTATTAAGTTGAATACTCTAATACTTTTTTATAAATAAACCTCGCTGGTTTATGTATTTGGCTGGTAACTGGGGTCTTTAGCTTTTTAATATGCGATTTAGCTACTATACATAGTTAGTGCTGCTTAAATGTAATGGCATTAATTATGTATTAAGCACACCTACGTACAATTAAGCTAATTGATTTATATGCCAAAATAATAGATTGTAAGAGTAGTGCGGATGTAAATTTATTTAGGTTTTACAGCTTTTATCACCGCTTTAAATAACATTAGGATATTTATTATGTTTCAAGCAGTCGTGTTAGGGGGATTAGAGTTTAGCCCGCTGATTGTTTACTTCCCAATTGCATTTATTTTAACGGCGTTGACTCGTTTTGCTTTGCATCGACTAGATTGGCATGACCGTATTTGGAAAGTGGCTTGGTTTGAGGTGTCACTATTTGTTTGTTACTTGGCACTCGCCGTCTATTTATACCAATCTGTTTAATTAATTGAGCTATTTTGAGGCAAGAAAACCGTGTCGATAACAAGGCAAAAATTTCGTTATTTAGTTGTTCTATATCAGAAGTTTTTAACACAGTTAGCGTCAGGTTTAAGCCCTCAAATTACTCAAGTATTATTGCGGGTTGGTATTACTAAGTGGAAGATAAATTGAATGATTAAATATCTGCGTATTACTTTTACTATCTTGGTTGTTATAGCTGCGGTTTTTGCTGGGCGTTGGGTATGGACTGACTACATGCATACCCCTTGGACGCGCGACGGTCGCATTCGAGCAGACATAGTTACAGTTGCTCCAGACGTGTCGGGTTGGGTAACTGCTTTAAATATTAAAGATGGTCAAAACGTACAAAAAGGCGAAGTACTTTTTAATGTTGATAAAAAGCGTTATCAAGCAGCGCTTGATAAAAGTAAAGCAAACACAGAAAACGCATTGTATACATGGGAACTTGCCAAACACAAATACGAAAGACGTGTTGAGCTAAACACTCAACAGGCAATTAGTGAAGAAACGCTAGAATCAACACGTATTAATACTAAAATTGCTGAGGCAAATTATAACCTAGCCAAGACAGAGCAAACAATTGCGCAGTTAAATGTTGATCGGACTAAAATTGTTGCGCCTGCATCAGGGCAAATAATTAATTTGAATTTACGCCAAGGCAACTATGTAGCTCAAGGCACACCTGTTTTTGCTATTGTTCAGTCAGATTCATTTTATGTAACGGGTTACTTTGAAGAGAGTAAAATACCGCTTATTTATCCTGATCAAAAAGCTAAAATAGCGCTTCTAAGCGGTGGTAAGCAATTAACAGGGCATGTAGTGAGTGTAGGTAAAGCCATTGCAAATACGAATACACAAAGTAACGGACAGCTTTTACCGCAAGTGCAACAAACATTTAATTGGGTACGTTTATCGCAACGTATTCCTGTTGATATTAAGTTAGATTCATTGCCCGAAAATACACAGCTTAGCGCAGGAATGACCGCCACTATACATCTCGCTACGCGCTAAGGGGAATACAGTGGGCGTAGTATTCCAAAATTTGTTTTTTCCTAAAAAACAGGCAATTATTTTTGCGACTAAGGGTGTTATAGCCATGGTGATGGCGCTGACTATTGCTATGTCGCTTAATCTTGAAAGGCCTTATTGGGCGTTAGTCTCGGCTATTTTTTTGCAATTACGCCCGCAAAGCGGATTGGTTATTGAAAAAGCAATTTGCCAAATAATAGGCACCATAGTGGGCGGTTTATTTGGCATATTGCTTTTAACTCAGCTAATTCTTTACCCTTATTTAGCGCTCGGTGCACTTGCATTATGGTTGGGGGTGAACTCTGCGTTATCGGCAATGGTACGCCAAGCAAACTTTGTGTATGCGTTTGCTATGGCCGGTGTAACAGCCGCCATTATTGTACTTTTAGTCATGGTTACTCCGGCAATGGTGAGCAGCCAAAGTATATTTGATATTGCACAAGCGCGAGTAAGCGAAATAATAATAGGGTCTGTATGTGCTGGGCTTGTGAGTCATCTATTTTGGCCTGTAAAGGTTAAACATTTACTGCAAACACAAGCGCGGTCGGTTATAAATCAAACGTTACATTATTTAGTTATTGAGCTTGATTCTAAGGGCTCTCACGAAAACCGTCACCAGCAAATAGATGGCATTATGGCAACACTGGGATCAATAAACGAAGATTCCAGCGCAGTAAGGTACGAAGGACCAAAAGGTCCAGGGCGCTCGCGTGCTGCAAATCAGTTGTCGCAAAAAGTACTTTCTTTATTGGCCTTAATTCAAATAATTGGTCGCCTACAGCGAAACCACGAAGACCTTATTACACCTACTTTAGATAAATTAATAAGTAAACTTAAGCAAGTATTTGCGCAAATTAAAGAGTCTGACGATTTTGATTACTGCGCCGAACAAGTTAAAACGCTGCGTAAAGAGCTAACCGACTATAGAGCAAATACGGTGTGTGATTCGCCATTTGAATCTCACATGCTCAATGTGAGCTTAGAAGTAGCAGCCGACTTAACAATTTTACTACGCGCATACAGAGCGTTAGAAGAGCGTGATAAAACATTATTAAATGCACCCAGTATGCTTACATATCGAGACCCATTAGCTGGCATAATTGTTGGATTTAGAACTGCTTTGGTGTTTTCTATCGGCGCATTTATTTGGATTAATACAGGCTCTTCTGCTGCATTATTAATTATGATTTTACCGGTCATATTTTCGATAATGTTGGCGAGAATACCGTTAGCTATTTTACAGGTGGTAATAAAGCGTTTATTGGTAGGCGTGGTGGTTGCTGCTATTGTAACTATTTTTTACGCACTCAATTTATTATCACAAAGTGGTGGGCAATTAGAAATATTACTACTTGTATTAGCAGGGCCTTATTTTCTGGGTTTACTGCTGCTAGCTGATCAACAAACATTGCCATATGGCTTGGGGTTTTGTATCCCATTTACGATTTTGGTAAGACCCAGTACCGATATGAGCCTTGCGTTTTCAATCGATTACACACTTAGCTCTGCAATGGCAATTTTTGCGGGGGTGAGTATTTTATTTTGGATTTTTCAGTTATTCACAGGTCCGAGTGTACAATTACTTGTTCATCGTGTTTTTAAGGCTACTTATAAAGATTTACTCGAAATAAATAACCATCCAACCCCAAGTATTTGGTATAACCGCCGCATGGCCGATAGGCTAATACGCTTAACTAATTACGATCAAGGTTCACACTCACGCGTTATTACAGATCTTGCACTAACCGCTCTAAATTTAGGGCATGCGTCGGTTCGATTAAACTCAATTTGTGAAAATTTGGCTGGTAATACAAAGCTAAAGTATTTAAATGAGTGGCAGCGTACATTAGCCGATGCATTTATGTTGGCAACCAAGGGCAAGTTTAATAATAAGTTTAAGCAAGCGTCAGATAATCTTTATGGGGAATTGGCTCAGACGGTTGACGATTCAAATCAATTAGAAGCAATAAAAGGCATGTTTATTCGCATTAATCTGACCTTTGAAAGAAGTGCGAGTAAGATAAATTAGCCCCATTCGCTGCTTTTCGAGTTCAGATGTTATAACGAAATCTGTTATACTTGCTGGATAATTTTATGGGGCTGTTATGATTTCAAAAAACCAACTCAAACTTATTCGCCAACTTGGCCAAAAAAAGTACCGAAAGCAATATAATCAATACCTTGTACAGGGTGAGAAAAACGTACTTGAGTTATTAAACAGCCCATTAAATGTGGTTAATATTTTTGCTACAAACGAATTTATAAATGCGTACCAAGGTAAGTATCCGCAAGCTAACTTTATAGAAGCTGATGAAGAGACCCTCACCAAAGCCAGCACCCTAGTTAGCAATAATGCAGCCATTGCTATTGTTGATATGCCAAAGGCAGCTTTACCACAAGCAAGTGGCTTAATACTCGCACTTGATGGCGTATCAGACCCTGGTAATTTAGGCACAATAATAAGAGTGGCAGACTGGTACGGTATTAAACATATAGTAACTAGCACCGACAGCGCAGACGCTTACAACCCAAAAACTATTAGCGCCACGATGGGCTCATTTGTAAGGGTATCGGTAAGCCAAGTAGATTTACCTGATTACCTACAGTCTTTAAATTTACCTGTTTACGGTGCTTTTTTAGATGGGCAAAGCGTGCATAAAACCCAATTTACGGGCTCAGGCGTTTTACTAATGGGCAGTGAGTCGCATGGAATACGCGAGACATGTGCAAAGTTAGTAACTAATAAAATCACCATCCCCGCTTTTGGTGGTGCAGAATCGCTTAATGTGGCAATGGCGACCGGTATTATTTTAGATAATTTTAAACGACAAGCTTAACAATTTAACTGTTAATGAGTTAAATTGTTTGTAATCAATAACAATAATAATCGGTAATAACAATAAGATGCGCTTAAGCACTATTAAATTAGCGGGCTTTAAATCCTTTGTAGAGCCCACTAAAATTCCATTTCCTGATCAAATGACGTGTGTTGTTGGCCCCAATGGCTGTGGCAAATCTAACGTTATTGATGCAGTACGATGGGTGCTAGGTGAAAGCTCTGCTAAAAACCTGCGTGGCGACGCCATGACCGACGTTATTTTTAATGGCTCAACTAATCGAAAAGCCATATCACAAGCCTCTGTAGAGCTTGTTTTTGATAACGATAAAGGAAGTCCTTCAAACACATTTGCCGATCGAAACCAAATTGCTATTAAGCGTTTAGTAACGCGCGACGGACAGTCACTGTATTTTTTAAATGGCAGTAAATGCCGTAAGCGTGATATTACCGATATATTTTTAGGCACCGGTCTTGGTCCTCGTAGTTACGCAATTATTGAGCAAGGGATGATCTCGCGCTTAATAGAAAGTAAACCACAAGAGCTGCGCGTATTTTTAGAAGAAGCCGCTGGCGTTTCTAAATACAAAGAGCGCCGCCGCGAAACTCAAACTCGTATAAAGAGCACTCGCGAAAATCTTGAACGTTTGTTAGATGTGCGTAAAGAATTACAAAGCCAGCTCGATAAATTGGCTGTGCAGTCGGTTGATGCAAAAAAATACCGCGAATTAAAAGCACAAGAACGTACGCTAAAAGGCCAAATTGCCGTTTTAAAATGGCAAAAGTTACATCAGCAGCAACTTGAAAAAAGCGCCAAAATTAAAAAACTTAATGATCAAATTTCGTTTTTTAAAACCGCTAACTCAGGGCATGACGATGTACTTGCAAGCCTAGAGGGGCAAGTACAAGCCCAGCAAGATAAACTAAGCGATGCACAGCATCAGCAACATGTAATACACACAGAGCTTACTCGCGCTGAGCAACAACAAATAAATATAAAGCAGCAAACCCAAACGCTAAAACAAAATTTAATTAAATTACAGCAACGCCAAATCCAAAGTGCTGAGGTAAAATCGCAGCAGCAAATTGTGTGCGAGCAGCTCAACGAAGCCCTGCAAGAGGCAAGTGAAAATGCCTTAATATGTGAAGAGCAAGTTAGTGGGTTAACGCATGAACTTGAGGAATTATTAACACTTAAGCAGCGCCACCATACTCATTGGCAAGCTTTGTGTGAGCAACAGCAACAGCTTAATAATAACGTGCAACTACATAGTAGTCATATTAAACAAACTCAGCAGCAAATAAGCCACGTTAACGAGCAAATTGATCAGTTAACTGTTCAGCTTAGCGAGCTACAAAGTAGTGATGTAGAGCAGCAGTTAATACAGCAATCACAGCAAACACAAACCTTAACTCAAGAACTTGCCGCTAAACAAACAGCACATACGAAGTGCACTGCTAAGCTTGAGGTGCAAAATGAGCTTGTTAATAATTCACAAACACAATATTCGACGCTCACTCAAACAATAAACGAGTTAAAAGCCAGTATAACGGGGCTTAAAAGTACATTAGGGCTTGATGAAAAAAGTGAACGTACTAATGGTTTGTTTAATCAGCTAAGTGTTAAAGAAGGCTTTGAGCTTCTAATAGAGCAAGCACTTAAATCTTTAGAGCACTTAAATGTAAGTGAGCAGCAAGCTGATAACAGTGTGTGGCCAAATAGTGATAAAAGTGTGCCAACAAATAGCTTAGCTACATATATAACAAGCGGTGTTTATCCAGAGTATTTAGCACGTATTGCTTATAGTGAAAGCGGTGATTTAGAAATACTAAAAGATAGTTTTTATACAGCCGTTATGGATAAAAACGGTGCTTTATATGGTCGTAATTGGCATGTAAATGCTGAATGTAATGCAGAAAACTCATTACTTTTAAAGCATAAGCAATTGCAAGATAAAGCGCAGCAGTTAACTAATGCCGAGGACGAGCTACAACAAGTAACACACACTCGTGACGAACATACAGCTGAGCAAATAAAGTTAGTTAACGAGCAAAGCGAGCTAAAAGAAGCCATACATGAGCTTGCGCAAAATATAGCGGTAGCCAGTACGCGCAGCGATATGCTCAAACAGCAAGTAGCACAATTTAAGTTACAACTAGAAAAGCTACAACAACAAAAACAGCAATTAACAAATCAGCTTTTACAATTAAGTACCGTGCTTGATGAGCAAACAGAGCAATTTGAAGTGTTGGATGAGCAGCAACTTAACTTAGCGGATGAAGTAGACGCTGCAAATAGCTTGCGCTCACAAAGTGATAAAAGTTATAGCGAAGCATTAAGCATGCTTGAGCAATATAAAACACAAGCACATAAGGCAACGCTCTCAGAGCAAAAGGCACGCAGTGAATGGCAGTTAAGCCAAACCAAATTGAGCCATGCAGAGCAAGAGCACGTGAGTGCATCAGAAGGTGCGCAAGAACTACTTAGTGAAATAGAAGAGCTGCTGATACCAGAGCAAGAACTTAGCGATAAAATTACGCAGCTCTTAGCACAGCATCAAAAAGGTGAGCAGGCATTAGTATTGCTACAAAAAGAATTAGCTCAGGCGAAAGAGAGCTTAAACACTAAGCAAATAAGCCTTAAAAATTCACAAGGTGAGCTGGTGGGCTTGCAAGAGCAACACCAAAAGCTAACAATTGAAGAACAAAGCTTAGTAATAAAAGCGCAAGTTGCGCTTGAGCCATTAGAAGAGTTGAAACAAAGCTTAAAAGCAATACTTGATGAATTACCAGATTCATTAAATTTAAGTGCAGCACAAAATCAGTTAACCGGATTTACTAATCAGCTAGATAAATTAGGTGCAGTAAACTTAGCGGCAATAGAAGAATTTGATTTAGCCAAAGCACGTAGTGATTATCTTGATAATCAATTAGATGATTTAACAAAAGCGTTAAGCACCCTTGAAGGTGCAATTCGTAAAATTGATAGTGAGACCAAAACACGCTTTAAAGCGACGTTCGATCAAGTAAACGAAGACTTTGCTGAGCTATTTCCTAAAGTTTTTGGAGGTGGAAGCGCGTATTTAGAATTAACCAGTGACGATTTACTCGAAAGTGGTGTTAGTATAATGGCACGACCACCGGGTAAGAAAAATTCAACAATTCATTTGTTAAGTGGTGGAGAAAAAGCGCTGACCGCATTATCATTAGTGTTTTCTATATTCAGGCTCAATCCAGCTCCTTTCTGTATGCTGGACGAAGTAGATGCACCATTAGATGATGCCAACGTTGTGCGTTTTTGCCGTTTGGTTGAAGAAATGTCACAATCAGTGCAGTTTATCTATATTAGTCATAATAAAATTGCGATGGAAATGGCAGGTAGATTAACAGGTGTTACTATGGCAGAACCTGGCGTATCGCGTATGGTTGCTGTAGATATAGAGCAAGCTGTGCAACTTGCACACGCATAAATTTTTATAACAAGTGTATTAGTTTTTCATTAATATACAGGTTTTAGGCATATCAAATAATAAAAGGTGAGGGGATGGCCGAACAATTAAGATGGGTTTTAATCGTTATCAGTGTAATTGTCATTGGTGGTTTATTAATACATGGATTGTGGTCAGTTAGAAAAAAAGACCGCCCAGAAGTATCGGATAATGAACGGGTTGAGCCATTACAACAAAGCGCACCAGCTTCATCTAAACCGTTTCGTACTGAGGCTGAGCCAAAAGAGCCAATGCAAGACGAACGTGATGAGCCACAATTTGGCGAGCTTAACTTTGATGCAAATGAGCCGCAAATTGATACAAGCGTGCCAGAAACACCGATTGAAGATGACTTAGAAATAGTTGATGATCTTGAAACAAAAGATCAAAGTGCTGAAGAAGCGCCTGCTCAAATGTCTGACTTTGTTATTGTGCATATTCAAATGCCAGAAGAGCTTAGTATGCAGGGCAGTAAACTATTACCAGCAGTTAATACTTTAGGTTTTAAATATTCAGAGGAAGGCTTTTTTAATCGCCACTTAGATCCGGCTGGCCAAGGCCCTGTTTTATTTAGATTAGTAAATATGTACAACCCAGGTACGTTTGATATTGATAATATGGAACAATTTAGTACCGCTGGGGTAAGTTTATTTATGACGTTACCGTGCGACGGCGATGGTCTAGCGGCATTTAATATGTTGCACAGCGCAGCTAAAAAGTTAGCGGATGAATTTGGTGCACAAATTTTAGATGCTGAGCGCAATGAAATGACAGTAGAGCGCATCAGGCAATATGTTGAACAGGTTCGTTCTTTTTCAGCGTAAATAACGCATACATTATATTTTTATAAGCCACTGGACGGTGAATCGTCAAAGTGGCTTTTTTTATGTTTATTGAGGTTTAAATGTCTAGCAGCATTAGTGAGCAAATTAATCATCTTCGTACTACATTAGAGCAACACAACTATAACTATTATGTGCTCGACACCCCCAGTATTCCTGATTCTGAATACGATAGGTTATTACGCGAATTAAGCGCACTAGAGATGCAGCACCCTGAATTTTTAACCGCCGACTCTCCGACACAAAAAGTAGGCGGTGCCGCACTGAGTAAATTTGAGCAAGTAGCGCACCAAGTACCCATGTTATCGCTTGATAACGCGTTTAGTGAAGAAGAATTCACTGCGTTTAATCGCCGTATAAAAGAGCGTTTAATGAGTACTGATGAGCTTACTTTTTGTTGTGAGCCAAAACTTGATGGATTAGCCGTATCAATTATTTATCGTGATGGTGTGCTTGTACAAGCGGCTACGCGAGGTGATGGTTTTACCGGTGAAAACATTACACAAAATGTTAAAACTATTCGTAATGTACCGCTTAAGTTACGTGGTGATTACCCAAAAGAGCTTGAAGTGCGCGGCGAAGTATTTATGGACAGCGCTGGCTTTGATAAATTAAATACTGAAGCGCAAAAACGCGGTGAAAAAGTATTTGTTAATCCGCGTAATGCAGCCGCGGGGAGTTTGCGTCAACTCGACTCTAAAATTACAGCTAAACGCCCACTCATGTTTTATGCCTATAGTACCGGGCTTGTAGCTGATGGCAGTATTCCTGAGGATCACTATCAGCAATTAGAAAAGTTAACTGACTGGGGGTTGCCACTGTGCCCAGAAACAAAATTAGTTGAAGGTCCTAAAGCCGCGCTTGAGTACTACAGCGACATTTTAACGCGCCGTGGCGAGCTTAAATATGAAATTGATGGCGTAGTAATAAAAATAAACCAAAAGGCCTTACAAGAGCGTTTAGGCTTTGTGGCACGCGCTCCTCGATGGGCTATTGCGTATAAGTTTCCGGCGCAAGAAGAAATAACCCAACTGCTAGATGTCGAATTTCAGGTGGGCCGTACTGGCGCTATTACCCCAGTTGCACGCCTAGAGCCTGTTTTTGTTGGTGGTGTTACCGTATCAAATGCAACACTACATAATGGTGATGAAATTGCACGCTTGGGTGTAAAAGTAGGTGATACAGTTATTATTCGCCGTGCTGGAGATGTAATCCCCCAAATAACGCAAGTTGTACTTGAGCGCCGCCCTGATGATGCCAGAGATATCGAATTTCCAGTAACTTGTCCTATTTGTGACTCTCATGTTGAAAAGGTTGAAGGCGAAGCTGTCGCTCGTTGTACGGGTGGACTTGTATGTCCTGCACAACGCAAACAAGCAATTAAACACTTTGCGTCACGCAAAGCGCTGGATATAGACGGCCTTGGCGATAAAATTGTTGATCAGCTGGTAGACAGAGAGCTTATAAAAACGCCCGCTGATTTGTTTATTTTAAAACAAGGACATTTTGAGTCACTTGAACGAATGGGACCTAAGTCAGCCAAAAATTTAGTAACAGCCCTTGAAGAGGCGAAAGGCACTACGCTTGCTAAGTTTTTATATTCATTAGGTATTCGCGAAGCAGGTGAGGCAACAGCACAAAATTTAGCTAATCACTTCCTTACCCTTGAAAATATAATAAATGCCAGCATTGATAGTTTAACGCAGGTAAGTGATGTAGGCGAAATAGTTGCAACGCATGTTCGTGGTTTTTTTGATGAAGAGCATAATTTAGAAGTTGTTAATGCGCTTATAGAGCAAGGCGTAAACTGGCCAGCGTTGAGTGCACCTTCTGAAGAAGAACAACCGCTTGCTGGGCTTACTTATGTACTTACTGGTACGCTAAATACGCTTAATCGTAATGACGCAAAAGCACGCTTACAGCAACTAGGTGCTAAAGTATCTGGTAGCGTATCAGCGAAAACTGATGCGTTAGTCGCGGGTGAAAAAGCAGGTTCAAAACTGACTAAAGCCCAAGATTTAGGTATCGACATACTCACGGAAGATGAATTAATTGAGCTGCTTCAAAAGCATAATGGTTAGGACGCAACAATGAGCCGATACGGTCCAGAATACTGGGATAAGTACGGAAGTTACCGAACTCCTATTGCATTTAACTTAAGTTTGCTTGTGCTATTACGTGGCTATTTTATTTGGGTGATTGCGGCTTTAAGTCGCAGGCCTGAACTTGATTTAATGTCGTTATTTTTTAAAAATAAAAATGATTTTTTTATTGCAATAGCAATTGGAAGTATCGCAATAATACCGACTATTTTATTTTGTTTACGCAGACCACGAGATTCACACAGTGCGAGCGATAAGTTAGCAAAAATATGGCGGCATATGCGCTGGCCCCTTATTGTATGTGCTGTTGTTGATTTAACATGGTTAAGTATTCAAGCCGCGCATAGCCATTATCGATTTTCATCATTTTTAGCAGTACAAATGATGATTGTTTTATGGGTATTGTGGTATTTGGTGAAAAGCCGTTATTTAACCGTTTTTTTTAATGATTGGCCTGAGCCGACAGAAAAAGCATCAGAAGAAAAAAAGCGACTTAAAAGGGATTAGTTGTGGACGCTGTAAATAAAAAAATAGCGATAGCTATATCGTTAATAGGGTTAGTGCTTATTATTTTAATGATTAGCACTGAGCTTTTAGAGTCTATGTGGTTTAAAGCGCTATTTGGGTTGTGGGTATTTGTTTTTTGCTCAAGCGTTTATAGGCTAACGCCCTTATTTAAATCAAGAAATAGGCTAGAGGATTTTATTCAGCGAGATGCCCAACATTTACTACTTTTTAGTTTGATGGGATTTTTTGATAAAAAGCATGGTCCAAATTGGTTAGTTATTGAGAGTATTGAACGCATAACAACAAAGGATGATGAGCTAATAATTTACAGTAATAACGAGCGCCAAATGAGTGTTAGTTTACCTGTAAAAAAAGCAGAGCTAGATAGTTTTATTAAACGAATACTTACCGACTCAGAAAAACAAAATATTACCTTTAGCTGAGGAGATTACCTTTAAGATTGAACGAGTTTTAGTTTTAAACGCTCAACACTCTTTAGCTGATCTCTAGTGTATTAAATAACGTAATAATTAACCGTACTTCTTATAAATTTATTAAGTACGGTTAATCAACTATTCAATGAGGCTATTATGTTGAAGTGGAATGATGTTATTAACTTTGCCACCAACGGCAATCCTACCCCAAGTAAAAAAGTAGTCAAAACTGACGAGCAGTGGCGGATGCAACTATCAGAAGATGAATATTACGTAACACGCAAGAAGGGAACAGAGCGCCCAGATAGCTCGGGTAGTTGTACATTACTCGAACCTGGCAAGTATGTGTGTATTTGCTGTGATAACCTATTGTTTGATGCCGATGAAAAGTTTGATAGTGGTACTGGTTGGCCGTCATTTACGCAACCTGCAACAATTGAAGCGATTGGTTATGTAAACGATACAAGTCATGGTATGGAGCGCATAGAGGTGGTTTGTAATGTGTGCGATTCGCACTTAGGCCATATTTTTCCAGATGGCCCATTACCAACAGGTTTACGTTATTGCGTTAATGCCGCAGCAATGAAAAAGCTCTAATATTTTATTTACTAGCGCTTTGAATATCTAAATTCATTTCTTTTGCTATATGTAAAATCTTATCTAAACGCTGCGTCTGATCTGCTTGTAATTTAGTTTTATCAAGAAGGGCGTAGCATCTTCTAGCAAGATCCATATTAAATGAGCTGCCAGATTGCTTGGTTAAATCAAATAGGCACTGTAATAAATTAAGTGCAATACTCTGATTGCGAGGCATGACTCTAAACGCTTGCGTAAAAGCCTCCAGCGCAGTATTTAACTGCCCTTTATTAAATTGATTAACGGCATGATTATTAAGCTCTTTTGGACCCATTTTAATATCGCGTCGCTCACTTTGCTGCTGCTGAATATAACGCAAGTAAGTTGTGTCGCTAACTGCAGGGTGTCTTTCACAGTGGCTAATTATTTGGGTGAATAAGGTTTGCGCCTTCTGATGAAACCCCAGTTCATGAAATGCTTTTGCTTTATCAAGTGCTCCATCAACCGATCGGATATGAGTATCGTCGTCATCAAGCTGCTCAATTAGCTTTTTCGCTTTTTGATGCTCGTCTTTTAAGTAATGAAGTCGTGCATTAAGTACATCAATTTGAGCTTGATTTGCATTATTAGGAAACTGTTTTTTTAAATCATTAATGTACTGATTTGTTTGTCTAGAAATTCGTTGAATTTGATCAGTTTGATCAGTCGTTAACGCAAAGTCGATACCGGCACGTGCTGCATTCAAATATACATCGGGGTGGTCGTGTATTGAGTGCTTTGCAAAGGTGGCTATATCTTTTTGAGTTAAATAGCTTTTTTCGTAGTCATGATTAATTAGCGACACATTACTTAACGATTTTTGGCGTGTGATGTTTCGCGGTGCAATGTCTGCAGCTTGACTTAAAAAGCTTTGTGCTAGTTCAAACTGATTTAGCTTTATTTCTAATCTGCCCAACAAATCAAGGGCTACTAAACGAGTTTCTTGGCGCTCTAACATTGTCTTGAGCATTCGCTGCGCCAAAATATGTTCGTTATTCGCTATAAGTGCCTCTACTAAACCTACTTTTGCCCAAGCAAATTTTTGAATATCGAGAACAGACTTAAAAAAGTCTTTTGCATCTTGAGCGCGCTTTAAGCGAAGTAGGGCATCGCCTTTTAAGCGAAGTAGGATAGGGCTGTAATTATTATTTTTTTTATCCAGAGCGGTATCAATAAATTTAATAGCTTTTGAATCGTTACCATCATCAATTAATGAATACACTGTTTGTAAGTCGTGTTTACGCTTTAAGATTCGTTCAATGCGTGTTTTAAGCTCTTGTACTGTAAAAGGCTTAACTAAAAAGTCATCTGGCTGCAGCTCAAGAACACTATGAACGAGTGAGCCACTTGTTTCTGCTGAGATAAAAATAAAGCCAGTCGAACTTTTTATGAGCTGCTTTACTCGTAGCTCTTCATAAAGCTGGTAGCCATCTTGGTGTTTGTTTAAGTTGAATGAGCAAACGATTAAATCAAATTCTTCACTTAAACACTGCTCTTTTGCAGAGTTTGCATGATCAGCAAAGCGCAACTGCCGAAAGCCAAGCCTTTCTAACGATTGTTTCATATAGCTTTGAGCAAGTGGCTGCTCCTCTACTATAAGTATTTTGGCTTTTGAATAGATCTTAGTTGGCATTGGCTTAAGCGTAATTGTATTTAACACAGACTATAATCAACAGTTTAACTCCTTACAAGGGAATTTAAATGATAGCTGTATTTATTAGGTACTTAACTTTGCCTAATACGTTTATCTCACTACGAAAGTACTGAGCCGAATAACATAATTAAAAACCAAATAAGTAAAATGGAAACGCTATATTTGATGAGTGCTTTGATATGGAAATTTAGATTTTAATAAAAATATGAAATGTATTTAAGGTAAAAATAGGAGTTAAACGTATTTAATATGGGAAAAAGTTATTACTAGAGAAGTTGTCTGATGGTATTTATATGTGGTTGGTGATTACTTGGCTTGATACCAGTGACCCTCGCCATTATTTGTAAAGGGTGGTGATGCTCTTTTTCTTACGGCTAAGTTAATTACATGCGATTTATATATTGAGTTTTTATAAAGTTCGTAAATGTGTTTAATATGAGAAGGAATAGTTATTACTAGAGAAGTTGTTTAATGGTATTTATATGTGGTGGGTGATACTGGACTTGAACCAGTGACCCTCGCCTTGTAAGGGCGATGCTCTCCCAACTGAGCTAATCACCCACATATAATAGGTATGCCTGTTATTTAATTCTTTATTATCAATTAACCGCTTGATGTAATTTGGTGGGTGATACTGGACTTGAACCAGTGACCCTCGCCTTGTAAGGGCGATGCTCTCCCAACTGAGCTAATCACCCAAATTACATTTTAATATGCACCATTCTAGGAATGGTGGGTCGTACTGGACTTGAACCAGTGACCCTCGCCTTGTAAGGGCGATGCTCTCCCAACTGAGCTAACGACCCATATTAAATTTTAAAACGCGACTATTGATATAATAATAGGTTTATATGTGGTGGGTGATACTGGACTTGAACCAGTGACCCTCGCCTTGTAAGGGCGATGCTCTCCCAACTGAGCTAATCACCCACATATAAATTAAAACGCTACTATTAAAATAAATAGTACTGGACTTTAACCAGTGAACCTCGCCGTTACTTGTAAATAGCGGTGATGCTCTCTTTTTTCTAACTGAGCTAACGAACCATTTAGATTTTTTGTAATATGCACCATTTAAAAAATGGTGGGTCGTACTGGACTTGAACCAGTGACCCTCGCCTTGTAAGGGCGATGCTCTCCCAACTGAGCTAACGACCCATATTACATGCTACTACCGATATAGATAGTATCTGGACTTTAACCAGTGAACTTCGCCATCTTTTATAAAAGGCGGTGATGCTCTCTTTTCTTGTAACTGAGCTAACGACCCATATTACAATTTTAAAACACGACTATTAATATAGTAATAGGTTTTATATGTGGTGGGTGATACTGGACTTGAACCAGTGACCCTCGCCTTGTAAGGGCGATGCTCTCCCAACTGAGCTAATCACCCACATATAAATTAAAACGCTACTATTAAATAAATAGTACTGGACTTTAACCAGTGAACTTTGCCGTTACTTGTAAGTAGCGGTAATGCTCTCTATTTTCTAACTGAGCTTATGACCCATATAGAATTTAGATGTGAATACTTTAACTAAAAAGTGGTGGGTGATACTGGACTTGAACCAGTGACCCTCGCCTTGTAAGGGCGATGCTCTCCCAACTGAGCTAATCACCCACATCTAAACAACATTGCATTGCTGCGTTGTTGTGGGGCGCTATTATAGATAGAGTTGGAAATGTGTCAACACTTGAATGATAAAAATGTGCTGAATGAAGGTTTTATAAACAATAGGATATGGTTGAAGTCTATTTTATCATCAAATTTGATATTGCAGTTCAATTAAGCACCTAAAAGTGAGTAGGGAATTGTATTTTATTAACCTTAAATTTAGTTTTACGATACTCATTGTTTTTTTACTGGAGTCGTTTTTATGATTATGAGCAAGATGGATTAATATTAGGGCGAGTTATTTAGTGAATAGAGCGGTCCTTTAAAAATGAATTTAATCTAAACTTCCCAAAACAAATACTATTTTCAACATTCTAAACTCTATTTTGTACCTACTTTATTTTTATAAGCCAACCTAGCCATCTCGTAAATATGTATTCCTCGCTACTAGCCTTCGGGTTAAGACTAAATAGATCACATATAACTAGGGCGTGTTGACCTTTGTGGATTCAAATTTGTTCAATCTAGGGACGATTAAATCGCGGCGCGAGGTTTGTAACCTAGTGGGCTCGGTAACTGCTCCTGCGTTACCCTAATGGCTTACATCCATGTAAGAATAAGTAAAAACCGAGCAAAGCTTCCGCTTCACCCACCAAAGATCAACACGCCTTGAAGTTTTATACATAGAATTACGAAGCAACAGTGCTCTTTTAAAAATGCTCTTCAAACAATAATCGAATTTTTTAGTACGAGTTACGCTGGTTGTTAAGCAAGTAAAGGCTGCGGGTACTCTCAAATCTACATTTAAGTTTTGGTTATTATAAGCAATTGTAACTTTTAAAAGATTAAGGCGATTGGCGGGGCCTTAATTGGTAGCTTTTAGATAAGTTTAATTTGCATATAAATGTATACCTTTGCTTTGATGCAATTTTGTTTCATTAAATGGGGGAGTGAGGGCTATTGAGTATTCGCTGCAATATGGTGATGTTATTATAAGCAGTAGGGCTAGAATCTTATTCAAATTGTATTTTTTAGCACGCTTGATAGCCAGTTTGTTGAAAATTAAACCATTTAAATAAAGCTAGGTAAAAAACTGTTGACTTTATTTTGGGTGGTGCATAGAATGCGCCCCGCACTAAGCGATACACGATGTGTTTATCACGACGAGTATTGATTAAGTTGGGGCCATAGCTCAGCTGGGAGAGCGCTTCGCTGGCAGTGAAGAGGTCTGCGGTTCGATCCCGCATGGCTCCACCAAAAATTAGTGTTTTGTCCTAGGGTAGCAGTTTTCTGTGTCCCCATCGTCTAGAGGCCTAGGACACCGCCCTTTCACGGCGGTAACAGGGGTTCGAATCCCCTTGGGGACGCCACTTAACTTTTATTAGTTAAAGGCGGTTTTACCGAGAAAATAGCGTCACAATTAAAGCTCGAGTCTTTACTTGTATTAAACGCAATTACCTTAAAGCTCATGATGTGAGTTAAACTTATCAACTGTCCTAGTGACACATTTATGTGTCCCCATCGTCTAGAGGCCTAGGACACCGCCCTTTCACGGCGGTAACAGGGGTTCGAATCCCCTTGGGGACGCCACTTACTATTTTAAGTATTGTGTAAAGCAGTGTGACACCGCACTCTCTATGCACGACGTTATCAAGAGTACTAATCTCTTGGGGGCGCTACTTACTTCTTTTAATAGGAAAGTGTAGTGTTATTAAGAAAGCTCGCCTGAAACGAGTCTAAAAATTCAGTTGTCCTAGTGACACATTTATGTGTCCCCATCGTCTAGAGGCCTAGGACACCGCCCTTTCACGGCGGTAACAGGGGTTCGAATCCCCTTGGGGACGCCACTTACTTATTTTAAGTATTGTGTAAAGCAGTGTGACACCGCACTCTCTATGCACGACGTTATCAAGAGTACTAATCTCTTGGGGACGCCACTTACTTATTTTAATAGGGAAGTGAAGTGTTATTAAGAAAGCTCGCCTGAAACGAGTCTAAAAATTCAGTTGTCCTAGTGACACATTTATGTGTCCCCATCGTCTAGAGGCCTAGGACACCGCCCTTTCACGGCGGTAACAGGGGTTCGAATCCCCTTGGGGACGCCACTTACTTATTTTTAATAGGGAGGTGAAGTGTTATTAAGAAAGCTCGCCTGAAACGAGTCTAAAAATTCAGTTGTCCTAGTGACACATTTATGTGTCCCCATCGTCTAGAGGCCTAGGACACCGCCCTTTCACGGCGGTAACAGGGGTTCGAATCCCCTTGGGGACGCCACTTACTTATTTTTAATAGGGAGGTGAAGTGTTATTAAGAAAGCTCGCCTGAAACGAGTCTAAAAATTCAGTTGTCCTAGTGACACATTTATGTGTCCCCATCGTCTAGAGGCCTAGGACACCGCCCTTTCACGGCGGTAACAGGGGTTCGAATCCCCTTGGGGACGCCACTTACTATTTTAAGTATTGTGTAAAGCAGTGTGACACCGCACTCTCTATGCACGACGTTATCAAGAGTACTAATCTCTTGGGGGCGCTACTTACTTCTTTTAATAGGAAAGTGTAGTGTTATTAAGAAAGCTCGCCTGAAACGAGTCTAAAAATTCAGTTGTCCTAGTGACACATTTATGTGTCCCCATCGTCTAGAGGCCTAGGACACCGCCCTTTCACGGCGGTAACAGGGGTTCGAATCCCCTTGGGGACGCCACTTACTATTTTAAGTATTGTATAAAGCAGTGTTACATAACACTCTTTTTGCACGACGTTATCAAGAGTACCAATCTCTTAGATATGTCATTTACTACTTAGATAGGAAAGTGCAGTGTTATTAGAATAAAACTACAAATTAATACCCTCATTTTACATTTCATTTTTATATCAATCTATTTACACTTTGTTACAAAACCAAACCCATAATCACTCCATATTCCTTGTTGTACTTTTAATTAGTCTTTAAACTCATTGAGTTAATTTAAATATGGACTAAAAAATGAAACTCACAAAAATTGCACTTGCTGTTTTACTTGCATCAGGGTTGGCTGCATGTAATAGCTCAACTCAAGCTGTTGATAAAAATATTGTTACAGAAACATCAATTCCTGGCGTTACACTTATTGAATCAGTGAAATCTAATGCAGGTGAAATCAACATACCGTATAAAAAATATAAACTAGATAACGGTTTAACTGTAATTGTGCATGAGGATCATTCAGATCCCTTAGTACACGTTGATGTAACATACCACGTAGGTTCTGCTCGCGAAGAGTTGGGTAAGTCAGGCTTTGCTCACTTTTTTGAGCATATGATGTTTCAAGGATCAGAGAATGTTGCTGATGAGGAACATTTTAAAATAATATCTGAAGCAGGCGGTACCTTAAATGGTACTACTAACTCTGATAGAACAAATTATTTTGAAACAGTACCTGTAAATCAATTAGAAAAGATGTTGTGGCTAGAAGCTGACCGAATGGGCTTTTTACTCGATGCTGTAACCCAAGAAAAATTTGAAGTACAACGCGAAACAGTAAAAAATGAGCGCGGCCAACGTGTTGATAATCGCCCTTATGGTCGTTTAGGTGAACGTGTTGCTCAAGCGATGTATCCAGACGGCCATCCATATTCATGGCCTGTAATTGGTTTTATGGACGATTTAAATCGCGTAAATGTAAATGATTTAAAAGCATTCTTTTTAAAATGGTACGGACCAAATAATGCAACGCTTACCATTGGTGGTGACATCAGCGCTAATGAAATACTGCCATTAGTTACTAAATACTTTGCACCAATCCCAAAAGGTCCTGAAATACCTAAAGTTGAAAAAACAGCTGTAATACTAGATGCCGATAGATATATTTCAATGGAAGATAAGGTTCACTTACCTTTATTAAGCATGAGTTTCCCAACGACTTATGCTCGCTCTGAAGATGAAGCACCTCTTGATATACTTGCTGAAATATTAGGTGGAGGTAATAATTCACTACTATACAAAAACCTAGTTAAAACTCAACTTGCTGTTCAAGCAAGTGCAAATCATCCATGCCAAGAGTTAGCGTGTTCAATTAGTCTTTATGCTTTACCAAATCCTACAGCAGGGAAAACGTTAGCTGATATGGAAAAAATCATTCGTGATTCATTTGTTGAATTTGAAGAGCGTGGCGTTACACAAGATGATTTAGATAAAGTAAAAGCTAAAATAGAGTCAGGTGCAATTTTTGGTCTGCAAAGCGTATCAGGAAAAGTCTCTCAACTAGCCGCATCTGAAACGTTTACAGGTAACCCAAACTCAGCTAAAGATGAGATTGCACGTTATAACAAAGTTACAAAAGCTGATGTTATGCGTGTTTTTAATCAATATATCAAAGGTAAATCTGCCGTTATTATGAGTGTTGTGCCAGAAGGTCAAACTCAACTTATAGCTGCCCCAGACAACTTTACGCCTAAAGCGCATGATTTTGGAGGTCCATCTACAACTTCAGCTGATGATTTAGTGGCACGAAGAGCTGTTGATACATTTGATCGAAGTGTTCACCCTGTAGCCGGCGCAAATCCTGCTGTTGATGTTCCTTCTCTTTGGCAAACTAAGACCGAAAACGGTATTAAAATATTAGGTACGCAAAGTACAGAAACGCCAACCACCGCTATTTTCATTAAAGTTCCGGGTGGCTTGTATAATGAGCAAGCTAGTAAAGTGGGTTTATCGTCAATGACTGCATCGTTAATGAGCGAGTCAACGCAAAACTACACTACAGAGCAAATGAGTAACGCGCTTGAAAAACTGGGTAGCCAGGTAAGTATCTACTCAGATAAAACACATACAAATGTGTATGTTTCTAGCTTAACCAAAAATGTAGATGCAACGCTAAAGCTTGTTGAAGAGAAATTATTTAAACCTGCATTTAATGCCGATGACTTTGAGCGTAATAAAAAGCAAATCATTCAAAATATTCAACATTCAATGAAGGATGCAGGGTATTTAGCATCTAATACATACAGCAAATTACTATATGGCGACAATATAGCTGCACTTCCAAGTACTGGAACGCTTAATAGTATTGAGGCTATTACATTAGATGACGTTAAAGCTTTTTATAACGCAAACTTTAAACCACAGGGCGCGCAAGTCATTATTGTTTCTGATTTACAAGAGTCAACAATTGAGCCAAAGGTTAAAGCTACCCTTGCAAGCTGGCAAGGTAAATCGAGCCCAGTTACTGTTGATTTCAGCGAACCTAAAGTCGAAACTAATGTCATTTATCTTGTAGATAAACCAGATGCCCCTCAATCAGAAATTCGTATTGGTAAACGCGATATGGTTGAAGACATTACAGGTGAGTTTTTTAAAGCTAACTTAATGAACTTTGCATTTGGTGGCACGTTTAACAGCCGTATCAATTTAAATTTACGAGAAGATAAAGGCTACACTTACGGTGCTCGCTCTCGTTTTTGGGGTGATAAAACATCAGGTGGCTTTACAGCTTCTGCAGCGGTGAGAGCCGATTCTACTGCAGCGTCTATTACAGAGTTTACTAATGAGCTTAATAACTATGCTCAAAACGGTGTCACTGATGAAGAGCTTATGTTTATGCGTAAAGCTATCAATCAAAAAGATGCGCTTAAATACGAAACGCCTAATGCAAAACTTGGCTTTTTAGCACAAATATTAGAGTTCGATTTAAAACCTAGCTTTGTAAAAGAAAGAAATGAGATTGTTAGCAATATTAGCAAAGAAGAAGTTAACGCCTTAGCTAAAAAACACTTAAACACTAAAGATATGATTTATTTAGTAGTGGGTGATGCTAAAACACTTCGCCCAGAGCTTGAAAAATTAGGCATGAAGGTTGTTGATTACAGCCTTTAATATTTAAATAAATAATTAGAATTACAAAGCAGCTTTTTTAGCTGCTTTTTTTTGCCTGATTTTAGAGTGTTGAGCTTTTTGAAAGTAGATTACAAGGAGCAACTACAGCGTCTTTCTTTAGATATAAAATATAATTTTGTAGTTTAAACCTTCAAATAACTCCCCATGCCTAGCTTTATTATTCAGTACTTATAAAGATTCAATTTGGTAGCATAAATTTAAACATCCAACTTTATTAGGAGGATTTATGGCAAGTGGATGGGCACGAGACGGTGCAATTCAAGATCAAATTGATGCAAGTGTTAACGACGCCGTACAGTATGCAAGAAGCAATTTAATATCTGGTGCAAGTGCTGAGCTATGTGACGAGTGCGATGAAAAAATCCCACAAGCACGAAGGCTGGCGCTACCAGGAGTTCGCTACTGTGTTGCATGCCAAGCTGCAATAGAAGGTAATGGTGCCAGCGCTAAATCGTTTAATAGGCGTGGTAGCAAAGATAGTCAGTTGCGTTAAAAAAAGGTGCTGCAAAGCACCTTTTATTTAATACCAATCTGCATAACCATTTGAACAATAAATAAAATTAAACCTCTCCATAGTTATACCAACCAGCATAAATCTTTGATCAATCTAACGAATTAAATTGCACTATAACGTCGTTAAAAATTTTTATTTAGAACAACTAGATACAAAAATTTTTGCCTAGTTCTAGCGTAATTTTCTTAACGCTAAATAGACCCCATATATAAGCAGATTGGCATTAAGCAAATTGTTATAACTTGAATTAGTTGTTAAGTAATTTAAAATTTACTCATGTCTTCTTTTTTCTGAATTAACTCAATTGCATAGCCATCTGGGTCTTTTACAAAAGCAATTTCAGTAGTACCGCCTTTTACAGGCCCTGGTTCACGGCTTACATTGCCACCGGCAGCTTTAATATCTGCACATGCTTTGTAAATATCATCAAACTCAATAGCAATGTGACCATACCCATTACCTAGGTCGTAGCTATCCTCGTCCCAGTTATAAGTTAGCTCTAATACTGTGTTATCTGCTTCGTCGCCATATCCAACAAAGGCAAGAGTGTATCTGTATTCACTGTTATCAGCTCTGCGTAATTCTTTCATACCTAATATTTCAGTATAAAAAGCAATTGATTTATCCAAATCGGCTACACGAAGCATAGTATGTAATAAACGCATTTTTAGTTCCTTTAGTTATTTATTCAAAGTTAAGGGTATTTTTAATTAAGCGCTATTATTAAGCGCGTTTTAGGGGGTTTATATGTATTAGCCATATATGTAGGCATTATATATAAATCACAACCTTAATATGAGAGTGGGCTTAAAACAGTTTGAGTTCGACCTTTATAAATTACCAATTAATGAATCATTTTATTAAATTTTGAATATTTAAATAACCAGTACTCGATTATTGGTCAACCTATTAGTATAAAAAAAGTTACTGATTGTTCAACAAAAGTTAACCTTTGCTTAATTGTGTCTTTGCTATATAACTATCTGTTTTTATAGGGTTATTAAATTTATTGTTGTGTGATATGTAAAAATATGGCGTTTGCTTGGTTAACTTATTGGTTGACAAAAAAGCTGTATGGTAATACAGTTTTTGCATACCAATTGGTAAGTTGCTTGGTTTGAGTGAATACAATGTATTGGTAATTAATCAGAGTTACGTTTTGCACAGGTTAATTTATAAATAACTCAAGCTTAAAGTTACTCTACAAATTGAAACAAAAGACACAGCGTATTTATAGAGTAAATTTTACTTGTTCTTATAAAAGTATGCGCCACATATTTAGGAGTTATTCATGTCAAAACCAGTCATCGGTTTCATCGGCTTAGGCTTAATGGGCGGCAACATGGCCGAAAATTTACAAAACAAAGGCTATGAGCTAATTGTTATGGACCTTAGCAAAGATGCGGTTGCAGCATGTGTTGCTAGAGGCGCAAAAACAGCAAGCACTGCAAAAGAGCTAGCTGAAGGTTCAGATATTGTTATGTTTTGTCTTACGACGTCTGCCGTTGTAGAAAAAATTGTTTACGCAGAAGACGGTATCCTAGCGGGTATTAAAGAAGGTGCAGTATTAGTTGATTTTGGTACTTCTATCCCATCATCTACTAAAAAAATTGGTGCTGATTTAGCAGCTAAAGGCGCAGGCATGATCGACGCGCCACTAGGTCGTACACCAGCACATGCTAAAGACGGTCTTTTAAACATTATGGCTGCAGGCGATATTGATACATTCAATAAAGTTAAACCAGTACTGGAAGATCAAGGTGAAAACGTTTTCCATCTTGGTGAGCTAGGTGCAGGTCATACAACTAAGCTTATCAATAACTTCATGGGCATGACGACAGTATGTGCTATGTCACAAGCATTTGCAGTGGCAGAGCTTGCTGGTGTTGACCGTCAACAACTTTTCGACATTATGTCGACTGGCCCATCTAACTCACCGTTTATGCAATTTTGTAAAAACTATGCAGTTGATAATGTTAGCGACCTTGGTTTCTCGATTGCTAATGCAAACAAAGATTTAGGCTACTTCCTACAAATGGTAGAAGACCTAGGTACTGAATCAAAAATCGCTGAAGGTTCATCAGCTAACCTACAAGCAGCGTTTGACGCTGGTATGGGTCAAGGTAACGTTCCTGAAATTTTTGATTACTTCAAAAAGTTAGAAAAGTAATACTTCTCGACCTTATTGAGCGCTTTGAGCTTTAACTTAAAGCGCTTTAACACACATGACACCAATTGACTAAAGTCTTTGTGCAATGTCAGCTTTTTTTAATTCTGATGAAGCACTACTTTCAGTCACAACGAAAAAGAGTTAACTATGCGTTTGATTAATACAATAAAGCTTAGTCTAGTTCTCATCGGTTGCATATCCACACAAGTAGCGGCCAAAGATTATTTTATAGAAAATAAACAAGCTTTTAATGATATCGCAGCTAATCTAGTTGCTGGCGACAAAGTAGTACTTAAAAATGGTACTTGGTCTGACTTCGAAATTCTACTTGAAGGCCAAGGTACAAAAAACTCTCCTATTATATTAACCGCTGAAACTAACGGAAAAGTAATTCTATCAGGTCAATCTAACCTAAGACTTGCAGGTAAATACCTTGAAGCTTCTGGTTTAGTATTTAAAGACGGCTACACACCGAGCTCAGCTGTAATAGAATTTCGTAAAAATAAAAATGAATTAGCCTACAATTCACGAGTTACTCAAATAGTAATCGATAATTACAGTAATCCAGACAAACGAGAGTCTGATTATTGGGTTGCCTTATATGGACAACATAACCGCTTTGATCATAGTCATTTAGTTGGCAAACGAAATAAAGGTGTGACAGTTGCTGTTCGTTTAAACACTAAAGCAAGCCAGGAAAACTATCATCGTATAGATAACAACTATTTTGGCTACCGTCCTACTTTTGGTTCTAACGGTGGTGAAACCCTGCGTATTGGCACAAGCCATTACTCACTAACTGATTCGCATACATTGGTTGAAAATAATTACTTTGAACGTACCAATGGTGAAGTCGAAATTGTTTCGGTTAAATCAGGTAAAAATATCCTTCGTAATAACGTATTTTATGAAGCGCGCGGTACATTAACGCTGCGCCATGGTAACGGCAATCTTATAGAAGAAAATATCTTCATTGGTAATGGTGTTGATCACACAGGTGGTATCCGCGTTATCAATAAAGATCAAATTGTAAGAAATAACTACCTACAAGGCCTAACAGGCTATCGTTTTGGCAGTGGTTTTACTGTGATGAACGGCGTACCAAATTCATCTATTAATCGTTATCACCAAGTAGAAAATGCGACAATTGAAAACAACACATTTATAAATGTGCGTCATATTCAACTTGCTGCAGGTAGCGATGCTGAGCGTAGCGCAGCCCCAAAAAATAGCGTAATGAAAAACAACTTAATCATAAACCAAGATGGTGAACAGCCATTTACAACATTCGACGATGTAAGTGGGTTAGTATTAAGTAACAACATTGCAGATAAAAAAGTGCTTTCTGAGCTAACGTACGGTGTAAAAAAAGATAAGATCACGCTTGAAAAAGCAAGTAATGGTCTACTTTACCCAACATCTAAAAGTTTAAATGTAGGTGCAAAGCGCGATTTAAAAGTACTTAAAAAAGAAGATACCGGTGTTAGTTGGTATGCAAAAGTACCTGCTTTAGTTGATTTTGATTCTGGTAAGACACATTCTGTTAAAGCTGATGTAAGTGCATTACTAGACGCTATTGATAATGCAGAGTCAGGCGATGTTCTAGAGCTAGCGCCTGGCCAGTATGATGTGTCTAAACTGGTTAAAATTGATAAAACGTTGACAATTAAAGCAAAGCAGAACACAAAGTCTAAACTTACTTTTCAACGCTCTACCTTGTTTGAAATACATGATGGCGGCAGCTTAAAACTAGATGGTTTATCAATTTCAGGTGAAAACGCGCCAGATGCAATAGGTAACAGCATTGTTCGTACGCAAAAATGGGGTATGGTTGATAATTACCGCTTTGTAATGACCAACTCAGAGTTAAATGCTTTAGATATTAATCATTCATTCCATTTCTTTATCACTGGTAAAGGTGCAATGGCTGACGAAATTATTGTTACAGGTAATACCTTTAATACAGTAACAGGTGACATTTTACGTCTAAATACTGAAATTGAAGACTTAGGTGTTTATAACGCGGAATACGTCATTGTAAATAATAATACATTTAATAATGTAGAAGGCGGTGTACTTAAGCTTTACCGTGGTGGCACTGATGAAAGTACATTTGGTCCTCATTTTGAAATGACAAATAACACGCTTAATAACGTTGGCCTTGGTAAGCGTAACAAAGAGCAAGCGAGCATTTATGTTCACGGTGTTCAGGTTACTAATATTAAAGATAATAAATTTGTTAAATCTGCTCCTATTGTTGTAGAGCACACAGTAGGCGAGCCTAAAACTGAAATCTCAGGCAATACATTTAATGCAACTAAAGCACCAAGCGTTAAAGAGTTAAGAGTTAAAGGCCCACACACGGCAGTATTAAAAAATAACAACATTTTAAATAAGGCAGGGTAAATACTATGTACTTATTAAAATGCCAAACACGTTTTAAAATAGCTGCTGTAGCTGCAATTACATTACTTACATCATTGGGGGCGCATGCAGCGCACCCAAACTTAGTGATTACTACTGATGATGTTAAGCAAATGCGCCAAGCAATTAGTAGCAAAGGTAGCACAAAGTTTGCTACTGCGTTTGAATCGCTAAAAGCGCAAGTAGATGAACAAATTGCACAGCCTATCACTGTACCCGTTCCAAAAGATGGCGGTGGTGGTTATACACATGAGCGCCATAAGAAGAATTACCAACTTATGTACAACGCGGGCATTATTTATCAATTAAGCCAAGATGATAAATACGCAAACTATGTACGTGATATGTTGCTTGAGTATGCAAAATTATACCCAACGCTTGGTCTGCATCCAAAACGTAAAATGGACTCGCAAAACCCAGGGAAATTCTTTTGGCAAAGCCTAAATGAAGCAATGTGGCTTGTGTACACAATACAAGCTTATGATCTAATTTATGACTCGTTAAATGCCGATAATATTAAAACAATCGAGAATGACTTACTCCGTCCTGTTTCGTTGTTCACATCTGTAGGACAACCGTCTACATTTAATAAAGTACATAACCATGGAACATGGGCAACAGCGGGTGTTGGCATGGCAGGGTATGTATTAGGCGAACCTGAGTGGGTAGAAAAATCATTATACGATTTAGAAAAATCGGGTAAGGGTGGCTTTATTAAGCAGCTAGAGATGCTGTTTTCACCACAAGGTTACTATAACGAAGGTCCTTACTATCAACGCTTTGCACTATTACCATTTGTAACGTTTGCTAAAGCGATTGAAAACAACGAACCACAACGAAAAATATTTGAATATCGCGATGGCATATTATTAAAAGCGATTGATACGACGATTCAACTTAGCTACAACGGTTTGTTTTTCCCAATTAACGATGCAATAAAAAGTAAAGGCATCGATACCATTGAGTTAGTAAATGGTGTAACGGCAGCGTACGGCTTAACCAACGATGCAGGTTATTTAGATATTGCTAAGCAACAAGACCAAATAATTCTCTCTGGTGATGGGCTAAAAGTAGCTCAAGCACTTGATAACAACATGACAAAACCTTATTCGTTTAAATCTGTTGCCTTCGGTGATGGTAATGACGGTAAACAAGGTGCTTTAGTTGTAATGAGAACGCAGGTAGGTGGCGATCAAGCGCTACTGTTTAAACCTGCTGCACAAGGTTTGGGCCATGGTCATTTTGATAAATTAACATGGCAGTTTTATGACCACGGAAATGAAATTGTATCTGATTATGGCGCAGCACGTTTTCTAAATGTAGAAGCTAAATACGGCGGTCGTTATTTACCTGAAAACGAAACTTACGCTAAACACACTGTTGCGCACAATACGGTAGTGGTTGACGAAACAACGCATTTTAATGCAAATGTTGAAGTAGGAAATAGTAATTACCCTACACTTAACTTTTTCGAAACGAATGAATATGGCACGGTTTCAAGCGGCGAAATAAGCACAGCTTATAAAGGCGTTGATCTTGAGCGTACGCTTGCACTTATTAACTTACCTGAACTACAAAGCACAGTTGCACTTGATATATTTGATGTTGTTGCAAATAAAGCGCATCAGCTTGACCTGCCTTTGCATTATAAAGGTCAGCTTATCGATACCAGCTTTGAGTTAAAAGCAAATGCAGCACAGCTGTCTGCGCTAGGTACTAAAAATGGCTACCAACATTTATGGCTTAAAGCTCAAGCGCAACCTCAAAGTGGTTTAGCTAAAGTAACGTGGCTAAACGAAAATGGTCGTTTTTATACGCAAACGAGCTTGGTTAAAGGTGATGAGTCTTTCTTGTTTACTCAAATAGGCGCAAATGACCCTCACTTTAATTTACGCAACGAAAATGGTTTTATTCGTCGTGTTGAGGGTCAAAAGCAACATAAGTTTATATCTGTATTAGAGCCACATGGTGAGTACAACCCAAGTAAAGAATATACCCTAGAAGCTGTTAGTCGAGTTACAAAGCTTGAATATAGTCAGCAGGGCGATTTAACACTTGTTGAACTTGATATTAAAGGCAACTCATATTTAGTGGCTATTAATAAAGCACAAACATCAGCTAAAAACACATTCAATTATCAAAATAAAGAGTTCACTTTAAATGGCCGATTAGGCGTTTATATGATGAACAATAATCAGGAGTAAATAGGATGCAAAAGCAAAGCGCAAACTTTTCATTTGGTAACGAGACCGAAATAGAAGACTTAGGAAATGGTCTAAAACGTCAAATGCTAGGTTATAACGAAGAGCTAATGGCTGTTAAAATTTGGTTTGAGAAAGGGGCTATTGGTTATAACCATGCTCACAGACATTCTCAAGTAACGTATGTTGTTGAAGGTGAGTTTCACTTTAACATTGATGGCGTAACTAAAATCTTAAAACCGGGTGATAGCTGCTTAATCCCACCATTTGCTGATCATGGAGCTACCTGCCCAACAGGCGGAATCCTGATTGATACTTTTAGCCCAGCGCGTGAAGACTTTCTTGAGGATTAATTATGCAACTTAAAGGCTTACGTTGGTGGGTTATAGCGCTAATAGCGCTAGCTACCATTATTAACTATATCGACCGCCAAGCACTTAGTGTGCTTTGGCCGGACATTGTTGAAGATTTATTTCCTGATGAATCAGCGCTAGAACGCAAACAAATATACGCTAATATTTCTATTGTGTTTGTATTTGCTTATGCATTTGGTCAGGCAATCTTTGGTAAAATATTTGACTGGGTGGGCACACGCTTCGGTTTTGTACTATCAATAGGTGTTTGGTCTATTGCAACCGTTGCGCATGCATTTGCACAAGGTGTACTTAGTCTTAGTATTTTTCGCGCAATCTTAGGTGTAGCAGAAGCCGGTAACTGGCCTGGTGCAGCTAAAGGTAACGCAGAATGGTTCCCTACTAAAGAACGTGCTTTAGCACAGGGTATTTTTAACTCTGGCGCCGCAATTGGTGGCATTATTGCTATTCCTTTAATTGCTTATTTAACTATCTACTTTAGCTGGCAAATGGTGTTTGTTTTTGTTGGTGCATTAGGTTTCCTTTGGTTAGTTCCATGGTTAATTTTAGTTAAAGCACCGCCTAGCTCACATCCTTGGCTGACTGACGAAGAACGTGAATATATCTTAACGGGTCAAAGACGTGTTGATGACAACGGTGATGTAACTGGTGAAGACGAAGAGGAATATAACCCTACAACTGCTGAGTTACTTTCTCGTAAGCAAAGCTGGGGTGTAATCATTGCCTCTGCCGCAATTGACCCAATTTGGTGGTTATTTGTATTTTGGATCCCTATTTACCTAAACGAAGTATACGGCATGGATGTTAAATCTATTGGTATATATGGTTGGGTACCTTATGTTGGCGCTATGTTTGGTGCTTGGTTTGGTGGCTTATTGGCACAAAACAGGCTTAAAGCAGGTTGGAATACAGATAAAACACGTAAGCTTACTATTACGCTGGGTTGTTTAATTATGTTACCAGCGCTACTTGCAATGGCAAATCCAGGCGGACCAACAACAGCAGTACTAATTATGGCTGTTATCTTATTTGGTTTTCAAACTGCAATTGGTAACGTGCAAACACTACCAAGTGATTTGTTAGGTAAAAAAGCAGTGGGTACATTATCAGGTTTTTCTGGTATGGCGGCAAAGCTTGGTGCTGTAGGTCTTACATCGCTAGTACCTTTTCTTACTGCTGATGGTAACTACACACCAGCATTTGTAATTGGTGCTTCTTTAGCCATCATAGCAATGGCAGCTGTTTGGATTTTAATTCCAAAAATAGAACCTCTTAAAAAGCCTCAATAATCTAGATAATAACTGCTATGCCAACATATTTTGTATAAGTGCATAGCAGTTAACTACATAGGGTAACTTCCAAGATGAAAAATATTTACTTTATCGGTGAATGCATGGTCGAGCTTAGAGCTATGAGCGCGGCAACACTGCACCAATCATTTGCAGGCGATGTTTATAATTCTGCAGTGTATTTAAAACGTTGCTTCCCGCAGGTTACTACTTCGGTTGTTACGGCTTTAGGTCAAGATAATTTAAGTAAAAAAATGCTAGAACGCTTTGAAAGTGAACAAATAAATACGCAACTTGTATTTGCTCACGACACCAAAGTACCTGGTATGTACTACATAGAAACTGATGAGCATGGTGAGCGTAGCTTTATTTATTGGCGCAATGATTCTGCAGCTAAAAAGGTTGTTGATTTTTTAGATGCTGATGCACTCGAGCAGCTTAGCCAAGGTGATATGTTTTTCTTTTCAGGAATTTCATTAGCAATAATTGAAGAAAGTGCACGTGAAGACTTTTGGAAAGTGGTAAAGCAGCTTAAAGATGCTGGGGTTAAAATCGTTTTTGATCCTAATTACAGAGCACGTTTGTGGAATAGTGTAGAGGAAACAAAAGAGCAGTATCATTTAGCCTTTACGTTTGCAGATATTACTCTACCAGGCGTTGAAGATTTAACAACACTTTATGACGTTCATAGCGTAGAAGCAGTTGTTGAATATTTAAAACCTTACCAAATTGAAGAAATTGTTGTTAAAAATGGCCCTGAATCGGTAGTGACAAAAGAGGGCGATACGCTTCAAAGCCACACTATTGTACCGGTCAAAAACGTTGTAGATACAACATCAGCAGGGGATGCCTTTAACGGTGTTTACTTAGGTGCACGTTTATCTGATAAATCAATTTCAAGTGCTGTACAACTTGCTGCAAAAGCGGCAGGGACTGTTATACAGCAACCAGGTGCTATTGCTCCAAAAGATATATTTCAGCTAGCAATGGCTGAAGCTGGGATCTGATACCAATTTTATTAAAAACATGATCACCTTAGCGTATTAAATAACTCACTAACTACGTTAAAAATTATTTATATAGAACAACTATGTATCATAATTTTAGCCTTGTTATTGAGCTATTTTCTTGTCGCTATAATAGCTCATTAATTTAATGCAATTGGTATAACAAAATAATTAAACATTAAAGGCCGCCATACCTCGGCCGCATTACTTTTTATAAAGGAACAACGTTATGACTCGCTTTTCTGAACTTATGGCAGGACAAACACTGCTACCTATAATTCAAGCAGATACTCCAGAGCAAGGTGTTCAAATAGCGAAAGCTATGGCCAATGCTGGGCTTACTTTAGTTGAAGTAGTGCTAAGAACAGAGGCATCAATAGAGGCATTAAAAGCTATTAAAGCACAGGTGCCTGAGCTAAAAGTAGGTGCGGGAACAGTCATCAATACTGATATTTTGGAGCAAGCACTTGAAGCGGGTTCTGATTTTATTGTAACCCCAGCGGTGTCTCCTGCGTTACTTGAAGCACTTGCTAAATGTAATGTGCCGGTACTTCCTGGTGTATCAAACACCGGTGATATTTTAATGGCGCTTGAATATGGCTTTGAAGAGCAAAAATTATTCCCAGCATCGCTTGCCGGTGGCGCTCCTTTTGTGTCAGCTGTGTCGTCAGTATTTAGAGCAGTCAGCTTTTGTCCTACAGGTGGCGTTAGCGAAAGTAACAAAATGGACTATCTTTCTTTAAATAATGTATTCGCCGTTGGCGGTACTTGGATAGCGAAAAAAGAATGGGTTGAACAAGAAAATTGGCAAGCAATTACTGATTCTTGTATCCAGGCTTTAAAATAGAAAGGATTTCATAAATGAATTATTTAGCCCCAACAATACTACCAGGCGTAATCGTTGGTGACGAAGTAAGTGCTGTGTACGAGCATGCACGTACACATCAATATGCGTTGCCAGCGGTAAATGTTGTTAGTACAACATCTATTAATGCGACGCTAGAAGCTGCTAAAAAGAAAAACTCGCCCGTTATTGTTCAGCTTTCTAATGGTGGAGCACAATTTTTTTGTGGTAAAAGCTTATCTTTACCAGAGCAACAATCAGCTGTGCTTGGGGCGGTAAGTGCTGCAAGATATGTACATTCAGTGGCAGCACATTATGAAGTAGCAGTGATGCTTCACACTGATCACGCAGCTAAAAAGCTACTACCTTGGATTGATGGTTTGCTTGATGAAGGTGAAAGACACTTTGAACTGACTGGCAAACCATTGTTTAGCTCACATATGATTGATCTGTCAGAAGAGCCTTTAGAAGAAAATATCGAAATCTGTGAACGTTACTTAACGCGTATGGCAAAAATAGGTATGACGCTTGAAATTGAGCTTGGTTGCACGGGTGGCGAAGAAGACGGTGTTGATAACTCACACTTAGATAGTTCTGCTTTATACACTCAACCTGAAGATGTTGCATTTGCTTACGAACGCTTAAGTCGTATTAGCCCTAACTTTATAATTGCAGCCTCTTTTGGCAATGTTCATGGTGTATATAAACCGGGTAACGTTGTTCTTACGCCAACTATTTTAAAAGATTCACAAGCTTACGTATCAGAAAAATTTAATCTACCAAGTAACTCAATTAACTTTGTTTTTCATGGTGGTAGTGGTTCTGAGTACAGTAAAATTGCAGAGTCTTTAACGTATGGCGTAGTGAAGATGAATATTGATACCGATACGCAGTGGGCGTGTTGGACAGGTATTTTAGATTACTACAAAGACAAGCAAGCATACCTACAAGGGCAAATTGGTAACCCTGACGGGGATGATAAGCCAAACAAGAAATACTATGACCCTCGTGTATGGTTGCGTCATTCAGAGCAAAGTATGGTTGCAAGGTTAGAGCAATGCTTTGACGATCTAAATTGTGTAAACAGGTATAGCGCATGAAAAGATTAAATACAGTATTGAAAGAAGACGGTATAGATACCGATCTTATTTTACTTATTCGCACAATTTTAGCGACCAGTAAAGAAATTGCTTTTCGAGTAAGCCAAGGTGAATTAGCCGGTGTTTTAGGCTCAACTTTGAATGAAAACGTTCAAGGTGAAGTTCAAAAAAAGCTTGATGTAATCGCAAACCAACTACTTAAAGACATCCTACTTGATGATAGCAGTGTACGATCTGTTGCATCAGAGGAAGAAGATCATGCGGTAGGTGGCCACCCTGAAGGTAAGTTTATTGTTGCTTTTGACCCGTTAGATGGCTCTTCTAATATTGATGTTAATGGGCAAATAGGCACTATATTTACTATTTACTTAGCCCGTGATGATGTTCCTTTTGACAGCGACGAGCAATTTAGTCAGCCCGGTGTAAATCAAGTATGTGCAGGCTATGTGTTATACGGCCCTTCATCATTACTTGTAATGAGTACTGGCGGTCCTACGCGTTGTTATACGTTAGACTCAACACACGGCGGTTACTTACTGACAAATAAGCAGTTAAGTGTACCAGAACAAAGTCGTGAATTTGCCGTAAATATGGCTAACTACCGTTACTGGGACGAACCAACTCAAGTGTATTTTGATAAATTGCTATACACCTGTGAAAGCTTTGAAAAAAGCTCAATGCGTTGGAATGCAGCGATGGTAGGCGACGTTCATCGTATTTTATGCCGAGGCGGGTTATTTTTGTATCCACAAGATAAACGCAGTGGTAACGATAACGGAAAAATAAGACTGCTTTATGAAGCAAACCCGTTAGCACTTTTAGTTGAAAACGCAGGTGGTAAAGCAACCTCTAGAGGAACGCGAATTTTAGATATTGCGCCAACTAGCTTGCACCAGCGTGTGCCTGTTGCTTTGGGTTCAAATGAGCCTGTAGAGTTTTATAATAACGCCATGTTATAAAACAGCACTCAAAAAAAGGGGTAAGAAAATTGCCCCTTGTTTTACCCTTAATTTTAATTCTCTTTGTAAATCATCCTCTTTATACAAACTCACTTCTTTTCTTATTGTCTTCAAATAAGAATACTTCACATATATTTAATAATATTACCTACTAAACCCTATATAAAACTAAGTTTTTACTATAACGCTATGTATCTTCAACGTTATTTTTCACAATTGAATTCAATTTTTAACCAACAATAAAAGCCCAAGGTTAACTTGGTGTTTATTTATTGTTATTTAATTAGGTGGGGATAGTGGAAAAACTTATTTTATTGTGGTTATATTACCAAGTTGGTTAACAATTCATTTGCAATTTAAATGAATTTGGTAATAAACACATGATTTATTTGGTAACACACACAATAGATAGCCAAATATTAAAACTATAAATTTGGAGAATAGAGCCACCATGAAATTCAAACATTTTGCGCTATGCGCTATTGCAGCAGCAATCGTTGGTTGTGACACAAACTCAAACAACAATGACAACAACTTGGGCTCTATTGCTCTTAGTGGAACTGTTACAAGCGGACAAACATTAACAGCTGAAGTTAGTGACCCTGATGGTATCTCAGGTGACGTGACTTACTACTGGTATGCAGATGGTGAGGCAATTGCTGGTGCAAATAGCGCTTCGTTTACACTGACTGACGATCAGATAGGGTTACCAATTACAGTTCAAGGGCTTTATACCGATGATGGCGGTATCAATGAATCGCATATTACAGATCCAACCGCAGATGTTGCCGCAATCGCATTCCCTGCAAGTTTAACTATTACGGGCGACGCTCTAGTTGGTTCGCAACTAACAGCCAATGTAGCTGACGAAAATGGCTTTGATGGCGATACAGTAACTTATAAATGGTTTGCTGATGACATAGAGATTGCAGATGAAGCACTTTCAACGCTTACGTTAACAGACGCACAGTTTGGTACAGTTATTACAGTTAGTGCATCTTTTGAAGATAGCCGTGGGTTTAACGAGTCTGTAACTTCAGCCGGTACAGAGGTTGTAGCACGAACAAACTCAGAAGGCGAAGTTACAATTAGTGGCACGCCAACCGTTGGTAATATATTAACAGCAGAAGTTGCTGATACCGATGGGGCAACAGGAGATATCACTTATCAATGGCTTGCTGACGCACAAGAGATAGATGGCGCAATAGAGAGCACCTTTACAGTTGATGCATCACTTTTAGGTCAAAAGATAAGTGTTCAGGTTGCTTATACAGATGATAATGGGTTTATCGAGGATAATACATCAGAGGAAACAATTGCTGTTTCTGCTATTGCGGTTGACGAAGCCGGTAGCGTAGCCATTATGGGCGTAGTGCCTTATTTAACAACTGGCGAGTTAACCGCTGAGATAACTGATAACAACGGCGTTGAAGAGGCAAACGTTACTTATACTTGGTCTGCTGATGGCGTTGAAATAGCAGGGAGCAATAGTAAAACATTTACACCTTCTGATTACGCTGGCTCAATAATGTCAGTAAAAGCCACGTATACAGATAATGATGGCTTTGCGAGTGAGGTTACAAACTCACTTGATACACTGGTTTACACTCAATTAGTTAGTAACCCTGAAGCACTCCTTGGTGCTATAAGTGGCGGTTTAGCTGACGGTGATGTTATTGGTTTAAACACCGGTGTTTATGCTGATATGGACGCAATTTTATTAACCAGTGCAGTAACGCTTCGCGCTGTAGAAGGTCAAACTCCTGTACTTAGTGGTGAAGTATGTGTGCATGTAGCTGCTGGAGTAGATGGCGCTGGGTTAACAGGGCTTACCTTTAAGAATATAGATACTAAAGCGGGTGCATTTTGTGAAACCGAAGAAGGTGCTGTTATTTACTCAGAAGGGGATAACTTTACTTTTTCGCAAAACACGATGGATGGAGAAGAAGCGACACTCAATAACTCTGAATATCATTGGCTGATGATAAAAGGTCAAAGTGCGTTGGTTGAGCGAAATACGTTCTCTAATCGAAATGTAGCAGAAAAAGGGTCTGTGATAAAAATATCATCATCAAGCTCTGATCACGTTATTCAATATAATTTATTTAGTGACAGTGATAATCCAAACTTTGATCAATCAAGTTTATACTTAATCAATGCAGGTAGTACAACGGGTAGTGGTGCAGCTGATAACGCAAACTTTACTATTCAGTATAACCGCGTAGAAAACTTTGTAACGGGTCGTCGTTTAATGCGTGTACAAACTTCTGGCGCAACCATCAAAGGCAATACAATCGTAAATCCTAATGGTGGTATTTCATTAGAAGATGGTGGATTTAATAGTGTTACAGACAACATTATTATTCGTACTACAGATATTGCAAGCTCAAGTGATAGACCTGCTGGGGTATTGATCACACCACTTGGTCATACTGTGAGTAACAACTACATTGCTGGTATTCGTTCTGGTAATAAAGAAGCGGGCGGTATTGTATTTACGGCAAATCCATTTTCGCAAGCTGACGGCGGTGTGCCAAACTCGGGTAACCAAGCTGTGCTTGATAGCGCTGGCGACTTTACACTAAATGTAACAAATAATACGGTTTTGAATTCACAGCAACCTATTGTATTTAGTACGGAAATTGGTTCTCGCGCTCCTGTTGCTGACTGTGATGAGTTAACCGCAGCGAATGCGCCGGTACTCTATGGGCTGACCAAAAATGCGTTTGTTATAAACTTTAATGGAAATTTAATTGCAAACGGTTTAGGTGATCAAACAGACGCAGATACAATAAGCAGCAGTGCTACAACTCAAGGCCTATTTTACCCAAATACACTTGATAGTGACCATGCTTTTGAATATGACTGTGACTTAATTAATCATGACAGCTCGCTGCTAAGTAACAACTTTGGTTATATGGATAGTCGAGTATCAGGCGATGCAAGCGGTGACTGGGTTGAAATTAGAAAACTAAATGGTAATGGCGCATTCGATACTGATGGTGCAATTGACCAAGACCCAGCAACTAATGGTAAAGAAGTGCTTGAGTACGTTACAGCAGCAAGTACGTTATTAGAAACTGACCCTGCAGGCCTTCAGGCAGAGGCGGGTGCTAAAGGTCTTCATTATATTCAATCATCTGAAGTAGGTGTTGGATCTACATGGAAAATACAAAACGATTAAGTAACCAAATAATCAGTTAACTTTTAAAAGCCCCAAATTTGGGGCTTTTTTATTATTTATTAATAATCACCACACTTTTCTCAACCTACATTACCCATTTATCGACTAGTTTAGATCTATATATATTCTAGTAAAAAACCTGCCTGACCTACTGGTAATGCCGTTAAGTTAAAATTGGTATACCTTATGGTAATATTAAAACGTCAAATTGGTTGATCATCGTGCTGGGTTTAAGTATATTAATGTCAAAGGTCACATAAAATATACATCAGCATAACAAGCTAACACACTAAAATCACACAACAACAACCAGCGGAGAATTCAAATGTCGTTGAAGTCACGAGATAACAATAATTCTACAACAGGGCAGTTTGCAATGCGCCCAGTTGCAAAATGGGTAAGAACAGCGGTCATCGCAGGTATGGCAAGTTCTTGCGTATTTACAGCAAGCGCACAGGAAGATCAGGGAAAAGCGACAGAAGTTGAAGAAGACGTTGAAATAATTAGTGTTACAGGTACACGTAGAACGATTCAAGACCAAATAGCAATTAAACGTGAAGCAACAACGGTAGTTGATGGCCTGTCATCTGAAGATATTGGTGATTTACCAGCACTGTCTATCGGTGAAGCACTAGAATCAATTACAGGTGCTGCATCTCATCGTGAAAACGGTGGTGCTACAGAAATCACTATCCGTGGTCTTGGTCCATTTTTAAGTGCAACACACATTAATGGTCGTGAAGCGACTAATGGTAGTGGTGACCGCTCAGTTAACTTTTCGCAGTTTCCTTCTGAACTTGTAAAAAAAGTAGCGATATATAAAACGCAAGATGCCTCAATGATTGAAGGTGGTGTTGCAGGTGTTATTGCACTTGAAACTATAACTCCACTTGATTTTGGCAAACAACGTGTATCAGCTGAAGTTAAACTAAATTACAACCCTGATGAAGGTAATGTAGATAACTCGCTACAAAGTGACGCGGGTTACCGTGGCACGTTTAGTTATGTTGATCAGTTTGAATTTGATAACGGCCAAGCCGTTGGTGTGTCTTTTGGTGTGCAGCGCCAAGAAATTAGTCAACCAGAGGCTGAATACAGAAGCTCTAGCCCATCAGGTTCTTCATTGTGGGCGTGTTTAAACGATCCGACTAATACCAATGAAGGTTTTTATCGCAGCAGCGCAGGCGACTGTGAAGACCAAGTTAATGGCAGTAGTAACCAAGGTTACGATACAGAAATTGATCCAGAAACAGGTAAAGCAGTAAGTGATGGGACTCCTTATGCTTGGACTGGCAGTAGCCGAAGCTTTCGTCAAAACGAGACATCTGATGAACGTGATGCAGTATTTTTTGCACTGCAATACCAACCGTCAGCTGATTGGGATGTTAACTTTGATGCACAAATTTCAGATAGAACACAACAAGAAGCACGCCACGATTTAATCTTTTTACAAAAACGTGCAACACCAGGTGTAACCGGTCCAACACTTGTAACTAACGATGTAGGCGGTATTTTACATTGGGAAGGTGAAGAGCGTATTGAATCAGCGGGTGAGCAATTTTCTCGTGAAGAAAACTACCAAGGTTATGGCATAAATATAGAACATACAGTTACCGATAGATTAACTGTTGACTTAGATTTAGCGTATTCAAAAACTGAACGTGAAGAACTTCAAATATCTAACCGTGGTAGAACATCAGGTCGTAATTTCTTTTCTTGGGACATGGGCGATGAAATTCCTCATTTCACACTGACAGATTTTGACGTAACAGATATTTCAAACTTTACAGATAGCCTAAGAACACGACTTGACCGTGAAAATGTTCGTGAAAACGAAGTTATCTCAGCGCGACTAGATTTTGACTATGCGCTAGATGGCAACGTTTTTACAAGTATTCAAGGTGGCATTAGAACATCTGAAATGACCTTCCTACAGTATGGTGGTAGCCAAGGTAACGGTTCAAGAAACGAATTTACACTAGACTCTGGTACTGAAGCGCTTGACGTATTACAAGGTTGTCAAATCGATTTCCCTGAATCAGGCTTTTTATCGAGTGTATCTGATGGTGATATCGTAACAAATATTGATAGCGACGGTAACGTTGTAGCTAGCGGTACAGGCTCATCATGGGCTACATACGACAACGTATGTTTCTCACAAGCTGTAGCTGGTTCTAACGCTGATGGTGTGTTTGCTTACCCAGAAGTGGAATATGAAAATGCAGGTACAATTGATGTAACAGAGAAAACAACATCAGTGTACTTAATGGCTAACTACGATACTGAAATGTTTGGCAAATTCATTCGCGGTAACTTTGGTCTTCGTATTGTAGACACAGAAGTAACTTCGATTGGATTTAGAAATAGCTTTGACGTAGTAACAAGCGACACAGGTATACTGTCTCTAGTTGAGTCTGATAACGGTTCACTGGATAAAATAAAAAGTGGTGGCGATTACACTAAGTATTTACCAAGCTTTAACCTAGTTATTGATTACAGTGAAGATATTTTATTCCGTGCAGGTATATACCGTGGTATGTCACGCGCAGATCCATCTGATTTAGGCTATAGCCGTACATTCCAAGAAGATACAGAAGGTACAGCAACATCAATCAGCGATTTATTAGTGGGTGTAAATGGTTCTGGTAATCCAGACACTCAACCACTTATGTCGTGGAACTACGATGCTGCGTTTGAATGGTACCCTAACGAAGATTCAATCTTAGCGTTAAGCCTATACTACAAACAGTTCAATGGCGGTTTTCAACAACAAACCGTAATTGAAGAATTTACTGTTGGTGGTGAAACAGTTTCACTACCAATCACCAACTCTGTTACGTCAGACGAGGACAGTGAAATACTAGGCCTAGAAGCTTCATTTTCTTACCGCTGGGATAATGGCATCGGTATGAAATTTGGTTACAACTATGCAGACACTGACTTTGAGTTCCAAGATAGCCTATACGGCGATACGTTTGTTACTGATGTAGACGGTAATACTACACAATTAACTGACGGTATTGTTGAGTCGGCTTCAGTACCTGGCTTCTCAAAGCATGTATTTAGCAGTCAGCTGTACTACCAAATTGGTGGGTTTGATACTGCCGTTATTTACAAATATCGTAGTGAGTATTTCCAACCATATACTACAAACGGTACTCGACTTCGTTATGTTGATGGCGTAGGTGTGTGGGAAATGCGCGCATCATACAAAATCGATGAGCACTTTAGAGTTAAAGCAGAAGCAATTAACTTGTTCAGCGCACCTAAATCACAAGATTTCTTTGTTGAAGGAAACTTAGGTGAAGTGAATGACTACGGCCCACGCTTATTCTTAGGCTTAAGCTACAAGCTGTAATAATGGTTAAACATTAAATCTCATTAAAAAGGCGGTTTTACCGCCTTTTTTGATCCCTAAATTCTTCAATTTTATATTTTTGATAACGCTAATAAATAGCACTCAACACAGCTCGCTCTCTAATAACGCTTCTTGGCTCAAAAATAAATTGGTTAACCAATAATGCCATTTATTAAGCGCGTACAACATCATCGGTTTCTCCTGCCTAAATTATTTCATTTTTAAAACACTAACTCTTTTAATCCTTGTAATTGATAGCTCAATTTCTAATTAAATTTAAAATCAATAAATAACATGAACTTAAAATCCATCTTATGATTTTAATTTATAGGTTAGTTAAGTTTTTCTATTTTGGTAATAACATATTGCATAATATTTGATCTAAATTTACTACCAAAAGGTTGACCTTTTTATAGTTGGGTGTAAATATAAAGTTAAGGGTTTGTAATAATTAAGGGCTTTTAATAAAAACAATAAAGTAGCTGGTTAAACATAGCATTTCACACACACAGGAAAAAAACTATGAGTCACAAGTTATCTAAAATTACACTGGCAGTTATATCGGCAACCGCACTTGGTATGTCTTTGTCTACACAGGCGCAAGAAGCTCCAAAAAAAGCTGCAGACGATCTTGAGGTGATTGAGGTTTCAGGCATTCGACAATCGCTTACAAATGCACTTGCACAAAAGCGTTCAGCAGATAGCCTTGTTGAGATTATTGAGGCAGTCGATATTGGTAAGCTACCAGATCAAAACCTCGCAGAAGTACTTGAAAATGTAACGGGGATTCAAATTACCCGTGAAGCAGGGGTAGGTACGGGCGTTCAAATTCGTGGTACCAATGCTAATCGTACAGAAGTGAACGGCGTATCAACAGTTGGCTCTGGGTCTGGGCGAAGTGGCATTAGTTTTGAAGATGTATCAGCTGCAATCATCTCTGGTGTAGAAGTAATTTAATCACCTGAAGCAAAAACAATCGAAGGCTCTGTGGGCGCAACAATAAACCTTAAAACAATTCGCCCGTTACAGTTAAATGAAACTCTAGGCTCAATTAGAGTTCAAGGTGAAGATAGTAGCTTATCAACAGATGGTGTTACTCCTAGGGTATCGGGTGCTTGGGGTGATAACTGGGAGCTTGATTCGGGCGGTAAGTTTGGTGTTGTATTTAGTGGTAGTTACAGTGAGCAAGACGTAACCGCATTTCGTCCTCGTGCTGATAGAGATAATTCGGTAGCCGCTGATAGTGGTGCTGCAAGTGCACAATCGTTTGATTTTCTACCAGTACAATTTTTAATTCAAGATTACGATAATTACGAATACGAGACAAAAAACTTCGCAGGTACATTTGAATATGCACCAAACGATAATATGAAATTCTTTTTTGATGCAGTTGTTAATGATCAAGAGCGCCGCCAAGAAAGCTCAAGAGTACAAGCATCTGGCCTAAGTGATCTTAGAAATGTATCAATACCGAGTGAATTTGAAACAGTTAATTTTGGTTCACTTGACGGACAAAACCTAGGCAGCATACAAGCGGCCGTAAGAGGCGTTATTCCAGTTGAAGACGGTGGTGGCGATCCTAACTTACGTTTTTCTAGCGATACTAATTCACGCATTACAAAGAGCAAAATATTTAGAATAGGGGGCGAATGGCAAGGCGATAGATTATTTGCAAGTGTTGAAGCCTCAACCTCTCGTTCTGATTCAACTACACCAAGCTTTAATACAACGCTTAATTTTATAAATCCAAATGTCGCTACTAATTCGTCAAATGAAAACGGTACTCCTTTTGAGTATGATCTTACAGGTGATGCACTTACATTTGGTATTGCAACGGGGGAGGCAAACGCGCCAACAATGGCTCAATTACTCGACCCTGCAAATGTTGTTCTACGTGATGTAAACCAAGGGCAAGACGAGTCAGAAAATACAGAAGATGCGTTTCGTACAGATTTTACATATTACTTAGATGATGTAATAACGTCAGTCGATTTTGGTTACCGCTACAGCAAAACGAGCAGTATGTCGGATCAAGTTCGCTCTAACGTTGGTTTAAGAAATATGGCTGATAGTCCAACGGGTGATTTATTTGCACAATTATTAACAGCGGGCCCAGATAACTTTAACGATGGTGATGGGCGAGCACTTTATATTCGTGATTTCTTACTTATAAACCCAGAGCTTGCATCCTCTGATCCACAAGCTGTATTAGCAGCACTTAACCAAGCGATTGAAGCTAATAATGCAATAACGGGTTCTGATCGTGGTCCAATAAGTTCACCAACGTCTCAAGTAAATGCGTTTTTTGATATTGAAGAAGAAACACATGCCTTATATGCACAAGCTAATTTTGAGTATGGCATGTTTCGCGGTAACTTTGGCCTACGTTATTTAGAGACTGAAGTTACATCGCTAGGTAACTCTGTTACTCAAGATGGAAGTGGCAACGAACTGGTGACTCAAGTAACGTCAAAAGGTGATTACGATTTCTTTTTACCGCGATTTAATTTAGCCGCGAATGTAAGTGAAGATGTGATTGTTCGTCTAGGTTGGTCAAAAGATATCAGATGCCCAGATTTTGATGACCTATCTACGTCTGTTACGTTTGGCACCAGCCCTAATAGTGCAGTTTCAATAGGTAACTCAGGCTTAGAGCCAGAAGAAGTAACCTCTTTCGATATATCCACTGATTGGTATTTTGCACCCGCTGCTTTATTAAGTGTGGGGTACTTTCATAAAACACGTAGCGATTTGCACGTTACACAGCAAGTTGACCCATTTGAAGACCCAAGCACAGGCTTTCGCGATACAAATGGTCCAGAATGTGAAGGCGGCGGCATATTTAACCCAATTGCTGACATAAACGTATTTGGCCCAGATGCTGGTGTAGGGTTATGTGTACCAACACAAACTACTATTAATGATTCTGGTGAAACAACACAGCAAGGCATCGAGCTTGCAGCTCAATACGACTTATCAAATTTTGAAAAAGAGCTAGGCTGGGCATCAGGTTTTGGTGTGGTTGCTAACTATACTTATCAAGAATTTTCTGGTGGTGAATCATTTGACACCGCAACGAGTCGTGCAAATGCTGTTTTTGCATTAACAACCGGTAACCCGGATGCAGACATAAGTGCTAAGCAATCACTCATTGATTTGTCAGAAAACGCATATAACATCACATTCTACTATGAGAAATACGGTCTATCTGCTCGAGCGCGTTACACGTGGCGCGAAGGGTACCGTTCAACTGACTTTGGTAGCACTTCAAGCTTCCCATGGGGTTTCCCTGTTGTACAAGAAGACAGAGGGCAGCTTAATGCCAGCATAAGTTATGATGTGAACGATCAGCTAAATATCGGTATTGAAGCCGTTAACTTAACTGAGTCAGAAGTTAGCCAGTCTTGTGTGAACGAAGGTGCTTTACTTTGTTTCCAAGGTATTACAGACCGCCGTATTACATTTGGCGCAAGCTATAGATTTTAAAAGTTATAGTTAAATCGAGTCTATAAGTGTGTGTATTTAAAGACGCTAAAAGCAAGCCATCTGGCTTGCTTTTTTTTAACTATAATTAGTTAACATTTACAAAAATGATTTATTCCACTTTGTATTTTACTTATCAATACCGTTACAGCGGCAATGTCTTGCGAAACTGCCACCAGTAATTATACCAACCTGCATAAATCTTTGATCAATTTAACGAATTAAATTGCACTATAACGTCGTTAAAAATTTTTTATTTAGAACAACTAGATACAAAAATTTTTGCCTAGTTCTAGCGCAATTTTCTTAACGTTAAATAGACCCCGTATATAAGCAGATTGGTATTATTATCGAGATAGTATTAAACCAATACCTTTATTTTTTAACCTTACCCTTAAGAACATAAATTTCACCATCGAAACTGCCTTGAATAGTCAGTCCTTGGCTTGCCAACTCTTGCAAATATTCAACATGATCATCAGTAATATGCTGACCTGGGACTAAAAGCGGAATGCCCGGTGGATATGGAGTAACTAAACCTGCACAAATGCGGTTGTTACTTTTGCTAATAGGCACAGATTCGCGGTCGCCATAAAAAGCATCGCTTGGAATACACGCCAAGTCTATGGCTGGTAAATTTTCAGGTAAGCGAGCTCTACGCGTCGATTTCGATAGTTTTACTTTACCGCTGTCTAGTTTTTTCAATGCATTGTACAAACGAATTATTTTTGAGCGCGTGCCGCCAAGCGTCAGTAAAACCAAAATGGTGCTGTGTGTGTATTTTTCTATCTCTAGCCCAATTTCATCCAGTAGATATTTATGAATATCTTTTAATGAGTAAGGTAGCTCACTAATATCAATAAGGATCTTTAATGGGTCGTGGCCCATATTATCACCACTAAAATGCGGGAATATTTCCATAAAGTCTTGCTTAGCTAATACTTTAATTTGCTTAAGCGAGGCCATCTGTTGTTTAAACTCCTCAACATGATTTAGCAGCGCATTGAGCAGCTTATAGCCTTCCATCTCTAATTGCTTTTGGCACACGTCAAGCGATGCAATAAGCTGATATTTAGGCGATGTACTAGCGTAGATACTATAAATCTCTCGAAAGAAATCGGCATCAAAATCGGGATCGTTAATATGAATATAAGACGCTTGAGAAAACGCCGATACTACTTTATGCGCCGAATGCGTAATGTAGTCAGCCCCTGCATGTATCGCAGAATAATGACGAAAGCTAGGATGAAACAAAGAGTATGCAAACCAGGCTTCATCTATAAATACCTTAATACCATATTGATGAGCATAATCTACGACTTGTTTTAGGTCGCTAAGTAAGCCATCGTAAGTACAACCGGTAAGCACTAGTAATTTAGCATCAGTATTGTTTTCAATTGCTAACTTGATGTCGGCCAACGATGGTGGCGCGAAAATGCCATATTTTGGATTTAAGATACTCGCCAAGTAAATGGGGTAACTAGCTGATTGCAAGATGCCATAGTGTACTGATTTATGGCAATTACGGTCGACAATTACTTTATCTCCTTTACGCAGGAGCGTCTGCAAGATGATTTTATTTGAGGTAGATGAACCATTTGTAACAAAGTAGGTGTGCTTAACTTCAAACGTCGCCGCTGCTGATTCTTGAGCGCGACCAATGGTATTGGTGCTGTCTGATAATGAACCTAGCGAGTCTACCGAAACCGACAGGTCGCCAACAAATACATTGCGGCCGTAAAACTGATAAAAATCTTTGATGTAAGGTGAGTTTCTAAAGCTAGAACCCCCACTATGACCCGGTGTATGCCAAGAGTCGTTTGCTTCACCAACGTAACGACGATACGCCGTCCAAAATGGGGTTTCAGAGCGGTCGTCAAAATCGTTAATCATATAACCTAAAATAGCTTCTGGGTCAGAAATCACTTCATCTTTAAAAAAGAATGATTCGATTTCTTCTGATTCGTTTACGATCTCCAGCCCTTTAGTGTCGTCGCCAATAACATAAACCGGTAACTCAAGACGAATTGCCTTTAAATCCTCGATAAAGCGGCTATACATCCGCTCACCCACTTTGTTGTGCATATCCCAGCTTAGAACTACGGCTTGAATATCACCATCTTCCTCTACACATTCCAGCGCGTGTTTAAGCTCGAGGCATTCAATAATATCGATATGAATATCATCTCGCTCAAAGTTAGGAATGGTCTTTGACAGATTAGTTGAAAGCCCTTGTAAGGTGGCTGGGTCTTGCTCAATTATCAAGATACGAAGTAGAGGTAGCATAGAGGGTTTCGCAATATAATTTTATAATGCTCACTAGCATAACCAAAGGAATGTAACTTGTGAAATTAATACTTTGATAATATTCTAATAATTGTTTTATTTCATTGGCTACTACAAATAAGAGGCGCAATGAAATTCATGTGTTTTCTGTTTGCATCGTAAGCATACAGATTTTGATCATTATCAACGACAATATACCTCCCTTAAAGTTTTATACCACTAAAGTATAAAAATCATACTTATTTGATGGGTAGTTTTGTGCCAGTGTAGGTCGAATAAGCGAAACGCCATCCGACACAGTAAAATACCTTACCAATTATTATCAGCATTTCATGTTGTCGAGTGGCTGGAGAGTGCCATGATCGGACATTGGTCATCTATACAATGTACATTGCATGACGCGACCCCTGCGGATTTCGAAATATGAATAAGTCTTAAATTAAACTTTAAGATTTGTTTAACAGATCTCAATCAAATCTAACTGTCGTATATGCGCCAGAAGCTAATCTTCAACGCCAACATATGCGGCATGATGTTCTTGCTATATGAAGTTGCAATGCTTCTCGATGAACTCTTGCGGATTACACACGACTGTCGAACAATCAACGTATGCGAAACACGCTTTAGCCTTTTTGACAAAGTTTATGTCACCTGAAATCAAGAAGCTTACCCCCAAAGCTGACACTGCATGTTGCATATCATTATTTGAAGCATTGAAACGATCTTTACCCTTTTTGGTTCTGGTAAAATCATCAGCGTGATAACCAGCCCAATTCATTAGACTATATGCACGCGCAACGGCATTTTGCGGTGTGTCCTCAAAGTAATCTGCAAAATCAAAACTATTATTTTCCAATTTAAACGTTGCTTCAATAGCATTTACCACATCCTTGATCTCAATGCTTTTTACTTCCAATGCTTTAATGCTCGGCATCTCTCTAAATTGTTGAGGCCCTAATTGTTGCTCATTAGCAATATTAGGCGCTTGTAACGAGGACAATTTTGTTCTCAACTCATCCAGTTGACTATGCATATTTACGAAATAGCTTCTTAACGGTTCATTAAGTTTTTCGAGGTCAATCGAATCCAATTGCGATTCACAATTAAAAATTAAAGTGCCCAAGTTCACCTTTAACTTCTCGTTGATTTCGGAAAAGCTTTCATCAATCGGCAACCCCGAAATTTTACGAGAAGATAACTGGCTAATCTCCATTAGACTAGTAATACCGAGGTCTGCATTTGATTTTTTGTTTTCTAGGTGTGCGTACCATATATTATCTGGCTCTTGGTTGCTAAGTGTATGTTGTAATGGCTCAATATATTTAGCATCTAATTCAGCTAGAATATCGATATGTTCTTGGCGATATTCAGCCTTTGGAATTTGCAAAATTTCATCAAGAGTAACATGAGAATAAACGACCGTTATTTGTTCAGATTTGAGAGCATGTTTAAGTAGTCTGAATAAGTCGTTTGGAGACTCATCTATTTTACGTTGACGTAAATCACTCAATGTATTTTGATCTAAATAGATCACGAAACCCATTGAAACACCTCCATTTATATAGCAGCTTATTGAACACCATTTTTGTGGTTCATAACACATCAAAACGAAATAACTATAACTTTTTTAGTGTCTGTTTTTCGCTCACAGCCGATCTTCGCAAAAGTGCCAATTGCGGACATTGTTAACGCTCGGCTAATACGCCTTGCACTGGCGGGCTTTTTGCGTTGCTTGCTAAAAGTGTGGCAGCTGGCAATGTCGGATTTAGATGCTTGTTAGCAATACATTCTGTTGCGGCTAACCTGTCACCTTGGACAAGAACATGAAAAAGCCACCCAACAGAATAATTGCAATGATGACTATAGCTGTGAGCGTCTTCGATTGAAGCATTGATTCAATTAAACCGACTTCAGTTTGCATTTTAATTAGGTCTTTTGGCTCAACATCTTCTTTAATGCGAGGGTTATTTGTTTCGTTATTCATTGGCAACTCCATATGCAAAATATTCGTGTCTTACTAACAGCTTATTAAACACCATTTTGGCGGCTTATAACACACCAAAACGGCGTCTAATAATGTTATTGGACAAAATTAGATTTCTACTCAAAGCACTAGAATAAATTTAACTTTTCCAATGACCGCTCCTCGCTCAAGGCAGCCTGTAGTTACTCTGTTTTATCTTTAAACTCACATAAGTCTTCAATAATACAGCTGCCACACTTTGGTTTACGTGCTACGCAGGTGTAGCGCCCGTGTAGTATCAGCCAATGATGCACGTCTACTTTAAATTCTTTTGGTACAACCTTTTCAAGCTTTTGTTCTACAGCTACAACATCTTTACCCATGGCAAGCTTTGTACGGTTAGATACACGAAATATGTGTGTATCTACGGCTATTACAGGCCAGCCAAAGGCGGTATTGAGTACAACATTAGCGGTTTTACGGCCAACGCCTGGTAGGGCTTCTAGGGCTTCACGATTTTCTGGCACGATGCTGTTATGTTCATCCACCAAAATTTGGCACATTTTGTAAACGTTGGCAGCTTTAGAATTAAATAAGCCGATGGTTTTTATATAATCACGCAGTGTATCGTGACCTATATCTAAAATGGCTTGTGGCGTATTAGCAACAGGGAACAACTTTCGAGTGGCTTTATTAACGCCTACATCGGTTGCTTGCGCTGAGAGTGTTACTGCTACTAGTAACTCAAACGGGCTTGAATATTCAAGCTCAGTAACTGGGTGCGGATTATCGTCGCGCAGGCGCGACAGTATTTGGTGACGTTTTTCTTTATTCATGCAACTTAAAACGTATTAGTGCTAATTGTTGCTCTAATACGTTTTCCCCTTAAGTTAAGCTAGTAACACGTGCTCGAGGGCCTTTTTCAGCCTCTGGCGGTGCAATTTGCTTTGATTTTATTTGTGCGTCAATTACGTTTTTTGCAGCAATAAGCAGCCCAAGTCCTAAAAAGGCACCCGGTGGTAAAATTGCGAGTAAAAATTGGTTATCAAAGTTAAATACTTCTATGCGCAAGCTCTGTGCCCATGGGCCAAGTAATAAGTCGGCACCGTCAAACAGCGTACCTTGGCCAATTAATTCGCGCATAGTACCTAATACTAACAGTACAGCCATAAAGCCTAAGCCCATCATTAAGCCGTCAAATGCTGATAAATGAACAGGGTTTTTAGAGGCATATGCTTCGGCGCGGCCAATAATGGCGCAGTTAGTTACAATCAACGGAATAAAAATTCCCAATGATTGATATAAACCAAAGGTATAAGCGTTCATAAGTAATTGAACTATGGTTACAAAGCCCGCGATGATCATTACAAATACAGGTATACGAATATCTTTTGGCACCCAGTTACGCACAATTGATACGGTAACATTAGAGCCTATTAGTACGAGTAAAGTTGCTAAGCCTAAACCTAAGGCATTTGTTACAGTTGAGGTAACGGCAAGCAGTGGACATAAACCTAAAAGCTGCACAAGGGCAGGGTTATTTACCCATACACCTTCTTTGTATAATGTTTTTAACTCACTCATTTAGCTACCTCCATACATTCGGCATTAGGTGCTGCAAAAATATCATCAAAATTAGTTTGTGCGAACAATACGGCATTTTTAACAGAGCCCACAACAGCACGTGGCGTTATGGTCGCGCCTGTAAATTGATCAAACTGGCCGCCATCTTTTTTTACAGCCCAGCGAGCGTCTTCTTCGCCTTCAACCGTTAAGCTTTTAAATGTTGTGATCCAAAGTGATTTTTTAACTTCTACTTTGTCGCCTAAACCAGGGGTTTCTTCGTGTTTAGTCGTACGAACGCCAGCAATAGTGCCATCGCTCAATACAGCTGTTAATAAGTTAATATCGCCACTGTAGCCGTTTGGCGTAACATGCCTAATAACAACAGCGACTGGTTTATTGTTTTTACGAGCACGGTAAATTACTTGGTTTGCGTGTGGGCCTAGTTTTTCGTCAGTAATAACTACGCAATCTTGTGATAATTGATTGTCGTACGATTTTGGGTCGAGCACTTCTTGTAGCTGCGCAGTAAGTTGTAGCTGTTCTTGCTCTGCAATTTTATCGGCAGTAAGTGCATTGATCGAGGCAACTAAGCCTGTTGTTGCTAATGCAAACGCAGTTAAAATAGCACCATTTTTAGCCATTGACGAAATGATCATTTTACTGCTCCATGGCCATAAGTACGTGGCTGTGTGTAGTAGTCTATTAGTGGCACTGCAATATTAATCAATAATACGCTAAATGCGATGGCATCAGGAAAACCACCAAAGGTACGAATTAAATAAATTAGTAAGCCAATTAGCGCGCCATATATTAAGCGCCCTTTGTTAGTTGTTGCTGCAGATACCGGATCGGTTGCTATAAAAAAGGCCCCCATCATAGTGGCACCACTTAATAAGTGAAATAGGGTGCCCGGCTCTGTACCAGGTGATGCGATATAACCAATAGCACTACATATAGCTAAACTTGCGATAAAACTTACAGGAATATGCCAGTTAATTATTTTTGCTTTTAATAAGTATAAACCACCCACTAAAAAGCCTAAGTTAACCCACACCCAACCAAGGCCAGCCCATTCGTTAAATAATGGTTTTTGCATGCTTTCGGTAACGGTTAAACCGTGGGCTATGTCTGTTTTAACAGTATCCAGCGGTGTTGCCATTGTTAGGCCATCAACCCCTGCACGTACTTGATCTAGGCTAAACCCAGAGGCCGTAAAATCGGTGAATATTAGCCTTAGCTGATCAGCAAAGCCTATTGGCGTATTTATTAAATCGGTAACAGGCAACCATGCGGTCATTTGTACCGGAAACGAAACTAAAAGCAGTACATAAGCCGCCATTGCTGGATTGAATAAGTTAAACCCAAGGCCGCCATAAAGCTGTTTAACTATAACAATAGAAAATAAACAGCCAATAACGATTATCCACCAAGGCGCAAGTGGTGGAATACTCAGTGCCAATAACACGGCAGTAAGCCACGCACTGCCATCACTTAATGCAGGCCAAACAGGGCGCTTTCGTATTAGCATTATTGCAGCTTCAAATACGCTTACAGCAACAAGCGCTAGTACCAGTTGAATAAGTACACCTGTTCCAAAAAAGAAAACTTGAGCAATTAGCCCAGGAATACACGCAGCAATAACGCTAAGCATTAATCGCGTTAACGATTTATGGCTGTGATTATGCGGCGAACTGGCCATGGTTAATTTCATGACTGATTATTTCCTTCTTTTTGTAACTTTTTAGCTTTTGCTCTCGCAATTGCAGCAGCCACGGCGGCTTTTTTCTTATCGTCGGCTGATTTAGGTTTATCTGCGTTAATAAGATCTGATGAGTCATCGGTGTTACTTTCTGCACTCTTAGGTGCTGCGCTATCAACTTGTAGCTCTTGGGGCTGAGTTTGTTCAGTATCTTCTAGTGCTTTAGCTGCTTTTTTAGCATCAGCAGGCGTATCGCTTTGTGGCTCTTCACTTGTGGTTTGCTCGGTTTCTTCTAATGCTTTAGCTGCTTTTTTAGCTTTAGCACGCGCAATAGCTGCCGCTACTGCTGCCTTTTTATCATCAACAGGGGCATCAGTTTGTGGCTCTTCACTCACGGTTTGCTCAGCTTCTTCTAATGCTTTAGCCGCTTTTTTAGCTTTTGCACGAGCTATAGCCGCCGCTACAGCTGCTTTTTTGTCATCAACAGGGGCATCAGTTTGTGGCGCTTCACTCAGGGTTTGCTCAGCTTCTTCTAATGCTTTAGCCGCTTTTTTAGCTTTTGCACGAGCTATGGCCGCCGCTACTGCTGCCTTTTTGTCATCAACAGGCGTATCGCTTTGTGGCTCTTCACTTGTTGTTTGTTCAGCGTTATCTAATGCTTGTGCTGCCTTTTTGGCTTTAGCACGCGTAATGGCTGCAGCTACCGCTGCTTTTTTATCATCAACGGGTGCCGCGCTTTGTGGCTCTTCATTTGTTGTTTGTTCAGCGTTATCTAATGCTTGTGCTGCCTTTTTGGCTTTAGCGCGAGCAATGGCTGCAGCGACTGCTGATTTTTTATCATCAACGGGTGTAGTCTCGGCCGATTCATCTGTTTGCGATTTTTGCTCTTTATATTTACGCGCTTGTTCTTTACGTAGTGCGCGCTCTTTTGCTACTTCGCTGTTGTCTGGCTCTAGTTCTTCGCCTTGTTGCTTTTTAGCTTTAGCGCGTGCAATAGCGGCAGCAACAGCAGATTTTTCATCGCCGTTATCTGATTTATTTTTAACACGGGCTAGTGCCTCAGCTACTTTTTGCTTTTCGTCAGCAGATTTAGCAGCAGGTTTGCGTTTATGGCGGTTTTGGCGTTCTTCTTGCTCACGCTCTAAACGTTCTTTTCGGGCATCAAAACGCTCTTTTGCTCTGTCGGCTTTAATTTTGTCAGCTTGTTGTTCTTTAATTTCAACTTTGGCTATACGGTAGTACTGTACAAGAGGGATTTCGCTTGGGCACACGTATGCACAAGCACCACATTCAATACAATCAAATAAATTGTGCTCTTGTAGTTTGTCGTACTCTTTTGATTTAGCAAACCACTGCAATTGCTGTGGCAGTAAAGAAGCAGGGCAGGCATCAGCACAGGCGCTACAACGTATACAGGCTTTTTCAGGGCCGGGTTCCGCTAGCTCTTTATGATCAGGCGCTAAAATACAGTTGGTTGTTTTAACTATGCCAATACGTACTGTGGGTAGTGTAAAGCCCATCATTGGGCCGCCCATCACAACACTTTGCTGCGGCACAGGTGAAAAGCCTTGGCAATCTAGTAAATGCTTTATTTCAGTACCAAGTAGTGCCCATACATTTCCAGGTTTATGAATAGTGTTGCCTGTTACTGTAACTATACGCTCAATCAGCGGTTTACCTTCATAAACGGCTTGTTGTACGGCAAACAAAGTACCCGTGTTATGCACTAAAATACCAATATCGGCTGGAATACCAATGCTAGGAACTTCACGGTTAGTAAGTAATTTAATTAATTGCTTTTCACCGCCAGATGGATAAATAGTTGGCACCGTTTGAATAATAATTTTTGAGTTATGCTCAGCTGCTTGCTTCATTGCTGCAATAGCTTCAGGCTTGTTATCTTCTATACCCACAATGCACAGTGTTGGGTTTAAAAGTTGCTGCATTATTTCAATGCCTTGGATAACTTCTTTAGCGTGTTCGCGCATTAAAACGTCATCGGCAGTAATATAAGGTTCGCACTCAACTGCATTTACAATCAAAAATTCGATAGGTTGCTTGGTATCTGCTTTTACATAAGTAGGAAAACCAGCACCACCCATACCGCTAATACCGGCTTGGTGAATAATATTTATAAGCTCGTCATGACTAAGCTCAGCAGGATTTTTATTTTTATTTAGAGCTACCCATTCGTCTTTGCCGTCTGGTTCAATAATAACACTTAGTTCAGGCAGGGCCGATGGATGTGCTGATGGCATAGGTGCAATATCAGTAACCACACCAGAGCTTGGCGCATGCACAGGTACCGACCAGTTAGCAGCAGGCTCTGTTAGTGGTTGGCCTTTTAATACGTGTTGGCCTTTTTCTACAAGTAACTTACCATTTGCGCCTATATGCTGCTTAAGCGCAACAATGAGTTTGTCGGGCAAAGGTAGGCGAGTGATACTCGCACTATTAGAGAGTGATTTTTGTTGTGGTGGGTGTATGCCGCCAGGAAATGCCCACACGGTGCCTTTTTTTATTTGTTCAAGTAACTTGTCCACTCAAACCTCTAATCTATTTGTGTAACAGGAATAGCGTCTAGCTGCCATTTCCAGTTTTGTTTAGTTTCGGCTACAGGTAGCATATCAATGCAATCTACAGGGCAAGGCTCAACACATAAATCACAGCCAGTACATTCATCAATTAACACGGTATGCATTTGACGAGTTGCGCCTAAAATAGCGTCAACTGGGCAGGCTTGAATACATTTGGTACAGCCAATACATTCATCTTCGCGAATATAAGCCACTGTTTTTATAGGTTCTGCTTGCTCGCCACCGGCAAGTGGTTTTTCATCAACCCCCATTAAGCCGGCAAGCTTTTTCATGGTAGATTCGCCGCCTGGTGGGCATTTATTTATTTCATCGCCATTAGCTATGGCTTCGGCGTAAGGGCGGCAGCCCGGGTAGCCACATTGTCCGCATTGAGTTTGCGGTAAAATCGTATCTATTTGCTCAACAATAGGGTTACCTTCAACGCGAAAGCGAATTGCTGCAAACCCTAAAATAAGTCCAAAAATGAGTGCTAGCGAACCAATCGCTATCAAGGCATAAAACAAGGTCATATTAAAACTTCACTAATCCAGTAAAACCCATAAACGCCATCGACATTAAGCCTGCAGTGATCATTGCAATAGAGGCGCCTTTAAAAGGCGTAGGAACGTCAGCAGCTGCTAAACGCTCTCGTAGTGCTGCAAACAATACAAGCACTAAAGAAAAACCAACCGCAGCACCAAAACCATATACCGCAGATTGTAAAAACGAATGATCTTCTTTGATATTTAATAAAGCCACACCTAATACCGCACAGTTAGTGGTGATCAGCGGTAAAAATATGCCTAATAAACGATATAGAGTAGGGCTGGTTTTACGCACAACCATTTCGGTAAATTGCACTACAACGGCAATCACTAAAATAAAGCTCATGGTGCGTAAAAAGGCGATATCCAGAGGGATTAAAATATATTGATTAACCAAATAGCTAGTTACAGAGGCAAGGGTAAGCACAAACGTGGTTGCCAAAGACATACCAATCGCCGTATCAAGCTTACCTGATACGCCCATAAACGGACATAAGCCTAAAAATTGTACTAATACAAAGTTATTAACCAGAACGGTTCCAATCAATAACAAGACATATTCTGTCATGTGTGCCTCACGCTATTAAAGTCCTGCTTATTATCCTTTTTTCTGCCCCGATAAACAACATTTGCGAGTCGTTATCAGTTAAATAAACGCAAGGACAAACATATTGATCACAAGGCTGTAAAATTAATGTGATTTTGATGTAAGGGATTAGTCAAATAGCAGAAACAAAAAAAGAGCAACGAATGCTCTTTTTTGTATTAATTGAAAACTAATTAAATGTCTTTAGGTTTTTCTATGTAATAACCTTGAACGCCATCTAAACACAACGTTTCTATAATGTGTTTCTCTTCTTGGCTCTCAACGCCTTCAGCAAATACGCTAACACCAATGCGGTGGGCTAAATCGACCATTAAGCGCATAAAGTACTGATTATTTTTATCATCTTCTAGGCCGCGAGTATAACTTGCATCCATTTTAATAAAATCAGGTTTTAAATCGCGGAAAAACTTAAATGAAGTTAAGCCAACACCAAAACGTTCAACAGTTACGCGTGCGCCAACACGGTGAACCATGTCGATAAAGCGCTTACTAGCTTTGATGTTTTGCTGTAAACCAAACTCGCTCACCTCAAATACTAGTTTAGATGCAATATGCGTATCTTTCAATAATCGGCGCTCTAGCCAAATTACAAACTGATCGTTGTGTGCACTTGAGGCTGTTACGTTTAAACCAAAAAACTTTTCAGATAAATTACGGCTTTTAACTTTTTCAAGAGAAGAGTCGATGATCAGGCGATCAATTTCTATTGCCATATCAAGTTTTTCGGCCATTGCTAAAAAAGAAGCGGTAGGCAGTACTTGATTGTCTTCTGTTTTAAATCGAACTTGTACTTCAGCGTAGGCTTTTATGCTTTTACCAAGCGGCATAATGTTTTGCATCACTAAATGCACACGCTTAGATTCAATAACTTCCTTAATAACCTTACGCCAGTTTTGATTACCAAACCCCGCACTTACGTTATTAACTAAATCGGTTTCGCGTTGTACGTGCCATGCATTAACTTGCTTTGACTGCGCCATGCTCATCGCGTTATCAACAACAGAAAGTAGTTCGCCTAACGGTTTACCTTTTTCGTAACCTACAATACCCGTATTAGCTACCGAGCTTAACTCTTGGTTTTGTTGGTACTGCGTGAAGCGCGATTGCAGGTTTTCACCAAAGCGCTCAGCTTCTTTTAAAGGAATGTGGGGGAGTACTACCGCAAAATCAGAGCTGTTTAATCTAAATACTTGGCTACCCGTGTAAGTGCCGCTTATGTGCTTAATAATATCAGCAACGCCTTTAACGTACTCGTCACCTTTTTGATAACCACGGCTTTGGTTTATAGCTTGTAGTTCGCTACAACGAACCATAGCTAAAGAGCCAAATGTACTTTGCTCAGTGTTTTCAATATTTTTTTCGTAGTACTCAACAAACATATTACGATTACCAAGCGAGGTAATTACATCTTTGTACGCTTCATGCTTGATAGTCATAGCAGCGCTTTGTATGTCTTCGTTTTTGTTTTTTAAAAAATGTGATAACCGATTAAAACTAGGTACTAAATCTTTTCCCATTTTTTTCAATCGAGTGCCATCTAGTGCTGTTTCTAAATCATTATCAAGTTGGTTTTGATTGATATAAATATCGATAATGTCAGCAACTGTTGTACTTATATTTTTATTTAAATGATAAAAAATAGATTTCATTAGAATTATTGGAATAATAACTAAAATGGCAGAAATCAAAATAACAATAAAAAGGGACGTTTGTAGCTGCGACGCTAAATGCTCAATGTTAAGTACAAATTCAACTTTTATATCTGCGGCATCGTTTACAGCAAACTGTGGGCGTACAGAGTTAAAGTTAGAGAGTACAAAATCAGCAAACATTGGTAATTGAGTAGGGGGGTTAATGCTAAATACTTCAGCACCTTGGTAATCTCTTAGAGTAAAGCTTGAAAACGTATTACCATCTGCAATTGATTGTTTTAAATTTTGAGCAGAAATATCGTCTAAAGAAAGGTCATTAATATACTTAGTAACAGTTGTTTGTGCATTTTTTTGTGCATCACTTACCGCAGTATCAAAGCTTATAGATATGAAGTAGCTTCCTGCTGCAACACACAATAACCAAGAGATAATTTGTATAAAAATAAGTTTTTTAAATCCAGCCATGTTTTCAGTCTTTTAATAATCAAAAGGGAAGGAATCAAGTCCTTGATTAATAAACTAAGTACAGCGCATTAAAGAATTAAACTAATGCTTTAGTTATATAAAGAAGAGTAGTGGAAATAGCTTGGAATGTCTATGAAATTCTTAGAATTGGCTCCCCCTCCCCGACTCGAACGGGGGACCTGCGGATTAACAGTCCGTCGCTCTAACCAACTGAGCTAAGGGGGAACTAAAGTGCTGATATTATTATGATGATTTGGCTCCCCCTCCCCGACTCGAACGGGGGACCTGCGGATTAACAGTCCGTCGCTCTAACCAACTGAGCTAAGGGGGAACTACATCATAAACATAAACTTGGCTCCCCCTCCCCGACTCGAACGGGGGACCTGCGGATTAACAGTCCGTCGCTCTAACCAACTGAGCTAAGGGGGAATCGTTTATGGTTGAAAAACTTGGCTCCCCCTCCCCGACTCGAACGGGGGACCTGCGGATTAACAGTCCGTCGCTCTAACCAACTGAGCTAAGGGGGAAGCGTCTTGCCTTTCAACGGGGCGAAATATTAATGACCGAGCCGCAAAGTGTCAACATATAAAAGTCATAAATTGAAAAAAGAGGTTTATTCGTTGTTTTTGTGTTCGATCTGCGTGATTTATAGCTCTATTAAAGCTATTTTTTTGAGAATTTAAGAATACTAATGCGAGTTTTATTATTGTTGAGTCTTTAAATTGGTTAAATTAAACACGCCATTAAAGCCACTTGTAATTAAAAAACAACTCAAAAACATAAAATTTCATTTTTTACTTTGGGGTATTCTTCGTATTTATTTACTTTTTTATTTTAATTTTCTAAAAATATACCTGCACGAATAGTCATAAAAGTATTTTCCCCCTTAATAGTGATCCAATTTTGATCTATAAATTGAGCATTTATTATCTTCGCTCAAAAATAGAACAATCAATAACTTAACTTTGTATTAAACGTTTTTTATTTACTAACGTATAACTATGTTAAGAAGAAAAATCGGCAAGCTTGTGTTTTCAGTGTGAGTTTATAAAAATGCCACAATTAGCAAATCAACAATTGGTTGGACCTCAGCGAAAATTGCGAGTCTCTCAAGGCCTTTATAAATGCGGCTTTGAATGAGTTATCCACGGTTTCTGTGGATAACTCTGTTTATGAAAGTTTAAGAACATCATCGGCACCAATGTTTTAGGGAGCTACAACGATTTCAAGCTTTTAAATCACTATTTTTTATTCATTGTAAAACAGTAGGTTATGTTTTGGTGGCTAATAGATGTAACTCCATGAATGAATTTTTTCGTAACGATAAACCAAGTAGTTGCTTTGTGTAAAAAAGCATCAGATAACACAGGGTGTTTGTAAAAAAAGTTATAAAAATGTGTTTTAATTGTTTTTTGGCGTGTTTAGGCTCTATTTTAACAAAAAGATGTAAAAACTAAGTTTTACTATTTTTTAGAATATTTACTTCCGTAATTACATCAATTGTAGTGATAAATCCGTGGCTTGAACTGCCTTGATGCTTTAAAATGATCCGTTCAGTAAAAGAGGCCTATTTATTTCATGCGCGCAATTTCAAAATCTCAGACTCGCCCAGATTTACTAAACGATCCTATCTTGCCTACATTAAAGACGATGACCATACCGATGATATTCGGCATGATCACACTAATGATGTTCAATATTGTAGACACCTTTTTTATAAGCTTACTTGGCACCGAACCACTAGCTGCCGTGAGCTTTACATTTCCGGTTACTTTTACCGTTATCAGCTTAGCAATAGGGCTGGGGATCGGTACATCAGCAGTAATAGCGAAAGCGCTCGGCAGTAATAAAATTGATGAAGCACGTTTTGATGCCAGTATTTCTTTAATGGTTGGTGTGGTTCTGGTTATTGTGTTGTCATCTGTTGGATATTTACTGATTGACCCCATATTTACTTTGCTAGGAGCGGGGGCGCAAGTATTGCCGTTAATACACGAATACATGAATGTATGGTTTATCGGTAGCGTATTTTTAATAACTCCAATGATTGGTAACTCGGTACTGCGTGCCAGCGGTGATACCAAAACGCCAAGTATAGTAATGGGCGGAGCCGGGCTGATAAACGCCGTGCTTGACCCAATACTTATATTTGGCTTTGGGCCGGTACCCGCGTTAGGAATTCAAGGCGCTGCCATTGCAAGTGTTGTGGCATGGTCGGTCGCTGTGGTTATTATTTTATATATATTAGCGGTTAAAAAACGTTTGTTGAGTCTCAAAGCGGGCAAGCAAACTGTAACTGGCGCTATTCGTAAAATATTAAAAATTGGTTTACCTGCTGCAGGTGCTAACATGCTTACACCCGTTGCAATGGCTGTAATGACCGCCTTAGTAGCGCATCATGGGCCAGAAGCCGTGGCCGCATTTGGAGTGGGAAGCCGGATAGAATCTATTGCAAGTATATTAGTACTTGCGCTATCGATGACATTACCGCCATTTGTGAGTCAAAACTTTGGGGCTGGCAAATTATGCCGTGTTAAAGAAGCGTATACCGGCACACTAAAATTTGTGATGGTATGGCAATTTGCCATTTACGTATTACTAATTGCATTTTCAGGTGTAATAAGCCAATTATTTGGTAAAGAACAAGCCGTAATAGATGTAATTAAGCTCTTTATTTATACCATCCCACTAAGCTATGGCTTACAAGGGGTGATCATATTATCAAACTCATCGTTTAATGCTTTACACAAACCAATGAACGCATTGGTACTAAGCGTTATTCGTTTATTCATATTTTATGTACCATTTGCTTATATCGGCAACGAAATAGCCGGATTATTAGGGTTATTTATAGGCGCTGCCATAGGTAATTTATTTACAGCAATAGTGGCATATAAATGGTTTATGAAAAAACTAGAAGCGCTGAGCGGCGAATCGTTACAGGAGTGCAATAATTGAGCGACCATTTTCAGTTAAAATCACATTTCAAACCAGCAGGCGATCAGCCTACCGCCATTAAACAGCTATGCGAAGGGTTAGAAGCGGGGCTTGCACACCAAACGTTATTAGGTGCCACCGGTACAGGTAAAACCTTTACTATGGCCAATATTATTAGCGATTTAAATCGTCCAACAATAATAATGGCGCACAATAAAACATTGGCTGCGCAGCTATACGGCGAGATGAAAGAGTTTTTTCCTAAAAACGCGGTTGAATACTTTGTATCGTATTACGATTACTACCAGCCAGAAGCCTATGTTGTATCTAGCGACACATTTATTGAAAAAGATGCTTCGATAAATGAGCACATAGAGCAAATGCGCTTAAGTGCGACCAAAGCATTGCTTGAGCGTCGCGACACCATTATTGTGGCATCGGTATCGGCTATTTATGGTTTGGGTGACCCTAAATCGTACATGAAAATGATGCTACTTTTAAAAGTGGGCGAAAAAGTCGATCAACGCGACATGCTACGCCGCCTTGCTGAAATACAATATACCCGCAATGATATAGATTTTAGCCGAGGTACATACCGTGTACGTGGCGAAGTAGTTGATATATTCCCAGCAGAATCAGACACTTTTGCTGTACGTGTAGAAATGTTTGATGATGAAATAGAACGCTTAAGTATTTTTGACCCGCTTACCGGTGCAATTGAAAAGCACATAGTGCGCGCTACTATTTATCCTAAAACGCACTATGTTACCCCGCGTGAAAAAATACTTGGCGCTATCGAAAAAATAAAAGAAGAACTAAAAGAGCGACGCGCCCAGTTACTCAGTGCAAACAAGTTAGTAGAAGAGCAACGTGTAGCACAGCGAACGCAATACGATATAGAAATGATGACCGAGCTAGGTTATTGCTCGGGTATAGAAAACTACAGCCGCTATTTATCGGGGCGTACGCCAGGCGATCCACCGCCAACATTGCTTGATTACCTACCTGATGACGCATTAATGATTATTGATGAATCGCATGTAACCGTATCGCAAATTGGTGCAATGTATAAAGGCGACAGAAGCCGTAAAGAAAACCTTGTTGAGTATGGTTTTAGAATGCCATCCGCAATGGATAATAGGCCACTGCGTTTTGAAGAATTTGAAGCCATAGCACCACAAACTATTTATGTATCGGCAACGCCTGGCGACTTTGAGTTAGAGCGCTGTGCGGGTGAAATAGCAGAGCAAGTAATTCGCCCAACAGGGCTGCTCGACCCACTTATAGAAGTACGTCCTGTGGGCGATCAGGTTGATGATTTACTCTCAGAAATATACAAAAGTGTGGAGAAGGGCGAACGCGTACTGGTAACTACACTTACTAAACGTATGTCTGAGGATTTAACAGACTACCTAAGCGAGCATAATGTAAAAGTACGTTACTTACATTCAGACATTGATACCGTTGAGCGCGTAGAAATAATTCGTGACTTACGAGCTGGCGTGTTTGATGTGTTAGTGGGCATTAACTTACTGCGAGAAGGCCTTGATATGCCAGAGGTGGCACTTGTTGCCATACTTGATGCTGACAAAGAGGGTTTTTTACGCTCGGCTCGCTCGCTGATACAAACCATTGGCCGTGCTGCGCGTCACTTAGATGGCCGCGCTATTTTATATGGCGACAGAATTACAAAATCAATGGCAAAAGCCATGGACGAAACAGCACGCAGACGCGAAATTCAGCATGCATACAACGTTGAGCACGGTATAGAGCCTCATGCTCTGGCTAAAAAAATACTTGATGTAATGGATGTAGGCGAAGAAGCGGCTCCTAAAGACAACCTTAAACTTATTCGTAAAGAGTCTAAAAAGGTACTTAGTGCGAAAGAAATTGCCGTGCAAATTAAGCAGCTTGAAACCAAAATGCATGCATACGCAAGCGACCTAGAATTTGAAAAAGCGGGCTCTGTTCGCGATGAAATACATGAACTACAACAACAGTTGATTAATTAAAAATGACAGCAAACTTTACACCTCTTATTACTGCGCTTGAAGACGCGCCAATTTTAAAAAATGAACTGTGTCGTGTTTTTCATGGCCGAGGCCACAGCGTCGAAGCATTAAGCCATATTAATTTAGACTTTTACCCGCCAAGTTTATTTTTGGTTTCGTACGACGAAATTGACGAGCAAACACTAAGCGAGCTCACCAATGTTGTGTGGCAGTGGGCGCAAGAAAACCAGCCAGAGCTTATTACGTCACTTGTGTACCAGCAACGTGCTGGCGTACAAAGCCAAAACACTGTGGTTTATGGGCAATTACCTAACCCACATGTTGTAACCGAAAATGGCATTCGCTTTTTGGTTGATTTACAGAGCCGCCAAAATACCGGAATATTTCCCGATATGCGTAGCGGCCGTGAATTTGTAATGGCTAACAGCAAGCATGGCAAAGTGCTTAATTTGTTTTCGTATACATGTGGGTTTTCGCTTGCCGCCATGCAAGGCGGTGCAGATCATGTGATGAACATGGATATGAGCAAAGGCGTGCTTAAAGTCGGCAAGCAAAACCATCAACTAAATGGTTTTGAGCGCGGCGTCAGTTTTTTACCTCACGATATTTTAAAATCGTTTGGAAAACTAAAAAAAGCAGCCCCGTTTGATTTAATAATAGTTGATCCGCCAAGCTTTCAAAAAGGCAGCTTTATATTAACTAAAGACTATCAAAAAGTGCTGCGCAGGTTGCCAGAGCTACTTTGCGATACCACACAATTGCTATTGTGTGCGAATAGCCCAGAGCTTAGCGAAGATGCGTTTAAAGCATTAATAAACGAGAACACCCAAGGCGCAATTGAATTTGTTGAGCGCCTAGCCCCCACCGAGCGTTTTATTGAAGTAGACAGCGACAAAAGTTTAAAAGCGCTTGTCTATAAAACGTCACAAATACCTGCTTAAATGAAGCTCAGTAAACGCCTAACTGCCATTGATACATTAATTTCGCAGCATCACGATATTATTTGGGATTGTTGCTGCGACCATGGTTATTTAGGCATGGCGCTATTAAAACGCGCAGCTGCAAACCACGTTATTTTTGTAGATATAGTCGCCACTTTAATGAACGATTTAGAAGCGCAATTATCATCTATTAATAAATTACAAAAAACCTGTGATAAAAACCCGCAGTGGCAGGTCTTATGTCAGGATGTAGGCAAAATAGAAATTGCTCAAAGTAAAAGCCAAGTAGTTGTAATAGCTGGTGTTGGCGGTGAGCTGTTGTTAAGTTTAGTACAACAAATTATTGCTAATAACGCAGTGGAGCATTTAAATAATGTTCGGTTTATTTTATGCCCCGTGCATCACACTTATAAGTTGCGAGTAGGTTTAAAACAACTTGGTTTAGGGCTTATAAGTGAACAAATAGTTTACGACAACAAACGTTTTTATGAAGTGATTGAAGTGAGCTTTAGTACCAATAATGGGATTAGCCATACCGGCAAAAAAATGTGGGACTTTGCTAGTACAGAGCACGTTATGTATCAACGGCAACTCATAAATCATTATAATAAAATGCTCAATAAAGATAAGCCATACTATCAAAAAGTTATAACAGACTATCAAGAACTCACCGATAGTTAAAAAAGCCCAAAAGTAGGGCGTACATGTGATCTAATTACGACATTGACGACGTAATGTGTTCATAGTTTATATCGCACAACGCGAGTTTATTTGGTTTATTTATGTCAGATAACAAGAGTCACATTAATCATTTGCTTAGCAATGAGCAAAAATGGCAACACAGTTACGAGCAACCTATTTCTTATGCACCCCTTGTGCAATTGGCTAATAGTAATTGGGTGGTGCCACAGCATTTTTTACGTTACAAGCACACGCTTCAAAGCGTAAACGAAGTACTTGAGAGTATTGAATTTTCGGCTCACTTTAGAGTGCTTGCTGCACAAAAAGGTGAAGAAATTTACCTGCAAGTAGCAGTGCTGAGCCCTGATAACTACCAAAAAAGCGCATCTACTAATGAAGTCAAAGCTAAAAAACTATTATTTGGCAGACGCTGGATTGTAGAGGAAAACTTACCTACCTCAGAGCTTATTCAAACCGCATTTTTAGCGTTAAAAGTAGCGCGAGAACATGAAGTAAGAGAGCTTTTTCAGTTAATGCAAAGCGGCGCAACAAGCACGCCATTTAACAATCACCACGACTTACCTGTAATGGCGCAAAACCCTGAACTTGTTAAAAGCGAAGCGGTTACAAGTAACGTTGATGAAGTGCTTAAACGTATTGTATTTGCAGGAAAAAGTATTGAGCTTAAAAGTCAGCAGCAAGTAGCCGAGCAACATTTATATACTGTTGAACTGTTGTGTGAGGATTGCCAGCTTAGCGAGTTTAATAAAAAAACAATTGCGTTTTTAACAGCAGACTCATCCGCTAATAGTTTTTTACACGGCTTAATTGCGGCATTGGTGGCCACAAGTAATGACTACGTAAACGAGCAGTTTAAATACAAAGGTTTTGCCCGCTTTAGTAAGCACGTTGCAGTTGAACAAATAGGTAATCTAAGTATCGCTATGCGCTCGCCAAGTACCGTAGGGCTTTGCTCTATGGGTAAGCAACATGCTAATCAGTTAAATTTTGAGATAGACAGTGGGCGAGCACCACAGGGCTGCGGGCAAGCTATTGGTGGGTTTTTAGCTGCCCACGGCATTGAGCAGCCAGAAAATGCGCATTTATATCCAAATTACTTATAACAACTTAAAGTTTATTAATTTCATCTTTAACGTTAAAGCTTGAATCAGTAACAATAGCCTCAAGTGTTTGTACACGCTCTTTTAATGCAAGCACTTGTGCGTTTGTTTCAGCTAGTTGTTTATGGGCATCGCTGTTGTTGTTTTGCATTTTATGCTTAAACTCAAGATGCTTTTTATACATATCGTAAACTACTCCTGAGCCAACCGAAATTAGCACAATAAGTACAATCATCGTAGTTCCAGACATAACCTCATTCCTTATCATTTTATTATTCGTTTATGGTTAAAGTATAACCTTTAAGCGCTTTTGATAAAGCTGACAATTGTAACTTAATTTGTATACTTTATTTAATTCAGCTTTGAGCGTGTTCATCATTTATACACTTAAGATATTGTTTAATAGCTACTTAAATAAACATACTTTAGTTAATACAGTGAGTTGCCATGTTAAATAATAAAATACCTCCCGTTATTGTTGTGCTGTTTTTTGCAGGCATAATGGCGCTTATTGCGCATTACAGTGTTATTGATTTTACCGCATTTATTACCTACTTAGCAGCAAGTTTGGTCATTATTGGGTGTGTTTTTTGTATTGCAGGTGTGGCGAGCTTTAAAATAGCAAACACCACAGTAAATCCTAATAAACCTGAGCAAGCATCAAAACTTATTACGAGCGGCATTTATAAAATTTCGCGTAACCCAATGTACGTAGGTTTTGCATTTATTTTAGCAGGGTGGGGTGTTTGGTTAAGTTCCTTGTGGGCGCTTTTATGTATTATCGGGTTTATTGCCTATTTAACATTTTTTCAAATAATACCCGAGGAGCGTGCGCTCACTAAATTATTTGGCGAAGAGTTTACCGCTTACAAAGCGCGCGTAAAACGCTGGCTGTAATCAATATCATTGACTTAAAACCGGACAAACAAAAAAGGCTATCGATGATAGCCTTTTTTGTTTGCAGCAATTGTATTACTAATTAATTGCGGCTTATTCGTATTCTAACGGGTCTGTAATGTTATTTAGTGCAAATGCTTCAAGGCGTTCTTGGCACGCGCCACATTTACCACAGGCCTTTTCACGGCCGTTATAACAGGTCCACGTTTGGCTGTAATCTAAACCCATTTCAATACCGTCGGTTAAAATACCAATTTTAGTATTATTTAAATACGGGCTAAAAATTTCTACCGCGTCGTAGTTAGCAATACGACACACATCATCCATTTTTTGCACAAATTCAGGACGGCAATCAGGGTAAATAGCATGATCCCCAGAATGAGCGCCGTAATAAACTTGGCTAGCTTTAAGTGATACCGCGTAGCCAACAGCAAGCGAGAGCAAAATCATATTACGATTAGGTACAATCGTACTTTTCATGCTTTCTTCTTCGTAATGGCCTTCAGGTACGTCAATATCATCAGTAAGTGATGAGCCACCAATAAGTTGGTTAATCGCCGAAATATCAACAATTTTATGTGGAACGTTTAATTTTTCACACACACTTGCCGCTACTTTAAGCTCTTTTACATGACGCTGACCATAGTCAAATGAAAGGGCATATACATCATGGCCTTGTTGCAGGGCTTTATTTAATACGGTAAATGAGTCCATACCGCCGGAATAAATAACAACTACTTTTTGCGTCATATCTGTTTTGCTCTTAGTTTTAATAGAGGTTTATATCAGGGCGCGATATACTACACGGCCGCAGCTTAAATAACAATTTTTGCACAGCGCTTTTTGGTTTTTTAATAGTAGCAATTTGGCTGCTAGGTAGTAAGTGAGATCTCTTTTGTACAAAATTAATGAAGTGTTTGAAACCATTCAAGGTGAAGCTAGCTTTACTGGCACACCCTCAATATTTTTACGTCTGCAAGGCTGCCCAGTAGGTTGCTCTTGGTGCGACACTAAGCAAACGTGGGATGTTGATAATGTATATAAAGTATCGCTGGATGAAACCGTAGAAAAAAAAGCCGACTCAGATCATTGGGCTAACGCCAGTGCAGAGCAAATTTTAGCGCTGTTTCAATCACGTGGTTACACCGCAAAGCATGTTGTAATTACTGGCGGCGAGCCATGCATGTTTGATTTAAATCCAGTATGTAACTTATTACATGAACACGGTTTTAGCACACAAATAGAAACCAGCGGCACGTTTGAAATACTCGCCCCAGAGCAAACATGGGTAACGGTATCGCCAAAAATCAATATGCGCGGCGGTTATGAAGTACTTACCAGCGCGATGAAGCGTGCCAACGAAATTAAACACCCCGTTGCCATGCAAAAGCACGTAGAAGAGCTAGAAGAATTATTTGCTAAAACAGGCGTTAACCCAAAGCTTGTTTATTTACAGCCAATTAGCCAAAAAGTATCAGCAACAAAATTAGCAATCGACACCTGTATTGCCAAAAACTGGCGCCTATCAATACAAGTACATAAGTATTTAGGAATTAGTTAAAGCCAGCTTAAAGTTATATTACGTATGTTGGGTAGAGCGAAGCTAAACCCAACAAACCTCTACTTCCGCACCATTTTCTAATAACGTTTTATAATATTTAAATACGTAGGTCGGATAAGCGAAGCACCACCCGACAACCTTAAAGCTCATATCTTCTTCGCTAATAGCCATAACTAGTTTACTATGCGCGACTTAAAAATATTCTACTACTTACCACTAGGCTTATATGTCCGCAAATGCGCTTTACACCGACCTTTCTGATTACTACGACTTAATGTGTGCAGATATTAATTATCAAGCCCAAAGCAATTCTATTCACAGGCTGCACCAAATTTTTGGTAATGGCGCAAACACCCATCTCGATTTAGCGTGTGGCACCGGCCCGCATGTGCGCCACTTTATTGATAACGGTTATAAAAGTAGTGGGCTTGATTTAAACCAGCCAATGCTAGATAAAGCAAAAACGCGCTGCCCAGAAGCGCAATTTTCGTTGCAAAACATGAGTGAATTTAAGGTAACTGAGCACGTGGATTTGATTACCTGCTTTTTGTATTCAATCCACTACTGCGACGGCATTAATAAGCTAAAAGAATACCTTGCCAGCATACACAGCGCATTAAACGTAGGTGGAATATTTTGCTTTAACACGGTTGATAAAAACAAAATCTACAGCGATTCATTTGTAGAGCACACAGCAACAAGCGAAAATAGCTTCTTCACATTTCGCTCTGGCTGGCACTATAGTGGCAGCGGTAGTAAACAGTTATTAAAACTCAGCATAGAAAAAACCACCGCAGATAAAACACTCGTATGGCACGACGAGCACCCAATGGTGGCTTTTAGTTATACCGAGCTTAAAGAAGCCTTAAAACCGTACTTCGAAATCCACATATTTGAACATGACTACGACAAAATAACCCCATGGGCACAGCGCTCAGGCAACGCCATTTTTGTCTGCGTAAAAATTTAAGGCAAACGCGTAGGTTGGGTAGAGCGTAGCGAAACCCAACGAGCTCCAACGACCTCCAATACCCACACCCAATAACCCCCGCATTATATATTTGAAAGCGTAGGTCGGATAAGCGAAGCGCCATCAGACACAGTAACTTATTTGAGTTTCGGCGCGTAAAATTCTGTATATTAATTTCAGTTTCATCGACTCTAAAATATATGCTACTTTCAAATAGTGGATTAAATAATGATAAAAGGAATTTAAAATGGAACTCTCTGCATCAATTCTTCTACTAATAATTACCATATTGATTTGTCTTGGTTGGTACAACCATACAAAAAATTTAAAAATACAGTTTAAAAAAAATATTAAGGCATTAACTGATTCTTTAGCTTTAGCGCGAGAAGAAGCTAAAAAGCAATCATTGAAAAATAAAGAACTAACTGAGAAATATAGCCCAATCATTCAAGCTGAAGCTTACTCTCAAACTTTATTAGATGAAGCGGAACTAAAAGCAAATGCTATAAAGCAAACTGCTGAAAATTTAGCTAATGAAGTTAAAAATGAATCTATTACTTTAAGTGAGTCATTAAAGGAACAAAGGTTAGAGGGGAGCTTAAGACTTCGAGAAGCGAAGGAAAAAGCAGAAAAAATTAGGTTGGATGCTAATCAAGAAGCTGACCGTATTACTTTATTCGCAGAGCAAAGGGCTAAAGAGATTGCGGGTGATGCTTATGAAGCGAAAGAAAAAGCTAATACCTACGAGCAAGCAATAAAAGCAATGCGAAATACCATCGAAGGCTATAAGGACGACTATATCATTCCTAATCACTCAGTTTTAGATGATTTAGCTGAGGATTTTGGTCATAAAGAAGCTGGAGCAGAGCTAAAGTCAATACGACAAAATATTAGACAAATGATAAAAGAAGGATTTGCTGGAGATTGTGACTATGTTGAACAACATAGAAAAACATATGCAATCCATTTTGTAGTAGATGCATTTAACGGGAAAGTAGATAGTGCTTTATCTAAAGTAAAACATGATAATTTTGGGAAAATAAACCAAGAAATACTAGATGCGTTCGCATTAGTTAACCACAATGGCGTTCCTTTTAGAAAAGCTAGAATTAATGAAAAATACCTTAATGCACGTTTAATCGAACTAAAGTGGGCTGTAGCTACAAGTGAATTAAAAAAAATCGAACGTGAAGAGCAAGCAGAAATTAAAGCTCAAATTAGGGAAGAAGAAAAGGCTCTAAGAGATATTGAGAAAGCAAAGAGAGAAGCCGAAAAAGAAGAACGCTTACTTCAGAAAGCTTTGAAAAAAGCACGAGAAGAACTTTCTACTGCAAATGATGAGCAGCGGGCCGATTATGAAGCGAAATTACTTGATCTAGAGAAACAATTAAAAGAAGCGGAAGATAAAGGTCAAAGAGCTATGTCGATGGCACAGCAAACCCGAAGAGGGCATGTATACGTAATAAGCAATGTAGGCAGTTTTGGTGAAGAGGTATTCAAAATTGGTATGACCCGAAGACTTGAGCCTATGGATCGTGTCAAAGAACTGGGCGATGCTTCTGTTCCTTTTTCCTTTGATGTTCATGCGATGATATTTAGTGAAGATGCGCCATCTTTAGAAAAAGAACTCCATCGCCGTTTTGATATTTACTCAGTGAATAAGATAAATTCAAGGAAAGAATTTTTCAAAACTACAATATCAGAAGTTAAGAAAGCTGTAGAGGGCAATGGGATTAAAGACGTTCATTGGACTTTAAAAGCTGAAGCTTCTGAGTACCGTGAGAGTTTAGCAATAGAGAAAAACTTACAATGTAATGCGGTTGCTTAACTATTTCTTATTTAGTTTCATGTATTAAGACAGAGTAGGTGAATTAGTTTTTCTCATCAATCTCTTTCCCGCAATTATAACAGTCGTTAGTTGGGAGCTTATAACTAGAAATAGAGCGCATTACTTGGTTTTTCTTACAGGCAGGGCAGGCGTAATTAATTACAGAGATTATAAGCGCAATAGCAAAAACAAAACTACCGATATAAAACGGGTTTGAGTAAAATTGCATACTTGGCTCTGAAAAGTTAAAACCGATAATACAGATGATTAAGGCAGTTAAATAAAGTTTAAATTTTAGGCTTTTATTCAAGATTTAAATATCCAATTGGCAAGGTGCTAATAATAAGTGCTTTGGCAGTTTTAACAAATTATTTACTCAATTACTATTTAAGTTTTTATATAGCGCAAATGTATAGGCATAAAAAAGCGTTACCCTTGAGCAACGCTTTTCTGTATTTATCTAATAGCTGGTAGCTAACTTACTGTGCCGCTAGCTTATTCTGCAGCTAAATAGTCCAAAACTACTTGATGGTGATCTTTGGTTTTAAACTTATCAAATAGGTGTTTTATTTTACCGTCTTGGCCTACTAAAAACGTTAGGCGGTGAATACCATCGTATTCTTTACCCATAAACTTTTTGTAGCCCCATACACCAAATGCTTCTGCAATGGCGTGGTCTTCATCGGCTAATAAATCAAAATTAAGCTCTTTTTTAGTTTCAAAGTTTTTAAGGCGCTTAATTGGATCTGGGCTAATACCTACAACGCGGGTATTAAATTTAGCAAGCTGTGCTTGCTCATCGCGTAGGTTTTCGGCTTGTACAGTACAGCCCGGCGTTGACGCTTTAGGGTAAAAGTACACAAGCACTTGTTGCTCTTTTAACAGCTCGCTTAATGTTACTGTTTCGTCGTTTTGGTTTTGTAGGCTAAAAGCGGGTGCAGTATCGCCAGCTTGTAATGGACTAATTGTGTTCATGTTTAGCATCCTTAACGAATTCGTTTAAAAATATAATCTACGTTTAGCGTGTGAGAAAGGCTCTCAAAACTAATTTTAAATTGATCTATGTCTACATCAACAGGTATGTTGAATTCAAGTTCACAACGCATTTTAATGTTGTCTTCTTGGGAATAAGTGTCTGACTTAAGTGAGCAAATACTAATATTATTGTCGGCAAAAAAGCGCGTTACTTTGCTCAATGTGCCAGGGGTGTCTATGCCTGTGTATTCTAGTGTGTAACCTGCACAAAACTCGCTAGGAGTATGACTTGCTGTACGCTTCATCATGGTTAGCAGGCCAAGTTCCATGGCTTTAGTGGGCAGTACGTGCTCTATGCGGCTTATTGCCGACATGTCGCCGCTAAGTAGCATTATGAAGGTAAATTCGCAGCCTAAAATAGCAATACGGCTGTCAATAATGTTGCAGTGGCAATCGCTAACCAGTTGGGTTAGTTCACTTACTATACCGGGTCTGTCTTCGCCAATCGCTGTTAAAACAATTTGATGATTTGAAAATGCAGTCATGAGTTCAAATACCTTGTTACTTGGATTATATCAACCGAGTTGGCAACACCAAAAATACACACGAGAAGTTGCACGGCGGCGAAGTTTAACACAAAAAGGGCTCTAAACTACAGCACACGCTAATTAAGCGCTTTTAAAGTGCGGTGTTTCTTGTTTTTACTGGCACGGGAAAGTACCATAGCTAAAATTTGCTTATTTGCGCTTAGTTGCTTACTAAGTTGAAGTGCTGAACTTTATTGCATTTAGGCAGCCAAATAATAAATGTAAAGTTAATATTGATTTTACACTGAACCAAATCGGTATTACCCACTCATATATTTGTTAAAACAATTAAAGGGTATGCTAAGGAGAAATATCTGTGCAGTATTGGATCCCAAAAGCACTTGCAGTAAGTGTATTGGTAAGTTTATCAGGGTGTAGTGTATTTATTAATAAGGCACATGACGAGCGTAATTATCGTACGCATGAGCCTGTAAAAGCACCAGCGTCGTTATCTCAACCAGCTCAAGACCCAGTTTATAAAATGGATGTAGGTCAATACGACAATAATCCTGAAGCTACAAATTACCGCCCACCGGCACAAGTATTAACAATTGCGAAAGGCAGTTGGGTAGAAGAGACAGATAAACAAGCGCGTATTTATTTTGATAAAAACGATGGCATTGCTGATTTAGATGAGTTTCTTTGGGATACGATTAAATCTGTCCTCGCTGATAATAATGCAGGAACTACTAAAGAAGATAAGCTACTTGGTATTATTGAAACTGATTGGTACTCAATCATTAAAACCGAAGAAGGTTTTTGGTGGTGGGGCGATGAAGTTAACGATGATTTAGAAAAGTTTAGATTCACTATTGAAGAAAAATCACATCAACGCACTGCGTCTTTACGTGTAGAGCTGATTGATTTTAAAGGTGATAAAACGCTAACAGACTTACTCAAGCAGCAGCTAGAAGTACGTGCGCTTAACCAAGTAGTGAGCGAGTTTGATTACCGTTACCGTCAACTTGAAGTTGATATGCGTAAACGCCAAGGTATTATTTCTCTTGAAATGGGCTTTGATAATAAAGGTAATGCAGCACTTGTAACTGAGCAATCTTACGACGCTGTGTTTGACCGTTTCTCTGGATTCTTAGAGCGCTTGTCGTTCTCTATTGTTGAAATTAACCCAGATACGGGCTTAATTACTGCAGATTATACTAAACCAGAAACAAGCGTTTGGGATTCAATTTGGGGTGATGACGTAGCTCAACTACCTATTGATGAAGGCCAATACCAAATTTTAGTAAGCAAAACTAAAGAAGGCGGTACTAGCTTAACGTGGATGGATGATAAAGGCGAAACGCTTGAGCCAGGTACTATGAATGGTTTACAACAAGCATTAGAAGCAGCACTCATTCAGCGCGGCATTAAAATTTAAATAATAATAAGTTTTACCACAAAAAGAGCGCTATGCTCTTTTTGTGGTTTTTATAGGTTAAACAATATGTCTCAGCTACCTGAACGTTCACACTATACGTGGCGCACTTGGTTTACTTTTTTGGTTCCTTCGTTAATTGGTGTGTTTTTATTTATGACACCCATTAGTACTTCGCAAGGGATGACCATTCCTATTGCCGTTATGGCAAAAGCGGTTCAAGCAATGATGCTTGGCTCTGCTCAAGCAATTATTACCCTCATTATTTGTATTACAGGGGTTATTTCTGTAATTACTAAAGTGTTTAAACCCGCCGCTATATGTAACTCACCTTTGTTAAAGCATTTATTTGATGTGAGCTGGACATGGCTGGTGGTGCGCTTATTTGGTATGGCGTTTGGTTTAATGACGTACCTAAGCCTAGGCAGCGAGATGATTACCTCGGCCAATACTGGCGCGCTGGTATTAAATGACTTATTGCCTGTGTTGTTTTCGGTATTTATTTTAGCGGGCTTATTACTGCCGCTATTAATTAACTTTGGTCTATTAGAGCTTGCTGGTACGTTAATGACCAAAGTAATGCGCCCTGTATTTGGTGTACCAGGTAGAAGCGCGGTTGACTGTACTGCGTCGTGGTTAGGTGATGGCAGTGTGGGTATTTTGATGACTGCAAGGCAGTACGATCAAAAGCATTATACACAACGCGAAGCGGCTATTATTGGTACTACGTTTTCAGCGGTTTCAATTACATTTAGTTTAGTGGTGCTTGGGCAAGTTAAACTTGAATACCTATTTGCTCCGTTTTACGCAACGGTATGTTTAGCCGGTATTGTTGCCGCTATTATTGTGCCGCGATTACCGCCACTGCGCTTTAAAAAAGATTTACTCATTGATGGCACTGAGCCAGATAGAGACGCAGAAACAATTCCGGGTCATAAAACTTTATTTGGCCATTCGTTAGATGTTGCACTAGCTAAAGCAGATAATTCAACGGGTGTTAAAGGCACTATAAAAGAGGGCGTACATAACGCGCTTGATATGGTGTTTGGTGTGTTACCTGTAGTTATGGCGGTAGGCACATTTGCACTGATCATTGCTGAGCATACGCCTATATTTCAGTATTTAGGTATGCCGTTTGTGCCATTTTTAGAGCTATTGCAAGTACCCGAAGCAGCCGCAGCGTCGCAAACTATTATGGTAGGCTTTGCTGATATGTTTATTCCGTCAATATTAGCAGCAGGGACTATCGAAAGTGACGTAACGCGCTTTATTATTGCCGCAATGAGTGTAACTCAGCTTATTTATATGTCTGAGGTAGGTGCACTTTTACTTGGCAGTAAAATACCGGTAAATATTTTAGAGCTATTTATTATATTTATTTTGCGAACGCTAATTACTTTACCTGTTATTGCGCTAATGGCGCATTGGCTAGTAGGCTAAATTAGCAAAAATATATTTAGCGAATTGGTATTATTGAAAAAGCCCTGATTGATCAGGGCTTTTTTGTGTCTGTTGTATTTTTTATATTGGCGTTGGGCTTTATAAACTCCTGTTTTGCAGAGAGTCTAATCAGCGCAATATTACCAATGATAATGGCAAGAACAACAGCGACAATAATTACAATATGCCAAGTTTGCATCGCAGTATCACTTAATATTTAGTACGTTTAAGTGTGACCGCTTTGCGCTATAACAGCAATTAATTTACTCAAAAATACAATCAATAACGTTAAAAACGTCTCGCTACCGAAAGCGTTAAAAAGTTAAGCCCAGGGTTTGGCTCTTTAAAGCCTGCGTTTGAATAGTGAATAACGCGAAGGGCAACATTGGTGTGGCCAAAATCGGCTACAAGCCCTATGCGGTCTTCAAACTGGTAGTGAGTACTTATGTTTTTTCCGGCAAACTGCGTTTCATCAATCAGTGATACACCAATGCCTGCTTCTACATAAAATGGGGTGTTGTTAAAACTAAAAGCAGGAAATTGCAGTACAGGTGACATAGCAAGTACTAGGTTTGATTGTGTTTCATCGCCGTGGCGGTATTCCCACATGTTTACGCTGGTTTCAAAGTAAAAGCGTGCATCACCAATAATGTTTTGCATACCAGGTGCATGATACTGATACGCAAGCTTAACGCCGTTTACGTTACCTTCGCCTTTGAGAAAGTCAACGGCATAACCGTGGTCCGATTGAGCAAAAGCAAGCTTGCCAAAAAGTGAAACTACTAATACAAAAGAGATAATAAGTGTTTTAAGTGACGTTTTCATAGGTGCCAAATGTTTGTTTGATTTAAGTTGATAACTAAATGATAAGGGCGGCCTGTTAACAATTACAATGAGGACAAAATGCCGGTTGTATATGAGCTGTTAATGGAGTTTTCTAACTGCTTGAATTTATTTTATTTATTTGATTGGTGCTAATTGAGCATTAATAAGTTGCTTATTTGTGCCTTTTTTATTGCGTATAGTTCGCGTAAATTACAGCCATCTTAATCACACAGACATATACAATTATGAAACTCTTTAAACTATTCGTTTTAGCCACTGCTTTTTTTAGCAGTTCGTTATTTGCACAAGCTCAGCAATCACCAGATCAGTTACTTGAATCGGTAGCCGACAAGCTTTTTGCAGATATTGGCCAAGTAAACTCAAAAGGTACAGCCAGCAAAGACGCGATGGCTGCCATTGTTGAAAAACGTTTAATGCCACATATTGACGTTAAGTTTGTGTCGTTTAAATTATTAGGTAAACACATTAAAGGTATTGAGCGCGAGCAAGCTGTTCAATTTATAGATGCAGTAGAGCATTACTTAACAGGCACATACGCCGGTGCACTAATGAAGTACACGGGTCAAAAAGTAGTATTTGAGCGTAATAACGCAAAAAGTGACTCTGAGTACGCAACAGTTAATACGCAAATTATTGAGCCAAATGCGCCTACTATCGACTTAAGCTTTAAGCTTCGTTTAGGTAAAAACAATGAGTGGAAAGTATACGATATTGTTGCTGAAGGCATTTCACTATTAAGTGCTAAACAAAAAGAGATTATTCAACGCATTTCTGATGTGGGTTTAGAGCAAGTTATTAGCGAGTTAAAAAGTAAATAGGCTATTTGTCTGGCTCTGATTAAGCCCAACTCCAACCTCAAAAACGGCCAATTACTTATGTACTTGGCCGTTTTTATATTTTTGCTAAGGACAATACCAATCCACAGTAATACTTAATCATTTAGAACAACTAAATAACGAAATTTTTGCCTTGCTATCACACGGTTTTCTACCTCAAAATAAATCACTTAATTAAGCGAATTGTTATAATCCTAAAGGATTGTTGTTATTGCGTAATTTTGCGCTAGCAGCAAAACAAAGGTGTGCTAGAATATCGGCACTTTGATTAAGCGTGGTGTCAGCTTAAAACTGATATAACTTACCACCCCCAAGCCACACTGGAGTTGTGTTGTTTTAATGGAAAATGTACTGATTTGGCCAAAGGAATACCCATTACTTATTAAAGGACTGGTAGAACAAAACGGTGCCTTTATTTTAGATGCTTTGGAAGCTTGGCCTGCTTGTCGTTCTACAAATGAAGACGATGGTGTATGCACCACCGTGCTGCCACCTATTTATTATTTGGCATGGCTAACCCCGCTGGAGCCATTTGAAGAATGTTACTTTCAACATATCTCTGAATATGACGAAGACGCACAAGCGTATATTAGTGCGGTTAAAAGCCATTACTACGATAATGAATACACCCCTGAAAGCTTAGTACTTATGCTGTGCCAGCGCCTTGAAAAATACGCAAGCGTGGCTGCACAAAATACCATAGATACGCCACTGTCTTTAGTCGATTTATTTTTTAGTAAACGCTACTTCACCTTAATTGAGCATGCGTTAAATAATAAAAGTAAACTCTCGGCAAAGGACACATTAGCGCTTTGGAAAGAAGTTGATTTTAGAGAGCGCCTAAGTGCGTTTATACCAGAGTCTATTGCTGATTTAGATACTCTCTCTGAACTTGCCAGCGAAAAAGTAGCTGCGGGTAAAGACTATTTTACGCTGCTGACGCAGGTTTCTCCTGATGTTGACTCTGTTGTTCTCTTAGAAAAAGCTTTGCTTACTCATTTACGTAAAAAAACAGCTAAGCAAACAATGGCTATGCGTTTTATTGAACAAGGCGCTACTGGTGTACTTGCTGATGAAAACAATAAAACAGCCTTTATGTGGGCCGCCGAAAAAGGCTTTGTAAATGTGGTTGAAACGCTACTTGCAAAGCAAGACAAAAAAGCGACAGATAACTTAGGTAATACTGCGCTTCATTATGCTGTGTTTGCTAAAAATGAGTCGTTAATGGTGCTGCTTATTAAAGCCGGATACGATTTTAGAGCACGTAATAAAGAAGGTTTAAGCTGTTACCGTTTAGCGGTGAGTATTAAAGCTAATAACTTAGTTAAATGTTTAGAGCGTGACTTTGGTATTAAAGAACTTTCGCCAGAAGGGCAGTTCGATCGCATTAAAAAAGTGCATGTGCTACATGCTATTGTGACTATATTGCTGCCTTTACAGTTGTTTTTCTTTTTTGATGAAACCCTCTCAATTAAAAGTGAGCTGACGCTGGGTTTAACTATGACTGCGGTGATTTGTTTTTTCTTTGCGACCACTTTAAAACGCTGTGCTCTATATCCACATATTAAACACCCTTGGGGTTTATTTGTGCTTAGAGGCTTTTCGTTTATTAGCTTAATTGCTCAAATAGGGTTGGCGAGTATTGTGGTGCTAGCTGCCTTGAGCGATTTAGTTTAGCTAGTTTTAAACAGTTAATAAAAAACGCGCTTAAAGTAATTTAAGCGCGTTTTTTGTATATAGCGTTATTGTTAAGCCTTATTTACCGTGCTCATTTGCTGCTTTTTCTTCAGCTAATTCTTCTTTAAGCTTACGGATTTTTAAACCTTGTTCTTGTCCGCGATGTCTTGCGTAGTAAGTACAACCAATAAACATAGATGATGCAAATACCAGCTCTAACAACACCCAAATTAATTCATCAGGAGCGGCCCACAGCATAGTAAGCCCGTGGATAAAATAAAGCATTACAATAAAGTTAGCCCACGCATAGGTGTATGTGTTGTCTTTAATTATGCCTCTTAGCGGCAGCAGTAAAGGAATGATAGGAAAAAACAATGACACCCAACTAGTATTACCGTCTAGAGGGGGTACAAAATACATCCACAAAGGAATCAGAACAAGTAAACCAACATAGCCAAATAGTGCGGCACGTTGAAATTTTACCGTAATCGGCTTTTTAGCTGGACTGTCAGCTGTAGTCATTTAAGTTTTCTCGCAATGTGAGTAAGGCGTTTACCAACGCTTTGGCATATTTTAATTTCGTCTTTGCTTAGCTGTGCACTATTAGCGCTGCCAGCGACGTGTGTTGCACCGTATGGTGTTCCACCGGTTTGTGTTGCAAGTAGTTCGGGCACATCGTATGGCACGCCCATAAGCATCATACCGTGGTGTAATAGTGGCAAAGATAAGTTAAGTAAAGTTGCTTCATTTCCACCATGCATACTACTTGATGACGAAAATACACACGCTGGCTTATCGATTAATTGGCCTTTTAGCCACAAGTCGCTGGTGGTTTCCCAAAAGCTTTTTGCTTGAGAGGCCATCATGCCAAATCGGGTTGGTGTACCAAATGCTAAACCATCGCAATTTATTAAATCATCTTTGGTGATCACAATATCGTGCGCATTTTTAGCCACAAAGGTGCGAAGTAGTGAACTAGCACCTTGTTGCTCTATCGACTCTGCTATCTCGTGAGCCATTGCTTCAACTGAGCCATGGCTTGAGTGATAAAGCACCACTATGGTTGCACTCATTATAAAACGCTTAGTACGTTTTCTGGTGGACGACCAATCGCTGCTTTATTGTTATTAACTACGATAGGGCGTTCAATCAATTTTGGGTATTTAACCATAGCGTTAATAAGTGCGTCCTCATTTTTTTCATCTTTCAAATTAAGCGCTTTGTAGTCATCTTCTTTTGTGCGCATCATTTCACGTACGGATGAAAAACCAAGTTGGATTACAAGCGTTGAAATTTGCTCGTGAGTAAGAGGGGTTTTTAAATACTCTACAACACTTGGCTCTATCGCTTTACTTTGCAGTAGCGCTAGCGTTTCGCGTGATTTAGAACAACGTGGGTTGTGGTAAATAGTAACAGACATAAAATGATTCCAAAGTGTGAATTGCGTCTATTTTAGGGTAAGCGCTTGCAGACTTAAAGTCTTGCAAGCTCTTTTTGTAAAAGTCGATACTGGGTAAGTAGTGCTTTTAAACGTTGTTGCTTTACAAGTTCGGTTGGCTCTACGAAGTTAAGTGCTTTTTGTACTTCGTCTGCGGCTTTTAAATAAGCACCGTATTGAGCCAATACATCGGCGTTCGCTTCGTGATATGAGGCTAATTTATCTTGTTTTTTATACGCATCAGCAAGAAGTTGCTTGCCTAGGTTATGATCTGGCTTTTCGAGTAAAAAACTCTTCAAAATATTTTCGGCTAGTTCATATTGCTCAGCTTCAAGTGCTGCGTTGGCATAGTTAAGCGTAATCACCTGATTATTAGGGCGATACTGATTTAAATCAGCTAAAAATTTTACGGCTTCATCTGCCTTTTTTTGCGCGATGAGTAAATCGGTATGGGTATCTATATAAAATAGGTTTTTAGGATCGTTTTTTAAAAGCTCATCTAGTATTGGGGCTGCTTCATCAAGCTTTTTTTGATCAAGTAAGCTAATAGCTAAACCGTACTTTAAAGCGGTGTTATCGTAGCTATTCTCGCGTAGTCGTTTTCTAAATAGGTCTTCGGCGTTTTCTGGTTTGTTGTCGTAGCGCGCAAGCACGCGGCTTTTAGCTAAATTAAACTCAAGACTGGCACTCATATGACGCACAGGAAATTGCTCTGCACGCAAACGTACATCAGATACTCGGCTCTCTGGTAATGGGTGAGTAAGTAAAAACGCAGGTGGTTTATATTTATAACGAATTTGCGCGGCAAGTTTAGTTAAAAATTCGCTCGATGCACGTGCATCAAAGCCTGCATTGTTAAGCGTTTGCATGCCTATGCGGTCAGCTTCTTGCTCGGCTGAGCGACTATGCGTTAACTGACTAAAAGCAGATTGTGTTTGGCTGGCAGATATAATGGCAATACCCGCATCTGGTGCAACAACGGTTGCTAATATTCCGGCTATCATACCGGCAATAGTCAGCGCGCTGTTATCTTGTTGTTGCTGTATTCTTCGTGCTAAGTGGCGCTGTGTTACGTGAGCAATTTCGTGGCCAAGCACTGAGGCAAACTGGCTCTCGTTATCGGCTTGCGCTATTAATCCTGTATGCACGCCTACATGGCCGCCATAAAAGGCAAAGGCATTTATTTCTGAGTTGTTTATCCAAAAAAACGAAAACGGAAAGCGCACGTCATTAGCATTAGCAACGAGTTTACGGCCAATAGTTGTGAGGTATTCATCAAGCACTGGGTCATTTATAACTGGTGATGAGCCTCGTATTTGCATCATCATTACTTCGCCAATGGCTTGTTCTTTTTCGAGTGGCAGTGCTTGTAATGCAGATGTTCCTAAATCAGGAAGCGTAAAGTTGGTTTGCGCTTTTAAAGGTTCGCTTATTAATAAGCTAAACGTAAGCGCAGCACTGCATAAAGTGATAAATGCTGATTTTAGCTGCATTTTATTCCTTGTTAATTTGTTCGCCAATTGCAATTTTGGCTATGTCTATTTCGTCACTGCTTGCACGGCTGTCTTTTTCGCACAATTGGTATAGTTCTTTTATTGTGACTCCATCAAGCTTTACAACGTTCAATTCTCGCTGCAAAAAAGTAATAATTTTATGTACTACTTTGTGTGCATGTAAAATAATGGCTTTATCTGCTTTGTCGCCTCGTTCAAAATAAAAGCCAATAAACTTATGTAACTGACTTATTCTGATCAAGTTTTTCATTGAATGTGGGTCCCACACTCTAAACTCCATAAAGCGATTATTTTTTATGTATTGATCAACAATAACATCTTTAGCATAAGGCTGTGCCCATAGCTCAAAGCCTCTGTCGGTAAATACTTGGTGCAGCGCAATACGTGGCTTATGTTTGGTATGTATTTCACCTAAGTTATCTTCATAGCCTTCTAATAAATCTAAGTTCCAATTGCGTTTATCTAAAAGTTGTTTAACTGCATTGTCGAACCCATGATCTAAAATTCCTTCTGATTCGCTTATTGATGAGGCAACAAGGTGATAAAAAGGAGGTAGTTCGCCCCAATTAATCTGCTTTTTAAACCAATTAATCTCTTTGAGTGTTGGATTACTTGGTAGTTGCGCTTTATTATGCGTGCCAGGCATTAACTTATCCTTACTGCTAGTTATGTTATAAGGATAAACTATTGCAGGAATTGTTTTAACAAAAAGTTACAACGGTTTGAGTATATAAATACGTAGACCGTAAATATGCGACTTATTATTCATTTACTATACGGATAAAGTAGTTATGGTAGAGCGCGATTTAAAAGAGTTTAAGTGTCCTCAGCAATTTGTGCAGTTCAAGCTTGCGCTTCGAAGTGCGCAATCATCAAAACAACGCATCACTTTTAGTCTTAATAAAGGTGAAAGTGCGAACGACATTGAACGTTTTTTGCAAAAAAATGCTTATAGTTACAATTTTGATAAACAACGTGGGTTGTTATTAGTGGAGCCATTACATGTTTGAATACGTAAAAACATGGTACGAAAGGAAGTTCTCGGATCCTCACTCGTCTACCTTATTATTTTTATTATTGGTATCAGTTGCCTTACTTTACTTTTTTGGTGCGTTAATTGTTCCTGTGCTTGTTGCACTGGTTATCGCTTATTTACTAGATTGGCCGGTTGTTCATTTAGAGCGTGTTGGCTTAAAACGTTTTACTGCAACAGTTATTGTAATGTTGGTATTTATTAGCATTATGCTCACCCTTATTTTAGTTATTGGCCCAGTGCTTTGGAAGCAAACCAGTAACTTAGTGCAAGAAACACCGCATATGCTAGAGCAGGGGAAGTCTTATTTAATGGCTTTACCTGAACAATACCCAAGTTTAATTAATATAGAACAAGTACAAGCTATTGTTGCAACCGTAGAAGCTAAAATTATTGAGTTTGGCCAAGCGGTATTATCGTTTTCACTTACGTCTTTAAAAGATGTTGTTGCTTGGCTTATATATTTGGTACTTGTGCCATTACTGGTGTTTTTTATGCTTAAAGATAAGCTGGAGCTGACAGGGAGTATAGCTAAACTGATCCCGCAGCAACGACGCTTGATTTTACAAGTGTGGAACGAAATGAACCAACAAATTATGAATTACATTCGCGGTAAAGTATTCGAAATTTTAATTGTTGGTGGTGTGTCTTTCATTGCATTTACTGTTTTAGATTTGCGCTATGCAGCTTTACTTGGTGTGCTTGTTGGCTTTTCGGTATTAATTCCATTTATTGGCGCGGCACTCGTCACTATTCCGGTAGCGGCAGTTGCACTGTTTCAGTTTGGATTAGAAACGCAGTTTTGGACCATTTTAATTATTTATGGAATTATTCAGGCGCTTGATGGCAATGTACTTGTACCGCTGTTGTTTTCTGAGGCAGTTGATTTAAATCCGGTATTTATAATTGTCGCGGTATTATTTTTTGGTGGCTTATGGGGATTTTGGGGTGTATTTTTTGCCATCCCGTTGGCCTCATTAGTAAAAGCGCTAATAACAGCTTGGTCGTCAACGCACGAAGAGATCAGCAAAGAGCTCAGTGAATAGTTAAGCAAACAGACTTTTAGTTTAAAAAAGCATAGTAAACGCACCTCTAGTGCTAATTGATTATTACTCATTACCTGTAAATTTATGTACTATTGGTAATAAGATATATTTTTTAGTAATAAGGTGCGTTTTTTAATGTCTGAGTTTTTATTGCACGATGAGCCAGTAAAACAAGTTTACCTTGATGCAAATGCAACGACCCCTGTGTTGCCTTGTATTGCTGATGTTGTTTCTCATACCATGCAAATATGTTTTGGTAATCCTTCAAGCCCGCACATCACAGGTATTCAAGCCAAGCATTTATTAGAACAAACACGTCAAAAGGCACGCACGGTTATTGGCGCAACTAATGGCGATATCCTATTTACCTCTGGTGCAACGGAGGGTATTCAAACTGCGGTGGTTTCTACATTAATTAATGCTAAAAAGCAGTCTATTAAAAACCCTGTATTATTATATGGCGCTACTGAGCATAAAGCGGTGCCAAATACACTCAAGCACTGGAATAGCGTACTTGATGTTAATGCTCAGGTGCTTGCTATTCCGGTTGATAGCAACGGTATTTTAGATTTAGATTTTATCGCAGAGCATATTAATAACGCTTTGATGATTTGCACCATGGCCGTTAATAACGAAACCGGTGTATATCAAGATTTACCCGCTATAGAGCAGGTAATTCGTAGCCGTAACAAAAATGTATCGTGGATGGTGGATTGCGTGCAGGCACTCGGTAAACAAGCGCTCGCACTGAGTAATACAACTATTGATTACGCTCCTTTTTCGGGGCATAAGCTTTACGCACCTAAAGGTATTGGCTTTTTATATATTCGTAGTGGCAGTGCGTACACACCTTTTATAGCGGGTGGCGGTCAAGAAAGTGGAATGCGCTCAGGCACCGAAAATCTACCCGGTATTGCAGGGTTAAATAAACTATTTAGTATGTTGCTTGATAAATCAGACGATACATTTAAACCAATTAGCATACTTAACTCTTATCGAAGCCAGCTACAAAGCGCGATAAAAGACACCTTTGGCGATATTACATTCAATCATGATTTTGCTTATAGCGTGCCTACCACACTTAACTTTGCGGTAAACGACTTAACGAGCAAAGAAGTCATTGATTTATTTGATGCTGCGGGCATTCGCGTAAGTGGTGGCTCGGCTTGTAGTACGGGCGCATCAACAAGTTTTGTTTTAGATGCAATGGGTGCAAGTAAGTGGCAAAGCGAAAACGCGATTAGGCTATCGTTTGGACCTGCAGCAACACAACACGATATTGATGATGCTTGTGTGCGTATTCGCGCTCTTAAAGCAATACTACAGGCTAACTGTTTAATTGTATCTGATAGCACTACACCACAACAAGAAGTGTGCGCACTTGGCCTTACTCAGTTTAGGCACCAAGGAGCATGTAGTTGGCTTTATGTAAGCGATGATAAATACGCAGTTATAATAGACCCGATTGTTGAGCTTATTCCGCGCTTTGAAAAAATAGCCAATACACAAAACTTAACTATATCAGCGGTGCTTAATACTCATCTGCATCAAGAGCGAGAGTCAGCGACTCATTTATTAACCAGTGTTCTTGCATCAAGAGTTGTAAAAGGTGAGGTTGATGCTTTAGGTTGGCCAGTAAATGCAGAAAGTATTAGCTTAGCAAATGACGTACTTGAAAAAGTAGCGACACCTGGGCACAGCAAAGATAGCGTAAGTTATTTATTAAAAAATAGTAATGGCGAAACGCGTTATTGTTTTTGTGGTGATTTAATTTTGCCTGCAGGGCTTGGCAATACATCGCTTATAGGTGGGGATGCAAAAGCTATGGCTCGCTCTATTTTAGCAATAAGCGAGCAACTAAATAGCACCAGTATTATTTGCTCAGGGCACGACTACCAACAATGTTTTGCCATGAACTGGGCTGTACAACAAAACCAAACGCCATTACTCAATGCGTTAGTAAGCGGCAGTATTTCAGTTGATGAATTTACAATACAAAAGCAGCAGTACGACGCTTCAAAGCAAGTAAATAACACGCAATTGTGTGGTTATGTAAATGCATTGCCTGAGATTGATACACAGCAATTAAATTTTGATGACGCTAAAGCAATGTTAAACACCAGCGATGCATATTTAATAGATACTCGGGAGCCGTATGAACATGGAGCAAATAATGTTGCTCAGTTATTTAATACACTAGATGAAAAAACATTAAATATACCGCTTAGCAGAATGGCAAATGCGGTGTTTGAAGGGCAGTTAAGTAAAAATAACAAATATATTTTATTATGCCGCAGTGGTAACCGCTCAAAGATTGCTGCGAGTAATTTAATGCAGCTAGGGTACAAAACTGTTTATAACCTAAGTGGTGGGCTAGCGCTTAGTAATTAAGCAAAGATTTTAATTTATACAAAATCGGCTTTAGAGCCGATTTTTTGTTTTTAAGGTTTATTTGTTTGCAAGGCAAACAATTACAGTAATTAGTGAATAACTATGAAAAGTAATTAGCAGCGCTTATAAAAATTCATTAATATTTCATTTTGATTGATTAAGCTATGCCGTTGCCTTTAAAATTACAGGTAAATTAATTTATAAAATTTTTATGATACCGGTGTCAAAAGCTAAAAATTGCGTTATCATCTGCACATAAAATTATAAAAACAGCACTTTTTTTGCATTTTTAGTTATACTATTTGCGCTTTAATTTAGTGTGAATAAGTAGTATTAAGAGTTTTGCTTTTATAAAAAACATTTTTAAATCAATTGATTGAAAAAAATAGAGGATATTTCCATGTCTAACCGAACGCAACTAGCAAGTTGGCAAGCACTAGAACAAAGTGCAGCTAAGATGAAACAAACACATCTAAAAACGTTATTTGCACAAGATGACACGCGCTTTTCTCAGTTTTCTACTCAAGTACCAGGCGTATTATTCGACTATTCTAAGCAACTTATTGATAACGATGTTTTTGCTAACTTAATGTCGCTTGCTAAAGAATGCGATATTGCATCGTGGCGCGATAAAATGTTTAGCGGTGAAAAAATAAATATCACTGAGGACCGCTCAGTTTTGCATACGGCACTTCGTAATCGTGCTCACACTCCATTAATTGTTGATGGCGAAAACGTGACACAAGCCGTAGACAACGAATTAGCTAAAATTAAAGTGTTTGTAGAAAAAGTTCGTAGCGGTAAATGGTTAGGCTATACCGGCAAAGCGGTAAAAGATGTTGTAAGTATTGGTGTTGGTGGTTCTAACCTTGGTCCACAAATGGCAACTGAGGCATTAAAAGCACTTGCTGATGATACGTTAAATGTTCACTACGTATCTAATGCTGACGGTGTACAGATTTCGTCTATATTAAAAGCCATTGACCCTGAAACAACATTATTTGTTATTTCGTCAAAAACATTTACGACGTCAGAAACCATGACAAACGCAAAGACGGCGGTTGACTGGTTTTTACAAACAACAAAAGATGAAAGTACAATTGCAAAGCATTTTGTTGCAGTAAGTACAAATTTAGAAAAAACGGCAGCCTTTGGTATCAGCGACGAAAACGTATTCACTATGTGGGATTGGGTTGGTGGTCGCTTTTCACTTTGGAGTGCAATAGGCTTACCAATTGCTTTATATTTAGGCTACGACGCCTTTGAAGCAATTTTAGAAGGTGCGTTTGAAATAGACGAGCACTTTAAATCTGCGCCGTTTGAGCAAAATATACCATTAATTATGGCATTGCTTAGTGTATGGAATACGAGCTTTTTAGGTTATACAGCGCAAGCTATATTACCGTACGATCAAGCACTGCATATGTTGCCTGCGTATTTACAGCAAGGCGAAATGGAAAGTAACGGTAAACACGTTAACTTTGCAGGCGAAACGGTACCTTATACTACGGTTCCAATTATTTGGGGCATGACGGGTATTAATGGCCAGCACGCATTTTATCAGTGTTTACACCAAGGTAATGTAATTGTACCTGCAGATTTTATTGCATCAGTTAAGCCACAAGTGAATGTTGATAAGCATCACGATATTTTATTATCGAATTTCTTTGCACAAACAGAAGCGATGATGAGTGGTGTAGATGCAGCGCAAGTTACAGCTGATTTAACCGCTAAGGGTAAATCGCAAGCAGAGATTGATGAGTTATTAAATCATAAAATTCATCAAGGCAATCGTCCTACAACGTCTATGCTATTAGATACAGTAGATGCTAAAACAGTGGGCCGTTTAATTGCACTGTATGAGCATAAGATATTTTGCCAAGGCATTATTTTAGAAATATGTTCGTTTGACCAATGGGGTGTAGAGCTAGGTAAAGGTTTAGCATCTAAAATTGAGAGTGAACTCACTGATGATAGCGTGAAACACGCTCATGATAGTTCTACAAACGGCTTAATGGCGTACTACAAACAAAACCGTACGCAGTAAAAAATTCGCTTACGCAAGTAAGTAAACCGAGTACCTTTGAACGGGTAGCGCTGGAGTGCTTAGGGTCTGTATTTTTGTGAGAGGAGATACAGGGCCCCTAAGGCTCATTTAATAAGCGCAATGATAAACAATAATAATAAATCATCGATACAGAACAATTCAGCAGGCTTTTATTTAAATACAGCTATAAAAGCCATCTAATCTAGCAATAAATAGGCATACCCGCGCATTTACAAAATGTACTGGGTATCACAACGTAGAGAGTAACTATGCTTAATCCTTTTGATATTATAATTTTTGGGGGCGGTGGTGATCTTGCGTTACGCAAATTGCTACCTGCAATGTACAGAGCATATCAAGAAGGTAACTTACCTGAAGGCTCACGTATTCTACCAACAGTGCGCGAAGAATCGAAACGTGCTGAATACATAGAAACAGCGCATAAAGCATTACAAGAATTTTTAAGCAAAGGTGAGTTTAACGCTAAAGATTGGAAAGCGTTTTCTACTTTTTTAGTGCCAGTGGTAAGTAATGTTACAGAAGCAGACGACAACTGGGATGTACTAAAAGGCATTTTAGATGAGCACGAAAGCACTAAGTCTCGCGTGTTTTACTTATCGCTTCCGCCTGCTGTTTACGGCACATGTTGTGAAATATTATCGACTAAAGGTTTAATTACCCCTACATCACGCGTTGTTGTTGAAAAGCCAATTGGTTATTGCGGTGATTCTGCTGAAGCAATTAATGGAAAAATTGCAGAGTTTTTTAATGAAGAGCAAATTTTCCGTATTGACCATTACTTAGGTAAAGAAACAGTACAAAACTTAATGGCGCTGCGTTTTTCAAACTCATTGTTTGAAAATATGTGGGATGCTAAATCTATTGATAATATTCAAATTAGCTTATCAGAAACGGTTGGCCTTGAAAGCCGCGCTGGTTTTTATGATAAAGCCGGTGCACTTCGTGACATGGTTCAAAACCACTTATTACAACTACTTTGCTTAGTTGCAATGGAGTCGCCTAATAAGCTTAACGCTAACAGCATTCGTAACGAAAAACTAAAAGTATTAGAAGCACTTCGCCCGCTGGTAGATGGTGATGTTGATGAAAATATTGTTCGTGGTCAATACGTACCAGGTGACTTAAACGGTAAAATTGTACCGGGTTACTTAGAAGAGCTAAATGAAGGTTCTAGTAAAACAGAAACGTTTGTAGCTATTCGCGCGCATATTGATAACTGGCGCTGGGCAGGTGTTCCATTTTACCTTCGTACGGGTAAACGTATGGCTAAGCGCTGTGCAGAAATTGTGGTTGAATACAAAAAAGTATCTCACAATATATATGAAGATAACGTGGGTAATATCGAGCCAAATCGTCTTGTTATTCGTTTGCAGCCAGAGGAAACAATTCAACTAACGCTTATGTCTAAGCGCCTTGATAATCTTCAAATGCAACTTGAGCCAGTAACAATGAATATTGAGCTTTCACAAGCTTACAGCAATGGTTTCCACTCAGATGCGTACAAGCGTTTAATGCTTGATGCCGCTGCTGATAACCCGTCGTTATTTATTCACCGTGATGAAGTTCGTCAAGCGTGGAAGTGGATTGATCCAATCATCGACCGTTGGCAAGACAAAGGCAAGCCTGCGCTTTACCGTGCTGGTAGCTGGGGACCTGATGATGCTGATGAATTATTGGCAGAAAACAATCATGTATGGTTTAACACAGGCGATAAGGTATAAGCATGGCAACACTAGTTGAAAAGTTTTTTGATGATAAAGACGCGTTAACAGCTGAGCTTTCTGCAACGCTTGAGCAATCATTACGTGATGGCATTAAAAACGATGGCCGTGCTGTATTAATGGTGTCGGGCGGCTCGTCTCCTGCGCCCGCTTATAAGCATTTATCAACGCTTGATTTAGATTGGCAACATGTTGATGTTGCTATGGTTGATGAGCGTTGGGTAGACCCAAGCCATGAAAAAAGTAATGAAGCATTTATTAAAAGTACTTTATTACAAAATCATGGTAGTGCTGCCAACTTTATTACTATGAAGAACGCTGCAGCCACGGCTCAACAGGGCGCACAAGAGTGTGAAGCGGCTTATAGCGAGCTAAAAAGCCCATATGATGTAACTATTTTAGGTATGGGCCCAGATGGCCATACAGCGTCGTTATTCCCAAATGCAGACGGTTTGGAGCATGGTTTAACAACTGAGCAAACAGTATGTGCAATTAATGCGATACAAAGTGATGTGACGGGTAGTATTACTGAGAGAATGACATTAACTTTAAATGCCATTGCGCAATCTAAAGTGGTTAAGCTTTTAATTAGCGGTGAAGAAAAACTCGCTGTTTATAAGCAAGCAAAAGCGGGCGGCGATGTTAATGACATGCCACTACGCGCTGTGCTTAATCACCCAAGTATCAATATTGAAGTATATTGGGCACCTTAATTTAGATGCCAATTTAATTTTTAAAGGCCGCTTATATAAGCGGCCTTTTTTATTTGCTTAAATTTAAGCCTAAACACTGCAAAAAAATAGCTTTGAACTGTTAACCAATGTTAATGAATAACTTTGGTTTGTATTAAAATCAACCACGAAGTGTGTTGTTTTTGAACAAAGTTTATGAGTTTGAGCTGTATGTTTTTTAGCAACGTTCAGATTTAGTTAAATTTTATTTTTTCATGGTTGTTGTCATAAAAGTTTCCCTTCCTTTTTTAGCTCAAAAGCATTAGCCTAAAGGCATTAACAATGAAACATATAAATTAAAATAAACGGAGCAGTAACATGGCGGAGCAACAAGTACAGCCTTTACACAACGAAAAACATGCCAACACTAAAATTCAAAACGGCATCAATGTAGAATTCATGAAAACTCAACACTTAGTGCCAGTAGTTGCACATGAGTTTGCACGTGTAGCAAACGAGTTTCCAATGTCATTCGTTAAAAACAACGAAACAGGCACTTTTCAAGCAGTTGCTATGTTTGGTCTTGAGCCAGGCGAAAACCTTTTTGTAGAAGATGGTAAATGGACTGCAGCATTTGCACCTATGGCATCTACTCGTTACCCACTTGGTTTAGTTAAACACCCAGATCAAGATCAATACGGTATCGTAATTGATGAAGCAAGTGCGCTTGTTGGTGAAGACGAAGGTAACGCATTATTTGAAAACGGCGAAGAAACAGATTACCTAAAACGTCGTAAAGAAGCGCTAGTATCATTTATTGAGTTTTCTCAAGTAACTGAAGCGTTCACTAAATTCCTTGCTGATAAAGAGCTACTAATTGCGCAAACGCTAACAGTAGACATTAAAGGCGAGAAAAAAGACATCAACGGTATTTACCTTATCGATGAGAAAAAACTAAACGAGTTAAGCGATGCTGATTTCTTAGAGCTTCGTAAACGTGGTTACTTAGCACCAATTTACTCGTTCTTAACGTCTACTCACCAAGTAGCACGTTTAGCGCGTTTAAAAGCTAAACAAGCTTAATTACAAACACGTAAAATTTTAAAAAGCGCCTTAAGGCGCTTTTTTTATGCCATTAAACTCACTTTAGTTGAAATTAAGTCCGTAACCATTCACATTAGTTTATAACTTCCCCATAAAAGAACTCATTATGAAAACACCATTATTAGCCATTTTTGCGAGCAGCCTTGTTGCTTTAAGCAATAGTGCATTAGCTGCAGAGACTCCTTTTGCCATTGCGATTCATGGTGGGGCAGGGACAATTGAAAAAGCACGATTTACACCCGCTCAAGAAAAAGAGTATCGGGCAAAATTAACGCAAGCAGTAGAGACAGGTTATAAAGTATTACACCAAGGCGGTGAAAGTTTAGATGCGGTGACTGCAGCAATTGCAGTATTAGAGCAATCCCCTTATTTTAATGCAGGGCGTGGAGCGGTATACACCTACGATGGCGGGCATGAGCTTGATGCATCCATAATGGATGGTCGAAACCGTGAAGCAGGCGCAGTTGCGGGTGTAAAGCATATTGAGAGCCCAATTAACTTAGCGCGTTTGGTAATGGATAACTCTGTACACGTAATGCTTAGTGGGCAAGGCGCTGAAGAGTTTGCTAAAGAGCAAGGTGTTGAGCTTGTCGAAAATAACTTATTTGATACCGAGCCTCGCTACAAAGCGCTTTTAAAAGCAAAACAAAAATTAGATAAAGCCAAAGCAACCAGTAAAGAGTACCAAGCCGCGCACAAAGCATTACCTAACTCTTACAAAATGGGCACGGTTGGCGCTGTGGCGCTTGATAAAAATGGTAATTTAGCGGCAGGTACATCAACAGGTGGTATGACCGCAAAACGTTATGGTCGTGTGGGGGATGCGCCGGTAATTGGGGCCGGAACATTTGCTGAAAATGAATCGTGCGCGGTATCGGCAACAGGGCATGGTGAATACTTTATTCGCTATAATGTAGCGAGCGATATATGTGCGCGAGTTAAGTACCAAGGTAAAACCATAGCCGAAGCTGGGGATGAAGTTATAAACGGTGTGCTTAAGCCTATTGGTGGCACGGGTGGCGTAATTATTATTGATACAAAGGGTAATATTAGCTTACCGTTTAATACCTCTGGCATGTATCGGGCAAGTAAATCGAATACCCAAGCGACCTACGTGGGCATTTTTAGTGACGAATAAGCCAACGTCATTTAATTTATTCAATGTAGTTAGCCCTGAAAATAATTGTTTAAAATAAATTTATTATTCACAGTTTAGTTCAATAGCAGCGTTTATATAACAAACAACCCCGCGTTATGCATTTTGTAGGATTAACCCCAGCCGTTTAATTTGATACAATTACGGCTCTTTAACTAATTTTATAAGGTATGCGGGTGGTAAACCTAGGTCAGTTGTTTGGCGAGCTAAAAACGTGCTTAAAAAAAGATCAATTCATTTTCAAAAAACGCTTACATGGCGTAAAAAAAATAACCGATGAAAACAAGCATGCCAACGCGCTTGAAAAAATAGCGGCTGATATAACCCGTAGCCAAGAATTACGCGATAAACGCTTAGCTGGCCTCCCTAAAGTGACTTACCCTGAGCAATTGCCGATAAGTCAAAAAAAGGAATTAATTAAAGACGCCATTGCAAATAACCAAGTGGTTATTATTGCCGGTGAGACGGGCTCAGGTAAAACAACGCAAATACCTAAAATGTGTTTAGAGCTTGGTCGCGGTGTTGATGGTTTAATTGGTCATACGCAACCACGCCGATTAGCAGCACGAACGGTGGCTAATCGTATTGCTGAAGAAATGAAGTGTGAACTTGGTCAGCAAGTTGGCTTTAAAATTCGTTTTAGCGATCAGGTATCTAATAATACGTATATTAAATTAATGACCGACGGTATTTTGCTGGCTGAAATTCAGCAAGACCGTTTTTTAAATCAATACGACACGATTATTATTGATGAAGCGCATGAGCGTAGTTTAAATATTGATTTTATTTTAGGTTACTTAAAAAACCTGCTTCCAAAACGCCCTGATTTAAAAATAATAATTACCTCAGCGACTATTGATCCTGAGCGCTTTTCAAAGCACTTTGATGATGCGCCCATTATAGAAGTATCGGGTCGTACTTTCCCTGTTGATGTGCGCTACAACCCTATCACTGATATTAATAAAGATGATATGGAAGCGGAGGGCGATCAGCTACAAGGTATTTTTGATGCCGTTGATGAGCTGTGCACTGAAGGCCCTGGCGATATTCTCATATTTTTAAATGGTGAGCGTGAAATACGCGATACCGCAGATGCACTTAGCAAGCGTAATTTAAAACACACCGATGTATTGCCACTTTATTCGCGTTTATCTAACGCAGAGCAAAACCGTATATTTGCGCCGCATTCTCGTCGTCATATTATTTTATCGACTAACGTAGCCGAAACGTCACTCACCGTGCCGGGTATTCGTTATGTAATAGACCCAGGTACTGCGCGTATAAGTCGCTACAGCTATCGTACAAAAGTACAGCGCCTACCAATAGAGCCTATATCACAAGCAAGTGCTAATCAGCGTATGGGTCGTTGTGGACGTGTTGAAGCGGGTATTTGTATTAGGTTGTACTCTGAGGATGATTTTTTATCGCGCCCAGAGTTTACCGACCCTGAAATACTGCGTACTAACCTTGCGTCTGTTATTTTACAAATGTTGGCGCTAGGGCTTGGTGATATGGCGCAATTTCCGTTTGTACAAGCGCCAGATAGCCGCAATATTAATGATGGCCTAACATTGCTTGAAGAGCTACAAGCGGTAAAACCAGCTAAACGCGATAGTGAAACCAGCCTAACTCAATCGGGCAGGGAGCTTAGTCGATTACCCGTTGACCCACGTTTAGCAAAAATGGTGCTAACAGCCCATAAACTTGGCGCATTGCGTGAAGTGATTATTATTGTGGCGGCGTTGTCTATTCAAGACCCACGTGAACGCCCACAGGAAAAACGTGCGGCTGCCAATGAAAAGCACGGTCGTTTTGATGATCCAGATTCTGATTTTATCGCTTTTTTAAACTTATGGAATTACCTAGAAGAGCAGCAAAGCGAGCTGACTAACGGCCAGTTTAGAAAGCTGTGTCAAAAAGACTTCTTAGCCTATATGCGCCTGCGTGAGTGGCAAGATATTGTTTATCAAATAAGTACTGTGTGTAACGAAATGGGCATGAAAGCAACCAGCCAAGCGGCTGATGGCGAACTCATTCACAAAGCGTTACTAAGTGGAATGCTGAGCCACATTGGCTTTAAAGATGAGAAGCAAATATACAAAGGTGCACGTAATAGTCAGTTTCATATTTTTCCGGGTTCAGGTTTATTTAAAAAGAGTCCTAAATGGATTATGTCGGCAGAGCTGGTAGAAACCAGTAAATTATATGCCCGCACAAATGCAAAAATAGACATTAACTGGGTAGAACCATTAGCACAGCACTTAGTTAAACGTAGTTACACAGAACCTCATTGGGAGAAAAAGCCAGGTGCGGTAATCGCGTTTGAACAGCAAACTTTATACGGCTTACTTGTTGTAAATAAACGCCGCTGTGTTTATAGCAACATAGACCCTAAAGTGAGTCGAGAGCTTTTTGTGCGCACTGCATTAGTTGAGCAAGAACTGGGCTTAAACGAGGGCTTTTTAGCGTTTAACCGTGAGCTAATAGAAGATATTCAAGTTCTGGAAAATAAGTCACGCCGTCGTGATATTTTAGTTGATGAGCAAACGTTATTTGAGTTTTACGATAAAAAAATACCCAAAGAAATTAATAACCGCGCTGCATTTTTAAAATGGTATAAAACACAAAAACAACAAAATAAGCATTACCTACACATGACTCGTGAAGAGCTAATGCAGCATGGTGCAAGTAATATCACTGAGTTTGACTACCCTGACACATGGCAGCAAGACAATATTATATTGCCGCTTGCTTATCATTTCGACCCAGGCCAAGCAGTTGATGGCGTTGCGGTACAAATACCAGTAGCGCTTTTAAATCAAGTACAAGAAAGTGGTTTTGACTGGCACATACCAGCATTTAGGCATGAGCTAATAAGTGGGCTTATAAAGTCATTGCCTAAATCGCTTCGTCGTAATTTTGTGCCAGCACCAAATTATGCTGATGCAGTACTGGCAGCTATTGAGCCAATGCAAGGTAGCTTAATTGATGCTTTAGCCACGCGTTTATTAAGAATGACAGGTGTGAGGGTTGATCCCGAGGCATGGGATTTAAGTGCATTAGCACCGCATTTACGATTACAGTTTGAAGTACGTGATGAGAGCGATAAGTTACTTGCACGAGGACTTGATTTAGCCAAGCTCAAAGCAGAGCTGCAAGGTGAAGTAACCGAAACACTGTCTAAAGTAGCCGATAAAGGCATTGAAAAATCAGACCTAACACAATGGGATTTTGGTGAGTTACCCGCTTCATACGTTAAAAAACAAGGTCAATATGAGATAAAAGCATACCCTGCGCTGGTGGATAAAAAATCAGCCGCTGCAGTGGAGCTTTTTGATAGCGAAGCAAAAGCGCAGCAAGCACATCAACAAGGTTTGCGCCGTTTAGTACTATTAAATGTGCCATCGCCAATTAAGTACTTACAACAAAACTTACCGAATAAGGCAAAGCTGGGTTTGTACTTTAACCCATTTGGTAAAATAGCTGATTTAATTGATGACTGTATTGCCGCAGGTGTTGATAGCTTATTAGTAAAACACGGTGATATACGCGACGAAAAAGCATTTGAAACAGTAAAAGAGCAAATACGCGGTGAGCTGGGTGATGCCGTTGTATCGATTGCAACGCAAGTTGAGCAAGTATTAAGTATTGCTCATGCGCTGCATAAAAAAATGAAAGGGCGCGTTGATTTAACCATGATAACCGCGCACGGCGATATTAAGTCACAGCTTGAGTCACTTATATTTAAAGGTTTTGTGAGCGCGCATGGCGCAGATAAAATAGCGGATTTAATTCGTTATTTAAAAGCGATTCAAAAACGTTTAGAAAAGCTGCCAGTGGATCCAAATCGTGATAGGTTATGCGTACTAGAGCTAGATAAAGTTGCGCAAGAGTATAAAAAAGTAGTTAATAAAACGCCTAAAGGGTTGCCTATACCACAAGAGGTAACCGCTATTTTTTGGATGCAACAGGAGCTTAGAGTGTCGCTATTTGCTCAAACACTAGGAACGCCTTACCCAATTTCAGCCAAGCGGGTACTTAATGCGATAAAAGAGATAGAATAAAACTTGCATTTTCTATTAAGCTTAGTACCTTAATAGAAGGATTTATTTTTGTTTTGAAAAGGAAGCGACATAGTTATGTCCTCATCGATTGAACATAAAACAAAGCGACTTTTAGTGGTAGATGACGAGTATTTTAATTTTGAAATGCTCAAAGCCGCACTAGCGTCGAAATTTGATGTTAGTTACGCAGATTCAGGGCAAAGCTGCCTTGCGTCAGCAATTGCGAGTCCGCCAGATATAATTTTGCTTGATGTTTGTATGCCTGGTCTTGATGGTTATGATACATGCCGAATGCTAAAGCACACACCTGAAACAAAAAATATTCCTGTTGTTATGGTATCGGGCCTAGAGTCCCCATCTGAAAAACAAGCAGGGTTTGATGCTGGTTGTAACGCGTATGTTGTAAAGCCATTTTCAGTGGGTGCTTTGTTGGAAGAAATTAACACGGTTGTTTAGAGGTAGCATATGTTTACTGATGATAAGCGAAATTTTAGACGCATGCAGATTAACACTCCTGCAAATTTAACAACGATAGAACCAATAGCGGGTTTAAGTTTTGCCGCAGAGTGCGTGGATTTAAGTGCAACAGGTTTATCAATTCATTTAGATGAATTGCTTGAACCTAATACCTTACTGACGGTGAACATTGATTCGACTCATCCAAGTATTGCGCCTTTAAATGCAACAGCAAAAGTAATACGTGCCAGCAAAGAAGATGATGGCACGGTAACAGCAGGTCTTGAAATCATTCAGTTTAACTAAATCGAATTCAGTTAAACTCAATAGTAGATATTAAAAAACCTTACAGATTAAGCCTTTTAAGTAAAAGCCTTCAGGGTAGCTGCCAGCAATTGGGTGATCGGCTGCCTGGTTTAATCGCTCCATTATCAGTAGGTCTTTACCTGCATCAAGTGCTGCATCGGCTACTACTTTTTGAAACAAGTTTTGTTCCATTAAACCAGAGCATGAGAATGTTAATAGTGTTCCACCTGGTTTTAGTATTTGCATGGCAATCATGTTGATATCTTTATAGCCACGACACGCGCCCGTTAACTGCGCTTTATTATCAGCAAATTTTGGTGGGTCCATTACGATGGTATCAAACTGTCTACCTTCGTCGCGGTATTGGCGTAATAATTTAAATACATCCTGCTTAACAAAGCTCACTTTGTTTAAATCTAAGTTATTATGCTCAACATTACGCTTTGCTGTATCTAAAGCGGGTTGCGATACATCTACGTTAGTTACATGCTCACATCCACCACGCAGGGCATACAACGAGAATGTACCTGTGTAACTAAAGCAGTTAAGGACAGTTTTACCTTTTGAGAAGCGCTCAAGTGCAGCACGGCTGTCACGCTGATCTAAGTAAAACCCTGTTTTGTGACCTTCAATTATATCAACTTCGATTTTTAAGCCGTTTTCTTCAATAAGCACAGGCTCTTTTGGTTCATTGCCCCAAAGTGCGCCTTTAATTGGTTCTAAGCCTTCTTTAGTACGTACATCTACGTCAGAACGCTCATATATACTAGAGCCGGGGAAAATAGACATCAATGCGCCTACAATCTCGCCTTTATGGCGCTCGGCACCGGCGCTTAATAGCTGGCACACTAATACGTTGTCAAATTTATCTATTGTAACGCCTGGTAAGTAATCAGACTCAGCAGCACATAAGCGAAACCCTGTTAATCCGCCTTCTTCAATAACTTGGCTACGGGCTTCTAATGAGCGACGTAAACGGCGTTCAAAAAAGTGTTGATCGATGACTTCTTTTTCGTCAAAGCTCCAAACACGTGCACGAATTTGTGAGTGAGGGCTATACGCAGCAGTTGCTAAAAACTTACCTTCGCTGTCGTGAATCGTTACTGTGTCGCCTAATCCAGGTTTACCTTTAATTTTTTTGATGGCTTTTGAAAATAACCAAGGGTGTTTTCTTTTTAATGATTTATCGCGACCAGCTTGTAGGTAAACGGCAGATGACATAAGGCTTCTCAGTAGTAATAAATAAGCGCTGTATTTTAGTCAAGCAAGGAGCAACATACAATGAATGTTTTGCAAGGGGGGCATAAAGCACGGTAAAGTACGGATAATTCATTGATTAATTAGCTTTTTGGAACCTAACTTTGTCTGACGTCGCTTTAAGCCCTGATTTAGAAATACTTAACTCACAATGTAGAGAGTTTATCGCCTCTTTAGTGCATGCCGATGTTGCTCATGACATTACTCATATAGAGCGAGTGGTGCGCGTTGCAATACAGTTATGTAATGCGGAGCAGGCAAACATGTCAGTAGTATTACCTGCAGCGTGGATGCACGACTGTGTGGCGGTGGCTAAAAACCACCCTGATCGTGCAAAAGCCTCTACTATGGCAGCTGATAAGGCATTGGAGTTTTTAAAATCGATTAATTATGACGAGTCACTTTTTGATGAGATTCATCATGCAATTGCAGCGCATAGCTTCAGCGCAAATATAAAAATTAAAACAGTTGAAGCGCAAATAGTACAAGATGCCGACAGAATGGATGCGTTGGGCGCTATTGGCGTTAGCCGATGCATGAAAGTTGGTGGCTCAATTTCTCGGTTATTATATAACCCAAATGACCCTTTTTGTGTTGAACGCGAGGCTGATGATAAAACATACACGCTTGATCATTTTTTCATAAAGTTATTACATATTGCCGATAGTATGAATACCCCATCAGCTAAAGCAGAGGCGAATAGACGAACAAGGTATATGCATGAGTTTTTAGAGCAATTAAAGTCAGAAATTGGTGAGTAACGTGAATAATACAAGCATACCGAAATTATCTGGCATTGATCATTGCCATTTAAATGTTGATAACTTAGCTAATGCCGTTAAGTGGTATGAGCGGGTTTTAGGTTTTAGCGTAGTGCCAGAGCTTGCCTTTTGGAATGAGCATGGGCGAGGCCCTTTAACGCTTGAGGATGCTTGTTTCACCACTCGTTTAGCATTGTTTGAAGGAGAGGGGCGCAGTAAAGGGATTGCATTTTTGGCCTCAGGGGATCAATTTATTCAATGGCGTATTCATCTTGAGAGTTTAAATATAAAAGTAGTTTTAGCAGATCATGGTGTAACGTTTTCTATGTACTTTAAAGACGAAAGTGGCAATAGCCATGAAATTACGTCACATGACTATCGTTATATAAAATCTTGTTACCCAAATATTGAGCTTGGCTCTCACACTGCTAAAAAGAATTAGCTTTCTTGATTTGCATTTTTTATAGCAATAATATCGTCTAAGTTTTTTACTAATAGTTCGATTAGAGCGGGATCGAAATGAGTTCCTGCTTGCTCTTGCATATGCAAAACTGTTTTCTCTACACTCCAAGCCTCTTTGTAAGGGCGTTTTGAGGTAAGTGCATCAAATACGTCAGCTATAGCAACAATTCTACCTTCAACTGATATTTTTTCGCCTTTGATCCCGTTAGGATAGCCTGAGCCATCCCATTTTTCGTGGTGTTCAATTGCAAGCGTATGTGCAAGTTGTAGTAAAGGAGATGATGAGTTTGCTAAAATTTGCGCGCCAATGGTGGCGTGTTCTTTCATATGATCAAACTCTTCAGAGGTTAACTTTCCAGGTTTGAGTAGGATAGCGTCAGGAATACCTATTTTTCCTACATCGTGCATTGGGGCAGCTTGACGTAAAAGTTCTGCTCGTTGCTCATCCATACCGAGTGCTAACGCTAATACTTTACTGTATTGGCTCATGCGCACAATATGTTCACCCGTGTCGGTGTCTTTATATTCCGCTGCACGGCCTAGACGTTCTACTAAATCTACATGAGCTTGCTTTAATTGCTCTGCTTGTACTAGCGACAAGTGAGTATTAACCCTTGCTCTTACAATGGCAGGGCTTATTGGTTTAGTAATATAATCTACTGCGCCTAACTCAAAACCTTTGTATTCATCGCTTTCATCGCCAAGCGCAGTTACAAAAATAATTGGGATGTGTGATGTTTTAGGATTTCTCTTAACTATTTGGCATACTTCAAAGCCATTCATATCTGGCATCATTATGTCGAGCAAAATTAGCTTTGGTAGCTCTTTTTCAAGTAGTGCTAGTGCGGCATCACCCGATTTAGCAAACGACATACGATATTGATTACCTAACACTTCGCGCATTACTTTTAGATTTGCAGGCTCATCGTCAACAATTAATACCCGTGGCCTATCTGTCGTAAAATCCATTAATTAATACTCATTGTTTGTTAGTTTTTCAAGTAAGGTTTCTAGTATTACGTGTGCTTTATCAAAATCAAATTCATCAAAGGCTTCGGCTATATCATCAACTTCATTTTGAAAGGTAGAAGGTGCGCCGCGTTGCAACTTTGCGAGTAGTTCATCATTTAATTCTGCGTTTTGCGCATCTTGATGAAGTGTTTCACACAGTGACTTAATTTCATCAATTGATAGAGTGTCTGAGCTATTATCTTCAGGCTTGCTATTTGGCTCATCGCAAGTATTTGATGACAGCAGTTGCGTTATAATAAGTAGTTCGTTTTTGATATCGTCTAAAAGACTAATAACTTTAGCATCACTTTGCTTGTGCTCTAAATCGGTTAATAACTTCATTAACGTTGTTAGCCCTAAGTTACCAGCAACACCTTTGAGTGTGTGAATGAGGCTATCGACATCTTTTATGTTTGATAATTTATCATTAAATAATCTCTCAAACCGCTTATCACTATCACTAACAAACTTAGTAATCTCTGTAAGTTGCTTACACTTAGAACCCCAAAGTGCTAATCCTTTTTCAAAATCTATATGCTGCGCTTTAGGATCGCTTTGCGATATAACCATTTCTTTTGCAATACCAAGCCCCAGCACTTGCGCTATTTCTTGGTTAAGCTGATTTATATCGACGGGTTTATTGGCAAAGCCATTCATGCCTGCTTTTTTAGCCGTAAGCTTATCTTGCTGTAATACGCTTGCTGTGAGCGCGATAATTGGCGTGTACTTAAGCTGCCTTTGGTTTTCTATTGCTCTTATTTTTTGTGCTGCTTGTATGCCATCACACAATGGCATATGTATATCCATTAATATGACATCAAAGTCTTGCTCTTCAAATACTTTAATCGCTTCAAGTCCGTTTGACGCTTTGGTAACTGAATGCTGATCGCGTGACAGAAGCAAAGACAGTAGTTCTGTATTTTGCTCTATATCATCAACTACTAGCACTCTAAGTGCAGGCAGTTGGGTGTGTAGACCATCAAAATAATCTATTTTAGATTCGTCACCTAAAGTAAGCGGCAATGAAAAGTAAAAACAGGTGCCTTTACCTAGCTCACTTACTAAGTTTATTGTTCCGCCCATAAGCTCTACAAGTTGTTTACTTATGGTTGTACCAAGGCCTGTACCACCAAAGCGGCGGGTAGTAGTGCCATCGGCTTGTTCAAAAGGTTGAAATACAGCTTGAATACGATCTTTTGCAATACCAATTCCGGTATCTTGCACTTCAAAAAACAGATGCTGATTTTGTGTCATGCCAACGGTGACCGTGACAGAGCCTTCTTCGGTAAACTTAATCGCGTTACCAATTAGATTAGTGAGTACTTGTCTGAGTCGATCTGGGTCGCCGTAGTACGTAGAACTTACTGATTCTTTAATATGGAGTTTAAGTTCTAAATCTTTCTTTTTAGCTTCTAGCCAAAAAGTAGAAATAATACTGTCTATCACTGGTTTTAAGCTAAAGTGGACTGGCTCAATGGTGAGCTTACCGCGTTCTAGTTTTGCAGAGTCAAGAATTTCATTTAACAATCTTAGCAATGAACGCGCTGCATTATTTACGGTAACCAAGTGCTTTTGTTGTTCTTGATCAAGTGGGGTATCCATTAATAGATCGCTAAAACCTATTATAGAATTCATTGGGGTGCGTATTTCATGGCTCATATTAGCCATAAAAGATTGCTTTGCATGAGCAGCTTCTTCAGCTTTAAATTTAGCTTGCTCTAGTTTTTCTTCATATTCTTTGCGTTCAGTAATATCGACTAAAACACCATCAATCCACTTTGGGTTGCCTTGAGCATCAAAGTCGATACTCCCTTTATCTAACAACCACAAAATTTTGCCGTTTCTATGTCTAATTCGGTATTCAATAGAATATTGAGACTTTGCATCAACAGCTTTAGTGACTTCATCAACTATTTGTTTTTGATCTGATTTCAAGACCAAGTCATTAAACTCGATACAATGCTCTGTAAACTCATTTGGGTTATACCCTGTAAGCTCAATTATATTTGGACTAATAAATAACATAGTCCAGTTGTCATCAAACTTGCATCTAAACGCGACTCCGGGCATGTTATCGATAAGAGAGCGGTATTTTTGTTCTTTCTCTTCTAAACTTTGCTGCAAAGCGCGTTGTTCGGTCAAGTCGGTGATAAAGCCAACATATAAAGGGTTATGGCCCGGCTGATTTACTTCGCCTATACCTAAGCGAATAGGAAAAACATGTCCGTTCATGTGTTTTGCATATACATCACGGTTTATGCCTATTATTTTACCTAGATCAACATTGTGAGCATTTAAGAGGTATTCGTCGTGGTGCTTGGCAATGTTATCGTCCATTAGCATTTTTACGTTTTTGCCTTGAACTTGGTTTTCTTGCCAGCCAAAAATTTTACTTGCGGCTTCATTAAAACTTAAAATAATACCAGTATGGTCAATGGTAACAATGCCATCTATAGCGGTGCCTAAAATAGCATTTAGACGGGATTCTTTTGCCGACTTATCCTCAAGTAGCATGCGATAGCGAACCATACCATTTATTACACCAACCACGCTTGTAATCGCGATAGTTGCTGTGGCGACTGCAATGGCGATAAAAGTTAGTCCTGCGGTTGCGTTAGCATCATCATAGATTAGTGGCGATGTAGCTACAAAACGTGTAGCGGCCATACCCATATAGTGCATACCAGCAACAGCACACCCTAAAATAACAGCGCTAATTGAGTTATTTTGAAGAGGTGATAAAGAGGGTAAAAAACGCTCAAGATTAAAGCGACTGTAAAGGGCTATAAAGGAGAGGGCTACAGCAACAATGATTGATAACGCAAATATCAATGGATCATATCTAAGTAAAGGAGCAAGATCCATTGCAGCCATGCCGCTATAATGCATAGTGCCAATGCCGGCTCCTAGTAACACGGAGCAAATCGACAATACTTTTAGATTCCCTTTACTATTTACTAGCATTGATACAGCGTACTGACATGCAATAAATGCTGGTATAAAAGAAAGGAGAGTGATTGTTGGATCATAATCAATATTAGTACACAGTGAAAAGGCAAGCATACCAATAAAGTGCATACTCCAAATACCAGCCGAAAAAACAGTAGCAGCGGTCACATTTGCTAAACGTTGGTAGCTAGGAAATTGAGTTTCTTTTGCGAGATCTATAAGTCTAATGGTGAAAAAGGCTGCAAAAATAGCAATTAGCAATGACATTGAAACTAATAGAGGATCGTAAACGCCATTAATGATTAAGCTAGGATCTTGGTCTGTGATAAAAAAAGCTGATAACATAATGGCTCAAAATATAATCTTTATTTATTAAGTTTAATCTAATTAATTAATAAATAAACCGTTAATTCAATGAAGTGAATAAAATAACGAATTTATTACTTTTAGTTTTCTTTTATTTATCAGGGATTAGTTTTTTAGTTGGTGTTTTTTATTCTAATGTATTGCCTGTCACAGGACTAAGTTAGATTTATATGGTCATATTTAAGTTTCTATCGAGTAACCTTAAGAAAACTAATGAATTGGCTTAACTAAGCGAAAAGTACACCTTATTTGGTTTTATTAGTTGCTGGTGAATTTTCTCGTAGCAATATCATTAATGAGTATGAAAGTGTTTGAATATCAGTTAAAGAAAAGTATAAAACGTAAAACGGTTGCCATTAAAGTACATAACAAGAAGGTGACTGTATATGCCCCTCAGTTTGTTAGTAATAAACACATCCAAGAATGGCTTTTTGACAAGCAGGTGTGGGTAAATGCTCAATTAACTAAACAGCACAATATTGCTGATAGCAGACAGAACCCGTTCAAAGACAAACAAATTTTAATCTTTGATAGCATTGTAAACATAGAATTTAAGCAAGGTACTAAGTCCGAAGCACTAAACTGTAACGACAGCTTGCTTATTACACACTCTTCGCGCGTTAAAAATACTTCGCAAAAATATCAGCAACTTCTTGAAGAATATTTAAAAGAGCAACTAACTGCATATATAGAAATGCGTTTAGCGTACTTCTGCGCACAAATGGATGAAGAATTACCTACGAGTCTAAAAGTAGCTATTTATAAGCGAAAGTGGGGAAGTTGTAATAGTAAGCGAGAGCTAACATTTAATTTGCATTTAATCGGAGCGCCTTATCATGCTATTGATTATGTGATTGTCCACGAGTTAGCGCATTTACGTCACTTAAACCACAGCAAAGCTTTTTGGCAACACGTTGATCGTTTTTTTCCTAATTATAAAGCATCATCAACATGGCTAAAGAAAAACAGTATGAGTTTACAATGGGTATTTTGAAGTTACCTGAATATAGGAATATAGGAATATAGGAATATAGGAATATAGGAATATAGGAATATAGGAATATAGGAATATAGGAATATAGGAATAGTAGAGAAGTGGTGGAGGGAGCTGGATTCGAACCAGCGAAGGCTGAGCCGTCAGATTTACAGTCTGATCCCTTTGGCCGCTCGGGAACCCCTCCACACTAATTTTATTGCATTTGGCCCCACTTAACTTAGCGGTAAGAAAAGTGGTGGAGGGAGCTGGATTCGAACCAGCGAAGGCTGAGCCGTCAGATTTACAGTCTGATCCCTTTGGCCGCTCGGGAACCCCTCCAATGCAACGGCGCTGATAATAGCAAATTGCGTATTTAAGTAAAGAAAAAAGCTAAAGAAAATTGAAATAAAGCCGATAAATATCTATCAGTTACCACAATCGACTAAAGACTATGCAAATAGATGATTTGTTAATCACAGAGAGTCAGTTAAACAGTAGGCTCAATAATAGTGTGCATGAAAATCGCCGTGGCGAATTTTCTCTATTATTAGCGATGCTGTCACATGACGCACTCGACTTTAGCCAATTTCATTTACCAAAAACTGAAATAGATAATTTAGTTATAGAAGAAGAGGCATTAAGAAAGCAATTTGGCGCAGGTCCAAAGCAACTTTTAGCCCCTGATGAATACAATATGTTGGTTGGACAGTTTAATGCCTCATTAATATCTCAAGAAGGGGAGCGCTGTGGTATGACAAGTATTAAGTTAAGGCAATGCTTAAGCCCTGAACCACTTGCGATTAGAAATGATGATAAGCATATTCCACTTAATATAATAGATAACTGTGAGCTTGCTGTCAGAAGAAGAATTAAAAGCGAACAAACACAACTTGCTAATCCTCCTATAGATGCAGCTGCTTTTTACGACAGCCTTAATAATGATGCAATACATCAACCACTTCAGCTTATTGCGGTGTGATATATGATTGTAATAATCATCAGTTAATATATGCTTTATAACGGGTCTGCTTTATATATTTGCTAATAATTGATTTAATGAAAAAAAAGCATCCAAAAATTAAATGCAATTGCTATAATGGCGTCAAATGGTATGACATGAAATGCCATTATCATTAAACCAAGGTAATTAGGAACGTAATGAAGAAAACATTCACGCTAAATCACGAGAAAATCAAATACCCTCGTATGGTTGATGCTGCAAAGCACGAAGTGAAAAAATATTTGAAAAGAGAGCGTAATAAAACGCTACCTGAAGATGCTGACTATTGGGCATTTGACTGTAAGTTTGGTAACACAGCTGAAGATGCGCAAGTTGTGCACGTTGCTGAATTAAGTAACCAAATTGGCGAAATTGAAAAGCAAGGTTTGACCTCTTTCTACGTAGAGATTTTAGCTCGACCTGCTCAACGTCAGCAATTAGATTTAGATGATGACGAATAATACTTAACTAAATTAAGTATTCAAAGTTATAAAATGAGTCCAAGTGGCTCATTTTTTGTTTTTATGCAGTAAAGATTTACTAAAAAGTATTTTTATTAGTAACCAATAAGTAGAACCCCTCTTAATTAACATTTGCATAACAAAATGTGATGCTATAGGCTGTTTTTAATTAAAAAAACAAAACATTTTTACTATGCCAATAAATTACTCTGACCATCAATTAAAACTAAGTTTAAAGAATTCTAAAGTACTTATAGTTGACGATCAGTTATTAAGCTTAATCGTATTGAAAAAAATATTATCTGAGCATTTTAATGTGACAACAGCTGGAAGTGGTGAAGAAGCAATTGAAATTTGTAATGTAAATGTACCCGATATAGTCCTACTCGATATTAGTATGGGTGGAATGAGTGGTATTGATACATGTTTAAAATTAAAAAATAATACTGAAACACAGGATATCCCAGTTATTTTTGTTACATCCTTTGAAAACGAAGAAGAAGAGTGTTGGGAAGCCGGAGCTGTTGATTTTATTAAAAAGCCGATTGTAAAAGAAACACTATTTAGAAGGGTTCGTGCCCATATAACGTTAAAATTACAACACGACTTACTCAATCAAAAAGTATTTTTAGATGATTTAACTAAAGTATTCAATCGCCGTTATTTTGATGCACATTTTTCTAAAATGGAACGAAGCGCCTTACGAGAAAAAGTTGACTATGCATTATTACTCATCGATATAGATTACTTTAAGCAATACAATGATATCTATGGTCATGTGCAGGGGGATACGGTGTTAAACCTAGTAGCACAAACTATTACTAATAGTTTGCAAAGGCCAACCGATTTTGTTGCGCGTTATGGCGGCGAAGAGTTTGTAGTTGTTCTACCGCATACAAGCACTGAAGGTGCAATTTGTGTTGCTGATAAAATTAAACAGAATGTGGCCGATTTAGGAATATTACACAAATATTCAGAATATGATTTTGTGACTATTAGTATTGGCGGTGCAACCCTACAACCATACGTAAATAACAAAAACACGTTGCAGATCGCAGATGAAAAAATGTATGAGTCTAAAATGCAAGGGCGTAACAAAGTGTGTTTTTAAGTTTAGTTAGCTAATAAATCACTCTGCCACTTAAAAACACCTTTTAGGTAATAAATATTAAATAAGATTATTGATTACATGCTATGACATTTTTTGTACTTTTTATTGCTACCGCATGGGCAGTCATCATTTCTGCCTACTTTAATATCTTCAACAGGATATATAGTGCCATCTAAATAACGCCATTGAGTGTTTTCTTTAATAAACAGCGACTTTTCGTGAAGCTCACAAAATAAGTTTTGATAAAAATATTGGGCTTTAAATTCTACCGTTCCAGTATCGCCATCATGGCTTGAGTCAATTAAATCAAGATTTATAAATCGACAGCTGTTAGCAAAATCATTGATTTCTTTAACCGGATTCTCAGCTTGTTTTTCTTTTGCGTAGGTTTGATAAACATATTTTGCATTTTTAATAACATAAGCGCTGAATCGTGAGCGCATAAGTTGTTCAGGAGTGTCAGCTTGCTTAACAGATAAGTGAAGCGGCTCGCAGCAATCGGCATAATTGTGCCCACTGCTGCAAAAACATAATGTGGTATTGAGTGAAGTCATAATAATAATACAAAGTCTAAAACATTAGTTTAACAAGCTTATTGAGCGAGTGGTATCTCTGTTGTTTGAGCGTTTTTAGTAAAACAGTATAGTTTTGTATTCGTTTTACTTAAATCGAACGATAGATTTGTAAGTAGTTGGTTATTAACTATATCGGTCCAGGTAATTACAGCTGCAAAGTTTCCATTATGTAATGCAGAATTTAATACATACTCTAGATTTACTAGGTGCTTCTGTCTAATAACAAGTAATTTACTTGTATCAATAGAGCATGAGTCAAGTAAAGCTTTGCTCGGTACATGATCTGGCGCAATTAATAACGTCCATGCATTAGAGCTATTATATTGGTGTAATACTTTTAAAAGCTCAAAGGTCGCTGAAATTTCATCTTCAATTTGGATCAAATTTACGCAATCGCTTTGCTCGTCTTGTTGGTAACTTTTAACTGTTCTTACGGTAATAGGCTGTAACATAATTTCACTCACTGGGTTTTTATACAGTATTCATATACAGTAGTTTATACAGTGCTTTCGTGCAAGCATTTTATGCTATTTATTTGTACAGTTATTCAGCTTTTGATCATTGTTTTTTGTTTTTAAATCTATAATTCTTTATTAATCAACTTGTTATAGGCTTGTTTTTGAGAGGGTATTTTTAAAATAAATTTTTGAGTCATGTTTTCGTTTGTGGGTTTTATACTGTGTAGGAGTATCTTTGTAACTATATACAGTATTTTTCAACACTGTATACAGTACTTATACCTTAGTTAGTTTATGTGTTTTCACTGGTGCGAGGGATCATATGAGAAAACTGGAGTTGGTGGATTTGTTCGTACAAACTTGCTGCATAACATTGAGCATCTTTAAATCGCTTAGTTTCGATATGTTTGCGTATATCTGTAACCGCTGCAGTGGCAGGTGCGTACCCTTGGCTACTCGCTAAGCTCAACCACGCTACAGCATGAAATACACTTTGTGGCACGCCTTCACCTTTTACAAAAAATAAACCTAAATAAAACTGTGCTCTATGGTTTCCTGCCATTGCAGCAAGGCGCATCCATTTTGCAGCCAATGGAGCTTGATTATTTTTTAAATAATATAGGGCTTTATTAATAGTACTTTGCTCATCTTTTTTATTATCAATGGGCGCGGGGCTGCTTTCTGGTTGAGTAACAAAACCTAAAATGTTGTCTAGCTGTTGCTCTAAGTCTTGCTCACAAGGTGTTGTTTTAAGCATATTGGTTCATTTATTATTTTAACTACTTTAACAGTTTAGTATATAGCAAGGTAAAATGTCCTGTAAAAGATAATTTTTATGTTAAAATCTCGCCACTTTTTACTATCACAAGTTTATTATGTTTGAAGCCTTATTTAAACTCAGCGAAAATAACTCAACAGTTAAACGCGAATGCGTTGCTGGCCTAACGACCTTTATCACTATGGTATACATTGTATTTGTAAACCCGGCTATGCTTGCTGAGGCAGGGATGGACCAAGGGGCTGCATTTGTAGCTACCTGTATAGCAGCTGCGATAGGCTGTTTTATAATGGGTTTATGGGCTAATTATCCATTAGCATTAGCGCCTGGCATGGGACTAAATGCTTTTTTTACGTATGGCGTCGTATTAGGAATGGGTTATACCTGGCAAGCCGCATTAGGGGCTGTTTTTATGTCGGGTTGTATATTTTTATTTTTAAGTTTATTTAAAGTCAGAGAATGGATTATTAATGCCATACCTCTGGTACTCAAGCGAGCTATCGCAACAGGTATTGGTGCTTTTTTAGCCTTAATTGCCCTTAAAAATGCAGGCATTATTGTCTCAAGCCCAGCAACACTAGTGCAATTGGGCGACATTACTTCCCCAGGCCCATTATTAGCTATATTAAGCTTTTTTGTAATTGCAGCGCTTTTATACCGCGATTTTAAAAGCGGTGTACTTATTAGTATTTTATTAGTGACAGGCATTGCACTAAGTTTAGGGCTAGTTGAATATCACGGTGTTATGGCTATGCCACCATCAATAATGCCTACTTTTATGCAACTAGATTTTGCCGCCGCTTTTGATATATCAATGATGAGTGTTATTTTTGCATTCTTGTTTGTCGATCTTTTTGATACTTCGGGTACATTAGTTGCGGTCACTCAAAAAGCTGGTTTAGCTGATGAAAAAGGTAACATGCCTCGTTTAGGACGAGCACTAAGTGCTGACAGCTCAGCAACAATTGCAGGTGCGATGCTAGGCACGTCTACGACTACATCGTATATAGAATCGGTTGCTGGTGTTTCTGTTGGCGGACGTACTGGTTTAACGGCTGTCGTTGTAGGTATTTGCTTTTTACTAATGATGTTTTTTGCACCGCTTGCACAAATGGTACCGGCTTATGCTACGGCAGGCGCTATTTTATATGTCGCTGTGCTGATGCTGCAAAATTTAAAGTTTGTAAATTGGGATGATATGACCGATGCAATTCCTGTTACTGTGGTATTACTAATGACACCATTAACGTTTTCGATTGCGCACGGTATTGCACTTGGTTTTATATCTTATACGGCGGTTAAAGTCTTGTGTGGTAAGCAAGATCAAGTCAGTATTAGTGTTTGGATATTAACAGCCTTGTTTGTTTTCAAGTTTGCATTTTTGTCTTAATAGCTAACAAAAAACACAAAAAAGCCTGCACAAATTAAAATTTGTGCAGGCTTTTTTAATACTTATTTTTAGTATAAAAACGCTACCATTTCTTTTTAGGAGCAAACAATATATCTAAGTCGTCTTGCTCTTCTTCTGTTTTCTTTTTAAGTGCGCTTGCATTAGAAGCTCTAAGTTCAACACTAATTGCTTCTAAGTAACCTTCAACTTCTTGGCGTTTTGTTGTTACATATTCATCGGTGTATGTAACTGCATTGAGCGTTGCCTGTGCTTTTTCAAAATACTGCCTTGCAGAGCCAACCATACTTGCTGAGCGGGCAGATAAGCCACGTTTTATTTGGCTTTCGATATTAATACGTAGTTGTAGTTTTTCAAGACGTTTATCTTCTAAAACAAAAACTTGGCTATCAATACGACCTTTATTATGTTCAGAGCGTAAAATTGAGCGTAATTTTTTAATACCTTGAATTAGGCCAACAAGCTGTTTGTCATTATTGGGTAACGTTAGGGCTTCACTGCTGTTGTCTAGAACTGCATTGGTGAGGTGCGTTTTAGCCTCACCTAAGCGGCTTTTGAGTGCTTTGGATGTTGGCGAACTAGTAACCATCGTGTTTAATGCTTCGTAAATACGGCGTTGCAATACACGGATTATATTTTCAGAAAGAGGTATATTGGCACTATTCATTAGTGCTTCTTCTGTTTCTTCTATTATAGCTTTTTGTTTTGTTAGCTCTTTGCGGCGTTCCGCTTCTTGTTTTTCTTTGTGTTGTTGTACAGCACTTACCCAAAGTGCAATCACAATCAATGCAACTATAAGCACTATTATAATAGAAACGATCATGGTGTAATTCTCGGATATATAACCTAATTATTTAATCTTACATTAAATATACGTTAACAGGGTAGCTTTGCGCCGATTAACTTAAAAAATACACCAAAAAATTGATAGGTTGAGCTCTTTATAAACCGTAGTCACCCTAAGGGCTTATAAACTAAAGCTGAATAAACATCGCTACCTGAAGCATATTTATTATGCTAGCCTTGAGCTCTAATCAGATAATTGCACACCTAAAGACCTAAAGTGATATTTTACGCAAATAACACTTGGTTTTAAGCGGTATTGCCTTTATAAATAATATGAATAATAACGTTAAAATTTGCAGCCATGAAATTACAACAACTCAGATACATCGTAGAAGTACAAAATCATAAATTAAATGTTTCAGCGACTGCTGAGAGTTTATTTACCTCGCAGCCAGGAATTTCTAAACAAGTACGCATGTTAGAAGATGAGTTGGGTGTACAAATTTTTGGTCGCAGTGGTAAACATTTAACGCATGTAACCGGTGCTGGCGAAGATATAATTAATATTTCTCGTGAAATACTCTCCAAAGTAGAAGGTATTAAAGCCGTTGCTAATGAGCATACGCTACCTGATCAAGGTAAGTTAAATATTGCCACAACACATACCCAAGCCCGTTATGCTTTGCCTAACGTTATTCAAGGGTTTATGAAAAAATACCCTGCGGTGTCGCTTCATATGCACCAAGGTACTCCACAGCAAATATCGGATGCTGCAGCACGCGGTGATGCCGACTTTGCTATTGCAACAGAAGCACTGCATTTGTATTCAGATTTAGTTATGCTGCCTTGCTACCATTGGAACCGCAGTATTGTTGTTGCTAAAGACCATCCTCTCGCTAAAAAGGCAAATAGTTTAACTGTTGCTGACATTGCCCAATATCCACTCATTACATATGTATTTGGTTTTACGGGCCGCTCAGAGTTAGATAAAGCGTTTAGCGCACACGGGCTTGAACCACACATTGTATTTACTGCAACCGATGCTGATGTTATAAAAACATACGTACGACTGGGTTTAGGAGTTGGTGTTGTCGCTTCAATGGCGATAGATCAAGTGAGCGATACCGATTTAGTGTGTATTGATGCAAGCCACTTATTTGAAGCTAGCACGACCAAAATTGGTTTTAGAAAGGGCAGCTTTTTACGTACTTACATGTATGATTTTATTGAACGTTTTGCACCGCACTTAACTAAAGAACGCGTGGAGCGAGCAAGTTTGTTACGTAACCAAGATGACGTAGATAAGTTATTTGCAGATATAGAGTTACCCGTTAAATAAGGTGATTGCATTGAACGAACAATAAAAAAGCTGCCTATTTTAAAATAGGCAGCTTTTTCTTTTTATAGCGAGCTGATTAACATTCGATAATATTAACTGCTAATCCACCGCGAGCGGTTTCTTTGTATTTGGTTTTCATGTCGTTGCCGGTTTCAAGCATGGTTTTAATTACTTTATCAAGTGATACCTTTTGCTCGCCACTGCCACGAATAGCTAAACGTGAGGCATTAATTGCTTTAATCGCGCCCATTGCATTACGTTCAATACACGGTACTTGTACTAAGCCACCAACAGGGTCGCACGTGAGGCCTAAATTATGTTCCATACCAATTTCTGCTGCGTTTTCTACTTGCACAACATTGCCACCAACAATTTCTGTTAATGCGCCTGCTGCCATAGAGCACGCAACGCCAACTTCACCTTGGCAACCTACTTCAGCACCCGATATAGAGGCATTCTTTTTATATAAAATACCAATAGCAGCAGCCGTTAATAAATAACGTGTGGCTATATCGCGGTCTACTTCTTTCACAAATGTGTGATAGTACATAAGCACAGCCGGTAAAATACCCGCAGCACCATTAGTTGGTGCGGTAACTACACGGCCACCTGCCGCATTTTCTTCGTTTACGGCAAGGGCAAATAAATCAACCCAGTCCATTGCACGAAGTGGGTCGTTACTGACCTCTATATTTAGTTTTAAGTATAGGCTTGGCGCACGGCGTTTTACTTTTAAGCCGCCAGGTAGGATACCTTCGGTACGCATACCACGCTCAATACAGGCCATCATTACTTTCCAAATATGAAACAGCGTGTCTTTTATTTCATCTTCAGTGCGCAGTGTTTTTTCGTTCTTCATCATTAAGCTTGAAACACTAAGCCCTGACTCTTTACACATCTCTAGTAGCTCTTTTGCGCTACTGAAAGGGAATGGGGCTGGGTTTTCTTCTCTAATATCAATGGCTGCTTGTTTTTCGTTTTCAAACTCTTCGTCAGTAACAATAAAGCCACCGCCAATAGAGTAATATACTTTGCTGTAAACTTTTTCGCCGTTGTTTGAGGCGATAATTTCCATTGCATTAGAGTGCTTAGGCAGCGTTTTGCGACGATGAAAAACAATAGCGCCTTGTTTTGGAAACTTAGCTTTGTGTGTTTTGTTTAGATAAATAACCTGATCTTTTTCGATGGTCGCTAAAATGTCGTCGACTAAATCGGCATCTATAGTTTCAGGGTCATAACCGGCTAAACCAAGAATTACGGCTTTACCCGATCCATGGCCAACACCTGTTTGTCCCAAAGAGCCATAAAGCTCTACTTTAATATCGGTAACATTTGCTAATAATTGTTGTTCTTGTAGGTCATTAACAAATAAGCGTGATGCGCGCATTGGGCCAACGGTGTGTGATGACGAAGGGCCAATACCAATGCTAAACATATCAAATGCACTGATCATAATGTGTGTCTCTACTTTGTTTTATCAGCACGAAGCTGCTCTTTGAACGGTCGAGCATGATAACGTGGAATTGTGATTGTGTAACTACTAATAACGAAGATTTAAACTGGTAAGGCGAGTTGTTTTGTAAAGTTTTTTATAATGCTTGCAGTCGCACCCCAAAGTAAACCATGTGGTGTTTTAAAACCTTGCAAAATAACCGTTTTCCCAAATCGTTGAAAAGGTAAGGGTTGCCAGTTAGCTTCGTTATTTAGCTCAGTGACCGAGAGCAAAAAGCTCGCTTGTACTTCATTATAATCATTTTCCCAGGTGGTGCCTTTATTAAGTAAACCCACATAGGGGCTAATACTAAAACCCGTTAATGTTGAATACTCAGGTAAGTGACCTAATACATTAACGTTGTTTTGGGCAATATTTAGCTCTTCTTTTAGTTCGCGAAGGGCTGTGGCGCGAAGGGTAATGTCGCTTACTTCAAACTTACCTCCGGGCAAACAAATCTCCCCAGGGTGATGGTGTAAATAAGTAGGGCGTTTACACAGTAAAATATGTGCATGGTTGTCTATATCAATAATTGGCAGCATAACAGCGCTAGCACGTTTTTTACGCGTGTCTTTTAACTGGTTTGGCGCAGCTGTAGGGCTTAACAGAAACCGCGCCATAATGTGTTCACTATTCAAAACGACCTACTGTTTTAATAAAGGGAGGATTTTATTTACTTTATCGTAAGTTTCTTGATATTCCAATTCGACTTTAGAATCAGCGACTATTCCGCCACCAGCCCAGCAGTAAATTTGCGCTTTGTGGCATACCAAGGTACGAATAGTGATACTCGTATCCATATTTCCACATGCACTTAAATAACCAATTGAACCACAGTAAATGCTGCGGCGATGTGGTTCTAGTTCTTCAATTATTTCCATCGCCCTAATTTTGGGCGCACCGGTGATTGAGCCTCCCGGAAAAGCCGCTTCTAGCTGATCGACCGCTGTTTTACCTTCATCAAGTTCTGAGGTTACCGTGCTTACTAAATGATGCACTGCCGGAAAGCTTTCAATGGCAAAAAGGGAAGGGACGTGAACGCTGCCAGGTTTTGCCACTTTGCCTAAGTCGTTACGCAGTAAATCAACAATCATGACATTTTCAGCGCGATCTTTAGCTGATGCTGCGAGTATTTGGGCTTGGCGTTGATCCTCCAGCGCATCCGCTTTTCGCGGCAGTGTGCCTTTAATAGGTTTGGTTTCTACAACGTTATTATTTACTGATATAAAGCGCTCAGGGGAAATTGATAAAATTGCCCCTTGAGGGTGATTTATAAAGCTCGAAAATGGCGCTTTATTTGCTTCACGTAGTTTAATGTAAGCTGCCCAAGGGGAGCCTTCAAACTGAGCGTTAAAGCGCTGCGCTAAATTAATTTGGTAACAATCGCCACTTTTTAAATACTCCTGAATTTGGGCAAACTTTGCAGCGTATTCCGTTTCGCTCATATTTGATTGCCAGTCGCTGTTTAGGGCAAAGGACTGCGTATTAACTTGGGAGTTAACGTGCGTATTTAAGTATTGCTCATAAAGCGCTAATCGATCGGTGTTTGGCTGCGATACATAAAACCAGCTTTGTTGCTGCTTGTCGTAAATAAGGGCATCTAAGTAAAGGCCAATAGCCATTTGGGGAAGATTAATGTCTTCAATAGCACGAGTGGGGATGTTTTCAATTGTACGCCCTAAGTCGTAGCCAAAGTAGCCAAGCCAGCCGCCGTTAAAGGGTAAATCGTAATCGGCTTTTGTTTTATCAAGATGCGAAAGCTCATTATTCATAATTTCAAAGCAGTTATCACTACTTTCTATATTATTTAAAAAGCTTTTATTATTTTTTACTTCAAGGGTACTTTGCGGCTCAATGGCAATAATATCAAAACGGCTGTTTATATGATTACTATTTGCAGAATCTAATAGAATTGCATAAGGCAAATGTGAAAAATGCGCAAAAACGTCAATGCAGTTTTGTGTTATGCCTAATTTAATACAATTTTTTTTATTGTTTAGCATTTACTGCCCCTTTAAGAACTGGCTCGAAACGGGCTGGGAGGGTATCATAAGTCAAATTTTTTGGCAGCACTAAGCTGTAAAAAACAGTGCAAACCACCGTCACCGGTTTGATTTAGATTACGCGACAACGCGTAACGGTAACTTAAGGAACCACTATGAGTACAATTTGTCAGCAAGACTTTATTGATAGCATTGAAGATGCATTGCAATATATTTCGTTCTATCACCCACTTGATTTTGTTCAAGCTCTCGAAAAAGCTTACAACAAAGAACAAAGTAAAGCGGCTAAAGACGCCATTGCACAAATTTTAATTAACTCACGCATGTCGGCTGAAGGCAAGCGTCCACTTTGCCAAGACACCGGTATTATTACCTGTTTTGTTAAAGTAGGTATGGATGTTAAGTGGGATAAAACAGATTTAACCGTTCAACAAATGGTTGATGAAGGTACTCGTCGTGCATATTTAAATCCAGATAACCCTTTACGTGCATCTATTGTTGCAGACCCTGCTGGTACGCGTAAAAATACTAAAGATAATACGCCTTCGGTTGTGCATATTGATTTAGTAGCGGGTGGAAAAGTAGAAGTAATGGTTGCGGCTAAAGGCGGCGGCTCTGAAAACAAAAGTAAAATGGTTATGTTAAACCCGTCAGATGATGTTGCTGCATGGGTAGAAAAAACACTACCAACAATGGGTGCTGGTTGGTGTCCGCCAGGCATGCTAGGAATAGGTATTGGTGGTACGGCTGAAAAAGCAGCAGTAATGGCTAAAGAGTCGTTAATGGATCCGGTTGATATCCATGAATTAATGGAACGCGGCGCAGAAACAACTGAAGAAAAACTGCGTTTAGAAATTTTTGATCGTGCTAATAAATTAGGTATTGGCGCACAAGGTTTAGGCGGTTTAACAACGGTTGTTGATGTTAAAATTAAAACAGCACCAACGCATGCAGCTTCAAAACCTGTAGTAATGATCCCAAATTGTGCGGCAACTCGCCATGTACATTTTACGCTTGACGGTTCTGGCCCTGCTAATTTAAAAGCACCTAAACTAGAAGATTGGCCACAAGTAACATTTGAAGTGGGCGAAGGCACACGTCGTGTTGATTTAAATACACTGACTAAAAAAGATGTTCAAGAATGGAAAATGGGCGAAACCGTTTTACTTTCGGGCACTATTTTAACCGGTCGTGATGCAGCGCATAAACGTTTGCAAGATATGATCAACTCAGGTGAAGGTTTACCAAAAGGCGTAGACTTTGATAATAAATTTATTTATTACGTAGGCCCTGTGGATGCGGTACGCGATGAAGCAGTAGGTCCTGCAGGCCCTACAACAGCTACTCGCATGGATAAATTTACCGATATGATGCTAGAAAAAACAGGCATTATAGGCATGATTGGTAAAGCTGAACGTGGACCTGCAACTGTTGAGTCTATTAAAGAGCATAAATCTGTTTATTTAATGGCTGTAGGCGGCGCAGCTTACTTAGTATCTAAAGCGATTAAAAAAGCACGCGTAGTTGCTTTTGAAGATTTAGGTATGGAAGCTATTTATGAATTTGAAGTAGAAGATATGCCAGTGACCGTTGCAGTAGACAGTGAAGGCGCCAATGCGCATACACAAGGCCCTGCAATCTGGAAAGCTAAAATAGAAGAGCTTGATAGCAAGCTAAAATAACGTACGTTTTGTATTTTTAAAAAGCGAGCCTAGTGCTCGCTTTTTTGTTTTTTAAATAGAGTTATTAGCAAGTTTACAGCTCTGACCAGTTTGCGAAAAAGCTCACTTTTTGATAAAAACCTATAGGCAGCGGTACGTAGCGGCCAAGTAGCACTTGTATATTAAACTTTACATGCAACAATTGTATTACGTTCACGTAAACGTAAGTTGGTGAGGTTCTTATATTTATAGTATTTAAAACTTACAAATGACGGTTTTGTGAATTTTTTATCTATATAAAAGTTTTAATTAGGTTATTTAATTTAAGCTTAATGTTTTCATTGGTTTTATCATCTGTGAGTATAGCGAACACGTATATGAAGTGATAAAGTCTCGGCAATTTCCAGCGCGCATACCCTCTCAGGGGTTAACTATTTCGGAGTATTTTAAGTGGCTGTGTTTAATCGAGTTGAATTTGATAACCATGAACAAGTGGTTTTTTGTTCTGATGAAGAGTCGGGTTTAAAAGCAATTATTGCTGTACATAATACCAACCTAGGTCCTGCAGTTGGTGGATGTAGAATGTGGGATTATGCAAACGACGAAGATGCTGTTTACGACGTGCTACGTTTATCAAAGGGCATGACTTATAAAAATGCAGTTGCGCGCTTACCCTTTGGTGGCGGTAAATCTGTAATTATAGGTAATGCGAAAGAAATTAAATCTGAGCAATTATTTCGTGCATTTGGCCGTCAGTTAGAGCGATTAAATGGCAGCTATTACTCAGCAGAAGATGTAAACATCACATGTGCTGATGTAGCTATTATGAATAAAGAAACTAATTACGTACTGGGTCTTGAAGGTAAAAGCGGTAACCCATCGCCATTTACAGCATACGGTACTTTTTTAGGAATTAAAGCAGCGCTACAGCATCAACGTGGCCATCAAAATTTTGCAGGTGTGAAAGTGGCTGTTCAAGGTCTAGGTGCTGTTGCTTATGGTTTATGTAAACATTTACATGATGCCGGCGCTGAGTTGTTTGTAACTGACATTAACCAAGCAGCTATTGATCGTGTTGTTAATGAGTTTGGCGCAACTGCGGTTGGCATTGATGAAATTTACGACTTAAATGTTGATGTATATGCACCTTGTGCATTAGGTGCAACTATTAACGATTTAACGATACCGCGTTTAAAGGCGACTATTATTGCGGGTTGTGCTAACAATCAGTTAGCTGAATCTCGCCACGGTGAAGTTATTCGTGAAAAAGGCATTTTATATGCACCAGATTACGTAATTAACGCCGGTGGTATTATTAATGTTTATTACGAAACAGCGCCAGAAGGTTACAGTGCAGCAGCGTCTAATAAACATGTTGAAGGTATTTTTAATACGTTAACTGAAATCTTTGCCCGTAGCGAAAAAGAGCAAAAATCAACGCATTTAATTGCTGACGAATTAGCGCAAGAGATCATTAAAAACGGTTTATAAATTTAAGCTAAAATGCAATAAAGGTGTGCAATTGCACGCCTTTTGTTTATCTCTAAGTTAATGCAATTGTTACTGAACAGCGGTACACTTTATTTTTAATTTTGTGCGGCAAATTATGACTCCCTCAACTTCTCTCATGCAGCCTATCGATTTAGATAATTGGCCTAGAAAGCAACACTTTGAATTATTTAAACACTTTTCTCAGCCTTATTTTAATGTGTGTGTGCGTTTAGATGCTCAAGCACTTTACAACTATTGCAAAACCAATCAATTTTCTTTTTTTCAAGCGTATGTATATTGCACCTTAAAAGCGTGCCATGAGTACGATTCAATAATGCTACGTATAATAGATAGTAAGCCATGGCTACTTAATAGTGTTCGCGCAAGTGTGGTTGAGTTGTCTGAAAACGATACGTTTGTTTTTAGTTATTTTAACAGCGCAAGCGATTTTAAAGAGTTTGCAAATCATGCAAGTGACGTAAGCAAAAAAGCGAAATTACAGCCGTTATTTTCTGATGCATTTGCTCAAACAGAAGGGCAGGCCGACTTAATTCATATATCTGTTTTGCCGTGGCTGAATTTTAGTGCGTTTTCGCATGCATTTAGTGAAGGGGAGAGTTTAGGCATTCCTAAATTTGTATTTGGTCAGTTTGATAAACACACAGGTACAATACCTTTAGCTATCGATGTACACCACTCATTAATGGATGGTTTGCACGTAGCGAAATTTATAAACACATTGCAGGGTACATTTGACTCCTTTTGCAAAGGTTAACCTTAAACACGTCATTTAACGGCAGTGCAAGCAGTAATTAACCTGAACTCTGGATAATAAATCTATCTCAAGCAGCTATTTTTAGCGCTAACTGCGTTGAATTTACTTGCAATAGGCCCGCTATTGACGCGTAAATTCGCCTTGTTTTCACTAAAAATCTCTGGCTAGAGAAAATAAATTTAAATATCACCATGATCCAATACATTAGTAAATCTCTTAACCAAAGTTCAGGTTAAGTAATCTATAAGCAATGCGATGTGAATTACTTTATATTCAAATGCATAACCTTATATGCTTGAAAAGCACGTGTGCTGGACATATTTATATACCATACCTTAGCTCAGGAAATCCCCATGATAAATGGACTGTTAATTGTTGTTTTAATTCTTTTTGTGGTGATTTTCTGGCGTTGGCCATCAATTCAAAACCGATTATGGCGCAGTAAATATAAAGACTTTGCTTTAAATTCACAGCAAAAAGATATTTTACTGCGTTGCATGCCCATCTATAAAAAAATGACCGACGCTGACAGAGAAAAGTTAGAGCGACATATTACGTGGTTTTTAAACGAAAAACGCTTTGTCGGTTGTGATGGCTTAAGGCTAACGTCTGCAATGAAGTTAATTGTAGCCGCCGATGCGTGTGTATTAGTGCTTAATAAACCGTGGCCGTTATATAGAAATGTAAAAGAAATTTTATTATACCCAAGTGCTTATTATGCTCCGCAATCAACTCGCGATAGTGCAGGACTTGTGAGTTACCACAATACGGTAAGACTAGGCGAGTCATGGCCTGGCGGCACACTTGTACTCAGTTGGCATGACGTGCTTGAAGGTAACCGCTTGCCAAGTGATGGACATAATTTAGTTTTTCATGAGTTTGCGCATCAACTTGATCAAGAAACAGGTAAAACAACGGGTACGCCCATTTTAAAAAGCTCAGCAGATTACAAAGAGTGGGGCCGAGTATTTAGCCGTGCTTTCACCCAGTTAAAAAGTCATGTTGCTTATAGCATGCCGCATGTTATTCACAGCTATGGTGCGACTAACGAAGCTGAGTTTTTTGCTGTACTCACCGAAACCTTCCTCGAAAAACCCGCAGAGCTTCGCCGGTACGATCCTGAAATTTATAGTATGCTCGTTAATTACTATCAATTTGACCCTATTGTTTGGCATTAAACCTACATAAACCGCGCTTTATCATATAACGCTGGCAAGTTGTGTTTGTTTTTGTTGCAATCATGTGAAATAGTTTTTACTGCAACAATAACAAGCGAGAAACGCATGAAAAAAATGCTTCATACAGTATTGGCGGTGTCGGTGTCATTAGCGATAGGGCAGGTAAATGCCGCTGAAAAAGACGAACAAAAATGGCAAGTAGATTCACCTAAGGGGCAATTTGTTGACGCTGCAATTAGCGTTGAGCAGGGCACATGGATGAATATAGATATTAGCCCTGATGGTAAAACCGTGGTGTTTGACTTACTTGGCGATATTTACACTATGCCAATGAGTGGTGGTACAGCTACAAAGCTCACCTCTGATATTGCATGGCAAATGCAACCACGCTTTAGTCCTAACGGCAAAAGTATTGCGTTTACCTCCGACCAAGGTGGTGGCGATAACATTTGGATAATGGACTTAAATGGCGAAAACCAACACGCTGTTACCGATGAAACCTTTAGATTACTAAATAGCCCTGCATGGAGTCCTGATGGCGACTACTTAGTTGCGCGTAAACACTTTACAGCTAGCCGCTCATTGGGAGCAGGTGAAGTGTGGTTGTATCACAAAGCGGGTGGCAAGGGCGTACAGCTTACAAAACGCGAGAACGATCAAAAAGATTTAGGTGAGCCAATGTTTTCACCGGATGGTCGTTATGTATACTTTTCGCATGATGCAACACCCGGTAAAACCTTTCATTATTCAAAGGATTCTGTAGCGGGCATTTATAAAATTAAGCGCTACGACCGTGAAACGGGTGAAATTGAAACCATAATCGATACGATGGGCGGTGCCATTAGGCCTACACCGTCACCTGATGGTAAAAAGCTTGCTTATATAAAGCGTGATGACTTTCAAACTAGTCTTTATTTATATGACTTAACCAGCGGTGAGCACACTAAGCTTTACGATAAGCTTGAGCGAGATATGCAAGAAACATGGGCTATTCATGGTGTATACCCAACCATTGCATGGACACCAGATAACGAAGAACTGGTGTTTTGGGCTGGTGGTACAATTCACAAGCTAGATGTTGCAGACAAATCTGTTAAAACCATTCCTTTTAAAGTGCAAACAAGTAAAAAAATTCAAAAAGCGGTGCGCTTTACACAAAACTTAGATACTGATGAGTTTGATGTAAAAATGCTACGTAATGTACAAGTAAGCCCAGATGGCGAAACGGCAATTTTTGAAGCGCTTGGGCATATTTATAAACGCGATTTAGAGTCAGGTAAAATTAAGCGTTTAACAAAGCAAACTGATCATTACGAATTATTTCCACAGTACTCTCGCGATGGTAAAAAAATAGTTTACACCACATGGGATGATAACAAACAAGGGTCTGTAAGGGTTGTGTCTGCGCGCAGTGGCCGTGGCGATACCATTACAACGCAGCCAGGCAAGTATGTAGAGCCAACTTTTAGCCCAGATGGAAAGACGGTTGTTTATCGAAAAGCCACTGGCGGCAGTATTTTAAACCCTAAGTGGTCACTTAATCCGGGGGTTTATAGCGTAAGCGCAAAAGGCGGTAAAAGTGAGCTTATTTCAAAAAGTGGTTATCAACCACAATTTGGAGATGCAAACGATCGCGTTTTTATAATGAGTCCTTGGCCAAAACCAACGCTTAGCGTAGTTGAGCTTGAAAGTAAAAAAGTTCGTAAACTGTACGAGTCAGAACATGCGACAGAATTTAGAGTATCACCAGATGGGCAATACCTCGCTTTTGCTGAGCGATTTAAAGTATTTGTAACGCCGTTTGTTCAAAGTGGTAAAACAATTAATATTGGGCCTAAAGATAGTCAATTTCCAATAGAGCAGTTATCGGTACGTGCTGGTGAAAACATTAGTTGGAGTGCTAAGAGCAACAAACTTTATTGGACATTAGGGCCTGAGCTTTATCATGCAAGCCTTGAGGGGATGTTTGCCATTAACAAAGCCGAAGATGCCGACTTTAAAGTGAAAAGTGGCGATAATATCGGTTTCAGTAAAAAAATGGCAGAGCCTAAAGGCATGATTGCGCTCACTGGTGCAAAAATTATAACTATGGACGGCGAAAAGGTTATTGAAAATGGTGTTATTATCACTGATGGCAAGCATATTAAAGCAATTGGTACAGCAAGCGATATAAGCATCCCTAAAGGTGCTGAGGTTATTGATGTAACAGGTAAAACTATTATGCCTGGTATTGTTGATGCTCATGCACATGGCTCGCAAGCAAGCGGTGAAATTATACCTGAGCAAAACTGGAAAAACTTTGCAGGTTTAGCGCTGGGTGTAACTACAATTCACGATCCATCAAACGATACCTCAGAAATATTTACCGCAAGCGAAATGCAAAAGGCAGGCATGATTGTTGGCCCGCGTATTTTCTCAACGGGTACTATTTTATATGGCGCAAATATGCCAGGTTATACGTCGCATATTGACTCGTTAGACGATGCTAAATTTCATTTAGAGCGCCTTAAAAAAGTAGGGGCGTTTAGTGTTAAATCGTATAACCAGCCACGTCGAGAGCAGCGCCAACAAGTTATTGAAGCAGGCCGTGAACTTGAAATGATGGTTGTCCCTGAAGGTGGCTCATTATTACAACATAACTTAAGTATGATTGTAGATGGACACACAGGTATTGAGCATTCAATCCCTGTAGAGAACATATATGACGATATAAAGCAGTTATGGTCGCAAAGTGATGTAGGTTACACACCAACACTTGTAGTGGCTTATGGTGGCATTTGGGGTGAAAATTACTGGTATGATAAAACTGATGTGTGGAATCATCCACGTTTAAGTAAATTTGTTCCAAAAAATCAATTATTACCACGCTCTATGCGCCGCATTAAAGCGCCCGATCATCACTATAATCACTTTAATAACGCACGCGTTGCTGCCGAGCTGCAAGACCTAGGTGTATTAGTTAACTTAGGTGCTCACGGTCAGCGTGAAGGCTTAGGTGCACACTGGGAGATGTGGATGTTTGCACAAGGCGGAATGACACCGCTTGAGGCAATACGTGCATCAACACTCGATCCGGCTAAGTATTTAGGACTTGATAAAAACGTAGGCTCGCTTGAAGTGGGCAAACTGGCTGATTTAATGGTTATAGATGGCGATCCGCTTAAAAATATTCGAGATTCGGATAAAGTAGATTACACCATGATCAATGGTCGACTATTCAATGCAGAGACAATGAATGAAGTGGGTAAAAAAGAACGCGAACCACTTTATTTTGAAGAACTGTAATTTATTTTAAACTTTTTAAAGCGGCTACATAGCCGCTTTTTTTAGCCTTACACAACTTATAAAGCTTTATGTTTTTGGCAAATAACGGATATAAAAAAACCGCTTAACGCGGTTTCTTTTAAAAATCATAAATGTTGATTAAACAACACCGCGCGGTAAGCGACAGTCATGATCTTTACGAGCTAAAATTACAATCCAAAGTTCTTCCGCTGTGTAACCTTCTTCATTTTCGGTAACAACAGTGAATGGCGCTTTTTTCTGTGCTTTAACAGGAGCAGCTGCTTTTGGTTTTTTCGTTTTAGTTGTTTTACCAGAGTTTAATTTTTTAGTAAGCTCTGCTACGTCAGCTAGGCGTAAATTTTTACCGCCATCAATGCTGTACCAACCAGGTTTGGTTGTGATTTCAGGTTTTTTACCATTGGCAGTTTCGTACGCTGCTTCAAAGGCAGATAACACTTCTGTTTTGTCTAGTTTGCTCATCAGAGACCCTATACGTTGTGAACACAGATAAAGAAGAGGTATTTATACCTATTTTAAAACAGTTTTTCAATTTTTTGCGATTTTCCTTCCATTTTAGGCCTATAAACGCCAAAATTTGCACAAAATTCAGTGCTAAGTAAGGTAAGTTGTATGCAACGTAGAGAATTTAACCAACTCCTAAATGACATTTTGAAACCTCATTTAATAAAAGATTTTTGCCCAAATGGCTTACAGGTCGAAGGTAAAAACGAAATTAAAAAAATTGTGACGGGTGTAACCGCAAGTCAAGCCTTAATAGAAGCTGCCATTGAGCAACAAGCAGATGCTATTTTGGTTCATCATGGTTTTTTTTGGAAAGGGGAGTCTCAACCAATAACGGGTATGAAAAAGCGTCGCATAGGCGCGCTACTAGCAAACGATATTAATTTATTCGGCTATCACTTACCACTCGATATTCACCCAGCAGTTGGCAATAACGCACAACTTGCAAAGTTATTAGATATTGAAATTGAAACAGGGCTAGAGCCAACTCCAAATAGCGTAGCAATGAAAGGGCGTTTAAAAACACCATTAAGTGGTGAAGATTTTGCAGATAAAATTGCAAAGGTGCTTAATCGAACCCCGCTCACAAGCTTAGTACGTTCAGCTAAAATAGAAACCATTGCACTGTGTACTGGTGGTGGGCAAGGATATATTGACTTAGCAGCAGATCAAGGCATTGATGCTTATTTAACGGGTGAAGCATCGGAGCAGACAATTCATAGTTCTCGTGAGCAAAACATTGATTTTTTTGCAGCTGGGCATCATGCAACAGAGCGCTATGGCGTAAAAGCACTAGGTGAGTTACTTGCTCAAGAGCATGGTTTTGATGTGACATTTATAGACATAGATAACCCAGTTTAATTAGGCTATCTATTAGCTAACCTGAACTTTGGTTGAAATAGATTTTATTGTCCAGAGTTCAGGTTAGGGCTATAAGTTACAGCGCCTCTGGATCTATCCAGCGGCGCAAACTTATCCATATATTTCCTACTACTTCGTGACTGTATTGCGTAACCACAACTAAGGCATGAGCATTGGGAATAAACTGTTTGCTCCACGGCAGTGCAGCAAAATTATGATAATCAGTGGCTGCGGTTATGACTTCAATACCTTGAGCATTAAATAAGTCTTTTGCGCGTGGCATATGCAGTACAGATGTTACTAGTGCAACTTTAAAGTCGACTAATTTTGATGCCAGTAATTTAGCTTCTTCACCTGTACCCATTGCTTTTGGATTTTGGAAAATACGGCTCTTATTAACGCCTAAACTAATTGCCGTTTGATACATAAGCCCGCTATTAGTGGTATTTTTATAACCCCCGCCTGAAACGATAAGCTCTGCATTAGGGTAGTGTTTCGCTAGTTTTACACCTTCGACTAAGCGCGTTAGCGCACAATTACCTAATTGATTATTTGAACTTAAAGCCGAATTTGGGTTTATATCGCAACCTAGTACAACTATTTTGTCTATTTTTGGATGCTTTAGAGTATTAAACGCAAGCGACGCAGGTTCATTATTTTGGATAATTAAATTGGCGATAAAGGGTGTGCTCAATGCAAGTAATAGAATTAAGCTTAAAGTAGATAAGAAGAGAGCTGATTTGCGGCCTTTAAATGCCAGTAGGAGCATCAGGCACGCAAATAAACCAAATAGAGGCAGTGGCATAAGTAAACCACCAATCATTTTTTTAATAACAAACATAAGAGTTAAACGCTGTAGAGTTAATTACAGCGATATTACTTATTATATTGATGATTATCGACCGTTATTTAGCTTACAGGTATTTAAAAAGTGACGATAAACAGGGTTATCTTTCATGTCTTTTTTCATCGCTAAATACATAGGGCGAGTAAGACCAAGAGCGCCCAAAGGAATTGATTTAATTAAGCCTTGGCTTTCATAAGGTGTAACTAGCCAATCAGGTAAAGCGGCAACGCCCATTCCAGCACTCACTAATTGAAAAATAAGGAGTCCTTGATCAACCGTTTTTAATGTACCGTCAAAACGAGCATTTTGAATGAAATGCTTAAATATATCTTGGCGTTCACGCGGAATAGGGTATGAAATAATAGTTTCGTTTTTTAAATCAAGCGCTGTTACATACGCTTTTTTAGCAAGTTCATGATCCGGCGCCACAATAAGCTTCAATTTAAAATCAAATAAGTGCGCGTATTCTAATGTGTCGGGTTCGCGTATGTCAGACGTTAAAACTAAATCGAGCTCATCGCTTAGTAAGTCAGGAATAGCGTCGTAACTAAAGCCACGTTCATAATCAATTTTTATATCAGGCCAAAAGTTATTAAATTCTTTAATAGTAGGTAATAACCAATGAAAACATGCATGGCATTCCACGCTCAAACGCAGTTGAGAAATAGGCTGGTTTAAGCTTTCTTTTAAACGACATTTAGTCGCTTCCATTTTTGGCAATATTTCGTGAGCTAATTCAAGTAATAGCATTCCCTGAGGGGTAAAGCGGACTGGTTGAGTTTTACGCTCAAATAATTGGCAATCCAATTTATTCTCTAAATCTTTGATTTGATGAGATAAAGCAGACTGTGTCAAAAATAACTCTCGTGCTGTATTAACCAAAGATCCTGTTTCTTTTAGGGTTGCTATGGTTTTTAAATGTTTAATACCAATCATCTTTAAAAATTCTCATGGAAAAAGTGAGTTCAGCTCAGATTAATTACATACTACGCCTATATAAAAAACGTTTCAACGTCTAGATGGCTAAAGTAATGCATTTTATTGCAGTTTATCGCTATGAATCGTGAAAATATTAGGGTTAGTAATGATAAAAGTCATTTGAAAACTGGTTTGATGAGTTTTAGATGAGTTTGCTTCATGTTGTATTTTAAATATAACGATTGCTGTGTGTTTTAGCTCAGCGTGAGTTTTAACCATGTTGATAACGGTATGAGGTGAGATTTGTTGAATGCATAATTTAGATTGTGGTTTAAAAGCTAGAGTCGTTTTGCCTTATAGCTTAAGTTTAGCTCAATGGGTGAGTATATGCGTAGTACCAAAGCCAGCGACCTACTCGCTGGCTCTTTTTATAAGGGTTTATTAATTAGTAATATGGCTTCTTTGGCAGTAACAGGTTTCGATTTTAAAAAGCCTTGGCCATAGTCGCACGCGGTGGATTGCAAAATAGTTAATTGCTCAACTGTTTCTATTCCTTCAGCTACAACTTCAAGTTTTAATGATTGCGCAAGTGATAAAATGGCTTCAACAAGTGGGTTAGTAGAATCCTGTAGATGGTCAATAAAGCTTTTATCTATTTTTAAAATATGAATAGGCAGTTGGTGCAAGTAGCCTAGTGCTGAATAACCTGTTCCAAAATCATCAAGGCATAATTTTACTTTTAAAGGTGAAAGACCTTCAATTATTTGAGTGGCGAGTTCTAGATTTTCTATTAAGCCAGATTCGGTAATTTCTAAGCATAAAGAACCTAGAGGTAATTGGTACTTATTATAAATGGAATGTATTTGCGCTACAAAATCGAGGCTTGCAAAGTGTCGTGACGATACATTAACGGTGACTTTTAAAAAGCGATGGCCTTGTTGGTGCCAATTTGAAATATGCTGGGCCGCCAAATCAAGTAAATGTAAATCAAGATTTATAATTTGCCCTGTAGTTTCAGCTATCGGTATAAAGTCATTAGGGGGTACAAACCCTTTTGTAGGGTGGTGCCAACGAACAAGTGCTTCAAAGCCGATAACTTCACTGGTATTAATTGTGAAAATTGGCTGAAAATAGAGTTCAAACTCGTTGTGTTCAATACCGTGTTGTAAGTCGTTTTCTATATCGGCATGGGTTTTAAGTTTTTTACGCATCGTGTTATTAAAAAACTTTACCTGACCACGTCCGGTTGACTTAGCTTCATACATAGCGGCATCGGCTTGTTGCAGTAATATATAAGCTTTGTCGTTTACGTTATCTGTATAGGCAATCCCAATACTCGTTGATGCTTGGAGTAAGTGGTTATCTATATTTAAAGGTTTTGATAATGCGTTTTTAATGCGGTTTAAAGCTTCATTAACTTGGTTTTTATGCGTGATGTTTTCCATAAAAATTGCAAATTCATCGCCGCCTAAACGTGCAAATGTATCCGTGCTTCGTACTGTACCTTTAATCAAGTCGCATATTTTTATAAGGAAGTGGTCCCCAACTTCATGCCCGAGCGAATCATTAATACTTTTAAAACGGTCAAAGTCTAGATACAACAGGGCATGACTAGTACTCTTTTTAGCACGCGTTAAACGTAAAATAGCATGTTTTATACGTTCAATGAGTAGTGAGCGGTTAGCAAGGCCTGTAAGCTCGTCATGTAATGCTTTGTGCTCAAGTTCTTGGCGGGCTAATTGCCTATCAATTGCCATACTTATTTGGCGACTTACATACGTTAGAAGAGCACTATCGTGTTCGTTGTAATGCAGTGTTTTATCGTAGCTTTGTACAACGATAACCCCGCTTATACGATCACTTGTTTGAAATGGAACACCTAACCAAGACTCAGATTGCCGACCTACCATTTTAAAATCACCGTTATTAATGTGACTTTGAAAGGCATCTTTGTTAAGTAATAGGGTTTGCTCTGTTTTTAGAAGGTAATATGAAGCGGTATCTTTAAGTTGTTCTTTAGATATTTTTTGATGAGTTTTAGTGTTTATGCCTTCTTCGACTATGTAAACGAGGTCAAGTATATCTACTTTTTTGTCGTATAGAGCGATAAAAAAGTTATCGGCTCGAAGTAAGTTATTTATGATTGAATGCAAGGCTTTAAAAAATGTATCTAGGTCATTCGCTTTGTAAGTTAGGTTAGCGATTTGTAATAAGCTGTTTTCTAATTTTTGTGCATTGTTGAGTTGCTCAACTGTTTTTTGTAAGTTGTTTACTGTATTAACCTGGTTAATTTTGGCACTGAGTAAGTGAGCAACGGTTGTAAGAATTTCAAGGTGTGCATTGGTAAAATAACCCTTGATAGGGTGCTCACAATCAATAACACCTAAAACTTGTTCTTTATATATGAGGGGGACACATAGTTCTGATTGAGCAGGGCGTTCATCAGCGATATAACGGCTGTCTTTCGTTACATCGTTAATAATTACCGCTTTTCCGGTCGTTGCAACAGCGCCCGTTATACCTTCACTAAAACGTATTATTTTACGTTCCGCTTGATATTTGTCCCGCGCGTGTGCAATACCCATTGATGCAACTTGGTTTAATGTATTTGCATTATTGTCAGCTAGATATATGACACAATCAACAAACCCTAAGCGATTTACAACATGTGTTGTAACATACTTAAATAATTCTTCTAATGTATCGAGTTGCAATAGGCTCGATGAAAATTGATTAATGATACTTAGTTGATCAGTTTTTATCTCAAGTGCTCTAGTAGCATCAGTTTTATAAGACATAGGCAATTTATATTATTCTTGTTATTTTTAAATTCGCAGTTAAGTTAACCTAATCTTGGGTTTTTGTACAAATTAAAGCGATGAGTGGTTTCAATACACTGTAAAGTTTTAAGATAGCGAGTTTTAATTAATCATAAATCATTACAATAAGCTAATAACATTGAATTTGTTCATTGATGCTTTTAAATAGTACCTCAGTAATTTTATCCATATAAAAACTTTATTTTTAATAAAATCTTTACTCGAAAACATCATATGCCTATGATCGGATAAATTCAGCCGTGGAACAAAGTAATGACAAGCAATAATACAAACTCTGTAACAACCCTTACTATCACTCGCCCTGATGACTGGCATGTACATTTACGTGATGGTGACCAGTTAAAAGACACTGTACGCGATATTAGCAGATACATGGGCCGCGCTATTGTTATGCCAAACCTTGTTCCGCCAGCAACGTGCACAGATACGGCATTGTCGTACAGAGAACGCATTATGTCTGCAAATCCTCAAGGCAACTTTGAGCCATTAATGGTTTTGTATCTCACGGATAAAACGACACCAGATGAAATAATAAAAGCTAAAGCGACAGGTAAAATAGTAGCAGCTAAGCTTTACCCTGCTGGCGCTACCACTAATTCTGACTCGGGTGTTACATCAGTAAAAAATATTTATCCAGCTTTAAAGGCAATGCAAGATGTAGGCATGTTGCTGTTAGTGCATGGGGAAGTGACAGATTCGTCGATTGATATTTTTGACCGTGAAAAAGTATTTCTGGATACGATTTTAGGAGATGTAGTAAATGACTTTCCTGAGCTTAAAATTGTACTCGAGCATATTACGACTAAAGATGCAGTAGAGTTTGTAGTTAATGCACCTAGCAATGTAGCGGCAACAATTACAGCGCATCACTTGCTTTATAACCGCAATCATATGTTAGCGGGTGGAATTCGCCCACATTATTACTGTTTGCCAATTCTCAAGCGTAACATTCACCAGCAAGCATTAATGGCTGCAGCAATAAGTGGAAATAAAAAATTCTTCTTAGGAACTGACTCTGCACCACATTATAAAGATAAAAAAGAAGCTGCTTGTGGGTGTGCTGGTGCATACACGGCTCATGCTGCTATTGAATTATATGCTGAAGCATTTGAGGATGCAGGAGCTTTGGACATGCTTGAAGGGTTTGCAAGCCACTTTGGCCCTGATTTTTACGAATTGCCGCGTAATACAGATACAATTACATTACAAAGAAAGCCGTGGAAAGTACCTGCAAGTTATACATTGGGCGACTCTGAAGTTGTGCCTATAAAGGCTGAAAATACAATGGATTGGTCTGTCGAATAACCAATAATATATTTAAATCTAAAGCCGCTTAATTTTTAATGCGGCTTTTTTGTTTGTGCTTTTGATATTATTGAAGCGTAAATCGACGACAGGGTGGTTGTAGGTGGCTTTTGAACTCGCTTACAGCAATAAATATTACAATAATACTTATAGTTTTTTGCTTGTAAATTAGTCAGTTAAAGGCGATTTAAAACAAATTTATATTTTTAAGAAATAATTCCTAATTAATAGAGCGAAAAAAAATATAATGTGTTAATCTTACCTTGCTTTGAGTTTTTATGTATTGAATTTACGGATATTGTGCTGCGTTTAAGGTTACCGGTTAGGTTATTACTTGTTCCTGTACTGTACCTCCATATTTTTGAGCATTGACTCAGGGAGGATATTGCCATAATAATATGGCTGAATTTTAATTATTGACTTACAGGAAAATTTAGTATGTCGGTTACTGGTAAAGTAAAGTTTTTCAACGAAGCTAAAGGCTTTGGTTTCATTGAACAAGAAAATGGTCCTGACGTGTTTGTACATTTCAGCGCAATCACTGGTTCTGGTTTTCGCACTCTTAGCGAAGGTCAAGCAGTGACATTCAGCATCAAACAAGGTCAAAAAGGCCCTGAAGCTGAGAACGTAGAAGCAGCATAATTTATTATGTGAACTCTAGTTCATCTTGGTGAAGCAGGTTTCTGTTTCACCATAATTCCCCTTCCTTAAATCTATTTATTTTAATACCTCAAATTCTCCTTTTTTTAAATCTAAAAAACTACTCAAACATTCTATCTTTGCAAAGCTAAACAACTAATAATCTAACGAACAAAACAATCTTCTAATACTTTTAAAAACCATTCATAAGAATTTATTCAATGGGCCCGATACCAGCTTAAATAAAATCGATGCTCAATATCAATCCATGCAAATTCTGTTTCAAGCTTACTCTGTGTGACGAAGGCTACTCATTGAGAAGGGCTTCTAGGTGCTTCTATTACTTTATTATGTGAATGTAAAGCTTCATTTATAGTGTATTACTAATAAAGTAGGGTAACTCTTCATGATTAACTTAATTACTGAATTAACCTTAACGTTAAAATAGTATTAAAGAATACTTTAAAGCTGTAAATACGACCTGTTTAATTATTAAAAGCTTTTGTGCTGCTAAAAGAGAAATGCACTGTTGAGTTTATTATTACTATTTATGGAAAAACACGTTTTAAAATAGCTTTAAAAGTTATGTATATAAAGCTTGAGTATCCGATATTAAATATTATCCAGTGTTGTTTTTTTGTGCGACAAATGGTTTGTTTTTTCAGATGAAGTGTAACTGAGGTGATAAAACACGATAAAATCGTGTAAAAAATAACTTTTGTTATATCAATTTATATTTTTTTTAGTTTTTTTTCAGTGCGAATTCAGCTTTAGCTAAATGTTGCAATAATGTTGTTTTATGTCAGTGCAGTGCGAATAAATACACCCCTTAAAAGGCTTTAATAGAAATATTAAGAAAAAGCTTCGTTGCAATAATGTTAACTGTTGTGGGCTGGTACTTTCGTTTAAGCATTAACTTAGCTATTTATTTACTGAGATTAGTAAACATCAAGTTGACAGCGCTAATTGCATTTAGCATTATTGGAAGGTTGATATCTATTAAAAGATATCAGGGTTGTTCTCCTCGGAGGATAATTAAATTATAAAAGTAACATTACTTAATTGGTTGGGAACTATGTCTGTTAAAATCAGAAAGAGTCTTGTAGCAACTGCGTTGGTTGGCGCATTTGCATTTGCAAGCAGCAATGTGATTGCAGATCCTTTGAATGACGTGCAAAAAGCAGGTCAACAAATTCAAAAGGCTGCGGTTAAGTCTCAAACTAAAATTGACAATGTATATGGTCAAACTCAGGAGCTAATCGCTGAGTACCGTAGCGTTGTTGATGAGACTGAACTTATGAAAGTGTATAACGATCACGTGTCGCGCTTGGTTGATAGCCAAAACGCTTCAATTGAATCGTTTGATCGTCAAATCGCGACTATTGATAACACTAAACAAAACGTTGTGCCTTTGATGTATCGCATGATCGATACGCTTGAGCAATTCATCAAAGCGGACGTTCCATTTAATCTTGAAACGCGTTTAGGACGTGTTGAAAGACTACGTGAGATCATGGTTTCTGCGTCTGTAACGACGTCTGAAAAATTCCGTCAAGTACTTGAAGCTTACACTATTGAAACAGCATACAGCTCTCTTGTATCTGCTTCACAAGGTACTCTAGAAGTTGATGGTAAAAGCATTAACGTTGATATCGGTCAGTTAGGTCGTATCACTTACGTTGCTCAGTCTTTTGACTTGAAACATGCTTGGGTGTGGGATAACAACACTAAACAGTGGAAAGAATTAGGCGAAGAATACCTAAAACCTGTTAAAGAAGTTATTCGTATGGCGCGTAAGCAAGCGACATTAGAACTTGTTAAACTACCTATCTTTGGCGCGGAGTAATCAATAATGAAGAAACTATTTAAAGGTTTTGCTGTTGCAGCAGTACTAACTGTTTCTGCAGGTACCGCGCTTAATGCACATGCAAATACTGGAGCTCTAGATAAAATTCTTGAGCAAGTAAAGCAAGAGCGTATCTCTGAAGGTAAAATCAATAAGCAACGTGAGCAAGAGTTCTTATCAGAACGTGCTGACAAGCAAGCATTACTTAACAAAGCTAAAAGCCAACTTGCTTCTGAGAAGTCTCGTGGTGAAAGCTTAGCTAAGCAATATGCACAAAACGAAAATACGCTAGCTGAAAAAGAAGCAGCTCTTCAAAGTGCCCAAGGTACTTTAGGTGAGATGTTTGGTGTTGTACGTCGTGCAGCTCAAGATGCTATCGGTTCTATCGAAGCGTCACTAGTTAGTGCTGAAAAACCAGGTCGTGCTGAAATCTTACGTTCGTTAGCAGCTGCTAAAGAACTTCCTACAGTTCGCGAACTTGAAGAACTTTGGATTTCACTTCAAACTGAAATGACAGAATCAGCTAAAGTTTCAACTTTTGAAACTGAAGTTGCTGGTCTTGACGGTAACCCGTCAATGAAAAAAGTAACACGTATCGGTAACTTTAACTTAGTTACAGACGATGGTTACTTAATTTATTCACCAGAGACTAAGTCTATCCAGCCTCTAGGTAAGCAACCAGACGGTTATATCTTAGACGGTATCACGGCTCTAGAAAATACATCACCAGATAACTACGCTGGTGTTTACATAGATCCGACTCGTGGTGCTATCTTACGTATCAACACTCAAAAAGCGACCCTTATGGAATACTTCCATCAAGGTGGCGTAGTTGGTTATATCATCACGGCTTTACTTGGCCTAGGTATGCTAATTACTCTAATCCGCTTTGTTGACCTTACACTTACTACTAGTAAGATTAAGAGCCAGCTTAAAAATGTTGCTACACCGAATACAAATAACCCACTGGGTCGTATTCTTAAAGTGTACCATGACAACAAGAACCAAGATGTTGAAAACCTTGAGCTTAAACTTGATGAAGCGATTCTACGTGAAACGCCACGCATTGAAGCTGGTATCAATATAATTAAGATTCTTGCTGCAATCGCACCGTTACTAGGTCTACTAGGTACAGTAATCGGTATGATCTTAACGTTCCAAACAATCACATTGTTCGGTACGGGTGATCCGAAGATCATGGCAGGTAACATCTCTCTAGCACTTGTAACTACAGCGCTAGGTCTAATTGCTGCATTACCACTAATTCTACTTCATGCTCTTGTAGCTGGTCGTAGTAAGTCGGTATTACACATCCTTGATGAGCAAAGCGCGGGTATCGTTGCTACTCACGCGGAGAAGGAGAAAGCCTAATGCTAGTCCTGATGGAGATATGGGAATCTATCAGGGATTTTGTTGGCACAGGCGGCCAGGTTTTATACGTGGTCGCGATAGCACTCTTTCTTATGTGGGTTTTAATGATTGAGCGCTATTGGTTCCTACTTGCAGAATTTCCTCGCACAGCGAAAGAAATTGTAGCAAAGTGGGATGCCCGCCAAGACACTACGTCTTGGTACGCACACAGAATCCGTGAAGCATGGATTTCTGAAGCGTCTGAAAAATTAGATCAGCGTATGTTGTTGATTAAGACATTAGTAGCTGTTTGTCCTTTAATAGGCTTACTTGGTACTGTTACTGGTATGATCTCGGTTTTTGAAACCATGGCCAACCAGGGTACGGGTAACGCACGTTTAATGGCATCAGGTATTTCAATGGCAACAATCCCAACAATGGCTGGAATGGTTGCGGCATTATCTGGAGTATTTTTTAGCTCACGTCTTGAGACAAAAGCTAAAATGGTGAAAGCCAAACTTATTGATAGTATGCCTCATCACTAGAGAGAGAATTAAATATGGCACGTAAACAACGTTTTCGTGAAGAAGAAGAAGCAGCGGTTGATATGACGCCAATGCTTGACATCGTATTTATCATGCTTATTTTCTTTATCGTAACTACATCGTTCGTTAAAGAGGCTGGTATCGAGGTCAATAAACCTAAAGCGGCTCAAGCTACTAAGCAAAAAAATGCTAACATTTTTATTGCTATTCGTAGTAACGGCGAGATCTGGATTGATAAACAGCAGGTTGATGTTGAACGTATTTCAGCAAAAATCGAAAGTTTATTAGCAGAACAACCTACTGAAGTTGTAATTTTGCAAGCTGATAAAGAAGCAAAACACGGCGTAGTGGTTAAAGTTATGGACCAGATTAAAGCGACGGGTGATAACCTGAGAATTTCAATAGCTGGAGATCAGTAATGATTCGTTTTCTGTTTTCACTGATTGCAGGTGGGGCAGTTACTTTCGGCTTGTTCTACTTCATGGCATTCCTCATCTCTGGTGGGGCTGACCGTAATACGGAACAAAAAGAGCAGATCATAGTCGAAATAATGACGAATCCGCCTGAATCTAAGGTGCAGGAGAGGAAGCGTGTACCGCCTCCTCCTCCGCCACCGCCAAAGCAGCCGCCTAAACCGCAGCCGCCACAGCCGGAAAATAATAATCCAAATCCTGGTGCTATGTCATTTAATATGGGAAGCATTGATGTTGGTAGTTCGGCAGGTGGACTAAGTGGTCCTGGTGCATTTGGACGAGATGGTGATGCGACACCTATCGTTCGTATAGAACCAAAATATCCAACGCAAGCAGCACGTGATGGTAAAGAAGGTTGGGTTCAACTTTCATTCACAATTGATGAGCTAGGTGGAGTAACTGACGTTGAAGTAATTGACGCAGATCCGAAACGTATCTTTGACCGTGAAGCTAAACGTGCACTGCGTAAGTGGAAGTACCGTCCTAAGATCATTGACGGAAAACCACAGAAACAACCAGGTTTACAAGTTCAATTAGACTTTAAACTTAACCAAGGCAACTAAGGAGGCGAGTAATGAGAAATTTTTCTAAAGTAACTGCTCTTGCAATTCTTATGTCTGTGTCGGGTGCTACTTTAAGTGCATCTGTTTTAGCAGCGCCGGATTACGCAAAGATTGAAGAGCGTAAAAAAGCAAAAACTAAAATCATGGGCGAGCGTACTGGTAAAAAAGTAATTAAAGCATTTGATTTGTACAACGAAGAAAAAGTTGATGAAGCAATTGTTTTGCTTAGAGAAATCGAGCCTTCGAATGACTTTGATAAAGCGACCGTAAATCGTTACTTAGGTAGCATGTACGCTCAAAAAGAAAAGTATGACGAAGCGATCAAGTACTCTAAGCAAGCCGTTGCACCTGATGTTTTAAACTTTGCTGATCAAGAACAAACTCTTAAGTTGTTAGGTGACTTATACGCTGGTACAGAAAAGTTCCAAGAAGCTAAAAAAGCATATGTAGCTTGGATGGACTTTACCGGTGAAGAGGACCCTACGGTTTATACACGTATTGCTCAAGCTAACTATCAGTTAGAGCAATACCGTGATGTTTTTGAACCAGCAGATAAGGCAATAAAACTTCAAAAAGAGCCTAACAAAGGCCCTTACCAATTAAAACTTGGCGCATACTTTGAGCTTAAAGATTATGCAAACATGGTTAAAATTGGCGAAGAAATTGTTCGTGTATGGCCTGATGATAAAAAAGCTTGGGTTAGCTTAGGTAAGTATTACCTACAAACTGAAGATTATTCTAAAGGTTTAGCAACTATGGAAGTTGCATACAAGAATGGTTACTTTGAAAATGAAGTTGAGTATAAAGTCTTATCTAACTTTTACTCTCTAAATGAGATCCCTTATAAAGCAGCTGTAACGCTAGAAAAGGCTATTAAGAGTGAAAAAGTAGAACGTACAAAGCAGAATGTTAGCGCGATCGCGAGTAATTACCATCGTTCTAAAGATTTAGAAAAAGCTGCTAAGTACTACGAAGATGCTGCTAAATTTGATGACGACGCTGAGCTTTACCGCAAAGCTGGTTCATTACTTTTACAATCTGAAAAATTCAGTGCTGCTATTGTTCGCTTGAACAAAGCATTAGAGCTTGGCTCTGACAAAAAAGGCACAATTTATTCAGATTTAGCTGAAGCGTATTACTACCAAGGTAAGTATAAGCAAGCATATGCTGCAATTACTAAAGCTATGGATGACCCTCGCACACGTAAGTTTGCAAAAGGTTGGTCTACATATATTAAAGATAAAGCCGCTCGCAACGGTGTTAAAATTTAATTTTAATTAGCTTAAGCAACTTATAAAAAGCCCCTCTGGGGCTTTTTTTATTGGAACTACTATGTATAAGAAGCTCTTTTTATCATCATTACTGTGCCTATTTTTAGCTGCATGTTCAAAGCAGCCTCAACCTTATGAGTCGTTTGAGGACGCACAAGTCGCTTTAAAAGCTTTAAACATGGCGCTTGTACAAACAGGTGCGACTAAAGGCAATAACATTGAAAAAGATCAATTGGTTTTCTCTGATGCTTACTTAACAAAACGCCATACTATTTATCAGAGCCTAATGGGTATGGAGCTTAATCTAAATCAAATTGCGCAAGTGAACTATTTGGTAATTGCAGAGCGTTTCCCTGAACGCTACTTTAATTGGCCGGCCCAAGTAAATGTGTTAAAAAACATGCTTGCTTTTGAAGGCTCAAAAAACACACCGGATAATGTTATTACTTGGCTCAAGTTAACCCAAGATACCCTAGACAGTGCTCAACAAAGCAATTTAAAGCTGAACAAGGTTGAACTTACATTGTTACAAAGCTATTTATTAAGTGCGATAGCAAGTAACGATGTTCAACCAGCGCTTAAAAGCCATATAAGAGCTTTTAGCGATTATTTAGCTAGTTATAAGCCAAGAGGAAGTGTGGGTCTAAGAGGTCTGCCAAATGGCACTCAGTGGTATCAGAGTAAACTTAATTACTTTAGTGGCGAAGTACATTCACCGTTAGAATGGGTTACTCTTTTAAACGAAAAAATAAAAGTATTAGATCGTGTTGAATTCGACAGTAAGCTGCCAACTTCTCACCAAAAATCGTTTTTAGTTCAGTATTTATCTGATGAAAAATTAATAGAAGGCTTAGATTGGCAAGCTAACTATCAAGACTTACCTGCAATGGCGAGCGCTATGGATATGTCTGATAAAGATAAAACATTGATGCTTGCGATGATGGAATCAGATATAGGTATTCACTACCATGCGTGGACTTTGCCTCAAGCAAAGGTGAACCTTATAAAGCGCCTACAAATGAGTCCAGAAGAAGCACAGTACTTGGTTGAAGATATAATTCTCTACCCTGGGCAATCATTTAGCTTCATACAACACATTATATAATGATTTGAAAGTGCGCTTATTGTGCGCACTTTGTACACCGTTGAGTTGCGGGGTCTAGTTCAAGTGACTCAGCTGATATTTTTTCTTCACAATCACAGCAGTAGCCATACTGGCCAATTTCTATTTGACTTAGTGCGGCTTCTAGTTTGGTCATGCGACTGATTAAAAGTGCATACTCAGGGCCTAACTTCTCTGCTGCGCAGTCTAACCATTCATTATTTGCTGTATCAGCTAAAATTTGTATTAAATGGTGATGTGCAGGGTAAGCTGATTTAGAAAGCATGGTTAATATATTTAATTTAACTTGTGCTATTTCATCGTTAAGTCTTTTTTGATGATGCATTATCAGTACAACCTTATTAAATGGGCTTTACGTTATACTGATATTATCTAGAGTCTTTAAGTTAGTCGTTATGATTTGAATCAAGTTGCGGTGCTTTGGCATATTTATTTAATACGCTCGCCACATCTTCTTTACTTTTTAAACGTCTGATTTCGTCAAACAAATCGATAGCTTGTGGGTACTGGCGTTTTAGATAACCAAGCCATTGCTTAGTACGTGAAGCAAAGTATTTTTCATCCTTCGCGGGGTCTTGATGAATAGCTGAGTGAATTAAGTGATAAATAATATGCTCCCACTCAAGGCCATCATATTGCTCATTATTTACATGAGCTTTAATTTTTTTTGCTAAATCAGGGTGCGAAAGGGCGCCACGACCAAGCATTAAATCAGTGCACCCACTTCGTTTTTGACAAAGCATTGCGTCCTCTACTTGCCAAATTTCACCATTGGCAACAACGGCAATATTCTTACCTTTTATTATTGGTGGAATTTTTTCCCAATAAGCTGGCGGGTTATAACCATCACGTTTGGTTCTGGCGTGAATAGCTACACTATTTGCACCTGCGCTTACCACAGCATCAACAATTTCTTGGCTGTTACTGTCATCATCAAAGCCTAAGCGAATTTTTGCACTTACTTCATGTTCATCATCTACAGCATCTCGGACTGCTTTAATAATCGTATACATATGGTCAGGGTCTTTAAGCAGTACAGCCCCTCCTCGGCTACGATTAACTGTTTTTGCTGGGCAACCAAAATTTAGGTCGACCCCATGGGACCCTAATGCGATTGCTCTTATTGCATTTTCGGCTAACGGATTTGCTTCTTGACCGAGTAATTGAACACGCACAGGAGTACCTGCTCGTGTAAATCCATTATTATGTAGTTCAGGGCAAAATCGATGAAAAACTTTGTCAGGTAAGCATGTTTCAACCACTCTTACAAACTCTGTAACGCACAAATCGAACCCACCAATGTCTGTGAGTAATTGGCGCATTTTAAAATCAACGACACCTTCCATAGGTGCTAAAACAAGTTTCATAAAGAGATTAATTTTGATAAAAAACTGGAGGCATAGTTTACCTGTAAATCACACATTGATAAATCTGTAATTACCGACCATATTTAATGTAGAAATTGCAAAAGTAAATTTTATGAAAATAAATGAAAGTTTTTATTTTTGTACGGGTCTACTTAAGCATACAAGCAATTTAAAAATACATTTTTATTGCTGAGATTTACAATCCTTGATTAAAGAGAGTCATAAAATGAATACAGTTAAAAAAAATACAATCGCGTTAACTTTAGGTGCAGTAGTAGTTGGCTCTGCAAGTTTTGTATCTGCAGATGTACAAGCTAACCCATTTGAGTTTCAACAACTAGTAACAGGTTACCAATTAGATGCTGCAGAAGGTAAGTGCGGTGAAGGCAAATGTGGCGGCGACGCAAAAGATAAAAAAGAAGGTAAATGCGGCGAAGGCAAATGTGGTGGTGACGCAAAAGATAAAAAAGAAGGTAAATGCGGCGAAGGCAAATGTGGCGGCGATGCAAAAGGTAAAAAAGAAGGTAAATGCGGCGAAGGCAAATGTGGTGGCGACGCAAAAGATAAAAAAGAAGGTAAATGCGGCGAAGGTAAGTGTGGCGGCGATGCAAAAGACGCAAAAGCTAAAACAGAAGGCAAATGTGGTGAAGGTAAATGTGGCGGCGACGCTAAAAAAACTAAAAAAGAAGGTAAGTGCGGCGAAGGTAAATGTGGTGGCCGTTAATATCTTATTCTAAATAAGTTATGCTAAAAGGGCCCTAAGGCCCTTTTTTGTTAAGTTAGAGGTAGTTATGATACAAACTCAAAGTAAAGATTTTGGGATGGTGGGCCTTGGCCTACGACGAGAAATGCTTGATGAGCTGCTTGAGCATGTACCTAATCAAGTAGACTTTTTAGAAGTTGCGCCAGAGAACTGGTTAAAACTAGGTGGACGCTTTAAAAAACAATTTAAAACATTAACCGATGCTAATAATTTTGTGTGTCATGGGTTATCACTGTCTATCGGTTCTCCAGAACCTCTTGATGTTGAATTTGTTAAGTCTTTAAAAGTGTTTTTTGAAGAGCACAATATAAAAATTTTTAGTGAGCACTTAAGTTACTGCTCGGGTACAGGGCATATGTATGACTTAATGCCCATTCCGTTTACACAAGATGCCATAGCACATGTTGTACCTCGTATTAAACAAGTTCAAGACATACTAGAGCAGCAAATTGCGATAGAAAATGTTTCCTATTATGGCGCTCCTGGACAGCAATTATCAGAACTTGAATTTACGAATATTATTTTAGAGCAAGCTGACTGCAAGCTTTTACTTGATGTGAATAACATTTATGTTAATTCGATAAATCATGGCTACAACGCGCAAGCATTTTTAACTGGTTTACCCTCTAATCGTATAGCCTATGGGCATGTTGCTGGCCATTATAATGAGGCTGATGACTTAATTGTTGATACACATGGCGCTGATGTGATTGATCCTGTCTGGGAGCTACTCGATAAAGCATACGAAGTGCATGGCGTATTTCCAACCTTGCTTGAGCGCGATTTTAATATTCCTACCATGAATGTTTTAACCAAAGAGTTAGATATAATTCATGGGTTGCAAGCTAAACACTTTGATTCAACTGTTTCAAAACAACGAGCTTAATATAAGCCTTTATCAACATTAAAAGAGTGCCTAGTTATGAGCTTTATTGAAATACAAAACGAATTTATGGCGCATATTCGCGAGCCTCAAAAAAATAAAAAGCCCAGCGGTATCGAAGACAGGCGTATGGCTATTTACCGCGACCTATTTTTTAATAACATTGAAGGTTTTATATCATCAGGTTTTCCGGTATTAAAAACGTTATATACCCAGAAGCAATGGCAAGCCCTCGTACGCCAGTTTTTTAGCGAATATGATTGTCATTCGCCGTACTTTTTAGACATAGCAGGGGAGTTTATTAATTACTTATCAAGTGATTATAAAATGAAAAAATACGATCCCGTGTTTATGCTAGAGCTTGCCCATTATGAATGGGTAGAGCTAGATGTATCCATTGCACACGAAGATGAGCAAGAGAAAAAATTACAAACAACAGCGCTTACTAGTTCAGCTTTATATTTATCGAAAACGGCAAGAAATTTAAGTTATCAATTTCCGGTTCAAAATATTAGCAATCGCTTTAAACCAAAAGAGCCATCACCTCAGCCTAATTATTTTGTTGTATATAGAGATGAAGATGATGACGTTCAATTTCTGGCTACGAATGCGATGACAGCTTTGCTATTGTCAATCATAGAGGCAAGCGAAGGCGCGACATTTGACAACGTCTGCCAACAGGTATTAGCTCATGCACCACAATTTAATGCAGAGCAAATTACTCAAGGTGCACTGGTTACTCTTAATGCTATGGTTGAACGAGGAGTAATTGTGACAAAAAATCAAGACTAAGGTCTTTATTGATGATTTTACATCGTCTATTATGGCAGCCTTATTTGCCGTGCTTAATAAAAGGTTGTACCAATGTCAGATGATAAAGACTTTAAAGATCCGTTCAACGCTACTTACTTTCTTGCTTTTTTAGCTGTATTTGCAGGGATTGGTTGTTTAAATGCAATATTAGGCTGGATCACTAGCTTAACGTAAAATGTATAGCGTTTATTAAGGCTGTTGCTAACTTCAGCCTTGAACCACTTTATTTTAATTACCCCGTCCATATTTAATACTTCTTTTATAATAACGCCAAACTCGCAATTAAAGGTTAGTTAAGGTTATAATCACCTGCTTTGTAATATAAACAATTGAGCAGTTAAAATTATGACTCAAGTAACACCAGCAATTATCAAAAACAGCATAACTACAATTGCTGATTATCCAAAAGCGGGCATTATGTTTCGCGATGTAACCACTTTAATGGCAAATCCAGAAGCCTTTAAAGCAACTATTGACGCGTTTATCGCAGAATATAAAGATCAGGGCTTTACTAAAATCATAGGCACAGAATCACGTGGTTTTATTTTTGGTGCGCCATTGTCTTATGCGTTAGGCATTCCGTTTATTCCAGTACGTAAACCAGGTAAGTTACCACGCGAAGTTATTCGCCAAGATTACTTACTTGAGTACGGTGAAGACACGCTAGAACTGCATGTAGATGCAATTGTACCTGGCGACAAAGTATTACTAGTTGATGACTTATTAGCAACTGGTGGCACAATTGAAGCCACTGCTAAGTTAGTTAATAAACTAGGTGGCGAAGCCACAGATGCAGCATTTGTTGTATCACTACCAGAACTTGGTGGCGAGCAACGCATCAAAAAAATGGGTATTAAAATCCTAAAATTGGTTGAATTCGAAGGCGAGTAATCGATGAGTTATCAGGTTCTAGCGAGAAAATGGCGTCCTCAAACCTTTCATGAATTGGTTGGGCAGTCTCATGTTAAGCAAGCGCTTGTAAATGCGCTTACGCAAAATAGACTGCATCACGCTTATTTATTCACTGGAACCCGCGGTGTAGGTAAAACCACCATTGCACGTATTTTTGCTAAAAGCTTAAATTGCGATGAAGGTATATCTGCAAATCCGTGTGGACAATGTAGCAGCTGTTTGGATATAGAAGCAGGGCGCTACATTGACCTACTCGAAATAGATGCGGCTTCTCGTACAAAAGTAGAAGACACTCGCGAAATACTTGATAATGTTCAATATGCACCAACGCGTGGACGTTATAAAGTATACCTAATCGATGAAGTTCACATGCTTTCTAAGCACAGCTTTAATGCGCTTTTAAAAACGCTTGAAGAGCCACCAGAGCATGTGAAATTTTTATTGGCGACCACCGATCCTCAAAAATTACCAGTTACTATATTATCTCGCTGTCTACAATTTAACTTAAATGCCTTGTCGCAAAGTGAAATTAAAACACAGCTTGAACACGTACTTACTCAAGAGCAGCTTAGCTTTGATACCGATGCACTTAGCATTATTTCAAAAGCCGCTGATGGCAGTATGCGTGATGCACTTAGCTTAACCGACCAAGCTATTGCGCAAACAAATGGTGATATTAATAATCAAGCAGTACAAACAATGCTTGGTTTAATGGATACTCATTATAGCCAAAGCTTGCTTGCAGCAATACTTGCACAAGATGGCGCTGCGCTAATGGATGAGATTGCGCAGGTAGCAAGTCGTAATCCTAATTATGTGGCATTGCTTGATGATTTAATTGCACTTACGCATTTGACTCAACTAACCCAGTTAGTGCCTGAAGCGGCAGGGCTAGATGAAAAAAATGTAGATTATATTGCTCATGTTGCACAACATACGAGCCCACAACAAATTCAAATTTATTATCAGTTACTGTTAAATGGTAAAAAAGATTTACAATGGGCACCAGAGCCTCGCTTAGGTTTTGAAATGATAATGCTAAGATTATTAGCATTTAAGCCTTCAGATGTGCAACAAACTGTACACACAGCAAACGAAGAGCCGGCCCCAAATAAACAAGGCCGTGCAAATGCACTGCGAGATATATTAAATAAAAATAAAACATCGCAAAACACCGTAGCTGGCCAAAGTAGTGTACCTGTAAATAATACTAAGCCAGTTAGCAATGCAGAGCAGCCTAAAGCCGTTGAGATAGAGCCTTCAGCTAACGCTGCCGCTCAGTCATCAAATAATGAAGTCGTGCAAAGTAATAATGAGCCTGCCCAAGTTGCAGTAGAGCAACCGGTTCAACAAAGTGAAAACGCTTCAAAGCAACAGGCTTTAGCTAAAGAGCAACCACAAACTAATGTTGTTTCAGATGCTCAAGCCCAGCGACAAAGCGAAGATGAAGCTTATATGCTCCATAGTGATGCTGAACAAACGCTGGCCTCGCAATTTGACGATATAATGAGTAGCGCTGTAGATCAGGGCTTTAACCCTGTAACTAATACAAACTCAGAACCTCAATCAGAGCCCTTAACAAATCACAATGCAAGTACGCCAATAGCTGAACAAGAAGCGCAGGCGCAATCTGCCATTGCTCGTATTTTACGTGACAGAAACATATCCGGTGCGGGTAGGTTATCAAGCAAGAGTACAAGCACCTCTGCAAATAATGTAGCAGCGCAGCCAAACCAAGCGCCCGCTAAAAAGCCAGAACATCACGCAAGAATGCCTAAAGCTCAAAGTGTTAACCAAGGTAGCACCGCTGAAAATACAAACGAGCTCAACAGCGTTTCAAGCATAGCACCTAGCGATCCCCCACCTTGGGTGACTGATAGTGCAGGTGCAAGTGAAAAAAAGCATGAGCTCCCACCAACAGGGAGCGAAAGCCAGGCACATGGTCACGCTAATACAAAACCAGCACGAAAAGTTGATTTTAAAGAAAAACATCAAACAATTACCGAAAATCTAGCGCCAGAGCTACTTGAGCAAATAAACCCTCAAAAAGTACCTGAAGCAGCGCCCGAGGAAATTAGCATTCCCGTGCCTGATGATTTTCAAAGTCCAATTAGTGAAATTAGATTTGCACATCAACAAGATGAATGGGCTTATTTAATTAAACGTATGGGACTGGGTGGTCGTATGCGCCAATTTGCGTTGCATTCAATATTTACCAAGCAAGGCAACAGCTTACATATAGACGTTGATGAATCACAAAAGCATCTAGATACACCGATGCTTCGCCAAAGATTAGATGCCGCATTGTCGAGTATTTATGAGCATAACGTGTCGTTAAGTATTAATTTTGCTAAGGGAGTTATTGATTCCCCTTATCTTATTCAGCAAAAAATAGATGCAGGACGTCATCAACAAGCAATCGATGTGATCACATCGGATGAAAACATAGTACAATTTCAGCAAGTATTTAGCGCCGAAATTGACGAAAACAGTATTCAGGCATTGTAATTACTTACAATCGCCCTTATGTTCATGTTAATTAATGTATTAAAAGAAAGAGAGAAAGTTATGTTTAAAGGTGGAATGGGCAACATGATGAAGCAAGCGCAGCAAATGCAAGATCGCATGCAAAAAGCCCAAGACGAAATCGCAACTCTTGAAGTTGTTGGTGAAGCCGGTGCAGGTTTAGTTAAAGTAACTATGCTTGGTAACCACAATGTACGTCGTGTTCAGCTTGATGAGAGCTTGATGGAAGACGACAAAGACATGATTGAAGACTTACTTGCAGCAGCATGTAACGATGCTGTTCGCCGTGTTGCAGAAGAAACACAAGAGCGTATGGGTAAAGTAACTGGCGGTATGCAATTACCACCAGGTATGAAAATGCCGTTTTAAGTAAATAATGCAACTTTCAGATAGTTTAAATCAGCTTATAGAAGCACTGCGCTGTCAACCGGGCATTGGTCCAAAGTCAGCGCAACGTATTGCTTTTCACCTGCTTGAGCGCGACCGAAAGGGAGGCACTCAGCTGGGCAATGCACTCACTAAAGCAATGACCGCCATAGGGCACTGTCAGTCTTGTCGTACTTTTTGCGAACAAGCTCAGTGCGATATTTGTTTAAGTACAAAACGCCAAGACAGCGGTATATTATGTGTTGTAGAATCGCCTACTGACGTACTTGCCATCGAGCAAACAGGTCAGTATTTAGGCCTATACTTTGTATTAATGGGTCACTTATCGCCAATAGACGGTATTGGTCCTAAAGAGATTGGCTTAGATGTTTTAGAGCAAAAGCTTGCTCAAGGCGATATTAATGAGGTTATTTTAGCGACTAACCCTACCGTTGAAGGCGATACTACCGCACATTATATTGCTCAGCTTTGTCATAAATACAAAGTAGGCGCTTCACGTATTGCCCATGGTATTCCTGTGGGAGGTGAGCTTGATTTAGTAGATGGTAGAACACTTATGCATGCCTTTAGCGGCAGGCGCCTAGTTACTCAAGACTAGCTCTAAGTCACTATTTGAAAACAAATTACTAAAGCCTACATGATTAAATCATGTAGGCTTTTTCGTTTTTAAGGTAAGCTTAAAAACAATCTAATTTATTTTTGGGCTATGTCTCTAATTAGTAAGGAATACAATGAAAGATAACCAACCCTATCAAGGTGCATTACTCGGTAGTAAGCGTTTTTTACCGCTTTTTATTACGCAGTTTTTCTCAGCGATAAACGATAACGTGTATAAGCAATCAGTGCTTATTCTATTAATATTTCAGGCTGCAACGCTTGCAGATGGCGCACTTTATTCAAATATTGCTGCTGGGTTATTTATTCTTCCGTTCTTTTTATTTTCAGGGATGGCAGGGCAGCTTGCAGAAAAAACAGAAAAATCAAAATTGATTAGAATCGTAAAACTATGTGAAATCCCTATTATGGTTGTAGGGGCAGTTTCTATTTTAACGCAGTATGTGTGGCTAATGTTAGCCACCGTATTTTTAATGGGCGTGCAAAGTACGTTTTTTGGTCCATTAAAATATTCTATTTTACCGCAGCACGTAGCACCGAATGAATTAACAAAAGCGAATGGTTTGGTTGAATCAGGCACGTTTGTGGCGATACTAATGGGTACAATTTTTGGCACTTATTATATTACTCAATCAGTAGGGCCTACGCTTATAAGTATTGCAGTATTAGTATTGGCCGTGATGGGTTATGTGAGCAGTCGCTTTATACCCACTAGTGAAGCAAACGAGCCTAACTTAAAATTTACCTATAATATATTTTCATCGACAAAAAACGTATTTTCAGCACTTAATTCGCAAACAGAATCGGTTGGTAAATCAGTCCTCGGGATCAGTTGGTTTTGGTTAATTGGCGCCATCGTTTTAACGTCCCTACCAAATTATGTAAAACACACAATGGGCGGCGATGAACTGGTTGTAACTAGCGCGCTTGTTGTGTTTTCACTAAGTATTGCGATTGGTTCGTTACTGTGTGAAAAGCTTTCCCGCTCTCGAATAGAATTAGGAATTGTGCCTTTTGGCGCTATTTTAATTACCTTGTTTTTATACTTACTGAGCCAAGAGCCAGCCATTAGCTCTTATTTACCGCAAAACCTTGAGTTAATGACGCTTCAGGAGCTATTAAAAACAGGCGATATGGTGTGGCACTTTGTATGGATGGCAGGCATTGGTATTGGCTCAGGTTTTTACACTGTACCGCTGTATGCGCTTATTCAACAGCGTACTGAAGAGTCGAGTCGCTCACGAGTTATAGCGGCTAACAATGTATTAAATGCACTGTTTATGGTGGGCAGTGCTGTTTTAAGTATTGTAACGCTGTCTGTTTTTCAGTGGAGTATTTCAGAGTTGCTACTGTTACTTGCTGGGCTAAACTTGCTTATCTCTGTTTATATTTATACCAAAGTACCAGAGTTCTTTTTACGATTTATTATATATATTTTAGGTATTTGTATGTACAGAGTGCGTACAAAAGGTGAAAGTAATATACCTGATGCAGGCGCTGCGGTTGTCGTGTGTAATCATGTCAGCTTTGTTGATTGGATGTTTATTCTAGCCGCATCACCAAGGCCTATCCGGTTTATGGTATTTGCCCCTATTTATTATTCGCCGGCCCTACATTGGTTATTTAAAATGGCTAAGGCTATTCCCATTAACAGTGAAAAAACCAATCCAGAAGCGTTTAAAAAAGCCTTTGATGAAGTGGCTGCTGCGCTTAATAAAGGCGAACTTGTTGGTGTTTTCCCTGAAGGAAAACTAACCAGTGACGGCTCAGTGGATATTTTTCGCCGTGGAATAGAGCGTATTATTGAGCGCTCACCTGTGCCCGTTATTCCTGTGCACTTAGGGGGGTTATGGGGCAGCATGTTTAGTCGTAAAGCTAAATGGCAATTGCCTCGATTTAAATGGTCTTTGGTGTCGGTTGCAGTCGGTGCCCCGATTGCTGCTGATAATGTAGTAGCAGATGATTTACGTGAAAAAGTATTGGCTTTAAAAGTGCTTCATTCAAAAGATAGTGACTAATTTAATGATTAACTTAATGGCTAACTCAACATCACATACACCTTCAGAACAACCCACTATAGTTGATGATTTTGTAGCCCCTAAGTGCGACGGGTTTATTGAAATATTATATCAAGATGACGATATTCTACTGATCAATAAACCCAGTGGACTACTAAGTTTATCAGGTAAAAATCCGCTTAATTGGGACTCAGTACATTACCGCTTAGTACATGGTCAAAAGGGCTTAACAGCTACATTTACAGAGGCTAAGTTACCGCATCGGCTAGATTTTGGCACATCGGGCATTATGATTGTTGGATTAAACGCGATTGCGTCAAAGCACCTTAATAAGCAATTTCAGGCACGCACTATTCAAAAGCGTTATGTAGCCATGTTAGAGGGATGCTTGGCTGTTGATGATGGGCAAATTACTGCGCCAATTGCAAAAGATAAACTGCTTTTTCCGCGTGTTAAAATTTGCCAATCGACAGGTAAAACAGCGCTGAGTGAATATAAAGTACTTGAGCGGCTCAGGCAGCCGTGCAGAACCTTAGTGCAATTTACACCTATTACCGGGCGTACCCATCAATTACGAATACACAGCCAGTTTATAGGGCACCCAATTTTAGGCTGTGATTTATATAAAAGTGCGCAAAGTGAATATATGGCAGGGCGGTTACAATTACATGCCAGCGATTTATATTTTGAACATCCAACAACAGGTGAAAAGATTCATATTAATTGTCCGCATTCGTTTTAAACAAATTAATGGTTCTTTGTTTTCGTTTCACCTTTTTTAAATTTTTCCCTTGAAGTTCTAACACCTCACCCCATATTAAGTGCATAACGCAGACACTTTGCAAATTGGAGATATATAAATGACTGCAGCACAAAAAGAAACATTAGGCTTTCAAACAGAAGTAAAACAATTATTAAACTTAATGATTCATTCTCTTTATTCTAATAAAGAAATATTTTTACGTGAGCTTGTGTCAAATGCATCAGATGCAGCAGACAAGTTACGCTTTTTAGCGCTATCTCAAGGCGACCTTTACCAAGGTGATGCCGATTTACGTGTTCGTATTAGTGCAGATAAAGAAGCAAATACAATTACCATTTCAGATAATGGTATTGGTATGACACGCGATGAAATCATTAGCTCATTAGGTACTATTGCAAAGTCGGGTACTGCTGAGTTTTTCAAAAACTTAACGGGTGATCAAAGTAAAGATTCACAGTTAATTGGTCAATTTGGTGTAGGTTTTTACTCTGCATTTATTGTTGCTGATTTAGTAACTGTTCGTACACGCAAAGCCGGTGAAACAACCGCTTATGAGTGGGAATCTCAAGGTGAAGGCGAATACACACTTCAAGAAATTGAAAAAGAAGGCCGTGGTACCGACATTATTTTACATCTTCGCGATGAAGAAAAAGAATTTGCTGATGACTGGCGCCTACGTAGTATCGTTACTAAATACTCTGATCACATCTCAACGCCAGTACAAATGTTTAAAGCAGAAGTGCCAGAATCTGAAGGTGAAGACGGCGAAAAAATTCCAGCAGTACCAGGTGAGTGGGAAAGCATTAACCGTGCAACTGCATTGTGGACACGCGATAAATCAGAGCTTTCTGATGATGAATACAAAGAGTTTTACAAGCATGTAAGCCATGATTGGGAAGAGCCACTTAGCTGGGCACATAATAAGGTTGAAGGTAAAACTGAATACACTAGCCTTTTATATATTCCTAAAAAAGCACCTTTCGACTTATGGAACCGTGAACGTCAAAGTGGTTTAAAACTTTACGTACAACGTGTGTTTGTAATGGATGATGCTGAGCAATTCATGCCAAGCTACCTTCGCTTTGTAAAAGGCTTACTAGATTCAAACGATTTACCACTGAACGTATCTCGTGAAATTCTACAAGACAACAAAGTAACGCAAGCTATTCGTAAAGGGTGTACATCGCGTATTATTAAAATGCTTGAGCGTATGGCTAAAAACAAAGCTGACGATTACCAAGTATTTTGGAATGAGTTTGGTCAAGTAATGAAAGAAGGCCCAGCTGAAGATGCTGCAAATAAAGAAGCTATTTGTAAGCTACTTCGTTTTTCTTCGACACACACTGACTCAGAAACACAAGATGTGTCGCTTGAGCAATATGTTGAACGCATGAACGAAGGCCAAGACAAAATTTACTACGTAGTAGCTGATACATTCACCGCTGCGAAAAACTCACCGCATTTAGAGATTTTCCGCAAAAAAGGCATTGAAGTATTACTACTAAGTGACCGTGTTGACGAGTGGATGATGAGTCACTTAACTGAATTCGCTGATAAGCAGCTACAGTCGATCACACGTGGTGACTTAGATTTAGGTAAGCTTGACGACGAAGAAACTAAAAAAGCGCAAGAAGAGTCTGAAAAAGAAATGGCTGGGCTTGTTGAACGTATTAAAACAGCACTAGGTGATGACGTTAAAGAAGTGCGCTTTACGCATCGTTTAACAGATTCTCCAGCATGTGTTGTAAGCGACGACAACGACATGAGCTCACAAATGCAAAAGCTAATGGAATCTGTTGGTCAAGCAGCCCCTGAAGCAAAACCTGTGTTTGAGCTAAACCCAGAGCATCAACTTGTTAAGCACTTAAATGACGAACAAGATGAAGATAAGTTTGCGCAGTGGTCACACGTTTTACTAGATCAAGCACTACTTGCAGAACGCGGTACACTTAAAGATCCAACAGGATTTGTTACTCGCTTAAATAAATTGATGCTTGAACTAAGTAAATAAGCAAATAGCTATTTACTCAGTTAATAAAGTATAAATTATGTACTTTAAATAAAAGGGAACGTGTGTTCCCTTTTTTAATGCCCTGTAAACACCCCAACGGCTCATCAATTAGTATAAGTTGCTTGAGTATCGGCGGCGCTTGTGGAAGAATTCAGGCTTTAAAATAAATATCCATACTAGGGGACAATAATATGCGCATTATTCTTTTGGGCGCGCCGGGTGCAGGTAAAGGTACTCAAGCTCAGTTTTTAATGGACAAATACGGTATTCCACAAATTTCTACTGGCGATATGTTACGTGCGGCAATTAAAGAAGGCACGCCACTGGGTCTAGAAGCAAAAAAAGTAATGGATGCTGGTCAACTAATTTCTGACGATATTATTATTGGTTTAGTTAAAGAGCGTATTACTAAAGCGGATTGTGAGAAAGGTTTTTTACTTGATGGCTTCCCGCGTACAATCCCGCAAGCGGATGCAATGAAAGAAAATGGCGTAGTGGTTGATCACGTTATTGAATTTGACGTGGCTGATGAAGTCATTGTTGAGCGTATGGGCGGACGTCGCGTTCATCCTGGTTCTGGTCGTGTTTACCACGTTGTTTATAATCCACCAAAAGTGGAAGGTAAAGACAACGAAACTGGGGATGACTTAATTGTTCGCGCTGATGATACTGAAGAAACAGTACGTAAACGTTTAGGTATTTACCACGAGCAAACTATGCCATTGGTTGATTACTATCAAGCAGAAGCGGCTGCTGGTAATACTCAATACCATAAACTAGATGGTACACAAGCTGTTGAAACTGTTAGCCAACAACTTGGTGAACTTTTAGGTTAATTATAAAAGCACATTAAAAAACCGCCAATTGGCGGTTTTTTGTTTTAAGGCTATTTAGCATTGCTTAATTAGTGCTACTTAATGGACTTTACAATGTTTTAAGTTTCTCAATTACGCTGTTGTATTCTGGTTCAGTTGAAAGGCTACTAACTAACTGTTTATAAATGACGTTATGGCTTTCATCTAAAATAAAGACTGTTCGCGTTAGTAAGCCCATATCTTTAATAATCAATCCGTATTTCTGACCAAAATCACGCCAAACAGAATCTGATAACGTAGTGATTTTATCGATATTTTCAGCTTTGCAAAAACGCTTTTGAGCAAATGGTAAATCAGCACTAATTGTTAGCATAACTACACTTGGGAATTGTGAGGCTACTTTTTCATTAAAGTGCTTAGTTTGCAGGCTACAAATGCCGGTATCTAGGCTGGGTACTACACTTATTAATACAGCTTGGCCTTTGTAATCCTCAAGTCTCACTGGAATAAAGTTGCCATCAACAACTTTAAAGTTTGGCGCACTATCTCCAATTGAGATACCTTGACCTAATAAAGTGACTGGTTTGCCTTGTGCGGATACTTTTCCTGCATCAAGTGTGTTTTCTGGATAGTCGGCTGCAATAGCCACAGAACAAAATGCACTCAAAGCAAAGGCAAGTGAACGTAACATAAGGTATTTCCTTTTAAATTAACGCAATGGGCGTCAGTGTATTATACTGGGCTTTAGTTACCAAGTGATTAAACCTGCTTAATAGAGTGGGTATTAGCTCTGAAATATAAAAATTGTAACTATGCTAAACTTTGATTAACATGAAGTTACAAAAGATATCTTCAATAATAAAAATAAAAACCATCATAAAATGATTTTAATGCTCATTACTGGTTTAGAAACAGAGAGATAATATGTCAACATCGGTATTAATATGTGATGACTCGAAATTAGCTAGACGTCAGTTGGCTCGCTCATTACCTGAAGATTGGGATATTAAAGTTGAATTTGCACTTGACGGCGTTGATTGTATAAAGCAAATAAAGTTAATTGAACCAGAGATACTTTTTCTCGATTTAAACATGCCAGAAATGGACGGTTATGAAGTATTAATCGCTATGAAAGAACAGGGGCTTAATATTCTCACTGTTGTTGTCTCTGGTGATATACAACCAAGTGCACACCAAAGAGTACTTGAGCTTGGTGCTATCGATTTTATTCAAAAACCATGTTCCCCCGAAAAACTAGCCAGCATAATTGAACACCATGGGATTAAAGATAAAGCCATGCGTGAGCGTCTCTCTCATTCGCTAGGAGAGCAAGTCGACCCTGATGTTCGGGATATATACCAAGAGCTAACTAACGTTGCTATGGGGCAGGCTGGAGATTTACTTGCACGTCTTCTTAATGTATTTGTAGAGCTACCAATTCCTAATGTGAATATTTTGGAAGTTAATGAACTCGATATGGCGCTGCAGTCTATAGATAATAACGCAGCTACATCGGGTGTGTGCCAGGGCTTTATTGGCGGTGGTATTTCGGGCGAGGCGCTATTACTTTTAAATGATTCAAGCTTTAAAGAAATAGCTTCTTTGATGAACTATGACGGCGAGTTAAACGATAAAGTTGAACTTGAGCTGCTTATGGATATTAGTAATATTTTGATAGGCGCGATTTTAACGGGTCTTTCAAAACAGCTCGATATGTCATTTAGTCAAGGGCACCCGATTGTACTTGGCCAACACAGAGATGTATCTGAGTTGGTTAAATCAAACAAGTCACGTTGGCAACGCACCCTTGCAATAGAGATTAGTTACGGTATTGAAAACCATGATATAAATTGCGACCTCATGCTGTTATTTACTGAAGATTCACTTAAAACTTTGAAATACAAAGTTGCTTACCTATTAGAAGATTAAGTTATGGCCGCTGATTTAGAAATGAATGAGATCCATTGGTTAATGGATATGTTTAATACCGTTGATGTAGGCCTTGTGGTACTCGATAGGGATTATAAGGTGTGTGTATGGAATGGTTTTATGGAAAACCATTCAGGGCTTCTACCAAGCGCAGTAAAAGATAAAGATCTATTTGATTTATTTCCTGCAATAGACGAAAAATGGTTTAGAAGTAAATCTGAGTCGGTTTTTGTTTTAAAAAACCGCTCTTTTACGATTTGGGAGCAGCAGCCATACATTTTTAGGTTTAAAAATTATCGACCTATTACTGGTAAAGCTGATTACATGTATCAAAATGCGACATTCATCCCTCTTACCAATACGATGGGCGAAGTTAGCCACATTTGTATTATTTTGTATGATGTAACAGATGTCGCGGTAAATAAAAAAGAGCTTGAAGAGTTAAATAAAAAATTAGAACAAGTAAGTCAAACAGATAGCTTAACGCAGCTTGCAAACCGTGGACACTGGGAAGGTACGCTACGCCAAGAGTTTTTAAGAGTTAAGCGAAGTGGTGGCTGTAGTACATTATTAATGTTTGATATTGATCACTTTAAAAAAATAAATGATGAATATGGTCATAGCTGTGGTGATGAATCGCTTCGTCATTTATCTAACTTACTACGTACGACGCTGCGCGAGACTGATGTTGCAGGGCGCTATGGCGGTGAAGAGTTTGCAGTGACATTGCTTGATACAGATAAAGAAGGCGCTTTTGTATTTGCTGAGCGTTTAAGGGTATTGATTGAAACTAACCCTGTTAAGTATAAACACTTTGAAATAACAATGACGGTAAGTATAGGGCTGGCTGGTAGCAGTAATGATTTTAAAAATCATGAGCGCTGGATAGAGGCTGCAGATAAAGCACTGTACCAGTCTAAAAATACAGGGCGAAATAAAGTAATAGCCTACGAAGATATAAAAAATGACGCTTAAGCGTCATTTTTTATATCCAGAATTTAGGGTTAAATAATACCGTGTTTTTACAATTTGCTGAGCAAACCCAATCAGTATGGAAATTGTATTGCCCTTCATTATTGTGTTGTGTGTCGAGAGTCATCTATTGGGCATTGACCAATCATTGAAACCTCACCAGAATTTAACTCTTGTTCTAGTTTTACTTTAAAGCCCCATAATCTGTAAAGATGCTTAAGCACTTCCTCGTGCGAGTTTGCTAAAGGAATATTGTTATGAGGTACATAGCGTAGGGTTAATGAACGGTCACCTCTAATATCAACGTCATATACCTGAATGTTAGGCTCATGATTACTTAAATTGTACTGCGCTGAGAGTGCTTCTCTCACTGCCTTATAGCCGTTGTCGTTATGTATTGCGCCAATTTCTAGATGGGGATTATTAGTATGGTCAATAATAGTAAATAATTTAAAATCACGAATTAACTTAGGCGATAAAAACTGGCTAATAAAACTCTCATCCTTAAAGTTTTCCATTGCAAAATGCAGTGTATCTAGCCAGTTACTACCTGCATATTCAGGAAACCAGCGTTTATCTTCTTCAGTTGGGTGTTCACATATTCTGCGAATATCAACCATCATATTAAAGCCTAAAGCATATGGGTTAATGCCTGAATAATATTTACTGTTATAAGGTGGCTGATAAACTACGTTGGTGTGGCTTTGTAGAAACTCTAACATGAAAGAGTCGGTGAGCTTTCCCTCATCATATAAGTGATTAAGGATGGTGTAATGCCAAAAAGTTGCCCAGCCTTCGTTCATTACTTGAGTTTGTTTTTGTGGGTAAAAGTATTGCGAAATTTTACGTACAATACGTATCACTTCACGTTGCCAAGAATCGAGTAATGGGGCATTTTTTTCAATAAAATACAAAATATTTTCTTGAGGTTCAGAAGGGAAATGGCGGACTTTCTTTTTGGTTTCTTGCTGTTGCTCAGGAATAGTTCGCCATAATTCGTTTACTTGCGATTGAAGGTAGTCTTCGCGCTCTTGTTGGCGTTTTTGCTCTTCAAATAGCGATATTTGTTGTGGACGTTTGTAGCGATCGACCCCGTAATTCATTAATGCATGACATGAGTCGAGTAGGGCTTCTACTTGTGTAATACCATGCTTTTCTTCACAGCGGCTTATGTAGTTTTTAGCAAATACCAAGTAATCAATAATTGAACCTGCATCGGTCCAGGTTTTAAATAAGTAATTACCTTTAAAAAATGAGTTATGTCCGTAACACGCATGTGCCATTACAAGCGCTTGCATAGGTAGGGTGTTTTCTTCCATTAAGTACGCAATACAAGGGTCTGAATTTATCACTATTTCGTAAGCGAGACCCATTTGTCCGCGCTTATAATTTTGCTCTGTTTGGATAAATTTCTTACCGTAAGACCAATGACTGTAGCCAATAGGCATACCAACGCTTGAATAAGCATCCATCATTTGCTCTGCGGTTATCACTTCAATTTGATTAGGGTAGGTGTCTAACCTGTAGTGAGCTGCAACACGGGCAATTTCACCTTGGTACTCATCTAATAAATCAAAGGTCCAATCTGGGCCATCACTCAATCGTTTATCATTCATAATACTACCTCGCTTTTGGCTATGCAGAGTTTTGCTGTTGACGACCTTTTTTAAATAGCTCCCTAAAAATTGGGTAAATATCTTCAACGCTTTGAATATGCTGTATGGCGAAATTATTATGGCTGTGTGTTATAGATTCATATTCGCGCCATAGGCTTTGATGAGCACGAGTGGTTATTTCAATATAAGCAAAATAACGTACTGCGCTTAAGAGCTTATTACGTAATATTTCACCACACTGCGGGGTGTCGTCCGCCCAGTTATCGCCATCAGAGGCTTGTGCGGCGTATACATTCCACTCATTTGCGTGATAACGCTCTTTTATTATTTCGTTCATTAATTTAAGTGCGCTTGAAACAATAGTGCCGCCAGTTTCTTGGGAGTAAAAAAACTCTTGTTCGTCTACTTCTTTAGCTTGTGTGTGGTGGCGAATATAAACAACTTCTATGTCTTTATAACTGCGGGTTAAAAATTGATAGAGCAAAATATAAAAACGCTTTGCCATGTCTTTTGTTGGCTGATCCATTGAGCCTGACACATCCATAATACAAAACATCACGGCTTTGCTGGTGGGGTGAGGGCGCTTTTCGTAATTACGAAAACGTAAATCGTAGTTATCAATAAACGGAACCGACTTAATTTGCACTTTTAATGCTGCAATTTCTTTTTGTAACAAAGCAATTGCCGCTTTATCGTTATGTGGACCAGCAAGCAGCAGAGCAAGTTGTTCTTCGAGCTCTTTTAAACGGCGTTTTTTACCTGCACTCATGGCAACACGCCGCGCAAGCGAGCCTTGAAGAGAGCGGACAATGTCAATATTACTTGGCATGCCGTCGCTACAAAATCCTGCGCGATGGGTTTTCATTTGCACTAACTTATCAAGTTGGTTTTCTTGTAAGTTAGGAAGTTCTAGATCTTCAAACAGTAAATCAAGGTATTCATCTTTTGATATTGAAAATACAAACTCATCTTGTCCCTCGCCCGAATCGCTGGCGTCACCTTCACCGGCACCACCGCCTTGTCCGCCTTTAGGGCGCTCAATTTTATCACCTGTAGAAAACTGATCGTTACCAGGGTGAATTTGCTCTCTATTCCCGCCTTGCCCTTGATGAAATGTAGGTTCGCTGATATCGCGTTGTGGAATAGAAATACTCTCACCAGAGCTTGAATCGGTAACGCTGCGTTTGTTAATCGCATCTGAAACCGCTTCTTTAATTTGCTTTTTATAGCGCCTAATAAAGCGCTGGCGATTAAGCGTACTTTTATTTTTTCCGTTTAAACGCCTATCTATAAAATGCGCCATATTGACCTCCTATATAATACGACTATGAAGGTTATTGCGATTTTCTAACCCGTAAATACCACTCAGAAAGCAAGCGAACTTGTTTTTGTGTATAGCCTTTTTCGACCATACGGTTCACAAAGTCTTCGTGCTTTTGCTGATCCTCTGCAGACGTTTTAGTATTAAACGAAATAACAGGGAGTAAATCTTCGGTATTAGAGAACATTTTTTTCTCAATCACCGTGCGTAGTTTTTCGTAGCTTGTCCATAGTGGGTTTTTACCGTTGTTGTGTGCACGGGCACGCAGTACAAAGTTCACTATTTCATTACGAAAATCTTTAGGATTAGAAATACCCGCTGGCTTTTCTATTTTTTCAAGTTCAGCGTTTAGCGCTGCGCGGTCAAATAGCTGTCCTGTATCGGGGTCGCGATATTCTTGGTCTTGTATCCAAAAATCTGCATAAATAACATAACGGTCAAAAATATTTTGTCCGTATTCCGAGTACGATTCTAGATAAGCGGTTTGCAGTTCTTTACCTATAAACTCGACATATTGTGGAATTAAATAGCCTTTTAAAAAGCTTAAATAACGCTCTTCTATTTCACTTGAAAATTGCTCGCGCTCTATCTGTTGCTCAAGCACATAGAATAAATGCACCGGATTTGCAGCAACCTCAGTGGTATCAAAGTTAAACACTCGGGACAAAATTTTAAACGCAAAGCGAGTAGAGAGCCCCGTCATGCCTTCATCAACACCTGCGTAATCACGATATTCTTGATACGATTTTGCTTTAGGGTCGGTGTCTTTTAGGGTCTCGCCATCGTATACCCGCATTTTAGAATAGATACTTGAATTTTCTGGCTCTTTTAAACGTGATAGCGTCGTAAATTGCGCCAAAGTTTTAAGTGTACCCGGTGCACATGGCGCGTTGTATAGCTCGCTGTGCTCAAGTAATTTGTCGTAAATTTTAATTTCTTCAGTTACACGTAAGCAATAAGGGACTTTTACAATATAAACACGGTCTAAAAATGCTTCGTTGTTTTTATTGTTTTTAAAGGTTTGCCACTCAGACTCATTCGAGTGAGCGAGGATCATGCCATTAAAAGGCAGGGCACTAATGCCTTCTGTGCCGTTATAGTTACCTTCTTGGGTTGCGGTAAGTAAAGGATGCAGCACTTTAATAGGCGCTTTAAACATTTCTACAAATTCCATCAGCCCTTGGTTAGCTAAACATAAAGAGCCAGAGTAGGCGTATGCATCAGGATCGTTTTGGGCAAAGTGCTCAAGCTGGCGAATATCGACCTTACCAACCAGTGCTGAAATATCTTGGTTGTTTTCATCTCCTGGTTCGGTTTTGGCAATACCTATTTGGTTTAAAATAGAAGGGTAGCGTTTAACCACTCTAAACTGGCTAATATCACCATTGAACTCTTTTAAGCGTTTGCCAGCCCAAGGCGACATAATGGTTTTTAAGTAGCGCGGTTTAATACCGTATTCTTTGCTGAGTACGTCTGCATCTTCGATAGGATCAAACAAGCAGAGGGGGTGATCGTTTACAGGAGACCCTTTAATTGAATAAATAGGCACTTGTTGCATTAAATACTTTAGTTTTTCAGCAATGGATGATTTACCCCCACCAACAGGTCCAAGTAAATAAAGCACTTGTTTGCATTCTTCTAGCCCCTGAGCCGCATGTTTTAAATAAGAGACTATTTGCTCAATGGCGTCTTCCATACCATAAAAATCAGCAAAGGCAGGGTAGCGCGCAACTACTCTATTTGAAAATAATCGACTTAGTCGTGCATCCGTTGCGGTATCTACCATGTGTGGTTCGCCAATTGCCATGAGTAGGCGTTCTGGTGCGCTGGCGTAGGCAGACTTATCGGTTTTACAAATCTCAAGAAATTCAGCGATACTGTATTCTTCTTCCTGTGCCGCTTCGTATCGTGCTTGGTAATGCTCAAAAATCGTCATAATAACCTCCGAAACCCGCTGTAAAAAGGTGCTTACCTTTTAAAGTCTAGTCACGAATGTGTATTTTTGTGCAATAAAATTAAAAATTTAAGTGAAAAAAGATCATGTTACTAAAAGCGTTTTATTAAATGATGAGGCGCTTAGGTGTGATAAACAACAAACAAAAAAAGACGCCTAAGCGTCTTTTTTACATTAGCGTTTAAAGGCTAATTAAGCGAAGTTAGCGTTCGCGAATTCCCAGTTAACAAGCGACCAAAAACCTTTAAGGTAATCTGGACGAACGTTACGGTAATCGATGTAGTAAGCGTGTTCCCATAAATCCACTGTAAGGATTGGAGTAACGCCATCATCAGTTAATGGTGTAGCAGCGTTAGATGTATTAACGATGTCTAGTGAACCATCAGCAAGCTTAACTAACCACGTCCAGCTTGAACCAAAGTTATTTACTGCTTTGTCATTTAATGCATCTTTAAACGCATCAAAAGAACCCCATTTAGCGTTGATTGCATCAGCAACTGCGCCAGTAGGCTCGCCGCCGCCGTTTGGAGATAAGCTGTTCCAGTAAAAAGTATGGTTCCAGATTTGTGCTGCGTTGTTAAATACGCCGCCTTCTGATGAACATACGATCTCTTCTAGAGATTTGTTTTCAAACTCAGTACCAGGGATTAAACCATTAAGCTTAACCACGTAAGTGTTGTGGTGTTTGCCATGGTGAAACTCTAGCGTTTCTTTTGAAATATGTGGCTCAAGTGCGTCGATTGCATATGGTAGTGACGGTAGTTCAAATGCCATTTTTTTATCTCCATCTTCTTTGGTTGATAGTCCATTTGGTAATACGTAATGCCTGTTGAAACAGAGCAGTTACCTATACCAAGCGGTAATATAGTGTTACTATAATTGTTGAGTATTTTACTCAAGTTTAAGCAAACAGCAATGCTATTGCGAAAGACTATTTCAATTGCGGCTTTATTTGCCCATTTTAAGTTATATATTTGTGGTCACGATGAGTTATTTTCAAGACCTAAATATATTTAGCTATCGTTACTTTGAGGTTGTAGATGGAAACCATTGATAAAATTAAACAGCAAATTTCAGAAAATCCAATAATCCTTTTCATGAAAGGGTCACCAAAATTACCAAATTGTGGTTTTTCTTCACAAGCATCGCAAGCGTTAATGTCATGTGGTGAACCATTTGCATACGTTGATATTTTACTTAATCCAGACATTCGTGCTGAGCTTCCAGCATACGCAAATTGGCCAACATTCCCACAACTTTGGGTAGATGGCGAATTAGTTGGTGGTTGTGACATTATTATCGAAATGTTTCAACGCGGTGAATTACAGCCGTTAATTACAGAAACTGCTGCTAAATACAAAGAAGCTGACGCAGAGTAATTTATTACTCAACCTGAACTCAGGTTATTAAGCTCTTTAAACACAAAGCCACTTTTTAAGTGGCTTTGTTGTTTTTAATTTTTGTGAATTTACGAATAAGGAAGGCTCACTTGTACGTTTAAGCCGCCCTCTATTTTGTTATGTAAACTTATATGCCCCTGGTGCGCTTCTGCTATTTCTCTGCATAAGGCTAGCCCTAAACCACTCCCCGTACTTTTTGTTGAATAAAAGGGCACTAAAGCATTTGCCATTACTTGCTCGCTCATTCCTTTGCCGCAGTCGCTTACATTTATAACACATGCTTGGGGTACAAACTCGACCTGAATATGTATTTCATTGGCGTTGGAGCCTGACTCGTGTGAATTTTTTAATAGGTTTATCAGCAGCTGCTCGAGTTGTGTTTGATCAGCTTGTAATTCATTGTGTGAATTTTTTATTTCGTAGCTAAATTGCCAGTGATTTTTTAAATTATTGAGGGTGTTTTGCCAGTTAACCCGCGTTTTTTGTGGCTGAGGTAATTTAGCAAACTTGCCATAGCCTTGTACAAATTCAGTTAAGTGACTAATTCGCTCATCAATAGTTGCAAATACACGGGCAAGGCGAGGCTCATCAACTTTATTTGCGAGCAATTGTGCGCTGTGTAGCATGGATGACATAGGGCCGAGTGAATTATTTAATTCGTGGCTAATAATGCGTATTACTTTTTTCCACACCGCAACTTCTTGGCGACTAAGTTCACGGGTTAACTGTTTAAATATATATAAATGATGCTTTTGATTATTAAGTAAAAACTCCCCAGTGGCTAAATGCCAAGTTTGCGAGTCTTGATTCTCTATTTCTATATTAAAGAGGCCATCAATACCGTGCTCTATAGCTGCTACTAATTGCAGAGGCGAATTTTCGAGCAATTTACTTAGCTGCATACCTTCAAGGCGAGTTGCGCTATTAAATAAACTACGGCTAATTAAATTACTAAATACCACCGTATTATTATCATTGACCAGCAATAACGCTTGCGGCGAGCTTTGCAATACTTTATCAAGCATTAACTCGCGCTGGTAAATCCATTGTTTTTCTTGGCGAAGCTGTTTTGCGGTTTGATTATAAATTTGGCATAGTTTTCCAAGTTCATCATTACTTTTATACGCAAGCAAACTGGAGAGCTCACCATCTTTAAAATTAAGCAACCCGGTTTCGAGCGATTGCATGCCAAGCTTTATTGGCTTGGAGAGAGCTCTTGAAAGCAGGGTGCTAAATGTAAGCGTTAGTAATATTAAAAACAGAGTGTAGTAAATATCAAAGCCACTTAGCGCGGCAATAATAACAACAGGCAGCGCGCTACAAAACCCGCAAATTAATACAACCTTTTGGCTTAGGGTAAAGTTGCTAATAATGCTCGGCATTAATAATCAATACCCATTTTTTGTAACCGCCTGTAAAGTGCTTGTCGGCTTAAACCAAATTCACGGGCCACTTTGGCTATAACACCTTGATGAGCGCGCATTGCGTGTTCTATTTCTTGTTTGGTCGGCTCTGCTTTTGCTTCTTGTTGAGCAGTAACCGGTGACGAAAGTACAAAGTCATCGACTGTAAGCGCACCTGTAGGTTTTAGTACCGCTACGCGTTTACAAGCGTTTTCTAGCTCTCGAACGTTACCCGGCCATTTGTAATGTTGAAGTGCTTGCTCTGTGTTTATAGTCAGCTCTCGGTGAGGTAAAAAATGGCTAATAAGTGCTAAAACATCATCTTGTCTTTCGCTTAGGGCAGGCACATTGAGCTCAATTACATTAAGGCGATAATATAAGTCTTCCCTAAATCTACCTTGTTGAATTGCTTGTAGTAAGTTTTCGTTAGTGGCCGATATAACCCGCACATTTACCTTTCGTGTTTGTGTTGAGCCTAAACGTTCAAACTCGCCGGTTTGTAGTACGCGTAGTAATTTTATTTGTCCTGAAAGTGGTAAATTACCAATTTCATCTAAAAATAACGTACCGCCATCAGCTGCTTCAAATCGACCAATACGTTGTTTGGTTATCCCTGTATATGCTCCGGCTTCAGCGCCAAAAAGTTCGGCCTCTATAAGTTCTTGCGGTAGTGCACCGGCGTTTACCTTAATAAAAGGTTGCGATACAAGTGGGGAGTTTTTTTGAATGATATGCGCAATGCACTCTTTACCACTCCCATTAGGGCCTGTAATTAATGCAGATATATCAGATTTAGCTACTTGTAGCGCCATAGTGACCAGTCGTTCCATAGCCGTGCTTTTAAATATTAGCCCGGCAAGGTCTGCGCTTTTAAATGTACCTTCACGCTCTTGTTGATGGCGATTATGTGTAGCAACTATTTTTTTAGCACTGCCTAGCTCTATTAAGTTAGCGATACAAACTAGTAGTTTTGCATCATCCCAGGGTTTTGGTAAGTAATCAGCAGCACCGGCTTTTACAAGCTCAATGGCGGTGGCAAGTTCGGTCCAGGCTGTAATAAGTATAATAGGGAGGTGTGGGTTTATTTCTCGTAGTTCATAAAACAAGGCTTTACCTTCTTCACCAGAGGTGGTGTCACTGGTAAAGTTCATGTCTTGAATTACAAGCTCAATTCGCTGATAGCGAACTATTTGCAGAGCATCAAACGGATTTGTTGCAGTGACTACCGAAAAGTCGTGGATCTCGAGCAACAATGAAAGTGCGTCGAGTACTGCTTGGTTATCATCAACAATGAGTATTTTATGAGTCATAGGTTATTTTTATAATTTTTTAATGGCTACACTGCCTTACTAAGCAGTGTAGCATAGTGATTTACATATTATTAAATAGTGCGAGTTGCGATACTGGGCGAAATATTAGCAGCGCGTTTAGCCGGCGCTAATACCGCAAGTAAGCTCATTAAAAATACGGCAATGGCGGTAACGGCTATATAACTTGGCGGTAGTGCGGCTACAGAAAAATACTGCATTAACATTTTCCCAAGTAGTATTGCTGTTACTACACCTAAGGCTAAACCTAGGCTACAAATTAATGCATTTTCTACTAAAAAGTAGCTAACAATAGCTGACTTTCTTGCGCCAAGTGCTCTGCGTGTACCAATTTGCTTAGTACGTTTGCTAATATTAAATAAGGTTAAGCCAAAAATACCGAGAGCGGTTATAAGCACTAAAATAGTGATTAACACTATGAGCATTCGCATCATAAGGCGATCTTGAGCGGTATACTCATTTTTTAATTCATCAAGCCCTTTAATGTTGTTAATAACGCGTTTGCTGTAATTTTCGAGCATAGCATTTTCTATTTCTTTCATTACAGCTGCTCGCTGACCAGGCTTAGTACGAACGGCAACTTGTGCATAACTTGCTGCTTTAATATAAGGAATAAACGCAAGATTATCGGGTTTACTGTCTTTGAGCCACGGGCCTTTCATTTTTCCGATTACGCCAATAACTTTAAGTGGTAGGTCACCAAAATAAACTATTTTTCCTAAACCATCTCCATCAGGGTAGAGCTCATCAAGTAAGGCTTTAGTGACTATAGTGACGTTGGTGCGCTTTTGTGTAATTTCGTTTGTAACTAGCACTTCATCTTCGGTAAAGTTTCGCCCTGCAATTAAGTTAACGCCGTAGGTATTAATTGCGTGGTCATCTATAAAAAAATAAGCGGTCCTGACACTTAGGCCTTCTTGTGGAGCAGGTTTTAAATTAAAGCTCGAAGCGCTGCCACTCCCTGATAGCGGAATACTACTGCTTAATGCGGCATCGACCACGCCTGGCATTTTTCTAAGCATGCTTTCATCAAGCTCAAACTGCTGACTTAAGTTAATATCAGTACCAAAGGTCATTACATTAAACTTAAATATATCTTGTTCAGGGTAGCCCGTTTCTTGGTTTAAATAACTAATTCTATCTTGAATAATAAACGCAGCATTACTGACTATGGCTGTGGTAATTGCAATTTGAATTAGCAGTAATACAGCGCCCACCTTTGAGCGGCATAAGGCGTTAAATATAGGTTTTATTTCTAACATTGTGACATTCCTTATTGGCTCTTAAGATAAATAGCAGGGTTGGTTTTACACACTAGCCAAGCTGGGTACAAACCAGCCAAAATGCAGGTTGTAATTGCAATCAATGGGGCGCTCAATAGCATGGTTAAATCCATTGTCGCTAAATTTTCATAGTAGTCATAGCTTTGCCCTACGCCCATTAAGCCAAGTTGTGCTAGTACAATTCCTAGCATGCCACCTATAAAGCCAAGCATGGCGACCTCAACTAAGTGCTGTAAAAATATTTGCCTTTTACTAGCACCTAATGCGCGCCTTACACCTACTTCTGGCGCTCTGCGTAAAAACTTAGCTAAAAGTAAACCTAAAATATTGGCTAAGCAGACACCTAAAAACATAAAGCTCAGGCCCACTAAAATTTTATTGTCTTCGGTGACGACGTTGTTGTATTGCATCCATTGGTTTACATCGCGAAGTTTATACTCAAGTTCTTTACGATTAAATCGACCACGTTTTTGTTGTTCTTGCATATAGGCTAATAAGTAATTTTGATAGGCTTGTTTTTGTTCAAGCGTATTTAGCTCTGCCCAAAACTGGATCCATACTTGCTCAGATTGCAGTTTATCTGCAAAGGTTGGTGTGTTTTCGTGTTTCCATCCATTGCTATTGCCCCAACTTACGAGCTCTTTTGCCTTTATTAAGCTAAAGGGCATAAATAACTCTTCTACTTGATTAAATGCACCGTTATTTAAATCATAATACTTAATATTGAGAGGCCAATGGTTAATAACACCCACTACTTGATAGCTTGCATCATCTAAGTAAATCAGTTCTCCGACGGAGTTTTTTCCTGCAAATAGTTTATCGTTTATCTCTTGGGTAATAACAACGACAGGTGCGGCTGAGTCTTCTTGCTCTTTGCTCCAAGCCCCTCCGTATAGAAATGACAAATTAAACATGCTAAAAAAGTCAGGCGTTGTCATGCGAGCATTACCTATAAAAGGTTTTATTTTGTCGGAGTCTAAATAAACTGAAAAGCCGGTACGCATCATAGCCACTTTTTTCTCTGACGTGGGTGCGTTTAATAAGTTCTCTGCATCTTGATAGGTCAGTTGCAGTGGCATGTTATCTTCTGTCCACCACGTACTACCATCGTCCATTGTTTGTAATTGCACACTGTAAAGTTGGCTGCTTTTTTCTGGGATAGGATCGGCCGACATCATGTGATAAACACTAAGGCTGGTCATTGTTATGCCTATACCTATCGCAATGGCAAGTACCATTAAAAAGCTAACCAGTGGGGTGCGCTTGAAGCTGCGCCAACTTAAATCTAAATAATGAATAAACATTAGTTAAACCCCCGATGCTGTTTTTATAGTTTGCGCGCCTTGATAAAGTGTAAAGTCGGCAAGTTGCCCATCAACTACTTGAATATTACGCGGAGCACGGCGGGCTAATTCACTATCATGCGTTACCATTACAATAGTGGCACCGTCGCGATTGATTTGTTCAAGTAACTCCATAACTTGGCGCGCCATTAAGCTGTCAAGGTTACCTGTTGGTTCATCGGCAAGTAAAAAACGAGGTTCACCAGCAAGCGCACGAGCTATTGCCACACGTTGTTGCTGGCCACCAGAGAGTTGCTGAGGTAAGTGTTTAGCGCGAGATGCTAAACCAACTTGTTCAAGGCATTGTTCAATTCGACGTTTTCGCTCATTTGCTTTAATCCCTCTGTAGCGAAGAGGAACTTCTATGTTTTCATATAAATTTAAATCGGGGATTAAATTAAAGCCTTGGAATATAAAGCCAATTTTTTGATTACGTAAATCAGCACGTTGGTTATCGTTTAGGCTGCCAACATTAACGCCATCCAACAGGTATTCACCTTCGTTAAAAGGCTCGAGCATACCTGCAATATTTAAAAAGGTTGTTTTTCCTGAGCCGCTAGGACCGGTAACAGCAATAAATTCGCCTTCGTTTACTTGCAGGTTAAAGTCTCGAAGCGCATGGGTTTGTACCATTTCTGTTTGGTATACTTTACTTACATTGTTCATTTGTAACATGGTTGTTCCTAATTATTTTTAGCGTTGGTTGAGAACGTCTGTTTAATTTAATAAAATCGTGTTGGCTTGCTTAAAGTCGCTGTAGCTTGAAATAATAATTTCATCGTTTTCTTTTAGTCCGCTTAAAAGTTCAACCGCATTAATGCTGGTGGCGCCTATTGTAATAGGTATGCGCTTTGCAATATTGCCTTCTACCTTATAAGCAAAAATTCCGCCTTGCTGCATAAAAGCACCGCGTTTTACCTGCATTACACCTTCTCGGTTGTCGAGTAAAATACGTGCAGTTAAGCGTTGGTTTTGACGAATGTTGTTAGTAACACCTTTAAATCGGACGCGTGCTGTTACTTCACGATTATTAACTTCTGGGGATATGGCGGATAAATTCCCCATCACTGTTTCATTGCCTAACTTAAGCTCTACTTCCATACCGAGTCCTAATTCGTTCGCATAACTTTCAGGTACTTGAAGTTCCGCTTCGAAATTACTTAAGTCGACGAGTGTCATAAGAGGTTGGCTTTGCGTCACTGCGGCTTTTTGTTGCACTAATAGGTTACCCACGATCCCTGTAACGGAAGCCTTAATAGATAGGTTGCTTACTTTTCTGATTAAATCATCAACGATAAGTTGTTGGCGGGTCACATCACTTTTAGCAGCTTGTAGTTCAAAAGCGAGCGTGTCTTTGGCAAGCAATACCTCTTGTTGTGCATGTTTATATGAGAGCTTTGCACGTGATAAATCATCTACTGCTTTTTCAAGATCAATTTGGCTAATCAAGTGCTTTTGAATTGATAACTGTGCGCGACGATTTTCGCGCTCAGCGGCGTTAAGCTCAACTTGTGCCATATCGAGTGTTTTATTTAAGGTGAGTGTTTGGCGTCTTGCTTGCAAATGTTGCCTTTGCTGCTCGCCTTGTAGTCGTTTAAGTACAGACTCCTGTTGCTTTAATTCGTTAGTTAACTCAGGGCTTTGCAGCAGGGCAAGTGTATCGCCTTGCTTTACTGTATCGCCGGCCTTTACTTTTAAATCTATAAATCCACGTTCTGGACTGTAGATTTTAGGAGCATTAGCAGCAACAATTTTACCACTGGCGGCAATGTCTCGAATGAGCGCTTTAACGTGTACTTTGGCAACCTGTACTTTTGAGCGGCTAATAGAGCTTTTAGCGCTATGACTCGTTAAAAAAATATAAGCAACTGTTGAGACCACAATGAAAATAACCGCAGTGATTATCGCGTATTTTTTATAGCTTATAGGTGCCTTTACTTGTACGTCTTGTGCGCTGGTATCTTTAATCATTTAATTCCCCCCTACATTGCTTTTATGTATTTTTCGCACAGCAGTAATAAAGCTGCGGTGCAAATGGCGGCAATAGGAGAGAGCAAAAATAAGCTTAGAGTAAACATGGTAATTCCAATTAGCGATTATATGTAAAGCTATACGATTAATATGCCAACTATTATCGCATTGATATTAAAGTGCTTTTTATTTTTTGTTCTTTAAAATGATGTCCGCGGACAGTTTTTATGTCCGCATCGGACACCGCTTTAAATAAAAATTCACTATTAATGTACAAAAAAGGACATGAACTTTCATAACTATACTAATGAGCAGCAATAATCGGGGATGTTAAGCCATTAAAGTAATGAAATAGCATAAAACTATCTAAATGTTAACTGAATAGCCCTTCATGCGTTGAATACTTATTCACTTTAGCTCTTCTTTACGTTTACGTAAGCTGCGACTTTTAACGCTTGTGTTTTTACAATATGTTAAACTTGACACCAGTGTCATGAAAAAATAGTGGTTAAAATAACGCTAAATGTTAAAAATAATGATAAAAAGAAATCTTGCTATGAAGTGAGAAATATTCAAGAATGTGAATATGTATTCAAAGTGCTATTGACTCTATTTAAGATAGAGGCTAGTTTTGTCCGTCTGTTAGCAAATCGTCGAGCAGTTCATCCACGCTAACAGTGCAGCAAGGGGAGGGGTCTATGTTATACGACTCAAAGTTAGAAAAAGAAAATTGTGGCTTTGGCTTAATAGCCCAAGTTAATGGTCAAGCTAGTCATAGGCTTATTCGTACTGCTATTACGGGGCTTGATCGCATGCAGCACCGTGGCGGTATATCTGCCGATGGTAAAACAGGTGATGGCTGTGGTTTATTATTACAAAAACCAGATAGCTTTTTCCGTGCAATTGCCAGTGAACATAATTGGCACTTAGGCAAAAACTACGCAGTGGGTATGATATTTTTAAATTCAGACCCTGTTTTAGCACAAGCTGCAAAACAAATACTTAGCGAAGAATTAGAAAAAGAAACGCTAAACATTTTAGGTTGGCGTGTTGTACCAACCGACCCATCTATGTTGGGTCCTATTGCTGTACAGCAATTACCAGGTTTTGAACAAATTTTTGTTAGCGCGCCAGAAGGTTGGCGTTCTAAAGACTTAGAGCGTCGCTTATATGTAGCACGCCGCCGCGCTGAAAAGCGCATTGTTGATGATGAAGCTTTCTATATCGCAAGTTTATCTGGTTTGGTAACTATCTATAAAGGCTTAATGATGCCTGCGGATTTACCTAATTTTTACCTAGATTTAGCTGATATTCGTATGACGAGTGCGATTTGTGTTTTCCATCAGCGCTTTTCTACTAATACTCAGCCGCGTTGGCCTTTAGCTCAACCTTTCCGCTATTTAGCACACAATGGTGAAATTAATACTATTGAAGGTAACCGCCAGTGGGCACGCGCACGTTCTTATAAGTTTGCGTCACCGCTTATTCCTGATTTACAAAGCGCAGCGCCGTTTGTAAACGAAACCGGTTCTGATTCATCAAGCCTAGATAATATGCTTGAGCTATTTTTAGCTGGCGGCATGGATTTATTCCGCGCTATGCGTATGCTCGTTCCGCCTGCATGGCAGAAAAACCGTGCAATGGACGACGATTTACGTGCATTTTACGACTTTAACTCTATGCATATGGAACCATGGGATGGCCCGGCAGGTATTGTTATGTCGGATGGTCGTTTTGCGGCGTGTAACCTTGACCGTAATGGACTTCGCCCAGCACGTTATGTAATTACACAAGATGGTTTTATTACGCTTGCATCAGAAGTGGGTATTTGGGATTACACTGCCGATGAAGTGGTTGAAAAAGGCCGTGTTGGTCCAGGTGAATTATTAGTTATTGATACTAAACTTGGCAAAATCTGGCACTCGGATGAAATCGATCAGGATTTAAAATCTCGCCATCCTTACAAGTCATGGCTTGAAGAAAACGTTAAACGTTTAGTTCCATTTGAAGAACTTACTGAGCAAGACGCCGGTAATCGCTCATTTGATGACGAAACGCTAGCTAAATATCAAAAAATGTTTGGTTATACCAACGAAGAGCTTGATAGCGTTATTCGTGTAATGGGTGAAAACGGCCAAGAAGCGACAGGCTCAATGGGTGATGACACGCCATTTGCTGTGCTTAGTGAAGGGCATCGTTCACTTTATGATTACTTCCGCCAAAAATTTGCGCAAGTAACAAATCCACCTATCGATCCACTACGTGAAAACCATGTAATGTCGCTTGCAACCTGTATTGGTAGTGAGCAAAACGTATTTAACGAAACAACGGGCCACGCTAAGCGCCTACAGTTTGATACACCAATTTTAATGTACGCAGACATGCAGCAGCTATTAAATGCTGATGAAGCGCACTACAGCTACTGTAAAATTGATATTACCTACATAGTTGAAGAGGGTTTAGAAAACGCGGTTACGCGTATTTGTGACCAAGCACAAGAAAAAGCAGCTGCGGGCTGTATCATGCTTATTTTAACTGACCGTAACTTTGATGAAATAAATTTACCAATTCCAGCAGCTATGGCTGTAGGTGCGGTACAAAAACGCTTAGTTGATAACAACTTGCGCTGTGAATCAAACATTATCATTGAAACTGGCAGCGTGCGAGATGCGCACCAGTTTGCTGTGCTATTAGGTTTTGGTGCTACGGCAATTTATCCATACCTTGCGTATGAATCGTTAGTTGCGATGAGCGACAGCAAAATTATTGATAAGTCGTATTGCGAAGTGACCCTTGCTTATCGTAAAGCCATTAATAAAGGCTTATACAAAATTATGTCTAAAATGGGCATAAGTACGGTTGCGTCTTATCGTTGTTCAATGTTGTTTGAAGCGGTGGGATTATCTGATGCGATTATTGAAATGTGTTTTAAAGGCGTTGCAAGTCGTATACAAGGTGCATGCTTTACCGACTTTGATGACGATCAGCAAAGTTTGCACAAACTTGCTTTAAGTAAGCGTAAATTATTAAGCCACGGTGGTTTATTTAAGTACGTACATGGCGGCGAGTATCATGCTTACAATCCAGATGTTATTCAAACCCTGCAAAAAGCGGTTCGATCAGGTGATTATAAAGACTACAGTGCGTACGCTGATTTAGTTAATAATCGTCCAATTGCGACTTTGCGCGATATGTTAGCGCTTAAATTACCTGAGCAAGGTATAAGCATTGATGAAGTAGAGTCTGCAGAAAACCTATACAAGCGTTTTGACTCAGCTGCAATGAGTATTGGTGCGTTATCACCAGAAGCGCATGAAGCGCTAGCAATTGCAATGAACCGCTTAGGTGGTTGTTCAAACTCGGGTGAAGGCGGTGAAGATAAACTGCGTTATGGAACAGAGAAAAACTCGCGTATTAAGCAAGTCGCTTCAGGTCGATTTGGTGTAACGCCTCATTACTTACGCAGTGCTGACGTTATTCAAATTAAAGTAGCGCAAGGTGCAAAACCAGGCGAAGGTGGACAATTACCAGGTGAAAAAGTAACGCCGTATATTGCTAAACTTCGTTATTCGGTACCAGGTGTTACGTTAATTTCGCCACCACCGCATCACGATATTTACTCAATTGAAGATTTAGCACAGCTAATTTTCGATTTAAAACAAGTAAACCCTAAAGCACTTATTTCTGTAAAACTTGTTTCAGAGCCAGGTGTGGGAACCATTGCAACAGGTGTTGCTAAAGCATATGCCGATTTAATTACTATTTCTGGCTACGACGGCGGTACAGGCGCAAGCCCACTTACTTCTGTTAAATATGCGGGTAGCCCATGGGAGCTTGGACTTGCTGAAACACAGCAAGCACTGGTTGAAAATGGCCTTCGTCATCGCATTCGCCTGCAAACAGATGGTGGCTTAAAAACAGGTTTAGATATTATTAAAGCGGCAATTTTAGGTGCTGAAAGCTTTGGCTTTGGTACTGGTCCAATGGTTGCTCTTGGGTGTAAATATTTACGTATTTGTCACTTAAATAACTGTGCGACCGGTGTTGCAACACAAGACGAAACACTTCGTCAAAAGCATTATCACGGTTTACCAGAAATGGCGATGAACTACTTTAAGTTTATAGCGCAAGAAGCGCGTGAAATTATGGCTAGCCTAGGCGTTGCAAATTTAACTGACTTAATTGGCCGTTTAGATTTATTAGAAGAAATTGAAGGCAAAACTGCAAAGCAGAAGAAAATTGATTTATCGTCTGTTATTGCTCAGCCGAACAACCCAACTGGCGAAACGCTGTATTGTAGTGCGCCTAACAGTTCGCATTACCTAGGTAAGTTAAACGAAAGTTTATTAGCTAAAGCGCAAGAGGCAATTGATACGTCAAGCGGTATCTCGCTTGTGAGTCGTATTTGTAATACTGACCGCTCTGTAGGTGCAATGCTTTCGGGTTATATTGCTGATAAACACGGTAATCAAGGTATGGCGGCAGACCCAGTAGCAATTGAATTACACGGTACGGCGGGTCAATCGTTTGGTGTTTGGAATGCCGGTGGTCTTGAAATGACATTGGTTGGCGATGCTAACGATTACGTAGGTAAAGGCATGGCAGGCGGTAAGTTAATTATTCGTCCACCACTTGGCTCATCTTTTGAAAGCCATAAAGCAACCATTGCCGGAAACACATGTTTGTACGGCGCTACAGGCGGAAAACTTTTTGCAGCGGGTTGTGCCGGTGAGCGCTTTGCAGTTCGTAACTCAGGTGTGCAAGCGGTTGTTGAAGGTGTAGGTGACAACGGTTGTGAATACATGACCGGTGGCGTTGTGTGTGTACTTGGTAATGTAGGTGTTAACTTTGGCGCGGGCATGACTGGTGGTTTTGCTTATATTTTAGATGAGCGAAATGATTTTGAAAAACGCATTAACCCAGAGCTTGTCGAAATAGTAACACTAGACGAACTAACGTCGCATCAAGAGCATTTACGCGGCTTAATTGCTGAGCATTTAGAGCTTACGGGTTCGTGCAGAGCAGAAAGCATTTTAGCTAACTTTGAACTGTACTTACCGATGTTCAAATTAGTAAAACCAAAATCAAGCGACGTAAAAAGTTTACTCGGGCATCGCGCTCGCAGTAGTGCCGAACTACGTGTTCAGGCGCAATAAGGGGGCAGTATGAGCGAAAATGTATATCAATTTATAGACGTGCAGCGTGTAGACCCACGCAAAAAACCAATCTCGTCACGTAAAAAATCTTTCGTAGAAATTTACGAACCCTTTTCAGAGAATCAGGTTAACTCACAAGCTGATCGTTGTTTAGATTGTGGTAACCCGTATTGTGAGTGGAAGTGCCCAGTACATAACTACATTCCACAATGGTTAAAGTTAATACGCACAGGTCGTATTATAGAGGCAGCTGAGCTTTCTCATCGTACAAACAGTTTACCAGAAGTGTGTGGTCGCGTTTGCCCACAAGATCGCTTGTGTGAAGGCTCGTGTACATTAGATGAAGAGTTTGGTGCTGTAACAATTGGTAATATTGAGAAGTATATTACCGATGAGGCATTTAAAATGGGCTGGAAGCCTGATATGTCTTATGTAACATGGACCGACAAAAAAGTGGCTATTATTGGTGCGGGCCCAGCTGGTTTAGGGTGTGCTGATATTTTAGTTCGTAACGGCGTAAAACCAGTAGTGTTTGATCGTCACCCAGAAATTGGCGGACTACTCACGTTTGGTATTCCTTCTTTTAAACTTGAAAAAGAAGTGATGCAAAAGCGCCGTGAGATTTTCACTGAAATGGGCGTGGAGTTTAAGTTAAATGTTGAAGTAGGTGTTGATATTACGCTTGATCAAATTTTAGCAGACTACGACGCCGTATTTTTAGGAGTTGGTACGTATCAAAGTATGCGTGCAGGTCTTGAAAATGAAGATGCACCAGGTGTTCACGATGCACTCCCGTTCTTGATTGGTAACACTAACCGTGTAATGGGCTATGACGAGACTAAGCAGCCGTGTATTGATATGGCTAACCAAAAAGTAGTTGTACTTGGTGGTGGTGATACAGCGATGGACTGTGTGCGTACGTCTATTCGTCAAAATGCTGCAAAAGTAACGTGTGCTTATCGTCGTGATAAAGAAAATATGCCTGGTTCTAAACGTGAAGTTAAAAACGCCAAAGAAGAAGGCGTTATATTTACCTATAACGTTCAGCCTAAAGGCATTGTATTGAACGATAAAGGTAAAGTAACTGGCGTTAGAATGGTTAAAACTAAATTAGGCGAACCTGACGCAAATGGCAGAAGTCGTGCTGAAGAAGTACCTGGTTCAGAGCATGTGATAGAAGCTGACCAAGTTATTATGGCATTTGGTTTCCAGCCTCATAAAATGGATTGGTTAGAAAAATACGATGTAGAAGTAAACCACTGGGGCGGCATTAATGCTCCAGAACAAGGTGAATTTACACATCAAACAACGAACCCTAAAATATTTGCTGGTGGCGATATTGTGCGTGGTTCAGATTTAGTGGTAACCGCTATTTTTGAAGGACGTAATGCTGCAGAAGGTATTATGGATTACTTAAAAGTTTAATTGTTCGTATTAATAAAGTGATGTAAGAAGCAAGCCAACTGGCTTAATGCCGATCAGTTAAGAAAATGACCGGTTGACCGATCCAAACGATCATGCAAAATCCGTAGTTAGGAAACTAACTACGGATTTTTTTGTGAATATAGAACAAGCACTGCAAGCAACACTTGAAGAAAGCAGCCGATACCATACCTTTGAAAAATTATCAGAAATTCTTGACCCTGAAATCATTGAACAAGGTTTTCAACAAGCAGGGATTGCAACCGTTCGTAAGCGAAGATTACCGCTTGAAGCCGTTTTGTGGTCAGTTATTGGCATGGCATTGTTTCGAAAAGAATCAGTTTGGAATATCGCTAATAAGCTAGATATCATGTTACCTGGCAAGAACCAACTCGTTGCTCCAAGTGCGATGGTACAGGCTAGACAAAGGTTAGGTGATGATTCCGTTAAACACGTTTTCAATAAATCTGCTCAATCAATGTATAAGCAACAGTCATTCGAAACATGGAATGGTTTGAACCTATTAGCTGTTGACGGTGTTGTGTGGCGAACAGCCGACACGCCTGATAATCGTAAAGCCTTCTCTTCAGGTAGCAACCAATACGGTGATACAGCCTTTCCTCAAATACGCATGGTCTGTCATATGGAATTGACCAGCCATCAACTTCTCAGTAGCGAGTTTGATAACTATAAAACCAACGAGATGAAATTAGCTGAGCGTTTAATTGAACGTACACCAGATAATTCACTGACTATGTTTGATAAAGGATATTATTCTTTAGGCCTGTTAAACCGTTGGCATCAAACTGGGGAGATGAGGCACTGGCTGATACCAGCAAGGCCCGACTTACAGTATGAAATCATCTCCAGCGCGGGTAAAAATGACCATATCATTGAATTGAAAACCACAAAGCATGCACAAAAAAACTTTCCCGATGTTCCTGAAACGATTAAAGCGAGATTAATCAGCAAAACAATAAAGGGCAAAAGCTACCGTATATTAACCTCGATGACGGATAGATTGCGTTATCCAGGTAATGAAATTGTTGAATTATATTGTCATCGTTGGGAGATAGAACTTGGGTTTAGAGAAATCAAACAAACCATGCTTGATAGCGCATACCATTTAAGAAGTAAGCGTCCAGACATGGTGCGTCAGGAGCTATGGGCCGTGTTACTCGCCTATAATTTAATACGAAGAATAATGACGATGGCGGCGACAGTCACAGGGATATGGCCTAACCAGCTTAGTTTCTCTAGCAGTTCGATGGCTGTCATTCAGTATTTCTCGTCAGTATCTATAATGAGCCCAGGGAACATTCCAATACACTGGCAGCACTTACTCGATACACTGGTCTTATTTAAGCTTCCAGCTAGACGAGAGGATAGAAGATATCCCCGATGGGTTAAGCCAAAACCATCTAAGTATCCCCATAAAAAGAAAGATGCCAGTCAGCTTAACTGACTGGCATTAGCCAACTGGCTTGCTTTTTTATTTGTTTTATTCGAATGTAATGTCAACGTAGTTAGTAACAAACGGTATTATATTAATATCACCTGTAGCATAGCTTTCTTTAGCGACACCTTCCGTTCTTACTTTCATATAGTAACTACCAGAAGGAACTACCTTGTCATAGTGGGTTGTTCTTGTTTCGAGCCAAATACGGTTGCTTTGGGCATCTATTAACCAGCCTTGAGGGCTAATCTCATACATATAAGCCTTACATTTTACTTCACCTACACGAGGATGCAGGCACTTATTTATAGCAACTCGAGTTTGTTTTTTTGGATTTTCAGCAGTACTAGCTAACGTTATTTGGCCATAATCTCTAGCTTCTTTTGTTGCTTTATACGCTAAAACTTTTGTTTGCGTCGTTGTATAAGCACTTTGATTTGAAGAGTTAATTGATTGGTTGCTAGAGCTAGATACACTATTTACAGCACCGTTAATACCATCTTTAACTGCGCGAGTTATATCATTACTTTTACAGCCACTCAGTACTATTAGTGCAGGAACAAGAAGAGCAAGTTTATTCATTTTTAATCCTTAACGTTATTGTTTTATCCTAGGCTTTATTTTTTTAAATAAAGCGTATTACATCATGGGATCATACATTACAATAACCGTATTCATCCCTGATAAAGGTAAATAATGACTAAAATATACGCTTTTATCAAGCCTAAATAACTAATCTTTGGAGTTGATTTAAATATAAAGTTGGTTCATTATCGCACGCTGTTTACGGTTTGCTTACTTTTTACATACAAGTAGGCTTTTATACATTAATAAAATAAATAGAAATTATGTACGAATATTCAAACAAATCGGAAAGGAAACTCATTGTTCGATTCTTCTCTTCAATAGGGTTTATAGCAACGTTTTCGATGGCTAGCTTAGCATTTATTAATAGCAGTTATTTATTAGCGTGTACCCTGGTTGTTTCTTCGTTTGTTTATTTATTGGCATTTAGCATAAGTAGGGGAGTAGAGAAGTCAGGCACTATAATTTTATACAACCTTTATGCACTAATGTTTTACCTAGTTCTCACTGGGGGAGCACAAGGAACAGGGCCTATATGGATATTCATAGTGTCTCCTGTTACTTATTCAATACGCGGACTTAAACGAGGTACATTTGATATAATTTTGTTTTTATTAGCGATTGTTTTAGGCTTTTACTGTGCTGATATATTCAACATATATGACTATAGTCCGGAACAGTTTCCTATAAGAATAATAATTGCCTTTATGATTGTCGCGTCGCTGAGTGGCTACTACGAGTGTTCAAGAGAAAAATACAGCAATAAAATAATTGCTTTGAGTCAAAAGAATGAATTTTTAGCAACTATAGATCCACTCACCAACCTGCCAAACCGTCGCTATACCATGAATAAGCTTGTGGCTTTTAAAAGTGAGCTGAAAGATAATAATACTCCTTTTGTAATTTTATTAGCTGATGTAGATAATTTTAAAAAAATTAATGATCAATTCGGCCATGATTTTGGCGATGAAGCACTTATTCAGTTAGCTAAAACCTTTGATAAAAGTATTCCAAAAAATGCGATTGCATCACGTTGGGGCGGAGAGGAGTTTTTAATTGTTATTCCAGATGCAACAGTTGAGCAGGGGGAGCAAGTTGCAGAAAAAATCCACAACGCCCTTAAAGCTTCAGTTGTGAGCTTATTTTCAGATAGTACCAATATTACGCTAAGTATTGGTGTTATCTCTGCAAGTGCCGAACGCTCAATTGATCTTGATATCAAGCGTGCTGATGAACTACTTTATAAAGCAAAAGCGCAAGGTAAAAACAGAACGTGTTCTTCTTAAAGGTTTATCTACTTTAATCCATTGAAAACGAATCAAGTGATGGCTTTATTTTAGCCTTTCTGCGCTTTACGCTCATGTAACACATTGCATTACAGGCAATCTGCATTGTAATTAATAGCCAATAACTGATGCCTAAGTCACTTAGGTTATTTATTTTTTCGCTAGTAAAGTAATAGGCTACGGCGATTATCTGAAGAACTAAAAAGCTATTTAAAAACCTCAGTAAACGCTGTTTAAAGTAAGTATGCTTATATTTACTAAAAATTATTAAACAGCTGCTTAGCGCTAATAAAAACCAACTTAAAATGATACAAAAATTAACTAAAGTACTGTGCATTATTTAATCCTTCAAAGCTCTATTAACCAATATTAGGCATGGGCCATTATTAGTTCTTTAGCATTCGCTTTAGCTGTTTTACTAATATTATCACCACCAAGTAAGCGAGCTATTTCATTAATACGACCATCTTTATTCAAAGGCAGCATATGAGTGAACGTTTCGCCTTGTGCTATTTCTTTAGCTACAAAAAATTGTTGGTGTGCGCTACTAGCAACTTGCGGTAAATGAGTAACACAAATCACTTGAGTAGACTTACCTAACTGGCGCAATAGTTTGCCTACGGCTGATGCTGTAGGGCCAGAAATACCTACATCAACTTCATCAAAAATAAGCGTTGGGGTTGTTACTTTTTGGGCAATAATTACCTGTATAGCAAGGCTAATTCGCGAAAGCTCACCACCTGAGGCTACTTTAGCTAACGGCTGAAGTGGCTGCCCAGGATTAGTTGATACTAAAAACGACACATTATCGTACCCTAAGCTATTAGGTACGCGGCTACTCTCTTGAGTTAAAGCTATTTCAAATACACCGTTTTCCATCGATAAATTAGCCATGCTTTCACTTATTAGTGTGTTAAGTGTATTAGCATACTCATAGCGACTTTTACTTAGTTCATCGGCAGCTTGCTTATAACTAAGTAACGCGCTTTCTATTTCTGACTCTAGTTGCTCCAGACGATTACTATTATTACTTATTGACTCAAGCTCCTGAGCAATCGATTGATGAAACTCAACTAGCTGCTGTGGTTTTATGTGATGCTTACGCGCTAAATCCATCGCACCGCTTAGTCTATTTTCTACTTCACCTAAACGAGCAGGATCTAAATCTGCTTGCTCAGTATAATTTCGAACTTCACGGCTTGCTTCTTCAACTTGTACTGCGGCTTCACTAAGGAGCGCTGCTACGCCCGCTAAGCTTTCGTCGTATTGAGCCAGCTCAGCGAATTGTTGGGCACTGTGCTGCAGCATTGAACAAGCATTTTGTTGATCACTTTCATATAAGTATTGTAATTCACGTTGGCACGATTCTAATATTGTTTGGCTATTACTAAGTTTGTAATGCTCGGCCTCAATTAAATCAAATTCACCTTCTTGTAAGGCAAACTCATCGAGCTCTGCAACTTGGTATTCTAACAATTGTTTTTGCGCTGCTTGTTGCTGCTGTTGTTGCTCTAAATGTTTAAATTCTTTTTGTAAGTTAGCAAACTGTTTATAGTTGTTATTTACATCATTTACTAAGTTGTGATGCCCTGCATAGGCATCTAAAAGCTGTAACTGATGCTCAGCTTTTAATAAGTGTTGGTGGGCATGTTGTCCATGAATAGATATTAAATATTGACCAAGTTCTTTTAATTGTGATGCGGTAACGGCACTGCCATTAATATAGCTTTTACTGCGTCCATTTTTGCAAACAACACGACGCAATAGACATTCATTATCGTCATTGTTTAGCATATGTTGCTCTAAAAACGATTGAGCTAGCGGTAAATCTGTTAGGTCAAATTGAGCGCATACTTCTGCTTTATCAGAGCTTGGGCGCACTGCTGATGCTTCAGCTCGTTCACCTAAACATAATGATAGCGCATCAATAGCAATAGATTTACCAGCACCTGTCTCGCCAGTGATTGCGGTCATACCGCTGCGCCATTCTGTGCTTAAATTACTAACAATTGCAAAATTTTTAACTTCTAAACCAATTAACATACTGTTTATCCATCCAGTCAATTAACTGTTAATTTATACAGTGTTTTGGTTTTTTGCAAATTAATTTTTTATTATTTATGCAACGCTTACATCTTGAGTAAATTGTGTGTCAGAAGTTTTTGGGGAGGTATCAATTTGATCATCAACAATATCAGTAGCTTGTATAACGTCTTCGGTTTTAAGTAGCCCGATAAGTGGAGGTAAAGTATTTAGGTAAAAACTCTTATTGTATAAAATTCCTTGCTGAGGTAACTCAGATACAAAGTACTGTATATTATCAATCAATGGTTGGATTACATTCGTTTGATTAGCTTTAATTAACTCATTGGACAACGTATTAATTAGTAGGTCAGCGGTATCTTCAAGCTGTTGCAAATTCTCGTCTGTATGCGATTGCACAACAAAAAAATTATTTACAATAGCTTGAATACGAGGAGCGTATTTTGGGCGAATTATTTTAGCATCAAGAAGATCATTAAGCTTTGCTTTAAGGCGTGAATTTACATGCGAAACACGTTCATTAAATAGCTTTTTTCTAGCTTCGATTGCTTTTTTGCGATTACTCTCAATTTTGAGGTAACTGTATAAAAGTGTAATTAATAGCAGTAAAGCAAAGAATACTACATAAGTCATTGCCGTTTGTTCCTGAAATGTTTAATTTTTAGTTGTTACTAATATTTTGCTCTATCGTTTAACTTTTGGCAATAAAATTAGTACAAACGACTACCCCAATTTAGTTTTGTACGTAAAACGTTGTAGTACGAGTAATTTTTTGGATGAATTAAGCGCAATTGTTTATCCGCTTTTTTAATTACTACCTCATCGCCGGGTAATACGGCAAGCACAACATGGCTGTCGCAACTTACTTGTAGGCTATCTGTATTTTCTAGGCTTAGCTTTAAGCGTACTTCGTTATCGGCATCGACCACTAAAGGTCTGCTAGATAAGGTATGAGGAAACATAGGTACTAACGATATTGCATTTAGCTCTGGCGTTAAAATTGGCCCGCCACCTGAAAGTGAATATGCCGTAGAGCCAGTAGGGGTTGATACTATTAAACCGTCAGAGCGCTGAGAAAACACAAAGTCATTATTTATAAAAGCTTCAAACTCAATCATATGCGCTACTTTATCGGCATGAAGTACCGCTTCGTTAACGGCTGAGTTTGCACTCTTTAATTCGTTGTGGCGATATACTTCTACTTCTAATAAAAAGCGTTTTTCTTCAAGGTACTCACCACTGAGGACTTGCTCTAAGCTCGCTTCAAACCCTTCAGGGTTTAAATCAGTTAAAAAGCCAAGGTTACCTCTATTTACACCAATAACAGCAATGTTAAAGCGCGCAAGCACGCGTGCAGCACCAAGCATGTTACCGTCACCGCCTACAACAATAGCTAAATCGGCTTGTTCTCCTAAGTCGACTAACTTAACAAGTTTGTCATGCGGGATATCGTCTAATTGACTCCCTGTGCGTTTTTCTACTATTACCTCAAAACCAAGCGCAAGTAAAAATGTATGTAAGCGCTGAAGGGTAGCAGCGGCTCCCGGGTGATTAGGTTTGCCAATTAGGCCTATGGTATTAAAAGGAGAGTCCATAATGTACGCACAAAAAGATTTAATAATTGTAGAGTAACTCAAAACAGAAGTGTTTGAAAATACAGATTATAGCAATATTATAAACCTTCAATTTTATTCGCAGTGAGTTAACTGCACGACTTGAAAAACAACTAAACGCCCCGATATCTCTTTCATGCAACAAGATGTAGATACCATGAAACTAAACTCACGAGATCAGCAAATTTTTTCAGCTGTTATGAACATGTACTGTAATGGTGAAGGCTTGCCTGTTCCATCAACAAAAATTGCCAAACTCAAAGGCATGGCAGTATGCTCGGCTACGGTTCGTAATGCTATGGCTCGCTTAGAAAAAGTGGGGTTATTGTATTCACCTCATACATCTGCAGGACGAGTGCCCACAAATGAAGGGTTTGATTATTGGTTTGATGAGTTTTTTCCACTCGCTGACATTGCTAATTATTGGCAACCAGAGCAATCACAACTCGTTGAACTAGCACATGGTTTGAGCCAAAAATACCAAATATGTTGTTGTGTTGGTTTACCACAAGCCAGCTCGCAGCAAGTGTTTAGAGTAGAGGTGCTTGATTTTGATTCTACCGACTGGCTTATTCTATTAATAGACAGGGCTGGGCAGAGCCACAACATTTGTATTGATAAACCTCATGATTCGTCAGATTCTGTTCGTTATCAGTTTGCAACATGGTTGAATACCGTATTTAGCCAACAAACTCTTATGGAGGGTTTGTATCGTATGCAGGCGATGGCAAATACAGCGCCTCGAAATTGTCATGATTCGCTTAATCAATGGACGCGACAGCTAAGTCAAAAATTAGGCTCAGATAATAGTATTGTAGTTGGCGAAAATTACCTCTATAAACAAATCGATTGTGAGCAAAGTTTAAATATTGGTGTTTCGTTTTTAAATTATGTAGAAGATAAACTCGCTTTTAAAAACGGTGTCTCGGTACTTAATAGCGAAAAATTGCCTTTTACTGAGTGTGATGAATTGATTGTAATAAGCGTGCCGTACTTTCAAAATCAAGAATACCAAAGCCGCTTTTGTATAATTTGCCCTAAATCAGCGCAAATCGAAGAAATAATTCGAGAATTTAAATTAATTGAGGCATCTAACTCTTGAATCTTTTTATTCAATCCCCATAATTACCGCAGTTGTAAAGAATTGGAGCACGTATTTTATGTCTGAGCAGACACAAAACCCTGAGCAAGAAGTAGAATTAAACGAAGAAATTTCTAAAATGCAGGCTGATGTAGAAGCAGCAGTAGAAGCCGCTGATCAACATGCAGAAGAAGAGCAAAGCCCTGAAGCAGAAATAGCTATGCTATATGCAGAGCTTGAAGCTGCTAAACAAACTATTGCTGATCAAAAAGATGGTGTTGTTCGTGCTGCAGCAGACGTAGACAACATTCGTCGTCGTGCAGCACAAGATGTAGAAAAAGCGCATAAGTTTGCACTAGAAAAATTTGCTAACGAATTACTACCTGTAATTGATAATCTTGAGCGTGCTATTGAGTTTTCTGATAAAGAAAATGAGACTTTAAAGCCGTTGCTTGAAGGTATCGATATGACAGTTAAAAGCTTTAACGATGCTGTTGCAAAGTTTGGTGTTGAAATTGTAAACCCACAAGGTGAGCAGTTTAATCCAGATTTTCATCAAGCAATGTCAATTCAACCAAGTAACGATGTAACACCTAATACAGTACTTGCTGTTATGCAAAAAGGTTACACATTGAATGGTCGTTTATTACGCCCTGCAATGGTTATGGTTTCTAAAGCTGCTGATGCTTAATTGAATTATTAGTTTTAAAAAATGCCTCATATTGAGGCATTTTTTTTGTCTTTTTTATAGTGAATTAACTGTACGAGCATAGTAAGCAACACAGCGCTAAACATTAGACTTGAAAATGGCACTGCGCTTTTTGCATGCATAATAGCGAGTAGTGGGCCAACTAACGCGCCACTGCCAAAACGAAGTGTGCCAATTACGGCCGTTGCCGTGCCTGTGTTTTTTTCAAACTTCATTAATATTAGCGAGTCAGCATTACTTGCAGTGACGCCTAAGCTCATCATTAATGGCGCAATAGCAGCCACAATATAATAAAGTGATAAGTGTAATAAGCTAAATGTCAACAAAGCCAGCCCCGATACAAACCCACATACAAGCCCAATATAGAGCATTTTTCGAGAGCCCAGCCTTGGTACAATTCGCGTATTTAAAAAGTTACCAAACATCAGCGCCATTACGTTAAAGGCAAATAACACACCAAATAACTGTTCTGACACTTCATATAAATCTAAATATATAAAAGGTACTGATGTTAAAAAGCAAAAAAATCCAAACGATACAAACATAGAACTGAGTATGTCGGCACGTGCATCTTTATTACTGAGTACTGTTTTATAGCTGTCAAAAAACAGAGCGAGACCCTTTTTTTCGTTTTTGTGAATAGGAATATCAATTAGATACACTTGCACAAATGCTAATATTAAAAAGCTATACCCAGCAAGAACCAAGAATATGGTTGACCAAACAGAAAATCCTAAAATAAACGAACCAACAGAAGGGGCAACTAACGGCGCTACCATCATAATCATCGACACATACGACATTCCCTTAGCTGTATTTTGCTGATAAATATGGCGAATAATACCCGGTACTACTACCGTTGCTGCCGCTCCCGTAAATGCTTGCACTGCTCTAAGAGTCCAAAAAGCATGGATTTCGGTGGTAAATGCCAGTGCAAGAGAGCTTGCACCAAATAAGGTTAAGCCAATACGTGCAAGCTTACGGCGGCCAATTTGATCGGCAATGGGGCCAAAAAATAGCATCCCTAATGAATAGCCCGCTAAGTAAATACTCAACGATATTTGTACATTGGGCATATTAGTGTGTAAATCGTTTGCAATTACCAGCATGGCAGGTAAGTACATATCTATCGCCAATGGCGTAATCGCCACGATACTGGCTAATAAAGGCAATAAAATACGGGTATTAAAAGACGAGGCTGAGGCGTCCATGTGTAAACTCAACAATCACTAAAAACAAGGGCTATAGTGTAACAGGGCATTGTATTTGGATAAACTTAGTTTGCCCGCTAAGTTTATCGTCATATTGCTTTTTTTTAATATAACGGTACATAAAGCAAATATTTTAAATTGGTACTGTGTTTGCTATTCTACAAGCAATAAAAAATTCATTACTTAAGAGAATTATCATGAAAAAACTAGTACTTGCAGTATTAGCGACAGCCGTTTTAGCCGGTTGTAAAACGTCACCAACAGGACGTACTCAAATAGCGCTTTACTCAGATCAACAAATGAGTGAAATGGGTACAGCTAGCTTTGCAGATATGAAAAAAAGCCAACCAATTAATAAAGATGCAAAAACAAATGCATATGTAAATTGCATTGCTGAAAAAGTAGTCGCTGTATTACCAAAAGAATACGCGTCGCAAAATTGGGAAGTAGTGGTATTTGAAGATGAATCTGCTAACGCTTTTGCACTACCTGGTGGTTACATTGGGGTTCATACGGGCTTATTAAAAATAGCCACCAATCAAGACCAACTAGCAACAGTACTAGGGCACGAAGTAGGGCACGTAATTGCTGAGCATTCTAATGAGCGTGTTTCACAAAGCTCTATTTTAGATACCGGTATGCAGCTTGGTAGTGCTGCACTTGAAATGGGTAATATTCAATACCGTAACGAAATTATGCAAGGCTTAGGTTTGGGCGCACAATATGGAGTCGTTTTACCATTTAGCCGCTCTCACGAATCAGAAGCCGATACTATAGGTCTGGATTTAATGGCACAGGCGGGTTTTAATCCACAAGAGTCGGTTACACTTTGGGAAAATATGAGTGCAGCGGGCAGCGGTACAACCCCTGAGTTTTTATCTACTCACCCAGCGCCAAGTAACCGTATTAAAAATCTACAAGCGCAAATGAGTAAAGCACTTAGCGAGCAAAGCACTGCTAAAGCACAGGGTAAAAACCCACAATGCACACTGTAGTTAAGCGCTTTACTATTTGAAGTAGTGTGCGTTTAGTATTAATGCGTAATTAAAATAAAACCCCTGTAAGTATTTTACCTACAGGGGTTTTATTTTAGTTCTTAAGCGTGGTTATTCAGCAGCAAGTGCTTGTTTAAATACATTTTTAAAGCGTTCGAAATCTTCAATGTGCGGCAGATGCCCTAAATTATCCAGTTCAAATAATTGTGCGTCAGGTATAAGTGTTGCAGCGTGTTTGCCTAATTTATCATATCGACCAAGCTCGTAATCAACACCGTCTTTTTTCCAGTTACGGCCAGGGCCGGTTCTATCGCGTGTACCAATAATTAATTTAACCGGTACTGCTAAATCTTTAAATTCGGTTATTACAGGTTGAGTGAAAATCATATCGTATGTTTTTGCATTTACCCATGCCATTTGTTCTTTATCTGGGCCTTGTATTTGCCCTGTTATAAAGTCGGTTAAGGCTGAATATGTGGCATTCCACTTACCATCGTAGTAATTTTTTTGTTGGTATTTTCTTACGCCTTCTGGCGTTTTTGAAAGCTCGTTTTTATAGAAAAAATTTGTATCTTTGTAATCAACATACTGCAGATAGTTTTCAAGCCCAATAGGGTTAAGTAAAATTAATTTACTTGTTGTGTTTGGGTACATTAATGCAAAACGACTCGCTAGCATCCCACCCATAGAGTGCCCTAATACAATTGACTCTTCTATATTAAGTGAGTCCATTAACGCATGGGTATGATGAGCAAGAGCCGCAAATGAATACTGGTAATTAGTTGGTTTAGATGATTTTCCAAAACCAATTTGATCAGGAATTAATACGCCGTAGCCTAAAGATTGCAAGTATTGCGCAGTGGTAGTCCAGTAATCTGCATTAAAATTTTTGCCGTGCATAAGCGTCACTGTAGGCATGTCGGATTTGGTAGGCTTTAAGTAAATATAGGCCATTTTAAGAGATTGTTTTTGTGACTCAATGTTAAAGTAATTTACTTTAAAATCGTACTGGTAACTGCTTAAAAGTGCATCATAAGAAAGTGAAGAGGTATCTTGCGTTGTGCTCGCTAATGCATTGTTTGTTAATAACAATAAAGTAGAAAAGCAAATAACTTTAATCGACGACATTTGGTTACTCCAATTAAGGACAAATAATATGAGCTCTAATATATAAAACTCAGAATAATTCATTATAGTAACCAAACATTAAGTACTATTCAATTGAGGCTTTGTCATGCTCAACGTTGTTTAATTTGGAGATGAAAAAAGCGAAGCTAAAATAGAGCTTCGCTTATTAATGTAGGGTAAAACGAGTATCGTTAAAGCTTAAAACGTCCACTCAATATGGATTTGTGGCACTGACTCAGTGACTTCAGTACCTAGTTTATTGTGCCAGTATTGTAATTCCATACCCAACAGTAGTGTGTTCTCTTTCATTTGAAGAGCGTGGCCCATATCCCATACTAAAATAGGCTGTGCGAGTATCCACGCCTCTACATCGTTACCAAATTCATCTTCACGCTCTGCAATGTATTCAGCGTGGCCTTTAAAGCTAAATTTTTGTGAGCCAATATTAAAAGGGTATTCAAAGGCAACATCAAGCATCCAGCTATTTGTTTCAATAGGAGCCCCGCCTTTTGCTACACCTTCACTATCGTCAATGTAAGCTGTGAACAGCGTTTGAAAAAAGTTAAACCCAGGTACATCCCAGCTTAATTTAACACCAGGCAAGTATTTCATTACTTTAGCGTCGCCAGCAACGTTAATACCACCGGTAAGGCCCACATCTAATAATGCGCCTGCGCCAATTTTTTCGCCGTTAATGGCCGATAAGCTTACCGTTGAATACCACTCACCATAAAAATCAGCATCTTGGTAACCATCATCGGTATCGTCTTTACTGTAATCGATAAAAAAGAAGTTATCGCCGTAATCGTAACCCGATGCATGTTGAACCGAGTAAACAGTTGTGTTTGACTCTTGCTCAGTGAATGGGTTTTTTTGGTCGCCATTATTAATATGTAGTGCTGTGCTGCTCCAATTAGCCGCAAAAGCAGAAGACGATAAAGCAATTGATGTAAAAGTAACGAGAGGAAGTAATTTTTTAAATTTCATATCTGTATTTAACTATAATTTTAGTGACACGCGAAGGCGCGCATTATAGCAAAAGTGATTGATATGTAGAGTGTTATTTTAACATATGTTGCAGCTTACTTATTAAGCTGCAACATAGTATCGGTGTTTAAATTATGCTTTATTACGGCGTAAGCAAATAACTGCAATGGCTGTAAATGCTAAAATAAAGCAGTAATAAGAAGACGTTGATACTTCCCACGGGCTAATTTTAAACGTAGCACCTAATAACAATGCTTGGGCACCGTATGGCAATGAACCCTGTGTAACACAGGCAAATATATCAAGTAAACTGGCAGAGCGTTTACCGCTTATTTCACCGTCATCTGCTAGCTTTTTAGCAATAGGACCGGCCACAATAATAGACACTGTGTTATTAGCAATACATACATTACTTGTTAAAACTAACGCAGCGATACCTAATTGGTCTGCCACTTTACGGTGCCATTTTGCAATGATTTTAGTAATCGCTTGAATTTTTTGAGCAATGTAATCAAGACCACCGTTAATACGAATAAATTCAGATAAGCCACCAATAAACATAGAAAGTAAAAATATTTCCTGCATATCAGTAAAGCCTTTGTAAATGTCTTTTACAAAGCTTGCGCCTTCGTAACTTCCTGTAAAGCCCATTAATGCGGCAAAAATAATACCGCTAAACAACACTACAAATACGTTCAAGCCAGCAACTGCTAACACTAAAATAAAGGCATAAGGAAGTACTAACCAAATATCATAGTCTTTAGTTTCAACTACTTGTGCAGCAGGTGTTAAATAAAACAACAGGGCGATTGTTAGAATGGCTGCAGGGACTGCAATTTTAAGATTTTCTTTAAACTTGTCTTTCATTTCACAGCCCTGCGTGCGCGTAGCTGCAATAGTGGTGTCTGAAATAATAGATAAGTTATCGCCAAACATAGCGCCAGATACAATCGTACCTGCCATTAATGCTGGGTCTATACCTGTTTTAATTGATACCGCATAAGCGATAGGGCCAATGGCGCCAATTGTTCCCATTGACGTTCCCATTGCAGTAGAAACAACGGCCGCAATTAAAAACAAACCAGGGAGCAATAACGAAGGTGGGATAAGCGATAAGCCTGCATTTACTACCGCATCTACACCACCGGTTGCACTTGCCACAGCCGAAAAAGCACCTGCAAGTAAGTAGATTAAACACATGGTAATAATATTGTTGTGTCCGGCACCTTTAATAAAGGTCTCTACACATTGGTTTACCGTGCCTTTATTTAAAATAAACGCAAGCATGATGGCGGGCAATATAGCAACAGGTGCAGGTAGTTGGTAAAAAGCATAATCAACCCCTTGCGATTGCAAATACAAACCGGAGCCTAAAAATAGCGCTACAAAGGTAAGTAGGGGAAGTAAAGAAAGTATTGCTTTATTTTTATTAAATGATGGCTGCATCATAATCCTCATAACCAGTAAAATTTATCACAGCCAAAACTCCTCTTTTAGCTGAATTTAGCAGTACAACTTTTTATTTTAAAAAGTTGTTAGCCGCAGCGTCCGCAAGCCAAAGACCAAATCGACGCGAAAGAGAAGTTTAAATGTATAGATGGCTAAAGTAAACTGGTATTGTTATTATTATTAAATTAAAAGGTCACCTGACTATTGCATGACTTTTAGATAATATCTATAAAGCAACGCGATTTTCAGCGATTAATATTTATCCAACTGCATAAAAATACCCACCTGCGTATTTTGTAATGCCCGGATATATGGCTAATAAACGGATTCAAATTAAATTAGGTAAAAACCATGACTACAAATCGAATAGGTGTTTTTGGTGCTAACGGCAGAATGGGCTTAGCCCTATTAGAAGCCGCGACAATTAAAGAGCAAACACAACTTACAGGCGCATATGTTCGTAGTGGTTCATCGCTATTGGGCATTAATGTAAATCAAGTAAATAGCGCAGCCGATAACAGTGTTAGCTTTAGCGACGAAAGTACAATAGATGATGTAGATGTTTTAATCGACTTTACGCTGCCAGCGGGTATGAAAAACCATTTAAAAACAGCTGTTGCACAAAAAATTCCTATGGTAATTGGCACAACAGGCTTAACAAATGATGATATGGCGCTATTACACGATGCCGCTAAACATATCCCTATTGTATTTGCGCGAAATTACAGCGTAGGTGTCAATGTATTACTTAACCTTGTGCAAACTGCAGCGACTAAATTTGGTGACGATTTAGATATCGAAATATTTGAAGCGCATCACCGTCATAAAATAGATGCACCATCGGGTACTGCACTGGCAATAGGTGAGTCAATCGCGCAAGCGAAAGGCTGGGATCACGACGAGGTTGCGGTATATGACCGAAGCCAAGTAGAAACAGCGAAATCTCAAAATGAGATTGGTTATTCTGTCCTAAGAGGGGGCGATATAGTAGGTGAACATACCGCATACTTCGCTACAATGGGCGAAAGGCTTGAATTAACACATAAAGCAAGTTCGAGAATGACGTTCGCTCTAGGTGCTATAAGGGCTGCAAGCTGGTTAAAAAACAAACCTGCTGGACTTTATGATATGCAAGATGTGCTAGATCTTAAGTAGTTTAGTTACTATTTTAACTGTTTGGGTCTAATTTCACCTACAGTGACTTATTTGTAACAATTAACCAAATAATGTTAGACCTAAATAGCAACTTCATGTAATATGCAGCCAATTTGCCAAAAATTACTAAATGCGTGTTTCCAATTATACCCAAGTGGCTAGTAAATCCAGGGTTTCAGTGGGAATGAAAATAGTTTTAGGCAAGAAAAATGATTGAAGGTTGAATGCTTTACATCTGCATCATTTAAGACTGCGTAAAACAATTTAAGCTCACAAAAATCTGGTTTTGACGATCCCTCTGGGTATTGGCGGGGTGTTAAGCAATTGCTTACTCCCGTTTTTTACTGTTAGGAGGTTTAACTTGACTAAATCCGCTCTGTTAGTCCTAGAAGACGGCACAGTGTTTCGCGGTACTGCAATCGGCGCTGACGGCATGTCAGTCGGTGAAGTGGTATTCAATACGTCTATGACTGGTTATCAAGAAATTTTGACTGATCCATCATACGCGGAACAAATCGTAACTTTGACGTACCCACATATCGGTAATACGGGTACCAACAGCGAAGACGAAGAAGCGAATCAAATTTGGGCTAAAGGCCTAGTGATCCGTGATTTGCCACTGCTAGCAAGTAACTTTCGTAACGAGCAATCGTTAGATGATTACTTAAAAGAACGTAATATTTTAGGTATTGCGGACATCGACACCAGAAAGCTAACTCGAATTTTGCGTGACAAAGGCGCACAAAACGGGTGTATTGTTGCCGGTGACGAGCTAGACGAAAATAAAGCGTTACAAGCCGCGCAAGCCTTCCCAGGTTTAAAAGGTATGGATTTAGCAAAAGTTGTCTCAACCAAGGAAAATTTTGAGTGGCGCGAATCAAGCTGGACATTAGGTGAAGGATTTAAAACCCTTGACGCTGCTGATGAAAAGTTTCATGTTGTTGCCTACGACTTCGGTGTAAAACGTAATATTTTACGTATGCTTGTAGACCGTGGTTGTAAACTTACAGTAGTACCAGCGCAAACTTCTGCCGCTGACGTACTTGCTTTAAACCCTGATGGTATCTTCCTATCTAATGGCCCTGGTGATCCTGAGCCATGTACTTACGCTATTGAAGCCATTCAAGCCTTTTTAGAAACCGACACACCTATTTTTGGTATCTGTTTAGGTCATCAGTTATTAGCCCTTGCTTCAGGTGCTAAAACAGAAAAAATGAAATTTGGCCACCACGGTGGTAACCACCCAGTTAAAGACCTAGACCGTAATGTAGTTATGATCACAGCTCAAAACCATGGTTTTGCAGCTCAAGAATCAAGCCTACCAAGTACGCTTCGTGCCACGCATAAATCGTTATTTGATGGAACGCTTCAAGGTATTCATCGTACTGATAAGCCTGCGTTTAGCTTCCAGGGTCACCCTGAAGCAAGTCCAGGTCCACACGATGCAGCACCATTATTTGACCACTTCATCGATTTGATGCAAGCGCGTAAACACTAATTTAACTGGAGTAATAATGCCAAAACGTACCGACATAAAAAGCATTCTTATCTTAGGCGCAGGCCCAATTGTAATTGGTCAAGCTTGTGAATTTGACTACTCTGGTGCTCAAGCGTGTAAAGCACTTAGAGAAGAAGGCTATAGAGTTATATTAGTTAACTCAAACCCTGCAACTATCATGACCGATCCTGAAATGGCCGATGCTACCTACATCGAACCAATTCACTGGGAAGTGGTAGAAAAAATTATTGAAAAAGAAAAGCCAGATGCAGTATTGCCTACAATGGGTGGTCAAACAGCATTAAACTGTGCACTTGATTTAGACAAGCATGGTGTATTGGCTAAGCATGGCGTTGAGCTAATTGGTGCAACGGCGGATGCAATCGACAAAGCAGAAAACCGTGAACGCTTTGACGTAGCAATGAAAAACATTGGCCTTGAATGTCCTCGTGCTGAAATTGCTCACTCAATGGAAGAAGCTAAAGATACAATGAGCCGAATTGGCTTACCATGTATCATTCGTCCTTCTTTCACCATGGGTGGCACCGGTGGCGGTGTTGCTTACAACATGGAAGAGTTTGAAGAAATTTGTGAACGTGGTTTAGACTTATCGCCAACAAACGAATTATTGATTGATGAATCACTGATTGGTTGGAAAGAGTACGAAACAGAAGTTGTACGTGATAAAAACGATAACTGTATTATTGTTTGTACCATTGAAAACTTTGACCCTATGGGTGTTCACACTGGCGATTCAATCACCGTTGCACCAGCGCAAACGCTAACCGACAAAGAATACCAAATTATGCGTAACGCCTCTATGGCGGTATTACGTGAAATTGGTGTAGAAACTGGCGGTTCTAACGTGCAGTTTGGTATTAATCCTGAAGATGGCCGTATGGTTATCATTGAGATGAACCCACGTGTATCACGTTCATCTGCACTTGCATCAAAAGCAACGGGTTTCCCAATTGCTAAAATTGCTGCAAAGCTAGCAGTAGGTTATACGCTTGACGAGCTTCAAAACGATATTACTGGCGGTAAAACTCCAGCATCTTTTGAGCCTTCAATCGATTACGTTGTAACAAAAATTCCTCGCTTTAACTTTGAAAAATTTGCCGGTGCTAACGACCGCTTAACTACGCAAATGAAATCAGTTGGCGAAGTAATGGCGATTGGTCGTAACCAACAAGAATCATTACACAAAGCATTACGTGGTCTTGAAGTGGGCGCAACAGGTTTTAACCCAATAGTTGCACTTGATGACCCTAAAGCTAAAGAAAAAATCATCCGCGAATTACGCGAGCCTGGTGCTGAGCGTATCTGGTACATTGCCGATGCAATGCGCCATGGTATGAGCGTTGATGATGTTTATGAGCTGACTAAAGTTAATCGCTGGTTCTTAGTACAAATAGAAGATATTTTAAAAGACGAAGCAAAAATTGGTGAAGTAGGTATGGCTGGTTTAAATGCTGACTTCCTACGTAAACTTAAACGCAAAGGTTTCGCAGACCCACGTATAGCTGAAATTGCTGGTGTATCTGAAGCTGAAATTCGTAAAAAACGTCACCTATTAAACATCGTGCCAGTATACAAACGTGTTGATACGTGCGCTGCAGAATTTAGCTCAGACACAGCTTACATGTACTCATCTTACGATGAAGAGTGTGAAGCAAACCCAACAGATAAAGACAAAATCATGGTTATTGGTGGCGGTCCTAACCGTATCGGCCAAGGTATTGAATTTGATTACTGTTGTGTACATGCCTCGCTTGCGCTTCGCGAAGACGGCTATGAAACCATTATGGTTAACTGTAACCCTGAAACGGTTTCTACCGATTACGATACATCTGATAGACTATACTTTGAGCCAATTACACTTGAAGACGTACTCGAAATCGTACGTGTTGAAAAGCCAAAAGGCGTTATTGTGCAGTACGGTGGTCAAACACCACTTAAATTAGCACGTGAGCTTGAAGCGAATGGTGTTCCAGTAATTGGTACTTCACCTGATGCGATTGACCGTGCAGAAGACCGCGAACGTTTCCAACAACTTGTAGAGCGTTTAAATTTACTTCAGCCAGAAAATGCAACAGTAACTTCAACTGAAGAAGCACTACTTAAATCAGTCGAAATTGGTTTTCCACTCGTTGTACGTCCGTCGTATGTACTAGGTGGTCGTGCAATGGAAATTGTATACGATGAAGACGATTTACGTCGCTACATGACCGAAGCTGTATCTGCATCAAACGAAGCACCTGTATTACTGGACCGTTTCTTAGATAACGCAATTGAAGTTGACGTTGACGCAATTTGCGACGGCGAGCAAGTAATTATTGGCGGTATCATGGAGCACATTGAGCAAGCCGGTGTTCACTCTGGTGACTCAGCATGTTCATTACCAGCACATTCTTTATCGCAAGAAGTGCAAGATGTAATGCGCAAGCAAGTAACCGATATGGCGCTTGAGCTTGGTGTTGTTGGCTTAATGAATACACAGTTTGCTGTAAAAGATGGCAAAGTGTACTTAATTGAGGTTAACCCGCGTGCCGCTCGTACTGTACCGTTTGTATCAAAAGCAACCGGTGTAGCGCTTGCAAAAGTGGCGGCTCGTTGTATGGCGGGTCAGTCTTTGGCAAGCCAAGGTATCACTAAAGAAGTGATCCCTCCTTATTACAGCGTTAAAGAAGTTGTTTTACCATTTGCTAAGTTTCAGGGTGTGGATCCAATTCGTGGCCCTGAGATGCGCTCAACGGGTGAAGTGATGGGTGTTGGTGATACTTTCGCCGAAGCATTCGCAAAAGCACAATTAGGTGCAAGCAACACTTTACCACGCGGTGGCCGCGCGTTATTATCTGTTCGTAATAGCGATAAGCCACGCATTGTTGAATTAGCCAAGATTATGACCGACTTAGGTTTTGAACTTGACGCAACGGGTGGCACGGCACAAGCTCTTGAAGAAGCTGGCATTGAAGTACGACGTGTAAACAAAGTATATGAAGGCCGCCCGCATATTCTTGATTATATCAAGAATAAAGAGTACAGCTATATCGTTAATACCACCGAAGGTCGCCAAGCGATCGAAGATTCGAAGGTGTTACGTCGTGGTGCATTGCAAAATAAAACCAACTATACGACAACCTTGAACGCGGCTTTTGCTAACTGTACTGCTAACAAAGCAGATGACCGTAGTAAAGTAACGTCAGTTCAAGAGCTACACCTGCGATTGAACTAAGGAAATGTGCCAAGGCCAACTAGGGCCTTGGTGTTAAGTGAGAAAAGTATGCAATCAATTCCGATGACAGTTCGTGGCGCAGATTTACTGCGCAAAGAGCTTAACGAATTAAAAACAGTTACCCGTCCAAAAATTATCGCCGACATTGCTGTTGCGCGTGAACACGGTGACTTAAAAGAAAACGCTGAGTACCACGCTGCACGTGAGCAACAGGGTTTTTGTGAAGGTCGTATTCAAGAAATTGAAGCTAAACTTTCAAATGTTCAGATAATCGACGTAACTAAAATGCCAAATACGGGCAAAGTTATTTTTGGTACCACAGTAACTATAGTAAATGTAGATACGGATGCTGAAGTAAAATACCGTATTGTAGGCGATGATGAAGCAGATATTAAAAACAACTTAATTTCTGTTAATTCACCGATTGCACGTGGCTTAATTGGTAAACAAGTAGACGATGCAGTGTCTATCCAAACGCCAAAAGGTATCGTTGAGTACGAAATCATTGAAGTTGAGTATCTTTAACGCATAACTCACTTTAACGTTTTAAATAAAAACCGATGTATTTACATCGGTTTTTTTATGCCCTAAATAAATCACTATACTGATAAGGGTGTTCATATTGCATAAAGAGTGAGCATGATGATATAGGTACATAATCACTTCATTAAAAGGAACACTCAATGGCTAATATACTTTACCCAGCGCCTTTAAAAGTAGGCTCTAAAATTGCTATTTGCTCGCTTTCATCTGGGCTAAAAGAAAAGTATCACGGACGATTAGATATAGTTATAAATGGACTACAACAACGAGGGTATGATGTTGTTGAAGGCGAGTTTTTACGTCAAAACAAACCACGTGAACAGCTTAATGCTAAAGCGCATGCTAAGCAGCTAATGGGTTTTTTATTAGATGATGAAATAGATGCGATTATGCCGCCAATGGGTGGAGAGCTGGCAATGGAAATACTGCCACTACTTGATTTTAACGCCATTAAAGAAGCAAAGCCTAAGTGGTTAGTTGGTTTTTCTGATGTGAGTACTATTGCATGTGCACTCACTGCTAAGTGCCAATGGGCAACCCTACACAGCGCCAATCTTATGCAGTTACACCCAGATGAAAAAAATCCGTATAGCTTACAAATATTTGAAACTCTGACCTACGAAGCCGGTAGTAAATTTGAGCAAGGTCCTTCTTCTTTATACCAAAAAAATAAGCCTAATTACGCGCAAAATCCGAACGAATTACTCAGCCCGAGTGAGCCTACAAACTGGCAATGTTTAAACTACACAGATAAACGTACCATAGAAATGTCTGGTCGGTTATTTGGTGGGTGTTTAGATACCGTAGGTTTATTGCTCGACTCGCCATTTTTAGCGCTGCATGAGTTTAAAAAGGACAGTGCGCCCGAAGGGCTTATTTTATACCTCGAAAACTCAGAACTTACACCAACAACCGTTGCACGATTTTTACTGTCATTAAAATTAGCCGGTATATTTGATGATATCAATGGCTTGGTTTTAGGGCGAAGTGAAATAACACAAGGTCATTACGATGCCTTTGATTATCGCCATGCGTTAGATGTAGCGCTAGGTGGGTGTTTATTTCCTGTAATTTTTGATGCGGATATAGGGCACGTTCAACCTAACTTAAATTTGGTCAATGGTGCTACCTGTACGCTAGTTGCTGATATAAACGAAGGTATAGTAGATCGCGCATCATTAAATATTCAACTATCGTAGTTTTTATTGTATTTAGTTTTGAAAAACAAATAAATACAAGCGTATAATATGCCTACAGTAAGTGCTAATGCTTACTGTAAATTCTCAGGGCGGGGTGAAATTCCCCACCGGCGGTATGTTTAATGTTTTTTATGACTTAAACGAGCCCGCGAGCGCTTTATTTAACTTATTTTAGGTTAAGTAAAGGTCAAGCAGATCTGGTGAGATGCCAGAGCCGACGGTTACAGTCCGGATGAAAGAGAATATGGCTTATTATACTAAAACCAATTTTATTAAAGACATGATCCTTGTATCGCGTTAAGTGAGCTATTTTCTTTGCGCTATAATTAGTCACTAATTTAATGTTATTGGTATAACAGTGTGCGCTGCATTTTGCTGCGTGCTTTTTGTTATTTTATTTAAGCTGTTTTGGTAGTGATCGCTTTAAATTTAAGTGATGTATTACTGATCCTTTCACAGTCCTGAATCTATTATTTTTATTTGGAATATAATGATGATTCAGTCTCTACTTACTCAATTCGGCGAAAGCCATACCCGCGTACAAAGCGCAATCACTGCACTACAGCAAGGCCAAGGCGTACTTGTTGTTGATGATGAAAACCGTGAAAATGAAGGCGACTTTGTTTTTTCAGCTGAGCATTTAACGACTTCTCAAATGGCCGAAATGATCCGCGAAGGCAGCGGCATTGTTTGCTTATGCATGGGGGAGGAACGCATTAAACAGCTCGACTTACCGCAAATGGTAGCTAACAATACGAGTCAAAATAACACCGCTTATACAGTCACTATTGAAGCTAAGCATGGCGTAACAACAGGTGTGTCTGCTGCTGATAGAGTAACTACTATAAAAGCAGCGACAGCGGATAATGCAAAACCAAGTGATTTATCGCGCCCAGGGCATGTATTTGGTTTAAAAGCACAAACGGGTGGCGTATTAGTTCGTCGTGGTCATACCGAAGCATCCGTTGATTTAATGCAACTAGCCGGCTTAAAACCATTTGGCGTAATTTGCGAACTAACAAATCCAGATGGTTCAATGGCGCGCTTACCTGAGGTGAGTGATTATGCTAATAAACATAGTATGGCCGTTGTTTCTATTGAAGATTTAGTGCAATACATTCAGGCTGCACAGCGCAAAGTAAGTTAAACTGCTTTAAAGCAAAAAAACCACTTATTTAAATAAGTGGTTTTTTAATATTGTTATCATTTAAGTTTATAACGTATTACTTATAAAACCTGAATAACTTGCTCTTTTGCTAAGCGAGATTTAGGTAATTTAGCATTATAATCTTCAGCGCTATCATGATAGCCAAGTACTAATGCCACGTCGCATACGTAACCATCAAGTTCTTTTTCAAAGACTTCGCCAATCAGCTCGGCATCTACGCCTTCCATTGGGGTTGAATCAATGCCTAAACGTGCAGCGGCATGCATAGTGTTACCCAGTGCAATGTAAGTTTGTGCTTTAGTCCACTCTTCATTAACGCCTTGCTCATCAGTATTCATATCAACAAACGCATAAGCACCAAAAGCTTGTTCGCGATTTTCTGCTTTAGTACGGCCATTTTTAATATCTGCATCAATAACTTGTGCGTAGTCATCGCGGGTATATTTAGGATTGTGAGCGAATAATATTATATGCGAAGCTGTTTTAATATGTGGCTGGTTAAACGCAAATTTATTAGCAAATGTACTATGCATACGCTCTTTAGCTTCATCTGATTCAATTACGATGAATTTCCAAGGCTGCGAGTTAATAGATGATGGAGATAGGCGCATAGCTTCGTAAATAACGGCTAAATCGTCTTGAGATACACGTTTCGTTGCATCGTAACGTTTTGCTGTGTAACGCTTTTCTAAGTCATTAATAATAGGGTGAGTCATTAGTTTCTCCATTGAGTAGGTGTTTTACCAGTATTTACTATGTTGAGTCAGTTTTAGTAAAAACAAACCCTTTTAAAAATTTATTACAAAAATAATATCGTGTTTTTAAATCACTCTACTTATTTAATTCAATTGATATCTACGTAAAGTAAGGCCTATCAATATAGCTAGGTACGGATAGTAGTGGGTTATTACAATATGATAAACAGGTATATGGTTGAATCATTATCAAATATTATTAGGTAATAGTTTCTTTAATAAATATAAATACAGCCATAGCCACCCCGAAATATTGGCTGAAGACACCAATTACATTGGTGCCTTCAATTAATTCAGGCAGCGCGTATTTAGTATTTATGGAATTAAAAACCTTCCAACACTATTTTGCCAATAGAGCGACCTTCTTCAAGTTCTGCGTGTGCAATACGCAGGTTAGCCGCATTTATAATGCCTAAATTTTTACCAATCGTTGTTTGAATATGGCCCAGATCAATTAACTCAGCAACATGATTTAGTAACTTGCTTTGCTCAATTAAATCTTTGGCATTAAACATTGAGCGGGCAAACATAAATTCCCAATGTAGCGATAAGCTCTTCATTTTTAATTTACTCACATCTAATGACTCAGGATCGTCAATCATTGCAATTTTACCAAAGGGTGCAAGTACCTCTGTATACGCTTCAAAATAAGTATCAGTACTGTGCAGACTTGCTACATGTGTTACCGAGCCAATGTTTAATGCATCAATTTGAGCGGGTAATGGTTTTGTATGATCAACAACATAATCTGCGCCTAGTTTTTTAACCCATGCTTGTGAGCTTTCACGCGATGCAGTGGCAATCACAGTTGCGCCAGTAATCGCTTTAGCAAGCTGGATAAAAATAGAACCAACGCCGCCTGCGGCACCTGTTACTAAAATAACGTCGTCTGATTTTGTTGTTGAATCAGCTGCTTGTTTTACAATGTTTAAATGCTCAAATAATAATTCGTACGCTGTTATTGCAGTAAGGGGTAATGCAGCAGCTTCAGCATCGTTTAAGCTTTGTGGTTTGAACCCTACAATGCGCTCATCCACTAATTGAAATTCTGCATTACTACCTGGGCGGGTAATATCACCTGCGTAGTAAACAGCATCGCCCGGTTTAAATGCCGTTACAGCATCGCCGATGGCAACCACTTCACCAACAGCATCCCAACCAATAACTTTTATTTCACCATCAGCAGGGGGCATAGATGCACGCACTTTGTAATCTGCTGGATTAACTGCAATAGCTTTAACTTTAATTAATAAATCACGACCTGTTGCAACTGGCTGTGGTAATTCAACATCAATTAACGATTCAGGATTAGAAACAGGAAGAGGTTTTTTATAACCAATGGCTTTCATAATAAGTGTCCTAATTTGTTTACATATAAGGTGCAAGCCATGCTTTGGCTAGCTGATGGATATATAGTAGACCTTGCTTTAATATAGATAAACCGCATAATTGTTGAATCATTATCAAATAAAAATAGATAATATGAACATAGAAGATTTAAAACTTATTTTAAAAGTAGCTGAGTTTAGAAGTATTACGCTCGCAGCTGCTAAGTTAGATATGCGTACAGCCACAGCAAGCGCTGCTATTAAACGTGTTGAGGCAGCCCTTGGTAGTGAGCTATTTGTTCGTACAACACGTCATTTAAGGTTATCGGCTGCTGGGGAGCGCTACATACCACAATGTGAGCAGGCTTTAGCTGTACTTGAGCTTGCAAAGCAAAATCTAAAAGGTGAACACGACGAAATAGAAGGCGAGCTGCGTGTTGCCCTTTCATCTGACTTAGGCCGTAACTTAGTGATCCCATGGATTGATGAACTCATGGACACTTATCCAAAGCTAAGTTTAAGAACGCATATAAGTGATAGTAATATCGACTTTTACCGTGACTCAGTTGATATAGCGCTTCGTTATGGCTCACCTAATGATGCTAGCGTTTATGGATTCAAAATTTGTAACGTACCGCGCTTGTTATGTGCAACTGACGAATATCTCTTACAAAACGGGGCTCCCATGCATCCCGATGATTTAGCGTCGCATCAAGGTTTGTTTTATCAGTTGCAGGATATTATAAATAATACGTGGGAATTCACCGATGGTGAGTCAAAATATAAAGTTAAAATGAACGGCAGGCGCGCCTCAAACGATGGCGATTTAGTAAGGCGCTGGTGCGTTGCGGGTAAAGGCTTGGCTGTAAAATCAGCCCTTGATATAGCCGATGATTTACTCAATGACAGGGTGGTTACTGTAATGCAAGATTATCAACATGTTAATGGTGAACTTTGGCTTATTTGCCCAAGTAGGCAGTCAATAACCCCAGCGGTGCGTTTACTACGTGATGCATGCAGAGCAAAATCCCAAGCTATTTTGCAGCAGTTGGTAAATAAAGGAATTATTGATAAAAGCGTACTGAGCTAATTAAGGAAGAGTTATGCAAGTTGATGATATTAGAGTTTTTATTCCCTGTAAAAATTATGAACAATCTCAGTGTTTTTATAAAGCGCTTGGATTTAAGATTGAAGATGCCTCAAATGATTTATGTGTGTGTACCTTTGGCGAATGTACGTTCTTTTTACAGCGTTATTATAATAAAACGTTTGCTGAAAACTTAATGCTGCAACTTTGTGTGTTAAATATAGATGAAGCATATGAACTCATTAGTAACCTAAACGGTTTTGATATCCGCTTTGAGGGTATAAAACAAGAACCTTGGGGTAGCGTTATTTACTTATGGGGACCATCGGGTGAGCTTTGGCACGTAACTGAATTAAATTAAAAATAAAAAGGAATAAATGTGAAATTTAATAAATATATAATTATTTTTATGGCGACCTTACTTGCTTCTTGTAGTTCGCTTGTGAGTAACAATACAGGTAAAAATACGCAATCTAGTAGCTTAATGGACTTCTTATATCCTGATCAACAAAGCCGCTCTACCTATAAACCTGAGATACCTGTTTTAAAACTCCCTGTTACCGTCGGAATTGCATTTGTACCGTCTAAAAACTGGCAGCCAGACGGGTTAGAGACCCAAAACCAAGTCGAGTTACTCGAAAAAGTAAAAAAGTCATTTCTACAATATGATTACATTGACCGCATTGAAGTTATACCAAGTACCTATTTAAAAGGAGGTGAAGGTTTTGCAACACTCGAGCAAGTCGGGAGGCTTTACGATGTAGATGTAATGGCACTGGTTTCATATGATCAAGTTACGCAATCGTATGAAAATAATGCAGCCTTACTTTATTGGACAATAGTGGGTATGTACGTTATTCCAGGTAATGAAAATACAATTCAAACCTTTGTGGATACAGCTGTTTTTGATATTAAAAGTAGAAAAATGCTATTTAGAGCACCAGGTATAAGTAAACTTGAAAAAAGAACAACAGCAATAGGTATTGATGAAACGTTATCTGAAAAGTCGGCTGAAGGTTTTAATCTAGCAGTTAGTGATATGACTACTAATTTAGATGCAGAGCTATCAAGGTTTAAAACACGTGTTAAAGAAGAAAAAATTGCAAAAGTCGAAAATAAAGATGGCTCTAGTAGCGGTGGCTCTTTGAGTATTTATTTACTCGTTTTGTTGTCGTTATTAGTTATGCGTAGCAAAAAAAATTAAAGTTAATAAAAACCAAGTATTTTTAATAGTGCCACCGGCTTAGAGCTGGTGGCATTATTTTTTATTCGTTAACTTAGCTTTTTATTAAAAAACTCAACGGTACGTTGCCATGCAAGTTCGGCATTGTCTTTATCATAGCGACCTGTCGAGTCGTTATGAAAACCATGATTTGCCCCTTTATACATATGCATAGTGTATTCAACATTATTAGCTTTTAAATCTTGTTCGTACTGTGGCCACGACGCGTTTACACGTTTATCCAGCTCGCCTAATTGAATCATTAACGGTGCTTTAATATTTTTACGTAAACTTTCACTGGCGGGAGTGCCGTAAAAAGGCACGCCAGCGCTGATTAAATTACTATCTACTGCCGCTAAATAATTAACAATGTAGCCACCAAAACAAAAACCGACAGCGCCTAACTTACCGTTACTGTTAGCATGTGATTTTAAAAAGTGCGCTGCGGCAACAAAATCGTTTTGAATTTTAGCGCGATCCATAGTTTTTTGCATAGCGCGTCCTTCATCATCATTACCAGGGTAGCCACCCAGTGGAAATAGCGCATCGGGTGCAAATGCAATAAAGCCTACCTTCGCTAAGCGTCTTGCTACATCCTTTACGTATGGGTTTAATCCACGGTTTTCGTGTATCACAAGAACAACAGGGAGCTTACCTTCTATGTTTTTAGGGGTTGCTAAGTAACCTTTGCCTTTACCGTGCCCGTCTGGCGAATCGAATTCTTCGTATGTTGCTTTAATATCATCGTCATTAAACGACACTTGTTCAGCAAGTGCATAGTTAGGTAATAATGCTGATGTAAGTACAGCCATCGAAAAGCCAAGTGCAGCAAGGCTACCGAGTTTTTTCATAAAAGTACGTCGGTCCATTAAACCGTGGGCGTATTCGTCATACCAATCAAAGGCTTCTTGAGGAATGTGATCAGAGGGGGATGTATTCATGGCTGTTCCTTAACTTTATTATGTCTATTTATTATTTAAATACCATAACGTATTAGGGATAAAAAACGAGCAATATTTCTCTCAATTATTAGGATTGTTGCCAAAGTTATCCATCAAGCAAGGAAAGGAGCACATTCCTTTGTTGTGCGGATATTAAAGAAACCATTTCAAGGTGATTTAAATCTTTTATCTCATAAATGCTCACTTTTGGGTTACTAAGAGTAAGCAGCCCATTATATGGACTCACTTTGTCTGCATTACTTGAAAAGATGTAAGTTTGCCTTGCATAAGGGGTCTTATTTAGATTATTTAATATGTCGAGTTTATTAAGAGGTACTTTACTGTTTTCAATTACCTTAGCCGCGACTTCGTTTATATAATCATCACCTAACAGTTTGCTATAAACAGGGTATGATAACTTAGCAATTGTTCTTAGTGCGGCTTTAAAATTAATCATTGGAGCAAAAAGTATATGCTTATTAATATTGAGTTTGGTTGTGAGGTCGATACTTGCAACTGCACCCATTGAGTAACTAAGCAATGAAATGTCGGTGTATTGGTGTTCATTTATATATTTTACTAATAAATCAAGGGAGTTTAAGCCATACTTAAATTCATCGTATTGATTACTTGCAGGCATCACTATTACATTCTTTCCAGTGATATGGCTTAGCCATCGGGCTTGCATGGTATAAACCAAACTATTTACGCCATATCCCGGAAAAATAATTAAAAGCCCATCGTTTGACTTACTCGGTAAATTATCAGCATTGAGTTGATATTCAAAAGTATCGTCTTCAGTGCTTCCTTTACTAATTAAAGTTAATGTTAACGTATTGCCACTTAGTAGATAATTATCAATATCCTTAGGTGAAATAATCCTAAAATCAAGACAACCTATTTCGCTGCTGCAGTAATGGGTTTGTGCTCCAGATAAAGCGATGGAGTTCTCAAATTCTTTAGGGAGAATTTTCTCCGGAGGCTTAGTTATTTGATAAGCAATATAGCTCTGGCAACCACTTAAAAAAATAACTAAAGAAATAATCAGTATGTATAAGCGCATTAAAGTCCCTTTAATTTTCAAGCTGAAATTTTTATTGATTAATTAATGCCTGATATCCCTTCATCTACGCCAATTAAAAAGTCGAGCCCTACAAACGCAAACGATATTGCAATGGCGCCTAATAGCATTAAGTTGCGGTTATTCTTTTTGTAGCCAAGAGTGGTTAGTACAGCAAAAACAATAAATAAAATAAGTTGAAGTGTGCCCATCATTATTCCTTTTGAGGGTTATATTTATAGAGTTAAACTATCAGTAAGATAAAGACTTGGCAAATAGGTGAATATTATTTTTAAGCTAAAAATAAAAAGCTCGGCATATAATATGCCGAGCTTTTTTGGTTGGGATGTTACTTAATTTAGCTATTTGTAGGCGCTGGTTGGGCATCTACTAGTGGCGGCTTGCCGCGCATTTTACGAACTAATCGTTTAGCATCTTCTAGTGCAACATACTGGCACGGTATAAGTATCAGTGTAATTACTGTGGCAAATAACACACCAAAAGCAAGTGATACAGCCATCGGGATAACAATTTTAGCTTGTAAACTCGTTTCAAAAATAATTGGCATTACACCAATAAAGGTAGTGATTGAGGTGAGTAGTATTGCTCTAAAGCGACGAGCACCGGCTTGTACTACTGCATCTTTAATTGCAACACCTTCGGCGCGGGCTTTGTTTACAAAATCAACCATAACGAGGGAGTCATTTACGACCACACCCGCTACCGCAATAATGCCAAACATAGATAAGCTGCTCATAGTCATACCTAAAATCATATGGCCAAACATCGCGCCTACTACACCAAACGGAATAACCGACATTATAATAAGTGGCTGCGAGTAAGAGCGAAGCGGAATGGCTAATAAGGCAAATATAATCATCATTGATATACCAAAATCACGAAGCTGCTCTGAAGCGCTATCCATCTCTTCTTGAATGCGCCCAGCTACATCACTTGTAACGCCAGGGTAGCTTTTAAGTAATGTTGGTAAGTATTCGTCACGAATTTCCTCAGCAATCGCAAATGGTTCGGCTTTGTCGGTATTTACCGCAGCCCATACGTTTACAGTGCGTTTAGAGTTTTCGCGGCGAATACGGTTTACACCGTCAACCAGCTTAACTTCGGCTACCTCACTTAGCGGTACTTCAGCGCCTGTAGGTGTGATAATACGCACACTTGCTATGTCACTTATTGAGTTACGTTCGTCTTCTGGATAGCGGATCATGACTTTAATTTCTTCGCCTTCACGCAATATTCGCTGCGCTTCTAAGCCGTAGTAACTAAAGCTAACTTGCGACGCTACATCAGCAAGCGTTAAACCCATGCTGTAAGCGAGTGGTTTTAAATCAAGTTGCACTTCGTCGGTAGCGCTTTGCATTGAATCGTTTACGTCGCCAACGCCTTCCATTGTTTGTAATTTGGCTTTTAATTTACCAGCCACTTCTTTTAGCTCGTCAGCATTTTTGCCTTCAAGTTTAAAGCTAACGTCGCCATCATCTCGACCGCCATTCATTATACTGTCTTGAATGGTCATGGTTTTAATGCCTGGTAGGGCGGGCATTTGCTCGCGCCATAACGCACTCAGGGCAAAGGTATCGATAGGGCGTAAATCAGGCTCTACCAAAATGGCCATAATATTTGCTTGCGTTCGTCCGCGCAGACTTACCGATAAATCGCGGATCATCGGTTTACCGTATTGCTCTTGTAGTTGCTGATCGACCTGTAACAACACGCTTTCTATTTTACGTGCGGTTTCAAGCGTTGCTTGCTCAGATGAGGCAAGGTTCATTTCTATATCAATACGCGGAAAGTCGTGCGGTATTTTTGGGTTTGGTACAAACTTAACTAAACCACCTGCAAACATACCTGCGCTTACAATAAGCAAACACATAAAGCCGACAATCACTGTATAGCGATAATGAATACAGCGGCTAACAAAAGGAAGGTAGTAGTTATTCACAAAGCCTTTTAAACCACTATCAATCACCATACGTAAGCGATGTAATAGGTTTTTAGGATTTGGTTTACGTGGGTTCATTGCTGCAATATGCGCAGGTAAAATTAGTTTTGATTCAATGAGTGAAAAAATCAAACATAAAATAATAACGCCACCAATGGCCTTAGAAAAAGCAGCACCAGGGCCGGTTGCGAGTGTTTGAGGTAAAAATGCCGCAATGGTCGTTAGTACACCAAAGGTTGCTGGCATCGCAACGCGTTTAACACCGCGTACTACGTTATCAAGTGTGTGGCCGTATTTTTCTATTTCGGCACTGGCTGACTCGCCCACAACTATGGCGTCATCAACAACAATCCCGAGTACAAGTATAAAGGCAAAAAGAGAGGCTAGGTTAATTGTTACATCTAAAAAGCCAATAGGCATAAACAAAAAGGCGCCCAGAAAAGACACCGGTAAGCCCATCATTACCCAAAATGCTAAGCGTAGCGGTAAAAATAGTGCCAGCACTATCATTACTAACAAGCCACCCCAAATCATGTTATCGACCATCATATCGAGTCGACCTTCAAGGTAGTAAGTTAAATCAACAATAGGAGATAGCTTAACGCCTGCAGGTAAAAGTGGCTCTTTAGTTGCCATGTAGCTTTTAAGTACTTTTGCTACATCGGTAATGTCTTGATCTTTTGATGCGTTTACTTCAAACGAGAGTGAATTTTTACCATTATATTTTGAATATTGTAGACCTTCTTCAAAGCCATCATTAATAGTTGCAACATCGCCTAAATAAATTTGTGCGCCATCAGCAAGGGTAATAAGTGGCAGTCTTTCAAACTCAAAACCACGGTAGGCTTGTTTTTCAACACGCATCGAAATATAACCATTTTCAGAGCGTATTTGCCCCGCCGACATATTTGCCGAAAAGTTCTGCACCGCGCCTGCAATATCTCTAAATGTTAATCCGTACTCGCGTAGTTTATCAGGGCTGACTTCTATACCAATTTCGTATTCTAAGCCGCCGTTAAAATTAACAAGGTTAACGTGAGGCAGTGCTTGTAACTCGTCTTTTATATCGTTGCCAAGCTCTTTTAACTGGTAGTTACTCATGTCGCCGTAAAGCGCGAGTATCATTACCTCTTGCTCAAACTTATCACGACGTACAACAGGGCGCTCCATCCCCGCAGGAAAGGTGTTTATTGAATCAACTTGTACTTTAATTTCATCAAGTACTTCTTGTGGGTTGTATTGCTCTTCTATTTCAATCCAGGCTTGTGAAAAACCACGGTTAGAGTACGTAATTAGGCGTTTAATGCCTTCAATACCTTCGAGGTTTTCTTCAACTTTTATGGTTATGCCTTCTTCAACCTCTTGCGGGGCTGCACCTGGGTAAACTGCTTGTACGCTTATCCAGTTGCTTTCAAACTGTGGGAACATTTGTTTGCGAATGGTCATCGCCATTAAAATACCGCCCACTAATATAAATATCATTAGTAGGTTGGCTGCAACGGGATTTCGGGCAAACCATGCTATTAACCCTGTTTCACGAGTGTTCATGATTATTCCTCTTTCAGCGCAAGTTGAGTTACATCAGTTTTATCAGGCGCAATATCTTCAATTTTTACTGCCATACCTTCAGTTGGGTATTCAAGCGCTGAGGTAACAATTTGCTCGCCATTGTTTAATCCTTGGCTGGCTATAATCATGCCGTTTTGTTCGCGTATAATATTGAGGGTTTTAAACGACAATGTTAAATCGTCATTTAAAATTACAATTTTATTATCTTTAACTAAGTGGTGCGCAACAATAATTGCGTTATCAAGCGGGCGACCTTCAATGGTAGCGTTAATGTATGAGCCAAAACGAAGAGGACGTGTTTTATCGCCATAAGGTGTTGCAAGTTGTGCAACCAAGTAGCTCATACGGCTTGTTTGATCAACCACACCTTCGGTGCGAATTACTTTGGCTTGCCACATTGTTTGCTTACCCGCGTATTCTGCGCTAAATGTAACATTTGAGCCTACGCCGCCATTTTTTAAATATTGCAGTTCTTGATCGGCAACCGGTAAACGTACCTCTGCAACTGAGGTTGCGCTTAGTGCGCCAAAACTATTACCTGGGTTTACTACTGAACCCAAGCTAATTGTGCGCTCATTAATAATGGCATCATAAGGGGCTTTAATATAAGTACGCTCAAGATTGCGGCTAGCACGTTTAACACTTGCTTGAGCAGAGCGGTAACGCGCTAATTTTTCGGCCAGCTGTGGTTTTCGTAAATAAAGTTCTGATGCGATAGCGTCGCTTGAATCTGACTTAATGCGCTCCCACTCAGCTTGAGCGACATGTGCTTGCGCGCGTTCTATTTCAAGTGCTGAGCTTGCTTGTGCTAAACCCGCTTGCGCTTCAATAAAGTCTGCCTCGTAATCATTTGCATCAATTCGTGCTAAAATATCGCCTTGCTTTACAAACGCGCCTTCAACAAATTGATCTGATACCGAAATAACTTGCCCGCTAACTTGTGCGATTAGCTCGGTACGATACTTTGGTTTAACAATGCCGTACGATTTAACATCGAGCGTTATAGAATCTAAAAGTACGCTTTGTGTTGCTACTAAAGGACGTAAATCTTGCTCTGGCTTTTCTTCGGGTGGTTTTTTCATTGCCATAAAGGCGAAAGCTAAAGCAATACCGCCTGCTAAAACAGCGATTGGGAGTATTATTTGTTTTGTAGTAGCCACAAGGCATTCCTTCATAATTGGTGGTGACAGAGCAATAATACGCAATAAAGTGTTTACAAGCTGTTTTAAGATGTAACAAAGCATTACATGTGTGTGTTACAACTCACTATGCGACTAATTAAGTGCCTAAAAAGAAAATAAAGTAAGCGTTTTTTATTCAGAGGAAATTATGAAAACCGAATCGATGAATTGCAGGCTAGGCTGCGGCGCATGTTGTATTGCGCCGAGTATTAGTTCGCCTATTCCAGGTATGCCAAATGGTAAGAAAGCCGGAGAGCGTTGTATTCAGCTAGACGAACGTAATTTATGTAAGTTATTTGGTGATGAAAGTCGCCCAAAAGTATGTAGCGATTTTAGCGCCACGCTTGATGTGTGCGGATCAACAAATGCACAAGCTCTAGCGCTTATTACAGAGCTTGAAGAGCTCACTTAATGAGCTATCAAAATACACATCTATTTACACTTATCTATTAGTGAGTATTTATTTTAAGTAATTAAAAGCTGCGCTTTTCACGCGAGCAAGCTCTGCGTCTACCGCCAAAGTGTAGGTTTGTGTCTGTTTTTGCAGACGTGAAGCTTGCTTACGTTACTAGTTACCAGCTATACGTTGCGCTTAACGTATATTGCTCACCGCGTCCTGGTGTACCTGGTATTTCTTCAAACGACTCATCCCATAAGTTATCTGCCGCTAGGGTGATAAATAAATTACTCAATTGTGGCGGCGTTATTTTAAGTGTTAGCTGGGTAAATAACGCGTTGTCATTGCCGTTTCTAAGTGAATTTTTGTGTTGTGTACGCCATTCGTTATCTATTCTAAATTCTAAAATATCAGTTGGGTTGTACACAGCGCCAAGTGTTAAACGGTGATCAGGAAAGTTTAACGCGTAAAAGCTGGCATCAATATCGGCTGCGCCGTAGTTTTCTGATTTATGTAAATAGGTGTAGCTTGCTATAAGTTTTGCTGTATCAAAGTGCTTAGTCGCTAAAAATTCAACCCCTGCTGTATCAATATCAACTGGGTTTGCAAAGCGCGCTGAGGTTGAATCAAAATTAAAGGTCCAATCGGTTAAGTTATTATCTTTTCGATAAAAAATAGCCGAGTTTAACTGCCAGCTTTGCTCTTCAAGTAATAAACCTAGCTCCAAGTTTGATGTGGTTTCGCGCTCAAGGTTGTAGTTACTTCTAAATAACCCGCCTGAATCACTGCCGCCAATGGCTGTGTAGCCTGCAACTTGACTCGCTTGCGCGTATGATAAGTAAAGGGTTTGTGCTGTGCCGTCACTATTTTGGGTGTTTAAGGTTATGTCACCAATAGCTGATACTTCAGCATCATCACGATTTGTATCGTCATAGGCTGCGCCTAAACGAAATGTAAGTTGTTTATTATCCTCAAGCGCCATTTTGTATTCAGGCAATACGCTTAATTTATAATACTTACGAGAGGTAAAGTTGTTTTCAAGTGTGGTTGATTCAATCGAGTCGTCAATAAACTGTGCAGAGTAATTTATTGCCAGTGCATCGCTTTGTGCATGGCGACCCGAAAGTCCAAGCGATTTAACTTCGCTTTTATGAAAAGCTTCAAATGCACTAGGATTTTCGCGCGAGTAAATATAGTGATCGTCATGGGTACGATAATAAGCAGATACTTCAAAGTTGCTGTTATCAGAGTAGTTTTGCTTGTGATTAAGCATCCAAAGACGGGTTTCTAAATCTTCAGTTTCGTTAACGCCAAAAGGGGTGTACAAGTTAGGCCAGCCAAAAAACTTATCTTGTGAGCCAAAAAACAAATCTGTTTGGCTGTGCTCGCTTGCTAATTGCACGCGAGCTGAGGCGCGCGAGAAGTCATGATCGCCATTATCAATGGTGCCATCACTTTGCGAATGAGAATACTCACCTTCAAAGCCCAGAGTATAGTTAGCTAAGCTATCAAGTTGTGTGTTTTTAGCAGCGTGAATACTTTGCAGATTAAAGTCGTTTGTACCAGTACCAAGGGAAACACTACCGCCAGTAATAATCGGTTTCCAACCAAATGAAACCGTACCTACAGAGCTATTCATACCGTAAAGTGCGTTATCGGCACCGGTTAAAACATCTGGGCTGCTTAGCATTTGTGGTGCAATGGGTATTTCAGCAAAATAATGGCCAGATTGCGGGTCAAGCAGGGTAACGCTTCCTACTCTAAAACCGGTGTTTTCAAAAATCCCACCACGAATAGTTACATCAGCTTGCGCCTCAGCCATATTACGCGATTGAAGGTCAACACGCGGGTCATATTCTAAATTAGAAATAGGCGAGTCGAATGTACCTACTGGCAACTTATTTGCAGTGGGTGAGGCCTCAACCGTTATTTTCTCGATTGCCGACTCATCAGATAGCGTATTAGCATTAGCAAATGCAGTAACGCTGCATAATATTGCAGGTATTATAATGTGTGGTGTGCGATTCATGTGTTTCTCATCATTTTTTATTTGTAGCTGCGGTTACAATTAATTTCAAAGCTTATATTTGAGCATGATAAAATAACTAAATGTAACAGCAGTCATTTTGTGCGCGATTGTACATCAATTTGTTAATAACTGCATTTGATAACCATTTACGTAATACCGACTTTATTAAAAACATGGTCATTCTATCGTATTAAATAGCGCACTCACTGCGTTAAAAATTATTTATATAGAACAACTATATGTCATAATTTTCGCCTTGTTATTGCGCTATTTTCTTGGCGCCATAATAGAACACTATTTTAATGCAATCGGTATAATTACTTATTAGGTAACATTTATAATGGATACTAAAGAATATAATACTATTTACTTTGCTGGTGGCTGCCTGTGGGGCGTACAAGAGTTTTTAAAGCACTTACCAGGCGTAATAAGTACTGAAGCAGGTCGCGCTAATGGTACAAGCAAAACCACTGACGGCGAATACGATGGTTATGCCGAATGCGTAAAAGTCATTTTTGATTTAAAAGTCGTTAGCCTAAATAAGCTGTATGACTACTTTTTTGAAATTATTGACCCATACAGTATTAATAAACAAGGGGATGACGTAGGCCCTAAATACCGCACTGCTATTTACAGCAAAAACAAAAGCCATTTAGATGCAGCAAGCAATTATATAAACAAGCGCAGTGATGCCGATAAAATTGTGGTAGGGGTAGAGCTGTTAACTAACTACGTGCCAAGCGATCCTGAGCATCAAGACCGCTTAACTAATCACCCTGATGACTATTGCCATATACCGCTTGAGTTACTGCATAAGTATAAATCGTAAATTTAACGCGGTGTTTTTTGTAGACGTGCAGCTTGCTGACGTGACGAGCGCAGCTCGTAATTTAAGGTTGAATATAGCGCTATAAAAAGTAAGTAATTAGAAGCTATCGCTTCTCGCGCAAGCAAGCTTAGCGCCTACGAGTAAAGTTTAACGCGGTGTTTTTTTGTAGACGCGTAGCTTGCTGACGTGACGAGCGCAGCTCGTAATTTAAGATGGAATATAGCGCTATCAAAGTAATTAGAAGCTATCGCTTCTCGCGCAAGCAAGCTTAGCGCCTACAGGTAAAGTTTGACGCGGTGTTTTTTTGTAGACGTGCAGCTTGCTGACGTGACGAGCGTAGCTCGTAATTACTTTATTTTAAAAGTCCCAAAAATACACATCCACAAAAAAGCTCACGTACTGTGAGCTTTTTTAAAACTTACTTATAGCTAATTTTAATTTACTGCTGCTTTTGCGGCGGGAAGTTACTTAAAATTTCGCTCACTGTTTTATTAATTGATGCTTCACGTTGTTCTGGCGATTGATTTTTCTTTAATCGACCTTCTTTCGCGCCGCGCCATACAAGCTGGTTAGATTCACGGTCTACAATATCAATAATCAGTGTGCCCACTTCGTATTCACGCGCGGTTGTATCACGTTGAAAACCAGTACCCCAATAACCCCAATGCGGGCGGTAGTTTACATTAAATGTATCTACTTCAAGCTCTTTATCAACCGATGCATGATAGTTAACAAGTACATCAGCATTTGCTGCATCAACTAAGCTCATACCTAGTGTTTGGCTCAGTTCTGCGTTAACGGCAGTGCGAACACGTTTTTCCATTAGGCCATTAATTTGGTAGTTATTTGTGTCTTTAGTTAGGCTGGCGTTTTCTACCCAAGCAAATGTTTTAAAATTACTAAAGTTGGCTGATTTATCGTAATCCCAATCAGGGGTTTGTGTACAGGCTGTAAGTAGTGCTAGCGCTGCAACAATAAGTATATTTTTCATTACGTTTGCTCCAATAAAATGCATTAATTTAAAATAACACACATCGTTTAAATGTGTATTATTTAAACGTCCTATATTTTAGTTTAGTTGGTTTGCCTTAACGGCCAATTAATTGTGTTCAACTTCAATCCAATCTTTTTCATCCACCCAGTTTTGTGCACCGTCTTTTACTGAACGAATAGGCACAATGTAGTCACAACTTATTTGTGGCTTAACTGAGGCAAATATAGGCACAAAACCAAAGCTTAGTGCGGTTTCTATAATCGCTTTTTGATTTTGCGGGTCAATGTCGGCCGCTTCATCTATGTAAATAGGTATACGGTATAGGTTTTGTTCTTGATCGCTTAATAAGTAACGAATAAACAACATGCCACACAATAACTTAATCGTAATACGTGTGCCGTTTGAACCCGCCGAATCTATTTTTTCAAAGTGCTCTGTTTCACCTGCGCGGTTAACCACTTCAAATCGAATATCAAATAAATCGGTAAGTGTTAAACCCGCTTTATCTGAGGCAAGTTTAATTAAGTGATCTTTCGCTTCGTTTACTGCACTTTCGCTGTACGGTTCTTGGCTCAGTAAATCAAGCGTGTCACCTTGTTCAAACTGATGCGACGTGCTGATAATGGTATCTATACTATCAACCAGCATTTTGCGCGGTATTACGTTAATTTTAAACGCTTGCAGGTTTGAAATTCGGTGCTGGCTTATGCCTTTATTAAAGCTGTTCATTTCGCGGCGAAGTCGGTCTAAATCTTCTCGCAAGCCTTTAATAGTTGCGGCAACCTCTGTAAGCGCAACACGAGCTTGGCGCTCAACAGCATCGCGTTCGTTATCAATATTATGAAAGGCGCTTATTAGCTTTTGGTATTTAGTGTATTCGTCATTTTCGTTGTCGAATTTAGTAATACCCGCGTTATATACATGCAAATAGGTATTACGCACGTTTATGTCAAAATTACGCAGCTCCTGGCAGTCTTTATTAAAGTGATGAACAAGGTCGCTTAAGTTATCAAAGTCGACCGTAATATCAATCATGTACGGGGTCACTTTGCCGCTGTATAAATCAAGCGTGTGGTCAATTCGCTCGCTTTTAACTTGGCGTAAGCGCTCAGTTTGGCGATTAATTTGCTCTTGTTTCGATTTAATTAACGAGCGACGATCGGCAATTGAGCCACTATTTTTTTGAATATCTTGCAAGTAGTCGTCAACTTGTTCGCGCTCAGCTAATAATTGCTCTTTGAGCATGGCTTGCGCTTCAACCGACTGCTGCATTACATCAAACTGTTCTAAGCGTTTTAGCGCGCTCTCAGCGCTCATTAGCTCATCGTATAGCGCGTCTTTTTCTTTTTGCTTGTCGGCAACGTTTGCAGCAACATCGCGTTGTTGCTTAAACTCTTTAAGTGAATGCTCAAGTGCGCTTAGCTGAGCAGTTAATTGCTCTTTGTTCTCGCCGCTTTGCATTTGCACAGGGGAGAGTTTTTTAAGTTTAATACTCGCGCCAGGTAGCGTTAGTACACCGCCTTTTACGTTTTCACTCAATAGCGATAAAAATTCCCCAAATGCATCTTCGTCATCAATGGTTATATCGCCATTAGTGGTGGTCGCAAACGAGAGAATATCTGGGTTTAAAATGCGCGATATTTCCTCTACTTCTTTTAACGAGAGGTCTTCGCGCATACGGGTAAACAAATTAAACTCAAGATTTTTAAGTTGCAGCTTTAAGCTCTTAATTTGTTTTTGTGTTTCGCTGATGCGGTAGTCAAGCGTGTGTAGGCTTTGTCCTTGTGCGCTGGTTATAGAGTGCGAAAGCGACTCGTAATCTTGTTTTAACTGAGTCAGGCTGGTTTTGAGCGTGGCTTTATTTACCAGTTCAAACTCGCTTTTAAGCGCATCGTAATCTAAAAACCACTGCTCAATTTGAGTTTGTCTACGCTCTATATCACGCGATTGCTGTACGTATAGGCTTTGCTTTTGCTCAAACTCGTGTTTTTCGTGCTCTATATCTTCAAGCGCTATACCCAGCTCATTAAGTTGCGATTCTTGATAGGTATCAAAATCAATCAATGCTTGGTCAATTTTAGGTGCGTACGCCGCTAATTTACCTTTAAGCACGGTTTGGTTTTCAAGCATTGATTCAAGCGCGGCTATTGGCTCTTGCATTGACTCAAGGGCTTTTAATTCGCGTTTTGAGCGGTTTACTTTATCAAATGAGCGACGCCATACTTCATAAAAATCGACCTTAGAGTTCGACATATGGCGTTCAAACACGCGTAGCATAAAGCGTTTTACGTCGCTTGCGCCTAATTTGTGTAAGTTAAGAATACGTCTAAATATTTCTTTATAAATAGAGGAGTCTTGTACATTATTAAGCGGGATCATTTTTAGGTTAATGTCGCCGTCAAAAGGCGTTGCGCCGCCAGTAAGTAGCGCGTTGAGCTCTTGTGCTTTAAGCTCAATAGGATTGTAATTAAGCGATTTTAAATGGTTGAACAGCTTGGTAAATTTAATAATAGTTTTACCTTGCGTGTACTGCTCTAAATCAAGCTTTCCTTGATAACAAAAGTACTGATGCGCGTAACCGGCAATTTTACCAAGTCCCGCAACGCCTATTACTACCGAGCCATGAGGCAAGTTAGCTTCGAGTAAAATGTACGACTGATCGGATGAAAAATAAAACTTACGGGTTTCATCTAAATCGTGTCCGTCCCATTCTGTTAAGCGTAAATCGTTAATAAGCGGGAACTGCAGGGCGTTAATAACCGAGCTTTTACCTGTGTTATTGGGCGCGCAAATAGAGCTGCTTTTATCAAGCGGGATCACACATTTTGCATAGCCTGCGGTGTTAAGTAGGGCGAGTTTACTTAGTCCATATAGATTTTTCATTCCTCGTCCTCTGTAATGTAGGTTTCTTCGTTTACTTCCATGAGTGCATCTATATAGCGGTGAATTGGCGCTTGTAGCATAAAGCCACCTTCTACTTCACGGGCTAAACCTAAGCGCACCATGCGCAGGTAAACGTCTTTACGTAGGTCCGATCCCGAAAATATCTCAAGCTGATCAAACAAATGTTTGTTAATTTGCACCAGCGTTTGCATAAGCTCTAAATCGTTTACGTCGTCAAACAATGCACGCATTGGATCTTTACCCGTATTGGCGTAGTGCTCAATTAAAATGTAAATGGTGAGTGCGATAGCGCGAGATATTTTGCCCATATTGGGTGTGCTTTCGTCGCTACCAAAGTAATAAAAGCCACGGCTGTCGCGTTTTAAATCGTTACCTAAAGCGGTAAATAGGGCGGTGTAGTCTTCTATGTGTTGGTCAAGCTCTTGCCACATTACGTTGTCTTGCTCGCAAATGTGATAACCCGCTACTAATTTTTTATTAATGGCTTGTAGATGGGTTAGCTCGTCTAAGTTTATGTGTGTCATGGTTTATTTACCTGCCTTTGAATCTGGCTGAGGCTCTGAATTAAATGGATATAAAGAAAAGTGCTGACCGGCAATTTTTACGCGGGCTTTTTCATCGCTTTGAATTATTTTAATATCGCTGTCGCTAACTAATTTTTGATACAAAAATAGCATTTCGTCTGCATCGAGATCTGGATAGCTTTCGTCTAAAAATTGCAGCAAGGGCTGCGGCTTTTTGCGTTTTTTATTAAAGCGCTTAGCAAAGCTGGTTTTAACATCGTTGTAGTCAGGAATATTAGGCGTAACAAATGCAGGCACGTCTTGCTGGTCAGGCAATTGGTATTCTTCGTGTTCAAATTCAACCAAGCTTGCCATGTAAGCCACAATATGGCGTTGCTGACCAAGCGAATATCGCTGTGCGTCGCTCACAAAGTGTGGCTGTACAGCACTTAGCATATTGTCTACGCCATTTTTACGTACAAGCCCAAGTACTTTGGCTGCTTGGCGAGTAATTAAGTTATTACGGCGTAGCTCCTCGCGCAGTGGCATAAGCATATCGGCACTTTTACGTAAGCTTTCTCGGCCTATTAAATGCATTTCGAGTATACGGGTACGTAATTGCTCCAGCATACGTTTATCGTTATACGCTTTACCTGAGCGCTCAATGTGCAGTATTTGCTTACTTATTTGCTCTTCAATGAGGGTAAAACACGCATGAAATTCACCACGAATATCAACCATTTCAAGCATTGGCTCTATGTATTCATCAAAGGCTTCTATTACCGCTTTATAACGCTTTTGCAGCGATTGCACTGCATTATTTGATTTGGCTTGTTCAACAATATTTAAAATAGCGTTTTCGTTGTGCGTATAGAGCTTCATTATTTTACGCACCCGATCATCCATAATGCGGCTGTAGCGGCGTAAATCGTCAAAGTCTTCTATTTCGCCAGCGTTATCTAGGCGGTTACCTAAACGAGCTAGGTCCTCTACTAGTACGCTAATTTCTTGCGCTAAACCTAAATGCTCTTCTTGCAGTAAAAAAGTAGCAAAATCAGCAATAGCACGATTTATTTCAAGCTGAGAGGATTTAGCCAGCGGAATTAAAATATCTTGGTTTAACAAACGATTTGTTTCTTTATAAATGCGTTCGTTTGACCACGTAGGCTGCTTTTGCTTAATCGCGTTTTGTACGTCTTTTAGGCTAAAGTCAGCCATTTTAAAACGTTTAAATAATAGCGCTAATACACCCCAATGTTCGGTTATGGTGTTTAGCAGCTTTTTAGCTGGGATCATAAGGGGTTACAACATCCTAGTATTTTATTATTGAGTTCTTTTAGAAGACTCATTATTACGTATTTTTAATTAACCTTGTCTGTATATAGTATTCGTTTTTAAGACCATTTAATAATAGTTTTTGCATAGAGGCAGTGCTAAAATTCGCGCCGAAAATAGGCACATGAAATGGAATGTTATTTGTGTGTTCTTTAAAACTATATCAAAGGTTGTTTAACTACCATGGTTTCCTCGATTATTCTAACCCTGATAGCGATTGCATTTTTACTGATCGTTATAGAAGATATAATCCACGTAAATAAAGCTAAAACCACGCTGTTTTTTGGTACGCTTTGCTGGATTCTTCTTTTTATATACCCCCTACACGGGCAAAGCCCCGATACGATTCAACATCTTTTAAATGAAAATATTTTAGAAATTGCCTCATTATGGCTATTTTTAATGGCTGCAATGACCTTTGTAGCGTATTTAAATTCAAAGGGGTTTATAGAAAATATTGTGCACCGCGTTATGCCAAAAAGTATTAGCGAAAAAAAGCTCATGTTTTTGGTGGGTGGATTTGCATTTTTGTTTTCGTCGATTTCAGACAACGTAACAGCGACGCTTATATCGCTTGCGGTTGTTATGTCGTTAAAACTTGAACCTAAAAAGCTCGTTAAATACGCCACGCTTATTGTATTTGGAGTTAACTCAGGTGGGGTATCGCTAATAACCGGTGACGTAACCACACTAATGATATTTTTAGATGGCAAAGTAACCATTGCTCATTTATTACTACTTATAGCGCCAGCACTTGCAAGCGTTATGCTGCTTGCCGCGTTACTGTCTATCGGTATGAAAGGGCGTGTTGAGTTTGCTAGTGCAGGTAAAACCCGCATTGAAAAAACCGACATAACCATTGCTGTTATATTTTTATCTACCGTAGTGAGCACACTTACGCTGAGTGTAATTTACAGCGTACCGCCTCTCTTAACCTTTTTGTTTGGCTTATCAGTGATGTTTTTAGTGGCGCAATTTTTAATGCGCAAAAAAGACATAAACAAAGACATAATCGATTTTGTTCGCGATATAGAATACGACACATTATTGTTTTTTGTAGGCGTACTTTTACTTGTAGGCGCACTTAAAGAAATTGGTATGCTAAGTAAATTTACCGACCTATACACGGTAATGGCACCTGAGTACGCAAACTACTTAATGGGCATATTATCAGCAGGGGTCGATAACGTACCGCTTACCGCTGCATTATTAAAAGCCAATATAGTAATGAGCCAACAACACTGGTTGTCGTTTACGTATGCAACGGGGGTGGGCGGTTCAATGCTTATTATTGGTTCGGCTGCGGGCATTATTGCCATGAGTAAAGTTAAAGCGCTTACCTTTATGAGCTACTTGCGTTTATCGCTACATTTATTAATTTGTTACACGGTTGGATATGCGGGCTCGTATTACATGGGCAGTTTTATTTAACTCATAAATTATTAAATGCTTGACAGCTAGACGTCTAAACGATAACTTTCAAAGCCCCGCTACTTAGTGGGGTTTTGTTTTATTAGCCACTGGTTAATAAAGCATTCAGAAGAGGTGCGATACTTAGGTACTTAATGTTAGGCGACGAAAGCCGATGATCATTAAGGAGGGAAGTACTCGCCGAGGAAAATAATGATACGTCGTCATTGTTTTTCGGTTTATGGGGCTGAATCCTCAAAACTGTCACCAATATAGGTGGAGAGCTTCTGGCAGTGGACTTATCTTCAAGCATTCCTTTGCCAAGTTCTTCTTGTTTTATTGCGGTTTGGATACCGCGAAAGGAGACTAAATGACTACCCAATCAGTGCCACAAACAGTATCAGGCGCAAAATCAGATTACATCGTTGCCAAATTTGGCGGAACCAGTGTTGCAAATTTTGAAGCGATGAGTCGCTGTAGCGAAATTATTGTTGCAGATAAAAGCGTACGTATTGTTGCCGTGAGCGCCAGTGCCGGCGTAACTAATCACTTAGTTGCACTGTGTAAATCAAGCATTACCTCAAGTGAGCGCCAAGAACACATAAACGGCGTGCTTGCTATTCAACAAACTATTTTAGATGAATTATCGCTAGATGCCGATTTAGCGGTTGGCTTTAACGAAACCTTAAAAGCGTTTCAAACATTGGCTCAAGAGCCACTAACAACCGATCAGCAACACGACGAGCTACTTAGCTTTGGTGAGCGTTTATCGTCGTATTTGTTTGCTCAGGTACTGCGTTTACAAGGTTTAAATGCCGATCGCTTTGATGTGCGCAAGGTGCTTAAAACCGACAGCCAATTTGGCAAAGCAACGCCCAATGTTGCAGCCACAGCGCAAGCTGCTAAAGATCATTTAATTCCGTTATTAGACGCTCAGGTAATTGTAACTCAGGGATTTATTGGTAGTGACGAATACGGTCACACCACAACGCTAGGACGTGGTGGTTCAGACTACAGCGCTGCATTATTAGCAGAAGCGATTAACGCTAAAAGTGTGCATATTTGGACCGACGTAGTGGGCATTTTTAGCACCGACCCGCGTTTGTGCGCAAAAGCGACGCCTATTGCACGCTTAAGTTTTGACGAAGCCGCTGAAATGGCAACCTTTGGCGCAAAAGTATTACACCCAGCAACTATTTTACCAGCGAGTCGTAGCCACATTAACGTGTTTGTAGGTTCTAGCCGAGAGCCTGAGCGTGGCGGTACGTGGATTGAGCGTGAAAAATCGCAGCAACCAGGTATACGCGCAGTAACGCAACGTAAAAACCAAATATTGCTTACCCTTAAAAGCCCAGAAATGCTACTAGCAAGCGGCTTTTTAGCACGCGTATTTACACTATTAAGTGAATACAATATATCGGTAGATTTGGTAACTACATCAGAAATCAGTGTGGCTATAACGCTTGATAACGCGCAAAACGCCTCGCGCCCAGAGCTTGATCAAGAATGCCTAGATAAGCTTGCAGAGTTTTGCCATGTTTCGGTAGAAAACAACCTAACATTGGTGGCACTTATTGGCTCTGAGATTCAATTACGCCAACACGAAATGAACTTAATGAGTGTACTAAAAGACTTTAACATTCGATTAATTTGTCACGGTGCTAGTAAGCACAACCTGTGCTTTTTAGTAGAGCAAACTGAGTCAGATAACGTAGTACAGTCTATCCATAGCCGTTTATTAGAAAACGATTTTGCTGCGTAAGTAATCGTTATTCAGGGAAATTAACGAGTAAAATCAGTTAATAAAGTCATTTAATAAAAAGCATCGCCAGTCGGTGCTTTTTTTATGCACCACACTCACATCAAAACAAACATTGTTGTCACTGCTATCAACTACAGTAACGCGATTACTGCAAGCACTCAGCTTTGCTCTATGTAATTCGTCAAACACATTAGGGCTAAGTAATTTTGCAATAGGGCGGCTGGTGGCTTTAGCAAGTGACTCTTTTAATGTCCAAATTCTAAAAAACGTATCTGCTTGGGCTTGGGTATTAGTAGGCTCGGTAATAAGTGTAATTTCATCATTATGATAAAAATGCTTAGCGAGCTTTTCAAACGGGCGCTTTAGGCTTACTTTTTCAATATCAAACCCAAACTCACTTTTATCAAAATTTAGCGCGACCCCAACTAAACCATGCGAGTGCGAAATACAGGTATTTATAACATCACCACTTACATGTATTTGCAGCTTTGAGCTTGCTTCGTCAAATTCGGTACTCATTTTATTAAGGGGTACGTGCGTATGTTGCGGCTGCGTTACTTTAATAAGGTGTTTTAACAATAACCGCGTAGCTAAATACTCTTGCTTAGCCTGTGGGCTTTTACGGCGGTTTATAATGTTTAACTCAAATGGGCTTAAGCAATCGGGCAAATTAAAGTCACTAAGCTCAAGTGTTTTAGCATTAAATAATAAAATACTGTTACTCGCTAAAGACAAATTTGCCAATTGAGTTGAAGTAATACTCAAGGCGTTTTTAAAATAGTGTTCAGTCATAAAAGCCCTAAAGCAAAAGAAGTCGCTGATATTGTGAGCGGTTAACGCCACTAATAAAGGCTGGGTACAATTTTATTACTCAGCTGGCATGAAATATGGTTTAATTCACAATAATCAAAATAATAACAGATTTGTAGATGTATGGCACAAGTGCGTGATGGGTTTCAAAGCCGACTTGGTTTTGTTTTAGCCGCTGCTGGCGCAGCAGTGGGTTTGGGTAATATTTGGGGTTTTCCTACGCAAGCGGCCAACCATGGCGGCGGTGCTTTTTTACTGGTTTATTTTATTGTTATATTTTTACTTGCGCTTCCTGCGCTGTATACCGAACTTTATTTAGGTCACAAAGCACAAGCTAACCCGGTAAAAGCATTGGGCGATGCATGGCAAAACACTAGCCGTAAAGTAGGTGCAGCAGCCGGTTACATAGGTCTTGCGGGCGCAGTTGTTATGCTAAGTTTTTATTCAATAGTGGCAGGGTGGATGCTTTCGTACGCTATTGAACCCATAACAACCTTTTTAGGTTTCACAGGCGCAAGCGAATTTTTACATAGTGACTCAGTGCTGCGTAATTTTGTATTTACGCCGCTTATGCTTATTTTAACTGCCAGTATTATTTTAAAAGGGGTTAAATCGGGAATAGAAACCTGGTCGCGCCGTTTAATGCCACTGTTGCTTGTGCTGCTTGTTGGTTTAATTGCCTACATTGCAACACTTGATGGCGCAAGCAAAGGCTTTGCTGCGTATTTAATCCCTGATTTTAGCCAAATACTCGACCCTAATTTAATTATTGCGGCAATGGGGCAAGCGTTCTTTTCGCTCTCACTAGGTGTGGGCTGTATGATGATTTACGGCTCGTATTTACAACCAGATGCTAATTTACCAAAGCTCACAGCAGGTGTTGCACTACTTGATACTGGCGTTGCTTTTTTAGCGGGTTTACTCATTATTCCTGCTATTTATGTGGCGCAGCACAACGGTGTTGAAGTATTTAGTGGCGGTAAACTGATTGGCGAAGGGCAGCTAATTTTTGCTATTTTACCTGAGTTATTTAGCACCATGGGCGAAATTGGTTTATTAGTTGGTTTATTGTTTTTTGTATTAATGTCTATCGCATCGGTTACGTCAACAATATCGACCACCGAAATTCCGGTAGCGTTTTTAGTCGAAAACCATAACGTTAGCCGCACCAAAGCAACATGGGCAGTAAGCGCTGTTGTACTTGTGTGTGCAAGCGCAATTATATTAAATTTTGATTGGTTATTTGGTTTGGTAATTATGCTATTTACTCAATACCAATTACCGCTTATGGGTTTATTTTACTTTATTACAGTAGGGTGGATGTGGCAGCGTGGTAATAAATTACACCAAGCAACAACAGGCGTACATTATTGGTTTGCTCAGTATATTCGTTTTGTTTGCCCAATATTAATGACCTTAGTATTTGCAAACGTTGCCTTTGGTTAATTTTATCTAAGCCCTAAAATAAATTAATAAAGCGAAGTGAGTTTAAAACGCACTTCGCTTTTTTTGTGCCTATTATTTAGGTACAGCTAAAGTATTTATAAAACCTCATTAGTTAAAGGTTTACCTTCGCTTACTTCAAGCGCGTTAAGTAGGGTTGTGTTTGCTATTTCGGTTAGTGCTTCTTGGGTAAAAAAGCCCTGATGCCCCGTTACCAATACATTTTTAAAGCTCACTAAACGCGAAAATATATCGTCTTGGTTTATTTCGTCACTGTGGTTTTTAAAAAATAGCTCCGACTCTTGCTCGTAAACGTCGAGCCCTAAATACCCTAATTTTTTAGTTTTAAGCGCATTTATGCATGCTTTGCTATCAAGCAGTGCACCTCGTGAGGTGTTAATAAGCATAACGCCGGTTTTCATTTTACTAAACGCCTCATCATTTATTAAATGATGAGTTTGCTCCGTTAAAGGGCAATGCAAAGAAATCACATCGCTTTGGCTAAGTAAGGTGTCTATATCGGTAATTGTATAATTGCCAAGTTGTGCGTATGGGTCGCACACTAATACATTAGCGCCAAAGCCATTTAAAATATTGCACAGCGCAAGGCCAATTTTACCGCAACCTACAATACCCACTGTTTTATTGTGCAAGTTAAAGCCTAGTAATCCGTTTAAATCAAAATTGTCTTCGCGTACGCGGTTATACGCTTTATGGGTTTTACGGCTAAGCGTTAGCATAAGTGCTATACAATGCTCGGCTACGGCCTCAGGGCTGTAAGCCGGGACGCGCAATACCTTTAAGTTATGTGCTTTTGCTGCAGGTAAATCAACGTTATTAAATCCTGCACAACGCAGCAAAATAGTATTTATGCCTTGGCTTGCCAGTTGTTCAATAACAGTGGCGTTTACGGTGTCGTTTACAAATACGCATATGGCATCAAACCCGTTTGCTAAAATAGCCGTTTGTTCGCTCAGAGCTTGCTCAAAATACGTTATTTTTATATCACGGTGATCGCGTGTACTTTGTTCAAAAAAAGGCAGTTCGTACTTTTGAGTACTAAAAAAAGCAATATTCATGGTAATAGCCTCAACGCTTAATAAGTATCAATACAATAAACTACTTTATAAACCTGTGCTTTAGTAACGCGCATTTTATTGATTTAAATTAAGCCCTAATTTATGCCTTAGCCGACGTAAACAAAGGTATTTTTGATGCTACCTTTTTACCACCTCTTGCAGCGCTTAACTTTGCGGCTTGCAGTAAGTTATTTTCTATTACTTGTATAAGTGTTTCGGGCTTAGTACGTGGTGCATAGCGTGCAACAAGTTGCCCTTGTGAATTAATTAAAAACTTAGTGAAATTCCATTTAATTGCACGGTTTTGCGAAATACCCCGCGTATGCGACTTTAAATAATTAAACAACGGATGTGTTTCTGGTCCGTTTACCATTACCTTACCAAATACCTCAAACGAGATATTAAATTGATCTTGGTAAAAGTCTTTTATGGCTAAATTATCAAGCGGCTCATTTTGGCCAAACTGGTTACAAGGAAACGCAAGCACAGTAAAACCATTGCTTTTGTATTGCTGGTAGAGCTTTTCGAGTGCGTTTAATTGCACCGAAAAATTACACTTACTCGCTGTATTAACAATAAGGACGGTTTTGCCCTGTAACTGGCTAAGAGGAAAATTTTCGCTGTTATAAAGTGGTGCATTAAATTGATAAATACTGTCCATAGGTTACCTACTTACCTTTCCCGTTAAGGAAATTTTATAAAGACTTTCATTCGCTTTTTTATCGACCGGTTGACATAATCGAGGTCTAGTTTCTAAGTTATCAGTTAAATAGGTCATTTTTATGTCAATGAAAGTCGCATTTATAGGTTTAGGCGTAATGGGTTACCCAATGGCGGGGCATTTAACAAAAGCAGGGCACAGCGTATGCGTTTATAACCGCACTCAAGCTAAAGCTCAAACGTGGACTGCAGAACATTCAGGAAGCTTTGCATCAACCCCGCGCGAAGCTGCCAGTAATGCCGACATTGTATTTATGTGTGTTGGTAACGATGACGATTTACGCTCAGTAGTGTATGGCGACGACGGCGTGTTAGCGGGCATGTTACCGCACACTATTTTGGTTGATCACACCACAACCTCTGCCGAAGTAGCACGTGAAGTGGCTGCAAAAGCGGCTCTGCAAAATATCGACTTTATAGATGCGCCTGTATCGGGCGGACAAGCTGGCGCCGAAAACGGCGTATTAACGGTTATGGCGGGTGGCAGCGAAGCCGTATTTGCTAAAGTGCAGCCAGTTATGGCGGCGTTTAGCCGTTTTAGCCAACTGTTAGGCGGCGTTGGCTCGGGACAACTTTGTAAAATGGTTAATCAAATTTGTATTGCTGGTGTAGTGCAAGGTTTAGCCGAAGGCTTACATTTTGCCAAGCAAGCTGGGCTTGATGGTGAAAAAGTTATAGAAACCATTTCTAAAGGTGCAGCCGGTTCGTGGCAAATGGAAAACCGCTACAAAACAATGTGGGCGGGTGAGTACGAATTTGGCTTTGCCGTAGATTGGATGCGTAAAGATTTAGGCATTGCACTCGATGAAGCTAAAAATAACGGCGCTACTTTACCAATGACCGCAACGGTCGATCAATACTACGCCGACGTACAAGCACTTGGCGGCGGCAGATACGACACCTCAAGCTTACTAGCACGCATTGAAGCGCTACATAAAAAGTAACGCTGTAGACGCGAAGCTTGCTTGCGTGACGGGCAAAGCCCGTAAAAGTGACTTATTCACAAAGAGGTTATGAGGCGCTGCGCTTTTAGAGGCAGCGATAGATAAAAAAGATTGTTGTTGGTCTTTATGTTTTCTCATTTACTCCTCATTCGCTTCTTTTGTGAATAGAGTTTTATTTAAGTAATTAAAAGCTGTGCTTTTCACGTGAGCAAGCTCAACGTCTACCGTCAAAGTATAGATTTATGATTGTTTTTGTAGACGCGAAGCTTGCTTGCGTGACGGGCAAAGCCCGTAAAAGTGACTTATTCACAAAGAGGTTATGAGGCGCTGCGCTTTTAGAGGCAGTGATAGATAAAAAAGATTGTTGTTTTATGTCTTCTCATTTACTCCTCTTGCTCTTTTTTTGTGAATAGAGTTTTATTTAAGTAATTAAAAGCGGTGCTTTTCACGTGAGCAAGCTGTAGATATCAGTTTTACTTGTAGACGCGAAGCTTGCTTGCGTGACGGGCAAAGCCCGTAAAGTAATTTATTCACAAAGAGGTTATGAGACGCTGCGCTTTTAGAGGAAGTAATAGATCTAAAAAATTATTGTTTTTATGTCTTCTTATTTACTCCTCATTCGCTTCTCTTTGTGAAATAGATTTTGCTTTGTTTGAAGTGGTACAGATATTTATAAACAAAAAACGCGACGCTTTATTGCTAAAGCGTCGCGTTTTTAATGCGTTATACAAACAAAATTACATGCTTTGTGCGTAGTTATATAGTGCCTTTAAAATTGTAAGATTTTTTTCGCTGTCGTCATGTTCATGCGCTAGGTTTTCAAGGGTGATCATAAAATCTTGCGCATTAATCGACGGTTGATCTTCTCCGTGCATTAACTTGTTTTGGCAATACTGGCGCCATTGATCAAGCTCTTGCTGGTTTAGCGTTTCAGGCCAGTTACGGGCGCGGTATCTAAACAACAACGTATTAAACTTTTTATCTTCAAAGTCTAACTTCAACCCAGCTAACTCATCTGGTTTTGCATCACGAATAATCGCAAATTTAGCTTTATCAGCATGGCTTGTAAACCCATCGTAAAGTAAGTAGTCAACGTTAGTGGTTGCGCTGTAATCGCCTTGCTCGTTAAACACTTCGGTCACTTTATCGCGAAGGTCGGTATTGGCTTTTAAAATAGCTAAGTTAGCTAAGCACTGCTCGCGATTAATCCCAAGGCGGGCGGCGTTTTCAGGCAATAATGTTTTAGCTGGGGCTAAAATAGGGCACTTGTTTAAATGCACTAATTTTAAGCCAACAGGTAATTCACCCTCGGCTAAATCAACACGTTTGGTGTATAAACGCTTGCGTAACTCTTCTACGTTTAAATCAATGAGTACTTGCGGGTTTTGAGTTAAATCAAAACAAATAACCGCGTTTTTATTTACCGGATGAAAGCTCATTGGTGCAACCCAGCTTGTACAGCCTTGTGTTGCAGGTATGCGCGACGTGGTATGCACCAGCGGCGTCATGTTAAATACATCAACCAATTCAGCAAGGGCTTTTTTATTACGCAGCCCAAAAAAGAAGTTATATAGCTTTGGCTGTTTTTCTTTTATTAGTTTAGCCAGTGCAATAGTGGCGGTTACATCGCTTAGTGCATCGTGCGCTGCGGCGTGTTCAATACCATTGGCTACCGTTAAATGCTCTAACTTAAAGCTTGGGCTGCCGTCTTCTTTTAACGGCCATTCAATGCCTTCAGGGCGCAGCGCGTAACAAGCACGTACTAAATCAATAATATCCCAGCGACTATTATTATTTTTGTATTCACGCTCGTATGGGTCGTAAAAGTTACGGTAAAAGCTATAACGGCTTACTTCGTCATCAAATCGAATACTGTTATAACCGGCAACACAGGTGTTTGGCACGCTAAATTCGGCATGAATTTTTGCTATAAACTCAGCTTCAACTAAGCCTTTTTTCATCGCTACTTGTGGCGTAATACCCGTAATTAAACACGCCTCAGGGTGGGGCAAGTAATCCGCTTGCGGCTTACAATATTCAATAAGCGGCTCGCCAATAATATTTAAATCAAGATCGGTACGAATACCCGCAAATTGGCTTGGCTTATCCTTTTGAGGGCTTGCCCCCCACGTCTCGTAGTCGTGCCAGTAAATAGTTGCTTGTTCATTCAAGTTCATAGTTGTAAAGCCTTGTGTTTCAATCTTTTGAATTTACTGAATAATTTTTAAATTTTTGAAAATATAATTCATCAAAGCTTTATTTTATAGCTTTTCTATTAATTGAATTTGTGTACACTATCGTGTGCAGATAAAAGATTTGGTGTGTACAAAAAAATGAGTTTAACAGACAGTAAATTAAAAAAGTTTCTTAATAAGTCACATGATAAGCCTTTTGAGCTTGCAGATCGAGACTCGCTTAGTATACGAGTCTCCCAGAAGGGTAAAATTGCTTGGCAATACAGGTTCAGATACAACGGAAAGGCCGACAGACTTTCGCTTGGAAATTACCCTGCAATTTCGTTGTCACAAGCTAGAGCTTTGGTTCCTGACTTAAGGCAGTGTATTCAAGAAGGCAAAAACCCTAAATCTGTAATGGGCAAGAGTCGTCAGGCTAAAAGCAAAAAAATTATGACTCTCGAAGGTTTGTGCTTAATGTGGTTAGAAAAAGTTTCTGCTATTGAACACAAAGAAAACACGCAAGCAACTCATGCCACAACTGTAAGAAAGTGGATTTTAAATGAACCTATAAAAAAGCCGCTAAAAGAGAAGTGGGTCAAGAAAAACCTTAATATGCCGTTTGATGAGATCACTAGTCAAAATTGGATGGATTTTTTTGAATGGGTAAAGTCTGAAAAAAGCGCCAACATGGCAGGCGTAGTCTTTAAACTATTAAAATCTGTTATTACCTGGGGTGTTAAATGGGAGTTAGTATCAAATTCAAACCTACTACTATTTAAAGTAAAAGATGTAGGTAAAGCCCCTAATGTTGGGGAGCGAACTCCCAGTTTATACGAAGCAGCCATGATGTGGTTAGAAATTGATAAATCTAAAGCTCTACCACAAACAAAAATCTGTCTGAAACTTATAATTTTGCTTGGCGCTAGAAATAGCACAGTGCGTAATATGAAATGGGAAGACTTAGATTTAGTAAATATGATTTGGACTATCCCTGTGCCTAAGGGGCAAAAGCAAGCAACTCGGCGGGGAGCTCTTGAAGGCGATGTGAGCTCTCAAAGGCCAGAAAGGCATCCAATCCCAAGCAAAGTCAAAGAACTGCTAGAAGAAATAGCTCTTATTTATGGAAAAACGGGGTATGTTTTTAAAGGTGATGGTGACAACAGCAATAAAGAAATTACTACCCATGCTTTAAACCGTTTTTGCACAAGGATGTCTTCTAAACTATTTATGAAGCACCAAATATCTAAAATTGTTCCGCATGACTTTAGGCGCATGTTACAAACTACGCTCTGTGAAATTGATTCAAAATGGTTAGTAATAACAGAGCGTATGTTAGGCCATAAACTCAAAGGGACTATGAAGCACTACAACAAAGCCGATTATTTAGATGAGCAATTAGAGGCTTATGAACTACTTTGGTCAAAGTTAAAGGTAGAAATTGAAAAAATTAATAGCTAAATAATGCTGTTATTAATAAGAGCTACAAAAATAGATGTTAGTAGCTCTTATTAAATTAAAGTTAACTTTACTAATTTTAATTGCCGGCAATAACTAACCCGCCTGACCCAAAATATACTCTTCAACTTGTGCGGTAATAAAAATTCTCTTTCTGTGATTCTGTAAAGGCTTAGGGAAGCCATGCTTAAACTGTGAATTGTCTTGATTGCTTTGTGTGTAATTGTAATAACTAGTTCTAGACATATTTAAAACTTGGCATAGTTGCTTCAGTGACATAGTAGGGCCGAATAATTCAGATAAGTTCATTTTCTATCCTCACATAAAGTAATTTTTCCTCGCCCTAAGTAGGTTTTACCCAGGCGAACTTTTGTGATTCTTTGCTAATTTCTTAAATTAATTTCGAATCAGCTTAGGTAGTTTCGGCTTAAACAAACTATTACGGTTTGTATAAAATTATTTAAATTAATTTTTTAATAACCTTGATGAACGTCTTGTGTGCGGTTTTTAGAGGGCATGTTGATTCAATAAACTAAAGCTTTGTTTTAAATTTAATCGTTTAAGTGATTGCTTTTAAAGTAATAGTTTGAATGTTAACGTGTATTAAGTAAAATGAGCCGATTTTTTTAAACGTGGAATAAGTAATGAAGAACATTGTAGTTTTATTTATATTAGTGACCTTAACTGGTTGTGGTGTAATGAAAGATATTCATATAGAAGAACAAGAAGAATACTTTCGCTTGGCTATTAAACCTATACGCAAAATAATACCATCTAACCCTCAAATTGTTTTTAATGTTTCAGGTAAATTTGAACCATTTAAAACAGAAGAAATAGAAATAACTAATATTAAAGTAGTGCCAGAGAATATAAGAGGTAATAACTGTAACCCCGCATACCCTCAAATCTATTATTACTATTGTGACGTCGGTATTACTTATGCTAGTTATTATGAAGATCGGTTTGATAATCATGAAAAAAACGATCGTGGGCATAATTTTACCGCAACTTTTAGCTTGCAGAACTATTATACAACTAAGGCTTATCGTTACAGCGAAACAACAAATCAAAAAAAAGTAGCAAGAACTTCAATAGTTACACTACCATTCTGGGAAAAATATAGAGAAGATATTATTAGAGTTAGCTCCGCGGCCAAGAAATATCAAAAATTAAATAAACAAGTTTATACAAATTTAGGACCTGAATATTCAAAATTAGACTTATTACGAATACATTTAGAGCCAGATAATAATTTTTCTTTAGAGAAGTTAATTTCTATTATTGAAGAGTCTTCTGATGAGCAAACACTTATTACTAGATACAAAAGAAAAATGAATGAAAAAATAAGTAGTGAGAAGCATAAAGAAGAGCAAAAAAACCTTCGTCTGAGGAAGCAAGAGAAGCTGAGGTTAAAAACGGAAGAAAAAATTCGTTTAGAAAAATTAGCTCAAGAAAAGTTTAATAATCACCAAATAAACGTTTTATCCTCACAAAATAAAGTTAACAAAAAAGTTTGGGAAAACCGTATCAGTGTATTAAATGCTAGTAATAGAGGTGACAAAATATGCAGTTATATTGATAATAAAGTTGGCTTCATTGAAGATATTGTTGAAGATAAAGTGAAAGTATTATGGAAAGCTAAAATTATAAGTGAAGATGGTTTTGCATTTGGTAATTTACCATTTTCGGTAATGGATAGAAAAATACGTGGTGCCATGAACTATGAATTTACGTCTATTAATGACGTTACTTGGGTATCTAAAGATTCTGTTTCAACTTGCGACTTTAATATTTAGCAACGTTAGATTCTGAAGTTAAAAGCTTTTTAATAAGTTAACTTACATCAATTCCCACAAACGAAGAGCTAGCACTTCGTTTGTGGGGTATAACTAATTTTACTTAAGCATATTGCAGCTTGACGTCAAAACTTCTATTTTTTGCTACTCGATGGCTTAAAAAGTCTAATTAAAATTATCGTCAGCACAGCGGCCGGTAATAACCATATAAGATCACTCATCTTAAATTCTCAATATTTGAAGTAGTACTTCAACTTTAATGATTTTGATGTGTTTTGCAAATTTAAGTCGTTTATCTATTATCTTTCAATTTTTCTCCTGACTTATGCCTAGTTAGTTTTAGGACAAATTAACGAGGAAAAGCCATGAAAGACCAAAAATCGCCGTTTATTCGCCAATATGTACGCGCTAGTAGATCACCGTGGGATGACAGCTCTACAATTTTGCTACTAGCTGATGTTGTTGATAAGCAAACACTAGAGCTGGGCTTTACAAACTACATTTATTTACACCGCGATAGCGTGGGGAGTGTGCTGGGTATTAGTATTTCTCAACAGTTACTAGCTGCTAATCCTGAGTTCTCGGAGAGGTATTTGGAAGGTATTGAGATGTATGCTTTTTTACTCATACATATTGAAGACATAACAAACTTTTGCAGCTTGTTTAGTGCAGAATTTGAGCAGCTATTTATGCTAAAACCCAACGTATATTTTGCAGCTGCAGAAGACAGTTGGTTACGGTTAATAGAAAGCTCATAAACTCTGGCGAGCCTTTAGGCTCGCTTTTTAGTTTTAAAGATTCTGATCCAATTGTGTTTTAAATAAATAATTTAAACTCACAAAAAAAGTCACTATTTCTCCCTGAGAGTGCCTATTTATAAATAACCTCATAATAAGGGGAGTAAGTAATTATTAACGGATAATAATTATCAAAATTAATTTACGATAAGGAAATTCTATGACTTGCAGATATACCTCTACTCTAGACATTATCACCCTGTTAGAAGATGTCAAAACGGTTGTAAGGGATAACGATCATAAAATAAACAAACTCATGCTAAGTGCCGACAACCCAAACTTTAAGGGTTTATGGGCTATTGTAGAGCCTCAAGTTTTTAATAAAAAGCACCTTAATTATCGTGGCGTAAAAGTTCTGATATATAAATTAATGATTTGTTTAATAAACGATGTACACCAACCCGTAACAGCATATCCTGATTATGATGACGAGTTTTATGAAGAGCCAGATCAAGCCTTTAGTGATGCGCCAGAGGACCGCTTTGATTCAGTTTTTGATAGCAAGTTTGAGGATGAATTTGAAGACCACTATAAAAATGATATTGAAAATGAATTTGTTGACGAGTTTGAGCAAGATCGTATTGATCGTAATATCCAAGATTCAATAAACAGTCTTCTAAATAAATAATAAAGGACAAATATAAGTTATTTTAATAATAAAATAACTGCCTAATCATTACCCCTAAAATATGCCATGAGTCATTATTTGCAGGCTCACTGCTTAAGCTGGAATCTGGTTTAAGCAGCTCAATCTCATTAATAGAGATTACACCTCTAGGGGAAGGCGTGATGCAAATATAGCGCCTTGTTATTACTTCACAAAAGCGTGTATTTAATAATAATGTTGGCAAGGCTTTAAATAGGCCAAAAGCAAAGGGGGAATAGATTAACATCCATTCCCCCTTTGCTTATCTATCGTTTATTGATAAAACATTTCATTAATTTCTTCACATAATTTAGTACGGAAAATAATAGATGAGTGAAGTAATTCAGCATCGCTTTCACTGAGAAGTGGTGCTCGCGTTTTTTTATCAAAACGCTGTGGCATCTCCTCAAATAACTGTTCGTGGAGTCGTTTAATGTCATCAAAAATTTTGACCGACTGAGAGAATAAAAAAATCTTACTGTAATCGCGTTTTTTTAACGAGGCCAAATATTTTAGCAAAATGACCTGCCGTGCAGTTTTATTTTTAAAAGAGTGCTCCACCTCAATAGCGGCTATTGAGCCATCAGGAAGTAGCACAGCGCCATCCACTGTTCGTGCAGCGGATAGGCCGTTAATTCGTTGAAATTCTGGCTCGGTAATAAATCCCTTCCACATTGGGGCGTACGTTTCATCACTGTGATAATTATGTATACCGCGCAACATGACAAATGCGTTAATCAGATTATGCATTATATGGTTACTATTGAACTGCAGAGCAGGGTTCTTATTACTCCTAAAATACACGTCGATGCCCATTAACTCCTCGGCAAATTTGGCAGCAGTATACGTGGGTACATAGACGCGACCATCAGGGCTTCGGTGTGTTTTTACCACCCGCAAAAACCCATCTTTTTCTAGCCGGTTTAGATGCTCTAAAGCTAACCGATGATTGATGGCATATAGCCAACGTACAATGCCTGGTGTAACAATAGAAAACCGAATAGCAATTAAAACGGTTAATCGTGTTCGGTTAACCCCTTTTTGATGATTGTTTGCGCCTGGATAATACCGCATATCAATATCAAAATAGCGAGGGTAGTGAGTGAGGAGTAGGTTGTTCGTTTCTAAATCTTTTGATGGTTTCTGAGTCAATTCAAAAGTCCTTTTGATGAGTTAATTAGTAAAATTAACTAGCACCGCAACACAAAAATTATCATCATTTTATAATTACATTGCCGTTTTTCATTCCGAGATGCTCTGACAGCATGCACGGAAACATTGTCGCGATAATTATCGCAACAAAAGCCGCTTTCAGCGGATGGTCTCTCAACTTCGTTGTTTAACCATAGGGACTAAAACGCCCGCCAGCTCTGGTGTTGCTCCGCAACGAGCTGACTCGACGCGCTATCGCGCTAGCGTTGTAGACCCAGCGCGAATGTACGAGCTACGCTCCGTACTAACCGCCATACTGCCGCTTCAGACAATGCGATGGGTGCCCCATTATCCGCATTTTTCTTCGCTTTTATTTTCTGACGAAAATAGATGGTTCGATATCAATTTGTGCCAAATTAATATCGAATTTCGCTGATGCGAAACATTATCGCGGTTAGTACAGACCAGCCTGTACATTCGCGCTTTCTCCATGTATTTACGGCTTCGCCTACAACACATTACGCGCTTGTTGGCCTCATTCTGAGGCGCTTTTTTGCAGTTTTTCGTGCCGAAAAATGCGTTTTAAGAGCGTCTTTCAGACAAAAAACGTCTTCAAATTAAACTTATTAATGAATTTTTTAGATAAATAGGAAAGGTTTTTTGCTTAAAAAAAATTAAGTAAAAATAGAAGAGGAGTTAATGCCTTATACAAACTGTTTGTTGCTGAGCTGCGCAGTCAAACGAGTTTGTTTTTTATCACGAAATCATTAAATTGTGAAGTGTAATTAATAATTAAGAAGGTCTAAAAAATGAAAAAGAATGACGTTACTGACATAGCTATTAACCCAACAACAGGATTACCTATCACAAATGCGAGCGCTAATATCGTAGACGTTGGCGGCAATGTGATAGGCCAGCCTAATAGAGTAATGACTGTTTATGAGATTGAAGATTCGATAGCCGATTCAAACAATGATGACTGTTTTGATGCTTTTGACCCGTTCGATGACGGCTTTTAATGCCCAAAATTTTGAAAGCTATTAGTCGATATCGAATAGAAATTGTTTATTCGACTATTACTTTTAGTGGCTCATCTATATTGTTTTTACAGTACAAGTCGACTCAAAATTTTGCTTGGCTTATCGCCCTGAGTTTGTTTTGCACTAAAATTGCTATTGGCATAATTAACTACGAGAAATATTGTCAAAGTAATAAGCGTAGTATGAAGGTAGCGCTCAAATATTTGTTATTTAAATTTGTATAATCCTTGTTCATTTGTCCTAAACGCAAAGCGTCCTGATTTTATTAGGGCGCTTTTTTGTTGAAAGCATTAATTAGACTGTCACCATATAAAAAAGATAAAGGTTTATATAAAAATGAGTTTTTAAAACTATTAAATACGACTGAATAGGAGAGGGTAACTTAGCGAGAGGGGGGGGTCAATGAGTCGATAGGTATGTAAAAATACCTACCAACCACAAGGAATATACAAATTAGTTTTCATATACCTCTGCTTACGCAAAGGGTAAAAATTAGTAGTTACAATTGCTAACTAAATTTTCTTTACTACAGTGTTTTGTCGCTCACCCCCGCCAAAGCGGGGAAACCAATTTAGCAGCACGACTGTCTGGCTAAACTTTCTTTACTACAGTGTTTTGTCGCTCACCCCCGCCAAAGCGGGGAAACCAATTTAGCAGCACGACTGTCTGGCTAAACTTTCTTTACTACATTGTTTTGTCGCTCACCCCCGCCAAAGCGGGGAACCCAACTTAGTAGCACAACAGGCTAACTAATTTTTTATGAACTAATTGTATATTTTTATTATTCTCCATTTACCACGGAGACTGCAGAGGAATAACATTGCTAACCTCTTATGTTTCGAACTTTAAATGCTCCTGTTTTATAATGCAAGCCTTTAGTTGTTTTTAATTTAAAAATAACACGAACGGCAATATTTGTAGGTTTTTAATGGTTTTTTCGAAGTAGATAGGCATTTTTAATTGCAATGTTTAAATTTAGTCCAGTCGTTTTATTAACATTAAAAGCAAAATTACACTGTGTTTTTGTTTTTTTAAGTGTTTTTTTATAAAGGGAGCATCATCTCGCTCCCAGATATCAGTAATACGATTCATATGGCTTTACTTTATTAAAATATAGAGAAAGTAAAGCCAGCAAATTTACGCTAGCTACATTTCTAATTCCCAGCTTATCAGGGTGGAGCGAACCATATTTATTACGAAATATAGTGAACGCTGTGATTTAACATGTATGTAGTCTGGGTCTGCGGTAATTTCGCGCTCACAGTCACTAGATTCATAGATTGGAGAGTTTGATTCATACCACATTCCATAAGAAGTTTCACCAATTTCGTCTTCATAGATTGTATCTATTAGGTCATACTCAAAAATACGTAGGCTGAACTTATTAAGCATATCGCAGAAGAGGTCTGCATTGCTTTCGGTTGCAGCCAATGGTGACGGCCACAGCTTAGTACCATTTCCATTACCCTGAATGAAAACTTCGTTTGCAGGATAAATAAATGTATCTGCCTGTCCACAACTTTCTTCGGACATTGTTTCAGACGATGTTTGTTCTGCACTTAATACTGCTTCTGGCAACGTTAACATTTCCTCGTTCAGGGGCTCATTTTGTCCATAATCGTTGGACGACAAAGCCTTTAATGCTTGCTCCCAAGTTAAATTCATTTCACTTTGAGCAATTTCATCTAGTGCTTGGTTTAAAGGGATTGCCTTTGCTTTTTTTAGTTTTTTTGCATCTTTTTTGGCGCGAGAAATAGACAGGCCAGAAGGAAAGTATTGTTCTAACTGATTCATAGTGTAAACCTTAAATATGCTTACGTCCGCCCACTAACATTACGCATATTAAATGTTTAACTATTTTTATTTGAGAGTATGATTATCCGACAGGACTGCGCTTAAAGTGGGCGAAACGAGCTCATCAGTAAAGCTCTGAAAAGGTTATTAAATAAATTAAATAGGATCGCAACCTCTTTTATTAAAACGCATAAAAAGGCTGTATTGGCATAAAACAAGCCAGCTAAGCTTTTAAACAATTTACCAATCCATTTGTATTAATCTTTGTATAAAAAAGAATGTTAAGTAGCTATTTTTTATGGGTAAATTATATTATTTAATGTAATATACTTTACAAAGTAACAATATGAGCAAACGGACTGTGAATATACTTCTTTCTTGGCTGGGCACCAAAGACATTGATAATATGCTCGATGGTGAAAAAAATGCTTCAATATCAACTCTCGCTACTAACTCTCAAACTCCTTTTGATAAAATTGTAATACTTTCTAATCATCAGCATAAGTATTGGGAAAAGTTTGAAAATTTTGTAAAAAAGCGAATGGCTACAATTGGAAGGCCTCATCAAGATATTCAGGTACATAAAGCCAATATAGCCAGCCCAATTGATTATGAGTCTATTCACCAAGTAACAGCGCTTTGGATCAATAAATTAAGTGAAGAGGCAGATTCCTTATCAATAAATCTGACCTCTGGCACGCCAGCAATGACCACTTTATCTGTGCTTATCGGTAAAGGTAAATCGAACGTTCAATTCCTTCAAGCATCTCCAAATAATGAGTTGCTACACGTTGATATCCCCATTGATTTTGGCCAAGAGTATGTAAAGTCGGCATCTAAAAACATAGCGAATACGGCAACCTCTGAGCCTAAAGTTGAGCAAGCTTTCTCAGCACTCACAGCAAAATCAGTGCAAATGCAAAATGTAGTCAACAAAGCTAAAAAAATTGCAGCCTCAGAAGTACCCGCACTTATCCTTGGCGAAACCGGAACCGGTAAAGAGCTAATGGCCACCGCCATTCATAAAGGAAGCTTACGAGCAAATAAGCCATTAAAAGTAATTAACTGCGGAGCATTTGCAGAAAACCTCGTTGACTCAACCTTGTTTGGTCATAAAAAAGGGGCCTTCACTGGAGCTGAAAAAGACCACCCAGGGCTTTTTGAACAGGCCGACGGCGGTACTTTATTTTTAGATGAGGTTGGTGAATTAACCCCCGAAATTCAAGTAAAGCTTTTAAGGGCATTACAACAAGGCGAGATCAACCGTTTAGGTGACACCCAAACCACTAATGTCGATGTTCGAGTTATTGCAGCCACACATAAAGATTTATCAAAGCTAGTAGAAGAAGGTAAGTTCCGCGAAGACTTATTTTACCGCTTAGCAGTGGGCATAATTCAAATGCCAGCACTGCGAGAGCGGATTGAAGACATCACTGTTATTGTTAATCAACTTGTAGAGCAAATAAACAAAGTCGGTAGCAAACATCCCGACTACACAAGTAAAAATATTTCCGAAAAGGGAATGAAGTTTATTTTATCTCAGCCTTGGCAAGGGAACATTAGAGAGCTTTGGAGTACATTAAACCGTGCATTTTTATGGTCTGACTCACAAACAATAACTGAAAATGACTTAGCAAATGCCATGATTAACCGCGCTAAAAATGAAAGCTTTACAGATGTTACACTGTCATACGACGACAAAATAGATATTACACAATTAGTTGATAAATATAAAAAAGCTTATGTTTTAGCTGCTTTAAAAGCAAGTGGGAATGTTAAAAGCCACGCGGCCCAAATGCTTAATTTAAAAGATCACCAAACGCTTAGCAATTGGATGAAGCGCCTAAAGATCAAACACGAAAAATAAAAAGGACAATAGTGTTGGTATATAAGTTGCCAATACCTATTGAGTAAAAGGAGAAGTAGCCAGTGAAAAAATCAAACTTTGAATTCTTAAAAGGTGTGAACGATATTCTTTATCGCATAGCGTTTGCTGCGGAAAAGAATTTTCCTGACGATCCTAATACCACATTAGTAAAACTGCGTATGTTTGGAGAAGCCTCAGCCAAGCACATTGCTAAACTTCTTGATTTAGAACTCCCCCCTACGCAAGTTGACCTTATCAGAGAGCTTGCAAAAATATCGTGGGTTGATGACTCCATAATCAATATTTTCCATATGCTGCGTAAAGTAGGCAATCAAGCTGTTCACGACTATCACAACGATTTAGACGATGCCGAAATGGCACTGCGTTTAGCATTTCGTTTAAGCATTTGGTATTACCGGCTAATTAAAAAAGACGTTGATTTTGCAGCGCCTATATTTGTACTACCAGACGGCCAACAAGAAAACGAATATCAGCACCAAGTAACAGAGCTAAAGCAAGCACTACAACAAGCATTAAATAGTAACGCGCAAACCGATAGCGAACTTGCCCAAAACAAAAATCAACTTACCGCACTAAGTGGCTATATTGCTATTTTAGAAGGCAAGCAGCAAGAAACCGAGCAGCAAACACAAGACCGAGTAAACGCGCTTGAAGCACAGCTACAAGCCAAAGAAGCAGAGCTTGCACAAAAAACACAAGCAGAGCGCAAAGCCTACAAGCAAGAAATCACGCAACGTGCAGCAGCGCGCCGCTTAGATCTATCAGAAAAAGAAACGCGCTTTCTTATTGATCAGCAACTGCGTGATGCAGGCTGGTCTGCCGACACGCCTGTTTTAAATTATGCAAACGGTACGCGCCCACAAATAGGTAAAAACCTAGCCATAGCAGAGTGGCCAACCGATACCGACGAAACAGGTAAAACAGGCTTTGCCGACTATGTATTGTTTGTGGGTTTACAACCGGTAGGGGTTGTTGAGGCTAAAAAAATAAATACCGACGTATGCGGCAAATTAGCCGAGGCGCAGCGCTACAGTATTTACTTTAACCTTGAACATTTAAACGCCGAAATTCAAGCGCGAGCTGCAAACGATGCAGAGCATCAAAAAGTAGCAGAGCAACTACAAACTCAATACAGCTACCATATTACGTGGAAAGAATCCAAAGAGCCAAACGCACGAAGCTATAAAATACCGTTTGTATTTTCAACAAACGGGCGAGAGTACCGTCGCCAGTCATTAAGTAAAAGCGGTATTTGGTATCGCGATGTTCGTAAAGTGAGTAACCAAGCTAAAGCATTACCTGCATGGCATACACCTGGCGAGCTAAAAGCTAAGCTCGATGGCAACATAGATGCCGCGCAGCAATGGCTCGAAACTAACGAACCAACAGGACTAGGGCTTCGTTATTTTCAAAAAGAAGCCATAACAGCCACCGAGCAAGCCATTAAAAAAGGTCAGCAAAATATATTACTTGCTATGGCAACCGGTACAGGTAAAACTCGTACCGCTATTGCGCTAATGTACAGGTTAATTCAGTCACGTCGATTTAATCGTATTTTGTTTTTGGTCGATAGGCGCTCATTGGGTGAGCAAGCATTAAACTCCTTTGATGACACACGCATAAACGATGTGCCTTTTAACACCATTTTTAATATAAAAGGCCTGACCGATAAGTTTCCGTCAGACGCAACTAAAATACATGTATCAACTATTCAATCGCTAGTTAAGCGCACGCTACAAAGCGATGAGTTTATGCCAATAGAGCGCTACGACTGTATAATAGTAGACGAAGCACACCGTGGTTATATTCTTGATAAAGAACAAACCGATGGCGAAATGGAATTTAGAAACCAGCTCGACTACGTATCAACGTACCGCAGAATACTTGACCATTTTGATGCAGTAAAAATAGGGCTTACTGCAACACCCGCATTACACACAACCGACATTTTTGGTTTACCTGTATACCGTTACAGCTACCGCAAAGCGGTGATAGACGGCTACTTAATAGACCAAGCACCGCCTATAAAAATTATTACCAAACTTAACCAAAATGGTATTTATATCGATAAAGGCTCAGAGGTAACACGCTTAACCTCTCAAGGGGAGCTAATTCAAGACACCCTTGAAGACGAACGCGACTTTGAAGTAGCCAGCTTTAACCGCGATATTATTGCATCAAACTTTAATAAAATAGTTGCCGAGTCATTAGCTACAAAGCTCGACCCAACAGGTAAGCAAAAAACACTCATATTTTGTGTAAACAACACCCATGCCGATAACATGGTGATTGAGCTGCGTGAAGCTTTTAAAAAGCACTATCCAAACCTTGAGCACGACGCCATTATTAAAATAACCGGCGAAAGCGACAAAGATCCTAAAAAAATACAAAGTATGATCACCCGCTACAACAAAGAGCGTTTACCTAATATTGTGGTAACGGTAGATCTACTCACTACAGGGATAGACGTACCGAGCATTTGTAATCTGGTATTTTTACGTAAAGTAAAAAGCCGTATTTTGTACGAGCAAATGAAAGGGCGCGCCACACGTTTATGCCCAGAGGTTGGCAAAGTAAACTTTACTATTTACGATGCCGTTGATTTATACGACTCGCTCGAATCGGTAGATACAATGCGCCCAGTCGTTGTGCGTCCAAAAGTTGAGTTAAACACCTTAGTAAACGAAATAACCGACTCACAAACTTATAAAACATTAGAGGCCGATGGCCGCTCGTTTGCACATCACAGCCACGAGCAACTGGTTGCTAAAGTACAGCGCATTGTCGGTCATGGTGTATTTAATCAAGACAAGTCAGCCCAAATTGATCAATCAATAAAACGCTTAGATACCGTATTGGCCGGTGCTGCCGGTTGCGACTTTGCAAGCCTTGCTCAAACCCTCAAAACCAAAGGGCCAGAGCAAAGCGCCGAAATTTTTACACAACTTCCAAAGCTGGTCGAAAACCTAGAGCACCTTAAAAAGCAAATAAACGAGCTACGCCACGAGCCTATTTTTACCGACATAGAAGACGAGCTAATAGAATTTAAAGAAGGCTATGGCGATTACGACAACGCCGCAGACTTTTTAGACGCGTTCGACAAACTCGTAGAGCAAAGCGAAAACAGCCAAGCTGCGCTGCAAACCGTAATCACCAAACCAAAAGACTTAACCCGTAAAGCATTAATAGAGCTGCAAGAATGGTTTGATGCGCAATCGTTTGACGAGTCAACACTTAGGGTTGCATGGAAAAAAACCACCAACCAAGATATTGCCGCAAGGTTAATAGGGCATATTCGCCGCGCAGCATTGGGCGATGCTCTACTACCGTTTGATGAGCGTGTAAATAATGCACTGGCTAAAATAAAGCAGCAAAAACCGTGGAGTAACGAACAGCTACAGTGGTTAGAGCGCTTAGCCAATAGCTTAAAAGAGCAAGTAGCCATTGACGACGACACCTTTAAAACCGGTAATTACCGCCGCCGAGGTGGTAAGCGCAAGCTCGATGCTATCTTTAATAACGAGCTTAACCAAGTGTTAGAACAATTTAATAACTATATGTGGGAGCAACCTGCTTAATTAATGCAGGTTTACCTTAACCCTTATATTACAATACCAAACACTGTAAAGCGTTGGCCTTAATGCCAACCTACAAATGAAGAGACACTATGAACAACAATGATTTAGTAGCCAAACTTTGGAAAATGTGTGACACCCTGCGCGATGGCGGCGTGTCGTATCAAAACTACGTAAACGAGCTGGCCACATTGCTGTTTTTAAAAATGACCGAGCAAACAGGCACCGAAACCGACTTACTACCACAAGGTATGCGTTGGAACGACCTAAAAGGCAAAATAGGGCTCGACCAACTACAGTTCTACCGCAACATGCTAGTACAACTAGGTAATGACAAACACGCTATTGTGCGTGCTATATTCCAAAACGTAAATACCACTATTACCAATGCAGGGCAGCTTACAGAGCTCGTAACCACAATGGATAGCCTAGATTGGTACCAAAGCGGCGAGGGCGAAAACATCGTTAAAACCCGTGATGACTTTGGCGACATGTATGAAGGCTTATTACAAAAAAATGCTAACGAAACTAAATCGGGCGCTGGCCAATACTTTACACCAAGGCCACTAATAGAAACAATGGTGCGTTTACTAAAGCCGCAGCCGCGCGAAATTATTCAAGATCCCGCAGCAGGCACCGCAGGCTTTTTAATCGAGGCCGACAAATACATTAAAAGCCAAACCAACGATTTAGACGACCTAGACGACGACACCCAAGAGTTCCAAATGAAACGTGCCTTTGTTGGGCTTGAGCTAGTACCCGAAACCCGCCGCCTTGCATTAATGAACTGTTTATTACACGACATTGAAGGCAATGACGAGCTTGGCGGTGCAATACGCCTTGGTAACAGCTTAGGTAACGATGGCGAAAACCTGCCAAAAGCCAACGTAATACTTACAAACCCACCGTTTGGCTCGGCAAGCAGCACTAATATTACCCGTACCTTTGTATACCCAACATCAAACAAGCAACTGTGTTTTATGCAGCACATATACAATAGCCTTGAGCCAGGTGGCCGTGCTGCAGTGGTCATACCCGATAACGTATTATTTGAAGGTGGCAGAGGTGCTGAAATACGTACCGACTTAATGCACAAATGTAACCTGCACACAATTTTACGCTTGCCTACCGGCATATTTTACGCCGCAGGTGTTAAAACCAATGTGTTGTTTTTCCAAAAAGGCACGGTTGATAACCCACATCAAGATAAAGACTGTACAACAAACACGTGGGTTTACGATTTACGTACCAACATGCAAACCTTTGGTAAGCGCAGCCCATTTACTCATAAATACCTTGAAAACTTTGAGGCGGTTTACGGCAGTGATGCTAACGGCCAAGCAGAGCGAGAAGAAGGCGTTTACAATATTTTAGGTTGCACCACACCTGTAAACGATGAAGATATTAAAAACACTGACAGCCCAGAGCTAATAGAAAACGCTCGCTGGCGCAAATTCTCACGTGAGTTTATTAAAGCTAAAAACGACAGCTTAGACATAACATGGCTAAAAGATAACACAGTAACCGATGCAGCAAATTTGCCTGAGCCCGATGTATTAGCGACACAAGCCATGACAGAGCTCACCGAAGCGCTACGAGAGATGAACCAATTGATGATAGAGCTAGGGGCAAGTGATCAAGCAGAAGGGCAAGTTGCGTTATTAGCAGAAGAGTTTGGGTTAGAGAAAAAAGTCATTACGGGGGCCGAGAAATGATACAAGGTAATTTTTTAGAGCTTCCTAGTAATTGGCTAGGTTGTAGCCTAGGTGATGTCATAGATTATGGAAGTACACAAAAGGCAGATGTTTCATCAATCAACAAGGATACTTGGGTATTGGAGCTCGAAGATATTGAAAAGCAATCTTCTAAAGTTCTCAAAAGATTAACTTTTGAAGCAAGGCAATCTAAGAGTTCAAAAAATAAATTTGAAAAAGGCGATGTACTATACGGGAAATTACGCCCTTATTTGAATAAAGTTGTGATTGCGGATGATAGTGGTGTTTGCTCGTCCGAAATAATTCCTATTAGATGTGATGATTCCTTGATTGATTCACGTTACATGTTTAATTGGCTTAAAAGCTCTAAATTTTTAGCTTATGTTGACGAGGTTAGTTATGGTGTGAATATGCCAAGGCTAGGCACAAAGGATGGTAAAAAGGCCCCCTTCATACTGGCACCACTCCCAGAACAAAAGCGCATTGTTGAAAAGCTTGATAGCTTATTGGCGCAGGTCGACACTATACAACAACGCCTCAACAATTTACCGGATATCATCAAACGCTTCCGCCAATCCGTCCTCGCCGCCGCCGTCTCCGGTAAACTCACCGAGCAATGGCGTATTGAAAATAATGTGACGGATGTGGAGGATTCGATAAAAGAAATATTGAATGATAGAAGTGTAAAAGTTACTGCCAGAACTAAATTTCCTCAACCTCACTTAAAAGATGAGGAGTATCCAATTCCAGATAATTGGAAATGGGTTTCGCTTGATTCATTAGCTTCAAAAATAGTTGATGGTGTACATCACAAACCTGTTTATACAGAGGAAGGCGTCCCATTTATGTCTGTTAAAGATATTAAAAATGGGAAAATTACCTTTGATTTTTGCAAGTACATTAGTCAGGAAACCCATAAAGAAATACACCCTAGATGTAATCCAGAAAAAGGTGACTTATTAATTACAAAAAGTGGCACTATTGGAAGAACTGCAATTGTAGAAACGGATGATATATTTGACCTTTTTGTAAGTGTTGCATTGATTAAACCAGCGTCAAGTGAAGTAAACATGCACTTTGTCGATTTAGCACTTCGTAAGTGGGTAAATGGCATTGATATTTCGAGTCGAGTTGTGGGAACAGCCATAAAAAACTTACATTTAAGAGATATGAGAGTATTAGCGATTCCATTCGCTCCAATCGAAGAACAAACCGAAATCGTCCGTCTTGTCGAACAATACTTCGCTTTAGCCGATACCTTAGAAAAAAACCTCGCGAATGCCAAACAGCGTGTTGATAACTTAACGCAATCGATATTAGCCAAAGCCTTTCGCGGTGAACTTGTACCTCAAGACCCAAACGACGAACCCGCCGATAAGTTATTAGCGCGTATAAAAGCAGCCCGACTTGAAGCCGAAAAGCTAGAAAAAGCCGCCAAAAAAGCAGCAAAAGCCAGTAAGAAGTAACACGCTATTTGTAGGTCGGCATTTATGCCGACATGGTTAAGTATTTTAATCAAAATTAGAAACAATTAGAGGAAGCACATGTCGAGAAAGCTATCACATCAAGCTGAGATTGAACGCAGACACATTGATAATGGAAGTTACTCACCTGATGGCCGCTACTCAGAGTCATCACATTATGACTATTTAAATGATAATACGTCTAAGAGTGCTACTAACTTTGATACTCAGGAACAAAAGGTAAAAAACTTAGCCGTTACAACACTGATAAAAGAGGCTGATTTTAGTTATTCAAATGCTGTTACAACTGTTCTGGACGTACTTTCAGCTGTAGACATACCTATGACGCATATCAGACATGCAATGCTGGTATATGCCTATATGATAAAAAATAAACGTTCAAAATTAAAAGCTATTGAAACAATTAAAAATATTTTATCAGATAATAGAGCCGATAAAGTGTTTGAAGCTTTTGTGACTAAAGGTGAAATGTTATAGAACTTTGTAGGTCGGCATTGTTGTCGACATGGTTGCGAATAAACAACCATTGATGGGCACAAAGCGATCTACTACGCGAAAAGCTAGAAAGTGCTGCAAAAAAATAGCTGTGATGAATATAGCTGAATGTGTTTTAAAGTAGTTCGGCCAAGAAATAAGGACGTTGATATGTCAGGTTCAAACTTTAAGTTTTTAGAAAAAGATTATACAAGGCTAGCAAAGTTAGGGTATTCGGCAGAAGCTTATGTTTACAGTGACCCTCAGGCTGCACTGGTTAAACTAAGATGTTTTACAGAGTCATTAGTTGGGCATATATATTCAATTTTGTCGATTGAGATTGAACCGCAAGCCGATTTGTATAAACGCTTAAATCATTATGATTTTAAAGATGTTGTAGATCACTCTATTATCGCTAAATTACACGCTTTAAGAATGCACGGTAATAAAGCGGCGCATGACAATATAGAACACTCTACTGAACAGGTTCTGTGGCTAGTTAAAGAAGCTTTTTTAGTGGGCAAGTGGTTTGTACGAACCATGCTTAATAGCCCAGTTGAATTACCTGATTATGTTGAGCCAAAGCCTATTGAAAGCGATCACAATGAGGTGTTTGCTAAAAATGAAGCCTTACAAGTAAAACTTACTAATAACTCAGCGGCATTAGCTGAGGCCGAAACAGAATTAGAAGCATTGCGTACAGAGCTTGAAACGGTTCAAAAGAATGTTGTTGCCAGGCATAACAATGATGAGTTAGCAGCGTTTAAAGCTGCGAGTAGCGAGTCAGCGTCTAGTTTTGATTTGCAAATGAATGTAACTCGCAAAAATATCAACATATTTGACTGCTATAAACAACACTCGCTAACTGCAGGGCAGCGTAACTTAGTTGAGCAGTTAAATGAGTTTTTGAATCAAAGTCATGAGTCAGTTTTTTTGTTAAAAGGTTATGCAGGTACGGGTAAAACTTTCATCACTGAAGGACTAACGCAATACCTGAATGCGATTGGGCGACAATTTGAATTGATGGCTCCGACTGGCAAAGCAGCAAAGGTAATTAGTGATAAAACTGGCCAAGCTGCGTCCACTATTCACCGTGTTATTTATAACTATGAAAACGTTAAAGAATATAAGTTAGAGGGGATAGAAGGGTCGGAAACGTTTCGGTGCTATGCCGAAATAAAAGTTAATCAGAATACTTCTGAGGCTGTATACATTATTGATGAATCATCGATGTTGTCTGATACCTATTCTGATTCAGAGTTCTTCCGTTTTGGCTCAGGTTATTTATTAAAAGATTTACTTAACTACATTAACCTTGATCATAACGATCACCAGAAAAAAGTCATATTTATTGGTGATAATGCACAGTTGCCGCCAGTAGGTATGGGTTTTTCACCTGCATTGAGTAAGCAATACCTATTTGACAAATACCAGTTAGCATCAAAAGAGTGTGAATTGTCAGAGGTGGTTAGGCAAAAAGCTGAAAGCGGCGTAATGAATAATGCGCGAATCTTACGTGAAGCTATGCATGCAAACTTATTTAATAAACTTGAGTTTCAAGTTAACAACCTAGATGTACAAGTTTTACCAACGGATGCTTTGTTAAAAACCTTTTTGAAAGTTTGTAACCATAAGATATCAAATACTAAAAACGCTATTTTAATTGCGTCTTCTAATGCTCAAGTAAGCCAATATAATAGAGTGGTGAGGGAACACTTTTTCCCATCTCAGCTGCAAGTGGTTTCAGGCGATAAAATTATTTCGGTTGCCAATCATTATATAAATCAGAAGGTCATTGCCAATGGTGAATTTGGCATGGTAAGGCAAGTTTTGTCTGAGCCTGAAATACGAAACGTTGTATTGCGTAAAAAAGGAGAAGATGGCGAAACCATTACCATTAGTGTCGAACTGCAATTTAGAGATGTTGAACTTGGTTTTAGGGATGAATATGGGAACGCGAGCTTTTTTAAATCTAAAATTGTAGAAAACTTACTTTATAGCGATGAACCAGCCTTGAGTTCTGACGAGTACAAAGCGTTATACGTTGATTTTTGCAATCGCCATGCTGATTTGCGCACAAAAGCTAAGCGCAATGAGTTTCGTATGGCTTTGTTATCGGACCCTTACTTTAACGCATTTAAAGTTAAATTTGGTTACGCAATTACGTGTCATAAAGCACAAGGTAGTGAATGGCAAAATGTATTTGTGAAGTGCAGTTCTCACCTTAAAACACTGAGCCCAGACTACTTCCGCTGGCTTTACACTGCAATAACTCGTACCTCGTCTCAGCTTTATGTTATTGACCCGCCTAACGTTACGCCTTGGCATGATTTTAAAAACGTAGGAGATAACTCTTATAATCCAACACAAAAATCAACTGAAGTAAAAGTAGAGACAGCTGAATCAGTTAGCAAAAGTAATGCTGCTGAAGGTAATAGCTCAGTTATTAATGATGAAAATTTGGAACCAAACGTTATTATACCTGAAGGTAATGTGTTTTTAGCGCGGTTATTTGCAGAGGTTAAAAGTGCTTTGATTGGCACAAATGTAGAGATACAAAATATAACTCATAACCAGTATCAGGAAGTGTATTTATTTCAGCTTGCTGAAGAGTACGCTACTGCACATATTGCTTATAATTCAAGACAAAAGATTAGCTCAATTGCATTTAATCAAGCTAGCCCGTTGGATGAGCTAATAAAAGCACGCCTTAACCATTTAGAGGGGATATTGATAAGTGGGTATACGGAAACCAAGCCTTCGCAGTTAGAGTTTCCTGAAAAGTTTTTGAAGGAATTTCATGAAAAATTATCAGAAGTATTTACGCTAAATGATATTTCTATTCCTGAAGTGAGAGCCAGAAGCTTTGCCCAGCGTTATTGTTTTCAAAAATTTAATGAGATTGCTGTGGTTGATGTTTTTTATAATGGCAAAAGCCAATTTACTAAATTTATGGGCCAGAAAAATCTTTCTAGTTCACTAGAGTTTTTAGACACAGTTGAAAACCTGATTAAAGAGGCGTTGAAATAAGATGGCCAGCATTAATCATGGGGGTGACACCTTAAACAACTCTGCATCATTCACAAGTAAAGATGTATTTGCCAAACGAAAAGCTGGCGATTTAGATGAGGCGTATCAAATAGGGTTTAAATTGGTTCAATCTTTACCAAATGATGAATGGAACGTTAAAGCTTTAGGATGGTGCTTGATTGATTTAGTAAAAAGAGAATCACAAGCCAACAATTTTGAAGCGGTAAATGTTTATCTTACTCAGCTAAATAATCTTTCGTTTGACCCAAGCGATAAAATAATAAATGACCAAATTGCTTTTGTTAATAACTTATCAAACCCAGCAAATAAAGAATTACAAAAAGCCAAAAAAGCCAGTAAAGACGGTCAACATCAGCTAGCTATAAACATCTACAGGCAAGTTCTTCATGAGCAGCCTGATAACCAAGAAATAATGACTAGCATCGGTTGGGAGCTTTATAGATTAGCTAAGCTTCAATTTAACTCTGAAAACCTTAATGTATTTGCTGTTAAAAAATTACTTAATGATTATTTAAAACTTAATTGTGAAAAACCTTCGTTGTTACACTCTTTAGCACTAGGCGTTGCTGATAAATTAACCAAGGAAAATAACTTTAGTTTAGTGGGCTTTATTAAAGTATGGGGTATAGAGAACCTTCGTGATGAGGACTTTGAGGGATATCACGATATAAACACAGGTAATGTATATCCGAGTTTAGCGGCTAAAGTTATACAACATGCGAGTAAACAAGCTATTGAACAGAGTGAACTTGATTTGTTATCTAAGATGTTGCCTCTGATTGATAAAGTTTTAGAGACATCAGAAGAGAAAATCTGGTTAGAATTAAATAAAGCTAGAGCATTAAACCTATTAGGTGATTACCAAAGTAGCTTTGAACTTGCTGTTAAAGTGGCCAAACAAAAGATTGGCGACTATTGGGTGTGGGAGTTATTAGGTGATATACAAATAAACTTAGATATTAATAAGGCGTTTAATTGTTATTGCCGTGCTTTATCATCTAATCCTGAAGAAAAATTTATTGCTAATTTAAGGTTGAAGCTGGCGCGGTTATTAACCGAAAAGGGAGATTTTTCTGCTGCTAAGTATGAAGTGAACTCTATTGTTGAAAGCAGAAATAAAGAGGGGTGGGCCATACCTGAAAAAGTTAATGAGTTTTTGAATCAATCCTGGTTTGATGACGTTGTAGCCACAAAAAATAATGATGACTTATATAAAAAATTTGCGAGTCAAGCTGAAGAAGTACTTTTCCAAAACTTGCCGTGGATAAAAGCAAACCTCGGTGGGGCATTTTCGTTACCTGATAAACCTAATAAAAAAAGAAGAAAAATATACCTTTATAACCCCGCCAGCCAAGTTCCAACAGAGATAACTCTACCAGAGCGCAGATTTCCTTTTAATAAATTTAGTGAAGGTACGCCTATACAGTTTAAAGGCGAGTTAGATCCAACAACGAATCACTTTACTGCATTTCAATTTGAAGACAGACATGGTTCACATTGGGATGTTTTTTCTTTAGTTGTTGGTGTTGTTGATAATGTTAATGAAGATAAAAAATTAATACACGTGATATTTGATAGGGATGTAGACACTGTTATTCCTTTTTCTCGGTTGCCACAAAAGTATGAGGTGGGGGATTCAATCTCCGTCAAGTTATCTAAAAGTAAAACTAAGTATGGCATTAAATATTATTCTGTAGAAATTTCCAGTACTAGTGAAACTCCTAGCTTAAAAATTCTTAAACCTTTTAGCGAAGCGGTGCGAGTTTCAAATGGGCTTGGCTTTACTGATACAGATGTATTTATTGACCGAAATCTTGTCGATAAATTTAATATTCAAGATGGGCTTATTGTTAGAGGTAAAGCTATTTTAAACTTTAATAAAAAGCGCTCAACATGGGGATGGAAGGCGCTAACAATAGATGGTGTTGACTAACAAACTATGAGAGCTGTTAACAGTTAATAAACGAGCAAAATTCAAACGAACTATAGAATGTAAATTATAAAAATAGCGATGTATTACACGCATCGCTATTTATTTGCAAAGGTGTTTTTTTGTACAACGCACGCAAAATAAAAGGATAAAAAATGGAATTTGAAGAGTTTTTAACAATATGTATGGATGACAACAGTAAGACATTTTTATTATCTAAAAGCGATCAACAAAAAAAATTGTTTGTTGATTCTTTTAATTTGATTCGTGAGTATTTTCCACAATGCGATTGTTACGCAATTAATAACGAAAAAGGTAATTATAATCATGCCTTTAGATTCGGGATTAAGACTTCAGAAGAAATTGAAGGGACTCCACAAATCACAATAAAATTTACTAAAGAAGCTTTGAGAGTTTCTTTAAAGAAAGGTGTTGTAAAAGAAGAAAATAGGGTCTTAAATCTAGTAACCATTGATCAGCTTCGCTCTATTTTAGACAGCATAAAAAGTAAACTTAGACATAAAATGGAAGGTAGTAAAAATACTCCAATTAATTATTTTAAAAGTGAGAAGGGTTCAGATATGGCTATGACAAATGACACGGATAAATGTGCTAATGAAATGCAACCTTCTCCTTTAAACCAAATCCTATACGGTCCTCCAGGAACAGGTAAGACTTATCATACAATTGAAGCCTCAGTAAGAGCCGCTGAGCCAGAGAAATACGAAGCGCTAAAAAGAAACCCCGCATTGAGTACAGCAAAATCACAAAGAGAAGAGCTCATAAAGCTCTACAAATCTCTGGTAGATGATGATCGTATTCGTTTTGTAACTTTCCACCAAAGTTATGGTTATGAAGAGTTTGTAGAGGGGTTGCGTGCTCTTACAAATGAAGAAAAGCAAATAGAATATAAAGTTCTACCAGGTATATTTAAAAAAATCAGTGATGATGCTGCGAACACAAATATTAAGAAAAGCTTGGAACTGAATGCTAATCCGAGAATTTGGAAGATATCTATTGATGGTGTAAAGCCTAGTACGGTTAAAAACTATTGTTTTGAAAATAAAGTTGCTGCAATAGGTTGGGGGTATACCGGTGATATGGCACAAGATGAGCGCTCTCCTGAAGAAAATGCTTACTTTGAAGGGCTAACTAGCCAAAATAAAAATACTATTACTCAGTTTTGTTCTGCAATTAATGAAGGTGACTTATTATTATGTATAAGTAGCGCGAAGACTATTCAGGCTGTTGGTGTTGTTAAGGGTGATTACGAATATAAAGAACAAGGGATTTTAGATAGAAATGACTTTCGCCATACTCTGCCTGTTGAATGGTTGAAAACGGATCTTGACCTTGATATTTATTCTTTAAATGGTAATACCAATCTAGTTCAAAAAACGGTTTATGAGCTTGATAGGTTTTCAGAAGCAGACTTTTTTCAGCTTATGGAAAAAAATGAAATATCATTTGGCCAGAAGCCAGTTCCAGAGACTAAAGATAATTATGTCTTAATTATTGATGAGATTAATCGAGGTAATATTTCAAAAATATTTGGTGAACTTATTACGCTTATTGAGCCATCTAAGCGAGAAGGGAAAAATAATCTAGAAACATTAAAAGTAACTTTACCTCATTCAGGAAACCCATTTTCAGTCCCTGATAACCTTTATATTATTGGCACTATGAATACGGCTGATAGGTCGTTGGCAATGATGGATACAGCATTGCGACGCCGTTTTGACTTTATAGAAATGATGCCACAGCCAGAATTGTTTAAAGGTAAAGAAGTAAAAGGTATTGACCTTGAATTATTGCTTGAAATAATGAATAAGCGTATTGAGGTGCTATATGACCGAGAGCATACATTAGGGCATGCTTTTTTAATCCCTGTTTTAGATGCTTTAAATGTTGGTGGCGACAATGCACAAAATAATGCATTTAGAGAATTAAAAAACACGTTTAAAAATAAAATCATCCCGCTACTTGAAGAATACTTTTTTGAAGACTGGAATAAAATTCGCTTAGTTTTAGGTGACAACCGAAAAGAAAAAAGTGGATTAAAACAATATATTTTTGTGGAATCGAAAAACGAAAAATATAACGACATTTTTGGTGAGAATCATGGTTTAGAAACCTACGAAGACACGAAAACAACTTTCACTTTAGCTGATTTTAATGCTCAAGATTCAGCATGGAATAGCCCGAAAGCTTATCAAGCTATTTATGACGATACATTGCTTAAAAGCCCTACGAGCATTAGTGCTGATGCAGGTGAAGTTACATCTTCGAGTGCTCAGTAATGTCGGAAGTTAAAAAGCAAACTACTGTTTTTGAGTTTGGCTATTTGGGTAATAGTGATGATAAAAGTGGCAAAGTACAAGCATCGCTCCAGATAAAACCTATTTCTGGAGAAGCATATAATTATTTAAAAAAATTATGTTTATGTGATGACTCAGAAAGTCGATTTATGCGCTTAAGACAAGTTGATAACTGTGAGGTATTACAAGTTAAAAACTATGCAGGTGTGATTTTTACTCCCGATGGAACCCAAATAGAAGTATTACCTAAAGTAGCTAAAAATAGTGATGACAGCGCCTCTCGCGCGTCATTACTCATGATGCTTAAGTCACTTAAGCAGTTTAGGCACTTACAAACTAATAACGCTAATTTAGCTGAAAATAAAATACCTTTACTAGAGGTTTTTATTAGCCAGTTTTTAGCCTCTGTAAATACCTTAATAAAGCGCGGGCTTAAAAGTGACTATGTACTAAAAGAAGATAACGTTGCCTTTTTAAAAGGTAAGCTTTTGGTAGGTAAACAAGTTAAGCATAACTTTATTAATAAACATAAGTTTTATGTTGAGTACGAAGAGTATTTACAAGACAGGCCGGTTAATCGATTAATACACACCGCACTTGTAAAGGTGAAAGGCTATAGCCGCAGTGCTAATAACCAAAAACTACTGCAAGAGCTGTTATTTGCTTTTGCAGACATACCACTAAGTAATAATGTTAAAAATGACTTTGCTAGCGTTAAGCTAGATAGGGGGATGAAGTATTATGAAGCCCCACTGGCGTGGACAAAGCTAATTATTGATGGGTTTTCTCCGTTAACTTTGCAGGGCAAGAGCAATGCATTTTCGTTGTTGTTTCCTATGGAAGCGGTGTTTGAAAGTTATGTAGCTCAGTATTTAAAAAAGCATATTACAGGTTTGGGTGAGGTCTCTGCCCAGGTGAGCAGTAAGTCTTTAGTTGATTATGGAAATACGCCTTATTTTTTACTAAAACCGGATTTATATATCTCACACAAAGGTGATATTGATAAAAATAATGACATTGTGCTTGATACAAAATGGAAATTAATAAACGAGAAAAACTCTAAACGGAAAGACAAGTTTGGGCTTTCTCAAGCTGATTTTTATCAAATGCTTGGCTATGGTCATACTTACTTAAATGGTAAAGGAGATTTAGTCCTGATTTACCCTAAAACTGATACGTTTAGTGACGCATTCCCGCATAGCTTTAACTATGAGGATGGTGCTTTAAAGCTCTGGGTTGTTCCTTTCGATATAAAAGCTGAATGTAAGAGTAGAATAGATTTGAGCTGTTTAAATATAGGTCTTATTTAATATTAACGTTGCGAGTGGAGCAATCGATGCAACCAATAGAAGAAATGATCAAAGAGTTGAGAGTACATGACTTAGATAACGTTGGTTGCAGCAATGTGGGAACTTTATATTGGAATTACAAAAATAACCCAACAGTCAGAAACCTAAGCATATTAAATAAATTTGGTAACGTTGCTAACAATACATTACTTCAAAGCAATGAGCCTTGGTTAATAGATTTACTTGATAATAAAGATAAAGTTTATGCTAAGTCACTAATTAAAGAACTAGGTATAGAAGAACTTATCGGTCAGCTAATTGCTAAGTTTGAAGACCAGCAGGACAAAATTGATCGATTAGAAGATGAACTAGCTGATGCGGTTTCGGAGAGTGATTTTTTCAAAAGGTTAGACCTTACTTCGATTGTTAGTAACGATAAAAAATTTATAGAAATAGACATTACAGAGGAGTTTATTGAACTTAATTTTACTTTTGTTAGGCCTTACGTCAGAGCAGTTAAAGTTAGACAGCAAAATGCTAAGCATGAATTAGTATTAGAGCTAAATTCAGGCGTTGAGTTAACAGAAGAAATAAACATTCAAGCAATGTTTAAGCGACCTTTTCAAAGTCAGGTGAAAATGTCGGCTTATGTTTATCAGCATTTGCTCTGTCTCCGTGATGTATTTTTTAGCTTGGTTAAAAATCATCATCATGCACTTGAACCACACAATAAGTTAGCTCCAGACTTTATAGATGCGGTGTTAAATAACGATATAGTTATTGAAGGCAGGCACACATTTGAACTATGTAGGTATTTAGGTGTGCTATTTGAGGTGGATTCTAGTGAGTTTCTCAAATGTATAAACGAAGTGAATAAAAGCCAATATATTCAGGTTGTAGTTGATAATAAGATTGAAGTGAATTTAATTGATTTTAGAAATTCACTCTCAATTTATAGTGCAGATATCGGTCCTGGGGTAATTGGCGAGTTAAGTGTGTTTAATATGGCTCTTTATCAAACCGTTCAAACTTTAAGCAGAACACAAATTTACGAAAGGACATAACGAATAAATAAATTTATATCTATAGCTAATTTGATGGTAATTTTATTCACATAAAAGTAATTTAATTACCATTTCACAATGTAGTTATTTGATTAAATCTTTATAAAACAATGTTTTATATTTTGGCATTAAGCTTGTAATAGTTTATTTGTATTTAACTATTATAAGGCTTAGCCATGACTTCTAAAATTATCCTTAATGCAAACGATTCAATAACCTGTCCTCATTGTGATACTGATTTTCATGTAAAAGATGCGATAGCAAAGCATTTAATTGAGCAACATGAAAACGAGTATGAGCAACTACTCAACCAGCAATTAACTTCCCTTAAAGCTCAAGCCACAAAAGAGGCAGAAAGATCAGCGTCAAAAATATTTCAGCAGCAATTAACCCAATTAAAAGAGCAGTTAGAAGATAGTAAGCAAAGTGCAGAAATACTAAATGCTAAGATTGAATCTGAAAAAGCAAAAGTAGAGCAGCGCGTGAGAGAGGCTGTCAGTTTAGAACAACAAAGCCTAGAAGAGTCAATTAAATCTAAAGATGAGCAATTAGATCAATTTAGAAACGAAGAGCTTAAACTCAGAAAAGCTAAAACAGAGCTTGAAGATAAACAAAAAAACTTTGAGCTTGAATTAGCACGTAAAGTTGAAGAGCAAAAGCAGTTACTTCGTGATGATGCTGCAAATGAGTTCAAATTGATAGAAGCTGAGTACCGTAAAAAAATTGATGATGCTTCAAAAGCTAATAACGACCTTAAGCGCAAGCTAGAGCAAGGGTCACAACAGTTACAAGGTGAAGTTTTAGAGCTTGAGCTAGAGACTACATTGGCTCAGTTATACCCAGTAGATTTTATTGAACCTGTAAAAAAAGGAGCTAAAGGCGCAGATGTTATACAAACGGTTTGCATGCGCTCGGGTACTGTATGCGGAAAAATAGTGTGGGAAACAAAGCGAGCTGAAAATTGGTCAAACGCCTGGGTCAGCAAACTTAAAACAGATGTACAAAATGCTGCTGGTGATATTGGAGTGCTAGTAACAACCGTATTTCCTGCAAATACAAATGAACCTATGTTAATGGTTGATGGAGTTTGGTTAGTTAAACCTGCTTTAGCAAAAGGGCTTAGTGAGGCGCTTAGAATCGTACTTTTAGAGTCACAGCGCCAAAAAACGGTTAGTGCGGGTAAAAATGAACAAATGGAAGCTATTTATGATTACATATGCAGCCCTCAATTTGTTCATCGTTTAAAAGCTGTTGTAGATCATCAAGAACAAATGAAAGTTGAACTTGATAAAGAAAGAAACGCAATGCAAAGGATCTGGAAAAAGCGTGAAGGGCAAATTACAGGTATCACAGCGCAAATGATGTCAATTTGCGGTGAGCTGCAAGGCCTCTCGCATGGTGGTATGCCTATGTTGGATGAGATAGCTGCTATAGAGTAATAAACAAAAACCAGTTAAGAGCATGTTTTGCTCTTAACTGAGCTTCAAAAAAGGTGATTTGTCTCAATAATCACTTAACCACTTGATTTGAGTAAAATGAATGGTAGATTAACACTAGTAGTATATAACTATCCCAAGGTCGGGAAGCAGTAAAAAGGAATTGCAGTGATAATACCCCAGCGTTACCCCTCTATTTATAGCTCTGCTCGGATAATAAAAATATCAAACGAGCCAATCATCCTTCTACCCGTAGCTTTATATAAAGCTAATGCATCAATTGATGAGGGAATCCCCTGTGCAAAATGATTTTTTAACTCCATCTCAATGGATTTCTCAGTTTCTTTCTTCTCGCAATTTAGACTCAGTAACTGGCGGACCTTTGTTTACGCTCCACGTATCTGAAAATGAATATTTTAATTTAAAGTCATTTTTAAAATACCGAAAACCATCAACAGTAACCTTTAAAGATAGAGACTGGTGTGCTTGTTTTTGTTTGTTTAGTGCAGAATGGTATCGCAGGGAGTATAAATCTGGTTGGGCTTGGTTGGGTATTTTTGAGCAACTTGGTTATGAACTAGATGCTAATCATAGATCAACTGTCGTTATAAAAGGGCTAACTTTTTGGAAGCGCCCAATAAATAAACATAGCAGCGATAGAAATGATTATTTAGGCTCAGTATATTCTGAAGGAGGGTTACCTTTTGGGTTGCTAGCTTCAGAAGGTAGCCGTTTTCAAACATTGTTTAAAAAATTGCTTATTGAATTTGATAAGGCAAAAACTTTTGGCCAATCACCAATACCTTTAATTGAGCGACAATTACTCAGAATGCCGGACGCATTTAAAGAAGAAAGTACCGTAACGTTACTTCACGACATGGTGAGTAATTTATACGGTTTAATTGATACCTATGAGTTAGATAACAAAACAAACCCGCCCGAATATCTTGATTCAATGATGCCAAAATGGCGAATTAGCTTTCCTATTCCGCTAGACAATAAAACGGGAGATATTTTCTTATCGGGTTTATTACATTCTGCAGCGCAGCAGCGTAAAGAATCTAAAAAGAGAGAGCAGCGGCTTAAACTTTCGCAATGGTTCATAGATAGTGATGAGCTTTCTTTTTCTGCAAGTATTACAGTAAATAGTAAATTACCTGTCGCACTAAAAAAGAAAGATTTGTCAGCTCCCATAGTTGAAGTCTTAGTGTACGAAGGTCATTCTCAAATAGCTGATTTGGGCATAGCTCGAGCAGAGGTTTTTGATGATAATCTTATTTTACATATGCGAAAACTAAATACAGTATTTAGGCGCTTTGTAAATGAGTCACCATTAAAACTTGTAATAATGCAGGCAGGACGGGTTCGACATATTGAGGAAATTCCAGAATCTTCGTTACCTCATGATGAAATGCCTATATTACTTAAAAAAAGTAAAGATAAGCATATTGTAATTGGTAGTGGTACTACAAGTAAAAAGTCTGAAAATTTAGACCTTATTATTTCTAAAAATGCAAAATTAACCTCAGAAAATGCTGAACTATTTGTTGATGTACAAAGAGGTAATTATCGATTTCTAACGTTTAGTGGTGAGCTAAGTATTGATTATAGTTTTGATAATCATACTGATACATATGAGTTATCTACAAAAGAAGACAGTTTTAGTAAAGAGTTACTTACTATATCTGGTGAAATGTTCGAGTTTGAAACAGATAAAGGTTACCCAGTATTTAAAGGTCTTCCACAAATTAGCTGTGATTTTCCAAATACCAGTATTCTTATTGGTGATAATGAAGTAAGTAAAGTTAATAATTTATCCAACTTTTATGGCCGACAAGTTTTAAGAGTAAAAAATGGTGATAAAACGCTCTGTAGGCGTAAGTTGGCAATTTTACCAAAAGATTTTGATATGGAGTTGTTCGCTGGGCAAAAATCAAATCAAGGTAGTGTATCGATACATAGCGAAAAAGCGTTTATCTATAAAGTTGGGGATAATCTTAAAGTGCAGGCTGTATCGATAGAGGGCGGTAAGCGTATTAATTTAATCGCTGATGGAATTCCCCCTCCACATTTTGAAATGACGATTCAAGCTAATTTAATTTCTGACCCTATTGATTTAAAGATACCTTTTCCAAGCCGAGGCGCTATTTTATTTGATGGCAATGGACGTGAATTACCTTTTCACTTTTCAGTTGATGGCTTGTTAGGTGCAAGGATTAATCTTTTTAAACAACCAGGTAAAGTAAGCAGTTCATTTGAAATTGAATTAAAAGCCCCTACTAGTGCCTCGGGAAATGCTTCATATGTATTCCATTACCAAGTAAATAAATTTATTGAAGAAGTGAATCTATTTGATCTTCGAGAAAAAATAAAAGAGTTATTAGCAACCGCTCAATCTTCAGAACTGGATGAAGTTGTAAGAATGATTATCAGTGGCCCAGGAATGCAAACAAAACAATACACTATAGGTTGGTTTGCTTTATTTGGTATAAAAGATGAAAATTTACTTACATTTGAAGCTAAAGCTAATATTGATTTTTCCGGCTTAAAAGCTGAATTAATTAATTTAGGAAATCCTGAGCAAAAGCCTACGCAATTAGCGCAAAGAATATCGGCAGGGGCATGTATTGGAAAATTTGAGTTACCGTTAGTAAGTGAATCACCACAACTCGCGGTACCTGAGGAAAGCTCTCGTGTTCAATTTCGTCCTGTATTTATTCCCCCAACTACAAGTAATTTAGATCATAAATCAGTTAAATCACTTGGCAAATCTGCTGAAACTTTTCACCCGATTTATAACAAGTTTGCATTTGATAAAGTACTTGATGCAATGACAAGTGATATTGAACATTCTGGGTGGCGTTATTTTGATTGCTTTTTAGATAAATATTCACATTTGCCAATGCTAACATTTGAGGCGTTTAAAGCATTAGCCCGACATCCTAAGTGTTTAGCTGTACTGCCATTTGCGACAAAGCTAAATGTCGCGAGTGTACTCCAAGTTTTACAGACTGAATTTAATATTGTGTGGGAACTCATTCCTTTGGAAATGTGGCGTGGTGGGTTAGATCTATACCAGAAAAATTTGGAAAAAATAGGCTTACCAGAGATGTTAATAACTAAATATGTAAATGAGAAAACAGCAAATATTAGTAATTTTATATCACTGCCGGATATCTTTTTATTACAACCTGATAAAAAAGCTATGTACCACGCACTTATTAATATTTGGCGAGAAGAGTTACTAAGGGAAAACGCAGATATTAGTGTTCGATGGCCACAGCAATATAACCAACAACTTTACAGCTGGGTGACAGCTAAGTTTCCTGAGCTAGCAATATTTAATGTCCCAAATGATTTTCAGCGTGCTGTTATGTATTTTCCACTCGCTGCAGCAGTCGTTGCTTCAACTGATACAACGTGGGAGGAGGTATTTAGTAGTAACGATGTTAATTATTTTCTTTTACGGCAATTAATGGAGTTTGACCGAAACTGGTTTAACTCAGTATATCAATGCTCATTGTGCTTTTTTATTTCGGAGTAGTAATTAGATGAATGTATTTTTTTCAACACTAAAAAAACAAGCAAACTCACGTGCTAAAGAAGCTACTTTGAGTGTGCTAGGCATTAATAACCCAAATTTAAGAAACCACTTAAATAATAAAATGGAAACAGACGAGCAATTTATTCACGGCCCTGTTTTTGAGCAAATGTTTAGTTGGGAGCGTAATACTGATTACACAATGCAGGATTTAGTGCAAAAAGGCTTGTTATCTCAAGAAGTTGTTGATGCATTAGACTCTAAGAATAATGGGCGCTATGTATTTGATAAAACTTGGAGCCCGTTTAAACATCAATATAAAGCATGGAACGATTTATTATCATCTAATATTCAGTCAAGAATTATTACTAGTGGTACAGGCTCGGGTAAAACGGAATGTTTTATGGTGCCTGTTTTAGAAGATTTATATAGTGAGGTAAAAACCTCAAAGCAACAGCTTGAAGGGGTCCATGCAATATTCTTATACCCTTTAAATGCATTAATTAATTCACAACAAGAACGTTTAAATGCATGGACACAACATTTTAACGGAGATATCCGCTTTTGTTTATTCAATGGTAAAACACCAGAGTACTTATCAAGCAAAGCTCGTCAAATACAAAAAAGCAGACCTCAGGAAGTTATGTGTAGAGAAGGACTTCGCGAAAGCCCTGCGCCAATTTTAGTTACGAATGGCACTATGCTGGAGTACATGCTTGTGAGGCAAACTGATGCGCCTATTATTGAAAAGTCTAAAGGTAAATTGCGTTGGATAATACTTGATGAAGCACATACATATGTAGGATCACAAGCTGCAGAATTAGCTTTGCAGTTGAGACGCGTAATGCAAGCATTTGAAGTGAAAGCAGAAGATATTCGCTTTGTAGCTACGTCAGCAACTATTGCAGGAGCTGCAGCAGAGGATAACTTAAAAAAATATCTAGCGAGCTTGGCAAATATCTCAGTTGATCAGGTTGATGTAATAGGTGGAAGACGTGTAGTACCCGCTTTAAATTCAATGAGTATGGAGAATTTAACGCTAGAAGAAATTGAGCAAATTGAACCTCAGGGGGTCTTACCAGATAACAAAAAAGAGGAACAAGATCCTCACGTTTCTAAACTCAGATATTTAGCACTAGAAAGTAGCGAGGTAGCCGTAGCAATACGTGAAATGTTAACTGCACATAATACTCCTCCAAAAACTATTTATGAATTAAAACAAGCGCTATCAAAGTTTGATTTAAGCGAAAACAATATTTATAAATGGATTGATGTTTGTACAGGCACTAAACCAAGTTCTAATGCTGAAGCATTTTTAAAACTTAGGGCGCATTATTTTCAACGAACGCTTGAAGGCTTATGGTCTTGCATTGATAAAAATTGCGAACACAAAAAGCATTCTGAACTAAAAAATAATTGGCCTTTTGGTACTGTCTATTCAAAACATAAAATGCACTGTGATTGTGGTGCGCCAGTATTGGAGTTAACTTTTTGTAACGAGTGTAATGAGCCGCACTTACTGGGAGTGTATGATAATCAATCATATGTTCAGCAATGGGTGAATAGGCATACAGATGAGTTTGCACTCACAGAAGGCGAAAGAGAAGATTTACAGATAAGTGATAGCAATGATGAGAGTGATATTATTTCTGCTGATAGAACATCCCAAGTAGTTGTATTTAGCGGTCATAGCAATGAAGAGCATGACTACTACGAAATCGATGTAAGCAAAGATGGTAAAATATCTAAAGAAAGTGATAAAGCTGTTGAGCATTGTGAAATTGTCTTAGCTATGCGTGATCTTGATGGGCAAGAATGTGTTAGTTGTGGCTTTAAAGGTAAAAATAAATACGCTAATGCGTTTAGACGTGCCATGTTAGGTGCTCCTTTTTATACTACCAATGCGGTGCCCACAATTTTAGAATATTGTCCTGATTTTGAACCCGACAAATATAGTGACATAAAGCAACTTGGGCCAAATGAATTGCCAGCAAGAGGCCGTAGATTAATTACTTTTACTGATAGCCGCCAAGGAACAGCGAAAATCTCAGTGAGTATGCAGCAAGAAGCTGAAAGGTCTCACTTTAGAGGAACCCTTGTTAGAGAGTTACGTAAACATGTTGAAGAAAAGCTAAATATAGATCCTCAACTATTAGACAAAGTAAAAGAATATCAATCTATGTCAATTGAGACTCTTCGCCTTGTGTTACCTCAAATCAAACAAGTTAAGCCAGAAGATGCGGTCGCTCTTGATACATACTTTAGCTTTTTAGAAGCTGGAAAACAGACTAAGCCAGTGCCTATGTCATTCTCTTGGAAAGAGCTCATTAATGTTTTAAAGAATGATGAAAACATTGCTAATTCGATGACCCAGGAAAATCATTATTTTGCTCCTGAGGTCTTTGAGCTCGGTGATGCCACAAAATTATCAGAAATGATTTTAACTCGTGAAATTGCACGCAGACCTAAAAATAGAAATAACGTTGAGACACAAGGATTAGTTAAGCTTATCTATCCAGGGATTGAGTCAATTAAGGAGATACCTGAAAAGTGGGCAGAGCATAATTTTACACTTCAAGATTGGAAAGACTATTTGAAAGTATGTATGGATTTTTTTGTAAGAGAAAATACTTATGTATCTGTTTCTAGTGAGATATCGCGCTGGGTAGGTATGCATTTTTATCCTAAATCACTAATTAGCCCTGATTCAAAAGATAAAGACGAAAATAGGGTAAAAAGTTGGCCATTGGTCAAATCAGGTAAAAAGCGCCAGCAGCGTATAGTGATGTTACTTGCTAAAGCTGCAAGCTTTAAAGCAATAAATAAAATAGAAGAAGACACATTAAATACTTGGCTAAGGGCTGCTTGGATTGATTTAGTAAAAACGAAAACATTGAATGAATATGCAGGTAAGCAATATCAACTAGATTTAAGTAGTGTTGAGTTTAGTTTATTGACACATGCATATATATGTCCGATTACAAATAAACTGATAGATACTGTATTTTCTGGTATTACGCCTTACTTGCCGTGGAATAAAGAGTTATCAGATTATACATGTGAGCTTATAGAGCTACCTTCAATTTGGGAGTTTGATACCAGCTCTGATGTATCTAATTTTGTTGATGATATACGAAAAAATGTAGCAGGAGACTCTAAGGTAAAGCAACTGCGTGAGCAAAACTTGTGGACTGATATTAATGATAGAGCTTTAGAAGGCGGTTTTTACTATACAACTGCAGAGCATTCTGCGCAGCAATCATCCGATAATTTGGAGCGCTATGAGGAAATGTTCAAACAAGGAAAGAAAAACGTTTTAAATTGTTCAACCACAATGGAAATGGGAGTCGATATTGGCGGGATTTCTGCTGTTGTAATGAATAATGTACCGCCTCACCCCGCCAACTACTTACAGCGTGCAGGGCGTGCAGGTCGCTCAAGCGAGTCAAGAGCAATAGGTTTTACTATCTGCAAAAATAATCCGCACGATCAGTACGTTTTTAATCAACCTCTATGGCCATTTATAACGGTAATTCAAGCTCCTACTGTTACATTTAGTTCAGAAAAGCTGGTGCAACGCCATGTTAACTCATTACTTTTAGGAACTTTTTTACGTGATAAAATTGGCACTACCAAAAAAGAAAAATTGTTTTTAAATTTGAGTTGGTTCTATTTAAGACAAGATGGAAATAAAGCAGTTTACGAGCAGTTTATAGATTGGGTTAAGGCTGGTCAGAAGACATTAAAAAATCAACTATCTATATTGGTACAAGGTACTATTTTATCTGATAGTTCAGAAGTTAAATTATGTGCGGACACAAACCTTAAAGTTCAAGAGTTGGCGTCTCGCTGGTTAAATGAACATAGTTATATTCAAACTGAAATGAATGGCACCGAGGCAGAAAGCCCTTATGGGTATAAATTAAGTAATGACTTGAAACGTCTTGAAAATGAGTACTTGCTAAGAGATCTGGCCACTAGAGGATTCTTACCTGGATATGGCTTTCCTACAGATGTAGTTAATCTTTCGGTAGATTCTTTAACGGATTATATTCGCCAAAAAGAACAAAAAAATAGTCGCTCTAAAGATAAAATAGGGCGTGAAGATAATGTTTCACTTAGCAGGGGAATGCCAAGTAGGAATTTAGCGGTAGCTATTCGCGAGTTTGCGCCTGGAACAGAGCTTGTTTTAGATGGGCGGGTGCATAAATCAGCGGGGATTTCACTTAATTGGCAAAATATTCATGTAGAAGGAGGAAAAGACTCTCAAAAATTTGATATTGCATGGAGGTGTGATTGCTGTGGGCAAACAGGCTATGAAGCTGATTTAGCCAAACAATCAGAGATAATCTGTTCAAACTCCCAGTGCGCATCAAATATTAAGTTAAAGAACCAACGCAGAGTTATTCAACCAACGGGCTTTGTCGTTGATTATTATCATCCACCTACAAATAATATTGCGAACACACATTATGTACCTGTACAACAGCCTTGGGTTATAGGTAAGGGGGCACATATACCTCTTCCTAATCCTGAATTAGGCTATATGGTAAATGATAACGCTGGACACGTATTTCATTATTGCTCAGGTTTACATGGTAAAGGTTATGGAATCTGCTTGAGTTGTGGTAAAGCAGAATCAATGACTTCTACGAGCGAACTTCCCCCAGAACTTTCTCTACAGAAGGCACATAGGCCGCCGATGCCGAATAAATTTCAGCGAGATGAGAAAGGTAAACCTGAATGTGATTCAACAGGTAAAATTTTAGAAGGTATTCATTTAGGTTATAACTCAACTACTGATGTATTTGAGTTGATTTTACGAAATCCAAATACAAGTGAATATCTCGCAGAACAGTCAATTGCAGTAACAATTGCCGTTGCTATACGAAAAGCATTGGTCGAAACGTTAGGTATCTCAGTGAATGAGGTAGGCTATAGCACAAGATTAACTTTAATAGAAAAAAGTCAGCAAGCTTATGCTATTCAATTGTTTGATATGGTTAGTGGTGGGGCTGGCTTTGCAACATCTGCAAAAGAGCACATTGCAAAAATATTAGAGAAAACAATCGCTATTTTGGATTGCGTTGATAATTGTGAACGCTTTTGCCATAAGTGTCTTTTAGAGTCTGATTCTCGCCATGATATTGATCAGCTAAACCGTAAGTTAGCGTTCGATTGGATAAATAAAAGCATACGAGATTATATTGCATTGCCAGTTAATTGCCAAAAAATGCTGGGCAGTGACATCACTGTAAAATATGTGGCGAGTTCACTTAAAGAAAAACTGAGTGAATTAATACGGATGAAACCTGATACATTAAAGTTTGTTTTCTCTAAAGATAGTGATGATTGGGATACCTCACTGGCATACTTTAAGTCGCTATTCCACAGTTGCTTAGCTGAAGAAGTTAACATTCAAATAATTATTCCCGATGAAAAATTAAATGAAGGTATAAATAATTTTTTAGCGGAGTTAGATAAAATAGGCGTTAAAATATTTATTGCTGATATTAAATACCCTGTTATTTTTCAATCGATCAAAGGTGACGTTTGTACGACAGTTGCTAATGCTGACGAAGAGGCAACGCGACCAGGTGAAAACTGGTTAAATAGTAATGATATAACGGTACAAACTAACTCTTTTTCTGAAATAAAAGGGCAATCACTCTCTTTTGAATTGATAGGTGAAGCAGGTGCCGTAGAGATACCCACACTTCGCGAATTAAATGGGCCCTTAGCTGGGTTTGGTGTGCGGTTATTAAACCGTTTAACCGATTTAGATGATCATTTAAAAAACCTATTGAGTGTGAGCTCATTGCAAAACATCACTTATACCGACCGTTATATTCAAAGCCCGACAAGCATGATGATGCTCTGTGAGCTGCTCTCTGCATTAGCTAAAGGTAAAGAAGCAACTATTGAGGTGAAAACATGTTTTGCAGATAAAAAAGGACAACTTGGCTATGCAATTCAACATGATTGGGCTTATGAAGATGATTACAAATCAATTTTTGGTGCCTGGTTGCAACATAACTGTTCACCAAAGGCACAGCTTATAATAACTGATAAACATAAAGTGCCGCATAGAAGAACGCTTACTCTAGAATTTGATTCTGGTGATAAAGTAACAGTTACCTTTGATCAGGGACTCGGGTATTGGCGAGTTGAGGTTGATAGGGGGTTGCATAAACTTGACTTTAAAAGAGATCCAAAAGAACAGCTAGCTTGTCTTTGCAAAGCTTTTGAAAGAGCAAAAGTAACTAACAGTGCTGATTGGGAAACGTGGTTTACAGTTAGCTCAGTAAAATAAACAAGTTCAGCATTACTCTGACAGTTATTTTGTTTTTGGTTTAAATTGGAGCCCCTTTTTGAAAAAAGGGGGGGAGAGTTATGAAGTTCGAACAAATTATTGAGCGTATTATTGCTATTAACCATGCATGGAAACTGGCTCGGGATGATTTTGGTAAAGGTAGCCCAATCACTATATCGCTAAGAGAGCAAAAATCTTCTTGGCAAGCTAATTTACTCAGGCTTTATCCTGAGGCTAGCTTTTTGGCTTTAGCAACAGATTCTAATATGCACGATGAAGCTCTCTACAGTGTTAGGCTGATTAAGCCAGTTAAAACAAGTATCGGCCTTAAAAGTGATGCAGAGCATATTCCTAAAAGGTTGGCTGAATCATTATTTACAAACCAAGAGTTAAACAAATATTTTAATAAGGAAGTATAAAATATGAGCTTTTTTTCGCTCTTTATTCAAGACCCACTAACGGCAATTTTTAGCGCCTGCATAATTTTTCTTTTTCTTTATGTAGCCGTATCCGAAGTGATTAAAAGTAATAATTACATTAAGAACCAAAATAGTAAGCTTGAAGAGTTAAGAAGGTTAGTAAACTCAAAAAGCTTTGATAATGAATCATGGTTGAAAAACTGCTTTGTAAGTGAGAAAGGCAGATTATTAGAACGTAATAATTTATTGATTACGAATGTACCACTAAACCATATTGCAGGTGATTACTATGACTCGTCTAATAAAACAATACCAGCACTCCTTACAAGCATAGGTGTTGCAGGTACTTTTTTAGGCATTACCATAGGTCTCTCAGATTTTGATTTAGGGAATGTAGGTAACGACTCTACAGCCTTACTCCATTCTGCTGCTGTTTTACTTACAGGTATGAAAACTGCTTTTGCGACTTCGTTAGCTGGTCTTGTTACATCAGCTTTCATGATCGTAATACTTAAATGGCGCATATCAAGTACAAATAAAGCTCGTAAAAATGTAGCTCATTTCCTTTCGAAAAATTGCTTGGAAGCCACTCCTTTAGATGTTTTACATGAGATCGCAAGCAATACCAATTCTGGCGGACAAGTTGATTTAAGTAGTGCTTTTAATAAGTTAAATGAAAATATGTCCATGCAATTAACGCAGTTTAATCAATTAGCTGAGTCGTTTAATGGAAATGTCATTTCTGAAAAAATATCTTCTGCAGTTAATAACTCATTGGTAGAGAATATAGCGCCGGTGTTTAACGATTTAACTAAAGAATTGAAAACTTTGAAAACTGACAATGAATTAAATCATAAGCAGTTGGTTGAATCCTTGATAAATGAAATGGAATCGAAGCTTATTAGGCCAGTTACAGAGCAGCTTCGCGATACAGCAAATACCGTTAAACAAAGTAATGAAATTAATCAGCAACTAAATACAAATGTTGAAAAAACCTTGGCAGAAGTAGCTAATACTGTTTCCACAATTGATACTTTTAATCAAAATACAATGGAAAAACTTCAAGAATTTGCACTGTCTCTAAAAGATGTTTTGTCATCATTTAAATCTGAAACTCAGGTTGCCATGACAGAAATAACGACCCAAGTTGATTCAATATTATCTGTTGCGGTTAAAGGTATGGAGGAACAAAGAGCTGCTTTCAACAGTAGCAGTGAGAAAGCAGCAGGGGCTTTTGAGAAGATGAGCATTGATTTAGAAAGCGCACTGGATACAAGGGCTGAGAAAGAAAGTAGCCTATACCAAAATTTTGAACTTAGATTAGAAAGTTTATTAGATAAAACAAGTGATTCGTTTGCAGCACAGTCAAAAGCAGTGTCTGAAGTTACCCATCAAATAGATTCAGTACTTCAAATTGCGGTTACTGGTATGCAAGAGCAAAGGGCTGCATTTGATAGTAGTACTGAAAAAGCGGCAGATGCATTTGAAAAAATGGGTGAAAATTTAGAAGCAACGTTAGACTCTAGGATAGAACAGGAAGCTAAACTATATCTAGAAATTGAAAATAGATTAGGGGCATTATTAGATAAGACAAATGCTTCGTTTGAAGAACAAACAAAGGTTATTAGTCAAACAGGTGAAAGTGCTAGCCTACTAATGAATAACGCTCGAGAGCAATTACAAATAGGTTTGGGTGATATAGATACAAAAGTTCTCAATATGTCTAGGACAGTTCAAAGTGAACTTGAGTCATTTAGATCTCAGTATCAAGAAAATTTAAATGATTTCTTTAATCAACAAAATAACCTGCTAGAGGATACACTCGGTAAGCAACGTAACAACTTAATAGAAGTGGTAGATAGGTTTAAAGGTGTGTTTGAGCAAGAGTATCAAACCCGCCACAATTTACTACAAGAGCTTACTGCACAATATCAACATTTACAGAGCAGTGTTGTTACGATTGAAAGACTGGTAAAAGCTATTGGACTCACTGAGTCATCTACATTCTCTCAACTTGAAGATATAGCAAGAAACACGGGTATTCAAGTAGGAGATCTTAAAAAGCAATACACAGAAGCAAGTGCTGTATTTAAAGAAATAACTGAAGGTTTACCAAAAGCTATGCATAAGTATTATGAGCAAGCAAACCAAAGTACAGAGCTTTATTTTAAAGGGTTTGATGAAGCCGCTAGTAAAATACATAATCGATTAGCTCAAGCCGCAGATTTTTTAATTGAAGCTAAAGCTCTAGAGAAATCAGTTTCAGAGAGTGAGGCTTAATATGCTTTCTTCTGTACGTACTCAACACATTGATGAAATAGATGACAGTGGTGCATGGTTATCCATAGGTGATTTAATGTCTGCTTTGTTGATGATATTTGCATTATTATTAATAAGCGCACTTGTGCAAATATCAGAGTCTCAAGAGAGCAGTAAGAATAAGCGCATCCTAATTATTCAAGGAATTAATAAGGCACTTAATGAAGCAAATATTGAGGTAGAGGCAGATCCTGTAACTGGTGATATTTCAATATTAGACTCCGTCCTTTTTGAGCAAGGTGACTATACGTTAAAAGATAGCGGCAAAACATTTTTAGATAAGTTTATTCCTATATACAGTAATGTAGTTTTTCAAAGTGAAGATATAGCTGAGGAAGTTTCTCGAATTATTGTAGAGGGGCATTCAAGCCGCGAAGGTGGATTTAGCTACAATATGGAGTTGAGTGTAAAGAGAGCTAATAGTGTTTCATATTATATTTATAATATGGATTTTGATAAGAAGCAGGAGTTTTTTGACAAAACATTACTAGCTGGCAGAGGGCCGCTTGATGCAGATAAAAACTCTGATAATGCTGCTGATAGAAAAGTAATGTTTAGGTTCCAGTTTAAAGGTCAGGAGTTATTAGGGTCATTTGAGCAGAGTGGTCTAAAAAATGTTGAGTAGCGGTATTAAATTTAGGGCACCTATCATACCTAATGAAAATAGCTTGAAAAATATACCCACTAGTTCAAGTCTTGAAAAGAGCAACGTATCAAATATAGAGCCTAACTTTCCCCCTCTAACATATACTCAAATAATAAACGTTATCAAAAACGATATGGCAGATGCTATTACATTAAGTGAATGGTTAATGCTTTTTTGTAATGATATTTATATTGATGATGAACTGGAAAAGCAAGAAATAAGCATACTACTTTGGAAGTGTATAAATAATTATGATGTAGTAGCAAATATGGCTTTCTTTTTAGCCAGTCAGTTCATTGAAAAAGAACGTAAATCTTACCCTGTGTTATTACTTGATACTTTATCGATCGTGAAGCCATTTCTACATGAAAGACATCATCGGAGAGTTGAGTGGCTTACAAATATTTATAAAGCAGACTATATTTCCTGCAATAAGCTTGCGTTGGCTAATAATAGTCAAACGTTATGTTTTATTAATAAACTTAAACTTGCGAAACCTAACGCAACAAGAAAAGGTTTAATTAATAATCTTATTAATAGTTTACCTAAAGCACTCGATACTATTAGTTCTGAATGGTTAATTTCTTCATTTTCGCCATTAACTCGATTTGAACTGTTATCTGTAATCAATGAACTGGTCCAAAGCCACATTCAGTTTTCTAATATATTAGATACATGGATAAAAGAGAATTGCTTACCAAGTGAAGATCAAAGCCTCTGGTATGAATTAGAACCTGCCTCGCGAAAGGTGTTAGAGGAAAAATATGAAATAAGTAATTATTTCTTGTTTGAATTACTGGTTAAGTTACTTAGCAAGGATATCAATAGCTCAGCCCTTAATATTGATGATACCCAAAGTAATCAATTAAGAGCTCGTTCTGTATTTTGGAAAAACTATAGTCAAAAATTTAATCAAATCAAAATACTTTTGCCTAAGCATACATATCAAGTAATTAGTGAAGGGCTAGTTGTTAATTCTCGAAATTTAATAATACTACCTGATGAGCCGAATGAAAATTCGGAAGCATGCATTTTTGAAATTGGTGAGCACATTATTGTAGAAATTTTACGAGGACAAGCTAGTGAAATTAGAGTTTTTGAGCGTTCTCAGCGAAATATTGCAAGGCTATTAGAAAATAAGAACTTATCTTTAAAAGATATTCGTAACATGACTTATGGGTATGTGCATGATCACGAGTACTTATGGCAGTTCGCATTTGAAAAGCTACTCAGGACAAAATTAAATATTACTCCTAATTCATACATTACTCACTTCTTAGGGTTACCAAAGAGTATTGGTAAATACGATCATCAATACGGTATGGCAAAACCATCTGAAGAAAGCTTGATGAAGCGACAAAGTCGTTTAATTGAGTGGAATGAAAGGTTCTGGAATGAAGAGGAGAAAACTGAAAAGTACTCAGGGGTATCACCTTTAGTTAAAAAGAGCTATCGTGATTTAGCTATAGCTAAAAATGCTTTATTAGACGGAAATAAATACGTATATGAAACTTATTTACATAAATCCGCTAATAAAGGAAACCCAGAAGCAATGTACCTCTTAGGGATGAATATTATTAATAATCCTAAAAACTCTCCTGATTTAAAGCGTGATGGAGAAGGCTGGGTTATTAAGTCGGCTGATTGTGGTTACGAGTTAGCTATTAATTTAGCAACTAAATATGGCCTTAAGCTTAAACCAGAAAGTGAGGGGTTAGATAGAATAGTCTTGGAAAAGTTTAAGGATAACTTGAAAAGGCCAAGACCATTTTTATCATTCAAAATAGATGAATTAGAATATCTTTGTCACGAAATTTTATCAAAGAAAGTTGAGTTCGATAATTTGTTAGATGAAATAAGCCGGAGAAAAAATTCAAATCGATTAGTTAAACTTAAAGCTGAAGTTGAGGAAAAACTCAATAAAATGGAGTTATAGGACGGTTTATTTTTGAGGAAGCGTACTATTCTGAGTTAAAAACTGTCTAGTGAAACCTGGGAAGTCCAGTTATTACCAGAAGACTCAGCCAGAAAAGTTAATTATAAAAGAGTCAAAATTTTAATATTTGGACAAGGTATTTAAGAGTAGTATTTTAGAGTAATTCAAAAGTGACTCCACACGACTTAATTTAATGATTTCACACCGCCATTTATCAATTTTAGAGCTTGTGCCAATAGCGCCTAGCTCTATTTCAACTCACAAATTACAACACAGATTAAGTGAGCGGGGCTTTGATATTTCAACTCGCATGCTGCAACGTGATCTGCAATCACTCTACGATCAAGGTTGTTTTGGACTTGAAAAAGACACGCGCAGTAAACCGTTTGGTTGGTCTATTAATGTGCTGTGGAGAGGTGGTAACTCAAAAGTAATGAGTACTGAAGTTGCAGAGCATTCTTTGTTGTTGGAGCAATTACTACCGCAATCTGTACCGAGCGATGTGAAACGCTCTGTGCATACTAAAGCAGAGCAGGCTCTTAAGCGTTTTAATGGCCATGTGCCTGACTGGCTTGCAACCCTGCCAAAACCGTCGTTAAAAGTGAATATTGATTCTCAGTTAGTGGCGCAAATTGAGCATGCGATTAAGCATAAGCGTGCGGTGAGCGCTGAGCTTTATAGAGTACTTTACGATGAGGCACATTGGTTGAAGTTTGCTGAGTTGAGTTTTTACAACTAAGGCGGTGTTTTAATGGCGCAGTTTATGGTGGGGACGCTTCACGATAAGTGTTACCAGATGCCGGTTTACCGCATTCGTAATGTACGAATTTTGCAAAAAATACGACGAGAGCCAAGCACTGAGCAGTTAAAGTCGTTACGCAGTGCGATTAATAAAGGTATGAAGCAAGAAGCGATCGAGTTAATTGTAAAAGTGCCTAGCCACTCTGCAGTTAATCAAGGGTTTATTGAGCTTGGTGAGCTGACTGACAAGCAACATATTGATGAAAAAAGTGTATTACTTACCTACCAAACTATTGATACTGAACAACTAGTCGATGAGCTATTTAAATGTGCCCATTGGCTTGAGGTTATTAAACCTGAAAGCTGCGGCAAAGAATCACTACAAAGCTTAAAGCGGCCGCTAACATCTATAAATAACTCCAACTTGTAGGTGCGTCAAAAATTGACGCACCTATTTGTTATGCTCCTTTAAAAGTTAAGGAGTAGTTATGTTTCAATTAATTCAGCAAAATGATGGTTTATCAATCGGTGTATTTGGTATTGGTGGGTGTGGCTGTAATACCCTTAACAGTATTTTTGAGCAGCGCGATTCTGAACAGGCGCACTTGTACAGCGTTAATACCGACAAAGTGGTGCTTTAGCATACGCAAAGTGATGAAGCGGTACTTATAGGTGCAGAGCTCACTCATGGTTACGGTGCTGGAGCAGACCCTAAAGTTGGGCTGCAAGCAGCGGAAGAGAGTAAAGAGCAGCTTTTAACGCTTATTAATGGCTGCGATATAATACTGTGTGCAACAGGGTTGGGTGGCGGTACTGGGACTGGCGCTAGCCCGTATATTGCAGAGCTTGCGAGTGAGCAAGGTAAGCCCATTATATTTGTTGCTACATTGCCATTTAGTAGTGAAGGGCAGTTTAGAAGCAATATAGCGCAAACCGGCCTAAATGATCTAAAAGAGCATGCTAATGCTGTTATTACACTCCCAAACGATCAACTGATTGAAGTGCTTGGTAACGATATAGGATTATTCGATGCGTTTAAACATTCAAACCAAATACTCCATTCACTGATAAAATCATTAATCGATATGTTGTGTTTTCAAGGACTTATTAATGTTGATTTAAACGATTTTGCGAAAATTATGGATTGCCAGGGTGATGCAGTACTAGGTGTTGGTAAATGCGATGAAGAAAGCGAGCTTACTACTGCACTTGATGGGGCACTTAACAATCCGCTGGTTAATCAAGTAGATATGTCATCAAGTACGGGTGTGATAATACAAGTGAACTGTAAAGATGAAATTTCACTAGGTAGTTATAACTTTATTACCGACACCGTTCGCCAGCAGGTAAGCCCAAACGCGTTAGTTATTTGTGGTGTTTCAAAAATAGAAAGCCTAGCGACTAACTATGAGTTAATGGTAATTGCTACGGGAGCCAGTACTAAAATGGTTACTGATAACTTTAGTAAAGATAAAAAGCCTGAGGAAAAAGCTAACAAAGCTAGGCCAAAGCCATCTGATATTTTTGACATCCCTGCTTATATCAGGACAAAATCGCCAGCCCCACGAAAAGAGTTATAAAATTTTCTTATAACTCTTATTTTATAAAGTTTACAGCTCTAAGTAGCTCTAAAATTGTTAAAAATAATTCTGCGTACAGAAATGTGTGCAGAAATTACTTATGACCCTTGAGGTGCTTATTTTTATTGGGGGTCTCATAATCGTGCCAATAGATTGTTGCTTGATTTTGCTCTTGATATGCCATGCTGAAAACCCTGAGTAGTTAACTTAAAAGCGCCTAAATACGCGCCAAGTTACTAAAATATTGAATTATTTAGATTATGGCATATGGGCGAGGGAGTTTATAGGTTTGGGTGAGAAATGATGTTTTAGTTGGGTTTATTTAGAGTGAAATTGATAATTAATCGAAAGATCTAAAGCCACCGGAGTATGAAATATGACTAAAGTTAATTTCATATAACAAAGGCACGGCAATCTGGAGTTCCTCTAGCTAAGAGAGAGCATTACGACTTTAAAAACACTTGGACAGTACCTCCTGAAAGCTCAAAAACAAACAAAGCTATCCGCAGGCTAAGTTCAGCCAAGATGGAAAACATGATAGGTAAACTGGCAGTGGTTTATAGGCGCAAATGGTATTTAATACTAGGTGGTAATCCACACAAATCAATGACCATCTACAATATTAATCATTATTGTTGCCGAATGTGGGATCACTTATTTGAAAAATACAAAATGCCTAAGTATTTATCGCACGATGCACGCCGCCCACTTTCAACATTGCTCAGTGAGAATGGAGTGGCAACACATTTGTCCGAAAAAATGTTAGGCCATACAATGCGCTGAGTAATTGCCACATACAACAAACAGGATTGGATAAAAGAGCTGTTAGAAGAGTACGAGCTTTATTGCCAGTTAATAGATAAAGCAATAGGAAATGAGCTTGTTAAAAACTAGTTTGGTCGAACTGGCAGCGGTAACCGTCCATTAAGATAATAATCATTAATTTTGTAATAATAAGAGGAAACTCACCCCTTTCCACATGTTTAAATAAGCGGCAGTAAGCATAATATTTAAAGCTGGCAATAACTTACACTATTTGTTATTGATATAAGTTCACAAAATAAGGACGTTTTCTGTTAAAAGAGAGAGATTGTCCTCTGATAAAGCTGTTATGATTAAAGGATAATCATAAGTAAATATCTAGTTTTGGCGTTCTTAATATTATCTGCTTCAGCTCTTTCAAATGAAGCTTCATCCAATGATAATTACATAAGGAAGTGCAATCTATTTTTGCTTCTGAAGGTTTTAAGGTCAAAAATCGAAAAGTCCAAAAAATAGCAAGTTGTATTGCCGTCAATCACATGGTTAAACACAATGGGGCAAAATTAACGGCTCAAAATTCATTAGTTTACGGGATCAGAATGAGTGATTACGTTAAAGCTGATGGGATGGAATTGTTAATTTTGCAAAATGCTTATACACATACAATCAGTCATAACTATGCTGTTATGTGGGGTCTAAAGCGATTTGAGCACTTTAAAATGTTAAAATCTATGATGTCGGTTGTGAGCGATGATTGCCCTAACTATCCAGCAATTTAATCATAACGCCTCCATTGGCATCATTATCTAGGAAATATATGTCAGAGTCATACCCCAATGAATATGAAATGATGGATGAACTTATTAATTCCTCACAAGATGAATTAACTGTTGCAAATGTCAATTATGAAACAATTTTGAAAAATGAAGATTATTATACTTACGAATATATTGAAAATGCTGCAACACGAGTTGTTGTAGCAGAGATTAAATTAGACATTGAATTAATTAACTATTATTACCTGTATCCTAATAAACTCGAAGCTAGTCTTGAAAAAAAAACTGGTGGTATTGATTTATCAAACATACAAAGTTTAGGTGATTTTGCTGAAGAATACTATGGAGATACTGAGTGTTCTTCTAGTTTAAAGTTTTCAGAATATCTTAAATACGTATTTGAAGTTATTGATACAAAATAACATTTATAAACAGCAATGTGACAAGTTGCTTAAACGGAAAAATAACAATTGGCCATCGCCTCGCGATTATAGCCAACCATTATTTTCAGCTTAGCAAGGAGTTGAGGCTGTAGAGTTACTCTTGTTGAAGAAAATAGACTGTTTTATGGGTTCCAAATGCATTACCTAATGCTTTAAAGACGCTTAGAGTAAATTACAGGAACTCATTTTTTAATTGAATTTTGCTATAGGTCTTATTCTACAGTCTAGTAGGCGTACCGAGGAGTTTTCAAGTTTGGCATACTTATTTGATGATAAAAAAGCAGATGCATTTTTCCATAGGCATTATTCTTTATTGGTTAATGAATCTGATATGGGGTGTGTTCTAATTGGGGCTTCTGCGATCGATCAAGAACTTACTTCACTATTCGACACTATTACTCCAAATGATGCCAATACTAAAATTAAAAAACGCATTTTTGATGGTCGTGGGGTTCTTGGTGAATTGTCATCTAAACTTGACATCGCTTATTTGTGTCATTTGATTCCAAAAGATCTCTATCTAGCAGTACATGAACTAAGAAAACTAAGAAATTTGATTGCACACGAAGTTATGGCTTTCAAATTTGAAAACCATGTTGATGAAATTTACACCATTTTTTCTCAAATGAACGGCAATCTTATCCGTGTAATGATGAACACTAGCGAAACTGTTTTAATAGAACAAGCTGTATCAAAAATGCTAGATTTAAACCATCCTATTGATATGACAGAAAAGATCTTCCCTAATAGCAATGAAGCAATAAATTACCTTTTAGAAAACCCTGATTTAATTAAAAAATTAAATTCACATAAACTAAGAATAGCTTTTGCAATTGGCATCTCATTATTAGGTGCTAGTGTGGTGTTTCGGAAAAACCTAGCATCTAAAAAATTCTCCCAGTAAATTTTTAAGGTAGCCACTATCTGTTTCTAACACTTTCCTGACATCAACGAACACTCTTCCTTTCATGAACTATGCTCTAAATAGTATAAAATATATTAATTAGAGCGCATTCCCATGAAAATAATTACCTCCGTAATATTTATAGTTTTGATAATTTATTCCCAGATTTATGATTTTCAACAGAAGATACTTTATATAAGCGTTGATACATTAAATTTGTTACAAGGCCCAGATGAGTCTGTCGTTATTTCATTTGGTAAAAACGACAACGACTTTCATGCATTTGCGATAAAAAAGAAAGATATGAAGCAGGGTGTTGAGTTTGTATCAAAATCAAAAAATAATGCTAACTTTTTTGTATTTGGTGATCTTGATGGTGAGGCGCTTGTTAGATCTCAACAGGCCGAAACTTTTGCAAAAGTTAAAGTGTTGAGTGTTGATAAAGAAGCACAAAAAGCCATATTTGAAGTTGAAGCTAATTTACTAAACATAAATACGAATGAGCTTAATGAATTAGATAGAACAAAAGTGATTGTAAAAGAGAAGCCTTTTTTAAAGCTTATGTAAGTAGTAGCCTAACCTAGTTTTAAGTTAACTCTGTGCATTCTAATTGATTGAGTTACAACACCTTCAATATTGTACTGGTCAAACTTAGTTAGTTTAACAGGACTGTGGTCAGAGCTAGCTGAAAGCAATAAATTGTTTTTTAAGTCAGCAACTTTACAAATAAATTGACCATTTAAGCAGGCTACGATTATATCGTAATTTTTAACTATTTTTGCTCTATCAATAATGAGTACATCGCCATCAAATATCCCAACGCCTTCCATACTTCTACCGCTAGCGCGGCCAACAAATGTTGAATTACTTAAAAAGTTAGCATCGATTGTTTTCTCTAACTTATTTACTTCAGGGCCAATTAATACATTTTGAATAAGCATATTCTTTCTTAAAGCTATAACTAAGCTAATTATAGCTTTAACTGTATATAAAAGCAGTGCTCATGCTTCATTGCAATAAAGATAAGTGACAAAATATGTTTTTAATGTTTGAGGTAAAACAATGTCTAATAGTGTAAGAGCGAGAAAAGCGATTCGCAAAATATTCGATGGCAAATATATAGACGCTCCAATTACAAAAGAGGAAGTCGATTTGCAGTGGGATTTTTTAACGGTGATGAAAGTTCAAGAGCATAGGTTGATAGAAATTATAAACAATGAACAAGTAGATAAGAAGTTACTACAAAAAATTTATGACGCATTAAACATTTACGATGTAGCTTAAAAAAGCCCGCATTTAGCGGGCCTTTTGTATCTTTATTTGGTAAAAGAATAGATATTTTATTGATAAAAATACAACAGATTTATAAGTTACGCTTCAAGTTAGACATTTCTGTTATTTGATCGACTACGGATTTATATTTGTTGAATGATTGGAAGGCATTAGCCATATCTTTACCTGATTTAACAATCGAGTTTAAGTTAGCACTATTATGCATGTAGCTATAGATATTAGAAGCTACAAGTTCTGTCTCTAAATTACTCACTAATTTAGAGACTTCCGGCGATTTTGTCTTTTCTTTGAGCTCATCTAATAGCTCTGTAATTTTATCTTTATGCTTGGTATTTTCATTTTCTAGTTTTTTAACTTCAGCATCTCTATCTTGAATCATAGTGCTCAAAGCTTTTACAAATGAGCCCATTTCGTCAGCACTACCAGCTAAACGATTAAATATGTTAAGAAAAGTGGCAATATCTTGGTTATCAGAAAAATTTGGATATCTAATTTTATGGTCAATCTCGCTCCAGCCTTCTTCAAAGATTGTTCGAACTTGAACCTCAGTACAAACCTCTAGTTTTTTATATGGCTTGTCTGAGAATATAAAGTGAATTGAACGATAACCAGCTTTATGATGCTCTACATTCCAATCACTAAAATCGTCATCTTGATCACCTTTACGAATATATACTGTAATATTTTCTTTTTTTTCCCATGTTTCATCAAGTGAATCAATTATTTCGAAACAGTCTTGTTTGAATAGATGTAATGCGCGAATACCTATTAAATCAGTAATTTCATTAAAATAATTTTCAACAGATATAGCTAGATATTTTTCTTTGTAATAGCCTGAATCTTTTGTAGTTTTACGAATGATTTTTACCATCAAGTGCTCAGGATCTTTAATTCTCCAACGAACAGAGTGAACATTATTAAAGCTTTGAATTTTTTTTGCGTAAGAATCCGCAAGATCTTCAAGTCCCTGTACTTTTGATTGATGGTCAGCACCAATTGCTTGTATTAATTCCCAGTCAAGTTCGCATTTTTCAAAATCTTCGGCAGTAATATTGTGTCGCGACAAAAAAACGTCTAATTCCATCTCTGCAATATTCATGTTATTTCCTTATTTTCAAAGTGACTTACCCGTAAATATAACTTTTCCCACCAACGTGCAATTACCATTAATCGGTATTAGTTGCTCTGGCCAGTTGGGGTTGGCGGCTTTTAGGAACTTGTGGCCATTTTCAATAATGAGTTGTTTAAAAGTAGCTTAGTTATCGTTTAGGTGGGGCTAGTACATACGAACCGAGAAAGTACTTTGCTTCAAGGTCTACAAACCCACATCATGCTCATTAAACTTAAGTACCATGCTCACGTATTTTAAACTCTAAAGGATCTAATTTTATTTGTACCTAATATTACTAGAAACTATACATAAAAATGCTTAATATTGTAAGATTATTTCAATGACACTTCCTATTTATAACAATGAAATCATTAATAAAAGTTATTATTTATTGCTCACTTTTAATCTCACATAGCGCCTTAGCTGGACTGGCTAAAGTTCAAGTAAATGGCTTTGACCTTGAATACGAGCTAGCTGGTAAAGGTAAACATACAATTTTACTTGAAGCGGGCGGTTCTGCTGGTTTAAGTGATTGGGACCCGGTTTTTGAATCACTTACCAAGCACGGTAAAGTTATACGGTATTCTCGTATTGGTAATGGTGATTCTGCACAAGTAAAGAAAAACTATAGCTCAGAAGAATATGCAGCTGAGGCTGTATTATTACTCAAAACACTGAAAATAGAAGAGCCTGTTGTGTATGTTGCGCATTCTTATGGTGCTTATATTGCGCGTGTATTTGCTGCAACATACCCTAATCATATTAAAGCGTTGATGTTAATTGAGCCTGCATCAGAGCACGATGTAGATATTATGCGCGCGATTGATTTGCCACGCGCTGAAAAAGAAATTGCAGTAATAAAGCTCGACGATATGAAAAATGGAATGTCGAATCAGTATTTAGATTTTTGGGCAAAACGCTCGCTACCTAATTATCCACAAATTACTGATATACCCGTGACAGTAATTGCCTCAGTTAAAAAGTATAAAAAGCCATCTGTATTATTTTTTACCGACAAAGCGCGTGAAATGTGGGGCGACTTACATTCAAAGTGGGCTAATGCATTTCCTCAAGGTGAAATAGTAATAACAAATAAAAGCTATCACTACCCGCAAAAAGATGAGCCAGAAATGGTTGTAGCCCAAGTAGTTAAGTTACTTGAACGCACTAAATAAGGTGTTGGTTTGTTTGCTGATTGTATAAATACCAATTGCCGTAAATTAGTAATTTGGCATTAGACTAAAGTCTATAGGTTAGATTTATTCACTTATTAGGTTTGTTTTAATCGTTTGTCGGTTTTGTGTTAATTCTCTAAAGTTCAGTTGTCGGCAACAAGCACGGCTTAACTAATACCAATTTTATTAAAACATGATCATTTTAGCTAATTAAATAACTCACTAACTGCGTTAAAAATTACTTATATAGAACGACTATATTTCATAATTTTTGCCTTGTTATTAAGCTATTTTCTTGACGCTAAAAAAGCTCACTAATTTAAACAATTGGCATAACAGGACTACGACCATGAAACTTACTCTTATCAAAACTATCGCTCTTAGCTCACTACTTACATGTTCAGCTGCTGCAATGGCTGAGCAAAGTGATTACAAATTAATGGTTATTGAAACTGCAACAGCGCCACAGCCACTTGAGCAATCATTTAACAGCTGTGCACTGAATGTTAAGTCAAAAAATTATGCAGAAGCTGAAACAATTTGTACTAAAGCAATTGCGCTTTTAAAAGACGCAGATGGCCCTAAATTTAAAGTACGCCAACTTACGTCATTCGCATTAAGCAACCGTGGTGTTGCACGTTTAAAAGCGAACAACGACACTGCTGGCCTTGCTGATTTATACGAAGCAAACCAAATGTCGACAAGTACAATGGTATCGCACAACTTAACTCGCGCTAAAGAAGAGCTTTCTTTATAAGCACTTTATAAACGCTTTTATAAAGTGCTTACCAAAAGCATGTAATAAAATAGCGAGAGTAAAAAAGCCCATGTTAGGTTAATTCCTAACATGGGTTTTTTTGTTTTATTTAACGCGTGAGTTAATACTTTAAATACGTTAACAGAGTAGGGTGTATTTATAATTAATATTTTGGGTATGCTTGTTTAGGCTACGCGAATATAATGCGAGATAACCGTATAAAAAATAATAACCCTTCTGCTTTGCTTATTTTGAGCAAGGCATCATTAAATAAATATTGAGATTTAAACCATGGCACCAGGAACCAGCCTAAGCGTACTTGAAATAAGTGCGATATTTTTATCAATTACCGCGTTACTCACCTATGTAAACCATCGCTTTATTGGCTTGCCAACAACCATTGGCGTTATGGTTATTTCGATGCTTTTATCTATCGGCGCTATATTTTTGGGCTTTTTAGGGTTTGATGATCTTATAGATTACGAAGTGAGCTTGCTCGATCAGTTAGATTTTACTGAAGTTTTGCTCGATGGCATGCTCTCAATGCTGCTTTTTGCTGGGGCGCTGCACGTAAATGTTAGCGACTTAAGGCGCTATAAATTGCCAATAGGTATTTTGGCCTGTGTTGGTACGTTGCTATCAACGGTTATTATTGCTGGTGCGCTTTATTTAGTACTTCCTTTGCTTGGTTTTGATTTAGCGTTTATTTGGTGTTTACTATTTGGCGCATTAATTTCGCCAACCGATCCGATTGCGGTAATGGGGATTTTACAATCTGCGGGTGCGCCTAAAAGTATTGAAACCGTGATTGCGGGTGAATCGTTGTTTAACGATGGTATTGGCGTGGTTATTTTTGTGCTTTTATTGGGTGTTTTATCAAGTGGTGATATTCCTACAACTTATTATGTAGCGCACACGCTGGCGGTAGAAGCCGGTGGCGGTATTGTTTTTGGTTTGGTATTAGGTGGTATTTTATATTACTTACTTAAAAGTATTGATAGTTACCAAGAAGAAGTACTCCTTACTTTAGCGGGCGTTATTGGTGGTTATGCACTTGCAAGCCATTGGCATCTGTCGGGCCCACTTGCAATGGTAATGATGGGGCTAATGGTGGGCAATCATGGTCGTAGTATGGCTATGAGCGATAAAACACGCCACTACGTTGATTTATTTTGGGAACTGATTGACGAAATTTTAAATGCCATTTTATTTGTACTCATAGGGCTTGAAGTCGTCATGATTGCATTTTCGAGTAATTTGTTTATTGCTGGTGGCTTAACAATTTTAATAGCGTTAATGGCACGTTTAATTGTTGTGGGTATAACAACCACTACATTTAATAAGCAATTAGAGTTGCCATCTGGCGCGTGGAAAGTTTTAACCTGGGGTGGCTTGCGCGGTGGTATTTCGGTGGCACTGGTATTGCAATTACCTGATGGGAACGAGCGCGATATTTTGTTGGCTCTTACTTATGCGGTTGTGGTGTTTTCTATTTTAATTCAGGGTTTGAGTATTGGTAAAGTAGCCAAAACTATCCGTTAAATATAATTTTTTTAAAAAGCGTGTGAAATAGCTGTATTTCACACGCTTTTTATTTTTCTTATAAAAAAAAGGGCAATTAAAACGTAAAGCTGAGCTGCACACCGCTGTAAATATGTTCTTGTGCTTCCCAGTAGTCGCCATCTAATTGGCGTGCTCGAGTAAATACTTCTATTTTAAATGGCTTAAAGTGATAACCCGCTCCTATACCTGCGTAACCGTCTATGTCGTTGTTCGATTTTTCTATTTGGTAGGTGTTATCGCCTCTATCGTTTTTAAAGGCGAGTTCGAACAGATCTAAGCCAAGCTCGGCGTATATAAAAAAGTCATTAAAATAACCAAGCTTCATGCCATTGTCCCACGTTATAAATTCTTCTTGCTCGCCTTGTTTATTATCGATTACAGCCGCGCCAATTGCGCTTGTAAAAACAACACCAAAGTTACTGTAATTTTGTTTAACCATCATTTCTACACCCGCAGATGTAATGCTGCTATCGCCATTAAATTCTGATTTTATAAACATACCGGTGTTAGGCATGTCATTACCGAGCAAAAGCCTTGCGTTAGCATTTTGGCTAAATGATAAAAGCGTGCTTAATAAAACAAAAAGAGAAAGTATGTGTTTCAAAAAAGTTAACCCATTAATGATGAAAAGTTACCAGAGCTGTAATTATAAATACATGACTTAGTATTGCATGTAATTAAATGTACAAATTTGTTTGATAGTTACTCAGCTATGCCAAAGTAAGGTGTTTAAAATAAAACCAACTAAAAAAAAGCATAAATAATTATATACATTTTAAAACGTAAAGTAGCGATTTTAGGCACGATTGTTGATGCGTAAGTTATTTAAATATATAGAAAAAGTTTAAACGTATTAGACTAAGGTCTATAGGTTAATTTTCTTCACTTATTAGGTTTGTTTTAATCGTTTGTCGGAGTTGTGTTAATTCTCTAAAGTTCAGTTGTCGGCAACAAGTACGACTTAACTTACAGGAAATTAATCATGAAATTTACACTTATCAAAACTATCGCTCTTAGCTCACTATTAACATGTTCAGCTGCTGCAATGGCTGATCAAAGTGATTACAAATTAATGGTTATTGAAACTGCAACAGCGCCACAGCCACTTGAGCAATCATTTAATAGCTGCGCACTAAATGTTAAGTCAAAAAATTACGCTGAGGCGGAAGCAATTTGTACTAAAGCAATCGCACTTTTAAAAGACGCAGATGGCCCTAAATTTAAAGTACGCCAACTTACGTCATTCGCATTAAGCAACCGTGGTGTTGCACGTTTAAAAGCGCATAACGATACAGCTGCACTTGCTGATTTATACGAGGCATCAAAATTGTCTAACAGCTCAATGGTATCGCACAACTTATCTCGCGCTAAAGAAGAATTATCTCTATAAGGTCTTTTATAAAGTGCTTACTAAAGCATAATATAAAATAGCGAGAGTAATAAAGCCGATGTTGGATTAAACCCCAACATCGGCTTTTTCGTGTTTATTAACTTTGTATTGTGTTAATACCAATCCGCAATAATACATAATCATTTTGCGGGGCTAAACGTGTCGCTACCTGCGTTAAAAAATTCTCATTTAGAACAACCAAATAGCGAATTTTTTGCCTAGCTATCAACACGTTTTTCCATCCTCAAAATAGATCACTTAATTAAGCGAATTGGTATTATTAAAAAATAAAAAAATGTATTTTGCTATTTATTGTTTAGTGATTTTCATGGTTTTTAACTAATTGTAATTACTAAGTATTTTTACAGGTGTTAGACTAAAGTCTATAGGTTAGATTTATTCACTTATTAGGTTTGTTTTTATCGTTTGTGGTAATTGAGCTAACACTCTAAAGTTTAGTTGTCGGCAACAAGTACGACTTAACTAATTAGGAATATAATCATGAAATTTACACTTTTAAAAACCATCGCTCTTGGCTCATTATTAACTTGCTCAGCTGCTGCAATGGCTAATCAAGGTGATTATAAATTAATGGTTATTGAAGACTCTGTAACTGCAGCACCCGCATTTGAAAAATCATTTAATAGCTGTGCTTTAAATGTTGAAGCAAGAAACTACGAAGAAGCAGAAGCTATTTGTACACAAGCTATTGCATTGCTTAAGCAAAGCCATGGTCCGCGTTTAAAAGTACGTGAACTTACATCGTTTGCATTAAGTAACCGTGGTGTAGCACGTATTAAGGCTCAAAAAGACACTGCTGGTATTTCTGATTTATATGAAGCGGTTCAAATTTCTAAAAACTCACTTGTAACACATAACTTAACTCGCGCTAAAAAAGAGTTATCTTTATAAGAATGCTTGTATAAAGCGCTTATAATTTAGCGAGAGTATAAAAGCCCATATTAGGTAGCACCTAATATGGGCTTTTTTGTATGTTTGAATAACCGTAGTTACCTATAAATACACTTCTTTTAATAAAACAGTTTTACTGAATAATAGTGTTTTTAAAGGTGATTTTTAGAGCCTTACGTGACTAATTTATATTGGTAAGTACTTGTTAGCAAAAACATAGATCTATAAATATAGAAACATAGGTAAAAATATAGTTTTTTAGCATGATTCAACTGTGCAGTAAAACGGGATTGTTTTATTTAAGCTGTTGTTTTTAATTGATAATAAAGCCTAATGTCTTTGACTTTAGCCTGTTTTTATTTAAAAATCGAAGTAATATATATTTTATAGCATTGACGCCACGTGGATGCTAATCACTGTTTTGTGATGAATAGCTAGATATGGCTTTTGTTTTATTTTTAGTCCCACCTCAATATTACTAAAAATTAAACAGGGAATAGAGTAGTTATTAACTTGCGCAATAAAAATAAAAAGCGCAAATAAAGGGATTTAAAAATGCAATTTAAACTAAAAAAAATAGCTGCCTTGTTATTCGGGGTAGGTATTAGCGTTTCTGTATTTGCCGAAGATATAGAACTATACGTAAATCATAATGTTGAAACCGACGAAAACCCTCGTGTACTTATTATTTTTGATACTTCAGGAAGTATGAAAACTAAGTTGCCTAATGGTGGACCTAGAAAAATTGATGCTGGTATAAGCGCGATGACCCAATTAGTAAATGATAACAGCTCGATTGATTTTGGTTTGATGCGTTTTAATGGCAATGATGGTGGCTATGTTATGGCTGGCCTAGGCTCCTCACATGACAAAATATTGGGTCAAATAAAAAAGCTGCCTGCTAGCGGGAATACACCTATCACTGAGACCTTATGGGAAGCTTACCTATATATGACGGGGCAGACGGTTTGGTATGGGCAAAATACGGACAAACGAGATACTACGATTGAGAGAGAGCAAAGTGGTACTGATATACCTCGTTATGTTTCTCCTTTTCAACAGGCTGTTGGTGCAGATGAGCGTTGTGATAACTCAATTAGCTTAATATTAATGACTGATGGTGATCCAACACAAGATATTACTCGAAATGATGATATCAAATCATTATACAAATCTACTTTTGGTTCATATCCTAGTACTACAAGTAATAGCTATTTAGCCGCTTTAGCTCAAATAATACACGGTACAAGAGATGTTGAAGTTGACTTGTACGAGACTACGCCAGAGGTTGCCGATACGGGGCGAGTTTTTACTATCGGTTTTGGTAGTGGCATGAGCACAAATGGTAAAAAGTTATTAGAAAAAACCGCTTTATTGGGCGGCGGCGAGTACTTACATGCCGATACATCGACTGAACTTTCTGAAGCGCTTAATAATACAATATCGAAAATACGCGAAGTTAACGATAGTTTTTCATCTCCTACGGTAGCAAGTAATAATGTTGACCAAACACGTAGCCGAGAGTCAATTTACTTTGCGATGTTTTACCCAGAAACAGGCGCACGTTGGAGCGGGAATTTAAAAAAGCTAAAAGTGTCAGGCGCAAATATAGTCGATTCAACTGATAAAATAGCCCTTGATGAAAATGGGTTAATTGATGAGAAAGCGCGAACTTTTTGGCTGCCAACTAATAAGCCTGCAGATGGGAATTTAGTAGCCCAGGGTGGCGTAAACTTACTTTTATCAACTCTAGACCCTGACAGCCGTAAAATTTACATAGATAAAACGGGCAGTATTATTGATTTTACTTTTGATAAAGTACAAACCATTTTAAATTTAGCGACAGGTACAGTTACCGATCTTGCCCCTGATTTGATTCCTAATATCGGGCTAACTTTACAGGAGAGTGATATTAGCTGGGCACGAGGAGTTGATGTTGACAATGAAGATGGTGATAATTCATCAGTAGATCAGCGAATCAATATTTTTGGTGACCCTTTGCATTCAAAGCCGGTATCTATAGATTACGGCGATGGAAGTATTCACATACTTGTTGGTACTAATGCCGGATTTTTACATATGTTTGAAGACAAAGGCGATACTGTTGAAGAAAAGTGGGCTTTTACACCTGCTGCCTTATTAAAAAACATTCCTGCTTTGCGTAGTAATCTTGCAAATACAAAAGTGTATGGCATGGATGGGCCTATAAGTGTGTTCTTTAATAATAAAGGCTCAAATAGCGAAGGGTTAAACGATGGTGTTATTAGAGCAAGTGATGGTGATGAAGTGTGGGCATTTGCAGGTATGCGCAGAGGCGGTAAAAATTACTACGCGCTTGATATAAGTGACCCTAACGAACCTAAAAAATTATGGAATAAGCCTATTGTTGGTGGCTCAGAAGAATTTAAATATTTAGCGCAAACATGGTCTAAGCCTCAAATTGCATACATTAAAGCCTTTGGTGAGGATCCACTGCTAATATTTGGCGCAGGCTACGATACAAACAAAGATAATGCGATTAGAACAACAGATGAAACCGGACTAGGTATCTACATTGTTAATGCTAAAACTGGCGAAAAGGTATGGGCGCTGACTCCAGATGAACATGGTTTTACCGGAGAGCACAGTATTGCAGCGGATGTAACTACGCTTGACTCAGATTACGACGGGTATATCGACCGAATTTATGCAACCGATACTGGCGGTAATATTTGGCGAGTAGATATTCCTAGTGAAGATGAAGGTGATATTACCCATTTTAAACTTGCGGAGCTTGGCAGTACATTAGCGTCGCAAGACAGACGTTTTTTTTACAAACCATTAGTTGCTAGAACGCTGTTTAGTAAAGTCACTAAAACCAATTATGGTGGTGAAATGATCACCACCCGTTTAGATACCCCGTACGACGCAATAGTTATAGGTAGCGGAAATCGTTCAAACCCACTTGCTACTAATGAGCAAGATCAGCTGTATATGATCCGTGATGAAAACACCCTAACAAAAATATTTACTGAATTTCCAGCCCCAATAGTGCCAGATGATTTAATGAAAATGAATGAAGACCCATTTGGTAATGCACTTGATGACGTAGATAAATTTGTTAATCTTGAAGTTAAGTTAGCCGAATTTAAAGGATGGCGATATGAATTAGGGACGGGCGAAAAGTCCCTTGCTGCAGCAACGGTCGTTGGAGGGGTTGCTTACTTTACTTCCTTTACGCCTGCATCTTCATCATCAACGCAAAACCAATGTTCGTTAACAGGTGGCGGTGGTTCGCTTTATGCCTTTCATTTGCATTATGGAACGAAGGTTTATGACGATGTGAAATTTGCAACAAGTAATGATGTACCAGATACACCGAAACTATTTTTTGGGGAAGGCCCGTCGTGTGCAGATAATGATGCGGATGGTAAGTGCGATTGGGATGATGCAACGGATGTAACGCAAGTTAGTCAGTTTTATTTAATAGGCCCTGGGGTTAAAGGTTCTGATAAGCCGATAAAAGCTATTGAAATACTTGGACCAAATTTAAATGTTGAGGGTGGAAAAGTTAAGCTAGTAAATGGCGCTGAACCAATTGGTTTTGGCTTTAAAACCCAACAAACATATATTTATAAACGTGAAGAAAACGATAGTTAGGCACTTTAAAAACACAATGCAATAAACATAAGCCACCTTAGTTAGGTGGCTTTTCAATTTTAAGAGCAAATCAAAAATGCTAATGGTTTGCTTATATAATTGGTTTAGAGTTTTCGAATGGCTCTAAACCAACCTATGTATAATACACATTCATTTACAAAATACTGCCTATCACTCAAGCCCTTTAGATTGAGTGCCTGTAGTCCATATTAGTTAAGAATAGCTGGCATTTGTTATATTTAATTAACAAATGTAAGAGCTAAATATAACATGCTGTGTCACTATATAGGTACAGGGCATGTTAACTTGTTGCCATCCCCCCATAAAAATTCAATAAATTTCTGTTGTTTAAATTTATACCAACCTGCATAAATCTTTGAGTAATTTAACAAATTAAATTGCACTATAACGTCGTTAAAATTTTATTTAGAACAACTAGATACAAAAATTTTTGCCTCGTTCTAGCGTAATTTTCTTAACGTTAACTAGAACCCATATATAAGCAGATTGGCATTACTTATTCTGTATTAAAGTAACTTATAACAATATGATTTTTAATAATAATTAAAGTGCAAAAAAGGAAGTCTTTGTATGTTTTTTAAAAAAAGTCAGTTAGCTATTTCATTAGCGTTTACGCTAGGCCTTGTTGGATGTGGTGGCGGTGATAAAGCGGCCGTTGTAGAGCCAGTTGTAGCTAAGCCTGATCCCGTAAAAGTAGACCCCGTAGAAGTTAACACTATCTCTCTTACTGGAAAGGTCATTGATGGTTATGTATCTGGTGCAATAGTATGGCTGGATATTGATGGCGATGGTACTTTTGACGAGCAATCAGAACCTTCTGTAGTCTCTGAAGAATCGGGTAATTATAGTTTTAATTTTACAGAAGAGCAGGCGCTGTGTGTGCCGTATTCAACTATGTATGTTGATGTACCTGTTGGCGCAATTGACGAGGATTTAGGAGAGGTAACACAAGCGTATCAAATGTCATTTCCACCCTCAATTGAGGCTTTGACTGATGAAGATATTCGAAATATATCGCCTTTAACAACCGTTATTTGGGAGCAGTTGAGCCTTCAATTACAAAAAAGTGGTAACAATAATTTAAGTTGTGATGCACTTAAAGAAAATACTGAGCTACTTGCAAACCTTCAAAGCGAAATAACAAATGTTATGCAAAACTTGGTTGCGCATTATAATTTGTCGACAGAGCAAATTTACTCAGATTTTATCGCTACTAACGACAGCGACGCTTACGACAGAGCACAAGCAATTGTTAAGGGACTAAAAGCGGCCTATAAATTCAAGCAAGAGCTAGATGCTCAGTATCCTGATGCAGAAGAAGTAAGAGCAGTAATTTACCAGGACACAGCAAAAGATGCAGAGTATGGATTTGAAAATGCATGGTACCGCGATAAAGTTATTTTTGCAGGCGCTGAACTTATTTATGAGCAAGTAAAGCTTCAAAATACAGACGAACTCGACAAAATTGATGTTATTTTGTCTCGATTGGATTCAATAGATACGCCTTGGGGCGAAGAATCGTTAAATGGAAAATTAACAGTTAGAGACAATGTTTACATTAACGCCGATCGTACTTACCGATGCTCTAGCATTGAGAACGTTAGTTTTGAGCAAAGCAATGTGCTTTATGGCGTTGATAATACAAGCCCATCGGTTAACTTTTCTACAGCTGATGAATGCGTTAGTGCTAATTTAGATACACCGTTCGAGCGAGGTTTTAGCATTAGCTATACTGAGTCAGGATCGTTTTACCAAACTGACTTTGCCTTTAGGGAGGAAAATGCCGACTTTCAAACATTATCTAATTGGGTAAATGTTAAAGACAAAGCTGCTGACTTAGAAACTCAAGATTTAGTGACCGTACTCGCTGCTATGCCCTATAAGTTTGATGACGAAACATCTATTGATGCTAGCTTTTGGCGTAAATACAAAACCACAGACAACGTACGTATTATTAAAACAATTGAAGGGAAATGGTTTAGAGATACCCGCCGAGAAGATGGAACAATGCTGCATGAGTGCGGTGAAAATGGTGTTGACTGGGTGCAATGCGAATAATTTAAAAAGCACTTTAATAAATATTAGCTTAGTGCCAGTCAGTTAATAACTGACTGGCATTTTTTTGTTTGAAAAAGCTTACTTTTATGTGCGGTTATAACTGTATACCTGATGAACTTTATTTTTAATCTGTTTTTTATTCGGGTTTACTGTAAAATTACTGGGTTAACATTTGTTAAGCGATGCTTACAATTGTTATTGCTCATTAAGTATTTAAACTAATTTAAGTAGAGCTTATGATTTTTTATATTATAGGGTTAAGTTTACTTGTTATTATTTTATGCGTTGCACTTTATGTAATTTACAGCAACGTACATAAAAGTCGGGTAAGAAAATCCAAGGAATACAACGTACTGTTTGATAAAGACACGATAGTTGATGAACTAATCACTCAACTAACAGAAAAAAATCAAACACAAGAAAACCAAGATAAAACAGCTAAAGGTAAAGAAGAAATCCTTGCAACATTTGTTGAGTTACATCGCTCTGGTAGCTTTTGCGCACATTTGAGTGAACAGGAAATTATTTACTTTGTTAAAAAGAAATTAAACATGGAGAGTAATAAAAATGGATAGCGAAAAAGCAGTCCCAGCAGTAAAAAGTGACTCATTTATGAGTCGATTTGGTCGTCGTAATGTAATTATAGTGTCATCAATTGTTGTTGTATTGGTAGTGATAGCAACCCTTACATCGCAAGTTGTTTCGTGGAATGAAGCAGATGAACGTTTAGTACATCAATCGGCTTTTACAGGTAACTTAACCGTAATAAATCAAGCCGGCCCTTACTTAAAAGCATTTGGTAGTACATCTGCTTATAAAAAAGTAATTTCGATTAACTTTACGGGCGATGCCGGTGCAACAGCAAGCGCAATTGTACCGCTAATACCAATTCGATTTTTAGATACCACAACAGGTGGAGCACGAGGTGTTTCTCGTTTTAGATTACCAGGCAATGTACCTGCAGCAGAGTCGGGTGCTCTACGTGGTTTACTTAAAATACACGAAGAGTTTGGTTCACAAGAAACATTAATATCTAATTTATTAATGCGTGCAACCACTGAAAATGTAAAAGCGTCGGCGCGTATGATGTCTGTAGAGCAACATTACTCTGGTGGTAATGGTCAATTAAGCCAAGATTTTGCTGATCAATTAACCAACGGTATTTTTGTTACTGAACAAATTATTAGTACAGGTGAGCGCGATAAATCTGACGACTTAGGTAATTTAAGTAAACAGCAGCGCGTCACTATTAATATTAAAATGGATGATGAGGGTAATACACTGCGTAACGCACCTATTTTAGGCGCTTACGGTATTACAGTAGTTGATGCCAGCATTATTGATATTGACTACGAAAGCAAAGTAAATGCTCGCCTTGAAGCCCAAAAGCAGGCTGCTGCTGATGAAGCGCTAGCGCGTCAAAACCTTAAAAAAGCAGAGCAACAAGCGCGTACTGAAGTGGCTTTAGGTGAGCAAGCAATTGCTAAGCAACGTGCTGAATCTGAAAAGCTAAAAATAAAAGAGCAAATTGATGCTGAACGAATTAAGGCAAATGCCATTATTTCTGCACAGCAACGAGTGGCTGTAAAAGCGGAGCTTGCAAAAGAACAAGAAGAGATTTTAAAGCAACAACGTTTAGAAGCATTAGGTATGGACGTTTTAGCTGAGGCTCGTTTAAGAGCTAAGTCTGCTGCACTTGATCCAAAGTATGTATTTGATGAAACGCTAAAAGCAGAAGTTAAAATTCAAACCGCTTTATTTACAAGCCTAGGTAATAGCCGTTTAGTGCCTGAAATTGTAATAGGCGCAGGCCAAGGCGATCAAAGTAATGGCTCTGAATTTATGCGTTTATTAGCCGCCGATGCTGCATTAAGCCTTAAAAAGCGTTTAGAAAAAGAGAAAAAATAAACGATTAGTTAAGTATTGCACAAACAATAAAAACGTTGGCTGATTCGCATTGGCCAGCGTTTTTTATTGCGTAAATTTTGTTATTGTATGGTGCGGCTTAGCTTGTGAAAACAAGCTTTTTAAATTATGAAATAAAAGAGTGAGCAGTACTTATGGACCCCAGTAATCAGTTTATTTTAGATTTAGGACAAGAGCATATTACCATTCAGCGGCGATATGAAGCGCTGGGAGCGTTTAACGATTTTTTGATTGCTGTGTGGTTTTTAATTGGCAGTTTTTTCTTTTTAAATGACTCACTAATAGAAAGTGGCACATGGCTGTTTATAGCGGGCAGTGCTCAATTGCTTATAAAACCTGTTTTGAAGTTGATCAGCTTAGTACATGTTAGTCGGGTATTTCATTCAAATAAAACTTCATAAATAAAACCATAAATACGACTCATGATGAGTTCAGTTATTATGGCTAATAATTTACCAGTATAAGTTATTTAAATATCAAGGATAGAAAAGTGAAAGTACTTAAGTGGATTGCAATTGGAATAGCTACTTTACTAATTATAGGCTTACTAATTCCCGAAAAAATAATGATTCCGGTACAAGGTGCCACAAGTAAAGATTGGAATCATAACACGTTTTGGTACGAGCCTTGGGGTAGGTCGGGTGTGCACAAAGGAATTGATATTTTTGGCATAAAGAACACTCCTGTAGTAGCCTCAACAAATGGTGTTGTTATATTTGCAGGTGAGTTAAGCCGAGGTGGTAAAGTGGTTGCGGTGCTTGGGCCTAAATGGCGCGTGCATTATTTTGCACATTTAAATGACTACTCGGTAAGTACAGGTGATGTAGTAAGCATAAACAGTCAAATTGGCTTACTGGGCGATACCGGAAATGCCGCAGGAAAACAGCCTCATGTGCATTATTCTATTTTATCGTTAGTGCCTATGCCGTGGCTTTTTACAACGCAAAACCAAGGGTGGAAGAAGATGTTTTTTTTGAGCCCACATAAAAAACTCACTGCTAAATAATAGTTTTAGCTGTTAAATCAAGATGTTTAACAGCTAGAATTAGTTAATAAGCAAGCGTGTATTTAAGCTAAAAATTAGCCTGCAACTGGGGTTTTACCCGCGCGAATATTTTTAATGCTTTTAATAAACATATAAATACAGGTAGTGATTAAACAGCCTGCTAAATAAAACACAATACCATTGGGTGCATCAGATAAATTTGCAGCAAGCATAGGGCCAAATACCGAGCCAATACTGTAACTCAAAAGCATTACCTCAGTTGCCGATACTATTTTTGCCATTGGCAATGAGTCGCACGCAAGTGTTATAGCAATAGGGTAAAGTGCAAAGCTGCATGCGCCTAGTATTAAGTAGCTTACTATTAATCCTGCTAAAGTGTTTGCTTGTAGTATACCCACAGCACCGGCTGCGCCTACTAAACAAAACATACCCATCAATAAGCTTTTTTCAAGCCGAGTAGATAAGTAACTCACAAGCGGCTGCACGACCATGCCGCCTAAAATAATAACCGCCATAAGTGTTCCTGTGTACTGAGCTTGATCAGCTTGTGCTGAAATATACACCGGCATTAAGCCGTAAATAGGGCCCAGTAATAAGCCCGATGCTAAGCATCCGAGCATAGCTGGGTAGCTTAATGTTTTTATTTCTTTTAGTGGTAGTTTTTCAAGGTGCTGTTTTTCGGGCTGACCTTTAGTTATTAATAAAGGCGCCAAAATAGCTAAAAATAATAACGAGGCTACAAATAAATAAGGCGTTGAACCTTCGGTGCCAAGCGGCCCTATAGCAAGTTGACCAACCGCGCTGCCCCCATAAAGTGAGGTCATGTATAAACCCAAACGTTTAGCCCGCGACTTTGCTGTGTTGGTCATTAATAACCAAGACTCAACAACGACAAACACACCGGCAACAGCAACACCTGCTACAAATCGTGCTATTAACCAGTTAACGGTATTTGGTAGTGCAAGTTGTGCAAGCACACTTACTATTAATAAGCTTAAAAATAATATAAAGGCGAAGCGATGACCCATTTTTACCACAATGCGCTCTATTGTGGTGGCGCCAATAAGTAAGCCAAAGTAAAAAATGCTCGCAAGCCAAGGCGCTAGGTTTTCATCAAGTTTAAATGCAGGTAACGACAGCGGAATAAGGCTCATTAAAAAGCCTGATGCAATAGCAAAAAATGACAGCCCGATAACGGGTGCTAAAGGGTTATTAGAGGTGCTTGTGGCGGCTGATTCGGCCATGTGTGTTTATCGACTCATCAAGGTAAATAACCACTGTTTTAGAGTTTGAGAGGTTACTTTAATAATAAAATTTGCGCGAATTTAGAGCCAAATTAAAAATAAGTAAAGTGATTTTTTATTAAACAATATAAATAAACTTTAAAACGATCACTTTGGTAAATTATCGGATCTATTATGCTTTTTATTGTAGTTTTTTCATGTGGATATTGTTTTATATTTGTGAGCATTTATGTCTGAATAGAGTTTTTTGTAATGCAAGCAGATAGGCGCATCTCGCATGCTGCACGTCACTTTTTAAAGTTTTCGCAGCAGCACGTAGAGCAATATTTAAATACGCAGTGGGTGCGTAATGAATTACATAACTTAGATTTAAACTAGATTTAAATTCGGTTTAAAGTTAATTAATATCCGGTGTTGAGTCTCTTAAAATAAGCTTTGGCTGAAACACGTGCTTTACTGTTATGCCGCTTTTTTTATAAATGTCTTTAAGTACTAAGTTAGCCGCAGCTCGGCCCATTTCGGGAACTGGGTTATCTATAGTAGTCAGTGTTGGATAGAGGTAATTGGTAAAAATTACATTATCGAACCCAATAATGGCTAAATCTTTTGGTAGGTTAAAACCGTGTTCGCGGGCGTATTTCATAGCACCCGATGCCATTTCGTCATTGGCACATACAAGGGCGGTTATTTGCGCTTTATTTTGAATAAAATGCCTTAAGCCGTCGCTGCCGCCAGTTTCTTTAAAGTCGCCTATGTAAAATAGGTTTTCGTCAAAGGTTAGGTTGTATTCTGCTAGGGCTTTTTTGTGGCCTTTTAAACGATTTGACGCATCTTCTTTAAACTGCGGACCTGCTATGTACGCAATGTTTTTATGACCTTTGTTTATCATGGCTTTAGTGGCTAAGTAGCCACCCATTACGTTGTCGAGGCTAATGCAGTTTTCTTCAATTTCTTTAACGTAGCGGCTCATTAAGTAAATAGGGGTTTTGCCTTTACTTAACTCAATTAGGTACTCGTTTGATACCGCTTCTACGTGGGCAATAATAGCGTCGCAATTACGGCCTATTAAAAATTCAAAGCCGCTTTTTTCTTTTTTCTCGTCACTGTGCCCAGGGGTAATAATAACGTGTTTACCTGCAATACGAAGGTGCTCTTCAATGGCTGACATCATTTGACCAAAAAACGGACCATCCAACTCAGAAACTAAAATACCGACGCTGTTTGTAGTGCTAGACGCCAAAGAGCGAGCAATAGAACTTGGCTGATAGCCTAGCTCTTTCATTGCTTCTAATACCTTTTTTTTAGTTTTTTTGCTTACGTAGTCGTTGTCGTTAAGTACCCTTGAAACAGTTGATAAAGACACACCTGCCATTTCTGATACTTGATAAATTGTCGCCATTGATGTCCTAGCTTATATGTATTTTTACTCGCGCTTTATAAAAAATATAAAATGCGAAGGGTCATTAAAAGTTAATTTACACATTACTGCGTCTAATTGCTAAGTCTTCTGTTATTTTTTGCGTCATCGCTGAAGTAAGCGGATAAATAAGCATCAATGCGGCGCCTAAAAAAGCAAATGCGGCAGGTATCCAGCTCATAAGTAACTGCATACCAGGTAGAGCTTGCGTAATTGTTAGCTCATCCATACCGTTATAGCCGTAGCCTGCAAGTACCACTAATACTAATGCACCGGCAAAACCACCACCGGTTTTTTGTACAAATGTACCCGCTGAATAAATTAAGCCTGTAGCGCGGCGTTTGTTCTTCCACTCTGAATAATCGGCTGAATCACCAAGCATACTAAAAAATAATGTTGGCATCATCGCGGCAAAAAATTCAGCAGCGCAACCAAAGGTAAATACAGCAACCAGGTTATCACTAGGTACCCAGTAAAATGCAGTAGTGAGTATGCCGCTTAGCATTAATGATGCAATAAATAGGTTTCGTTTACCCATAATTTCGGCCAGTTTACCTGTGGCAAGTGCGCCTAATATAGATACAACCAGCAAAGCGATAAAGTATTGCCCAGCCATGAGTTCATTAGCTACGTGGTACTTAAAGTAGTACGCAATTACACCATATTTTATGCCATTAAACATCATGGTTAAAAAACCAATGCCGAGTAATACCAACCAAGGTTTGTTGGTCAGAAGATCAACCATATCGCGTTGTGAGCCCGTTAAGCTTTGTTTATCTTTATTGAGTAATTTTTTAATAACGAATGTCATTGCAGCCATAACAAGGGCAAAAAATACACCGCTGTATAAATCGCGGTAATAAAAAAACAGGGTGGTAGCAAGTAGAGGTAGGATTATAAATGGCAGGCTTTTGGTTAAATCAAACAACTCTGATTTTAAATCCCCTTCATTTGAGGCGTGCGGTGTTACACGCTCTTTGGTAGTCGCAAACGTTATAATCATTAAAATAATAAGTAAGCTGGCAAATAAGTACATAGTAAGCTGATAGCCTTTGGCGTTGTTGCCGCCACCAAAAAATGCCACTAGCTCAGGTAAAAAACCCATAACCAATAAGCCACCAGTAAACGCACCTGCAAACCTAAAACCAGAGAGCTTTGTACGCTCTGTATCGTCTGGTGTCATTACGCCCATAAGTGCCGAGTAGGGCACGTTACTTACGGTGTAAGCAAGCGTTAAACCTATGTAAGTTATGTAGGCATAAATAAGTTTATTGGTGGTGCTAAAGTCGGGTGTAGTAAAACACAACACCATAAACAAGCCCAAAAACGGTGCCGAGTAGAGTATCCACGGGCGAAATTTACCAAAGCGCGACTGCGTTCTGTCGGCAATCATACCCATAATAATATCGGTTACGCCATCAGATAGCCTTACCACCAAAAACAACATGGCAGCGGCGGCTGCCGATATGCCAAATGTATCGGTGTAAAACACCGCTAAATAAGCAAGCGCACCGCGCCATACTAAGTTAGCGCCGGCATCGCCCATGGCGTAACCTACTTTTTCGTATAAAGGGAGTTTGTTCACAGTGTGTGTTCTTATTGTTATAAGCCGATAAATTATCGGCTAGTTATTAGGTTACTGTACGCTTTACCGCTGGCTTTAACAGTTCGTTTTTGTGTGTTGTAGTCTACGTGTACTATTCCAAAGCGCTTTAAATATCCTTCTGCCCATTCAAAGTTATCCATTAGGCTCCAGGCAAAGTAACCATCTACTTTTACGCCTTGCTCGGTTGCGTTATGCAGGGCATTTAAATGCTCGTGGTAATATTCAATACGGTCGTTGTCTTTGATTTCACCGTCTTTAAATTCGTCAGCCATGGCTGCGCCGTTTTCGGTAATATAAATAGGCGGTAGGGTGTATTTTTCGTTTAACGATACAAGTAATTCTGTCAGCGCTTTAGGATAAATTTCCCAGCCTATATCGGTCATTGGCGCTTTATGTGGCAGCTCATGGTAAAAGTCGGTTTCGCTTGCTTGATAATGCATGCGGGTGTAAAAGTTAACCCCTAGGTAATCTAGCGGTTGAGCAATTATTTCCATGTCGCCATCTAAAATATCTGGGCGGTGGGCTTTAGGTAATTGCTTAATAATATCAGGGTATTTACCTTGCATTACAGGCTGCATGTACCATTGGTTTATATAGTCATCAGCAAATGCAGTGGCTTTTAAATCGTCTTCACTTTGGGTAACTGAGTAACAAGGCGTAAAGTTAAGTACAATACCGTTTAGCGTATTTGGGCTATTTTTAGCAAGTACTTGCATAGCCAAACCGTGACCCAGTAATAAGTGGTGCGCGGCTTTACGACCAAATTCGCGACCTACTATGCCAGGTGCATGTACGCCTATTTCGTAACCTAAGTAAGAGCTGCAAAAAGGCTCGTTTAAGGTGGCGTAAGAGTGCACACGTTCCCCAAAAGCTTTGGTAATTAAATCTGTGTAATGTGCAAATTCGTAAGCGGTGTTACGGTTAAGCCAGCCACCTTCGTCTTCAATATGTTGTGGTAAATCCCAGTGGTACAGCGTTACAAAAGCTTTAATGTTACGACGTTTTAATTCATCTAAAATGTCGGTATAAAACTTAACGCCTGTCGGGTTTAAGTGACCGCTTTTAGTCATTACGCGCGGCCACGAAATCGAAAGTCTGTAAGCGTCTACACCTAATGATTCAATTAAGTTTATATCGTCTTTCCAGCGAGTGTAGTGCTCGCAGGCTACATCGCCATTTGAATTATCGACTATTTTTCCTTCTTTACTGCAAAAGGTATCCCAAATACATGGCAGGCGATCAGCTGCGCCGCCTTCAATTTGAAATGAGGCCGTAGCTACACCATAAGTAAAATTTTTGGCTAAAAGTGGTGAGCCACTAGGTAAAGATAATTGTTTCATTAAGAGAAAACCTCTGCTTCTTTTTTGGTAAAGTTTGCTTTGTATAGAGCGTATATTAAATTCATCATTGGAAGCGCTTCCATATTTAATTTGATTAATCACTAAGTATGGTATTTAATAACTTTAAGGAAGCGCTTCCATATTTAGGTTAGTGGCTATTGTTAAGCAGGTCAATAGTTAAATTTAAATAACAAATAGGCGTTTTACAAAAACACACTGACACAACACAGGGCTATAAAAATGAAAAAAAGCTTAAACACTAACAGGTTACACATGCTCCCCATTTTAATTGGAGGATTGTGCGTTTTAAGTGGGTGTAATAAACAAGAGATTAACGCAAATAATAGCCAAAGCGCCGTAGTCAAAAAGACTGAGCACGAGCAAGGTGATTTATCACTTTGGCCAACCCTTAAAAGTAAGGTAGTTAAAACCCCTGAAATTGAAAATACAATTGCACAGTATTTAAAAACAATGACGCTTGAGCAAAAAGTAGCGCAGATGATCCAACCTGAAATTCGCGATATTAGTGTTGAAGATATGCGCAAATACGGTTTTGGTTCGTATTTAAATGGCGGTGGCTCGTTCCCGAATGCTAATAAGCATGCAACGCCTGCAGATTGGATAACACTTGCTGAGAGCATGTACCAAGCCTCGGTTGATGACTCAATTGATGGCAGTAAAATTCCGACCATGTGGGGCACCGATGCCGTACATGGCCATAATAATGTGATTGGGGCGACGTTATTTCCGCACAATATTGGTTTAGGTGCAGCAAATAATCCTGCATTAATTGAGCAAATTGCAGCAGCTACGGCAATAGAAGTAATGGCAACAGGCATAGATTGGGTGTTTGCACCAACTGTTGCGGTTGTGCGCGACGACCGATGGGGCAGAACGTACGAAGGCTACTCAGAAGACCCTGCAATTGTACGTGAGTATTCAGCCGCAATTGTAAACGGATTGCAAGGCAGAGCCGATGAAGACTTTTTAAGTGATAAACGCGTAATTAGTACCGTTAAGCACTTTTTAGGCGATGGCGGCACAGTAGATGGTGACGATCAAGGCGATAACATTGATAGCGAAGAGGTGTTATATAACATTCATGCGCAAGGTTATATAGGTGGCTTAACCGCAGGTAGTCAGTCGGTTATGGCATCGTTTAATAGCTGGAATGGTAAAAAAAATCACGGCAACAAATACTTACTTACCGATGTATTAAAAACAAAAATGGGTTTTGATGGCTTTGTTGTAGGAGATTGGAACGGACACGGACAAGTTGCAGGCTGTACAAATGAAAGTTGCCCGCAAGCTGTTAATGCGGGGCTTGATATTTTTATGGTGCCAACGGGTGCTTGGAAGCCACTTTATGAAAATACAATTAAACAAGTAAAAGCGGGCACAATAACAATGACGCGAATAGATGACGCCGTAGCACGTATTTTACGCGTTAAATTACGCGCGGGTTTATTTGATAAACCAAGCCCCGCAAATCGAAAATATTCAGGTAAATTAAAACTAATAGGTGCGCCAGCACATCGCGATATTGCCCGCCAAGCGGTACAAGAGTCGCTAGTACTGCTTAAAAACAACAACCATTTATTACCGCTTAACCCATCAAGCAACATACTGATTGCAGGCGATGCGGCCGATAACATAGGCAAGCAATCGGGCGGTTGGAGCATTACGTGGCAGGGAACTAATAATCAAAATGCAGATTTCCCTGGGGCAACGTCTATTTATGCGGGGCTAAAAACGCAAATAGAGGCTGCTGGCGGTAACGCTATTTTAAGCCCAGCGGGTGAATTTAATACCAAACCCGATGTAGCCATTGTTGTATTTGGTGAAGAACCATACGCAGAAGGACATGGCGATAAAGACAACCTTGAGTTTGAACGTAACAATAAACGCTCTCTTAAAATATTAAAAACATTAAAGCAGCAAGGTATTGCGGTTGTTTCTGTGTTTATATCAGGCAGACCAATGTGGGTTAACAGCGAGCTAAACGCGTCAGATGCATTTGTAGCAGCATGGCTTCCTGGCACTGAAGGACAAGGCATTGCTGATGTTTTATTAGCGGATGAAAATGGGAAGGTACAGTATGACTTTAAAGGTAAATTGTCTTTCTCGTGGCCTAAATCGCCACTTCAAACCGCAGTAAATAAGGGCGATGCTGATTACTCGCCATTATTACCCTATGGCTTTGGCTTAACGTATAAAGACGAAAGTACGCTTGCCAATAATCTAAATGAAGACTCAGGTGTTGATATTAGTAACCTTGCGCCGTTATCTATATTTAATGGCAGTTTTAAAACACCGTGGCGTTTGTTTTTAAATTCAAACAGCGAGCAGCACCAAGTAGCAAGTAACAGTGTAAAGCTTGGCGGCATTACTTATCGCACTGAAGACAAAGCGATTCAAGAAGATGCGATGCAATTTAATTTTGATGGCACTGCAGCCAGCTATATCGAAATTAATAGTAACTTTACCGAAGACAAAGTGGCCTACATTGAAGCAAATTCAGCCCTTAGCTTTAGCTATAAAGTAAACCAAATACCTAGCTCACAAACATACCTTGCAATGAAGTGCGAACAAGGCTGTGGCGCCGAGCTTAATATTACCAATGAGCTTAAAAATGCGGATTTAAATACATGGCAAACCATGAGTATTGATTTAACGTGCTTTGCTAAAAAGGGCGTTGATTTTGCCAGAGTAACCAGCCCTTTTATTATTAAAACGGCAGGAGAGCTTAGCGTTTCAGTTGCAGATATTAGCTTTGAACCACAAAGCGCTAAAAGCGCCGTGGTTAAGTGTGAATAATAGCGTGTTTATAAGTTGAGTTTATTGTGTGTTGTCTCAAAGCCCTAAGGGCGTGTTGATCTTTGTGGATTGAAATTTGTTCAATCTAGGGGCAATTTAATCGCGGCGCGAGGTTTGTAACCTATAGGCTAAGTAAAAACCGAGCAACAAAGAATAAATTGCCCCTAGGCAGAACCCTACGGGCAGCGCATGTTTGGCATTTATGCTACGTTATCGCCTATTTATGGGGAATAACCACACTACATAGGCTCTGCCTTGCCTAAAAACCAAATATGCTGCTGCAAATTCAACCACCAAAGAACAACACGCCCTAGTAAGGGCTTTTTTTATGCTGGGCAATATTGTTTTAAAAACTCATGATGAGATGGTAATTGGCTTACGCGTTGCTCTATTTGTTGCTTAATACCGTGTAAAAAACGGGTGAGTTCTTCAGCGCTCATGATGCTGGCTATTAAGTGATGTTGATTAGGCTCAATACCTTGACCAAGCATAACTTGCACCCACGAATCGACTCTAAAAATATCGCCATCGTCTAAAAATACACGGCCGGTTTGTTTAAACAAATCAATTTTATGCTGAAGTGTTTTTGGCACTTCCATGGCGCTACAATGCTGCCAAAACTCACTGTCATCGCGATTAGTTACTTTGTAGTGCAGCACAATAAAGTCGCGAATATTTTCAATTTCGCTTTTAAGTTGTTTGTTGTATTCGTCAATTGCGTGATTGGTAATGCCATTAAACGGAAATAAACGCATAAAGCGAATAATACCCGACATAATTAAGTGAATGCTGGTGGACTCAAGTGGCTCTACAAAACCACTAGCAAGGCCAAGCGCTAAGCAGTTTTTGTTCCAGCCTTTTAAGCGGCGCCCTGTTTTAAATTTAATAATACGGGGCTCTGTAAGCGCCTCACCTTCAATCTTATTTAATAAGAGCGCTTTGGCTTGTTCGTCATCCATATATTGGCTGCAATAAACTAATCCGTTGCCGACACGGTTTTGCAGCGGTATACGCCATTGCCAGCCGCTTTTGTGGGCAATAGAGCGGGTAAGTGGCAATACGGTATCGCTGGTTGATTTTGTTTGCACCGCAATGGCGCTGTTACACGGTAGTAAATGCGACCAGTCTTCATAGCCAGTATGCAATGCTTGCTCTATTAATAAGCCTCTAAAGCCGGTGCAATCAATAAAAAAGTCGCCGTTAATATGCTCGCCATTATTTAAAATCAATGATTCTATATGGCCCGTTTTAGTGCTTTTTACTACTTTTTGTATTTTACCTTCAATGCGTTTTACACCCAATGGCTCTGAAAATTCACGTAAAAACTGCGCGTAACGCGTAGCATCCATATGGTAGGCATAGTTAATGGGGTTTTGCTGATTAAACGCAAACTTACCGGCTTTAGCCGCTTGCAGCTCGTAGCAGTAATCACCAAATGGGTTGTTTATTCCTAAAGTTTTACCTTGCAGCCAAAAGTGATGAAATTCACCCGCCCAACATTCTTTGCCCGTTGCGCCAAATGAGTGAATATAATGCGTGTTTTCATCGCCCCAGTTTTCAAAGCTAATACCTAATTTAAAGCTTGCTTGAGTGGCTTTCATAAATGCTTGCTCGTTTATACCCAGCAATTTATGAAATGTACGAATCGGCGGAATTGTTGCTTCGCCAACACCTACAGTGCCAATATCGTCAGATTCAACAAGGGTTATGTTTATATTGTTACCAACTAGTTTAGCAAGTGCTGCTGCGGCCATCCAACCAGCGGTGCCGCCTCCAGCAATTACTACGTTTTTAACAGCGTTTGTTTTAGTCATTATGTGGCTGCCCATTATTTGATAAAAGGTGATTTAAAAGCGCGCGATTACTTGGCAGTCCATTTAAACACTGCGCTATTTTTTCGCGATTTTGCTGATAATAGTAATCCCCAGCACGTGGGTCGTTAAATGTATTTTGTGCAGATACTGTTTGTGTATTAAAGCCCATGCCATATAAAACGTATTGATAACTGCTTGATGAAAACACTTCTTCGTTTTCAATAAAATCAAAGCGGCTAGGGGGCTGAAATTGCCAAAGTTTAAGTAAGTTTTGCAGGCGCTCGGGCGCGGTATTTAAATTACTAATATCTTGCCAATAAGGAGTGTCGTCGCGCTCGCTTAGCACATAATGAAGTTTTAAAAACTCAATAACGCGCTGCCAACGAGTGCTAAAACGCTCATTAAAACGCGTTTCAAGCTGGCTCATGTGGGTGCGGTTTTGCGGGAGTTGCTCGCTTATCATGCTAATTGAAAGCTCAACCATGGCAAGTGCTGACGCTTCAAGAGGCTCTAAAAAGCCAGCTGACATACCTACGGCAACACAGTTTTTAATCCAAAATTTTTGCCTGTAACCAGGGCTGAATTTTAATACACGGTAGGTAAGTTGCTCAGCTTGTTGCTCACTGGTACTTTTGGCTATGTAGCTTTTTAGAGTATTTGTTGCGCTTTCATCACTTTGATATTTACTACTAAATACATAACCTGTGCCACGGCGTGTTGGCAGGGCTATATCCCAAATCCAGCCGTTACTTTGCGCTGTAGATAGCGTAGCAGAGGCAATTGGTTGATTGATGTGTGCATTAGGTATTTGCGCCGCAACAGCGCTGTTATTAAATAAAATATGATCTTGCGCTATAAACTCACTATTAAAATGATCACCAATTAAACGAGCGCGAGAGCCTGAGCAATCTATAAATAAATCACCTGTTATATCGCCATTATTATTTGTTTTTAATGAAGCAATATAGCCATGTACGTCGTTAATAACCTCGGTTACATCGTCAATAATATGTGTAACGTTTAGGTTTTTAACGCAGTGATTTTTTAAAAACTCAGCAAATTTACCCGCATCTAAATGATAGCCATAGTTGGTGACCGCTGCATATTCGGGTGTTTGTAATTGCTTTGGTGCAAGTGCTGCTTGGCATACAAAGCTTTGCATATTAACAACGTCGGCAAATTTTTGATTAGGTGCAATACGTTGCCAGCTGGCGTGTAAATTAGTGTGCTCGTAGCCTTGTGGATTCATAAAAGGGTGGTAGTAGTTTTCTCCCTCGCTGAGGTTGCGCCAATTTATAAATTTAGAACCTTGTTTAAATGACGCGTCGCACTGGGTTATAAAATCAATTTCTTTAATGCCAATGCGCTGTAGCGTGTTGCGCATTGACGGCCATGTGCCTTCGCCCACGCCCAATATAGGCACATTTTCCGACTCCACTAACGTTACATTAAGGTGCGGGTGTTCGGCGGCTAATAAGCCTGCGCTTAGCCAGCCGGCAGTACCACCACCTAAAACGACTATTTTTGTTATTGGTTTGGTCATGAGTTAACACCCTAAAGTTGATAACAATTAAACTAGCATTAATACTGTTTTAAATACAAAAAAGCCGCTAGTAAAAACTAACGGCTTTACTTTGTATTACCTTTAGAAGTTGTAACGCATACCAATATTGTAACGTGCGCCTAGCTGTTGTAGGTTCCACAATTGTACTGACGTACGGCCATGTTCGCGGCTGTTTTGCTCGGTAATGTTAAGGCCTTCAACAAAAAACGATAGTTGTTCGCTGTAGTTGTACGCAACATTAAAGTCGATTTGATAATATTCTTCAGTAAAGCCTGGCTCGTTTACGTATCGAGCTGCGCTATTTAAAAACTTATCACGCCAGTTGTAAGCAATACGTGCTTGAAAATCATCGTTTTCGTACATTGCAATAAAGTTAGCTGTATCGCTTAAACCCACTAGTGCAAATTGTGTTGTAGTAGGGTCAGCGTTTACATCAAAGTCTATGTCGCCATTAACTGTGGTGTAGTTTGCTTGCACACCAAAACCGCTTTCACCAAAAAAGTGCTGAAAGGCAATTTCGAAACCATCAATAGTGGCATTTTTATTATTGGTAGGTACTTGCGCTGTAAACTCTAGTAATGGGTCATCGCTGTTGGCAATTACATCGTAAGCGGCTTCAAACTCTTCGTAAGTCATAGAGTCAAAGTCAACGCCATTTTCTGTTGCGGCAACCATTTGAAATAAGTTTGAATCGGTTAGAGCAAGTCCGCGAGATTCTAGCTCAGCAATGGCAGCTTGAGCGCGAGGGCCCGCTGTTGCATCACGTAATCCGTAGTAGTTTTGCGTCATGGGTGTTAAACCAATAAAGTTTTCGATGTCTTTAGTGTAATAACCTACCGACACATAACTTGTTTCTGCAAAGTACCACTCAGCCGATACATCAATATTATCTGATTCAAGCGGCACTAAACCAGGATTACCTGTTGACGCAGTAGCCGGTGAAGAACCGGCTAAAAGAGTAGGGGCACCCGGTACACCAACAGTCGCTGCTGAACTTAAGTTGTCGTAAGTTGGGCGAGCAATTGTCGTGCTATAAGAAAAACGCGCTTTTACGTTTTCGATTACTTCTATGTCAAAGTCAAAGCTTGGTAAAAAATGATCGTAGCTAGATTTAAGCGTGAAATCTTCTTTAGCCGAGCCAAAACGAACGTTAAAGTCGTTATTACCTTCCCACGCTATTGCGTTAGGTAAATCGATATTAGCCGTTGAAGTAATGTCGGTAGACTCTTGGCGCGCGCCAATTACAATGTTGTATGGCATATCGCCAATGTAACCGTTGTAAGTAAATTGCACAAACGCAGCGGTTATGTCTTCTTCAATGGTGCGGTTTGTTGCAAATGCGCCATCGGCTGCAAAGTTAAAACCGTATTCTTCACCTGCCCAGTAACCAATTTGAGATGCGCTGCCAGTATAACCTTGGTTGAACGAGCCCGATGTATCGTAGTCGTCAAACTCAGCTAAAAAGTTTGTTGGGTTTAGGTAGCCATCAGGTAGTTCGCCTGGGTTTTCTATACCCCAGTTACCCATTGTATTACGTGTAAGTGATTGCAGTGAATGGCTTTCCATAGAGCGAGACTCTATACCAAAGTCAATTGCGCCGTTTTCAATTTCGTATTTACCATGGATTCTAAATTCTGTGATTTCAGATTCTTGGCGAGCAAAGTTAGAATCTAAAATAGACGTACCCACATCAGAGGCATCTAATGTGTTATTACAATTTAGGTTGTCTCGGCGGCAATCATCAAAATCGATACTCATTGATGGAAGTTCACGGCTAAAATCAACTTCTTGTGCGTTAACTACGTTTGCGCCCAAGCCTGCGTTTACCCAGCTGCCGTAAGGTGCATCTGGTTTGCTAGTGGCTTTTGAATTGTGCGCATCAAACATAAAGCTCAATTCTGAGTTGAAATAGTACTCAACGTTTAAACCAATAGAGTCGTTTTGGTTAACTTGGTTTAGCTCTTGAAACGCTAAACCTAAATCGCGTGTTTGCTGATCGCGACGTTCTTCTCGGTAATAAATAGGAGTTTTTACTGTGTTGTCGTCAAATGTTAGCGCGCTTTTGTAATTATCCATCCAAATTGATTGCTCAGCACGGGCTTCGAATAAATCTTGCTTAGAATATGTGTAATCAAGCGTGGCTGTTAAATCGTCAATAGGGCTGTATTGCAGCGTTAATTGCGCGTTTGTACGAGTACGTTCTCTGTCGGCAATGGTGTAGCGCAAATCTGATGGCATTGAATAAAGCTGGCCAACGGCGGGTGCATTAGTTAAAACAATATCGTCTGCAGCTTGTGGGATTGTGCCGTCAAAAGCTGATGTATTCCATTGATTTACAAACGCACCTGTTGATGAGCTATCGCGCTGTTGCATGCTTGCAGTTAACGAGGCACCAAATTTAGCTTCACTGTCGGTCCAGCTAATTAAGCCCGAAAGCTCTGGTGTTATGTCATCACCAACGCGGTTTGTTGAGTCGTGTAATGCTTTTACGCCAATGCTTGAAACAAAGCCTGGATTGTCGAGCGGGCGAGCCGTATTAATATTAATTGTTGCGCCAATACCACCTGATGCAATGCTAGCTTTACCAGTTTTATATACTTCAACCGATTTAACGCTATCAGACGCTAAGTTTGCAAAGTCAAAAGCACGAGAGCTGGGTGTACCACCGCCTGCAGGCAAAGATGCCGCCGGCATTGTACGCCCGTTTAGGGTTACCATATTGTAGTCGGGGCCAAAACCACGAACCGTTACTTTAGAGCCTTCACCATTTGAGCGATCAATCGACACACCCGTAATACGCTGTAGCGACTCGGCTAAGTTGGTATCTGGGAATTTACCAATATCTTCAGCTGATATAGCATCTACAACACCGGCGGCGTCGCGTTTTAAACGAGTCGACTCTTTAATACTGCTTTTAAAACCAGTAACTTGGATTACTTCAACATCTGTATTTGCTTCTTGTGCATATACAGGCAAAGAGATTGATGCGCCTAAAATCAGAGATAGGCTGGTCGCTATCTTTGTTTTTCTTACAATATGGTTGGACATTCGGTTTCCCTCGCGCTTTTATCATTATTATTAACAGCTTGTATGGGGCTGTTATTGTGTAGTTATAAACATTGTCAAATGTGTGGAAGCGCTTCCAGAAAGATCTGTTTGACTAGAATTTGTGGAAGCGCTTCCAGAAATGCTAGTTTATATTTTGAATAGGGTCAACTGTTGTTTTAATAAAATGAGACTAAATTGTTTTTAAAATGTATGTTTTTTGGATTTAATTTTATTTAAATTATAAATTACAATTGGTTATAAAAAACCGTTTGAAATAGTGCGGTAACAACATTTTATTATAAGAAAACCAATTATTGATTAATTTAGTTATTTACACACTTTTATAAGGTGTTTAAATCAGCTTTTAATACTAGCTAAAATTAATAAATTGGCCGTTGGTCACTCAACAAAAAATAGGTACATTTGTTAACTTAGCGAAAATGCCGATGTAGTGATTATGTATAACGCAATTGATGAAAACGCATCAAGCGGCGGTTCTATCTCAGTTTATGTATCGGTCATTAAAAACCAGTAGTTGTTTAAAAAATCGTTAATTAAATCACTAAAAAGTAACGTAGTTTTTGCAGAAGATGGTTTAAAAATAAACTTATAAAGTATTGCGCATAAGGTGTTGCGAGTCGCTAGTTTTATCGCTATTTTAAAGGCTCTCTCATAGATGGATTTTATTATGCGCATTAAATTTTTAGCGAGCTTTTATTCTTTCTTCTTGTTTGCTCTGTTTGGTTGTGACGATCAAAGTATGGCAATTCAAGGTAGTCCTCAGCTAAATAATAATGTAAGTAACTCACCCTCTAATCTCAAAGTAAACACGCCTTCAGCAGCTCAAACAAACGAACCCGCTTTAGTGGTCGGTATGCTAGCAACACATTGTAAAAGTAATGAAGCAGCCTACATTAACGCAAAAATGAATAAAGTTGTGCGTAACCCAGATGAAAATACAGCCTACAAGTTAGAGCCTACCGATAAAGTGCTTTCTATTTGCGTTGCAAAAGATGACTCATCGCTTAGTTATCGATTTGGTAGAGTTAATGACATAGGGCTTGAAAAAGAAGCTACACCAGATTCACCATTTGGCAGTTACTACAGGCAAGTAGGACGTATTGGCGAGAGTATTTTATTTTTTAGTAACGGCGAATATCACTACTATATTATTAACTCAGGCGGTATGGGCAGTGGTGTAACCGTTAATGTTTATAAAAACGATACATTAATTACTGAGTTGTTTTCGGGTAATGATCCTTACGATGATTTTGTTATAGCAACCGATTTAAATTTCCCTAAAAAATTGGTTAGCGAAAAACAGCCGTTTAATAAGCAAATGCAGTAAATAATGACTCCACAGCAGCAAAACGTAATAGAGCAAGGGCATTGGTTTAAAAACCGTAGCGCTTACTTAAAAAGCTTTTTATTAACGCAGGGCAAAACGCTTTCGCTAAAGGCTCAGCAATCATTATTTTTGCGAGGTGATAAGCACGATGGAATTTATGCAGTGCTTAGCGGCGTGGTACGTATTAGTGGCGTAAGTAACGAAGGCAAAGAAGCCGTACTGAGCTTTATTGATTCATCACTGTGGTTTGGCGAAGTTACCTTGTTTGATGGTGGCCTACGTACTCATGATGTATATGCACAAACTGATGTTGTGCTTTTTTACGTGCCCCAACGCGAGCTTGAACAGCTATTAAACGAACAGCCACAATATTGGCAAGAGTTTGGTTTATTGCTGGCACAAAAGTTACGCCTAATGTTTACCTCAATGGAAGATCACGCATTACTTAGTGCTGAGCAAAAAGTATGCAATCGACTTTTAATGCTTAGCGAACATACAGAGCACTTAACACCACTTGTTTTATCTCAGCAGCAACTTGCTGATATGACCTACCTAACGCGCCAAACTATTAATCAAATTCTGCAACAGCTTGTTAGCTTACAAGCTATTAGTTTGGGGTATCAACGCATAACTGTTTTAGATAAACAAAAGTTACAGGCCCGTGCTACACAAGCTTAAATAAAGGCTGCTTTATTTAGTTGGAACCAAAATTGCTACAGATAATGTAACGCAACAATGGATTTGAGCTAATGACTACAATAACCTTTAAAAGTCAATATAGTAACTATAACTCATCGAGTATAAATAAAGCGGCAGGTCCAAGCGAAGTTGCGGCAACTAATACCCTTCCTAATGAAAAAACAAATGATGTTAAAGGCATTACCTCAGCCCCTAAAGAACCAACGTTTTTAGAAAGTGCTCAAGAAGCGCTGGTTTATCAGCGCTTAGGTGTAAACAAAAACAAAATAGACGAGCTAAAAGCAACAATAGAAGATCTCATGAAAGAACAGCAAAGTGAGGGCGCAGACCCTAGCACAATTGCTGATAAAATAGAGGAACTTCAAAAAATGCTTGAACAAGAGTATCAAAAAGGGCGCGAGCGAGCGGATATGCAAGATGAGCATGAGCTAGGTAAAATAGTTTCTGCATTTGTTTAATTTACAAAGTGTCGGATACCTGACATTGTTGCTGTGCTTACTTTTGTTAAAGTTAGTTTTATAGATAAAAATAAAGGCAAAACAATGAAAACACTTCAACAGCAACTTGGTAAATATGGTTTGTATCATCGTTCTAAGCGCAATGTACTAACGCACTTTATTGGTATTCCGCTCATTGTATTTGCGGCGCTGTGTTTACTTGCGCGTATTCAAATACCCCTTGGTAGCTTTGTAATTGATGGTGCACAACTTTTTGTATTAGCGTCGGTTGTTTATTATTTTATGCTGAGCTTTTCGCTTGGCTTTATTATGGCCGTGATATTCACTTTACTCCTTGTTGGTGCTCAGCCTATTGCGGCAATGTCGTTTTGGCCTTGGTTGAGTATTGGCCTAGGTGTGTTTGTATTTGGTTGGGTACTGCAGTTTATTGGGCACTATTACGAAGGTAAAAAACCAGCGTTTGTAGATGACCTAATTGGTTTAATTATTGGCCCTTTGTACGTAACTGTTGAACTACTATTTTTAATGGGTTTTTACAAAACATTAGAAGATGAAGTAAACGCAATAGCAGGCCCTACAAAGGCGTAAAATACTTTTCTAAGTACCTTTATAAAACTTAATAAATAATAATAAAAGGCAGATAGGGCATGCAATATAATAATAAAACCGTGTGGATCACCGGCGCATCATCAGGTATTGGTAAAGAGCTTGCTATACAATTTGCCGAGCTTGGCGCGCGCGTTATTTTATCGGCGCGCAATGTAGATAAACTAAACGATTTAAAATCAACGCTTAAAGGCGAAGGGCACTTAGTTGTGCCACTGGACTTAGCCCAGCCAGAGCATGTACTGAGTACAATAACAGCAAAAATGAACGAGCTTCCTGCAGTTGATATTTTAATTAATAACGGCGGCGTATCGCAGCGCAGTTTATTTTTAGAAAACGACTTTAACGTGTATCGCCAATTAATGGAGGTTAATTACTTTGGCTTAATTGCACTTACTAAAGCTGTATTGCCTACTATGGTGACAAGGCGCAGTGGTTCAATTGTGTCCATTAGTAGTGTGGCGGGTAAAGTTGGTTCAAAATTTAGAACAGGTTATTCGGGTTCTAAATATGCGGTGGTTGGTTTTATGGATTGCCTACGTGCAGAAGTAGCACAACATAATATTCATTGCTTAACAATTTGCCCTGGCTCTATTAAAACAGCAATTGCGCATAACTCACTAAACGAGCAAGGCATAGCGCAAAATAAACCAGAAGAGTCGATAGAAAATGGCATGGATGTAAGCGTAGCTGCTTCAAAAATGATTCGTGCCATTAGTAATAAAAAAGACGAAGTGATTATTGGCAAAGGTTTAAGTGGTTGGGCGCCTACAATTAAGCGCTTTTTCCCTACTTTGTTTAATCGCATTACCGCAAAAACAAACTATAGGTAGCGTCGTTTATTTCAAAGGCGTAAAATGCCGTAAATTTGATCAATTTAGAAAAGGATTCTAAATGAAGTATTTATGGCTGAGCCTGTTTTTTATTGTATTAATTTGGTCTGGTATTAACCCAAAAGATCAATTTACATGGCTGCTTGAAGTTATCCCCGCAATTATTGGTTTAGTGCTGCTAGCAAGTACCTATAGCCACTTTAAACTTACTCCTATTTTATATACATTTATTTTAGCGCATTGCATTGTGTTGATGATTGGCGGGCATTACACCTACGCCGAAGTCCCTTTTTTCGATAATCTATTTGGTAGCGAGCGTAATAACTACGACAAAGTAGGGCACTTTTTTCAAGGCTTTGTACCTGCACTACTAGCACGCGAAATTTTACTGCGCAAAAAAGTAGTAAATGGTCGAGGCTGGCTAATCACCTTTGTTATTTCGGTATGTTTAGCATTTAGCGCCTTTTACGAATTAATAGAGTGGTGGGTTGCAGTATTAAGCGGCGAAAACGCAGAAGCGTTTTTAGGCACGCAAGGTTACGTGTGGGATACCCAATCAGATATGGGACTGGCGTTATTTGGGGCTATTTGCTCGCTATTAGTACTTTCAAGAGTACACGACAAACAGCTAAAAAACGTTAAAGATTATTTATAGAAAAAGTTATATAAACGCTTATAAAAACATTGGTAAAAAAGACTATTAACTTATGACAGTAAACACTAGTGATTACTCAATTAGCACAGACAAAAGCAAACTTAACTTTAACGTTATTTATAACTTTATTGCTAATAGCTATTGGGCCAAAGGCATTCCTAAAAGCGTGATGCAATCAGCTATTGATAACTCAATGTGCTTTGGTGTTTACAGCGCTCATAACGAACAAGTTGGATTTGCCCGAGTAGTGACTGATAACGCAACCTTTGCCTATTTAGCCGATGTATTTATTACCCCAGATTTGCAAGGTAATGGGCTGAGTAAGTTACTTATTAAAACGATAGTAGAGCACCCTGAGCTGCAAGGGCTCAGGCGCTTTTTATTAGCAACTTCTGATGCGCATAGCCTTTATACACAATACGGATTTAAGCCAATAGATAACCCAGGGCTACTAATGCAAATAAACCCTGAAAATGTGTATGAAAAAAATAATCGTGAGACCTAATAAACGGGAGCGAAGAACAAATTCCGTCTAGTGTTCTTGTTAGCAGTTTTATTCGACGATTACTTTATTTTGCAAACGTAAACCTAAAGAGCTTAATACATTAGGTAAAAGCCCATTGAGAATTTCTTCAGCAACATCAATTGCAAACTGACAGTCCTGCGCTGAACTAAGAGTGCCTTTATGAGAAATCATATTTCGCAATTTTTGCACTTTCCCACGCTCATCCCAAAGCGATAGTTGCAGCCCAGATCTTTTATATGTTGCTATATCAACCTGTGATATGTCTTTTAACAAAGTAACCAATAAAGCTTTAAAACGGTCAATGCCAGTTTGTTTAATTACTGTATTCGATATTGATTCGGCAACAGCCTCACTATGAACAAACCCAAAAACAATAGGTTTAAGTAAGCCTATTTTAAGTGCAATTTCTATAGAAATTGCAGCCATTATTAAACCCGATGTTGGAGAAAGTGAAGATACTTTTTTGGCTTCTTCTAATGCACTAAATGAATCGGCTAACAGACTTGAGTTTTCAATATAATAAGAACTAAGTCTTTCAGCAGTAAATTCATCAATAGCACGCTCTCTAAATTCAGTTAAATACAATTCTTCGTAGTATTCACTCATCGCTTCATCTTGTTGGCATTCCCATAAATCCATGCTCATTGTAAATCTCAACTCTAAGTTAATTGTGAACTGCTACCCCCCAATAAGGGGCTAAAATGTGTAGCGAAGCGAAACTGAGCAAACTGTTTTTAGCCCCGCAGGATTGGCTTGTTAGCCAGAAAACTCTTTCACTAGCACCTGCTCTAGATTCTCAGCAAGTTCGATGATGAAGTCTTTAAAATCTAAGCGTACCTCTTCTGTGAGCTCTACCGATGTACAAAACGCCGTATGCGCTATCTCGTGACGACAATCAAGAATCAGCTCTAACTTATCTTTTGTAGCCTTATTATCAAGCCCTTGACTCGATAATCCTTTAAATACTTTAGGAATATTAAACAACTCTTTAAAAACTGTATTTATACTTTCTGCACTCGGTGTATTGAACTGGCGAATAATTTTATTTTTTCGTTCATGTACCACACTCAAAAGTCGTGAGTTTTTTTCGCCTTTTAACATATTCTCTAAATAATATTTAGTCGTATACTCAATATGCCCCTGCCACAGAGCAACCATTGAAAGAATGTAAAACTGGTTTAATACAGCATCTTTGTACTGATATTTACTACATTCGTTTACTCTGATATCCGTACTAATATGCTTAATTACGTTAATTCGGCGAAGACGTTTTTTAAAGTGATAGACTGGTGGTCTTCTGAAATCCAGTTCCATTTATTACCTCTATTTTATTTTTGAATACTGATACTTGCTGGCTAACGCTCACTTAAGCGAACTAAAATTGTGGAGTGGAGCGGAACGTAGGCAACTGTTTTTGTTCCGTTTAAAGTGCTTGTTAGAATTCTGGAGTACCAGCTTTTTCAATATGTTCAGCTAAAGCTAAAATTTCTGCTATTAACTCAATTACATCATTTTTGTGCAAAAGAATGACTTTCCCTTCTTTCGATTTACCACCTCTATGTACTAGGTCATGCCTTAAGTGAGTTGCCTTTACAAGATTTTCAATTGACTCTGGAAACTCAATATCTAAAGCTTTTTTAAAAATAGGCTTTATTTTAGGAAGATTATGCCAAAGTAAATCAACCAAATATTCTTTTGCATATTTTTCTATGCTTTCTTTTCTAGCAAAGATTTCTGATAAAGAGAATTTTTCTTTTTTAAAGTCAGTGTTTGTTTCAACAAACTTTCGTAAGCAATGAGAATCCTTTTCGATACGACCTATGAAATACTCTGACAGATATGCCTCAAGAGAAGTAATGGCACTTGTAAAAACCATTTTCAACATAGTTTGTTGATGTTTTTGATCAAAATCCATTGAGATCATTGAGTTTAAATTTTCAATAGATTCCAGAAGATCTTTATGAGGATTATCAACTGTTCCAACAAGATCAAAAAGATAATCATCATAGTTTTCTGCTCTTGAGACGCCAGACCACTCATAACATTCATCTTCAAGCTCACTGGCAAGTTTTTCAATAACATCGTCATCGATTATATTTGCAAATTCTTCAGATAGTTCTTCTCCAGCTATATAAGGACCACCATAAATATATTGATACCCACCTTCTCGTCCGTTGTAAGGGCACTCGTGCACGGGATCTTGGTAGTTACTGAAAAACCAAGTTCTCATGACTTCAATTTGAAACTCTACTGGTCTAGATTCTAAATCAGCTAAAGTTATGGTTTTCTCTTCTTCAGGAAGATCGTAATAATGCGACATATTTATACTCTAAAGAATTCTAAAAGCTTTATCAGAGGACACTTTCCTCTTTTATGAGCAATGTATGTCCTCTTAATTATTTTTAATATTAATAACAAATCCTGTAACACATTGCGAGTATTAAACTTTAAGTCGGGCTGTTCTTTTAATAATATGCAAAAAAGAGGAAAACGTCCTCATTTTTTGACTTAGGAGGAAAAGCTCCAGCGCGGTATATAAATGCAGCAATTAAGTATTTAAAATGAAAACCAAATCTGATTTTAAATCATTTAATAGTCACTAAAAAACGCCAGCGATAACGTAAGTAACCGCTTTAAGCACGCTTGTTTGTGTAAGCATATTATAAAAGGGGGTTTAGGGATGTTGGAAGCTGTAAAAAACGAGGTCATAAATTATTTACTAAACGCGTCTTCCTGCTTTTAAAACAGGGCAGACGCGTTTAAATATACTGATACCAATCGACTTAAATATTTAGCCTTTCTAGCGTGCTAAATAAAGCGTTAACGGCGTTATAAATTTCTCATGTAGAACACGGCATGTCGAAATTCATGCCTTGTTATCACTCTATTTATCCGTCGCTATAAATGTCTAATAACTTAACACGATTGGTATTATTTGGCTTTTTTAGCCTCTAGAGTTTCTATTTCACTCCAAATTTTTTCGGCTTCTGCACTTAACATGGCGAAGCTTTTAATGTCGCCTTTTCTTTGTGCCTGCATGCCTTGTTCTAGTTTTACGTCGTATTCTTTACGCAGTTTTTTTATTGGGTCAGGCTTTAAAAATGAAAACATTAGTATTCTCTTAATTTGTTAAATTATATGTAGTTAGTGTACGCATTAATGGGCTTAATAGTTCTTTGTTTGGTGAAAATGTTTACTTTGCGCTTTTAAAGCGCACAGTAAACACGGTGTAATTATTAACGTACTGTGTGCTAGTTCTAGTGTTTACGTTTCTGGCTCTAGGCGTTTAATACCTTGACCATCAATACCTAAATAAATAAAACCATCACTGCCTTGGGCTAAGCTGCGTACTCTGCCAATTCCATCGAGTATTTTATATTGCTTAACAACCTTACCTTTTGAGAGCTCTAGTGCGCTAATGAATGCAAATTTCATTGATGCTAATAATAGCTTACCTTTAAGCTTTGGGTATTTATCACTCGTTACATACAACATATCGGAAGGGGCAATTGAAGGAGTCCAATGTAATACGGGCGATTGCATGCCGTCTTTTTCTTTAAGGTCGGTAAACTTGGTACCGCTGTAGTTAACGCCATAGCTGACTAAAGGCCATCCGTAGTTAGCGCCTTTTTTTATAATATTAAGCTCATCGCCGCCGCGTGGTCCGTGTTCGTGAGACCATAAAATATTATTTTGATTATCAAACCACATGCCTTGTGGATTACGGTGCCCATAAGACCATGCCGCATGTTTTGCATCTTTTTGTTTAACAAACGGATTATCGCTTGGGATATTACCATTTTCGTGTAAGCGATAAATTTTACCGCCATCACGGGTGAGATCTTGTGGGTTTATGTCGCGCGAGCCGCGATCGCCAATTGAAAAATAAACATAACCTTCATTATCAAACACAATACGGCTGCCGTAGTGCTGGCCTTTGGTACTATTATGCTCGCCTTTGTATAGCAATTGCTGATCAGATAGCTGCGTATGATCGCTACTTAGCTTGGCGCGCATTAAGGCGGTGTTACTTCCGCTTACTTTGCCTTCACTACTTGAGTAACTAAAGTACAGCCATTGGTTTTGCTTACTATCGGTGTGTAGTGATAAATCAAGTAATCCACCTTGGCCATTAGCGTCAATTTCGGGAAGCCCTGAAACCTTAGTTAATTTAATGGTATTTTTAGGTAATAAAAATAACGCTCCACTGCGCTCAGATATTAGTAAATCACCATTAGCTAAAGGCTCAATAGCCCAAGGTATAACCACACCTTCTGCCGCTGTTACTGCGTTAACGCTAAGCGATAAAGTATCGAGCTGTTTATAGTTTTTTACGTAATCGCTTTTTGCATGCGCGGGTGCGTTAATAGCAAATATAGCAACGACTAAGCCTGCACTTATTAGTTTAGGGAGTGTGTTATGTGACATTAAATTTATCATTATGGCTTCCAAAATTAATCCAATCTTACATAACCTTAACATGGCATAAATAAATTTGTTAAGCGTTGAGTTGAATGAAAAATGCACACTTATATATTTTAAAATTACTTCTTCACAGGAAATTGTTTTAGCAAATTGCGCTAATAAAAATTGAATAATTACTCTATTGGGGTTGAAAACTAAAAATTTCAGCGTACACTTGTGCGCTGAAGTTTGGGCGTACACGTGTAAGTTCAAAGTAATTAAGATTTGATAGAGATTTAACCATGATGACTCAAGTATTAAACCAATTTTCAAAATGGTTTTTACACCATCAAAGTTTTGCAGGCTACATAGAGCCCGTAATGCAGGTGTTTAAACCTGCGTGGCGTGCAGGGCAGTTTAGAGCGCAAGTAGTTAGTACAGCTGTACTTGATGGCGGTTTTTTAAGTGTACAACTTAAGCCAAGCAAACAATGGCAGGTACATACGTCAGGGCAGCATATAAGTTTAACGGTTGAAATTAATGGGCGATTATTAACACGCGTATTTACCGTGGCCTCAAGCGCTCAGCAATTTAAAAATACAGGTTTGGTGCGCTTACTAATCAAAACAAATGCGCAAGGGCGCTTTACAGGCTTACTCAGCAGTGCATTAAAAGCGGGGTTGTGGTGCAATATTTCTGCACCAAGCGGCGACTTTGTGTTTAAAAACACACACACGCCAGCCACTTTTATTGCAGGCGGCTCGGGTATAACACCTATGCTGGCTATGCTTGATGATTACTTAAGCCAAACTACGCAAAAAGTGTCGTTGGTGTATTACGCAAAAGCCACTGAGCATCAATGTGTTGATGAGCTAAGTGAGTTGGCAGCGCAATTTGAGCATTTTTCGTTTTTATTATTAACGCGCGAGCAATCAAGCGATATAACCAGCAATATTAAGCCGTGGGAAAACCCAGACATTTACTGCTGTGGCCCTGCAGCATTTATGCAAACGGTGAGCGATTTTGCTAAAACGCATAAGCTAAATTACTACCAAGAAGCATTTGGTTTAGCGCTGCCTAGCTTAAACGACGACAGCCAATTTAATGTAAAAATTAACGCCAGTGCCCATGTTGTATCGGGCAACGATGTTTTACTACCTCAGTTTGAAGAAAAAAAGCTACCCGTTAAACGTGGTTGCGGTATTGGTATTTGTCATCAATGCCAATGTATTAAAAAGTCAGGCGTGGTACGTAATTTAAAAACAGGTGAATTGAGTGACAACGGCGAGCAATTAATACAACTTTGCGTAAGCCAACCTGTTAGTGATTTGGAGTTACAATTATGAAAAACATTAACTACGACATGCTCGCAAGCGAGCTAGATGCCATTAAAATGGACACCCTTGGCAAAGTAGGCCAACAAGATGCTGACTATATTCGCTCTGTTGTGCGCAAACAGCGAGTGTGTGAATGGATCGGGCGAATTTTGCTAATGCTTGGTTTTATTCAGCCATTATTGTGGGTTGCAGGTGTGTTGCTATTAGCGCTTGCTAAAATTTTAGACAATATGGAAATTGGCCACAATGTAATGCATGGTCAATACGATTGGATGAACGACAAGCAACTTAACTCACAACATTATGAATGGGACATAGCGTGCGATGGACAAAGTTGGCATCGCGTTCATAATTTTGAGCACCATACTTATACTAATATTATTGGTAAAGACAGAGACTTTGGTTATGGCTTGTTGCGTTTAAGCGATGATTTTAAGTGGCGCTTTAAAAATGTATGGCAGTTTTTTACGTATATTAATTTAAGTGTGTTATTTCAGTGGGGCGTGTCGTACCACGAGTTGGCTGCAGAGCGTGTTTTTATTGGTAAAAAGAAAGAAAACCGTGAAGGGCTTGTATCACACTCTACATTAAAGCAGCGCTTTTTTAGTAAAGGCGCTCGCCAGTTAATTAAAGATTATGCGATATTTCCGTTACTTGCAGGGCCTTTATTTTTATGGGTATTGGCGGGTAATTTACTGGCAAACTTAATCCGTAATTTATGGACATCAACCATAATATTTTGTGGTCACTTTACAGAAGAAACGCAAACTTTTAAACAAGAAGACTGCGTAAACGAAACGCAAGGGCAGTGGTATTATCGCCAAGTACTGGGCTCGTCTAATATTAAAGGGTCGCATTGGTTTCATGTTTTAACAGGGCATTTGAGCTGCCAAATAGAGCATCACTTATTTCCTGATATGCCGTCTTCGCGCTATCAAGAAGTTGCACCTCAAGTACAAGCCGTTTTGAAAAAACACGGTATTGATTACCATACAGGTAGCTTTTTTAAACAGTATACCTCGGTGCTAAAACGTATTATTAGATATTCGTTCAAGTAAATTATTTACCTTTAAGAATCGGCTAGTGCAACTGTATTAGCCGATTTTTTTGTTTATAGCACCCAATGCGGTTGATTAGTAAACAGCACTTGCAAAAATTTCTCATAGTTAATTAAAAAAGCCTTACTTTAGCTATGGTTAAACAGCGTGTGATTGTCATACAATGGAGGAAAATAGACCACACAAGAGAGATTAAAATGGCCGCATTTGGTACCGTGTTTATGCCGCAGATGATTCAAGCTCGTTTTTCTGATAATAAATGGAGCGAAAGCTCAATTGTCCCTTCCGATAAACTTGAACTTCATGCTGGTGCGCACGTTCTTCATTATTCAAGTACATGTTTTGAAGGCTTAAAAGCCTTTCGCCATGAAGATGGTTCTGTTTATCTTTTTAGAATGGATGCAAACATTGCACGCATGCAACAAAGCTCAGCGCTATTAAGCTTACCGAGTTTTGACAGCGATATGCTAAAAACGATGATTATCGATATTATGCGCGAATACGCAGATGAAACGCCACTACCGCCGGGCTCTATGTATATTCGTCCAACGCACATTGGTACTGAGGCTGCAATTGGTAAAGCAGCAGCGCCATCAATGAGCTCGCTTTTGTACACGTTACTATCGCCAGTAGGTGATTACTTTGCCGGTGGTGCAACTGCACTGCGTGTACTGCTTGAAGAAGATGGCATGCGCTGCGCCCCGCACATGGGAATGGTAAAAAGTGGTGGTAACTACGCCAGTGCTCTAGCACCTATTAGTGCTGCACGAACTAAGTATCAAGCAGATCAAATTTTATTTTGCCCAGGTGGCGACGTACAAGAAACCGGTGCTGCTAACTTTATACTTATTGATGGCAACGAAATTATTACTAAAGCGCTTGATAGCACGTTTTTACATGGTGTAACGCGTAATAGTATTTTAACCATTGCAAAAGATTTAGGTATGACGGTAAGCGAACGTAACTTTAGCGTTACTGAGCTATTAGAGCGTGCTGCTAAACCAGGTACTGAAGCGGCGCTTTCAGGCACTGCTGCTGTGCTAACTGCTGTGGGTACTTTTATTCATAACGATAAAGAATACAAAGTAGGTACTGGCGAGCCAGGCCCAACTACTGCACGCCTTCGCCAAGCATTGAACGATATTCAATGGGGTAAAAGTGAAGACAAACACGGCTGGTTAACTAAAATCTAATTATAGATTTAATATCAACTTGCATTAAAAAGCCACCTAATCGGTGGCTTTTGTGTGTTTGGTTACTTTAAGCTGCGCTTATTAGAACTTCATTTCTATTTTGCCGTACACGTAGCGTCCGTTAAATCCATACGGCGAGAAGCTAGAGTAAGCAAATAAACGAGAGAAGGTGGTTACATCGTCAACATTTTCACGGGTTGCATCTGGGTAAACATCAAAAATGTTATTAGCCCCTAAGCTCAGCGATAAGTTTTCACTAAGCGAGTAGGCGACATCTAAGTCGGTTATCCATTTAGGCTTAAGCACTTCGTTACGTTCTGGGATATCTGAAGGGTCTTGAGTTTCACCGTAACGTGTTGTTCTAAGCGTTGTACGTATGTCGTCGTTAGTCCACGTTGCGCTTAAGTTGTACTTATTACGCGGTGTGCTTACTTCAAAACGACGCAGTTCAGTGCCTGAGAACAAGTTGTCTTGATCAAACCCTGCACCTTGCAGCTCTGCTGGTGGGTCGATAATATTTGTTACTTCATTTTTACCGTAGTTGTAACCTAGGTTAAAGGCTAAATCGCCATAACCATCAGTTGCTACATTATAAGAGGCAACCACATCCACACCACGGGTTTTACTGTCAATTGCATTTAAGAAGAAACGACCTTGGTTAGCACCTGTGCCTTGAAGTAAATCGGCAATAGCATCGCCCGATAAGTTGTTTGATAACACAATGCGGTCATCAATTAATATTTGGTAGTAATCAACCGATAAGCTGAAATTAAAGTCGGTAGACCATGTAAAACCTACGCCGTAGTTTGTTGCTTCTTCAGCATCAAGACCCGGTGAGCCCAGTGCTTTTGCTACATCGCTGCTTGGTGCGAACGTACCTGTTTCGGTTGGTTCGCCATCAACAAATACAGTGGCTACTGAGGTAAAGTATTGTTGCTGCAAAGAAGGTGCTCTAAAACCAGTTGATACAGAGGCGCGCAGCGCTAAGTCTTCAGTTAATGAATAACGAGTCGCAACTTTACCGTTAAGTGTATCGCCAAAGTCTGAGTAATCTTCATAACGGGCGGCAACCGCTAAATTCCAATCGTCGGTTAGGTAGGTTTCAAGGTCTATATACAAGCTCACGTTATGGCGGCTATTATCGCCCTCTGATTCGGGTGTAAACCCTGGGAATACTTGTGCGCCCGCTGCGCCAAATGGGCCATCAACAGGGTCGGTTACTGCGCCTCCTGGGCCAAATGTGCCTTGTGCATATGAAGCTTCTTCGCCTGCATCTATTTGGTATCCTTCGCGGCGATACTCAGCACCTACAGCTACACTTACCGAGCTTTCTAAAAAACTGACGTCTACTTCGCGGCTAAAATCAACGTTTAAAGTAAGTTGATCGTAGGTAAGTGTTCCTGCATCAAAGCTTGTTTGGCTAGTAGGGCCGTATGAGGTATTTAAGCTATTTATAACACCAAACTCAAATGCATCTTGACCATATACAGCCGATACATCGTAATTCCATTCACTTACAAAACCTTTAGCGCCAAGTGCCAGTGAAAAGTCATCTATGTCTGAGGTGATAACAGGTAAAAAGCCATCAGGGTAAACTTCTTCTATATTACGGCTATCGCTTGCACGGCGATAAAAACCACCGCCTTCGCCTTCGCGTTTGCTGTAAGAGCCAAACGAATATAAATCTACTTCGTTTGTTAATTGATACCCCGCGTTATAAAACACTGAAAAGTCTTCTACATCGCCATTACCAAAGTTATGGTTATATCGATTTACGGTAAGTTCACGTGGATCGAGAGAGCCATCATCTAATCGTGCGTAGTTTTCACGATTATCGTAGTCAGAGCGGTTAGTTGAATGGCGGTCGCGGTATTCTGTTGAAATGTTTAAAAAGCCATTATCGCCAAGTTCAAAACCCATATTACCTTGCAGCGTTAGTGTTCGGCCGTCTGTTAAAGAGCGATCGCCCCCTTCGGTAAAGGCTAAATTACCATCACTGCCTTCAGATACAGACTCAAGCTGTGGTACACCGTCCATTTCGGTTACGTTAGCACCATATATAGCCGCCACTGAGCCACCGCTGCTGGCACTTTTAAGCACAATATTAATAACACCGGCTATAGCATCAGAGCCATATTGGGCTGCTGCACCATCACGTAATACTTCAATGCGGTCGATAGCATTTGCTGGAATAGCATTTAAATCAACTGATGATGAACCACGACCCGTTGAGCCATTTAAGTTAAGTAATGCATTACTGTGGCGGCGTTTACCATTAACAAGCACTAAAGTGTGATCGGGTGCTAAACCACGAAGTTGAGCAGGGCGTACATGGTCACTACCATCAGTAAGTGATGCTTGCGGGAAGTTAAAGCTAGGTAATAAATTGCTAAGTAGGGCATTCGTTTCAGTAAAGCCTGAGTTTTTAAGTGCATCTGCACCAATTATATCGATGGGTACTGCACTGTCTTCTACTGTACGGCCTAATCGGCGAGAGCCAATTACGCTTATTTGTTCGATGTTTTCTTCTGCTTTGGTGTCTTGCTCTGCAGCATTTACTGAGAGCGAACCAAGTAGCGCAGCTGATGCACTCATGGCGAGTAATATTTGTGGTACCGACTGCTGTAATTTAAATAACGGTTTTCTATTCATGCTGTATTTCCCCATACCCATTGAATTATTTTAGTTTTGCACAAAAAGATTAATACCAACCCGCAATAATACTTAATCATTTTTAGGGGCTAAACGTGCCGTTACCTGCGTTAAAAAATTCTCATTTACGACTGCATGGATGCAGAAGGTAGAGCAATGCAGGAGCAATTGCCGAGAACAACTAAATAGCGAATTTTTTGCCTAGCTATCAACACGTTTTTCCATCCTCAAAATAGATCACTTAATTAAGCGGATTGGTATAAACTTTTTTGTTACCTTGAACATATACTTAATTAACAAAGTCAGTCAATTGAATAACATTCAATTAATTTAAGGTTTTTTATAATTATATTTGGTTGTTTTTTATAATGACCATTGTTTTAGTTATATAGCGAAGGTGATTGCTAAGTAATTGATGGATAATGAATTATATTTAAAAATTAAATTTAACGTTTAATTAACTGGTAAGATGAGGTTGGTAGATTTAACTAATTATTTGTAGGAAGCCATTTTTATTGGGCTGGCGATAAACAACTGTTGAGCTATAAATATTTTTAAAAATATAAAATAAAAATACACCCATTAAATGTTAACTAAATTAACATTTAATGGGTGTATTATAAATTATGTACTACTTATTAGAACCTATACTTTAAAGCATGAAGTAATTTTGTTTTTATAAGTAATTGGTATAAAAAAGAGTGCTAGAAATAGTGTTAAAATTTAATTTTTCCAATAAGTATGTCTTTAAACATTACCCAATCTCCCCACAAACTGTAAAAAGGATGTTTAAAAGTAGCAGGGCGGTTTTTTTCAAAAAAGAAATGCCCGACCCACGCAAACCCATATCCAATAACAGGTAATAGCCACAATAAACTGTAGTGTTGTCTTAATAATGCTATTGCGATTACAGCAAGAACAAGGGTGCTTCCTATAAAATGTAAGCGGCGGCAAGTCACGTTGCGGTGCTCTTTTAAATAATAAGGATAGAAAGCTTTAAAGCTTTTAAACGTGGGGTTTGTACTTTGCATAGTGTGCTCTTTTATTGTTTTTTATTTTAATGAGGGTCGTGCTATTAAAGCGTAAGTTTACATTTGTTTACAGCGATAAATGGCGCTTAACGCATCTAAATAGACAAAAGGGCTAAAAGTTAATAACTTAGGTGCACTATTAATAAATAAGAATGGAACTCGGGATGTTTAAACATACTCTAGCGTGTGCTGTAATTGTAGCGCTTAGCGGCTGTTCAGAGCCAACTAATACGGTAACTCAAGAAGAAGTAAAAGCACCTATGAAGCAAGTTAACGCAGTTATATACCCAGAAACAAAAAAAGGCGATGTAGTAGATACCTACTTTGAAGAAACCGTTAGTGACCCATATCGTTGGCTTGAAGATGATATGAGCGACGAAACTGCTGATTGGGTTAAAACGCAAAACAATTTAACGTTTTCTTATTTAGAACAAATTCCTTATCGCGATAAGTTAAAGCAGCGCCTTGAAAAACTAATGAATTACGAAAAAATAGGCCCTCCTTTTACTGAAGGTGATTACACCTATTTTTATAAAAACGATGGTCTGCAAAATCAATATGTTTTGTACCGCAGTAAAGATGGCGGCGACGTTGAAGTATTTTTAGATCCAAACAAGTTTAGTGAAGATGGTACGACGTCTATGTCGGGTTTATCGTTTTCAAAAGATGGCTCATTACTCGCGTATCAAATATCTGAAGGTGGCAGCGATTGGCGAAAAATTATAGTTATTGATGCACATACTAAAGAGCAAGTTGAAGAAGCGCTTGTTGACGTTAAATTTAGTGGCATAGAGTGGTTAGGCAACGAAGGTTTTTATTATTCAAGTTACGAAAAACCTAAAGGCAGTGAGCTTTCGGCTAAAACAGATCAGCATAAAGCGTATTACCATAAGCTAGGTACTGCACAATCTGCAGATAGTGTTGTATTTGGTGAAACTGATGCGCAAAAACATCGCTATGTAGGCGCTGATGTAACTCATGACGGCCGCTACTTACTTATTTCAGCAAGTACGTCTACTTCAGGCAATAAGCTGTTTATAAAAGACTTAACAAAGCAAAACAGTGAGTTTGTAACGGTTGTGGGAAATACTGATTCAGATACATCAGTTATTGATAACGAAGGCAGCAAGCTGTTTTTAGTTACTAACCTTAATGCACCAAACAAAAAAGTAGTGACGGTTGATGCAAGCAACCCAAGCCCAGAAAATTGGGTTGATTTAATTCCTGAAACCAAAAACGTACTAAACCTTACAAAAGGCGGCGATACCTTTTTTGCCAACTACATGGTTGACGCGATTTCGCAGGTAAAACAGTACAACAAAAAAGGCGAGCTAATTCGCGAAATTACATTGCCAGGCGTGGGTACAGCACGTGGTTTTGGCGGTAAAAAAGATCAAACAACGCTTTATTATTCGTTCACTAACTACAAAACACCAGGTACTACTTATACGTTTGATGTAGCTACGGGTGAATCGGGTGTTTATCGTAAGTCGGCTATTGATTTTAATAGTGATGATTACACGTCTGAGCAGGTGTTTTACACATCAAAAGACGGTACTAAAATACCGATGGTAATTACCTATAAAACAGGCATTAAGCTTGATGGTTCAAACCCTACAATTTTATACGGTTACGGTGGTTTTAATATTAGTTTAACGCCAAGCTTTAGCCCCGTTAATGCAGTATGGCTTGAGCAAGGTGGTGTGTACGCCGTTGCTAATATTCGCGGTGGTGGTGAGTACGGTAAAGACTGGCACAATGCAGGCACTAAATTGCAAAAGCAAAATGTGTTTGACGATTTTATTGCCGCAGCTGAGTACTTAAAAGATAAAAAGTACACGTCTAAAAAGCGTTTAGCACTTCGCGGTGGATCTAATGGTGGTTTGTTAGTTGGCGCAGTGATGACGCAGCGCCCAGACTTATTTCAAGTGGCTCTACCTGCTGTAGGCGTACTTGATATGCTGCGCTACCATACATTTACTGCGGGCGCTGGTTGGGCATACGACTACGGTACCAGTGAGCAAAGCAAAGAAATGTTTGAATACATTAAAGGTTATTCACCACTTCATAATGTAAAAGCAGGTGTTGAGTATCCAGCTACTATGATCACAACTGGCGATCATGATGACCGCGTTGTCCCTTCGCATTCGTTTAAGTTTGCCGCTGAGCTTCAAGCAAAGCAAACGGGTAATAATCCAACGCTTATTCGTATAGAAACCAATGCGGGGCATGGTGCAGGTACTCCAACGAGTAAAACAATTGAGCAGTACGCTGATATATTTGGTTTTACGTTATACAACATGGGCGTAGAGTCGTTATAAAACGTTCCAACTAAATATAAAAACTAAAAAGGCCGAGTAAATTAAATTTACTCGGCCTTTTCAATGTTAGCAGTTAGCAGTTAGCTACTGCATAGGTGAAAACAATCGTTGGTATGTTTTATAAGCGTACTCGTCGGTCATTCCGCTCAAATAATCGCAAATTATACGCATCCCTTGGTTTTGCTTTTGCGCTTCTATGTATTGTGCTTGTGTTGTTTCGGGCAATAAACGCAGCGGATCGCTAGCAAATGCGGTAAATAACTCTATTAGTAAGTTTTGACCTTTGAACTCTATTTGCTGCATTTCGGGGTCGCGTATTAAACGTTGAAACACAAAATGCTTAAGTATTTGCAATACACTGTCGTATTGGGCATCTAATTTAGCGGTGTACTTTAAAATAGGGCATTCAAAGTTATCGTTTTGAATATCCAAATGTATATGAATAATAAAGGTATTAACCAGCTCACCTATGGCATCTTTTCGCTCATAATCATTTTTTGAAAACAAGCGCTGGGTCAGCGATTCAAGTATGGCGTTTAGCCAGTCAAAGTTTAGTGTTTTTAAATGGGGCAGAGCATGAGTTTGCCAATCGTCTAATGTGAGTACGTGGGTTGCAATGGCATCTTCTAAGTCGTGTACGGCGTATGCTATATCGTCGGCATGCTCCATTATGGCGCTGTCGAGCGATTTATACGTTGTTTTAGCGCGGTACTTATCAATAGCAGCATTGTTACCCAGCAACGTTTTATCGTTTTGACTCAGTGGTTCTACTATCCAATTGAATATGGCTGCATCGTCGTTGTATAACCCTTTGGCAGGTCGCCAATCATCTGCTTTTATAAATGCACGACCGGTTGTGGCATCGGGAATGGTATGCCAAAGCGTATTAATAAACGCGGGGTATTTTATAAAACCTAATAAAGTACGACGAGTTAGGTTCATGCCGTGCCCATTACTGTAGGGCTCAAGTTTTGCAACTATGCGCAGTGTTTGTGCGTTACCTTCAAAACCACCGTGATCGCGCATCATGTAATTTAGCGCTATTTCACCACCATGGCCAAAAGGCGGATGGCCAATATCGTGCGCCAAACAGAGTGTTTCGAGCAGTCCAGTTGATGGAAAGTGCGTAAAGTCGCTATGTTGCGCTTTTAAATGGCGCAATATGCCGGTACCAATTTGCGATACTTCTAAAGAGTGGGTAAGGCGAGTGCGGTAAAAGTCGTTTAGGCCAATGCCCATAATTTGGGTTTTAGCTTGCAAACGCCTAAATGCAGCGGCATGAATAATGCGCGAACGATCGACCTGCCACGGCGAGCGGTTATCGTTAGGGCGATGTTTATATTGCTCTATTATTCGGCTTTGCCATTGTTTATCCATACTGCTTACTCACACATAGTTAATATTATTAAACTTTGCTCAGTATACCCATGGACTTATAAATTGCGAATGAACAAATGCACTACATAGGCTCTGTTTTATCTAAAACCCAAATACATTGCTGAAAATTCAACCGTAAAAGGTCATCAAACCCCAGTTATTCGCGTTTATAAAGTGGCTTAGGTATAATGCGCCTTCGTATGCTTGTGTATTAACCATGCATAGTTGTTGTTTCAAAGAGAGAATACATGTTAAAAACGATTTTTAAGCTTTTACTAACCGTGTTTTTTGTATGGGCGCTTGCTTACCCGTTTATACAAAGTGACGATGTTGAGCTAGATGAACAAACGTCAGAACAACCAAAAAAAGTGAAGAAAAAAGAAAAACCATTACATAATGTAAAACTGCCAAAGTTTTCAGAATTTAGTGATGTTAAAGAAAAAAAACATGCATTTTTTAGCTTTATTCGTCCGCACGTTGAAGCCGAAAACAAAAAAATATTACAGCAACGCGCTAAGCTTGAAATAGCACGCATGATGCTACAAAACGAATTACCTTTAGAAAAAAAGCAAAGCAAAGATATTGCAGCAATATTAAAGTCGTACGGCTTACCAACCACCATTGATACGCTAATACTTACGCAAGCACTACGCCGTGTTGATATAATTCCTAAAGAATTAGCGCTTATGCAAGCTGCGAATGAATCTGCGTGGGGCACATCGCGTTTTGCACGTATTGGCCTTAACTTTTTTGGTCAGTGGTGTTACACAAAAGGTTGTGGCATGGTACCAAAACGCCGTAATACTGGAGCGGCACACGAAGTTGCTGCGTTTAAATCGGTAAGAGCTGCTATAAACTCTTACTTTAAAAACATAAATACGCATCCTGCTTATAAAGATTTGCGCGCAATACGTGAAAACTTACGTCTTGAGCAAAAACCAATTTTAGCGACTGAACTTACACATGGTTTAATGTCTTACTCTGAGCGCGGTGAAGCGTATATAGAAGAGCTAAACACGATGATTAGCCAAAATAGAGCCTACTTTGATGAATAAATACATTTTTAATTGCACCAACGCCATTGCGTTAGTGCTGCTGGGCATAAGTGCATTTAATGTTAATGCAAGAGAATTTGTGATGTCGTATGACGGTTTTTATGACCGATTAAAAGTTGTTAACAAAGGCGACTTTCAATATGCGCGAGTTAATTTTTATATAAGTGATATAGCAACTAACGAAGCGTGTGCCATTAAAAGCGGCACTATTTTAACTGAAAGAAACGAGTACCCACTTAACTTTACAGATAAAGCACAATTACTATTACCGTTCGATAAGCAACTTGATACAGATAAAGCTGTTATCGTGGTGCAGCCACAAAATCCAGATCATGATTGCCAATTAAAACTTCAAATAGAAGCAAACGAGCTTGAAGATTTAACGTTTTCAAAGCAGTCGTTATATACCATTAACGAAGAACTTGATGAGCTGTTAACTGATTTATCGGGCTTTTTTGTAAGTAAATTAATGTGGTTTTTATTACCAGAGCAAAAGGGCGTAGCAGTTACATTTAAAAGCCCAATGCAATTTGATGATAAGAGCATAACGTGTGAAAAGTCAGTGTGTTATTTTGCAGTTGAAGATAACTGGGAAGATGATAGCGCAGTGCTTGGCGATATATCGAACGTTATTAAAGTAACACCTTGGATTGTTAAGTAGCTCACATATAAAAAGCGGCATTTAGCCGCTTTTTTGTACCAAAATTAGTATTCGCTTTTAGTTTTTACTTGATAAGTGGTGCAGATGAATCGCGCTGCATTAAAGTAGGTTCAAAAAAGCGATTTATAACAAGGTTTTTATTTTGATAAACATCTTTAAGCACTAATTTAGCAGCCATTTCGCCCATTTTTCCGATCGGATTATCTATGGTCGTGAGTGTAGGGTACAGGTAGTTTGCAAAAATAACGTTATCAAATCCAACAATCGATAAATCGTTTGGTAAATTATAACCGTGCTCTCGAGCATATTTCATAGCACCGGAAGCCATTTCGTCATTGGCGCACACTAGTGCAGTAAAGCTGAGCTTTTCATCAATAAAATGTTTTAAGCCTTTACTACCACCGGTTTCGTTAAAGTCCCCAATGTAATAAAGCGCAGGATCAAATTTAATACCAGCCTCTGTGAGTGCTTGTTTATGACCCTCTAAGCGGTTAAAAGCATCGGCTTTGAACTGCGGACCTGCAATGTACGCTATTTGTGTATGGCCTTGATTTAATATCGATTTAGTGGCCAGGTAGCCACCTAATTGATTATCTAAACTGATACAGTTATCTTTTAATTGCTCTACGTAACGGCTCATTAAATAAACGGGCGTAGAGCCTTTACTTAGTTTTATTAGGTAGTCGTCTGAGACGGCTTCAACGTGCAAAATAATAGCATCGCAGCGTCTGCTAATTAAAAACTCAATGCCTTCTTGTTCTTTGTCTTCTTCACTGTGCCCGGTGGTAATAATAACGTGTTTACCCGCAGCTCGAAGCTCCGACTCAATACCTGCCATCATTTGGGCAAAGAAAGGACCATGTAACTCAGACACTAAAATACCGACACTGTTAGTACAGTTAGAGGCTAAAGATTGCGCTATTGAGTTAGGCTTGTAGCCAAGCTGCTCCATGGCATCAAGCACTTTTTGTTTGGTTTTATCGCTTACACGGGTATTTTTGTTCATCACGCGAGAAACGGTGGCTAACGATACGCCCGCAAGCTCTGAGACTTGATAAATTGTTGCCATGTTATTTGTTCACTCGCTTATCCTTAACTACTTCGGCTAAATAATACCTTAGAGTATATATCTTAACTAGTTGTTAGTTTAGATTGAATATTTTCAACAACCTGATTAGTCAGTGTATATTTTTTCATTATGTAGGCAACAAATAATGAGCCAAAAGCAGGTAGTACAGTGAATGAAAGTAAAATACCGTGTTGGGTATCAAGTGTTTGTACTACATCGGCCTGATAACTGTAAAAAGATAATAACCAGCCTGCAATTGCGCCGCCTACCGCCACGCCCATTTTAATAAAAAATATAACGCCTGAATAAACTAAACCCGTAATGCGTACACCTGTTTTTTCATGCCCATAATCTATGGTGTCGGCCATTTTTGCCCACAACAACGGGGTTGCCATATCTAAAAAGAACTTCCATAAAATAAAGGCAGTAAATGCGAGTACTAATTGATCTTTACTAATAAAGTAGCTAAAACCACAAATAGCGGCAGCAATAACTTGTAAGCTTATATAGGCTTTTATTTTACAAAATCGCTTTGCAAGTGGTTGAGCTAAAGCACACCCTAGCATGCTTGCTGCAACGCCAAGTGTCATAAATAAGGTGATTAAATCGTCTCGACCTAAATAGTATTTTACGTAGTAAACAGCAAGCGTAAGCCTTAATACTTGACCGGTAAGTAAAAAAAACGCAGCTAAGCAAAGTGTTCGCCATTGATCGTTTTTAATTAATGCTTTAACACTTTGGGCAAAAGGAATGTTTTGCTCTTTTGGCTGTTGTATACGCTCTTTTGTGCCTAAAAAACAAAGTAAAAACAGTACAAAGCCTAAAATGCTCATTGCAGTCATGGTGTATTGATAGCCCTTAGCTGCATCGCCTTGGCCAAAGTACTCAACCATTGGCATAGTACAACCCGCTACTATTACGCCGCCTAGCATACCAAATACAAAGCGGTAAGACTGAATAGTCACGCGCTCTTTTACATCTGCTGTAAGTACACCGCCCAGTGCACAATAAGGAATATTGATAGCGGTGTAAGCCACCATAAGAAGTGTGTAAGTAGTAAAGGCGTAAATTATTTTATCGGTGCCTTCTAAATCAGGCGTAGTGAACGCTAAAATACTAATAATGGCAAAAGGAAGCGAAAGCCAAAGTAGGTAGGGGCGAAAGTGCCCCCAGCGCGTATGTGTTTTGTCAGCAAGGTTGCCCATTAATGGGTCGGTTACGGCATCAAAAATACGTACTGCTAAAAACATAGTACCGACAACAGCGGGTGATAAACCCACTACGTCTGTGTAGTACAACATTAAAAACATCATAACTGTTTGAAAAATAATATTACTGGCGGTGTCGCCTAAGCCATACGCTATTTTTTCTTTTACACTGACCATGATTATTTATCCCGCTTTATACTTTTTTAGTTATGGGTATGCTCTTATCTTTTAGAGATGAGTTCTTTATAAGCTAAGCCACTGTTTTTAATAGTGCGTTGCTGGGTTTTATAATCTACATACACAATACCAAAACGTTTTAAATAGCCTTCTGCCCATTCAAAGTTATCCATTAGGCTCCAAGCAAAGTAGCCATGTATAACAACACCTTGTTCAATTGCATTATGAACCGCGTTTAAATGAGTATTATAATAACTTAAACGGTCTAAGTCGTTAACTTCACCATTATTATACGTATCGGGCATTGCTGCACCATTTTCGGTTATATAAATAGGCGGTAAGGTGTATGTTTTATTAAGCGATACAAGCAAGTCAGTGAACGATTGCGGGTAAATTTCCCACCCCATATCAGTTAGCGGGCCCGTAGGTGCAATAGGCTCATAAATGTCAGTAGGGTGCGCTTTATAAACTTGGCGGGTATAAAAGTTAATACCTAAGTAATCAATAGATTGAGAAATTAGTTCCATATCGCCCTCAAGAATCTCAGGCTGATGGTTTAATGGTAATTGATTAATTATATCAGGATATTGGGCATCAATTATTGGTTTGATATACCACTGATTAAGGTAGTCGTCTGCAAATGCAGTGGCTTTTAAGTCTTCATCACTTTGAGTAAGGCTATAACACGGCGTAAAGTTAAGCACTATGCCATTTAATGTATTAGGCGAGTTTTGCTTTAATACGCTCATAGCGAGTCCGTGGGCTAATAATAAATGGTGCGCTGCTTTACGGCCATATTCTTTACCCACTTTACCTGGGGCATGAATACCAATTTCGTAACCTAAAAACGCACTACAAAATGGTTCATTCAATGTGGCATAAGAGTGAACGCGATCGCCAAAGGCTTTAGTAATTAAATTTACGTAATGTTCAAAAGCGTAAGCTGTTTGTCTGTTAAGCCAACCGCCTTCATCTTCAAGGTGTTGCGGTAAATCCCAGTGGTACAAAGTAACAAAGGCTTTAATATTGCGACGTTTTAGCTCATCTAAAATATCAGTATAAAACTTCACGCCTACAGGATTTAACTTTGCGTCTTGGGTCATCACGCGCGGCCATGAAATAGAAAGCCTGTAAGCATCTACGCCAAGGGACTCAATAAGGTCTATATCATCACGCCAAAGGTTATAGTGATCGCACGCGGTATGACCGTCTGAGCTATCGACTATTTTATTGGGCGTATCGCAAAAAGTGTCCCAAATACATGGGAGACGATCTTGTGATCCGCCTTCTATTTGAAAAGAAGCCGTGGCCACACCGTATACAAAGTTTTTAGATAAAAGGGGTGAATGGGGTGGTAGTGATAATTTTGTCATTAATAACAAACCTTTTGTTAGTCATTTACAGAGAAATCAGCTCTGTGTTTTTGCTTAATTAATGCTGTATGCGTGGTACAAAAAATAAAAAGTGTTGAAATATACAGCTTGTTCGTATTTAATTGCATATGAAAGCGCTTACATTTAAGGTTAGTGTTTATTAATTCTTAGGTCAACTCTTTAATGCTTCTTGATGGTTTAAAGACAGCTGAAAACTAAAACAGGGCAGCTTAAGAATAGATTTATAATAATAAAATACGGAGAACACATGGCAAGTTCAGCACCAGTGACAACACACACACAGTCGCAAAACTATCAGGATAAAAATTACAGTTTTGCATTAACTTCTTTAACAACATTGTTTTTTATGTGGGGATTTATAACCTGCTTAAATGATATTTTAATCCCACACTTAAAAGCCGTATTTAACTTAACGTATGTACAAGCCATGTTGGTTCAGTTTTGCTTTTTTGGCGCTTACTTTTTAATGTCACTTCCAAGTGGTTATATAGTTAAAAAGGTGGGCTATAAAAAAGGCATTGTGATTGGATTATTAATTGCAGCAGTCGGGTGTATATTATTTTACCCAGCAGCATCTTTACACAGTTACCCTGTATTTTTATTCGCTTTATTTGTACTTGCCAGCGGCATAACGTTATTGCAAGTATCTGCTAATCCTTACGTAAGTTTGTTGGGCTCACCAAAAACTGCGTCGTCTCGACTTACGCTTACCCAAGCTTTTAATGCATTAGGTACCACTGTTGCGCCATCATTTGGTGCTCTGTTAATTCTAGACTCAGCGTCAGAAGCCTTTTTAACACCGGCTCAAAATGCAGAGTCAGTTCAACTTCCTTACCTCCTTTTAGCTGCAATGCTTATTTTACTAGCCGGTATTTTTGCTTGGCTTAAATTACCAGACATTATGAGCGAGCAAAAAGCAGAAGCCGAAAACTCAGAAGCAATTGAAGGCAGTGCTTGGCAGTATCGCCATCTTGTATTAGGTGCTGTGGGTATATTTATGTATGTAGGCGCCGAAGTGGCAATTGGTAGCTTTTTAGTAAGCTTTTTAGCACAAGAAAATATAGCAGGGCTAAAAGAGAATGTTGCAGCTCATTACATCACTTATTATTTTGGTGGTGCTATGGTTGGGCGTTTTATTGGTGCTGCTGTAATGCAAAAACTACCCGCTGGTAAAGTACTTGGCTTTAACGCAACCATGGCTATTATTTTAGTCATAATTGCCATGAGCACGTCGGGTCAATTAGCAATGTGGTCAATCCTATTGGTTGGTTTATTCAATTCTATTATGTTCCCCACTATTTTTAGTTTAGCGTTAAATGGACTTGGTAAGCATACCGCTCAAGGCTCTGGTATTTTGTGTTTGGCGATTGTAGGTGGTGCAATAGTGCCACTTTTACAAGGTGCACTTGCTGATAGTGTGGGTGTCCAACTTTCGTATGTTTTACCTATTTTATGTTACATATTTATTGTTTTTTACGGCCTACGAGGCAGCAAACCAGTATTAGTGAAGGAGCCATCATAATGAAAACGACTTTTAAACTTAATGCATTAGCAATTGCAACGTTAGTAGGAAGTGTTACTGCACTAAGCGGATGTACTAACGAAAGCAATGTTGAAAAAGTAAATGTTGAAGCGCAATCAGAGCTTGAGAAAATTTGGCCAAAGCTTTCAATTGCAGTGAAAAAAGACCCTGCTATTGAAGCTCAAATTGTCACGTTTTTAGAAAATATGACGCTTGAGCAAAAAGTAGCGCAAATGATTCAACCAGAAATTCGTGATATTACCGTTGAAGACATGCGTAAATATGGTTTTGGCTCTTACCTTAATGGCGGTGGTGCTTTTCCTAATGGCGATAAGCATGCAACGCCAGAGGATTGGGTTGCACTTGCAGAAAAAATGTATCAAGCATCTATTGATGACTCAGTGGATGGCAGCAAAATTCCAACTATGTGGGGCACCGATGCAGTACATGGTCATAATAACGTAATTGGCGCGACACTTTTTCCACATAATATTGGTTTAGGCGCAGCTAATAACCCAGATTTAATAGAGCAAATAGCATCTATTACCGCAGTAGAAGTAATGGCTACGGGAATAGATTGGGTATTTGCACCCACTGTAGCAGTAGTACGAGACGACCGATGGGGCAGAACGTACGAAGGCTATTCTGAGGATCCAAAAATTGTTCACGATTACTCAGCAGCGATTGTAAATGGATTGCAAGGTAAAGCCGATGGCGACTTTTTAAGTGATAAGCGCGTTATTAGCACGGTTAAGCATTTTATTGGCGATGGCGGCACTGTTGATGGGGATGATCAGGGAAATAATATAGACAGCGAGCAATCGCTATTTGATATTCATGCTCAAGGTTACGTAGGTGGTTTGTCGGCGGGTAGTCAATCTGTTATGGCGTCTTTTAATAGCTGGAATGGCGTTAAAAATCACGGCAATAAATACTTACTTACAGATGTATTAAAAACACGTATGGGTTTTGATGGTTTTGTAGTGGGAGATTGGAACGGCCATGGGCAAATTAAAGGCTGTACTAACGAAAGCTGCCCAGAAGCGGTAAATGCTGGCCTTGATATTTTTATGGTGCCAACAGGCGCGTGGAAGCCGCTATATGAAAATACAATTGCACAAGTAAATGCAGGTAAAATAAGTATGAGCCGCATTGATGATGCGGTTGCACGTATTTTGCGCGTAAAGTTACGCGCTGGGTTATTTGATAAACCAAGTCCGGCTAAGCGTCTTTACTCGGGTAAAACAGAGCTTATTGGCGCGCAAGCGCATCGCGAAGTAGCACGCCAAGCTGTGCGCGAATCGCTTGTATTACTTAAAAATAAAAATAACCTATTACCTATCGCAGCTAATCAACGCGTGCTTGTTGCAGGTGATGGTGCCGATAACATAGGTAAACAGTCGGGTGGTTGGAGTATTACGTGGCAGGGAACCAATAACAAAAATGCAGATTTCCCAGGAGCAACGTCAATTTACAAAGGGCTTGAAGAGCAAATATCTGCAGCAGGTGGAAGTGTTACTTTAAGTGCTGATGGTTCATTTGAACAACGTCCTGATGTTGCCATTGTCGTATTTGGTGAGGAACCTTACGCAGAAGGGCACGGCGATAAAGATAACCTTGAATTTGAGCGCGGAAATAAAAAGTCATTAGCACTTTTAAGCTCGCTAAAAGAGCAAGGCATTCCTGTTGTATCTGTGTTTATTTCAGGTCGACCTATGTGGGTGAACAGCGAACTTAACGCATCTGATGCGTTTGTGGCTGCTTGGTTACCAGGTACAGAAGGTGCGGGTATTGCTGATGTGTTATTAAAAGCGGCAGACGGCACCATCCAAAATAACTTTAAAGGTAAGCTATCGTTTTCTTGGCCTAAATCGGCGGTACAAACTGCGGTTAATAAAGGTGATGAAAATTACGATCCATTACTTCCTTATGGTTTTGGTTTAACGTATGGCGATAAAAATGTGCTAGCTGACGACCTTGATGAAGACTCTAAACTTGATAACTCAGGGCTTACGAGTATGGATATACTTGTTGGTGCACCTGTAGCACCATGGCGCTTATTGTTAAAATCGGGCGATGAGCTTTTAGATGTATCGAGTAGTACCCATGAATTTGGTGCAATTAAATACCGTACTGAGGACAAAACAGTACAAGAAGACGCGCGCCAATTTAACTTCAGCGGTGCAGAAAAAGCCAGTGCTGAAATAGTAACAAGCTTTGCAGAAGATACCATTGCCTACGTTGAAGCAAACAGTGTGATTAGCTTTGATATTAAATTAAACGAAGCACTAACGAGCGATGTAGCCCTTGCTATGACTTGTTCTGGTGAGTGTGGTGCAAGCATTGATTTAGCAAACGTCGTGGATAAAACTATTGAAAATAAATGGCAGTCAGTATCAATTGATTTAGGTTGTTTTGCTGATAAGGGTGTTAATTTTGCAAGCCTAACAAGCCCATTTAGCTTACACAGCAATGGTAAAGCATCAATTTCTGTAGCTAATATTCAGTTTGTACCAAATAAAGCGGACGAGGCTACGCTGTCTTGTAAGTAGTTTATTAACTTTATTGTGTGTATACCAAAGCCCTTCTAATGAAGGGCTTTTTTTATGGATAGGTGTTAGCTAGATAAAATATGGTAGTGTAAATATAGTTGTTTTTAATGCGCTTATAAGTCACTTAAAAGCAATTAACTTTTCGTGAGTAAGCTTTTTTCATCAAAGGTTACTACTTTGTCTCGGCCTGTTTCTTTAGCTAAGTAAAGGCGTTTATCGGCATAAGCGAGCAGCTCTTTTATAGTTGCATTCCCATTAATTGCATTGCTTACCCCAGCGCTTACAGAAAGTTTTATATGCTGATTTTCATGATAAAAAGCTTGAGTGCTTATATTCTTTCTTAATAGCTCAGCATCACGTTTTGCTGCACTAAGTGTGTAATCAGGTAGTAAAATGGCAAATTCTTCTCCGCCAATTCTGGCACTAATACCTACATTTAAAAATTGCTCTTTAATAAAGTGAGATATCCACTTAATTGCTTGGTCGCCCGCTTCGTGACCAAACTGATCGTTTACACGTTTAAAAAAGTCAATATCGAGCAAAATAACAGACACATTTTTGTCTATATTTTTAGGATCACTTAGTGCTTCTTTACTTTTTGTAAAAAAGCCACGGCGATTAAGTAATTGGCTTAAAGTATCGGTGTTAGCAAGGCTTGAAAGTGTATGCTCTGTATTAGAAGCCAGCAGGTACGGCAATATTAGTGCGCTACAAGTGGCTAAAATTAAATGACTACTTAAGATAAGTTGCAGTGGCTCTATGTAGTTTGGCGAATTAGTACTAAAAATAGATATTGCCAACAGTGTTGTTTGTATAAGCATTAAAATGCTGTGAATTGAAAAACAAACTATCAGCGCTTTTTTTTGCAAAGTGGCTACAAAGTTCATCTGCTTAATAATATATGCGGAATATAGGTATAAAACCGAAATAATTAAGCTTGTCAGCATTTGCCCTGCGGGGTCTGAATATATGGGTAATAAAGCAACCCCCGTTGTTCCAAGGAGACAATACAGAGGTTTTAAGTTTAGTGCCTTACTGTGCTTATATTTATTTAACCCAATAATAATTAACAATGGACTTAGTAATATAAAAATATCAGCCAAATAGTGGGTAATAAAAGGCGCGTCTATTACTAACTTTAAACAGGCAAGTAACTCGGCAAATGCAAAGGTAATACACGCTAGGCCAAATAATAAAAATGATGTTTGTTTTTTAAAGTTATGTACGGATAAAAAAAACAAGCCTATTAATACGTTAAGAATAAAAGAGAGACTGATCACTGTAGGCAGGTGTAGCATTTAAGATTCTCTTTTATTAAAGATAGGCGTGGTTGGCGTGGAAAACGTGCTGATTATTATGTATTAATGTTTAAAGGTCAATATGGGTAAAAAGTAGTAATTTACCCATGTATCTAATTTGAAAAAGATTTTAACTGAACGAATATTAACGCCCGCTAAACCAAGCTCTCTAAAGCCGATTTTATATCAGGATGATGAAAACGATAATTATGAATTAGTGCCTTTTTAGGGACTACAAATTGCCCCGTTGTTAGTAATTCTGACATTTCACCCATTAATAGTGTAAGTACTTGGGTTGGCATAGTGATAAATGCAGGTCGAGAGAGCGCCTCGCCTAAGCTTTTACTAAATTGAGCATTGCTTACAGGTTTGGGTGCAGTTGCGTTAACAGGGCCTGATATTTCTGGGTGTTTAATAATAAAGAGTATTAGCTGAATCATATCGTCTATGTGTATCCACGACATGCCTTGCTCGCCATTACCAATCGGGCCGCCTAAACACAATTTAAAAGCAGGCAACATTTTTCCAAGTGCACCTCCTTTTTTAGCTAAAACAATACCCGTTCGCAAAAGGCATACTCTGGTTTGTTCTGATTGGGCGAGTAGTGCTGCATTTTCCCAGTCTTTACAGAGCTGGTGGCTAAATTCATCGTGTGGGCTTTCAAAAGTTTCATCAATAGGATTACTATTTTGTCGACCATAAAAACCAATTGCACTGCCAGATATAAAAGTATGCGGAGCAGTACTACAGGCTTTAATAGCTTCACTAATTTGCTGTGTAATATCAATACGACTGTTTCGTATTATTTGCTTTTGTTTGTCGCTCCAGCGTTTATTTACAATCGGCTCGCCAGCGAGATTAATAACGATTTCAACAGTGTTAAAGTCAACATCACTAATGTCACTTACGGCTTTAACTTTGTGGCCTAATAATACGTTTGCTTTAGTCGGATTTCGGCTAAGTACAGTAACAGTATTATGATGAAGTAAAAAAGGGCATAAGTGCTTACCAATTAATCCGGTCGCGCCAGTTATAAATATATGCATTATTCATCCTTACAATAAAATAGAAGCAAGTGATTAAAAAAACATACTCGCTAGCAAACAGCTTTGCAAATTTATACGTAAAACAGGCTTTTATGATCACTTCGTAATTATTTCATTTAATTACCTTTTGCCTTACACTGGGACGATATAGTTAATAAAAGGATTAATAAATTGGCAAGTTTAACTGGAGTAAATAAAAGCTTAATAGTTTTTGCTTCCTTAGTGGTCGTACTCGCGGGGATAAAAGCGGCGAGTGTAATTATTATTCCGTTTATTTTGGCGGCATTTATTGCCATTATTTGTAATCCGCTTATTAAGTTTTTTGCGCGCTACAAAATTCCTAAAAGCATTGCTGTTATGTTGGTCGTGCTGATTATAGTTGGCTTGGGGGTAAGCCTTGGCGGGCTTGTAGGGCAATCTATCAACGATTTTTCTCAGCAGCTTCCTGAGTATAAAACACAACTTAAAGAAGAATTTGTATGGCTGGTCGATTTAGCATCTCAATACAACATACTGATCAATAAAGATCAGTTAATTAATATGTTCGACCCTGGCAAAATGGTTGATGTGGCCACTAATATGCTCACTGGGTTAGGTGGCGTAATGGCAAACATGTTTTTAATTATTTTAACGGTTGTTTTTATGCTGTTTGAAGGGCCAATGCTGAGCAAAAAAATACACATGGCACTTGAAGACCCTGATAGTAAAATGAAGCAAATTGACCGCTTTTTAGAATCTATTAATTCATACTTGGCAATTAAAACGCTAGTAAGTTTAGGGACGGGTATTATTGCTGCGTTTTACTTATGGATTTTAGACGTTGACTACTTTGTGCTTTGGGGCGTGTTGGCATTTATGTTCAATTACATTCCAAATATAGGTTCAATTATTGCGGCTGTACCAGCTGTATTACTTGCCCTTATTACTCAAGGCCCGTTAGTGGCAGGACTTGTTGCTGCAGGATATTTAACAATAAATACGGTAATGGGTAATATTGTAGAGCCTAAATTTTTGGGTAAAGGGCTGGGTCTTTCAACGTTAGTGGTGTTTTTATCATTAATATTTTGGGGCTGGTTATTAGGTACTGTGGGTATGCTTTTATCTGTACCATTAACAATGATTGTAAAAATAGCCCTAGAAGCCAGTGCAGAGGGCAAGTGGGTTGCCACTTTACTGGGCAGTGGTGAAGACGTTACTAAAAATAACTAACATTTATAACCATCAAGGGCTGTAAAATTAAAGCCCTTGATGGTTAAGTTATCAATAAATACAGGGCAATTAATTAACAAACGATTTAATAGCGTCATCCACAGCGTTTATTGCGCCTTCTAAATATCCTGCTTCTTGTTTTGCAAACTCACTCGCTACAAAATGAATATTGAGGTTACTTAATTGCTCTTCCAAGTTTGAAAAATCAAATTCTGGGTGCTGTGAAGGCTGAGTTTGATCGTCTATATTAGCTACAAATTTATCCTCTGCCCAGTCTTTAATAAAGTATCCGGTTGCCTTTTCAGCATCCTTACCATAAAAGTAGCTGAGTTGTTGGGCACAGGCTTGAATTAATTGCTCTTGAGTTACTTGGTTTCGTGATAAGTAGGGGACACCTATAAAGCCAAATAATGCGGCGTAATTACTATCCTCAGCACTGGCATCGTGAATTTCGACCATAGGGCCTACGCGGCTAAAGCATTGCCCAGATAAGTTTTTATCACGCCAAAATGCATGTTCAAAAGTAGCTATAAACTTGGCTTGTCCTGCCATCCATGTAGGTACGCTGCTAAGGCGGTTTATGAGTGTTGGAGTCGCCCATAGTTCAGGTGTTAAATGCGTTGTAACCATACGAGGAGGAATTGCTGAAATTAATTTACCAGTAGTAAAGTGCTTTATATTGCCTAAGTGATTAACAGTAACTTGCCAGCTATTATCGTTCTTTTTAAGCTCAGTGACATTGTGTTCTAATAATATTGAATCAGGATTAAGTTGCTCATATAAGGCAGTTATTAAGGTATTCATGCTGTGTTTGAGTCTAAATAGTTGCATATCTCCAGCACCTGCAATTTGTTGAGGTTGCTTTGAGTTAGGTGCTTGATATAACACATCACCTTTATTGTATTGCTCAAATATACTTAAGTTGAGTGACTTTATTAGCGCTTGAATTTTTGGTTGGTGGGGAAATATCCACGTAGGACCCAAATCAAAACTAACATCGTTTTTTATTGGTGATTGCGCGGCAAAAATTCGGCCACCTAATTTCGATTTAGCTTCTAATAATAAGTACTCTATATTAAGTAGTTGTAATTTATACGCACTGTATAAACCAGCAAGTCCGCCACCTATAATAATTACTGGTTTAGTCATCTGTTTATCCATTAGTTTTTAGCAATCTACTAGTAGGTAGTTTGTTTTGATATGAATAAATTGTCAAGTAGACTAAAGGGAACTAGTAGTGAAACGTAATACCAATCTGCTTATATACGAGGTCTATTTAACGTTAAGAAAATTACGCTAGAACTAGGCAAAAATTTTTGTATCTAGTTGTTCTAAATAAAAAATTTTTAACGACGTTATAGTGCAATTTAATTCGTTAAATTGATCAAAGATTTATGCAGGTTGGTATAACTAGTTTAGTGTGCTTAAGTTACGTCAAAATGGGTGTTTTAGTGATTCTGTAAATTGATTTATAAGCTCAATTTCACACAGTTTATAGCTAATGGCTGCGGTTGTCGCATTAGGAAGTTTTATTAAGTAGCGCCATTGGCAGGCGCTCTCAAGGTACTTTTCATTATTTTTAATGCTGCGCATAAATAACGGCAGCACTTGCGTATTGCCTGTGCTTTCTTGTGATTTAGTTAGCTCATATTTACGCTTTTGTATCCAACTGCCTTGTGCTTGTTTTGCTTTATCAATTTGGCGATCTAGGCATTGAATATATCGCTTAGCTTCATCGGTTGTTGCTTTAGCGGCTAAAGTGCATGCTTCATCTGCAAAGCTGTATTGGCTTGAAGCTAATAACACAATGGCAGTTAGTTTTAATAAATAGTTACTTTTTGTCATTGTAATTAAACTCTAAAATAAATTGAGCGCCGCCTAAGTTATCAGCTTCTGTAATGGTAAGTGTACCGCGATAGGACTTAACCAAGTCAGATACAATTGCCATCCCTACGCCGTGTCCGCTTTCGTATGTATCCAGACGAGTGCCCCGTGTAAGTAGAGATTCACGTTTGTCCTCTGGTACGCCAGGGCCATCATCGCTAATTCCAATACACAAAGTTTTGCTTTGAATAACTTGTATTGCTACTTGTGAGCGACACGCTTTACAGGCGTTATCAATCAGGTTGCCAAGTAATTCCATTAAATCTGTTTGGTCACCTAAAAAGTAATCTTTTTCGGTTACGGTGCAGGTAAAAATAATATCTTTATCACGGTACACTTTTGCCATAGCACTGAGTATTGAATCGAGTACTGGCTTAATAGGTGTTTGTTTTTTCCAGGTGTCTGATGCACCGGTTGCAGCACGCTTTAATTGGTGCTCGATCATCACATTTATGCGGTCGAGTTGTTCTTGTGCATCGGCATCGTTTGCCAATGGACTTGATTTAAGTACCGCAAGCGGTGTTTTAAGTGCATGAGCAAGGTCGCTTAATGAAGCTCTGTAGCGCTCTTTTTGGCGCTGTTGCGACTCAAGTAGCAAGTTCAGGTCTGCTTTTATTGTTTGCAGTTCTACAGGGTAGAGGCCTTTAATTTCTTGAATATCACCCGATTCAATTGCTTTTATTTCTTTATCGAGTCGTTGGAGTGGGCGAGCGCTCCAAATAAAACCAATCGCCATCAAGCCTGCAATTGCAATGCCCATTATAAACATCCAATCTACAAGGGTTTGCTTAAAACCATCCATTAAACGAAGTAGAGCGTCATTACGTTTAACTAATATAAAGCGAGCTTGTTCTGATTGATCTATGTTATTTAAAATTACAGTCAGGCTAAGTTGCCAGTACGCGGTGTTATTATACTCCACGCGCCTGAAATCGGCAGCACCGGCTTTGGTTTCTATTTGTTGAGGAACATAGTTTAAGTTTACAGCCGATTCTGAGTTCCAAACAGGATCATCATCGCGGTAAATCATAGCGTAGGTATCTGAATTTAATCTGTTTAACTCAGGCGCTAATATAGTGCTGGGCATAATAATACCATGCTCAGTAAAGTCGACTTCAGATATTAGCGAGTAAAGCTGTGCTTCGAGAGTTTTTTCAGTCGCATCAACAAGTGAAGCGTAATACGCTTTGCCAATTGAATAAAATAAGATAGGGAGCGCGACTAATAAAACAAAGACAAGGATAAATCCTTGCCTTATTTTTAACGATATTTGCGGTATTACCACTGGCTTTTAAGCCTGTAACCACGCCCACGTAGTGTCTCTACTGGGTTTAGCACACCATCAGGGTCAAGCTTTTTACGCAAACGTAGTACAAATACTTCAATTACGTTTGAATCAAGATCGAAATCTTGGTCGTAAATATGCTCAGTAAGTTCTGATTTAGAAATTACTTTTTGCGGATTTACCATTAAGTATTCAAGTACTTTATATTCGTAAGCTGTAAGGCTAAGCTCTTTATCATCAACCCATACTTGTTGTGAACGTGTATGAATTTTAATTGGGCCCGCAGTCATTTCTGGATTTGCTTTACCAGCACTGCGACGAATTAATGCATTACAACGTGCAATAAGTTCTTCAACATGAAATGGTTTGGTAAGATAGTCATCAGCACCTGCATCTAAACCTTCTACTTTATCCTGCCAGCGATCGCGCGCTGTTAAGATTAAAATAGGAATAGTAATGCCTTGTGCTCGTGCTTTATTGATTAGCTCAATACCGTCTATTTTAGGTAAACCTAAATCAACTACGGCCATATCAAGCGGGTATTCTGTAATGTGGAAAAGACCTGCTTCACCATCGTGACATAAATCCACGCTGTAACGTTCTTTTTCTAAAGCATTACGTAGGTTATCTGCTAAATGTAAATCGTCTTCAATAACTAAAATTCGCATTTGTTAATCCTTTTTCACTTCGCCGGTTTTTTTATTTATATGTAAATCAACGACGTGGCCGTCAGATTTGAGTATTCGTACGGTATAAAAATCTGTTTTTTCGGTAATTTTTAAGGTCTTACCGCCTATTGTTTTCTTTGCAAGTATTACGGCTTTCTTTTTGTCCACCTCAGCATGAGATGCTTGGGTGGCCGTCGCTGCTTGAGCAAAGTTAGCTAAGCTAACACAAGCAATAAAACCGAGGCTTAATAATACGCGCATAATGGAAAACTCCTAGACCAGACCCACTTAGTTTAATTAACTAAGTTACTAAAATTCAAGTAAAAACGCTAAATTCGCTTTTATCTCAGTAATTTTAATTAAAATCTTGTGAACAAACCCTGAATTACAGTGCAACGCACGCTCTTAGGGTTTAATACACTTTTAAGCAGGGAACACTTTTTTGAAAGGTTTAACAACTGTATTTTCATAGATGCCAGCGGCAACGTAAGGGTCAGCTGCTGCCCATTCTCGAGCGGCTTCAATTGACTCAAACTCAGCTACAACTAATGAACCGGTAAAACCTGCTTCTTGAGGATCTTCACTATCGACTGCCGGAAACGGACCTGCGGTAAGTAAACGATTTTGAGAATCAAGCTCACTAAGGCGCGCTAAATGTGCAGGGCGCGCTGCTTTTCTGAGCTCTAAGCTATTTTCAACGTCTGTTGAATGAATCATGTACAACATAAGTAATCTCATAAAAATTGTTAAATTTGATTAACGCAATACTACCACAGCGTTGAAAATTGGTGAATTAAAAGCGTATTTACACAGGTTTACACATCGATTTTATTTTTACACTGTAATTGCTTGAAAATCTCTGTGTAACACTGGTAGAGTCGCTGAAATATACAAAATAATAAAAAGGTTTCAAGCATGAGCGAAAATAGAGAACGATTTAGTTCCCGTCTCGGATTCATATTAGCGGCGGCAGGTTCGGCTGTTGGTATTGGTAATTTAGTTGGCTTTCCGGTTTCTGCTACTAAAAATGGCGGCGGCGCATTTTTATTAATTTACGCTTTATTTGTCGTATTCATTTGTTTACCAGTCATGATGGCTGAAATGGCAATGGGTCGTAACGCTCAAAAAGATCCACTTGGTTCGTATAAGCTATTATCTAATAACGATAAAAAATGGAAGTTTGCAGGCTTTTTAGCCGTGCTTACGCCATTTATGATTGCTGTATTTTATATGGTAATTACGGTGTGGATTTTTGGCTATTTAACGCAAACAGGCCTAGGTAATTTAGATTTATTAGCAGATCCCGGCCACTTTGGTGTTTTTATTAATAGTTACACTGTGTTTGGTTATATGGCCGTTGTGGTTATTATGGTCAACTTAATTTTATTAGGCGGTGTTAAGCAGGGCATAGAAAAAGCCGCTAAGTTTTTAATGCCCGCCTTATTGGTTATGCTGCTTGCCCTCGTTATTTATGTATTAACGCTTGATAACGCAATGGCCGGTGTTAAATACTATATTATTCCTGATTTTTCTAAAATGAATGCAAGTGTCTTAAATGGCGCATTAAGCCAAGCGTTTTTCTCGCTATCTTTGGGCATGGGCATCCTAATGACTTACGCGTCGTATATTTCTAAAAAGGATGACATTGTCAGTAGCGCTAAAATGGTTGCTATTACTGACTCACTCGTTGCGTTTGTAGCTGGTTTAATGGTGCTACCGGCTATATTTAGTTTTGATCCAAATACAGACCCTGCGGCACTTTCTGACTCGTCTGTATCGATGATTTTTGTATACCTACCTAAAATATTATTAGCACTGCAAAATGATATTGGCTATGTAGGTGCATCTATTGTTGCATTCTCGTTCTTCTTATTAGTATTTTTTGCAGCAATTACCTCACTTGTTTCAATAGTAGAAGTCCCGACTGCAACCCTAAGTGACCGTAAAGGTATTAGCCGTAAAAAAGCATTGGGCATCCTTACACTTTCAACCGGCGTACTTACTATTTTATGTACAATGTCGTTTGGTATGATTGACAGCCTTACTTCGTTCACCAGTTATGGCGGCGTTAATAAGAGCTTTTTTGATATTATTGTTGATGTATTTTACGACACAATTTTACCGCTTAATGGCTTAATGGTGTGTTTGTTTGTAATGTACCGCTGGAAAAAAGCACGCTTAACACAAGAGCTAAGCTTAGGTTCGCCTAATTATGCGGGAAGCTTGATGGAAAAGTACGTTAACTTTTCACTTTCAACGTTTATTCCTGTCATTCTAGCTGTGATATTTATAAATACAGTGGCGACTAAGTTTTTCCACTTAAAAATATTTGGCTTTTAAATAGACCTCTTTAAAAGCTTATTGAATAATATAATGCCGCTCAGCTAAGCTCAGCGGCATTTTTTATGAGCGTTTTTTTTCAGGTATCTGGTAACTATTAAAAGGATTTAAAATGAATAAAATTATTATTGTGTTTGCTTTTGCTATTTCATCATTTGGCGCATTTGCACAAAGTGCTGATGGTTGGCCAGAAGGCGGTGCAATGCACACCGGCAATATTTATAATTTAGAGGGTAATAGGTACAAAACTAAAATCAGTAAAATGATGGATGAAATTTACCCGCAACTAACTGATGATTACCAAGTAGATGCAGTTAAAGCACAAATAAAAGCATGGGAGCAGTATATAGATGCTACATGTAACGTTGTTGGCATAGCAACGGGTGCCGGTGGCTCTTGGCCCTCAACGTATAGTGTTAAATGCGAAAGAAGCCTAAGTTATGATAGATACTTTGCGACTAAAAATGCGCTAAAGTGTGTTAATAGATTGAGCAAAGAAGAGTTTGTAGGGCGTAGCGAAAAGTTAAATTGTTTAATTCAAACATTAAATATAAAAATATTTTAAGGTTTGCAGCATTGCTACAGCTAAATTGTACAGTTAGCTGTAGCATTTTAGGCTTTATAGCAACTCAATACTTACTGTTGCGCCTTTTTCGATATTGCCGCTTTGCGCCGGCACTACAATTAAACAGTTAGCTTTACTAAGCGACGAAAGTACACCCGAGCCCTGTTTATTAAACGGGGCAACCACTAAGTCACCTTGCTCGTTAATTGTTGCTGTACCGCGCTGAAAGTCGGCTCTTCCTGGGCGCTTTTTAATAACGGATGTAGTAACCGCGTTAAAGCGCATTTTAGGATTTACTTCACCAAGCCCCGACAGCTTTTGCAGTGCAGGCTCTACTAACTGATTAAACGTAACAGCAGCCGACACAGGGTTACCTGGCAAGCCAAAAAAGTAACTGTTAGCTAGTTTACCAAAGGCAAAAGGTTTACCTGGTTTCATGGCTATTTTCCAAAAGTGAATTTCGCCAATTTCGTTGAGCACTTCTTTTGTAAAGTCGGCTTCACCAACCGATACACCGCCTGAGCTTATTACGGCATCGGCAAGTTCGTTTGCTTTTAAAAATGCATTAGTGATGAGTTCTTTGTCATCAGGGATTATTCCTAAATCAAGCACGTCTATATTTTTTTGTTGCAGCGCACTAATAATAACAGCGCGGTTGCTTTCAAAAATAGCGCCTTGTTTAAGCGGCTGACCAGGTTCTATTAGCTCATCGCCTGTAGAAAGCACGGCTATTTTTAGGGTTCTTACCACATCTATATTGGCAATTCCTAAAGATGCCAGTAATCCCACATCAACAGCTTTTAATTTATCGCCTGCTTTTAAAATAACGTCGCCTATAGCAATATCCTCGCCAGCAAAACGCACGTTTTCATTTAACTCTGGTTGCGCGGTAAACGTAATTTTATCGCCATCAACCGAGGCGTTTTCTTGCATTACAACGCCGTTAGCGCTAGGTGCAATGGCAGCGCCGGTCATTATTCTTACGCATTGACCAGGGGTAAGTGTTCCTTCAAAAATTTGACCTGCAAACACACTACCTACTTGTGTGTAGGTTAAGCTTTTATCTGAAATACACAGCGCATAGCCATCCATTGCAGAGTTGTTATGAGCAGGTACGTTTATAGTTGACTTAACATCGCTTGCTAAAACGCGATCAACACTTTGCATTATAGAAATGGTTTCAACGTCTTTAACAGGCGTTATTGTGCCAAGTATATTTTGTATTGCAGTTTCAATTGGTAATAAACCGGGTGCATTGCAAACATCGTTCATATATATTGCTTACTTAAATCATTTTATTTTGAAACAATACTTATAATGTCAAAGCTTTACAATACATGGTTGGGTTATTTTTTGTGTGTGATATGCATGCTTTCGTGCAGCGTAAACGCAAAAGAAACGCTGCAAGTAGCCGTAGCGAGTAATTTTAAAACTGTATTGGAAACCCTACTAAAAAAATCCCCATTACCTAATGTTGACGTAAAAATATCAGCCGCTTCTAGCGGTGTTTTATACTCGCAAATAGTGCATGGCGCGCCATTTGATGTGTTTTTATCGGCCGACGATTTTCGCCCACAATCACTTATTAAAGAAGGCTATGCCGAGCAAAGCAGCTTAATCACTTACGCGTTAGGCGAACTTGCCTTGTGGCAACCCAAAGCTGAAAAAGTAAATGATAAAGTAGCCATTGCTAATCCGCGTTTTTCACCATACGGGCGTGCCTCAGAGTATTACGCGAATAACCATTTTAAAAAACCAATAAATTATGTGTACGGGAATAACATTACACATGCGTTTCAGTTTGTGCAAAGTGGTAATGTAGGAGTAGGGCTGGTGGCTGTTTCATCGCTAAAGGCGGCTTACAGTAACACGCAAGATCAAAAATATTTAGATTATACCGTGCTGCCTACCAATCAATATCCCGATATAATTCAACAAGGCGTTATTATTAGCTCGACTAAAAAGCATGCTAGCGCTAAGCAACTTATGCAATTTTTAATGGCAGAAGCTACGCAGCAGCAGTTAATTGAATTAGGTTACAGAATAAAGGACAACAATGCTTCAAAGTGATTTAACCGCGCTGTGGTTAACTATAAAACTTGCCTTTATAACCGCAGTGCTCCTTCTTGTTTTTTGTATTCCACTGGCATACAAGCTCGCTGGCTATAACGGTAAATTTAAACCATTTTTAGAGGCATTAATTGCAATGCCTTTAGTGCTACCGCCTACGTTATTAGGGTTTTACTTACTTGTTTTATTTTCGCCTGATCACGCTTTTGGGCAGTTTTGGTTTTGGCTAACGGGTACGCAGCTTGCGTTTAGTTTTCAGGGCGTGGTTATCGGCTCGCTTTTTTATTCACTGCCTTTTGTAATGCAGCCGCTTGTGGCTGGGTTTAAACATATTAATCAAACCTATAACGAAGCTGCCATTGCGCTTGGGTTGAGCCCGTTTAAACGCTTTGTGCATTTAATTATCCCGCTTTTAAAACCCAGTATTGGTAGCGCGTTTGCTTTAGGTTTTGCGCATACATTGGGTGAATTTGGTTTGGTATTAATGATTGGCGGTAATATTCAGGGGCAAACACAGGTGGTGTCTATTGCGCTTTATGACCATGTTGAATCGTTAAATTATACGGCGGCGCATCAGCTTTCACTTATTTTACTGGCTATTTCGTTTGCCTGTTTAGTGCTGTTATTTAAGTTTAATAAAAGCATTGTAGGGGTTAAGCAATAAAATGATTAAGTTAAGCCTTTTTAAAGCACTCAATAATTTTGATTTAGATATAAACCTTGAGCTTGAGTCGTTTAATGTACTCGGTGTTTACGGGCCTTCAGGCTCTGGTAAGTCAACATTACTGCGTTGTATTAGCGGTTTAGAGCCGGCAAAAAGTGTTCATATTAATAATCAGCCAGTGCATGAGTTGCCAAGCGATAAACGCGGTATAACGCTTCAGTTGCAATCGTGCCCGTTGTTTCCTCATTTAGATGTGGCAGGTAATTTAGCGTTTACACAAAAACACTGCGGGAATAAACAAACCAGCTTAACGCTTCAATATGTTGTTAAAACACTTGAATTACAAGATTTACTAGATCGTGATGTACAAAGCTTATCGGGCGGCGAGCGCCAACGTGTAGTATTTGCGCGCACTTTGCTTGCCGGTCAGAAATTTATAATGCTTGATGAGCCTTTTAGTGCGCTTGATTGGTCATTGCGTTTTAAAACGCTCACTAAACTCAATGAGTTAGCCGTTAAGTTTAATATTAAATTTATAATAGTAAGTCACTCATTAAAAGAGCTGCTATTTTGCTGCGATACCCTTATTCAGCTTGATAAAGGTAAGGTGATAAACCAAGGTGCAAGTGCGCACGTTGCAAAAGCTATTTACGCAAACGACAGGCAAACACCGCTGAGCTTAATTAATTACGATATGGTTAAATTTGATGAAGACTACGGGCTATATCAACTGCAATTACAGCAAAGTGAGCAACCGCTTTTTGTGCTTCCTGCACTTGTAGATAGCAGTAATAAGCTAATTATAGAAAGTGAGCAAATGTCGCTTAGTGCGTTAAAGCCTGAGCAAACAACTCACAGTAATGTTTTAAGGTCGGTATTAACTCAGGCTGAGCTTATTAATAATAAGTGGCAGTTAACGCTCAATGTAGATGGGCAGACTTTGTATTGCTTGGCTTCAAGACGAGTGTGGGACAAAAACGACTTTAAAGTGGGCGATGTGCTTTATACAGCAATCAGTAATCTAGAATAACTAAATGCTGCACACTGCACATTGACTGTTTTTAGCTATTTTAAAACGATTAAACTCCATGCTTAAACCATCCACCAGCAATAAGTGCTCGCTTAAGCCACTTGGCAAACCAGCAAGTATTTTTAGCGCTTCAGTTGCCTGAATACTGCCTATTAGCCCCACAATAGGAGAAAGCACACCAGATTCGGAGCAACTTTGTGTTTGTTCACTAAAAAATTGCGATAAACAACCATAACAATGGCTGTTTTCATCCATAGTAAAACACGCGACTTGTCCTTCCATACGTATTGCAGAGCCTGACACTAGCGGAACTTTAGCTTTAAAACAGGCGCTATTAAGTGCATTACGTGTTGCTAGGTTATCTGAGCAATCAATCACTATATCAATGTTATTAAATAGCTGTTCTGTAGAGGTATTTACATCAAAAAATGCCTCAATGGTGTTTATATCTATTTCACTATTAAGTGCGTTAAGCTGTTTTTTTGCAGCACTGCATTTTGAGCTACCAATATCACTTTCTTTATACAGTATTTGCCTTTGCAGGTTGGTCATGTCTATTTCATCGTTATCAATTAAGGTGAGCGTGCCAACGCCAGATGCCGCTAAATATTGACTTACCGCACATCCAAGCCCACCCACACCAACAATTAAAGCATGCGATTGCCATAGCTTCTCTTGTCCGTCTATATCAAGCTGCGGCAGCATAATGTGCCGAGAATAGCGTAGTTGCTGTTGGTACGTTAACGGTGCTTTTTGCATTTTTAAACATCTCATACTTTTTTTGAACAATACCAATTTGTTAAATCCTAGAGCAAGCAGTAACGCTTTTTATTTGCACTGTAACAGCCCATACCCCCTCACTCATATAGTGCAACTATAACGCATTAAAATAATAAATGCATATAACCAACTGAAATATATGGTTTTTAATTAGTGGCTCAGTAATTGCTGTATTGGGTTAACTAAAATTTAACAAAGTTTGGGCTGCTACTCATATAAAAGAGTGGGGCATTTATAAAATAATAATACGTTTACGAGGAAATAAACATGCAACCGAGTTCTGGATTTAACTTAATATCCTTTAAAGGAAAAATGAAAGTATTACATCTAAGTTGGATGGTCTTTTTTGTGTCATTTTTTGTATGGTTTAACCATGCTCCTTTATTGGGTGCAATTGCGGGCTCGCTTGGTATTACCATGGCACAAGTTAAAACATTACTAATTTTAAATGTAGCGTTAACTATTCCTGCCCGTGTTGTGGTGGGTATGCTGACCGATAAATTTGGTCCCCGGATTGTTTATGCGGCGCTACTTATTACCTGTAGTATTCCGTGTTTTATGTTTGCTATGGCAACCACATTTGAACAAGCCGCTATAGCGCGTTTTGCGCTAGGCTTTATTGGTGCTGGCTTTGTTGTGGGCATTCGTATGGTGAGTGAATGGTTTCCTGCTAACGAGCTGGGCATAGCAGAAGGTATTTATGGCGGCTGGGGTAACTTTGGTTCAGCAGCAGCGGCTATGTTATTGCCAATTATTGCACTTATGTTTGGTGGCGAAGATGGTTGGCGTTACGCAGTAGGTTTAACGGGTGTATTAAGCGTTATATTTGGTATTATTTGGTACTTAAATGTAACCGATACACCAAAAGGCGGTACATACTTTAAGCCTAAAAAAGTAGGCGCAATGGAAGTAACCAGTAAAGGCGACTTTGTATTACTTCTTATTATGAAAATCCCTATGTATGGTGCACTAGCATTACTTACTTGGAAGCTTTCACCAACCGGTGCTAACCTGATTTCGGCTAACTTTGTACTTGCCGTGTATGCTTTTTTAGTTCTGCTTTATATTTACGAAGTGTATAAAACCTTTGACGTAAATGGTCATATTTTTAAAGAGCCTGTACCTGAGTCTCATCGTTATGAGTTTAAGCAAGTGGCTGTTTTAAATATTTTATATTTTACAACTTTTGGTTCTGAGCTTGCGGTTGTATCTATGTTACCGCTATTTTTTATGGATGTGTTTGCGCTTGATATGGTGTACGCCGGTATTTTAGCCTCAGCTTATGCATTTATGAATTTAGCATCTCGCCCAGGTGGCGGTTGGATTTCAGATAAATTAGGTCGCCGTATTACCCTTATTGTACTTACAACGGGTCTTGCTGTTGGTTATTTTGTAATGGGCTTGGTTGATGCATCTTGGCCTTTATGGCTTGCAGTTGTTGCAGCTATGGCGTGTTCGTTCTTTGTGCAAGCTGGTGAAGGCGCTGTATTTGCGGCAGTACCGTTAATTAAACGTCGTTTAACTGGGCAAATAGCTGGAATGACAGGTGCTTACGGTAATGTAGGTGCAGTAGTGTACTTAACGGCATTGTCACTTGTTGATTATCAAACTTTCTTTTTCATTATTGCGGGTAGTGCATTACTTGGTCTAGCTGCACTGTTTTTTATGAGAGAACCAGATGGCCATATTACCGAAGTAAATGAAGACGGCACCGTTGAACTTATTTCAGTGACTTAAGGCATTATTGACTATGTTTGATGAAACACTCCACGCTAAATCGCTAAAAAATGAACTCAACGTTTCATTTGGCGGGCACAGTGCTAAAGGGTTAAAAGCAGAAAATCAAGATGCGTTTGCAGCTCTTAATACCAAAGCGCAAGAAAAAGAGTCTAAAGGCGTTATTGCCTGCTTAGCCGATGGGTGTTCATCAGCAAAAAATGCTAAACAAGCGTCTCAACTTTCGGTTACTCATTTTATAAATGAGTATTTAAATACCCCCGAAAGTTGGGCGGTTAAAAAGTCAGTGTCGAAGGTGTTAGCAAGTTTAAATCAGTGGCTTTATTCGCAATCAGTTAATTACAATCATTTAGGTCAGCGCCAAGCCGATTGGATGACGACTTTTACAGCACTTATTTTAAAGTCGGCAACGGGTTATATATTTCACTTAGGTGATACGCGTATTACTCGCTTGCGAGGAAATAAAATAGAGGCAATAACACGGGATCACAAAGTAAACGATACGCTAACGCGTGCACTTGGCGCACAGCTTCATCAAGAAATAGATGTATACGAAGTTGACCTAAAAGCAGACGATATTTATATATTAACCTGCGATGGCGTACACGATGTGCTCCCAAGTAGTGATATAGCTAAATTAATTAACGAGCACACTAATTTAGAAAATGCAGCTAAAGCAATTACCGAACTTGCATTAGCGCGAGGCAGTGACGACAACGTAAGTTGTTTACTGGTAAAAGTAGAAAATATTGCTGAGCAAAAATTAGATGAGCTTTATCATTCGCTAACACGACGAAAAATTCCACCTGCGCTTAATGTTGGGCAAAAAATTGATGATTACACGGTTATTCGTAAATTACATGCCAGTAGTCGCTCGCACATTTACTTAGTGCAACAAGCGCCCGATATACCGCCAGTGGTTTTAAAAGCACCTTCGGTTAATTTTGAAGACGATGTGCACTACCTTCAAGGCTTTATAAGAGAAGGCTGGGTAGGGCAACGCATAAACCATTTAAACGTGATGAAAGTACTAAGCACGCAATCGCAGAGTCGTTTTTTGTATCATATTTGTGAGTACATGGACGGACAAACACTCAGTGATTGGAAGCACGACGTGCCGCACCCAGAAATAACCCAAGTACGCAGTATTATTGAACAAATAGTACATGCACTAAGGGCGTTTCAGCGACTCGATATGGTGCATCGCGATTTAAAACTCGATAATGTAATGATAGATGCGCACGGAAAAGTAACGCTCATTGATTACGGCACAGTAAGTGTTGCAGCTATGGACGAGTCGGTTAAACAAATTGCGGATGATTGCCCGCAAGGCACTGCCGATTACACAGCACCCGAAACACTTATTACTATGCACGCCGATTTTAAAAGTGATTTGTTTTCACTTGGCGTTATTGCATACGAGTTATTGTGCTCAAAATTGCCTTATAAACCACTGCCACTTAACCACGTAGCGCCAAAAGATTACAGCCATTGGCACTACACAAGTATTCGTAAATACAGAGCCGATATTCCGTTTTGGTTAGATCAAGCCCTTATGAAGGCGCTTGCCCCTAAACCTGAGCTCAGATACCAAGCTTTTTCTGAGTTTATAAACGATATCAACAAACCTAATCCTTATTTAGAAAGTACCGCTAATAAAAGTTCAATAATGAAACGCGATCCAGTTATGGTGTGGAAATGTATTTCGCTGTGTTTATTTATTGCTTTGGTATGTGTATTAATAATTAAAACTTAGAGAACCAAAATGCTTAATTACAAGAACAACTTACCTATTATTTTTATACTGGGTTGCTTCACTGCGCCTTCAATAAGCCAAGCTTCGCAAACTGATCTTGATTTTAGACTGCGTTTTGAAAGCGTTGATCAAGAAAATGCCTTAAAAGATGCAAGCGGCTTAACACTTAGAACCCGCTTAACGCATCAAACAGATGAGGTGAATGGTTTTTCAGCCCTTATTGAAGTAGAAGATACTCGCAGCCTATTGGGCGTAGATGATTACAACAATACGGTGGGGAAAAATACTAATTACTCTGTTATTGCAGACCCAGAAAACACTGAGATAGATCAAGGTTTTGTTAAATATGCCCGCGATGGTCTATCGCTAAAAGTAGGACGCCAAGTAATAGCCCTTGATGGGCAGCGTTTTGTTGGGCACGTAGGTTGGCGCCAAGACAGGCAAACCTTTGATGCAGCAACCATTAATTACGCATTTAACAACATAGATTTACAGTACAGTTATTTAAATAAGCGTAACCGCATATTTGCTGACGATAAAGACATTAAATCGTCCGATCATCTAATTAATGCAAGCTTTAAAACAGACTACGGTAAAGTGGTTTTATACAGTTACTTATTAAGTGACGATGCACTACAAGACGACAGTTTAGACACTTATGGCGTTTCTTTTAACGGTAATAAAACCCTAAACGACATAAAATTTTATTACAAAGCGGAGTATGCAACGCAGTCTGCGTCAACAAGCGTGAGTGATTTTGATGCTGATTACTATGCACTTGAAGGCGCTGTGGATTTAAATGGGTTGGGCATAAAAACAGTAACTTTAAAAGTCGGCATAGAGTCACTTGGCTCTGACAATGGCGATTACGGGTTTGCAACACCGCTTGCCACGTTACATAAATTTAATGGTTGGACAGATACGTTTTTAAATACACCCACACAAGGCTTGGACGACACTTACATAAGCTTAAACGGTAAAGCGTTTGACGGAAAATGGCTGGTGGCTTATCACAGTTTTGATGCTAATGAGCAATCAAATGGGGTTGACGATTTGGGTACTGAACTAAACGTACAATACGTTAAACCTATTAATAAACAATACGCAGTGGGTGTTAAATACGCTGATTACTCAGCGGGCGATACTGCTGCTAATAAAGTCGATACTCAAAAATTGTGGGTATGGATGAGCGCTAAATTTTAACCCTCTTTATCTTCTAACATTCACTTGTAATTTATAGCGACACAAGATGGTGCAATTGCACCATCTTGTGGGGCTTTATGCTTTTCACCTCTGCACCAATGTAGGCAACCTGCTGATTTTAAATGCTTATATATTTGGCTTACATATTGCTATAACAAACCTATAACAAATTATTCGATGTCAGTTTTAGTCAATCACTAAAGTAGATATCATTTTAAGGTGGGTAAATGCTAAGCAAGCAGCGTGTTGTAGTGGTAGGAAACGGAATGGTCGGGCACCATTTTGTGCAGCAGCTAGTTTCTCAAAATCAAGCTGATGAGCAATTTGAAATTACGGTACTTAGTGGTGAAGACCGTTTAGCGTATGACCGTGTACAACTATCCTCTTTTTTTAAAGGCAAAACCGCAGACGACCTCGCACTTACATGCAATAAAACCTATGACGATTGGCAAGTACGCTTTCATACTCATTCTAAAGTGGTTGATATAAATCGTGATATGCAAACTGTAACGACCGCTAAAGGGGAGTTGTTTGAATACGACAAACTTGTGCTTGCTACAGGTTCATTCCCATTTGTACCGCCTATACCGGGTAAAGATCGCGAGCATTGCCTTGTTTATCGCACCATTAACGATTTACACGCAATAAAAAATTCAGCCCACGGCAGCAAAGTAGGCGTGGTAATTGGTGGCGGTTTACTGGGGCTTGAAGCTGCAAATGCATTAAAGCAATTGGGTCTGCATACTCACGTAATAGAATTTGCTCCGCAACTTATGGGTGTACAAGTTGATGCTGGTGGCGGTCGGCTACTAAAAAACAAAATTACGGATTTAGGCGTTACTGTGCATACATCGGTAGCAACGGAGGAAATAGTAGAAGGTGAAAGTTGCCGTTACAAAATGTGTTTTAAGGGCGGTAAAACCCTTGAAACCGACATGATTGTATTTTCGGCGGGTATTCGCCCTTATGATAATTTGGCCCGCGAGTTTAATTTAGAGTTAGGCGAGCGCGGCGGTATTGTAATTAATAACCACTGCCAAACGAGCGATAAAAACATATACGCTATTGGTGAATGTGCACTGTGGAATAATTTTATTTTTGGCTTAGTGGCACCTGGTTACGCCATGGCTAAAATAGCAGTTGGTCATATTTTACAAGATACGCAGCAAGGTAGTTTACAAAGTACTGGCTTAGACAATAAAGCCGATGAATTTAGCGGTGCCGATATGAGCACCAAGCTTAAATTAATGGGTGTTGAAGTAGGCTCTATTGGCGATGCGCATGCACGCAGCGAAGGCGCAATAAGCTATTATTTTGAAGACCAAGCCAATGGTATTTATAAAAAAATAGTCACTAATTCACAAAGTAATAAGCTGATTGGCGCGGTACTTGTTGGCGATACCAGCGATTACGACAATTTGCTGCAATATCATTTAAACGACATTGAACTTACCACCGATCCCGAAGCGCTCATTATGCCCCTTGCCGGCGACATAGCAGAGCTAAGCGCCGATGACTTGCCTGATGACGCCATTATTTGCGCGTGTCATAAAGTAACCAAATACACCATTGAACAATCAGTTTCTAACGGCTGCATAGATTTGGCAAGTGTGCAGCAAAGCACCAAAGCCAGTACAGGTTGTGGAGGGTGTGAAAAGCTCGTTCAAAACGTAATAAACAGCGTGCTTGCTAAAGCAAGTAACACTATTAACGTAGTTACCCTTAATGAGCCTGTAAAACAGCCTGCATAAATTAAAGCACACTAAAAGAGAGCAGTAGTATGACAACCGCAAACACGTCACCAACTATAAATAAAACCAGTTTAAAACAAACAACATGTGCTTACTGTGGTGTAGGGTGCGGTGTTGATATTTCACTTTTTAATAATGTGCCAACCAAGCTTGAAGGCATGCGAGAGCACCCCGCAAACTTTGGTCGTTTATGTGTAAAAGGCACCCATTTGCTCGACACAACAGGCAGTGATAATCGCTTAACGTCGCCCCTTATTAATAATCAAGCTGTTACGTGGGATGATGCCACCGACCATGTTGCCAATAAATTTAACAACATAATACAAAAGCACGGACCCGATGCGGTGGCATTTTATGTATCGGGGCAGTTACTTACTGAAGATTACTACATCGCGAATAAATTAATGAAAGGCTATATAGGCTCAGGCAATATTGATACAAATTCGCGCCTGTGTATGTCATCTGCTGTGGCAGGTTATAAACGCGCTTTTGGTGAAGACGTAGTGCCGTGTACCTACGAGGATTTAGAGCAAACTGAGCTACTTATTTTAATTGGCTCTAATGCAGCATGGACTCACCCGGTTTTATATCAGCGAATGGAGCGTGCAAAGCAGCTTAACCCAAATATGAAAGTGGTGGTTATTGATCCACGTAAAACCGACACAGCTGAGCTTGCCGACACATTTTTAAATATAAAACCAGGCAGTGACGCTGCGCTTTATAACGGTTTGCTTAATTATTTAAATGAGCATAACCACCTCGATACGCAATTTATTGCTCAGCACACAAACGGCTTTGAAAGCGCATTGCAAGAGGCACAAAAATGGAGCTGTGAGGCAGTTAGCGACTTTTGCGATATAGCAATTGAGCAAGTCACTGAGTTTTACGCGCTATTTGCTAACAGCCCAAGTGCGATTAGCTTTTATTCAATGGGTATAAATCAGTCAAGCTCGGGTGTGGATAAATGCAACGCCATTATTAATGCGCATTTAGCCTCAGGTAAATTACTTAAGCCAGGCAGTGGTCCGTTTTCAATTACTGGGCAACCCAATGCGATGGGCGGGCGCGAAGTAGGTGGTTTGGCTAATCAGTTAGCGGCGCACTTAGATATTGAAAACGAAGCGCATCAATCACTTGTACAACGCTTTTGGCTCTCGCCAACTATTGCTAACAAAGCAGGCAGCAATGCTATTGATATGTTTGATGAAATAGCCGCAGGCAAAATAAAAGCAGTGTGGATAATGGCAACAAACCCAATGGTGAGCTTGCCCAATAACGCCGCTATTAAAAAAGCATTAGAGACCTGTGAGCTGGTGGTTGTATCTGACTGTATTGCAAAAAGTGATACGTTAAAATTTGCCGATGTTGCCTTTCCATCAACCGGATGGGGCGAAAAAAACGGCACAGTAACTAACTCAGAGCGCAGAATATCAAGGCAGCGCCCGTTAGTAGCGCCTTATTCGGGAGCTAAAAACGATTGGCAAATTATGTGCGAAGTCGCTAAAAAAATGGGCTTTGAAGGTTTTGATTTTACAGACCCAAGTGGCATTTTTGAAGAATGGGCACAATTAACCGACTTTGAAAATAACGGCAGCCGATTATTAAACCTCTCTGGTTTAGTTGGGCTCACAAAAAGCCAGTACGATAACTTAAAACCCATTATGTGGCCTGTTGTTAAAAATCAGCCTTATAAAAACGGTCAGGTTTTTACAGATAACCAATTTAGCACCGCTGATAATAAGGCGCGTTTTATACCTATAACGCCGCAATTACCTGTGCAACAAACATCAAGTGATTATCCGTTTGTAATGAACTCAGGACGTATACGCGACCAATGGCATACCATGAGCCGCACGGGTAAAAGCACTGCGCTTTCATCGCATATTACACGCCCGTACATTGAAATTAATCCGCTTGATGCCAGTAAATTAGCAATTAAACAAAACGATTTAATAAGTGCGATTGCCCAAACAGGGCACGTTACCGCGCATGCAAAAGTAACCGATGCCGTGCGAAAAGGTGAATGCTTTATGCCTATTCATTGGAATAAGCAATTTGCATCGTCAGCAACAGTAAGTGGGTTGTATCAATCGGTAGTTGACCCTCTATCTGGTCAGGCTGAGTGTAAACACGGCGCTGTTAATATAGTTAAAGCACCCTTTGAGCAATACATGCAGCTGTTTGCTAAAAACGAACTTGTTATAAACAGTGATTTTTGGCTCAAAGTTAATGCAAGTAATTGCTTTAATTACCAATTGGCGCTTAATGAGCCACAAAGTGATTTACTGTATTACTGCCAAACCTTAACCGGTTTACAAGGGCAGTGGTCGGCTATGAATACGGCAAAAGCCATGCATGTGCAGTGTATTCAAAACGATCAATTAGCGTTTGTTGGTGTTATTTCTAACGAGCAAAAAGAAATATCACTTGAGTGGATAAACCATTTATTTGCAGAGCCTTTACTGACCTTTACACAGTTACAGTCTTTGCTTTATGCAACCCCCGATGAAGAATTTACTCAAGGCGTGCAAGTGTGTAGCTGCTTTAAAGTAAGAGAGCAGCCAATTATAAACGCCATTAAAAACGGTGCAAACACAGTCGAGCAATTGGGGTCTGAACTTAAATGTGGGACGAACTGCGGTTCGTGTAAAACACAATTAAGCCAATTAATAAAACAACATTACAAAGCAGGTTCTAGCAGCATTGATGTTGCGGTTGTAATGTAAAGAAAAAAGGAAGCATATGCTTAATGATCAATTTGGTCGGCAGTTTAACTATTTGCGCCTCTCAATAACCGATGTATGTAATTTTAGTTGTAGTTATTGTTTACCAAACGGATATCAGTGCGATACGCCGCGTAATTTTTTAAATAAAAATGAAATTAGCACGCTTGTAAATGCGTTTGCAGAACTAGGTACTAAAAAAGTGCGTATTACAGGTGGCGAGCCGTGTTTACGCAGTGATGTAACCGATATTATAAAACTCTGTAAAAATACGCCAGGCATAGAAAAAGTAGCTATTACTACCAACGGGTTTAATTTATTAAAGAAAATTGATGAGTTTGCAGAAGCCGGGCTTGATGCGCTTAATGTCAGTATTGATAGTTTAAATCCGAGTATGTTTAAACTCATAACAGGGCACGACAAACTTAATCTTATTTTAAAAGGGATTGAACGCGCGGTAGATCTGGGCATAAAAGATATAAAAATAAATGCAGTGCTTGCCAAGCAGTTTAATAAAAACCAATTGAAGGATTTTTTAGCGTGGGTAAAACAACACAAAGTTACAGTGCGCTTTATAGAATTAATGGAAACCGGTAACGGCGCCACCTTTTTTGAAGAAAACCACTTAAGTGGGCAAACGGTTAAAGCCCAATTACTCGACCAAGGCTGGTTACAAGTCGTTAGGGGGAAATTAAATGGACCAGCAGAGGAGTTTTGTCATCCTGATTACGATGGTCGTATTGGTTTAATAATGCCGTACAGTAAAGATTTTTGTAAAAGCTGTAATCGCTTAAGGGTGTCGGCGCTGGGTAAATTACACTTATGTTTATTTGCAGAGCAAGGTATAGATTTACGCGAACTGCTAAACGAGGATGATACTGCAGCGACCGTAAAGGCAATTCGAGCCGCTATGGGCAATAAAGAAATAAGTCATGAGCTAGATAAACGCTTAACAGGTGCGACAACTCACTTAGCCATGTTAGGCGGCTAATATGAAAGCTAATATAAAATCTAATATGAAAGTTAAGCGAGATTTTACAGGCGTTGTGCTTGCTGGTGGTAAGTCATCAAGAATGGGCACAGACAAAGCCGATTTAGTTTTAAAAAATAAAACGCTATTGCACAATGCGTGTGATTTATTAAAAGACGTAGGCGCTAAAAACATACTAATAAGCCGCAACGTTACAAATCCAGTTAAATCATCGAGCCAATATTCACCGAGCGATTATCCTTCAGAAAAGTACGTTAAAGATATATACCCAAATAGTGGACCCCTTGGCGGAATTTACTCAACATTAATAGCCACCGATCACGATTTACTTATTACTGCGGTAGATATGCCTCTACTTACGAGTAGTTTGTTAAGCACAATTGTGCTGGCTTCTCAGTCAAATAAAGTACAAAGTGTGAGCAATCAATTAAATCAGTCACAAATACATGCTTGGCACTTTGAAAATGAACCACTACCGCTGTATATTCGTAATACAAGCAGTGTAAAAAATCATTTAAAACACATACTCACAAACGCAAACAGTCATAAGTCAATAAAACAGTTTACCCAAAGTATTGGTGTGCAAACGCTTTTATGTAATAAAACGCATGCATTAATAAACACCAATACGCCGGCGCAATTTAAAGCTGTAAATGAGCATTTTGACCAAAGCATTAATCAATTAAGAAGAACATTATGAGCCACACAACTGAGTCACAAATAGCATTAAACATTGCCGTAATGACGGTAAGCGATACACGCGATGAAATTACTGACACCTCAGGTCATTACTTAATTAAAGCGCTAACTGAAGCTGGTCATCACTTAGCTGATAAAGACATAGTTAAAGACGACGTCTACCAAATGCGTGCAGTGGCATCGCAGTGGATAGCCGATGACACCATTCACGCTATTTTAGTGACTGGCGGTACAGGTTTTACTGAGCGCGATTCAACACCAGAGGCATTTTCGCCGCTGTTTGATAAAAGCGTAGACGGTTTTGGTGAGCTATTTAGGCACATATCGTACGGCGAAATTGGTAACTCTACTATTCAATCTCGTGCATTGGCAGGACTTGCTAACAACACCGTTATTTTTTGCATGCCAGGCTCTACAGGTGCATGTAAAACTGCGTGGACAGGCATAATAAAAGATCAACTTAACTCAATGCATAAACCGTGTAACTTTGTACCGCACATTACCATTGGTAAAAAGTGTGAATCGCGTGAGCAATAGTATGTTAAGCCACGTTGACGAAAACGGCCAAGCTAATATGGTTGATGTATCGCTCAAAGACGTAACCTTGCGCGATGCCTCAGCTGAAGCATTTATTAGCATGAGTAAGCTTGCCTTTGAACAAGTAATGCTTAATCAAAACAAAAAGGGCGATGTGCTAGGCGTGGCACGTATTGCGGGTATTCAAGGCGCTAAAAAATGCGCTGATTTAATCCCGCTTTGTCATCCGCTTGCACTTAGTAAAGTCGCTGTTGACTTTGAACTTGATGAAGAAAATAGCCAAATTAAAATAACCAGCTACTGCAAACTTGCCGGTAAAACGGGGGTTGAAATGGAAGCGTTAACAGCGGTATCTGTGGCTAGCCTTACTTTGTTTGATATGTGTAAAGCAGCCGACCCACTAATGGAAATTAGCGGCATGCGCGTTACTCAAAAAGCAGGGGGCAAAAATGGTAGTTGGCAACGCGATTAATCCAAACGATGCAATATCTAGCGCCGGGAAAGTAGAGTTATTGTTTTTTGGGCAACTAAAAGAGCGGTTAAAGTGCAGTAAATTAAGTCTTGAGATTACGCAGCCGCTTACTATTTCAGAGCTTAAATTAAGATTAGTGAGTCAATACCCGCACTGGCAACCGTGGCTGGAGGAGCGTGAGCTACTTGCAGCGCTTAACCAAACTATGTCATCAAGTGATGAAATAGTGAAAGCAGGGGATGAGCTTGCCTTTTTCCCGCCGGTTACAGGTGGCTAATGAGCATACATATTCAAGTACAAACCGATGATTTTAATGTAGGTGACGAGCACAATACGCTTTGTAGTAATAATAAAAGCGATGGCGCTGTTGTTACCTTCACAGGTTTGGTAAGAGAGTTCAGCAGTGGCGATAATGTTATTGCACTTGAGCTTGAACACTACCCTGGTATGACCGAGCAACTGCTTCAATCTATTGCAGAGCAAGCACAAACTCGCTGGCAACTGGCGCGAATATGTATTATTCACCGCGTTGGTTACTTAGCACTCGGCGAGCAAATTGTATTTGTAGGCGCAACGTCCCGCCATCGCCAAGCCGCGTTCGAAGGCGCACAATTTATAATGGATTATTTAAAAAACCACGCCACGTTTTGGAAAAAAGAGCACTTTAAAGACTCATCAAATTGGGTTGAGTTTAAACAAAGTGACAAACAAGCTATGGGTAGGTGGGAGTCTTAATGAAAATAATCTCTACTAATATCTCTAAAATAAAAACGGTAGTGTATAACGGCAAAGAGGTTAAAACCGGTATTTTTAAAACGCCAACTAACGAACCTGTTGTTATTGAAAAGCTAAATATAATAGGAGATGAGCAAGCTGATTTAGTTAATCACGGCGGGGTTGATAAAGCGGTTTATGCGTTTTCGCACAATCATTATGATTATTGGAAACAAACCCTCGAGAATGATGATTTAGCTGTAGGTGCCTTTGGCGAAAACTTCACGATTTCTGACCTTGATGAAGCGAATATACACATAGGTGACCATATTCGAATTGGTACTGCACTGCTTGAAGTAAGCCAGCCTCGTGTGCCTTGTTTTAAACTTGCTATCGCCCTTAATAATAAAAACAGTCTTAAGCTGTTTACGCAGTATTACTGCACTGGCGTTTATTTTAGGGTACTAGAGCAAGGCGTTGCAAAAACGGGTGATAGTGTTGTTATCGAGAAGAAAGCCTCGCACGACATATCAGTTAAAAAACTGTTCCAGGCATTTTTTGATAAAAAATACGTAGGTTATGAAGACATACTTGTAGAAGCATTAACTTTGCCAGAGCTTGCTGTAGAGTGGCAAGAAAAGCTAAAGAAGAAGCTTGCTATTGAAAATGAATAAAGCAGTTTAAAACTGTTCTATTCCCGCGCTATCACTCTTTAAAAAGTGTTGCTGCAACCTATTTATTAAACTTTGAAGAACAGGTCCTGTTGATTGGCTTCTTGAAACAACGCATCCCACAGGAGTAAGCCAACCGCCTTGTTCATGAGTAACGGGTAGCGTTATCACTTCAGCTTGGTTTATATACTTCTTAATAGCAAACTCGGGTACAAGCGCCCAACCAATACTCTGAACTACTAAGTCGATAAGGGTTTGATGTGTATTTGCGTACCAAATCCTAGAGCTAATTGCGTAGCTAAACCATAACTCTTTTTGGCTAAGGCTGCGATGAACACATTGCCTATGGGCTTTTAAATCATTGCTTGTTACAGCCTTTAGCTTTGCAAGCGGGTGTTCTGGTGATGAAATCGTTAAAAATCGAGCTTGACCCAATAGAAAAAAATCCATATCAACTTTTAGTTCCCCATCACTATAAATGATACCTAGTTGTGCTTTTCCTATTTTTACTAAGTTTTCTACATCGTCAGTTGTTGTCGATATTATTTCGAAATTAGTAATCGGGAACTGATCAGCAAGTGGGGTAATCACTTTTAAAATATCTTGATTATTTAGGCTTTCATCAATAGCTATAATTACCTCATGCTCATAATTTTTTGCTAATGCATCCACTTTTTGGTCAAAATATTTTTGCTGATGAAGTATAGAGTATGCGACAGGTAACAATGCCTTACCGCTAATTGTTAAGCTGGGTATATTTTTATTACGCGTAAACAATGTTTGATTAATCGCTATTTCAAGATTAGAAATAGCTTGGCTAATTCCCGATTGTGCACGGTTAAGCTTTCGGGCTGTTGCCGAAAAAGATCCTGTTTCTACCACGGTTACAAAAATTTTTAGTTGCTCAAAACTATACATATCATTCAACTTAAAGGTGAGTACTTATTTGCTCATCTTATCACTAAAGGTGATGGCTACTAACTTTGCAAATAATTAAATTATGTCACTATTATTTTCTTTAATTATTTGGCGTAAAAGGGGTTAATTATGGATGCAAAAATGGGGTCGCTAGAGAGGATGTTTCAGGCTGTTTTGTTTGAAGTATTAGCGGTAACGCTGTCGATTATTGGTTTGGCTGTATTTACAGAGCATGCAATATCGGCTTTATCGGGCACTATGATTATAATTGCAACGATTGCGATGTGTTGGAATTTTGTTTTTAATTGGTTTTTTGACAAAGTAGCTACCGGTGCAAAAGAGCAACGATCTGTATTATTCCGTATTTTTCACGTGATTTTATTTCAAGGCGGGTTACTTGTTTTTACTATTCCCGTAATGGCGAGCATTTTAAACGTAGGCTTATGGGAAGCATTAATAATGGATATCGGCGTAACTTTTTTTATAACCCTTTACGCTTTTACTTTTAACCTAGTGTACGACCACACACGAGCCTATATTTTTCGTTCAAAAAATGCTGCATGTTAATACACTTTTTAAATATGGGATGACTTAACAAAGTTTGTATTTAGCTGCTGGTGTATTTGCCAATGCACCAGCACTTTTAGAGGCGTAATATCACCCAAGTTTGCTTTATAGTGGCAAAAAACTAATAAAGGATTTTTTTATTAAAAGCGAACAAAGTTAAGCATAAATTATTATTTATAGAGGACCTAGTAAAAAAGATAAAACCTGCTATACCTAATGTTATAAATACTATAATTATTATAGTGTTATTAAAAAACTGTTGGGTTAGTAGCTAAAATAGGTATCGTATATGAATATCTCCAGAAAACTGATGCTTATTGTGATTTTAACAGCTGCAGAGGTAAGTATTACTGTTTACTCAGCTTTTGAAATAGCTAAAGGGGCTAAGTTTCACCAGCTTAATTTTCTTCACTTAAAATATACTCATCAACTTACCAAGTCAGTTAAAAAAATAGAAAATGACCTCCCCATAGATATAAATACCATTGAGTCAGATATATTGTTAATTAGGCAGCAACCGATTGAATGTATTGAACAAATAAACCCGTTAAATTATGCTGTTATGAAATTTATTAACACAGAGCAAACTTTAACAATTTGTGAAAAAGATATAGAAATTGCGGATAAAACACTACTGTCAGTTACTCAGTATAAAAAAGGTGAGCTCAGTAGAGATGATTTTTTACTAAACCTTAATGTTGCACTTGTCAGCTTTAACAAACACTCTGAGATGTTTGAAGAACCAATCAGAAAAACAGTATCGTTTATACTAATGACGTTAATCCCACTTGTTATCGTCATATCCTTTTTTAATATTATTTTTATAAGTTACCTTTCTCGTACTATATCCAGCTCTATTCGAAATCTTACTCTGCTCTTATCAAGTAAACCTGAAAGCAATATTAATCTAGATGATGAGCTTGATATAAAAACATCGGGTGAATTAAAAGCACTCGTTATCGCGGCCAGACAGCGGATTAAAAATGATCTTTTAAATATTGAAAACAGTATTGAACTCAAAGAGATTATAAATAGCCAAACAGCTTCCCTGCAGCAAGCAAATGACGAACTTGCACAGTTTGCTTATCGAGCTTCTCATGACCTGAAATCACCGTTGTCAGGGGCTAAATCCCTAGCGCATTTTGTTATTGAAGATATAAAAGCAGGAGATACTGAAGAGGCAAGTCGAAATGCATTGGTTATCTATCAACAAATGGAAAAGTTAGAGACACTTGTTGTTGATATTTTATTATTAGCTAAAGCTGAAATTGGTAGTGAGGATAGAGATGTAATTGACTTTAATCAGTTAATTATTGATATGAAAGAGCGACTCACTTGGCTTATGAAAGATAATCCTTGTACGCTTGAGACAACAATTAATCTATCAGTACCTATAAAGTCAGAAAAAGCGCGTTTTGCTCAAATTATTGAAAACTTAATTTCAAACGGGTTGAAGTATTACGACAGAAATAAAGACTCTCCTTATGTCCGCTGTGATATTTTCAATGAGCAAGAGACGTTTTTTATTACTGTTACAGATAACGGAATGGGAATACCACAAAAGCATCAAGGTGAAGTGTTTGATATGTTTAAGCGATTTCATGCACAGACGAGTACGGGCTCTGGTTTAGGGATGGCGTTGGTTAAAAAACATATTGAGTACTTAAACGGTGAAATATCACTGCAAAGCTCTGATAAAGGCACAACATTTAAAATAGTAATACCATTGGATAAGCTAATATGACAAAAATTAAACCTCCTATATTAATTGTCGATGACAACGAAGTTGACCGGTATATTCTAAAAAGGCTAATAAAAGAAGCCAAGTTAGAGCTTACGATTTATGAAAAAAAAGACGGTCAAGAAGCGTTAGAATTTCTCGAAAATTATGAATCGAATAGAATAAAGTACCCTGATGGATTTCCTCCAATTCTTATATTTTTAGACATTAATATGCCAAAAGTTAATGGCATTCAATTTTTAGAGGAGTTCTCTAAACTCAGAAAAATGATAGAGATAAGCTCGTGTGTAGTTATGATGTTTAGCTCATCAGAAAGAGAAGAAGAAAAAAAGATTATAATGTCACACGACTTTGTTAAAGGTTACCTTGTAAAAGGAAGTTTTCAGGCAGCAGAGTTAAAAGAAAAAGTGATGGCTGTTATTGGTCAGCATTTAGATAAATTGTACTAGCTCAGACTTGATCTGACAGTTACCCGTTTTTTAATCGGTGACTGTCAGTCTAGATTTGAGCTAAATTTTTCTCAGCCCAGATCAATTTTCCATCTAATAAAGTTTCTAATGGCGTTCTGCCACAGCATATTTTTCCTTGATGAGTTCGGTCATTATTGTAATAAATCATCCATTCGTCCAGATCCTTTTGCAATTCCGCTAATGAGCTATATAGCTTTTTACGGAATGTAACTTGATAGAATTCATTGAGTATCGTTTTGTGGAAGCGTTCGCAGATACCATTTGTTTGCGGTGACATAGCTTTGGTTTTTGTATGATCGATATCATTAATAGCCAGATATAACTGGTAATCATGATGTTCGACTTTGCCACAATATTCAGTGCCTCTATCGGTTAGAATACGTAGCATGGGAAGCTCGTACTGTTCGAAGTACGGCAGTACTTTGTCGTTGAGTATGTCAGCCGCAGTAATTGGCGTTTTCGTGGTGTAGAGCTTAGCGAACGCTACTTTGCTGTATGTATCAACGAAGGTTTGTTGGTAGATACGCCCAACGCCTTTGAGATTACCCACGTAAAATGTATCTTGAGAGCCTAGATAACCTGGGTGAGCCGTTTCAATTTCACCACACGCTTCGTCATCATGTTTTTTCTTTTCAAGCGCAGCTACTTGAGCGTCGGTGAGAATGATACCTTCGTTAGCAACTTTATTTTCTAGTGCCTTGAGACGCTTTTTGAAGTTCTCTAGGTCATGACGTAGCCATATTGAACGAACACCGCTGCCAGAAACGAATACGCCTTGTTTTCTGAGTTCATTACTCGTTCTGTGTTGGCCATGAACTGGATAATCGACAGCGTATTTAATGACGGCTTGTTCAGTTGCTTCATCAACTCTATTTTTTAAGTTTGGCGCTCTACGACTTTTATCAATTAACGCATCAAGTCCACCGTCTTCGACGAGTTCTTGATATCGATAAAATGTATCACGGGATACGCCCATCACTTTGCAGGCTCTTGATACGTTGCCAAGTTCTTCTGCAAGATTAAGTAAACCCGCTTTGTGTTTAATAATTGGATTGTTAGTATGTAGCATGAGAGTTACCTCTTATATGTTTTGATTTAAAGATTCGACACCTTTTATCAAAACGGGTAACTCTCACTTTTTCAAGTTGATGTGTCAGATCTTGTCTGAACTAATACAGATAAATACAGCTGATTTGTAGGTATTTTAAGTTTTAACCCATTAGGCTGTGCCAATTGAAGAGCCTTTAGTTTGAGTATGTGGCTCAAACCAAAGGTTTTTAGCTTAAAGTTATATAGGTGTCTGATTTAAGCTTCAATTTTACAGAGGCTCAAAATAACCTATTTATTTAAGGATGATTTTTCTACAATAGTCATCGAGTATTAAGTTAATCTCGTTTGCAGGCATAGGTTTTGAAAATAGAAAACCTTGCAAGTAGTCTATGTTTAGTTTTTTACATAGCTGATGTTGGGCTTTCGTTTCGATTCCTTCAGCTACCACAGAAAAATCTAATTTTTTTAGCATTAAAGATAAACTCTCGATTATTTTTAATCGCTTATTATTTTCTCCATCCAACGACTGCATGCTTTTGTCTAATTTTACTATATCAATAGGGTAAGATATTAGATGAGATATGGATGAGTACCCCATACCAAAATCGTCCAAAGCAATCCTAAATCCCTTGTTAGACAAAGAAGTTAATATCTCAATCACTTCTTTACTATTTTCCATAAAAGCTGTTTCTGTTATTTCAAGAATAATACTGCTGGTTTTTAAGTTGTATGTTTTGATTGTCTCTAATAAATAGGTCTCTAAAATCTTTTTTTGTAGCTGAATAGGTGAAATATTAATAGATAGTGTTAACGGCGTTTCATAGCTTTGCTGCCATAAAGATAACTGCTCTAAAGCGCTCGCAATTATCCACTTTCCAAGTGGATCAATTAAACGACACTCTTCAGCAATAGGAATAAACTCATCAGGGGTATAATGAATGGTTGTATCTGGCCAACGGACCAGTGCTTCAACACCTGTCATCATTTGTGTTTTAGAACAGTAAACAGGTTGATAAAATAACCTAAAGTTTTTTTCCTCTATGTGCTCTTTTATACTATTTTGAATATCTACCCGGCGACTAAATTCGTACTGATATTGCTCTTTGTAAAAGCTAATTCTACTTTTACCACTTTGCTTTGAGCGATACATTGCAATGTCAGCACATTTTAGCAGTTCATGCGATTCAGTCGCATCGTTTGGGTATAAAGCACTTCCTATACTAACACTGCAATTTAAAGTTCTACCTTCATGCAAAAAGGGTTTAGACACTTCAGCTAGTATTCTATTTGCTATCATACCTATTTGATTAATATTGCAAATTCCACCTATTATAACTGCAAATTCATCGCCTCCTAAGCGTGCAAATCCTTCATTTTGTCTCAGGCAACTATGAATTCTTTCTACTGTTTGTATTAAAATTTCGTCGCCGACACTATGGCCAAGCGTATCATTAATATTTTTAAAGTTATCTAAATCTAAAGCAAGTAACGCCACGCAGTTTTTTGCACGTTTATTGTTAGCTATCATTACTTTTAGTATTTCTTCAAAATGATATCGGTTAGACAAACCAGTAAGTTGATCCCTTTCAGCCATATGCTTTACAGCAAGATAACTATTGTGCATACGTTGTTCTGCCTCGAAGCGTTTTTTGGCATATATAAGCGCTTTATTTAAACTATCCCTCGTTATATCACCTTTTGGTAAAAAGTCTTGAGCGCCGGCTTCTATACACTCAATAGCTAAAGCTGAATTCTCTGAGGAACTAATCATGATAATTGCGGTGTTACCTAGTTTAGGCTTTGCACGCATTTCAATTAGCATTTCAATGCCATCTTCTTTCGGCATATTATAATCGAGTAGTATTATATCAAAGTGCGTGTTTTCAATGGCGTCCAAGCCTTCTGAAACGCACGTTACCTCGGTTATATCATGATGGTGAGAGCCGTCAGAAATAAGCATCTTTTTAATTAATTTGCGATCAACTAAGTCATCATCAACAATTAAAATATTCATACGTTCCTTCTAAGAGCAGCTAAATTATGCTCGTTTATAATTGATAATTTCATAGTTAAACTTTGGGCCAAAAAATAGTAAATGTACTGCCAAGCTTTCCATCGGAGGCTACTTCAATTTTGCCCCCATAATTGATAATGAGCTTATTGGCAATACAGAGTCCGATACCGCTCCCTTCAACATCATCTCGAGATTGCAATGTCTGAAATAACTTAAATATGAGTGAAAAATACTTAGGGTCAATTCCTGGACCATTATCTTTTATTTCAATAATGTAATATTGATTAGAGGGGGTAAGTGAAATATCGATAACCGAGTGCTCTTTATTGTTATGTTTTATTGCATTACTAATAAGATTTTGAAAAACAGTTTTAAAAGGGATCAGTGGTATATCGAGTACTTCGTGATTGGCGTGTATATTTACAGTGACAGTTTGAGGAACTTCTAAAATTTGTTCTATATCTTGGTAAAGACTTTCTAAAGATATGTTTGCACGAGTTGAATCACAGCTATTTATTCTCGAGTAGCTTAGTAAATCTTCTAGCAGTACTTGCATTCTATTAGCTCGGCTGAGCACAAGCTGAAAATTTTCTAGGTGCTCCTGAGGGAGTAAATCTTTGCAATCATCATAAACCCATTCTAATAAACGTTTTATAGCATTTAATGGTGACTTGAGATCGTGTGAAGCAATACTGGTAAATTCATCAAGTTCATCGCTCATTTTTTGTAATTTTTTAATTAAGCGATCTTTTTCAGTTTCGTCTTCTTTGTTTTGCTCGCAAATTGTTGAGTTAAACTTAGCACTGTTTATTTTATCTAATAAGGTTTTACGTTGAACCAACTGATGTACAAAGTTTTTTTGTAAACTATTTAAAATTGATTTTTCTTTTTCTGTAAGTTGTGAATCACTTGCTCGCTCGAATATCAACCATCCAAACTTAAGACCTGAGGGCAAAATAATAGGCGATATAACTCTAAATATTTTAAGGTCATGCTCAATAATCGATTCATTAAAAATATCATCAGATAGTTGCTCTTTAGCTACTGCTATTTCTGAACCTGATTTATATAGCTCAACGACACCTGCAGGCAGATTAGCAACAATAGAAAATGAGCTCGCATCAAAAATGTTTAAAATTAGCTCAGCAATGTTTTCTATGTTTGTTTGAATGTCATTATCAAGAGAAGTTGTTAACTGCTGCTCACCTATTAATAATACACCTTCTATATAACTCTCTACATTGGGCATTCAAACTCCTACAACAGTATTAAATATGCCTCATTAAAATGAGATGCAACAAATGATTAACTTATTGTAGTTGATTATTTTGAGTGCGTTGAATAATTTGCATTATAAATAGACGTCAAATTAGAGTTTTACCTTATTGTAGTCAGCAGGTTATGAATCAATTTTAAAATAAGGCAAAACTCAATCTGGGTGTGAAATTTGTAACTTAATAAATAACTATTATTTAGGGTAGTGTTCTTACTAAAGAGCAACATGCCCAAGTAAAAACATCATATTTAATCGCTCAGTTGTACAATTTTTTGCGCTACGCTAAATAAGGTTTTATGCGTATCCATTGCTTGTTTTTGTAGCTGTTTATGGGCTTGCTCTTCGGTGAGCTTTAACTGCTCAATAAGTATGTACTTGGCTTGGTGAATAACCTTTTGCTCACTAATAACTTTTTTAGCGTCAAGTAACGCTTGGTTTATTTGTTTAATATGCTGGCTTTGCTCGATAATTAAATCGTACATACTTTTATTACTATTGAGCTTATCGGCCGCTATATTTTGGCTTATTTCTGGCTCTGGTTGCTTAATGGCTAATTGCCCAAAAGTCGGGGCTATGTGCTGCTCTGCCATATTGTTAAGTACTTGCTTATTTGTATTTAAACTACGTTGAGCACAGGCTATTTGCATTGCTGCGGTATCAATTAATTGATCTGCTATGTTTTGTTCAATTTTGTGCATTATATCTATGCGCGTAGTGGTTACTTCATACCATACTTCGCTTAGTTGCGAGAGCGGTTGAGCATTCTCGTCATCGAGTTTTTGCAGCAAACTTCTAAGTTGCTCTACCTGATTATTAACCTGATGTGTTGTTAACGAGGCAAAGCATTTTAAAAGATGCGCATCGGCGTACTCATTAAAAAAGTCAAAACTGTGGTTTTGCTCTTGTACAAAATGCGCGAGTTGTTGTTTTTGCTCAGTGGTAAATTTACTCGCGGCAAATGCTTGTGCACCACAGGCACGCTCTTGTCCTGCATACTCTTTACCTTGCATAAAGTTAAAAAATGCAACTAATAAACGCGTTATTTTAGGATCGCTTGCGCCATCTGCTGCCTCTAAAATAATATTGAGTAAACTAGCAATTAGCTGCGTGAACGACTGCGTAGCATGCACTGCACTAATGTTTTGTTGTGCTATTTGGTTGCGTAATTCGGGCAATGCGTCAAGTGTTTGCAGGCTATAGGTAATTAAATTAAATAACCGAGTATGACCAGTATCGGCGTTGTCGTTTATAAATGTTTGTTTAAGAGAATCATAAAATGCAGTTTGTGCGCTGCTGCTTAAAGGGATTTGTTCTTGTAATTGGGTTTTAAATCGCTCGCGATTTGAGGCCAAAAATATATTACTCATTGCACGTTCTTTTTGTAACTGATGTACAAAATCGCCTAATTTAGTAAGCGAGGCACAACTGTTTTGTAATTGCTTTAGCGCGTGTATTTCTTGATACTTAGCCGCTAATAAAAACTGTTTTGTGAGAGGATTGCTTGTCGCCATTGGTACTATTCCACACTTTTTTGTTTTTAAAGTGCAACCACTGTTCCAATCATTAATAAATTTCATCATTGAATTTAAAATCAAGCTAATACAATTGCTTAAAGTGTTATTTTTTTTTGTCACTGTGTTTCTATAATTTAACTTGCCATTACTTTTAACTTATTTGGTGCATTTAAGTATGTTATTGCACACAACTTGAACCCAAATTAAAAACAAAAAAAGCGCCTACTCCTGGGGAGGTAGTAAGCGCGAAAAGTGCATTATTCATTTTACGTCATGCGTTAACATTTACACTGTTTAGTAACTCAGGACTAATAGCCATTTTATGATTTATTACTTCACCAATCATAATTAGGGTAGGGCCTTGAAGGTTGTGTTTAGCATGCTCATTTACTATTAGTTCAAGCGTACTGGTAATTACCTTTTGCTTAGTAGTAGTGGCATTCTCTATTAGTGCGATGGGTGTATTACTTGGCCAGCCCACTGATTGCAAACCGCAGCTTAGCGTTTGTAAGCGCGAAAGCCCCATATAAACCACTAAAGTGGGGTTGTTGTTTGCAGGCATAAACGCGTAATTTTGCCAATGAGGTTGCTTGTTAGGATCGGCAAACTGCGCTGTTAAAAATGTAACACTACGCGCTACATCGCGTGCAGTGAGCGGAATACCCGTATAAGCGGACGTAGCACAAGCCGTTGTTACACCCGGAACAATAGCAAAATTAATATTATGCTTACTAAGCGCATCGGCTTCTTCGTTAATACGTGCAAATATACTCGGATCGCCGCCTTTTAAACGCACTACGTTTAAGCCTTGTTGCGCGTATTTAACCAGTAGTTCGCAAATGTTAGCTTGGGTCATCGAATGTTTACCCGCACGTTTACCTACAAATACTCGCTGTGCTTTTTTAGGAAGCGTTTTTAATAAATCATCGCTTACTAACCAATCGTATAAAACAACATCGGCGGTATTAATTAAACGCTGCGCTTTTACTGTAATTAGCTCAGCGTCTCCTGGGCCGGCACCAATTATGTAAACATTGCCGCTTTTGACGCTGCGACTATTTGAGCTTGTTAGCTTAGTAACAAGCTTATTTAGCCACACGCTTTCAATACCCGAAAAATAAGACAGTACACTCATACTATTCCCCTAAGCCACAGCTGTTGTAACTTTTGGTTCAGAGCTTATAAATACACTGCCGTCTTCAATTTTTGCATTAAAAACCGGTAAGTGTATTGCTTCTGCTTCTAAACATTCGCCTGTTTCTAGGCAAAAGTGTTGCTTATATAAAGGCGATGCGACAACTAATTTATTGTCGATTGAGCCAATAATGCCACGCGATAATACATTGGCTTTGCCAATAGGGTCGTAGTTGCTAATGGCAAACACAGCCGTTGGATTTTGTGGAATGTAAAAAATAGCCACTTGCTGATTATTAACTAATGCGCATACGCCGCTATTAGCCACTAGGTTATCGATTGTTCCAATATTATGCCAAGACATCAGCTTGCTCCTCTTCAACTTCCATTACTGGAATACGGTTTTGTGTATTACGTTGCTCACGCTTTTCGGCTTCTGTAGCAGGGCGAATTTGGTTACGCTCTTGCACAAATAAAATGTTGTCGTCGGTTTCGGGGCTATTAACAAACTGGCGGAATCGTTTGGCTGCATCAGGGCTTTCAATCGCTTTTTTCCACTCACACGCATAGGTTTGTGTAATTAATTCCATTTGCGCTTCTAGCTCGTCGCAAATGCCTAAGCTGTCGTCAATTACGACACTTTTAAGGTAGTCTAAACCGCCTTCAAGGTTTTCCATCCATACCGACGTACGCTGTAATTTGTCAGCCGTTTTAATGTAAAACATAATTACGCGGTCAATGTATTTAATTAGTGTTGGCGTGTCTAAATCGGTCGCAAATAAATCAGCATGGCGAGGGCGCATACCGCCATTACCACACACGTATAAGTTCCAGCCGTTTTCGGTGGCTATAATGCCAATATCTTTACTTTGTGCTTCGGCGCATTCGCGGGTACAACCCGATACCGCCATTTTAAATTTATGCGGTGCGCGTAACCCTTTGTAGCGGTTTTCTATTTCTATTGCGTGTCCAACGCTGTCTTGCACACCATAACGACACCACGTACTACCCACACACGACTTAACAGTTCTAAGAGACTTACCATAAGCATGACCTGTCTCAAATCCGGCTTCTATAAGTCGCTCCCAAATAACAGGAAGCTCTTCTAAGCGTGCACCAAATAAATCAATACGCTGACCGCCAGTGACTTTGCAGTACAGGTTAAAGTCTTTTGCTACTTGTCCAATTACAATGAGTTTGTCGGGGGTTATTTCGCCACCAGCAATACGCGGTACTACAGAGTACGAACCATCTTTTTGCATGTTTGCTAGGTACGTATCGTTAGTGTCTTGCAAGCCAACATGAGCGGGTTCTAAAATAAAGTCGTTCCATGTTGAGGCTAAAATAGAGCCAATGGCAGGTTTACATATTTCACAGCCATGACCGCTGCCGTGTTTAGCTAGTAAGTCATCAAACGTTTTAATGCTTTCTACTTTTACCATATGCAGTAATTCTTGGCGTGAATACGCAAAGTGCTCACATACATGGTTGTTAACTTCAACACCACGGCTCGCTAATTCGTTATCAACAACTGATTTTAGTAACGCAGCACAACCGCCACAGCCGCTTGCTGCTTTAGTGCATGATTTTACCGAGGCTAAATCGCATGAGCCGCCATCAATTGCACCCACAATGTCGCCTTTACTCACATTGTGACACGAACAAATAGTGGCGGTGTCGGGTAGGGCACTGCCCGATAACGACGGCGCGCCGCCGCTGTCTGGTAAAATTAAACACTCAGGGTTTTCTGGTAAGTCCATGTCGTTAAGCATGTACTGCAGTAAAGTATCGTAGTCGCTGGTATCGCCAACTAGTACAGCGCCCAGTAATTTATCGCCTTTTTCACTTAGTATGATTTTTTTATAACAGCCGCGAATAGCGTCTTGATATATAAGCTCTTTACAGTCAGGCGTTTTTGCATGAGCGTCGCCAATTGAGCCTACTTCTACACCTAACAACTTAAGTTTAGTGCTCATGTCGGCACCTAAAAACTCAAGCTCGCCACCACTTAATTGACTCGCTGCAACGCGCGCCATGTTGTAACCCGGCGCTACTAAGCCAAATAGTTTTTTGTCCCACAGGGCGCACTCGCCAATGGCTAAAATATCAGGATCAGATGTTTGGCATTGGTTATTAATAATAATACCGCCGCGCTCACCGAGTTCTAAATCAGCAATTTTGCCAAGCTGATCATAAGGGCGAATACCGGCTGAGAACAAAATTAGGTCTGTTTCTAAAAATGACTCATCCGAAAAATTCAATCTAAAGCGACTCGTTTCGCCTTTTACTATTTCACTGGTTGCCTTTGATGTGTGTACCGTTACGCCAAGTTCTTCTATTTTATTTTTTAGAAGCGTACCGCCTTGCCCATCAAGTTGAACAGCCATAAGTTGTGGTGCAAATTCAACTACGTGGGTATCAAGTCCTAGTTGCTTAATCGCATTTGCGGCTTCAAGCCCTAACAAACCACCGCCAATAACTACACCACTTTTACTTACAGCGGCACTGGCTTTTATTTGTTCTAAATCTTCTAATGTGCGATACACCAAACAATGGGGTTGGTCGTTACCTTTTATAGGCGGCACAAATGGGAACGAACCTGTCGCGAGTACAAGTTTGTCATACGGGTATTGCTCACCCGTTAATGTGGTCACTATTTTTGCTGTTCTATCAATGCCTTCAACCCACTGGCTGGTATGCACATTAATATTGAGTTGTTTGTAGTTGTCGTGAGTGGTAAGTGCTAAATCGGCAGCGGTTTTGCCATCAAATACACTTGATAAATACACGCGATCGTATGCAAGATTTGCTTCTCCGCAAAGTACAGTAATGTCTGCGTTGGCATCGCTTTGGCGCATTTGCTCAACAAAGTGGTGTCCGACCATACCATTACCAATAATGAGTATTTTTTGCGAGGTTTGCATATGGCATTCCTTAAAGTGACGGTTTAAATACAAATAACAAAAAAGCCCGCCACAAATACGCATTATGCATAATTGTGTGCGGGCTTCTTTGCCGATGGTTGCTAATAGCTATAGTGCCAACAACCTAAATTTTTGCCGTAAGTAAAACGGGCTTGTTAATAGAGTGTCTGCAAAAACATAGCCAGTTTTTTAAGTTGTTGTTTAAATAGTATTTAATGTTTTTTTAGAGTGAATGAAAAACCCGTTTTGACATATGTTGGTGCGCGCCTGGCACTAAGAGGGTGCAAGTATTGTCATTGTTTTGTGCATTATCAGTCAATAAAACACCCATTATCATTGATTGTATATTGAGTTAAATTTAGCCCATAAAATACGTACACGAATTACTAGCAAAATGATAAACACAAACTCAATAGATGCTTCACCTTTTCACGAAGGCGAGCTGGCAATACAAGACAAGCTCGGTAAACGAGAAATAATGGCAACATTTGGCAAACGTGCCGTGCGCTCATTTATGCCAGAGCAGCATAGAAAGTTTGTGGCTCAAAAGGTTACGTCGTTTATTCAGTTTTTATTTGAAAAGTTTGAAGCTGGGCCAAAAACAAAAAGCCTAAAATCAGTTAAGAGATTTTAGGCTTTTGAGACTGGTTTAAACTTATTTAAAATAGCTACTTATTTTAAAATAACCACAGGCACATCGCTGTTTTCGAGCATTTTAATGGTGTTACTGCCCACAAAAAACTGCCTTAATTTAGAGTGCCCAAAAGCCCCCATAACAATCAAATCAATATTATTTTGTTCTTTGTATTGCATTAACGAGTCAAAAATATTGCCCTCTAAAAAGCTTGCAGACACTTCAAAGTCCATACTGATAAGCTTGTGCTGTGCATTAACAAATTTTTCTTCAAGGTCTTTTTCGTTATTTTTAATACTCACTAAATGACAATGCAAACCATGTAATAAGCCGCCATCAATCACTTGTTGTAGCGCTTTGTCGGCTGTTTCGCGGCCGTCGTACGCAATCATAAACGATTTAGGTTGTTTAAATGTTTCTGGAATAAGCAAAATAGGTTGTGTTGCATTGCGCACTAAGGTTTCTATATGTGAACCCAGCACCGCAAAGCTATTACTATGTCCCGCACCATTTTGGCCAATAACAATAAGGCGTGTGTCGTCTTTTAAGTCTATAACGGTATCGAGTAAATCACCGTGGCGCTTAATTAATTCAAAATTAGTAATACCTGCCGATTTAGCATGCTCACTTACTGAATTTAGTAATTCGTCAGCCATTTTTAAACTTACTTTGCAGCGTTGTTCGTCAAGCTTAGTCATTTCATCAAGAAGTGTTGACTGTGCACCAAGCCCAATACTACCAGAGTAGTCACCAACATTTGTTCGCTGCGTTTTTTCAATTGTATGCACAAAGCTAATTGGTTTATTTAGCTTTTTTGAAGCCCAAATAGCAGCATCGGTTACATTTTTAGTAATGGCTGAGCCATCTACATAGGTAATTATTTTAGTCATTGCATTCTCCTTAATGTCCGCCAAGTAGTTTTTCGACTTCTTCAGGGTTGTTATGCACACCAAATTTATCAATTACAGTTTCGGTTGCGCTATTCATACCAATAATATTAACAGTTGCGCCTTCACGCCTAAATTTAATGACCACCTTGTCGAGTGACGATACACCAGTTATATCCCAAAAATGTGCATGGGTTAAATCAATTACGACGTTAGAAACTGCATTTTTAAAATCGAACGATGCAATAAATTGCTCCGCTGAGGCAAAAAATACTTGGCCAACGACTTCATAGGTTATTTTATCGTTGCTTTCATCATGCTTGGTTTTAACCACCATAAAGCGACCAATTTTATTGGCAAAAAACAACGTAGCTAACAACACACCAACTAAAACGCCAATGGCTAGGTTATGCGTGGCAACAACCACAATAACGGTGGAAATCATCACTACGTTTGATGAAAGTGGGTTCTTTTTTAAATCCTTAACAGATGTCCACGAAAACGTACCAATCGATACCATAATCATTACCGCGACTAGGGCTGCCATAGGAATTAACTGCAGCCACTCATCTAAAAACACCACCATAATGATTAAAAATGAGCCTGCAATAAAGGTAGAAAGCCTGCCGCGACCACCCGATTTAACATTGATGATTGACTGTCCAATCATAGCGCAACCCGCCATACCGCCAAATAAACCTGCGCCAATATTAGCAATACCTTGGCCCTTACATTCTTTATTACGATCGCTCGTTGTATCGGTTAAGTCATCAACAATAGTGGCGGTCATCATTGATTCAAGTAAGCCCACAACAGCAAGACCAATTGAATACGGTAAAACAATTTGCAGTGTTTCGAGTGTTAGCGGTACATCGGGCCATAAGAATATAGGTAGAGTGTCTGGCAGTTCGCCCATGTCGCCAACGGTTCTTATATCAAGACCCAAAAATATTGAAACCAGTGTAATAACAACAATACACACTAAAGGAGAGGGAAGTATTTTGCCAATAGTTGGAATATATGGGAATAAGTAAATAATACCTAAGCCCGCTGCGGTCATCGCATAAACATGCCAAGTAACATTAGTCAGCTCAGGTAACTGCGCCATAAATATTAAAATCGCCAGCGCGTTTACAAACCCTGTTACAACAGAGCGCGATACAAAGCGCATTAATTCACCGAGCTTTAAAAAGCCTGCAAATATTTGTAGTACTCCGGTAAGTAAGGTAGCAACCAGTAAGTACTCCAGACCATGATCTTTAACCAGCGTTACCATTAACAGTGCCATTGCACCGGTGGCCGCCGATATCATGCCAGGACGTCCGCCTACAAAGGCAATAATAACCGCAATACAAAATGAGGCATATAAACCTACTTTTGGGTCAACACCGGCAATAATAGAAAAAGCAATCGCTTCAGGTATTAGGGCAAGCGCCACAACAATACCAGCAAGCACATCGCCACGAACATTAGAGAGCCAATCTCTTTTTACGTGATCAAACATGTAATAAACCTAATTAGTTAGTTTCCCAAAGTATAGGGGAATATTTTATTTAAATAACAGTGATTCTCGCGCAGGCGGCGATTAAGGTTGCACGTAACGTGCTGATGAAAAAGGGGAGTGGTTGCCTAGGGCGGCGTAAGTTTCAAGAAAAAAGCTCCTTTGAGTTTATTTGCTTATTAAGTAAAAATAGCATAATCAGAAGTTTGTTTCTAGAGACTAGTAGAATAGAGGGTTATATTTGCTTAGTAAAACATTTGTTACATTTTAGAAACATATAAAACAAGTAAAGTATTAACTTTTAGTTTTTCCTGTTAATTATATAAAAGCAACATGGTATCTTAACATTAAATTGTTAAGGTAATTATAATGCTACATTATTTTAAACTCTTGTTTATTGCACTATTTTAGTGCGCCGTAGCATTATTTTGATTTTATTCGGTGCGCTATTTTATTTAAATAAATGCTTCTAAATATTCTAACGTTATATTGTTGACAAGTTGTTACCGCTCGCTATTATACACCCCACAAAAATTCAAATTACTTTTTATTTCAAGTGAAAATAAAACATGTTTGATATAAATAATGGAATTAAATAAGTGAAAACGGAGCAGTTAAGGAAACCTTACGGTTTTACCCTTGTTGAATTAATGATAGTAATTGCAATTATAGGTATTTTATACTCAGTTGCACTTCCAAGTTATACGAGTTACATACAGAAGAGCCGAAGAGCTGATGTTCAACAGATTTTGCTACAGCAAACGGCTGTTCTCGAAAGACAATACACGCGCGTTGGTGGTTACCCAAATACATTTACTTTTCCTACCTCAGATTATTACTCCTTTAACTATACAACCGATGCAACTACAGGCGCTTCAAATGGGTCTGAATTTACAATACAAGTTACACCTAAAGGTGCTCAGAAAAGTGATGAGTGTGGCAAGTTGTCTGTAAATCAAAGTGGTACTAAGTCAGCAGATAAATCGCAATGTTGGTAAAAAAAAGCCTTGGTTTTACTTTACTCGAAGTTTTAATCACGATGACCATCATTGGTATTTTAACTGCTGTTGCGGCTCCTTCGTTTATTACTTTTATAAAGCGGGATAGATTAGTTACAAATTCGAATCAACTGCATAGTGTTTTTAAATTTGCGCGTAGTGAAGCCATTAAAAGAAATCAAAGTGTTTCTCTCAAAACGTCGAATAAACAATGGCTAGTAAAAACTGCTATTAATTCAACGCAAACCACGTTAAATATTTTTGAAACTACACATAGCAGCATTTCTGTAGATTTAAAGAATATTAATATTTCAAGTACGGGTGAATTAGGCCAAATGTATCAAATCTTGGTGAGTGATAATGACAGAACAACTGTCGACTTTACTTTATGTATTTTACAAAGTGGGCAAAGTTGGTTAGTTGAGGCCCCAGAGACATGCTAATAAATTACAGCAAAGGGTTTTCTCTTTTAGAAGTTATGGTTGCTTTAATTGTCGCGACGGTTGCATTGTTAGGGCTTGCTTCAGGCCAACTAAAATCATTGCAATATATTACAAACAGCTTTAATTATACGGTGTCAATAATTGAGGCAAATAATGTTTTAGAGCGTATTTGGCCTCATTTATGTGAGCTACAACAAACAGATCCAAGTTTGTACAACGATGCTGACTTTAGAAATTATTTGTCCCCACAAATTGATGCATATACACTCACTCTACCTGCTAACTTTTCAAATGATTTATCGGTTGAAGTAACTTGGCAAGATAAGCGTTTGACTGACAACTTAGAAAATCGCGTTGTAATTACAGGAAGCTTCCCAACACTACCTGATGGTTGCACGCCATGAAACATCTAATACATAAACATAAAGGCTTTACTTTAATAGAGCTTATGGTTGCACTTGCTGCAGGCATGTTTCTATTAGGCGGGGTGAGTCTGGCTTATTCTTCAATTAATAGCAGTACCAGCACAGCTAGAGATTTAGAAAATGCATTAGATGTAATCCGATTTAGCAGTAAAGTATTTACACGAAGTCTAAAACAAACCAACTCAGTCCCTACTTACACAAATAATATTCTAAGTGTTGAGCAAGAGGCGGGGGCAGCTGCTTGTACTGGCTTAACTATTAGTACGCAATTCATCGAAAAATATAGCCATGAAGATGACTCATTATTTTGTGATGTAGGGAATGGAAAAGTAAAAATATTAAAAGGTATTAATGCAATTAGCTACGTAATTGATAACAACGTAGTGAGTGTCCTTGTAGAGCCTACAAACTTACCAAGCCAATTCAATAACAGCTTAGTGATTGATATATCTTTGTCGCAAATGGTAATGAATAAGGCATTTCAATAAATGAAAAATACATCTGGTTTTACACTTGTTACTGTACTTATTTTAACATCTATGGCTTCAATTGTTGTACTTAGTACTCTTAGAGATAGTGTGATCCAGGAGCGCTTGAGTGGTAATTTTCAGAAAAAATTGAACGCAAGGCTGATGTCTGAGAAAGGGGTATTTTCAAGTATTGAAAAACTAGAAACAGCAATGCTTGCAGACCCGACTATAAATATTAACGATTTAATAGCCCATAATAGTGAAGTTTCTGGGACAAGTTCGCTTGAATCTAGTATATACAATGCAACCATTGAGATTGACAGTAATGGCGATATTTTAATTTCTAGCGAAGGTACTCGCTTTGAAGGTGAGAACCAAATGCAAGCTATATTCGAATATGTAGCTGGTGGGGGCGGAACGACCAGCAGTGCCTCAGTTTTTTCTAATGGAATTACAGGGTGTTCTGGTGTTGCAATTAGTGGAAGTGGCTTAATTGATAGCTATGATTCGTCTTTAGGGGATTATAACGACACACTAGCTGATGGTAACAAAAATACATCAGAAGAATCTTTTGTTAATACAGTTAACGACTCTGGTGATATTACGCTCAATGGTAGCGGTACAATTGAAGGTAATGTTCTATCCTCTAGTAATTTATCAATTATTCAAGGCGCTGATATTACAGGCAATATTCATAGTAATGGAAATTTAATACTCTCTGGTGGCGTGGTCGTTGGAGGGGATGCATCGGCATATCTAAGTTTCACACAAAGTAGTGGTACTGTTTCAGGTAGTATTTCAGCAAACCAATCTATATCAGTAAAGCAAACTCCAGTTGGTGGTGATATTAGTTCATCAGGTCCAATTTCTATTACAGGTAATGCAGTCCAAGGAACAATTCGTTCATATGATTTAGTCGCTCTTAATCAAACAACAATACGGCACGGCGTTTATACCTCCGGGAATTATGAGCAAACAGGGGGAAGTGTATACGGTGGAGTGCGTGTTCAAGGTAATGTGACGCTTAAACAGTGGGGCAGTACTATTGATAGTAAAGACCTTAGATACGCAGGTAATGGCTCTTTTAAGGGCGACACAAAAGAGTATGCTTTTTCACCTTATAAAGTATCAAGTCCAGACATATCAATACCAACTATTGAGCCAGTTGAAAAAATAACACCAGAAAGTGAAAATAATAGAGGGTTAACTGCGTGTGATCCACTTGATATTGCAACAGCAATTGATAGCGTGTCAGTTAATACGACAAGCCCTGACCTTTTTATAAATAACAATAGCAGAGCTGGTGACTTACTCGAGTTAGAAACTAACACGGCTAACTTTTTAGTAGACTTTGGAAGCACTCCAGATGGTACCATCACTGCTAAAGCTGCAACTTTCCTTGATTCAGCAGCTCAAATATTTTATTTTGATGATGTAACAATTAAAGGCCGAATGCAGGTAAAAAGTAATCATAATGCAGTTATGTTTGTAGATGGCGATTTTACAATGAATGGCGCAAGTTCGCTAACAATCCCTGATAACAGCAGCTTAACTATCATAATTAAAGGAAAGCTTAAGATAGGAAATGGGGCACAAGTTTACGCACCTGACAATGGGATTACAAATGAAGGCAGGCCCGTTTTTAGTATTTATAGTTCTTACAGTGGAAATGATACTGGAATAGAGTTTTCAGGTGGTACACGAGAGCTTTATGCTGTTATATACGCACCACTTTCACAAGTTAAAGTTACTTCAGCAGTTGGTTTTAAAGGGTCTATTTTAGGAGATACTGTTATTGTAAGCGGCGCCGGTGGTATTCACTTTGACACGGCGTTAAATGAAGCCAGTTTTGGTGGTTCTTCATCTGGTGGTAATGGATCTGCAAGCAAGTTAGTTTTCAAAGGATGGCGCTTTACCCCCGTTGAAAAAAAGCAATGAATAACAAAGCTATTAGGTCATTATTCAAAGCTCAATTCTATAAGGGAATCTATCAAGATTATTGAATTAATTGCTTTGACCAATATTTGCATACTTAAAACTCAAACGTAAAACCAAACTCTCTTAATTTTTCATATACGTTTATATCAAAACGGTACAAAGTAGCAGCTCTGTGAGCTACATTTGTTTGTTTTTCTTTACAGTTTATTAGTAAGTTCATTTTTTGGAACTTACGTCTAAAGTTAGGTTTATCGAGTGATTTATTCAAAATCGACTCGTAAATTCCTTGTAGCTCAAGCAAGGTAAACTTTTCAGGGAGCAGGCTAAAACCAATCGGCTCGTGCCTTACTTTATAGCGTAAGTAATCTAAGCCACTTTTTAAAATGTCGGCGTGGTCAAACATTAAGGGGGGAACGTTATTTACATCAAACCATTCACATTCTAAAGCATTGTCGCCGCTCACAAGATTGGTTTCTTCAAAGCGTACGAGCGAATAGTAAACAATGGTTATAATACGTCTAGCAGGGTAGCGGTCAACGTTACCAAACGCACCTAACTGATCTAAATAAAGGTTTTCAACACCGGTCGTACTTTTAACAACACGTAAAGCTGCAAGGTCTAAGTTTTCATCTTTACGAACCCAATGACCAATTAAACCCCATTGGCTTGTTGCAAGGCCTCGATTATATTTAACCAACAACACCTTTAACTTACCTTCATGAATAGCAAATACAATATTATCTACGGTTAGATTACTAATGCAGTCATCAGGAATCGATTCTTCGTCGATGTTGTTAGAAATGTTTGATGTTTTATAGTGCATAAATTACTCAGCCAAAGCTATACGTAGATATTGTTATAAAGACTATTAAGGGTATATAAAAGGTGGGTAAAGCGCAAATAAAAAGCGTTTATAAATCCTATTTAAAACAATCACATCTATTTAATTAATCACTTTATACACTGTACCTGTTTTTACGCGTTAACGCCGATATTCGGCTTTGGTTTGGTATTGGTTTTTTATTGAACGAATAATACCTTTGTATGTTAGTAAATTTAGCGCTTAATTAGCGCCATGTATTAAATAAATTACTGGTTGATTAAAAATGTAACATAAATGTTTACATGCGCTAAAAATGCATATAGTATTTTTGACTATATCGATTTGCATTGAAAATTGAGCACACATGAACAACACAAAACACACACTCACAATTAAAGAAAAAATAGGGTACGGCCTTGGTGATACAGCCAGTAATATTGTATTTCAAATGGTCGCTAACTTTATGTTGATATTTTATACCGATGTTTACGGTTTATCTGCAGCCGCTGCGGGTACCTTATTATTAGCGGTTCGTTTATTTGATGGTATTACCGACCCTATAATGGGCAGCATTGCCGATAGAACGCGCAGCCGTTGGGGCTCTTACCGCCCATATATATTATTTTTAGCCGTGCCTTACGGTGTGTTTGCTTGTTTAGCATTTATAACCCCAGATTTTGATTCTACGGGCAAGCTTATATATGCCTACTTTACTTACGGGCTATTAATGACGTGTTATACCGCCATTAATATACCGTACGGCGCACTTGGCGCAGTAATGACAAACGACCCTAAAGAGCGAGCATCGCTTCAGTCATATCGATTTGCATTGGCAATGGCTGCACTGCTTGTAATTGTATGGGCACTGCCTAAGCTAGTTGCTTTTTTTGGCGACGGCGACGATGTAGTAGGTTACCCGCTAGCCATGGTGTTTTTAGGCGGACTTGCTGCGGCTTGTTTTTTACTATGTTTTAAAATGACTAAAGAAACAAAACAAGTTAAACCCGCGCAAACTAAAAAGAATGCCTTCCTTGAATTTTTAAGCTTATTTAAAAACGATCAATGGGTTGTAATAGCCGTTATAAGCCTAGCAACATTAATCTTAATTGGCGTTAGAGCCTCTGTAGCGCCGCATTATATTAAGTACTACGTAGGAGAAGCCTCACTTACTTCTAACTTTTTAACACTATCAGCAATTGGCTCAGTACTAGGCGCTGTGTCTACTAACTTTTTAACCAAATTTATTGAAAAGAAAACACTTTTTATCGCCGCGTTAGTTGTCGTAATTATTTCTCACAGCATGTTCTACGTACTTGAGAGCGACGCCATAGTTACCATTTTTATCGTCTACTTTATTGCTAACTTTGCCCACATGATAATTACCCCAATTATGTTTTCAATGGTGGCAGATACGGTTGACTACGGCACCTTAAAAATTGGTCGCAGATTAACCGCTGTTACGTTTTCGGGCCATTTATTAGCAATAAAACTAGGCTTTGCAATCGGCGGTGCGATTGCTGGTTGGATATTATCTGGCTATGCATACGTGCCTAATCAAGAACAGTCAGAACACACGTTATCAGGCATTTTACTCGCCTTTGCCGGCATTCCAGTAATTTGTACCGTGGCATGTTTAATTTTTATAACACGTTACAAACTTACCGAGCCTGAAGTAAAGCGCATTCAAACGCAGCTGGCTGATAACAAAACCATAAACTAATTTAGCAGTCCATTTTGCACCTTTTAAAAGTGCAAAGTGGGCAGGCAATACTAGGAGTAAAAATGCAAAATACAGCGCAAGCAGCACCCCCATCTAATGGATTAAGTGACGCTGAACTTAAACAGTTAAAAGACTTACAACGAGCCAACTCGTTAATACAAAATCATAATGTGTTAGTTGATCACATGTATACCGCCGATCCGTCTGCGCATGTGTTTAACGGCAAAGTGTATATTTATCCTTCGCACGACATTGAATCAAAAAATGAAATTAATGATAACGGCGACCACTTTGCAATGCGCGACTACCATGTGTTTTCGCTTGACGAAAGCTCAGGCAAAGCCATAGACCATGGCGTAGCACTTTGTGTAGACGACGTAAAATGGGCAAGCAAGCAAATGTGGGCACCCGATGCAGCGCATAAGCTTGGTCAGTATTACCTTTATTTTCCGGCGCGTGATCAGCAAGGTATTTTTAGAATTGGCGTTGCAAAAAGTGATAGCCCAACAGGTCCATTTAAAGCCGAAGACGATTACATTCAAGGGACATTTAGTATTGACCCTGCTGTATTTGAAGATGACGACTCAAGCCATTATTTGTATTTTGGTGGCTTGTGGGGCGGCCAATTACAAAATTGGCAAACTAGCGAATTTAATGAACAAAGCACGTATCCCAAAAATGGTGAACCTGCAATTCCTGCGCGCGTTGCAAAATTATCGCAAGATATGATCAGCCTAAGCGAAGACGTAAAAGAGGTTGTTGTACTAGATGAAAGCGGCTCGCCAATTACAGTATGCGATAACAACCGCCGCTTTTTTGAAGGCCCTTGGGTACACAAACACAACGGTGTTTATTACTTTTCGTACTCAACGGGCGATACTCACAAAATTGTATACGCCACGGGCGATAACCCATATGGACCATTTACCTATCAGGGCGTTATTTTAAACCCTGTACTTGGTTGGACCACGCATCACTCAATTGTTAAGCACAATGGCGACTGGTTTTTATTTTATCACGACAGTACGTTATCGGGCGGGCAAACCCATTTACGCAGTATGAAAATGGCTAAGCTCGAACACGACTCAAACGGAAAAATTCAAACAATAAGCCCATATGAACACGCTTAACAAAAATAGTTTTAAACAATGCAAATTATCTGCGTAAGCAAAGCTTAAGCTTTTATTTGCACAAAAAAGATATAGTCAATGTGACCATTAATTTATTTTGTTAATGGTCTAAATAAGAGGAAGCTGAGGACATATGACAAAATGAAAATATTTTAAAGCAAAAATTAGCACAAAGAATTAGCATAAACGTGCTGTTATTTAATGGTTTTTAGTTAAGTAGCACATGTTTAAAACTGGTTGTGGTCTTTGTAAAACGTTTAAAACATACACACACAATAATTATTTATTGACCGTAAAATGAAACAAATAGTTTACAATTATGTTTCGAGTAATTCTTAAAGTCTTGCAGTACGTCAATAATAATTAAATAAGAAAAAGGCATCATGATGTTTAAGAAAAAGATAATTTCAACAGCCATACTCGCTGCAATGGGTACCGTTACGCTTCCTCACCAAAGCTACGCTGCCGAAACCGTTGTCGACGAAGATGTAGAAATAATACAAGTAACAGGCATTAGAGGTTCATTGCAGCGCTCTATGGATGTTAAACGCGACTCTTCTGGTATTGTCGATGCTATTTCGGCTGAGGATATGGGGAAATTTCCTGATACTAATCTTGCTGAATCGCTGCAACGTATTACCGGCGTATCAATTGATAGAGCGGGCGGTGAAGGTAGCCGCGTAACAGTACGTGGATTTGGACCTGCTAATAACTTAATTACTATTAATGGCCGCCAACTTCCAAATACAACAGGTGACCGTACATTTGATTTTGCTAATGTGGCATCTGAAAGCGTATCGGGCGTGCAAGTTTATAAAACATCAGACGCAAGTGTTACCTCAGGTGGCATTGGCGCAACTATAAACTTGACAACAAACAGGCCTTTAAATAGCCCAGGTATAAAAGCATCGTTTGGCGTAAAAGCTGTAGACGATCAATCAACCGATGAGGGTAGTATTACACCAGAGGTAAGTGGTTTATATTCGCAAACATTTGGTGACGATAAATTTGGTATATCTATTTCAGGTAGCTACCAAGACCGTGAAAGCGGTATGCAACAGTTTATTCAAGATCAAGGCTACAGAGCATCTGATTACACAAATACAGGGTGGGGCGGTGTACCTGCAGGCGCAGAGGGCGGAGCAAACAGACCTACATCAGGTATTTATTCAAACCCGCAACAACCACGTTATGTGTTTGAAGAACGCCAACGTGAACGTGTAAATGGCCAGCTAGTTTTTCAATATCAACCTGTTGAAAACATTACAGCAACCCTTGACTACACTACGTTTAGAACAACCGTTGAAGAGCAGCACACTGATGCGTCAGTTTGGTTTAACTACGCAGGCGATAGAAGTGAATCTGTTTGGGCGGGCGAGCCTAACGCGTATCCACTTATTTACTCAGAAATTTATGACATTCAAAGTGATGCTGATTATCGCGATACGTCGCTTACGGTAGGTTCTTGGGGTCGCGAAGAAAAAACAGATTCACTAGGCTTTAATCTAGAATGGGCAGTGTCTGATCAGCTTAACCTAGAGTTTGATCACCACAGTTCAAAAGCATCAATGAAAGCAACTGATCCACGCCATGGTACACGTAACAATATTCAGTTACCGTCGTACACACGTTCGCGCTCAGGGCTTGATTTAACTGGCGACTTACCAGGTATTGCAATTGGTAACATTGAAAACTTTAACCCAAGTACTATGCGTTTATCGGGTAGCTGGTTTGCAAACGATAAATACGATTCAGAAATCGATCAAACGCAAATTTCGGGCGACTACTACATTGACGACAACCTAAGCATTGACTTTGGTGTTGCGGTTAATAAAGTAAATAACCATTACCGTCATACGCAAGTACAGCGCCCAGATTGGGGTGGTGTTGGTGTTGAGGGTGACTTTGCTGATATTGATTGGCGCCAAGATACTATTTTAGATAAGTTTCAAGCTAAAGCGGGTAACTTTGAAGGCACTGCATCACAAGGCGGATACGATTTATTTAATACAATCTTTTTTGCCGACTTTGATGCGATTGTAAATGCAGCAGAGTACGCAGATCCTATTGCTAACGTAGATAACCTTTATGGTGATTGTAAAGCAGCCGACGGCGCAGCAGCAGGGCCAAACGGCGAAGGACAATTTTGTGCCTCAACTGACTGGGATGCAGCAACAAACCGCTTTACGGAAGAAAAAACGCAGTCTGCTTTTGCTCAAGTAAATTACAAAGGCGAATTGAGTGGCATGTTTTTCGACCTGCAAATTGGCTTACGCTACGAAAAAACAGACGTATTTTCTAAAGCAACAGCACCCGGTTACAGCCGCGTAGAGTGGAACGAAGATACAGCTACATCAGTAACCGGTGTTACCGGCATTGAAACGCTAAGCCAGTCGGCAGATTACAGCCAGTTCCTGCCAAATATTAACTTTAATATTGAAGTTGTTGAAGATGTAATGATTCGCGCAGCAGCGAGCAAAACTATTTCAAGAGCGGGTTATGGCCAACTACAAGGCGGTACAACGATTAATACCGGTGGTAGCTTAAGTGGTTATTCGGGTGGCTCTGGTAACCCAGGACTTAAACCGCTTGAATCAATTAACTACGACTTATCAAGTGAATGGTATTACGGCGAAGGTAGCTATATTTCGTTTGGTTACTTTAAAAAAGACGTAACAAATTGGATCACTACAGGTACTATCGACTCAAATATATTTAACTTAGCTGATCCATTAAATGGTGAAAAGTTTAGAGCTGCTACAGCGGCACTTGGCGCTAATGCATCTAACGAAGATATCAGAACCTATATATTTGAAAACTTTGCTGATGATCCAAATGTACAACCTAAATTTGATGAAGATGGCGAGTTAGACGGCGGCACAATTGTTGGTGACCCAGACTCAGATGATCCAATTAACTTTAGGATAAACGTGCCTGTAAATGGCGACCAAGAATACACCATTGATGGTTTTGAATTTAATATTCAGCACTTATTTGGTGAGTCAGGCTTTGGTGGTATTTTTAACTACACCATGGTTGACTCAGGCCTTGAATACGACAACGACTCATTAGAGGATACAGAAGCGCTAGTAGGGTTAAGTGATACTGCAAACGTGGTGTTCTTTTACGATAAAGAAGGCTTACAAGCACGTATTGCGTATAACTGGCGCGACTCGTTTTTAAATGAGCGTCGTGTAAATGGCGATTTAACCGCACCAATTTACACTGATGAGTATTACCAAATAGACTTTAACGTAAGTTACGAAGTACCCGCAGTAGAGGGACTTACCGTATTTATTGAAGGTATAAACATTACTGACGAGTACGTAACATCGTACGGGCGTAAGCAACAGTTGATTTATAACATCACTCAAACAGGCTCTCGTTACGGTTTAGGTGTTCGTTATAATTTTTAATAAATCACCCTTGTAGCAACCTTAAAAAAGCCGCATTTTGCGGCTTTTTTATTTGCCTAAATTAACCTAGTAATAATAATACCCAGCTGTTATAGTCAATATGAATTTAACTTATTTGTTACATTTTTATTTGTAGTAGTAGGTAAAGGCACACAACAACAATTGGAGCACACAATCCATGGCCAATCATGCATTATTAAATAATCTTGAACATCAGCATTTAAAAATAAACCCTGCACGCAGCACACACCTAGGTGACGGGGTTTGGTATAGCGAAACATTTGTGAGCGAATTTAGAGTCGCTCAAGCACATTACCCAATATTTTTTACCAAAGACGATACAACAAATACATTTTCGCCGGTGTGTTTGTACGGCATAAATAAAGACGAAAACTTATTTTTAGTAAACCAGCAATGGCAAGCACACTATATTCCACTAAGTATGCAGCGATTGCCTTTTGCTATCGCGACTCAAAATACAATGCAAAACGGTGTGGCAACGCAAGAGCGCATGCTTAGCATTGATTTAGACTCGCCAAAAGTGTCAACAAAGCAGGGTATTAACTTATTTTTAGAACACGGCGGGAATAGCGATTACCTCGAAAACATAATAAATGTGCTCGACAACTTGCATCATGGTTTACAAGAAAATCAGCCATTTATTAAAACTTTGATTAAACATGGTTTGCTTGAATCAGTATCGCTAGAGCTTGATTTAGTAAACGGGCTTAAACATAACTTACTTGGTTTTTATACCATCAACGAAGACTCACTTAACCAGCTAAGTAGCGATGCAATTGCAGAGCTGCATTCACAAGGGTATTTAGCGTGTATATACATGATCATTGCATCGCAAGTACATGTGCGTGATTTAGTGGCGCTTAAAAACGAGCAACTTAAGCTACAAAAGCACGCGGTATAAGTGCTTAACAATGGAAAATTTATCAAATAATATTCAAACGCTAAGTGGCTTAACTCCCAGCACGTTACCCAAGGAGCTTTTAAACTCACCTGTGCCTATTGTACTAAAAGGGTTTGTGAGCGATTGGCCTCTAGTTATTGCCGCTAAAAAATCTGATGCAACTGCAATTGATTATTTAACGCCGTTTTACGAAGGTTTTTTAGTTAACAATTGCACAATACCTGCCAGCCAAAATGGGGTTGTTGGGTATAACAGCGATATGAGCGGTTTTAACTTTACTAATCAGCAAGCGGAATTTATCAATACGCTTGAGCAAATAACGCAAACTGCTAATAACCCACAAGCAGACACCTTATACATTGGCTCTACTAGCATTGCACAGTGCTTACCTGGTTTGGTTAAACACTGCCACGTTAACGCATTAAGCGAAGGCTGTTTATTTAATGTATGGGCAGGCGGAAAGGTTACCGTACCAGCACATTACGACGTAGCGCAAAATTTAGCATGTTGCGTTGCAGGTAAAAGGCGTTTTACTTTATTTGCCCCCGATCAAATAGATAATTTATATATAGGCCCGCTTGATAAAGCACCCGGTGGCCAGCCAATAAGTTTAACCACTACTACAGCGCCTAATTTCACAAAATACCCTAAATTTAAACAAGCTATAAAAGCAGCAATAACTGTTGATTTGGAAGCGGGCGATGCCCTTATATTACCCAGCATGTGGTGGCACCAAGTAGAGGGGCTTGGCAGTTTAAATATACTGTTTAATTATTGGTTTAAAAATACGCCAGCGGTGTATGGGCAGCCTACTAATGCGTTGCACCTTGCTATTTTAAACATACGTAATTTACCAAAGCATGAGCGCGCAGCATGGCAACGTTTGTTTAATTACTATGTATTTGCTGATAACGAATTTACCCACATACCAGAGCCCGCACAGGCTATTTTAACAAAGCCAATGAATGAGCTAACAGCGCGTAAGTTAAGAGCCGAATTACAAAATAAATTAAGACGCTAGGCGACTTGTAAGGTTTGAATTATGAATCAAAATGCAATTAAAAAAATAGTAATAGCAGGTGGCGGTACCGCCGGTTGGATGTGCAGCGCAGCAATGGCCAAGCTGCTAGGTAAAAATATTGAAGTATGCTTAGTTGAATCCGATTTAATACCTACCGTAGGGGTTGGGGAATCAACTATTCCTACGCTGCATATATTTCATGATTTACTAAAAATTAGCGAATCAGAATTTATGGCAGCCACTAATGCCACGTTTAAATTAGGCATATCGTTTGAGGGCTGGAAACAAAACCAGCAAAGCTACTTTCACTCATTTGGTTATGTGGGGCAAGGTTGTTGGGCTGCAGGTTTTCAGCACTTTTGGCTAAAAGGTATGCAACAAGGTGTAGCTGCCGATATTGGTGATTATTGCACAGAGCACGTAGCAAGTCGCTTGGGTAAATTTGCCGTAGTACCGAATCAAGACCGTAACCATGCTTATCAGTTAGATGCAGGTTTGTACGCTAAATTTTTACGAAATTTTGCACAGCAAAACGGCGCTAAACGTATAGAAGGCATGATAAGCAAAGTTAACTTAGAGCCCACTAATGGCTTTATAAAATCGCTTACTTTAGGTGACGGGCAAATTATTGAGGGCGATTTATTTATAGATTGCACCGGCTTTAAAGGTTTATTAATAGAGCAAGCGCTACACACCGGATACGAAGATTGGAGCCATTGGCTCCCGTGCGACAGCGCAGTGGCAGTACAAACCGAATTAGTAAGCCCAATAGTGCCATATACGCGTGCAATGGCACATAAATGTGGTTGGCAGTGGCAAATACCGCTGCAAAGCCGTCGTGGTAATGGCTTAGTGTTTTGTAGTAAATACATGAGCGATGATGAGGCCAAAACAGCGCTACTCAATAACGTAGAAGGCAAACCGATTAATGAGCCGCGCGTTATTAAATACCGCACCGGTACACGGCGTAAACATTGGAACAAAAACTGTGTAGCTATTGGCTTAGCAAGTGGTTTTATTGAGCCGCTTGAATCAACCAGTATTCATTTAATTCAGCAAAGCATTATAAGATTAATGCAAAACATGCCAACCAAAGCAATCGAGTCGTGCTATCAAGATGACTTTAATGACAAAATGCGCTTTGAAGCCGAAAACATTCGAGACTTTATTGTGCTGCATTACTATGTAACACAGCGCACCGATAGCGACTTTTGGCGCTACTGTAAAAACATGCCAATTCCAGAGTCGCTTGCCAAACGCATTGAGCTATTTAAGCAAAGTGGGCATGTTTATAAAGCAGAGCAAGAGTTATTTGGTGAAGCCTCGTGGTTACAAGTGATGTTAGGGCAAGGGCTAATGCCGCAAAATTATCATCCGATTGTTGATAGCATGAGCGATGATGAGCTTAAACGATTTTTAGAGTCAATAAAAAATCATGTTGCTAAAAAAGCAGATAGCTTACCGAGTCACATTGATTTTATTAATCATTATTGCAAGGCTAAGTAAGCAATATGCTAACACTTGGCAATAATTTACAGCCGCAGTATGAGTTTATAGGGCAAGAGCAAACGCCAATTATTATAATTGACGACTACCTGAGTGAGCCGCAAAAACTTATAAACTTAGCGCAAAGTGCTGATGAAAATCATGCGCAAAATCAGGGAGAGTTTAAACCTGACGAACTCACTCAATACCCAGGTTTACGCATGCCGCTGCCAAAGCAATGTGTGGTTGATTACCTAAAGCCGCTTATACAGGGGTTTTATAACGTATTTAATATTGGGCAAACACTTACCCCATACCCAAAAGATAATACCTTATCGTTAATTACTAAAACGCAGAAGCAGCTATCACCTATACAAACCTTGCCACACTTTGATACCAACGATCCTAACCTAATTGCCATTATTCATTACCTTGGCGAAGGCGAGCATGGCGGCACTGGGTTTTTTAGGCATAAAAAAACAGGGTTTGAAACAATCAGTACAAAGCGCAAAAACACGTATTTAACACATGCTCAGCAATACCTTGAATTAGCAAATACAAAGCCTAGTTACTGCACCACGCAGCACAGTGAGTTTGAGTGCTACAAGCACATAGAATATAAGCCAAATAGGCTTATTGTGTTTCCTGGGTATTTGCTGCACACCAGTTTACTTAACACGTCAACCGATATTTCGTCGTGTCCACAAACAGGGCGGCTAACGGCTAATATGTTTGTTCATTTTAAATAGGAATATTATGTTTTTTTCTTTATCTAGATTCGCATATAAAGGTTGGCTATTATGCTTTGTTGTATTGACGCTGAGTATGGTAACAGTGCAAAAAAGTCATGCTACAGGGTTTGATACGCTCCCTAAAAAGCAATTTAATGTGCTGCTATTTACAAAAACCGCAGGGTGGCACCATAAGTCGCAAACCGAAGGGGTTAAAGCGTTAGAGGTCTTAGCCGATAAGCATTTTTTTAACTTAATTTGGCACGAAGAGAGCCATTACTTTAACGACGATTACTTAAAAAATGTTGATGTAGTGGTATTTTTATCAACCACGGGCGATATTTTAAACCTAAAAGAGCAAGCCGCGCTTGAGCGATTTATAAAAGCAGGTAAAGGCTTTGTTGGCATTCATAGCGCATCAGATACCGAATACGACTGGCCTTGGTACCAAAAGCTGGTGGGGCGCACCTTTAACATTCATCCTGTTATTCAAACTGGCGTACTACGTAAAGTGCCGAATACTGTCTTTATTGGCTTAAACCATATGCCGCAGGAGATACTTTGGACCGACGAGTGGTACGAGTTTGGGCCCGAGCTAACTAAGTTAAACTACTTACTCACGGTTGATGAGCAAACTTACAACCCAACTGCCGATTGGGGTAATAACAAAACAGGCTCAGGTATGGGGGCGTTTCATCCTATTTCGTGGTATCACAATTACGATGGTGGTCGATCATTTTACACAGCCCTTGGGCATACTAATGCGGTGTATAAAAGTGAATTTTTAACCGAGCATATCTATGGCGGAATTTATTGGGCAGCAACAGGGAAAGGACTAAAAGCGCTGTAGGCAATATGTCGGGTAATCATCAATAACGAACCACACAAAGGTAATACATTGATGCAATGATTTTGTTGAGTTTACGTTTCTTTAATGTTAAAAAGACAACGTTGTCATAATGTTTGTTTAACTTTATGCTTTAAGTACTACGGGCAATTGACCGTACAATTAAATTTAGACAGATAGAGCAAATCAAAAAAGACAACGTTGTTTATTTGCAAGGGTAAATAGACATGCAATGAGAAAACACACAATTTAAGCATTTTAAAACCATAATTATCAAGGTATTGGGTATTGCTCTTATACACTGATTTAGCGCATCTAATTACCAGGTAAGTATGTAACTTAAAGCTTTAATAAGAATATAAATGCGCCCATTGTCGTGCTTTGATTAAATTGGCGCCTATAAGCAATAAGAGTTGATATGAATAAGATTATTTACTGGTCAATAACAGTCGCTGTAGCGGGGTTTTTATTTGGCTTCGACACGGCGGTTATATCTGGGGCAGATAAGCCCATTCAAGCAATGTGGGATACGAGTTCGTTATTTCATGGCTTATTTATTATGTCTTCAGCTTTATGGGGAACATTAATTGGAGCCTTAGGAGGTAATTACCCTTGTGATAAATTTGGCCGCAAACCCACATTAGTATTGGTTGGCGTATTATTTTTAGTTTCTGCTATTGGTTCTGCAATTGCGCAAGACCCTTATACTTTTGCCTTGCTGAGGTTTATTGGCGGTGTAGGTGTGGGTATCTCTTCTATTGTGGTACCCGCTTATATATCAGAAATAGCCCCTGCTAAATATCGCGGGCGGTTAGTTGCGCTTTATCAGTTTCAAATTGTGTTTGGGATTTTAATTGCATTTATTTCAAATTTCCTAATTTCAGGTACATCTGGAAACGATTGGCGTTTAATGCTTGCCGTAGAGGCAATACCTGCCGTTATCTATTTACTTATGGTTGTGAGAGCGCCTGAAAGTCCACGTTGGTTAGTACAAAATAAAAACGCTATAAAAAAAGCGCGGTCAATATTAATCCAACTAGGAGAGTCAAAGCCAGATACCGTTTTACTAGCAATTGAAAAAGATAAAAAACAAAATGTTGAGTCTAAACTGTTTTCAGGTACTTACAGTAAAGCCGCTCTACTCGCATTTTTGTTTGCGGCATTTAATCAATTATCGGGTATTAATTTCATTATTTACTATGCTCCTCGGCTTTTTGAGCTAGCAGGATTAGATGTAAACCAGGCACTACTATCAGGTGCAGGGATAGGCCTAGTTAACTTATGTTTTACTATGCTTGGCTTATTATTAATTGATAAATATGGCCGCCGTTCATTAATGTATGTTGGTTCTATTGGTTACATTATTTCATTGGCTGTCGTTGCATGGGCATTTAGCAACCAAACAGGAGGAGTATTGGTTGTTGCGTTTGTATTTGTATTTATAGCCGCACATGCAATTGGACAAGGCACAGTAATTTGGGTTTTTATAGCCGAAATATTCCCAAATAAAATACGCTCTAAAGGTCAGTCTTTAGGCTCAGGTACACATTGGTTGTTTGCTGCAGCAATCACTTTATTTATGCCTTATTTTTTAGAAAAATTTAGTCCAGCAGAGATTTTTGGCTTTTTCACTTTAATGATGGTGGGGCAGCTTATTTTTGTAGCTCGTTTTATGCCTGAAACAAAAGGGCGTTCTTTAGAAAATATTTCTATTAATACCAATAACTAAGTGTGGGGCATTCGATGCAACTAATAATTATAATACTCGTTTTGTCTTTTTTAACTGCATGTGATGCAGTAAATCAATCTCAAAACAACAAGCAATATGTAAAAGAACAATTGGCAAACGAAGCGTTTAGGCCTGCTTATCATTTTACACCTAATAAAAATTGGATGAATGATCCTAATGGAATGGTGTATTACCAAGGTGAATACCATTTATTTTATCAATATAACCCTTATGGTTCGGTGTGGGGCCCTATGCACTGGGGGCACGCAATAAGTTCTGATATGGTTGAATGGCAACATCAAGGTGTAAAGCTGTACCCAGATCAACACGGAACGATATTCTCAGGCAGTGCCGTTGTTGATTGGAAAAATAGCAGTGGCTTTGGTACAAAAGAAAACCCACCTTTGGTGGCTATTTACACATACCATAATGAGGAAAGAGCAAAACAAGGGTTAGGCGATATTCAGACACAAGGATTAGCGTATAGCATAGATAAAGGGCGTACTTGGCAAAAATATAAACATAATCCTGTACTTAAAAATTCAAATATCCGTGATTTTCGAGATCCAAAAGTTAAATGGCATCCAGCAACAAAGCAGTGGGTTATGGTATTGGCCCAAGATGACCACATAGGTTTTTATACTTCAACTAATCTAAAAGATTGGCAGTTTAAAAGTACTTTTGGAGCCCAATGGGGTAGCCATGGTGGAGTGTGGGAATGCCCTGATTTAATCCGTGTAAAAATACGCGGCACTGATAATTATAAATATGTTCTACTAGTAAGCATTAACCCTGGTGCACCTAATGGCGGCTCAGGAACTCAATATTTTATAGGTGATTTTGATGGAACAAAATTCACTTTAGATGAAAACTATCAGAAAATGCTAGCGCCTACATTGGCTGTATTTCCACAAGGTGTAGAGTTTGCAAATTTTAAAAATGGATTAAGTAAATGGCAGGTAGAAGGAAATGCATTTCATATTGCAAGTGATCAACAAGGAAAGCCAATACTGAGCTCATTTAACCAATCTGACGAAGCAACTGGTTCAGCTTTATCTGAGGCTTTTACTATTGAGCACGATTATATCAATTTTAAAATATTAGGTGGTAAACATAAAAAACGAACTGCAATTGAGTTATTGATTAACGGTGAAGTAGTTAAAAGTACAGTAGGTAGTAACTCAAATGTTATGTTAGAAACTGCGTGGGATGTGCGCAGCTTTAAAAATAAGCAAGGAGTAATTAAAGTAATCGATAGTAAAAAGGGTGATTGGGGCCACATTAAAGTTGCTGATATCACCTTTTCTGACCAAGCAGCTAGGCCAAAAATAGAGCCTGCAATTTGGCTAGATTATGGCACTGACAATTATGCTGGAGTGACTTTTTCTGATGCACCTGATAATCGTCATTTATTTATGGGCTGGATGAGCAATTGGCAGTACGCTAATTTTGTGCCAACAACAACCTGGCGTAGTGCAATGACCTTACCAAGGGAACTTGAGTTGATAAAAACATCTCAAGGGTTACGCTTAGCATCACAGCCAGTTAAAGAGTTGCAGAAAATTTTGGCCAGTACTCAAACCAAAGCTGTGCTAGAAGGTAAAAATAATTACCAACTTGACCAGGTATTTAATGTTGCTCCTGGGCAATTTAAACTAAGTTTTACCTTAGTAAACGCCAATCAAGCAATTGATATTATATTAAGTGCCGACTCGGGGGAGCAAACAATACTCTCGCTCAACCCACTAAAAGGAACACTTGTTTTAGATAGGACTAAGTCTGGACTGATTGACTTTGAGGCTGATTTTGCATCTATTCAAACGAGCCCACTGCAAAAAAACCTTACAGATTATCATGTAGATATCTGGGTTGATAAAGCGTCTGTCGAGGTGTTTGTAAATAAAGGAGTAAGTACAATGACCTCTATTGTTTTTCCTACTCAGCCGTACCATAAGGTGAGCGTAAAAGCCCTGCAGCAATTTACCTTAAAAGACATTCAATTTAATAATGTTGCTATAACAAAATAAATTCAAACACGTCTCTATATCACTTAGAGCCGTTTGGGTTTTATCGGCAAAAAATAATTTACTAGTGATTACACAGACAATACTCTTGTACCAATTTTAAAAAGCACTTAATTATTTTTAGGCTGAATTTTATGTTAACAGCATTAAAAGTGAACATTTAAAACAACTAAATAGCGCAATTTCTTAGCTACCAGCACGTTTTTATGCTTTAAAGTAGATCACTTAAGTAAATTGATACTAGGGCGTGCTGACCTTTCGTGGGTGAATTTGCAGCTGTATGTTTGGTTTTTAGGCAAGGCCGAGCCTATGTAGTGTGGTTATTCCTCATAAATAGGCGATAACGCAGCATAAATACCAAACATGCGCTGCCCGTTGGGTTCTTTCAAGGGACGATTAACTCTTTGTTGCCTACATGGATGTAGGTAAGGGGCGTGAGCAGGACGCGGAAGCTTTGCTCGGTTTTTACTTAGCCCACTAGGTTACAAACCTCGCGCCGCGATTAAATCGCCCCTAGATTGAACAAATTGCAATCCACAAAGATCAACACGCCCTAAAAGGAATCTCGTTTTATTAATTTAAATGGCAAATGTTGATGAACTAAGTCGACTCTGAGGTCTATAAGGTATTCCATAGCCCAGCGACCCATTTGTAGGTGCGGTAAAGCCATAGTGGTTAAATTTGGTTGAATAATTCAGGTATACTGCCCCAATTATCAAAGCTAGCTATACCTATATCATCGCCTATTACCATGTTTTTTTCATGCGCCACAAAGTAAATTTCCATAGCCATTGGGTCTTGCCCACAAATAATAGCATCGGGTTTAAAGCTATCGATAATTTTAGCAGCAGACTCTCGAGATATAGAGCGTTCAATTCCGTCATCTTGCTTAATGATAACCGATTCAATAAGTAAATTGCTTAAAGGTAAGCCGTGGCGCGTAAATGCATTAATAACACCTTGCTTTCGGCCTTTTGCAGCAATTATATCTTCATTTAAATTTAGAAATGCAATTCGGCGATAGCCTTTATTGATTAGTGCTGTGGTAATTTCTTCCCCGGCTTGTACTTCATCAGGTACAACACACGGAAAATCCCCATTTATTGGAAAGCAATTAGCCAATATAGTCGGGATTTTTTTTAATTCATCGGGTAATTGAACTGCACGGTGGCACATTGCTGAATAAATAACACCTTCAACCCTATTCTCTAATAGACTTACTATAGCCCTATCTATGCTTGCTTTTGTTTCATTGATGTTAAGGATTAGCAGTTCTTTGTTCTTTTTCCAGGCAACTTCTTGAGCGCCCCGAATAATATCAAAAGTGTAGGGTACGTTAAGCAGCTCATCAGCAATAATGGCGTATATATTTGTTTTTTTTCGGCGTGTTAGGCTTGCTGCTCGATTTGGGCGATAGTTTAATTCTTTTATCGCATTTAGCACTTTTTCACGGTTTACACTTTTAACACTCGGATCGTTGTTAACCACACGAGAGACTGTCTTAAATGAAACGCCAGCACGGGCAGCCACTTGCTTGATTGTAACCATACTAAATAATACCTCTTAAGAATAAAAAGAGTATACCAGCACATCTTATTTTATTTTTATGTTTTTACACTGCTTTATTGCTAATACTAAGCAAAATCTTACATACCTTTCTTTCGAGTTCATATTATCTAGGTACGAAATGAATGCGTCATTGATATGGTATTTACTGGGTGCATATTTTATTAAATTGCGACATTTTAATTGATTAAGTAAAAATTTAAGTTTTATCGAAAGTAAAATAAATGTGAAAATATCTTGATCAAATAGTCTAAAAGACTATATTGGTTTTCACGCTGATATAATTCACAAAAAGAGGATAAATATGAACGTAATTTTAAAATCTACGGCTATGTTGTTAGTGCTTGCATCTAGCCACTCTTATGCAGCTTTTAACGTAAATCCCCCGAGTGTTGGTGCTGATAGCTCGGGTACTTACCGTAACCTTGCACAGGAAATGGGTAAAACAAACATACAACAGAAGGTGAATAGTACTTTTGACAATATGTTTGGCTATAACAACACTCAACAACTTTATTACCCGTACACCGAAAACGGTGTTTATAAAGCACACTATATAAAAGCAATTAACCCAGACGAGGGCGACGATATAAGAACAGAAGGGCAGTCGTGGGGAATGACCGCCGCTGTCATGCTAAACAAACAGCAAGAGTTTGATAACCTATGGCGCTTTGCAAAAGCGTATCAAAAAAATCCAGACAACCACCCTGATGCTAAAAAACAAGGCGTTTACGCGTGGAAACTAAAGCTTAATCAAAACGGCTTTGTTTATAAAGTAGATGAAGGCCCCGCTCCCGATGGCGAAGAGTACTTTGCTTTTGCACTACTTAATGCCTCCGCTCGTTGGGGCAATTCGGGTGAGTTTAACTACTACAACGATGCCATTACCATGTTAAACACGATTAAAAGTAAGTTGATGGAAAACCAAATAATCCGCTTTTCACCTTACATTGATAACCTAACAGACCCTTCTTATCACATACCTGCGTTTTATGACTACTTTGCAAATAACGTAACTAACCAAGCAGACAAAACTTACTGGCGACAAGTCGCCACAAAAAGTAGAACCTTACTTAAAAACCATTTTACAAAAGTAAGTGGTAGCCCGCATTGGAACTTACCTACATTTTTATCACGCTTAGATGGCAGCCCTGTTATTGGCTACATTTTTAACGACCAAGCAAACCCAGGTCAATGGTATGAATTTGATGCATGGCGCGTAATTATGAATGTGGGTTTAGACGCGCATTTAATGGGTGCTCAAGCGTGGCATAAAAGCGCAGTAAATAAAGCATTGGGCTTTTTAAGTTATGCAAAAACTAACAACAGTAATAACTGTTACGAGCAAGTGTATTCGTACGGTGGGGCGCAAAACAGAGGCTGTGCGGGCGAAGGTCAAAAAGCGGCTAATGCAGTAGCGCTACTGGCTTCAACAAATGCTGGGCAAGCAACTGAGTTTTTTAACGAATTTTGGTCTTTATCGCAACCAACAGGTGATTATCGTTACTACAATGGTTCGCTGTATATGTTAGCTATGCTGCATGTATCGGGTAATTTTAAGTTTTATAACAACACGTTTAATTAAAATAACGCTACCTAAGTAGCAAAAACTTAGATAATAAAAAACCGGTGTAACTAAGTTACACCGGTTTTTATACTTAACGAGTGAGCTTAACTTTCTCTTTAATAAGTTACTTTATTAGTTAACCAAACCAGCTATTTTTACATCAAGTGTAAATAACCCCTTAGCGGTAGTTATTAATAATGTTTTTCGGTTTTTACCACCAAACGCAAGATTAGTTACATTAGGGCCCAGTTCAATTTTATCGATGAATGCACCTTCTGGCGTATAAATATTAATAACGCCTTTACTGTGGCTGCTAACGTAAATATTGCCAGCAGAATCTACTTTTATACCATCGGGGGAGGTTACTTTAATAAAGTCTTCGCGTGGTGAAATATTACCGTTTTCATCAATAGTGTATTTGCTGACGCGGTTACTAAAATCACCAATATAAAGGGTATGCTGATCTGGGGATAGTGCAACACCGTTGGGCTTTTCAAGCGTAGCGTCAATTAAACTAAGTACGCCCATATTACTTAACTTATACACACCGGTATAAGGTATTTGCTGAGTGCGTTCGCCTAGTTGCCAATTAGGATCTGTAAAGTAAATATCGCCATTTCTGTGCATAGTCATATCGTTTGGCGAGCTAAAGCTTAACCCATCAAACTTATTGACTATTACGGTATTGGTCTTGCTTTTTATATTAATTTTAGAAAGCGACTGCGTATTGTGGTTAAGGTTATAAAGGTTGCCGCTTTTTGCATACAGGCCATTTGTACCACTGTGTTTTAAATAAGTGGTGATGGTATTAGGCAATTGCAATTTATAAATGGTGGAGTCGGGGCCTAGTGCTTGCAGGCTTGCAAAGTTCATTTCTGAAAAATAAAACGCATTGTCTTGGCTTGACCACGTTGGGCCTTCTAAAAACAAAAAATCGTCACTAACAAGTGTGGGTATTACGCCCTTTATTAGCGGTGATTGCTCATTGCTTTGGCTGTTTACAGCGTTTAACAAAGCTGGGTTTTGAAGTTGTTGTGCCAGCGCTGTTTTATTTATACAGAGCATTAATATAACTAAGCTTAGCGTTTTTTTGTGTGTTTTTAGCATGGACGTTTACTCAGGTTTGTTTAATTTATAATTAATGGTCACATTGACTATATCATTTATTTTTTTCGTTGTATGATATTTATCGAAAATAATAACGATTCAACGGAGCACACATATGCATAAAAAATACACACTTAGCCTGCTTTTACTTGCAGGATCATTAAGCGTAGACGCTGCACAAGACCCAGCCCTTAAAAACACCTTTGCAGACTCATTCAAAATGGGGGTTGCTGTAAATCAAGATATAGTGACAGGCCAAAACACCGCCGCACAGTCAATTATTGCTAAGCAATTTAATACAGTGACGCTTGAAAATGCTATGAAAGCAGAAGTAATTTACCCACAGCAAGGTAAGGTTGATTTTAGTGGTGCAGATGCGTTTATAGATTTTGCCAAGCAAAATAACTTGTTTACGGTAGGGCACACCTTAGTGTGGCATAACCAAACGCCTGACTGGTTTTTTACAAATAGCAAAAATGAGCCAAATACCCCTGCAGAGCAGCTTGAGCAAATGCGCAAACACATAGAGCTGGTAGCAGGGCGCTATAAAAACAATGTAGATGCGTGGGATGTAGTAAACGAAGTAATAGCTGATGACGGCTCTTATCGCCCAACTGTGTGGGTTAACCGCATAGGTAATGGTGATACGATGGTAAAAGCCGCGTTTAAATACGCCCAACAGTATTCACCTAATACTGAGCTTTATTACAACGACTTTAATGCATGGCGACCAGAAAAAAGAGACGGCATTATACGTATGATCAAAATGCTGCAAAAAGAAGGAATTCGAATCGACGGCATAGGCATACAAGCGCACTGGGGGCTTAATTTTCCTAAAATGCAATATATTGAACAAGCCATTGACGCCTACGCCGCGCTGGGTATAAAAGTGATGATCACCGAGCTTGATATAGACGTGCTGCCGTTAACAAAAGAGGGGCAAATTACCGGCACCGATATGATGAAACCACAATTTCAGCTAGAAGAGTTTGAAACCTACCTCGACCCATATAAAAATGGCTTGCCAAGCGACGTAGAGGCGCAATTAAACGCCCGTTATAAAGCCTTGTTTGAACTGTTTTACGCAAAGCGAGACAAGATAGACCGCGTAACCTTTTGGGGATTACACGATGGTATGTCGTGGAAAAACGACTACCCAATCCCAAACAGAACAAACTACCCATTACTATGGGATCGTAATTTAAACCCTAAGCCAGTTATTAAAACAATTACTGATGTAGTTCAGTAAACCGCATTGTGTAGTCAAAGCCGAGTATTTTTAAATACTCGGCTTTTTTTGTTTGCAAATTTCCACATAGGGGCTAATAAAAGTCATTTTACTAAGCGATGAGCTGGTAAACCTTGATCTTACCGAAGTAATACAAGCACAAGTATCACTTACACCTTCTATTTAATTATTTTTCTCAAACTCAAAGCATACTCAATATGCAACGGGTTAAATTTTAGTCTTGATACTTATTGTTAAATAGACTATAACAATGTTGGTTTTAGGTTAATTTAATAATTGTATATTCACACACACAATATAAAACAATAAATTTTAATTTAAACCTTAACTATAACTCGATGATTTTAATTTTATATTTGTGCTCTTGTACAAGGTAAATATTAACGTTTGAAGAGATATTAAAATAATAAATATAAATGACTGTTTGTTTTTATAATTAGTTATAGTCATATTGAATAATATAATTTTATGGTGCAGTAGAAAGACTCTATCATATTTTATTCACTCAAATGGCTTTACTGCACCTAGTTCAAAAACGACTCATTTATTGCTTTAGTCTAAGGAATAAAAAATGAATAAATCGATTTTTCGTAACACCGGATTAGTGACCTTAGTATCACTATTAATGGCGTGCGGGGGGGATAATAAAGATACACCAGTGCCTGAACCCATACCTGAAGTAGTAGCCCCTGATACTCCAGCGCCTGAAGCGCCAATAGCAGCTGAAATAACAAATGGTGGGTTTGAAGAAGACACTTCAGGGCAAACAACGCCCGTCGGGAATTGGGTATTTAGACCAGATCAAGAATCAAGCGCTACTTCTACTATAGAGGTAATTGAATCGCAAGAAGGCGTTAATACTTACAAAGGCACCAAAGCAGCTGAGGTTATTGTTAATACATTGGGTGACAACCCTTGGGGAATTGAAATAGCTTATGAAGACCTTCCTATCACTGGAGGTAAAAATTACGAGTTTAGTGTTTGGGCCAAAGGGGAAGAAGGAACCAGTGCCGATTTTTGGATTCAAACACCTGCGCCAGATTATGGTCAACTTAGCCTAGTAAAAGAAACACTCACAGGCGAGTGGCAAAAAATAACATTAACAGCCGCAACAGCTGAAGCTGACTCCTTAGTTAGGCTGGCAATTCACTTTTCAAAAAAAGAGAACATTAACAAGCCTATATACCTAGACGAATTTTCAGGCTTTATTTTAGACGATGTCCCAGCAGAAGAAATACCCGATGTTCAATACAGCGAAGTAACTGCACAAAGTTTAAAAGCATTAGCACCTAATTTTAATATTGGTGTGGCTGTGCCAGCGGGTGGTTTTGGTAACAGCATAATAGACAGACCAGAGATTAAAGCGATTATTGAACAACACTTTAATCAGCTCTCTGCTGAAAACATTATGAAGCCTACCTATTTACAACCAACCCAAGGCGAATTTTTTTACGATGATTCTGATGAGCTAGTTAACTACGCCAAAGACAACTCACTCACGGTACATGGCCATGTTTTTGTTTGGCACTCGCAAATTGCGCCTTGGATGCAAAGTTTTCAAGGTGATAAAGCCGCGTGGATAACCATGATGGAAAATCACATCACTCAAGTTGCCACTCATTTTGAAGAAGAAGGCGATAACGATACCGTAGTTAGCTGGGATGTAGTTAACGAAGCGTTTATGGAAAATGGTAAATATCGTGGTGAAAAAACCACAAACGACAGCGCCGATGAATCTGTATGGTTTGAAAATATAGGAGCCGAATTTTTACCGTTAGCCTATAAAGCAGCAAGAGCGGCCGACCCTGATGCTGATTTATATTACAACGATTATAACCTGATTTGGAACGCCGATAAATTAGATGCCGTTATATCTATGGTTAACGATTTTCACAACAACGGCGTGCCTATTGATGGCATAGGGTTTCAATCTCATATTTCACTTAACAGCCCTGACATTTCAACCATTCAGGCACACCTTCAAAAAGTGGTCGATATTCGCCCTAAAATAAAAGTGAAAATTACCGAGCTAGATGTTCGTATGAACAACGAAGGCGGCATTCCTCTAACTTACTTAACAAGTGAAAGAGCGGATGAACAAAAGCAGTACTATTACGATATTGTTAAAACCTACCTAGAAACGGTACCTGAAGATCAGCGCGGTGGTATTACTATTTGGGGGGTGATTGATGGTGATAGTTGGTTACAAACTTGGCCAGAACCGACAACTGAATGGCCACTGTTATTCTTTAATGACTATACACCAAAACCGGCTTTGCAAGGTGTTGCCGATGCGCTGCAAGAGCTAATTGAAGTAGCAGAGCCAGAGCCTTCAGCAGAGCTGCTAACTAATGGTGACTTTGAAGCCGGTCTTGATTCATGGCAATCACGAGGCAGTGCTACTATTTCACTTGAAACAACCCAAGCTCACAGCGGAAATAATAGTGCTTTAGTACAAGGGCGAACTGAAACGTGGAATGGGTTACAAAAAGATGCAAAAGGCTTATTTACAGCAGGTAAAACCTATAATGTATCTGCGTGGGTTAAGTTATCTGACGATAACGCAGCGGTATCGCCAGGAGTTAAGCTCACACTGCAAATTGAGCATGCGAGCACTGAATACCTCGAGCTAACCACTGTTAAAAACGTAGTTGCAGGCGATTGGGTACAGCTTTCGGGCACTTATACCCATTCAATAACAACCGAGGAAAGCGCCGCTTTACTTTATGTTGAGTCAAACGAACTGACTGCTGATTTTTATGTAGACGACGTATCGGTCACTTTGGTAGAACAATAAACCAAACTAACAGTAATTAACCCCACATTTGATAGTCTGTATTTTTATACAGACTATTTTTTTGAGGGCTTTCATAAAAAGAAGTGCACTATGCTTTTATATTAGTAATGAGTATCGCTTTAAAGCGACATATACCGTCATTATAAATACATTAGCACGATAACGCCGGTGCGTGAAAAGCTATATTAGTTTGACTCAAATGACGAAAGTTTCTTTTGAACGTTATTTCGTAATACATCGTCTATGTACTCATTAAATGCCTTATTACCGGTTACCACGGGGTTTCGTTGATCAGATTTACGATTTTTTAATGTATTAATTTGATTAATTAGATCATGTGAAAACGGGTGGTTTGAGATACTTCCATCAACATCGTTTTTGTTTGCAATTTTTTGAAAATAATTTAAAGAGTGCAAATAAGTTTGATTTGCTTCTTTAGTATCCGGTAAACCGGTACCTCCCCAAAGTGCAACTGTATGAGGTATGCCATTATCTGTAACAGGTATTATCAAAGACAACCCACCAGGCGTATGCCCTGGTGTAGCAAGTACCGTCAAATTAGTTTTACCTAAACTTATTTTTTCGCCATCGATAACTTGGGTGTAAGTGCTAGGTAATGGTATTTCGGTAGAAAAGTTACCGAAAGGATCAGTTAATACAGGTGCATTTGGATTATGGATGTAGTCCCACTCATTTTTTCTCATTAAAATTTTAGCGCCATAATGTGATTCAAAGTAGTGAGCGCCACCATAATGGTCGCTGTGGCCGTGAGTAACTATAACGTATTTAATATCTTCAGGATTTAAGCCTAACTCTTTTAGTCCAGGAACAATCACATGTTTGGCATCGTGCGGGGTCCACATGGTATCGATTAAAATAATGCCCTCAGTTGTAGTGATAACAAAAGTGCCTACGCTGATATATCCTACAAAATAAAGGTTATCAAATAGCTGAGTGGGTTCAACAACAGTGGTATTGAACAAATCACTAGAGGTTAGCGAGGAAGGTAATTTATTTAATCTAGTACTTATTTTATCTTCACTCAATTTTGTAATATTACCGTTATTTGACGTTGTGCAGCCGCTCAGTAAGTAAGTTATTACTGTAATCGAGAAAATGCCTAAAAATGTTTTTTTCATATTTTACACCTTAGTTAATTAGGCATATTAAAAGCCCAAGTAATAAACTTTAGTACGTCGTCTATTTAATTATTAAATACAGGGTATGAACTCAAAATTAAAATTTAATGAATAAAACAACCTTAGCCTTTGTTTGTTTAGAGATCGAGTTTGTTATCTTTATCCTAAATTAGAGATGCGAAAGCATTTGTCATTTTGTAAATGAGGGTTTGAATAACGATAGAAGCGAATATATCGTTATTCATTGTATTGAAAATAGCTCTAGGTTACTTACTATCCAAGGCGTTTATATCATTGACTCGGTTAATTATGATATTAATTAAAAAAGCACATAAAATAACGGCAGGTATTGCATTGGCAACACTGTCGTAAACTACATGAAAAAATGTTGCACCAGCCATAATAACTAACAAACCACTTGCAGCTAAAATACTTAGTTTTTTTATCCAAATAGCAATAGCACCTGCAAGTTCACTTGCACCAATAAAATAGCCAAACCAAGCAGGTAAACCCATGAGTGCAAAAGATAAGTGCATTTGCTCAACTCCTACTAGTTTTGCAGAGCCTGCAGCTATAAAGGCAAGTGTTGTTAATCCTAGTGATGTATACATAAAAATTCTTTTTACTTTTGTGCTCATGTTATTCCTAGCTTTAATAAGAGTGATTTAAGCAGATGCTTAGCTTTTGACGTTAGAATAATCACAGTTCTTATTAATTAATATTGAATGTTTTTTTATAAGATATAAACTTTAGCTTTACATGTTTGGCGTAAATTATGAAATTAGAACAGCTTAGTATGTTTGTTACTGTTGCTCAGGTTGGATCATTGAGTGAAGCAAGTGCTCTTTTACACAAAACTCAACCAGCTATAAGTCAAGGTATTAAGCAACTAGAAAATACCCTTAACTTTGCCTTATTTAGTCGTAATGGTTATCGGTTAGAGCTTACCAGTGCAGGAAGAACTATGTTTCATAAGGCTATGAAATTGCTAGATGATGCAGCACAACTTAAACAAGTTGCACACCACATAGCACAGGGAAACGAGGTAAGTATAACGATTGCAATTGAAGCATCATTTAATTTAAAAGGTATTTTACCATTACTAAAAAATATGCAAAATCAGTTCCCTGAAACTCAAATAATAATCAGGCAAGAGTACATAACAGGTGCAATTGAAGCCTTACTTGATGGCGGTGCCGATCTGTGTATAACACCAACAATGGAATTTTCTGCACAAGAAGAGAAAATTGAAAAGCATTTGTTAAATAGCGGCTCATTAATCAATGTAGCTTCCCCTTTGTTGTTAAAGCGAAATCCAAACCTTAGGCAAGCCACTGATTTGTTGAACGAATACCAAATAATTGTGCAGGACTCAGGCACTGGTTCAAAAAACATAGAGTGGGGTGTACAGCAAGGTCAGCGACGATGGTATGTAAATGACTTTCCAACTAAAAAAATGCTTATCGAAAGTGCAATGGGTTGGGGCAAATTACCAGGTTATTTAGCTGATGAAGGTATTGCAAATAATACTCTGAAAATGCTGTCACTTAGTGATGTGCAAAATATAACGCCTCTAAAATATTACATTATTAAGAAAAGGGGAGAAGTGTTGGGACCTGTAGGTGAGGCCGTGTGGGAGCAATTTAAAAACTATCAGATATAGCAATTACATATATGTGAAAAACGTATTTAAATTACTTCCCTAAAAAAAGCCACTAAAACCTACTTAGTTTGATATCTTACTACCACAAACTTAAGCGGCACATCGCCGTTATTATAAATGCCGTGTACGTCGTTAGGGGCTGCAAATAAGATATCTCCACTATGAGCAGGCTGGCTTTTGCCATTAAGCGTCCAGGTACCTGACCCCTCTAAAATCATTAAGTATTCTTCATCAGGATGCTGGTGGGCGGGGTGTATTTCGTTATTAGGTTTAATAACCGCAACGCCTGTAATAGCGCCCTTGGTGAGTGGTGTATCGCCGTAAAAGTAAGTATGAAAATCAGCGCCTTCGTAATGAGTAATGTGCGCGTCTTTTTGACTCACAATAGCTGATGTAAGTTGAGTGGGTTTATCAGCTGCGTTTACAGTTAATGCAAAGATGGCTACTGCTATTAATGATAAGGTGGTTGTTATATTTTTCATGTGTGTCCTTGCTAATTTTCGTGCTAGTTAAAAGTGTTATTTTTGTTCAGTCTATTTTAATAAAACGTTGTTGTCAAAAAGACTATATGGTGTTAAGTTTACGTTGCACACTAAAAAACACACAACAGGTACATCATGCATAAAAATAAATTTACGATTGCTATTTTATTAGGAATGTCGAGCCTTGCACTTGGCTGTAATGGCTCAGCAGAGCAAAGTAAACCAACATTAAAAGCGCCGGAGCAATTAACGCTAAAAGCGCAATTTAAAGGCCACTTTAAAATTGGTACAGCGATTAGCCGTGACCAAATATTAGGGGCTTTGCCTGAAGATTTAAACGTAGCTAAAGCGCAATTTAATACCTTTACGCCAGAAAACTCAATGAAGTGGGAGCGTATACACCCAGAGCTAGAAACCTATGATTTTGAAGCCGCTGATGCGTTAGTTCAGTACGCACAAGAGAACAACCAAGAATTAGTTGGGCATACATTAGTGTGGCATTCGCAAACTCCTGACTGGGTTTTTGAAGACGAACAAGGCGAGCCGCTAACCCGCGATGCATTACTTAAGCGCATGCAAAACCATATTAATGCTGTTGCAGGGCGTTATAAAAACCGCATTTTTGCATGGGACGTGGTAAACGAAGCACTTAACGAAGACGGCACACTGCGTGAATCTAAATGGAGCACCATTATTGGTGACGACTTTATAGAATATGCGTTTAAATACGCTAAGCAGGCAGCGCCTAATGCCAAGCTATACTACAACGATTACAACTTATATAAGCCAGAAAAAAGAGCCGGTGCAATTGCGCTTATTAAAAACTTGCAAAGCAAAGGTATTGAAATTGATGGAATTGGTATGCAAGCGCATTATTCCCTTGATAACCCAGAGCTTTCGTTAATGGAAGACTCTATTGTGGCATACGCTGCAACGGATATTGATGTGATGATAACCGAGCTTGATATTTCGGTATTACCGTTCCCTGAAGGTGAAGAACAAGGGGCTGATATTTCGTTAGATATTGCGCTGCAAGAGCGCTTTAACCCATACCCGAATGGTTTGCCTAGTGAAGTAAACACCCAGTTAGGCGAGCGCTATAAAGCTGTGTTCGACATACTTAAAAAACATGACGATAAAGTAAGCCGCGTTACTTTTTGGGGCATAAGCGATGCACGCACTTGGCGCAACGATTGGCCAATGCAAGGGCGCACCGATTACCCATTATTAATTGACCGTGAGTTAAAACTTAAAAGCTTTGTAAGCGATTTATAATAGCACTAAACATTTAACCTCCCGCAAAGGATCGCTTAATAGCGATCCTTTTTTGGTTTACATAGTAGTTAAACAATAACTTATGTGTGTTTGCAAAGGCACTTGAGGTGTTAAATAGCTAAAAGGAAAATGTGGGTTATTAGGGCTGTCGGGGAAAAATTGCGGCTCTAGGCAAATACCGTCAAATTGGTTAAACGGATTTTTTAAGTGCTGCCCTGTATATACCTGAATAGCAGGGTAGTTAGAAAACACGTTTAGCATGAGTTTTTCATCAGCGCTTGTAAGCTCTGCGTGTTGCTTATTGGTTTGCAGATTAAGCACTTGTTCGGTGACAAAGTTATGATCGAGTTTATCGGTTTTATTAAGTACACGCGTATTTGTGTAGTCAAAAGTTGTATTTGCTACAGGGGCTATTAAACCTGTGGGAATGGCATTTGTATCTATGGGGGTATAATGCGCGGCGGCCAGTTTTAATGTATGCCCTTGTGCGCTGTTAGTAATGCCATTTAAATTAAAATATGGGTGCGCTGTTGGCCCTGCAATGGTTTTTTTATTACTGGTAATCGTAAATTTAATATCAAGATTACTTTGGTTTTTACTGTTAGTGGTAAAGGTATACAGCACGTTAAATATAGTTTTACCGGGGTAGCCGTTATAACCATCGGGTAGGGTAATACTTAAACTTAACGCATTTTTTTGATGGTAATCGAGCTGCCAAAACAAGTCGCTTAATGCTTTTTGACCGCCGTGGAGTTGGTTTACTCCTTCGTTTTTATTAAGTGCATAGGCTTTATCATCGATGTTTATTTGGGCGTTACTTAGCCTGTTTGCATAAGGACCGGCTACAGCGCCTAAGTAAAACGTGTCGTTTAAATAGTCATTAATATTAGAATAGCCAAGTATAATATTTCGTTTTTTATTATCAACATGGGTAACCCAGCTGGTAAGCCGGGCACCATAGTTAATAATAGAAATAGTGTCGTTTGCTTCATTACTTAGTGTGTATTGAACAATTGAAGTTGTCATGTTGGTTACTCTTTTAATTGTTCGTTCTAGCTTTTTTAATTTCTTCTTTTACGATTGGGTACAGATTGTATGTTGGATAAAACTCAGTGCTGTAGGCTTTCCAACCATAACGTTCAATCGATAAATTTACTTTTGGTAATAACGCTGCCGGAAAGCGCAAGGTAACTACTTGCCCTATACCCATCATTACTTTCCAAGATTCTACTGTTGCGCCCTCTGGTGGGAAGTGTTTGTAAAAGTTAGTGTTGTTTAGTATTTCTTTTATCTCAGAGAGGTTTTTTGATTGGTCGTGCTTTAAAAAAATCGTTAGCATTAGTTCATCATTTTGCTCGTCATTTGCCCATGCGTTAAAACTAGTACTTGCACTAAAAAGCATAATTAATAGTAAATATTTCATAGTTCACCTTTGTTAGTTAATTATAAAAATGCGCCGAGCTTTGGGAGGCTTAGCGCATTAATTGGATAAAGTTTGGATTATTTAGCGCATTACGCGTACTAAATATATTAAGCGTTGGCTTTAATTAACGCCTGCGCGGTGCTCACTACATTTTTGGTGGTAAAGCCAAAATGCTCTAATAACACGTTACCTGGCGCCGACTCACCAAAAGTGCTCATACCAATTACTTTTCCTTGTAAGCCTACATATTTTAGCCAGTAATCTTGGTGTGATGTTTCAATTGCAATACGGTTTGCTACCGAGTTTGGCAATACACTTTGCTTGTAATCGTCTGATTGTAGATCAAACAATGTGGTGCTTGGCATTGATACCACACGCACTGCAACACCTTGTGTTGTCAGCTCTTTTGCGGCTTGCATTGCTAAATCAACTTCAGACCCCGTTGCAATTAAAATAAGCTCAGGCGCTTTATTGCTTTCGCTAAGAATATAGCCGCCTTTTTCTATGTCGCTAATTTGCTGAGCGCTGCGTGGCTGGTGGTTGAGCCCTTGGCGACTAAAAATAAGCGCTGTAGGTTGCTGCTGATTTTGTATCGCGTTTTTCCATGATACTGCAGTTTCTACTGCGTCACATGGGCGCCATGTGACTAGGTTTGGCGTCATACGTAGGTTGGCTAGTTGCTCAATAGGTTGGTGAGTTGGACCGTCTTCACCTTGGCCAATAGAGTCGTGGGTATACACAAATATATTTTGAATACCCATAAGTGCCGACATTCTTACTGCGTTACGGGCGTATTCCATAAACATTAAAAATGTAGCACCGTAATTAATAAAACCACTGTGCAGTGATATGCCATTCATAATGCCGCTCATACCAAACTCGCGCACGCCATAAAACAGGTAATTACCGCTGGCGTCATCTGCGCTTATGCCTTTAGAGCCAGACCACAGCGTTAAGTTAGAACCGGCTAAATCGGCAGAGCCACCCAGTAACTCTGGTAAATGCGGGGCAAAGGCTTCAATGGTGTTTTGCGAGGCTTTTCGGCTGGCAATATTAGCGGCGTCTTTGTTGCACTGTGCAATATAGTTGTTTGCAATAGCTTCGAAGTTGTCAGGAAGGGTGCGTTTAATTACGCGTCGCTCAAATTCTTTAGCAAGCTCTGGGTGGCTTTTGGTGTAGTCGCTAAACAGTTGCTGCCATTGTTTTTGTTTTTTATCACCGCTTTGTTTAGCGTCCCAATGGGCGTAAATATCATCACTGATACTAAATGCTTCATTTGGTAGGTTTAAAAATTTGCGCGCCGCAGTTATTTCGTCATTACCTAATGGCGAGCCATGGCAGTCGTGCGAGCCTGATTTATTTGGCGAGCCAAAACCAATCACGGTTTTACAACAAAGTAGAGTAGGTTTATCGCTCACTTGTTTGGCTTGCGCAATGGCGCTGGCAATTTGCTCTGGGTCGTGGCCGTCAATATCTTTTATTACATGCCAGCCGTAAGCGTCAAAGCGTTTAGCGGTGTCGTCGGTAAACCAGCCATCAACGTGTCCGTCGATAGATATGCCGTTATCGTCCCAAAAAGCAATAAGTTTACCCAGGCCTAATGTGCCTGCAAGCGAACATGCTTCGTGCGATATGCCTTCCATTAAACAGCCATCACCCATAAAACAGTAAGTGTAATGATCTACAATATCAAAACTCTCTTTGTTAAATTGTGCTGCTAGGGCTTTTTCGGCAATAGCCATACCTACGGCATTTGATAAACCTGCGCCAAGCGGACCTGTGGTTGTTTCAACACCTGGGGTGTAACCGTATTCAGGGTGACCTGGGGTTTTTGAATGCATTTGTCTAAATTGTTTAAGCTCGCTTAGTGGTAGTTCGTACCCGCTTAAATGTAATAAAGAATAAATAAGCATAGAGCCGTGACCGTTACTGAGTACAAAGCGGTCTCGGTTTGGCCAATTTGGATCGGTTGGATTGTGGTTTAAAAAATCGTTCCACAGTACTTCGGCTATATCGGCCATACCCATAGGTGCGCCCGGATGCCCTGAGTTTGCTTGCTGTACCGCATCCATACTGAGTGCACGAATGGCATTAGCAAAAGGCGCACGAGAAGAAAGTTGAGTCATGTATTACCTCAAATAAAATTAAAAAAGCCCGCACGTTATGTGGCAGGCTTGAGGGAAATTAGTTTAGTAAGTCTTCAACCAATTTAGTCAAAATACGCTGATCTTTGGCAAAATTACGAATACCTTCACCGAGCTTTTCGCTGGCCATTGCATCTTCGTTGTGCTGCCATAAAAATTGCTCATGGGTGAGTGCGGTTAAGTCACTTTGCGGTGCTTTGGCAATGTTTGCAGCGTCAAGCTTTGTAACCAGTTCACCTTCTTGGCTTTGTAAATCATTGAGTAATGATGGCGAGATAGTCAGTAAATCGCAGCCAGCAAGTTCGATTATTTCCTGAATGTTTCTAAAGCTTGCACCCATTACCACGGTTTTATAATCGTACTTTTTATAGTACTGATAAATACCTGTAACCGACTGCACACCAGGATCTTCGCTTGGGGTGTATTCTTTATTATCGCGGGCTTTGTACCAATCAAGAATACGACCAACAAACGGAGATATAAGCGTTACGTTAGCTTGTGCGCACGCAATGGCTTGAGCCATCGAAAAAAGCAGCGTTAAGTTACACTTAATGCCTTCTTTTTCTAACTGCTCGGCGGCTTTAATGCCTTCCCATGTTGAAGCAAGTTTAATAAGTACGCGGTCTTTTGAAATACCCGCTTGCTCGTAAAGTGAAATAAGCTTACGCCCTTTGGCAATACTTGCTTGGGTATCAAACGATAAACGCGCATCTACTTCGCTCGATATACGCCCAGGTATTACTTTTAGTATTTCACAGCCAAAGTTAACAATAAGTTGGTCGCATATAGCGTCAACGTTGTTGCCAGCTTTATTTATAGCGTCTTCAATTAAATGTTTATATTGAGGTAATTTTGCAGCTTGTAAAATTAACGAAGGATTGGTTGTTGCATCAACCGGTTGTAGGGCTTTGATTGACTCTACATCGCCACTGTCGGCAACGACTGTGGTTACTTTTTTGAGTTGTTCTAACAAGTTCATAATGATGTACGCCTCGGCTTTAAAACCGAGGCGATGTCCTTATACGTAGCGGTTAACAATATTCTCAAGCAGCTCTTGTCGGCCAGAAACTTGCTTAGGATCGATGTTGTTTTCGTGTACTAAGGCTGAAAGGCTTTCAAGTGATTGCTCACCATTTAGAATGCTTTGACCTAGGTCTTCTTTCCAGCCTGCGTAACGTTTTTCTACAAAGTCAGAAAGCTCGCCGCCTTCAATCATTGCTGCTGCATTGAGTAATGCTTTTGCCATCGTATCCATACCACCAATATGACCGATAAATAAATCATCACGCTCACACGATTGACGACGAAGTTTAGTATCAAAGTTAAAGCCGCCCGTTGTAAAACCACCCATTTTTAAAATTTCGTAAACAACAAGTGTGCATTCAGCTACGTCGTTAGGGAATTGATCAGTATCCCAACCGTTTTGCATGTCGCCACGGTTAGCATCAATACTACCCATAATGCCCTCAGCGCAAGCAACTGCAATTTCGTGGTGGAAGCTATGACCCGCAAGTGTTGCGTGGTTTGCTTCAATGTTTACTTTAATTTCGTCTTGTAAGCCGTGCTTGTATAAAAAGCCTGCAACCGTTGCTGTATCGTAATCGTACTGGTGCTTAGTTGGCTCTTGTGGTTTTGGCTCAATTAATAATGTGCCTTTAAAACCAATTTTTTTCTTGTGTTCTACAACCATTTTCAAAAAGCGTGCGTACTGTTCGCTTTCTTGTGCAAGGTCTGTATTTAGTAGTGTGTCGTAACCTTCACGACCACCCCAAAGTACGTAGTTTTCGCCGCCTAAACGATGCGTAATTTCCATTGCATGTTTAACTTGTGCTGCTGCATATGCATACGTATTAGGATTAGGGTTTGTTGCACCACCGGCACAAAAACGCTGATTTGAGAATAAGTTAGCAGTACCCCACAGTAGTTTTACACCTGTGCGCTGCATTTCTTTTTCGATAATGTTAGCTATGTGCGTTACGTTATCGTGGCTTTCTTGTAGTGTTTTGCCTTCAGGGGCAATATCAACATCATGAAAACAAAAGTAAGGAACGCCTAATTTTTCATAAAATTCAAAGGCTACTTTTACTTTTTGTTCAGCAAGTTCTAATTGATTGCCTACAGGTTGGATCCAAGGACGGTCAAACGTACCTTCACCAAAAATATCAAACCCTGTAGAACAAAAGTTATGCCAGTAACAGGCTGCAAAACGTAAATGTTCTTTCATTGTTTTGCCAAGCACTACTTGGTTTTCGTCGTAGTAACGAAATGCAAATGGGTTTTTAGAGTTTTCACCCTCAAATTTGATTTTTTCAACGTTTGTAAAAAATTGTTCGCTCATAATGTGCTCCATTAATTTTATAATAGTGTATTAAAAGTATGTTTTTACACTTTGGTAAAGTGCTTTGTATGTTGTGTATTGCTGTGCGTAAAAGTCTTGCATGACTGGGTCTGGCTCAATTGTTTGCGTTACTTTGCCGTTAACACACACTTGTTGTGCAGGGAGTTGTGTTACTGCTATTCGGGCAAGTCTTGCAGCGCCAAATGCGGGGCCAACTTCTGAGCCTTCTCGGTAAATTAGGGGGCGGTTGAGTACACTTGCGATGATTTTTCCCCACAGTGGGCTTTTAGCGCCACCACCAATTACTGTTACATCGTCAATTTGTGCGCCGGCATCAAGCAGTACTTGTTGTCCATCGGCAAAAGCAAAGGCAACGCCCTCGAGTACTGCGCGGCCAAGGGTTGCTGCATCGGTGTCGCTGTCTAAACCAAAAAACACGCCTTTTGCGTTGGAGTTATTGTGCGGCGTGCGCTCACCAGTTAAATAAGGCAAAAATATCACTGAGCTTGGTTTGCTAAAGTCGCATTTACTTACTTGTTCAAGGAGTGCGCCTTCGTTTTTAAAACCGGTTAATTGAGTCACCCAGGTTAAACAGCTTGCTGCGCTTAACACCACTGACATTTGGTGCCAGGTGTTTTCAATACAATGACAAAAAGTATGTACTGCACCTTCTGGGTTAGGCAGGTATTTTTCGTTAGCAACAAAGTAAACGCCCGAAGTACCTAATGACAAAAACGCTTGTTTTGGCTTTACTACGCCAACACCTGCAGCGCCTGCAGCATTATCGCCACCGCCTGCCACAACAGGTACTTGCTCCATTCCCCATTTAGCTGCAACTTGAGCTGTTAATTTGCCCGTAATTTGTGTGCCTTCAAAAAGGGTAGGCATGTGCTGCTCTGTTAAGTCGCAGGCGCTGAGCATTTTTTTCGACCATGCTCTTTTTTCTACGTCTAGCCACAGTGTGCCCGCTGAGTCAGACATGTCTGATGCAAAATCACCGGTCATTAAAAAGCGTAGGTAGTCTTTTGGTAGTAATACTTTGGCTACTTTTGCAAAGTTTTCTGGTTCAAACTCTTTTAACCACACCAATTTAGGCGCAGTAAAACCAGGCATTACTATGTTGCCGGTAATATTACGAGAATTTGGTTCGCGTTTTTCAAGCTCTACACATTGTGCAGCACTGCGCCCGTCGTTCCATAAAATGGCTGGGCGAATAATATTATTGTTTTTATCAAGCAGCGTTGCGCCATGCATTTGCCCAGAAAGGCCCACAGCCTTTACCGATTTTAGTAATGCAGGGTGAGTATTTTTAAGCTCCTCGATTGCACTACAGGTAGCAAGCCACCAATCTGAAGGGTTTTGCTCAGAAAAAAGTGGTGCTGGGCGTGAAACGCTTAAAGATCCACTTGCTTGAGCAAGTAATTGGTCTTGCTCGTCTAAAATAATTACTTTTACACCTGAAGTGCCTAAATCGATACCAAGGAACATAAATGTGATACTTAATGTTGTTTTAGTGTTAGCGCTAACATTAATGATTTGATATTGTTAAGTCAAGCTAGTTTTAAACTATGTTTAACAATTAATTTGCAAGTTTATTGCTTGGTTGTTGGAGTTCACTTAAATTTCTTTTTAAGATCATAAGGAAACACTATGAAAAAAATAAACTGGGGTATTGTTGGTTGTGGCCGAATTGCTGCACAATTTTGTGAAGACTTAGCACATACAAATAATGGTGTTGCGTACGCAGTTGCAGCAAGAAATGGGGATGATGCAACCGCTTTTGCGAGCAAGTATGGTGCGGCCAATGCCTACGAAGGGTATCAGACACTATTTGATGATAAAAACGTTGATGTAGTTTACATTGCGACCCCGCATAACTTTCACTTTAAAAATGCCCGCGATGCTATTAAAGCAGGTAAGCATGTATTGTGCGAAAAGCCCATTACGGTTTCGGCTGAAGAGTGTAAGCAGTTGTCTTTACTGGCTAAAAAGCACGACGTATTTTTAATGGAAGCCATGTGGACGTACTTTTTACCTGCAATACAAAAAGCAAAACAATGGGTAGAGCAAGGGCGAATTGGCACTATTAAACATGTTAAAGCTGACTTTGGCTATCCTGTGCCTTTTAATCCTGACGGGCGTGAATATAACCCAGATTTAGCGGGCGGTTGTTTACTTGATATGGGAATTTATCCGCTTGCCATTACCAATTACTTTTTAAATAACGACCTTGAAAACTTACACGTAAGAGCAAATATTCGCTACAAAGGCGTGGAAGACGATGTACTTATTACTGCTAATTGTGGCGATGTAATGGTGAGCTTAGCAACGTCATTTCAATGCCGGTTAGGGAATGGCGCGTATATTATTGGCGACAAAGGCTATATAAAAATACCCGATGCATTTAGGGCTTATGAGTGCTCTTTGTATGAGCTTGATGATTTAATTGAGCATTTTGAAGATGGCAGGCAGTCACAAGGTTATAGCTTTGAAGCGCAAGAAGTAGGGCGCTTACTGAGCGAAAACAAACGAGAGAGTGACATTATGAGCCACTCTCAAAGTTTACTTTTACAATCACAAATGGAACGTATTAAAGCCCTGTTTTAAAATAGTTTTAAGAGAACTTTAAGAGAACTTTAAAGCAGTTTCAAAAAGCTTTCAATCAAATAATAAACTTAACTGGCGGCGATTTATTCGTCGCTAGGTTCGTCATAATTAAAAAATGAATAGTGAGCTTCTTTATTTTGTCCCGATAAGTCTTGGCAGGCCATACCAACAAAAGCGCCGGTAAAACACGGGCGATACCCTTGTGGTGATTGCTGCACGTAATCATCAGATAAAATACTGCCATCGAGCACAGGACCAAACTTTATCCAGCAGTTTTTCTCGGTGGCGTAGTAAAACTGCAGCTGAGCGCCATTAAAATCAGCTTTTAAGTAAACAGGTTTGTTTGTTTTAAGCAAAAGCGGTGCAACAGGCGTACTTGTTTGGTATTTATCGCAGCTTATTATATTTAAATAACGCGGTGTGGCTTCATCACCTACATCGCCGCCGCTTATATGCAAATAGTAGTAATGCGCGGTGTTGTAATAACATACTAGCCCCGCCATTTGCTGAAAACTGCTCGGCGCAAAATCAACGCATGTGCTGCTAACAGTATGATGAGCCTGTACACGCCTGGCAATAAAACTTTGCTGATGCAATGAGCTTAAAGACTCTTTTCCCACTAGGGTGAGCGATGCTTTTTGAGTATTTTTATACACCCAGCTTTTGCACATGGGTATACGCAATGACTGAAAATCAACAGTCAGATCATCTTTACTAAAATCAATATGTGTTGTGGGTTGCGGCTGTGAATTTAGCATTAAACCCTCAATGGGTACGTGCATTCTCGGGGCTTTATTTGTGTGTTTGGCATAAGGCCAGTCATCGTCTTTCCAGATTATTTGCTCAATCCCTGTTTCACGCCCTGTAATGCAGCGGCCACGCTCAGTCAGTGGTCTAGATGTTAAAAATACCGTGTACCAATTACCGGCTTGCGTTTGAAAAAAATCTCCATGGCCACATTTTTGTAGCGTATTACTCGGCTCGTGGGCTGCTGTAATAACGGGGTTGTGCGGGTGTACTTGGTAAGGGCCAAATACGTTTTTAGCACGCGCTACACTAATGCAGTGTTCATACCCAGTGCCACCTTCAGCGGTAATTAAATAGTAGTAATCGCCGCGTTTTAAAATATGTGGGCCTTCAGTGCAACCAAGTTTTGTGCCTGAAAATATAGGTTTAACATCGCCTATTAATTTATTGGTTTTTAGGCAAAGCTCTTGCATTACTATGCCACCAAATAGTGCGTTGTTGCGGTGATCAACCAGCATGTTTAGCAAATAGCTTTTACCGTCATCATCGTGAAAAATAGACGGATCAAAACCGCTAGAGTTTAAGTAAGTCGCTTGTGACCAGTTACCGGTAATATCAGTGGTTGATACAAAATAGTTTGGCGTGTCTTTGTAAGGGCCATCAAAGCTTTTTACATTGGTATATACCAAATAAAAACGGCCATTATTGTAACTAAGTTGCGCAGCCCATACGCCGCAAGAGTCGGGCACTCCTCGCATATCGAGTTGCTCTACGGTGTTAAGTGCTTGGCCTATAACTCGCCAATTTACTAAATCGGTAGAGTGGTGAATTTGCACACCGCCAAACCATTCAAATGTTGAAGTGGCTATGTAGTAGTCGTAATTAACTCTGACAATGTTTGGGTCTGGGTTAAAGCCTCTTAGAATTGGGTTTTGCAGCATGCTCATAATATAGGCCTTTTTAAGTTTTTTATATTATTGGGTGTGGATATTATAAATTTGTTGTTAGCGTTAACATTTTCAGTGTAGTATAAGACTTTGTCAATAAGTAATCACATAAAACGCGCTGTAAACAATATCAAGCTTTACAATTATGTATAATGAAAATTAAGAAAGTTAATTATAACAATCCACTGATTGTGAGTAGGTAATAACAGTAATGGCCGATCCTAAAAGAGCAAGAATACAAGATGTAGCCGAGCAGGCTGGTGTATCAATGATGACAGTTTCGCGCGTGCTCAACCAAGACAAAAAAGTAAGCGACAAAACCCGCGAAAAAGTAATGACGGTTGTTGAGCAATTAAATTACAGGCCAAATGTGTCTGCTAGGCGCCTTGCTAGTACTAAGTCATTCTTTTTAGGGCTTTTATACGATAACCCAAGTGACTCTTACATAAGCCAGTTTTTGTTAGCAGCGCTTAAAAAATGCCGCGCTCTGGGCTACCACCTAGTTGTTGACGAAGCGCATACCGATATTGACAAAACAATTGAATCGGTAAAGCAACTTATTGATGTTACACAAGTTGATGGCATGATTTTACTGCCTCCTATGTGCGATAACGAACAGGTTTTAGATGTGCTTACTAAAGCTCAAGTGCCATTTGTAAGAATAACGCCAGATACAAAATTAAATCGCTCCCCTTATATATGCATGGACGATTACCAAGCGGCGTTTGATGTTACAGAGCATTTAATAAATCAAGGGCATAGCAAAATTGCACATATTATTGGCGACACCAAACAAGGTGTAAGCCGTTTGCGCTACCAAGGCTATTTAGATGCGCTGCGTTCTAATAAAATAATAACGCCACCTGAGTATATAGAGCAGGGCAGTTTTACCTATCAATCGGGTATGGAAGCGGCAATAAAATTGCTTTCGCTTGATGATAAACCAACGGCTATTTTTGCAGCTAACGATGATATGGCAGCCGCTGTAATCTCAATAGCTCAAAAACAAGGCATTAATATTCCAAGCGAACTGTCGGTTGTTGGCTTTGATGACACGCAACTTGCAACCATAGTTTGGCCAAATATTTCTACGGTAAAACAGCCCATTAATGAAATGGCTGAGCTTGCGATTACGTTACTTGCATCGGGTCAGTATAACGATTTAAGCAATGTAAAAAGCTTAGACTTAAGACATATTTTAGATTTTGAATTAATAGAAAGAGAATCAAGCTCAACCAATAAAAATAACTAAATAAGCGAATATGCACACCCTTTTGAGCTTCAAAATCTATATAAAATAACAACAACACACAATATGGATACTTATGAACGAGAAAGAAAATGTACTTTTAATAGTACTGGTTTGCTTTGTTGCGACCATTGGCGGGTTTTTATTTGGTTTTGACAGCGGTGTAATTAACGGCACTGTTGATGGATTACAAACGGCGTTTGGCTCCAGTAGTGCGGGTACGGGATTTAACGTATCGAGCATGCTAATTGGTTGTGCCATTGGTGCGTTTTGCGCAGGTCGATTGGCTGATAAATTTGGTCGGCGTCTAATTTTACTTTTTGCCGCTGCTTTATTTATTATAAGTGCTTGGGGCTCGGGTGTGTCAGTCACATCGTTTGAATTTGTGATTTATCGCATTTTAGGCGGCTTAGCTGTAGGGGCTGCATCGGTTATGACCCCTGCTTATATTAGCGAGATTGCCCCCGCGCGATACAGAGGCACGCTCTCTACACTGCAACAAGTGGCTATTATTTTTGGTTTGTTTAGCGCATTTGTGAGTAACTACTTTTTAGCAAATACGGCTGGCGGCTCTACGGCTTTATTTTGGCTCGACTTTGAAACATGGCGTTGGATGTTTTGGGTTGAATTATTACCTGCATGCTTGTTTTTAATCGCTTTATTTTTTATCCCCGAAAGCCCTCGATACTTAATTATGGCTGGTAAAAAAGACGCTGCTGCACGTGTTTTATCGTCATTATATGGTGCTGAAACTGCCGCTCTTAAATTAAATGAAATAGCAGAGTCTCTTGCTGGCGATAAACACCAACCTAAATTATCTGATCTTATTGATAAACCTAAAAAACGTTTACGCCCCATTGTTTGGATAGGAATTGGCCTAGCTACATTTCAGCAATTAGTAGGCATTAACGTTGTTTTTTACTACGGCGCGGTACTTTGGCAAGCTGCCGGTTTTACTGAATCTGACGCGTTACTTATTAATATAATAAGCGGCTTTGTAAGTATTTTAGCGGTGTTTATTACCATGTATTTTATAGACAAAATTGGCAGAAAACCTTTTTTGTTAACCGGCTCAATTGGTATGACGGTGACGCTTTCGGTTATTGTCTATGCCTTTTTAAACGCAGATATTGGCTCAACAGGTAACTTAGAATTAGGAGAACAGGGCATAGTTGCTTTAATAGCCGCTAATGCGTATGTGTTCTTTTTTAACTTATCGTGGGGCCCTGTAATGTGGGTTATGTTAGGCGAAATGTTCCCTAACCAAATCCGTGGCTCTGGCCTTGCAGTTACCGGCTTTGCCCAGTGGATAGCTAACTTTTTAATTACTTGGTCGTTCCCTGTTATGCTCACAGGCATTGGTTTAGCAGGGGCGTATGGTTTTTACGCATTTTGCGCGTTTGTTTCAGTCATATTTGTATTTAAGTTTTTACACGAAACCAAAGGCAAAGAGCTTGAACAAATGAAAGGGTAAATATTACCCCCTTTAATAAGCGCCAAAACTAAAGCAATAGTTTTGGCGTTGTTAGACTACCTCACTCCTTAAGCTTTTTTTACTAAACCCAAACACTTTATAAACTCGCAGCAACTATCTCATTTCTCAATAGGTAAATTACTAATGCATTTAAGTAAAGTGTGAATAGCTTGTTCAATATCGCGATCTGTAATGGCGTTTAACATCATTTTTTAAACTTTTATTATTTCGATTTAAGCTGCCTCCATCGCTGTTTTCCCTTGGTTGTTAACTGGGTCATCAGCTTACGACTATGTTGTGAAAATGAATAATATTAGACGTGACGTAGTTTTTAAAAAGACGTAGTTGCGCAGTTTGTGTAATAAGCAACTAAAAAGCAAATACAGCTGATAGTCTGCAGTGAGCGATAAGCAGTCGGTCAGGTGAGTCTTCATTAGTTTGGTAAGAATAAGAAGAAACATTCCTCTTTTTTACATGTTTAAATGAGTTACAGAAAGCATAATATTTATAGCTGGCAATCACTTACACTATTTGCTATTAATAGAAACTCATACAGTAAGGACGTTTTCGCGCTAAAAAAGGGAAAGTGTCCTCTGATAAAGTTGTTATGTATCAAGTGGAACTTTTATTCATGCCGACATATGAAGAACAATTAATTGAAGATAATGATTTTTTATTTGAAGAGCTTTTTACCTCAGATATCGAGTCATGGTTTTCTGCAGATATAGCATGCTGCGATACTTGCTATGCTGATTTTTTAAAAACATGGCCATTAGCCTTTAATGCTAATGATGGTGAATTCCAATGTAACCAAATTGATTTAAGTTCATTTTATAGTGGATCTAAACGATGCCGACAACAATATACAGAACATGAATTTACTATATTGTTTAAAAATTACCCCTGTCCTCGATGTTCTAATGACTTAATTAGTAACATTTGGGCTTACGAATTACCATTTTCGTATCAAGTTAAACCGAATGAATTTGAGGAAGATATAAATTCAATCGCTGAGTTATCTGAAAACACCCCCTTTCTACTTCTTTCTAACTATTTTGCAAATGAAACTTTTGAGTTATTAAAAAAATTGGCAGAGTCAACAACTTCCAATAAGATTGAGCAAACTCTTTATAGAGCAAGAATTGCCACTCAAATTGGAGAGTTAAGCTTTAACCAATTCTTATTCCCTCCTAAAAAATTCATCCAAGAAGGAAGATATAATCATGCTGGACAACAAGTATTATATGCCGCGAGTGACTTTGATACTTGCTTTAGGGAAGTTAGAAAAGCACTTTGTTATGTGGCTGAATTTAAAATTAGCCAAAATATAAAAGTCCTTGATTTAAGTGATCCCGAGGCATCACATGTTAAATTTGCAGAAGAATTATCAGCTTTAGTATTTTCTTCTTTAATGAGCAGAGAATTGGATACGGAAGGCTACCACAAGCCATGTTACGTTTTTTCAAGGTTTATTGCCGACTGTGCAAAGCTTGCAGGGTTTGATGCCATTAAGTATCCATCAACGAAAATTGTAGGTAAAAACTTCAACATTGTTTTTATCAATGAAGATATTGTTAATAATTCAATTGAATTTATTCAAATGTCTTTAAAAGATTCAAATAAAACTTATGCTATTGAAGTTGATACATAACAAGAAAATCAACAAGGACACGTAACAGTTGGCTACGTCTCGCTTCGCTACACAATATTAGCCAACCATTACTTAGCCTGTTATTTAGGCGTTAGGTTTTCCGATGAGGCACTATGAACTGGAAAGAGTACGAAATATATATTACGAAGCACTTTCAATCGTTATTTCCTGAAACCTCAATACAGCATGATGTTCGTCGTGAAGGATTAATGTCTAAAGTAAAACGCCAAATTGATATATTAATCGAAGGGCGAATAGCTGGTTTCGATTTAAAGATTGTGGTTGATTGTAAATATTTTAATAAAAAAGTTGATGTAAAGGCAGTTGAGTCCTTTCTTAGTTTTTTACAGGACTTAAAAGTTAGCAAAGGTATCCTAATTACAAATCATGGTTACACTAAAGCGGCTTATAATCGAGCAATGTATGACTCTCAAGATATTGAACTACGAATCATCAACTTTGATGATTTAGAAAAATTTCAGTCATTTATGGCAATTCCATATTCTAAATCTGAGTGCGCTATCGTAACATCTCCTGATGGCTGGGTAGTCGATGCAGTGGGTCAAGAGAGGTTTGTTGCTTCATTTTATGCGGCAGGTTTAACTCAAGAAGAAGCTTTTCATACCGAAGGGTTTATCTATATGGCTTTCAGCCATAAAGATAAGCAATGGCCCGACTTACCTGACCTATTAAGAAAGCAAGAATTGACATCTAAACAGCATTATCACCTCCCAAAAATTGAATATATCAATACGATTAAGCGAGAAGACTGCAATTTAATACTTCGAGTTTTAGACGCAAAGGAAATGGGAAATACAATCGAATATACTTTGTTTCTTGATTACCCTAGGGTGATTATATATTTGACACTTTTAACTGACGCAACAAAAGAAAAGCAGTATCTGAAAAAATTAGAATGGATCGGCGAAAAATTAATTAAAGGTAATGTGATTTTTGATGAGAACTGCAAACCATTGAATGTAAAAATATAAAAACCTAACAAACACTTTAAACGGAACAAAAATAGTCGGCTTAAGTGGGCGTTACGACCGTCCGCTCATGGCACTCTCCAGCCACTCGACAACATAAAATGTTGATAATAATTGGCAAGGTATTTTACTGTGTCGGATGGCGCTTCGCTTATCCGACCTACACTGGCACATAGCCGGAGTTGATATAAAAGCCAAACGTTCGGCTAACCCAATACAAAGCAGATTAAACCTGCTCTAAAAAGTAAATCACTAAGGTAAAACTTCAGTAATTATCGAGTACTCCTTTTATTTCAGTCTGAGATACCCAAGTTAGCAATACTTATTTCTGATATACTCAGTCAGCACTTTTACTCAAAAGGTAATAGGCTTCAGCTTGCAACTCAATGCAAGTTAACTCACTGCTCTTCATTATTTATTGTCAAAATTACACCTTTGTAAAATAGAGTTGGTTCATCCGAACCATAAATGTACAGAAAAAACACCGCCTAAGTTTATTGGCGAAGTACGATTATTCGTTGATGAACTCAAGCGTACTTACTTTATAAACAGGACTTAGCATGAGTGAATTAACTATCGGCGTTATCGGAACATCCCGCAAGACAGATGAAAGACGGTATCCTATTCACCCAGAGCATTTATTACGAATTCCCGAAAATCTTAGAAAACAAATGGTGTTTGAACAAGGCTATGGCACCGCTTTTAATGTTAGCGATGAATATATTGCAACGTTAACGGGTGGCATTGCATCTCGCAGCGAAATACTTACCCATATTGGCACTGCCATTATCGCAAAGCCTGTACTTGCTGACTTAGAAGAAATGCGCGAAGGAGGCACTATTTGGGGCTATGCCCACTGCGTTCAACAGCATGAAATAACACAAGCGGCGATAGAGCGTAAACTTACCTTAATTGCTTTTGAAGATATGTATGTGTGGTCACCAAACGGAAATGTAGGGCGCCATACTTTTTATAAAAACAATGAAATGGCAGGGTATTGCGCTGTAATACATGCTTTGCAACTTAAGGGTATTGATGGTCATTATGGCGATCAACGTAAAACGATTATATTTAGTTTTGGTGCAGTGAGTAGAGGCGCTATTTACGCCCTTAAAGCGCATGGCTTTAGAGATATTACAATTTGTATTCAGCGTCCTGATCACGAAGTGCGTGAAGAAATATTAGATTGTCATTATGTTAAGGTACGAGAAGGTGTTGAAGGAGAAGCTCGTATGATGGTTGTTGAACATGATGGGACTAATCGACCACTTAGCGATCTTATTAGCGAAGCCGATATTATCGTGAACGGGACTTATCAAGAAACAGCTCATCCGGTTAACTTTGTAATTGAATCAGAAGCAGACTGCTTAAAACCTAACAGCTTAATTATTGATGTTAGCTGTGATGAGGGGATGGGATTCTTTTTTGCAAAGCCGACAACGTTTAAAAACCCTTTATTTCGATATAACAACACGGATTATTATGGCGTTGATCATACACCGAGTTATTTATGGGAAAGCGCGACGCGTTCAATCTCTGCGGCGCTCATAGTTTATTTACAAACGATACTTAAAGGTGCTTTGCAGTGGCAAAAAGATGAAACCATTCGCCGTGCAATAAACATTGAGCAAGGAATAATTAAAAATACGGCTATTTTGGCATTCCAAAACCGCGAAAATATTTATCCTTATAACGTAATAACACAATGATTATATCTATCTCTAATCTAATTTTACGTAAGATTAATTAGGGGGGGGCACTTCGTCTTAATGCTAGTAATTTTAAGGCGAAGTGTTTGTTGACTGATAGTAAAGCTGGAGAACTTAAATCTTAAAAGTTTTGATAAAACGAACACCCACAATTTATAAGGCTACCTGATATGCCTAACGATTCTAAAAATATACTAAATCGTGGCTTAGACTATATGCACACCCCATTTTCTAATTTTATGCGTGCTCAAACCACCTCTAGTTTGTTTCTTCTAGTATCTACAATCATTGCACTTTGGTGGGCAAATTCAGCTTATTCAGCTACCTATCTGAACTTAGTGCATACGCCTATTGGGATCTCATTAGGAAACTTTGAGCTACAAACCTCGCTTAAACACATTATTAATGATGGTTTGATGGTGATATTTTTCTTATTGCTTGGGCTTGAAATAAAACGAGAGGTGCTTGCTGGAGATTTAGCTGAGCCCAAAAATAGACACATGCTCATTTTTTGCGCCATAGGCGGAATGGTCGTGCCGGCTGGTATTTATTCGCTGTTTAACTGGGGGCAAGATTCACTGATTGGTTGGGGTATACCCATGGCAACCGATACTGCGTTTGCATTAGGTGTGCTTACAATTGTAAGAAAACATATACCAACAAGCTTGTTGGCTTTTATTGTAGGTCTTGCGATTGTTGACGATGTGGGGGCAATACTCGTTATTGCCGTGTTTTATACCCAAGAAATATCGGTGATGTATTTGTCATGCGCCGTTGTTCTATTTGCTTTTTTAGTAGCCGCCAATTATGCCGGAATAAGACAACCGCTTTTTTACATTATCATTGGTCTTGCCACCTGGTGGATGATGTTACAGTCAGGTGTTCATCCTACTGTAGCAGGTGTTGCTATTGCTTTAACGGCTCCTGCACGCTCAATGTTGGGCTCAGGAAGGTCGCTTGAAAAGGCAAAAACAACCATTACCTCTATGCAAAAAGAAATAGAGAAAGTAGATGTTCTGGCTAGCAGGCAGGATCATAAACAGGTACTCGAAATTCGTGATTTAGCCGAAAATGCAGGTACACCTTTGCGTCGGTGGGAAGATGTGCTGCACCTGCCTGTCGCACTGTTTATTTTACCGCTATTTGCTTTAGTTAATGCGGGTGTGGTTTTTAACTTTAGTTCATTTGTTGAAAGCCTCAGTGATCCCGTTGGCTTAGGTATTATTAGTGGTCTTGTTGTTGGTAAGTTTATTGGTATTTCGGGTGCGTGTTGGCTTGCTTTGCGCTACAAAATAGGTTGCTTGCCAGAAGGTATCAATCTTCAGCATGTTATTGGTGCTTCACTTATCGCTGGGATTGGATTCACCATGTCTACCTTTATTGCTACGTTGGGGTTTGATGGGCAAGCCGAGCATCTTCATAACGCAAAAACATCGGTTTTAGTGGCTTCGGTTCTTTCTGCAATACTTGGGGTTTTATATATTCGAGTGGTTGCCTCAAAAAAGAGCAATAAATCAATTAATTCAACGCCAAAATAGGGCGTGAAGGGGTTAATGGGTATTCAATAATGTGTACTCATTAGTTGTACTTAACCCTTTATTTATCAATTAAACCTATTGGTTAAAACAAGCTATGTGTTGTAGCGAACAGACCAATTAAAATAAATACGCTAATGTCTTATAAAGATTTTTTGGCTTTAAATTAATCTATAAGTGCATGAATTCAAATCTTAAAACTATTTCTTAAATCATTACCCCTAAATTATTACCCTTAAATTATACAGAGGAAGTTATCACCTAGATTGCGAAGCACGCTAGGGCTTATGACAATCTAAAGTAGTAATAAGGCTCCATATTTTTGGTTTCTTAAAAAGGAAAATATTATTTCTACACAAAACGAAAATAATCCAAATTCTAAAAGTAAAAGCGGTCCGCCAGATATCGATAAAGTGATGAGCGGTGCGTTTAAAAAGTATAAGAAGTTGCTGAGTGGAAAATTTAGCACAAGTTTAACCATAGTATTGTTTTTGGGATTGATTGCTACAGGCTATAGCGCAGTCTATACCGTTCCCAGTGATTCAGTTGCTTTGGTATTAAGGTTTGGTAAGTTTCAAGAAATTCTGCCTGCGGGCTTGCATGTAAAAATCCCATTAGGTGTTGATCACGTCACAATAGTGCCTACTAAGCGGCAACTAAAGCAGGAGTTTGGTTTTTCTACTCCTGGAGCCTCAGACCCTGATCAAAATATTAATCCTGAAAATAATATTCGCTCATTTGCGCCAAAAATTTCACCTGCAACAAATCAACGCGAAGAAACCCAAATGGTAACTGGCGATTTAAACACTGCGCTAATTGAATGGGTAATTCAATATCGGATAGCCGATCCCCAAAAGTACTTATTTGAGGTGCGCGACCCGGCAGGCACTTTACGATACGTGTCTGAATCAGTTATGCGTGAAGTTGTAGGCGATAGAACTGTAGATGAAGTAATTACCATTGGCAGGCAAGGGATTGAAATTGAGGCATTACAAAAAATGCAGGCATTGGCAACCAAATATGTAATGGGGATTAGTATTGATCAGGTTCAACTAAAAAACATTAATCCACCCGTACCAGTACAAGGGTCGTTCAATGAAGTTAATCAGGCTCAACAAGAAAAAGAAAAGTTGATTAACGAAGCGCGTCGCGAATATAACCGCGTTATTCCGCTTGCTGAGGGGGAGCGCGACCAACGAATAAGAGAAGCCGACGGTTATCGCCTTAAGCGAGTTAATGAAGCTGAAGGCGACGCTCTGCGTTTTAATGCGCTGTTTGCACAGTACCAACTGGCACCTGAGGTAACACGCAGACGAATATATATAGAAACAATGACTGATGTTATGCCAACGATAAAAAATAAAATTATTATCGATAGCGAAGCACGCGGTGTATTACCTTTACTCAATTTAACGTCACTAAAAGGACAGCAGCCATGAAATCTTATTTAATCTTTGGCAGCAGTATTTTAGCTGCACTTGTAGGGGTTACTTTATATAGCGCTTTATATACGGTTAACGAAGTAGAGCAGGTTGTTATTACTCAGTTTGGTAAACCGGTTGGTGAGCCAATTAGAGAGGCGGGTATTCAACTCAAAATGCCATTTGTTCAGCAAGTTAATTTTATTGATAAGCGCGTGCTGGAATGGGAAGGAACACCTTCTGATATGCCGACCAAAGATAAGCTTTATATTTCTGTAAGTCTTTACGCGCGGTGGCAGGTTACCGATCCGTTGCAGTATTTTTTACGCTTAGGTGATGAGCGAAGCGCACAGTCTAGGCTCGATGATATTTTTGGCAGTGAAACGCGTAATGCAGTAGCCACACACGAATTAATCGAAATTATTCGTACAACGAAAGATCGCCAACCTTTGCGTGACTCGTCACTCACCGAGGCTGAAAAAGAGCAAAATATTGGTAGTTTAGTGCCTATAAGCATGGGACGCTTAGTTGTCGAGCAAGATATATTTAATGCCGCAGCCAAAAAAGTAAAAGTATTTGGTATTGAGCTTATGGATATTCGCTTTAAACGTATTAATTATAATGAAAGTGTACGTCCTAAAATCTATGAACGTATGATCAGCGAACGTCGTCAAATAGCAGAACGCTTTTTGTCAGAAGGAAAAGGCGAAGCTGCCCGTATACAAGGTAACAGAGAGCGAGACTTAGATAAAATTCAATCTGAAGCCTACCGAGCAGTAACAGAAATTAGAGGTAAAGCTGATGCTAAAGCAGCCGCTATTTACGCCTCAGCCTATAACAAAAATGATCAAGCAGTCGCATTTTATGCATTTACCCGTTCGTTGCAGGCGCTTGAACTTGCCCTTAGCCAAAACACAACATTGGTATTATCGACCGACAGTGAGCTATTTCAGTATTTACAACACACTAAGGCGAGTGAGCCTAATCCTAAAAATTAGCATGCTTCATATTTAAATATTGTATAGATATCATCAAACTTAGGAGCAATAAATGCAAATTGAAACAATTAGAGATGTACTTAATTGGACCGTTTTATTTCACAAAAACTTAAAAGATAGCCTAAACCAGAGCTCTAAACAAAATAAGGATGAGGGAGCACGAATGATGCTTCGCTACCTATCTGAGCATGAGGAGAGTTTAGAGAATATTGTACAAGGATTTGAAAATACGGCAGACGAAAAAGCGCTAAACACCTGGTGTTTTGATTACATCGAAAAGCACTCAATTATTGAGCGCGTTGATTGTAACTCACTCTTTGAAGAGCTCGATATCTCAGACATTATGGATAAAATAGTAAACCATCATGAACAAGTTATTGAGTTATACATTCATATATATTCTCGTGTAGATATCGAAAGCGCAAAAACGTTGCTTGATACAATAAAAGATATTGAAGAAAATGAGATCAAAAGAATTGTGCAATCGGCTAACCGATTTTCAGATATGTAATAGATAGGAAAAGCTGACAATATTTCTGAAAAATGTCAGTTTGACCAAAAATATGCTTAGCTAATTTTTTGTACTATAGAGCAACCAGTTAAATTTATTTTGTTACTGGAATATCATTTAATAGCTTTATGATAGCGCTGTTATTACCGAGTTTAGCTAAGTCTAACAGGTAGCTTTTTTCTAGCTCTTGCATTGACTGATCTGCTAATAATTCTTTTACCGATTGTTCTTCCCCATTTGCTATTGAAGTTTCTAAGGCTGCAAAGTTTGCGATTGAGTGTTGAATTTCATTAGTCATAATAAGCCCCGTTTGTTGTGATGCAAGGTGTAGCGAGTAATTGGATTAATTTATCATCGCTATTGACTAAATGCTGGTACAAAGACGACATTGTTTGCTTAGAGCGCTCATTGTTAGCTGCACCAACTTTACACCTACTGAATCAATAGCGCACCATTAAAAATGTTCTTAAAGTTTATCTTATTGCTGAATACATACATCAACATATATCAAGCAACGTTAATGGTCGGTTCGTCAACCCACATAGTCTAATAGTAGTGTTCGATTTTTTTTTATAACAGGGAGTTGTCGCTATATTGTGGTGTAGATTATCTTTAATCTCCATCAATCATTATGGATATATATTAACTAAAGGCAGATAAATTTAAACTATGTGTGTTAGCGTACATATTCGCCTTGTTGTATTGAACATTTTATTATTTCAGTGAAGTACAGCGGGAGTGTCGGCTTATATTAAAAGTGAATAAGCGTAAAAAGGCACCTTAAAATTCTTTAATAAAAATAGAACAATTTTTATTATCAAAAAGCAACGACCTTTCATTTCTAGCGCCCAATAACTGTATAAACAAATCCGAGTTTATTATTAAAACATCCTGACTTACATGCTTTTAAGCCATTACTTTGAGGTTTTATTAGTTATAAGTTGGGCATATAAAAAGGAAATTCACACTCGATGGGTCAATTGAAGAACACACTGCTTAATGCTTTAACTACTGATGCACAACACCGCATGTTTCCGCTTTTACAGCGAGTCAATTTATCCCTTGGAGAAGTTATTTATGAAACAAGTGAAAAGCTCGATTACGTTTATTTTCCAATAGATAGTATTGTTTCATTATTGTATGTGATGATTGATGGCTCATCTGCTGAAATATCAGTTATCGGTAATGAAGGGGTTGTAGGTATAGCTGTATTTATGGGGGGAGAAAGCCCCCCTAATCGGGCTATTGTGCAAAGTGCTGGTACCGCTTATCGCTTACCCGCTTGTGAATTACGCAGGCAGTTTAACAGCGAGCCTGATATGCGTATGCTCATGTTACGTTACACGCAATCATTAATTACCCAAACGGCGCAAACCGCAGTTTGTAATCGTCATCATAGTATAGTGCAACAACTAAGCCGCTGGCTTTTGCTATCGATTGACCGTTTACCGAGTAACAATTTAATAATGACTCAAGAGCTAATAGCAAATATGTTAGGCGTAAGACGTGAAGGGGTAACTGAGGCCGCTGGTAAACTACAAAAACTAGGTGTTATCACTTATAAACGTGGTCATATTAGTGTGATAGACCGACCTCAATTAGAGCACCAATCTTGCGAGTGCTATGAGGTTGTAAAAAGAGAAGCAGATAGGTTGGAGTCTTATATGGCAAAAAAACCTAACACGAAAGAACCATCAATTATCAGTTAATATATTCTGGTATCTAATAAGTTTATTTATATAAAAATAAAATTCAGTAATAGCTTCAAAAAACACAGCCTAGCAAGTAGTTCACTGAGCCTGGGCTCTAAAATAAATTTATTAAATGACACGAACAAGTTTAGGTTACTGGTCACTTAATCTTCAATTGCAAAGTGGTAAATTTGTAAGGTAGAAGTTGAGTTTTTAGTGAGATTAAAGGCTAAAAATATGGTTTGGACGTTTTAGGTAAATCGATAAAACTATAATTTTTACAATGATCTTTTAGGTCTTAGCTTTAGTTTTTTTTGTGAAAAGTAAACGAGTAGATTGGAAGCGTTTTAACTATCTGAAATGTAAACTTTAATTGGTACGCCTGAGTGAATTCGAACTGCTGACCTTTGGATCGAGTGATCAAGAGTAGGGAGTGCTTTTTCTTTGATTTTTTTATTACTTTGAAGTGGTACGACTGAGTGGATTCGAACTGCTGACCCTTGGACCGGGTGATCAAGAGTGGGTAGTGCTTTTTCTTAGGTTTTTTTTTATTACTTTGAATTGGTACGACTGAGTGGATTCGAACTGCTGACCCTTGGACCGGGTGATCAAGAGTGGGTAGTGCTTTTTCTTAGGTTTTTTTCATTACTTTGAAGTGGTACGACTGAGTGGATTCGAACCACCGACCCCTACCATGTCAAGGTAGTGCTCTAACCAACTGAGCTACAGTCGTACAATTTTTGAGGTTTTACTTAAATGTTGGTACGACTAAATGGATTCGAACTACTGACCCTTGGACCGGGTGATCAAGAGTAGGTAGTGCTTTTTCCTTTAATTATACTTTTTTAAATGTTGGTACGACTGAGTGGATTCGAACTACTGACCCTTGGACCGGGTGGTCAAGAGTAGGTAGTACTTTTTCCTTCAATTATACTTTTTTAAACGTTGGTACGACTGAGTGGATTCGAACTACTGACCCTTGGACCGGGTGGTCAAGAGTAGGTAGTGCTCTTTCCTTCAATTATACGTTTCATTAATGTTGGTACGACTGAGTGGATTCGAACCACCGACCCCTACCATGTCAAGGTAGTGCTCTAACCAACTGAGCTACAGTCGTATTACTTTATTTAAGTAAGTGTTAATTGCTTAACAACGGCGGCTAATATATAGCGTGGCGGTTGGTGAATCAAGCAAGTTTGTTGTTTTTGAGTTTATTTGCCGCTTTTTTATTCATATTGGGCTTATTTCACACGTTTTATAAAAACCTTGCCACCAAACCACATGTTTTTTAGCTGAGCTTTTAAGTAAGTTCAGTAAGTTACTTGTCGAGCCCGTTTTGACTAAGTTATTAATTTGAGGGCTTGAGATACTTTCGTTAAACCAAAGCTCGTTATAAAGCGGTTGTAGTACCTCTAGATAACCAGTTAATTGCGCTTGATAGGGCTGAATTTCTTTTAGGTAAAACTTTTGAAATACGTTGCTTATGATTTTTGCGTTTTTATTATTTTTATCCTCTGGGCACAGCGTATTAAAGTCTAGTGTTTTTACAAACTGTGTGGCGTTGTTATTTAACACGACCTGCATACGGACTGATTGAATGAGTGCTTGGTTAAATTGAAATTTATTAAGCTGCTCGAGTGCGCTAAAAATAGAATCGCTATTAATTGTACTAAACTCTTTAGCCTTAATTTGCTGTTTAATGAGTGCAAGTTGCTTTAGCGCAAGTACGGTATCACTAAAACCAGCGGGTTCAGTAGTGAGCTCGTTTGAGGTGAGTTGCCAGGTACGATTTAACTCAGGTTCTTTAAATAACATGGTATTAAAAAAGTACATTAGGTGTGTTTCTTTATAGTTTTTGGCTGCGAGTATTTTTGTGTAACTAGGGCTATTTTTATCAAGCGTATTTAAGCAAACCTGCGCACTTTTAATAAAGTTTATTTGATATTTTAATTGCCCAGCAGCGCTGGCTGTTTTTCCTAATTGGTTGTTGTGCTCACTTATAAGTACGTTAAGCTTACATTGGCTAATGCCTGCAAGCTCAACAATACTCAGTGTTAAGTCACTTTGTGCTATTGGGGGAGGCTGCAGTAAAGGGAGTTGCTTGAGTGGCGTAGGCTGTGTTGGGCTTGCATTAACTGTGCTACTTAAGCGTTCAATATAAGTAGCGTTTACACTACTTTGTGGTTTGTTGCAGCCAGTAAGCATTAAAAAACACATTACCAGCAAAGCAGCTGGTAATGTTTTAAGGCTGAGCTTATTAGTTTTGATTGAGTGCATCACTGTTAGCAAATTCATATTTTAGACGCTTTCTTACTGTTAGCATTAATAAAATAGCAGCGACACTAAGGCCTACTATTATTCCAACCCAAAAGCCATGCGGCCCCATAGCTGGCACAATTATGTCTGTTCTTGCTAATACGTAACCTAAACAAAAGCCGATTAACCAATACGATATAAACGTAATATACGATATAGGCGTGGTGTATTTTAACCCACGAAGCATGCCATTTGCAGCAACCTGTAATGCATCGGGTAACTGGTAGACACACGCTAGTATCATAATTGATGAAGCCAGAGCCATTACAGCGGGGCTGTCGGTATAAAGTTGGCTAATTAAATCACGACCTGTAAAAGTCATAAGTGCCAAAAATAGTGCAATTACAATAGCTAATATGTAACTAGTCGATACGGCAACTTTTAACTGCTGTAAATTATTTTGACCATATAGATTACCAATACGAATACTTATAGCGATAGAGAGGCTCAGCGGCATCATAAACAGCAATGTAGTTACACTCGCTGCTATTTGATGTCCCGATACAGCCACTGCACCTAAATGCGCAATAAATAGCGGTATACACGCAAATAAAGTGACTTCAAAAAAGGTGGCAAGTGAAATTGGTATACCTAGTTTAGTAATAATACCAATGGTAGTGAAATTAGGTTTTTCGAACGATGAAAGCAGGCCTTTAGCATCTACCTTTTTACTCATTTGGCAGTAAGTGACTTGTGCTATTGCCATAACAGTTAAAACAATTGCTGTGGCAATGCCACAGCCTGCGCCGCCATAAGCAGGAAACCCAAATAAGCCATTTATGAAAATATAATTTACTGGAATATTAACGGCTAAACCTAATAGGCTTATGTAGAAGGCGGGTTTGGTCATCCCCATGCCTTCGGTAACGTTTCTATATACTGTAAAAATTAAAAATCCAAACACACCCCATTTCACAAAATGGATGTAGTCAATGGCAAGGTTTGCAATAGCAGGCGTTGTATCGAGCTTTAAAATAATGGCATCTGCTAAATGGGCAATACTAAAACCTGTAAAGCTTAAAATAGCGGTTAAATAAAGCGCTTGTTGAAAATAGTGGCTAATGCCTTTGTGGTCATCGCTGCCCGAAAACTGCGCAATAATACCAGTAAGCGCTAATAAAATACCTTGCAGAGCAAGTAATAATGGGTTCCATATTCCTGTTGCAATAGAAAGTGCAGCTAAGTCAGTAGGGCTAACTTGGCCGGCCATAATTGTGTCGACTACCGACATTAAAATAAGTGTAACTTGTGCTAAAAAAACAGGTAAGGCTAGGGAAAGTAAACGCTTGGCTTCCCAATTGCAAAAGGTCATAAAAAAAGCTATTAAATAAAACAGGCGGCAATTGTAATCTATTGCGTTTCAAATAAAAATCACAGTAGTGAATGATTTTATGAGTTGATACGTTAAACTAGCACTTTGTAATAATTTTAAGTGATTTTATGTTTACAGGAATAGTGCAAACACAAGCAACAGTGGTCTCTAAAACTCAAGCTGATGGTGTGTTACGCTTAGTTGTATCGGTGAGCGATGAGTACGTTAAGCATTTAGATTTAGGCGCAAGTATTGCTATTAATGGCTGTTGTTTAACAGTTGTGCAAGTTGAGCTAAGTAATCACGATGTGGTAGCGCAAGTGCATTTTGATGTGATTGACGAAACCCTAAAGTTAACTAATTTAGGACTGCTTGAGCTAGGTAGTTTAGTTAATTACGAACGCTCTGTTACGTTTGGTACTGAGCTAGGTGGGCATATAGTGTCTGGGCATATTCATTGTACGTCACAAATCTCTCAAATAGTGAAGCTTGAGAATAACTGCAAAATACAATTAAGCTTGCCAAAAGAGTGGCAAAAGTACGTGTTATATAAAGGCTTTGTTGCTATAAATGGCGCAAGCTTAACCGTAGGCGAAGTTGATGAACAAGGTTTTTGGATACACCTAATTCCGGAAACGCTCGCCATTACAAACATTGGTGCAGCGCAAGTGGGTGACAAGTTTAATATTGAAGTTGATCAGCAAACTTACACTATTGTAAATACGGTAGAGAACTACTTACGCCATCAGGCTTAAGTTAAAATATTTGTTCGTCGTCACTGTCTACGTGTAGCTCCAATTTATTGTTAGCATGGTCTATATGCATATTTAAATGAATTGGGTTACAACAGGCAGTGCAATCTTCTATATAGTCTTGATCGCCGCTGCTTGCGTCTAAGTCTAGATGTATGTGGTGTCCGCAGTGTGGGCACGTTATTCGTTGTGATAAAAAATCTTTCATAATCACTCCAGTTATAAATAATTAAGTTAGGTTCAACTTAATCGCTTACAGATGAACGTCTACTTACTCATTAAATATAGTGCTGAAATGCAGCTTACGACACTTATTTAATACCTTCAAATACCAGCTTTTCTATATGTTGTTTAGCTTCAGTAAGATAGTGACCGGCAAAGATGTTGGCGTGATTTAAAATAGGATATAGCTGGTATATTAACTTACGCTTTTCGTAATTTTGACAAAGCGGGTAGTGCGCGTTATAGGCGCTATAAAAGTCTTTAGGCAGGGGGGCAAATAGTTCGCTCATTGCAATATCCACTTCCCGATCACCATAATAACAAGCCGGGTTAAATATTGTTGGTTCTGCTTTTAAAAATCCCATATTGCCACGCCAAAAATCGCCATGCAGTAATGAAGGTTGTACCTGATGGCTATGTAGTTGCTCTTTTACGGTATTAATTAAGCGTTCGGGCTCAATAAAGTTAATGCCTTTTTCAGCGAGTAGTTGTAATTGCCACCCTATACGCTCTTCGGCGTAAAATACATCCCACTTTTTGTGCCAGCGGTTTGGCTGTATGGTTGTGGCTAGATAATTATCTACATCAAAACCAAACATAGCTTGGTCATGTTTTTGATGCATTTTAGCGAGGTTACGCCCCATATTAGTCCACGTGTCGTGGGGTTGTTTATCTAAAACGAGCCATTGTAAAACAATAAACGAAAACTCTATATTTGCACCAGTTGTAATACATTCAGGTACTTTAAAATTACTATTTTGCGCCAAAAGCTTTAAGCCAATAAATTCACTTTCTAAACGCTCGAGCTCGCTTTTTAGTGCTATTTTAACGAGGTAGTTATGCGTACCATTGGTAATATGAAATAGTTTGTCGGTGTTTGTACTTTGTAATTGGCGTTTGTAGGTGTGCTTAAAGTCAAAATTGATGGCTCGGCTGATGTGCTCATTTACTGTTTTCCACATAACAATTGCTCGCCTTTTAAACAGATACTTAAACTATGGCAAAAAGGTATTAATTTAACAATCTAAACGTTGTAAAATTAACGGCTATATTGAATAAAATTACACTTACTGTAGTGGAGTTAAAATGAACAAAAGTTTAATAACCAATTTGCTAGCGGGTTTATGTGTTGTTGTAGGTTTTATGTTTAACCAAGCAATTGTGTTGTCTGTTGGTTTATTTGCACTTTCTGGCGCGGTAACTAATTTATTAGCTATTCATATGTTATTCGAAAAAGTCCCGTTTTTATATGGTTCAGGTGTTATAGCGCTTAAGTTTGAAAGCTTTAAAGTCGCTATACGAAACCTAATATTAACGGAGTTTTTTTCAGAGCAAAAAATTAATAATTTACTCAATAAAGCACAGCCCAATATCGACTTTGAGCCAATAATTAGCAATGTTGATTTAAACCCTGCATTCGACAATTTGTTAGAGGTAATAGAGCAGTCTCAGTTTGGTAGTATGCTAGGAATGTTTGGCGGTACAGCGGCAATAGAGCCGATGCGTGAAAAGTTTATTGAAAAAATGCAATTGTCGCTTAGTGAGATTTCTCAAACTGACGACTTTAAAGCATTAGTAAGCCAAACACTTTCACAAGGTAATAGCGCAGAAAGCCTACATAAAACGGTGCTTAAACTAGTTGATGAGCGCTTAGATGAGCTTACTCCTAAAATGGTTAAAGAGATTATTCAGACCATGATCCGCGAGCACCTAGGTTGGCTTGTAGTATGGGGCGGTGTGTTTGGTGGTTTATTTGGTTTAATAGCGGCCGTTATTTAAATCTAGCGACTAATAAAAAACATAATCATTCTATTGCATTAAATAGTGTACTTACTGCGTTAAAAATTATTTGTATAGAATAACTACACGTTGTTATTTGTGCCTGTTATTGCACTATTTTCTTAGCGAAATAATAGAGCACTAATTTAATGCAATTGGTATAACTTATTTTTTCAGGCTGTTATTATCGCCCCCATAATTTAGTCGTGTTTTTTCAAGGAGCAACGGTGAGCAAAACGTTAGCCAGTTATTATCAGCAAGCATACGCGTGCGATCAGCAGCATTTTAATCAGTGTTTTTATTGTGGCTGCGAAGCGACAGAGCGCGATCATTGTCCGCCACTGCATATGCTACAAAGTATCGTTGATTTAGGTGAAGAGGCTGACTTTATCTCAATCCCTGCGTGTTATGAGTGCCATGCACTTTTACATAACGAAAGACTGATGACGATTGATGAGCGCTTTACCAAGCTTAAAAAAAAGCTCTCAAATAAATATGCTAAACCATTGCGCGTTTATAACATGTGGGAAGAAAGCGAACTTGGCGACATGAGCGACGAGTTTGCCCATAGTATTCAAGCGGGTATGAAATTAGGCAAAGAAGCCGCTGAGCGTTTAGCCTTTACGGGTTTTAGCTATGCCACAGAAGATGCCAAAGTAGCAGTGCGCGAAAAAACAAAAGAGTTTGATGTAGAAGGCATGATATTTACCGACTTTAAAGAGGCGCTAAATTACTGTATTAACGATTTAAATGTTCAAAAAAGCGACTTTTATAAAATTTTGGTTGAAGACTATCAAGGCGATTTTAATAAAGCATTGAGCCAGTATCGTCATCGTCATGACAATGTTACTGCGGCTAAAGACGGTAATACACTTATTAAAGATTTTTCTAAGCTACACAAGCAAAACTCTGATTTTGTAACGCGTACGGTTAAGCACTTTATTAGTAAAGATCCCTCGCTTACCACCGAAGGTGCGCTTGAAAAGCTATATAACAATTATATAAAGAAATAATTACAGAAATTCATCTTAATTAACTGCGTTTTCACCTGTTTTTTTGGCTTTATCCTTTAGGTTTCGCTAAAGTAGCAAAAAAACAGGAGATCCAAACAACATGCAAAAATTTGCACCTTCTTTATTAGCGGTTGGCTTAGCTGCTGCACTTGTAGGCTGCCAAGAAAACGGCCCACAAGACGATAAAATAACAATTAACAAAAATCCTTACCCAAGTACTTATCAGCCACTTTCTACATCAAGCACTCTTATTACAAATGCAACAGTACTTACAGGTACTGGTGAGCGTTTAGATGAGGCAGATGTATTACTTGTTGATGGTAAAGTACAACAAGTCGGTAAAGACTTAACAGCCACTGCTGATATTACAATTGATGCACAAGGGAAATGGGTAACACCGGGTATTATTGACGTACATTCACATTTAGGCGCATACCCAAGTCCTTCGGTCGAGTCGCATCAAGATGGTAACGAAATGACCAGCCCTAACACTGCAGAAGTGTGGGTTGAGCATTCTGTTTGGCCACAAGATCCAGGCTTTAATCGTGCACGCGAAGGCGGCATTACTTCTCTACAAATTTTACCAGGCTCAGCTAACTTATTTGGTGGACGCGGCGTTACGCTTAAAAATGTACCAGCGCACACTATGCAAGGGATGAAATTTCCAGAGGCGCCGTATGGTTTAAAAATGGCGTGTGGTGAAAACCCTAAACGTGTTTATGGTCGTCAAGGTGTATTACCTTCAACCCGTATGGGTAATATGGCTGGTTACCGTATGGCATGGGCTGAAGCCGCTGAGTACAAACGTGCATGGGATAAATACGATGCTGATTACGCCGCAGGTTTAAACCCAGAAGCGCCAGTACGTGATATTAAACACGATACGCTTCGTGGTGTGCTTGAAGGCGAAGTACGTATTCATAATCATTGTTATAAAGCTGAAGAAATGGCAATGATGATTGACCTGTCAAAAGAATTTGGTTACCACGCAGGTACTTTTCATCACGGTGTAGAAGCATATAAAATTGCTGACTTACTTGCGCAAAATGGTTCGTGTGCTGCACTTTGGCCAGACTGGTGGGGCTTTAAAATGGAAGCCTACGATATGGTACAAGAAAACGTGGCTATTGTTGATGCGGTTAAAAACTCGTGTGCAGTTGTTCACTCAGATTCAGATACTACTATTCAGCGTTTAAACCAAGAAGCGGGCAAGGTGATGTACCGAGCTAACGAAAATGGTTTTGATATTTCTGAGCAACACGCTATTAAATGGATCACGTCTAACGCTGCTAAATCGTTAGGTATTGATGACAAAACAGGTTCACTAGAAGCCGGTAAGCAGGGCGATGTTGTTATTTGGAATCAAAGCCCATTTAGTGTCTATGCTAAAGCTGAACAAGTGTTTGTTGATGGTGCAAAGGTTTACGATAGAAACGACAGCGCGTACCAAGCAACAAGTGATTTTATGTTAGGTCAACAATAAGGAGCACCCAGAATGAAAAATTTATCACGTTCGTTTTCGCTTTCTCTGGTTGCTGCAGGATTATTAGCATCTGGTGCTGTAAGCGCACAATCACTAGCAATTATTAATGCAACATTGCATACGTCTTCTGATCAAGGTGTATTAGAAGCGGCAAGCATTGTAATGACAGATGGTAAAATCACAGCGATTAACCCAACTGAAATTAAAGTAGATCAAATTATTGATGCAAAGGGGCAAATTGTAACCCCAGGCTTTATAGCAAGTATTAATCAACTTGGTTTGGTTGAAGTAAGTGCAGTTGCGGGCTCTCGCGATGCAGGGGAAGAAAAAGCCGGTATTGATTTTGATGTAAGCCTTGCTTACAACGCACATTCAAGCTTAATTCCTTACGCTCGTAAAGGCGGTGTAACACGCGATGTAATTACTCCTCATGGCGGCGATAGCATTTTTTCAGGCCTTGCGAGTGTTGTTGATTTAAGTGGTAGTTTTGACAGCGACATGCAAAAACAAGCGGCTTTAATTGTTTACTTAGGTGAGCGTAGTAAAGGCTCACGTGCTTTTACTTTGCAAACACTGATTAATAAGCTTGATGAGCACAAAACTAAAGCCGGTAAAAAAGCGAAAAAAGATGACGACAAGCCAAGTACTGAAGATAAAGTAATGGCAAAAGTACTCAGTGGTGAAATGCCATTAGTGGTTGGCGTTTCGCGTGCGGCGGATATTATTGAGCTAATTAAAGTAAAAGAGCAATTTGGTATTAACCTAGTACTTAACGGCGCGCAAGATGCTGTTGTAGTAAAAGAGCGCGTTGCTAAAGCAAATATTCCAGTGATTATTAGTGCAATGGATAGCTTACCAGGAAGCTTTGATTCGCTTCATGCAAGTTTAGATAATGCTAGTGTGCTTGAAAAAGCAGGCGTTAAAGTATTATTAACGGTAGGTGGTGATGCAAGTCACAATATTTATCAGCTGCGTTTTGATGCTGGTAATGCTGTGTCGTACGGTATGAGCCAAGAAGGTGCGTTAAAAGCGCTTACATCAAACGTTGCTGATGTATTTGGCATTAATGCAGGTAGTCTTGAAGTTGGCAAAGCTGCTGATGTAGTAATATGGAGTAATGACCCGTTTGAGCTAAGCAGCCATGTGAGCAAAATGTTTATTAATGGCGTTGAGGTTTCTACACAATCGCGTCAAGATAAACTGCGTGACCGCTATACGACAGATTCAAAAATGCCACGTGCTTATACCAACCCGCAATAATACTTAATCAATTTGAGGGATTAAATCTGACGGTAACTGCGTTAAAAATTTCTGATATAGAGCAACTAAATAACGAAATTTTTGCCTTGTTATCGACAAGATTTTCTTGCCTCAAAGTTGATCACTTAATTAAGCGAATTGGTATGATACTAAATAATTAAATAATTAAATAAATAAATTTAATTATTCAAAGGCCGCTATTTTATAAATAGCGGCCTTTTTTTGTAAAGTTTAGACATAAAAAAGCCGCTTACTTTTGCAAGTAAGCGGCTTTTAAATTTAAACCGATATTTATACTAATTTAGCAAGAATATCGTTAAATGTAGTGCTTGGACGCATCGCTTTAAAGGCTGCATCATCGTTAGGCTGGAAGTAACCGCCTAAATCAACTGCAGGGCCTTGCGCATCGTTAAGTTCACTTACGATTTGCTCTTTATTAGACTCAAGGTCACTAGCGATTTGAGTAAACTGTGCTTTAAGTTCACTGTCATCATTTTGCTTAGCAAGTTCTTGTGCCCAGAATAAAGATAGGAAGAAATGAGAACCACGGTTATCAATTTCTTTCACTTTACGTGAAGGAGACTTGTTTTCTGCTAAGAAAGTACCAGTCGCTTTATCTAGTGTATCAGCAAGAACTTGTGCCTTGTTGTTACCCGTAGTTACGCTTAGGTGCTCAAGAGATGCAGCAAGTGCTAAAAATTCACCTAAAGAATCCCAACGTAAGTGGTTTTCTTTTTCGAATTGTTGAACATGCTTAGGTGCAGAACCACCCGCGCCAGTTTCAAATAAGCCACCACCGTTCATAAGCGGAACAATTGAAAGCATTTTAGCACTTGTACCCAACTCTAAAATTGGGAATAAATCTGTAAGGTAATCACGTAAAACGTTACCTGTTACAGAAATCGTGTCTTTACCTTCTTTAATACGCGCTAATGAGAACAATGTTGCTTCAAGCGGTGCTAAAATTTGAATATCTAGACCAGCTGTATCGTGATCTGGTAGGTATTTATTTACTTTTTTGATTAGCTGCGCATCATGTGCACGGTTTTCGTCTAACCAGAAAATAGCTGGAACGCCTGTTGCGCGTGCACGATTTACTGCAAGCTTAACCCAATCTTGAATTGGTGCGTCTTTAACCTGACACATACGCCAGATATCGCCTTGCTCAACACTGTGCTCAAGTAATGTATTACCATTTGCATCAACAACACGGATAGAACCGTCCGCTTTAGCTTCAAATGTTTTGTCGTGTGAACCGTATTCTTCAGCTTTTTGAGCCATAAGGCCAACGTTTGGAACGCTACCCATTGTTGTTGGATCAAACGCGCCATTTTCTTTACAAAAATCGATAGTTGCTTGGTAAACACTTGAGTAACAACGATCAGGAATTACAAAGCTAGTGTCTTGTAATTTACCATCGTTATTCCACATTTGACCGCTTGAACGGATTGCTGCAGGCATAGATGCATCGATGATCACGTCACTTGGTACGTGTAAATTTGTAATACCACGGTCAGAATCAACCATAGCAATAGCAGGGCGGTTAGCGTAAACAGCTTGAATGTCTGCTTCAATTTCTTCGCGCTTAGCATCGTCTAATGTTTGAATTTTAGAATATACGTCGCCTAAACCATTATTTACATCAACACCTAGCTCTTCAAAAAGCTCACCGTGTTTAGCAAATACATCTTTGTAGAATACTTTAACAGCGTGACCGAAGATGATTGGATCAGATACTTTCATCATTGTCGCTTTCATGTGAAGCGAGAACAAAACACCTTTCTCTTTAGCAGCGTCAATTTCTGCAGCTAAGAAAGCTTGAAGCTTAGAAGCGCTAATGCTTGATGCATCAATAACTTCGCCAGCTAAAAGAGGTGTGCTTTGTTTAAGAACAGTAACGTCACCGTTAGTTGCAACATGTTCAATACGCACATCAGTGGCTGTATCAACAGTTACTGATTTTTCTGAACCGAAGAAATCGCCTTCGCTCATACTTGCAACGTAAGACTGAGAATCTTTGCTCCACGCACCCATTGAATGTGGGTTGTTACGTGCATATTCTTTTACAGAGCCTGGCGCGCGACGATCTGAGTTACCCTCACGTAGTACAGGGTTTACTGCACTGCCTTTAATTTTGTCGTAAGCCGCTTGAATTGCTTTTTCTTCATCATTTTTAGGTTCAACAGGGTATTCTGGAAGAGCGTAACCTTTTGCTTGAAGCTCTTTAATTACAGCGCGAAGCTGTGGTACAGATGCACTGATGTTTGGTAATTTGATGATGTTTGCTTCTGGTGTTTTAGCAAGCTCGCCAAGTTCAGCAAGTGCATCACCAATGCGTTGTTCTTCTGTTAAATAATCAGGGAAGCTAGCAATTACACGACCTGCTAATGAAATGTCGCGAGTTTCAACTTCAACACCGGCCGCATTTGTATATGCTTGGATGATCGGTAGCAACGAATAAGTTGCTAGTGCCGGAGCTTCGTCCGTTTTTGTATAGATAATTTTTGATGTCATCATCATTCCTAGATAGTCGACCGATAAGGTCTTATTCAACAATGCAAAGAAAATCATTACTTATGAGTGAGTACATATTATTAAACAAGTTAATGAACACGTACGCTCGTAATGAATAGTTTGTTAGGTGTTGGTACTCAGCGTTGCTCTTTTATAAAAGCAGAATAGTCACACCTGACGAACTGGAATCGTATTTATAGCTAAAAAATTAACAAAAATAAATCAGCCTTTAGCCTAGTACATATAAAAGAGGCGATAAGGTGTTATGCGCAATTTTTAGCACCAAGAGTGTAACAAGCTTAAATAAAAAGGGCTAGAGTTTGAGCATGCCCAATAAGCAGTTAAACAATCAACTCTTAGAACATTGGGGTATATAAAATAAATTCAAGGAAAAGGGTTGAATTTGAATGAAAAGAGGCAATAAATAAGGGAAGAAGAGATAAGTTAGTATGCTTAAGGAATTAAGCGAGGATCTTAAAAGGTCGCTCGCTTTAGTCGAACAAAACAATCGTCACTCAATAATGTCACCATCTGGGGCAATATTTTTAGCGTGTAGGCCTTTAGGCCCTTGTTCTAATTCGAATGTTACATCTTGACCAGCTTTAAGCGTTTTATAGCCGTCCATTACAATTGTTGAGTAATGAGCGAAGATATCATTCTCGCAGCCGTCTTCTACGATGAAACCAAAACCTTTGGCGTTGTTGAACCATTTAACTTTACCACAAGCCATACTTCTACATCCTTCAATAAGTTGACTAATTTAGTTATTCTAAACCGTATAATTTGCTAGACTGACTAAGGTTTAATCAATCTATGTTTGACTGTAGTTTATTTAGCCAACCAGTCAAGTGTTTTGAGTTATTTTTTAACATTTTATTTATTTTTTATTCAAGTTTGCTTGAGTTACAAAGACAAGACTATATTTAATTATGAGTGGTATGAAAGATTCAGGTGTTATCGACACAGTTCGCGACAGTGAAAAGCAAAAGCTACAGCCGCCGCGAAAATATAAAGTTGTTTTAAATAACGACGACTACACGCCGATGGACTTCGTAATTGAAGTTTTAACGACGTTTTTTAATATGGATAGCGATAGAGCAACCGATGTGATGCTTCAGGTTCATGAAAAAGGTAAGGGTATTTGCGGTGTTTACAGCGCCGATGTTGCCTACACCAAAGTTGAACAAGTTAACCGTTACTCACGGGATAACGAGCATCCACTGCTTTGTAGTTGTGAGCAGGAATAATACCAATTTAATACAATTGGTATAAATACCAATTAGGGTGATCAAACATCCGATTGTTGTGGTATAAATTATTATCTCAGTAAGGGGTTGCCAATGCTAAACAAAGACTTAGAACTCACTTTAAATGCCGCGTTTCGTGAAGCGCGCACTCGCCGTCATGAGTTTATGACCGTAGAGCACCTTTTACTTGCGCTATTAGATAATCCTTCTGCAGGAGAAGCCTTAAACGCGTGTGGTGTTAATCTTTCAGGCTTAAAAACCGAATTATTAGAATTTATTGACGAAACAACACCCGTCATCCCAGATTTAGAAGAAGAGCGTGAAACTCAGCCAACGCTTGGTTTTCAGCGTGTATTACAACGTGCTGTGTTTCATGTGCAATCGTCAGGAAAAAACGAAGTGACGGGTGTCAATGTACTGGTTGCTATTTTTTCTGAGCAAGAGAGCCAAGCTGTTTATTTACTTAAAAAGCATGATGTATCGCGCTTAGATATTGTTAACTTTATTTCGCACGGTATTTCAAAAGCTGATGATGAACTAGGCGACGACAGCGATGATATACATGAAGAAGTGCAAGAAGTTCAAAATGAAGAAGTAAGTAAGCTAGACAGCTTTACAACTAACTTAAACGCTCAGGCTCGTGAAGGTAATATTGACCCATTGATTGGGCGCGACAGCGAAGTAGAGCGTACGGTACAAGTATTGTGTCGTCGTAAAAAGAATAACCCATTACTTGTTGGTGAAGCGGGCGTTGGTAAAACAGCCATTGCTGAAGGTTTAGCTTACCGTATTGTGAACGAGCAAGTACCAGAAGTAATTGCAGATGCAGTTGTGTACTCACTAGATATGGGGGCATTGCTTGCAGGTACTAAATACCGTGGCGATTTTGAAAAGCGCTTTAAAAGCTTACTAAAAGAGCTTCAGGCACAACCTGGGTCTATTTTATTTATCGATGAAATACATACCATAATAGGTGCTGGCGCAGCGTCTGGTGGCGTTATGGACGCTTCAAACTTACTTAAACCACTTCTTTCAAGTGGTAAGTTACGTTGTATGGGTTCAACCACTTACAATGAGTATAAAAATATCTTTGAGAAAGACCGTGCATTAGTACGCCGTTTTCAAAAAATTGATGTACTTGAACCAAGTGTTGCCGATACCACTAAAATTTTAAATGGATTAAAAGAGCGTTACGAAGAGCACCATGGTATTCGCTACACTCAAAAAGCATTAAAAGCAGCTGCTGAACTTAGTGCTAAATACATTAATGAGCGCCACTTGCCAGATAAAGCAATTGATGTAATTGATGAAGCGGGCGCTAACCAACGTTTACAACCTAGTTCTAAACGTAAAAAAACCATCGGTGTGGCTGATATAGAGCTAATAATATCGAAGATGGCACGTATTCCACCACAAAATGTGTCTTCAACAGATAAAGAGACGCTTAAAAATCTAGACCGTAATCTTAAAATGCTGGTGTTTGGACAAGATCAATCTATTGATGCGCTTACATCGGCTATTCGTTTATCTCGCTCGGGTTTATCAAGCGAAGAAAAACCAGTGGGTTCGTTCTTGTTTGCAGGCCCAACAGGTGTTGGTAAAACAGAAGTAACTAAGCAACTTGCTAAATGTATGGGTGTTGAGTTTATTCGTTTTGATATGTCTGAGTATGTAGAGCGCCACGCAATCAGCCGATTAATTGGTGCTCCACCAGGATATGTTGGTTTTGAGCAAGGCGGGTTATTAACCGAGGCGGTTATTAAAAACCCACATGCGGTTGTACTTTTAGATGAGATTGAAAAAGCGCATCCAGATATTTACAATATTTTACTACAAGTTATGGATCACGGTACGTTAACCGATAATAACGGTCGTAAAGCTGATTTTAGAAATGTAGTGGTTGTAATGACTACCAATGCGGGCGTTCAAGAAACTACGCGTAAGTCGATTGGTTTTACAGAGCAAGATCACACGCACGATGCAATGGGCGAAATTAATAAAGTATTTTCGCCAGAATTTAGAAACCGTTTAGATAACATTATTTGGTTTAATCACCTTGAACGTGAAGTTATTTTACTGGTGGTTGATAAATTTATTGTGGAACTGCAAGCTCAGCTTGATAAAAAATCGGTTAATCTTGAGCTTACGCCTAAAGCGCGTGAATGGCTCGCAGATAAAGGTTATGACAAGGCTATGGGTGCACGACCAATGGCACGTGTTATTCAAGAAGAGCTTAAAAAGCAATTAGCTAATGAAATACTGTTTGGTGAACTTGTTGATGGCGGTACAGTTAAAGTATCGGTTAAAGACAAGAAGATTCGCTTTGATTACGAGAGCAATTTAACGCCAGCGTAAACGTTAATTACAAAATTTAGTTAAATAAAAATGGCCCGCTAAATAATAGCGGGCCATTTTTTTGCCATTTTTATAGGCAACAAAAAACCCAGTAAAAACTGGGTTTTTTGTTTATTAAATGTAATTGCTAGTCAATGTCTATCAATTACATTTAATAAACGCTTAAAGCTAGTAAAACACTAGCCAAAAACTAAATCTCGTTTACGCACTTACTTAGCGAGCACGGAATACGATACGACCCTTTGATAAATCGTAAGGAGTCATTTCTACCGTTACTTTATCGCCGGTTAAAATACGGATATAGTTTTTGCGCATTTTGCCTGAAATGTGAGCCACAACTACGTGACCATTTTCTAGCTCAACTCGGAACATTGTATTTGGTAAAGTATCAAGGACTGTCCCTTGCATTTCGATTACGTCTTCTTTCGCCATGTTTAGCGTAACACCTCTTTAATAGTTAAACGCTGCAGATTTTGCCCAAAATACACCAATAAGTAAAGGCGCAGGGGCTATATTTGCAAATTAAATAGCCACCCACTCATCATTGAGCTGTTTTTGAGCTGGTAAAAACTGAGTTTTGTACTTCATTTTATCGCATTCATCAATTTGATAGCCTAAGTACACGTATTGCTTATTTTGCTCTTTTGCAAATTTAAGCTGCTCTAATATCATCACAGAGCCTAAACTATAGTGTTCAAAGTCGGGGTCAAAAAAAGTATAAATTGCAGAAATAGAGCTGTTCATACAATCAGTTACGGCAACTGCGGCTAAAGTATCTTGGTGCCATAGTTCAATAAATGTGATTTTGAGCCAACTGCAAAGTAAAAAGCTTTGAAACTGTTCTTTTTCAGGAGGATACATACTTCCATCCTGATGGCGCATCGTTATGTATTTACTATAGAGCGGATAATACTCAGGGCGTTCTTGCGTTGAATATTTTACCTCAAACTGGTTTTTTGCTTTGTTTAGTTTACGTTTTTGCGATTTTGAAGGGATAAAGTCTTGTGCTAATACACGTACAGAATTACATGCACTGCATATTGGGCAGTGTGGACGGTATATTTGGTTACCACTGCGACGAAATCCTAAGCCTAATAATGACTCAAATTTGTCTGTGCTGTAGCAACTAGGATCTAGAATAACTAATAGTTGCTCTTGTCTGTTGGGTAAATAACTACAGTCAAACTCTTGGGTTAAACCAACACGTGCAGGAAGTTGCTCATTCATAGATTGCGTCAAGTTCTTGTGGCTCCCACATAATAGGATTAATAATATAGTTATGTGCAGCTTTTAGTTTAGTCAAAAATGTTGAGCGGGGGATTACTTGTGCACCTAAGGTCATTAAATAAGGGTTTTCTAACTGGCAATCAATAAAATGCGCATTATGACGTTTAAGCCAATTTACCAGTGCCCACATAGCAAGCTTTGAGCAATTGGTTTGATGATGAAACATCGATTCACCACAAAAAACACCATTTTGCATAATACCGTATAAGCCACCTGCAAGCTCTCCGTTGCTCCACACTTCTAAGCTATGGGCAATACCAGCATTGTGTGCATTAACATAAGCGTTGAGCATGTCAGAGGTGATCCAAGTGCCATCGGTATCAAGGCGTTGATCGCGACAAGCTTCTATTACCTCCTCAAAGGCATTATTAATGGTTACTTTTACAGGGTGCTTTTTTAAATGTTTACGCAGGCTCTTACTTATATGAAAATCATCCAGTTCAAAAATCCCTCGCTCGCTCGGCGACCACCACATAATAGGCTCATCTTCGCTAAACCAAGGGAATATTCCGCTTTTGTAGGCATTACTTAGGCGAGGTAAACTTAAATCTCCGCCAATTGCTAACAAGCCATCAGGGGATTCTAATGCGTATTCCGGATTGGGGAATGCTATATCGGTTTCACTTAATTGGTATAGCTGATTTCTCATACAGTACTTATTTTATAATTGATCGTAAAAGTGTAACTATATTTTAGACATAAAAAAAGGGCTGAATAATCAGCCCTATTATAATTTATTTAATTGCTTATAAATTATCTAAGAAACGCTCTGCATCAAGGGCAGCCATACAGCCTGTACCCGCTGATGTGATTGCTTGACGGTAAATGTGGTCAGACACATCACCTGCAGCAAAAACGCCCTCTACACTTGTTTGAGTTGCGTTACCATTCAATCCAGACTCTACAACTAAGTAGCCGTCTTTCATTTCTAGTTGACCAACAAACATATCTGTATTTGGCTTATGACCAATAGCAATAAATACGCCTGCTAAATCTAGCTCTTGTGTTGCATCAGAATGTGCATCTTTAATACGAATGCCAGTTACGCCCATTTGGTCGCCTAATACTTCGTCAAGCGTACGGTTGTAATGTAAAACAACGTTACCGTTAGCTGCTTTTTCAGCAAGGCGATCTGCAAGTATTTTTTCACTACGGAAACTGTCACGACGATGAATAACATGTACTTCGTCAGCAATGTTAGATAAGTATAACGCTTCTTCAACCGCTGTATTACCACCACCAACAACCGCTACTTTCTGACCTTTATAGAAAAAGCCATCACATGTAGCACAGGCTGAAACGCCACGGCCTTGGAAATTAGTTTCAGACTCTAAGCCTAAGTATTTAGCAGAAGCACCTGTTGCAATGATTAACGCATCACATGTGTAAGTACCTTGGTCGCCAGTTAGTGTGAAAGGGCGCTTAGATACATCTACTTTATTGATGTGATCGAATATGATTTCAGTTTCAAAGCGCTCAGCGTGCTCTTTCATACGATCCATTAATGCAGGGCCCGTTAAGCCGTGTGCATCACCAGGCCAGTTTTCAACTTCAGTCGTGGTTGTTAATTGACCACCTTGTTGAATGCCTGTAATTAAAACAGGGTTTAAATTTGCACGTGCTGCATATACTGCGGCAGTATAACCAGCTGGGCCAGAGCCTAAAATTAGTAGCTTACAATGTTTTGCTTCAGTCATTATTTTTTCCTAAACGTTTAATACGGTCTTTAATGCGCTCGATTCTAAGAAAATCAAGGCGGATGTAAACAAAATCCGCGATTATTTTTTTTCGCAAATCGAAAAGCTGTGCAGTATTGTGTACTAGAGCTCAGTACTTTTACAGTTAAAATACCTAAGTAGCTCAATAAATAGACTAACAGGCAACAAAACAGCGTTAATTCATGACCCCTTTGATTTTTTTTGTTATGTTTTACCTAATTTTATTTGTCACTGATAGATTATGTGACCTAAGCGAATAGGCAACTATGTTATTTTGGCAGGAAAAACCCGCATTCGGGTTGACTTCAAAAGACGTTAACGTCTTAACCAATGCGCAAGATTACCGAACGCAATTGCTACGTTTGATAGCTAATGCAAAAAAACGAATTTATATCACAGCGCTTTATTTACAGGATGACGAAGCAGGCCGCGAGATTTTAGAAGCCCTGCATCGAGTATCATTAGAGAACCCTGCGCTTGATGTAAAAGTGCTGGTGGATTTTCATCGTGCGCAACGTGGTTTAATTGGTGCAGAGAAATCTGATGGTAACGCAAGTTTATACTGTGACGATTTAGAAAAGTTTAAATCGAACGTACAAGTTTATGGCGTACCTGTAAAAGCTAAAGAATTATTTGGCGTATTACATTTAAAGGGTTTTGTCATTGACGATACCTTACTTTACAGCGGCGCAAGCTTAAACAACGTGTATTTGCAGTATAACGAGCGTTACAGACTCGATCGTTACTTTTTAATAACGCAGAGCGAGCTGTGTGATTCAGTGGTTGATTTTATTGAGACAAAGCTAATTAGCTCCGTTGCTGTGCCACGCATAGACACACGACCGCTTAAGCGTTTACACGACTTCAAACTTGATCAAAAGCAATTAATGCGTGATTTAAAAGTCGCAAGTTACAACGCAGCAGAGCAACTAAATACGCAAGCATTAGGTATTCGTTTGTTTTTAGGGCTTGGTCGTCGTAATAACGAATTAAATCGTTTAATAAAAGCGTTATTTGATACCACAGAGCAAGAGCTTGTGTTGTATACACCATACTTTAATTTTCCGGCGCCACTTATGCGATCACTGCGCCGATTATTAAAGCAAGGCAAGCAAGTTACGATTGTGGTAGGGGATAAAACAGCCAATGACTTTTATTTACCGCCAAGCGAGCCTTTTAGTAAAATAGGGGCATTACCTTATTTATACGAAACTATTTTGCATAAGTTTGTAAAAACGCAAAAACGCCACATCGATAACGGTAATTTAAATGTGTATCTGTGGAAAGATGAAAGTAATTCGTTTCATTTAAAAGGTATTTGCTCAGATAGAACAAAACATTTACTGAGCGGGCATAACTTAAATCCGCGTGCATGGGGTCTTGATATCGAAAACGGTATTTTAATAGAGGATCCAGAGCAAACAATTATGGATGCTATTGATAACGAAAAGCAGGAAATTTTACAACACTGCCGCCGTTTAACAGGCCCAGATGATTTAGAAACAATGGATGATTACCCGCAGCCAGTTAAAAAACTACTTGGCCAAGCTAAGCGCGTAAAAGTAGATTTTATAATTAAGCGTTTCATATAAATTTACTTTAAATCAGACATAAAAAAAGCAGCTAATTAGCTGCTTTTTTTATGGGTTGTAGTTAAGTTACTGTATTATTTAATACCAACCTAACTACGAAACGCTAAATTATGCGTTTTCTACCGCTGTGCGTGGGTCAACATATTCCATGTTGAACGCTTCAGCTACTTCTTTGTAAGTTACTTGGCCTTTAATTACGTTTAAGCCTTTTAAGAAGTGAGCGTCATCTAGTAGCGCCTTTTTATAACCTTTGTTTGCAAGGTTAATAATGAAAGGCAATGTTGCATTGTTAAGTGCAAACGTAGATGTGCGTGGAACAGCACCTGGCATGTTAGCAACACAGTAGTGAACAACTTCATCAACAATGAAAGTTGGATCAGCATGCGTCGTTGCTTTAGAAGTAGCAATACAGCCACCTTGGTCGATTGCAACGTCAACAATTGCAGAACCAGGTTTCATTGCTTTAATGTGCTCAGCAGTTACTAGTTTAGGTGCAGCTGCACCAGGGATCAGTACACCACCGATTACTAAATCAGCTTCTAGTACGTGTTTTTCTAGTGCATCAGCAGTTGAGTAAATAGCTTTAACTTTATTACCAAATTGCGCGTCTAGAGCACGTAATACGTCGATGTTACGATCAAGAACGACAACTTCAGCACCAAGGCCAACAGCCATTTGAGCTGCGCTACGACCAACCATGCCGCCGCCAATTACAACAACTTTAGCAGCTTCAACGCCTGGTACGCCACCTAGTAGCATGCCACGACCGTGGTTAGATTTTTCTAGCGCTTGTGCGCCAGCTTGAATAGACATACGACCAGCAACTTCGCTCATAGGAGCAAGAAGCGGTAAACCACCGCGTGAGTCAGTTACAGTTTCGTATGCAATACAAATAGCTTTGCTTTTTACAAGGTCTTCAGTTTGTGGAAGATCAGGTGCAAGGTGTAAGTAAGTGAAAAGAATTTGGTCTTCACGTAGCATTGCACGTTCAACAGCTTGCGGCTCTTTTACTTTTACAATCATATCTGCTTTAGCGAAAACATCAGCAGCAGTTGCTAAAATTTCAGCACCCGCTTGTGTGTAATCTTCGTTAGTAAAACCAATGCCCATGCCTGCATCAGTTTCTACAATCACTTGGTGACCGTGGTTTACTAATTCACGAACACTTGCAGGAACCATACCTACACGGTATTCATGGTTTTTAATTTCTTTAGGAACACCAATAATCATATCATTTGCCTTATTAAGAACGGATTAACATTTTCCACTATTATATTCATCATAAGCCCGTGTGTCTCACCTTTTTTAAAGTCAAATCTAGTGTTATCATCTAGATAATAAAAATAAACAGCATAAAAAACTAGTTGGTACTATGCATCAATTATTAGATAGAATTGACCGTAAAATTTTAATGGAATTACAACACGATGGACGCTTGTCGAACGTAGAACTGGCCAGACGAGTTGGCCTAAGCGCCACGCCCTGCTTGGAGCGAGTAAAAAAGCTAGAACGAGAAGGTTACATACTTGGCTATAAAGCGGTGGTCGATCCCGCTAAGCTTGGGCAAGGTTTATCGGTGTATGTAGAAGTAACGATTACTAAAACATCTCCCGACGTATTTGATGAGTTTAGTGCTGCGGTTAAAAAGCACGAAGAAATTATCGAATGTCATTTAGTATCGGGTAATTTTGATTTTTTACTTAAAACGCGCGTAAATGATATGTCAGAATACCGTGGCGTATTAGGCGACATACTATTGAAACTGCCTAACGTAAGTGAAAGCCGAACTTATGTAGTAATGGAAGAAGTAAAAGGTGAAGAAGGCGTAATTATTCGCCCTTATATTACTTGAGGTTATTTATATTAACTGCGTCATTTGCTTATATAAGCTCAAATTATAAAAACTTGTTCATAATCAGGCCATCAAGGTTAAGATAAAGTGCAACAAATTGCATTTCCTGCTAAGGTATTTCACTGCTAAGTAAGTGTGAATAAAAATAGAATAATAAAGAGGAATAGGGAACTATGCGCCTAAACGGTGTGCAAAGACTATTAGAAACAGGGCTGATTATCAGTACCTTTACGGCAATATTTATTTTATGTGCCTTGATCAGCTTTGATCCAGCAGATGCTGCATGGTCGCAAACTAGTTTTAGCGAAGTAAGCAACATCACAGGAGCAGCCGGTGCATGGATAGCCGACATTTTATTACTCACCTTTGGTTGGTTGGCTTACTTAGTGCCTGCGGCCATTCAGCTATTTGGCTACTTGCTATTTAAACAACCTCACCGCATTTTACAGCTTGATTACACTACCTTAGCGCTGCGTGTTATTGGTTTTGCTTTATTTATTACCTCAGCTACCGCTATTAGTAGTATTAATTTCGACGATATTTATAACTTTTCATCGGGTGGAGTAGTGGGCGATGTTATTGCATCAGCCATGATGCCTGCGTTTAACTTTACCGGTACATCTATATTATTGCTGTGTTTCTTTTTCGCAGGGCTTACCTTATTGACGGGAGTATCGTGGGTTGATTTTGTAGATTACCTTGGCGATTTAATGGTTAGGCTTTATCGCTATGTTGTATCGTATGCAAAAGGCTGGATGCACCGAGAACATACTGCAGGTAAAGTAAATAATAACGATGAAGCAGACGCCCATTTTGAAGACGATATAAAAGAGCAAATAGAGCTGCCTACATCAGCTAAAAAAGCAGATAAACAAAAAGCAATAGATAAGCCTCAAACACCATTTAGTGAACCACAAATTAGTGATGACTTTATGCCGTTTGATGAACTTGACGATATACTCGATCAAGAAATTGGCTTTAGCGCAATAGATGACGAACCAATGGACACGGCTGCTGCATTAAATGCGCTTGATCAAAGCCCAGTTGTGGAGCCTGAAAAACCAGTTACAACGGTGGTATCGCCAGCAAGACCAATGCCTAAACCAAAAGCGCAATATCAACCACCACCAACGGCAAAAGAAAAATTTGAGCAATTATTAACGCAAGAGCCACCACCAGGGCCATTACCATCGCTCGATTTACTCGACAGACCGGATAAAGCTAAAAACCCAATTTCGCAAGAAGAGCTTGATAGCGTATCGCGCCTTGTAGAGACAAAACTTCTCGACTTTAACGTACAAGCAACCGTAGTAGCGGTATACCCAGGCCCGGTTGTTACGCGTTTTGAGCTAGATTTAGCGCCAGGTATTAAAGTGTCTAAAATTACAGGCTTAGCTAAAGATTTAGCCCGTTCGCTTTCGGCAATTAGTGTACGTGTTGTAGAAGTTATTCCAGGTAAAACCTATGTTGGTATTGAACTTCCAAATAAACACCGTGAAATAGTTCGTTTATCAGAAGTTATAAACGCCCCTAAATTTGAGCAAAACCCGTCGCCACTTACCATGGTGCTTGGTAAAGACATTGCTGGTCAGCCGGTATGTGCTGATTTAGGTAAAATGCCACATTTATTGGTAGCCGGTACAACTGGTTCAGGTAAATCAGTGGGCGTTAATGTCATGATAGTAAGCTTGCTTTACAAATCGGGTCCTGACGATGTACGTATGATTATGATTGACCCTAAAATGCTTGAGCTTTCAGTATACGAAGGCATTCCGCATTTATTGTGTGAAGTAGTTACCGATATGAAAGAAGCTGCTAACGCACTGCGTTGGTGTGTAGGCGAAATGGAACGTCGTTATAAATTAATGTCAGCATTGGGTGTGCGTAACTTAAAAGGTTACAACCAAAAAGTGCTTGAAGCCAATGAAGCGGGTTACCCAATTCTTGATCCATTATTTAAAGACACCGATGGCATGAAAGAAGGCCCCGACGAGCTAGGTAAATTACCAAGTATTGTTGTAGTAATAGACGAATTTGCCGACATGATGATGATTGTAGGTAAAAAAGTAGAAGAACTTATTGCACGTATAGCCCAAAAGGCACGTGCGGCAGGCATTCACTTAGTGCTTGCTACGCAGCGCCCATCGGTTGATGTAATTACCGGCTTAATTAAAGCTAATATCCCAACACGTATGGCGTTTCAGGTATCGAGCAAAATAGATTCACGGACAATACTTGACCAACAAGGTGCAGAAAACTTACTAGGCATGGGCGACATGCTTTATTTACCGCCAGGCACTAGCGTACCAGAGCGTGTGCATGGCGCGTTTGTAGACGACCATGAAGTACACGCCGTAGTAAACGATTGGAAAGCACGTGCTAAACCAAATTACATTGACGAAATACTCAATGGCGATGCCACTGAAGATATTTTATTACCGGGTGAAGCTAGCGAAAATGCAGATGAAGAATCTGATCCGTTATACGACGAAGCTGTGTCGTTTGTAATTGAAACCGGCAAAGTATCTGTATCGTCAGTGCAACGTAAATTACGTGTTGGCTACAACCGCGCAGCACGTTTAGTAGAACAAATGGAAACATCGGGTATCGTGAGTTCACCAGGTCATAACGGTGCTCGCGATGTATTAGTACCTAATGGAGCAAATTCATGAAAAAAGTTAACGCCTTATTATTAGTGTTAGGCAGCGTACTTGCCGCACCAAGCTTTGCTGACGACAGCCAAGCATTACAAGACAGACTTGCCACTTTAAAAAGCTTTAAAGCGCAGTTTGCACAACAAGTAACAGACAAAGAAGGCCAAGCAGTTATGCAAGGCGAGGGCACAATAGCGCTTCAACAGCCTATGATGATTCGCTGGCAGCAAACTAATCCAGACGATACGTTATTTGTATCAAACGGTGATAAAACATATTACTTCGACAGCTTTGCTGAGCAAGTAACAATTATGAAAACCAGCAGCCTAATCGATTCAACACCATTTGTGCTACTGACATCAAAAGACCCAGCACAGTGGGAAAAATACAGCGTACTTGCAACAAGTACAGGCTTTAGCGTAACGCCAAATAAAGGCGTAGAAAGCCAAGTAGAACAACTTGATATAGCATTTGCGGGTAACGAGCAAGGGCTTGCTAAACTAGTGGTTACCGACAACTCAGGGCAGCTATCGTCATTTACGTTTAACAATGCCCAAGTTAATACACCGCTTGATCAAAGCACTTTTGAATTTACGCCTCCTGAAGGTGTTGAAATAGACGATCAGAGTAACGGTGAGTAATTTAGGTTTTAATTTTGGGCCCGATGTACGCCCACTTGCTGCGCGTATGCGCCCTACAACACTTGATGAATACATTGGTCAGCAGCACTTATTAAGCGGTGATAAACCACTGCATCAAGCCATTGTCGCAGGGCGCTGCCATAGTTTAATTTTATGGGGTCCGCCTGGTGTGGGTAAAACAACACTTGCGCAAATAATTGCCAACCATGCTGATGCCTCACTTATTCAAATGTCGGCGGTAACTGCAGGCGTAAAAGATATACGCGACAGCGTAACGCAAGCGCGGGACAACCTAGAAAGCCGTGGCCAACGCACCCTTATGTTTGTTGACGAAGTTCATCGCTTTAATAAATCCCAACAAGATGCCTTTTTACCGCACATAGAAGACGGCACCTTTATATTTGTAGGTGCAACCACAGAAAACCCATCGTTTGCCCTTAACAACGCTATATTGTCGCGTGCACGCGTGTATGTTTTAAAATCGCTTGCCGATACCGACTTATACACCGTAATAGAACGCGCACTTAAACAAGACGAGCAGCTAAGCCAAAAACACATCACTATTGCCGACAACGCTAAAAAGGCACTGTGCCAAGCAAGTGGCGGCGATGCGCGTAAAGTACTTAATTTACTTGAACAAGCAGTTGACTTAACAACCGAGAAAAACGGTCAATACAACGTAGATGAGCACGTACTTAGCCAAGTGCTACCCACGCATTTAGCTAAATACGATAAAGGCGGCGATGAGTTTTACGATTTAATATCGGCCTTTCATAAATCAGTACGAGGTAGCTCCCCCGACGGTGCACTGTATTGGTATTGCCGAATTTTAGCCGGTGGCGGCGACCCTTTGTATGTAGCAAGGCGTTTACTTGCCATAGCTACAGAAGACATTGGTAACGCCGATCCGCGTGCGATGGAAGTGGCCTTAAATGCGTGGGATATATTTCAACGTGTTGGCCCAAGCGAGGGCGAGCGTGCAATTGCACAAGCCACTCTATATTTAGCCAGCGCACCTAAAAGTAATGCGGTGTATATGGCGTTTAATCAAGCAAAAGCAGATGCCAAAAACGAGCCAAGTTATCCCGTACCAGAGCATTTACGTAATGCGCCAACTAACTTAATGAAAGACCTAGGGTATGGCGCTGAGTACCGTTATGCGCACAATGAAGAAGGCGCATTTGCCGCAGGTGAAAAATACTTACCACCAGAGATGGACGGCAAAGAATATTACTTACCGAGCGAGCGCGGACTTGAGCAAAAAATTAAACAAAAACTCGATTACCTAAAAGAGCGCGATGCGCAAAGCCCACTTAGACGATACGAAAATGATTAAACTTTATATGATGATCGCCCTTGGCGGAGCCTCAGGTGCGTGTTTACGGTTTTTTATTAGCGAAAGCATGCTAAAACTCCTCGGTAGGGGATTCCCTTTTGGCACGTTGACGGTTAATATTCTGGGTTCATTGTTAATGGGCATTTTGTACGGTTTGATAGATAAAGAAATTATCACCGCAAGCCCCGCCAAAACCCTTATCGGTATTGGCTTTTTAGGTGCATTAACCACCTTTTCAACATTCTCAATGGACTCGTTGTTGTTATTACAACAAGGTCACTTTATTAAAATGGCCCTCAATATCATCTTAAACGTGATGGTGTGTATTTTTATGGCTTGGCTGGGCCTTCAGCTAGTAATGCAAAAAGGTTAAAAAACTAACATGTTAGATTCTAAATTTTTACGTCAAGACATCGAACAAACTGCAGCACGTTTAGCGGCGCGCGGTTACGAACTCGATGTAGCGACGGTAACGGCACTTGAAGAAAAACGCAAAACATTACAAGTAAAAACGCAAGAACTTCAAAGTCAACGTAATGCAAGCGCAAAAGCAATTGGTCAAGCCAAAGCAAAAGGCGAAGACGCACAGCCATTACTTGATGCAGTGGCTAACTTAGGTAGTGAGCTAGACGCAGCTAAAACAGAGCAAGATGAAGTATTAGCCGCGATTAACGACATTGCTTTAGCAATTCCAAACTTGCCAGATGAGTCTGTACCTGCGGGTAAAGACGAAGACGACAACGTTGAAATATTAACGTGGGGCACACCTAAAAAATTCGATTTTGAAGTTAAAGACCACGTAGATGTAGGCCAAGACCTAAACGGTTTAGACTTTGAAATGGGCGTTAAAATTAGTGGTGCACGCTTTACCGTAATGCGCGGCCAAGTTGCGCGTATGCACCGTGCACTAACGCAATTTATGCTAGATACACACGCTGATAAAAACGGCTATACAGAAATGTATGTACCGTACCTAGTAAATAGCGCAAGCCTTTATGGCACAAGCCAATTACCTAAATTTGCGGGCGATTTGTTCCACACATTAGGCCTTGTAAACGACGACGGCGAACAACAAGCCGGCTTTAGCTTAATTCCAACAGCTGAAGTACCGCTTACAAATAGCGCCCGCGACGAAATTTACGATGAAAGCGATTTACCAATTCGCTTAGTTGCCCACACTCCGTGTTTCAGAAGTGAAGCAGGCAGCTATGGTCGCGATACACGTGGCTTAATTCGTCAACACCAGTTTGATAAAGTTGAACTTGTACAACTTGTAAAACCAGAAGACTCAATGGCAACGCTTGAAGAGTTAACAGGTCACGCAGAGCAAATACTACAAGCACTTGAGCTTCCGTACCGTAAAGTAATTTTATGTATGGGCGACATGGGCTTTGGCTCAGCTAAAACATACGATTTAGAAGTATGGTTACCTGCGCAAGACACATACCGCGAAATTTCATCATGTTCAAACATGGCTGACTTTCAGGCGCGTAGAATGCAAGCACGTTTTCGTCGTGAAGGTGTTAAAAAGCCAGAGTTACTACATACACTAAATGGTTCTGGCTTAGCCGTTGGCCGTACACTAGTAGCCATCCTAGAAAACTACCAACAAGCCGATGGGTCAGTAGTAGTACCAGAAGTATTACGCCCATACATGGGTGGACTTGAAGTGATTGGTAAACAATAAAAATCAAGTTTAAGTTATGCAAGCTTTAAGCTTGTAAATCTTAAGACGAAAGCCGCTGTTTGTAATAAACAGCGGCTTTTTTGTTTTAGGTTAAGGTTGAAGATAAAAAGATTCAACTAGTATGTAGGACGTGTTTTGCGCGTTATAGTTCTTTAACAAAAATATGCACCTTTCTTTTTTATCAGTTTCTAGCGCTACATTTTACGAGTTTACTAAATGATTTAAACATAACTTCACTTGAGTATCTCCCATAGAGCCAGTACGTGTTGCATATTATTAAAGCAGATATAGGCAGTTAACCAAAAAAGATAAGCTTCAATAATGCTCTTTGTGTAGTTTGTAACAATAGTTATTGCTATACATATGGCCTTTAATCGTGGTTAGAAAGAGAAATTTCATAAATAATATTCAACTTTCAAATACACTGTGTGTGAACAGTGTTTTGTCCAATAACATTATTAAAAGTCGTTTTGGTGTATTTTAACAGCGAGCATTTTATAACATACGTAATTACTTGTTTACATTAGAGTTATTTAGTGGAATTATTGAGCCATGTAATATACGCCGTTTTGGGGTGTTATAAACCCCCAAAGTGGTGTTCAATAAGCTGTTAGGCGACATGGTCGCATTTATTACACTCAATCGGAATAAATAGGAAATTTATGGATAAGCGCTATCAAGTTTTTGTGAGTTCTACCTATGTTGATCTTCAAGAGGAAAGGCAAAGTGTTTTACAAACATTGATGGAGATGGATTGCATTCCTGCAGGAATGGAGTTGTTTCCTGCATCAGATGAAGAACAATGGGAATTTATTAAAAGAATTATTGATGACTGTGACTATTATCTGTTGATAATCGGTGGTCGTTACGGTTCAACTGCTGATGACGGACTTAGTTATACGGAAAAAGAATTTGATTATGCTGTAAGTAAAGGCATCAAAGTAATTGCTTTATTACACAAATCACCAGATGAATTACCAAGAGCGAAATCAGAAAATGATGAAAGCAATTATCAAAAGTTGCAAGATTTTCGCGATAAAGTAAGTGATGGACGATTAATTCGTTTTTGGAATAATCCTGCACAGTTGCCTGGTGAAGTTTCACTGAGCTTAAACAAAACTATGAAAATGTTTCCTGCTATAGGCTGGGTGAGAGCTGATTCAACAGCTTCTCCTGAGCTGTTGGCTGAAATAAATGAATTGAGGAAAGAAAATAATAAACTAAGCATGCAATTATCTGAAAGTAATTCTCCTTCAACTCTCATTCCTGAAGCTGAGATGGCAAATTTTGATAGTAAAATAATGCTTAAAGGTGACTACAGTATCTATGCTCAAAGCTTCAATCATGATACACGATATTCTAATTGGTCTAAGGAAACTACTTGGGAAGAGCTTTTTAGCACTATTTCACCATTCCTAGTTGATAGTCCATATGAAACATCTATTAGTGAGTTTATAGCTTCACAATATAGTGGTATAGATACGAATAATTATAATATTAGTAGCCTGTTGGTCGATACTCAGGTGTTATTTACTATTCGTATTCAGTTCCTAGCCTTAAATTTAATCTCCATTAACAATGACGATGCGGTATCGAAATGGGAGTTAACAGGACTGGGATCTCAAAAAATGTTAGAAACTAGAGTTGTTAGAATTAGTGAATAATAGTTGTCGGTAAATGTCGCCTAACAACACACCCTGAGGTGGACAGCAAGCGCTAAAGCTCACTTTCCACCGCAAACTTTAACAGCGGTGAACCTTTACTTTTCAATGCGGTTAAGTAAGTTGATTCATCGTAGGGCGTATGTGTTTTCCAGCACCTAAATAGAATTCGTATCCACTTAAATGCCAACGATCTGATGATGGCGAAGAATAATAGTGACACCCATCCTATTTTTTGCAGTTTAGTGAACTAAGTACCAGGCTTTTATCAGTGTAAAAAATAAGCAGGGTGTCTTATGGCAATTGCAAGAAAGCGCCAAGTAAGTTTGGTTGATACAAAGTACTACCATTGCATATCACGTTGCGTACGCCGTGCATTTTTATGTGGGGAAGACCACTTTACAGGTCAATCCTACGAGCATCGTAGAGGCTGGATTGAAGATAAACTGCTTGAGTTAGCCAAAGTGTTTTGTATTGATGTATGTGCTTATGCTGTTATGAGTAATCACACCCATTTAGTGCTGTATGTTGATGATAAAAAAGCGAATAGGCTAAATGATAAAGCGATTGTTATTCGCTGGCACAAGCTGTGTAAAGGCACTGTACTTACGCAAAAATACATACAGGGTGAAAAGCTAAGTAAAGCTGAACTTATCTTTTTTAATCAAACAGTAAAACAATACCGCGAGCGCCTATCAAGTATTAGCTGGTTTATGCGGTTGTTAAATGAAAACATTGCTCGCAGAGCAAATAAAGAAGATAACTGCACTGGCCGTTTTTGGGAGGGACGATTTACGTCTCAAGCATTATTAGATGAAGCAGCCCTTGCGGCCTGCATGGCGTATGTCGATTTAAACCCCATTAGAGCCAAAATGGCTAACACCCCAGAAGAGTCAGACCATACCAGCATCAAACAGCGTTTAACGTATGCAAAGGATGGCAAGCAACCAAAACAACTACTGCGCTTTGCAGGCATGCCACGTCAAATTATGCCAAAAGGGCTGCCGTTTGAGCTTAAATCGTACCTTGAACTTGTTGAGCTAACAGGGCGCTGTATACGAGAAGACAAACGTGGTTATATTGAAAGTACACACTTACCCTTACTCGAAAGAGTTAATATCTCCCCAGAAAACTGGTTAAAGCTCACCACACAATTTACGCGTTTATTTCATGGTGCAGTCGGCAGGCCAGCCTCACAAGAAGGTTATTGTGAAAACTTAAACCGAAAGCGGCGAGCGAATATCAGTAACTGCGAAAAGCTACAACGATAACAGTGACACCCATCCTATTTTTTGCAGTTTAGTGAACTAAGTACTAGGCTTTTATCAGTGTGAAAAATAAGCAGGGTGTCTTATGGCAATTGCAAGAAAGCGCCAAGTAAGTTTGGTTGATACAAAGTACTACCATTGCATATCACGTTGCGTACGCCGTGCATTTTTATGTGGGGAAGACCACTTTACAGGTCAATCCTACGAGCATCGTAGAGGATGGGTTGAAGATAAACAGCTTGAGTTAGCCAAAGTGTTTTGTATTGATGTATGTGCTTATGCTGTTATGAGTAATCACACCCATTTAGTGCTGTATGTTGATGATAAAAAAGCGAATAGGCTAAATGATAAAGCGATTGTTATTCGCTGGCACAAGCTGTGTAAAGGCACTGTACTTACGCAAAAATACATACAGGGAGAAGCCCTAAGTAAAGCTGAACTTATCTTTTTTAATCAAACAGTAAAACAATACCGCGAACGCCTATCAAGTATTAGCTGGTTTATGCGGTTGTTAAATGAAAACATTGCTCGCAGAGCAAATAAAGAAGATAACTGCACTGGCCGTTTTTGGGAGGGACGATTTACGTCTCAAGCATTATTAGATGAAGCAGCCCTTGCGGCCTGTATGGCGTATGTCGATTTAAACCCCATTAGAGCCAAAATGGCTAACACCCCAGAAGAGTCAGACCATACCAGCATCAAACAGCGTTTAACGTATGCAAAGGATGGCAAGCAACCAAAACAACTACTGCGCTTTGCAGGCATGCCTCGTCAAATTATGCCAAAAGGGCTGCCTTTTGAGCTTAAATCGTACCTTGAACTTGTTGAGCTAACAGGGCGCTGTATACGAGAATACAAAAGTGGTTATATTGAAAGTACACACTTACCCTTACTCGAAAGAGTTAATATCTCTCCAGAAAACTGGTTAAAACTCACCACACAATTTACGCGTGTATTTCATGGTGCAGTCGGCAGGCCAGCATCACAAGAAGGTTATTGTGAAAACTTAAAGCGAAAGCGGCGAGCGAATATCAGTAACTGCGAAAAGCTACTGGCATAAAACTTAAACTACTCAGTAATAAATCACAACTGCATTATGCAGTCATTTTCATGCGTGTAATTTAGGTTTAACAGTGATAATTGCTTACTTAATGTGTAACGCGCGAGTAAAGATATAAAAAGAGGTGAACTCTTAGCCCAAAAAAGTAAATTTAGTGGCGCGCTAGATTAGTTTACAATTGGAGTGGCTGTCTAGTTTAATGGCCGTACCAGAAGTATTACGCCCATACATGGGTGGACTTGAAGTGATTGGTAAACAATAAAAATCAAGTTTAAGTTAAGCAAGCTTTAAGCCTGTAAATCTTAATTAGAAAGCCGCTGTTTGTAATGAACAGCGGCTTTTTTGTTTTAGGTTAAAGGCAAAAACTTAGAGACAAATTTAAGTTATCTTATTAATAATATCGCTTACACCTATTTTTATAGCTCATTACTTTTTTTTCCGATATTACTGATCTCTACCATTTTGGGTTATTTCTACATCAAGGAAACTTAAATATCGGCTAACTAGTTGTTTACAAGTCCTTATTAGCTGGTTAAATTAGAACCTTTTGTAATATTTGGACATTTGTCGGTTTGTAAAGCGACAAATGTCGGATACAAAGTTGTTAGCTATACAAGGAACGTACATATCAAACTTCTAGCATTTTATTATTATTTTCTCCTGTTTTTGTAAATGCGGGTGAAATATATGAACAATTTCCTGATAACGTAGATCCAAACGGAAAATATGTTTTTTATTCCCATGGGAAAATAGTTGAGGGAGAAAACACTAATCCTGTCAGCCCCCGTTGGGGAGAATATGACTTCCCAGAAGTTAAAGATGCTATTTCAAGCAACAACTACAATCTCATTGCATATCACAGAATTCAAAATACTAACCCAAAAACGTTTGCTCTTAAACTAACAAACGACGTTAAAAAATTAATTACTCTTGGTGTTAAACCTCAAAACATTACACTTTTAGGTTTCTCTCGTGGCGGGGAGATTACTATTTTAGCTTCACGTCACATACAGAACCCAGATATCAATATTATTCTTTTAGCTAGTTGTGCTAATTTCATGAAGAATAATGAAAAATTTGAAGTTTACGGTAATATTTATTCTATTTATGAAACATCTGATATGGTTGGCTCTTGCCAATTTTTGATAAATCAAAGCCCTGGTGTAAATTCATTTAGTGAAATATCTATTAGTACAGGTAAAGAACATGGTGCATTCTTCACTCCTATTATAGAGTGGGTTCAACCCGTTAAAAATTGGCTTGGTGGCAATGTATAGCTAACAAGTAAATCAACAAGGACACGTAACAGTTGGCTACGTTTCGCTTCGCTACACAATTTTAGCCAACCATTACTTAGCCTGTTATTTGGGCGTTATGTGATTTGTGCTGAAAACAAAAAAGGAGTTTAATAATGAAATTATTTAGAATTAAAACTGCGAGTTATATTACTAAGAAGAATATCTCATCCACTTTTATGTTATTTATAGCCTCTGTAATTCCAGTTACTTTTGTAATTCAAAGAGAACTTTTTATTGGCTCAATGTTAATGATAATTGTAGTGGGTGTTTATTTGTCGCTATTAACTGGTAAAGGTTTGTTTAAGTCTAAAAACAAAAGCGCGGGGCGTTAAATAGTAATCACATAACAATCCAATTATTCCGAACTCAACTCGCTGCGCTCGTTTCGTCGGCATATTGGGGCGTTAGGCGCACAAAGCCGCATCATAGTTATCAGTCAATATAAGGAATGTTATGTCTGAGGAAATCCTAGATACAGTATCAAAACAAGCTCAAGATTATTACAAGAACACACCCGTAATTATATTAGGTAGCGGAGCTTCGGCTGCTTTTGGAATGTCCGGAATGTGGAAGTTAGCAGAGCACCTTATGGCGAATGTTGATGTGGTGGAATTACACGATAACGAACAAGCTTCTTGGCATAATTTTTGTGAAAAACTGAAAGCCAATATAGATTTAGAAACAGCATTACATGATGTTCCATTGTAGAAGTTAGAATGACACCCATCCTAATCATTACGAGAAAAGCCAACAAAAACAGTATGAAGAGTGCATTATTATAAATGCATGAATCATGCGAAAATCTGAACTATGTAGATAAAATGAAAGCAAAAATAGACTGCCCAATCGGATAACGACAGCTGTTTATTAAATAATGGTAAATGACTCGGCTGTATCGAACCGGCTTTCCTTTTGTAGTAGTAGAGTAATTTTGGCTACTAATTAAGAAAGAAATGTTATGCTAATAAGTATACAAATTTGGGTGGAAAATGACGAGATTAAAACGCGCAACGTGTTCAGCAAAAGGTAAATATGACTGCTCCCAGAGAAGAGTTATTGGGATTAATCTAATAGGGTTGTTCTTTGCTAGCATTTTGAGTTTGTTCTCTGAGAGTAATTCGATCTCATCGACAGGAGGTGCTTTTTTAATCTTTTTAGTTATGTCATTTTTCTTTCTATTTTGCTTAATCGGGGCATTATATACAGGGAAATTCATTGACAGATTTGGGATTGAATGCATCCAAGATAATTATTATTCCGTAACAATAGGACAGGTTATAGTCAGTCATTTATTCTATCTGACGTTGATTATGGGATTTAAAACCTTCATTTAGAATTGAATAGAGTCAGGTCTTTCTTTTTACGATTAGCTTTATTATTTGTTACTTCATGCAAATTAATTCGGTATCACCAATATATAGGAAAGAAACAAAGGGCAAATATTGACCTCAAATATCAAGTATTAAAGGATGTGGTAAGTTTGATTGTCCCTGTCAACTCATAGTTTTTGTCGGATGGCGTGCTTACTAAAAGCCGCTTTATTTAAACTGTTATGACTCTCTAAAACCGAAGCGCCTCTAACCCTATTTGTAAACTACTTTGGTTTTACCAACATTAGCTCTGCCTCTTTACCGTCTGTTAATACCGCGACGTTACCTTTATCAGTTACAAATACATCTCTTAATCTTCCTGAAGCCTCAGGAAAGACGTGAGACTGCGTAAATTCACCACTTACCAGATTAACGCTGTAGAGCTTTTTATCAACAAGAGTAGTGATGAGTACATGTTGTTGTAGTGAAGGGAAGGCGGTATGTTTAGAGCCGTAATACGCCATGCCTGATGGCGCTATTGATGGCGTCCAATTAACACTTGGTTTTTGCATGCCTTTATATTCGGTAAATGGTGAAATACGCGCTTGCGAGTAATCTTTGCCATAGGTGATTACCGGCCAGCCGTAATTAGTCCCAGCGGTTAAGTAGTTTAGCTCGTCACCGCCTGCAGGGCCGTGTTCGTTGCTAATAATTTGCTGCGTATCGTAATCATAAACTAAGCCTTGAGGGTTACGATGACCAAAGGAGTAAACAGCATGCGCATTTGGGTTTTTGTGATTAATAAATGGGTTGTCTGTTGGAATGGTGCCATCTAGGTTTATACGTAATATTTTACCAAGTTGGCTGGTGATAACTTGTGCTTGCTCTCTAAAGTCAAACCCATCGCCCGTTGAAACTAATAATGTATTGTCGGGTAGGATAAGGGCGCGTCCTGCGTAATGTTGCGGTGTGTTTTTATCAGTCGCTACTTTATAAATAACATTAGGCTTTGAAAAGTCAGTGCCATTAAACGTGGCTTTGGCAACAACCAGCCTATTTGCGCTTGCATCACCTTGGGCATAAGTAAAAATAATTTCTTTTGAGTCGTTATAATCTGGTGATAATACAATGTCGAGTAAACCACCTTGGCCTGCAACGTATAAACCTGTTAGGTTTAATTTTACTCTTGATTGCGCGTTGTTTTTAACTATAACTACATGACCATCACGCTCTGTAATTAACCATGTGCCGTTTGGTAGTTCAACCATGCTCCACGGAGACTGTAATTGCGTAGCCAGTGTTTTTGTACTGTACTGCTCCTTTGGGAGCGCAACATCTGCATTAACAGAAAACGCACAAAGCGAAAGCAGAGTAAAAAAAGAGATACATTGTTTACGGGGCAAGCCTTTGCTAGCATGGCTAGCATAAGAGAAAAGCTTTATTTTAAGTTGAGATAACCATGTCGTTTTTAACACGTATATTGCCTTCATTTTTAGTTTCTTGGTTACTTACATTCACACTAGCTAGCTTGTTTCATAGCCAATACGTTGTCAATCAATTAGTTAATGTAGGTGTAGTGGTGGGCTTTAGTGATCGTGCTAGTTTAACGCTTGATGATTGGTTAGGCCTATTACCTACCTACGGCGCTATTATTGCCCTAGCACTTGCCATCGCTTTTTTTGTTACCGCAAAGCTTAATAAAAAGGTTCAAAAATACAGTACTCAGCTATTTGTTATTGCTGGCATTTTGGCAATTACTATTGTGTTAATTGCCATTGAATCAATTATGAATATTCATATTATAGCGGGCGCAAGAGGCTGGGGTTTTTATGCTCAACTGCTTGCAGGCGCGGTAGGTGGTTTTGCGTTTTCGCAATTATTTAAAGCAACTAAAAACCAAAAAGCTTGTTAGATGTGTGAATATAAGTACGGCTTATACGTTATTTAGTGATTAATAAATAAAGGCCGCTGTTTATTGTAAACAGCGGCCTTTAAATATGGTTTTTAGAGTTAAATTAAAAAATTAAACTAATCAGTTTGTAGCTACTTAACCCAAAAATTAGGATCAAAACGGGCAGGGTTACCAGGTTTAACAGCAAAGAGTTAGTGTAGTTTCCCATAACCCCTTTTTGATTAACCAGCCATACAAGGTAGGTGCTAACAATAGGAAGTAACAACCCGTTAGCCGCTTGCGCGAATATAATTACCGCGACAGGGTCTAAACCGAGTGACGCCACCGCAGCACCAAACAATAAAATAACAATAGCAACGCCTTTAAAGCGCGTGTTACTCATATCGTTAGACCAGCCTAACATGCCACACACGGCGTAAGCACCGGCAAGCGGCGCTGTAATAGCACTTGTTAAACCTGCAGCAAATAAACCAATAGCAAAAAAGTAATGAGCGGCGTCGCCAAGCAATGGCTCTAGCTGCACGGCCATATTGGCCGCACTAATTTGCCCCGCATCGGTGCCATAAAATGCAACTGAAGCTGTAGATAAAATAGCTAAAGTGATCACACCGCCTAAAGTGATTGATAGGCCTGTATCAACATTTGTTTGTTTAATCACTTTTTGCATATCGCTGTTACTGTCGTGTCTAGCAGCGAGCACGCCGGAGTGTAAAAATAAGTTGTATGGCACAATGGTAGTGCCTACTAATGCCAATATTGTCGTAATAGAACCTTCAGGCATACTAGGAATAAAACCTGCAAATACATCACCCAGTGAAGGCGCTGCCATTACAAGTGTTGAGATAAACACTAAGCTCATTAAAATAACGAGTAAAATTAGCGCGTTTTCAACCACTTTATGTTTGCCGCTATACAGTAAAGCTGCACTAAAAAAAGCAATAAGTGGTGTCCATAGTTGAGGACTAACTTGAGGGAATATTTCAATTAATCCCATGCTAGCGCCACTTAAATTACCAGCTTCATAAGCTGCACTGCCCACACCAATGGCGCTGATGACTAAAAATATAGCTAAAGATTTGAATAAGGGCGTTTGAATATGTGCTCTGAGCGCTTGAGCTAAATCTTGCCCGGTAGCAACGCCAAGGCGCGCCGCCATAGATTGTAATAATATAGTGGCAACTACTGAAAACAGTAATGTCCATATAAGTGCAAAACCAAAGTTTGCACCTGCCACGCTGGCGGTAGTAATGGTCCCTGGTCCAATGAAGGCTGCAGTGACGAGTAGTCCTGGTCCTAATCGCATAATTGACCTTAATAGTGCTAATGCATGTTGCTATTTAAAGTTACATCTTACGTTTAAAATCAATAATTATACGCGATGCCTGTTGTGTTAAAGCTGTCACTTACAGTAAGTGCCTTGCAGCAGTATTCGCTCCTTGACGATTTCTTTTTTATAAGCATATGTTAAAAAAGGGCGCGTAGGATACCAACTTGTATATAAATTTAAAGGGGATACAGTGCGTTTGCATGAATTTTAAACGTATATATAAGCGAGTTAAATGACTGATGCCGATATTAATATCGGCATCAGTATATTTACTTTATTAGGTTTTTAATCGCTTCTAAGCCTTTTTTTAGGGTATCTGCATCGGTAGCATAGTTAATACGAATACACTCGTGCTTGTGCGCCCAATCATCGTCAATGCCGATAAAAAAGTTGTGACCAGGGATCACATACACGTCTTGCTCTTTGAGTTGTTGGTACAATACCTCGCTTGTTATTTTTGCATCTTTAAACCACAGCCACATAAAAAATGCACCTTCAACTTTGTGCAAATAAACAGGCAGTTCGGCAAATACTTCCTCAAACAACTCAATCGCGATTTGTGCTTTATTACGATAAAAAGGCAGTACAACGTTGCGGCACAGTGGCAGTAGTTCGTCGTCGTTAATTAAGCGTGTCACTAAGCTTGGGCCAATACTATTTGGCGATAACACCATGCTGCCATTTACGCGACCAATTGCTTTAATAATCTCATTATTGGCAACCACAATACCGCTGCGTAAACCCGGTAGGCCCAGTTTTGAAAGTGACATACATAAAATAATGTTTGAGTTCCACGTTAGGTTTGCATCGGTGTAAATACAGCCTGGAAACGGGTCGCCATATGCGTTATCAATAATGAGTGGAATACCATATTGCTTAGCGAGCAAATCAAGGTGTTTTACTTCATCATCAGTAATTACATTACCTGTTGGGTTAGTAGGGCGTGATACGCACAGCGCGCTTATGCTGCTGTCGTTTGCTAGTTTTTTTTCAACTGCTTTAAAATCAATGACGTATTTAAACTGTTTTGATGTGCTGCCTGTATTTAAAATTTCGATATCAGGCTTTATGGCAACAAACATATCAGCCGATAAACCTTGATCGGCATAACCTATGTACTCTGGCGCGAGGGGGAATAAAATCTTTTTGTGGCTGCCATCCGGCATTTCGCCTGCCAACATATTAAACAACACAAAAAAGTTAGCTTGGCTGCCATTGCCAAGTGCTACGTTATCGGCGCTAACATCCCATGCGTACTCTTTACTTAGCTGGCCAGCTAATGCTGCTCTAAACTCGTCGTTACCGGTTGGGCCATCGTAAAGGCCAAACACCTGCGATACTTTATTGCTGGCAACAAGTTTTTGTAATTCACTTAAAAAAACCTCATTTACTTGTGGTACTAATGCGGGGTTACCGCCACCCAGCATAACAATATTAGGATTGTTACTGTTTTTAGCCCCGCCTAAGTCTTCCATTAATTGGGTAATGCCGTTGGGTTGTGTAAATTTAGTGCCAAAGTTTGAGTAGTTCATAATGCATAGCGTTTGTTAGTAATGGGGAGGGCAGTATAGCGTAAATAAAGGGCTTAAATTCGATGATGAGAATAATTCAATGCTGAGATTTGTAGTTGGCTATGACAATGTAATTTCTTATAAAACAAAGGCTAAGTTAAGACTTTTTAACGCCGTATAAAAACTCTTCGCCGCAGTCCATATACAAATCAAATTTGGCCATGACTTTGGTGAACATGGGGGCGTGTAAAAACTCGTTTAACCATGCGCGTACATGCGTGTATTCACTTTGTAAGTACCAGTGTTTATCTACACGGGCAAACTGTCTAATAAATGGCAGCAGGGCATAATCGGCTAGACTTTTTTCATCGCCCATCAAGTATTTATGGGTGGTTAGTTTTGCTTCAAATTGCTTAATAAACTCTTCGCAGGCTTTTTGGTAATAAATTTGTGCCATGTCTTTTGTACGAGCATAAAATTTGTACTTTTCGAGTACGGGTTTAAATTGCGTATCGTTTAGCTTAATTAACTCAAGCATGCGCTCAAGTGCTAATGGGTCTTGAGTATGCAGTAAATTATGCGGATCGTTTTGCTTTAAAGCCCAAAGCATTATATCGAGGCTTTCATCTATAACTTGGTTATTAGGCAGTAATAAAACAGGCACAGTGCCTTTAGGCGATATTTGCAATAGATGCGGCGGTTTATTTTTAGTTTTTATAGCGCGTAGAAGTACTTGTTGCTCTGCCATTAAAATACCCATTCGTGCACGCATTGCGTATGGGCAGTGTTGTAATGAATATAATAATGGCAATGTCATGTTAGTTACCTTAGCTGTTTAGGCCTTCAACATACTGCTGACGGGTTTGTACTTTAACCAAGCTATTTAAGTGTTCAACCGCTTGTGTTTCCCCGTTAATTAAATCTTGAAAATGCGCAAGTAACACGGCTTTGTCTAGCTTTTCTTTATCGCCTGAACCAATGTCGGTTAAATCAATCATAAACTCGTCAAATTTGTCGGCAAAGTCACTCACAATATCCATGTTTAAAAATTGCTCATGGTTATAAATACTTGGGTAGCCGCCTTTTTGCTTATCAATAGCAAAGCTAATACCTTTAACATTGGTAACGGTAGTTTCTTTTTTACAGCTCAGCATACAGCTTGCGTCAATACGTGGTTTTTTACATCCTACTGTTTGCTGGAAAAAACACTGTCGGCTAGTCATCATTAGTATTGGATGATAAATGCTGTACATCATTTTAAAGTTGTTAGGACGTTTAATATTACGCATTTGTGGTTTGTTTATTTCGTTTGAAATAAACGCGCCTTTTGCGTTTAAATCTTCTTGTAGTGTTAGTAACGCATAAGAGTTTGTGGTGTTTAACAACGGGCCTGCAATCCAGTCAATACCCATTTGTACTGCTTTAAATGCAACGCCTGTGTTGTTACTAATAATAAGCTTAGGTTTTACAACCTCGAGCAAACGTACCGCTTCTTCAAAATCTTTACCAATTAACACCGCCGGAAACCACGGAATTAACTGTGGGTGCTCTAAAAATACATTAATGTATTTATCGTTATCGGTTCTAAAGCTCTCTGGTAATTTAAAGTAAACATCGCCACCTGTTAAATCACATAGATGAACGTCTTTTATGTCCGATATTAAAATAGAGAGTGTTGTTTTGTTATCGGCTTTAGGGTGGTTTACTAGTTTTGGCAGTTCAACAGGGGCGAGTACGTCTTTGCCTTCGTTTAATAAAAACGCGACTTGCTTCTTAATACGGGCAAGCTCTTTAAACGGAATGCTTAAGTTGTTGCCTAAGTTTGAGTAATCCATATTTTTAATTTCAAAATTGGCATTACTAAAGGTTTTAAAGCGTTTATCAATAGCTGCAATATCAACAACCGATTTATCGGCGGTTTGCATAGGCATTTGCGATTGAACTTCAAAGCGTAGAGGTTGAAGGGCGCTTTGCTCTGCTAGGGTGTTGTCGTGTTTATCGTTTATTGTCAGTGTTACTGTAAATGGCTGGTTTAATTGGCCGCTAAACTCAAAACGTAGTTCTCGCTTTGAAATATCTAAAAACTCAATCTTCTTTTTAACTAACGTATCAATGTCATTTTTTTCTGCGGCGAGTTCTTGTTGTGCATCGTAAATTTGCACAACCGAAATCGCGTTACTCTTTTCGTTAGCGTGATCAAAGCTATGGTCGCGCGGGTTGTCGGTAAACATGTTTTTTGTCATGTCACCTTGCAAAAACTTATTAGTGAAATTACGGTTAAATACTTTATATAAGCTTGAATCGTCTTCAATTAAATTACCTGTTTGTACAAAGGTATCTATTTGTTTGCGCCAGCTATCAATAACGGTATGAACGTAGTTAGCACCTTTAATGCGGCCTTCTACTTTTAACGAGTCAACACCCGCGGCTACCAACTCCGGTAAATCAAAATAGGCTGAATTATCTTTTAAGTTTAACGGATGTTTGTTACCCATGGCGGTTGGCTCGTATTCATCACGACATGCTTGTGAGCAACGACCACGGTTACCTGAGTTACCCACACTTACTGAGCTTGAATAACATTGCCCCGAAAACGCAATACACAATGCACCATGTACAAACACCTCGGTCAATACATCGCATTTGTGCGCTACATCGGTCAGTATTTTAATTTCAGTTAAGTTAAGCTCGCGCGATAAATTTACACGTGTAGCGCCAATGCGCGCTAAAAACTCAACCTGTGATTCGTTATGCGTAGTTAACTGCGTTGATGCGTGGATATGCAAAGTAGGAAAGTGCTTTTTAACTATATTGAATAACCCTAGGTCTTGCACAATAATGCCGTCGAGCGTGGTATTTACGAGTTGGTTAAGTAGCTTAAATAGCGCGCCCATTTCGTGCTCTAATATCACTACATTTAGCGTTAAAAATATTTCACAGCCGTATTCATGGGCTAGGCGAAGTGCGCCGTTAAGCTCATCAAACGAAAGATTAGACGCTCGGTTACGTGCATTAAAGGTATCTAATCCACAATAAACCGCATTAGCACCGGCTACAATGGCGGCTTTTACCGCGTTAACATCACCGCCTGGGGCTAATAGTTCAATCTTTCTACTCATTACAATGTCGCTTTGCTCATATTTAATTGCCGCGAATTTTATATGGTTAAGCACGTTAATGCTATTTATTGAGGGATATAATAAAGACTAATACCAATTCGCTTAATTAAGTGATCTATTTTGAGGCTGGAAAAACGTGTTGATAGCTAGGCAAAAAATTTGCTATTTAGTTGTTCTCGGCAATTGCTCCTGCATTGCTCTACCTTCTGCATCCATGCAGTCGTAAATGAGAATTTTTTAACACTGGTAGCGACACGTTTAGCCCCGTAAAATGATTAAGTATTATTGCGGATTGGTATAGAATAAAAGAGTGCATAAAATTACAATTAAGCTGGCTGATTTATTACGTAAACATGTAATAAAATGATAGTTTATAAGCAGGCAACACTTTCAACTTTACTTAGGCGAACCCCATCAGCAATCAAGATCTTAAACAGTTAGATACAGATTTAAAAAGTGATGAATCTGGAATTATTAACACTCAACTAAAAATAGCCACATTTAACCTGTTTAACTATCTTGAGCCGCCCAATGCATACTATGAGTTTGAGAAAATTTATACCGCGCAGCAGTGGGCTAAAAAGCAGCGTTGGATTGTTGATTATTTAACAGAACATGCCCCTGATGTGATTGGTTTTCAGGAAGTGTTTAGTATTGACTCGTTAAAAGAGCTAGTAGGCGAGCAAGGTTATAATTACTTTGCTGTAGTTGATACGCCAGAGGTGATTGATGACTTTATTTATAAACGCCCTGTAGTGGCAATCGCCTCTAAATACCCCATAGTTGAAGTAGCAGCGGTTGAGCACGATAGTGAGCTTGCAAATGCGCTTGGCCTTAATAGTGAGTTTACTTTTAGTCGTAAAGTACTAAGAGCAACTATAACGCTGCCGCATATAGGTAATACCGATTGTTACGTGGTGCATTTTAAATCTAAGCGCCCAATGATTAATGTTGATGAACATAATAAAGAGCTTACACCCGAGCAAAACATAATTGAAATTTTAAAAGCGAATGTAGCGGGTGGGTGGGGCTCAACTATTCAGCGTGGCAGTGAAGCTACATTACTAATGATACAAATGATTGCTCGTCGCGAAGCTACGCAACAACCCATGCTATTAATGGGAGACTTTAATAATGAACTTGCGGATGGCGTATTAAGCCATTTACTGACAAGTACGCTACGCTTTGCGCCTGCATTTGATGCTAAAACCTACCTCGCTAAATATTGTTTAAATGATTCATGGGATTTGTTTGTTAAGTCGCAGCTAAGCGAAGATGAACTGTCTAATGGTGAGGCAATGGCTAGCGATGAAATAAGCCATAGTGAAAGCCATAGCATTTTTGATTTAGCTGATGAAAACGAAGCAAAAAATGTTAATGCAACTAAGCTTATGCCTTTAAGAGCACCAACACATTATTATGGCGCGAGCAGCTCCGTGCTTGATTATATTTTATTATCTTGTGAGTTTGATGCCAGCTACCTTGGCAGTTTTTTTGAGGTGATTGAGTATAATACTTATGATCGTCACTTAATTAACCCCGAATTTGAGCGTGATGATTTAAGTACTGATCATGGAATTGTGTTAGTTACACTAAAACTAAGAAGTTAGGCTTGCTCTATGCATAATTATGCTAAAATTATAAATTAAAAGTATTCATATAGCAGCAATACTTGATGTATTGCGCCGGTTTGTATATTTTATCACCAGCCTTTTGAATTGTATTAATAATAAATTACTAAAATGGTAAATATGGAATTTTATACCTACTTGAATCATAAGCGAAATATGGATTTACCTTCGCAAATACATAGTTTCATTGTAAAGCGAATTTATAATTTTACATTTTTAGTGAAAGCTTTGCTTTTTGCTTTGTTTGTTAGCTTAAACAGCGCTTACGCACAAGAAACCACCTCATACAGTTTAACTAATGAATCTAATGCAGGGCTGCTTAAAAGAGCTGAATTACTTATAGATACTGACGCTATAATAAGTATTGAACTAAGTAAGTCGTTGTTGTCACAAACGCAAAGTGCTGATGACATGTTACTCAGCGCAAAGCTACATAACTTGCTAGGTAGGGCGAATAAAAAAAATAATAATATTAATGAATCGCTCGAGCACTTTTTACAATCCTCTGTTTACTACAGCAAATTAAATGATTCACGAAACCAAATAAAGGCGTCTATTGATTATATAAATATATTATTAGAAGAAAAACGTTATGACGAACTTACTACCCGTATTGAAACTTTATTACCAACAACCCTTGTGTATGGCGATGACTTTTTTATAGCGCAAGTGCTACTTATTAAGGGAGATTCGTTTTATGGGCAAAAAAAGTACGATAACGCGAACGCGCAATATACATCTGCTTTAAAATACCTTGTTGACGAAGACGAATTAATACAAAGACAGTTAGGTGAAACGTATAAAAAATTAGCTCAGTCGTACAAACGCCTCAAAAATAGAGAGCAAACGGCTCACTTTTATACAAAAGCTTTAGAAATATACACAAGTTTAGGTGATTTAAAGCTAATGGCGCGTACTTTAAATACACTAGCAGAAGCACACCGTTATTTAGATAACTTAGTTTTAGCCCTTGATTACTCCACTCGCGCATTAGAAATACATAAAGACATTGACGATCCTGTTGGCTTTGCTAAAGCATTACTAGGGGCGGGTATTATTTATCGTCATATTAATCTTTATGAAAAATCACTTGAACATATAAATGAGGCATATTTATATTATAAAAAAGTAAATAACATGCTTGGGATTGCTAAAACATCAAATCAAATGGGACTGGTATATACACGATTAAGGCAGTTTGATCAGGCCGAATTTTTCTATCAAATAACTATCGATTTGCCAAAAGGTATGGTCGAGGAAAAAACGCTCGCTTCAGCTTTAAGAGAAATGGCTGTTATTAACCTCGAATCTGGCGACTTAGCATCAGCAATGCAATATGCTAAAAAAGCTTATGTCACTTATAAAAACAAAAACCTTACATCGTACATTTCTACAACAGCACGTATTATTGGTAATATTTATCGTGCCCAAGGAAATAACAACAAGGCTATAGAGTATTACAAAGAGTCGTTGTCGTTTGCCAGAGAAACAGGTGGTAAACTTTATGAGATAAAGTCGCTTACTGCGCTTGCGGGCATTTTAATTGGTATTGATACAAATGAGGCGATTTCCTTACTGAAAAGGTCACTCGCTTTATCAACCGAAATAGATGATAAATTACATATGCTATATGCCTATCGTGAAATTCGAATAGCAGAAAAATTGCGTGGTCGTATAGAAGAGTCACTTCGTTATGCAGAAGAAGAAATAGCCCTAACCGATATTATTCAAAATGAAAGAAATGAAGATAAATTGGCGCTTGAAAAAGCACATTTACATTCGCACAAAATGGAAATAGAGCTTGAGACGTTAAGAGAAAAAGAAAAACGCCATCAGCTTGAGCTTGAAAAGAAAAATAATCAAATTGAAATCGCCGCCCAAGCTAGAGTTATATCAGAGCTAGAGCTATCAAAGAATAAATACGCCAGTATTGCGCTCGCATTTTTATTAGCCGCTTGTTTAGCTATTGTATTACTGGTTTATAGAAGTTTTATTGCCTCTAAAAAACGTAATGAAGAGTTAGACTATTTGGCAGCAAGAGACCCTTTAACCAATTGTTATAACCGTCGTATTTTATTTGAGGTTATGAATCGCGACTTTTTGGATTTACCTCAGATTGAAGAGTACTGTATTTTAATGGTCGATATTGATCATTTTAAAAGCGTTAACGACACCTATGGGCATAGCATTGGCGACACAGTACTTTGTGGCGTAGCCGAGCTTTTACAAGCTAATATACGTAAAAGTGATAGCGTGGCCCGTTTTGGTGGCGAAGAATTTTGTATTATTTTGCCCAACACAACTCAAGAGCAAGCAATACGTATAGCTGAGGCTATTCGTATTAAAGTTGAAAAAGCGACATTTGATGATATTCCTGTTACGTGTAGCTTTGGGGTTACGTCTATTAAATTTAAAGCAAGAACACCTTCTGAGTTGATTGAACAGGCAGATTTAGCTCTTTATGAGGCTAAGTCCTTGGGGCGTAATCAGGTTGCGTTATGGGATGCTTCGCTTGAAGAGTTTAAGCTTTTTAGATCGGAGTAAACCAGCAGTATACAGTTTAGTTTTGATGTTATTTTTTAAAATTATAACAAGTAAATTTTATATAATGCTGTGTGTTACTTACATATGTAATTAGGCTTATTAAATTAACCCCTTTAATATCAGTGTATTAACTTAGGCTTTAAAATTGCAATCAATACTAAGTTAAAAACAAAACAAGGGATTTAATAATGACTGAAGTTGCACTTTCTGCCTATTTGGCATTTTACCTCTATTTAATTATGTTGCTTGTACAGTGGGCTGTGGCTACGTTTAGCAAAGCTAAAGAACCAAATGCTGTACCAGGTAAAATTGACGAGGATTTATCACACGACAGCTTTATATTTAGAGCACATCGTACGTTTCATAATACGCTTGAAAACAGTGCATTATTTATAGGTACGGTGTTATTTGCGTTTGTAATTAATTATCAAAGCCCGATTTTTGCAATGTGTATTTGGGTGTATTTAATTGCGCGTTTAATTCACATGGCGCTGTACTACGCTATAGCAACGGAGAAAAACCCAAGCCCACGTAGTTACTTTTTTTTAATCGGCGTACTTGCTAATGTGGTTATGCTGATAATGATAGGGTTAAGGCTAATCTCTTAATTTATAAAAAAGTTATAAAATTTATTTATAACGATAAAAAAAGCGAAGAGCCTTTAAGGCATCTTCGCTTTTTTGTTTAAAGTAGAAGCAGAATAAAACCACCTCTACCGTAAGGTAATATTAATGGTTAATCGACGCCTATAAACCCGCCTGTTTGGTGTGTCCATAGTGCTGCGTATATTCCACCCTTAGCAATTAATTGTTCATGAGTGCCTTGCTCAACTACGCCGCCGTCATCAAGTACAATTAATCTATCCATTTGTGCAATGGTTGAGAGCCTGTGCGCTATGGCAATAACTGTTTTACCTGTCATTAAGTCATCAAGACTTGCCTGAATTGCGGCTTCTACTTCTGAGTCGAGTGCGCTGGTGGCTTCGTCGAGTATAAGTATGGGTGCATTTTTAAGTAGTACACGTGCAATAGCAATACGTTGGCGTTGACCGCCTGAAAGCGTAACACCGCGTTCGCCCACTTGTGCATCAAAGCCTTTATTACCTTTGCTGTCGACCAAGTCGTTTATAAACTCAAGCGCCTTAGCTTGTTTGGTGGCGTTAATCATCTCATCGTGGGTTGCATCGGGGCGACCGTACAAAATATTGTCTTTTACTGAACGATGAAGCAAGGAGGTATCTTGCGTTACCATGGCTATATATCTGCGTAGGCTTTCTTGGCTGACGTCTGTGATGTTTTGCCCATCAATTTTTATTGTTCCAGAGTCGGTATCATAAAAACGCAGTAATAAGTTAACAAGTGTTGATTTACCCGCGCCAGAGCGACCAACTAAACCAATTTTCTCGCCAGGTTTAATATTTAAGTTTAAACCGTTCATTACAGGGCTGCGATTAGTCTCGTTTGCAGCTTTTCCGTAATTAAAGTGTACGTTGTTAAACTCAATGGCACCTTGGCTTACGTTAAGCGTATTAGCGTTTGGTTTATCGGCAACTTCGATAGGGTTTGACAGTGTTTTCATACCATCGGCTACGGTGCCAATGTTTTCAAATAAGCTGCTTATTTCCCACATGATCCACTGCGCCATACCGTTTAATCTGAGCGCTAAGCTAACAGCAACTGCAATGGCGCCGGCGCTAATTGCACTAAGTGACCATAAATAAAGTGATACAGCGGCAACCGAAAATACTAATAGGTAATTTAAGCTTTGAATAACAAAGTTTAAGCTGGTTACTAAGCGCATTTGCTTGTACACAGGCTGTAAAAATACATCCATGCTTTGTTTTGCGTATTGCTCTTCACGCTGGGTATACGAAAACAATTTAATAGTTGAAATGTTAGTGTAACTATCAACAATACGGCCGGTCATTTCTGAGCGCGCATCGGCTTGTGAGCTGGCAATTTTTTTAAGGCGCGGTACAAAGTAAAGTTGCACGCAAATGTATAAAACCAACCAAACTAATAAAGGGATCATTAAGCGCCAATCAGCTTCGGCAACTAAAAATACCATTGAGCCAAAATAAACCACGATATACATTAATACATCGAGTAGTTTGGTCACTGTTTCGCGAACGGCTAAAGAGGTTTGTAGCACTTTAGTGGCTATTCTTCCTGCAAATTCATTTTGATAAAAGCTAACACTTTGGCGCAGTAAATAACGATGCGCTAACCAGCGAATCGACATAGGGTAATTGCCCAGTAATGCTTGGTGCAAAATAGCAGAATGAAAAAATACGACTACGGGCAATACGAGTAAGAGCATGACAGCCATTTTGATAAGTTCTGATTTTTGCTCTACAAACAAGGTTTCGGGTGTGTAGGCCGTTAACCAATCAACAAGTTGGCCCATGTAGCTAAATAAAGAAACCTCTAAAATAGCGAGCATGGCGGCGCTGATTGACATTAGCACCAACGACAATTCCATTCCTTTGGTGTAGTGACGACAAAAAGCAAATAAAGTCGAAGGCGGCTGAGTGGGTTGGTCCTCAGGAAATGCTTTTGTCATTTTTTCAAATAATCGATACATTTTAAAAACTTAAATGGCAAATAATGGTGAGTATCATACCATTTAAGTATTTTTAAATGCAGGTTTGTGGGGCATTAATTATGAGTGTTATTCTTATTTATTGCGTTGGGTTACTTAGGTTTATTCCTTCGCTCATGTATAAATCGTCATATCTGAGACCACCATTTCCGTAAGGTTTTTTAATTGGGCCTGTATTACAGTTTGCTAAAAAGTATATAAGAGGTTGTTCGCGCTTCATTCTAAATTGTGCATTTTTATATACCAGCGTTTGACTGTTAAACTCACCACCTTTTACGTAAACATCATATTGCTGACCTTGCTCTGAGGCTGCTGCGTTATTAACAACGTACCATACGTCGTACCAAGTATTTGTTTGCAGAGGTTTAGCTGACTGTTTTGTAGTGTAGTTTTGAATGTTGCTATATCCGCTGTCGGTTTTAACCATTAAAGCGCCATCGTTTACAAACCCGTTTGATTCTGTTTTATCGGTTACGCGAAGTGTTGGCTCAAAGGCATCGTAAGCATGTTTATTTATTAGCGCTGGAGTAAGGTTACTCAATCCAAAAGCATGGTTATTAGGAAACGCAGCGACGTTTATACGTATATAAAATGTGTAGGTTTGACCAACTTCAACCGCTTGTGGAAGCTTTGTATAAGAAAGTGCTTTACGATTGCCAACAATGCCCTCAGCCGCAGGCTTTTTTAGTAAATAATGATTTGTTGATGAGTTTGCTTGTTCTGATTGTATAACCGTGATTTGTGGATTTTTAACCTGTGGCTTAGTTTCATTTTGGGTATCGACATTTTGCCAGTCGCTAAGAGAGTTTTCAAAATTATCAATAAGCAGCCAATCGCTCGATGTATTTTTGTTAATGTTTGAACACGCTGAGAGCGTGCTGAATAAGCAAAGAATTAAAATATGTTTGGAATGCATAATTGGCTCTCGTAATATTATTGATATTTGGTTAACCAATTTAGATTTTGGCTATAGCTTTTTATTAATAACTATATAACCAATTTAATTTTTTTATGTCAATCACTAAAACAAAAGTTATGGTTTAATAGAGCTTGAGAAATATAATGTTGTTATTGTATTTATAAAATCAACTCAGCAAATTTTAACTGAGTATAAAAATAATTTAATAGTTAGGATGTTATATGTATACGGGTTCGTGTTTGTGTGGTGAAGTAAACGTTGAAGTGTCGGGCAGTATAACCAGCATTATTCATTGTCATTGTTCACTGTGCAGAAAAAACAGCGGGACTGCATTTGCAACCAATGGCTTTGTAAATACAGATGACTTCACAATAACTAAAGGGCAGGCACTACTTAGCGAGTATAGTTTTAAAGCAGGGCGCACACGTTATTTTTGTAGATGTTGTGGCTCGCCTGTTTACAGCAGCAATAATGATGACAAAAGCAGAATACGAATTCGTTTAGGAATATTCGATACCGATATTACTGAGCAGGTATTATCGCATAACTTTGTTACGTCTAAAGCTAACTGGGAGCAGCTCGAAACAAGCTTACCGTGCTATGAAAAACATGAACCTGGTCGGTAAAGCGTTTTATTCAATGTGGTAAATGCTGTTAATACTTTTATAAAGGTCTGGCGCAAAGTTTATAAACACCGGTGAGTTTTGTATTTCATCAACGTTTATATGCATTAATGTTTGTTGGCTTAGTATGATCACTATATTTTTGTATTCGTTAAACTCTATTATCGCTAAGCACTTAAAATGTTGCCTTAAAAGTACTAAAAGCATTTGCAGCTCTTGGCCTGTTTGTGGGTTTAAATTAATGATTACTTGCGTATTTTGCTCACTGCAGCGATTTATATTTTGCCAAAAGCTATCGCTGGTTAAAAAAGGCTGATGATATTCACCACTAAAAATATCGATAGTGATTACGTTAAAGTGATCAGTGCATTGGGTAATATATTGCTCGGCGCATTGTAAATAGCTGCTGTGCTTAATTGGTAACTTAAAGTGCTGGGCTGCAATTAAGGCAATGCTTGGGTTTATTTCTACCGTGTTAAATGTATTGATGGTGTTTATGTAAGGCGTATTACTTTGTAAGTGATACATAATTCGCTCAAACCCTGCAGTGCCTAAACCTAAATTTAATATATTTAGTGTATCTACCGGTTTAAGTAAAAATAACATCATACATTGGTTTACAGGTACTATTACTTGCTCTGGGTGCGTAAGGTTCATAACGCCTTGAATTGTTATATCTTCATTGGTTTTTTGTGCAAGCGTTAACCAACGGTATTCTTTGTTTTGATACACGCATACTGGGCCGTATGCACTTTGCTGCGACTCAATAAGGTTACTTTTAATTGTATCTTCTTTTAGCTGACGCATAACTTAAACTATTAATGTATACACAATTACAGTGTGCCACGAAAATCACATTTTTTTGTAGATTATTGTGTAACAAGGTTTGTAATTTAACCTCTAAATATAATATTGTATTAGCAATTAACCACTTAGACGTTATTCAAGGATTGGAAATGGGATTGATTTTAGGGCCTGCTGTTTTAGCGTGGTTTGCGGTATTTATCTATTCTTTACGATTAGGGTATGTGCTTATTTATAAAAATATGAGCGTATTAACCACAGTGTCTACTTTTGCAATTAGTATTGTTGGTATGTTGGCTTTTATGACGTATGGATATAGGCAGTTTGTAAACAATACCTCAGTTTGGGCATTTGAGATCCCAAGTTACTTTTTATTTAGCAAAATAGCTTTTATAGGTGTGTTGAGTGGTTTTTTACTTAACTACTATATTAAGCCTGAAAATAGTTCGGAGTTTTTGAGCTGTTTAGCATTTGTATTAATATTTATGTTTTCTGCTGGTGTGCTTGCAAGCTTAGGAGGACATGAGGCCTTTTTGAAAGAATTTGATATTAAAACCACTCATTAAAAATATGCATAATAAATTTTGGCCCAGTACCTATAAAAGGTAGTGGGCTTTTTACTATCCTAATAACCTCTTGTAAATGCGCTTTAGCGTGATCCTTTCTACATCTACCTCAAATGTATTGCCATAAAATCTTAGTTAAGTAATGGTTACACTATAATAATTAGGAGCTAATAGATGCTTAAAACACCTTTGAAAATCACAACAACGTTACTTAAATTTACTGCAATTGCAGGCGCTTGTACACTTGCACTATCAGCACATGGGAAAACACAACTTCAATATACAGAACAACAAAAATTACATGATATAGCAGCTCAAGTATCAGCCGAACGTATTGGTAGTGACATTCAAACGCTGGTGGATTTCGGTACTCGCCATACGCTTTCAGAAACTAAATCGGATACTCGAGGTATTGGTGCGGCTAGGCGCTGGATAAAGAATGAATTTGAAAAAATATCCGCGCAGTGTGGCGGTTGTCTGGAAATCATTGAAGTAAAGGACACTATATCGGGCGAAAAACGCATTCCTAATCCTGTTGAAGTGGTTAACATTGTGGCTATTCAACGAGGGTCAAGCGAGCCTAATCGCATGGTGATTATGTCGGGTGATATAGATTCTCGTGTAAGTGATGTTATGGACTTTACGAGTGATTCACCTGGGGCAAATGATAACGCATCAGGTGTGGCGGGAGTAATTGAAGCTGCTCGTGTTTTAAGTAAATACAAATTTAATGGTTCGGTAGTTTACGCGGCGCTTTCGGGCGAAGAGCAGGGTTTGTTTGGCGGAAAAATATTAACGGCTTATGCGCAAAAGCATGACTGGCAAGTTCATGGCGTTTTAAACAACGATATGATTGGCAATATTACCGGTATTAATGGGGTAACTGATAATACAACTGCGCGTATATTTTCAGAAGGTACCCGTGTTGTAGAAACAAAAGAGGAAGCTAATACTCGCCGCTTTACGGGTGGTGAAGTTGATTCGGCGAGTCGAAATTTAGCGCGCTACATAGATACTATTGCTGACAGATACATTCCTAACCTAGATACAATGCTTGTATATCGATTAGATAGATTTGGCCGTGGTGGGCATCATCGTCCATTTAATGATGCAGGTTTTGCTGCAGTGCGTATTATGGAAACTAACGAGCACTACGATCGTCAGCATCAAGATTTACGCACTGAAAATGGCGTTGAGTATGGCGATACTATTGAAGGCGTTGATTTTGATTATACAGCTAAGTTAACTTCACTTAATGCGGTAACTATGGCATCTATGGCGTGGGCGCCCGCACCGCCAAAAGAAGTTAAAATAAAGGGAGCTGTTACAGCTGATACGTCGTTTTCATGGCAACAAAGCAGTGATGAAAATATTGCTGGCTATAAAATTTATTGGCGTTACACGAGCGAGTCGCAATGGCAGTTTAGTAAATACGTTGGTAAGGTTTCACAGTACACACTTAAAAACGTAGTGATTGATAATTATTACTTTGGTGTAGCCTCTGTCAGTAAAGACGGTGTTGAGTCGCCGGTAGTATTTCCGGGTGATGTGGGTTCGTTTGATCACAATATAAAATAATAGTTTGGCTAAAAACACAGCAAACAGAGCGCTTTAAGGTGCAAATGACCGTTTTATACTTGCACCTTATTTACTAAGCCCTTAGAGTGTTAAAAAAGAAGTAAAAGGTTAATAAAAATGCAGCAACAAGAAAAAAAGCCGTTAACAGCAAAAGAACAAGTTATAACTGATGAGCAAAGAATGCAGTGGCAACGCGAATGTTTTCAAACAGCGCAAAAGCATTTAGCTGAAAAGGGCATTATGCCAAAATCAGTAGTTGATAAAGACAGCCGATTTTTAGCACCACTTTGTGCTATGTGGAAATTTAAAGCACAGAACGGTAAAACATATTGGGTAGTAACAGGGCGCTTACCTACAGATCATGCTGAAGTAAGTGCAGCTACAGATGCGCGTGATGCAATGCGGTATTTTTCTTTGCAGTGGCAATTAAAAGCGGATCAGATTATGAGTACAGGCGCGCGTGATAAAACACAAGTAGACTTTGCTAACTTACTTATCAATAGAGCACATGGCTTGTACGAAATGTATGATAATGAACCGCTGTGGGCAAATGAGGCAAAATAACGACAGTTTGGGTTAAGTTGTACTAGCTCAGACTTGATCTGACAGTTACCCGTTTTTTAATCGGTGACTGTCAGTCTAGATTTGAGCTAAATTTTTCTCAGCCCAGATCAATTTTCCATCTAATAAAGTTTCTAATGGCGTTCTGCCACAGCATATTTTTCCTTGATGAGTTCGGTCATTATTGTAATAAATCATCCATTCGTCCAGATCCTTTTGCAATTCCGCTAATGAGCTATATAGCTTTTTACGGAATGTAACTTGATAGAATTCATTGAGTATCGTTTTGTGGAAGCGTTCGCAGATACCATTTGTTTGCGGTGACATAGCTTTGGTTTTTGTATGATCGATATCATTAATAGCCAGATATAACTGGTAATCATGATGTTCGACTTTGCCACAATATTCAGTGCCTCTATCGGTTAGAATACGTAGCATGGGAAGCTCGTACTGTTCGAAGTACGGCAGTACTTTGTCGTTGAGTATGTCAGCCGCAGTAATTGGCGTTTTCGTGGTGTAGAGCTTAGCGAACGCTACTTTGCTGTATGTATCAACGAAGGTTTGTTGGTAGATACGCCCAACGCCTTTGAGATTACCCACGTAAAATGTATCTTGAGAGCCTAGATAACCTGGGTGAGCCGTTTCAATTTCACCACACGCTTCGTCATCATGTTTTTTCTTTTCAAGTGCAGCTACTTGAGCGTCGGTGAGAATGATACCTTCGTTAGCAACTTTATTTTCTAGTGCCTTGAGACGCTTTTTGAAGTTCTCTAGGTCATGACGTAGCCATATTGAACGAACACCGCTGCCAGAAACGAATACGCCTTGTTTTCTGAGTTCATTACTCGTTCTGTGTTGGCCATGAGCTGGATAATCGACAGCGTATTTAATGACGGCTTGTTCAGTTGCTTCATCAACTCTATTTTTTAAGTTTGGCGCTCTACGACTTTTATCAATTAACGCATCAAGTCCACCGTCTTCGACGAGTTCTTGATATCGATAAAATGTATCACGGGATACGCCCATCACTTTGCAGGCTCTTGATACGTTGCCAAGTTCTTCTGCAAGATTAAGTAAACCCGCTTTGTGTTTAATAATTGGATTGTTAGTATGTAGCATGAGAGTTACCTCTTATATGTTTTGATTTAAAGATTCGACACCTTTTATCAAAACGGGTAACTCTCACTTTTTCAAGTTGATGTGTCAGATCTTGTCTGAACTAATACAGTTAAGTAAAAAAGTAGAGGGTGATAGCTTATTTATTGCCCTTTTCTTTATCTAATGCACAAGTGTAAAGGGAGTAGTATTAAACGCCGAAACAGGGCATTGCATACGTTGCCTAGGAATTCCCGCCTCCATAAATACATTCCCTTGCTGAATAAAGCCATTTCGCTTAAAACGTTCTACCTCATTTAAAATACAATTAATGCTTACTTCTTCAATACCTTGGTTTGAGGCTAATTCAACAATAAAGTTGAGAAGCGATGTATATACTTTGCGATTACGGTGCTCAGGTAATACAGCTATTCTGCCGATTAAGCCATCTGTACATAATCTACCTGTTGCTATTGGGCAGTTTGCATCGTCTGTAACAAGTACATGTAATGCAATTTTATCTAGGCTATCAAATTCGATATGCTTGGGGATATGTAACTCGTAAACAAAAACTCGCTCTCGAATTTTTTGTAGCATATCTTTTTTTATATCCCATTCAACCTTATCAACCAGATAGCCCATTGCAAACTCCTATTGATACCAAATTAGAATGAGTAAGCAATCACAGCAAAATTATTTAAGCCAATATCAGATGAAAATTAAAAATTTTAACTGACCTGTATACATAATATCTTACGCTGTAAAATGCTCATCATTATTAATATAATTGGTATTATTACTCGTGGTCTATATTAAACCAGATCCCCTCATTAACAAGTGTAGTAAAAGTTTGAGTAAAAACTAAACTTGGCTTTGTTAAATTTAATGCTGAACTTTTAAAGTCAGTATGATCGGTAAGTAGTTTTACCGCCGCTAAGTCGGTTAACGGCATAGCGTAATTTTCGCCATTTACACTTAGTAAAACTTCTGTATCGAGTTGCTGATAAATAGCGCGTGTGCCACCTAAGCGTTCAAACACTGCTTCTTCATTACTTAAATCATCGCTTATTTGCTCTGACGTAAATGGAGGCTCTACTGGCGCTAAATCCATTTCATGTTTGGGCTGACTAAGCGTTGAGCCTAGCCATTGTTTAAATAAATCGTCATTTTCTAAAAGTGCCGCCATCAATGTTTTAACTTTATCAACTTCAAGGTTTGTAAGTTCACCCTTTGATTTTCTTAATGTGATGTTGTGATCGGTATAACGTTTTTGTCCGCTTTCGGTATCAATAATATGATCGGCAAAGCTCGACAATAAATCTTGTTGATTTGGTGCTCTAAAACCAACTGAATAATTTAGTGCGTTTTCTACAGCGTAACCTTCGTGAGGGCACCCTGGTGGAATATATAAAATATCGCCTGGTTCTAATATGCAATCGATTACGGCTTCAAATGCTTCTACTTGCAGTAATTTTTTGTTTTGAGCAAACTGCTTAAGTGTTGGATCGGGCAGGCCTACGCGCCAATGACGTTTACCTTCGCCTTGAATAATAAATACGTCATATTGGTCTAAATGTGGGCCAACACCACCATTAGGCGTTGAATAGCTGATCATTAAATCATCTATGCGCCAGTTTGGAATAAACCTAAATGGCTCTAGTAGTTGTGCAGCTTCGCTATGCCAGTGATCAACTGCTTGCACGAGTAATGTAGAATGATCGTCTGTTAATTGCTCAAAGTCTTCAAATGGACCTTGGTGCGTTTGCCAGTCATTTTTATGATTGGTGATAATACGCGACTCTATGCTTTCTTCCATTGCGAGACCGGCAAGTTCATTAGCATCAAGCGGGTCTTGAAAATCAGCAAAACCTTGTTTGATTAAAAGCGGTTTTTTTTGCCAAAAATGGCTTAAAAACTCTTGCTCAGACAAATTATTTATTTTTAATTGATACATACATTATGCCTACTAGTTAGTGCAATGGGGTTAAAACAAAAAAAGCGAAAGGATGATCCTTTCGCTTTTTAAAAGAGCAATTTAGTTTTTAAACTAAATCATCAATAAACTCAACAGCACGACCAATGTAATTAGCAGGTGTTAGTTTTTTCATTTCTACTTTAGCGTGCTCTGGAAGGTCAAGACCATCGATAAAGTCAGCCATTATTTCTTGATTTACACGTTTACCGCGTGTTAAATCTTTAAGTTTTTCGTATGGCTTTTCAATACCATATTTACGCATAACGGTTTGAATCGGCTCGGCTAGCAATTCCCAGTTTTGATCAAGCTCGTCAGCTAAACGTTGCTCGTTTACTTCAAGCTTGCTCACACCTTTAAGTGTTGATTGGTATGCAATAATCGCATAACCCATACCTACACCTAAGTTACGTAATACCGTTGAATCGGTAAGGTCACGCTGCCAGCGAGAAACTGGTAATTTTTGTGCAAGATGAGCAAAAATAGCGTTTGCTAAGCCTAAGTTGCCTTCTGAGTTTTCAAAATCAATTGGGTTAACTTTATGCGGCATTGTTGATGAGCCAATTTCGCCAGCAATTGTTTTTTGCTTAAAGTGATTAAGGGCAATGTAGCCCCACATGTCACGGTCAAAATCGAGCAATATAGTGTTAAAACGTGCAATTGCGTCAAACAACTCTGCAATATAGTCATGCGGTTCAATTTGTGTCGTAAATGGATTTAGTGTTAAACCTAAGCTTGATACAAATTTATCTGCGTGAGTATGCCAGTCGTAATCTGGGTATGCACTAAGGTGAGCGTTGTAGTTACCAACAGCACCGTTAACTTTACCTAGCATTTCTACTTGAGCAATTTGGTCTCGTTGACGCTTCAAACGCATGTATACGTTAGCAAACTCTTTACCCATCGTTGATGGTGTAGCTGGTTGCCCGTGCGTACGAGTCATCATTGGAATGGCTTTGTACTCAATCGCTTTTTCTTTAATTGCGCTTAAAAGCTCATCGCAATAAGGAAGCAAAACCTTGTTACGTGCTTCGCTAAGCATTAAACCATGAGATAGGTTGTTAATATCTTCTGAAGTACAAGCAAAGTGAATAAATTCATTGATTGCATGAAGCTCACTGTTATCGGCTACTTTTTCTTTTAATAAGTATTCAACCGCTTTAACATCGTGGTTTGTAGTGCGTTCAATATCTTTAACGCGCTGTGCATCAGCTTCGCTGAAGTTATCTACAATAGCGTTAAGTAGTGCATTTGCTTGCTCGCTAAATGCAGGTACTTCTTTGATATCGCTTGCTGCAGCTAACGCTTGCAACCAACGCACTTCAACAATTACGCGGTATTTAATTAAGCCAAATTCGCTGAAAATACTGCGTAGTTCAGTGGTTTTGCTGCCGTAGCGACCATCCACTGGAGAGATAGCCGTTAACGCTGAAAGCTCCATAATAACTCCTAAATTTTAGTTTGAACGATAGTTAAATTTTTGATTTAGCAATGGCGAGTATTTTTCTTTTTGAAAAGAAAAAGTGACGGCGTTTACCGCCCATTTGTCGCCATAATACTGCACTTCTAACACCGGCTAGTAATAGCGCACGGATTTTATTTTGAGTGAGCTGCTGTTTTAATAACTCGGGTTTACCATAAACCTGTATTCGGTGCCCAAGGGGGCTCAGCACCGACGAGTATATATCTGCTAAACCGGCAACAACGCTCTCGTCGGTAATAGCAAAATGATCTAAACGACGATGAATATCATCAATTCGTTTGCCTAATTCGTTTAAGCTCTTGTCGTTTGCATTTAGTGCACGTTCAAGCTGCATTAAACCACCTACGTACTTTACTATTTCAACATCTTTTTGAGCGCCAGCAGTTAGCTGTGCCATTAATGTTTTATAGCCATCACGCAGGTTATCTGTACCTTGATAAACGTCCTCTGGGGATTCAGGAGATGTTTGAATAATACTTGAAAGTAAGATTTCTAAATCGTGTTCGTTGTTGCTGCCGTATTGGGCAATTTTTTGAACTTGTTTAGCAACCTGGCACATGGCGGCAAGCGCCATGACTTGGTATTCATTCATTACTTAATCACCGAGTCAATAATACCACCACCTAAACACACATCTTCTGCATAAAATACAGCAGATTGACCTGGCGTAACTGCTTTTTGTGGTTCATCAAATAATACACGAGCCATGCCGTCTTCACCTACAAGTAGGGTACAGCTTAAGTCTTCTTGACGGTAACGTGTTTTAACTGTGCAGCGAGTGGTACCTTTAGGGCCAACGCGGTCTACCCAATGTAATTGGTTTGCATTAAGACCATTACTGTATAGGCGAGGGTGATCTTTACCTTGACCAACAACAAGTACGTTACGTTCTAAATCTTTATCAACTACGTACCATGGTTCGCCAGAACCTTCCTTCATACCACCAATTAACAAGCCTTTGCGTTGTCCAAGCGTATGGTACATTAAGCCTTCGTGCTCGCCTACATTGTTACCGTCAGTGTCTTCGATAACGCCAGGTTGCGCTGGTAAGAACTTTTGTAAGAAGTCTTTAAATTTACGCTCACCGATAAAGCAAATTCCGGTGCTGTCTTTTTTATCGTGAGTGATTAGGTCTTGTTCTTCTGCTATGCGGCGTACTTCTGGTTTTTCGATATCACCTACAGGGAATAACGTTTGGCCAATATGTTCATGGCTTAGGGTATATAAGAAGTAGCTTTGATCTTTATTGTTATCAAGTCCGCGACACATTACGTATTTGTCATCGCGAAGTTCACGGCGAACGTAGTGTCCGGTTGCAATAAAGTCAGCACCGAGTGCTTGAGCCGCAAATTCTAAAAAGGCTTTAAATTTAATTTCTTTATTACACATTATATCTGGGTTTGGAGTACGACCCGCTTTGTACTCTGCTAAAAAGTACTCAAATACATTATCCCAATATTCAGCAGCAAAGTTTACTGTGTGAAGCTCAATGCCTAATTTGTCGCACACGGCTTGTGCATCTTTTAAGTCATCAGCGGCGGCACAGTATTCATCATTGTCATCTTCTTCCCAGTTCTTCATAAACAGGCCTTCTACTTGGTAGCCCTGTTGTTGTAATAAATATGCAGATACAGAAGAATCAACACCGCCGGACATGCCAACAATGACTTTAATGTGACTATTTTCGCTCATGAATAATTTCGCTTATACAGATTGCTGTTAACTTGGAAAGGCCGCGATTATAGCATGTATTTTGTTTGTGCTTAAAGAGCGTAGGGCGGCAAAGGACATAATTTGTCACTATTTTATTTGTATAACAAATAGCAAAGTAACCTTACGAAGTATTGTATAAATTTATTTATCGATTTTTTGATGAAAAATGATACTTTCAAATTCCTCAAAATACATAAACTAGGGATTAGTGGAGGAAACTATAATTTAGTCATCGTAAATTGTATCTAATCTCAAAGCCTTTTTGCTTAAGCTATCTTCAACACACTTGAGCACTAAAGGGCTCCTAAGCGGTAATGATTTTATTTGCTCTAATGTATGCCAGTTAGCGCTGATAATGTAAGAATCTATTGGTGTTGGTGCTTTTATATTATTAGGCGCTTCAAATAAAAAGCAGAATCGCAAATAGTGCACTGCGTTATCGGCATGCAAATTATAAACACCTAAAAACCCAATAGGCTCAAGCGCTAAGCCTGTTTCTTCTAGTAGCTCTCTGCTTGCAGCTTGTGCAAGTGTCTCATTTTGCTCTAAATGACCCGCAGGTTGATTGTAACAAATTTGCTTTGTAAATTTATCGCGCTCTTTTACAAGTAAAAACTCGTTTTGCTTTTTTACTATTGCTGCAACCGTGACATGCGGTTTATGCATCAACTACGCCCTTAATTACTTTGTATTCACCACAATTAATATCATCCAACGTATAGTTGCCAATGCTATAGCGGATGAGGCGAAGTGTAGGGTGTCCAATATGCGCGGTCATACGACGAACTTGTCTGTTTCTACCTTCATTAATAGTAATACTTAGCCAAGTGGTAGGGATTGCTTTTCGCTCGCGTACAGGGGGATTACGCGCCCAAATTGTTGGTTCATCAATTATTTTAACGTTAGCGGGGAGTGTAAGCCCGTCTTTAAGTTCTACGCCATTACATAAATCATTAATTGATTCACTCGTTGGTTCACCCTCAACTTGTGCCCAGTAGGTTTTATTTGTTTTTTTATCAGGAGCAGTTAAGGTGTTTTGTAGTTTCCCACAGTTTGTTAAAAGCAATAAACCTTCACTGTCTCTGTCTAACCTTCCTGCTGCATAAACTTCTTTAATAGGTATAAACTCAGCAAGCGTTTTTCTGTCTGCGTCATCCGTAAATTGACATAGCACATCAAACGGCTTGTTGAATAACACAATTTTTCTGTCTTTAGATGCTATTTGCGGCTTTATTTCTCTTTTACCAGATGGCGTTTTGTTAAGTGCACTGCGTGAATAAGTACGCCCAGTACTTCTTTTTGGCTTGGCTTGTGTTGCTTGATTATTGCCTGATTTAGCTCTCATTATATGCACCTAGCTGGTTTTGGTAATCCGGCAATTTTTGTTGCTTGCTTGGCTGGGCCCTTAGGAAATAATTTATATAAATAAAGGCTATTTCCTTTATCTTCACCGAGTGCTTTAGCCATTGCTTTTACAAGCATTCTAATTGCTGGGCTGGTGTTATATTCAATGTAAAAATCACGAACAAAGTTAATAACTTCCCAGTGTTGCTCACTAAGTGTAATGTTTTCTTGAATAGCAATTATAGGCGCTAGCTCCTTTGACCATAAAGTATGGTCGAGCAAGTAGCCTTGTTTGTCGGTTTCAATCTGTTGGTTGTTAAATTCAAGCATGAGTTACCACGTAATTGATTGATTAGTTGATAAAGTGATTGCCACAAAGTCTTCATAGCTAATTGCTTTATCGTTATCTGCTAATTTTATTGCACGTACTTGCGCGTCTTGTTCAAGTATTAACAGTGTATCTGCAAATTGTCTAAATTGTTTTTTTGCAAAGCAGGCATCACCAACAAGTAGTACCTTATCGCCTGATAAAATTAAATTCTCAAGCTGATTTGCCGAGTAATAGTTAAGCGTCTTTGAAAAAATATGTAACGTACTCATAGGTTCACCACATGTTGCTGCGCTTTGATTAGTGTTTGTTGTTGACTAAAGTTAAGAGCTTTTGCTTCTATGAGTAAATCATGTTTATTTAAACCATAATCAAGCAATGATTTTTCACACACGAAAATGTTTTCAACATCATAAATTTCGAGTGTTTTAATATTTTTAAAAAAGTCTTTTAAGCCGATATTATTTGGTTGCTGATGCTTTTTTAAAGCTAAAACGGCGGGGCCGCTAAACAACCAACTTACATTTTGATCAACAGCAGCAAATATCAATGTCATATCTAGTGCATCACGAATATTTAAATCGTCAAATGGGCTGCACTGACTCATTACTAATACGTTTATCATTTAAATTGCACCCATTTATCTGCGTCGCTTGCAAGCATTGCAAATTCAGCTAACCCTGCGACTTTAAATACACCTGTGTTTTTAATATCTAACCCGCGCTTTTGCGCGGCGGTAACACACAGCATTAAATTTAAATTTTGATCAGCGAGTTGCTGCCAAAGTGCTGAAATTTGAAGCTCGTCTGAGGATAAATCAAAGTGGGTAGATGCATGATAAATACCTTGCTGGTATAAAAAAATAGCATCAATGGTGTGCCCTTGGGCTAAACATGCATTCGCAAATTTAACTATGCGTTGCGTGGTATCGTGATCGGATGGTGGTGTATGTAATGAAAGAACAAAGCGTGCCAAAACAATTCCAATAAAAAAGCCCCAATAAAGGGGCTATTTTAACAGAACTATTTAATTAGTCATCACTTGCGCCAAGTAGAGCAAGCAAAGAAGTAAATAAGTTATATACGCTTAGGTATAAAGAGACTGTTGCACGAATGTAGTTAGTTTCACCACCGTTTATGATTCGGCTTGTATCAAATAAAATCAAACCAGACATAATAAGTACAACTGCTGCATTAAGCACCATAAACATCAATGAACTGCCAATAAAAATATTAACGATGCTTGCTACAATCACAACGATTAAGCCAACAGTTAAAAAGCCACCCATGAATGAGAAGTCTTTTTTAGTATTTAGTGCATAAGCAGATAAACCAAAAAAGATAAGCGCTGTAGAACCTAAGGCTTGCATAATAAGCATTGGGCCATTAGGTAATGCAGCATAATGGTTAAGCAATGGACCTAAGCCTGCCCCCATTAAACCTGTGAAAGCAAACACCCAAAATACACCAGATGCTGTATCTGCTTTTTTATTTACAACAAATAATAAACCGAACGAAACGAGTGTAAACACAATTCCCATAAAGTAAGGTAATTGTAGTGCCATTGAAATACCGGCTGTAACTGCACTAAATGCAAGTGTCATAGCTAGTAAAAAGTAGGTGTTTTTAAGTACCTTGTTTGTTTCAATGGTAGACATTACCGGTTTCGCGGTATTGTACGATTGATTAAACGCCATTGTAGAGCTCCTTTAAGTGATACATGTGTGTTTCGATAATTTAACTAAAATTAGATTACCAACTCTAATATGTTTGGGCAAACCTTTGTAGATCAATAGAGTTAAATATTTAAATAAAAGTATATTGACGGCTAAATTAAAAACATTTTGTTTTAACTTTAAACAAATTAATTGTTTTTTAGGCACTTAAACAATTAATTTAAAAAAAAGCTTCACAAAAGGGATGGGTTTCCCTATTATGCAGGCCGTGCGGAGAGATGGCAGAGTGGTCGAATGCACCGGTCTTGAAAACCGGCATGGGTTTATAGCCCATCTAGGGTTCAAATCCCTATCTCTCCACCACTTATTTAATAAGTGTGTGATAATTAAAATATCATTCATTTAAATAGTTATTAGTACACTCTTACTTTTAACTTAGCAGTATCGGAGAGATGGCAGAGTGGTCGAATGCACCGGTCTTGAAAACCGGCATGGGTTTATAGCCCATCTAGGGTTCAAATCCCTATCTCTCCACCATATAACAGAATAGCCCGCTAATTTAGCGGGCTTTTTTGTGTTTGGAACAAAATCAGTGCACTTATACCAACTCGCAATAATACTTAATCATTTTGCGGGGCTAAACGTGTCGCTCCCTGCGTTAAAAACTCTCATTTTGAACAACTAAATAGCGAATTTTTTGCCTAGCTGTAAACACGTTTATCCGCTCTCTAAATAGATCACTTAATTAAGCGAATTGGTATTACATCTCTTATCTCTTATTAGTAAAATCTTAAAAGCAGATAGAATTGCTCACACATCATCTTCTGATGTTAAAAAACGTTGATGTTCTCTTCCTATTTTTGTTTTTAATAAAACTACCATCACAAAAAACTTTAAATGAGTTGGAATGCACGTATTAATCTGTGTTATTTTTAAATATTAGTGTATTAAAGGTATGCAAAATAAGATGTTGTGGCTCAAAGATGATCTAGATTCGAGAAAGTTAGTTTTATATCGTGCCGTCATGTTTTCGTTTATAACGCTTTTTGTACTTTTTGTACTTTTTGTATTCCAACCTTTTGGCACTTCAAGCGATACCGAGTCTTACAAGTTTCTGCGGCTTTTTGGTTATGGGTTAGTAACCTTTTGTGCTTTGCTATTGTCAGGTTTCATAGAAATAGTGTTACTTAAGTTTAAGCTAAGTAAATTAAACCGTTTAATTATTATTCCTATCACATATATTTTAATTACTGCGATATTCAATCATGGGTATTTTGTGGTTGCTGTACTTGGGTCTTGGCATTGGCAGAATCAATTACTTTTTGTAGGGTATATTTTTTGTATTGGTGTATTTCCTCTTATTTTTTTACTTGTGGTAAATAGGCATGTAATAGATTTAACTAAGCCAAGTAAAGTTAGCGTTGATCAAGAGCAGTTGAGAGAAGTTGAATTAAAGACAATTACTCTCAAAGGTGATAACAAAAACGACAAAATTAACACGGCTCATCACCATATTTTATTTATTAAATCTTCAGACAACTATTGTGAAATAACAATACAGGAAGGAGCTTCAACTTCACGTAAACTATTACGTGTATCTCTTAGCGGTTTATTAAAGCAGCTTCCAGAAAATACAATCATATTACGATGCCACCGTTCTTATGCGGTCAACCTGCAAAACATTCAACACTACAGTGGTAATGCTGGAGGGTTGCAATTATCGCTACATACAATTGATATTAAAATTCCGGTGTCTCGTTCTTATGTAAAAGTAATAAAAGATGCTTTGTCATTAATCCCAAAAACATGTTAATCCCCCCTAAAACATGGGCTTTATACCTCGTCTTGTAATTGAGACCTAATAGGTCGCTTTGTATTTTTACTATTGCCAAGATTAAGTTGAAATTTACAACTTAACGAGAAAAGTAGATATGAAATACGCTATCAAGGCACTTGCAATAATTTCTATATTTGTATTTTGCCACTATGTAATGAGGCATTTTTGGGGAGAAGGTTGGTCTAGCTGGTTGTCTGAACTTGATAATCTAACTGGCATTTTATTTACCCCCGCTAAATATACTTTTTTATATGGACCGTTAGTTATTGCGGCTATTATTTTGTTTAAACAAAGTAAGCCTTTTGAATCTATAGGGCTCAATTCCTCTGGTTTTATTAACTATGCACTCGCAGCAATTATTTGTTGTACTCCTATGGCAATAGGTTATGGATTTTTGAGTGATGAACTTAACCTATCAATACCAGCAATAATAACTGGCTCAGTTTATGCGGGTTTTTTTGAAGAGCTAATTTTTAGGGCTGCATTGTTTGGTGTTTTATTTAAATATTGTAGATGGGGCTTTGTGCCAGCGGCATTAATTAGTTCAGTAATATTTGGCTTGGGCCATATTTATCAAGGCAATGATGCGATTTCTGCATTGATGGCGGTTGCAATCACTACTGTAGCAGGTACATGGTTTGCGTGGCTATATTGTGAATGTGGTTATCGTATTTGGTTTCCTATGTGGATGCATATTTTTATGAATGCAGCTTACGGAATATTTGGTATGTCGGGTGGCGCAGTAGGTGATCTACAAGGTAATTTATTTAAAGCAACAGCCATTGTGTTAAGTATTGTGTATGTTGAGATGCTAATTCGACGAGGAAAGCAGCGTGAAGTTACATTATCAAAATTATTCCAATGCACTAAAAATGGCCTTTGCACGCAACAAGTTAACTTAAATTGATTGGGAAACGACCATGCTAGAATTATTTATTGTAATAATTATATTTAGCTCACCCTTTTTGATTCTTATTATTACTAAACGTTATTTCTCCTATAAAACTACAATAATGGCAGCGCACGCAAAATTTAAAGGACTAAATAATAATAACAAGATAACAAAATTAGAGGAACAAACAGCGATGTTAAGCAAAAGGGTGGCAGTGCTTGAGGAAATAGTAACATCTCGCCATTTTGAGTTATCAAATAAAATAGCTAAGTTATAAGCATTTTGATAAGTGTGACCCAAACTTATGAGCCTATTAATAAAGTAATAGGCTCATACTGCAATAAGGTTTATTTTTAATCATAAATTACGACCATAGTCTCTGTTTCTAACCTTTAGATCTTGGTGCATGCTTTATACATAGAATTTAGATTTGTGTATTAAGGATTTTAAATGAAACATCAGCTAGCAAAAAGCGTAGGGCTTTCGTTATTATCGCCTGTTATTGTAGGCAGTTTACTTGGTGTTTATTACTCACTTACGCTTGAAGGCGAGTTTGTATCAATATTTCTTACCTTATTAATGACTGCTATATCAAATGCACACATAGTAGGCTTAACAATGGCTGCTTTTGTTGTGCCTAGGTATTTACTCATGTTTAAGTATTCTAAAGTTAATTATTCAGGGGTATTAACTCTTGGATTGTTAGGCGGAGCGATATTTAGTTACTTATTAAGTGCCACAACTGGCGAGATATTTTTGATCAATAGTGTAATGTCAGCATTCGCTGCTGGACTGTTTTTGTTTGGTCTTCGTAAAACGGCAAAAAAATAATCGCAGCATTATTAACCAAGCGCACTGATAAACGGTGTGATTTCCTTTTTTTTACCTCCAAAAGGTTCCAATTTTTCACGACAAAGAGTACCTTTAGCTACTGTATGTTTAATAAGAAGTAGTTTGGTATGCAAAAGCACGATTTTTACCAGTCATTAGTTAAGCAAACTGAATCGCTGATAGCTGGTGAATCCAATGTAATTGCCAATATGGCAAACATAAGCGCGCTGTTATTTACCTCTTTAGAGGATGTGAATTGGGCGGGCTTTTACTTTATGGATTCTCCTACTGAATTAGTACTTGGTCCGTTTCAAGGTAACCCTGCATGCATTCGTATTCCAGTAGGAAAGGGTGTATGCGGAACTGCTGCGGCAACCGAAGAAACACAATTAATTGAAGATGTTCACGCTTTTGACGGCCACATAGCCTGTGATGCAGCGTCTAATTCTGAAGTAGTTGTACCTATCATGAAACATGGTAAAGTATTTGCTGTACTAGACATTGATAGTCCGAGTATTGGTCGATTTGATGCTGACGATAAAGCCGGTCTAGAAGCATTAGTAAAATGCTTAGAGGCGAGCTTGTAATGAAAGATTTGCTAAATGTTCAAGACTACCTATTTGCTGTACAAGATGTTGGCGATTGGGAAGGCGAAGAAGAACATGTAGCGGAAACGCTCAATGATTTGATTCATATTGCATGGGATCGTCTTCCAGATGATTCAGAATGTGAATTTATTGATGAAACAATTAATGGTATTTGGGAACACCTTCGAGGTGATATGGCTGTTATAGAAGCCGATTTCGAAGAGTTGGTCGACTGGGTAACACACTACGTCGATTCGTCCCTTGATGAAAAGATGTGAAAAATAGGTTCTAAAATGGAAACCACAAACAAGCTAAAAGATATTAATGAAGTGTTGGAATTTTTATATCAAGAATTCCCACAATGTTTTAAACAAAAAGATGGCATCAAGCCGCTTAAAGTAGGTATTTTTAAAGATATTGCTGAGCGTATTGAAGGGTCTGAAAAAGTAAGTAAGACTCAAGTTCGTCAAGCGCTTAGAAAATACACGTCTAACTGGCGTTATTTAGAAGCTGTGACCAAGTCAGAGTTTCGTATTGATCTTGATGGTAATCAAGGTGAAAAAGTTGAGCAAGAGCATATCGACCATGCGCAAAAAGCATTGGAAGAAAGCCGCGCTAAAATGGCTAAACGCAAAAAACAACAGCGTCCTCGCCAAGATTCTGATTCTAAATCTTTCAAGAAAAAACCAGCTCATGCTAGCAAACCAGGCGATAAAAACGCTCCTGCAGCTAACAAACCTGCTAAAGCAGCGCCGGCTAAGCGTTCAGGAAAAATTGAACCTTTGCCAGCAACTGAGGTCAAGGTTAATAATAAGGTTAAGGTTAAACTTGGCCAAGCACTTGTAAATGCAGTAATAACTGAAGTGAACAAAGATGATGTTCATGTTGAGTTAGTAACAGGTATGCAAGTTAAAACCAAAGCTGACAGCTTATACATTGTTTAAGTTGTAATTAAATTAAGGAGTTGTGTATGAGTAAAAAGTTTACGCTCATTCCGTTAGTTGCTGCCCTGTTTTCAGGTTCATTATTTGCTGCTGTAGAAGCCGTCACTATTGACGATTTACCCCAGCTCAAGCAAGAGAGTCAACATGGTACTGCTAGCAAACGAGTGGCTAGCTTATTTGCTCGTTCACACTATACACCGGTTCGATTTAACGATGAGCTTTCTAGTAAAGTGTACGATCGTTATATCGAATCCCTTGATTTTAATAAAAGCGTTTTCTTAGCCAGTGATATCGCCTCATTTGAGCAATATCGTGATGACTTTGATAACGCTATTACTACCGGTAAATTAGACTTTACGTTTGATATTTTTAACTTAAGTCTTAAACGCCGTTTTGAACGTTACGAGTATTCACTTACTTTGCTTGAAAAAGAGATGACGTTTGATAAAAAAGATGAATACTTTTTTGACCGTGAAGATTCAGCATGGCCTGCGTCACAAGCTGAGCTTGATGAAATTTGGCGTGAGCGTGTAAAGTACGACGCACTGCGTTTAAAAATGACGGGTAAAGATTGGGAAGGCATTAAAGAGGTGCTGACCAAACGCTACAAAAATGCAGAAAAACGTTTAGTACAATCAAATTCAGAAGATGCTTTTCAAATTGTTATGAATTCGCTAGCACGCAGTATTGAGGCGCATACGTCTTATTTATCGCCACGTCGTGCAGAGCAATTCAAAATGGATATGGACTTAGAGCTTGAGGGCATTGGTGCCGTATTAAGCCCTGATGAAGATTACACTGTTATTCGCAGCTTAGTGCCGGGAGGCCCTGCAGATAAAACAGATCAAATTAAAGCTGATGATCGCATTATTGGTGTTGCTCAAGATGGAGAAGAGTTTGTAGATGTAATTGGCTGGCGTTTAGATGACGTAGTTGATTTAATTAAAGGTCCTAAAGGGACTAAAGTACGTCTACAGTATTTAAAAGGTGTTGATGCTCACGGCGCTCCGAAAGTTGTAGAAATCACTCGCGATAAAATTCGACTTGAAGATAGAGCGGCTAAATCAGAAGTATTTGAAGCAAAATACTCTGATCTAACAAGTAAAATTGGGGTGATTGAAATTCCTGGCTTTTACAATAATCTTTCGAAAGATGTAAAAGTAGAACTTGCTAAGCTTAAAGAAGAAAAGGTTGATGGTATTATTATCGACTTGCGCCAAAATGGTGGTGGTTCTTTATATGAAGCAACACAATTGTCAGGTCTATTTTTTGACCAGGGCCCAGTTGTTCAAATTCATACCTTAAATAACCGTATAGAAGAGCAAAAAGATCGTGATGGTATAACCTACTATGACGGCCCTTTAACTGTGTTAGTTGATCGTTACAGTGCTTCTGCTTCTGAAATATTCGCAGCAGCAATGCAAGATTACGGTCGCGCTGTAATTATTGGTGAGCAAACATTTGGTAAGGGTACTGTACAGCAGCACAAAGGCTTAGGCCGTGCTTATGATCTATACGATAATGCGCTAGGCAGTGTACAGTATACTATTGCTAAGTTTTATCGTATTAACGGTGGTAGCACGCAACATAAAGGTGTTATCCCTGATATTTCGTTTCCATCAGCAATTGATCCTGCACAGTGGGGCGAAAGTAAGCAAGATAATGCACTTCCTTGGGACAGCATTGTTAAAGCGAAATATAAAAAACTAGGTAATCTAACACCTATTATTACGTACCTTGAAAAACAACACGAAGTACGAATTAAATCAGAGCCAGAATTTGGTTATGTATTTAATGACATTACCTTATACAACGAAGAGAAAGACCGTAAAACTATCTCTTTAGTTGAAGCAGACCGTATTAAAGAAAAAGATGAAGGTGAAGCACGTGCACTTGTACGTACTAACGAACGTCTTAAGCGTTTAGGTAAAGATCCGGTAGAAAACTTAGACGATATACCAGAAGTAATCGAAGAGCTTGACCCATTTTTGGAAGAGGCTGCATTAATTACTCAAGATTATATAAATTATGGTCGTATAGCTAAGAAGTAATAACTGGTTTTACCTCTGTAAAAAAGGCGCATTGGCGCCTTTTTTACTACCTAAAATTTACTAAATTGTTATAATCTTCGATTACATAAAGTTGAGCTGGATTAATGAAGCTCAATTAATGCGCTTTACGTGCTAAAAATAATAATTAAACACACAGCAAGTGTGTGTAGGAGTCTCTATTTTGAAGCCATTGGAAGATAAACCAATCAAACCCGCCTCGTTTTTTGATGCATTAATTCCTATCTCTGTATTAATCTGTTTACTTGGCGCGGCTGTATACTTATTCGGTGACAACTCTTCATCCGGTCCTAACCAAATAGCACTTTTATTTGCCACTTTTGCAGCGGCTTTAATTGGTCTTAAAAACGGTTACACATGGAAAAAATTAGAACAAGCTATGATCGAAGGCATAACGCTTTCACTTGGTGCTATTTTAATTTTACTTATGGTAGGTGCATTAATTGGTACTTGGCTACTTTCTGGGACTGTACCAACTTTAATTTATTATGGCTTACAAGTTATAAATCCAAGTTGGTTTTATGCAGCGAGTTGTTTAATTTGTGGCATTGTAGCAATGAGTATTGGTAGTTCTTGGACCACGGCTGCTACGATAGGTGTTGCTTTATTAGGTGTTGCTACGGGTCTTGGACTTGAGCAAACAGTAACCGCAGGTGCAGTTATATCTGGTGCATACTTTGGTGATAAGCTAAGCCCGCTGTCAGAAACAACCAATCTGGCACCAGCAGTTGTTGGCGCTGATTTGTTTGAGCATATTCAACATATGCTGTGGACGACAGTACCGAGTTTTGTAATTGCACTGATTATATTTATATTCATGGGGTTTAATGCAACAGCTTCAAGCGAAGCAGGGCGCATTGATGAAATAACGGCTATTTTACAGCAAAACTTTAATATTGGTTTTGAAATGCTGATCCCGTTAATCGTACTTTTAGTTTTAGCTATTAAAAAAATGCCAGCATTTCCTGCTATCTCAATTGGTGCTGTTGTGGGCGCTGTTTGGGCTATGTTGTTTCAGTCTGATCTAATTGCTAGCCAAATTGATGTTTCTCAAGGACAGCTAGTTGGCTATTTTAAACTTGTCTGGACTACTTTCTTTGATGGTTTTAGCATAAGTACCGGCGATGATAAGATGGATTCGTTACTCAGTGGTGGCGGTATGGCCGGTATGCTTACAACTACATGGCTGATTATGACTGCACTGATGTTTGGTGCCATTATGGAAAAAACAGGTCTTTTGGATATTTTTGTAAAAAGCATACTTAAAATAGCTAAAAGCACGGGGTCGTTAATTGCGGCGACAATAGCTACGTGTATAGGAACTAACGTAATAGCGGCCGATCAATATATAGCGATTGTTGTACCTGGACGTATGTTTAAAGATGAATACGAAAAACGTGGTTTGAAGCCTGTTAACTTATCTCGTACATTGGAAGATGGCGGTACAATTACTAGCCCACTAATTCCATGGAATACGTGTGGCGCATACATGCAAAGCGTTTTACTTATAAACCCTTTTGATTATGCACTCTACGCTTTCTTTAACTTAATTAACCCTGTTTTAGCGGTTGTTTATGCCTACTTAGGCATTAAAATTTTACGTATTAAGCCAAAACAATCTGCCTAATTTTAAGCAGCTCCTTTTAACTTAAAAGGAGCTGCTTTGGAGTATCTATGACTGAATCAAGTAAACCTCAAGCACAATATCTTAAAGACTATAAAGCTCCTGACTTTCTAATTGACCACACAGAGCTAACATTTGACCTACAGCCTTTATCAACCAAAGTAATCTCTTTACTAACACTTACCCGTGTTGGTGATAAAAAAGCACCTTTAGTGCTTGATGGTATTGATTTGCGTTTACTGTCTTTATCTGTTGATACAGTTGATATAACGGATTATGAAATTGTTGGTGAGCAGCTAATAATCAATAACCTACCGGATAGTTGCCAATTAAGTATTGTGACCGAGATATCACCTGAGACAAATACTTCTTTAGAAGGTTTATATTTATCGGGCGGTGCGTATTGCACACAGTGCGAAGCGCAGGGATTTAGAAAAATCACTTATTACATGGATCGCCCTGACGTACTTGCCACGTTTGATGTAACTATTATTGCCGATAAAAAGTATCTACAACTTCTTTCTAATGGTAATCAAGTAGATAGCGGTGAAACATCAGATGGTCGTCATTTTGTGAAATGGCAAGACCCATTTAAAAAGCCGAGCTATTTATTTGCACTTGTAGCGGGCGATTTTGATGTTTTAAAAGATACGTACACGACTAAAAGCGGCAAAGACGTAGAGTTAGCATTATTTGTTGATAAGGGTAATTTATCTAAAACACCTCATGCTATTGCTTCACTTAAAAAAGCAATGCAATGGGATGAAGAACGCTTTAATTTAGAGTATGACCTTGATATTTATATGATTGTTGCCGTCGATTTTTTCAACATGGGCGCGATGGAAAATAAAGGGCTAAACGTTTTTAATAGTAAATGTGTATTAGCCAATCAAGAAACAGCGACAGACAAAGACTACCATACGATTGAATCCATTGTAGGGCACGAATATTTTCATAACTGGACGGGCAATCGTGTAACGTGCCGAGATTGGTTTCAGTTATCGCTAAAAGAAGGGTTAACCGTATTTAGAGACCAAGAGTTTAGTAGTGATTTAGGTTCTCGTGCACTTAACCGAATTGATGCTGTTAAAGTAATGCGTACGCATCAGTTTAGCGAAGATGCAGGCCCTATGGCGCATCCGATTCGTCCTGAAAAAGTTATTGAAATGAATAACTTTTATACTGTAACTGTATACGATAAAGGTGCTGAAGTTATCCGTATGATGCACACGTTACTAGGTGAAACTAATTTTCAAAAAGGGATGACACTTTACTTTGATCGCCACGATGGGCAAGCAGTAACATGTGATGACTTTGTCAGTGCAATGAGCGATGCATCAGGTGTAAATTTAGAGCAATTTAAGCTGTGGTATAGTCAATCGGGTACCCCGCGCTTAAATGCAATACAACATTTTGATAGCAGTTCAAATACGTATACATTAACAATAGAACAAGCAGCACCGGACAATCAGCCAGACAATAAACCACTTCATATACCTTTTGCTATTGAACTACTTGATGCGAATGGGGAAAGTATTGCTCTGCAATACAAAGGTAAAAAACTAGATGATGTACTTGATGTAACAAGTACGACTCAAACATTTAGCTTTGACAATATCTTAGAAAAGCCTGTTGCGGTTTTACTCGAAGATTTTTCTGCACCTTGTATTTTAAATCAGCAAACAACAGAGCCCGAACTATTGCATATTATGCGTTTTGCACGCAGTGATTTTTCACGTTGGGATGCACAACAGCAGCTATTTATTAAAGCGATTAAATCTCAGATTACCGACACATCTAATAGCGTGTTAAGCAGTGAAACTATAAATGCGCTACGTGTACTTATTAACACCAAAGAGGGCGATTTAGCCTTAATTGCAGAGCTGTTTAAACTGCCAAGTTTTGATACATTAGCCGCTGAATTTGAAGTAATACCTGTTGATGAGATTATTGAAATAACAGAAAAGTTTGAGCAACAAATTGCTGACGAACTTGCTGATGAACTGCTTGCTTGTTACGAATCTCTTGAAGATGATGGCAGTATAAGTGCAAGCTCCGTTGCTAAGCGCGCTTTAAAACAAATATGCTTGCATTATTTGGCTAAAACTCAAAAGCCAGAGGCTGTAAGCTTTATTAAAGAAGCCGCAAGTTCGACTAATATGACCAATGTACTTGGTGCACTAAGCGCAGTGGTAAAAGCATCCCACCCTATACAAGAAGAGCTTTTGAATCATTTTGATAGTCAATGGCGCCATGATGTTTTAGTGATGGATAAGTGGTTTGCACTGCAAGCTATGCAGTCAGGCAATAAAGCTATAGATAATATTAAGGCACTTTACGAACATCCGTGTTTTGATTTTTCAAACCCGAACCGTGTACGTGCACTTGTAGGAAGCTTTAGTCACTTTAATACAGCACAATTTCATCGCTCAGATGCCCAAGGCTATACGTTATTAGGTGACTTACTAATAAAACTTAATGCAATTAATCCACAAAATGCGTCTCGTATGCTAACACCGTTCATGTCATGGAAGCGTTACGATGATGTTCGCTCTCAAGCAATGAAACTGCAATTACAACGCTTAGCTAATCTAGATGGGCTAAGTGCTGATTTGTATGAAAAGGTTGAAAAAGCGCTCGCATAAATGATTGAGTATTATTTTACCTTAAGATTGAGCTATAACGAGTGCATGGATTACTACCATGGCCGTTTTAGCTCTTTACAAGTTGTAGAAGATGGCGGTAAAACGATTCGTTTTGCTGCTACACATTTGAGGCCCTTCATTTCAAGTTTAGGTGTACGTGGCCGTTTTAGACTCTTATTAACCCCCGAAAACAAGTTTATCCGCCTAGAGCGAGTGGCCTGACACTCGGTTTTTATGTTATATATACATAAAAATATTGTATTTTTGTTAATTTCAATTTGTCCTATTGTTAAATTACGTGTATAAATTATCTGGTACGACGTCTTACCAATACGTAAGCGTCAACCAAAATATAAAGTATACGGAAGATTAGAGCGAGTATTTGTAATTTCACTGATTCGCTTCTATCGTTATGATTACACTAAAAACAATAACTTGATCACACAAAATGACCCGCGACAGGGGGGAACCAAAATGATAAGAAGATCGCTTTTTGTTAAAAATAGAATCGCTATAGGTATAGCAGCCGCTAGCTTAGGTTTATCTGCAGCAAGTACACAAGCTGTAACATTTGAAGCTGGAGGTTTTGATATTACCTTCGATTCAACCTTTTCATATGGGCAAAGTGTTCGCGTAGAAGACAGAGACTTTAGCCTAATTGGTAAAAGTAACAATCCGGCATTTGATTGGACAGGTTACAACCCTGCGCTAAACAACACTATTTACTCATCTCAAGATGTATGGGCTCAACCTGGCTCTTATTCAAATAATGGTGATGCTGGTAATTTAAATTTTGACAGTGGTGACTCATTTTCAAAACTTTTGAAGGGAACACACGACCTTTCAATAAATAAAGATAACTACGGTTTGTTCACTCGCTTCATGTATTTTTATGACTTTGCGTTGATGGATGGCAATCATGCATATTCAAATCCTACATCAGGGCAGGGGGTTGATCCGTGTGATGATAAAGACACTAAAGCGCAAAGTTGTGCAGATATTCGTTTATTAGATGCGTTTGTGTGGGCTGATTTTGATTTAAATGATGGTAATAACCCTTTATCTGTCCGTTTAGGTCAACAAGTAGTTAACTGGGGTGAGAGTACACTTATATCTCATGGTATTAACGTAAACCCAGTTGATATTGACCGATTGAAAGCGCCAGGTGCTGAGCTTAAAGAAGCATTTATACCTGTAGGCATGCTTTGGGCATCGCTTGGCATTACTGACAACATTACCCTTGAAGGTTTCTACCAATACCAATGGCAAGAAACGCGTTTACCAGCAGCTGGTACGTATTTTTCGACTAATGACTTTGCAGCAGAAAATGGTTATCAGCAGAATGTTCAATTAGGTTTTACGTCTAATCCTGATATTGATGTTGCTTTTTTAACAGATAGTTTGAATAACTTAACATCTGATTTTGCATTAGCCGCAGCAGCACAAGGTATTGATCCTTCAAGTGCAGAAGGAAGTGCTTTATTAGCTCAAATGTATCTTGCATACCCAACTAAAGTTGCTTTAAAAGGTAAAGGGGATAATGGTAAAACAGAGCCAGAAGATGGCGGTCAGTATGGTTTACGTTTAGGTGTATTTTTACCTGAATTTAATGATACTGAGATTGCACTCTATCACGTGAATTATCATAGCCGTCGTCCGCTTATATCTGGTCGCGTATCAAACTTTTCACAAGCTGCAATTGCCCAAGATTTAGCGATGATCATGACAACAGAAATTACGTCAGATAATGTTGCTGATTTAACTGCTTTTTCTAAAGCTGAAAATGAGTACCCTGAAGATATTAAGTTATATGGTTTAAGTTTTAATACGACTATCGGCGAAACAGCCTTCGCGGGTGAATTTGCTTTTCGCCAAGATGAACCGCTACAAATTGATGACGTAGAGTTACTTTACACAGCTATGCCTGAACAATTGGCTGTTGCTGGTATTCGTCCTGATTTTGCGGGTATTTCGCAAATGAGTATAGGCGATGCGGTAAGCTCAGTTGGTGCAGGTGAAGTTGCCAAAGGCTACATTGAACGCGATACATCACAAATTCAATTTACAGCAACACATTTATTTGGTCCTTCATTAGGTGCTGATAGTTGGGCTGTAGTTGGTGAAGTGGGTGCAGTTAAAATTCACGATATGCCTGACTATGACGAAATGCGTTTAAATGTATCAGGTACTGGCCGTAGTGGCACAATAACAGGCCCAGGTACTACTGATTATTCAACATTGCAACTTGGTCTTTCAAATGGCGCTGAAGAAAAATCATTCGCTACAGCATCTTCTTGGGGTTACCGCCTAATTGCTAAAGGCGATTACTTCAACTTTTACAAAGGTATTAACTTTTCACCACGTTTTGTATTTTCTCATGACGTAAACGGTAATACACCAGATCCTATGTTCTTATTTATTGAAGATCGTAAATCTTTAGGTGCTACGATGAACTTTAACTACCAAAATGCGTGGTCACTTGATGTGAGCTATAACTCGTTTTGGGGCGGTGGCGGTGTTAATACATTCTCAGACCGCGATTACGTTTCTTTTAACTTAAAATATTCTATTTAGGGGTAACATTACTATGATTAAAAAACCTACCCTCATCGCTACAGCATTTTGTAGTTTGTTTGCAAGCAGCGCAGCTTTGGCTAAATTAAGCGCTGATGAAGTTGCTCAATTAGGTCAAAACTTAACGCCAATGGGTGCAGAAAAAGCTGCGAATGCTGATGGTTCTATTCCAGCGTGGAATAACGGAATTACAACAGCGCCTGCAGGTTATGAAGCTGGTATGCATCACCTTGACCCGTTTACAGCTGATAAAGTACTTTTCACTATCGATAAAAGTAATATTGAAAAGTACAAAGCCAATTTAAGTCCGGGTCAAATTGCTTTATTTGAAGCATACCCAGATACATTTAAGATGCCAGTGTATGAAACACGCCGCTCAGCTTCTTACCCTCAGTTTGTTTATGACGCGACTAAAAAGTTTGCATCAACTGCTGAATTAATCGAAGGCGGTAACGGTATTAAAAATACGGCGATTGGTATCCCTTTCCCTATCCCTAAAACAGGTTTAGAGGCAATTTGGAATCACTTATTACGTTACCGTGGCCAGTCTATTGAGCGTTTTGGTGGTCAAGCTGCACCGACTGCATCTGGTTCTTACAACTATGTTGGTTTTGATGAGCAGCTATTAGTTAAATACTCAGACCCAAGCGCTACACCAGCAGAGCTACAAGACTCAAACATTTTGTTTAAGTTTAAACAAAGCGTTACAGAGCCTGCACGTTTAGCAGGTACTGCATTATTAGTTCATGAAACAATGGACCAAATATTAACGCCGCGCCAAGCATGGACTTATAACTCGGGACAACGTCGTGTTCGTCGTGCACCTAATGTTGCATATGATGCACCAGGCACAGCTGCAGATAGCCTGCGCACTACCGATGATTTTGATATGTTTAATGGCTCACCAAATCGTTACAACTGGACGCTAAAAGGTAAGCAAGAGTTATATATACCTTACAATAGCTATAAACTTCATAGCGACAAGCTAGAGTACGATGATATTTTAATGCCTGGCCATATTAACCCAGAACATACACGTTACGAAAAACATCGTGTTTGGGTTGTTGAAGCTAACTTAAAAGATGATACACGCCATATCTATAAAAAACGTGTGTTTTACATTGATGAAGATAGCTGGCAAGTACAGGTAACTGATATTTATGATAACCGCGACCAACTTTACCGTGTAGCCATGGCTTATGGTCTTAACTATTACGAAGTTCCTACACAGTGGAGTACGCTTGAGGTTTATCATGATTTGAATTCTCGTCGTTATTTAGCAATTGGTTTAGATAACCAAGAAAAAATGTACGATTTTTCACAGTCATTTAACGATAACGAATTTACTTCAAGCGCTTTACGTCGCGCAGGTAGATAGTATTAAACTAGGCACTTAACAATTTGTTAAGTGCCTTTTCCTTTCTCATCGCGTTTGTCTTACAGCGCGCAACGCACTCCCTAGTAAAAAGACAAACAACTCTCTCGTACAAGGCGATTAAAATTTATGAAGTATTTGGTATATGCCAGCCTGATAATAAGCGGTGCGAGTGTTGCACAAGAAGCCCCTAACAATGCAATCAGTGCAACAAATGCAGCTAAAACCTTACTCACCGACATAACTAACACGGGTAATGGCTTAATTGCTGTTGGTAAACACGGTACTGTTATTAAAAGTACATCGGGTGATTCATGGCAACAAGCTGAGCTAGTTCCAACTCAAGTGCTCTTAACTGCCGTTGATTTTAGTAACGAAAATAATGGATGGGCGTGTGGCCACGATGCAACAATCATAAATACTACTGACGGTGGCGTTAATTGGCAGCTACAACAAGCATTACCTGAATTAGACAAACCATGTTTAGATATTTTATTTGAAGATGACTTAAAAGGTTTTGCAGTGGGCGCATATGGCATGTTTTATCAAACTACAGACGGTGGTCAACATTGGCAAAAACGCTTTTTAGATTCGCTACTCTTTAGTGATGATCGTGATTACTTAAACGATTTAAAAGAAAATGACCCACAAGGATACGAAGCGGAAACTGCTTCTATTTTACCGCACTTTAATCGCATAGAAAAAACAGACAATGGATTAATGCTCGTTGGTGAAATGGGTTTAATGGCCAGAAGCGTTGACGATGGTCAAACTTGGCAAAGAATAGAAGAAGTTTATCCCGGTTCATTCTTTGCAGTTGCCTCTGATAGCACACAAGAAATTGTGGCAGGGCTTCGAGGTAATGTTTTTGCAAAGCAAAGTGGCGAAAAGCAGTGGCAGCATTTTGAAAATGTTAAAACAGCGACGATTAACAACATCATTAATTATAATAACAAACAATGGCTCATGCTCGGTAATAGTGGCGTTATTTTTCATCTTCAAGATGGGTTACTCACCCATGAGCAGCTTGCTGACGGTAAAGCGATTCTTGATGGTGTAATTTTAGATAACAGATTGATCATGGCTACAGAAGATGGCATTAAAGTGAAGGAGTTAACCCCTTAATGCATAAGTTACTCGATTTTATTGAAAAGGCGATTTTTAGACATCGCTTAATTATGCTTATAAGTTTTGCACTTATAACCTGTTTACTTGTATTTAAAGCGACTCAAATTCAACTTGATGCATCGTTTAATAAAAATATCCCGTTAAATCACGATTACATGAAGGTATACACTAAACATGAAAAACAGTTTGGTGGTGCAAACAGTATTTTAATTTCAGTATGTGACGACAGCGGAGATATATTTAATCCAGAATTTTTTACTCAATTAAAAGCGGTTCACGATCAGCTTTATTTTATTCCTGGTGTAAATCGTCCTTTAGTGAATTCTATATTTTCACCTAGTGCTCGCTTTGTAGAAGTAGTAGAGGATGGCTTTGCCGGTGGTCCAATTATTCCTGCAAACTTTAAAGCAGATACGCGTGGATTAGGTGTAGTAAAGGAAAACATTGAAAAAGCAAAAGTTGTAGGGCGTATGATTGCCAGCGATTACTCGTGTGCAATGGTAACGGCTCAACTTTTAGAAACAGATCCTCAAACACAACAAAAATTAGACACATTAGCTTTTGCACAAAAGCTAGAAAGTGATTTAAGAGAGCCTTTAAGTACAGACAAAGTAAGTATTCATATTATTGGCTTTGCAAAAATGGCTGGTGATATAGCTGAAGGCGCAAAAGGGGTAGTCGTATTTTTTGCCATTGCTATCGCCTTTACCTTTATTATGGTTTGGCTATTTTGTGGCAGTTTAAAGCTAACTATTTTGCCTATCGCGTGTTCTATTATTGCCGTTATTTGGCAATTAGGCCTGCTTTCAAGTTTAGGGTTTGGACTAGACCCTATGTCTATTTTGGTGCCGTTTTTAGTCTTTGCTATTGGTGTAAGCCATGGTGTGCAGATGATTAATGCGATTGGCAAAAAAGTAGGTGAAGGAAAAAGTACGCGAATTTGTTGTCAGTCAAGTTTCAGGGCTTTATTAATACCAGGTGGTATTGCACTGCTTTCAGACACCGTAGGCTTTTTAACGTTACTTACTATTGATATTGGTATTATCCGCGAACTTGCTATTACAGCGAGTTTAGGTGTGGCAGTAATTATATTTACAAATTTAATTTTGCTGCCAGTTTGGGCGTCGTACATGAACTTTGAAAACAGTGTACATATTCAATCTGGTGATGCTGAGAAGCCTAATATACTTGATAAGATCAGAGACATTTTAGTAAAAGCAACCGATCCTAAAATCGCTAAAATGATTATCGGTTTTACTCTTGTTTTATTTGCTCTAGGCTACTGGCAAGCAGATAAAATGCGTATAGGTGACTTACACGCAGGCGCGCCATCTCTGCATCAAGATGCCCGTTATAACCAAGACACGTTTTTAATATCGGATAAGTACACTATCTCGTCTGATATTTTAAAAGTAATTGTAGAGGCGTATCCTGCAGCATGTACTGAGCATGATGTGATGGAGCGTATAAGCCGTTTTCAATACAAAGTTGAGAATGTGCCCGGTGTGCAGTCTGCTGTAAGTTTGAGCTCTGTAGCTCAATCGGTTAACGCGGGCTACAACGAAGGCAATTTAAAATGGCAGAGTTTGCCAAGAAATTCAGCGAGCTTAGTACAGTCAACGTCTCGAGTTGAAACTAGTACAGGCTTACTTAACGGTGATTGTTCTGTTATGCCAGTGATTATATTCTTAGATGATCATAAAGCACAAACTATCGATACCGTAATTAAGAGTGTTAAGCAATTTGCCCAAGAAGAGGGCACTGATAAATTAGCATTTAAATTAGCGTCAGGACCTGTGGGCGTAATGGCCGCGACTAATGAGTCTGTATCAGAAGCACAAATACCCATGATGCTTTACGTTTATGGTGCCGTTATTATTTTATGTTTAATGAGCTTTAGAAGCGTAAAAGCAACAGTAGCCGTGGTATTACCGCTTTATATTGTATCAACCCTTGCCCAAGCACTTATGGTACAGCTGGAAATAGGCTTAACAGTGTCTACTTTACCTGTAATTGCATTAGGTGTAGGTATTGGTGTTGATTACGGTATTTATATACTTTCGTCGATGATGGGGCAGCTTAAGCAAAACGTACCGCTTAGTGTTGCTTATCGTAATGCGCTTGTTGAGCGTGGCAGCGCAGTTCTATTTACTGGTATTACATTAGCTATTGGTGTGAGCACTTGGATATTTTCAGATCTTAAATTCCAAGTTGATATGGGTATACTATTAACCTTCATGTTTTTAGTGAATATGTTAGGTGCAGTGTTGTTATTACCCGCAATTGGCAGCCTCCTCTGGACTGACCAGAAAAAATAATGTGAATACTTTTGCTCCTAAATGGCCAGTAATGGCCATTTATATCTATATTTTGTGAATAGATGACCAAATAGCTGAAATGCTTAAAATGTTTTCATCGAAAAGGCTGTTTATTAGCTGTAAAAGGGTTAGAATTTAACTGACTCCACGCTAATAATACGCTGTACAAATATTCTGCTTTTAGCAGTAATAGATTAAGGAACATACAATGACACGAAATGAAGGCCAAGCCTCGGTTATCCTAGATAATGTCTGTAAGCTGATCCAGAAAAAAGTTCGCGCTGATAATGTGTTACTCGTTGAGAAATTCGCCAAAGCCTTGTACAGCAATATGTCTAAAGAGGATTTGGCAAACCGCAACGATAGTGACCTATATGGCGCAGCATTAAGCCTTTGGAACTCGCTAGAAAAAAATACTACTGACGACGCTGTTATCCGCGTTTTCAATCCAGAAGTGGCAAAAGATGGCTGGCAGTCATCACATACAATCGTTGAAATTATCACTAAAGATATGCCGTTCTTAGTTGATTCTGTTCGTATGGCCATGACTCGTGAAAATATCGCCTCTCACTTATTACTTCACTGCCCATTAAAAATTAAGCGTGATGAAAACGCTAAAATTTCTGGATTATCAAATTTAAAAGCAGAGCAAGAATCTTCATCTACTAAAACAGTATTTTTTATTGAAATTGACCGTCAAACAGATTCTTCTGTGATTGAGTCTTTCAAAAAAGAATTAGAGTCTGTGCTTGTTGATGTATCAGTTGCTGTTGATGATTGGCAACCAATCCGTAAAAAATTGATTGCAGTGACTAAAGAGTTACCTAAACGTCATCATAATAAAAGTAAAGATGAAGTTTCAGAAACAACTGAGTTTTTAGATTGGTTAGCTAAAGATAATTTTACCCTAATGGGTTACCGTGAATATGAGTTAAGCCCAGTTCAAGGTGATTACCAACTAAAAGGTAAAATGGATACAAGCCTAGGCTTGATGAAAAACTCTACTGAAGAACATACACGATTATTATCAGAATTACCTGAAGTTGCCCGCCAAGAAGCACGTAGTAGCAACTTACTGATCTTAACAAAAACCAACTCTGTTTCTCGCGTTCACCGTCCAGCCTACATTGATTATGTAGGTATTAAACGTTTTGACGATGAAGGTAACGTAATTGGTGAAGACCGCTTTATTGGTTTGTTTTCATCAAACTTTTACAATAACAGTGCTACTGATGTACCTGTATTAAAAAGTAAAATTAACCGTATCATGGATATGTGTGATTTTGCCAAAGGCACACACGCCTACAAAGCTGTTTTAAATATTTTAGAAACTTACCCGCGTGATGAACTTGTTCAAGCGCGCGAAAGTGAACTACTTGAAGTTGCTATGGGTGTTTTACAAGTACAAGAGCGCGATATGTGCCGCTTGTTTGTACGTAAAGATGCGTATGGTCGCTTTTTGTCTTGCATGGTTTATGTACCTCGCGAGCGTTATAACACGGCTCTTCGTCGTGAAACGCAAGATATATTAGCTAATGCATTTAATTCTGACGATAAAGTCGAATTTACTACTTATTTCTCTGAGTCAACACTGGCGCGTACTCATTACACCGTTCGTGTGACCGACAACAAGATCGAATATAACGTGAAAGACATCGAAAACAATTTAGTAGAAGCTGCACGTACGTGGGAAGATAAACTTCAATCTGCTCTTTTAGAGTCTGCGGGTGAAGCTCGTGGTAACGATTTAAATCGTAAATACTGTAACGCGTTTGCACGCTCATACAAAGATGAAGTGCTTCCAAGTGCTGCGGTTGTTGATATTGAAAAGTTAGAACTACTTAGCGATGAAAACAAACTAGAAATGCTGTTTTATCGTCCTCAAGAAGAAGCAAACAGCAATATTGTACGATTAAGCTTATTCCATAAAGATGAGCCGATTCACTTATCTGATGTCATGCCAATGCTTGAAAACTTTGGCCTTCGCGTTGTTGGTGAAACACCATATTCAGTTAAAACTAGCGATGGTCGTATCAACTGGATCATGGACTTCTCGATGCTTATTGACAGCAAAGGGATGGCGGATTTTGATAAAATCTCAGCACGTTTTCGTGCTGCATTAACAAATGTTTGGGGCAACCGCCTTGAAAACGATGGTTTTAACCGTTTAGTGTTAATGGGTGGCTTAACAGGCCGCGAAGCCTCTATTTTACGTGCGTACGCTAAATACATGCGTCAAATTGGTGTAACGTTCTCACAAAGCTACATAGAAAGTACATTTGCAAATTATCCAAATATCGCAGCGCAAATTGTTAACTTGTTTGCTAAAAAGTTCTCAGTTAAAAGCCCTGCAAGTGCTAAAACACTTGAAAAGCTAAGCACGCAAATTTATTTAGAGCTTGAAAATGTAGCAAACCTTGATGATGACCGTATTATACGTTTATACGTAGATATGATTGTTGCGACGCTGCGTACTAACTATTTCCAAAAAGACGATGCTGGACAGTTTAAGTCTTATGTGTCGTTTAAAATACAACCTAGCTTAATCCCTGATGTACCACTTCCTTTACCTGCGTTTGAAATTTTTGTTTATTCTCCGCGCGTAGAAGGTGTGCATTTACGTTACGGCAAAGTAGCGCGTGGTGGTCTGCGTTGGTCTGACCGTCGTGAAGACTTCCGTACTGAAGTACTTGGCTTAGTTAAAGCACAACAAGTTAAAAATACGGTAATCGTACCTGTTGGTTCTAAAGGTGGCTTTGTATGTAAACAACTACCGACTGAGCGTGAAGCGTTTATCAAAGAAGGCCAAGAGTGTTATAAAATCTTTATCCGTGGTCTTTTAGATATTACTGATAATATTGAGCGTGGTGAAATAGTACCAGCGCGCGATGTTGTTCGTCACGATGAAGATGATGCTTACCTAGTAGTTGCAGCCGATAAAGGAACTGCTACTTTCTCTGATATCGCAAATGGCATTGCTAACGAATACAATTTCTGGCTAGGTGATGCATTTGCATCTGGTGGCTCGGTTGGTTATGACCATAAGAAAATGGGTATCACAGCAAAAGGCGCATGGGAGTCAGTTAAACGACATTTCCGTGAAATGGATATTGATTGTCAAACTACCGACTTTACAGTCGTAGCAATTGGCGATATGGCAGGCGATGTATTTGGTAATGGTATGCTGTTATCTAAGCATATTCGTCTACAAGTTGCCTTTAACCATATGCACATTTTTGTTGACCCTAATCCAGATGCTGCTACATCTTACCCTGAGCGCGAACGTTTATTTAATATGCCGCGTTCTTCTTGGGAAGATTACAATAAAGAGCTAATTTCTGCCGGTGGCGGTGTGTTCTCTCGTGCAGCTAAATCAATTACGCTTAGCCCAGAAATGAAAAAAATGTTGGGCACTAAAAAAGCTAGTATGACACCAAATGAGTTAATGAAAGCCTCATTAATGATGGAGTTTGATTTACTGTGGAATGGCGGTATTGGTACATACATTAAACACTCTAAAGAAACTGATGCCGATGTAGGGGATCGTGCAAACGATGCACTACGTATCAATGGTAGAGATTTAGGCGCTAAAATAATAGGTGAGGGCGGTAACTTAGGTGCAACGCAATTAGGTCGTGTTGAATTTGCAGCTAAAGGTGGTCGTGTTAATACTGACTTTATTGATAACGTAGGGGGTGTTGCCTGTTCAGATAACGAAGTTAACATTAAGATTTTACTTAATGGCTTAGTCGCTGAAGGTGACCTAACACGTAAACAACGTGATGAGCTACTTTACTCAATGACAGATGAAGTTTCTGAATTAGTATTAAAAGACTGTTACCGTCAAACACATACTATTTCAATTACGCAGTCTAAAGGAACTTCAACGCTCAAAGAAAAGATTCGCTTTATTCATGCGCTTGAAAAAGAAGGCAAGTTAAACCGTGCTATCGAATTTATTCCAAGTGATGAAGAATTGGCAGAACGCGCCGCTGCAGGTAAAGACTTAACTCGTCCTGAGCTTTCAGTGCTAGTGTCTTACGCAAAAATGGTATTAAAAGAGTCTTTAGTAAGTGATGAAATTACTGAAAACCCTTACTATCGCCAATTGCTTGTTAAGTCATTCCCACGCCCATTGCGTGAGAAGTTTAACGATGCGATGAACAACCACCCACTTCGCAAAGAAATTATTGCAACTAAACTTGCTAACAGTATCGTTAACGATATGGGTTTAAACTTCATGGTACGTATGCATGAAGAAACCGGTGCTAATGAAGCTGAGATAGCAATGTGTTACTCAATTGCTAGCGAAATATTTGAAATGCGTGAAACATGGTCTTCTATTAGTGCACTTGATAATAAAATACCAGCAGCAGTTCAAACTGAAATGCTTTACCAACTTCGTCGTACTGTGCGCCGAGCAACGCGTTGGTTCTTACGTCATCGTAATAAGTCACAAACGATTGAACAAGGAATTGAATTCTTTGCGCCAACCTTTAAAGATTTAAGCGATAACTTAAATACGTATATGATTGAAAAAGAAAATGATCGTATTGTAATTGAGGCCAATAAGTTAATTGACGCGGGCGTTCCAACAGATATAGCTAATCGTATTGTTTCTTTATCAAGCTTATTCTCTGTGATGGATTTAGCAGAAGTTGCGAATAGTTCAGGTAAGAGCATTTCGATGGTGTCCAATACTTACTTTAAACTAGGTGCAAGAATGGGTCTGCATTGGTTCTTAGAGCAAATAACTAAGCAACCAGTAGCGAATCATTGGCAAGCACTTGCTCGCTCGTCTTATCGAGAAGAGCTTGATTGGCAGCAACGTACGTTATCTGAAGTTGTATTAAATAGCTTTGAAGGTGATGAGAGCGATGTTGATAGTCAAATAGACGAGTGGATGGATAGCCAAGATTTATTACTTCAACGCTGGAAACAAATGCTGGCTGAGTTTAAAACATCACAAAGCCACGACTTTGCTAAGTTCTCGGTAGCACTTCGTGAACTTATGTTGTTAAGCCACAATTGTGATACGTCAGGAAAATAATTTAGCTTTAATCAGTTAATTGTTTAGTAAATAAATAACTGATTGTTAAAATTGTTATACAATACCTCAGCCTTGTCTGAGGTATTTTTTTGTCTAAAATTTAAAAAGAGGATTATATTGATGTTTTATGATTTAGCTCGCCGTTTTATGTTTACCCGTGATGCGGAGTGGGCGCATGAGTTTGCACTTAATAATCTTCGTCGTTTTACCAATACACCTTTAAATTTAGCTTGGTCGCAAAATATTTCTGATAAGCCAGTCGATTTTTTGGGTCTGAAATTTAAAAACCCTGTAGGGCTAGCAGCTGGCCTTGATAAAAATGCGGAATGTATTGATGCATTTAGCCAAATGGGCTTTGGTTTTATTGAAGTTGGCACTATTACGCCGCGTGCTCAAGCGGGTAATGATAAACCTCGTATTTTTAGGTTGCCAGAATCAAACGCTATTATTAACCGCATGGGTTTTAATAATAAAGGCGTTGATAACTTAGTCGCAAATGTAAAAGCAGCAAAATACAGTGGCATACTCGGTATTAATATTGGTAAAAATAAAGATACGCCAAATGAACAAGGTAAAGATGACTATATTCATTGTATGCGTAAAGTGTTTGAGCATGCCTCATATATTACGGTAAATATTTCATCACCAAATACACCTGGCTTGCGTGATTTGCAATATGGCGCTGCACTTGATGATTTACTGCAAAGTCTTAAAAACGAACAGTTAGATTTAGTTGCAAAGCACAATAAACAAGTGCCTATGCTTGTAAAAATAGCACCGGATCTAGATCAAATTCAAATTCAACAAGTAAGTGAATCACTTTTAAATAATAAAATCGATGGTGTAATTGCCACCAATACCACGCTTGAGCGAGCTGCAGTTATGGGCCAGCAATATGCAGAAGAAGCCGGCGGTTTATCAGGTCACCCTGTTAGAATGCGTTCTACAGAGGTAGTGAGTGAATTGAAACGCTTAACACAAGGTAAATTACCAATCATCGGAGTAGGCGGAATAGATGATGCGCAATCTGCAAAAGAAAAGTTCGATGCAGGCGCAAATTTAGTCCAGGTTTATACTGGGTTCATCTACAAAGGTCCACAATTGGTAAAGTCGATCGTTAACGGCTTATAAGGATCAGTTATCTAAGCTTTTGATCGTTCGATAAATGTTCTAAGCAAGCATTTTAAAAGTGGTCAAAAGCGGTTATACTGTGAGCAATAATTATTCAACATACCCAAGGAGGAGTAAATGTTACAAGCATCAAAGCAATGGCAGTGGATTACTTGTCCTAATAAAAATCGTTTGTTACTTGATTTAAATGACGACATGCAATTATGTACGCCCTATAAGTTAAGACAACTCACCGATTCTGTTTTTAAAAATCCACGTTTTAGTTTAGAAGATGCTGCATTTTATGAACAAGTTTATAACTATTTAGATGGGTTTGAATTGTGGTCTGCTGCTCAAATTTGTCAAATATCGCTAAATGCAACCGCTGTTAAGTATCACTTAAAACCCGTTTTATCAAAAAGCTGGTTTTTTGAAGAGTACACTGGAACAGAGCCAAGTGTAGAAGCAATAGTTAAATTAATATCTAAAGCGCAGACTGGTGATTTTTTAATTGTAGAGCATTGCCCTGATGCATCTATTTGCTTAAATTTAAGCGAAACCTTTAAATTAGACGAAAATTTATCTTTAGCACAATTTGAAGTAATCCGTATTTTGAATAATCGAGTACACCCCATTCTAAATCAGCAATATCAAAGTCAAACCGCCTAACCAAATTTAAGTCTTCAGCGTGTCTTTATGGCGTGTTTGTCGCCCAACCTATGTTATAATCCTGCGCAATTAGCTATTAAGGGTTATTACTTTGCAATTTATCGCACTTACTTCTATCGGAATCGAAAATTTATTGGTTGATGAACTAACAGAACTTGGCGCAACTGTGTCTAAGCAAACTGTTGGTTCTGTTCGTTTTGAGGCTGACTCATTACTGGCGCAAAAGGTTTGTTTATCAAGTCGTTTTGCAACGCGTGTGCTTATGCTTATTGAAGAAAAAGAAGGCGTAGATGACAAGAATAGCCTGTATAATTTTGCTCGCTCGCAACCTTGGCAAGAGTGGTTTGGACCAACACAAACATTCGCTGTCGACTTCAACGGTACCAATGACTCATTAAAAAACACACAATTTTCGGGTCTTGTAATAAAAGATGCGATTGTTGACTACTTTAATGATTTATACGAGCAGCGTCCTAACGTTGATAAGCAAGATGCAAATGTGCGTGTTGTTGCGCGATTAAATCGTTACGGCGTTTCTATGTATATTGACTATTCGGGCCCTCGTTTATCTGAACGTGGTTACCGCCAAGGCCAAGGTAAAGCACCAATTAAAGAACATTTAGCTGCTGCATTAATTAAACGAAGTGGTTGGCTTGATAATGTAAAACAACCTTTATTCGATCCATGTTGTGGTGCAGGTACTATTTTAATCGAAGCGGCTGGCATGGCGCGAAACGAAGCGCCGGGATTATTTCGTGAAGGCTTTGCTTTTGAGCGTTTACCCAGTTTTAGAGCCGCTAAGTTTAAAGAACTTAAAGAAGAGTTACTTGCTAACATTACCGATCCTAAATTGTGGTTAATTGGCCACGATTACGATGAACAAGTTTTAAATAAAGCGATTGATAATGCCAAACGTGCTGAGCTTGACGATGTTATTAAGTTTAAGCAAAGTGATGCCACTAAACTTACTGCTGTTGCAAAATTACCGGGTGTTGTAATTTCAAACTTACCTTATGGTGAACGTATTGGTTCTATGGCTGAGCTTGTTGATTTACACCGTAATTTAGGTGTTGGCTTTAAAAAGCACTTTAATCATTGGAAACTTGCCTTACTAGGTATGGACGAGAGCTTATTTAAACTTTTAAAACTTGTGCGCCTTAAGCGTTATAAGTTTAAAAATGGCCCACTTGATGTTGAACTTAACTTATATCAATTAGATGATAAGCAAGTAAGTTTGACTACCGATGATAAAAAAGCGCTTAATTTTGAGGGCTCTACGTCATTCGCAAATAGATTGAAAAAGAATAAGCAAGGCTTAAAAAACTGGCTTAAACAAAATAAAGTAGACGCTTATCGTGTTTATGAAGCGGATATCCCTGAGTACAATGTTGCTGTAGATATTTACGGTGACTCTGCGGTTATTTTTGAATATGCAGCGCCTAAAGAAATTGATGAAAAAACATCAGAAAAACGCCTGCAAGACGTAATAACATTGACTTCGCAACAACTTGATATCTCACCTGAAAATATTGCTGTAAAAGTGCGTAAAAAGCAAAAGGGCGAAGAGCAGTATACGGCCATGTCTAAACAAAACCGAACTATGGTAGTTGAAGAGTTTGGTGCTAAGTTTAAAGTTAATTTATTTGACTACTTAGACACAGGTTTGTTTTTAGATCACCGTTTAATGCGTCGTTATATTCAAGAAAATGCGAAAGATAAGCGCTTTTTAAACTTGTTTGCATACACAGGTACTGCCTCTGTGCATGCTGCACTTGGTGGCGCTAAAGCAATTACAACAGTTGATTTATCTAAAACCTATTTAAAATGGGGCCAAGATAACTTCGATTTAAACAATATCAGTAATACACGTTACCGTTTTGAACAAGCAGATTGTTTAAAATGGTTAGAGCATGCGACAGCACAATATGATTTGATATTTTTAGACCCTCCAACGTTCTCAAACTCAAAACGTATGAAAGACGCGTTTGATGTGCAAAGTGATCACATTAAATTATTAACGTGGGTAAAAAAGATCTTAAGTCCATCAGGTACTTTGATTTTCTCTAATAACAAACGTGGTTTTGTAATGGATGAAGTTGGCCTGATTGGTTTAGGTTTAAAAGCCGTTAATATCTCAGATAAAACGCTATCACCAGACTTCAAACGTAATAAAAAAATCCATAATAGCTGGCTAATTACGCATGGCTAAATGGACTTTATATCATACTGATGGCTGCCACTTGTGCGAACAGGCTGAGCAACTTATCACTGATGTAGTAAATGACAACAGTGAGTTATTACTAATCGATATTATGACTGATGAGCAGCTTATTGCTGAGTATCAAATTACTATTCCTGTATTAAAAAGTGAAAAAGGCGAGAAATTATATTGGCCTTTTACTTTACACTCTGTGCGCGAATTTTTAGCACAAGCAGAATAAGAGCAAATAAGAACTATGGATTTAATAAGAATTTTAAAAGCACAACTTGCTTTTGGTACACATGCTTTGCTTAATAAAGCAGACGCCGTTATAGAAAGTGGCGAAAGAGTGTGTGTAGTTGGTCGAAATGGCGCGGGTAAGTCAACGTTATTAAAAGTACTTGATGGACAAGTTGTTTTAGATGACGGTGAAATAAATCAGCTTGGTGGCATTCGAATTTCTCGTTTAGAGCAAGATCCACCAAAAGGTGCAAGCGGAACTGTATTTGATTACGTTGCGCAGGGTATGCCGGAAATTGCTAACCTACTCATTGATTTTCATCATGTTAGCAACGAACTGCAAACACAATGTACTGATAAGTTATTAAATAAACTTGAACGTTTATCAAACCAACTTGAAGCCGCTGATGGTTGGCGCTTTGATAGCCGAATTCAATTAGTCTTAACACAATTAGAATTAACACCAGAGGCTAAACTTGAGTCTCTTTCTGGTGGCTGGTTACGTAAAGTGGCACTTGCGCGTGCACTTGTAAGTGAGCCTGACTTATTATTACTAGATGAGCCAACAAACCATTTAGATATGGCAAGTGTAATGTGGCTCGAACAGTTTTTAAAAGAATTTAAAGGCGGCATTGTATTTATATCGCATGACCGTGCGTTTATTCGCGCTGTTGCTACGCGTATTTTAGATTTAGATCGCGGTAAACTTATTTCGTACCCAGGTGATTACGCGACTTATCTAGAGCAAAAAGCGCATGATTTAAAAGTAGAAGAAGCGCAAAATGCATTGTTTGATAAGCGTTTAGCTGAAGAAGAAACGTGGATTCGCCAGGGTGTTAAAGCGCGAAGAACGCGTAACGAAGGGCGTGTTCGAGAGCTAAAACAGCTACGTAATGAGCGCAAGCAACGTGTTGATCAAGTTGGAAAAACTGACTTTAATATTGAAACAGCTGATCGCTCAGGTAAGTTGGTATTTGAAGCTAAGAACCTTTGCCATGCATTTAAAGATAAAGTTATTGCTGATGATTTTTCGACACTTGTAATGCGTGGCGACAGAATTGGCTTAGTAGGCCCAAATGGTATTGGTAAAACAACACTATTAAAACTAATGTTTGGTGATTTAGAACCTGATAGTGGTATTACTAAGCAAGGTGTTAATTTAGAGTTTGCTTACTTTGACCAATACCGTGAAAAACTTGACGAAGAAGCAACTGTTCAAGATAACGTTGCCGAAGGTAAACAAGAAGTGGTGATGGGCGGTCGTTCACGTCATGTTTTAGGTTACCTGCAAGACTTTTTATTCCCTCCAGCTCGAGCTCGAACCCCGGTTAAAGCACTCTCTGGTGGTGAAAAAAATAGACTGCTATTAGCTAAACTGTTTTTAAAACCATCTAATATACTTGTTCTCGATGAGCCAACGAATGACTTGGACATTGAAACGTTAGAGTTACTAGAGGACATTATTAATCAATATCAAGGTACAGTGCTGATTGTAAGCCATGACCGAGAATTTATTGATAATACATGTTCTAGTGTATGGGCATTTGAAGGCAATGGTAAAGTAACAGATATCGTCGGTGGTTATAGCGACTATGAAGCTTATGTAGGTTACTTAGCTGAACAAGAAAAAAAAATTCAGCAACAACCAGTAAAAAAAGTTGAAAAAGTAGCCGCTCCAGCTTCAAAACCAGCAGCTAAGACAAATAAACTCTCTTACAAATTAAAACTTGAATTAGAGCAACTACCGAATAAAATGGAAAAACTAGAAGCTGAAATTGAAGCTCAACAAGCTGTAGTAAGTGACGCAAACTTTTTTAAACAAGAGAGTGATGTAACAACTAAAGCATTGAACCATTTAGCACAACTTGAGTCTGACCTTGAAGCTGCCCTTGAGCGCTGGGAAGAACTTGAAGAATTACAGAATCAGTAGTAAGGACTAAAATGAAATATAAATTACTCGCTGCCAGTATTTTAGCGACATTAAGCACTTCAGCAACAAGTGCGACGTACCAGTTAAGTGAATTAGGGACTCTTGAAGACGCTAAATATTCTTATGTAACAGATGTAAGCGAAAGCGGGCATATTATTGGTTTCGCAAATGGTTTATACAATTTACCTATTGATACAAGCTATATAGATTTTACTGAAAACCTTATTGAAAATAGCTATGACAATACAGAGGCAGCATTTGAATTAAGTGATAAAGAGATTACCTTCACACTTGATGACATTGAAAATAATGATGCAGTACTGACTAATGCTGATGCACACACTTTCATGGTTAGTTTTTTATCTTCAATTTCTACAAATTTTGAATATCAAAAATTAAGCTCATTAGTAGGCATAAAATATAATGATACACAAATAACTGAGCAACCATTATTTGATGTTGCATCTGTTGATTATGACGGACTAACACGTTCAACTACTAACCTTTTTAATGCTGTAACTGAAGATGGTGTTACAGTCGGTTGGGGAAGCGCTCCATACGATAAAGTATCTTTTACACCTGATGGTGAAGATGATGCAGAAACATGGTTTACTCATGAATTTATAGAACGTGGGATTGTAATAAGCGCTGATGGCAGTGTAAGTGTTGAGTTAGAGCCTGAGTTTAATGAATACGGTGGTACAAGTCGTGCCAACGATATTATTAAAACTAACAGTGGTTATACCGTTGTAGGTAACATGTCTACAAGCATTCCAGATGACAGACAAGACAATATTGATGATAACTGTGATAATGAAGACGAACCAACGTCAGTATGTATCAACTTGTTAAATTCAAATATTTCACGCGGTATATTTAATAAGCGCGCTGTTAAATGGGAACTTGATGAATCACTCAATATCACGTCTGTTGAAGAGCTTGGTATGGCACTGACACCTGATGAAGGTGAAGCGGAAGATGACGCATTTACAAGTACTGCTTTAGCAGTGAACAGCAACGGTACAATTGTAGGTTCATCGAATACACGTTATTACAAAAATGACGATACAATTCTTACAATGCCAGTTTATTTTAAAGACGGTGCGGTTGTTGATTTTATTAATCAAGAAGATGACTGGCAGTCTGGTAAATCAATTGCTATTAATGATAACGATGTTATTACAGGTTATGCGACTAAGCGTATTGAAGGCACTCTTCGTAATAAATTCTTTTACCATGATATCGCAACGGGTAGTACGGTTTTCCCTACTGATTACTTTTCAAGCTCAAGTTCTTACGGTAACGATATAAATAACCAAGGTTATATTGTAGGTGAAGGAGAAGTGGGTGTTTCCGATAGCTCGCGACTAAAAGAAGCCTTTATTTACAAAATTGGTGAAGATAAAATCACTAATCTAAACGATTTACTGCCTTGTTATGACACCGACGGTGAAACTGATTACGCTTATACTATGGTTGAAGCGACAGCTATCAACGAAAATAATGAAATATTTGGTACTGCGACTAAAACAGTTGAAAAGCTTGATTCATTAGGCGGTGTAGTAACTGATATTAATGGTGAAATTGAATATGAGAGTATTGCAATAGCAGTTAAACTAACTCCCATTGCAAATGGTGAAGTAGAAAGCTGTGCTCCAGTAGAAGCGGAAGCTTATGAGCGTAACTCTGCTAGCTTCCCTTGGTATACATTATTGTTATTACCACTGGTTGGCTTAAGGCGCGTATTTCGCTTTTAAAGTTTATTGATTGTAAAAAAACCAACTTAATAAAGTTGGTTTTTTTTCGTCTATAATATTTTATTAGATTAGAATTGCAGTGATTATTTAGCTTTAACGGCCTAATTATTTCGTGATAACCATGCTTTTTTCACAGAACGGCGCCAAATAATATCGATACCAAAATATCCGATAATTGATGCAATAGAAGCACATACTAATGAACCTAATAAAAATGCAGGACCAATTGTTTCTATACTTTCTAAAAACCAAGACCAACTGGCTTCAAATACAAAGTGTTGTTCTGGCTGATTAAGTATTAACGTACCCACTAAGTATGAGCCATAAAAGATAGGTGGCATGGTTAATGGATTCGTAAGCCATACTAAAGCAACTGATATGGGTAAATTAACCCTAAATAATATAGCACCTGCTGCGGCTAAAACCATTTGAAAAGGAACAGGGATGAAAGCAAAAAATAATCCGACCGCGAAGGCCCCTCGAGCTGAACGTCTATTTAAATGCCAAAGATTTGCGTCTTGCAAAAGTCGTCCAAATATTTTTAGTGATTTATGATGTCTAATTTTATTTGGATCAGGTAAAAATCTTTGGATAGTTTTTTTAGCCATTTAAAGCAACCATTTACATCAGTGTGGATAAGTCTTGGGTTTGTAATTGGCTGTGTAGCAACCGTGTTTTATTATCAAACTCTCGAATTTACAGTCTTCACAATTTTCATTGTAATAGTGAGCGCTTATTTTAAGCCGTTTTTAAACGTATTGTTAGGCTTTATTTGTGCAATTTGCTTTGTTGGTATGCATTTTTACCTTTTTTATAGTTTTGAAATACCAAAACCGAACGAAAAGTATGCACTTGATTCTACATTAGTTGTTGAAGAGATTATTTCTGATAAAAAACCTCAGTATATCAAAGCCAAAATAGTGGCATTAGACGGGAGTAGCTTTTCGAATTTTAGAGCACCCAAAGCAATGCTCAGTGTTAATTCTGCACAGCCTTTTACAGTCGGGGATGAATTCTCTGCATTAATCCATTTGAAATATTTTCGCAGTAATAAAAATTTTAATGTGTTTGATACTGAACGTTATGCATTTGTAAATAGAATATTATTTAAAGGCAAAGTGCTCAATAAAGAGCTTAATATAATACACAGCGATAAACAAAGCATCGTACTAGATTATCAAAACTTCATTAAAAATACCTATACAAATACAAGATTGCAGTGGCTCTATTATGCATTACTCAGTGGTGATAAATCGTTAATGAGCTATACAGATAAACAATTAATGCAATCACTTGGGTTAAGTCATTTACTGGCTATATCGGGCTTACATATTGGTTTGATTTTTAGCTTTGGTTACTTATTCATTCGATTTATCTGTACGAAAATAAACTTTTCAATTGGTCAATCATTTAACCTTACACTTTACTACAGTTCGTTCGGTTTTATAGCTGCATTAGTTTACGTATATTTAAGTGACTTTTTAGTATCAGCAACGCGAGCGCTAATTATGCTGGGTTGTTATTTGTTACTTTATTTTCTTGCTAAGCAGCCGCTGCGTTGGCGTAGTATTTTATTTGCCTTGGTAATAGTGCTTGCTGTTAACCCATTTAATTTACTTAATCCAGGTCTGTATTTTTCATTTTTAGCTGTCGCTATAATTTTTACTGTTATTAATAAATTACCAATATTAAAAACACGAATAAAAAACAAAATTATTGCGTTATTTGTTATTCAAGTAGCATTGTTTATCGGTTTATTACCACTTTCACTTTATTTTTTTAATGGCGTAAGTATTGCGGGATTAGTGATTAACTTAATTGCGATACCGTTTCTTTCCATCATTATTTTGCCATTTTTGATTGTTTTTACATTACTGAGTACTTTTATAGATATAGGTAATTTAATACATTTGTTTGATACAGGGTTATATGCGTTATTTAAATTACTTTATGAAATACCCGAGTCGTTAAGATGGCTGACAACAGGAAGAATCGAGTTAATATTCGTCATTTTTACCTATATTACTATGTTGATGATTTACTTCCTCCCCTATAAATTGCTCTGTTTCATTCCTTTAACAGTACTTTTATTGAATAATCTTCTAAAAGAAAAGCCTAACTGGCAACTTCATGTGTTTGATGTTGGGCATGGTCTCATGGCATTAATTGAAAAAGATAACCAAGTGCTTATCTATGATTTTGGTCCAAGTTATTTTAATCGTTTTAGCCGTACGCGAAGTATTTTATTGCCTTATATAAAAGCAAATAATTTCACAGTAAAAACAGCGATTCTAAGTCATGAAGACAGTGATCACGCTGGAGGAATACAGCATTTTATTGAAGCTGGATTTGGGGAAACATTAAAGCAATTTCATCCTGAAAATACACTTAATTTGTGTGAAGTCCAAAGTGTTGATTTTGTTGGTTTAAGAGTAGAAAGCTTTAGCACTAGAGGGTATGGGAATGAAAACGACGATTCATGCGTTGTTAGAGTATCGAGTAATACTCATAGTGTGTTATTTACAGGTGATATATCAAAATCTCGTGAAGCCTCCTTATTAGCGAATAATACACCGTTGAAAAGTACAGTCATGTTAAGCCCGCATCATGGCAGTGATACATCCTCAAGTGTTAATTTTATTAGTGATGTAGCTCCTAAAGTTGTGATTCATTCAAGTGCTTATAAAGGACAGTGGGAATTTCCCAAGCCAGTTGTTGTCGAGCGTTACAAAGCAATAAGCGCCGAGCAATTTACAACAGGCGTTGAAGGACAAATTAGTATTAAATTCTACTCAAACAATTTGGTCATAGAAACAGCAAGAGGGCAGGAAAGTTATTGGTTTATCAAAGATTGACGTTTAGTTTTATCTCATCGAAGGATACAATACAGGGAGTTACTGTATTTAGAGAGTGTTATGGATCAAAGTACTGCACAAATTTATAAACGTCTTGTCTCGTATGTTGGCGCATACAAAAGCGTCGCTTTTATCGCAATTGTTGGGATGATAGGCTATTCAGCAATGGATGCTTTATTCATTCAATTAATGAAGCCGTTTATTGATCAAGGTTTAAACCAGCGAAATACAGAAGTTTTAAAGTACGCTCCTTTTGTCGTTATCGCGTTAGTACTAGGGCGTGGTGTTTTTAACTTTATGTCTTCGTACTGTTTAAGTTATGTGGGCTCTCAAGTTGTACGCTCTTTACGCCAAGAGTTATTTGAGCACATATTGCATTTACCCGTTTCTTTTCATGACAAAAACTCAACAGGCGATTTAATTTCAAAAATCACTTTTGACACAGAGCAAGTTCAACAAGCAATTACTAAAGCGTTACTTATTGTTGTACGTGAAGGGGCCTTTGTTGTCTTTTTACTTGGTGTAATGTTTTATACCAGTTGGAAGCTCTCACTTATATTTTTAGTCATCATCCCTCTCGTTGCCATTATTGTAGCAGTTGTATCGAAACGTTTTCGCCATATTTCTAAAAGTATCCAATCAGCTATGGGGCAGGTTACACGTAGCTCTGAACAAATGCTTAGCGGACATAAAGTTATTCATGGATTTGGCGGACAAGACCAAGAAATAAACCATTTCTCAAAGATTAATAATCATAACCGCCAGCAGCGCATTAAAATGGATGCGACAAAAGCTTTAAGTGTATCAATTATTCAAATATTAGCAGCAAGTGCTATGGCTGTTATTTTATGGGCTGTATCTCTTCCATCAATGATTGATACGATTACCTCTGGTGACTTCATGGCATTAATTGCCTCAATGATGATGCTATTGCGACCGCTAAAACAACTCGCTAATGTTAATAGTGATATGCAGCGTGGTATCTCTGCTGCACAAAGTATATTTTTAGTTTTAGATGAAGAAATGGAAAAAGATACTGGCACCGTTTCAGTCGATAAAGTTAAAGGGTTAATTGAAGTTAAAAATGTAACTTTTAAGTACCCAACAAAAGATGAAGCCGTATTAAACGATTTGTCGCTAACGATTAAAGCGGGTGAAAGTATTGCCTTAGTAGGGCGCTCAGGCTCGGGTAAATCAACAATTTCTAATTTATTACCACGCTACTATGACCTAGAGTTACCGAGTGAAATATTACTTGATGGTATAGCCCTGCAGGATTATAAATTAACAGATTTGCGTCGCCAGTTTGCTTTAGTGTCTCAGCAGGTCGTGTTATTTAACGATACGATTGCTAACAATATTTGTTATGGCATAAAGCATGATGTGTCTGAGAAAGAATTAGAGCAAGTTGCTAAACAAGCGCATGTTTGGGAGTTTGTTAAAGACCTGCCAGAGCAATTAAACACCATGGTAGGTGAAAATGGTGTAATGCTCTCCGGCGGTCAACGTCAGCGTATAGCGATAGCACGTGCAATATTAAAAGACGCACCTATTTTGATTTTAGACGAGGCAACATCAGCACTTGATACCGAATCTGAAAAGCTTATTCAGCAAGCATTAGAAACGCTAATGAAAGATAAAACCTCAATTGTCATTGCGCACCGCTTATCTACTATCGAAAACAGTGACCGAATTTATGTTATTGATAACGGTCGTGTAATAGAAAGTGGCGATCACAATAGCTTATTAGCAAATGACGGTACTTATTCAGCCCTTTGCAAAATGCAGTTTGGTGATCAGGCGTGAGTAAAATAGAACAAAGCTGGTATAAACCATTTGGTCTAATTACTTTGCTGTTATTACCATTAAGTGCTTTGTTTTGGGTTGTATCGTCATTTCGAAAATACTTATACAGCGCTAAAATACTTAAACCTTTTGAGTGCAAAACGCCTGTAATCGTAGTTGGCAATATAAGTGTTGGCGGTAATGGTAAAACGCCTTTTGTTTTGTGGCTGTATGGTCATTTAACACAGCAAGGTTTATCAGTAGGAATTATTAGTAGAGGATATGGCGGGCAATCAGAAAATTACCCACTGTTAGTTACTGAGCTTGTAGATGCTCAGCAGGCTGGAGATGAGCCCGTACTTTTATACCATCGTTTAAAGTGCCCAATAGCGGTTGGGCCTAATAGACAACACAATATCGATTTATTAGAAAATAATTATACACTCGATGTTATTATTTCTGATGATGGAATGCAGCATTATAAAATGCCTCGTAGCATTGAGTGTTGTATTGTTGATAGTGAGCGTCGTTTTGGTAATGGCTTTGTTATGCCAGCAGGACCACTTCGTGAAACAACTAAACGTTTGCAAAGTGTCGATATAGTAATTGAAAATGGTGGTGAGGCTAATAATAGCTACACATTACAAGTAAGTAATCTTCGCTTGGTTAATTCAGGCGATTATGCAAAAAGTAACGTAAGTGAAGCACATGCAATAAGTGCAATTGGGAACCCTAAACGGTTTGAAAACTCATTAGAAGTACAAGATATCACGTTATTATCGACTCATCATTTTAGAGATCATTATGCTTATACAGTAGATGATTTTGCCCAATTTGGTGATGATTGCATTATAATGACCGAAAAAGATGCCGTTAAATGTAAGTCCTTTGCAAAGCCTAATTGGTATTATTTACCAGTAGATGCACAACCTACCGATAGCGTAATAAACACATTAAATTCAATATTAAAAGAAAAAGGAATACTCAATGGCCTTTGATACAAAATTACTCGAGATAATTGCGTGCCCTGTTTGTAAGGGAAAATTACGCTTTGACAGAGAAAACAACGAACTAATTAGCACAGCAGCTAAGCTTGCTTATCCTGTTCAAGACGATATTCCAGTTTTACTTGAAAATGAAGCACGAGAACTATCTCTAGAAGAGGTTGAAAAGTGGAATTCGTAGTTGTAATTCCTGCTCGTTTTGCATCGACCCGACTACCAGGTAAACCGCTTGCTGATATTTGTGGTAAGCCAATGGTTCAACACGTTTACGAAAAAGCATGTTTATCAGGTGCTAGTAAAGTAGTTATAGCAACCGATCATCAAAAAGTATTTGATGCAGTAAGTATGTTTACTAATGATGTACTAATGACGCGTGAAGATCACCAGTCGGGTACTGAACGATTAGCTGAAGTGGTTGATTTGCTGAAACTTGATAGCAATACAATTGTGGTTAATGTACAAGGCGATGAGCCATTACTTGCACCAGAAAACGTATCTCAAGTTGCTGCACTATTAAGTGATTCAACAGCACCAATGGCAACGTTAAGTGTTGCTATTGAAGAACGTGATGAAGTATTTAATCCTAATGCCGTTAAAGTGGTTAGCGATATAAATAAAAATGCCCTGTATTTCTCTCGTGCAAGTATACCGTTTGATAGAAATACGATGATGGATGATAGCACTGCCCTTAATTTAGCCCCGTTTCAACGCCATGTAGGTATTTATGCGTACAGAGCGGGTTTTATTAAACAATATATAGAGCTGAGTGTATCACCACTAGAATTACTTGAATCACTTGAGCAGTTACGTGTTTTGTATCACGGTTATAAAATTAAAATAGAACAAGCTCAAATAGCCCCTCATGCAGGTGTAGATACGCCTGATGACTTAGCTAAAGTGATAGCGCATATTAAAAGTAAAAACGTGTGAGTGAGCAAGTAAGTAAGATATTAAAAGTTGTTTATACACATAACGACTTTTATATTTTAGAAAAGCCAGCGGGTCTTAATTTTCATTCTGAAGAGGGACCCGGCTTTGTTGTTTTAGCCGAACAACAATTATTGCAAAAGCTTTATGCCGTTCATCGTTTAGATAAAGTGACATCAGGGCTGATTATTTTAGCGCGAAACAAATCCGCTGCAGCCGCCTTTACTGTTATGTTTACTGAGCATGCGATTAATAAATTTTATTTAGCGATTAGTGATACTAAACCAAAAAAGAAGCAGGGGTGGATAAAAGGCGATATGGCTAAATCTCGCCGTGGCTCATTTAAGTTACTAACGAGTACACTTAACCCTGCAATTACCCGATTCTATTCTCTGAGTTATAAGCCAGGGTTTAGAGGGTATATTTTAAAGCCTTACTCTGGTAAAACACATCAACTAAGAGTGGCACTAAAAAGTGTGGGTGCAGCTATTTTAGGCGATGCAATGTATTCAGGCTCGCTATCAAATCGTACCTATTTACATGCATATGCATTGAGCTTTTTATGGCAAAGTGAACAAATACAGCTAACTTTATTACCCGATAATGGTGATGAGTATTTGGCGTTAATTAAACATCAAGATTTTCAAGCATGGCAATCGCCATGGCAACTGGATTGGTAAATGAGCGAAAAAGTTACAGATATACGTTTTGGTGGTATTAAACGTTTATATGGTCATCAACAGTTTGATTGGCTTCAAGAAGCACATTTTTGTGTAGTAGGTATTGGTGGTGTAGGAAGCTGGACAGCAGAAGCACTTGCGCGTACTGGTGTTGGTAAAATAACATTGATTGATTTGGATGATATTTGCGCCACTAACGTCAATAGGCAAATTCATGCGTTAACGGGCACTATTGGTCAAGCTAAAGTCGATGCAATGAAAGCGCGCTGCGAGCTCATTAATCCACAGTGCCAAATTAGTGTAATAGATGACTTTATTACACTTGATAATATTCAAGAACATATTCAAGGTTTTGATTATGTGATTGATTGTATTGATGCGGTTAAAGAAAAGGCGGCATTAATAGCGCATTGTAAACGTAATAAACTCCCTATAATTACAACCGGTGGTGCTGGCGGGCAAACTGATCCTAGCCAAATAACTTTTGGTGATGTAGCTAAAACTACGCAAGACCCATTACTTGCAAAGGTGCGCTATATTTTGCGCAAGCAATATAATTTTAGTAATAATCCTAAACGTAAGTTTAATATTGACTGTGTTTACTCAACAGAGCAATTGGTTTACCCAGGAAGCGATGGCAGCGTATGTCATGCTAAGCAAAGTGCTGATGGCACGATGAATATGGACTGTAATAATGGTTTTGGCTCTGTGACTATGATCACAGGAAGCTTTGGTTTTTTTGTTGCTGCTAAAGCTGTACGTAAATACCTAGATAAAAAACAACGCTCACAAGCTTAGTTTTTGCTAACTAAGCTTGTGTTGTGCCATGGTTTGAATTTTTTCAACCATGGCTTTAATACCATTACCACGTGATGCGCTTAAGTGGCTGATAAGGCCTAGCTTTTCAAATTCTTCATACGCATTTTTATTCACTACCTGTTCTGGTGTGAGCCCGTTATAAAGCGCTAAAATAATAGCTAATAATCCTTTTACTATACGAGTATCAGAGTCACCTATTACAACAAGTGTATTTTCGGTTAAGTCAAATTCAACGAACATCCATACTTTGCTTTCACAGCCAGAGACAAGTGCGTCATCAGTTTTTAAAACATCAGCTAAAGCCGGTAACGTTTTTCCTAAAAACATTATTTCACGATATTTTTGCTGCCAAGCAGGTGCATTTTTTATAGATTCTGTGACTTTGTTAAACGTATTTGTCATGAGTTATCCTAATTAATTCTATTAAACTGGCGTTCAATCTAATAAAGCGATACATTTTTTAAGTGAATCAATGAATATATCTACATCTTTGTAGGTATTATAAAAAGAAAAACTCGCTCTTAACGTTCCATTAAGCCCTAAATGTGTCATTAATGGTTGCGTACAATGGTGTCCACTTCTGACTGCAACCCCATATCCGTCAAGTAAAGTTGCCAAATCATAAGGATGTTCATCTTTAAAATTAAAACAGAGTGTACCAATATTGTCAGATAGGTTGCTGAATATGGTAATGCCATCCATCTTTACCAATTTTTGCGCCGCGTAACTAAACAATTCTTGTTCATATTGCTGTATTTGCACGTGATCTAATTCATTTAAATAGTCTAATGCGGCACCAAAGCCTAAAACTCCAGAAATATTTGGTGTGCCAGTTTCAAATTTTGCAGGCGCAGGGCGATAAGTGCTATGAGTTAAGTAAACTTTATCGATCATTTCACCGCCGGATTGGTAAATATCTAGCGTATTTAGCTCTTCATATTGGCCATAAAGTACACCTAAGCCTGTTGGACCGAGCATTTTATGGCTTGAGCAAACATAAAAGTCACAGTTTAATTCACGTAAATCGGGTTTTAAATGCAGTGCACCTTGGGCTCCGTCCACTAAAACAAGCGAATTCACCTCTTTTGCAGCTACAATTAGTGGCTTTAAATCAGTGATATTACCCAGTGTGTTCGATGCTTGTGTAATAGCTAATAAGGCAGGTTTTGTTTCTTTTATAAATTTACAGCATTGTTGTATGTTTAGCGTGCCGTTATTATTAAGCGGCAGAGAGACTAATTTAGCTCCCGTCTGTTGGCTTACTAGTTGCCAAGGCACTATGTTTGCGTGATGCTCAAGCGGAGATATTATTATGGTATGACTTTCATTTAAGCGCTTTTTTAAGCCGTTAGCGACCAAATTTATGGCTTCTGTAGCACCTTTAGTCCATACAATCTCTTTACTTAAGACATTAAAAAACCTTGCAGTTTTATCCCGGACTTGTTCATAAGAATAAGTGGCCTGTTCGCTAAGTGTATGGCGTCCACGGTGTACATTTGCATTTTGAGACGTATAAAACTCAGTAATTGTATCTATAACTGATTGAGGCTTTTGTGAGGTTGCTGCTGAGTCTAAATAAACAAGCGGGCAGCCGTTTATTGTTTGATTTAATGTCGGGAAGTCTTTTCTAATTTTATTTATATCAAACTTTAAAGTAGGCATAGCTCATCTACATAGTGTTTTTTAGGCAGGGATTGTAATCGGTTTATGATAATTCTCAAGTGCTGTTAATAAAAAAGGCCGCAAAATGCGGCCTTTTAAACTAACCAGCGCTAATTAACGCTTGTCAGTTGATACGTAGTCACGTTGAGTGTAACCAGTATACATTTGGCGAGGACGGCTGATCTTATGACCAGGTTGAGATAGCATCTCATCCCAGTGAGTGATCCAACCAACAGTACGTGCCATTGCAAAAATTACAGTGAACATGCTTGTTGGAATACCAATCGCTTTTAAGATAATACCAGAGTAGAAATCTACGTTAGGGTATAGTTTCTTCTCTACAAAGTACGGGTCTTCAAGGGCAATTTGCTCAAGCTTCATAGCAATATCAAGAAGTGGATCTTGGATATTTAGCTCAGCTAAAACTTCATGACACGTTTGACGCATTACTGTAGCACGTGGGTCGAAGTTTTTGTAAACGCGGTGACCAAAGCCCATAAGGCGGAATGGGTCAGCTTTGTCTTTAGCTTTAGCAACGTATTCATCAATACGGTCCACAGAGCCAATCTCTTCTAACATGTTTAAACATGCTTCGTTAGCGCCGCCGTGAGCAGGTCCCCATAAAGAAGCAATACCAGCTGCAATACATGCATACGGGTTAGCACCTGATGAACCAGCAAGACGAACTGTTGAAGTCGATGCATTTTGCTCATGATCTGCATGAAGCATAAAGATTTTATCCATGGCTTTAGCAGTTACAGGGTTAACTTTATATTCTTCAGCAGGTACAGAGAACATCATGTGTAAGAAGTTTTCTGCGTAGCTTAAATCGTTACGTGGGTATACAAACGGTTGGCCGATGTTTGTTTTATAAGCCATTGCAGCAATAGTTGGTAACTTAGCAACTAGCTTAACTGCGCTTGTTTTACGTTGTTCTGCATCAGTAATATCAAGGTCTTCATGATAAAAAGATGATAACGCACCCACTACGCCACAAAGCATTGCCATTGGGTGAGCGTCAAAGCGGAAACCTTGGAAAAAGTTAGCAATCTTCTCGTCAAGCATAGTGCTTGTAGTGATTTCATTCTTAAAAACTTCATATTGTTCTTTAGAAGGTAACTCACCATTTAAAAGTAAGTAGCAAAGCTCAATATAGTTAGAATCTTCAGCTAATTGCTCAATTGGGTAACCACGGTGAAGTAGTACACCTTTACCACCATCAATATAGGTGATTGCAGATTCACAAGAACCAGTCGACATGAAACCTGGGTCATAAGTAAAGTGACCATGTGAACCTAACGTACGTACGTCGATTACATCTTGGCCAGCAGTGCCTTGATAAATTGGAAGTTCGATTGGATCTAGTCCATCAATATGGACTGTGGCTTTTTTATCTGCCATCGCTATGTATCTCCTATTAAGATATCTATTCTGATTTTTAGATTTTAAAGTTCTGAAATCTGTTTTAAGCACATCTTCGCATTTTAACGTGAAAGAGGGGGTTAAAGTCAATTTTTATAAACATTATGCATATATGTATAATAAATATTCGGTATTAATTAAATATAATACTATTGGCTAATTCGCAAACATCTCTAAATAAACAAGAATTGTAAAAAGTCCTGTGGGTATATATACTAACGGTGGTTTTAAACCGTATTGTATTTGGGTAAACATATTCTTAACAGCTTAAAATTTACTGTTTTGTGAACTTTAACTATTTTGATACGTTTATTCTGATAGTTCCATCAGTAATATTTGGTGGGTTTTTAGAAAAACAAGTAGATGAGCTCCACTGTGAGCAAAGATGGGCAAGTAACTGTGAAAAAGCAAAGACCTGTAAATCTAGATCTAACAACTATATCTATGCCGGCAACGGCTAAAGCTTCAATTTTTCACCGCGTCACCGGTGTTGCATTGTTTTTTGCTTTAACTTTTGTCATTTGGGCTTGGTCTGAGTCTCTCTCTTCAGCTGAAGGTTTTGAATTCGTCAAGGGTCTGTTTAACGGATTCATTGCCAAATTTATAGCTTGGGGCACTGTTTCTGTATTAGGTTATCACCTTATTGGTGGCATCCGTCATATGATTATGGATATGGGACATTGGGAAGAACTTGAATCAGGTAACCTCAGCGCTAAAGTATCAATGGCTCTTGGTGTTGTGTTTGCCGTATTGGCAGGGGTGTGGATATGGTTTTAAATCAAGCAACTCTAAAACGTGATGGTGTACAAGATTTCGTATCTTTACGTACCACGGCATTAATAATCAGCGCGTACGCGATTTTTATTATCGGCTATTTTTTAGCGACGCCAGAAGTCACTTTCGAAGCCTGGACAGGCCTCTTCTCTAACCTAGCAATGAAAGGGTTTACTTTAATTACCCTTATTTGCATTATGGTTCATACCCGCATTGGCCTTTGGCAAGTTCTTACAGACTATGTTAAGTGTTCGAAGTTGCGTGCTGTTTTAGGTTTTGTTTTAAACCTAATGGCCGTTGCTTACGTAGCTATTGGTCTAATCGTTTTATGGGGTGTTTAAGTGAAATATTCTGTTCGTGAATTTGACGCCGTAGTAATTGGTGCAGGTGGTGCTGGTATGCGCGCTGCTTTAGCAATTACAGAATCTGGCAAAACGTGTGCATTAATATCTAAAGTATTTCCAACGCGCTCACACACTGTATCTGCTCAAGGTGGTATTACAGTAGCGCTAGGTAATTCACACGAAGACAACTGGGAATGGCATATGTACGATACCGTTAAGGGTTCCGATTTTATCGGCGACCAAGACGCTATTGAATACATGTGTCAAACTGGCCCAGAAGCTATTACTGAATTAGAAAACATGGGACTACCATTTTCTCGTTTTGAAAATGGCCGTGTTTACCAACGTCCTTTCGGTGGTCAATCGAAAAACTTTGGTGGTGAACAAGCCGCACGTACTGCCGCTGCTGCTGACCGTACTGGTCATGCTTTACTTCATCTTCTATATCAACAAAACGTTAAAAACAAAACAAATGTATTCTCTGAGTGGTATGCACTTGACTTAGTTAAAAACGACAATGGCGATGTAGTAGGGTGTACAGCAATTGAGATTGAAACAGGTGAAATCACTTTCTTCAAATCTAAAGCAGTTGTATTAGCCACTGGTGGTGCAGGTCGTATATTCGCATCAACAACAAATGCTCACATTAACACCGGCGACGGTGTTGGTATGGCAACACGCGCTGGTATTTCTATGCAAGACATGGAAATGTGGCAGTTCCACCCAACGGGTATTGCAGGTGCTGGTACGCTAGTAACTGAAGGTTGTCGTGGTGAAGGCGGTTATCTTTTAAATAAAGATGGCGAGCGCTTCATGGAACGTTACGCACCAAACGCAAAAGACTTAGCGTCTCGCGATGTTGTTGCGCGTTCAATGATGACTGAAATCCGTGAAGGTCGTGGTTGTGATGGTCCTTGGGGTCCTCATATCAAGCTGAAACTTGACCATTTAGGTGAAGAAACGCTTAACCTACGTCTTCCTGGCGTATGTGACCTAGCTAAAACTTTCGCTCACGTTGATCCAGCTAAAGAACCAATTCCAGTAATTCCTACTTGTCATTATATGATGGGTGGTGTTCCTACTAACGTAAATGGACAAGCACTACAAATCGATGCTCAAGGCAACGAAAAAGTAGTTGAAGGTTTATTTGCTGTTGGTGAGATTGCATGTGTATCTGTACACGGTGCAAACCGCCTAGGTGGTAACTCATTACTAGATTTAGTTGTATTTGGCCGTGCTGCTGGTAACTTCTTAGGTAAATACCTTAAAGATGTTGAAGTGTCAAAAGCGGCTTCAGAGTCAGATTTAGAAGCGTCTCTTGCACGTTACAACCGTTGGGAAAATTCAACGGCTGGCCAAGGTGAAGATCCAGTTCAAATCAAAAAAGATCTACAGCAATGTATGCAGCTTAACTTCTCGGTATTCCGTGAAGGCGATTCAATGGCTTCAGGTCTTCAAGAACTTAAAGAAATTCGTGAACGTCTGCAACATGCTCGTCTTGATGATAAATCATCAGACTTCAATACGCAGCGTATCGAATGTCTTGAACTAGATAACTTAATGGAAACAGCTTACTCAACTGCAGTAGCTGCAAACTTCCGTACAGAAAGCCGTGGTGCACATTCTCGCTTTGACTACCCAGATCGTGATGACGAAAACTGGTTATGTCACTCAGTATTCAATCCTGTAACGGATGAAATGAGTAAGCGTGATGTAAACTATGCGCCTAAAACGCGTGAAGCTTTCCCACCTAAAGCACGTGTTTACTAGGAGATAGACGATGGCACAAGTACAATTTTCAGTTTATCGTTATAATCCAGATGTTGACAACGCTCCTCGTATGCAAGAATACACCTTGCAAACAGAGGAAGGTCACGACATGATGGTGTTAGATGCACTTATTCTTTTAAAAGAACAAGATCCTACACTATCTTTTCGTCGTTCATGCCGTGAAGGTGTGTGTGGATCTGATGGTGTTAACATGAATGGTAAAAATGGTTTAGCATGTATTACTCCTTTATCTACGCTACAAAAAAATGGCAAAGGTAAAATTGTAGTACGTCCGTTACCAGGCTTACCTGTGGTTCGTGACCTTGTTATTGACATGAGTCAGTTCTACACTCAGTACGAAAAAGTTAAACCTTATTTAATTAATGATCAGCCTGCAGCAGGCGAGCGTCTTCAATCTATTGAAGAACGTGATAAATTAGATGGGCTATATGAGTGTATTTTGTGTGCATGTTGTTCGACATCGTGTCCTTCGTTCTGGTGGAATCCAGACAAGTTCATTGGTCCAGCAGGCCTTCTTCACGCTTACCGTTTCTTAGCTGATAGCCGAGATACAGCAACTGAAGAACGTTTAGCGGATTTAGACGATGCGTTCAGTGTGTTCCGTTGCCACAGTATCATGAACTGTGTTAGCGTTTGTCCTAAGGGTCTTAACCCGACTAAAGCAATTGGGCAAATCAAATCTATGTTATTAAACCGAGCGGTTTGATTACTTAGTAAACGTAAGATGGCTAATACAGATTATTAGCCATCTTGTTATGATAACTATTAATTTCTGCGCTAAAGAAAAGGGCTTATAAATGCACGAAGGTGTGATGAAGGCATGGCTAGAATCTTCACATTTAAACGGCGGCAACGTTGCTTATGTAGAAGAGCTTTATGAAGCGTATTTAGACGATGCGACTTCTGTGCCAGATGAATGGCGAGAAGTGTTCGAACAATTACCTAAAGTTGATGGTGTGGATGTTGAAGTAAAACATTCAGAAGTTCGAACGCAGTTTGCACAGCTTGCAAAAAACAAGCATAGAGAAGTAGTGGTAGCAGAGGGTAGTGGCGGTGACCTTAAACAGGTTAAAGTTCTACAACTTATTAATGCTTTCCGTTTTCGTGGACACCAAAATGCAAACCTAGATCCATTAGGTATTTGGCAACGAGAGCGTGTACGAGATTTAGAGCTAGAGTACCACGACTTATCTTCAAGTGATTTTGACCGCGAGTTTAACGTAGGATCGTTTGCCGTAGGCCGCGATACTATGCCTTTAGGTGAACTATACCAAGCACTAAAAACTACATATTGTGGTTCAATTGGCGCTGAGTATATGCACATCACATCAACAGAGGAAAAGCGTTGGTTACAACAGCGTTTAGAATCTGTCCAGTCTAGGCCAAAATTCGAAAAAGACGAAAAGCTGCGTATCCTAAAAGGATTAACTGCTGCTGACGGACTTGAAAAATATTTAGGGGCTAAGTTCCCAGGTGCTAAGCGTTTCTCACTTGAAGGTGGCGATGCGTTAGTTCCAATGTTAAAAGAGCTTATTCACCGCGCTGGTGAAAGCGGCCAACAAGAAGCTGTTATTGGTATGGCTCACCGTGGTCGTTTAAATGTTCTTGTAAATGTACTTGGTAAAAATCCATCAGAGTTATTTGATGAGTTTGCTGGTAAACATAAAGAAACATTAAGTTCTGGCGATGTTAAATACCACATGGGTTATTCATCTGACTTTGCTACTAAAGGTGGCAATGTTCATATGGCGCTTGCGTTTAACCCGTCTCATCTTGAAATTGTAAACCCAGTTGTTATGGGCTCAGTACGTGCTCGTCTTGACCGCTTAGGTGACAGTTCTGGTATTAAAGCTTTACCAATTACAATTCATGGTGATTCTGCGGTTACAGGCCAAGGTGTTGTACAAGAAACGTTTAACTTATCACAAACTAACGCGTTTAGTTGTGGTGGTAGTATTCGTATTGTTGTAAATAACCAAGTTGGTTTTACTACATCAAAACAAGACGATGTACGCTCTACTGATTACTGTACTGACATTGCTAAAATGGTTCAGTCACCTATCTTCCATGTTAACTCTGATGACCCTGAAGCAGTTGCATTTGTTACTCAAATTGCACTTGATTTCAGAAACCAGTTTAAACGTGACGTAGTAATCGATTTAGTATGTTACCGTCGCCATGGTCACAATGAAGCTGATGAGCCTAATGCAACTCAGCCTGTTATGTACCAAAAAATTAAAAAACACCCAGTTCCACGTTTAATATACGCAGACCAACTTATAGCTGAAGGCTCTTTTTCTGAACAAGAAATAAAAGCACTTGCTGATGAGTACCGTAATGCATTAGACGAAGGCAACTGTGTTGTTTCAGAAATTCAACCAGAGACATCGCATTCTTCAGATTGGGCAAAGTATGTTGGCCATGAATGGGATGTTGATTACGATGCCAGCGTACCTGTTGAAGAGCTCAAAGCACTCGGTGAGAAAATCGCTTCTTACCCAGAGCAATATAAAGCACAGTCACGCGTTAAAAAGATTTACGATGATCGTAAATTAATGGCTTCTGGTGAGAAACCTCTAGATTGGGGTATGGCAGAAACACTTGCTTATGCAACAATCGCAACTGAAGGCACTGACATTCGTTTAACTGGTCAGGATTCAGGGCGTGGCACATTCTTCCATCGTCATGCTGTTGTTCACAGTCAATCAGACGGCGCTACTTATACACCTCTACAGCACTTAAGCGAAGATCAAGGTACTTTTGAAGTATTTGACTCTGTTTTATCTGAAGAAGCTGTTGTTGCTTTTGAATACGGTTATGCAACTGCAGAGCCTACTTCATTAGTGCTTTGGGAAGCACAGTTTGGTGATTTCGCCAACGGTGCACAGGTTGTATTTGACCAATTCCTAAGTTCTGGTGAGCAAAAATGGGGCCGTTTATGTGGTCTTACAATTTTGTTACCACATGGCTACGAAGGACAAGGTCCAGAACATAGTTCAGCTCGTTTAGAGCGTTTCCTACAACTATGTGCTGATCACAACATGCAAGTATGTGTTCCATCTACTCCTGCACAAGTTTACGCTATGCTTCGTCGTCAATCAGTTCGACCACTACGTCGTCCTTTGATTGTTATGACGCCTAAGTCGTTGCTTCGTCATCCTCTTGCAACTTCATCGCTTGAAGAACTATCGCATGGTGTTTTCCATAATATGATCGACGAAGTTGATGATATTAACCCTGAGAAAGTCGAACGCGTTGTATTTTGTAGTGGTAAAGTTTATTACGAACTATTACAAGAGCGTCGTAAGCTAGAGCAAGATAATATTGCTATTGTTCGTGTTGAGCAGTTATATCCGTTCCCACATGACGAAATGCAAACAATTATGGAGCGTTACCAACACGTAACTGATTTTGTATGGTGTCAAGAAGAGCCACAAAACCAAGGTGCATGGTATTGTTCACAACATCACTTTATTGATGCAATCCCACAAGGTGCTAAATTAAAATATGCAGGACGTAAAGCGTCTGCATCACCAGCGTGTGGTTACATGTCAGTACATACTAAAGAACAACAAGCGCTCGTTGCCGACGCGCTTACTATAGAAAATAAAGGATAAGCAATGAGCACAGAAATTAAAGTTCCTGTTCTTCCTGAGTCGGTTGCAGATGCTACCGTTGCTACATGGCATGTAAGTGTTGGCGACAAAGTAACTCGCGATCAAAACTTAGTAGACATTGAAACAGATAAAGTGGTTTTAGAAGTTGTTGCACAGCATGACGGTGTAATTACAGAAATATCACAAGAAGAAGGTGCAACCGTACTTGGCGATCAAGTTATGGGTTTACTTGGTGATGCTGATGCAGCGCCAGCAAGTGAAGGTTCATCTAAAGAAGAATCAGCACCAGCTAAATCAGAAGACGCGCCAGCGGCGCAATCAGCACCAGCATCAGAAGGTAAAGAAGTGGACATTAAAGTACCTGTACTTCCAGAATCAGTTGCAGACGCAACAATTGCTACATGGCATGTACAACCAGGTGACGCAGTAACACGCGACCAAAACTTGGTAGATATTGAAACAGATAAAGTTGTTCTTGAAGTAGTAGCTCAAGAAGATGGCATCATGGGTGATATCATTCACAACGAAGGCGATACTGTACTAGGCGAGCAAGTAATTGGTTCGGTTAAAGCAGGCGGCGCATCAGCAGCTCCAGTTGCAAAAGCAGACGAAACGCCAGCAGCAGATTCTAGCGAAAGTTCAGATGTGTTAACACCATCAGTTCGTCGTTTAATTGCTGAGAAAGGCTTAGACGCTTCTAAAATTAACGGCACAGGTAAAAATGGCCGTGTAACTAAAGAAGACGTTGATACGTTCTTAAAAGCACCAGCGCCAGCGGCTAAAAAAGCAGAAGCTTCTGCTCCTGCAGCACCGATGGGCGACCGTACTCAAAAACGTGTTCCAATGACTCGTTTACGTAAAACGATTGCTACACGTCTTCTTGAAGCTAAAAATTCAACTGCAATGTTAACAACATTCAACGAAGTGAACATGGAACCAATCATGAGCCTTCGTAAGCAGTACCAAGAAGTATTTGAAAAGCGTCATGGTATTCGTTTAGGTTTCATGTCTTTCTACGTGAAAGCGGTAACTGAAGCACTTAAACGCTTCCCAGATGTTAATGCATCAATTGATGGTGACGATATTGTTTACCATAACTATTTTGATATTAGCATTGCAGTATCTACTCCACGTGGTTTAGTTACTCCAGTACTTAAAGATTGTGACAAACTATCTGTTGCTGAAATCGAAAAGGGTATTCGTGAATTAGCACTTAAAGGTCGTGATGGTAAGCTAACGCTTGCAGATATGACCGGTGGTAATTTCACTATCACTAATGGCGGCGTATTTGGTTCATTACTATCTACACCTATCATTAACTTGCCACAGTCTTCAATTTTGGGTATGCATAAAATCCAAGACCGTCCGATGGCTGTAAATGGTAAAGTAGAAATACTACCTATGATGTATTTAGCACTTTCTTATGACCACCGTATCATTGATGGTAAAGAATCTGTTGGTTTCTTAGTGACTATTAAAGAGTTACTTGAAGATCCAACTCGCTTATTGCTAGATGTTTAATCTAGTTGTATGAAATGTAAGCTGTGAATGAACATTCACAGCTTTTTTTTTGCGCCTTTGGTCTTACTGGGGTTTTCATGTTAAGCCTTGGGATCTATACTAGGTGCGCAATTTGGGATAGTTGTTTATTTGAAAAAATATTCAGCTCTTTTAGTATAAAAAATTGGATAAAGCATCATGAATTTGCATGAGTATCAGGCAAAACAACTTTTTGCCGAATATGGTTTACCAGTTTCTCAGGGTTTCGCTTGCGATACACCTGAAGAAGCTGCAGCAGCTGCTGAAAAAATCGGCGGTGATATGTGGGTTGTTAAAACTCAGGTTCACGCAGGTGGACGTGGTAAAGCTGGCGGTGTAAAGCTAGTAAAAACTATCGACGAAGTAAAAGCGTTTGCAGCTAACTGGTTGGGTAAAAACCTAGTTACTTACCAAACAGACGAGAAAGGCCAGCCAGTAGCTAAAATTTTAGTTGAAAGCTGTACTGACATTGCTAACGAATTGTACCTAGGTGCAGTAGTTGACCGTGCATCTCGCAAAGTAGTTTTCATGGCGTCTACTGAAGGCGGCGTTGAAATTGAAACTGTTGCAGAAGAAACACCAGAGCTTATCCACAAAGCTGAAATTGATCCATTAGTGGGTCCTCAAGCTTATCAAGCACGTGAACTAGGCTTCAAATTGGGTCTTAACCCAGTACAAATGAAGCAGTTTGTTAAGATCTTTATGGGTCTTGGTAACATGTTTACTGATTTTGATTTCGCACTACTTGAAATCAACCCGTTAGTAATTACAGACGAAGGTAACCTTCACTGTCTTGACGGAAAAATCGGTATTGATGGTAATGCACTTTACCGTCAACCTAAAATCCGTGAGTTCCACGATCCATCTCAAGAAGATGCACGTGAAGCACACGCAGCAAGCTTCGAGCTTAACTACGTTGCTCTAGATGGCAATGTTGGTTGTATGGTTAACGGCGCAGGCCTAGCAATGGGTACTATGGACATCGTAAACCTACACGGCGGCAAACCGGCTAACTTCCTAGATGTTGGCGGCGGCGCGACTAAAGAACGTGTTTCTGAAGCATTCAAAATCATCCTTTCTGACGACAATGTTAAAGCTGTTTTAGTAAACATCTTTGGCGGTATCGTACGTTGTGACATGATTGCTGAAGGTATCATTGGCGCAGTTAAAGAAGTTGGCGTAAATGTACCTGTAGTTGTACGTTTAGAAGGTACTAATGCTGAATTAGGTCGTGAAGTTCTTAAGAACTCAGGTCTAGATATCATTGCTGCTGAATCACTAACAGACGCTGCTGAGAAAGTTGTTGCTGCTGCGGAGGGCAAATAATGTCTGTATTAATCAATAAAGATACAAAAGTTATCTGTCAAGGTTTCACTGGTGGCCAAGGTACTTTCCACTCAGAGCAAGCGCTTGAGTACGGTACACAAATGGTTGGTGGTGTAAGCCCAGGTAAAGGCGGTCAAACGCACCTTGGTCTTCCTGTATTCAACACAGTTCGTGATGCTGTTCAAGAAACTGGCGCAACTGCTTCAGTTATCTACGTACCAGCTCCTTTCTGTAAAGATGCAATCTTAGAAGCTATCGATGCTGGCATCGAGCTGATTGTTTGTATCACTGAAGGTATCCCTACGCTTGATATGGTTGACGTAAAAGTTAAACTAGATCAAACAGGTACTCGTATGATCGGTCCTAACTGTCCAGGTGTTATTACTCCTGGTGAGACTAAGATTGGTATCATGCCTGGTCACATCCACAAACCTGGTAAAGTAGGTATTGTTTCTCGCTCTGGTACTTTAACGTACGAAGCGGTTAAGCAAACTACTGATGCTGGTTTTGGTCAGTCTACGTGTGTTGGTATTGGTGGTGATCCAATCCCAGGTACTAACTTTATCGACGTTCTAGAAATGTTCGAAAAAGATCCACAAACTGAAGCAATCGTAATGATTGGTGAAATTGGTGGTACTGCAGAAGAAGAAGCTGCAGAGTACATCAAAGCTAACGTAACTAAACCTGTAGTATCTTACATTGCTGGTGTTACTGCACCAGAAGGTAAGCGTATGGGTCACGCTGGCGCAATCATCGCAGGCGGTAAAGGTACTGCTGATGAGAAATTTGCTGCATTAGAAGCTGCGGGCGTAAAAACTGTACGTTCACTTGCTGAAATCGGTAAAGCACTTAAAGAGAAAACAGGCTGGTAATTGCTTGTTTCCTCTGAAAAGGCCCGCTTATGCGGGCCTTTTTGTTATTGAGGTAAATTTAGAACGGATAACTAATATGCTGAAAAAAGCGTACAGACAAATCTTGTCGTTGTTTATTTATAGGCAGCTCGTTACATAATGCATGAATTGTTTTCTCTACTTGGTTCATAAAGCGGCCATAACCAATTTCATGTTTATCCTGCTGCGTTGCGACAATAACAAAATGTATTGTTTCTACTAATTTTGTTGCTTCATAAAAATACTTAATTTGATTTTCATTTGATTCAACATCAAAGCTCAACTTTTGTAACTCTGCATTACCTTCATTTTTATCTATTTTACTGTTTCGGACAATGGGTATTGCGCCATTAGCTACCATTGCACCGTGTGTTAGTTTGTTTTGTTCACATGCGCGTTTAAAACTATCTGCAAAGTAATCATAAAACTTTTCCACATCGTTATTGTTCACCATTGTTTGAAACTGTGTTTTGATGGCCCGAGAAACCGCAATGGTAAATGTTGCGTAAGTCATTTCAGCATAGTCACTAGGAATATTACATTGCCTTGATTGATAACGAGGGTAGAGGCTTCTGAGTTTATATCCATAACTCTCTTTATTTCCCTTATCTTTAGCAAATAAATCGTAAGTTAGATGTTGGTGATCGCGAAGTTTAAATTGGGGCTGATTTATAAATAACTGTTCTTGGAGTAAGTTTAATACTTTTTGCACTCTATTGTGAAACAAAGCTGAGTTTGCACGTAAGTCTTCACCCGTGGCTAAAAACAAGAAACGTATTTTCTTACTTTTTATATCTGGTGAGTAATAAATTTTATGTGCCTCGTGATAACGAGGGTTATAAAAAAACAACATCTGCTTGTCGGTTTCTAATTGATATGACTCATCATGAAAGCGTACAACCGGTAGTTTATCGTTTGCTAATAAATGTACATTATGCAGTTCATACTCATCACAACATGCAAATAATTGACGCGCAATACGCTCATAGCAACAGTTTATAGTGCTAAAGCTATTATAAAATGCTTCATTAGGTATTATTTCAGCCAATAAATAGTGGTTAGCGCGTGCATTAGTTGGAATATATACACGGTGTTGATTAAGTGTCGCCATCTTAGAATCCTTATAAAGTAGGTTATTTAGCTACTATAATTGGCTTTGATGACCTAAATGTTGCGTTAAAACAAATTTTATTCATAAACAATTGAACAAGTGGATTAAAGTTAATCAATATCTAAAATAAACCTTAATCTATTGCTGTATGTTATTGTATGTTTTTGTAATAATGCATTAGTTTTGTTATTACGTAATATTTAGAGGATCACACTCCTATGGCGGAAATTGAGAATCGCCCAAGTAACTTTATTAGAACCCGAATTGATGAAGACTTAGCAAGTGGCAAACATGCGACAACGCATACACGTTTTCCACCTGAGCCAAATGGTTTTTTACATATTGGCCATGCCAAATCAATTTGTTTGAATTTTGGTATCGCAAAAGACTACAACGGTTTATGTAACCTACGTTTTGACGATACAAACCCTGAAAAAGAAGACATTAACTACGTTAACTCTATTAAAGAGGATGTACAGTGGTTAGGCTTTAATTGGGATGGCGACATAAAGTATTCTTCTAACTATTTTGATACTTTATATGGTTATGCAGTAGAGCTTATTGAAAAAGGCTTAGCGTACGTTTGTTTTTTAACTGCAGACGAAGCACGACAGTACCGCGGTACATTAAAAGAGCCAGGTAAAAACAGTCCTTATAGAGATACTTCAGTTGAAGAAAACCTAGCGTTATTTGAAAAAATGCGCGCTGGCGAATTCAAAGAAGGTGAATGTGTACTGCGTGCTAAAATTGATATGGCAAGCTCATTTATGGTGCTTCGCGATCCAATTATTTACCGTGTACGTTTTGCTCATCATCACCAAACAGCAGACAAGTGGTGCATTTACCCAATGTATGACTTCACTCACTGTATTTCTGATGCGCTTGAAGGTATTACACATTCATTATGTACATTAGAGTTTCAAGATAACCGTCGTTTATACGACTGGGTACTTGATAACATTAGTTTAGAGTGTCACCCACAGCAAATTGAGTTTTCGCGCTTAAATCTTGAATACACTATTATGTCAAAGCGTAAGCTAAATGATTTAGTAGTAAATAACTATGTAGAAGGGTGGGATGACCCTCGTATGCCTACTATTGCAGGTTTACGTCGTCGTGGTTATACACCAGGTTCAATTCGTGAATTTTGTTTGCGTATTGGTGTAACAAAACAAGAGAATATGGTTGAAATGGGCATGCTTGAAGCCTGTATCCGTGAAGACTTAAACGAAAATGCACCACGTGCAATGGCTGTACTCGATCCTGTTAAAATCGTTATTGAAAACTACGATGCAGATAAAGTTGAAACTTTATCAGTGGCTAATCACCCAAATAAAGAAGAAATGGGGCGTCGTGATGTTCCATTTACTCGTGAAATCTATATTGAACGAGAAGACTTTAAAGAAGAAGCGAATAACAAATTCAAACGTTTAGTACTTGATAAAGAAGTACGCTTACGTGGTGCTTATGTTATTAAAGCGCAGCGTGTTGAAAAAGACGAAAATGGCGAAATCACAACTATCTTCTGTACTTACGACAGCGAAACACTTGGTAAAAACCCAAGTGATGGTCGTAAAGTAAAAGGTGTTATTCATTGGGTTTCAGCACCAGAGTCTATTAGTGCAGAAGTTCGTTTATACGACCGCTTGTTTAGCGTACCAAATCCAGCAGCTGCAGAGGAATTTGAAACTACGCTAAACCCGGAGTCACTGGTTGTTTTACCTAATGCTAAATTAGAACCATCGCTTGCTAATTCACAAGCAGAGCAGGGCTTTCAGTTTGAGCGTACAGGTTATTTCTCTCGTGATTCTAAATCAGAGAACGTTGTATTTAATCAAACCGTGGGTCTTCGCGATTCATGGTCTAAAACTCAATAAGTAATACCAATTCGCTTAATTAAGTGATCTATTTTGAGGCTGGAAAAACGTGTTGATAGCTAGGCAAAAAATTCGCTATTTAGTTGTTCTAAATGAGCACTTTTTAACGCAGGTAGCGGCACGTTTAGCCCCGCAAAATGATTAAGTATTATTTCGGATTGGTATAATACTTAAAATATACCCAGGATTTACTGGGTATATTCAATATTATCGTCTTTTAGGCACAAAAAAACCTGCAGTTAGCAGGTTTTTTTATTGCTTATAAAAGCGGTATTAGCTGTTAGCGTCGCTAAATTCTTTACACGCTGCTTTATCATTACACTCACCGTATAAATACAATGAATGATTTGTAAGAGTAATACCATTTTCTTCAGCAATTTCTAGTTGACGACGCTCAATCATGTCATCTTCAAACTCTACTACTTTGCCACATTTCAAACATACTAAATGATCGTGGTGAGTGCTTCCAGAAAGTTCAAATACTGATTTTCCGCCTTCAAAGTGATGACGGCTTACAATACCCGCATCATCAAATTGGTTAAGTACGCGGTATACAGTTGCAAGACCAATTTCTTCACCTAGATCCAAAAGAATTTTGTAAACATCTTCAGCACTGATGTGTTGGTTATCTGGAGATTGTAAAATCTCTAATATTTTAATACGCGGTAAAGTTACTTTTAAACCGGCTTTTTTAAGTTCCAAGTTATGATCAGTCATTAAATCTGTCTCAATTTTATTTGGTTATACTAGACATCTTGCAAAGATGTACACGACACATTAGCAACAAACAGGATAACGTGCCTAAGCGTTAAGTGCAAAGAACAATTGATTTATATTGCCTCTAAAGCTTAAAACGCTAACTGTTTGATAATTATTTAAACAGCTAGCGATATATGCAGTAAATTAGTCAGCTAATTCACTTAAACACATTTCTTCATATACTTGAGCAGACCATGCTTTAACACGTTGTTCTGTAAGCTCTGGTTGACGGTCTTCGTCGATACCCAAACCTACAAAGTGCTTATCATCAGCCATTCCTTTAGACGCTTCAAAGTCATAGCTTTCACTTGGCCAATGGCCCACAACAATAGCGCCACGTTCAGTAACAATATCGTTGATCATGCCCATTGCATCTAAAAAGTACTCAGCGTAATCTTCTTGGTCACCACAACCAAAAATAGCAACAAGTTTACCTTCAAAGTCTACTTCCTCAAGTTCTGGGAAAAAGTCATCCCAGTCACATTGTGCTTCGCCGTAGTACCAAGTAGGGATACCGAATAAGATTAAATCAAATTCAGCAATCTCTTCTTTAGAGCTTTTTGCAATATCATGAACAGCCACTAGCTTTTTACCCAATTCTTTTTGGATCATTTTTGCTACGTGTTCTGTGTTACCTGTGTCACTTCCGAAAAAAATGCCTACACTTGCCATGGATTTAAAACCTTTTATGTATCAATAGCCAATCTTTCTTGTAAAATCGTTTCAATCAGCGCACTGCGGCTAATATTTTGTGCATCTGCCATATCACTCAATGCTTGATATAACTGCGATGAAACTTTAAATTCAACACGCTTTAAACCACGTGCTTTATCTCTTTTTATTTGATTACGTTTATTTACCTTTAACTGCATATCCCGAGAAAGGGGATTGGTTTTAGGTCTGCCTGGGCGTTTTTCGTATTCAAATAAATCGAGTGTAGTTCTATCTGTTTCTGACTTCGCCATGCTTAACCTACACCTGCGCCTTGCCAAAATACTTGAATAAGCCCTTTAGCAATAAAGCCTGAACAACCTAAAAAGAGCACGCCCCAAACAATGTATTGTCCGAACTTTGGTACATTGCCACTTTTTAGTACGTCTTTAATTGCCATGCCGATGAATATGAAAATACCGGCTAAGCCAAAATACAACCCTAGGGTATCAAATTCGTTAATTAACTGACTGACCATCAACGTATAACCTTTAAATTAAACGGCGCGTACTATAGCATATAAATATTCATATATTTAGTGCGCTGAATCAAAAACACGCGATTAAAATTGCTTTAAACCGCAGTTAAAAAGTCATTTATCGCTTTATTAACAGCAAGAGGCTTTTGAGCATGAAGCCAATGACCTGCGCCATGAATAATTTTAGCCTTGGTGTTTTTAAAGCGTGCTGTAATTGCAGTACGATGCTCGGGCAATATATAGTCAGAATCATTACCTTTAATGAAAAGAGTATCGCATAAACAAGAATTGTTTTCATTAACATTGGACGTGATTGTCGAATATTTTTCATCAAGCACATTTAGGTTAAATCGCCATGCAAAATGACCTTCTTCATTTTTGGCGAGGCTTTTAAGTAAAAATTGTCGAACTCCAAGCTCTTCGATAAAAGGCTGCATAATTGCATCAGCTTGCTTTCTATCATCTATTGACTGCGTTGAAACTGCTTTTAGTGCTTGTAATATTTTTGTGTGGCGAGCAGGGTAACTAACAGGTGCGATATCAAGTACAACCAATTTATTTACCAGTTCAGGGTGTGTTAGTGCTAATTCCATTGCGACTTTCCCACCCATAGAATGTCCAACTAAATGAGCTTTATCTATGTTTAAATGTGCTAATAACTCGACAATATCTTGAGCCATTGCAGGGTAGTTCATTTCATCACTATGAGGAGAAAGCCCGTGGTTGCGTAAATCAACGTTAATAACATTAAAGTGTTCACTTAATGGTTTTGCGATTACATTTAGGTTTTCTAATGATCCAAAAAGTCCGTGGATCAAGATAACATTAGGGCCTTGCCCTTGTTGCTTGTAATTTAACTGCATACACGCCTCCTGAAAATTTCGCCATAGTTTGCCGAGCATTGCTCTAAAAAGCAAAAAATACAGCGACTATTTATTAAATTGGGCTTTTGTTTGTTAAATCAACAACAATCAAGTAAATATTAATATGTTTACGGGAGTGCTTGTTGTAACTCGCATTTCTGATTGGTTTGGGTATAATCACACGGGAGAAAAAAATGTGACCCGTAATGACAGGAAGAACATGAAACAAATCGACATAGACGACGAGTTATATCAGTATATTGCAAGCAATACGCAAAGTATTGGTGAAAGTGCATCCACTATTTTACGTCGTTTATTAAATCTTAGCGGCGAAAAAATTCAAACCGCAAACGTAGAACTAACTCAAAATAATCAAACTGCGACTACGTCTACCGCCACATTAAAAAGCTCAGAGCCACCTGCTGCTGAGACTTCAAAAAAACAAACGCCTCTAGCTCACGCACCCGTGAAGCAAAAGAGCGATAATGTTTTTAATGTATTAAATAAAGAAGAGCTGGCAATGCAAAAGGGTGTTGTTGGGCGCTTTTTGTTTATTTTAAGTGCATTTTACCGCACACATAAAACTGATTTTTCGGCTGTACTAGATATAAAAGGGCGTGACCGTGTTTACTTTGCTACTAGTAAAGAAGCCTTAGTAAATAGCGGTAGTAGTATGAACCCTAAAAACATAACTGATAGTGAATATTGGGTTATGACAAATTCTAATACAACGCGTAAAAAAATGATGCTTCATGAAGTTGCTCTTTGCCTTGGATATAGTGCAGAGCAAGCTGAAAAAATTCGCGATTACCTGTAAGGAAATATAATGGCTATTCACTCAGGCGCAGGCAAAACTGCTCCACAATCAGCACTGGTTAACGTACCTAAATTAGTATCTGCGTATTACTTAAACGAACCTGATCTTGAACAAAATCCAGAGCATTGTGTTGCTTTTGGTACATCAGGCCACCGTGGTTGTTCTTACGATGTTAAATTTAACGAGTCACACATTTTAGCGATTACTCAGGCTATTTGTGATTATAGAAAACAAAATGATATTTTTGGTCCGTTATTTTTAGGTAAAGACACACACGCACTGAGTGAGGCTGCATTTAATTCAGCTATTGAAGTTTTAGTTGCTAACGAAGTGCAAGTGATAACGCAAGAAAACGGTGACTTTACACCAACGCCAGTTATCAGCCACGCCATAGTTAGCCATAACAAGCTACACCCAAATGAGCTTGCAGACGGGATTGTTGTTACGCCTTCGCATAACCCTCCTGAAGATGGTGGCTTTAAATACAACCCACCTAATGGCGGACCTGCTGATACCGACGTTACTAAATGGATTGAAGACAGAGCAAATCAACTTTTATTAGAAGACTTGGTTGAAGTTGAGTTATTCCCATTCGCTAAAGCTTCACGTTCAGGCTTTATCCGCTACGAAGATTTAATGACTCCTTATATTGATGATTTAGCAAATATCGTTAATTTAAAAGCCATTAGCGATGCAGGTATCAAAATTGGTATCGATCCACTAGGTGGTTCAGGTATTAATTTTTGGCCTGTTATTGCTAAAAAATATAATTTAGATTTAACCGTCGTTAATGATGTTGTTGACCCACGTTTTGCTTTTATGCCACTTGATAAAGATGGCAAAATTCGTATGGATTGTTCATCACCTTATTCAATGGCGAACCTTATTGCATTAAAAGATGATTTTGATGTGTCTATTGGTAACGACCCTGACTACGATCGCCACGGTATTGTAACGCCAGATGGTTTAATGAATCCAAACCACTTTTTAGCAGTGGCAATTGATTACTTACTTAAACACCGTGATTGGAATGAAACAGTAGAGATTGGTAAAACACTGGTTTCTAGCTCTATGATCGATAAAGTAGCAGCGCGCAATAATCGAAAAGTAAAAGAAGTACCCGTAGGCTTTAAATGGTTTGTTGAAGGCTTAAGCAAAGGCAAGCTTGCCTTTGGTGGCGAAGAAAGCGCAGGTGCTGCATTCTTACGTTTTGATGGTTCTGTATGGTGTACAGATAAAGACGGCTTTATTATGGGACTACTCGCTGCAGAAATACTTGCAGTAACAGGTAAAACACCATCAGCGCTTTATAAAGAACTAGAACAAGAGTTTGGTTCTCCAATTTACAAACGTCTTGATGCACCGGCCTCAAGCGGCCAAAAGTCACGTTTAAAAGCATTGAGTGCTTCTGATGTTAAAGCAGATACACTTGCTGGCGAACCTATTTTGCAAAAACTGACTCATGCACCAGGTAACGATGCGGCAATTGGTGGTTTAAAAGTGGTCACTGAAAATGGCTGGTTTGCAGCGCGTCCATCAGGTACTGAAGATATTTATAAAATATACCTTGAATCATTTAAAGGTGAAGAGCATTTAGCGTTACTTGAAAAAGAAGCTAAAAAGTTAGTCGATTCTGTGATCAGCTAACACTGCTTAAACTATTTTAAAACGGCTGATTTATTCAGCCGTTTTTGTTTCTATACCTTTACCTTGTGCATATGTATGCATAAGAGTTTACTCTCACATTATTTTTAAAGGGCTTATTACATGTCAGCCAATCCATCTTACTTAAATGAATTAAAACAAACGGGCGATTTTTTAACGCTTAGCCGTAATAACGAATGGCATTTAGATGCAGGTGAATTTGTTTTAGATAATGGAACTTGTGTAAATATACACGATACCGGTGTAATTGAGTTTCAACCTGCTGTCAAAACAAGCAAAGATGTAATTTATTCAAGCGCTGTACACGGTAACGAAACTGCGCCAATTGAAATTTGTGATGCGCTCATTAAACAAATTATAAAAGGTGAGCTAGTCCTTAAACAGCGTGTTTTATTTATTTATGGTAATCCACAATCAATTAATATTGGCCTGCGTTTTGTAGAAGAAAACTTAAATAGATTATTTAATGGTCACCATACAGTTGAAGGTGTACCAATGAATAATGAACGAAACCGCGCTGCAAAGCTTGAGCAATACGTAAGTGACTTTTATGCACGTGGCCAGCAAGGCAGTAGCCGATGTCATTACGACTTACACACTGCAATTAGAGGCTCTAAAAACGAAAAATTTGCTGTGTATCCATTTTTACATGGTAAGCCATGGAAAAAGTCACAGTTACAATTTTTATTGAGCTGTGGTGTAAATACCGTACTTATGATGAAATCACCCGCAACAACGTTTAGCTATTATTCGTCGTTTGTTCATGGTGCGGACTCGTTTACGGTAGAGCTGGGTCAGGTTAAGCCATTTGGCCAAAATGATATGGCCCGCTTTGAAAAAACAAAGCAAACATTAACTGCATTAATTAGCCAAAATGAAGTTAAATACCCTGATTTTAATGCAAGTGAGTTTGAGTTATTTGAAGTGCACCGCACAATTAATAGAACGCAGGATGATTTTAGTTTCCCTTTTTCTGATGATGCTGAGAACTTTACTGGCTTTGCGAAAGGTGAACTACTTGCAACCGACGGTGATACAGCGATTTACGCTGACGTTGAAGGTGAGGCTATTATATTTCCAAATGCGAGCGTAGCATTAGGCCAAAGAGCACTGCTTACCGTTATTCCAATGGATATTGATAGCAATTTCGTCTAATTAAACTCATCAGACCACTGGTGGCTTCAAGTTAACTATATGATTACTATTAATTAAAGTAACCGTATCGTTAACTTGCCACTTATTTAACCTGTATTTGCTTTTGTTTCGTCCCAGATGTGTTGAATAACACTTTACGTTAACGTAAAGTGTTGGCAGCTTTAATTAAAGGTAGTGCAGATGTTGCAAAGTTTAACCAGCAACAATCACCCACAATAATAATTTAAAGGGGCACTGTTTTACCGACAACAAAAGAAGGTAGGTTATGAGTAATCCAAATAACGTATCGCTGAATATTAACCACGCGCTTGAATTTATTGATGGCCAAGCACTTAATATTCCAACCCTTAGTATTTTAACTGAGGACGGCGACATTCATCCTAGTGCAACCGCACCTGATATTTCAAAACATACCGCTATTAAGTTATATGAAACAATGCGTTTTATACGTTTGTTAGATGAACGTATGCAAGGCGCGCAGCGCCAAGGTCGTGTTAGTTTTTATATGCAATGCCTAGGCGAAGAAGCCGCAGTTACAGCCTCTTCTGCTGCACTTGATCAAGACGATATGATCATGGCGCAATATCGTGAACAAGCAGCACTGCATTATCGTGGCTTTACGCTTGATCAATTTATGAACCAAATGTTCTCAAATGAATTGGATTTAGGTAAAGGTCGCCAAATGCCAATCCATTATGGCTCTAAAGCGCTAAACTACATGACGATTTCATCGCCACTGGGTACGCAAATACCACAGGCAACAGGTTATGCATATGGTCAAAAAATAAAGCATATCGACGCTAAAACAGGTGAGCTTGCAAGTACAATTGATAACGTGACTATTTGTTACTTTGGCGAAGGTGCTGCATCAGAAGGTGACTTTCATGCGGGCTTAAATATGGCGGCTGTTCACAAAGCGCCGGTTATATTTTTTGCACGTAATAACGGCTATGCCATATCTACCCCTGCTGATGAACAGTTTAAAGGCGATGGTATTGCGTCGCGTGGTGTAGGTTATGGTATTAAAACAATTCGTGTTGATGGCACAGATGCACTTGCAGTGTATGCAGCGACTAAAAAAGCACGCGAAATAGCCTCAACACAAGGTGAGCCTGTGCTTATTGAATCGATTGCTTATCGATTAGGCGCGCATTCTACATCAGACGATCCCAGTGGTTATCGCTCTAAAGATGAAGAGGCAAATAATCAAATCTGTCCTATTGATAAATTTAGAAAATGGTTGGTTAAGCAAGATTGGTTAAACGAAGAGGACGACATAAAAGCAAAAGAGTCGATTCGTGAAGAAATTTTAGCAGCGCTTAAGCGTGCTGAAGTTGTTGCCAAGCCTGCTTTAGAAGAATTGGTATCTGACGTTTACGATACTCCAATTCCCTTATTGCAACGCCAGTACGAGCAATTAAAAGATCATATAAAACAGCATCCAGATGCTTACCCAGTAACCGCAGGGAGAATTAAGTAATGGCTAAAATGAACATGCTCCACGCAATTAACTCTGCCCTCGATATTACGATGAACGAACACCCTCAAGCCTGTATTTTTGGCGAAGATGTTGGTTACTTCGGCGGTGTATTTAGAGCAACATCAGGTTTGCAAGAAAAGTACGGTAAGCATCGCGTTTTTAATACGCCTTTAACCGAACAAGGTATTTTAGGTTTCGCTAATGGCTTAGCGGCTTTTGGTGCGCCTGCATTGGCAGAAATTCAATTTGCTGATTATATATTCCCAGCGTTCGATCAAATAGTAAATGAATCCGCTAAATTTCGTTATCGCAGTGGTAATGAATTTAATGTGGGTAACTTAACTATTCGTACGCCTTATGGCGGTGGTATTGCTGGTGGCTTATACCACTCGCAATCACCCGAAGCTTATTTTGCACATACACCGGGCTTGAAAGTGGTTGTACCGCGTAACCCTTATCAAGCTAAGGGGTTATTACGTGCCTCTATTAAAGATGATAACCCTGTCATATTTTTTGAGCCTAAGCGTTTATATCGTGCATCAACAGGCGAAGTGCCAGAAGAAGATTATAGTATTGAATTAGGCACGGCTGAAGTAGTACAAGAGGGTACCGATATTACGCTTTTAGCGTGGGGTGCTCAAATGGAGATTATTGAAGAGGCAGCACAGCAAGCAAGCGAGCAAGGTATAAGCTGTGAAGTTATTGACCTTCGTAGTATTTTACCATGGGATGTTGAAACGATTGCTAAATCGGTTATTAAAACCGGTCGTTTAATCGTGAGCCATGAAGCGCCTATAACTAATGGCTTTGGTGCCGAAATAGCAGCAACAATACAACAAGCGTGTTTCTTGCATTTAGAGTCGCCAATTTTACGTGTATGTGGTCTAGATACACCATACCCGTTGGCACTTGAAAAAGAATACGTACCGGATGCACTAAAAGTGTTGGCTGCAATTAAACAATCAATGGATTTTTAGGGGGTACCATGGCGAAAGATTTTATATTACCCGATATTGGTGAAGGCATTGTTGAATGCGAAGTAGTTGAATGGCTAGTACAAGAAGGCGATACCGTATCTGAGGATCAGCCAATTTGTGATGTGATGACAGACAAAGCATTAGTACAAATTCCGGCAGTGCATGATGGCGTTATTTCAAAGCTATATTATCAAAAAGGTGAAATTGCTAAAGTACATGCTCCTTTATTTGCTATGGATGTAACTGGTGATAGTACGAGTAATGAAGTAGTAGAAGAGCCAGTTCAAGCTGAAAATCAAACTAATAACAATGCATCTGATGTAGTTGAGGACTTTATACTACCTGATATTGGTGAAGGTATTGTCGAATGTGAGATTGTTGATTGGTTAGTCGCAGAAGGCGATGAAATAGAAGAAGACCAAGCGGTTTGTGACGTAATGACCGACAAAGCATTAGTACAAATTCCGGCAAAATATACAGGCACAGTAAAAAAACTATATTACCAAAAAGGTGAAATAGCAAAAGTACATAGCCCGTTGTTTCAAATGACAATTGCAGGCAGTGCAGTAAAGCCAAATGTTGATATAAACCAAGCGGTCGTAAAGGCTCAAACTAATGCCGTCGCTGAAAAAGTTGCACCAGTTGAAACACAGCAAGCTGCAAAGGTTATCAATCAAAAAGCGGTTGCATCCCCTGCAGTTCGTCGTAAAGCACGTGAGCTAGATGTTGATTTAACCTGTGTACCAGGTAGTGGAAAAAATGGCCGTATTTACAAGCAAGATATTGAAGAGTTTGTAAAAGGCGAAGTGCCAAATACTATTGATACTTCACCGCTTAATAGCGATGCTTCTCAAAGTGCAGTACAAAACCAAACACAGAATCAAAGCGGTGGCGTACGAGTAGAGCAAATTAAAGGCATTAAAGCGGCCATGGCCAAACAAATGGTAGCTTCAGTTTCAACTATTCCGCACTTTACGTTTAGTGATGAAATAGACTTAACACAGCTTATAGCTTTGCGCAGCTCCTTAAAAGAGCAGTACAAAGCACAAGGCGTAAAGCTCACCATGATGCCATTTTTTGTAAAAGCACTCTCGCTGGCAATGAAAGAGTACCCTGTACTTAATTCAAAAGTGAATGATGATTGCTCAGAGCTTACCTATTATAACGATCATAATATTGGTATAGCGGTTGATTCAAAAATTGGCTTGTTAGTGCCTAATATTAAGTCGTGCCAGAGTAAGAGTATTGTTGATGTGGCTAATGATTTAACCCGCTTAACTCACTCAGCGCGAGAAGGGCGTGTTGCACCTGATGATTTAAAAGGTGGGACAATTAGTATCTCTAACATTGGTGCGATTGGCGGCACTATTGCGACCCCTATAATTAATAAACCAGAAGTAGCTATTGTTGCATTGGGTAAACTGCAGCACTTACCGCGTTTTGATGAAAGTGGCCAAGTTGTGAGTAAAGCGATAATGCAAGTGAGTTGGTCTGGCGATCATCGTGTTATTGATGGCGGCACTATTGCACGCTTTAATAACCTATGGAAATCGTACTTAGAAAACCCATCGGCAATGATGATGGCTATGAGTTAATAGCTAAACTGCTAATATGTAATAAAAACCAGCAATTTGCTGGTTTTTTGTTTTAAATGAGTCTGTTTTTATTTAAGATACAAGTGTTACTAAAAAGTAATAAAGTTACCCCTGTTAGGGAATATAAAAAATAACACTAAGGAAATTTCATGGAACATTATATGAATGCGCTTCGCAGCTACGCCGATTTTTCAGGCCGTAATCGCCGCAAAGCATTTTGGATGTTTTACTTAATCAACTTTTTAATCGCTTTAGCACTGGGAGTGGTTGATGAGCTGATGGGTGTAGCTGTGATTGGAACAATATATAGCTTGGCATTATTGATCCCTCAATTGAGTGCTGGCGCACGTCGCCTTCATGATACTGGCCGTTCAGGCTGGTGGCAGTTACTTTGGTTAGTGCCAGTAATTGGTTGGATTGTTTTAATTGTTTTTCTTGCACAAGACTCACATGAAGGCGAAAATGATTATGGCCCAAATCCAAAAGAACTAGCTGCAGAGCCAGCAGCCGTATAAATAAAATAAGTTAACATCCTAAAAGCTCAGCAATAGCTGAGCTTTTTTGTTTATGGCAATTTTAACTTAAAAAGTAAAGGCCATAGCCAACGGCCAAAGCAGGAATAGATGTATACACAGTCGCAATTACAGCCGCTTTAGGTGCCATTGCAATTGCAGGAAATAACGCATCACCATCGTTAGATATTGCATTAGCAGTTAATGCACTAAAGGGAATAATGCCTTGAATATATAACGTAGTAACAATTATTTGCGGACCACAACCTGGTAAAAAACCAATCACTACAGCAATAAGTGGCGCTAAATAAGCATAATGTGCAAACCAGTTTTTTAAATCAAGCCCTGCAATATTTACTAAAATCTCAAACAACATAAATGATGCCACTACCCATGCGGTCACAAAGTGTGTGTCTTGAAGTACTTTAATAATTTTAGAAGGTGGATTACATTCATCGTCTTCTGAGGTTACTTCTTTATAGCTTTCACCTTTAGAAGAATACGCCCATATAGTTACAGTAAATAACGCCATTGCAGCACCAAAAATACTAATACTTGTGCCTGTGTATTTTCCAAATTGATCAAAGTCGACATTAAATGCAATTAAAAAAGCAATAATGAGGCTTGGAATAATAGCGAACATCCAAACGGGTTTGCTTATTTTAATTATACGAGTTGGCAATACTTTAACTTGGTGTTTTTGTTCTTGCTTTGTTGGGCGTAAAAAGTCTTTTGCATGTAGGGCATTTACTATAACACCACAAAGCGTGCCTACGACTAAGCCAATGGCCATTATGGTTAAACCTTCAGTAGGGCGAGTGGCAAGGAGTAAAAATGCGGCATCTCCCATTGTAGCTGTTAAAACAGCAACAATGGCCCCAAAACTTGCTTGGCCTTTTGTAAACTGGGTAACCACTATTATTGCACCACCACATCCAGGAAGTGCACCTAAAACGGCAGCAAAAAATATTTCTAATACCGGCGATTTAGCACTTAAATAACTAAGCTCTAATTGAGGTAAATGCTCTATGGCGTAGTAATAAATTAATAATGTAGCAGCAACAAATACGCTAACTTGAAAAAAAGCATCGCTTAGTGCTGTTATTGTAATTTCACGAAGTGATGGCACAGCTAAGCATACCAGTAAAAAAAGTGGTAATAATAAACGTTTATTTTGGCTAACAAAGCGTTTAGAAGCGGGCGTAATAAATCCTATTTGAGAGAGTAAAATCATACAGTGTTACCAATTAAATAAACTTAGTAACACTGTATATTTTAATTAAATGATAATCAATATCATTTGCATCTATTTAAATCGATTACTCTCTTTGAGTTTTTCGATGTTAAACCAATGCTACTTACGTTGAAATTCTGAGTTTGCATTCCACGTTGGCCATTGCTCTTGCTCCGAAATATCAAAACCTACTTTATAAAACAATTGTAAGTCTTGAACAGCACCCGATAAATCCCATTCGTCACGGTAACGATCACATGGTTGATGATAACAACCGCGAAGTACTAAACTCATGCGTTTACGGTAATTAGCTGTCTCTTCGTCAGCTGCGACTGTGCCGCCACCTGCGTACATGGCTGGAATCCCCATATTAGCAAATGCAAAGTGATCAGAGCGGTAATAGCCACCAGATGATGGTTTAGGATCGCCTGATATTGTTCTGCCTTGCTCTTTAGCTGCAGTTGCTAAAAACTCATCCATTTGTGACTTGCCAATACCAACCACATTCATGTCTTTTACTTTGCCTAATAAATTTAAGCTATCCATGTTTATGTTAGCGACTGTTTTATTAGCTGCAATCACTGGGTTAGCTGCATAGTATTTAGAACCTAGTAAGCCTTGCTCTTCAGCCGTAACTGCTAAAAATGTCATTGAGCGGCTAGGGTGCTTTGGTAATTTAGTAAAGGCTTCAGCTACTTCAATAAGCCCAGCTGTACCCGTTGCGTTGTCGTGAGCACCGTTGTAAATTTGATCGCCTTTACGTGTTTTATCTGTACCTAAGTGATCCCAATGCGCTGAGTAAATAACATGCTCATCTGGTTGCTCGCTTCCTGGTAACGTAGCGATAAAGTTATACGACACTGATTTTTTAATTGTATTTTTAACATTAACAGAAGCAGTTAAATCGCCCATATCAACATGGTAAGCACCTTTAGCTGCGTTTTCTTTCGCAGTCTCAAAATCTAATCCTGCTTTAGTAAAAAGCTCTTTTGCTACGTCAGTTGTAACCCAGCCTTCAACGGCTACGCGGTCCATATTGTTGTTTTCTTTTTGAAAACCAAACTGCTCGCCACTCCACGAATTTTCAACAACCGACCATGGGTATGACGCAGGTGCTGTTTCATGAATAATAATCGCGCCAGCTGCACCTTGTCGACTTGCTTCTTCATATTTGTATGTCCAACGACCGTAATAAGTCATTGCATCGCCAGTAAATAAAGCAGGGTCTTTTGTTGCAAAGCCCGGATCGTTAACCAGCATTACAACCGTTTTGCCCTTAACATCTAACCCTTCGTAGTCATTCCAATTGTATTCAGGGGCATTAACGCCGTAACCCACAAATACGAGTTCAGAATTTTCTATGCCTTCTTGTGCGCTAATGCGGCTGCTACCCATAACCATGTCTTTTTTATATTGATAGTCTTTACCACCAATACTAAGCACCATATTCGAATCAGCTTCTAAAGAAACCAATGGCACTTCTTGTAAGTAACTGTCGCCATTACCTGGCTTTAAACCTAAAGCTTTAAACTGCGCAGTTAAATAATCAAGCGTTAGCTTTTCGCCAGGTGATGAAGGAGCACGGCCACCAAATTCGTCCGATGCGAGTACTTTTACATGTTTAGCCAGTTCATCAGCTTGAATACTGTTATAACCATTTGTTACATCAGTCGGGGTAATACTTGTTGTTGCGCAACCTGCTAAAACAGCAGTAGCGAGGAGTGTGAGAGAGAAATAATGTTTCATGTCAGCTCTTTTTTTGTTTTAAGTTGTGATTAGTATATTAACTTCTATTAAGCAGAACCAGTTTTTGCGGTAAACTTCTCGTAAATTATAGGCATAAATTGTTAAAGGTTTAAATGAAGCGTTTTACTCCCCCCGAGCAGTGGCAAATCAGTAGTTTAGAAACAGGTGCATTTGCGCATTTACGTGAGCTATTTAAAGTTAACGAACTAACAGATTGGCCATCGCCGCAGTGGTTTTCTCCATTTTTAACTGCTATTAATGAGAATAATATTCCTATTACTTTTGAAGATGATGCAAAGGTAGACTTTGGCGAGCGGTATTATGAGCAAGTAATTTTTGAAACAGGTGTTGTACCTACACGCAGTGAAAACTGGCATGACTTATTTGGTGGGTTTATATGGTGTTTATTTCCTAAAACCAAAGCGTTAATAAACCATAGACATGTGCAAGATATAGCTGAGCATGGACTGCAACAGCGTACTAAGCATCGTAATGCACTAACGCTTTTTGATGAGTGTGGTGTTGTATTAGCTATAAGTGAGAGTAAATGGCAGCAGTGGCTTTGCGATCACCAATGGAAAACTGCATTCGTTGAACACAAACATGAGTGGGGTAAAACAATAAAACCTTTTATGTTTGGTCATGCTAATTATGAAATGCTAACAAAGCCCTATATAGGTTTAACGGGTAAAGCGTTATTTGTTTGTGTACCTAATGAAATATTTTGTAAAGATTTAGTAACTCAATACCAGTACCTTGACCAAGCCCTTTATGAGATGATTAGTACAGATAACTGCTTAGCCGATAACAAAAAGCTTTCACCACTGCCTTTATTAGGTGTGCCAGGCTGGCATGACGAAAACAAAGACGACTCTTTTTACAACAATACAGATTATTTTAGAGCGAAACGAAGGATGCGAACATGATAGAAGTTGCTGGGCTTAAAAAGAAATTTAAGCTAACTAAAGATCACAAAAAAAATAAAATAGACGACATCGATCCTCGTGAAGATAAAGACTACTTTCACTCAGTACGAGACGTTAGTTTTAGTTGCGCTAAAGGTGAGGTACTTGGATTGCTCGGCCCAAATGGTGCGGGTAAAACGACGACACTGAGAATGATTTCAACCGCGTTAAAGCCCGATGAAGGCTCAATAACGATTGCCGGAAACGATATTGTAAAAAAACCGCTACTGGGCCGTAAGTCTATTGGATTTTTATCAGGCTCTACGGGGCTGTATGGCCGCTTAACTGTAAAAGAAAACATAGAGTATTTTGCAAAGCTTCATGGCATGAACAAAAGCGATATAGCATCGCGTTGTGATGAGCTATTTACATTGCTTGATATGCATAAATTTGTAGATAAACGGGCAGAAAACCTTTCAACAGGTATGAAGCAAAAAGCAAATATAGCGCGTGCAGTTGTTCATCGCCCAGCAGTTGTGGTACTTGATGAGCCAACAACGGGCCTTGATATAATGACAACACAAACAGTTATTAAATTTATCAAAGGTTTAAAGGCGCAAGGGACGCCTGTTATTTTCTCAACCCATCATCTAGATGAAGTAGCCCTTTTATGTGACCGTGTCGCTGTAATTAACGAAGGTATTAGCTGTTTTGACGGAACAGTAGAAGAGTTTAAACAAGCAGGCAATAGTGATGAGCTTAATCAAGCGTTTATGAATATATTAACGGAGAAACATGATGTTTGAGGTATTTAAAAAGGAATTAAGAGAGTTATTACGCGATAAAAAAACGCTATTATTTGTAGTCGCGCTTCCTGTTGCTATATTTCCGTTATTGTTTGCCGTAATGGCATTTATAAGCTCGCAAGCTGCAATGGATGCTGAGCAAAAAGTAAATACTTACGCGATTATCAACGGTGAATACGCACAAGAATTTACTGACAAAGTGTTTTATCACAAAAGTTTTGAGCTTTATAAAGGGGATAAAACCTTTAACAATATTGATGAGCTTAAAGCAGGTGTAATCGCTGGCGATATTGATATGGGTATTTATTTACCAAGTCATGCTGTGCAAACATTGGACGATGGAAAACAAAGCCAGTGGCAGGTTGTTTTTAACGATTCAAAATCTATCAACTTTTTATTCGAACGCGTTAAAGAGCTCGCAAAAGAATACAGTGACGTGCTGCAAACTCAAAAGCTAATCAGTTTTGGTATTGAAGAGTCTGTTCAAAAATCTATTCTTAATCCAATTGAAGTAATAAAAGTAGATACAGCCGATAAACGTGAAAACCTTGGCGAAAAAATTGGCGGTTTTTTACCTTACCTACTTATTCCATTAGTATTGATGGGGGCAACTTATCCCGCTATTGATTTAGGCGCTGGCGAAAAAGAACGCGGCACGCTAGAAACACTTCTACTTACACCTATTACGCGTACAGAGTTGGTGCTTGGTAAGTTTATAACCTTGTTAACTACATCTATTGCCTCCACAACCATAACCGTCTTAAGTATGGGCTGTTGGATAGCATTGGCGCTCGCATTTGCCGATCTTGATTTTATTAAAGCCGCATTTAGTACATTAGCAGTAACCGATTTACTAATGATATTTGTACTATTACTACCTGTTGCAGCTATCTTTTCGGCCTTAGCTCTGGCTATATCTATCTATGCTCGCACGTTTAAAGAAGCGCAAAATTATATGGCACCACTTAGTATGGGCGTATTTTTCCCGATTATTATTTCAATAATGCCAAATATGGAACTTACTGCTAAAACAGCATTCATTCCTGTTACAAACGTAGCATTAGCAATTAAAGAAATAGTAAAAGGGACTGTTGATTACACATTTGTAGGCTTAATATTTTTAGCCACTGCAATCATTGCTGCTGGGCTATTGGCATTTTGTGTCAAGTGGTTTAACAGAGAAGATGTGCTATTTAGATAATGTACATAAAGGGTTTTAAGAATATATAAAAGGTAGCAATTGCTACCTTTTATACTTTGAAGCGATTAATAGTTAAAATAGCCCATTTATTAATTTTGTAAGCCAATATTTTTTCACCCATTCATTTAAAATTCACATAAGGGTTATGCTCTAAATAAAACTAATGATTTAGTCTTTTTATTATAAAAATTATAACGATAACTGATTAGTTAGAGGGTCCAATTCTCTCTTTAATACTCTATACTAATAACAATAAAAACTTATGGTGAAGGTAAATGTTAAAAAGGAATATTTTTTTGAATGTGACAAAAAATAATAAACTAATGCTCGTTGCAACAATAATATTTGTTCTTATAGCTTTACCATCTCTGTATTTGTTCGATCAAAAAGTAAGAAGTGATGTTTATAATTCAGCTCAAATAGAATTAAAGCGTGAACTTGAAACAAAAAGCCTTTCATTAAAAAAACATCTTAAAGACAGTGTTACCGCCATTCGCTTTTTAGATGCTACACCACCAATACAAGGCATTACCCGCGCTAAAGAAAATAAACTAATTGATCCTGTTCTTGGTACGCCAATAGATGTTTGGCAAGAGCGCTTAGCAAGTATTTTTACTGGTTTTATGCAGACCGATGACAGTATTTTGCAAGCTCGCTATATTATGCTCGAAGATGGTGGGCAAGAGATTGTTAGAGTTGACCGAAATCAACTTGGAGAGATTAATCGACTGCAAGGTCTGCAATTACAAAAAAAAGGTCAACGCGATTACATAATCAAAGCAAGCATGCTTGATAAGAAAAGTGTTTATATTTCTCCAATTAACTACAACCGTGAAAATGGACAGATACAAGAACCTTATATAAGCACTTTTCGTGTTGCTAAGCCTGTTTTTGATGAAAATAATAAAATATTTGCAATATTAGTTACTAATTACTTTGCGGATAAATTACTTGAAGATTTAACAGTTGAATCTCCACAAGGGACGCAGATTTACCTTATGAATAATGAAGGTGAATTTTTATATCATCCAAACCCTCAACTTCGATTCAGTTTTGAATTTAATAAAACTAAAACATGGTCTGAAGAATTCTCTACTGCAACCACCATGACAGAGCAAGGCACTTTACCAATAAGTAATTATCCAGTGGCTTACACTTTAAAAAAACGAATTTCGTTTGAGGGTGATATAGCCATGCTACCTTTAGATCTTGGTGTAAGTGTTGATACAAAAACATTGTTTGCAAAGGTGAATGAGAGACGTCAAAACTTTATTGCAATGTTAGTGGTATTTTTTAGCATATTTTTAGTTATTGCTTTTTTATACCAACGTTTTATAAACCGTAAGCTGTTAATTAATTCTCTAAAAGAGCAAAACAATAAAGTAATAGAAAATTCTTTGGATGCTATTTTTACAATTGAGCAAAACGGGGAAATTGTTCACTTTAATAATACCGCTAAAGAGGTTTTTGGTAGTTCAATTTCAGGCACTAATCCTGATTTTGTCTCGCTGTTTAATTTAAACAACGCAGACACTAATTGTATACAAGAGACTATTACAAACGGTTCAAAAATGCCGTTTGAAGCAATCTACACAGATGGCAATGGCAACAAACAATATTTTTCGATTACGCTTAGCAGTATTTTTGATGTATATAATAACCGTTATCAAGTTGCGGCTATTTTAAGAAATATTAGCTCATTAAAAAATACGCAATCAGAGCTCGAAGCGTTAAACAGTACTCTGGAGCTAAAGGTTTCACAAAGGACCATTGAACTAGAGCGTGCAATTGACCAAGCATTAGCAGCAAGCCATGCAAAAAGTGACTTTGTAGCAAATATCTCTCACGAAATACGCACACCAATGAATGGCGTATTAGGGATGCTTGAAATGCTCAAAGAAGATGGCTTAACCGAACAACAATACCATTATTTAAAACTAGCAAATAGCAGTGCTAATTCATTGATGAATTTGATTAACGATATCCTTGATTTTTCTAAAATAGAAGCAGGTAAGCTTGATATTGATAATCATACATTTGATGTTGTTACAGTATGTAGCGATATGATTAGCTCTTTAGCGTTACAAGGGCAACGCAAAGGTCTTGAAGTATTTTTAGATACTAAAGATGTAGTAGACAGAATGGTTATTGGCGACAGCCATCGACTTAAACAAATTTTAATTAACCTAGTTAATAATGCGTTTAAATTTACTCATAGAGGTGAAGTAAGTTTAACTGTTGGCTCTAAGTACATTACTGACTCAAAGTTATTAATGAGCTTTACAATAAAAGATACCGGAATTGGTATAGCGCCTGAAAACATTGACAAATTATTTGAAGTATTTACGCAAGAAGACTCAAGCACGACCCGCCATTTTGGTGGTACAGGCTTAGGGTTATCTATATGTAAAAAGCTTGCTCAGTTAATGGGTGGTAATATTACGGTTATAAGTGAAAAGGGCGCGGGTAGTACCTTTACCGCAACGGTTGAGCTACACGTTGCACAAGAGAAAAAATTAAACACAGGTATAGAGCTTGCTACAAGTATCAACGTAGCTGCATTAATAGCGCGCGATAACGTTTATAAAAACGTATGCGACTTATTGTTATTAACCTGCAAAGTAAAAGCAGAAAACATTGTACGACTTGACTACTTTAGTGAGCACAAAGAGTTTGAAGCTGATTTATTATTAATTGATGATGAGCATCCTCAAATTGATGCGTTAATTGATTACTGTAAACAGTTTAATAAAAAGTATGTTTTAATTTTACGAGACATGGTGACAGATAAGCCAATCAAAACGGTATTACCTGAAGGCAGCCATATTTTAAATAAACCACTCACTCAAGATCAATTCAGTTATAAATTAGCCAGCTTATTTGGTGCTAGTAGTGACTGTATTATAGCGCCACCTAAAGGCTTGGAAGAGGAACAAGTAGAGCCTGACCTATCTGCTTATCATATATTATTAGTTGACGATAATATGATAAACATTGAAGTAGCAAAGGCGATATTAAAGCGTACTAAAGTAAAAATCACTTGTGCGTCAGACGGTGTAGAAGCATTAGAAGCATTGAGAGAAAACGAAGAGCAAGCTTTTGATGTTATATTAATGGATTGCCAAATGCCTAATTTAAACGGCTACGATACAACAAGTGAAATTAGAAATAGTAAGGCAGGGGTAGATTATACTTACATACCGATTATCGCTATGACAGCGAGTGCGATGGAAGGTGATAGAGAGCGATGTTTAGCTGCTGGAATGAACGACTACATTACAAAACCAATTAAACCAGAAACTTTAAAAGATAAGCTAATTACTTGGTTAAGTTAATCGTTTTTAAAATCAGCTGCTAGGCAGCTGATTTTTTTGGTTTGGTACTTGTTGTCGTATTAAAAGGCGTGTTAAGAATAGCTATGTCTGCGCTATCAAGTATAAATTGTGTATCTGACCAATGTAGTAATTCTATCTTTCCATCTTGCTGCTCTACAAGCGCAGTACAGCTCTCAATCCAATCACCATCGTTACAGTATATAATATCGTCATCCACTTTTATTTTGGGATGGTGAATGTGTCCACAAATAATACCATCTACGTTTTGTTTTTTAGCTTCATGAACTGCGGCATCTTCAAAGGCACTAATCGCTTCTCGTGCTTTGTGTACCCGAGCTTTTATCCATGATGCAAGCGAGTAGTAGTTACCACCAAATATTTTACGTATACGATTGGTCCAGCGATTTAAAAATAATAAAAAGTCGTATCCTGCATCCCCCGCAATACTAACAAGTTTGTTATAACGAGTCGCTGAATCAAAGTCGTCGCCGTGTATAAGTAAAAACCGTTTATTAGCTTTAGTGGTGTGAATAAACTGCTGGTGGATTTCAACACCAAATAATGTTTGATTTATATAGTTTCTAAACGCTTCATCATGATTACCGGGAATATAAATGACACGTGTACCGCTAGCTGCTTTTGTTTGTATGCAGTTTAATACTTCATAATGAGAAGGGGGCCAATAAAACTGTCGCTTCATCGACCATAAGTCAATAATATCACCCACTAAATAAAGTGTGTCAGATTCTACCGAGTTTAAAAAATCAAGTAAGTAATCAGCTTTACAATCTTTGTAACCTAAATGAACATCAGATATCCAAATGGCTGGATAATGTTGTTTTTTACGCAGTTGATTGTTTGTCATGCCCGTCATCCATAGTGTAATAATTAAACACTGTAGATAAATCTAATGACACTTATGAGACACTTTAGCGAAGCCTCCATGACAATTTATACCAAGGCACGTAATTAAAAGATTTCTATAAAGCTAGGAAAGGTGAGTCATTGAGCAGCTATTATTACGCATTGCTATTAATCGCGCATAAAAAAGGCCGCATTTTAAATGCGGCCTTTTAGTCTATTTTGAGCGTGCGTGTTATTAACCTTTAACAGCCGCTTTAATTGCATCAATTGCTGTGTCTATATCAATCATTAGCTTTTCACCGGTGCGGCGGTTTTTAAGCTCAACTTTATTCTCGTCAAGGTTACGCTCACCAATCACCAGTGTAAATGGTACACCAATTAGCTCCATGTCATTAAACATAACACCAGGGCGCTCTTTACGGTCATCAAATAACACATCAAGACCTGCATCTTTTAAACCTTGGTAAAGGTTATTTGCAATATCAGGAATACGATGCGATTTGTGCATGTTCATTGGAACAATTGCTAAATCGAATGGCGCGATTGATTTTGGCCAAATGATCCCGTATTGATCGTTGTTTTGCTCAATAGCAGCAGCAACAATACGTGAAACACCAATACCGTAACAACCCATAGTCATGGTTTGGTTTTTACCGCCTTCGTTTAATACTCCCGCTTTCATCGCTTCTGAGTACTTGGTACCAAGTTGGAATATATGACCTACTTCAATACCGCGTTTAATTTGTAAAACGCCTTGGCCACATGGGCTCATATCGCCTTCAACAATATTACGAATATCAGCAACTTCGTAATCAGTTACGTCACGATCCCAGTTAATACCGCTGTAATGCTCGTCGTCTTTATTAGCACCGGCAACAAAATCAGCAAGGATATTAGCGGCTCTATCAACAATAATAGGCATAGATAAGCCGACCGGGCCTAAGGAGCCAGGTTTTGCACCAATAGCAGCAACAATATCTGCCTCTGTTGCCATTTCAAGCGGAGAGTCTACTAATGGGTGCTTTTCAGCTTTTAATTCATTTAAATCATGATCGCCACGAAGTACAAGCGCCACTAAACCACGTGCATCGTTTTCATTAGGTGCACCGTAAACAATTAAGGTTTTAACACCACGATGAGGTTTTACACCGTAATGCTTTTTAAGCTCATTAATTGTTTTAGCGTCAGGAGTAGGGAATGCTTTTAACTCTTTACTTGCTTCTGGGCGTGGATCGTTTGGCGCTAGTGCTTCTGCTTTTTCAATATTAGCTGCGTAATCGCTGCCATCACTAAATGCAATTGCATCTTCGCCCGACTCAGCAAGTACATGAAACTCGTGCGATAGGCTACCACCAATAGACCCAGTATCAGCAAGTACAGGGCGGTAATCAAGGCCTAAACGCTCAAAAATGTTACAGTATGCTTTGTGCATCGCTTGATAAGTTGCATCTAAACACTCTTCACTTAAGTGAAAAGAGTAGGCATCTTTCATTGTAAATTCACGAGCTCGCATAACACCAAAGCGAGGGCGACGTTCGTCGCGTACTTTAGTTTGTACTTGATATAAGGTAACTGGTAACTGCTTGTAGCTGCTTATTTCTTTACGTACGAAATCAGTTATTACTTCTTCGTGTGTTGGACCAAGTGCAAACGTACGGTTATGACGGTCTGTAAAGCGCATAAGCTCAGGACCAAATTCATTCCAACGGCCAGACTCTTCCCACAAATCAGCAGGTTGAATTACAGGCATTAGCATTTCAATAGCACCTGCTTTGTCCATCTCTTCACGTACAATGTTTTCTACTTTACGTAGCACACGTAAACCAGAGGGTAACCAAGTGTATAAACCCGAAGCGACGCGACGGATCATACCGGCTCTAAGCATTAACTGATGCGATACGATTTCAGCATCTGATGGCGTTTCTTTAAGTGTTGCGAGTATATATTGGCTTGTACGCATGTTTTTTCCGAAATAGAGTAATTATGTTCTTTTAATAGAGCTTAAGTTTAACAGCGGATGCTTTTACACTAAAGCGCTAAGTGAGTTATTTAGTTTTTTTCTATGTTTGTTACTACGTTATGCTCGCCATTGACTTGCCAGCGAATATTATAATTGTACAAAGTCATACCATAGCTTTGCTCGCCGTCTTTTTGTTTTTTATAGGCAGGGCGGGGATCTTGTTTTAAAACATTAGCTATAAAATCATGTAAATCTGGGTATTGTGTTTGCGCATTAACAAACTCAATTGCCTGAGGGCTAAATTCAACCGTCATTTGTGTTTCTGGGCGTGTATCTGCAAAGCCAGCACTGGCGTCAAACATTGCATCTGAATAGGGTAAGTACGGTTTAATATCGATAATGGGTGTGCCATCAAGTAAATCAATGCCAGCGAGTAATAAACTAAGTTGTCCATTTTTATACTCGATACCTTCAAGTTTTACTGCGCTCATACCAATCGCGTTTGGTCTAAATGTAGCGCGGGTAGCAAATACACCTTTTCGCTCATTGCCACCTAAACGAGGTGGGCGCACCATAGCAGAATAACCTTTATCGGCCGTTTCATGAAAACGAAATAACAACCAAATATGAGTAAATTCATCTAAACCACGTACAAACTCTTCGCGATTAAAATCAGGTGCAAAAATAAGTTTTGCCTTGGCTTGTGGCACTAAACGAGGCTGCCTAGGTATAGCAAACTTTTGTTTATAAGGAGATTCAATGTGGCCAATAGCCGAAATGGTATAATCGCTCATAGTACTCGGGTACAAATAAAATAGAGCGCTATTCTACCTGCATTTAGTATTTATGGCATTAGTGTAAGTAAGTTTATTGCTTATAGACCAAGCGGTTCAAAATCATTTATTAGACTGAGTGGTTTATATTTTGTATTAATGTATTTAAAAAGGACCTAAAACAAAAAAGGGCAAGCTCATAAGCTTACCCCTCTCATACATGTTAAAGATTAATTAAAACATGTATTGAACTGATACAGATGCTACATCCATGTCTGGATCAATATCGTCATCAAGTTTGTAGCGTTCGTACTCTAAACGAAACTGTACATTTGTTGTAAGTGCGTATTCAATACCCGCACCGTAAAATGCATCACCACCATCTGTAGACGCTGTTACACCACCTACTGGTAAATCTTGTGTGTAATCTGCATCCCACTCAAGCCAACCGCCTTTTGCATATACCGAAAAGCTTTCTGTTATTGGGTAGCCCAAACGTGCGGCAAGCGATACGCCATCAATTTCAGCTTTGCTGTCTATATCACTTACTTCATCAAAGTTTTGATAAGCAAGTTCTAAGCTTAGGTATTCGTTAAACTGAGTACCAATATAGCCTTTAAGCATTTGTGCATCGTCGTCAAAGTCAGTGTCGTTGTCACTGTCTTCAAATTCAAAAGAATATTGACCGTAACCGATACCAGTATAAATACGTGGAGAATCGAAATCAGAAATGTCAGCGTGTGCTGCAGAGTTAAAACCCAGTGTTGCTAGTGCAATAGCTGAAAGAGAAAGTGTTTTAATCATTGAATAGCTCCTTTACAAAAAATAATCAAATGCTTGATTTCATTAATCAAACTTCAATTACTTACTTGCAGCGAGCGTGCCAATATTAAAATGGATTAAAAACACGCCATAATTAGTTCTTTTGTATTGGTTTTTACATTATTTAGCGTGTTTTATAATCAAAGTGAACTTTTGTGTAATCGTGTACTCTAAAATAAGTTGTATGTTTTACAAAGTATAATGAGTTTTTTACATAGCCTTACTTTATTTAAATTACTAATTAGACTTCGTGAAGTAAGTTTTCTGTTTCAATTGCTATTTCTTTCATTTTTATAGCGTAATTTTCTAATTTAATGTCTTCATCGGTCACTGCTTTAAACGAAGGCACTTCTATTGGGTAGCCCGTTTCATCCATTGCAATAAAGCTGATAACACAATGGTTTGTTTCAACCATATTTTGCGTTTTTGGATCGCCACACCTAACTTGAATAAATATTTGCATGCTACTTCTACCCGTATGGGCAATTTTAGCTTCTACTTCGACTATTTGACCCACTAAAATAGGGCGTCTAAATTTAACACCCGCAACCGAAACAGTTACGCAGTAATGACCACTCCAACCTGCAGCGCACGCATAACCTGCTTGGTCAATCCACTTCATGACGGCCCCACCATGAACTTTACCACCAAAATTAACATCAGTAGGCTCTGCTAAAAAACGAAAAATAACTTTTGACGACGGCATAAATAACACTCTTATTATTAAAACTACTATTAGCATAACGTAAAAAAGGGGCCGAAGCCCCTGCAATTTAGGATATGTTTATAATTTATATGTAAAAAACGTAGTTATATAGCTATACAGCGCATAATTTAGTTACATATTAGGATAATTTGGCCCACCTGCACCTTCAGGTGTTACCCATGTAATGTTTTGGCTTGGGTCTTTAATATCGCAGGTTTTACAGTGCACACAGTTTTGGGCATTAATAACAAACTCTTTATTGCCTGCAATTTCTTGTACTTCGTAAACGCCTGCTGGGCAATAACGTTGTGCGGGTTCATCAAATTTAACTAAATTTACGTTAATAGGAATTGACGCATCTTTAAGCTTTAAATGACACGGCTGTGATTCTTCGTGGTTAGTATTTGATAAAAACACACTTGAGAGTTTATCAAAGCTAAGGTGTCCATCTGGTTTTGGATACGCAATTTTGTCAGCGGCGTTAGCATCAACAAGGGTAGAGTGATCGGGCGTATTATCTTTAAATGTAAACGGTAAACCGCCATTAAAAATATTTTGATCAAGCGTGTTATACGCACCACCTAAAAATTTACCGAGCTTGTGCATTGCAGGGCCAAAGTTACGAGATTGATATAACTCTTTATATGCCCACGATTGCTCAAACGCAGTTTGATAATGAGTTAAATCGGTATTTGCTAACTCATTTTGCAATGCTTCAAAAATAACCTCTGCGGCAATCATTCCTGATTTCATTGCAGTGTGATTACCTTTAATTTTTGCAAAATTAAGTGTGCCTGCATCGCATCCTACAAGTAGGCCACCTGCAAAATGCATTTTTGGTAATGAATGTAAACCGCCTTTAGCAATAGCACGCGCACCGTAAGCAACACGTTCAGCGCCTTCAAGTACGTTTTTAAATACTGGATGGTGCTTCATTCGCTGAAACTCATCGAACGGGCTTAAATGTGGGTTTGAGTAATTTAAATCAATAATTAAACCCACAACAACTTGGTTGTTTTCACTGTGATACATAAATGCACCACCATTAGTATCGCCGCTAAGTGGCCAACCTGTACCATGAACAACTTTGCCAAGCTCATGCTTACTTTCATCAATTTGCCAAATTTCTTTAAAGCCTAAACCGTAATGCTGCGGCGATGAATCTGCATCAAGTGCAAACTCATTAATTAGCTGCTTACCTAAATGACCTCGGCAACCTTCGGCAAAAATAGTGTATTTTGCACGAAGCTCCATGCCTGGCATGTAACCGTCTTTTTCATTCCCGTCTTTGTCTACACCCATATCGCCAGTAATAATGCCTTTTACTGCTTCATCTTCAATTATTAAAGCGTGTGCGCTAAATCCTGGAAATATCTCTACGCCTAAGCTCTCAGCTTGCTCTGCAAGCCATCGACATACATTGCCCATAGATACAATGTAGTTACCATCATTATGAAATGTTTTTGGTGTAGCAAAGTGGGGGATTGATGTCGCTTTTTGCTCGTTGTTAAACCAATAAATTTCATCGTTAGTTACTTTGGTTGTAACCGGTGCGCCAAGCTCTTGCCAATTAGGTAGTAGTTCATCCAAAGCTTTGGTTTCAAAAACAGCACCAGAGAGTACATGTGCTCCTACTTCAGAACCTTTTTCGACTACGCAAATCATGCACTCTTGTTGTTTTTCTTGTGCTAATTGCGCGAGTTTAATTGCACTTGAAAGCCCAGCAGGGCCTGCACCAACAATTACTACATCAAATTCCATGGTTTCACGTTCGACCATAATAACCTCTTTATCTATGACGGACTTATTTGAATGTTTACTACGCATTTAAATAAGGTGTACAGCCTATTTATAACCTTGCAAATTAAACGTTACAGACTGTGAATAGTTAAAGGTTATTTTAGGTTGACGTTTACGTCAACAGGAAGTAGTCTAATTTCATAAAATAAATAGGTTGACGTGCACGTTACCTTGTAGGTTTAAATAATTATGGAGTTCCTATGAAAGTTCTCGTACCAATAAAAAGAGTGATTGATTACAACGTAAAAGCACGCGTTAAAAGTGATAACAGCGACGTTGATTTAACCAACGTTAAAATGGCAATGAACCCGTTTTGTGAGATTGCTATAGAAGAAGCAATTCGCCTTAAAGAAGCCGGTACCGCCACTGAAGTGGTTGCCGTAACTATTGGTGCAAAAGCATCACAAGAACAATTACGCACAGCATTAGCATTGGGCGCTGATAAAGCCATTCACATCGAAACCGATGAAAAGCTCGAGTCACTTCATATTGCAAAGTTACTCGCTAAAATTGTAGAGCAAGAAACGCCTGAACTTGTCATTTTAGGTAAGCAGTCAATTGACTCAGATAATAATCAAACAGGTCAAATGCTTGCTGCATTAACTAATCGCGGGCAGGGTACATTTGCATCAAAAGTAGTTATTGAAAATGGCAAAGTAAACGTAACTCGCGAAGTTGATGGCGGGCTGCAAACGGTAGCACTTAACTTACCGGCGGTTGTTACAACTGATTTACGCTTAAATGAGCCTCGCTATGCATCACTGCCAAATATTATGAAAGCCAAACGTAAGCCGCTTGAAGTAATAGCAGCAGATTCGCTTGGTGTTGATTTAACACCGCGTATGCAATTAATAAGTGTAGAAGAGCCAGCTAAACGCACCGCAGGAATTATTGTTGAAGACGTTGCGCAGCTTGTAGAAAAATTAAAAACAGAGGCAAAGGTGATTTAAATGAAAACACTCGTAATTGCAGAGCACGACAACGGTGCCTTAAAACCAGAAACCTCAAAAACTATTAACGCCGCAGTAAAAATGGGTTTTTCTATTGATGTACTAATTGCAGGTAACAACTTAAGCGCAATGAGCTCACAAGTTGCCAGCATTGATGGCGTAGCTAATGTTTTAGTTGCCGATAATAACGTTTATGAACATCAGTTAGCTGAGAGCATGAGCGATTTAGTGTTATCAATTAGCGACAACTACAGCCACATTGTTGCAAGTGCTACTACAACGGGCAAAAACTTTATGCCACGTGTTGCTGCGCTATTAGATGTTGCGCAAATTTCTGAAATTATCGCAGTCGTGGACGCAGATACATTTAAACGTCCAATTTATGCAGGTAATGCAATCGCCACGGTTAAATCACTCGACAGTAAAAAAGTAATTACCGTACGTGCCAGTAGCTTTGATTTACAAGGTGAGCAATCAGCTGTTGCTATAACAAGCATTGATACAGTATCAGATTCGCAATTAAGCAGCTTTGTAAGTGTTGAGCAAACCGAATCAGAACGCCCTGAGCTTACAGCAGCTAGTGTGGTCATATCGGGTGGTCGCGGTATGCAAAACGGCGAAAACTTTGCATTACTTAATGGTATTGCCGATAAACTAGGTGCAGCTATTGGTGCATCGCGCGCTGCAGTTGATGCGGGCTTTGTACCTAACGACATGCAAGTAGGGCAAACAGGTAAAATTGTAGCACCTAACTTATATATTGCAGTAGGTATCAGCGGTGCTATTCAGCATTTAGCCGGCATGAAAGACTCAAAAGTAATCGTCGCGATTAATAAAGACCCAGACGCACCTATTTTTCAAGTTGCAGATTACGGTTTAGTGGCTGATTTGTTTGAAGTACTGCCACAGTTAGAGAGTGCTTTATAGCCTTTAAATAAACAATCTTATTCTGGTTGAAAGCCGTGGTGCTCTTTGAGTGCTGCGGCTTTTTTATTCGGTTAATTCAAGACACAAAAAAACCAGCCAATTGGCTGGTTTTTACGGCTAACTTAGTATTAGTAAGTTGCGCTGCCTTTAGTACGAGGGAAGGCAATAACGTCACGTACGTTGCCCATACCTGTTACGTAAGCAACTAAGCGTTCAAAGCCTAAACCAAAGCCTGAGTGCGGCACGCTACCGTATTTACGTAAATCGCGGTACCAGCTGTAATCTTCTTTGTTTAAGCCCATTTCTTCTAAACGTGCATCAAGTACATCAAGACGTTCTTCACGTTGTGAACCGCCAATGATCTCACCAATACCAGGTGCTACTACGTCCATAGCGGCAACAGTTTTACCGTCTTCGTTTTGACGCATGTAGAATGCTTTAATGTCACGTGGGTAGTTTTTAATAACTACCGGTGCTTTAAAGTGCTCTTCAGCTAAGTAACGCTCGTGCTCAGACTGTAAGTCTACGCCCCATTCAACAGCGTACTCAAACTTTTTGCCACAGTTTTTAAGGATTTCTACAGCGTCTGTGTAGTCAACTTGTGCAAAGTCTTTATCTACAAATTCTTCTAAACGCGTAATTGCGGTTTTTTCTACACGTTGTGCAAAAAATTCCATGTCATCACGGCGCTCTTCAAGTACGGCTTTAAACACATACTTAAGCATGTTTTCAGCAAGTTTTGCTATGTCTTCTAAATCTGCAAACGCTACTTCAGGCTCTACCATCCAAAATTCTGCAAGGTGGCGAGATGTATTTGAATTCTCTGCGCGGAATGTAGGGCCAAATGTATAAATTTTTGACATTGCAGATGCGTAAGTTTCGCCATTTAACTGACCAGATACAGTAAGGAATGCTTCTTTACCGAAGAAATCTTCGCTGTAATCAACTTCGCCTTTATCCGTAAGTGGTAAGTTTTGCATATCAAGCGTAGATACACGGAACATTTCGCCAGCGCCTTCACAGTCACTTGCCGTAATGATTGGCGTGCTGATCCAGTAAAAGCCTTGCTCGTGGTAAAAACGGTGAATAGCTTGTGCTAAACAGTTACGTACACGAGTTACCGCGCCAATCATATTTGTACGAGGGCGAAGGTGAGCGTGCTCACGTAAGTACTCAATGCTGTGGCGCTTAGCCGACATTGGGTATGAATCTGGGTTTTCTACCCAACCTAATACAGTCACAGAGTTAGCTTGAATTTCGTAAGATTGACCTTGGCCAGCAGATTGAACTAAAACACCAGTAACCGACACAGAACAACCGGCTGTTAAGCTAGTAACTTCATCATAATTATTCAGTGAATTAGGAACTACCGCTTGAATAGGATCAAAACACGAACCGTCATGAACGGCTAAAAATGAAATTCCTGCTTTTGAATCGCGGCGAGTACGGATCCAGCCTTTAATTGTTACTTGGCTGTCTACCGCAACATTGCCTTTTAATAGCTCTGAAATCGCTAAATGGCTCATCTTCACTCCAATGATATAAGTTGCCTAACTATTTTATTTTAACTGTGCGCAACACGCGGGCATAAATTGCACATAAACGGCGCTGCACTTGAACCCTGTATCTTACCTAGTAAAGTTAAATAAAAAAACTATTGTGGGCAACTCTTTAAAAGTTTTTATGCATGCGGTTTATTTTTAAACAGTTTTTAGAGTTTAATTGCCACTATTATGATTTGTTGCTCTGAAATTTAATGATTTTGTGGCATTATTAACATCCAAACTAAATTAATATTTATTCACCCTTAAAAAATCGATGCTATGAAACAAGTTTTTATTTTACGAGGACTACCAGGAAGTGGTAAGTCTTACTACGCGCAAAGCCTTGCTGACGAATTAGGTGGAGCCGACGAAAGTCAGTATCTAATTTGCTCAACTGATGATTACTTTAATAATGAGCAGGGCGAATATCATTTTGATAAATTTAAGTTACCACAATTTCATAATTTAAATTTGGCGCGCTTTATAAATGCACTTGCTCAAGGCATTCCATTGGTGATTGTAGATAACACCAATATTAAAAAATGGGAATTTATAGCCTACTCTCAAGCTGCCGTTGCTTTAGGTTATCAAGTAAAAGAAGTGATAGTGGGTGAAGTAAAAGACAAAGCTATGCAGCACCTATACGCTAAACGAAACTCACATAATGTGCCGCTAAAAACAATAAGTAAAATGGCCTACATGTTTGAGTGGTAGTGCTGAATTTTAGACAGCACGTCTAAATTATTTTGAGTTATAGCATCAAAATGAGCAGTGATTTTATCATTGCTCCAATCTCACCAAGCTATATCTAGCAGCGTATTTATTGTTTTATCGTCAAATATAAAAACCTTCCATTGGTGAAGGATTATTGGGGTTTGGTCCGTTCATGGGGTTTCCTCTAATTAATTATGGACGTGTTACTTTTCAGCATATTTTTGTTTAATTGCTAAAATCTCTTCTTGCACTGCAAAAAAAGCATCCACTACTGCGGGGTCAAAGTGCTTCCCACTACCTTCTTTAATAATGGCAAATGTTTTTTCTTGTGAGAATGATTTTTTATAAGGACGTTTTGACGAGAGAGCATCAAATACATCAGCAATAGCAACTACGCGTGCTGCAATTGGAATTTCATTACCTTTTAAGCCATCAGGATAACCAGAGCCGTCCCATTTTTCATGATGTGAGCGGGCAATAATTTCACCGAGTTTAATAACCTCAGAATCAGAACCTGAAAGTATGATAGCGCCTACAACGGTGTGCTGTTTCATTATTTCCCATTCTGCAGCATCTAATTGTCCTGCTTTTAGCAAAATGTGGTCAGGTGTAGAAATCTTTCCGAGATCATGCATTGACGCTGAAAATAAAATATTTTCAACTGTTCCCTCATCTAGCCCTACACTGCGTGCAACGGCCTCAGAATACAAACTCATGCGTTGAATGTGTGCACCCGTTTCTTCGTCTTTGTATTCAGCAGCTTTGGTTAGTCTATTAATTGTTTCTAGTGATGCGGCTTTAATGCTTTGCATTGCTTGCTTTAATGATTCAGTTCTTTGAGCAACTTCAGCTTCTAATTGTTTCTGATAATTTGTTCTTAAATCGTTATAGTCTTTAATCTTAAGAAGGGACTTAACGCGCGATAATAGCTCGTTTTTATCTACAGGCTTTGTAATAAAATCATCGCAACCAGCATCAATCCCTTTAACTCGCTCTTTTGTCTCTCTTAAAGCAGTAATAAGGACGATAGGTAGTAGCTTTAATAAAGCGTCTTCTCTAACTCGGTGTGTTACTTCAAAACCGTTCATACCGGGCATCATTATATCAAGTAAAATAAGGTCTACAGGTTGTTGTGCTAAGATATCTAATGCTTGTTGCCCGCCAGTCGCTGTTACAGTTTTATATCCCTTGGGTTCAAGATAAGCTTGCATGAGTTCAATATTTTGAAGGTTGTCATCTACAACCAAAATTAAAGGGCTATCTTTCATTAACTTTTCCTGTGTATCAAGGTTTAAATAATTTTAGTCATTACTTTATATATAAACTTATTTGTTGAGCAAACGTGCGTGTATCTATAGGCTTAGAAATATACGCACTGTTAGGTATACACAGTAATTGGTCTATATCTGCGGGTAAAACAGAAGCGGTAACAAAAACAATAGGAATATCTGCCGTTTCTTTTTCATCACGCAAAATTCTAGCAACCTCTGTTCCAGACATATCTGGGAGCTGGACATCTAATATAATAATTTTTGGAGTTTCACGCTTTATTGTTAAAAGCGCATCTCTTGCATTCATAGCAGTGAATACTTCAAAATTTGCCATGAGTAAAAGATCTTCCTCTAGCAATAGGTTATTCGCATTGTCATCAACTATAACTATTTTGGTTTTCATTATGCTTTACCACAGACTTTTGTTTAATTGGCAAAGTTATACGAACCGATGTGCCTTTATTAACACCTTCAGATTCAATAACAAACTCGCCTCCATGCAACTTTACTAGACTTTTTGCGATTGGCAGCCCAAGTCCTGTACCTTCTGTTAATCTAGAATAGGGGGTTTCTATACGGAAAAAACCTTCAAATATTTTTTCCATATTTTCAGCAGCAATACCTATACCCGTATCCCAAATTATTATTTCTATTTCTGTATCAGTATGTCGTGTTTTAACGCCAATTTGACCCTCATCGGGTGTGAACTTCACTGCATTTGAAAGCAAATTATAAAGTATCTGTTTAACCTTAAGGGAGTCAGCTTCAATTGGTGGCAAGTCATCAGCAATATCAAGACACATATTCAATTTTTTCTGGTTAGCTGTATCTGCTGTAAGCCCTGTAATTTCGTGCAATACTTGGCGTATTGGCAAATGCGAGATGGTGAGACTCATTTTGCCTGCTTCAATCTTTGCCATATCCAGTATTTCATTAATAAGTAACAGTAAATGTTTGCCGCTCACCAATACATTTTTAACATACTGTTTTTGTTTGTCATTTAAAGTGCCAAATGTTTCATCGAAGAGCACCTCAGAAAAACCATTTATAGAATTAAGTGGAGTTCTTAGTTCATGCGACATATTTGCTAAAAACTCAGATTTAACTCGAGCAGCACTTTCCAAGTCACTCGTAAGTACTTCTAGCTCTTTATTCGCTTTTACGAGTCCTTCTTGAATCGCGTTACGTTCAGTAATGTCCTCGATAGACAATAAAATAATACGATCTTTTGACTGAGTACGTTTAATTTGCCTTGCGTTGAGCAGCATTGTACGCCAGCCAATTGTTTTAAAATTGTGCTCAACTTTATAATCATCAAAGCTCGTTTTTTGAGGCAATATGGTTTCTAATAATTCACGAAGCTTGGGAATGTTCCATTGATTATTACCAAGGTTGTATATTAGTTTCCCAACTGTGTCTTTATGGTTAGCGCGAAAAAATTCATAAAATGAGCGGCTTGCTGTAACTACTCTTAAATGTTGGTCTAAAACAATCAGTGGTTCTCGAACCGTATTTACAATACTTTCGGAGTATTCTAACAGTTCTTTTTTGGTACTTATTTTATTCACTATCTAGATCCTTTGTACCATTAAGGGCTGAACAACTTTATAAACGTTTAAAGGATATTTAAGGTTCAGCAATGCTTGAATATAGCTTTATTTTTATAATACGTTCGCTAAAAGCAATGCTTAATAATGTGTTTTAATGTATGTGTGTGGTTTTAACTAATATAAAAGGCGTAACCTGATAAGTGATATCTGAGAGGAACTGTTTAACATTAATCTGTGTTCAGTAAACAGCAACAGCTGATTAATAGCAAGAGGTTCATAATTTAACCTGCATATTATTGTTGTTTATTGACTATAGTGAGTTTTTTAAAGGTAAAAAGTATTAGTTTTAAGCGAAATAGGGTTTTAACGGAGAACGTATTTAAACTGAATTTTGGGTCTAAATAGTAAGGATTGATATAGGTATTAATGTTTAAATTAATGCCTACATCAATATTTTAATCAGTCTATAGATTTATAAACCGCTAGTGGGTGCGATGTACTTAGTGATACGTGCACTTCGTCGCCTGGGTTTACCACAACTTCATGGCTTACTCTGCTAGTTACAACCGTAGAACACGCAAGTTTTACAGCGCACAAGCGGCTGCCACCTTCAAAACGTACCCAAATTACTTCGCCGTTATTGCCAACACTGCTTTGTACAAGTAACACATCGTCTGGTCGAAGTAGTACATCAACGTCGCCACTTTCACAGTCAACGCCATGAGCGGGCGCATTACCAATTGAGGTAGTGGCTTGTCCTTGGCTAAATTGGCCGCTAATAAAGCTGGCTTCACCTAAAAAGCGTGCCACAAAGCGATTGTTTGGGGTACTAAAACAGCGCTCGGGTGTATCGATTTGCTGAATTTTGCCGCCTTTAAGCACACCAACACGATCGCCAACTGAGAGTGCTTCTTCTTGGTCGTGTGTTACCCAAATCGCCGGTACGCCAGCGGCTTTAAGTGCGTTTCTAATATCCCAACGAAGCATGTCTTTAAGGGCTGCATCTAAGTTTGAAAGCGGCTCATCAAGTAATACAAAGTCAGGTTGGTGGGCAAGGGTACGCGCAAGTGCAACGCGCTGCTTTTGTCCGCCAGAAAGCGTTGCAGGTTTTTTGTCTCTAAAATCGCTCAACCCAAGTAGGTTTATCCAATACTCAGCAGGGGCTGTATCTTTTAATCTAAAGCAAATGTTTTGCTGTACGGTTAAGTGCGGAAATAACGCAAAATCTTGAAAAACCATGCCTACACTGCGTTTTTCAGGAGGTAGTGTTAATTTGGGAGTAGCGCGCCATTTATCAGTGTTTATTTCGCCTTCGCTAATAGGTATAAGGCCAGCAAGGGCTTGTAAAATTGTACTTTTACCACAACCTGTTGGCCCTACAAGCATAAGGATTTCGTTTTCACCCAGCGAAAAGTTTAAATCGCTTACTACGCGGTTACTGCCATAATCTATAGACAACTGACTTACAGATAGCATTGTTTCTTAAATCCTTAATGTTCAAACTGGTTGCGTTTTTCGCCAGACATCATAATAGCTAACCCGCAGGCAGATATCACTACTAACAATAACCCAGGAATCGCGGCGCGACCAAAATAGCCCGCTTCGTATACACGCCATAAATAAGTAGAGAGGGTTTCAAACCCTGTTGGACCAAGTAAGAGCGTGGCTTCGAGTTCACGCATTGACTCTAAAAACACCAGTGCTGCACCGGCAATAATACCGCGCATAGTTAAAGGTAGTGTTATGCGAGTAAATACTTCACGTGGGCTTGCCCCTAATACGCGGGCAGACTTCACTAAGCTTGGATCTAAGTGTTCAGTGCTTGTTCTAACAGAGCCTACAGCAAGTGGTAAAAATCGCAGCATGTAAGCAATAATAAGCAATCCCAGTGTTTGATATAAAAACGGCAACTGCAAACCACCGTAAACAAGCGCTGTGCCCATTACTATGCCCGGAATACCAAAACCAAAGTAAGTAACACGCTCCATTATACGACCCGCTTTTCCACTAAGTGCGGCATGCGCAACGGGGATCGCAACGATAACGGCTACAATTGCCGCAATACCCGATGCATACGTAGAGTTCCACGCAATATTAAAATCAAATGAGCTAAAACCATCGCGAGCTAACCAAAGCGAAAATATAGCCAAAGGCAAGCCAATAGCAAGCAGTAAAACAGGTGCAAACGTAACAAACATGGCACTTAACTGTAATTTACTTGGAAATAAAATTAACGGGCGACCATGGCGCTCAGGTGCTGTTTTTATTTGTGATTCAACTAAAAGTAAAAAACCGACAATAACCATCAGCTGAAGTGAAAGCATTGCAGCGCGCCCTAACGCAAAGGCGTTGTATTCAACATAAATTACGCGGGTAAAGGTATCTAGGCGCATCATTGCCGGTGTACCAAAGTCTGATAATGTATAAAGCGCGACTAACAAAGAGCCTGCTGCAATACCGTTAACTACGCGCGGTAATATAACTTTAAATATACTTTGCGTCATCGACATGCCCAGCGTTCGTGCTGCATTAACCATACTCGCATCAAGGCTAAGTAGAGATGAGCGAGTTGTCATCATTACAAATGGGAAGGTATAAAGCGTCATTACAATGGCGGCACCTGTTAGGCCATACATTGATGGTGTTTCTATTCCTGTTAAGGTATTTATTTCGCCACCGGGGCCAAAAGCAGCATAAAGTGTAAATGCACCAATATAACTGGGAATTGCCAGCGGGGCTGCAAATACAACCAGCCAGAGCTTTTTAAATGGTAAATGCACATACGCGCTAATAAACGCCAGTGGCACACCAATTAAAATAGATCCGAGTACCGTTAAACCCATTAACGATAACGTGTTACCTAAAATTTGAAGATTGTGGGTGTCAAACACTGAGCTTGCATCGCTTGCAAGCACAATTAATACATAAACAGGGGTAAGCGCAACAAGCGCTGCAAGCAGCGCCATTGGATAAGAGGCAGGTATTTTCATTACAATACGCCGCTGCTTCGCATCAAATCTATAGTAGGGCGTAAATCAGCTAGCTGTGTTAAATCTACTTTAGGTGGAGAAATATTAGCAAGTGACGGTAAACCCTCAGGTTGGGTAATACCATTTACTAACGGAATTTCGTACGCTTCACTGGCTAAGTAACCTTGTACTTCTTTACTTAGTAAGTAACGCATAAAGTTAGTTGCAAGCGGATCGTCGTTAAGCGCTAATACACCCGATGCATTAACTAAACAGCCCGCATCATTTTGTGTAAATGCTAAATCTAGCTTGGCATCAGGCTTACCTGATTTTAAACGCAGAGTGTAATAGTGATTTGCAAAACCAATATCAACTTCACCGCGCTCAACGCCCATAACAACACCTAGCTCGCCGGCGTATGTTTTAGCACGTTTTTGAATCTTTTTAAGCCACTTAGCGGTTTTGTCATCGCCTTCTAAAATTCGCATTGCGGTTACAAACGATTGAAAAGAAGCGTAGGCGGGCGCCCAGCCAATACTTAAATCGCTGTCGGCAATTTCCATAATACTTGTTGGAATTTGATCTTTGGTCAAACGCGACGTGTTATATGGCAATGTACGAATACGGCCAGTTACTGGTGCCCATTCTTTATACCTAAACTGTGGTTGTAATTGAGCAGATAAATCACCAGGGATAGGTTGTGCAAGGCCTGCATCGGTTACTAAACCAATCGCGCCTGAATCAACCGCCCAAAATAAATCAGCGCGGCGAACGCCAGCTTTAGCTTCTGCAACAATGGTATTTGCTAAAGCAGCAGTAGGACCTCGGCGTATACCGAGTTTAAAGTCTGGATTTTTTTTCTGGATTGCTTGTAATACGTTTTCATACAAACCACCTTCGCCTCGGCCTAAATAAAGCGTTAACTCGCCTTTAAGCTTTGGTAAATCGTCAACAGAAACAGGGTTTGCTATATCAGCGGCTAGCGCACGAGAAAGAGGCAGTGGCAATGAGCCAACCACCCCTAACGCAGCTAGGCCTTGAATAAAGGTCCTACGCTTCACTTAAAATACATCCTTACGGGCTTTTTCGGCTTTTTCTATTAAAACCTTAGCGCGGTCTAATTTGGTTTGCATGTCACTGATCACATCGCGTACTTCGTCTACGCTTTTGCTGTTTTTAATGGCTTGTGGCAGTGTTACGTTAAAGTCTTTTTCCAGCACTTCAACTAGTTTTGCATCTTGTTCAATAAGTGTACCTTCAACGCCTTCAAACAGGTGCAGATAAGTATCGTGAACAATTTCAGTTGCTTCGTCTCGTAAACGCTCAGCAAATTTAGCTACTACACGGTCTAATTTGTGCTTAATTTCATCAATTGTGGCACTTTGTGTCATTTCTTTTGTAGCGGTTGCTTTTACAGTGTCTAACAAGCCTTTTTGCTGGAATTTTGCAGCAAGCTTAACAGCCCCAAGGCCTTGCCACAAGGCTATGTTCATCGCTTTTTGCTGTTTACGAACTTCCTCAGCAGGCTCTTTATTATCAATGGCCATTTTTACGCCATAAAGACCCTGCCAAATAGAAGCGTATACTGGTACAAAGTTAGTTTCTATTGCGCTGTGAAACTTAACTGATTCCCAATATTCAATTAAATCATCAGTTTTTACAGATTTTGCGCCTTTAGTGTCGTAGTCGCTTACCATGGTATCAACTTTGCCTACCATCCATTCTACTTCTTCAGTGTAGCTTTTAAGGTTAGCTTGAAGATGATTAACATGCTCGCCAATAGGGCCGTTAGCTAATACTGGTTGAGCCATAAACGCCGAGGCTAGTAAAAGGCTTGCACCTAAAGTTTTAGCTGGTTTAAATAGTAATTTCATAGCAAAGAAGTCCAAAAAAGTAATTGTAAATGATAGACATTATCATATAGCTAATGGTTAACGAGATCAATAACTACAAACTCGCTTAATAGATAAAAACACTAAATGTAGCGGTAGGTTACAGCAAATAGCGCTATAACCTGTATTAGGGTTAGTTATTGAGACCGACTATTAAGCGTAATGCTTGCCTTTAATGGCATTATAAATGGCATCACACAGTGTTTTTATACTGGTGTCGTCACTTATATACGGTGGCATAAGGTAAATTAGTTTACCGAATGGGCGTATCCATACACCTTGCTCTACAAAATAAGCCTGAATTTTAGCAACATCAACATTGCCCGCAGCCTCGTTGAGTTCAACAACACCTATTGCACCTAAGGTACGTACATTGGCAACCGCATCTAGTTCACGGCATTTATTAAGTTGTTGTAGTTGGGTGTTTAGTTGCTTTATTCGTTGTTGCCAGTTTTGCTCAAGTAATAAATCAATACTTGCGCAGGCCGCAGCACAGGCAAGCGGATTACCCATAAAAGTAGGGCCGTGCATTAAAACACCTGCTTCACCTTCGCTTATGCCAATGGCTATTTTATCGCTAGTGATAGTGGCCGATAGCGTCATTGAGCCGCCAGTTAATGCTTTACCAATACACATTATATCGGGCTCTATATTGGCATGCTCTACAGCAAATAATTTACCTGTGCGGCCAAAGCCTGTGGCAATTTCGTCGCAAATTAGTAGTACGTTATATTGGGTGCACAATTTACGTACGCAGGCTAAATAATCAGGGTGATAAAAGTTCATCCCACCCGCGTTTTGTACAATAGGCTCAATGATAAAGGCGGCTACTTGGCTGTGGTTTACTTTAAAGTACGCTTCAAGCTCTTGGGCTTCAGCTTGGTTAAACTCGCCCCCAAATTGACTAACCGGTGCAGGTACAAAAAGGTGTTCAGGTAAAAAGCCGCTATACAAACTATGCATTGAGTTAACGGGGTCGCATACGCTCATGGCTGCAAAGGTGTCGCCATGGTAGCCCTTGTAAGGCGTCATTAATTTTTGTTTTGTTGTAATGCCTTGGCTTAACCAATATTGCAGCGCCATTTTTATTGCTACTTCAACACTTACCGATCCGCTGTCGGCTAAAAACACTTTAGTTAAACTAGGCGGCGTTATATTTACTATTTTTTTGCACAGCTCTACCGCGCTGTTATGCGTAATACCGCCAAACATAATGTGGCTCATATTATTAATTTGCTCAATCATGGCGTTATTTATAACAGGGTGATTATAGCCATGTATTGCGCTCCACCACGAGGCCATGCCATCGATTAATTGCTCGCCAGTTTCGAGGTGAATAATATTGTGATTAGCATGTGTAACGGGGTATACCGGAATTGGCTTAGTCATAGACGTATATGGGTGCCAAATGTGCTCACGATCAAAATCAAGGTCAATCGTATTCTTTTTAGTCATATGTAAACTTTAACTTGGTGGGCTTCGTTGACAATGGTACTTCAACTCGTAGACTAAGCCAATATCACCGTTATGAAAAAAATAAGAGAGTATTATGGAACTTGCACCTGTTCGTCACGATTGGACCCACGCTGAAGTTAAAGCATTATTTGAAATGCCATTTAACGATTTACTGTTTAAAGCCGCATCGGTTCACCGTGCTAACTTCAACCCAAATGAAGTGCAAATTTCTACGTTGTTATCAATTAAAACAGGCGCTTGCCCAGAAGATTGCAAGTACTGCCCGCAGTCGGGCCATTACAGAACTGATTTAGAGCGCGAGCGCTTAATAGAAGTAGAAAAAGTAGTAGAGCAAGCACGCCTTGCAAAACAAAAAGGCGCTACCCGTTTTTGTATGGGCGCTGCATGGTCAGATCCAAAAGACAGAGACATGCCATACATTTCGCAAATGGTTAAAGAAGTAAAAGAGCTAGGGCTAGAAACCTGTATGACGCTGGGTAAACTCACAAACGAAAAAGCCCATGAGCTTAGAGATGCAGGGCTTGATTACTATAATCATAACCTTGACACGTCACCTGAGTATTACGAGCAAATTATATCAACTCGTACTTTTCAAGATAGATTAAATACCATTGACCACGTACGCGATGCCGGTATGAAAGTATGCTCAGGCGGAATAGTTGGTATGGGCGAGCAAGCAAGCGACCGTTTTGGACTACTTATGCAATTAGCTAATTTACCACAACAGCCAGAAAGCGTGCCTATTAATATGCTCGTTAAAGTTAAAGGCACTCCGCTTGAAAACGTAGACGATTTAGATCACTTTGAATTTATACGTACCATAGCAACAGCGCGCATTATGATGCCACACAGTTATGTACGTTTATCGGCAGGGCGCAACGCCATGAACGAGCAAATGCAATCTATGTGCTTTTTTGCAGGTGCTAACTCAATATTTTATGGTGACAAACTACTTACCACCGAAAACCCAGACGCTGATGCCGATATGAACCTAATTAAAAAATTAGGCATGAACCCAGAAAAACGTCACGACTATTCAGACGAAGCAGTTGAAGCCTCGCTTTCATCGCAAGTAGCCGACAAAGCAACCTCTGAATTGTTTTACGAAGCGTAGGCTTTTATATCTATGCCTTTTGATTTTATAAATACGCATCTGCAGGCTCGCCAGCAAGATGCACTGCTTCGTAAACGCCACGTAGTACAACACGCTACAGCGCGCACCATAACGGTTAATAATAAAACCTATCTTAATTTTGCCAGTAACGATTACTTAGGTTTTGGTGATGTGGCTGTTAACCTTAATGACTCCCACGCATTAGGGAGTCACAGCTCAGCATTGGTTACGGGTTATCAGGCTCAGCAAAAAGCGCTTGAACAATACTTGTGTGAGCAATTTGGTTATGGCGCAGCTATGTTATTTAACTCAGGGTTTAGCGCTAATAGCAGCGTAATTAAAGCGCTGTTTCAAGATAAAGCGGCTGCGCAAAACAGCGCTATTTTTCAAGATAAGTTAAATCATGCAAGTTTGATTGACGGGGCTATGCACTCAAACGCGGCTTTAGTGCGTTTTAATCACAACGACATGAACCATTTACGCTCACGGCTCGAAAAATCAAAAGCGCAAAACAAGCTTATTATAAGCGAAGGCGTATTTTCGATGGATGGCGATACCGCGCCTCTTAAAGAATTACTCGCACTTGCAAAACAGCACAACGCATGGCTAATGATTGACGACGCACACGGCTTTGGTGCATTAGGTAAAACCGGTTTGGGTAGTTGCGAAGCGTTTATTACTCAAACGCTGCCAGATATATTAGTTATTACCTTTGGTAAAGCAGTGGCTAGTAGTGGCGCGTGTGTATTAGGCAGTAAACAGTTTATTGATTACATGCTGCAATTTAATCGCGATTACACGTATTCAACCGCTATGTCGCCGCTTATGGCAAGCCACACACTTGCGCGTATTAAAAGCATAAAAACAGCTGATGATAAACGCGATAAGCTAAATGCCAATATTGCATTATTTAAGCAACTCGCTAAAAGCCATAATATTGCTGTAATGGAGTCAAACACAGCCATACAACCCATTGTATTAGGCTGCGCTGAGCAAACGTTGCAAGCGGCAGATAAACTTAAACAACAGGGTATTTGGCTCACTGCAATTAGACCGCCGACGGTTGCACATAACACCTCACGTTTACGCATTACTTTAACCGCCGCGCATACCGAGCAAGACATAACGCACTTAGTTAAGCATTTAGTAGGTGCAATAGTATGACTGCTCAGCCAGTATTAAAAACAGACCTAGTGCAAACACAACTTGTAAAACCGTGCCTAGTAAGTAGCGAATTGGACATAGAGTTAAACAAGGAGCCAAGTCGAGAGCTAAACAAGGAGCCAAGTCGAGAGCTAAACAAGGAGCTTAAAAAGTCTACCCAAAGTAAGTTCTCAAAGGCGGCGGCGAGTTATAACACCCATGCAAATGTACAAAAACATGCTGCGAGCGATCTATTTGCACTCATAAAACCAGGCTTTAATAAAAATATGCTTTGTGTTGATTTAGGCGCAGGCCCGCTTGTTAATACGCATACCTTACAAAGTATGTTTGCAAGCGTTATTGCCATGGATTTGAGCATAAACATGCTACAAAGTAGTGATTTAACCGCACCAAAAATATGCGCCGATATGGATAACTTACCGCTACAAGCAAACAGTGTTGATGTTATTTACAGTAACTTTGCAGTGCAGTGGTCTGCTAATTTTTCGGCTTTAATGCAATCACTTTACAGTATATTAAAACCAGGCGGGCGGGCGTACATAAGCACTGTGGTAGAGGGCTCACTTAACGAAATAAAAACGGCCTTTGCCGCGCTTGATTCTAACAGCCACATAAATACCTTTAATAATGAACAGTATATAAACCAATCAGTCCAAAAGGCAGGCTTTACTATTAATAGTGCTAAAAAACGTATTTACACCGATAAATACACAACACCTTTAAAAGCTATTGCTTCAATTAAGGCTATTGGTGCAACAACGCAAAATCATACCAATACGCGCCAAGGGTTACTTACTAAATCGGCGCTACAAAAAGTATGCAGTGCGTATCCGCTTATAAATAACAAAGCATGTGTGTCTTATCATGTGGTGCTGTTATCATTAGAAAAACACTAAATAAGCCCAAAGACATTAAAGGCAACGCATGAAAGAATTTTTTATAACAGGCACCGACACCGATGCCGGAAAAACCCACGTTACCAGTTTGCTATTAAAGTTACTTGCCCAACACAAAAAACAAGCCATTGGCTTTAAACCCCTTGCTGCTGGCTGCGAAATGGCGTTCGATCAGCTGGTAAATGCCGATGCTCTAATACTAATGGAAAGCGCAACAGTCAGCGCTAAATACGACGTAGTAAATCCGTTTGCGTTTGCACCGCCTATTGCACCGCACATAGCAGCGGAGAAAGTTGGGGTGAGTATTACTGTAGATAAACTTAGTGATGCTTATAAAAACGTAAAACAACAGGGCGCTAACATTATACTTACCGAAGGTGCTGGTGGTTGGGCATTACCTATTAATAAAAACGATTATTTATACGACTGGGTTAAAGCAGAGCAACTGCCGGTAATACTTGTTGTTGGTATGAAGCTAGGTTGCTTAAATCATGCGTTACTAACCGCTGCGCATATGCAAAGTATGGGTATAAACTGCGTTGGCTGGATTGCAAACCAAGTCGATAAAAATATGGACGAATACCAAGCAAACCTTGATTCACTCAAAGCACGTTTACCGTTCCCAATACTTGCCATAAGCCCATACAGCGAGCAAACTCCTAAGTTACAAATATACAAAAGCTTGCTTAGTGCGTTATCTATAAACACTTAAGTGGTTTTAAAAAAGTTACTTTTTTAGGTAAATCTTGAAATAGTCAGCCTTAGTACACATATAAACGTTTATAAATACATAGCTTGCTTAAAGACAATGTTACTAAGGACATAACGACTATATGACGCACCCATTTATTGAAAGCTACGCCCCAGATGCGCACGTAAGCGCTGAGCCAAAAGCACTAAACTATGGCTTACCTAAAAAACGCGTAGGTATAATAGGTGGAGGCACAGCTGGCGCCACAATAGCCATTAGACTTGCTGCGTTAGGGCTAGAAACTTACGTACTTGAAAAGAAAAAGTCGTTAATTGATGGCCCTCCAATGTGCCATTTGCATGCAGGTGGCAACTTATATCGTGAAATACCCGACGAAGACTGCATAGATTTACTCAAGCAATGTATAGATATTGCGCGTCTTTATCCTCACACCATAGATGTTCGCCCTACAGTATTTGCCGTACCCAAGCGTGATGACGACGCACCAGAGGACTTATTTCCGCGTTTAAATAAATTAGTAAAAGCCTACAGCGAGCTTGTAGAGCAAGATAGCGCTAACAAAGTATTAGGCGAGCCTGAGCATTATTATCAGTTATATAGTTATGAGCATATGCTAAAGCTTGCTAAGCAAAAACAAGTAGCCAAACCCACGTCATTAGATGAGTGGATGATACCCGTTGCTAAGCATTTAGATTTAGATAAGTTAAAGTTTCCGCTTATTGTTGCACAAGAATATGGTTGGAATATATTTCGCTTATCGGCCAGTGCACAACTCGCCCTTGCACAGTACAAACACGCTCATGTTTTAACAAGCACCAGTGTTAAAAACGTATCGCCAGTTATAAATACCAATAATGATAAGCAAACACTTAAATGGCACATTGAATACCAATCAGAGCCAAGCCTTGATGAACAACCTGATACACAAACCGATTCACAAACCATTGAGGTAGATTACCTAATAAATGCGTGTGGTTTTCAAACCGGTATTATTGACGACCTCGTTGGGGTAGATGTAAAACGCATGGTTGAATTTAAAGCCTCTTACATTACTCATTGGCAAGGTGCTGGTGGGCAAATACCCGAAATAATTATTTATGGTAACCGTGGTACGCCAGAGGGCATGGCGCAGTTAACGCCTTACCCTAAAGGGTATTTTCAAATACATGGCATGACTAACAACATTACATTGTTTAATGATGGCTTAGCTGATGCAACGTCAATGAGCGCACAGCCTAAACTTCCCAATAAATACCTGCATTATATTAAAGGTGGCTGGGATGAAGCAGCATTGCAAACACGTACCCAAACAGCAATTGATTATGTAGCCGAGTTTGTCCCTGCGTTTAAAACTGCTAATACACAAAATAATGCCTTGTATGGCGGGCAACAAATCCCAGGTGATGACGACACTTTGCGCGTAGCCGATGTAAGTTTATATTCGCATATTAGTTACGCACGGGCCGAAAATGTTAAAGCATCGTCAACGTTAATAGCGGCAGATCAAATAGTGGGTGAGTTTATAAAATTAGGAATAATAAGTAGCGATCCTGCTGTAAATCATCACCGCAGTACCCACCAATGGTCGTACCTTAAACATAATAGTGGCGAAAAAATTGACGAAGTTGCACGCATATTGGCACACGAGCGTGGTTTTCCAATTGATATGGCAGAGCTTAATAACAGCTTGTAATAAGGTGACTTATAAAGAAACTTTAGTCTTAAATTTGCTGTAAAACCCTTCTTAAAAAAATTATCAATAAACACATAAATAACACTTGTGTTATGACATAGTTTGTCACAGAATAGCGTTAACGTTATGACATAGTGTGTCATAACGCAGTGATTGCTTTAACCTAATTTAATTTTATGTTCGGTGATCAAACCTATTTTTGTGAGGACAATATGAAACGTATATTTTTGTTTTTATTAACTAACCTAGCGGTTATGTTGGTATTAGGTGTAGTGCTTTCAATAATAATGAGTGCGCTGGGCTTAAGCCATCGTAGCCTTGGCGGAATTTTACTTATAGCCACAGTATTTGGTTTTGGTGGATCGTTTATTTCGTTATTTATGTCGAAATGGATCGCTAAAAAATCAACAGGTGCGCATGTGATTACGCAGCCTCGAAACGAAACCGAACATTGGCTTGTACAAACGGTATCTGCGCAAGCACAAAAAGCAGGTATTAAAATGCCAGAAGTGGCTATTTACGACAGCCCAGAAATGAACGCATTTGCAACGGGCCCAAGTAAAAACAACTCGTTAGTGGCAGTAAGCACAGGCTTAATGCACAACATGACCAAAGATCAGGCCGAAGCCGTACTTGCCCACGAAGTATCGCACGTGGCTAACGGCGACATGGTAACGCTTACGCTAATACAAGGCGTGGTAAATACCTTTGTAATATTTGCCGCAAAAGTACTGGCAGGCATTGTAGATAACTTTATTAATAGCGATGAAGAAGAGGGCGGCAGTAGCTGGACATACTTCTTATTCGATATGTTATTCCAAGTATTATTTGGCGTGCTAGCAAGCATAGTGGTTGCAAGTTACAGTCGTAAACGTGAGTTTGCAGCCGACAGCGGCGCAGCAAAACTAGTTGGTGCGGATAAAATGCGATCAGCCCTTGAGCGATTAAAGCAAAACCATCCTTCGCAATTAGAAGGCTCAATGATGGCCTTTGGTATTGCAAGTGGTAAAGGCGTTGCTGAGCTGTTTTCGTCGCACCCGCCGCTTGATGCGCGAATCGACGCACTACGCAAGTAACTATGTAAGTTAGTAAATATTCTAAGCCAGCTTAACCGCTGGCTTTTTTATGTTTACGTTGAAATGCTAAAATACAACGCACTGTATTTATATACAGTATATTGTACTGCTTTATAAAATCGTTACTTTTTTAAGCTATATGTGTTTACGGGGTTACTAGGTACGAGTAAACAAAAATACCTTAAAGCCAGCAATGCTGCTGGTTTTAATACTTAACATTTAATACTTAACAAGGACGGTTATTGTAGTGGAAAAGGTGCAACACACTAAAGAATGCATTATGTGCTTTAGCGCTATAGATTCACGGGCTAAAAAATGCCCGCAATGCACCTCACTTCAAGCTAAATATTCTAACTTAGAAAACAATCCCATTATTATTGGTGCATTAGCACTTAGTATTGTTGGTATTTTTGGGTTTATTTTTTATCAAAATATTTATGTAGCAGGGCTTGAAGACCAAGCACAAAAAAACTTAATCGCTAATGTAAGCCAAATTCATACTAAAAATGAAAACGATGCATTGTATGTTGCATGCATAGGGCAGGTAAAAAACGTATCAAACTTCGCCTTTAAAAATATAAAGTTTAAGGTCGATTTTTTAACAGATCAAAACACGCTAGTCGATACGCTATCAATAACCGATGAGGACCTAATTATACTTCCTAATGACTCAACAAACTTTAGAGTAAGAGGTATTGCGCAAAAACAAGCGGCTAGTTATAACAATTGCCAAGTAACAATAACTGATGCCTGGGCTTATAAATAAGCTATAAATCACTTACAAATTAATTATTAGCAGTTAGCTAAACCACTCGCTTTTTTGTTTGTAATATTATTTATTAACTTAAAGCCACTAATTCCAAAATTTATATAAGCCATTTTCCTAGAGCGATTAAGAATATGGATGATTTATTACTTAAGCAATCGTTTATACACTCCTTGTAACTTGCAAGTGAGGGAGCGAAAATGAGCTTGATTGATGAAAGTACAAAGGATTTTGGAAGCATGAGCGTGTTGCTTCACAGCTTAGGAACTGATTGCTACCGCATTGAGTGGAATAGCAGGATGACAGGAGCCTCAATAAGCTTAATTCGTGTTAAAAAAAACGAATATATAGTTGTGCGAAAATGGGCAACCGCCCGCAATATAGATGACGTATCAGCAGAGTTTGATCGGGCTAACCAAGCACTAATTCATTTTTTAAATAATGTAGATGTAATTAAAAGTAAAAACGAAAGTATTGTTGCAGCTAAAGAGCATTGCATAAACTTATTTACCTCAGCTGAGGGCTTAAAACCAATTAGCCATCCGAGCTTACCTACGCCACGCTTACAAGAAGCCATAGGCAAAGAAGTGATTGTAAAATCAAGTTTAGGCAACTACCTAATATCAAAAGGAATGCTATTACAGCTATTAGGTAATCAAGCCGAGATCCAAGTTAATCCCGACCACCTTGACGAAGGCCAATTAAGACAAAAGTTTTATACCAAACAAGTTCATGTTTGCTAATTAATTGCGCCATCAAAACTCAAAGGCAGCTTTACTTTAATGGTAAAGCCATTCTGTTTAAACACCTTAAAAGTGCCGCCTAATGCTGTAGTGCGCTCCTCTATAAACGCCAAACCGTAGTGACCTGAGTTATCTGTTGGGGTTACTAAAGTCCCGTTATCGCTAATTGTTAACTCAATAAATTCGTCGCTGTTTATTATATTTATAACCAGTTTGCAGGCATTGCTGTGCTTCATACAATTGGTTACTGCTTCTTGGCAAATTCGGTAAATAGCTATTTCGTGATCTTTTGAAAGGCTATTATCTAACTTAAATTGTGGCTGATACTTAATATTTGCCTTGTGCAGTAAGTTTTTTAGTCGCCCTTGTGTTATTGCCTTTTCTAAACCGAGTTCATCTAGCTCACGCGGGCGAAGATAATGCATTAATTGATAAACAGAGTCATACATCGAATTAGCATTGTTTTTTAATGTAGTCACAAACGATTGGGTATCTTCGTTACTAAGGTGCGACAAAATAGCTAAATCTGTTTTTAATGCTGTTAGGTTTTGCCCTAATTCGTCATGCAACTCTTGCGAAAGATGCTTTCGCTCGTTTTCTTGCACCGACACCATTTTGGCAGCCAGCGCCGTGTTTTGAGTTAGCTGCTCTTTAAGCTCTTTATTGGTTTGCTTTAACTCGTTGTTTTTACGTTTAAGCTCAGTAATTGCAGCGCCTAAAACCATACTGGTAATTGCGTTTGCTAAAATAAATAACTGGCTAATGTAGGTATTGCTAGGCTCGTGCGTAATGCTTGCTTCAACAATTATTAACGCGTTAATTAGCGCTGCACTGCTTACAGCCCCTAACGAGCCATACTTATACGAAAACCAAATTATAGGTAATAACGATGCAAGCCGTAATAGCGGGTAGGTATCTGGGCGAACCGCATAGACAAAAAATACAATTAATATAAAGCACACTAAAGTGGCTACTAGGCCAAATAATTTAGTGAGCCTGACTGTGTTAAAACTGTATTTAGAATCGTAAATTAACATAATAAAAGGGGCAATTAACAACGAGCCAGTAATATCGCCCAAGCACATGTTTAACTGATACTGCAGTAGCTCTTTTGCAACCAATACATTTGTAAATTCAAATGCACTGGCAAACAAAAACCACTTTATAGATGTACTCGCAACACAAAGCAGTATTAACGAAAGTATACCTAGGCTGTCGTTAATGCTTGGCGGCCAACGGCTATTTTTAAACACATAAACAAGCGCTATAAAACAAAGCTCCTGCCAAAAGCCATGAAATAAATCAAACTCCCAAACCCCACTGTATGTTAAACCAAGCTGTGCAGCTAAGGCGCGCGACACAACCCATAAGGTGAGCCAATAGCGTGTTGGAGTGAGTAAGTAAAACGCAATTTTTACGCCTGCGGGAATAAATATCGCGCTGCTCTGGGGTACGGTTTCAAGGTTTTGGCTAACCCAAAAAGCGGCAAGTGAAGCAATAAAGTAAATTAGCCCCACCAATAATTGTTTAGCTACCTCTTTGTATGCGGTAGTAAAACTAAAATTAAATAAAGAAGAAACGTTAGGTAAGTTCATCTAACTGTATTACTCCCGCATCAATTGCAATTTTTAGCAGTTCAAACGAGGTAGTAACATTAAGTTTGCTGTATATGTTTGCTTTGTGTACATGTGCTGTTTTAGGCATTATTTCGAGTATTTGCGCCACTTGTTTAGCGTTTAACCCCTTAGAAAATAACGGAAGGGCTTCAAGCTCTCTGTTAGTAAGCACAGTTAATGCTAAATTTTCGGTACTCATCGAAAAATTTACGTCTTCACTAATGTATCTTTTACCTAAAGCGACCGCTTTAACTGCATCTATTAGCTCATCAGAGGCAGAGCGCTTAGACACATAACCTAAAGCGCCTAATCGCAAAGCATTGCTTACATAAGGTTCGTGGTCGTGCATGGAGGCAACAATACTTTTAATATGCGGGAAAGACTCTTCAAGGTACGATAAAAAAGAAAGGCCGGTTTCAGTGCCGTTAAGTGATATATCAACAATAAATATATCAGGTTGTTCAAGCTCTACAGCCAGCTTTGCTTCTGTCACGCTGCAGGCTTCAATAATTACTTTCCAATCTGGTTGTAATTCTAAAAGCTTTTTAAAGCTGTCTCTTACTAATTGATGATCTTCTATGATGCCAATGAGCATTTAAATCTCCTTTGATGCTTAAAATACAGCGGGGCGGGTAACTAATTACCTAAAACGTTTTAAATGGGTTACCTCACTTAAAAGCAAGGTAACAAAACCAGTGGTTCTAAATTGGTAATTAGTTGCTGGTGGAGATTACAACTAAGCTCTTTTTATAGCAGCTTATTATTACTGAGAAAGAATAATCTCAGTAATTCCTTCAGAAGATAGTATTTCAATCCAGTAGCCGTCAGGGTCTTTAATAAATGCTAAGCCTTTCATTGAGCCATCATCTGGTTTTTTTACAAACTCAACATCGTATTTTGCAAAGCGCTCACAGGCTTCGTAAACATCCGGTACGCTAATACCAATATGCCCAAATCCTTTAGGTTCTTGGTTACCACTGTGGTATCCCTCAAAGCTGTCGTCGTTTTCAGTGCCCCAGTTATGGGTTAACTCAATTAGCGCAGGGCGACGAAACACCCATTCTGCTTTAGTTTTATCATCACCTTGTGGCAATTCTTGCTCGTAGCCTAAAAAGTACAAAGTAAACTTCATACCAGGAAAATCATACTTACCTAACAGCTTCATACCAAGTACATTTTGGTAAAATTCAAGCGACGGCTTTGGATCTTTAATACGTAACATAGTTTGTTGCATAACAAAGCCCTGAGTGGCCTGTTCAACTTGTTCTGGAGATTCGTTATAGTTAGACATGGTGATCCTTTCAAAAATGATAAAGCGAGAATAAAGATATAATGCTTAAACCATCATAATCAACCGTAGTTTAAATTTAAACTGTCTAGGTCAAATCATATAATAAAAAACAAGGAATTTTATGGCTATAACTATAACCACAGGCACCATTGATGATGTAACCGCAGTGAGTGAATATATCCCTGAACTGCTAACAGCCATTGATAGTGACACTTTACGTAACCGTTTAGAAAACAAAAAAGCATTGATATTAGTAGCACATAAAGAAGATACATTAGTTGGTTTTAAAATTGGCTATGAGCTATCTAATACACAATTTTATAGTTGGCTTGGTGGAGTGCATTTTAACTATCGTAGATTAGGTGTTGCTAAAAAATTACTTGTTCAACAAGAAAAGTGGGCTTATGAACAAGGTTTTAGCAATATACACGTTAAATCGATGAACCGGTTTCCTCAAATGCTAACTATGCTCATCACTAATGGTTATCACGTTTGTGGCTACGTTGATAAACAAAGCACAGAGCTAAGTAAAATTAAGTTTGTAAAACAACTCACAAAGTAAATGCAGGCACTTTATTCATCGTTATTTAACTTAGCGCCATGTAGGGTTATAAGCAAAAGCTAATTGCCACCTTTAATAGCAAGGAACCTCTATGTTTTATGATGATATGCAGGGATTATTACGTGTACTTACAATAGGTGTACTGGGTTATATCGCACTGGTGTTTTGGCTACGTGTATCGGGTAAACGTACGCTTTCAAAGTGGAACGTGTTCGACTTTGTAGTCACCATTGCGCTGGGCTCTATATTGGCGTCTGTTATTATTTCAAAAAGTGTTCCGCTGTTTGAGGGCATACTTGCCTTTGTAGTATTAATAGGGCTGCAATATGTTATTACATGGCTTAGTGTGCGCTCGTCAAAATTTGCAGCGCTTATCAAAGCAGAACCCACGCTTTTAATGAGTGATGGTGAATACTGCACGGCTGCACTTAAATCGCAGCGCGTAACAAAGTCAGAAATTCGCGCCGCTATTCGTGGTGCGGGAATATTGGCAATAGAAGATGTAGCCGCCGTAGTGCTAGAAACCGATGGCAGTTTTAGCGTACTTAAGCAAAATAACAGCGGGTTAAAAACCGCGTTAAGCGATGTAAGCGGCCATTAAATTAATACGCTAATAGTTATATTAAATAAGGCAGGTATATTACCTGCCTTATTTTGTATTGAAGGTTATTTTTATTTAGCGTGCTGCTCTAATAAACTAAAGGTAGGTAAGCGCCATTTAAAGCGTATTGATGCCATACGTATTAAGTAGCCTGCAACAAGGCTTACAATAATGCTTATGTTGTCGTCAATATTGTAATGATGTAGCGCTAAGTATAAACAGGCAACAAGAAACGATACACTCGCGTATAGCTCGTTATGTAATACAAGCGGCGCTTGGCGACATATTAAATCACGCAGTAAGCCACCAAAAACACCCGTTACAACCGCAGCCACTACACAAATACCGTAATGCAGCCCCATATTTAGCCCCACTTGGCAGCCAATAATACTAAAGGCAGCTAAACCCAGGGCATCTAGGCGCATAAATATGCCTTTAAATTTAACCACCCATTTAGCCAGCCACGTAGTGACAATACCGGCAATACAGGTAATTAATAAATACTCTGGGTGTTGTACCCACGTAAGCGGGTAATTGCCTAGTAATATATCTCGTACGCTACCACCGCCAATTGCCGTGGCGCTGGCTACTAGCACTACGCCAAACCAATCCATTTTCATTCGTCCTGCGCTAAGTGCGCCGGTCATGGCTTCTGCGGTAATACCAATAATATAAACAATCGTTAATAGCATGAGATAATCACTTAAAATACGTGCGTAAAAATAAGGTGTGGATTGTATAGATAAATTAAGTAAATAACGAATGAAAAATCGTACTAAAAATGGTTAATTCAGATAGAAATAACTAATGACAAAACCTAGTGTAAACAAGCTGTTAAGCTGGTGGGGAGTGCGTAATGGTTGATGTGAATTAAAGGACATTTGGCCGTAAATTATAAATAAAATAAGTTGAGGTTTAGTTGTTTTTAGCACGCTTATTTTTCAGCTAAGTTTAATAGATAAGACGTGAAAATTAACGCAATATGAATAATTGGTTGCATGGTTTTAATTTAGGAACGTATAATAACAAGTGTTAACTAAATGGAATTTGCGTAAATCGCAGCTTAAGCAAAATAGGCGGATACATGAACAAAGGACTGTTAAAATCGTGGAAAACCGACAAAGGTTTTGGTTTTATTAAATCAGACACCCTAGAACACGACACGTTTATACACATATCAGCGCTCAAACACATGAGCCGCAAGCCAAAAATTGGCGACACCATTTACTTTGAAGTGGCAACACAGCCCGACGGTAAAACCAAAGCAATTAACTGCCGTATAGAAGGCGTTGCAGAGCTTAAAGCACCTTATCAAAAACACAATAACCAGCCGCACCGCATTGCCAAATCTAATTTTGCCAGTAGCTTTTTAGGTAAAGTTGCCTCAATAGCGCTTATTGCTGCACTTTGTTTTTATGCGATTAATAAATACAACGCTCACTCAAGCAGCCAAACACCTATTATCACCAATGATTTAGCCACCAATGACGATTTAGCTACCTTTGATGAAAAATACCCAAAAGTCGTTATTCCAAAAAGCACGCAAAATTTTACCTGCGATGGCAGGCAGCACTGTAGCCAAATGACTTCACGTGCAGAGGCTGTGTTTTTTATTAATAACTGCCCGAACACAAAAATGGATGGTGATGGCGATGGAAAACCTTGCGAGAACGATACAAGGTTTAAAAATGAATGGTAATTTGATAAACCGTTTAGTTAAAGGTTGGGTTGAAAAAATAGAATTAATTGCTGTATATAGGTACAGTAATTTGAGTTTTGTCCCATAACATTATTAAAAGTCGTTTTGGGGTTAAATAACAAAGGTCATTGGATAACTCTTGTAGCTAGTTGTTACTAATAGAGTTATTTAGCGTAAATATCGAACAATGTAATATGCGCCGTTTTAGGGTGTTATAAACCACCAAAGTGGGGTTCCAATAAGCTGTTATACCTTTTTGCGAATATGGAGTATTTGAATTGCAATTTATACATAATGACCTTGGTCAAAGAACAAGAGGTGAAATAGTACAAGTTACTCTGACGAGTGGCGCGAATGTGCGTTTAATGGATTCGCCAAACTTCAATAATTATAAGAATGGCAGAAGACATAAGTATATTGGTGGACTAGTAAAACAATCGCCATACAGAATGCAAATTCCAAGTTCAGGTCATTGGCATGTTGCTGTCGACACTCAAGGCTTAAGAAATGGAACCAGAGCATCAGTTCAAGTACTTCCTGGTGCATTACCTGAAACTCGAGAAAGACCTCTTAGTGAAGTGCCGAGTCTTGTCAGAGACAATATTCCACCATCTACAGAGACAGGTGTAGAAACACATGATGTTTTTATATCTCATGCATCTGAAGATAAGGATGAATTTGTTCGTCCGTTAGCAAACGCTTTAATTGAGTTAGGCTTAAATGTTTGGTATGACGAAATGACATTAAGACTTGGCGATAGTTTAAGACAAAAAATCGATAAAGGTCTTGCTAATAGTCGCGTGGGTTTAGTTGTCTTATCCCCTTCGTTTATCAAAAAAGGTTGGACTAACTACGAGCTTGATGGAATGGTTACAAGAACTGTTTCTGGTGAGCAAATATTACTTCCTATTTGGCATAACATCACGAAACAACAAGTTGTTGATTTTAGTCCGTCATTAGCTGACAAAGTGGCAAGAAGTACCGCGACTCACACTATTGAGGAAATTGCTCAAGAAATATCAGAGCTATTAACTTCAGTGTAGAAAAGGTATAACAATTTGCTTAAACGGACAAAAAACAGTTGGCTGTTGCTCGTTCCTAGCTAATTTTAGCCAACTATTTTTCGCCGCTTAGCAAGGCGTTGGGCATTCAGAAGGAGTTTGTTATGCTGTATGAATTAATAAAAGATATATTCGTACCTATTTTATCTCCAACGATAGCAATAGTGACTTTGATTCTAGTTGCTGTTAAAGAAAGAGATAAGATTAGAATACAGAAAGAGCAGGAACTTGAGAGTCAGATTAATTCAATTGAGAGAGAGCTATTCTCAATTCGTGAAACGTACGAACTGTTAGGCATAAAAATAAAAAATAAAGAAGAGATCGAAGAACAAAGGGTTGTAATATTTAGAGAGTCTTTTGAAAGATTTTTTAGTTTAATCAATAACTCCCCATTTCTTTATGAGTCATATTTTTCGTTAAACAAGAAACATATAAATCCTGATAGGCTGCCGTTACTCCTTCCTGAGCTACATGCAAGGCTTTGTATATTTTCACAAAAGCAAATTATCGACAAATTTATTTTATTTTCTTTATACATCTTACTTTATGCTAGAAAAAAAGAAAACGAGGATTTAGAAGAAGTTAAAATCATAAACGATATATTTAAAGTGTCACCAGAGCTTTACTCTGCCTGGTGGAACGAAAATGCCTAACAAGTCAATGCAACCGACCGCTAACGCGTCGGCTGATTGAGGCGTTAGTGGGCAAGCTGAGTCTACATCATCAAACTTTACAAGGAATTTGCAATGAACTTAGAAGCACTAAAAGAGATAAGCACGAATAGCCCTGAAATATTAGAGCAATCAGCAAGGGATAATAAAGCTGACGAAAAAACGATTGTTGGAATTGCTTCGTTTGCTGCTGAAAATGGATATGAGAAATTATCTGATTCACAAAAATATCACTTTGATAATTGTATCAGACCATTAATAGAAGATGTGCAATGCTCTGGTTATACACATGAGTTTGATGAGGTTCATCGTGACTGTGAAGCTACTTTAGATGATGAAGATCTTGTTGAATATTATCAAGAACAAGGGAAATATTGTGAAAGTTGCGAGGCTCAAGCATCAGCCGATGCTCATTCTAAAGAATCATTCATGCGTGATTAAAGCCCACTAACAAGAGTTTCCAATCCGAAAACTTAGGAGTAATTGGGGTCAAATCTTGACTTCATACATCAATTGGTTAAAAGGTTTTGATATTAGTTATTTTACCCTCTAAAAGCGCAGCGCCTCATATCCTCTTTGTGAGTTAGCCTTAAAAAATAAGATGGCTGTGACCAAACGTAAAACATCGGCGGATTAGGTTCTTTAATACACGCCGATGTTTAAACATTATTTAGCTTAATACCTTACTCATAAGGCATTAAACCTTAGTCTTTTTTGCGGTAAAGGCTCATTAAACATATTGCTAAAAGTAATGTTGCAATCATACCCGAAGCGCCAGCAACAGCTGATGGTAGAAATCCATCACGACCAAAGGTGATTAAAATACCATTGGCAAGCATTGCAACTGCGCCTGCTAGGGCTGTAAGGCTACCTATTGCTTTGCCGCCTTTAGCGATAAAAGACAGGCCAAAAACAAGTGCTGCTAACCCTAATAGTACCTTGGCTGCGTAGTAAATCATGAATGATAGAGACACCACGCCACCAATTAAAGGTTGTGCGCCTTCTACTGTGCCCGCAACTTTTCCAAATGTAGAAAACAAAGTAAGGCCAACGCTTACCTGCACTATGTTAAGTACTGCGCTAAACGCGATAGCCGACCAGCCTAGTTGTGCGTTTTTTGCTTGCACCATAGCTGCGCCTGCAAAGGCAACAAGTAAAGTAAATACCAGTGCTTCTAGCCCCCAAGCAACCTGTCTTGAAAAACTAATTTCAGCACTGTAAAGGGCTGAATAAATACCCTGTGATATCGCCAATACCAACAATAAAGATGCTGTAATTAGGGTGGTGCGTTTATGTGTAAATTCCATTATGGACCTCTTTTGATTTTATATTTGACGCTTTCAACAGTTGTTGCGGATTTGAATGTATCAAACTGCTTAGTATTTGTATTAAATAGCGTTTATCGTTGTAGGTATAAGACAGGTAAAGCGAGTAAATTATTTCACTTAAACCTTTAAAAATAATAATTAATAACAAACAGGCTCAGGCTTTTAATTAAACCTAACTTTGCAAAGCCGCTTTGGTTTAGCCATGCATGTATCTAAAAGCGCAGTGCCTCATGCCCTCTTAGTAAATCAACATTTAATTACCAAGAGGGCACACATTTTGAGTATGTGGTTAAACGGCTTATTACTTATGGCGTTAAGATAAAAACGTAAAATGAGACCAGTCACTTAACGCTGTAATAGTTTGTTCTGTGGGAGGGGCAACATAGATCAAACCTGCAATGGCAATAATTGAAGCTAGCGTAATTAGTTTATTATCGAAGTCAGCTATTTTTAAAGCGGTTCCGAAAGAGCGTTTAATGGTGACATTACTTAAATCCACACTGTAAATTTCATCCAGTAATAAATGAATTAATCCGCCGAGTAAAATAAACCCACCCGTTAACCAGGCAAAGACGGCTGCTTGTGTGGTTGATTGGTCATTCAGTTTCCATGTTACTTGAGTCGTTAATAGCGCGCATAACAGTATAAATAGTAAAGAGTGGCAACTACCTCTGTGTACTGTGATCCATTCAAAAATAGGTCTAATAATGTATTTCATAAATCCGTAAACCAATAACGGCACTACGATTAACTCGATAAAGCTAATTTCAATAATGAGCTCGGTGGTTATGTAATGCAGTACCAGTAATACAGCGCTCAGTGCAAATAAGTTAAAAATAGTATCGAGTGATGTTGAGTTATCTGAATCTATATCTGGTAATAGGCCGCCAATTGAGCCTAAAAACCAAAGCCAGAGTGCGCCCTTTAAATCGATATGGCCTGCAGATAATAAAGTGGCCGAGCCTAAGCCTGTGATGATTACGGCAGTATTAAGATGAGTATTGAAGTTTGCCATTGTATCTCTTGATAGAAAAATAGGTTGGCATTCTAGCAATCAAAAACTTAATTGTTCAATGTTCTTTTAAGGTTATATATGTTTTACAATCCTGATTAATATTAAGAGAATGTCTAAGGTTTTTTAAAGGGTTATTGATACATCACATTGGCATATCTCCGTATGTAGTTTGAAGTTGATTTTAAAATATATTTTTTAATGTGGTATATCTAACTTACTAAAAGGAATTACTAGTGCATAGAATATTCATAGTCCTTGCGTTACTGTTGAGCTTTTCAAGTTCAGCAATTGAAAATGTTATATTTAGTAAATACTATTTTCCAATTAACGATAGTAGGGAAACGAAGAGAATATTAGAGAATGATCAAGGTTTTGCTCTGGTCAACAGTCAAATGCAAACTTTGAGTATAAGAAAATTTGATAACAATGATCCCTTCATCACTCTAGAAGATGAAAGCACAGTTCCTCTAGTTAAAATCCATTTAGATAGTCTAACTACTATGAATAAGGGAATATAAATGCAACTAATTGCTATATTGGCAGCTTTAGGTTGGAGCTTTTTACAGTTTATTTGTCTGTTTATCGCTACGCAATGTGTTTTTGGTTTGGTGGATTTGGGGACTAGCAAACCCAGTTTTTACCAGAAAGTGTTGATGCATGCTGTTATGGGGGCTTTTTACTCTTTGTTCATATTGCCATTTATTTCATTAGGACTGTTTTACTTTGCCACTATTAATATTGATACCTGGCATGAGCTTAAACCGGCAATTTGGGTGTTTGCCACATGGTGTGGCGGGTTGTTTGCATTCTTTTTTTTAATCTCTATAACTGAATCATCTGTACGCTTGAGTAAAAAAAAGGAAAAAATATAGAAGAACACATAGACCTTAATGAAAATATACTTTTTCAAGCAGGACGAAGTATTAAACTACCTCAGTTAGATGAAGATGTTGTAAGGCTAAAAAAGATTGGTAATTTACGTACTAATTCAGGAATTATTGGCATATTAGATCTTGGTTATGATATCTATGATTTTGAGCAAATACAAAGAAAGATAACCCCTGGAGATTATGCTGAAGAAGCAGTAACAATACATGATCGCGTAGCGGGTAAGAGTCAAGTTATCCGATAGTGAGTTACCAGTAAAATGGTATGCCGCTAACACGCCAAGTGGTAACGGAGTTTATGGTGTTGATGCCGGAAATTTAGCTATTTTTGATGTAAGTAGTCTTATGGTTGCAAGCCAAATTACTAAAGAAAGAACCTTTGATGAGTGGTGCCGAAATGGAAAACCTCAATTAGTGTCAATCACAGACAATAATGATTGTGTCATATCGAGTAGTGGATTTGGAGATGGTGCTTATCCCGCTTTTTGGGGGGGTGGTAATAGTGGTGATGTGGTATCACTTTATATAGATTTTATGATACTCGTCAAAGAGAATGAACATGGTCTGTACGAGTCGATTTAAGACAATTTAATTATGGCTGTATATAAATTCATGGCTAAAACGTTAATTATTTACAGCCAATATTTTTGTTTTGATTGGAGTCATTTAGTCAGTGGAATTTAGATTCAAAAAGTTTTTGGACGTTAGTCTTGCTGCAATTTACATTATTGTACTTTTAGGCCTTCTCTATCGTTCAAAATTATATGATCAGGTACCCGTAGTTGCGGGTGAAGCTTACGGTTTAGGCGATGTTATTGATTTTTTTACTTCGTTTATTGTGGTTGCTATTTGGTGTAGTGTTTTACTATCTGGCGTAATCATAACGTTGTTAAATTTCAAAACTAATTGGCCCGTAACTCTCAAATCTTTGTTGTATGCGACGTTTGCGCTTGTTGGCTATTTCTATATAAAAAATTATCATTTAATCTTTTAGTGGTGTGCTAAAAAATTTTATTAGTTCAAAAAATGCGAGCAGAAAATAAAGTTAATAGAAATAAGTTGTGCCTTCGTCGTAAACTCATTGGGAAGTTAAACCTTCAACTAATATAGTACAGAGACACCTTTAAAAGAACGCTATGATAGGTTTATAAGCGCTTAAATTACATTATAAAAGGTAACGTTTATTAAAATATTAATATCAATTGTTTTTAGTTTATTACCAATGCATACATTGAGCAGTGAATTTACGCTTACTGAGAAAAACGATCAAGAATATATTTTATCTTCCCCAAATAATGACTCTCCTAAGGTCATAGCGGATCGGCAAGCATCAAGAGAATTAGAACTTATTTCTGTCATGTATGTAAAATGCAACAATAGTAACTACAGAATCCCTGTTTTACGCGGTTTTTTTGAATCTAAAATAAGTGGTGTAGAGTACTTAGAATTTTTTATCTATGAGTTTTCTAATAACAAATATTTACCAATTAAATCAATAAGCTCAGTAAAAGTGACATCAGATGAGTCTTCAAAAGATCATTCTTTAGATTTGTCATCTCAAAATATTTCTTACAAAATTTGTAAAAAAATAAATGGCAAATCTGAATTTGATAATAAAATTATGTTATTAAATGAATAAATAAAGTAGCTTTTTATAGTGTGTCATAAGGAAAATAAACATGAACCAAAATAGATATAAAGCATCGTTTCCTGCGCCTAATATTGGTAGTGACTATTTTGTTTCATCAACATGGAGCAGTTATGGTTTCTGGGCTTTATTAGCACTGACTCCGCTTGCTCATTACATGATGTATTATAGCGTTGACGGTGTAGAACATGGCAAAGATTTAAACGCTGTAGGAGTTACTATGCTTGGTGCTCTTGCTTTGTTTGTTTTAAATATAGCTGCCCAATCTATACGTTGGTTAGGCAGGTTTTTGGCAGTTGTTTGCTTTAGTGTTAGTTTATTTTTTATTTTATCGATTATCTATCTTAGTATTTATGCTCACTTCCCAATCGCTTATTTTGGTCCTGTTATTTACTTTGGTTTAGCAGCGTACTTTTATAATAAAGACTATTTGAAAGTCGTGAAAACTTTATAGTATTCACTTCTACTGTCTATTTTCATAACTTCAGGAAACTGCGTGATCTTATTTAATTCACACCATTTTACTTTTTAAACTCATCGTAAAATGCAATTTGCCCTCGGCCTGTTTCTTTTACGTGATAAAGAGTTTTATCACCGTTGTGCATTAATTGATGTAGTTCATTACCATCATATGGGGCTATTGCAATTCCTATGCTTGCACCTACTGCGCATGTTTTATTTTGCGCAATATTAATATCGTATTTTAACTCATTGAGTAAGGCGTTCGCTTTTTGTTGTGTTGCCGTTTTATCGTAGGTTTTAATTTGCTGCGCAACAATAAATTCGTCACCGCCTAGGCGGATACACATGTCGTTTTTTTCGTGAAAAAGTGTTTTAAATCTGTGTGCTATTTCAATTAGCACTTTGTCGCCGGCTTCGTGGCCGTAGGTGTCGTTAATGGGTTTAAACTTATCTAAATCAATCATCATAAGCACTAAATGTTCATTGTGTTTAATACATTCACGTAGTGCTTTTTTAAGGCGTTTTTCACCGGCGCGTCGGTTTAATAAGCCAGTGAGTGGGTCGTGATCGGCTTCAAAGCGGGTTTGCTGTTCGCGTTCTGCGCGCTCGGTTACATCGTGTAAAATTACTTCTACTAGCTGCTCTTGTTTGGGGTTTCGTTTGGTATCTCTTTGGTCTGTTAACCTTACAAATAAACAATGAAACCATACCGTTTTATAGCCAACTTTACACTCTACATCTAAGGTGGTTTGTGGTGGGTTTTTAGCAGAGCGAATATCTGCCAGTAGGCTTTGTAATTCGTCTACATTGCTAAGTAACTCAGGAAAATGCAAGGTTGGTAATTCTTCTTCACCAGGTACGGTAAAGTAATGCTTAAATGCAGGGTTAAAGGTGGTGATAATGTTTTTGTCATCGAGTAAACAAATACCTGCGCTGGCTTGTTCAAAAATAAGTCTAAATTTAGCTTCTAGCTCTTGAGTTTTTTTACGCAGTGTTTGCTCATTACTAATAGTTAAATGTAGCTCGTGCATTAAGGCATTTATACCTTGGGTTAAACGGCTTATTTCGTCCCGCTTGCCTTGCTTGAAGGTTAGCATTTTAAGGGTTTCTGGCTCGCTTGGATTTATTTTAGCAAAGCTGTCGGTTAGGTTTTGAATAGGCTGTGTAAGCCAACGCTGAACTACCAGCGATACAAAAAATGCGATAACAATGGATTGAATCAGCATTAAGATAAATTCTTTTATAAGCGCTGACTGTGCTTGTTGTTCAATAAAGTTATCATCAGGATATATGGCGAGTACACCTATAAAAGTGTCTTCTATAAAAGGGTGAACTAATTTAATTAAAACAGCTTCATTTTTTTTGTTAGTAGATCCTTTTGCTATAAATAAATCCATCTCTCCTTTAGGGTTTACTTCTCCTTCTAGGCTTGCGCCTTGCACTAAGTCATTACTGAGTAGGCCGTTAATAATTTCTTGGCTTAATTCTCTGTCGTTTAGGTAGGCTGCTATGGCGGCTGTTTTTTCCATTGTTTGCGCTAACTGTTGAACGAGTAAGTAATTTGTATTTTTTTTCTCTTTAAAGCCTGAGTAATAAGAGAGCATAGACGAGACTAAAGACACAACAATAGCAACTAACGCAATTGATATAGCGACGCGTATGTAGAGTTTTTGGCTAATAATTTTAATCAAATGTGTATACCACTTTTACTTCATCTGTAACTTGCGATAGCGGAATGTAGCCAATTGCAAATTGTGATGCTGCTATTTTGTTTATTGCGTCTTCTACCGATGTTGAAGGAGTGGGTGGCTTTGCACGCCCTGAAAATAAAAGCCTTGCCCAATAAGCATTAATTTTTTGCTCATTTTTGTTGACCAGCTGCAGGTAAAAGTCGTTTTTTAATGTTGATTGCGCGGGCAAATCAAGCGGTTTTGATGTCTCACCATCAGGGAAAGTTAAATACCGGCCCATGTAAATATCAATAATTTCTCGTTTTGATAATGCGTTAATCGCATTGCTTTTATTAACCACGACTACAAACTCTGTAGATTTAGCATAAAAGCTCATAAAAAGCAGGCACAAGGGCAGCAATGCAGTTATAAACAAGTTGCGAGGGCTCATCATTAAAACACCATACTAGCATTTAGACTAAGTATATGTACTTTGTGGCCCTCATCAACATCTGAAGGGTTGCTAAGACTCCATAAGCCAGCGCCTTGAGGCTTTATATCAAAGCGGTCTAACTGGGCTTTTAATGCTATGCTCTCAGACAGTTGCCATTTTACGCCTACGTTAATTGAGTGTTGGTGAACATTGGTAACTTTAACAGCAGACTGACTGGCAACTGCGAGTTGTTGTATAGGCACTGAAAATTGCTCGGGAGTGCTTGGCGGAAAAGCAGGATCGTTTACTTTTATTACGTCATGTCGGTGTTTAGCCGCTGTAAAACCTGTATAAAATATTGCGTTATCTACACGGTAACCTGCACTAATGTAGCCACTAAGAACTGACGGAGCAACTATCCAATCTGATTCTGAAATACCCATCTCAGATTGGATTAGCCAATTGTTGTGATCGTAAGTAAGCCCAAATGCGGCGTATTCTATACTGTTGCCTTTGGTGTTAAATTTGTTTGATATTTTTTGCGCTTGCGGCCATATACTTTGTGGTATTGCGTTGAGTGCGGCTAAATATTCATCTAAGGAGGTTAACTTATAATCCCCAAAGTCTGACTTTGATAATGAAAAACGCATAGTCCAAGCATCTAAAGAGTAGGTTGCGCTAAAAGTTGTTAAGTTATCAAAATCAATAAAAAAGTCGTCATTATAGGCTTGTAGCTTGGCTGTTGTACTACCATAAGCAAGTTTTAAACGTAAAAAACCGTCGTTAATTGCTTTGCTGTATTCAACATCTACACCATCGAAATTTCCTGCAATGTTTGCAAACGAGTAGTGCGAATGAGGCGGGCGCACCCATAAGTAGGCATATCCTACGTAAGGGTATTCCGATAGTAAGTAAAGGTCACTATTTAACCTGCCTGCACGAATAGCCCAATGACGGGTAGGGCGATAGCGCACAAAGGCGAGCTCTAAAAAATTATCAAAGCTTTTAAAGGCATGATCTTGAATAACTACTTGAAACACAGAGTCCCAATTTTTGGCCAATGATATATTAGCCTGCCCACCTAAAATTGAATCTCGCGTTGCTGAAAAACCAGATTCGTTGACATTTGAATAACTCGATGCAAAGCCAATATCTGAATCGTCCGTGTAGCTGAGTGTTAAGGATGCAAAACCACTAAATTGCACGTCTACTTCATCTGCATAGCTTTTATTAGCAGCGGAAATTACCAATATAGCTATGGCAATTGTACCTCGGAACAACATGTTAGCGCTTATTTTTATGATATAGATAGTAAAAAGATAGCACAGTTTATTAAATTACCAACTTAAGCATTACAGTGGCTTATCAATTAAATACAAAAAAACATGCCATCCCCCTAAATTTTGTACTTTGTTAAGCGAAGTACTGGGACATAAGAACAGCAAGGCGGAAAATTTGTGTTATCTATTGTTATAAGTGGCGACAATATAGATTATGAATAGGGCGGTTTTTTGATGTTACTAAACTTAAAACGTGTTGGTTACTGGATAAGCTTTACTTTTATAAGGCTGCTTAAATTAGGCAGCCATTTGTATTTAAAACGTTAAAAGCGCTTACTTAAAATGGTGCATAGCCATCATTTGGTTTGTTAGGGTTAGTCCAGCGCTGTTTAGCATCAACAGGAATACGTGGTGCACCTTGTGCTGGTAATCGACCGCGCTCCCCATACAACCACAATACAAAGTTGGTTCGCTCGCCACTGGTAATAGGCTTGGCTGCGTGTGCAATATTGCCTCGATGTAACATGGCAGTACCAGGCTTAAAGGTAAGTGATTTAATGTCACCTGTGTACGGGTGATAAAAGTCCACTTGTGACCCTGTAAACTCTTCGCCTGGTAAGTTTAAGTTAATGTTAAGCGTTACAGCTGATGCGTCGGTATGTGGGCGAATTGACGAATCTGTATTTGGCTCATAATAAATTGAAAAGCCAAATGTTTGTGTATCAAACCCCATAACTTCCGGGAACAGCATACGTGAAATAGGGCGCATATAAGTGTTTAGTATTTCGTAATAAAATGCTTGAAAGCTTGGCGCGGCTAAATAACCTTCTGATCGGCTATCAAGCATGGCACCACGGCGATTTAACACTATGCCGTATGGCGGGCGCATAGGGATTTGCGAATTCAATACTTGTTCTAAATATCCGCGTAATACTGCTAGGCGTTCAGGATCAAAAAATTGAAATTGAAACACATCAGGCGCTACTTCGTGTAATAACGCTTTTACGGCTAGCTCTTTTGATGGATCTTCCCATGCTTGTTTTACTGCTTCACGCAGGTTTTTATCAAGTAGTGTGTCGTCTAGCGTAAACGTTGAGCTATCTGTTGATGTGGCTTCCCATTCGCTCCACGCGTTTGTAATTAGGTCGGTGTTGCTATTCCAAAAGTGTTGTACTGATTGTTCACGGTAAAGCATGGCTTGTCGTGTTGGTAACTCTAGAGCACGCGCTAGTTGTAATTGATTGGCAAACATTTTGTGTAACTCCAGTTGTTGAATTTGGTTTATATCAATTTAGGAGTGCAATTTATTGCATTTGATTTAGTAGATAAACAGCCTGCTTTAGGAAACAGAATATACTATTTATTGATAATGAATCCTAAAACTAAGTATCTTTAGTCAAGCAATACTGTCCACTTAAAGCGAAGTACCACGTATCCTATTTGCTATTCAAGCACTTAGCTTAATAACAAAGGCTTTATGAAATAGACGGTGTATAAATAAACCTTTATTATAAATTCCTTGTTTTGCCTATGTTATAGCTAGGATTTAATAGCAATATAAAATGGAGATTAATTGTGGAAGATAAATTAAAAGAAAAAAGTGTGACACAGAAATTTTTTGGTGAATATTCTTGGATGTATCAAGTTTCAGCGTTTGTTGCTTTTATTATGGTTATTTACATTAGCTTTAATGGAGAAGGAAATGTTTGGACACAGCTTGTGAGAGGTGATTTTAATTCTGCTTTGCTTGTTAGCATTGTTGGTTATTTATCTGAATTTAGATATCGATTTATTAAAGAATCTCGCAATAACTAAAACATTAAAAAGCTGATAATTAAACCAGCCTTTTAATATTTTACAGTGGATTACCTGATTAAACGCGATTAATGGGTTGCTCTGTCGCCCCAAATTTCTTCTAGGCGGCTGTCGCGACCACAACGCCAACGATAGGTGTTGTATCGGATTGGGTTATTTTTGTAATAATCTTGATGAAAGCTTTCCCTCCCTTTTATAGGGTAAAAGGTGCTTGCGTTTAGTATAGGTGTAACCACAGTTTGATTAGGGAACTCGGCAACTACTGCTGCTTTTGTTTTTTCAGCTAATTTACGTTGTTCGTCGTTTTGTACAAATATAGCGCTTAAGTAACTAGGGCCTTTATCGCAAAATTGGCCTTTGGCATCAAAGGGATCAATATTAACCCAGTAATGATCAAGTATGCCCTGATAGCTTACTATGGCCGGATCGTAAGTAATTTCTACAGCCTCGTAATGGCCTTTATGATTACCATTGTATGTCGGGTTTTTAAGTTTACCGCCAGTAAAGCCCGATATTACATCGGTTACACCTTCTAGCTTTTCAAAGTCACTTTCCATACACCAAAAACAACCTCCAGCTAGAACGGCTTTTTCGGTTTTAGCTGCATGGGAAAATGTACTAAACAAAATAACGGCAGATGTTAATGCAAGCGTAAGTGATTTTTTCATAAAATTATCCATCTGTACTGTGAGTTTATAAATACTTATAAAGTTAGACCCGCTAAGTGCTAATACAATTTCATTGTAGAGGGCTGGCCAACTTATCTATGGTGAAAAATATTGTACTTTGACAAGTTTTATAGGGATAAGGCTAGTAACAAGATCACTATTTAAGTTAGTAGCACGGTTTAATTGGGTTAGCCAAGTATGCGTTATTTAATGGGGTGTTGAATTATGCTTACGTGTTCATTAAAGTGACAACATTCGTGATATAAATTAGCAGGTGATAAATGAACCAGTTAACAGAAACATCAATAAGCTGCCCTTATTGTGGAGAAAGCATAGAAGTATTACTTGATGCAGCAGATATTGATGAGCAATACATAGAAGACTGCCAAGTATGCTGTAAGCCTATTTCGTTTGTGGTATTTGAAAATGATGACGAGCTAAACGTTAATGTTTACAGCGAAGACGATGCATTTTAACTCGTTAATTAGATAGTAGGCTGCAAAATTGCAGCCTTTTTACTGTGTATGTGTTTGGTTAGCTATTTTGCTCACGCGCTAATTGGTTAGGAAGAAGTTCTTCTACTATTTCGCGTGCTGGAAGCGTATAGCGTGTGCCGTCAAACATTACTGAGGTAAACTCGTTAATATTAGTAATGCCTGTTAAGGTCCAGCCTTCGCCGCGCTTTGGGCAATATACTGTGGTAGTGGGTTGTATTACTTTAAAATCGTCACTCATTACGTTCTCTTACTCTTTTTGCTTTAAAGATAATGCTTGTTAATGGGGTATGGTAAGTTAATAATGCGTGCCCATAAAGAGCTAATTTAACTAACCACTTAAATAAAATGTTTAACACCACAAAGCTTGAGCGCGTTACGCTACGTTTAGTTACCCACAAACACGCAGCGTGTTTATTTAATATTTTAAATCACCCGCACGTGTCAGAATTTAACGACTACGAAACACCACTTAGCAAAACGCAAATCAAACAATTAATACAAGATGATATTAGTGCATATTACGAAGGTGAAGTAATTCGAGTTGCAATTGAACATAATATATCTGGAAAGTTAATGGGTACTTGTGGGCTTTATAATTTAACCCCGTGTAAAAGTAGTGCGTTTATAGGATTTGAGCTGCATCCTGACTTTTGGGATAAGGGCGTAATGTTTGAAGTGGTGACCGGTTTTATTGAAACTCTAGTTAAGCATATTCCGCTTAAACATTTGTCTGCTGAGGTGAGTGCACATAATGCACGTTCCCATAATTTACTTATGAAACTGGGCTTTAGTTTAAGAGAAAATTCTATTTGGCATAAATCACTTTAACTCAAGACGGCAATTATAAGTGCTTATCTTTTTTCAATCCTCAATCCTTAAAGCTCAGTAAATAAAATACAAAAAATAGCGGCTTTCTATTATAGTTAAGCGTAAGCAAATGAATTTGTTACCCGTGTTTTATTAAACATTTACGCTTAACAAGGATTTTATATGCTAGAAAAACTCTCTCAAGATGCGCTTGTAATTTGGGCGACCATTGACCCAATAGGCACTATGGCGCTGTTTGCTGCGCTTACTTCTCATTTAACTGATCAACAACGTCGTAAAACTGCATTTAAAACGGTGCTTTATGCCGGGGGCGTATTATTGGGTTCTATTTTAATAGGGCAACTAATACTTAATGCGATGGGAATTAGGTTGGTGTCGTTTCAGTTAGGGGGCGGAATTATATTGTTTTTGTTTGGCCTGCAAATGATTTTTGGAAACGATTCTAACAAAGCCAAACAAGACCCCGATCACGACATAGCCGTGTTTCCGCTTGCTATACCGGCAACGGCGACTCCTGGCGCTATTTTGGCGGTAATACTACTTACCGATAACCACATACACCCAATTACTACTCAAATAGGCACAGCGCTTGTTACAATTGGTGTGTTGGGTATTACTTTAATACTGTTGCTGCTTTCGGGTAAAATTATTAAGCTAATTGGTACTGGCGGCGCGTCTATTTTAACGCGTGTGATGGGGATGATTTTAGCCGCGTTTTCGGTTGAGCTTATTATGACCGCGCTGGAAATAAAGCAATGGGTTAAGCTCGATTAAATAACTCCTAAACATTGAAAGGAATGCCGTATGGCAATAAAAATAACAAAACACTATATTATTAATTTAAGTTTAGCCGTAGTCATTTTTGCTATTGGTATTTTAGCTATACGTTATTATAACCATTATGTATCGGCCTATACAGATGTAACAATTAACTCAAGCGTGCTTAATGAGTCGCGCAAAGTGTTTATAAGATTGCCCGCTAATTACAATCCTAAAAAAGCGTATCCGTTAATTATTAAAACCGATGGTAACTTTAATTTAGATACATGGGATAAAGCACTTACAAAACAAGCTAAGAGCGAAAAAGGGGATAAGGCTATATTGGTGTCTATTCCTAATTTGTTTTTTACAGATACACGTAATCGCGATTTAGTGCCCCCTTATGCCCGCCAAGATGTAAATACACAAGCGCGTCCAGAGCATGAAACACTTATTGAACCAAATGGTGAAGCCGACAAGTTTTTAGCGTTTATTGAAACTGAGTTACTCCCTTATTTATCAACAAAATATAAGCTTAGTAATAACCGTGTATTAAGTGGTTTTTCGGCAGGTGGTAGCTTTGTGCTTTATACACTGCATACAAAGCCTGAATTGTTTAATGGCTATTTTGCTTTTAGCCCAGCGGCTTGGTATGACGATATGACCGTAGTTAATAATTTAGAAGCGTTTTTAAGTGCTCAAGATAACAAAGTTAAATCGTCTACTTATTTATATCTTTCGGTGGGTGGGGCAGAGCATCCGTTAATGTTAAAAGCGTTTAGTAATTTAGAGACCGTTTTAACAGCCAACCCTAACAATAACCTTGTGTGGCAAAGTGCTATAAACAAAGGTGCTGAGCATTCAGATAATCCATCAATTAGTGTGGCTAAGGCATTAGCTGGTTATAGTACGTTTATTAAAAAGTAGGTTAGATAGGTTTAAGTGACAACTGTATACATATACAGTTGTCGTTGTTTTATCTATTTATGATAACGAATCAGCTTTATACAATTTACTTAGTTCAATATTATTAACGACTTACAAAAAAAGGTAGGTTTAAATTATTTTTGCACAGCAATTACATGTACTGTTTTTATATACAGTTAACAACTATTAAATTAGAATACCGTCAGTACCCATGAAGCATATACACATCTATTTGTTACTGCTTTTAATCAGCCTTTTGCCTTTGTGATCAGCAATAAGCTGTGTCAGTACTTTGCAATTTCAATATAGTTTCAGCAACTTTTTATACTCTTAATGCAGTGAATATAAATTGGCTGGTGGCTTTACAATAAAAGAACACATCATACTAAATTTTATTATAACGCTAAACTTAGCAATAGAGTCAAAATAGAAAAAAGTAATCAAAGAGGTAGTCAAAATAATAAAGCCTGCGATAACTACATCCACTAAAAATATAAATGCCGAGTGTGGACTATGAGTGCTTAATTAAAGTTTTCCTCGCTCATTGTAATGAGCAGCAAAACGGTAAACGTTAAAAATAGGGGCATCGTGATTGGTGCTATTACAAATTAAAAAAGCAGATACCAATGCGGCTGTTAATGCCTTTTTTGAAATAGCCTTAAATGCAAAATTGAGTATTGAAAAAAGTATGGCGGAATAAAAAAAGCCCAGTTAAAAAAGTTAAAAGGGCTAAAAGGGTTGTGCTTAGGGAAGTTGTAGTCGTTTTATAAACTTATATTTAAAACTTATATCTAAAACCAAATGCTATACCGTCATCTTCCGACTGCTCCATTTGTGCTTGTTGCTCTTTGTTATCGCTTTCAAAGTCGCTAAAGTCTTTACGCGCTTCTACGTAGGCAATAGTGTCTTCGTCAATTAAGTAGTGAAGGCCAATAACAGCAAACTGACGCTTAAACACATCTTCTGGGTCGGCGTTAAAGTTTGGCTGAATTACGTAATCATCACCGGCATCAAACACGTTGTAGGCAATAAAAGGGCGAAAATCGTTATCAAAGCGGTAAGATGCAAATGTTTCTACACCGATTGCGTCTTTAATTAAGCGACCAATGTTGTCTGTGTCGTGGTTTTTGTTTTTATTTACGTTGGCTGCAACGTATAGGCCGGGCTCATCAATGTTGCCCCACATAATACCTGCACCATAAATTAAATCTTCAACATTGCGAGTAGAACCATCGCCAAACGTTAAATCAAACTCACCACGGTTAACACCTGCTGTAAGTGTTAGCATGTCAGTTGGGGTATAAGTTACAGACGCCCCAAATGTGTAATTAAATTCAACTTCTTGGGCTGCACTATCGCCAGAGTTCCAAAGTGCTTCACATTCTTCTTCTGAAATGTCGGTTACGTCACAGGTATAAAATTCGCTGTTTTTAAGCTGCGCTTGTACTGCAAAACTAAAATCGTTATAGCTATTGCGGTACTGCACTAATTTATCTCCACGACCAGTGCCATTAACAGCGCCATCGTCTTTGTTATAGGTGTAAACACCAGCCGCATTACCATCCCATACAAAGCTATTATTTGTGCCGTAAACTACGTCGTACCATGCACCCCATTGTTTACCAATAGTTAGTTGCCCGTACTTTTCGTGCGAAAGCCCTGCGTAACCTAAACGGTTGTATAAAAACTCATCCTGGATAGACTCAAAACGATTGTTATAAATAATATCGCTGCTGCCAACAGGGTTTACACCCCATTCTACGAGTGCGAGTGCGGTCCAGTCTTTCTTAAGCTTTCGGGTAAATCCAAAGTTAATGCGCGAAGTACCATTAACAACTTCGGTTTCGTTTTGTGTATTAATAACACGCACATCAAGATATCCACCAACTTCAACAGTATTTTTGTCATCTTTGTATAATTCTACTGCCGAAACAGCGGGTGCGAATACAATACTTGCGCTAATAAGCGTCGCTAATTTTTTGCTCATCTTGTGTGTTGCCCTGTGTAAATTGGTCAATTTTTTACGTAGGTAAAAATTCAGATTCGAAGACTAACAAAGCAATAAACGGCTCAAAAGTGAAAAATACTCAATAAAATTAATCGTTAAACTTAACGGATATTCACTAAAGGTTAATTTTGTTTTTCAGGTGTTGCAAAAGTTTATGTTTTTAATGATTTGATAGGTAAATAGGATGAGGAATTAGCGATGTGTAAAAATTGTAATTTGAATTAATTTCATCTTGGTTAAAAAGTAGTAACTAGTGTAAAAGCTCTAAAAGTACTTTATTTTCATAAATATAACTTTTTATTATTATAGGGTGAACAAAAATGAGTTAAGTAGACACACAAACACGTTAAAAGTGTTTTTACTCTAATTTGTATCGTAATTTCTAATCTCTTATGCCTGTATGTAAAACATACTTTATGGATTTTAATTAGAATAAGTTGAATAAAAATTAACGAAACCATTAAATCTAATCCGTTATTTTTACTACTAACTACATAGCCATAATAAATGGCTAAAACGCAGTGGTTTGCTTTTAAACTTTCATAGAAAAACAGGCCATTTTGGTTTAAACTGCGCGCAATTTAAATACATCATTACTCCTTTGGAGGGTAGCGCTATTATTAGTACAGCTAATGTCACCATGCAATTTGGTGCTAAACCATTATTTGAAAATATCTCAGCAAAATTTGGCGATGGTAACCGTTACGGTTTAATCGGTGCAAATGGTTGTGGTAAATCAACATTTATGAAAATTTTAAGTGGTGAGCTCGAAGCGTCTGCAGGTAATGTAAGTACTGATCCTAACGAACGCGTTGCTAAACTTAACCAAGATCAGTTTGCCTACGAAGAATACTCAGTAATCGATACCGTGATTATGGGCCACAAAGAGTTGTGGGAAATCAAACAAGAACGTGACCGTATCTACTCTTTACCTGAAATGAGTGAAGAAGACGGTATGAAAGTAGCCGATCTTGAAACTGAATTTGCTGAAATGGATGGTTACTCTGCGGAATCTAAAGCAGGTGAGCTTTTATTAGGTGTAGGTATTGGCACTGACCAACACTTTGGCCCAATGTCAGAAATTGCACCGGGTTTTAAGCTGCGCGTACTACTTGCACAGGTATTATTTTCAGACCCAGACATTATGCTACTTGATGAGCCTACTAATAACTTGGATATTTACACCATCAAGTGGTTAGAAGACGTGTTAAATCAGCGCGACTGTACCATGATAATCATCTCGCATGACCGTCACTTTTTAAACTCTGTGTGTACACACATGGCCGACATTGACTACGGCGAGCTTCGTATTTACCCAGGTAATTATGACGAATACATGTTTGCAGCAACGCAAGCACGTGAGCAATTACTTAACGAAAACGCGAAAAAGAAAAACCAAATTGCTGAACTTCAACAGTTTGTATCTCGTTTCTCTGCTAACGCATCTAAAGCTAAGCAAGCAACATCGCGTGCTAAACGTATCGACAAAATCCAATTAGACGAAGTTAAAGCATCTTCACGCCAAACGCCGTTTATCCGTTTTGATCAAGAAAAGCAGTTATTCAGAAACGCACTTGAAATGACAAACTTAACACAAGGTTTTGACGACAATACGTTGTTTTCTGGACTTGAAGGTTTAGTAGAAGTTGGCGAACGTATTGCTATTATTGGTGAAAATGGTGTTGGTAAAACAACATTACTTAATACATTAGCAGGGCGCTTAGCCCCTAAAGCTGGTGAGTTTAAGTTCTCAGAAAATGCTAATATTGGTTACTACGCGCAAGATCACGCTGATGAGTTTGCAACCGACATGAACTTGTTTCAGTGGATGGAGCAATGGCAACAAGAAGGCGACGACGAGCAAGTGGTTCGTAGCTTCTTAGGCCGTATGTTATTCTCTCAAAACGATATTAAAAAATCAGTTAAAGTAATTTCAGGTGGTGAGCAAGGCCGCATGTTGTTTGGTAAAATTATGATGCATAAGCCAAACATATTGTTAATGGATGAGCCAACTAACCACATGGATATGGAATCAATTGAAGCGCTTAACTTAGCCCTTGAAGCTTACGAAGGTACATTGATGTTTGTTTCCCACGACCGTCAGTTTGTATCATCTGTTGCGACCCGTATTTGGGAAATTAAAGACGGTAAAGTTATCGACTTTAGAGGCAACTACGCAGAATACCTAGCGAGTAAAGAAGCTTAATTAGCTATTTACCCGTTAACTCTAAAAAGCCATGTTTAAACATGGCTTTTTTTGTTTTTGTGAGTCGCAATTAAACTTGGTTTGGGTATAATACCCGCCTAAAACCGGACATAAGTCCGCTATTTTTAAAATACATTACTGAGGAGTATTTATGACTGTTGGCATTATTATGGGTTCTAAATCAGATTGGCCAACCATGGAACATGCAGCACTTATGCTAGAGCATTTTGGCATTAAGTACGAAACCAAAGTCGTGTCTGCACACCGCACTCCTCAATTACTTGCTGATTACGCAAGTTCAGCCGCAGAACGTGGTATTAAAGTTATTATTGCTGGTGCTGGCGGCGCAGCGCATTTACCTGGTATGGCAGCTGCTTTTACGTCGCTTCCTGTACTTGGCGTACCTGTAAAATCAAAAGCATTAAATGGTGTTGATTCACTTTTATCTATTTGCCAAATGCCTAAAGGCGTTGCGGTAGGTACGCTTGCAATTGGTGAGCCGGGCGCAGCAAACGCGGGTTTATTAGCTGCACAAATTTTAGGATGTCAAAATCCAGACATTTTTGCAAAAATTGAAGCGTTTCGTAAAGCTCAAACCGACACTATATTAGCTAATCCAAACCCTGCAGAGTAATAATGAATATTTTAATATTAGGTGCAGGGCAACTTGCACGTATGATGAGCCTTGCAGGCGCGCCGCTTAATTTAAACGTTGTTGCGTACGATGTAGGCAGTAAACAAATTATGCACCCGCTAACTGGTGACATTTATAACACGTCGCTTGAGCAAGCAATATTAAACGCTGATGCCATTACTGCAGAGTTTGAGCACATTCCTGATGATGTTCTAACCCTTTGCTGTAACAGTAATAAGTTTTACCCAGGTAAAGCCGCTATTAAAACCGGTGGTGATCGCTCGCTTGAAAAGGCATTGCTTGATAAAACAAACGTAACTTGTGCGCCGTACCAATTAATTACTGAAAAAGCGCATTTAGAACTTGCCGTTAAAACTCTAGGTAAACCACTTGTAATTAAAACATGCCAAGCGGGTTACGACGGAAAAGGCCAATGGCGTTTAAAATCGGATGATCAAATAGACGAAATTTGGTCACAAATGGCTGATTTTATTGCCTCTGGCACCGAGCTTGCGCCACATACGATTATTGCTGAAAAAATGATTCCGTTTGATCGTGAAGTATCTATCATTGGTGCGCGCGATAAACACGGTAACGTTGCTATTTATCCGCTAACAGAAAACGAGCACACTAAAGGTGTGTTAACGCTTTCTATTGCTGGTAAAAATAATCAAAGTGTCGAAGCTCAAGCAAACGATGCATTTACAAAAATAGCAAATGAGCTTAACTACGTTGGCGTGTTAGCTATTGAGTTTTTTGATGTACATGGCACGTTACTCGTTAACGAAATTGCACCGCGCGTACATAACTCAGGCCACTGGACGCAACAAGGTTGCCATTGCTCGCAGTTTGAAAACCACATGCGCGCTGTTGCAGGTTTACCGCTTGGCAATACAGAGCTTAAACACATTACCGCGATGATAAACGTATTAGGCCAACCAAGTATTCCAAGTGAAGTATTAAAAACGTTTGATGTAACGAGCCATTGGTACGGTAAAACAGCTAAGCCAGGTCGTAAAATGGGCCATATTAATGTATCAGCTGTTAATATGGGTGAGCTTGCAGACAAACTTGGTGAACTTACAGAGTACCTACCAGAGCAAGATTATCCTGGTATTTTAAAAGCAGCTGCCAATTTAGTGCTCAGCGAATAGTTATCATACCTTTATATAAATACCGGCTTAAGCCGGTATTTTTTTGTCATAAAAATGGGCTTTGAATATGTAATACTGTTAAAGTCTAATTTTAAATTTGTGAAGTAAAACAATGAAACTAAAAACAATATCTGGCGTGCTAGCCATTACTGCATTATTTAGCTTAAATACATTTGCATCGGAATCTCTTCGTGTTGCAACTTTTAATGTAAGTATGGATGCAACTAATCACACGCCTAAAGGTGAGCAAGTTAAAAGTGATGCTTTAGTTAATGCACTTAAAGCTAACCACCAGCAAATTAAGAACATAGCGGAAATTATTCAGCGTGTTCGCCCTGATATTATTTTACTTAACGAATTTGATTACATCCCAAAAGAGCAAGGCATTGAATACTTTAATCAGTATTATTTAAACGTAAGTCAGCAAAAACAAGCCGCTATTAACTACCCTTACTCTTATATTGCACCAGTAAATACAGGCCTAGCTACCGAGTTTGATTTAGATAACGATGGCAAAAAAAATGGCGTGATGGGCGATGCACAAGGCTTTGGCTTTTTTGAAGGACATTACGGTATGGCTGTTCTATCAAAATACCCAATTAATTTTGATAAAGTAAGAACCCTTCAAACCTTTAAATATAAAGACATGCCAAATGCACAAATGCCTGTGATGCCTAAAACAGGTGAAAACTGGTATAACGCACAAGAATGGCAAACACTTAGGCTCAGTTCTAAATCGTTTTGGGATTTACCTATTAGCGTAAATGATAAAACAATTCATGTTATTGCATCTCACCCAACACCGCCTGTATTTGACGGAGAAGAGGATAGAAACGGCAAGCGTAACCACGATGAAGTAAGGTTAATTGCCGATTACGTTTCAAATGCTAAGTATATTTATGACGATAAAGGCGAAAAGGGCGGTTTAAAAGTTCACTCTCGTTTTGTTATTTTAGGCGATTTAAATGCAGCCCCTGAGGGGGACAAAGCCCGTACAAATACCACCGACCAATTACTTAAAAACCCACTTATCAACGCAAGCTTTGTTCCAAAAAGCGAAGGTGCTAAAGAGCAGTATGATGTGCCTTATGCACAAAATTATAGTGCTAATTGGCAAGCCCGTGTTGATTACGTTTTACCGTCAAACTATGGTTTAAAAATTAAGGACGGTGGTGTGTTTTGGCCTACTAAAACGAGTAGTGAATATCGTTTAATTAAAGATAGAAACGCATCGAGCGATCACCGCATGGTTTGGCTTGATTTGGTAATTGAATAACGCCTGTTAACAAAAGAGGCGCTATTAAACAGAGCTTTACCCTGTTTAATGGCTATTTATCTTAAAAAATTGCAATAACTCAAGTGCTTCTGCTTAAATACGGCTTAATTATAATAACCGTATAGAAGCACTATGATTTTTAATTTTTCTTCATCTAAAACGTTAGTGGCCTTAGCTGTTGCCTCAAGTGTTATGCTTGCAGGTTGTAGCGCTACCGCTAACACCTCTTCAACACAGCAAAGTGCTTTACCAGCAAGTAAGGTTGCTGCGGTTGTGAACACGCCAGCAGATATCGGCTCACAAAAAATAACGCTAGAACAAGCAATGGCCGATCCTGATTGGATGGGCAATCAGCCAGAGAACGCTTACTGGGCTAGCGATTCGGCAACTATAATTTATGCTCAAAAAGAGCAAGGTAATACACTACGCAATTTATTTAGCCAATCTGTTACTAGCCAAACAGCAGAGCAGGTAGCTCTTAATAAACTTCATACTGTGGGTTCTAATAAAGCCGTTTATTCAAAAAATAAAACAATGGCGGCTTACACGTTTAAAGGCAATGTGTTTGTTAAAAACCTAAAAACCGGTGAACTTAAGCAAATTACAGCGACATCAGCAAGCGAGTCTAAACCACAATTTTTAAATAACGGCGATTTAGTTTACCGCCAAGGCAATGTTTTTTTTAAAGTTGATTTAAAAACAGGCTTAACGAGCGAGCTTGCTAACTTAAAACTTGCTGATGAGCCAAAGGGGATTGAAGAGCCAAGCACGTATATTGCTAAAGAGCAGCATAAATTAATTAAATTTGTGGCGCTTCAACAAAAAAATAAAAAAGATCAGCAAGCACGCAATGAGCAAATTAATGAACAAAACGATTCAATTGCTAACACGGCTTACTACTTAGGTGACGGTAATAAAGTTGCAGAAGCACAGCTTTCGCCAAATGGTGATGCGTTATTAGTTGTTGTACAAAAGCAAACTGATTGGCGTGGTGATGGCGATATTATGCCTAACTACATTACAAATGATGCAACGATTGAACCTAAAAAAGCACGCCGCCGAGTAGCTGACGCTAAAGAAGAAACGTCAAAGCTTGTCTACATCAATTTAACTAATAAAGAGCAAACATCACTTAGCTTTAATACTTTACCGGGCTTTGACGAAGATGTTTTAGCCGCAGTTAAAAAAGAAAATTATGCACGTGATGGTAAAACATATAAGTCTAAAAAGGCGCCTCGTGGCATTAACCTTATTATGGACTGGGGTTTTGAGCAAAGCCCAATAGTATGGAACGATGACGGCTCGCAAGTGGCTATCATGCTCGAAGCATGGGATAACAAAGACCGCTGGCTTGCTACCGTAGATTTTAAAAACAACAAACTTGTGTCGCAACATCGCCTGCATGACGATGCATGGATTGCTTATGCGTTTAACGATTTTGGCTGGTTACATAACTCAAACACGCTTTATTACCTATCTGAAGAGTCGGGTTACAGCCAACTTTATAAAAAGCCAGTCAATGGAAGTGCAACTGCGCTAACACAAGGCCAATTTGAAGTTTCTAACCTAACGCTTACCAGTGACAACAGCGCAATTTATTACAAAGCGAATGTTGAACACCCAGGCCTTTACGAAATTTACCGTGTTAACCCACAAACAGGTAATAGCGAGCAAGTTACTGATTTAAATGGCATGACTGATTACACGTTAAGCCCAGATGAAACTAAGTTACTCCTTAAGCACTCTACAATTACCATGCCTAATGAGCTTTATGTAGCTGACGCACAAGCCAATACAAAAGCAACGCGCTTAACTCATACAGTGTCGGATGAGTTTTTAGCTAAAAAGCTAACTGCACCTAAAATTGTTGCCGTGCCATCGAGCCATACCGAACAACCAATATACGCAAAAGTGTACTACCCAGCTGATTACGTTGAAGGTGAAGTAGGTAAAAATCGCAAAGCAGTTATTTTTAACCACGGCGCGGGTTACTTACAAAACTCACATATGGGATTTTCGGTTTATTTTCGTGAATTTATGTTTCATTCATTGCTCGCTGATGAAGGTTACATAGTAATGGATATGGATTACCGCGCATCTAAAGGTTACGGACGTGATTGGCGTACCGCGATTTATCGTCAAATGGGCACACCTGAAACACAAGATTTAGCCGATGGCGTTAAATGGATGGCGCAAAATGCCAACGTTGATACCAAAGCAGTCGGCACTTATGGTGGCTCTTACGGCGGCTTTATGACCTTTATGGCATTGTTTACCGCGCCTGAGTTATTCCAATCGGGTGCGGCACTTAGACCTGTTACCGATTGGGCACATTACAACACAGGTTACACGGCTAATATATTAAACCATCCTGATGTTGACCCGATTGCGTATGAACGCAGCTCGCCAATTTATTACGCTGAGGGTTTAAACAAACGTTTATTAATTAATGCACCTATGGTTGACGATAACGTGTTTTTTCAAGACTCAGTGCGTTTAGTACAGCGCTTAATAGAGCTTGAAAAACAAAACTTTGAAACAGCTATATTTCCTGTTGAACCACATGGTTTTGTACAGCCTTCAAGTTGGTTAGACGAATACCGCCGTATTTATAAGTTATTTAAAGAAACGCTTTAAGCTTTAATTATAAAAACAAAAACGCCGCATTGATTTAGTTAACTAATGCGGCGTTTTTATTGGGTTGAACAAAATCTAACTTTATTTTTTATTTTTAAAGTTCTTTTTAAAGAGCTCTATAACCAGTGGTATGGCAAGCAGAGTCCCGCCAATTACACCAATTAAATGAGCATCAATAGCCACAGTGGAGTTAATAAGCTTTCCTATATCAGCATTAGGGCCGCTAAATTGCTCAAACGCTATTTTAATCCATACGCCTATAAATAATAAATAACCCGACTTAAGCCCTACGGTTATATCTTTAACTGCGCCCCAAATAATTACACCATGCAGTAGAGCACTTAATCCGGTGTAAATATGTATGTTTGGGCAAAACCAATAAACACCGAGTCCACACCACAGTGCTAGCGAAATTGCATTAAAAGCGTAGCGAGTAGGGGATGTGTATTCGCCATGTAGTAACCATATTAGTAAAACACCACTGGCATTTAATCCCAAATGAGCCCAATTAGCATGAACAAATTGGCCAGAAAAGATTCGCCACAGTTCGCCATCATCAATTAGGCTTCGGTTAAATTCAAGTAAACTATTTAAATCAAATGCAGCAAAAATGGTACTAAAAAGCAGCAAAATAATAGGCGGTAATATATAACGAGGTTGAATAGGTAAATTAAGCATTTTATTATATTTTTTTAGTCAAAATTTTTGCATATTGTGCCCGTTTAACTTTAAGATGCCAAATACAACTACGTAATTAAGTGTTTTTAGTATTTTTATGCATTTTAAACTTAACTCATTATTTGCCATTGGACTGTGCGCAGTATCACTGCCTTCATTAGCACAGCAAACAACTCAAATTGAAACTCGCGAACCTGAAGCTGCTACCGGATTAATCCATAAAAAAGTGGTGCAAGGTGATAAATACATGGTAGCTGCGGCAAATCCATATGCCTCAAAAGCCGGTCAACAAATTTTAGCCCAAGGCGGCAGTGCCGTAGATGCTGCGATTGCTACTCAACTAGTGCTTACCTTAGTTGAACCGCAATCCTCTGGTATTGGCGGTGGTACATTTATGATGTATTACAACAAAGCTAACAATAAATTGACTAGTTTTGATGGCCGCGAAACCGCACCTGCAAATGCAGACGAAACGCTGTTTTTAGATAAACACGGTAAAGCCGTTAAATGGATTGAAGCCGTAGTAGGTGGACGCTCTGTTGGTGTACCCGGTATTTTACATGCCTTTGCAAGCGCACATAAACAATACGGTACATTACCGTGGGAAGCGCTTTTTAAACCTGCTATTGAACTTGCAGAGCAAGGCTTTGTAGTTTCGCCGCGTTTACATGGCTTATTAGCCCGCCAGTTAAACCCAGGCGTATTGAGCATGCCAATTATTAACGAATACTTTTACCCTAATGGTAAATTAATTGAAGTGGGTAGCGTTAAAAAGAATCAACCACTTGCTGATTTGTACAAAGACATTGCAAAGCAGGGCATTGATGCATTTTACAAAGGCGAAAATGCAAAACAAATGGTTAATGCGGTACAACATTCTAAAATTGCCCCTGGTAAATTAAGTGTGCAAGATTTAGCAGATTATAAAAGTAAAGAACGCGATGCGGTATGTATACAATACCGTGCTTATAACGTGTGTTCTATGGCACCACCAAGTAGTGGCGGCGTAGCAGTACTGCAAATGCTTGGCTTGCTTGAACATAAAGATATGAGCGCACTTAAGCCAAACGGCGAAAAGGCGATTCATTACTTTAGCCAAGCTTCGCGTATTGCATTTGCCGATCGCGATATGTACATGGGTGATCCCGATTTTACCCAAGTACCTACACAAGAGCTCCTAAACAAAGATTATATTGCCTCACGCGCTAAATTAATTACCGAAACAGACCAAAAAGCGGTAGCAGGTAATCCTGTAGGGTACTTAAGTTATGCAATGGATGATTCATACGAGTTACCTTCTACCTCACATGTATCTATTGTAGATAGTAAAGGTAATGCCGTTTCGATGACCAGTTCAATTGAAATGGCGTTTGGCTCTACGGTTATGGTTAATGGCTTTATTTTAAATAACCAACTAACTGACTTTTCGTTATCGCCACGTAAAAATGGCAAGCTTGTAGCAAACCGAGTAGAGGCCGGTAAACGCCCGCGTAGCTCTATGTCACCGGTAATGGTATTTAATAAAGATGGTAGCTTACGCTTAATTGTAGGCTCACCTGGTGGTAGCCGTATCATCGATTACGTTGCACAAGTTGTTGTGGGTGTTATTGACTGGAATTTATCAGCGCAAGACGCTATTAATTTACCGCGTACAACAAATCGTAACGATTACACCAGCCTTGAAAAAGGCACAGCCATCGAAGCCATTGCGCCTGCACTTACCAAACGCGGCCACAATGTACGTATTATTGATTTAAACTCAGGCTTACACGCAGTTGAAGTTAAAAATAATACCTTATATGGTGGCGCTGATCCGCGCCGTGAAGGTGTTGCGTTATCTGATTTAACTGATAATAACGCCACTATCAAATTTTAAATTATGTATAATATGCATGCGGGCAGTGAAGCCCGCATGTATTTTCTCTCAATGGTCTGACTAGCTTAATTGTCGTTGCAATTAAACCTCTAACACTGATAATGACAGATCATAACTTAAGACTCCGTTAAAGCCTGGAAATATGACAACTAATACTGATCCTAACTACTTATATATTCATCATTCTGGCCCTGGCCTAATTGAAACACCGCTATTAAATAAAGGCAGCGCCTTTAGTAAAAAAGAACGCGAAAATTTCAATCTTGCTGGTTTACTTCCTCCTCGCTTTGAAACAATAGAAGAGCAAGTTGAGCGTTGTTATCAGCAGTATTCTAGCTTTACCGACAACCTTAATAAGCATATTTACTTACGTGCGATTCAAGATAACAACGAAACACTTTACTACCGTTTAGTACGTGACCACCTTGAAGAAATGATGCCAATCATTTACACACCGACAGTGGGCGATGCTTGTGAAAAATTCTCAGACATTTATCGCAGTGCACGTGGTTTATTTATTTCGTATGAAGATCGTTACCAAATTGACGACATTTTACGCAACGCTACCAAAGGTAAAGTAAAAGTTATTGTTGTAACCGATGGCGAGCGTATTTTAGGCCTAGGCGATCAGGGTATTGGTGGCATGGGTATTCCAATTGGTAAATTGTCACTTTACACTGCGTGTGGTGGTATAAGCCCAGCATACACATTGCCTGTAATGCTTGATGTGGGTACTAATAACGAAAAGCTTTTAAACGATCCTATGTACATGGGCGCACGCCATAAGCGTATTGCTCAAGACGAATACGATGAGTTTTTAGATTTATTCATTAAAGCGGTTAAACGTCGCTGGCCGAATGTATTACTTCAGTTTGAAGATTTTGCACAGCCAAATGCAATGCCATTACTTAAGCGCTACCGCAATGAAATTTGTAGCTTTAACGATGACATTCAAGGTACGGCGGCTGTAACGGTCGGTTCTTTACTTGCTGCGTGTCGTGTTAAAAATTCAACCTTAAGCCAACAAAAAGTAGTGTTTGTGGGAGCAGGCTCTGCTGGTTGTGGTATTGCTGAGCAAATTATTAGCCAAATGGTTTTTGAAGGTATTTCAGAAGCACAAGCGCGTAGCCAAGTATTTATGGTTGACCGTTTTGGCCTACTTTCAGAGGGTATGGAAGGCTTACGCGATTTCCAACAAGCACTTGCACAACCTACAGGCTCTCTAAGTGATTGGACATACAGCGGCGAGTACGCATCACTTCTTGATGTTATGCACTGTGCTGAGCCTGACATTTTGATTGGTGTTTCTGGTCAACCTGGCTTATTTACAGAACAAGTAATACGCGCTATGCATGCCGGTTGTGAACAGCCAATTATTTTCCCATTAAGTAATCCATCTAAGCAAGTAGAAGCGCATCCTGCTGATGTGATTAAGTGGACTGACGGTAAAGCACTTGTTGCCACAGGTAGCCCATTTGATCCTGTTGAGTACAATGGCGAGACGTTCCCAATCCCACAATGTAACAACAGTTATATTTTCCCGGGTATTGGTTTAGGTGTTATTGCCGCTAAAGCGACGCGCATTACAGATGCTATGTTAAGTGTGTCTAGCGAAATGCTTGCAGAGTCGTCGCCGCGTGCCAACACAGGTAAAGGCAGTTTATTACCAGCCCTGACTGAAATTGAAACGCTAAGTAAGCGTATTGCATTTGCCATTGCTAAAAAAGCAATCGAAGAGGGCGTTGCTCTTGAGATTACGGATGATGCCTTATGGGCAGCAATCGACAAAAATTACTGGTTACCAAAATACCGTAACTATAAACGTTGTAGTGTTTAATTAGGTTTATACGTAATTAAAAATAAATAACGTTGTAGGCACAGTTACAACGCTTAACAAAAAACAGGCAATTGCCTGTTTTTTTGTGCTTGTTCATATTTAATTAACCACGTACGGTGTTTACTTGCTTTTACATAATTAAAGGATCGACTTAATGAAAACACTGACTCTTGTTTTAGGTAGTGCACTGGCTTTAAACGTACTTAGCTTTGATGCACTTGCGGCAGCGACTCCCGATGCTCCTCATATTTATGTTAAGGGCGAAGCGACTCTTACTACAATGCCGGATTACGTACAGCTAAGTGTAGGTATTACTGAAGTTGATAAAGACTTAATTGCTGCTAAAAATAAAACCGACTTAACTATCGCCAAGGCAATTAAGCTCGTAAAAGAGATTGGTGTTAAAGAGGGAGATATAAACGCAGGGCAAATTTCAATAAACCGTGATAGCCAATACAACCGCACTACCGGTAATCAAGAATTTAAAGGCTTTAAGGTTTCTCGTACGTTAACAGTAAAACTCAGCGATATAAATAAATACCCAGAGTTACTACAAAGCTTAGTTAACAACGGTATTAACGAAATTAATCAAACGCAATTTTTAGCAAGTAACTATAACGAGCTGCATAAAAAAGCGCAAAAGTTAGCAATTAAAGACGCACGTGACGCAGCAAAAGAGTTTAGTGAAGATTATGGCGTTGACTTAAAAGGATTATACAGCGCATCACTGAGTCCACTCAATGTGGAGTCGCAGCCGTACATGCGTGCAGAAAAAGTAATGATGGCTGATAGCGCACCAAGTAACTATGTACCTGATGCCTACCATGCTGGAGAGATTAAAGTAACAGCGTCAAGCTATGCTGTGTACTACATAGATTAAAATATAGGTTCTTCCTAGGGACGATTAACTCTATGTTGCTCGGTTTTTACTTAGCCCACTAGGTTACAAACCTCGCGCCGCGATTTAATCGCCCCTAGATTGAACAAATTTCAATCCAAATAATTCAACACGCCCTAGTGGTGCTCAAAACGTGCCACCAACTTCTCACCTTGCTCTTGGCTAATACGCGCTATCGAGTTAAGCATATTAGTCACTTCGCGTCTGTCGTATTCATTAGTTACATGCTCATTTATGTCATCAACAATCGCATTTAAATAATTAAATAAACTGTTGCGTGCATCGGTATCTTTATGGGCAACAAACAAGATATTTTTAAATGCCTCAAGCACGTTTGTCATTACGTATGCATCGCCTTTGGCGTAATTACGCAGCGGTGTAAAGTTGTCGTGTAATAACTCATCAAAGCTTGTTTCATGAAGGTATAACAATGGGGCATTATCACTGTGCTTAAACGAGTAGTTAATATCGTTAATCGAAAGTCGTTGAATAAGTAAAATACTCAGCATATCAATTGATTTAACCGCAGTACCTGGATCGTTTATGCCCGGGCTCATTGCCTTAACTGCAATTTCTGATATTTGCGTTAATCCATAACGGTAATGATCGCTAATGTACTCTTCTATATAAAAAATAAAGCAGTCGAGAATTTTATTAATCAGCTCTTCATCGTTTGCTATATCTTTATTACATTTTAAAAACGGGTAACCTTTAACTGTAAAATAGCCTTGGTTTACAGATATATACACCTTTATATCTTGCTCAGCCAAAATAGCACACAGCTTATCGGTATGTACGCCTTTATAATATCCTTCTGTTTTACTGCTTACCGAATGCCACTTGCTAAAGTCTGGAAAGTCTTCAACTGGGTTCTCTTGTTGTCTTTGTATTATTGTTTTAATTTCGTTTTTAGTTTGGCTAAACAAGCCATTTAACACGTTATCAACTTGAATAGCACGTGAGATTGAATGTATAAAAAATACAAACAAACCTAATGAAATCAATCCAAAAATAAGTGCAAACAACACACCTATTGAAGGAATTGCCGTACTGCCACCATCAAGCTTATTAATATTTATAAGCATAATAATAGAGTAAATTATGCTGCCTAAATAAAAGCCCAAAACCATTTGGTGTGATTTACGTGTAATAAGCCCTGGCACTACGCGGGGCGATAAACTCGCACTGGCCGAATTTAAAACCACCATTACCATCGAAAAACTAAACACGGTAAGCGAAATAATACTGCCAGCTAAAGTGCTTAAAATAGTACGCGCGTTTTCAGCGCTATCAACAAGTACAACCGATATAAACGATTTTAGCTGCTCAACAGGTGCTAAATATTCAACCGACATTGTAATAATGGCAAATACCAAAAAGCCCACTGAAAGCATCGAAGGGTAAAAGCCAATACTGTTAATCATTTCACGGTAACTGTCGGCTACTTTGCGAGGTACAAACATAAAATCCTTATGTATTTTCTACTAACTTAATACCTCTAGCTTAGCATAGGCAATTATTAAACTTCTGATAATGCTGCTCAAATTTATGTGTTATTATCACGCCCACAATAATAGAGCGCATATTTATGCGATAAAAATAACAGGAAAACGCCGTGATCATTTCAACTTATGCTGCATTACTCGCATTCTTTTACATTTATTTAAGCTTTAACGTAATAAAAGTGCGCCGTGCGGAGCAAATATCACTTGGTGATAACGGTAATGCAACGCTACAACGTGCTGTGCGTGCCCACGCAAATTTTATGGAGTACGTGCCATTTGCTCTAATTTTGCTTTTTTTAGCAGAGTACCAAGGGCTTGCTAGCCATTACTGCCATATATTAGGTGGTGCGTTATTAGTAGGGCGTGTGTTTCAAAATTTAGGCATCGTAGAAAAAAGCCTTAAATATCGCCAAATTGGTACTATTACTACATTTTTAGTCATGATTATCAGCGCCTTTGTATTACTAGTAACACGCGGCTAATTAAAGAAAAGTTAATGAGCAAAATATTTATAATAGGTTTACCACGTACCGGCACAACTAGTGTGTGCCATGCATTTTTAGAACTTGGCATTACAACAGCGCATACCGCGTATACTAATGCCTGTTTTGAAAATGCCAGTGCGATTGCCGACACTCCCATATTTAACGATTTTAAAGCGCTTGATATTCATTACCCACACTCTAAGTTTATTTATTTAGAGCGCGAACTTGATGCATGGCTTGTATCAATAAAACAGCTTTTAACGCGTATGCACACTAATTTAACGCGCGGCGACGGGGGCTTTAATATTCATATAAAGCGCTGTTATTTAAATACGTTTAGTGAGCTTTCGCTTAATAATATTAGCGACGATAGTTACTTAGCTCACTGCTATGAAACACATTTTAACGATGCTCACACGTACTTTAAGAACCGTGACAACGATTTTTTATCCATTGATATAGCAAAGCCTGATAGCTATAAAAAGCTATGCGATTTTTTAGCATTAAAAAGTGACAAAGCTGATTTTGAAAAAATGAATATGGGCGGCAAAGTTACCGCGTGGAACGATATTAAACACCCGTTAAAAGTTGAATCCACCGCTAAAGGACGGATAGATAAATTACTGCCTTACAAGATTTTTTAAATCAAATACGTTAAAATCCCCGCATTATTATTTAAGTTGTACAGAACATGTTTGAATTAAAATACCACACCCCATTTGAATGGACCGAAGTTGTCCTTGCTGACTTTAATACTTTTTTACAAGATCATGCCGCTGCAGAAAAAAAAGCATCGGGTATGGCTATGTCTATGCTTTCGCATTACCCAGACAAACGTAAATTAGTAAAAGCCATGACCGACTTAGCATTAGAAGAATTAATACACTTTAAACAAGTGCTTAAGTTACTTTTAGAGCGCGATGTAAACTTAGGTGACGACAAAAAAGATCCGTACATAAAACAAATACGTGCACTGTTTAGACATGGTCGTGATGGTTTTTTAATGGACCGATTACTGGTTGGCGGTGTAATTGAAGCACGCGGTCACGAGCGTTTTTCTTTAGTTGCACAAGCGCTTCCTGAGGGTAAAGAAAAAGACTTTTATGTTGCGATTGCCAAGTCAGAAGAAAAACATAAAAACCTTTTTGTAGAACTTGCTTACGAATACTTTGATAAAGAAGAAGTAGATACTCGCCTGGAAGAGTTACTTATAGCAGAAGCTAAAATCTGTGAAAGCATCCCATTTACAGCTGCTTTGCATTAACTAAAACTAGCGCAGAGCCTATTTTATTCGCTTTGCGCCACCTACCTCTACTCTCATTTCTTGGTTAAACCCTTCATGAATTATTGATTTGCAATTTGCGAATCAAAATAATAAAACACACTTTCATACATTTTAATGTATTGATAGTAAAGCTAAAAGCGTTTGGTCTCATACTTGCTACCTATAGATTAAGCAAATTGAGGGAAAGGCTTATGTTAAAATTTACTTTTATACTATTACTAATATCTTTTAGCGCCGTAGGCAGTGAAAGTCATTTAGATTATATAGAAAATGCAAATGGTGAGCGGGTACAAAAAGTATCACACTTAGTTAAATGGACACATACTCGCTTTGTGTTTACCCGTGATATTTCGCGTATAGCACTTGGTCACGAAACAACGCTTGATGTGAACGTGGTTAATGGTCGCGAGCTACTAATTTTAGCTAAAAAGTTGGGCCGTACATCTATGATGGTGTGGTACGACGATAAAAGCTCGGAAACATTTTTACTTGGAGTTACCGAAGACTATAGCGTACTGGAAAATGCCTTAAACGATATTCACCCTGACGTGCAACTAACCATAGCACCTGATCGCCATGCTGTTGTATTACGCGGTGAAGTACCTACTATAAATTATCGTCATGCCGCTTATGAAGCTGCAAAAAACTATCTATACGCCAGTAGCTCACAAGCATCACAACCCGTTATTACCTCAAACCCTAACCAAGGAATGTTTAATTCTCTCGCTCAACGCTTGCAAGGATTGGGTAACGCAAACGGTGGTACCTCTCAAAACTCAAGCAAAGTCGCTATTATTAATTTAATAAAAGTAACTCAAGCACCCAAGCCAAAAGAAGAACGTATTAGCGAAGTAATAAAATCAATGGGCGCAGATAAAGTGACCATTAAACGCATCTCGGTTGATGAGCTATCAAATGATGATAGCGATGTATTTTTACTGTCAGGCTCTGTAAAAAATCAAATTGAGCTAGTGCGCTTATTAAATACAATTAATAAATTATTCGAACCAGAGCAAGCATTACAAACTCAGGGATCTCCCCTTGATCCTAATAATTTAATGAGCGGCGCAACACAGGATAAAAGCGCAGGTATTGAAGTACTTGCCAACGAGTCAGGCGGTTTAATAAATGATGCTACATCAGGGTTAAACTTAAGTAATGTAAGTTCTAATATTGCAAGAGCAACGTTGCTTTCAGTGGCTGGCGGTAAAGTTTTGTCGAGCATTGAAGTTGAAGATTTACCGCAAGTGCGTGTCTCGGTGCAATTATATGAAGTAAATCAACGTAGATTAAAGCAATGGCGCCCAGATATTAGCGTGCTCTCTAATGGGTATGAAAAAGAAGCAGGATTGTTTGGTCGTGACGGTATGACTGAACGCGAATCAGGCTCTGCAACAATAGAAAATGCGCTGCAATTAATTGGCGGTCAATTAACTAATAACTTACAGCTTTCTACCTCACAGTTTGCCATTGATATGTTGTTTTCATTACTTGAACAAGAAGGTATTTCTCGAACGCTTTCTCGCCCAACAATTACGGTTTTAGCCGGTGAAAGTGCCGTATTTAAGGTCGGTGGAGAAGTACCCGTACCTACAAGTTATAGCCCTTCAGGAATTACAAGCGGGCAGCAAGGTAGTAGTGGTTCGGTGTTTAGCGGTACAGAATTTAAATCATTCGGAGTTGAATTAAATGTACGCGCCATGGTTGACGACAAAGACAGAATCACACTTGATCTAAACCCAGTAATTTCGCTACCCGATACCACGTTAACCGCCGAAATTGCACAAAGCACAGGCGGCAGTTTGAACAGTAGTGCATTTAATACACGCAGCATGCAAACATCAACGCGTTTAAAAGACGGACAACCTCTTATTATTGGTGGCTTGATTAGCACCGATAACAATGCAAGCCACGACTTTGTACCTGATGGCAACGGCAATAGCATGCTAGGAAAGTTAAGCGAAACAACCAGTAAAAGTGAAAACAACCGCGAGCTTATAATTGTTGTAACTCCAAACCTGGTGCGTGAGCCAATTAATACCTTACGTTCGTGGGAACAGGCAAATATAGACACCCAGATACTTAGCTATATACAGGAGCAAGGGCTATGAAAATACTTTATATAATTTTACTGCTTACTTTATCGGGTTGCGCTCATATTGATTACAAGCCAACAGTAAATCCTTACAACGCGCTGGGTGACATAGTTAAAAAATACCAATTAAATGCCCAACCATTAAAGTGCGAAGGTATTAATGCAAGTGACTGTTTGAACCTTGTGCATGAGGTGAATCAGTTAATGCTTGAACACCCCGATAACACGGCAATACTTTCAATATCGGCATATGTACTTTATAAAAGTGGCCGTGCTAATCAGTCTCAACAGGTTATAAACACTTTGCTTAATAAAGCTAACCCGCCGTTAAACGCAATTACTTTAGGAGTCACTTTAGCAATAGAGCAAGGCAATTTAGCTAAAGCGAAAAGCATTGCCCAATACGGCGTCGATGTTTTTGGTACACATGCTTCACCATACCTGCAAATGGCCTCTATACATTATGCCCAGGGTAACTACGTTGTAGCTTCAAACTATTTAGAGCTTTCGGTTAAGTTTGGTTTAAATAGCACCGCCTATTTTTACCATAAAGGCCTAATTGAAGAAGCTAATACCAATAATTTATTGGCCTGTGGCTATTATGAGCAAGTTTTACGTGTCGAACCCACGCATCAAAAAGCACTTGCTAGGCGCGGTAAACTCTCTGTTTTAGGTAATTGTTATTCTTAAGGCCTTCGGGCCTTTTTTTATACCTAAAGTTTGGCATTATTAAGGAGCCAAAACCACTTTATTATTTATCAAAAATACAAGTAAAGCTTACGCTAATCATACGTTTTATAAGTTACCCCACAAGACTGCTTCTAATATTTAACCCTTTTTTGAACACCTATTAGTTTTAATAATTTAACAGAACGTCTCTAGGGTCTGTTGATCTTTCAAGGTTAAATTTGCAGCAGTCTGTTTGGTATTTAGGCAAGGCAGAGCCTATGTAGTGTGGTTATTCCCCATAAATGGGCGATAACGTAGCATTAATGCCAAACAGGCGCTGCCCAAAGGGTTCTTTCTAGGGGCTATTTACTCTTTGTTGCTCGGTTTTTACTTATTCTTACATGGATGTAAGTCAGTAGAATAACGCAGGAGCAGTTATCGAGCCCACTAGGTTACAAACCTCGCGCCGCGATTAAATAGCCCCTAGTTTGAACAAATTTTAATCCGCAAAGATCAACAGACCCTAGCATTAAGTATCTAAAAATTATTTTTTAATATTGATTTGCATTTTGCAAATCAAAAGTAAAAACAGCTAAAGAGTAAATAATAAAAACACACTAACCGACTGTATTTAGAGGACTTAATTAGTTGGCATGGTCCTCGCAATATATAAAGTGAGCATAAGCTCTTCTAATTTAAAGGCTACGATTATGAAAACTATTAAACATAACTTAAATAGCAAAAAGCAAAAAGGTTTTGTACTAACGTCAGAGCTAATCATTCTTTCTACTTCAATGGTAGCGGCACTTGTAATTGGTTTATCTACATTACGTGACTCGGTAACCAGCGAACTTGAAGATGTAGCTGAAGCAATTGGCTCACTTGACCAAAGCTATGTATTTGACGGGATGATTAACGCCGAAGGCACAGCTGAAGTGTCTGGCTCAGGCTTTGTAGATTCAGTTGATGTGTACGCAGGCGATGGTAGTTCATTCACTTTTGTTGCATCAGACTTTAGTGAAAATGCGGCACTTATTAGTGCAACACCAAGTGGTGATGCTGCAACACGTACAACGGCAGGCGGTTCACAAGGTAACTAAGTTTGAATACCAAGCTTAAGGCTCACTGCCACAAAAGTGTGGCAGTGAAAGTTACTCTGGAGGAATATTATGAAAAGTAAAAGTAACAAAGGCGCAACCACAGCGGCTCTCACATTACTCATCACCTCTGGCATGTTAGCTTCGGCTTTGGGTATTAGACAGGTAAACGATGAAAATAGCGTAACAGCTTGGGTAGTAAACAAAAATATGTCGGCCGGTCAAACAGTAACCGTTCACGATGTAGAGCAAAAGAGTATAGATCCAAGTAACTATTCAAATATTGCACTGAGCGTTCAAAACCCACGTGCATTAATTGGTCAAAAATTAGCAACTAATAAAATGGTTGAACAACCATTATTTGACACAGATTTTATTAGAGCGAAAAGCCAAAATTTGTCAGAAGCCATACCAGCAGGGCGTGTTTTATATACTTTAAAACTAAGCACCTTGGATATTCCGCTTTCGCGTATACACAAAGGTGACCGACTCGACATAGTCGCTAAAACTAATCGTCTAGTAAGAACAGTTGCCCGTGATGTACAGCTCATTGGTGTTTCAAAAGGCCCTAAATCGCAAGCCGAAAAAAATGGCGTAATGGATAACTTAGCTAAAGAGTCTAATTCTGCTACAGGCGGTGTTTCGTTAGTCCTTGCGGTACTTCCAAAAGATGTTTATTCGTTGGCGGGTATAGATAATGCCGACAAAGTTTCAATTATTGTGCATAGCGCTTATGACATTGAACAAGGTCGTTTGCAAAACTTTTCACGCTTACAAACCAGTCGCACAATCGAAGTGGTTAAAGGCGTTAAAAATGAAGCTGTATATGTAGCTAAGTGAGTTTTTATGTTTAATTTATCAAGCAAACATGAAGAAGTTCAAACCAGTTTAAGTACCTTTGAAGAGCTTAAAAAGCTATTGCACGATGCCGTTATCGAAGAGTACGAACAAGAACCAACCGCGCTTTTATCAAGTAATGTTCTCGAAAAAATCTCTGCATTGTGCAGTGAAATTCCACAATTTAATCAATCTTCATTTAACCAATATCAACAAGAGCAGGTTGTTCAGGCTGTATTTGATGAAATTCAAGGCCTAGGTCCTATTGCACAGTTTATGCTGGACGATCAGGTAAGTGATATTTTAATAAACGACACGCAAGATATTTGGATTGATAAACAAGGCAAACTACTTTGCACAGCCAGTAAGTTTGATGACGAACGCCATTTACGCCGATTTGTTGATCGCTTACTTGATGGCTGTGGCCGACAAGTCAATGCGCTTATGCCGATTGTTGATGGCAAACTAAAAGATGGTAGCCGAGTTCATATTATTGTACCGCCTGCGTGTACCAGCGCCGCGATTGTATCGATTCGTAAATTTAATCATAAAAAAATAAACGATGACTTTTTAGTTAATAACCATTTTTTAGATAAAAACATCTTATCATTTTTAAAAAGCGCAGTTAAAACAGGCGTTAATATTTTAGTGTGTGGCAATGCGGGGGCTGGTAAAACCTCATTATTAAACGTACTTGCTAACTCAATTAACCCAAATGAACGAGTTGTAACCATTGAAGAAAGTGCTGAGCTTAATTTGCATCACAACCACGTTGTGCAATTAGAAGCCCACGACACAAACAGCGATGGTAAAGGTGCAGTAAGCCTAAGAGATTTAGTAAAAGCAGCCCTAAGAATGCGCGCAGATAGAATACTTGTAGGTGAGGTACGCTCTGGCGAAGTAATCGATATGCTCCAAGCAATGAACTGTGGTCACCAAGGTTCGATGACGACCATACATGCTAACAGCGCAAATGATGCCGTTATTCGTTTATCTACTTTAGTGCAGTTACACAATGCACAACTGAGTGATACACATACAAGTTCGCTAATTGCGTCTAGTATTCAACTTATAGTGCATGTTTCTCGCTCAACTAATGGCACCCGAACTCTAAAAAGTATTGGTGAAATTAAGCGTGTTAATGGCGGCGCACATTTCAGCCCGCTTTATAGTATTAACGAAGCAGAGCCTGTTCAAAGTGAGCTAATAGATAACTCAAGTGTTATTGAGTTTATGAAAGGCCAAGGCGCAAATGCAAAAGAATTAAAAGCATTACTGCACAATAACCCGGAGGCTAACAATGACTAAACTTGATTATTTATTAGCTATAGCGGCGGTTATTACTTTTGTACTTGCAGCTAGTGTGTTGGTTTCTTTGTATGCTAAAAATAAAAGTAACCAGAGCGCTAAAAAAGTAGATATTTTAGAAGAAAAAGACGTCCTTACTTTGTCACTACGAGTACTAGGCTTAAACATAAGTAACGCTTGGTTTATAAGCATGGCGTGCTCGCTCTCTAGTAGTTCATGGTTTTTAGCTAAATTATATTACCCTGAGGCATCAACCAGCGCATTTATTATTTCAATCGTGGTTTTTGTAACCTGTTTTATAACTGTGATTGACTTGGCTCATTATAAATTAGCAAAATTTGAGCATCATTTTTTAGAATTTATTGAAACCGTACAATCGTGTTTAAGTACGGGGCTGTCGCTACAACAATCAATGCAGTTTGCTGATGAACATGCTGACCCATACATAAAAAAACAAAGCTCTTTGCTATTACAACGCATGAGCATGGGTAGTGATGCCGAAACGTCGTTTGCTCCGTTAATTGAAAGATACAACTGCGAGACCGTAAGATTATTTGCTCATAGCATCATCACACATACACAAAGCCAGTGCGATTTAACTGACATGCTAAAAAGCGTATGCAACATGATGTCGCTTCGGACCCTCGACCGCCAACAGCTAAAAGCAAAGCTTTCGGGTACTAAGTACGCTGCTGTATTTAGTGGTTTTTTACCTTACGCACTAATTCCTTTATTTAGCTATACCGATCCAACCTGGTTTGAACCTTTATTAAACGATCCTAATGGGATTGCATTTATAACGGTTGCGCTTCTTTGTCAGCTATTTGGCTTTTTATGGCTACGCCTTAGCTTAAGGGTAACATTATGATTGATATACTTTTACTTATTGGACTTTTAGTAAGTATGGGCTCGTTTATCCATATTCATAGGCAATCTCTTAAAGTCGAATTAGATAAACCCGATACTAAAAACATTAATTGGTATCCGCTAATCATCATCTCTAAACGTCAATTAAGACAAGCAGGAATTCAAATTAATAAAATATTAATAAGCCTGTACTGCTTTAAAGTGGCTGCTACTTTTAGTGCATTTACAGTTATAGAACTAACAGGGTATGAGCTGAGCCAATCGATTAAATTATTACTGTGTTTTATGTGTTTTTTTGCACCCGAATGCTGGTTTTTATTACGTAAAAACCAACGTAAAACCGTTATAAATAATAGCTTAGAGTTTTTTTTACGGGTGTTACTGGTTTACATGCGCGCTGGATTTTCACTAGAGCGTTCATTTGCACTAGCAGTTGATCATGGATTAAGTCAAAAACACCCATTATACAAAGAGCTAAAGTTATTTTTATTCGAACTAAGCGCAGGTAAAGATCGTGAATTTGCATTTAATTCACTTTTTGAAAGAACCGGCGTATTAGGAATTAAAAAACTCGCAAACTTAATGTTAATAGGGTCAAAACTTGGTACGCCACTTATCCAAGCAGTAGAGGCTCAACTTGAAGGCCTAGCTTTAAAAAAGAACATTTTACTCGCTAAAAAGGTAAACAAAAAAGCGATGCACACAACCTTTCCCATTATCTTAATTTGTTTTCCGATGTTTTTGGTATTGGTGTTTTTTCCCGCAGCATTACAAGTAATGAACGTACTTAAAATGCTTGTAGAAGTGTTATAGGAGCCTGATATGAAAAAGCATTATCAACAAGGGTACATACTTACTATTGAGCTTATTTTAATTATAACTATTTTAATTATTGGCTCAATTGGTGGGGTGATTTTAGTAAGGGATGCCCTTATTAAGCGCCATCAAACTAAGGTCGATAATCAAATTACTGTAGTTGATGCTAACAATAGACCACTCGGTATTGCAGTAAGTTTTGATGAGCATCAAGCACCACTCATTTTTTATACAGACAGGGGAGCAAACAACACGTACAGGGCATTAATAGGCATAAGAGATGATAGGTTTACCTCGCGGGAAGCTGTTTATTACGATGCTCCAAATTGCCAAGGTAACCCGTGTTTAAAGGGCTTAAGCGACGAAGCAACAGACAGCCAAGGTGTGAGTAAACTAAATAATACCGGTAATGTAAGTTATATAAATGCGCTGCAGCAAGGTCCAAATTATGCAATAGGGCAGTTAGGTAACACCGTTATTGGTCAGTTATTAAGAAGTACGCCACAACAATGCCCTGCTAATAGTGAACAAATTCTATCTCGTTATGTATCGCAAAAAGTAGTAACAGGCTCACCTTGTGAAAGCTTTGAAATAGATAAGCAACCGGCCGACAGCAGTTGTTTAGTTGGAGTGACTGCTTTGGGTCGTCCACTTGTAGGGACCGATGGTCGAGAGTTGGCGGTATCATGTGACACATGTCAAACAGGGTACGAATCGCAAGGCGACATACTTGATTTATACTTACCTGAAGTAGAATCTCTTTTAAAAGATGCACTTAAAGCACTTAAGTTCGTTGGAGTTGCAGTTGGAACAAACTTTGACATAGAGCTTGGCACAATCTGCTGCCCAGAAGGTACACGCTTAGAAGAAGATGAAAACATTGTAGAGACACTCGTCTTCACTATTTTACAAACTACATTTGAGCTCGCTGGTATCGATTTAGTAAATAACCTTATCATTAGTGAAACACTGAGCTTAATAGGGATTGAGCCAGGCATTACATATTGCAAAACATCACTTAATTTAGTTAATGCAGAACAAGTAATTAATATCACCACAGGCGAACCTGCACTTAGTAGCTTAACACCACCATTTAAAGTTTTACTGCCAGTACATAGCGGTCAAAACAGTACAACGTGGATACATACTCCCCAAAAGGGGAAGGAGAACGTCAATGAACGCCTCAAATATATTTACCTCACATGCTAATTTAGCAGATACACCAACTGATGAAATATCAACAGAAATTAAAGAAACGCTAACGCTATTAAAACAGTTTTATGATGTTCCAATTGTTAAATTTATCGATTTTAGAGAGGTTTATTCAGAGCAGTTAATAACCTGCAACGATATAGAAAGCGTCGAAAATGAGTTATTAAGCTATCAACAACGCTGCACACAAGAAAAACTATATTTATTTGAAGATACCTTTTTTGATGATGTATCAAACAACACGCACAAATTAATTCGTTTTTATGCACAATATCCAATTTATAGTGTCACTAATAAATTAATTGGCGTAGTGCTGATGGCTGATTTAGCACCTAAAACATTAATAGGTTCACAAAAAGATCAGTTTATTTCATTTGCTCAATTATTGCAGACACAGTTAAATAAAAATTCAGATTCAGTAAGTAATCAAATTACTAATCCTGTGAAAAAAAATTATGGGGAAAAGTATATTCATGTATTTAGTTTAGCGCCCGTCGCATTCTTAATTTCATTAGTATTATGCTCATTCACTGCATTACTGCTTTATACTATAGAAAAAAAGGAGCTGCAAAGTAATTACAATGAACAAACTCAGCAATTACGTAAAACGTTATTTAATGCTTTAGAGCGATTTGATAATCAAGGATTATATATATCGCAAAAAGATTTAGTTATCGCAGGCTTTTTACAAAGCCAAAATAGCTATACAAAAGAGCAGCTTAATGATTTAGTACAGAGTCAGGTTTCACAAAGCTTAACTTATAAAGGGTATGTTGTGTTTGATTCTGAGTATAACCAACTTGCACTTTGGTCAAAAAATAATTTTGATTTAGCTGCGTATGGATTTAAAAACTGGTTAGAAAAATTCAATAATAGAGCGAATAAACAAGCAGTAGAAGTATTTACTGTTGCAGATACGGCCTTTTTAATTTCTGAAATAAAAATTAAACAAGGCTCTATTTATACACTTACAGCATTTGATTTAAGTAAGTTTTTAAAAGCCGTTATTGGCAAATTAAACACTGAAAATTATAACGTTTTTATAGCAACACCACAGTTTACTTTAGGAAAACAAGGAGAAGTAAACCCTAGTATAATTAAAAATAGTATTAGCGCTTTAAGCAGTCGTTTTCCACCTACTTGGCGTTTACATGTGCAACCAATGAATAAAATAGTACGTCCACAAATAACTAAATATAGCCTAATTAGATTAGGACTGATCGCCTTTTGTGTATTCGCATTCGTGTACTATTTTTTACGTTTGCCTAGGCGTTTACACAATGAAATAAAACAAAAAAATCAGTTAATACTTAATAGGGAAGAGCTATTTTCAAGTTCTCTTGATGCATTGCCACATGGGTTTGCTATTTTTAATAGCCACGAATTACCTGTGATTACTAACAATGCATTTAATCTTTTATTTGCACAGGTGAATAAACAAAACAGTCAGCTATCGTATAGCCAGCTGATAAGTATTGCGCAACAGCATAATATTATAAATCATTACCATGAGCATCATAAGCTTGATGATGATCGTAACCAATTAATAGATATAGGTTTTACAGACGGGAAGTGGATAACTGTATTACAAAGACATACAGATTTTAATGGTTTTGTTTGCTACTTTAGAGATGATACAGAGGCACATCAAAAAGAATGTTTACTCGCTGATGTTCTCGAAAAATCTAAACAAACAAATCAATTAAAAGAAAAATTTGTTTCAAGGCTTAGCCGTCAGTTAAAAACACCTTTATCATCTTTAAAGTCATTAATTGAAATATCTAAAGATCCAATAAGCTTTAACGAATTTAAAAACAATGTGGGGAATATTTCTGATGTGTGCGACCAGCTTGAAAGTGTTATTCAACAGCTAGTAAATATAAATAAATCAGAGATAGGTAAGTTAAAGCTTCAAGCCAAAAACGTAAACCTAAAGAAACTGATCAATAATAATATGTCAATTTTAACGAAAGAGGCTGAAAATAATAAAATAGTTTTGAAAAATAATATTACATCAGAGTTAACGGTAGCAAGCGATGAAAAGTTAATTTCTCAACTGGTTATTCAGTTAGTTACTGAGGTTTTGGATTCATCAAATAATACAACGCTTTCAATTGACGCTCAGATTAAAAAAGAAAGTACGCGTAATTACTTAAACCTCGACTTTTCATTAAGTAATTTAATCAACACTAACCATTTTATAACTGAACTTAAAAGCATTTCGGGTGATGATATAACGCGCTTTATAGATGATAAAGACTTATCATTAGAGTTAAAGTTTTTTATCTCGATATTTAAAATGCTTGGTGGGAAAGCGATAATTATTAGCAGTAGTGCCAATAAAACGACGATATCACTTTCTATGTTGGTAAACCTAGCGAGTAAACAAAACAAAGATGATGAACAAGAAGTATTAAACAGTCCATTAATAACTACCGATTTAGTAAATATTAATCCATTAACTAATGAAGAACAAAACACACTATTACTGGTTGATGACGATCCACTGGTTGAAATTGTTATTAGGGCAATGCTAAAAAATGAGAGCATTAAAATAGATTACGCGCGCAGTGCTATAGAAGCAATGTTGATGGTATCTCAAAACAGTTACGACATTATTTTAATGGACATAGTAATGCCAGAATTATCAGGAACTGATGCTATGTTAAAAATTAAAAAACACAGTGATAATTCTAAAACTAAAATAATTGCACATACATCGACACCCGATCCAGAATCTAAATATGTAAACCAGGGCTTTGATGACATGCTATTAAAACCTGTAAAACAAGGCATATTAATAAACCAAATAGCACGTATTTTAAAAAGGTAATCCGCTATACCAACCGCCTTACATAAGAGGTCTATTTAACGAGAAAGAATTAGCGCTACAACTTAGTAAGTTTTATATCTAATTTCTTTATTTGAAATTTTAACAACATTATAAAGTTATTTTACTCGTTAATTTGTTCAAAAAGTTATAGCGGTTGGTATTAAAAATTAGCAGTAATATATTACTGAAAAGTAATAAGGTGAAAAATGAATAACACTATTGGAAATACAGCGGAAGTTATCGGGTTTAATAAAGTAAAGCCTATAAATAAAACTACACGACTACTTTTAGTCGATGATGATTTACTAATAGAAATTGTAATAAGAAAAATGCTTAAAGAAGAAAACATATTAATAGATTTTGCATCCAGTGCAATAGAGGCGCTATTGATGGTTTCACAAAATATTTACGATATTATTTTAATGGACATAGTCATGCCACAGTTTACAGGCACAGACGCAATGCTAAAAATAAGAAAGCACGCTGATGCATCAGCAACGAAAATTATTGCGCATACATTTAGTGAAAACGAAAATAGTAATAATAAATATATAAAGCTGGGATTTAATGGTTTGTTATTAAAGCCAGTTAAGCAAAGTGTATTAATTGAAAATATTAGATCTTTCTTAAAGTGATTAATACCAATAGTAGGGCGGTTCGCTGTTTATTACTTACTAAAAACTATTTAATAAGAATAATTTCTTCAAATTATTAGCAACTTCGCTTTTGTAATTGTTGCATATATAAGAGTAAACGCTTCACACTTCATAAAGTGGTTTAACAATCACAATTATCAAACTCTATAATAATAAAAAACAAATAAACTTACTTAGCCTTAAGCCCAGGTATCACAAGGGTTTAACTTTTAAAACATTAAGATTTTTTAATAACTAAAAAATACTCATCTTGGGATGGAATTTGCTTTATAAGGCTATATTCCAATTTTATAGTTTACGAAACATTATAATTTTTAAAATTAACGAGGCACAAGCATGAGCAAAACACAGTACGTTACAGTAGAAGGTCATCAAATTGCTTATCAAGAAATGGGACAAGGAACACCTTTATTATTGATACACGGTATTCCGACAAATAAATTTTTATGGCGAAATGTGATGCCAAAACTTGCATCAAAATATCGAGTAATAGCACCAGATTTACTTAACTTTGGTGAATCAGATATGCCAAGTAACACTGATGTATCTATAAATGCGCAATGTAGAATAATGTGTAAGTTTATAGAAAAGCTCGGTATTTCTAAAGTTAATATTGCTGCACATGATATTGGTGGTGGTGTTGCTCAATTAATGGCTGTAAATCATCCAGATAAAGTAAACGGGTTGGTTTTACTTGATAGTGTATGTTTTGATTCTTGGCCAATACCAGAATTTGAACCTTTACTAGAACCAGGCGTAGAAGAAAAAACATCTGTAGATGAATTTGTTGATACATTAAGAGATTTCATGCCCAAAGGTGTTTACGACTCGAACGTAATGACTGAAGAGTTGATGAAAATATACTTAACACCATGGAGTAATGAAAAAGGAAAAGCCGCTTTATTTAGTAACATGCGCAGACTCAATAAAGAATATACCGAAGCTATTACAGGCGATCTTAAAAGCTTACCTCATGAAACACTCATAATATGGGGTAAAGAAGACAAGTTTCAAAAGCCAAAGTATGCACCAATGTTAGAAGAAGCAATTCCAAATTCGTCATTGGTTTGGATAGATAAAGCCGCACATTGGGTTATTGATGAACATCCAGATAAAGTGTCTGAGCTTATTAATGAATTTATGAATGATAAAACATTCTAGTTAATTACTAGGCTTAGTAAAAAGCTTTTTATTTCAATACGTTAAGTTTTATTGAGTAAAGTAGCGAATAGGCAACCATTGTAATACCGCTTGATTATATTAATAACCAAGCGGTATTTTTATATGATTAAGTAACAAATAGCGAAAAGAGGCAAAACATTAATTTTTAAAATAAGTAGGTTAATGCTTATTAAACAGTCAAAATATCGCGTTTATACGTTAATTAATGAAGGTGAGTAACTTAGTTATGTATTTATTCATGCTATTTAACATAATATAAATTATAGGTAGTTAATGTGTATAGAGAAAGAGCGCTTAAATGCGCCCTTACTATGTCCAATACTAGACGGTATCGGACATTAAGTGATTTTATTACAATAATAGGTATTACTAATACAGATACTTTATTTATCAATTTGTTTAATCAATACTTAATAAACGCTCAGCTGTATATTCGTTAGTAATTAATCCGCTGATCATGTTTGACCTTACTGCGCCCAAAATGGCTAACACTTTTTCTTCACCAGCAGCTATCGCATAAATCTGTTTGTTAGCATTTGTTTTTAATGGCGTACTTGCTACACGCTGATTAACTGTGCAATCTAAAAGCTTACCGTTTTTATCAAACACCCAACTAATCATTTCACCAACAGCACCAAGATCTTGTAACTCTTTAAGTTCTTGCGCATCAATAAAACCATCTATATGTAATGGCGACTTTTCACCTAAGCTGCCAATACCCACAAATGTTACATCGGCATCTTTAGCGAGTTTTAAATTACCGGTAATATTTTGTTGTGCATGTAACTGTTCTTTTTCTTCAATACTTCTTGGTAAAACTGGCAATGGCATTGGGTAATGTTTTGCATTGGTGTGCTCGGCCATTCTTACTACAACATCATAAGGTGAAGCCGATCCATCCAAAGCCATATTACCTAGCATGGCTACAATTTTATGTTGCGGACAATCAACGGTTCTTAGCTCATCCACACATGAACGTAAAACTCGACCGGTTCCCATAGCAAGTACTTTGGGTTGTTCTGATTTTAGATGACGTTCTATTTCTGCCGCGCCAGCTTGAGCCAAACCTAATGTAGATGATGGTTCAGATGGATCGCTCGGTACAACTTCACACGAATCTAACCCAAAACGGCTTTTTAATTTTTCAGCTAAATCCATACATTTGGCAATCGGGTGGTCTAGTCTAACTTTAATTAATCCTTGGCTCACAGATAATGCGACCATTCTTTGTGCAGATTGACGAGATATATTTAGCTTTTTAGCAATTTCATCTTGTGTGTTACCGCCAACATAATATAACCAGCCTGCTCTGGCTGCATCATCTAGCTTTCTAATTTCTGTATTTGATAGCTTTACCACGTAAACCTCTTAAAATAGAAGGAAAACTAAGTCCTTATTTTCATTACATAATTTTAATTATATGTGCTGCTATATAAATTATTTTATTAATTTTGGAATATCTATTTATCAATAACGTTTTTGTTATTTATAGTTGTAAATATACCATTCCTTAATAAAAAATACCTAGGTTTCATAGGATTATGTAATTAGAATTTAGTTAATAGCACCCTTATAAAGGTGCTATTTAAGGTAATTAAAGATTGGCTCTAGCGAATTGTTAAACCGTTATTATCAAACTTTAATACTTTATCAGCCGGAGCGCTTAGGTAAATACTATCGCCATATTTTAACGGACAATCACCATCTGCTTTTACTGTTACGGTACCTTTGCCTTCAATATTTATATGTAAAAAGCTCTCCGATCCTAAATGTTCAATTACACCTACAGTACCAGCCCACGTTCCTTGCTCAGTAGAGAGTGTTATATGCTCTGGTCGTATACCAATACAACTAACATTCGCATCTTCATTTTGTGGAGCATCTATAAAATTCATTTTTGGAGAGCCAATAAAACCAGCTACAAATTTGTTTACTGGGTTTTTATAAAGCTCTAAAGGTGTGCCTACCTGTTCAATAATACCGGCATTAAATACCGCGATTCTATCTGCCATTGTCATAGCTTCAACCTGATCGTGCGTAACATAAATCATTGTTGTAGCTAAACTTTTATGTAATTCAGATATTTCTAAACGCATATTTACACGTAGTGACGCATCAAGATTTGAAAGCGGTTCATCAAATAAAAATGCCGAAGGCTGACGTACAATTGCGCGCCCTATCGCTACACGCTGGCGCTGACCGCCCGATAATTGCCCAGGCTTTCGGTCTAAATAATCGGTCAAATTAAGAATTTTAGCGGCGTTAGAAATTTTACTTTCGATTTCTGCAGGGCTAACTTTGGCTCTTTTTAAAGGAAAAGCAATATTGTTACGCACGGTCATATGCGGATATAACGCATAGGATTGAAACACCATTGCTAAGCCTCTTTTTGCAGGCGGTGTTTTTGTAGCGTCAATGCCGTCAATTTCTATATTACCACTGGTGGTATCTTCAAGACCTGCGATCATACGAAGTAATGTAGATTTACCACAGCCTGATGGCCCAACAAATACGATGAACTCACCGTCTTTAATTTCTAAGTCGAGTGGTTTAATAACGTTAACTTCATCAAAGTTTTTAGTGACTTGTTTTAGTGTGATGCTGCCCATGTGTATTCTCCTATTTTACTGCGCCGAAACTTAATCCACGCACTAATTGTTTTTGACTAAACCAACCAAGTATTAAAATTGGCACAATGGCCATGGCAGATGCTGCCGATAACTTAGCGTAAAATAACCCCTCAGGGCTTGAGTAACTGGCAATAAATGCCGTTAAAGGTGCAGCATTTGCAGCGGTTAAAATAAGTGTCCAAAAAGCTTCGTTCCACGACAAAATTACGTTTAACAATAGCGTTGAGGCTATACCCGGTAAGGCTATTGGTAATAAAACATGGAATATTTCTTCACCAATTGTTGCGCCATCCATACGTGAAGCTTCAAGTATTTCGTTTGGTATTTCTCTAAAGTAGGTGTACAGCATCCATACCATTATTGGTAAGTTAATGAGTGTCATTACAATTACTAAACCTAATTTTGTATCGAGTAGCGCAAAGTCTCGAAACAATAAATAAATCGGAATAAGTACCCCTACTGGCGGTAACATTTTGGTAGAAAGCATCCACATTAATAAATGCTTAGTTTTTTTAGTTTGTACAAAAGCCATAGACCAAGCTGCAGGTACAGCAATTAATAACCCCAGTAAACTTGAACCTAGCGATATAACTACAGAGTTCCAAAAATGGTTAAAGTATGGCGAACGCGACAGTACATCTCGGTAATTTTCGAGCGTCCAATCAAACGCATATAAGCTTGGACTTGCTGAAATTGCTTCAGCTTCCGTTTTAAAGCTGGTGATTAACGTCCATAAAATTGGAAAGAAAATCATGCCGCTTATTGTCCATGCAGCAATGGTATAAATTAGTTTGGAACGACGGCTATCTTTTATAGTCATAATTAACCCTCCAAGTTTTTTCCAATTAAGCGCATTAAAAATATAGCGACTATATTTGCAATAATAACTGCAACTATGCCCCCTGCCGAACCACCGCCTACATCAAATTGAAGTAGTGATTGCGTGTAAATTAAGTACGTTATATTGGTCGACGAATAACCAGGACCACCGCTGGTTGTAACTAATATTTCAGCAAAGATTGACAGTAAAAATATAGTTTCGATTAAAATAACAGCGGTTACAGCGCGCGATAAGTGCGGCAAAACGATGTAAAAAAACTTACTAAATGGCCCAGCTCCGTCTAAATCAGCCGCTTCTAATTGTTCACGGTCTAATGACTGTATTGCTGTTAGCAGTATTAATGCTGCAAATGGTAACCACTGCCAAGACACAATTATGATGATTGAAAATAACGGCATTTGAGCAAAAAAGTCGATAGGTTCAAAGCCAAGCCAAATCGCGAAATGTGCAAATAAGCCATTAACTGGGTTCATTAGCATGTTTTTCCATACCAATGCCGACACAGTTGGCATTACAAAAAATGGGGCTAGTACCATAATGCGAACGTAATTTCGTCCCCATATTGCTTGGTCTAGTAAAATAGCTAAGCCAATACCACCACAAATAGTGATAAGTAAAACCCCAGTTACTAGGTAAAGCGTGTTAAAAAATGATTCAAAAAAAGCCGGATCAGTTAGGAAAAATTCATAGTTTAAAAAGCCTACAAACTCTTTATCCCCTGGAACGAGTAAGTTGTAATCAATAAATGAGAAATACAGTGTCATACACAGCGGAACTATCATCCAAGCAAGTAATAAAATTACACTAGGAAGAAGCATAAACCGAGCAAGCGTGCGCGAGTTAGTTGTTGCCATAAAGGTGACCTTAAAAAAGCCAATTCTATTTACTTGTTAACTATCAAGTGAAAATCAGAAACCCTTGATAGTGTTTATAACTAACAAGTAAATAGAATTGACATAAAATATTGGGTAAGTTTGAGTACTTACCCGCCCATTACATGCTATTTAGGATAGCGAGCTTTACGCATTGTTCGCTCAACGAGGTGCTGAGACGTACTAAGCGCTTGCTTAACGGTCATTTGGCCAGTTAATGCTGCTGAGAATTGTTGCCCAACAGCTGTACCAATTCCTTGAAACTCAGGAATAGCAACAAACTGAATACCTACATAAGGCACCGGTTTAACGGTTGGATTTTTAGGATCTGCAGATTGAATAGAATCTAAGGTAATTTGCGCAAACGGTGCTGCGTCCATGTACTTTTGATTACTGTAAAGTGATTTACGTGTACCTGGCGGTACTTTTGCCCAACCTTTTTTGTCGGCTACAAGTTGAGTGTATTCTTTAGATGTTGCCCAGCTAATAAATTTCATTGCGGCATCTGGTTTTTTGCTGCTTGCCGGTACGGCTAAAGTCCAAGACCATAACCAGTTACCGCGTTTACCTAGACCGTTATCTGGCGCAAGTGCAAACCCTACTTTATCGGCAACTTCTGAGTCTTTTTTGTTAGTAACAAATGCGCCTGCAACGGTTGCATCAATCCAAATCCCACATTTTCCGGTTTGAAATAGTGCAAGATTTTCATTAAAACCGTTTGCAGATGAACCCGCAGGACCAGATTCTTTCATCACATCGACATAATACTGAAGGGTATTTTCCCACTCTGGGGTATTAAACTGTGGCTTCCAATTTTCATCAAACCAACGCGCACCAAACGAATTAGCCATTGATGTAATAAGCGCAACGTTTTCGCCCCAACCTGCTTTACCACGTAGACAAAGGCCATAAACACCTTCTTTTTTATCTGTCATCGCTTTAGCAGCTTTACGTATAAAGTCCCATGTTGGGGCCTTAGGCATTGTCAGCCCTGCTTTTTCCATTAAGTCAGTGCGGTACATAACCATTGAGCTTTCGCCATAAAATGGCGCAGCATAAAGCTTGTCGTTAATCGTTAAACCGCTTCGAATTGCCGGAATTAAATCGTCTAAATCGTAGTTTTCACCTAAATTATCCAGCTCTTTTAGCCAATTTTGCTTGCCCCAAATTGGTACTTCATAAGTACCTATGGTCATAACATCGTATTGGCCGCCCTTTGTTGCAACATCGGTAGTGACACGTTGGCGAAGGATGTTTTCCTCTAGAGTGACCCATTTTAGATCTATATCAGGGTTTTGGCTGGTAAAGTCACTGCTTAATTCTTTCATGGTGATCATGTCACCATTGTTAACAGTCGCTATTGTAATTGTTTCTTTTGCCGCAGCGCCCATGCTTATAAAGCCACACACGAGCATAATTAATTTATTTTTCATCGGGTATTCCCCATACACGTTATGTTTTAAGAAGTGCTATTAAATTTCAATCTATTACCAATTCTATTTATGGCAGTTTTAACGCATAAAACTGCCCGCAAAGTGCCTTTTTAGGTCCTTTGTATAAATAGTTAGACTAGTTGGATAATGATTTAAAATTTAACAGATATTTCAGAAGTGAAGCCGTCAAATCCTTTACCGATTTGGCCGCCCGAATTAACCCCTTCTTCTTGGTTAACATACTCAACTTTTAAAAGCGTTTTATCGTTAAACCAGTAACCTGCGGCTACTTGAATACGCTCTACTGTGTTGTCTGTTTGTTCAATTAAGTCGGAAGTGTTTTCGGCTTCTGCATAACGAGCCGCTACATATAGCTTTTTAGGAATAATATATTGTTGTGCTTCAAACACGAAGTACTCAACCGATGAGTCGCCTTCTATTACACTGTTTGAATCAAAAGTAGTGCCATTTTCATCTGCTATACCGTTTGTACCAAAGTAGGTAATACCGGCAACTGCATTACCAGCGGCATCTGCAAACGTGTAGTCATCAGATGATTTACCAACCATAAAAATTAAGCTAGTTTCGTCAGATGGTTGATAAGCTAAGTTAAGCTGGATGATTGATTGCTCAAGCCCTGGCATTGCGCCAACGTGAGTGTCACGCTCGTTTGAAGGTGACGCTGAGAAATTATAGTTTTCACCATCGCCAAAGCGATAGTTTGTTGTGGTTACACCATCAAGACTTGCTACGCCATTTTCAAAACGTAACTGGTCGCCTTGATTGGCTTTTAATAAGTTTAAACCTGCTTTAAAGCCACCTTCAAATTCTAGAGTACCTTGAAGTCGGTAGTTGTAACCTCTGTCTTCTTGAAATGCTTCACCGAAACTTGAAGTCGTAATGTGACCTGTAACATTATAAGCACGTACTACACCACTATCGAAAGTTTCGCTGTAACTTAGCTGTGCACCGTTTTCTGCGGTTGCGTAATCGGTAATACCATTACCAATAAGTGCATTACTTTGGTTATCAGCGCCGTCTTGAAAACCTTTAAATTGAAAAGGTGATCCACCAATGTTACCTAAACGCAGTGTTAAATTTGCGTTTTCTTTTGGTGTGCCATAAAGGCCTAGTAAGTCAAATTCAACACCTGCAAAATCGTTGTGAAATGAAAAGTCACGATCTTCGCCACCAAAGTCATTAGGCTCTTCTGCAATATCTATATCGGCAGTAATGAACTCGTTAATATGAAATTTAAGCATTAGATTTGCTCTAATACGGCCAAAACCTGATTCTTGTTCTTCATCTTCTGGACGAAATGCGCCGTCTTTAGCCTGAATTGACTGAAAGTTTTGCATTAGTAAAAAGTCTACGTCAATGCGATCTAAATATTCAGAAATATCAGCCTGTGCTGGAGCCGATGTAGCCATAGCTGCCGCTATGAGAGAAATTGCAAATTTAGTCTTTTTATTATTCAACATAATAAGCTCTTTATTTAGTGTGGTGTGTGATGCCAACTTTATTAAATTGCATTTTCATTTAATGAAATTGGTATTAATTCAGTGTGTATAGATGAGGCTGGCTGAGCAAAACATTAAATGGTTAATGAAATTGCACTTGTGAGCATAAGCCCATCTGATGAGCATAATCACAGAATGGATTTAGAAGGTCAACGATTTTTTATTACAAAACGTTTACAAAAAATCGAATTTGTATGTAAATATTTTTGAATCAATAAGTTAAGTAGCAAATTTGTTACATCAAATTTTGATGGAATGTTGTATTGGATTAAGGGATTTCTTATGAATACGTCATTATTGTTCAATACAATTAATAAAAATATAAGTTAGTAGAAGACATAAAAGCAGGTAATCCTTTAAAAATAGGCTGTTGGGCAACCAATAAACAGTTTATTTATTAGTGTTTTTTAAGTAACGTTCTTGAGCTTATGATGGGGTTAGCTTAGTATTAAAGCACTTAGATGTATTCAAAATAGAAGTAACCTACATATGGAATTTGTTCGCCCGCTAGAGCCCATCCTCATTATTGATGACGTTAAGGAAATTCGTGATTATCTAAACCAAATTTTAACGGACTTAGGGTTTGAAGATATATTAGAAAGTGCTGATTTTAGCTCTGCCAAACCTATTATGGACAATAAACCGCCAGGCGTTATATTTGTAGATGTAGATTTACCAGACTCTAACGGTGCAGAGATATTGGAATACATTAATAGTGCTTACCCGCACACTCATGTTGTTATGTGTTCGGGCCACAATAGTCTCGAAAACGTACAAAACACGTGGGAAATGGGCGCTAAAGGTTTTATTGCAAAACCTTTCAATACAAAAAAAGTAGACACTGTAATGAAGCGTCTTGAAATAATAGAATGATAGAAAGGTTAGCATGCATAGTACTGTTACTGCGATTATAGAAGATCTTTCGAGTGTTATATTTGGTAAACAACAACAAATAAAACTGGCACTTACATGCTTATTTAGCGAAGGGCATTTACTCATTGAAGATTTGCCTGGCATGGGAAAAACCACTCTTTCTCATGCATTGTCAGCTGTGTTAGGTTTATCGTATCAGCGTATACAATTTACCAGTGATCTTCTGCCTGCTGATATTCTAGGTACTAACGTGTTTAATTCTACCGAGCACATTTTTACGTTTCATAAAGGCCCTATTTTTAGCCAAGTTGTTTTAGCTGATGAAATAAACCGCGCAGGGCCCAAAACACAAAGTGCGTTGCTTGAAGCAATGGAAGAGCAACAAGTAACAGTTGATGGAAAAAAATATACGCTGCCAAATCCATTTTTTGTGATTGCAACACAAAACCCGCTTTACCAATCAGGTACCTATCCGTTACCTGAGTCGCAATTAGACCGTTTTTTAATGCGTATTAGCTTAGGTTTTCCACCTAAAGAAGCCGAAAAACGCTTAATTTTGAATATGCAAAAACGAGATTACAGCCAATTACCTAAGCGTATTAACCAACAAGAGTTAGCTGCAATTCAAACCCAGATAAGCCAAATTACTTTAAGTAGCCCGGTTATTGACTACATTATAGAGCTTGTTAATTACACACGCACAAGCAACGCTTTTGCATCATCGTTATCACCTCGTGCTAGTATGGCTCTGGCTAAAGCGGCTAGGTCGTGGGCCTTTATTGATGGTCGTGATTTTGTAATGCCAGAAGATGTTCAAGCTGTATTTGCAAGTGTGTGTCAGCATCGATTAGGTTTGCATAACGAGTCAGGTGAAGCGCAAGTAAATGATATTTTAAAAAACGTTTTAGTTCCGGTATAAATTTTTATGCCAAAAAAACCAGCTAATCGCCCTTCTTTATTTAAGTCATTTAAGCAAAGTGTATTTAATAAGTTATTAAAAAATAAACATTTAAAAAACTCAATTACACTTGAACACAGAACAATTTATGTATTGCCATCATCCCTCGGTTGGTACTTTGTAATTGTTGCTATTTTAAACTTTGTAATGGGCATTAATTATCAAAATAATTTAATTTTAATAATGTCTTATCTTATGTTTGTGGTAATGATTATTGCTGTATTAATGGGCTACAGTAACGCTAAAGGCTTAACAGTTAAATTTAAAGATGCATTTAACAGCTACGCTCCTCAAAAACCGAGTATTATATTTGAATTACAAAGCCCTTCTGTTACCCAATCTATTAATTTAACATATCAAGATAGTGAGCAAACTCACAAACATACCGGCCAAGTTGATAGTAAACCTCAGTTACTTACACTCAACTTACCCTACAGCTCACGCGGTAAGTACTCAGTGCAACGTATTAAAATAGCGAGTAACTATCCCTTTGGTTTGATAACTGTTTGGAGCTACATTCAATTACAAGAAGATATATTTGTATACCCGTCGCTTGAACAAGTACACAGTGATGCGCATGTTTCTATGCTTGATGAGCAAGCCGATAAAGGTATTTCTACACAATCTGGTAGCGAAGAGTTTGAGTCTCTTATCCCACATTTACCTGAAATGGGGTTGCAAAGAGTGTCGTGGAAGCATTACGCAAAAACTCAGCAGTTGTTAGTAAAAGAGTTTGTAGACTTTAAAATAGCAAATGCGCTCTTCGATTTTACGTTAATGAATGGAGATACAGAACAGCGCTTAAGCCAGTTATGCTTTTTAGTGTGTGAAGCAACCGAGAAAAACACCCCTTTTATGTTAAAGCTACCGAATAAAACAATAAATACAAATACCGGACAGCATCATAAGCAGCAATGCTTAGAATTATTATGCTCATTTAATGGTGATGTGTAATGGACATACTTAAAAACGAAAAAGTAATAAATTATTCGCTGTCTTTTATATATGCATGTTTGATTGTATTTTTTGTATCACATTTACCGCTTGTTTTTGTTGGTGTACTTACGCTTATTTGTGCATGGAACTTTTACGTAACGCTAAGTAATAAACCAAAGCCAAATGCTTGGCTGGCAAATATACTCGCAGGTGTGTCACTAGGTTTAATGCTCTACACAGTAGGCATGTCGGATACGGTTATTTTATTTGTGGCCATGCTGCTACTTGCTAGTTTATTTAAGCTGCTACAGGCTAAAACCAAAAAACACTATCATGTAATTACAACGCTTACGTTTTTTTCACTCTCATCGGTGTATTTATTTAACCAAAGCATTTTAACGACTTTAACTGTTAGTAGTTTATACATATTAAACTTTGCAGTACTTGGCCTACTCGAGTCCAAACATAATTTAAAAATAGCCTCTAAGCAAAGTGGTAAATTGCTACTTTTAGCGCTTCCTTTAGCTATATTTTTACTGCTTTTTTTACCAAAAATGCCCGCCTTTTGGCAGCTTCCTGGGCCTAAGCTTGCTAAAACAGGGCTTTCTGAACAGGTCGATCCATTCGATATTGCAAAGCTGTCAAACTCTGACGAGCTTGTATTTAGAGCTAAATTTAACGAAGAAAAACCTGTAGCGCCTTATTATTGGCGAGCAATAGTTCATGATGAATTTAATGGTAATGCGTGGCTTACGTCTGACTTTTTAAAATATAATAATGTAAAAACAAATACGCAGAGCGAAAATGATGAGCAACTTATTGCAAGCTACTCAGTTATTACAGAGCCTGCTACACAAAAATGGCTCTATGGTTTAGCGTATTCCAGTAGTAACTCATCAAATGTTGAAGGTAATTCGCTAGGTTTATTGCGTAAAAAAAGTCGCCAAGCTAAAAGCTTACAATACGATGTAAATAGCTTTAACTTCACAACTTTACCGCTTGGCGAATTTGAAGAAAAACGCTACAAATACCTCGCTTATAAAAAGAATGTAAAAACATCATTACTTGCTAAAAACTTAAAGCAAAATACACACTCTGACCGCGATTTTTACAATAGCTTATTACAGTACTTTGCAGGTACGGGATTTACTTACACGTTAACACCCACGCCTATGAGCGGTGATAATACAATTGACCAATTTTTATTTGAAAACCAACGTGGCTTTTGTGGCCACTATGCCAGTGCCGCCGCGTACATTTTTAGAACCGCAGGTATACCCGCTCGACTAGTAAGTGGCTATTTAGGCGGTGAATTAAACCAAGATAATAATACGCTCACTGTTCGCCAGTACGACGCACATGCTTGGGTAGAAGTATATTTACAAAACGAAGGTTGGGTTATTTTTGATGCAACCGCTATTGTCGCACCAGAGCGTTTAAATGGATCACTTTCGCAAAACGAAGAGCTGAATGACGAATTTAAAAGTAATCTTGATTTTGGTTTAGTGAGTTTAAGTAATTTCCCGGCTATTAATTGGTTAAGGTTGGAACTTGAAAACCTCGATTATCAATGGTCTAGCTGGGTACTTGGTTTTGACGAAGAAAAACAAAATGATTTTTTAAAATCAATTTTTGGTAGTAAAAATATTTGGCTTGTACCATTAATGGTTTTACTAACAGCTGGTTTTTGTTTTATAGGTTATTTTATTTATTTAAACTTACCAAAACGCCCAGCTAAATTAGCGCCTATGGTTAAAGAGTTTTATGAAGTAAAAGCATGGGCTAAAAAACAAAAAATAAATATACCCGATAATTTAACACCGAGTCAGCAGTTAGACTTTTTTGCTGATCAACTTCCTCGTTCTGCACAATCTATAAACACTTTTAGGCAGTTATTTAACCAAGTACGCTATGGTAAAAAACCTTTTACGAAAGAGCGTAAAACTCAGGCTAAAGATCTGATAAAATTAATTAAAATTTCCAAATAGAGAATACTATGAATGCTGTTGTTATAGGCGTTATTTTAATGCTCGGGCTATCTCTGGCTCGCGTTAACGTCATTGTTGCCATGATCATAAGCGCGTTAGTTGCAGGTCTTACTGCAGGCTTGGGCATAAAAGAAAGTGTTGATGCGTTTAATTCTGGCCTTTCAGCTGGAGCTGAAATTGCACTAAGTTATGCTATGCTCGGCGCGTTTGCCGTTGCTATTTCTAAGTCGGGTTTAACACGCATTCTCGCTGATAAGCTACTTGCTAAAGTAAATGCAAAAGGCAGCGGTAATGAAACATTTTTAAGTTACTTCATTTTATTAATTATTTTAGGTTGTGCAATTTCTTCGCAAAACTTAGTCCCTGTACACATAGCGTTTATTCCTATTTTGATCCCGCCGTTACTCGTTGTTTTTAATCAGTTAAGATTAGACAGGCGTGCTATAGCGTGTATTTTAACATTTGGATTAGCAACGTCTTACATGGTGCTTCCTTATGGTTTTGGGGGTATTTACTTATATTCAATTTTGCACAAAAACCTAGTTGATAACGGCCTAGACATTGTAAATACCCAAGTCCCTGTGGCGATGATAATTCCTGCATTAGGTATGCTTATTGGATTGCTTATTGCGGTATTTATTACTTACAAAAAACGTCGCGAATACACCGAGCTCCCATTAACAACTCAAAGTAAATCGGCTGAAGTAGAAAACCCTAGAAAAGTAATGATTGTCGGGCTTTTTGCAGTACTTGCCTCACTTGTTGCACAAAACCTAAGTGGCTCAATGATTTTAGGTGGCTTAGTAGGTGTAATGATATTTAGTGTTTTCGGTGTAGTTAAGTGGGAAGAAAACGGCGACGTATTTAGTAAAGGCGTTGCGATGATGGCCATGATTGGCTTTATTATGATATCGGCACAAGGTTTTGCATCGGTTATGCAAGCCACTGGCGATGTAGCAAGCTTAGTACACAGCGCAGCCGCCCTTTTTGATGGTAATAAACCTTTGGCCGCCGGTGTTATTTTGTTAGTCGGGTTATTAATTACAATGGGAATTGGCAGTTCGTTTTCAACAGTGCCTATTATTGCAACTTTGTTTGTTCCTTTATGTTTAGACCTTGGGTTTTCTGTTATGGCTACCGCTGCGCTTGTTGGTACTGCGGGCGCTCTAGGTGATGCAGGCTCCCCTGCTTCAGACTCAACGCTTGGCCCAACATCGGGTTTAAATGCCGATGGCCAGCACGACCACATTAGAGACTCTGTTATTCCAACGTTTATTCACTTTAACATTCCGCTGCTGATATTTGGCTGGATTGCAGCAATGGTGCTTTAAGTAGTATTTATGTAAGTGTTGATAAATGTGATTAAAAGCTGAATATAACCAAGAAGGTATGTTAAAAGCATACCTTTTTAGTATCCAAATCCAACAACTCTCCCCCCTACCAATTCCCCCTCAGTTTGATTACTTTCTTTTAGTTAATACTAACTCTGTTGTTGAGGTTATATTTAATGGATATTTTGTATGATGTGTTCTTTAAATGGATTTATATAAGCACCAATTAAGGTGCTTATATAAATTTACTTTAGCGCATATTCAAAGCTTTAGCTTAATCAAAACCATAAATCATTTTGTCGCATACTACCGGAGTCGGTCTGTGGTTATCATCAACTGCTACAAACGTAAAGCTGCCACTAATGGCTGAATGTTTATCGTCTTTGTGCATGGTTTCTAATAATATATCTACGTCAACTTTTAAGCTGGTGTTACCTACATGCACTACTTTAGCTATTAACTCTGCAAAAGTACCTGCTGGTATGGCTTCTTTAAAGTCGACTCTATCTGAAGATATAGTTACCAAAGGCTTACGGCAAAAACGAGTCGCTGCTATAAATGCCACTTCATCCATCCACGCCAGTGCATCACCACCAAATAAAGTATTGTGATGATTAGTACGCCCTGGAAACACGGTTTTAGTTACCGATGTGGTTGAGTCTTCAATACGCTGAGCAATTATTGCATCGCGATTTACGTCAGTCATAATCTCTACTTTTTGTTTGCTAATGTATCTTGCATTAGTAATGCAGGATCAAGGCGTTCGCCTTTCCAGTTAAAACGCCAATCTAGGTGAGGACCCGTTACACGCCCTGTTGCACCAATTTCAGCCACTTTGTTACCTTGCTCAATTTTATCACCCACTTTTACATCAAGCTTACTCAAATGAATGTAAGTTGAGGTAATACCATGGCCATGATCAATAATTAATGTACCGCCTGAGTAGTATAAATCAGGTTCAGCAAATACCACGGTACCACTTATAGGCGCGTAAACAGGAGAGCCTGTTTTATTGGCAATGTCTAAGCCAAAGTGCGGACGACGTGGCTCGCCATTAAAATAGCGCTGACTACCGTAAACACCCGATATGCGCCCTTCTGCAGGCTTTAAAACAGGGTCTAAAAAGTACAGTAAATCAGAGTCTACTTCTCTGGCTTTTCGCACAGCAACTGCTTCGCGGCTTATACGCGCACTAACTTCTTTTGGCGGAGAGACATATTTTTTAGCTACGCCGGTAATTTTATCAATTTTATATTCGCGCTTAGTGATAGCTATTGGCTGTGAATGCGATTTACCATTGTTATCTACCCATTTTAAAGTATGAGTAGTTTCAGCGTCACGACCAAAACCAAATACAAAGTCACCATTTTGCGAAAGTTTTAAGCTTTTGCCATCTAAGCTTACTGATTTAGCGTTTTCTAGCTTTCCAGTAACTAAACCGCCTTGTGTTAAATGTCCTTTTAACTCAAGCGCCATAGCACTAAAGCTAGCAGAGGCAACAAGCGCTGTTGCTAAAAGTGTTTTAAACATAACTAATCGATCCTTTTCCAACACCTTCATAAGCGGTTACTTTCACTGCTTTTTCTGGGTATTGGGCTTTAATTTGGCCAGCTACATGTTCTGCAATACATTCTACTGTGGTATCTACTGGCAAAATGTCGCAACGAGACTCGCTAATAGCCATTTCAAAATAGCCTTGTGCCGATGTATAAGCAAAACATACGTCACCCGCTTTGGCTGGTATGTGTTTTAAATCAGCTGCATTAATTTGATCTTCACTGGTGGCTAAGTAAATATCTTCCCACTTTTGAGACCATTCTTTTTGCAAGCGCGGCATAGAGATACCATCTAGGCTAATACCAATTTGAGAACGATGCCCATGAATAATACGCTGGCAATTACCGTCATGCTTTTTAAGGCCATGGCTGTAATGATAGTAAAAACTTTGGCTGTGTTCAGGCTTAAGAGATAGCTCAATTTTTTCAATGTTATCTGGTAGCTTCGGTAAAATAGTCGCAATTAAAAATTCGGTAACCGATTCAACCGTTACTTCGTCTGCGTTAATCATGCAATAAGCTTGATGAGGAGCGCTCATAGCTAAGTGATTATTTTCACCAAATGTACAGTCGAGTGTTTTATGCTCGTCAAATTCAGATACAGTGCCATTAAGCCCTGTAGGAATTGCTAAACGGTGATCAATACACTCATCTATAATGCCTTTAATTTGCTTTTTAACTAAACCAAAGTCTAAAACCATAGACTCTTCGTTAAGTTTACCGTGCAAAGTTAAATCAACAATCCAGCTCTCGCCAACGGCGCCGCGTTTGTTACATAAGTAAGAAAAATCAATCACAGTTAGTGAGTTAACAAAAAGGATCATAAACTTCCTTTAGACTGGTTATAAGACAGCGTTAATTATAATGATTTCTGATTGTAATTGCGCGGTTTTATAGTGCAAAAACCAATCGCATTGATTGATTGATGATTTAATATGCAATATTTTGATTTTTTAACTGCTCCGAGTTGTTTAGCGTACAAGTGTACGCTAAAGTACTTGGCAATTTCTAAGCGAAGATAAGTGTTATGGAACCTAAAAATAGCTATACAAAAGAAGAGTTGATCCTGTGTGGTCAAGGTGAAATGTTTGGTGAAGGTAACTGCCGTTTACCAAGTGACAACATGTTAATGATGGATCGCATTACCTCTATTACTGCTGATGGCGGTATTCATGGGAAAGGCGAAATTGTTGCTGAGCTTGATATTGACCCTAGCCTTTGGTTTTTCGATTGTCATTTTAAAGGCGACCCAGTAATGCCAGGTTGTTTAGGCTTAGATGCTATGTGGCAACTAGTTGGTTTTTACTTAGGTTGGTCTGGTGGCCCTGGTCTTGGCCGTGCGCTAGGTGTGGGTGAAGTTAAATTTACTGGCCAAATTTTACCAACTAATAAAAAAGTAACTTACCGCCTTGTAATGAAACGCGTAATTAAACGTAAATTGTTCATGGGCGTTGCAGATGGCACTGTTGAAGTAGATGGCCGAGTAATTTACGAAGCAAAAGATTTAAAAGTGGGCTTGTTCCAAGACACTAGCGCGTTTTAATTTTTAAATGCGTACAAAAAGGCCTCCAACGTGGAGGCCTTTTTGCTTAAATTCGATTATTGATTTTAGGTTTTGTACATGTTGCGGTTTTCAATCGCTTCACGCCAACCTCCTAACCACTCTGATTTGGGATCTACTTGTTGATAAGGGCATAGCTCTTTTGAGCGACCTGCTAAACCTGCTTTAAAACCTTGAGAATGAGCTCTTTCTAAACGATCTCTTTTCTGTCTCTTCATCGGTAATATCCTCACCTTTTTATTTGTATATTGTGTAGCATTAGTGAAATCTACATTTAATGAATAGTTAATAAAAATGTAAAATTCAAATCGTAAAAGCAATTAAATTGTTTGACTTTAACTAAGCTGCTGATGCAAAAATGAATTAACATTTAAAAAAGTAAGTGGTCATACAACATTTAATTTGACCGGTTTTATGCTAAATAAAATGCGACTCAATAATCGCTAAAAAGCACTTATGTGCTTTATTTGTGACCGACTAATATTGACTAAGTTCCAAACAAAAATGTAATCGTGACACTTTTATTTCAGTTATTTTTATTCACCCGATTTGCATTCTTTTTGAACAATTAAATATTATACTTGATTATTTAAAGTCGATCGGTCTAATATACGTACATGAACAAAAATACATCAACACCAATACGCCGTGGTCGCCCACCTAAAATAGCCAGAGAGAACGCCGATACCAAAGCGTTACTTATTCGCACGGGCCTAGAAACCTTAACTGAATTTGGCTTTAGCGCCACGGGGCTCGATACTATTTTAAAAAAAGCGGCTGTACCTAAAGGCTCTTTTTATCATTACTTCAAAAGTAAAGAAGCCTACGGCATTGCCCTAGTTGATGCATACGACAGTTACTTTATTGCCAAGCTTACCCACTACCTGCAACAAGAAAATGTTCCCCCACTTGAGCGAATCGTTAATTTTACCCAAAGCGCAATTAAAGGAATGAAAAAATACGATTACAAACGTGGCTGTTTAGTAGGTAACTTAAATCAAGAGCTTAACCATTTAAGTGATGAGTTTAAAACCAGATTAATGCAAAGCTACACCGCTTGGCAAAACCATGTAGAGGTTTGCTTAAACCAAGCTAAGCAACAAGGCACTATTGCAAACCATGTAAATACAAAATTGATGAGTGAGTACTTTTGGATTGGCTGGGAAGGTGCGGTTATGCGCGCCAAGCTCACAAAATCAAATACTCCACTTACTTTGTATACAGAAATGTTTTTACGCGCATTATTAACCTAATGCGTTTTTATTTACCAATTAAAAGACGATCGGTCTAAAAGGATATCCCATGAGTAACCCAATTAAAGCCATTGTTATTAATAAAGAAGATAATAACTACAGCGCCTCATTATCGACTATCGAAAATAGTGATTTACCAAACGAAAACGTCTCTATCGACGTGCTATACAGCACACTTAACTATAAAGATGGTTTAGCAATTACGGGGAAAGGCCCCGTTGTACGCAGTTTTCCTATGGTGCCAGGTATTGATTTAGTGGGTACGGTTACAAATTCCACCAGCGATGAATTTAAAAATGGCGATAACGTAATATTAAATGGCTTTGGTGTAGGCGAAAAACATTGGGGCGGGCTTGCTCAAAAAGCGGCACTTAATAGCGATTGGCTAATCCCCTTGCCTGCAGGTATTTCTCCAAAACAAGCGATGCAAATAGGTACAGCCGGTTATACCGCTATGCTAAGTGTTATAGCTCTGGAAAAACAAGGCATTACGCCTGAATCTGGCGAAATACTGGTAACAGGTGCCAATGGTGGCGTAGGCAGCTTTGCTATTTATTTATTAAACCAGCTTGGCTACAACGTAACAGCAGCTACGGGTCGATTAGATCAAAGTAAATATTTAAAAGAGTTAGGTGCTAAACAGGTAATTGACAGAAACGAGCTTTCAAATCCGGGTAAGCCTTTACAAAAAGAGCGTTTTGCAGCGGCAATAGATTCAGTAGGTAGCCATACACTTGCCAATATTTGTGCATCACTAAAGTATGGGGGTGTAGTAACCGCCTGCGGACTTGCCCAAGGCATGGATTTATCTGCCTCAGTTGCCCCATTTATATTACGTGGCGTATCTCTTATAGGCATTGATAGCGTAATGCGCCCTAAAGCCGACAGAATTGAAGCGTGGGATCGTTTAGCAAAATTAGTTAGCGCTGATTACTTAGATAAAATTTCGACTGAAATTTCACTAGAACACGCCATTGATAACGCAGAGCGACTAATGCAAGGCAAAATTCGCGGTCGTGTTGTAGTTAATTGTCAAAGTTAAGCTATTTACTCTGTTAAAGCCTCGTTATTAAATTTATAATGCAATTTGTATTTTAATAACGAGGCAACACCTATGAGCAACCAAGAACTTTTCAGTAATAATCCACTGCAAGGCGTTAAATTAGAACAAGTGGTTGAAGAGCTGGTTGAACAATACGGGTGGGAGCTCCTACACGCTTATTTACAACTTAACTGCTTTAAAAACAATCCTGATATAAAGTCAGCGGTTAAATTTTTACGTAAAACACAATGGGCACAAGAAAAAGTAGATAACTTTTACCTTTATCGCCTAAAAAACTTACCTAGACCTGATGATGTGCAATACGAATTACCGCCACGTGATCGCGTGATCCCAGCTGATCATAAACCTGGTGAGCCATGTGAGTTAAGTTTTAGTGATGCAAAACGTATTATGGAAAAAAAAGCATCAAAGCAACGTGCTCGCGATCGTAAACAACGCTCTAATTCTAGTAACCCTTGGGGTAACTAAACACGCTAATTTAATTTTGTAGAGCTATTTTAAATGGCTCTACAACTCTCTTTTATTAATTTTTATTACATCCACACCATATAGCTAACAAATAGAAATCAATACCCTCGGTTTTTCCAAAAATCTGTTTCAGTACGCTCTACCTCTAATGCCACCTTAAAAGTTTTATCAGCAATAATTTTCCCATTTAGCTCAATCGTCATACGCCAATCACCCAATTTATTCTCTATTGGCAACCAAAGCGTGTCGCCTAAATAAAAGTTCCAATCACTGTTTTTAACGTATACATCGCCTTCAAAGGGGTCCATTACATCACCGTCACTGTCTGGAATATCTGGATGGTATATACAATAGTGAAGCTTTTCGCCTTTACCCTTTTTAATATTTACGATTAAGCCAAACTCAACATCTACCTCAGCTATTACATTTGTTGTAAATTGCTCTATTTGTGGCAATGCTTTACTTTCGCTGTCCCACTTAGAGTAAATACCGTGACTTTGTAACGTCACTACAGGTTTTGTTTTAGCCATTAAGGTAACCTTTTATATTAGCTATTTTTGCATTAGTTTAACTTTTTGAAATTTTAAAATAAAACACAATCCAATAAAGTTAAATCTCAACTTAGCTTAAATACTTCGCCTATTTACATCATTGCTAATTTGTCATCATTGTTTACACACTATTTGCACAATTGCTGATTATTGTTTAAGTAACTTAATTGATCAGGTAAGCAGCAATGAAACTACACGCACTTAATATTAAAAACTCAAATAGGGTAAATGCTATAAAGCTAAGCACCTTGGCTCTAGTTGTTTCATCGTTAGTTGCTTGCGGAGGTGGAGAAGGCATAGTTGATACCTCAACAACTACAGATTCATCACCAACCACCTTAGATAACGGTACAGGTACGAGTAGCTCAACCCAAGGCGTGCTTTGTGAATATAGCTACAGTGAATATAACGAGTCAGAATCAGTACAAGCCACCAGCGCCGCAGATTGGTCATGTACAGGAACTACACGCGACTTAGTCGCTAATGGCATACCTGATCACGAAGTAGGTACATTCCCTAATGCCGATAACCCAAATACTATTTCTGAACAATCAGTAAATGAAAGCTACACACTTGAGCCTGTAGAAACAACACAAGCAACCATGCTTGGGGGTCCTCGTGGAATGATAGGCGTTGTACTTAACGGCATTAAAATAGACGCAGGCACAGGCGGTAGTTGCGATGATTCTGGCACCGATTGCGATTTAGGCGACAACAGCGGTAATTGGAACATAGAAGCCTTAAGCCAAGACACGTTTAGTTTTGGAACAGACGACAACAATGCACACGTACAACCCGATGGCACATATCACTATCATGGTATGCCTGAAGGCTTTGTAATACTGCGAGGTGGTAATAGCTCCACTATGACTCTAATAGGCTGGGCAGCAGACGGCTTTCCTATTTATGCACGTTACGGCTATTCAGACTCAAATGATGCAACTTCAGCGCTAACCGTAATGACCGGTAGCTACCAACACATAACATCTGTAAGCGCAAACCGCCCTTCTACCGATATATACCCATTAGGTACATTTGCACAAGATTGGGAATACGTAGCAGGCTCTGGTGATTTAGATGAATGTAATGGCCGCGTTGGCGTAACACCTGAGTTTCCTGATGGGATATACCACTACTACGCAACAGACACTTACCCGTTTTTTCAACGCTGCGTTAAAGGCGAAGTTTAATTAGGAGTAAGTTATGCCTTATATGAAAAATTATCTGTTAAGTGTGACCACATTGGGCTTATTGAGTACATCAACATTAGCAAACGCGCATTTAATGGTTGCAGATCACGGTACGCTGAATTTTGTTGATAATAACGTGTTTATTGTACTTTCAATCCCTATGTCGGCTTTTAAAGGGATTGATGAAAACAAGGATGGCAAAGTGTCAATAATTGAGTTTAACGCTCATAAAAAACTAATAACTAAGCGAGTTAAAAAGAACGTTTATTTAGCGGATCATCAGTATAAATTTACTATTGACGGACTTTTGCTAAACCCAGAAGCGTCACATAAACATAAAAGCGACAATATAGATCAAGTAACCATTACTGGGCGCTACTCTTTGCCAAGTAAACTAACCAAAGTTAACTTTAACGTTAAGCTATTTAGTAACAATGAGCACAAGCAGCATTATCAAATTACAGCGACTAATAAAACGCAAAAGCTAACTCATCAATTTGAGCTATCACCAACGTCGCCCTTTAGTAAGGTGTTTAATAATTAGTAATACTTACCTAAATAATTAAGTGGCAAAGAGTACAAGTTAAACCAATTTGTGCTCTTTTTATCTTTGTCTTCTTATTTAACACTCTTTAGTGAAGGGTTCTTTCTATAAAGATACAAGCTTGGGATTTTTAGGAAAGTAATGCTCTTGTTGCTGCTCACATAAACTAAACTCACGGGTGTTTTTATATGGCAACTTCATAAAGCCCGCAACACCCACGTCCGTAATATTTACCGCGTATTGCATAAGTTTATTTAGTAAACGTTTAAACTCAACCTCTTTGCTCGAATCGAGTAAACGGTAGTAATGATGAATCTTCATTCTGTCCGGCAGTGCTTCAAAAATAATACACCCCGTATGATGAATTTGGTTAAGCTCAAATACGCACTTAATAACTTTTTTAGGTAGCTGTAGTTGCTCGTCAGGGTCTTTACCGTCTTCAAAGTATGAATGCGGGCGGGTTATATCGTTTGCTTTCATGCTTACAACTTCGTATTCAAGCTCTGGTAGGCTATCAAACTTAAATGCACCGGTGCCATCTCGCTCTAACTGAATGGTTTTACGGGCATCAAACAAACAACACTTAAATAACCCTTTTTGATTAATCGCTTGCGCAAGCATCACTGTGTTATTAATCGCATCACTAAACGCATCACCCAATGATTCGTCATGCATAATTAAAGACGATTCAACAAACATTGACTCATCTTTCCAATGAAAACTAAGCCCACCTACTACAGGGTACTTAGCTAATCGGCTTATTGATGCCAAAAATGCTTTTTCGGTATCGCCTGTATCAAACAAAAACTCTTTATAATAGCGGTCAAGTTGCGCGTCGTTTATATCTAGTAATTGCTGGTTATGATCGGCTTGGCGTAAAAACTGTTTTCGTGAACTATATACCACCGTGTCGGGCTGCTCGTCGTTGCCATACCAAAAAGGGATATCTGCTTTTTTTTGTTTTTTATCAAGCTCAGGTAAATACATTTTGGCCATAGTTGTAATGTTACGCATAAAGTAATCACCAGCACCATCACGTATGGCCTTACTTTTTGACAGCATGCCATCAATCACCTTAGCCAGTTCTTTGGGGAGCCCTAAGCTGCTTGCAGGGATGGCTTGCGCACCAAAGCGGCACGACTGCGCCGACGCTAGCGCATACAACGTAGCGGCTACACCTTGCTCGTCAAATCGTGGGGATGATTGCTCCCCCGACATTTGCGCTTCACCAATAAAATATACATCGCCCATACGAGCATTCGTTGTGCTTAAATCACCCGACATTAAATCCATAAAGTTACTGGCAACAGGGTTACCATCACTATCGAGCTGTGCATACACAGAGCTGCCCCAATCCACTAACGAAAGCGCATCAGTGTTTGCATCCCAAACAAGATTTGAAGGTTTTATATCGCCATGCACTATAGGTTGTGGGCTAACGCCATTTTTGTGGCTACGTAAATCAATTAATACATTACGTAACCTAACAGCTAGCGCCATTATTTGCGCGGCACTAAAGCGCCCTGTTTTAAGCGATACTTTTTCAAGGTCCTCTCCAATGGCGCGAGCCATCATTAAAATCCCTTGTTTTTTAATTCGCTCAAATGCATAAAAGGTAGGCACTAAGGGGTTATTAATTTGCGAAAGCATATACGCTTCGTCTTCTAGGCGGTCGCGTATACTTTGGGCAAGTGTAATACGCGAAAACTTAAATACCCAAGGTAAGCCGTTATCGTCATCACCTGCAAACACAAAACCAAAAGCACCCGAGCCAATCATTTCAACGTTTTTGTAGCCCAGCAGTGTTAGCTGCTTAATACAAATATTAAGCCACTGGCGGTGTTTTTTAGCATCGCGGTGCGAAAGCAAATAAACAGATTGCTCTTCGTTGATATAAAAGTTGCGGATTTCTTTGGCTTTCAATACAGGTACTCAAATTTATAAAACTAACTAGGGCGTGTTGATCTTTGTGGATTGAAATTTGTTCAATCCAAGGAAGATTAAATCGCGGCGCGAGGTTTGTAACCTAGTGGGCTAAGTTAAAACCGAGCAACAAAGAGTTAATCGTCCCTAGAAAGAACCCAAAGGGCAGCGCATGTTTGGTATTTATGCTGCGTTATCGCCTATTCATGGGGAATAACCACACTACATAGGCTCCGCCTTGCCTAAATACCAAACATACTGCTGCAAATTCACCCACCAAAGATCAACACGCCCTAATTATTAGTTTTATGTAATGAGATTACAATAGGTTAAATAAGAGTTTTGAAATCGTGGAATAAAACAGCGCTAAAGTAGCGCCATAGCAGTAAATTTAAGTGTAAACGTTAAAGCTCAAAGTAAGCTTTTACAATGCACTGTATATAAATACAGTGCATTGCTTTTTGCTAACTTTCAATAAAACGAAGCTGCTTAAGTGATGACACATCTATGTGCGTTTGATAATAATATTTATTAGTGGCTCTACCACGGCTCATAAAATCGATAGTTACTCGTTTAGCTTCGCCTGTTACTTCTATTGTTTTATCAATAAAAAAGGTGTCTGCTGGTTGTCCGTATTTACTTTGAAGCTCTGCTACCACATTAGGCTGTATTGATATCGTAATAGAACGCCTGTCGCGATAATCAGTTTCTGTATTTAAATACAACCAACTCCCCTGAGCCCCCGCCGCTTTAATATGAAACTGGTAAGTGCCAGCAACACCCTTTGGTGCACTTTGCTCAGTTAAAGCGATAAGGTTCATATTTGCTGCCGTACTTTGGCTCATTTCAATTTTATGGGGAACAGAACTACATGCACTAAGCGTTAGCACACTTAGTAAGGCTAGATATTTCAAGACACAATTTCCTTGTTTCTTACACCAATTCGCATAATTCAGTGATCTATTTTGAGACAAGAGAATCGTGTTGAGAACACAGCAAAAATTTCGTTATTGAGTTGTTCTATATCAGAAATTTTTAATGCAGTTAGCGATTTAATCCCTTAAATTGATTAACTATTATTGCGAATTGGTATTATGCATTATTAAAAATATGTAGCGTTAATGATACCACTATATGCAGCTATGTTTCTATAATCAATCCAAACAATTAATTAGCGGATATTAAGGCGCATTGCGCTGAGAAGGATCTGTTTTAAAGCTTTTTAGCAAACTTTGTGGGTCAACCACCTCGGTATGCTCTTTAGCAGCCTGCGCCCACCATATTAGTTGGCCAAACGTGCGTGAGAAATAATTAAACCACGATGATTGACTCTCTCCTGCAACAGGTTTGCCATCCTCACTAAACACATCTTGCGCTTTTGGTACGTGGATCATAGCCGATACCGGCAAACAGCCAAGTTCAGATAAAAACGTGCGCATACTAATGGCCGCTCTTACACCACCCCACTGTCCTGCTGAGTAAGTAACTATTGCACTTGGTTTATACGAAAATAGTGAGCTACCAAAATGATTAAGTAAGTCAGCGAGAGCTGGACTCATGCTGTGATTGTACTCAGGGCTAATCATTATATATCCATCTGCGGCTTTAATTTTATCAGCTAATAGAGTGAGCTCTGTAGGTGCATTACTTTTAGCGTATGCAAAGTGCGGTTTAAATACGTTTTCGCTAGGAAAGTCCAACGCATCAATTAGCTCAAACTCATGATCGCCAAAATGCTCTGTTAAGCATTCTATACAAGCCCTAGAAACCCTTAAGCCTAAGCGAGCTGGTTTTGGTGGAGTGCTATCGCGTACTGTGCCTAAAAATACTAAAAACTTCATATGTAATTCTCAACTTTTTTAAACGATAGCTAAACACTAACATTTTTTAGTAATTGTGTATTACACATACGCATTGTTTATTGATTCAAAGCACAATAATAATTAAATTTAAAACTGAAATTTAGCAACAACCGCGCCGTTAAACATATTTTATCGTGTGTTAAATTCTCTCGCTTGCATACTTTTTACACAATTGGCCAGTAATATGCCACAGTATAACTACGCCAAAACCTATACCGAAAAGGATACAAGTAATGGGCTTAAAAAATTATAGCGCATGTGCAATCATTGTTACCGCAACAGCTTTAACTCTAAGTGGTTGCAACGACTCATCTACTAACAAAAATACCGAGCAAGTCAGTAGCTCACTTAGTGAGGCGCAAAAAGCAAATCAATCAATAAAGCTATCTATGTTCAAACAAGAGGCTTTTATTACAGAGCCTAAAATTGTTGATTGTGAAACCCAGCAAGGTACTAAAACAACCTGTTATGAGTTTACTACATCAGGTGCACCTGCAGGCAGAGACCCTGGCCCATTTTGCCCTCGCAGCACTACAGACGGAGCTGATGTATCAGGTACTTGGTTTGATAAACAAGGTAAAGGAGAGCTAGTCGACTTAACTGGCGACTTTATTCTTAAGTTAGATGAATACTACGGCGATGAAAAATGGGTATTGTATGACGCAAAAACAAATAAAGTTCGTTATACAGCAACAAAAGAATCTTGCTCAGGTGCTGCACGCCCAGATGTAGAAGAACAATACAAACAAAATTGTATTGAATGCGAGCTATCCTATTTAGAAGATAATTTTTCGCTTACGTATTTAATTCCAACTACACCAATAGTGAGTCAAAAATCCAGCCGTTTACATACCGTGGGCTTAGCGCTTGATGGTACTGAACTTTCAGGCCCTGCACCTATAAATGCTATTTTGGGCAGTTATACAATTGCAGCATTTGACGACTGCGGTGGGCATATTAACCTGCACCAAGGTTATCACTATCATTCAACAACCGGATGTACCAATTCAGCTCCAAGTACTGACGGACACGCCCCTTTAATAGGTTATGCCGTTGACGGTTACGGTATTTACGCAATGAAAGATGCACAAGGCAATGAAGAGTCACTCGACGAATGCCGTGGTATAACAGATGAAACCAGAGGCTATCATTATCATGCTGCCAGCCCGAGCGAAAATTTGTTTATTGGCTGCCTTCATGGTGAGTCAGTAAGAGCAGCTGGTGGCCCGCCGCCAGGCAATAAACCACCACCAAAGCATTGAGAAAATTATGACTATTAAATATAAGTCACTGTTTGTTTTACTTGCTCCTTCATTATTACTTTTAAGTGTTTATGCGGCAGCACATTCTCAGCCACTAAATCAAATAGCAGTGAAAGCATGCTTTGAAAAGCAAAAGTCACAATCGTGTCAGTATCAGGGTGGGCATAACGACTTATATATAGGAAGCTGCCAATATATGGCTGATGACTTAATGTGTGTTCGTAATCAACCCATTCAAAAAGTTGATAACAAAGAAAGTAAAACGAATAACAGCAATGATAGCCACGAACATCAAAATAAGCAGCATAAGTAGTTTTAAGAGTTAAGAGTTGTGGGTTTTGTATTATACCAATTCGCTTAATTAAGTGATCTATTTTGAGGGTAGAAAAACGTGATGATAGCTAGGCAAAAAAACGCGATTTGGTTGTTCTCGGCAATTGCTCCTGCATTGCTCTACCTTCTGCATCTATGCAGTCGTAAATGAGAATTTTTTTAACTCAGGTAGCGACAAGTTTAGCCCCGCAAAATGATTAAGTATTATTGCGAATTGGTATTAGGTGCAGTAAATTTACTGCACCTAATTAATTTAAACCGTTACGATTAGTATTGATAACTTAGCCCTACACCACCCCAAAATATATTTCGAAGTGTCTCGTCACCTGCAAAGCGTTTTTCATCTTTATTAACTGCAATGCTATAGCTTGTATATGTGTATAGGGCTAACTGATTAAAAAGCTGATACGACAAGTTTGCAGTAAACTTAACATTGTTTACTCCGTTGTGCCCATCACTAACATACCCCGTATTAAACCCCACGCCTGATTGAATATCTACTGATAGTAAATCGTTAATATAAAAATCTTTTTTTACTGCCATCTCCAAAAATGTACCGCTGGCATCAAATGAATGATAAACACTACTTAATAACTGAATATCGTCCGCATAAAAATACGCAATGTCGAGGCTTAGCTCATTATCGTGAGCATCAATGCCATCTTCGCGAGCTTTAATATAGTTATAGCCTACATACATCTCTATCCGCTCAGATAAGTGAGCGGTATAAATAGCATTTAAATTAAGCTCTGAATAATCACTACTAATACCTTTTGCCGCCCAAGGGATCACCGCAAAGTTTTTATAGTTAACCTCAGTAGCAATTGATGCAATACCATTACCGGCAAGGTTATCTCGACCTTCGGTAACATATCGGCTCTCCCATAATGGGTGAATATGTAAATCAAACTCTTTATTTTTATAATTTACGTCAGTATGGGTATGCTTAATATTTCCGCCTACGCCCACTTCAAGCTCTTGATAGTGTTCTTGTGTTTTTGCTTGTGCGTAAGCTGTATTTACTCCCGCGAGAGTCGTAATAACAAATACATATTTTAAATAGTGAGTCATTTATTAAGTCCAAAACCATCATAAATGGTAAAAAGTCGCGCATAGTATTGTTATAAAACGTGTTAGCGCAATAAATAGATGCATATATATTGTTTTATTTATTAGATTTTAAGTATTTACTAAGTATTACCCATAAACTACAAGTTGCAATTAGCTCGGGTTTTAACCAGCAAACCAAAGCTATATACGCACCGAGCAATGCTCTAGCAGGTACTTAATTTAATAGCTAAAATGATAGTTATAGTACTCACGGTGAGGTGTTCCCTATTGCAAAAACAGGAAAGCTATAAGTAGAAAGTGTAAAAAAGTGCGGTAACGGGACAAACATAAGCAGCAACAACTCAATAGCCTGCTTATTCTTAACCTAATTTATTAGCAAATTTAATGACTTAAATAAGCCATAACGGCAATGAGTGCAACATAAAAACCAAAACCGAGTAAAAAGATTAAGTCGACTCTTCTAGCTTTACTCGCTTTATAAGATGCAAAACCCTTAAACTCGCTATTATATTGCCCAAACGTAACCACTTTTAATAGTAGCCAACCGGTCGAGTAAAATAAAAAGCTCAAGCCAGTATCAACTATTAGCCAAATAAAAATCTCAAATGCAATACTCATTAACTATGTCCATTAGTTTGGAATACAAAAACTATATCAGCTATGTGTTTAAAATACAGCCGGCTTAGTTAATTAAGGTGTAACAGTAAATTTCGTTAAACCTATTAACTGGCCTGATTCGGTGACTACTTTTACTTGCCACTTACCAACAGAGTCGCTAGGAAAATTGACCTTGTGTGTCCATGCTCTATAACCAAGCTCTCTCCCGCCGTTTATATTTAACGTGATCCGATCAACTTCTTTTTTATTATGAAGCCACACATGAAATATTTTTTCATTTAAACCTCTTGGTGCTTTAACAGCGGTCCAACTATATAAACCTTGATGATGCAATGTATAGGAGTCTAACTGTTTAATACTCCCAACTGGCTTTTTATGCTGTAAATCAACTTCATGAGCTAACGTAATATCGGTTAATCGCAGCGCTGCAGGAGGCACATAGCTTCTTAATTGCCACACAGCAGTGCTCAAAGCACATAAAATCAATACTAGAATAGGAAAACGCCACCAGCGCGCATTAGGCATTAAATTGTTTAAACTCGGAAGAGTAACCACTACAGCCGTTACAAGGGCTGCAGCTAAACTTTGGCTCGTTGTAAGGTTTAACAAAATAGGTAAGGTAACAAGTAAAACAACGAATAAAGCAAAGTTATGAAACACACTAAATAACGTACGGTTTTTAGCAAGCTTCTTATAATAAAAGGGGTCGATTACCGATATAACCGCACATAACACAATGAGAGAGGTAAAAAATGCTTGAGGATGATCCCACTGCGTAACCGCTAAAAAAAACGGCAAAGCAAAAAATAGACTTTCTTGTTGCACCATTTGCAGAGCAAAACGCATTACATTAGGAGATACAGCCACACCAAACTTTTCTTCTACTTTGTCACGTAACCAATTATCAATAATTAGCCACAACCAACTAATAAGCAAAAATATCGCAATAACTTGCGAAAAAGACTCTTTTCTATCTACAAGTGCAAAACTAGCAACGCCCGACAAAAATGCCAACACAGCCAACAATCCAGGTCGCTTTTGCATCGCGCTTATAAATTTAGCGATTATATTTTTACAGTAATCCATGTATGAGTGTTTCCGTACGGGTATGTACTTTATTATTTTTATTCAGAGTATGATTAGTTTAACCAAGTTTAAATGAACAACAGATAGACGGATGGATTTAAACGCGCCATTTAACAGTACATCAAACTAACCATTTTTAATTAAATAAAAGCCCAGCATAGCGCGTCATTGGTACGTTTATTAATTTTTGTAACGTGTGAGCCTTAGCAAGTAATTCATCCTCACTAAGTACTGGCATTTTATTGTTAAAAGCGAACACAATTTTATTACCGCCTTCAATAATAAAACTAAAAATCTGTCCTGCAAATTCTTTCTCAAGAAGTTGATCGAACGCTTCCCTCTGCCCAACTTTGGTATGGCAAATATTAAGTACTAAAACACCATCAAAAGTGAGCGCATTTTTACAATCGCGTAAGTAGGATGATTCCACCTGATCTGATTCCATCCCTTCTGAGCTATATAAATCAGAAAAAATAACGTCCGTTTTTATCTGCGTGTTTTTCATGTAGTTTGCCGCATCATCAATGTGAATAAACAAACGTTCTGAAACAGGCAGTTCAAAATATTTTATAGCCATATCAGCAACGGCTTTTCGGTATTCAACGGTATGTATAGTCAGTGCGGGAAACGCATGATAAAGACTTTTTGCTATAGAGCCCGCCCCAAGTCCCATTATCATCGCGGTTTTTAAATTGGGTATAAAAAAAAGCGCAGCCATCATAGCTTGCGTATAAGCTAAGCTTAACCCGTTAATATTATTTAATTTAATACAGCTTTGATAAATTTTTCCGTCAAAGCTGAGAATTAGATTCTTTTTTGTTTGATATACATAAACAGGGCCATGCTCATCAATAGTTGATGCAATACAAGTGCCTTTGATATCCACGAATACTCAATAGGTGAGGTGATGAAAAACGAGTATAACTTAGTTAACGCACTGCCATTGCTACTAATATGGCTAATAACGCTTTTATTAATTTACAAGCATTTATATACGTACTCAAAAAAGTCGGTTTATCATTTAGGTTAGATGAGCTGAAGTATCTGCTTTTATAGCTAATTAAAACTTATCCAGTGATGAATTTTAGTATAAACAACGACGAAACATACTAAAAATTTGGCTAATGTACTGTTATAGCAATAAAAAACCCCTTTGAATATTCCTCATGTTCAACATGAATAAAGTGCACACTCAAATAAAAGAAGTCTAAACGGCTAAACATCTATCCTTTGTTTTTATCGATTTATGCCTTTTTTTCGTCAATTACTACGTAATCGAATTTAACAATAATGATTAATGAATATGACTCATGTTTTATGTGAAATTAAACCGTTTTTCTTCATATAGCAATCAACGTATAAATTACTCATCCCTTAGCGCTAAACACTATTTAACAACTTAAAGCTGCTGAATACCTAAGCCAGCTAAGTAAGTTGCAAGGCTAATAGAGCGCAGAGCATCAATCAGGTTTAAATTATAAAATTGGATATAAACACGATGAAAAAAGATTTTACATTTAATATTAAGAGCGTTTCACTCGACGAAAATTATCATCCATCAACTAATACACGTATCACAACCAACTTTGCTAATTTAGCCAGAGGTGAATACCGCAAAGCAAACTTGCGTAACGCCTTAAACATGATTAACAACCGTTTTAACGCCCTAGCCCACTGGGATAACACCAAAGGTGAGCGTTATGCTGTTGAGCTTGAAATTATCTCTGTTGAGATAGGTATTGAAGACGGCGGCGAAAGCTTCCCCTCTATCGAAATATTAAAAACAAATATTGTTGATCATAAAACAAATAAACGCATTGAAGGCATTGTAGGAAACAACTTTTCATCGTATGTGCGCGACTACGACTTTAGCGTACTCCTACAAGAGCACAATAAAGGCAAGTCTCAATTTAGTATTCCTGATGACTTTGGGGTTTTACATGGCAAGCTATTTCAGTCATTCGTAAATTCGGATACATATAAGCAAAACTTTAAAAAACCGCCGGTTATATGCCTAAGTGTGTCAGATAACAAAACCTACAACCGCACCGAAAACCAACACCCGGTACTTGGCGTTGAATACGAACCAAATGAATCGTCTTTAACTGAGCAATACTTCAAAAAAATGGGCTTGCAGGTACGTTACTTTATGCCGCCAAATAGTGCAGCGCCTTTAGCATTGTTTTTCTTTGGTGATTTACTTAATGATTACAGCAATCTTGAGCTTATAAGCACCATTAGTACGATGGAAACGTTTCAAAAAATCTACAGACCAGAGATTTATAATGCCAACGCAACAGCGGGTAAATCATATAAACCAAACTTAAAAAACTTGGACCACTCACTAACGCAAATTGTGTATGACCGAGAAGAGCGCGGCAAGTTAGCAAATGAGCAAGGCAAGTTTGCGCAAGAGCATTTTATCAAGCCGTACCAAAGAGTTCTTGAGCAATTCTCTACTAGCTATCTGTCATAACAACTAATAGCAACAACCAGTAATAACGCGCTTAACGATACGTTTAATAATTAACTAAAATATACGGCATTATTTATTATGAAAAAATTACTACCTACATCTACCGCTGGCAGTTTACCTAAGCCTTTATGGCTTGCAGAGCCAGAAACACTTTGGTCACCTTGGAAATTACAAGGTGATGAATTAACCCAAGGAAAACACGACGCCCTACGCTTGTCATTATTCGACCAACAACAAGCAGGTATTGATATTGTTAGCGATGGCGAGCAAACAAGGCAGCATTTTGTCACTACATTTATAGAGCACCTAAACGGTGTTGACTTTGAAAAACGTAAAACAGTAAAAATTCGTGACCGATACGACGCAAGTGTACCTACAGTTGTTGGCCCTGTTAGCCGTCAAAAGTCTGTGTTTGTTGAAGACGCTAAATTTTTACGCAAGCAAACCAATCAACCAATAAAATGGGCACTACCAGGCCCTATGACCATGATTGACACGCTTTATGACGATCATTATAAAAGCCGCGAAAAACTAGCGTGGGAATTTGCCATCATTCTTAATCAAGAAGCAAAAGAGTTAGAAGCCGCAGGCGTTGATATTATTCAATTTGATGAGCCCGCGTTTAACGTATTTTTTGACGAAGTGAACGACTGGGGAATCGCCTGTTTAGAGCGCGCAATTGAAGGGCTTAAATGCGAAACCGCCGTGCATATTTGCTATGGCTACGGCATTAAAGCCAATACAGATTGGAAAAAAACACTAGGAAGCGAATGGCGACAGTACGAAGAAGCATTCCCTAAGCTTCAGCAATCTAATATCGATATTATCTCACTAGAGTGCCATAACTCCCATGTACCAATGGATTTACTAGAACTAATTCGCGGTAAAAAAGTAATGGTAGGCGCAATTGATGTAGCAAATCACACTATCGAAACGCCAGAAGAAGTAGCTAATACTCTACGTAAAGCACTGCAATTTGTAGATGCCGACAAGCTCTACCCGTGTACCAACTGCGGCATGGCTCCACTACCTCACCATATAGCCAGAGGTAAACTAAATGCCTTGAGCGCTGGAGCTGAAATTATAAGAAAAGAGTTATTAAAAAAGAACTAGAAAAGTAGCTTTGAAATACAAATTGTAAACAATAACAGCTGTCGCACCATGCCATAGTAAAATCCATAAACATGGTGCTTTAGCTAAAACCGACTAAAGAACAAAGTTTAGGTTAGTTATTTAATTTTTTTATTAAAAAGCGCTAACCTATTTTTTGAAAAATCGATAACTGCTTGGTATTGAGTAAAAAAGGGAGAGCCTAACAAGCCATGTACTCCCTTTTCACCACCCGCCACCTGTACATGGTCAAGATTAAGTGACACAAAGTCAGGACTTTCAAACAAGGCATTTCCAAACTCAATTGAATGAACTTCTATATCTCCCATAGCGTGATCCGAAGTGCCCAAGCCTGCTGCATTCTCAACATTGAGTTTTTCTTCAATGCCTAACTCACTTAGGCATCCCCTGTCTAAAACAGATGTCCCAGCGCCAGTATCTAAAATAAAACGTAACAATTTACCGTTAATTTTAGCTTCAACAATTTGGTGGCCTGTTTCTGATATTTCAAACTCAATTACAGTTTTGCCTTCAGATAAATTCATATACGTTCCTTGTTAGATTTTATTTAGGTGTTGGAAAACGAATACACCCTACGATGAATCGATGTATTTAGCAGCTTTAAAGCGCAGAGGCTCACCATTAGTAAAATTTGCAATTAGAAGCTAAATTTTACTAATGGCCCACCTCAAGGCTTTTTGTTAGGTAACATTTATCACTGTAGCCTTGGTATTCGGTTGCCATAACCAGATAGACGAACCTATGCAAAAACCTAAGAATAATGTTTGAAGTTGTAATGCAAAACTATCTGAAACAATACTTAAGGAATAAAATGCAAATGAATTGATTGCAACATCGCTAAACATTATGATCAGTGTCAACATCAAGCCAACGTTACGATGTTTAACTAATAAATAAACAGCAACAATATCTATAACAGCCAATACTGTCCAATAAAAATTAATCCATTCGGGAGCAAATTTATAAGGTAAAAATCCATAGTATAAATTATCAAATATGTGGGTTGCACCAGCTATAAATAAACAAATGCACAAAACAAAAATCACTACTCTATCCATAAAATGACCCGCCTGACCTGTTACCTAACGAGCCTATAGATTAACTCGTTTTGTTATTTGCTTAGTTTGAATAAATTTTAATTCGAAAAGTTCAACAGTCCCTAGTTATCGTTATTAACTTTAATACTTTTAAACATTAAAGTACTAATTCACCACCTAAAAAGCTGCATTTGCTAAAGGTTAATCCAAGATAAACAAGCGTTGAACTCAAAGGGTTATTCAGGAATATTCTGATTATTTAGACCTTCTTTCACAACAAATATGGCGATAATCATACAGAAAATAAACCCACCTCCTATACAGATATAGTTGATTATTGAACTAGACTCAGTGTCAAGAGTCATCGCAAACAGCCCATAACTCAGTATGAGTAAAGCTATTAAAGACGAAATAATTAACACAGTGATTTTTTTCATTCTATTACTCCTTTTTCTCTAGCGAAATCCGTCAAATTCTTCAAAAATTGAATTGATTCATGAGTTATATCTTTAACCGTAAACTGCGTTGTTATTTTGAGGTCACCTTCATCTAGCACACTTTTACTTACAGCCTTTAAAAAAATGGTTTTCCCTTCATTATGCAGTGTGATTTCCGTCGGCATTTCATTTGTGTCGTACTTAAATTTACGTATAAAGTCAATTAAAGGCACATCTAAAAAACCAACAAATGCTTTTCCAAAATAAGTATCCTCTCTTGCTCGTTTTAAAAGCCAAGTATATTCAGTAGATGATAAAAACTGATTTGGGAATGTAAGTGTTTTAACTGTCTGGACTTTTTCACCATCAAAATACCCTTTAAATAAGTTTTCTCCTTCCTTTTCATAAGCAATATAGTTATTAGGGTCGTTTTTAGGATCTAAGCTCATTTCATAAATTTGCTCTTTGGTAAATCCTGGGGCGTGTTGCAGCATACCCGTTAAAGCTTTATCACTATTTTCTTTATTTACGGTATAATCTAATCTGTATGCGATATTTTTTTGATGATCTAAAATATATTGTCCATCATCTTTAATAGTCATTTCTGTAAATGTTTTATTTGGCAAAATATAGTCTGTACGAAGGTAGTTATCGGTGACTTTTATTTTAATGTCTGCGAAATGATTTAATTCTTTAGTGACTTGATAATTAAGTGTTAGGTTATTTTGTGCGTGTGCATAACCACATAAATTTGCAGTGAGAATAATTATTAATTTAACTATATTTTTCAAAATTTCATCCTTAAAATTTAGCTGTTAAAAAGCGACATAACCACGCTGTATTGAGCTGTTATCAGCGCCTAAAATACCTTTACATTAAGTAGATATAATTTTTGGTAGGCTCATAACAAGTAGAATGAGTATAAACAAAAAAACGAATAGCCCCACGTGAAGTTTAAATGGGTAAACCATTTGACTTGTTCTGTCTAACGATACTGGATATTTATATTTTAATAATGAAAACACAAGTGTTTTACTATCAACACTCCAATGAGACAGTGGGATACTCTGCCCCTTTGTTGTATTAAATACAAGTGAGATTAAATGCGACCTTTTTGAAGTTCTGCCAATCGAGCCTTCAACTGAGTCGTGATCGTAATTCCATTTAGCCTCAATGCTAATAATATCCTGCTTAGTTAGTGTGCGCGGTGTTTTATCAGTGAATAATAACGCGGGTAAATAAAGTTCATCATCATCTATTATTATGGAGCTTAAGGGCGCTGTTTTTATAAAATAGTATTTATTACAAATAATAATTCTAGCAAAATAATAACTTGCATAAGTTATTATTAAAAATGCAAAAGAGGGTTTCCAATTTTGTGATGAAAACGCAATAAATAGCGTAAGCAAAGCAAAACACAACACGATGAAATGAACTAAATTTTTCTTACTATTAGGGAGCGGTAGCGCACATCTAAGTATAGGAATATTATTTTTAGCCTCAGTGTTACCTAAAATAGTATTTTGTGGGAATATTTTTGAAAATTTGTTTACTGTTGCTGAGTTTGTTTTTTCAGCCTCGGCCTCTTCAGGTTTAGCAGTATAAACACGCTCAACGGTTGAAAGCTTATTCACTACTAGCTGCGCTTGTTTAGATTGCTTAAAACACCTAAACGTGTAGGTACTAAGCTTGCCATCTGCTGAGGTGTAATTAATATCAATCACACTAATGGCTTTATTATCTTGGCATGAAATTGTTTTAATCGTGTTAGTGTCAATGGTATGGTGATTAAACGTGAAGATTTTTTTCTTAAAAAAATAAGCAGCACAATTTACATCAATTTGATTATTATGTTCATCAAATTTTAATCGATGTTGAAACATCAAAAGCGCAAGAATTAATAAAATATCAAGCCCATCACTTGTATCAAAAATCAAGCCTTGACTTAAAACACCTAGCACAGGCCCTGCTACAGTTAGCCAAATGAGTAGCCATTTAATCGTTTCTAATAGTGATTTTAATATAATTGAATTAGCCAAAATTCCCTCTTTAAATAAAAAGAGCATGCATAATTGCAAACACTCAAAACATATAAATACTTAAGGTTTTCAAAAAACCAATTAACTAGACGCAACAATGATTACCCATCCATCTTCTTTGGAAAATTCAAATACACAGCCGTAAGACACAAAGCTTTAATACGCCTTTTAAGTAAGTTCTTTATAAAACATAGCGAGCTAATACCGACCTAACCAGACAGCCACTTTAATTGAACAAACAAAACTGTGCCACAAAATTAGCTCTTCAGGTTCATAATTAACCTTTTATTACTGGGTCGCTTTCATTTCATCTATTAAATAAGTCATTACATTTTTAAACCCAAATTACACGCATGAAAATAACTCCGTAATGGCATTTTTAACTTTTACTGAACTGTTTTAATTTATGCGAGTAGCTTTTCGCAATTGCTAATATTTGATCGCCGTTTACGCTTTAAATTTTCACAGTAACTTGCTTGTGAAGTGGGTCTGCCTACTGCACCATGAAATACGCGCGTAAATTGCGTAGTGAGTTTTAGCCAGTTATCTGGGGATATATTAAGCCTTTCTAGCAAAAGAAGGTTCATGTTATCAATATACCCGCGTTTATTCTCTCGTATTATTCGCCCTGTTAGCTCAACAAGTTCAAGGTACGATTTAAGCTCAAACGGCAGCCCTTTAGGCATAATCTGACGTGGCATGCCTGCAAAACGTAGTAACTGCTTAGGTTGTTTACCTTCTGCCGTGCATGTTAAGCGATTTTGTACACTGGTATGGTCTGACTCTTCTGGTGTGTTAGCCATTTTAGCCCTAATGGGATTTAAATCGACATAGGCCATACAAGCTGCAAGTGCTGCTTCATCTAGTAATGCTTGCGATTTGAATCTACCCTCCCAAAATCTACCCGTGCAGTTATCTTCTTTATTTGCTCTGCGGGCAATGTCTTCATTTAATAGCCGCATAAACCAGCTGATACTTGATAAGCGTTCGCGGTATTGCTTTACTGTTTGATTAAAAATGATAAGTTCAACTTTACTTAGCTTTTCACCTTGTACATATTTTTGCGTTAACAATGTGCCTTTACAGAGTTTATGCCAGCGAATAACAATCGCTTTATCATTCAGCCTGTTTGCTTTCTTATCATCTACATATAGTACCAAATGGGTGTGATTACTCATGACGGCATAAGCACATACATCAATACAAAATATTTTTGCGAGCATAAGTAACTTATCTTCAACCCAACCTCGTCGATGCTCGTAAGATTGACATGTAAAACGGTCTTCGCCACATAAAAATGCACGACGTACGCAACGCGAAATACAATGGTAATATTTTGTATCAACCAGACTTATTTGACGCTTTCTTGCAATTGCCATAAGACACCCTGCTTGTTTTTTGCACTAAATAAAGGCTAACCTCTAACTCCATAAAGTGCAAAATTTAGGATGGGTGTCACTGTTAATTCTGTTTAGCGGCCTTAAAACGCAGAGGCTCACCACTTTTAAAATTTGCAGTTAATAGCTAAATTTTACTAGTCGTCCACCTCAGGGCGTGTTGTTAGGTGTTTTTATCACTTTTGTCTGGAATATCATTACACAAAGCACACTCTACACCTTTACGTGATTGATATAGTCTTGAACATATGAATACTGCTGTTGTTATTGAAGACCAAATAAAAGCAAAAATTAATGCTTCTTGTACTGAATGCTGTTTAAGCAACTCAACTATAAAAAGTAAGGCTGCTACTCCAAGAAATACTTTTAATGCTCTAACAATCCAAAACTTAAATCCCATTTGAACTCCAAACTTGAGAAACACCTAACGAGCCTGTAGATTAACTCGTTTTTAAATTTGTTTTTATTGATAAACAAACCATAGCGGAGTTCCTATTTTGGTTCAATTGATTACTGTAATTTTACGCAGAATATAAAGTGGGAATTTGGTGTTGTTTTAATTGGCCTTTTGGAAGAGATTACGGGTGTTTGAGTGGCTTTTATTTAGAGTATGAGGGCTTACCCTTCTTAATGCATCGTCTTTTGCAGCTTTTCAATATTATGAATAAGGCATACAGTTGCTACACAATAAAGTAAAGGCATTTACTTTCGCTTGACCCCGTAAGGTCAGTTTATTCATGCCTTTATTCACCGTAATATTCCGCTTTATATTTAAAGGAGAGCCGGTTTGATACAGCCAAGTCGTTTGCCATTCTTTAATAAACAGCTATCGTAGCCCGATTGGGCTGTCTATTTTTACTTTCATTTTGTTTACATAGCTCAGCTTTTTGCGTGATTCATTATTTATAATAATGCACTCTTCATACTGTTTTTGTTGGCTTTTTACCTGATGATTAGGATGGGTGTCATCCTAATCATCATTCTGTGCAGTTATGCAAATTTGCAGCAATAGCAAAATTCAAATCTATTACTCTAGACATCAGGTTTTTTTGCAGTCTTATTATCAGGCAATGAAAAAGATATTATTGTCCCAAACTTTTTGATAGCTGTCTTATCTACTTTTTCTTTCATCAATTCTGAAAATCCAAGAAGAAAACAACTTACTTCAATTAATAAATCATCAGTTAATGCTATAACTTTTACGTTAAATCAGATAATTGAACCATTTGAGCCTCACCAAGTATTTCACGTAGATCATTAAAATCAAGAGGTTTTCCGAACAAGTGTTTAAGGTCGGACATTAAGTTGATTATAATTTTAAGCACCCAATGCATCTGTAATTAAGACACTTCCGATTGGCAACAAGTAGTCTTTAAAAGCATTAGCTCTTAGGCTTTCAACTGCATTTACAATTAACTCTATATCGCTACTCAAAATACCTCCTATGAATTAAAACTAACGCCCTAATAATGGGCAATTAGCTTGTTATAACTCACTTACTACTTTAGGCTTCTTTTTTGACCAGTACCAGCAATACAACCAGCTAGCAGGAAAGAAAAGGAAACTTAATAGGAAAGTATAAAACCCTACAAGTGGTAAGTTGTCGGATTTTCCTTTGGCAAATTTCAAAGTTAAATACAGCATAACTAAGAAATTAATAAATATGATTTGACCTGCAAAAGTTGCATTTATGTTCATTTGTCCATCCTTACACTCGACAGTGGGAGTCATACCAACGCCGTGGTAAGCCGCAGCCGCCAATAGGCGGGAACCAAAAAGCGTAGCGTTTGGCTGTCGGGTTGACCACCTTGTTATACGAAATTTTTACCACCTACGCCTCCTACTTTAAGAACTTAAGACTTAAAGAAACAATTTACACAAACTGTAAAAAATAAAATGTAGGAAGCAATAACATTACTAAAGCAACCACTTTTACCCATATGGGCTTACTCTTTACCAACAGATATGTACCAATACCAAGAAGGCCTCCAAAAGCACCTAAAATGCCTGCTGCCGCAATACTGGAAAAATTCTCTGGAAAGATAGAGCTATACTTAGGAAAAACAATAATAAAAGGAACTAAAAATACCGTAAACCACTTATCATCAAAATCAGTTATGTTCTTTTTTGATTCTGTATCGCTCATATAAATATTCTCTAGAAATCAGGTGGAATAGAAAACTAATTTTTAAATTCCACGAAACGTATAACGCCGTTTTAAGCGGCAAATTATAGTTGGCTAAAATGTGTGAGGTACGAACAACAGCCAACTGTAATTTGTCCGACTTGAAAACCCTTGTTAGGCATACATTTACGCAGAAACGTAGACTTCCGACTTATCTTGAGAACCATCTGGATTTGTCCAAAAAACTGTAGCATTAAAACCTAAAGGAGTGTCATCACAAAGCGCTGCTATAAATGAAACATCACTTCCCGTTCCAAGAACAGATATAGGTAATTTCTCTTCGATTTCACTGCCTATAAGTGGACTTGAATATTTAGTAGGTATATCTAGATTAAATGAAACATCTTTAGCTTGTTGATGGCTATTATTTGATAAAAAGAATTTATAGCTTCTATTGTCTGTTTTTCTTAGATCCAAACGGACAAACGCTTTTAATTTTAAAGCTTCTTCTTTTTCAAATGATTCGAGTTGTCTCTGAGATAATTTGGCTTGTGCTTTTTGTAATTCAATTGTGCTTTGTTTAATTTTTTCTTCGCCTTCAATTAGCTCTAGCTGTTTTTCAGCAAGCTTAGATTGTGACTTTTGTAAATCAATTGATTCTCTCTGTAGTCGTCGCTGGTCTCGCTTAGTAAGCAAGCTAACAAGTACTGCTAATAACGCAACTACAATAGTCCAATCGATTAAAGCGAGATAATTATTTAGCGCCACCGGACTCTCCTTGTATGCCTAACAATTTTGTCTACGACATTTGTTGTTTTATAAACCGACAAATGTCCATATATTACAATGCATTTATCTTAACCATCAAATAAACACCTGTAAACAATTAGTTAACTGGAAATTATTTTTAATCAATGCACAAATGCACCGAAATGGTGGAGATCAGTAATATTGGACAAAACAACAAGCACTGTCTATATATACAGTTAACTTTTACTAGAGATTCATATCATGAAATCATCTTTTTTAACTATGATAGCCGAACAAATGTACCTAAAGCGTTATGCTAAAAGTACCATTAAAGCGTATTTATACTGGATAGCTTCGTTTATTCGATTTAACTCTATGAGGCACCCAAAAACGATGGGACATAATGAGGTCGAACTTTTTTTTAGCTTTTTTAAACTCGTTTAGTCAACCAACAAAATGTTGCTACTAACACTCAAACACAAGCCTTAAATGCGTTGAGCTTTTTTATTTAAAAAAGTGATTAAAAAGCCACTCTCATTAGGTTTTATTAAGAGCAAACGAGCAACTAATTTCACAACAAAATGCCAACGCCGTTATCAGCCCTTTTTCAAGATTATAAACTCCCCGATTTAAAACAAAAAAGCACAGCCCACAAACGCCATGCTTTTTAAATCAATCTTAATCCCGCTTGTTTTACAAACGAATACCGCCGTCTATTTCAACAACACGACCGGTAAAAAAGTCGTTTTCGATTATGTATTGTGCAGTATGCGCAATTTCGTCGCTTTCGCCTAAGCGCCCTACTGGCGTTACTGCAAGCATACGTTGTTTGGCTTCAGGCTTCATGGCGTCGGTCATGGCGGTACTTATTACACCTGGTGCAATAGCGCCTACACGTATACCAAATCGACCAAGTTCTTTAGCCCATGTGGTGGTAAGTGCCACTACACCTGCTTTTGATGCCGCGTAATTTGTTTGGCCTATGTTACCTGCGCGCGCTACGCTCGACATATTAACTATAACGCCGCCTTTGCCTGATTCAATCATGTGGCTTGCAGCTTCCCGCCCTGCTAAAAACACACCGGTTAGGTTTACATCAATCACTGATTGAAATTGATCAAGAGACATTTTTTTAACGACTTTGCCGTCTTTAGCCTTTATAAACATGCCGTCGCGTAAAATACCGGCGTTGTTTATTAGCACACCAATGTGACCAAAATCGCTGTTGATGGTATTAAATACGTTTTCTACTTCGCTCTCATTTGTTACGTTTGCGGCATAACCTTTAATATTGCTAGTTACACCTTCAAGCTGCGTTAATTGCTCGCATGCTGTGTTTAATAAGTCTTGTGCCATATCTATTAAAGCAATGTTGGCACCCATAAGTGCAAACTTTTGCGCCATTGCAAAGCCTAAGCCTTGTGCGCCACCGGTTATTACTACCGTGTTATTTTTAATTTCCACGCGTTGCTCCTACTTTGAAAACAGTTTAAAAATGGCACTAAAGTCATCACTACCCGCACCTTGGTGCTGTAGCATAGTGTATAAATTTTTAGCCATTGAACCCATAGGGGTTGATGAATTACTTTGCTGCGCGGCTTCCATGGCAAGGCCTAAATCTTTAGCCATTAAATCAACCATAAAGCCTGGTTTGTAATCGTTACTAGCAGGGGCTGTATCCATTACACCTGGGCAAGGGTTGTAAAGTTCAAGCGTCCAGTTTCGCCCAGAACTTGCGGTCATTATGTCGCTAAGTACTTTAGGATCGAGGCCGTTGTTAATACCCATTTGCAGTGCTTCGCTGGTGCCTGCCATTAAAATACTGAGTAGCATGTTATTACATATTTTTGCTACTTGCCCTGCACCAATATCGCCTGCATGAAATATGTTTTTACCCATATCACTCAGCACTGTATTTGCTTTATCAAACGCGGCTTTTTCGCCGCCTACAATAAAAGTAAGTGTACCTGCAGTTGCGCCTGCAACGCCGCCCGATACCGGTGCATCTACAAAGCTTATGCCTTGTTTGCCAAGTGCAGTGCCTACAGTGCGTGCTGATTCTGCATCTATTGTTGAGCAATCAATTACTAATGTATTTTTGCTTAGCACGTTAATTAAACCGCTGTCGTCGTTATTACCCAAATACAGCGATTTAACATGCTTGCCCGCAGGTAACATACTAATAAGTACGTCAGCATTTGTTGCGCACTGCTTTGCATCAACTGCGGCTTTTGCGCCTTTGCTTGCAAGTTCATTTACGACCGACTGGTTTAAATCGAACACACTCACAGTATGTCCAGCTTTAATTAAGTTAGCCGCCATTGGGCCGCCCATATTGCCTAAGCCGATAAAACCGATATTGAGTTTAGTCATCGTCTTTCCTTTATTTGTGTATTGGCGTGTCTAAGCCATCGAGTGGATGATTTTCGCCAAAGCGGTTAACAAAAAAGCTGTCTATTATTGTTTGTGGTACATCACTAAGAGTTTTGTACTGCCAATTAGGTGCGCCGTCTTTATCTATTAATAACGCCCTTACACCTTCTTGAAACTCACCTACTTCGCCAGCGCGCACCGACATACCCAGCTCCATTTTAAAACACGCTAATAAGCTTTTGCCTTTACTGGTTTTTAATTGCTCACTAACGAGTGCGCAGCTTAGTGGGCAGCCATGTTTAAGTGACTTTTGGGCGCGTTGTAGCCATTTATCGTCAGTGGTTAGCCCTAAAATATAATCTACCTGCTCCTGCAAGGTTGTAAATTCACCCAGCTTTTGAATCGTTTTTAAATTAGCTTTTATATTGCCTTTTGGCATACGCGCAGATTGGTTATCTAAATCGGTTAATAACTTAGTTAAACGCTCATGATTTAAGCTTGCGGTTTTGCCCCATTTAGCTGCTAAAATTTGCGCAAGCATGGCATCATATTTAGTGCTGTCGATGAAGTGATCGGCAAGCGATACAAAACGCGCGTCGTCGCAGTTAATTGATGCCGACGTTAGCCCTAAAAATAGCCCCACACTTTGTGGCATTTTATGTAAAAAGTAACTGCCGCCTACATCAGGGTATAAACCTATGGTTTGCTCTGGCATGGCAATGCGTGATGTTTCAGTAACAACGCGGTGGCTAGCACCGGCCATTAGCCCTAAACCGCCGCCCATCACTATGCCGTTACCCCAAACAAGGATTGGTTTATCAAAGGTATGAATAAGGTAATCAAGCTTGTACTCAAGCGTAAAAAACTCTTCAACTAAGCTTGTTGGTTTACCTTGCGCCATTGCATGATAAAGGCTTACAACATCGCCACCAGCACAAAATGCTTTATCGCCTGCGCCTTTTAACAACACCATTGCGATTGCATCATCGTCTTGCCAAGTTCGCAATTGCGGTTCAAGTAATTTGATCATCTCAAAATTAAGCGCATTTAATGCTTTTGGCGCGTTGAGTGTAATAAGCCCAATTAAACTGCCGTTTTCTGCGGTTGCGGTTTCAAATACCACGGGCTCATCGGCGCTATTTATTAATGTTAAAGCACTCATTAGCCGTTTACCCAGTTAGCGCGGCGTTTTTCTAAAAAGGCATTTACACCTTCTTGTTGATCTTCGGTATCAAACAAACCAACAAATAACTCGCGCTCAAGAGGTAATACACTTGCCATTGGTTGATGGCGCCCTTTTTGAATCAATGTTTTACATGCAGCGACTGAGGTAGGACTTTGCTCGCTTACTTGGTTGGCCAGTTTTAGTGCTGCCGCAAAGCTTTCACCTTGTGGTACTACTTCTTCTACTAAGCCAATTTGCAAGGCTTTATCAGCTTTTAAGCGCTCGCCGCATAAAATCATGCGTTTTGCCCAGCCTTCGCCTACTAGCCATGCTAAATTTTGTGTGCCACCCGCACAGGGTAATAACCCAACTTTAGCTTCAGGGAGCGCCATTTGTGCTTGCTCTTCAGCTATACGTATATCGCACGCAAGCGCAACTTCTAGCCCGCCGCCCATTGCATAACCATTAATGGCCGCAACCGACACGCCTCTAAAATTACTAAGCGCTTCAAATGCTTCACCAAATACACGCGACATATCGGCGGCTACGCCTTTATCGCCACCAGCAAATACGTTTAGGTCGGCACCTGCGCTAAAAAACTTCTCGCCTTCACCAGTCAGTACTAATGCATAAATATTTTTATTATTATTAAGCGCGTTAACGGTATTTTTTAAATCAACTAGGGTGTCTTTTGTCCAGGTATTTGCTGGCGGATTAGACATAGTTAAAATAGCAACATGACCTTGTGTTGTAAGTTCAATACTCGGATTAGATTTAGATTCTGACATACATTGCTCCTTATAAAACGTCGCTTGCAGACTCAGCCAAAATACGGCGCGCTATAATCACACGCATAATTTCGTTAGTGCCCTCTAAAATTTGATGAACGCGTACATCACGTACATGGCGCTCAAGCGGGTATTCTTTTATGTAACCGTAACCACCATGAATTTGCAGTGCGTCGTTACACACAGTAAAGCCAACATCGGTAGCAAAACGTTTAGCCATGGCGCAGTAAGTGGTTTTTTCAACGTCGTTATTATCAAGTTTAAATGCAGCAAGCCTTACCATTTGGCGCGCAGCTACAAGCTCGGTGTTCATATCGGCAATTTTAAATTGCAATGCTTGAAACGCAGCCAATGGTTTACCAAATTGTGTACGTTCTTTTAAATATTCACGGGCTGTATTAAGCGCCGCTTGCGCTGTACCTATTGAACATGTAGCAATGTTAATTCGGCCGCCATCAAGGCCTTGCATCGCAAATTTAAAGCCTTCGCCTTCTGCGCCTAACAAGTTATGCGCAGGAATGCGTACATCTTCAAAGCTAATTAGGCGTGTAGGTTGTGCGTTCCAACCCATTTTTTCTTCAGCTTTGCCGTATTGCACGCCTTTTGCGTCGGCAGGCACTACAAATGCCGAAATACCCGCAGCGCCTTCGCCGCCTGTACGTGCCATTACCACTAATACTTCGGTTTCGCCAGCGCCCGATATAAACATTTTTGAGCCGTTAATAACGTACTCATCACCCTCAAGCACGGCTTTTGTTTTAAGTGATGCGGCATCTGAGCCCGACCCTGGCTCTGTTAAACAATAAGAGGCAAGTAGCTCGCCCATTACTAATTGCTCTACGTATTTGTCTTTAACGGCATCGGTACCAAAACTTGCTACCATCCAGGTGGCCATATTATGAATGGTTAACATGGCCGTTGTTGCGGTACAACCCATAGCAAGTTGTTCAAAAATAATGCTCGAATCTAAACGAGATAAACCAAGGCCGCCTGCTTCCTCTGGCGTGTATAAACCACAAAAACCAAGCTCGCCGGCTGCTTTAATCGTGTCTTTAGGAAAAATATGTTCGCGATCCCATTTAGCTGCATGGGGCGCAAGTTCTGACTCGGCAAATTGGCGTGCAGTTTGTGCAAAGGCTTGTTGATCTTCAGATAAGTTAAAGTCCATGGTAGACCTCTTTAATTGTGTTAGTTGTGTTGTTAGTGTTTCCCGTCACAGGGATAGTTTGTGACGAGCGGCGAAGGCTTATGTGTGTGTTGTGTGTGTTGTGTGTGAAGTAGCCTTCGCGCCCATCTTTTTTATTAATTATTCTTTTATTTACTCATTTTTTAATTACGATTATTTTAAGTTAATACTCATGTTTGGACCCGACGCAATGTCGTCTTCAAACCAACGTGATGTAATCGTTTTAGTTTCTGTGTAAAAACGAATACCTTGTTTACCGTACGTGTGAGTATCGCCGTAAAACGAGCCTTTCCAACCAGTGAACGAAAAGAATGGAAGCGGCACCGGAATTGGCACATTAATACCTACTTGGCCTACTTCAATTTCGTGTTGGAATTTACGAGCCACTGCGCCGCTTGAGGTAAATAACGAGGTACCGTTACCGTAAGGGCTGTCGTTAATAAGGGCGATTGCCTCATCAAGCGTGTCTACAAACATACACGCGAGTACTGGACCAAATATTTCTTCTTTGTATAAATCCATCTCTTTGGTTACATCGGTAAATAACGTTGGGCCAACCCAGTTACCTTGCTCATATCCTTCAACTGTAAAGTCAGAGCCATCAATTAAACAGGTAGCGCCTTGCTCTTTACCACCAGCAATAAGTGATAAAATACGTGCTTTTGCTGCTTTTGATGTTTGTGGACCGTATGCCGCATTTGCATCATCCCACACGCCTGGGCGTACATTTTCAAAGCCGGCTTTAATTTCATCTACCCACTCACTTGCTTGACCTACAAATACAGCAACCGAAATACCCATACAACGCTGGCCAGCAGCACCGACCGATGCGCCTACTAAGTTATTTACAACGTGCGATTTACTTGCATCAGGCATAATAACCATGTGGTTTTTAGCGCCAACACAGGCTTGCACGCGCTTAAGGTTTTGCGTGCCTTTAGAATAAATATAAGCACCTACACCACACGAGCCAACAAACGAAATAGCGCGTACTGCTTTATCTTCTAGTAAGCGGTCTACTTGTGTTTTTGTACCGTGAACAACTTGTAATACGCCTTTTGGTGCACCGGCTTCAATAAATAGCTCTGCTAAGCGCATTGGAGTAAGTGGGTCTTGCTCAGACGGTTTTAAAATAAAGGTGTTACCACACACAATAGCCAGCGGGAACATCCAAAGTGGGATCATTGCAGGGAAGTTAAACGGAGTAACACCTGCACATACGCCAAGTGGCTGCATGTAAGAATACGTATCGATTTTACGCGCTACGTTTTCCATTGTTTCACCCATCATTAATGATGGTGCGTTTGCTGCTTGTTCTACTACTTCAATACCACGCCAAACATCGCCTTTTGCATCTTCAAATGTTTTACCCAATTCGTGGCAAATAATGGTAGCAAGCTCATCATGATGTTCTTTTAATAGCGCCGCGTACTTCATCATAATGCGAGCACGTTCAGTAATAGGTACGTCTTTCCATGTTTTAAACGTCTCAGAAGCTGAGGCAATTGCCGCGTCCATTTCTGGTTCTGTGGTACATGGCACTTGTGCAAGTACTTCTTGAGTTGCTGGGTTTATAACATCGATAAGCTCTTTTGATGCTGATTGAATAAATTCGCCATTAATAAGTAGTGGTACTTGGTGCATGATTAAATCCTAGTGTGTGAGTTGTGTGTTCTCTTTTAAAATTGGTAGCGCCGCTTTGTTAGTATTATTAGTGCAGCGCTTTTATAGTTATTCGTATAGCTTTCTTATAACTACTTAATACCTAGTTAATACGCTTCTACGGCCATAGCAACCGCTTCACCGCCACCAATACATAAAGACGCAATGCCTTTTTTAAGGCCTCGGTTTTTAAGGGCATGAATAAGCGTTACTAAAATACGCGCGCCGCTTGCACCAATTGGATGACCCAATGCACATGCACCGCCATTAACGTTTACTTTGCTTTCATCAAGTTTTAACTCGTTAATAGCCAGCATGGTTACCATGGCAAATGCTTCGTTAATTTCCCAAAGGTCAACATCGTTTACAGCCCAGCCTGCTTTTTCAAGCACGCTGCTTATTGCCCCTACTGGCGCTACTGTAAATTCACTTGGTTTTTGAGAATGCGTGCTGTGCGCTACAATTTTACAAAGCGGTGTTAAGCCCTGCTCTTTTGCTTTTGATTCGCTCATTAATATAAGCGCTGCGCCACCGTCTGAAATTGACGATGAATTAGCGGCTGTAATAGTGCCGTCTTTTTTAAAAGCAGCACGTAAGGTAGGAATTTTTTCTGGGCGGGCGTTGCCTGGTTGCTCATCAATCGATACTGTTACATCGCCTTTGCGTGTTTGCATCGTATGCGGTGCAACTTCGTTATCAAAGCTACCGTTTTGTATCGCGGCTTTAGCTTTACTTAATGAGCCTAATGCAAACGCATCCATTTGCTCGCGACCAATCCCGTATTCGTCGGCGGTGTCTTGTGCAAAACAACCCATAGCTTTGTTGTCGTAAGCATCTTCAAGGCCATCGCTCATCATGTGATCTTTTATTTCGCCATGTCCCATACGCATTCCGCCACGCGCTTTTGGTATAAAGTACGGTGCGTTTGTCATGCTTTCCATGCCACCGGCAATGGCAGATTGAATAGAGCCCGCTTTAATTAAATCGTTTGCAAGCATGGCCGCTTTTAAACCAGAGCCACATACTTTGTTAATTGTTGTAGCGCCAGTACTAAGTGCAAGGCCTGCTTTTAACATTGCTTGGCGTGCAGGTGCTTGTCCAAGGCCTGCTGGTAATACACAGCCCATAATTACTTCGTCTATTGCATCATTAGCTAAACCAGTTTGTGTGAGTACACTTGCAATGGCGGTAGCGCCAAGCTCGGTAGACTGCGCATCACTTAACGCTCCCATAAAACCACCCATTGGGGTGCGTTTTGCTGCTACAATTACCACTGATTCTAAAGTCATAACTAACTCCATTGTATTTATATGCAAATAGTTGTTAGTATATTTGCTCTATTAATTTAGTATTCATTTATTATTTAATACCCTTACACAATACTAACGTTTACGCCAACGTCAACTAAAAACAGCTTAATTTTTAGTTTTATAAGTGTAAGGATTATTTTCCATCGGTTAGGCTACACTGATGAAATAAAATTAACCCATTGAATATTAATAATATAAATCAATACCTCGCTCAAACATCCCTTTATAAATAGTTTCAAATCACACCAGGCTTTACCTTTACGTAAACTTCACTTATATTGGGGTTATTCGAATGAGGTAAATACAATTATGAAACCAGATAATCAAACAAACTTTGCAAGCTCAGCCAAAATGCCGGCCAGTAATGAACAAACATTTAGCATTAGCGAACTCGCTAAAGAATTTGACATTACAACCCGCTCTATTCGCTTTTACGAAGACCAAGGGTTAATAACGCCAGAACGTAATGGTCAAACCCGTATTTATTCAAAACGCGATAAAGTGCGTTTAAAACTAATATTACGTGGTAAGCGCCTTGGCTTTACATTGGCCGAAACCGGTCGTTTGTTTGAACTGTACGACGCAGATAAATCAAGCGCTAAGCAGTTGGTTACTATGCTTGACCTTATTTCAGAAAAAAAAGCAGACCTATCTCAACAAATGGACGACATTAAAGTTGTTCTTATGGAGTTGGTGACGGCCGAGCGCCGCTGTAGAGACACGCTTAATAAAATAGACGAGTAAGTTTATTTTTAAAATAAAAACACACTGACAACACACACGTCACACAGGAATGAATCATGAGCACTATTTCACTATATAAAGAAATGAACTTTGGCCTTGGCGAAACTGCCGATATGATCCGCGACCACGTAAACAGTTTTGCGAGTCAGGAGATTGCCCCGCTTGCTGAAAAAACGGACTTAGATAACGCTTTCCCAAATCAACTTTGGACTCAAATGGGCGAAATGGGCGTACTAGGTATGACCGTATCTGAAGAACTTGGCGGCGCCGGTTTAGGTTACTTAGAACATGTTATTGCTATGGAAGAAATTAGCCGTGCCAGTGCCTCTATAGGGTTAAGCTATGGAGCACATTCAAACCTGTGCGTTAATCAAATTAACCGTAACGGCACACAAGCTCAAAAAGAAAAATACTTACCAAAGCTTATTAGTGGTGAGCACATTGGTGCTCTTGCAATGAGCGAGCCTAATGCGGGCTCTGACGTTGTATCGATGAAACTCAAAGCCGAAAAAAAAGGCGATAAGTACATTTTAAACGGCAATAAAATGTGGATCACCAATGGCCCAGACGCGCACACATTAGTTATTTACGCTAAAACAGATTTAAACGCCGGCGCTAAAGGCATTACCGCGTTTATTGTTGAGAGCAACTTTCCTGGTTTTTCAACAGCGCAAAAGCTCGACAAACTGGGCATGCGCGGCTCAAATACCTGTGAGCTGGTATTTGAAAACTGCGAAGTGCCCGAGGAAAACATTTTAGGTAACTTAAACGAAGGCGTTAAAGTACTTATGAGTGGCCTTGATTACGAACGCGTAGTACTTGCAGCGGGCCCGCTTGGCATAATGCAAGCGTGTATGGACATAGTGGTACCGTACATTCATGAACGTAAACAGTTTGATACCCCTATTGGTCAATTTCAGTTAATTCAAGGCAAAGTAGCCGACATGTATACACAAATGAATGCTGCCCGCTCATACGTATATACGGTAGCTAAAGCGTGTGACCGAGGCGAAACAACCCGTAAAGATGCAGCCGGAGCAATTTTATACGCTGCTGAGCTTGCAACTAAAATGGCACTAGATGCGATTCAAATTTTAGGTGGCAATGGCTACATAAACGAATACGCAACGGGCCGTCTTCTTCGCGACGCTAAATTATACGAAATTGGTGCTGGTACATCCGAAATTCGCCGCATGCTTATTGGCCGCGAACTTTTCACAGAAAGCCGTTAAGGATTAAACCATGACTATTTTAAAATCGAGCGTTAATCCTCACGATCCAACGTTTGTGCAAAACCATAAAAATATGTCAGCGCTGGTGGATGATTTACGCAGTAAAGTAGCCACAATTAGCCAAGGCGGAGGCGCTGCATTAAAAGAGCGCCACGAAGGCCGTGGTAAATTATTTGTACGCGACCGCATAAATACATTAATTGACGAAGGCTCACCGTTTTTAGAAATTTCGCAATTTGCTGCCTTTGGTGTGTACGAACAAGCAATACCTTGTGCAGGCGTTGTAGCCGGTATTGGCCGTGTTAAAGGCGTTGAATGCATGATTATTGCAAACGATGCCACGGTTAAAGGCGGTACATATTTTCCGCTTACCGTTAAAAAGCATTTACGCGCACAAGACATCGCAGAGCGCTGCCACTTACCGTGTATTTATTTGGTGGATTCCGGCGGTGCAAATCTGCCAGAGCAAGATGATGTATTTCCAGATAAGCTGCATTTTGGTCGTATTTTTTACAATCAAGCCCGTATGTCGGGTAAAGGCATTCCACAAATTGCTGTAGTAATGGGCTTATGTACCGCAGGTGGTGCGTACGTACCTGCAATGGCAGATGAAAGTATTATTGTAAAAGATCAAGGCACTATATTTTTAGCAGGTCCGCCCCTTGTAAAAGCAGCAACCGGCGAAGAAGTAACAGCCGAAGAGTTAGGCGGCGCCGATGTGCACTGTAAAGTGTCGGGTGTTGCCGATCACTACGCTGAAAACGATGCTCATGCGCTGTCTATTGCGCGCCAATGTATTGAGCGTATTAATTACACACGCCCTACGGCCCCTCTTCTAGATGATGTAAAACCACCGCGATACGATATAAACGAGCTTTACGGCATTGTAGGCACCGACCTTAAAAAGCCGTTTGATGTACGCGAAGTAATAGCGCGCACAGTGGACGACTCATCATTTGATGAATTTAAACGTTACTTTGGTGAAACGCTGGTCACCGGCTTTGCCAATATTTATGGCAATCCTGTTGGCATAGTGGCTAATAACGGTATTTTATTTAGTGAGTCGGCGCAAAAAGGCGCGCACTTTATTCAACTGTGTGCTCAGCGCAATATTCCTTTAGTGTTTTTACAAAATATTACCGGCTTTATGGTGGGTAAAAAATACGAAGCCGAAGGCATTGCAAAGCACGGCGCTAAAATGGTGATGGCGGTTTCGTGTGCTGACGTGCCTAAATTCACAGTACTTATTGGCGGCTCTTACGGCGCAGGTAACTACGGTATGTGTGGCCGCGCATTTGAACCAACTATGATGTGGATGTGGCCTAATGCCCGTATTTCGGTCATGGGCGGCGAGCAAGCAGCCGGTGTAATGGCGCAAGTTAAACAAGATGGTTTAGCACGCAAAGGCCAAAGCATGAGCGAGCAAGAAATCAGTGATTTTAAAAAGCCAATTATTGATCAGTACGAAGAGCAAGGTCATCCGTATTACGCCAGCGCACGCTTGTGGGATGACGGCATTATAGACCCTGCCGATACACGTAATGTATTAGGGCTTGCGTTAACGGCTGCTAATAACGCACCAAAACGTGATTCGAAATTTGGCGTATTTAGAATGTAACCGGAGCGCAAAATGTCAGTAACACTACAAATAACAAAATCTAATGTGGCTGTACTTGTGTTAAGTCGCCCAGAAAAAAGAAACGCATTTAACAGTGAAGTAATACACGAACTGATCCAGTGTATTGAACATGCAAATACGCTTGATATTCGTGCTTTGGTTTTAAAAACTGAGGGTAAACACTTTTCAGCCGGTGCTGATTTAGCTTGGATGAAATCAATGGCTGATAACAACTATGCCGATAACCTAGCTGATTCAATGCAATTAGCTAAGTTGATGCAGGTATTGGCAAGCTCGCCCCACCCTACAATTTGTGCTGTGCAAGGTGCTGCTTTTGGTGGTGCACTGGGCTTAATTGCCTGTTGCGACATAGCCCTTAGTAAAGACGATGCGCAATTTTGTTTAAGTGAAGTAAAGCTGGGTCTTATTCCGGCGGTTATTAGCCCGTATGTCATTAAAGCCATTGGTGAGCGCGCTGCTCGCAGGTACTTTTTAACGGCTGAAGTGTTTGATGCCCATACTGCTAAGCAACTTGGTTTAATTCATCAAGTAACCGGTAATTTAGACTGTGCACTCGATAATATGCTGCAAACACTGATTGATAACGGACCTGTTGCAGTAAAAGCCGCAAAAGCATTAATTAACGATGTAGCAAATAAACCAATAACCGATGAACTCATTGAGCTTACCGCTGAGCGTATTGCAAAAATTCGCGTATCTGAAGAAGGTCAAGAAGGGCTAAGTGCTTTTTTTGATAAACGCCCACCCGCTTGGCAACTGTAGGATTGATTATGAAGACACAACGATTACAAAAAATACTAATTGCCAATCGTGGAGAAATTGCGTGCCGTGTAATGCGCAGCGCAAAACAAATGGGCTTAACCACGGTCGCGGTTTATTCTGATGCAGACAAACATGCCCAGCACGTAAAAATGGCCGATGAGGCTTACCATATTGGTGCCGCGCCAAGTAAAGATTCGTATTTAGTAGCAGACAAAATCTTACAAGTTGCCAAAGACTGCGGCGCTGATTGTATTCACCCGGGCTATGGTTTTTTATCTGAGAACAGCGAATTTGCTAAAGCCTGCGAAGCTAATAACATTGCTTTTATAGGGCCACCAGCAAGCAGTATTGAAGCAATGGGGTCTAAAACCCGAGCTAAAGAAATAATGGCAGCTGCTAATGTGCCATTAGTACCTGGTTATTATGGCGATAAACAATACCCTGCTTTTTTACAAAGTGAAGCTGAAAAAATTGGCTACCCCGTACTCATTAAAGCTGCCTTTGGTGGCGGTGGTAAAGGCATGCGCGTTGTACAAAAAGCAAAAGACTTTATGAGCGCACTACAAGGTGCGCAACGTGAAGCGATTGCCGGTTTTGGTAACGATTTAGTATTGCTTGAGCGCTACGTTAACCAGCCTCGCCATGTTGAAGTGCAAGTATTTGCAGATAACTACGGTAACTGTGTTTATTTAGGCGATCGTGATTGTTCTTTGCAACGTCGTCATCAAAAAGTAATTGAAGAAGCCCCTGCTCCGGGTTTATCTGACGAACTACGCAAAGAAATGGGCGAAGCGGCTGTACGTTGTGCACTGGCTATAAATTATAGAGGCGCTGGTACGGTTGAGTTTTTACTGTGTGGCGATGAATTTTTCTTTATGGAAATGAATACGCGCCTTCAAGTAGAACACCCTGTGACCGAAATGGTAACCGGTGTAGATTTAGTCAACTGGCAAATTAATATTGCGGGTGGGCAAACACTGCCTCTGGCACAAAGCGATATTCAATTGCAGGGTCATAGCTTTGAAGCACGTATATACGCAGAAGATCCAGCCAACGACTTTATTCCGTGCTCGGGCACTATTGAAGCACTACACACACCGCTTAACAGTGAATTTGTACGCATTGATACAGGCATTGCACAAGGCGACGAAATCAGCCCGTTTTACGATCCAATGATTGCAAAACTTATTGTGCACGACGACAATCGCGAACAAGCACTGAGCCGCTTACAACAAGCCCTTGAGCAATTTCATTTAGCGGGTTTTAGCACTAACATTGGCTTTTTACATAATTTAGCAAGCCACCCTACCTTTAAACAAGGTGCGCCAAGCACACACTTTATTGCAGAGCAAGGCAACTCGTTAGTTGCGGTTGACGAATCGTTATTACAAACGAGCCAGCTTATTGCTGCTTTTGCATATTTAGAATCGCTAACTAATACCCAAAATGCGCAAAACAGTGCAAGCCCGTGGCAACAACTGAGTGGTTTTACACTCAATGCACCACAAGCAATTAAAGTCCCTTTTGCTGATTTGCAGCTAAGCGCTATAAAAACGACAGCAGGCTATAGTATTAGGCATAACGAGCACGTTTTTAATCTACAAGGCACATTAAATAATAATCTTTGCAGTGTATTTATTAATGGCGAAAAACATACCGCGCACGTAACTACGGTAGGTAATAATATTGTTGGCAATAGTACTTTGAGCAATAGTACTGCGGGCAATATTGTCACTGTTATGAATAAAGCGCTGCAAACTAAGTTTGAGCTAGTTGATAAACATTATATTAGTTCGCACGAAAGCGAAGCACTGCCTCTTGCCGCGCCCCTTAATGGCACAGTAGTTAAGCACTTAATCGACATTGGTAGCACAATTACCAAAGGCGATGCGGTTGTTATTATCGAAGCCATGAAAATGGAATACACGCTTAACGCACCACACGACGGCATTTTAAAAAGCTATTGTTTTGGTGAAGGCGAATTAGTAACGCATGGTGCTCTGCTTGCTATTGTCGAAGATACAACTGAGGAAGGTGCATAATGAGTGTCTTTCCAACTAAAGTACGTATTGTTGAAGTTGGTGCGCGAGACGGCCTACAAAACGAAAAAACAGTAAGCACAGCCGATAAAGTAGCGCTTATTAACGCCCTAAGTGCTGCAGGTTTAAAAGATATTGAAGCTGGCGCGTTTGTATCCCCAAAGTGGGTGCCGCAAATGGCAGACTCGGCTGATGTAATATCAGCCCTTGATTTACCTGATGTGAATTTAAGTGCCCTTACACCTAACTTAAAAGGTGCGCAAGCAGCGCACGCTGTTGGCATTAAAGAGTTTGCTATATTTACCGCTGCGAGTGAGTCGTTTTGTAAAAAAAACATAAACTGCTCAATTAATGAAAGTATTGAGCGCTTTAGTGAAGTAATGGCGTTTGCTAAAGCGAATAATATCCGCGTACGTGGTTATGTAAGCTGTGTGCTAGGTTGCCCTTACGAGGGTGAAATTAACCCACAAGCAGTACTTAGTGTATCGCAAAAGCTGTTAGATTTAGGATGTTACGAAGTAAGCCTTGGCGATACCATTGGTGTTGGCACCGCTAAAAAAGTAACGCAATTAATCGAGTTACTTTTAACGCACATTGATAAAGCCAAGTTGGCCGTGCATTTTCATGATACTTACGGTCAAGCGCTTACAAATATTTACGCAGCCTTAAGCCTAGGTATAGCAACGGTTGACGCGGCAGTTGCAGGCCTTGGTGGCTGTCCTTATGCTAAGGGTGCGTCAGGAAATGTTGCCACCGAAGATGTAGTTTACTTACTGCAAGGGCTTGGCATTGAGCATGGAATTGATTTACAAAGGTTAAGTGACACTGGCTGGGAGATAACCAAAGCACTTGGTAAGCAACCTGTGAGCAAAGTATCTGTGGCACTGCACACAAAATAACCTGAGCTCTGGATAATAAATCTATCTCGAGCAGCTATTTTCAGCACTAACTGCGTTGAATTTACTTGCAATAGGCCAGCTATTGACGCGTAAATTCGCCTTGTTTTCACTGAAAATCTCTGGCTAGAGAAAATAAATTTAAATATCACCCTGATTCATATGTTAGTAAATCTATTAACCAGAGTTCAGGTTAAATAGCTATCTTATGAAATGATGATTAAAGATAGTTAACAACAAATAGCACACAATGAGGAGAGACTCATGGCCGGTTTTGATAAGGTAGTTTCTAGTTACGAAGCTGCAATGGAAGGATTAAAAGACGGCGATACTATTATTGCCGGTGGTTTTGGTTTATGTGGTATTCCTGAGGGCTTAATTAAACAAATTAAGCACATGCAAACAAAAAACTTAACCGTAGTATCTAATAACTGTGGTGTTGATGACTTTGGTTTAGGTATTTTATTACAAGACAAACAAATTAAAAAAGTAGTTGCCTCGTACGTTGGCGAAAATGCCCTATTCGAGCAGCAGTTATTAAGTGGCGAAATTGATGTAGAGCTTACGCCTCAAGGTACATTAGCTGAAAAAATGCGTGCTGGCGGCGCGGGTATACCTGCGTTTTACACCGCAACCGGTTACGGTACTCCTGTGGCTGAGGGTAAAGATGTAAAAGAGTTTAAAGGTCGCCCGTATATTTTAGAAGAGTCTATAACAGGTGAATTTGCTATTGTTAAAGCGTGGAAAGCCGACCGCTTTGGTAATTTAGTGTTTAGACACACCGCCATGAACTTTAATCCAATGGCGGCAACAGCGGGCAAAATTACCGTTGCCGAAGTAGAAGAAATTGTAGAGCCGGGTGAGCTTGAACCAAGCCAAATTCATACCCCGGGTATTTTTGTAAATCGCGTTATTAAAGGCAGCTTTGAAAAACGCATTGAACGTGTAACAACACGAGATTAAGCAGGAGCAAAATTATGGCATTATCACGTGAACAAGTTGCAATGCGCGTTGCACAAGAACTTCAAGATGGTTACTACGTAAATTTGGGCATAGGAATTCCGACACTCGTCGCAAACTATGTACCAGATGATATTGAAGTTATGTTACAGTCCGAAAATGGCCTTTTAGGCATGGGCCCGTACCCGACTAAAGCAGAGCTAGACGCCGATATGATTAACGCGGGTAAAGAAACCGTGACAGCAGCCACAGGTGCAGCCATATTTAATAGTGCAGATAGTTTTGCCATGATACGGGGTGGTCATGTAGACTTAACCGTTCTGGGTGCATTTGAAGTTGACCAGAACGGCAACATCGCATCGTGGATGATCCCTAAAAAGCTGATTAAAGGCATGGGTGGCGCGATGGATTTAGTCGCTGGCGCGAAAAATATTATTGTTACTATGACCCATGCAAGTAAGCATGGTGACTCTAAACTATTAGAGTCCTGCTCTTTACCGCTTACTGGCGTTAATTGCGTAAAAAAAATAGTAACAGATTTAGCCGTATTAGAAGTTAAAGACGGCGCATTTCATCTATTAGAACGTGCTCCGGGCGTTACTGTTGATGAAATCATTAGTAAAACAGCAGGTAAATTACTTGTTGACGGTGAAGTTCCAGAAATGGTTTTTTAGGCTTTAACTTAAAATAACGCTTTACCCTGTACCGACCTCATTCCCAGTGCCAATGGCGCTGAGTTACCCAAAATCCCTCTTACGAGGGATTTTTTTTATCTTTTGTCATTATTTTTACCGTCATTCATACATCTGTAGTAAATTTTATCTATAATACAAATATAAATTAAATGTAAGCGCTTAGATTCTTTGCACTATTTTGTGGATAGCCTGCACCCTTTTTGTGAACTAGCGTTAATTTTATTTTTAACCTACTGATATTTAAACATTAAATAGTTGGTTCAAATTTTGCCTAAGTAAGGCGTCTCAATAAATTAAATAATTCTGGAAAACATGCAAACTCCTATTCGTGGCCTTCGCTCTTTTTGCTTTGCCGCAAGAAGCCTAAGTTTTAAGCATGCAGCTAATGAGCTGTACTTAACGCCGTCTGCGGTAAGCCATCAAATAAAACAACTTGAAGAACAACTTGGTATTGAGCTTTTTCAACGTAAAACGCGTTCAATTAGCTTAACCACAGCGGGTAAAAACTTTTTTGATGCTGTGTCTCCTATCATCACAATGTTAGAGAGCACCATTAATGAGTTTAGTCAGATGCAGCAAAATACAAATTTGACGATTACCCTGCCTGAATTTTTTGCCAGCGAACTACTCATGCCTAAATTAAGTGAGTGGACGTCGGAACACCCTAATATAAACCTGCAAATGGACACGCTTAAAACACGCAAAGAATTAACGCGTCATAGCGATTTATCTATTGTATTGTCCTCTGGTAAACCTACTGAAGGGTTAGCGACTGAGTTGTTTAACCTTGAATATATTCCTGCATGTAATAAAAAATTGCTCGACCAGTGGAGGGACGATCATCGTCAAGCCCTTAACCAAGTTCCGCTAATCTTGCACAAAGCTCGCCCTTGGGCTTGGCATCAGTGGGCCGAAAAAGCAGGGATTGATGACTTTTCTCCTTCGCAGATTATTCAAATAGATAGCATGTTTGGTGTAGCGCGAGCAGCGCAGCAAGGCATGGGCATTGCACTTATCCCACTGCCTATTAGCCAAAGCTGGCTAGATGAGCAATGGCTTTACAAATTATTCGAACAGCCTTTAACAACTAAAGATAAATACTATTTAGTGCAGCACGAATCAAGCACGCCTAATCACCCCCTTGATTTATTTGCGAAGTGGGTTGTAAATACGTTTAGAAAAATTCAAGAATAATCCCCTATTAAGTGAGTTCAGTAATACAACCAACTCTGTGTTGTATTACTGAACTCGTCTAATACCAACCTGCATAAATCTTTGATCAATTTAACTAATTAAATTGCACTATTACGTCGTTAAAAATTTTTTATTTACGACTGCATGGATGCAGGAGGTAGAGCAATGCAGGGAGCAATTGCCGAGAACAACTAAATACAAAAATTTTTGCCTAGTTCTAGCGTAATTTTCTTAACGTTAAATAGACCCCATATATAAGCAGATTGGTATAACTTCCTGCAAATTTGAATAATATTTTTTAATTAAATACATAAACTTAGCGCCATACATTAGACTAAAGTCTATAGTTTAATTTTTTTCACTCATTGGTTTCGTTTTTATCGTTTGTCGAAAATAAAGTTAAATATTAAAGTTGCTTTATCAGCTCAAAACAACTTAGTTAAGTTGTTTCTTAAGAGCAATAAATGCAACCTTTAGAGTTCTAGTAACTCAAACGTAGCAGTGAAAAGAATCTTATATTGTGTGTGTAAGATGTTGTCAGTGTGAAAAAGCGGTTCAAGTTAGGTGGTGACTTGGCTTGAACTGTTTTTATTTTTGGCGCAAACCACATGATATGCAATACAAAGCTACCAAAGCGTAGTAAGCAGAATCTTTATATTGTGTGTGAAGATGTTGTCAGTGTGAAAAAGCGGTTCAAGTTAGGTGGTGACTTGGCTTGAACTGTTTTTATTTTTGGCACAAACCACATGATATGTAATACAAAGCTACCAACGCGTAGTAAACAGAATCTTTATATTGTGTGTGAAGATGTTGTCAGTGTGAAAAAGCGGTTCAAGTTAGGTGGTGACTTGGCTTGAACTGTTTTTATTTTTGGCGCAAACCACATGATATTTAATACAAAGCTACCAACGCGTAGTAAACAGAATCTTTATATTGTGTGTGAAGATGTTGTCAGTGTGAAAAAGCGGTTCAAGTTAGGTGGTGACTTGGCTTGAACTGTTTTTATTTTTGGCGCAAACCACATGATATTTAATACAAAGCTACCAACGCGTAGTAAACAGAATCTTTATATTGTGTGTGAAGATGTTGTCAGTGTGAAAAAGCGGTTCAAGTTAGGTGGTGACTTGGCTTGAACTGTTTTTATTTTTGGCGCAAACCACATGATATGCAATATAAGTTTAATACTTTTAAAAGCCCCGTAAGTTATAACTTACGAGGCTTTTTTAATTAATTTTTAATTTGATATTCTTTTTTTAATTTACTTATTTGCACTTTATGTGAAATCAAGAAGGTATTAAATTTCTTGATTATGTCAGGGTAGTCAATCGACGATAATAGAAAGGCTTGTAAATCTGTCGGCAATTCGTTTTGAAAATAAACAGGTCGGGTTAATTTAAAGTATTTTAGGAGGTTATAATTTAATACATCGTTAGATATGTAAATACACTCCACTCGCTCTTTTAAAAGCAACTCTATTAATTCAATTACGTTAGCTGTTTCTATTAACTCAACGTTTTCATTATTCATTAACGGTTTGAAGCTTTGAGGCGTAAACCCTCTTACCGTTGCAAAACTAATGCATTCATCAATAGTGATATTTTTATTTAAGCTCGCAATGCCCGTTTTAGTCACAACGGTTGGCTGCGAATAAATAATTTTATTTACATCAATAAATGAAGCTTTGTAGCTTGGTTTCCAGCTAGGGTTATCTGGATACTTAAAGTCGACATGGCGATGTTCCACAAATTCTTTGTAAAGTCGATTAATAGGTAGTGTGTAAAACTCAAACTCAAAGTCATGCTGCTGGGCAAACAAGGTAAGTAACTTTTGACTGAAACCATAATAGTCGCGGTTATCAGCCCCACTACCATCGTAGTATGGAAGGTATTCTATATTCTCTACGCCTACTACGTAATGAGTCGCTGATTTAGCGTTGTTTATTAAAAGCAGTAAAGCGAATGGCAAATATATTAACTGCGTTGCTATTTTTTTTAATTGATTCATTAATAACCTAAGTAATATTATTGACGATTAGCTGCACGCTTAAATTTTAACAAATTTGCAAAGATTATGATAAGCCTATTTTGTTTTATGCAAAAAAAAGCCTGATTAAAATCAGGCTACGTAAAGAAAAGGTTTAGCTTTTATCTCTCGGTACAAAATCAAGGACTGTTGCATTAATACAGTAACGATCGCGACCTCTTGGACCTTCACCTGGAAATAAATGCCCTAAGTGTATGCCTGTACTTTTAGAGCGAAGCTCAATGCGTGTCATGCCCCAGCTGCTATCGTCGTGCTGTGTTACGTTGTTTTTTACAGGATGAGTAAACGACAACCAACCAGTACCTGAGTTAAACCTATCGCTTGTATCAAATAGTGGCTCGCCACTTAATTTATCAACAAAAGTGCCGTCTGGTGTATTTTTAAACTCTTTGTACTCTTTACAGTAAGGTCTATCTGTTCGTGCATCAAATGCAACTTTATAAGCATCACTGTTACCTAATTTAAAAGCGCCTAATGCTTTATAAAACTCTTCAGGCGTTGCATAACCTTGACGGCCATATACCTCAATACCATTTTCTAAAAACAAAATGGTCGGTGTTGCCCACGTGGCTGACTTAATAGTTAAATCATCAAGTTGGTCAGCATGGCGAAACGACATTGGTATTGTCCCTTTGTAATCATTTGCGACTGCTTTTTTAAACTTTTCACAGTATGGGCAGTATTCACGTGAATCTAAGACTACGATTTGTTTCCCTGATAATAAAGCCGTGTTATCTACTTTTTCTACAGGTGTTTTATTAAAAACAACACCGGTAGAATGATCGGGACAATAGCCATTAGGGTTCTTTTCTAAATAATTTTGATGATACTCTTCTGCCGATACAAAACCTTGAAGCGGTTTAATAACTGTTTCAATTTTGCCATAGCTTGCATCAGTTAAAAGCTGCTGATATTGCGATTTAACTTGCTCAGCTACTTTAGCTTGTGCATCAGTAGTCGTTAATACAATTGAGCGATATTGAGTACCAATGTCGTTACCTTGGCGATTTTTTTGTGTAGGGTCGTGACTTTCAAAATAGTTTTTTAAGAGATCTTCTGCTGAAATTATATTGCTGTTATACATAACTTGTACAACTTCAGCATAATTGTTCTCGTCAAAACGACGAGACTGATCAGTAATATTTCTGTAGGTAGCTTTAAAGCCATTGCCGTCAGCGTACCCCGATTCAGCATCAATAACGCCATTAAGCGCTTCGTAGCGTTTTTCGGCTCCCCAAAAACAACCCGATCCAAGTACAATGGTTTCTACATGCATGGTGGCTTCTACATTACTGTGCTCAACCTTTTCCATAGATAAAGCAAAGCTGCCTGCGCTAAATATAATAGCAGCGCCTGATAAATATAATAAATGCTGGTGTTTCATAAAGTACCTCTTAAACAAGTGCGTGCTAACTAAGACCTCCTTATCCTAATTTTCATTTCAACCTAATTACTTATTTAGTACGAAGCGTATTAAATTTTGGTCCTCAATAAGTTAAATACGATTAATTGAATATAAAAACACTCTTAAAGTAAGCTGGGTAAATAAACACTAAACATAACCACTTAGTCGCAATGGTGTAAATAAATTAATAAAACTGTGTTACGTTTGAATTATGTTGTACAAATAGGTTTATTTAATGAAGCCAGCTCCTCATATTTATGTATTAACAAACAGTAGTTTACTGTTTGATGCATCGCATTTAGACGCTATAGATAGACTCTCTATTCAAAAGAAAATTTGGGCTTTAGCTAGCCACTGTAAAAGCACTGATGAATTTAGCGATTTGGTGCCCGCCATGAACTCGCTCACTCTTTATTTAAAATCAGATAAACACTTAAAACAGTGGTTACAAGTGCTACCTTCGCTGTGGAATGATATTAAAACGAGTACATTTAAGGGGCAGCATCACTTAATCGAAACCACATACAAGGGTGAGGACATTAATTACGTGGCTCGCTATCATAATTTAAGTGCCGATGAGGTTATTAATATTCATAGTAACACCAAGTACCACGTTTTATTTTTAGGCTTTCAGCCCGGTTTTGCTTACCTACATGGCTTAAATGAGCAATTACATACACCAAGGCGTGATGAGCCACGTACTAGGGTTCCTAAAGGCTCTGTTGCGATAGGTGCTGCACAAACCGGAATTTACCCCGCAGATACCCCAGGTGGTTGGCATATAATAGGTCATACAGATACTGCTTTGTTTGATTCGACCTCTGGGCAACCTTGTTTAATTCAACCAGGCGATACGCTTGAATTTGTTCCGCTCGTTAATAAAGGAGCAAATCATGATTAAAGTACTTAAAAGTGGTGTATTACTTACAATTCAAGATTTTGGCCGTGAGGGCTACCGCCATTTAGGTGTAAGCAAAGCGGGCAGCCTAGACCCTTATGCACAAATAATTGCTAATAGATTACTTAACAATAACGACAATGATGCCGTTTTAGAAATAACTGTGGGTTTGTGCGAACTGGAATTTACCTGCGACACAGTAATTGCGCTTCATGGTGCAGATTTGCAAGCAACCCTTGATGGACATGCAATTTATCCTGGTTGGACATACGCAGTAATAAACAAACAAGTCCTAAGTTTTGCTACTGGTAGAGCGGGCTTAAGAGCTTATTTAGCAGTGAAAGGCGGTATACAAAATGCTGAGGTTATGGGTTCTAAGTCTACAGATTTAAACGCATGTTTTGGTGGTTTTGAAGGTAGATCTCTCACCACTGGTGATGAAATACCTATTACTCCTTATTATGGAGAGTTTATAAAGGTAGGCGCAATTGCTCCCGCCCAGCGCAAACTTATACGCCTGCATCCAAGTCCTCATGCCGACTTATTAGGCGATACTTTACTTAGCAACTTTGTGTCTACCGCTTTTAAAGTCAGCAATAATAGTAACCGAATGGGCGTAAGGCTTGAGCATAAAAATAATTTGGGGCATTCGCACTCTTTGCCATCATTAGGGGTGAGCCCTGGGAGTATTCAATTACCACCAAGTGGAGAGCCAATTGTGTTACTAAATGATGGCCAAACCACAGGGGGCTACCCTCTGTTAGGGACTGTTATTGAAGCCGACTTACGTCAATTTGCACAATTTAGACCTTTAGATACTGTTGAGTTTAAATATGTAACGTTTGAAGAAGCAGCAAAGGCGAAGCAGAAACTTGACGGACACCTACATCAATTGAGCCTTGCACTTAAAAATAACCTATAAAATATTCTAGAATCAACACGCCCTAGATTTTAAAAATAGGTACCATGTAATAAAGGTTCAAATTCAGACGGCCGTTACCTTACTCGCCGTTAATATTATTTTAATGTATAGCTTGGTGTTTAATGACTAAATCAACTTCTACTATGCCGTGTGTATTAATAACTGGCTTTGCTCCTTTTGGTGGCGAAGCTATAAACCCTTCTTGGCAAGCAGTGCAAAAACTTGATGAAACTATCATCATGAAACACAAAATATGCACACTAGAACTTGCCTGTGAATTTAATACGTCTATCAGTCAGCTTATAAACGCCATTGAGTCGCACAATCCGGCGGTTGTTTTATGTATAAGCCAAGCTGGTGGGCGCAGCGAAATATCAATTGAGCGTATTGCAATAAACGTTGACGATGCACGCATTAAAGACAATGCAGGTAAGCAGCCTATCGATACACCAATAGAAAAAAATGGCCCTGATGCCTATTTCACAAACTTACCAATAAAGCGCATGTTACAAGCACTGCACAACAGCAATATACCTGCTGCCATTTCCAATACGGCAGGTACGTATGTATGCAATCACGTTATGTATGGCCTTATGCATTACATAAATGATCACTGCGCTGTAATGAAAGGTGGCTTAGTGCATATTCCTTATTTACCAAGCCAAGCTGTGCACCACAATGGCGCACCTAGCATGTGTGAAGACACTGTTATTAACGCGCTAAAAGTGATGATTGCACAAGCTTTGAACAATAATAACGACGTAAAAATAGCAGCAGGCACCACGCATTGACCACTTTGGTGCGGTTACATATAACTTGGTGCATAAATTATTCTTAATTAATTGTAAAAGCTATGTGACTTGAGTAATTTTTTCTGATAAAACAAGGTTTCGCAGCACAGCAAATTGGCTTTGCTGCACACATAATAGGAATGAGGAGTTACTATGTGTTCAATTTTTGGGGTATTAGATATTAAATCTGATCCCGCTCAATTGCGTACCCAAGCAATTGAAATGTCAAAGCTGCTTAGACACCGTGGCCCAGATTGGTCTGGTGTATATGCATCTGAAAAAGCTATTTTAGTACATGAGCGTTTAGCTATTGTTGGTGTATCAAGCGGTGCACAGCCTTTATACAATCCTGAAAAAACAAATATTTTAGCGGTTAATGGCGAGATTTATAATCATAAAGAACTTGCAGCAGAGCTAGATGTTGATTTTACTTTTCAAACTCAATCAGACTGTGAAGTTATTTTAGCGCTTTATAAACAAAAAGGGCCTGACTTTTTAGATGATCTAAATGGCATTTTTGCATTTTGTTTATACGATGAAGAAAATGACGCTTACTTAATTGGCCGTGACCATATTGGTATTATCCCGCTTTACACTGGTCACGACGAGCACGGTAACTTTTACGTTGCTTCTGAGTTAAAAGCACTTTCTCCAATTTGTAAGCATATTGAAGAATTTCCACCAGGGCATTACCTGTACAGCAAAGATGGCAAAATGACACCTTATTACAAGCGTGATTGGGAAACATTTGATGCAGTTAAAGATAACAGCGCACAAGCACAAGACGTTAAAGATGCATTAGAAGCGGCCGTTAAACGCCAGCTAATGTGTGATGTACCATACGGTGTATTACTTTCTGGTGGTTTAGACTCATCGGTTATCTCTGCTATTACCCAGCGTTTTGCTGCAAAACGTATTGAAGATAACGACGAAAGCGATGCATGGTGGCCTAAGTTGCATTCTTTTTCAGTAGGCCTTGAGGGTTCACCTGATTTAGCCGCTGCCCAAAAAGTAGCTGACATGATTGGTACTATTCACCACCCTATCATTTTTACCATTCAAGAAGGTATTGATGCTCTGCGTGAAGTGATTTACCACATTGAAACGTATGATGTAACAACGATTCGTGCCTCTACACCTATGTACTTAATGGCTCGCCAAATTAAAGCGATGGGCATTAAAATGGTGTTATCTGGCGAAGGTGCTGATGAGCTATTTGGTGGTTACTTATACTTCCATAAAGCCCCTAACGCACAAGAGTTTCATGAAGAGCTAAACCGTAAAGTATCAAAACTGCATATGTTTGACTGTTTACGTGCTAATAAATCAATGGCAGCATGGGGCGTTGAAGCACGTGTACCGTTCCTTGATAAAGAATTTGTTGATGTTGCTATGCGTATCAACCCTGAAGCCAAAATGTGTAAAGATGGCAAAATTGAAAAACACATTTTACGTGAAGGTTTTGATGGCTACTTGCCTGATGAAGTTTTATGGCGCCAAAAAGAGCAATTTTCAGACGGTGTTGGTTACAGCTGGATTGATACGTTAAAAGAGTTTGTAAATGAGCAAGTGAGCGATCAAGAGCTTGCAAATGCTAAATTTAAATACCCTATTAATACGCCAGATTCAAAAGAAGCTTACTACTACCGTACTATTTTTGAATCGCACTTTCCTGGTGATGCATCAGCTAAATGTGTACCGCATGGTAAATCGGTAGCGTGTTCGACTCCTGAAGCACTTGCATGGGACGCATCGTTCCAAAACAATGCAGATCCATCAGGTCGTGCTGCGGGCGTTCATAACGACGCTTATGCAAGCAAAGGATAACACTCTTTGTTTAACGAAGCGTAAGCCCAAATGGCTTACGCTTCGCTTTATAAAACTCACTTCCACCGAATCTGTTTTTTATAGCCCTGCAAATAACTTAAAAGGCTCTAGTGCTTTAATTGTTATTTATAAAATTGGGTTAACATCAAAAACAATGCAATATATTGCATCACAATCAAACCACCCTGCTACCGTATTTTTAAATCAAAATGAGATAACTAAACGCCATTGTAATATTCGCTGGTTTAACCAAACAAGTGAAATTAAACGCTGTGGGCATGGTACTTTAGCGGCCGCTAATTTTTTAATAAAGTATTTTGGTTATTGCCCTGAAGTATTTACAGCAATGAGTCATGAGCGCTTTACTATAAGAGTAAAAAAACAACGCGCCCAGTTGTTACTAAAAAGTATAGAGCCAAAAAAAAGCGAATTAGCTAAAGGTGAGTTAAAAAGTGTGTTTTCAACCGCAATAAAAGCAGCCTACAGTACCGGTGATAAAAACGGTTATACGGTTGTATTATTTAATAAAGAATTTAATGAAGAATTTAATGAAGAATTTAGTAAAGACGTTGAAAAAGACTATTTAAAAAGCTTACATGTTGATTTTAAGGCTTTGAGTAAACTCCACAAAAATGCAGTTATAGCGCTTAGTATAAAAAATAAAGACAAGAAAAATGCCATAGCGCATTTTAGATATTTTGCACCCCAGTTTGGAGTAAATGAGGACAGTGCAACGGGCTCTGCGGTATCTGTTATTGCCCCCCTGCTATTTAGACTACATGGTTTAAATAAAGCTAAGCTTATACAGAAATCAAATAATGGCGCATTGCTAAGCTATGAGCTTAACAATGCTAAAGTTGTCATTTACTAGGGCGTGTTGACCTTTGCGAATTGAAATTTGTTCAATCTAGGGGCGATTAAATCGCGGCGAGAGGTTTGTAACCTAGTGGGCTAAGTAAAAATCGAACAACAAAGAGTTTATCGCCCCTAGGCAGAACCCGAAGGGCAGCACATGTTTGGCATTTATGTTGCGTTATCGCCTATTTATGTGGAATAACCACACTTCATAGGCTCTGCCTTGCCTAAAAACCAAACATATTGCTGCAAATTCAACTATCAAAGATCAACACGCCCTAAACATATTAAGTAAACGTTTATAGCGGTCTTAATAAGCACAATGCAAAATAGTTACTATCGTCTTGCCATGTTTGCTCCAACTTTAAATTAGCTTGCGCTGCAAGCTGCTTAAACGATTCGAGCGTGTACTTGTGAGAGTTTTCTGTATGGATACTTTCGCCTTCAATAAAGTCTATTTGCTGATCATTTATAATCACGCTTTGATTACAGTTACTTACTAAATGCATTTCAATGCGGCTATGTTGCTCGTTAAAGCGTGACTCGTGGCTAAAGTTATCCAAATTAAATGTGCCACTTAGCTCGTTATTAATACGTTGTAGTAAATTTTTATTAAATGCAGCGGTGATTCCCGCTTTATCGTTATATGCATCAAGTAACACTTGGCGCTCTTTTACTAAATCAACCCCAATTAATACATAACCGTTTACACCACATAAGCGATGGAAATTATTCATAATTTCTATGGCTTTAACTGGGGCAAAATTACCAAGAGTAGAGCCCGGAAAGTACACCAAATTAGTTTGACTGTCTAAAGCGGTGTCTTTGGTTAGCTGTTTAACCATTTGGCTATGTGTAAAGTCTCCTAGTAATGGCGAAATTGCCAAATCTGGAAATAATGGCGACAAATGTGCAAGTGAATAACTGAGCATCTCCTCAGAAATTTCAAATGGTACGAAGGTTTTTACGTTTGCCATGTGCGCTAATAAATACGCGACCTTTTTACCAGAACCACACCCAGGCTCAATAATAGAAAGGTTTTCAGGTAGCATTTGAGCAATTGACTGCGAGTATTGCTCTAAAATAGACAACTCCGTACGTGTAACATAATACTCTTGTAAGGATGTTATTTGCTCGAATAATGCAGCACCTTTATCATCGTAAAAATACTTACACGGAAGCGTTTTTTGTTGTTGAGTTAACCCGCTTATCACGTCGTTTAAAAATTCAGTGTCGGTTATGTTACTTTGTTTAATCGCTGTTACTTGGCTCATACTATATCCTTAGCTAGTCTTATCCCGCTGCACATCCACGCTTGATGTGGGTAATAAAAATTTCGGTATGTTTGTCGTAAATGGTTTTGAGGGGTAAACACACACCCGCCCCGTAACACCATTTGGTTATTCATAAATTTACCATTGTATTCCCCTGCTACTCCTTCAATAGGCTTAAAACCGGGGTATGGCAAATATGCACTGTTTGTCCATTGCCAACATGAATCCGTTAACTGGTTTATTTCAGTATCATCTTTTGCTTGTTGTGGTGTTAGGTAGTTATTATTAGTGTCTGTTAAAGGTGTATTTTTAGCTGCATATTCCCACTCGAACTCTGTAGGCAAGCGAGCCTTTACAAAATTAGCGTAGGCGCTGGCCTCAAAATAACTAACATGGCTAATGGGGGCACTTAAATTTAAAGGCTGCAATCCATAGTGTGTAAACTCAAACCATTCGTTATTTATGCAATGCCAATATAATGGATGCGTTAAACGAGTGTTTTGAATATGCGCCCAACCGTCGCTTAACCAATATTGTGGATTGCTATATCCACCGGCATTTATAAAGTCTAAATATTCACCATTAGTGACCAATCTATTAGCAAAACTGAATGGATGAATTAGTACTTGGTGTTTGGGGCACTCATTATCATATGCAAATTCATCGTCGGCATTTGTGCCAATATTAATAATGGCTTGTTCAAAATTGATAAAATTAAGGGGTTTAATATCAGCTGATTTTTTTTGGCTATTTAAAAGCGATGTTTTATATTGAGGAAATATTGGATTTACTGAAAAGTTATATTTGATGTCCATAAGCATTAGTTCTTGATGCTGTTGCTCGTGGTGTAACCCAAGTTCAATAATATCTTTAATGTGCGGGTCAACGTCAGTCTTAAGTAATTCAATCACGCGGCTATCTACATGTTCTCTGTAAGCTAGCACTTCGTCTAAACCTGGCCTAGATAAGCTTCCTCTGTTTGCCCGTTTAAATTGCTCTCCAATCCCATTGTAGTAAGAATTAAAAAGCATTTTATAGTGAGGGTTAAACACTGCGTACTGTTTACAATGAACACTAAGTAAAAACGTTTCAAAAAACCACGTGGTATGCGCTAAATGCCATTTAGTGGGACTGGCATCAGCCATAGCTTGTAATTGGCAATCTTCTACAGTGAGTGGTTCAATAATAGCTAGGCTTTCGTCTCTAACGCTGCAAAAGCGTTTAACAAGTTCGTTTTGATTGGTATCGTTTGTAACGCTTTCACGCATAATAGTATTAATCCTTTGCCTATCTATTTATAAAATATAGCTTAGTGTTGTGTTAAATCATATTCATATTACAACTTGATTAAAGATGCTTATCGGCTTATAAATTTATAATAGCCTTGAAGAGAAATTTGCTCTTTGCTAGCCGGTTTTTGATTATTCTTACGTGCATGCAAGCATGAAAAATAACGCATAAGCTGTTACCGAACCGCTAAGCTATAAATCTAGGAGCGATTAAATCGCGACTAGACTTAACAAATTTCAATCCTAAAAGACTAACAAGCCCTAATATTTAAGCATTAATTAAGCTACTTAAAAATGATCTTTTTTTACTTAACCAAGTAAATTAATACTTTTAATAGCAAACTAAATTTTAACGTTCACTGAATTTTTAAATTTAGGGCTTTTAAATGAAAGAATCATGAATTTGGCCATATAAACAGCGTTTTAAATACAAATTCATTTACATTTAATATTTAACTCATACACTACTAGCTGTATGATCACGCTTCAAATTAGTTAGTCTTCAAATAATTACGGTATTACTTTTTACTTAATATTTAAAGACTAATGTAATTCGATATGACGCCGAATTTATTTTGGCTTGTTAGGACAACTAAAGAGGTATTGCATGAAGGAAAATCATGACAAATATAGTATTGACAACACGGATTACACCGTAGGTCAGGACAACGTACAAAAGTGGGGGTTTGATATTCACAACCCTGTTTTTGGAACTAGTGCGGGCCTGATTGTCATCTTTTTAATCGCCATACTTGTTACCGACCCACAAACTGCAAAAACAGCGCTTGATAGTATCAAGACAGATATTATTAATAATTTTGATGCCCTATTTATGTGGGCTGCTAACTTCTTTGTACTCTTTTGTTTAGCACTTATTGTTTCTCCTTACGGTAATATTCGCCTTGGTGGTGATGACGCTAAACCTTCTCACTCTCGCGTTTCATGGCTTGCTATGTTATTTGCTGCGGGTATGGGTATCGGCCTTATGTTTTGGGGCGTTGCTGAACCAGTTGCTTACTTTACTGGTTGGTACGAAACACCGCTTAATGTAGCCGCTAATACACCAGAAGCTGCAAAATTAGCAATGGGCGCAACTATGTTTCATTGGGGTCTTCACCCTTGGGCTATTTACGCAGTTGTTGGTTTATCTCTTGCATTTTTTACCTATAACAAAGGTTTACCGCTTTCAATTCGTTCTATTTTTTACCCTATATTAGGTGATAGAGCGTGGGGGTGGCCTGGTCATATCATTGATATCTTAGCTGTACTTGCTACGTTATTTGGCCTTGCAACATCTTTAGGTTTAGGTGCGCAGCAAGCTTCTGCAGGTATTAACCATGTATTTGGTACAGAAGGTGGCATTGGCTCTCAAATTTTAGTTATTGCGGGTGTAACACTTTTAGCCATAGTCTCTGTGGTTCGTGGTATTGACGGTGGTGTGAAGCTACTAAGTAATGTAAATATGCTAATTGCGTTTTCATTATTATTGTTTGTATGTTTAGTAGGCTTTGCCGTAGCAATGGGTAATGTACCAACTACCGTGATGGGCTATGTAGAAAATATTATTCCATTGAGTAATCCTCACGGTCGTGAAGACGAAACATGGATGCATGGTTGGACTGTGTTTTACTGGGCTTGGTGGATTTCCTGGTCACCGTTTGTAGGTATGTTTATCGCGCGTGTATCACGTGGTCGTACAATTCGTGAATTCTTAATTGCGGTTTTACTTATCCCTACTCTAGTTACTGTTTTATGGATGTCTATTTACGGCGGTATTGCGATTGATCAAGTAGTTAATGGTGTTGGTGCGTTAGGCACTAATGGTTTAACTGAAGTACCTTTAGCTATGTTCCAAATGCTTGATGAATTACCTCTATCTAATATTTTATCGTTTATTGCAATTTTATTAGTGTTGGTATTTTTCATTACGTCATCTGACTCTGGTTCATTAGTAATTGATTCAATTACAGCTGGCGGTAAAATTGATGCACCGGTACCACAACGTATATTTTGGGCATCGGTTGAGGGCGCAATTGCAGCTGCTTTACTTTGGATTGGTGGCACACAAGCAATTGAAGCACTACAAGCAGGCGCTGTCTCTACAGGGTTGCCATTTACTATTGTATTATTATTTATGTGTTTAAGCTTAGTTTTAGGTTTACGAACTGAGCCTCGCCCAGTTAAATAATATTTCTAGTAAGTAATACTTTTAATTAGTAACGAAAACGCCACAATTTTTGCGGCGTTTTTTTGTTAGGTCATTAAAAGCTAGAGCCACAGCTCTGAGATTGGAGTATCTACACGATAATGATAACTCAGCTGCGCTTGTAAAAGTTCTGCTGTAGCAAGTGCATCCGTTAACGCATTGTGATTTTGATATGCTGGTAGGGAATAACGCGCACGGCAATCTGTTAGCCTAAGAGAACCTAATTTTGTGTTAAACAATCGCCCTAATAAACCCTGCCTTGCTTTTAGTGCTCTTTTTTCTATTTCCATTGTATCAACAAGTGCAAACTCAATACCTTCTTTAAGTCTTAACAATAACGCATTATTTAAAAAGTGACGTTCTATTGCGGCATAATGCACCACGACAACTTTACCACTGAGTGCTTCAAGTAAAGGCTCTATAATTTGATTAAAGTCGGGGGCGTCGTCCACCTCTGAGTGCGTGATTCCATGTATTAAAATAGACTCTTCATGAAGGTTGCGCCTAGGCTGCACAACCCAATGCCGACTGTGCTTACAATAAATGCGCTCTAAATTGAACGGCACTAAACCAACACTCACTATATCGTCGTTTTGGCTATTTAAGCCTGTTGTTTCAAAATCCATTGCTACAAAAGGTACGTCTTTTATTGCAGCTTTGTCTTGATTATAAGCACCCGCATAAAAGTGTTTTAGGAGTTTATTTTTGGTGCTATTGGCAAGCTCGTTATACCTAGCTTGCCAATCAATTGCTTTATGATTACGCGGATTCATAGGCTACTTCACACCAGAGTTTGCTGTGTAGCTAAATTTTAAATAGCTTTGTGCTTTTTCTAAAATGGCGAATGCCTCTTTTAAGTTTCGTTGCTCGAACGGAGAAAGTAAATGTGGATCTAAGTCGTTATCGGGCTCTTCGCCCTTCTCTATTTGCCACGCTTGATGGCGAATTCGCATCATGGCAATATACTCAAGTGCATCACGTAAATCTTGCGCTTTACCCTGTGGTAAAAGTTTCGCTTCAATAATGTCTTCTAGTCGCTCAAACGAATTTTGTTTACGCGAACCAATAGCCAATGCGTGCACGCGAATAACATCAGAAAGAGGTGCAGTCCCTCTTCGCTTTAAGTTCATTGAACGCTTATGTTGGCCATTATGCTCCATAACAAAGCCTTTAAAGAAACCAAGTGGAGGTGTTCTATTTCTAGCATTTGCTGCCATATTAGCTAAAAATACGCGATTTACTTTACTTTGTTTTGCTATAAATATTTTAAGCTCGTCGGCCCACTTGGTTTTACCCCACACACCGTCTAAGTCAAAAAATATAGAACTATTAAGCAGTGCTTGTGGTTTTGGCTGCGCTATCCAATCTGCAAATTGATCGAACCACTGTGAGCGAGTTTTACGCCATTTTTTAAACGACGCCATAATTTCTCCATCACAGTAGGTGTAACCACACTGCGCTAAACCATCACACACAAAATCGGCAATATTTTGAAAATACGCGTTATGTTTTTCGTCGTCGTAACTGTCATCTAAAATAAGCGCGTTGTCTTGATCGGTTACAATTAGTTGCTCGTCTCGAGCCATTGAGCCCAGAGCAATAAAACAGTAAGGCACAGGAGGTGGCCCAAACTTTTCTTCTGCTAATACAAGTAGTCTTTGTTTAAATGTACGCCCTATAACAGCCATGGCTGTACCAACCATGTGTGAGTTTGCATCTTCATTCACCATACGAACAAACACATTGGGCAATTGGCGTGCATAATGCGCCAAATCCTCTATTGTTTGTTGAGCCAGTATGCCACGTACAAGTAATAAGCTACTTTGGGATTCATAACGCAAAATATCAGAGAGGGAGATAACGCCTATTGGGCGTCTTTTTTGTACTACTGGCAAATGATGTAAGTTATCTCTAAGCATGGCCAATACGGCTTCGAAAATATAGTCATTAGCATCTAAAAGCACTAAATTAGTGGACATAATGTCTTTTGCTTGCGTGTTAAAGGCAAGCCCTTTAGCCACTACTTTAGTGCGTAAATCCCTATCGGTTATTATACCAACTACTTGTCCGTCATCTTCTTCTGGGTCATCATTTATGGGTTTATTTACATCGGTTACCAACACTGACGATACCGCCTCTTCGGTCATTAATTTAGCGATATCTTGTATCGTAGAGGTTGCATCTACGGTGACTACATCTCTGTGTATTAATGATTTTACCTTCGCGGTTGTCAGGTCATTGCCATCGGCTTGCTCGACAATAGCTTGATGCAAACGCACGTTACCGTCTGTTTCGAAGTAATCAGCAAACGCATCAAACTCATCACAGTAACGATTAAATAGCTCAACATTTATGCAATAAACTAACGTATCTTCAAGAGCAGTTGCAGGAAAACGCACCTTACGGTTCATCAATAAACCCATTTGACCAAATATACCTGCGGTAGCCAAACGATTGTACAGCTCGCCATTTCGGCGATACATTTCTACAGAACCACTTCTAATTACATACAAATCAGAAATGTCTTGTCCAAAACTCAAGATATCTGTTTTTGCTCTAAAATAAGCCACTTCTACTTGTTGAGCTAGCTCATTAAGCGCTTTTTGAGGTAAGTCATCAAAAGGAGGATGTTGTGCTAAAAATTGTGCGATTTCAACTTGTTCGGCTTGCATAAATCCCTTCCTGTATGCGCATTAAAATGACTAAATCTATTTTGCAGATTAACACTATCATCGGGGTGTGAAAACAATTACTGCACAATTTTGGGCACAAAAAAAGAGCCTAAATAGACTCTTTAAATGTAATACTTATTGTAAAAATTTATTTACCGCGCTGAGCGTCTTTTTGGGCTTTTTTAGCTTCTTTACGTTGTTGTAAAACAGCTTGTGCTTCATTACCAATATGGCCTTCACCACGCGCTTGCGCTAATTCTATTTGCTTTTGGCGCTCTGCAAAACGTGCGCGTTGTTCGTCCGTAACGTCTTCAATACAATGATGACAAGAGACGCCTTCCATGTATTCAGGCTTTAACTTTTCGTCTTCTGTAATTGGCATACGACACGCGTGGCATTGATCATAAGAACCTTTTTGTAAGTCGTGATCAACCGCAACGCGATTATCAAATACAAAACACTCGCCTTCCCACATGGTTTCTTCTTTTGGCACTTCTTCTAGGTATTTTAAAATACCGCCTTCAAGGTGATAAACTTCATCAAAACCTTGCTCTTTCATGTAGGCTGTCGATTTTTCGCAGCGGATACCGCCGGTACAAAACATCGCCACTTTTTTGTGTTTTTCAGGGTCTAAGTTTTCTTTTGCCCACTGTGGAAATTCGCGAAAGGTTTTAGTATTTGGATCGACCGCATTTTGAAATGTACCAATTTCAATTTCGTAATCATTACGTGTATCAATTAAAATTACTTCAGGGTCAGATATAAGTGCGTTCCACTCATTTGGCTTTACATAGCTACCCACAACTTTAAGCGGATCTACGCCTTCAACGCCCATCGTTACAATTTCTTTTTTTAGTTTTACTTTAGTGCGGTAAAACGGACATTCATCGTCGTAAGATTCTTTTGTAACGATGTTTTTTAAATTTGGTTGCTCATCTAGCCATGCTAATAAGTTGTCTATCCCTTCACGTTTTGCAGAAACAGTGCCGTTTATACCTTCGGCAGCGAGCAATAAAGTACCGCGTACTTCATTTGCTTCCATCACTTCTAGTAATGGCTTACGGATAGCTTCAAATTCAGGTAAACCTACAAACTTATACAGCGCACATACTACAAAGTGATCGCCCGTTACATTATCTTTATGAACAACAGTCATTATATTTCCTATTTTGCCTTGTTAGCCAATATTGGCGTTTACCGAATCGTAAATCCGGCGCATATGGGGCGCGTATTTTACGCTTTTTTAGTTTAATTGCAAAAAATAGCGCTATAGATTGGTTTTTACTGTTAGCGACCTAGCTGTGTAAGCTATAATGCGCTAATAAATTTATAGAGTTAATTTGCTCATTTTGGAGAAACACACATTGCAGTTTACTGATCTTGGGATTGATACACGCCTTGAAACACAATTAGCACATCAAGGGATCACCCAGCCCACCGATATTCAAGCGCATGCAGTGCCTACCGCACTTGCAGGGCATGACATTTTCGCTCAGTCTAAAACTGGGTCGGGCAAAACCTTGGCGTTTTTATTACCTGCTGTACAAAGGGTTATGAAACAAAAAGCACTCAGCAAACGCGATCCTCGTGTACTTATTGTTGCTCCTACGCGTGAGCTTGCTACGCAAGTATTTACTCAGCTGCGTTTATTAATTGCTGGCACAGCTATTAAGGCAGTTAAAATACTTGGCGGCGAAAACTTTAATGACCAAATAAAAGCACTTAGAAACGACCCACAATTCGTAGTTGCTACACCTGGGCGTTTAGCTGATCACATTACAAAACGCTCATTGCAATTGAGTGGACTAGAACTGCTTATTTTTGATGAAGCCGATCGGATTTTAGATTTAGGCTTTACCGAGCAGTTAAAAATGATTAACGAGCAAGCTAATCACCGTTTACGCCAAACGTTATTGTTTTCTGCAACACTTGACCATGCACAAGTAGATGCTCTATCACGTAACCTATTAAAAAAACCAAAGCAAATTACGCTAAGTGCAGCAAATGAGCAACATAGTGATATTAAACAAACGTTATACCTTGCCGATCACCTTGACCATAAAGAAGCCCTATTAGTGCATTTTTTAAACCAAGATGATGTTGGTCAATGTATTATCTTCACAGCAACGCGTTCTGACACGAGCCGTTTGAGTGAAGCCCTTAATGCTAAAGGCTTCAAATCTGTAGCGCTTGCTGGTGATTTAACGCAAAACAAACGTTTAGATATCATGGATTCATTTAGTCGCGAAAACTTTAAAATATTGATCACCACCGACGTTGCATCTCGTGGTTTAGATTTGTTAAGCGTAACGCACGTTATTAACTTTGATTTACCAAAACACGCTGAAGAGTATGTACACCGCATAGGTCGTACAGGACGTGCTGGCTTTAAAGGAAATGCAATTTCATTAGTTGGCCCAAAAGATTGGGCAAGTTATTTAGCTATTAAAGCATTTTTAAATGACGAATTAAAATTTGCGAGCGTAGAGAGCTTAAAAGCTAAGTTTAAAGGTTTAAAAGAGAAAAAACCTGAGGCAGCGTGGGACAAATCTAAAGAAAAAGCCGCCGCTGTTAAAAAGCCTGCATTTAAGCGCAAAGCTAAACCTAAAAAGCCTACAGCACCAATTAAAGCACCGATGAACATTGATGGCGATACACCAATGCGCCGTAAAAAAAAGCCTGAGCAGGAATAATTATGAGTTACCTAGGAACCACACAAACATTATTTGTAAAAGAAGTGAGTAACGAAGGTGCTTACTTAGACGGCCATGATTTAGGTGAAGTATTTTTACCAAAACAAGAAATAAAACATGAGCTTGAAGCGGGCGATAGTATTAGTGTATTTATCTTTTTAGACAATGCTAATTTAGCCACAGCAACAATAAAGAAACCACATGCTCAAGTTGGCGAGTATGCCCTACTACGCGTTAAAGAAATAAATAGTATTGGAGCATTTTTAGATTGGGGGCTTGAGAAAGATGTGCTTGCACCTTTTAATGAACAAAAGCCACGCATGCAAGAAGGCCATTCTTATTTAGTACGCCTGTATCTTGATAATGCAAGCCAACGTATTTGTGCCTCAAACAACTTTAATCGTTTCCTATCAAAAGGTGAGCCGCAATATACTCACTTACAAGAAGTGGATTTAATTGTTGCTGGCAAAACAGATATTGGCTACAAAGTATTAATTGAAGAGTCGCACTTCGGTGTTGTTTTTTACAATATGGTATTTAAAAGCTTATTTGTGGGTCAAAAGCTTAAAGGCTATATTCAAAAAGTGCGTGACGACGGAAAAATTGATGTTGTACTAGAAAAGCCAGGTATGGGAAAAGTAAGTGACCTTGGTGAAACTATTATGCAAAAGCTTAAAAACGAAGGCGGTGTTATTCCACTTGGTGATAAGTCTGATCCTGAAGCAATAAAAAAGATGTTTTCTACAAGTAAGGCTAATTATAAAAAAGCAATTGGTGGCTTATTTAAACAAGAGTTAATAGATATTGAAGCGAAATCCATTCGCTTAAGATCTTAATTATAATTGGCTGTAATTACTAATAATACCTGTTAGTAATTAACCTAAAATATATTTATAAGGCAATGTACATTGCGTATATTGCCTTGAATAATCAAGCACTTCAACTTCCGACTCAAGATTGAGCGGTGCCAAACGAAAAACCTTTTTTTCACATTCTGTTTTTTTATCATCAAGCTTTGATATACATTCACTAACGCTTACATGCTGAGATATAAGTGTATCTTCATTTTTGTAACACAGATGATGAGCATAATCTTGCATTGTTTTTTTAAAATCATACATATCGACTGGGTACGTTGGAATTATATCTGTAACGGTTGTTACACCATCGTATGCTTTATTAGAAAAAACGTACTTATTTACTGAAAAACCCGCAATAACAATTATTATAGAACCAAAAAATAACTTCAAAACAAACCCCTACTACATTTTGATTTTATTAATGTAACATAAAACTCACATAAGGTAAGGGGTTTTAGCACTATATGACTGCTTATTGTTAAATTAAGCTATAGAGTTATTAACATCACTAAGCACTTTTACAGGATTATCTGCTTGAGTAATCGGTCTGCCTATAACTAAATAGTCACTTCCTGAATCTATAGCTTGCTTAGGAGTCATTATACGCTTTTGATCACCCGCATCACTCCCTTCAGGGCGTATACCAGGCGTAACAAGCTTAAAGCTATCACCTAACTCTGTTTTTAAAGCTTTTGCTTCTTGTGCAGAACACACAACACCATCAAGCCCAGCTTCCTTTGCAAGCTTAGCTAAATAGATAACTTGCTCTTGAGCTGATTTATCAACACCTAAACGCTTAAGCTCTGTTTCATCCATACTTGTTAATACAGTAACAGCGATAAGTAATGGCGCTTTGTCACCAAATTGCTCTAGAGCCGATTTAGCTTTGCTCATCATTTCAAAGCCACCAGAAGCATGAACGTTTACCATCCACACCCCCATTTTAGCAGCTGCAGTAACAGCTTTAGCTACTGTATTAGGAATATCATGAAACTTTAAATCTAAGAAAACATCAAAACCTAAATCAATTAACTCTTTAACAAATGCAGGTCCAAAATAGGTAAACATTTCTTTGCCGACCTTGAGACGGCAAGTATCAGGAGAAAGTTGTTTAACAAAGTTTAAAGCAACTTCTTGATCATCGTAATCTAATGCAATAAGAATTTTTTTTGAGTGTTCGAAAGACATAACTATCCTAGTGAATGGCAGTAAAGTTATTAATTTGGGGTTATTAAAATCCGTCTAAGCCTCGACTTGGAACAATGGTTTCCCAATGCTTACAAGAAGGGCAGTTCCAATATATGGTGTAGCTTGTAAAACCACAATGCTGGCATTGAAAATCTGGTTTTGTAGCAATATAAGAGGTTACAAGCTTATCAATTTCGTTAAGTACTTCTTTAGTATTTTTATTTTGGTCACCCATTAATTGCAGTAAAAAACTAAAACCACGAATAGTAGGTTGACGTTTTAAGCTATCAGTTAAAAATTCAAAGGCTTGCTTGGTGTGACCTTGCTCAAGTAATGCTTGGCAATGCTTTATTTTAATTAATACACCGCCCTTCTCTAACAAGTCACTGACTAACTCGTGAAATTGATGCGTCAAATTCAATTGTTTATAACTGTGTGCAAGCTCATCAATAAACAACGGAGCAAACAAGGTAAATTGAGAGACAAGTTCACGCCAGTAATAAATAGCTTTAACGTAATCTTCTTTTGCGTAAGCAACTAACCCTAACTCGTAAAGCGGACGCACGGCTTTATAATTTAAGCTAATCGCTTTTCTCATTAGTTGGGGTGTATTGTCACTTAAAGCTGACTCACAATAAAAATTAGCAATTGCTTTAAATTGCTGTTCTTTTGAAAATAGTTCGCTATGAGCTTCAAACATGTTGATGCCTTTTTCCCACTCACGGGTTTGCGAATATAAAGTGATAATAGGGTCCAGCGCTTCTACATGCCCTGCTTTAACTAACCAAACTAAGTGCTCTTCCGCACTATCTAGTAGTCCGGCCATGATATAATCTTCGGCTAGTTCTAAACGGCTAGTTGCAGCTTGTTGTTCATTTAAGCTTGGGTGTTTTAACAGAAGTTCATGAATTTTTATTGCGCGGTCTAATTCACCTCTACGGCGAAACATGGTGGCAAGTGTAGAATAGTGTTCAACCGAGTCGGCTGAAACTTCAAGTAAGTTGATTAAATGCTCTAAGCCTTGATCTTCTTCTCTATCGAGTAGAAATTTTAAGCCTTTGCTATATTCAGAAGTGATCTGACGATTAAGTTGATGAGCTTGGTTTTTAGCACTGTTTTTACCCATAATCCAACCGTAACCAGCGGCAACAGGTAATAGTAAAAACAAAAGCTCAATCATAGTTAGGTGTCTTTATTCGCGGCAAGCTTTTTTTTATCTTTTTCAGGCGCTAATTGCTTTTTTAAGCGGTAGTTTTGCCACTTTAATTGCGAAAACAATTTAAAGCTAATAAAACAACCAATCAAAACACCTAATAAAAAGCAGATACTTATTATTACAGCTAAAGGTAGTGTATTACTGGCTATAATGTAATTTACTTGTACTAACTGTGGGTTTTGTGACCCTAATACAAATGCACTAATAAGGCATAGTGCAACCAGAATAATTTTTAATACCTTGAACAAGTAACTACTCCACTAAGTTAACTAGGCAATGCTTTCATTCACGCGGTCGCGTAATTCTTTGCCTGGTTTAAAATGAGGTACATGCTTTCCTTCAAGCTCAACTGTATCGCCAGTCTTAGGATTACGACCTGTGCGAGGAGCGCGGAAATGCAAAGAGAAACTACCAAAACCTCTGATCTCAATACGATCTGAAGTAGATAATGAGCCGGCCATTTGTTCAAGAATTTCTTTTACAGCATTCTCAACATCTTTCACTGGAACGTGTGCGTGTTGTTCCGCAAGTATTTCTATCAATTCTGACTTAGTCATAGCGTTTCCTTAAAAAGAGATATAGGAAGGGCAAAAAATGCCCTTCCAACTAAAAACTAATTATATATTAGTCTTTTTGTGCATTTGCGAAAGCAGCTGCCATTGCGTTTTCAAACACTGGCTCTTCTTTCTTAAGCTTCTCTAGTACTTCTTTCTCTTCTGCTTCGAAAAGAGCTTTTACAGATAAGCTTAAAGTGCGGTTCTTACGATCAACACCAACGTATTTAACTTCAATCTCGTCGCCTACAGAAACAACAGTAGTTGCATCTTCAACGCGCTCTTGAGCGATATCAGCTACACGGATGTAACCTTCAACGCCTTCGATAAGTTCAACAGTTGCGCCTTTCGCATCAACTTCAGTCACTTTACCTTTAACAATAGCACCTTTTTTGTTTGCATCAAGGTAGTTATTGAATGGGTCAGCTTCGATTTGCTTAACACCTAGAGAGATACGTTCACGCTCTGGGTCAACTTGCAATACGATAGCAGTGATTTCGTCGCCTTTCTTGAATTCACGTACAGCTTCTTCGCCAGGTGTATTCCAAGAAATGTCTGAAAGGTGTACAAGACCGTCAATACCACCGTCAAGACCGATAAAGATACCGAAGTCAGTGATTGATTTGATCTTACCAGTAACTTGATCGCCTTTGTTTTGTAGACGAGCAAATTCCTGCCAAGGATTAGCAATACATTGCTTAAGACCAAGAGAAATACGACGACGTTCTTCGTCAATTTCTAAAACCATAACTTCAACAGTGTCGCCAAGGCTTACAACTTTTGAAGGATGGATGTTCTTGTTAGTCCAATCCATTTCAGAAACGTGTACTAAACCTTCAACGCCTTCTTCGATTTCCACGAAACAGCCGTAATCTGTAAGGTTAGTAACACGACCAGAAAGTTTAGAACCTTCTGGGTAACGACCGGCAATAGCTGCCCATGGATCTTCACCAAGCTGTTTAAGGCCTAGAGATACACGAGTTTTATCTTTGTCGAATTTTAGAACTTTAACTGCGATTTCGTCGCCAACATTAACGATTTCTGAAGGGTGCTTAACACGCTTCCAAGCCATATCAGTAATGTGTAGTAGACCATCAACACCACCAAGGTCAACGAATGCACCGTAGTCAGTAAGGTTCTTAACGATACCTTTAACTTCTTGGCCTTCAACAAGGTTAGCAAGAAGCTCTTCACGTTCTTGTGAGTTTTCAGATTCGATAACTGCACGACGTGAAACAACAACGTTGTTACGTTTTTGGTCAAGCTTGATTACTTTAAATTCAAGCTCTTTGCCTTCAAGGTGAGTTGTGTCACGTACTGGACGAACATCAACAAGTGAACCAGGTAGGAAAGCACGGATTGAATCAACTTCAACTGTGAAACCGCCTTTAACTTTACCGTTGATAACACCAGTAACAGTCTCTTGCTCTTCACATGCTTTCTCAAGACGGATCCATGCTTCGTGACGCTTAGCTTTCTCACGAGAAAGGATAGTTTCACCGAAACCGTCTTCAATTGCATCTAGTGCAACATCTACTTCGTCGCCTACAGCAACTTCTAGTTCACCAGCAGCATTTTTGAACTGCTCTGCAGGGATAGCACTTTCTGATTTAAGACCAGCATCTACAAGTACAATGTTATTCTCGATAGAGATTACTGTACCTTTAACGATAGAGCCTTGCTCTGCTTCAAAACCCTTTAAGCTTTCTTCAAATAACTGCGCAAAATTTTCTGACATACGAATATACGTCTCATATATTAATACCAATAAGCAACCATGCTGCATGGGGTTGTTAAAATAGCACTGGCATCCTGCTGGCGCATAAAATGTGTTTAGCTTCGTTTAGGAAGCTTACCTTCAGAGATAGCAATATCCAATAAAGTTATTACCTTATCAAACACTTGCTGTGCATTAAGATCGCTAGTATCAATCTCAATAGCATCCTCTGCAGGTACAAGCGGAGCAACGGTGCGATTCATATCGCGCTCGTCACGAGCTTGAATGTCCTGTAATAGACCACTTAGTGTAACATCAAGGCCGCGCGTATTCAACTCAACAAAGCGTCTACGAGCACGCTCTTGTGCACTTGCTGTTAAATATATTTTTAACGGCGCATCTTGAAAAACCACAGTGCCCATATCACGGCCGTCGGCAATTAAGCCATTTTCAGTGCGAAATGCACGCTGGCGACGTAATAACGCTTCACGAACGCGAGGTAATGCTGCAACTTTTGATGCCGCAGCGCCTACTTCTTCATTACGAATAGTAGTGGTGACATCTTCGCCTTCTAAAATAACTTTTCCTGCATTAGTTTGGCTATCTACCAAGAACTGCACATCTAAATTTGCAGCAAGCGGGACAAGCCCTTCTTCATTGTCTAATGCAATTTGGTGATGAAGTGCAGCTAAAGATAAAACACGATAAATCGCACCGCTATCTAATACATCCCACCCTAACTTGTCGGCTAACAAGCGACAAACAGTTCCTTTACCTGAACCACTTGGGCCATCAACGGTGATCACGGGCATTAATAACGCCTGCATTTAAAACCTCCTGCAATGCACACCTAAATAAACCGCGACATTATACGTCAGTTATTAAAATATATCTGCTATTAGTGTGTAACTTTTGTAATTACTTCTAATTAGCTTATTCACTGACTGACGCTAAAACATTGAAAAATGTAGGAAATGTTTTATAGGTACACTTTGGATCATTAATTGTTATTGGCTTTCCACCAACGGCAACCATTGCAAAACACATGGCTATACGGTGATCGTCGTAAGTATCAACAGCAACATCATTAAATGTTTCAGGTGGGGTGATCTCTATAAAATCTTCACCTTCTACAACCTGTGCGCCTACTTTACGAAGCTCAGTTGCCATTGCATATAAACGGTCTGTCTCTTTTACTCGCCAGTTATAAATGTTACGAATGGCTGTTGGGCCTTTGGCAAAAAGAGCAACAGTTGCAAGAGTCATGGCTGCATCAGGAATTGCATTGGCGTCAATATCCACGCCTTTTAATTCGCCTTTGCGAACAACTAAACGTTCATCATACCAATCAATTTTTGCGCCTACTTGCTCCATTACTTTGGCAAAGCCTATATCACCTTGAACCGATTTAGCGCCAACGCCCTTAATTTCAATCTCACCGCCTGCAATTGCAGCCGCAGCAACAAAGTAAGAAGCAGAAGATGCATCGCCTTCAACCATTATGCGATCTAATGATTGATATTGTTGACCACCTTTAACTTTAAAAGTTGCATAATCACTGTGCTCAACATTAATCCCAAAACGTGCCATTACATCAAGTGTAATATCAATATAAGGTTTAGAGACTAAAGTACCTTTAATAGTTATTGTTGTATCACCGTTAAATAATGGCGCTGCCATTAATAGAGCGGTTAAAAATTGACTTGAAATACTGCCGTCAATTTCAACTTCACCGCCTTTTATTTGGCCACCCACAATTTTAAGTGGTGGGTAGTCTTTGTGCTTTGTATAAGTAACATCACCACCCAATGCTTGCAGCGCGTCAACCAAGTGCCCTATTGGGCGCTCTTCCATACGTGGCTCGCCTATTAGCTCGTACTCACCTTTAACGGCAGCAAGTACTGCCGTTAAAGGTCTATAAGCAGTACCCGCATTACCTAAAAACAATGGCTCAGTCGGTGTATTAAACACACCACTAACACCCTCTACGGTGGCTACAGTGCGTTCATCATTTAAAGTTACATTTACACCTAATAACTTTAAGGCGCCCAGCATATGGCGTATATCGTCACTATCAAGTAAGTTTTCTACAACGGTAGTACCGCTTGCAAGTGCTGCTAATAATAAAATTCTGTTCGATAGACTCTTTGAACCTGGTAGGGTTACTGTGCCATTTACTCTAGAAATAGGTTCTAAACGAAGCTGCTCCATTAGCTGTGCTCCTTTGCAAAAGCAGCCATAAAGTCTACAAGTGCTTGAACACCTTCAATAGGCATTGCGTTATAAATACTTGCGCGCATACCGCCCACAATTCTGTGGCCTTCAAGAGCAAGTAACCCTGCATCTTTAGACTGAGCAACAAACTTATCATTTAAGCTTTCATCATTAAGCCAAAACGGAACATTCATACGTGAACGGCAATGTTTAGCTACTTTATTGGTATAAAAGCTCGATTCATCAATAAAGTCATAAAGTAGCTGCGCTTTAGCAATATTTTGAACTTCCATCGCTTTTACGCCACCATTACTTTCAAGCCATTGAAATACTTCAGCAGCTAAATACCAAGCAAATGTAGGAGGCGTGTTAAACATGCTGCCTTGTTTTGCTTCTAATGCGTAATCTAAAATGCCTGGCTTAGGTAAGCCTTCACGCTCAAGTAATGTTTTACGAACAATAACGATTGATATGCCCGACGGGCCGATATTTTTTTGCGCACCAGCGTAAATTAAATCAAATTTATTAACGTCTATTTCGCGTGATAAAATAGTTGACGACATATCAGCAACGATCGGTGCAGTTGGGTGGCTTGGTACATCAAAAATTTCTAAGCCGTCAACCGTTTCGTTAGGGCAATAGTGAATGTAAGATGCATCTTCTGGTAACACCCAATCAGCAACCTGTTTAATAGAAAACTCGCCATTGTCATCATTACGCACATCAATAGAGGTTGCTTGAGTAAACTTGTTGGCCTCGTCTGTTGCACTTTTTGACCACACGCCGTTTTCGCAATAAACCGCAACTTTGCCTTCTTGGTGTAAATTTAATGGCACAGCACTAAACTGACCACGACCACCGCCATGCATAAACAGCACTTCAAATTCATCACTGATATTCATTAGACGACGAAGGCTGGCTTCACATTTAGCTGTAAGGGCTAAAAACTCTTTGCTACGATGGCTTATTTCCATCACAGACACACCTAAATCTTGCCAATCTAGAAACTCTTTTTGTGCTTTTTTCATAACCGCTTGCGGAAGCATAGCTGGCCCCGCACAAAAATTATATTTACTCATTACCTTTGCCTCATTCCAGTAATTTAACTACTAAGCATGAACGCTCAATACCCACCCACTAAACCTTTGAGTTTTAGTGAATGAATATAACTTCACACCCTATTAATTTTTTTCAACAACATTAAAAAAAGCGGCCAAGGCCGCTTTTTCAATATCAATTATTCTGAAGGAGGATTATCATCCGCTACTTCATCAATAACCGTATCTACAGTTTCAACGTCTTCAATATCAATCAAGTCACTTTCTGTAACTTCAATCTCTTCTATACGTTGTAAACCAACTACTTGCTCTTCGTCAATAGTTCTGATCAAAATAACACCTTGGGTGTTACGTCCAACCGTAGAAACTTCATTAACGCGAGTACGTACTAAGGTACCACGATTTGAAATAATCATGATTTCGTCGTTATCATCAACTTGTACAGCACCAACAACAGCACCGTTACGCTCACTCACCTTGATAGATACAACACCCTGTGTTGCACGGCTCTTAGATGGGTAATCTTCTAGTTGTGTACGCTTACCGTAACCATTTTCAGTTACCGTTAAAATAGCACCGTCAGTTTTTGGTACAATTAACGATACTACGCGTTGATCATCGGCCATTTTAATACCACGAACACCTGTAGCAGTACGACCCATTGGGCGAACACCTTTGAAACGAATCTCAGGGTTACCTTCTTCGTCTAATACTGGGTTACCGTTTTCATCAACAACTGTTGTTTCTTCAGCTTCTTTAAAGCGTACAACTTTACCTGCATCAGTGAACAACATAATTTCGTTGCTACCATCGGTAATATCAACCCCAATCAGGCTATCGCCATCATTCAAGTTAACAGCAATAATACCGCTTGCACGTTGACGGCTGTAAGCCGTTAATGGTGTTTTCTTAACTGTACCAAACGCTGTTGCCATAAAGATGTATTTATCTTCTGCGTACTCGCGTACTGGCAATATAGCAGTAATACGTTCATCAGCTTCAAGTGGTAACAAGTTAACAATTGGCTTACCGCGCGCTGCACGACTCGCTAGTGGTAACTGATACACTTTAAGCCAATATAAACGACCGGCCGTAGAGAAACACAATATAGTATCGTGTGTATTTGCAACTAATAGACGCTCAATGAAATCTTCGTCTTTCATCTTCGTTGCTGACTTACCTTTACCACCACGACGCTGTGCTTCGTAATCAGACAATGCTTGATACTTCACATACCCTTCGTGAGAAAGCGTTACGACTACGTTTTCTTCAGTAATTAAGTCTTCAAGGCTGATATCGTGAGCAGCGGCATTAATTTCAGTGCGACGCTCATCACCATATTGCTCTTTAATTTCAACTAGCTCGTCACGTATAACTTCCATTAAACGCTCAGGAGTTGCCAAAATATAAAGTAGTTCAGCAATTAGTTCTAATAACGCTTGGTATTCGGTTAAGATTTTTTCGTGTTCAAGACCTGTTAGCTTATGTAAACGCAAATCAAGAATTGCTTGAGCTTGTTGCTCAGAGATATAATATTGACCATCGCGAATACCAAGTTCGCTTGCTAACCAATCTGGACGAGCAACATTGTCTTCACCTGCTTTTTCAAGCATACCTTGTACATTACCTAATTCCCACGGACGCGCTGTTAAAGCAATTTTAGCTTCAGCAGGTGTAGGGGATTTACGAATAAGTTCGATAATTGGGTCAATGTTCGCAAGCGCAATCGCTAAGCCTTCAAGCGTGTGTGCACGGTCACGGGCTTTACGTAAATCAAATACTGTACGACGAGTTACTACTTCACGACGGTGAATAATAAACTCTTCTAACATTTCTTTTAAATTGAAACATTTAGGTTGGTTATTAATTAGCGCAACCATATTCATACCAAACACAGTTTGTAACTGAGTTTGTGAATACAAGTTGTTTAAAATAACTTCGCCTACGTCACCACGTTTAATTTCAATAACGATACGCATACCGTCTTTATCTGATTCATCACGTAGAGCACTAATACCTTCAATTTTCTTATCTTTAACCAGCTCAGCAATTTTTTCAATTAAACGAGCTTTATTAACTTGATAAGGAATTTCGTGAACGATAATTGTTTCACGGCCTGTTTTTTCATCGGTTTCGATGTCGGCGCGTGCACGCATGTACACTTTACCACGGCCAGTTAAGTAGGCTTGTTCAATACCCTTCTTACCGTTGATAATTGCAGCCGTTGGGAAATCAGGACCAGGGATATAATCCATTAACTCTAAAATAGTTAAATCTGGATTTTGAATAAGTGCCAAACAACCATTTACAACTTCAGTTAAGTTATGTGGTGGTATATTTGTAGCCATACCTACTGCAATACCTGACGAACCATTCACTAATAAATTAGGAACTTTCGTTGGTAAAACATCAGGGATGAACTCAGTGCCATCGTAGTTAGGAACGAAATCAACCGTTTCTTTTTCAAGATCGGCTAATAACTCATGCGACATTTTAGCCATACGTACTTCTGTATAACGCATTGCCGCTGCTGAATCACCATCAACCGAACCGAAGTTACCTTGGCCATCTACTAGCATATAACGCAGTGAGAATGGCTGAGCCATACGAACTATCGTGTCATAAACTGCACTGTCGCCGTGTGGGTGGTATTTACCGATTACGTCACCGACCACACGGGCCGATTTTTTGTAAGGCTTGTTCCAGTCATTACTAAGCTCGTTCATTGCAAACAAAACGCGGCGATGAACAGGTTTTAAGCCGTCACGTACGTCTGGTAATGCACGTCCTACAATTACGCTCATTGCGTAATCTAAGTAGGAGTTTTTTAACTCGTCTTCAATATTGACTGGCAGAATTTCATTGGCGAGATCAGTCATTTGATATCACATTCCTTCAGTATCAGCTCTCAACAACCCGGTATTGGGTATTAAGAGTATTGTTATTATTTCTAACAGCCATGCTATCACAATTAATTTTAATTTACAGGCGCAAAACTTTGCGATTTATCAATTTAGCCCTATATAATGGCCTCAGATTGACGAGGAAGTATTTTATGACCGAACATCAAAATGTAGATCACGCAGAAATAGCAAAATTTGAAGCCATCGCCGAGCGTTGGTGGGACCTAGACGGAGAATTCAAACCTCTTCACGAAATTAACCCGTTACGTTTAGACTTTATAGCAAACAAAACGCAAGGCTTATTCGATAAAGAAACACTCGATGTTGGCTGTGGTGGCGGTATTTTAAGCCAAAGCATGGCGCGCATGGGCGCAAAAGTAACTGGCATCGACATGGGGCAAGAGCCTTTAACTGTTGCTAAGTTGCACAGTTTAGAAACTGGCGTAAATGTAGATTACATAAAAGTGCCAGCAGAAGAGTTTGCATCGCAACACCCAGAGCGCTTTGATGTAATAACCTGTATGGAAATGCTTGAGCACGTTCCCGACCCAGCATCTATCATTCATGCCGTAGCTGCACTTGCCAAACCAGGCGCAGACGTGTTTTTTTCAACCCTAAACAAAACACCTAAGGCATATTTATACGCCATTGTTGGCGCTGAAAAGCTATTAAAAATGGTCCCTGAAGGTACACACGACCATAAAAAGTTTATAAAACCTGCGCAGCTTATTACATGGGCAGAGCAAGCGGGTTTAAAAGTTCGTGCAAGTACAGGCCTTTCTTATAATCCACTATCAAAGCAATATACGCTCAATAGTGACGTTAGCGTAAATTACATACTGTACTTTGAGAAGTTAGCTTAATGGCTAACTCTCAAGCCCCCCTCCCCCTTATTGAGTACGATGCATTTTTATTTGATCTAGACGGCACTCTACTCGACACCGCTGATGATTTAGGTGCGGCTTTAAATGCAGTTCTCATTAATAATAAAATAGAGCCTGTTAGTAGTGATGTATACCGCCCTGCGGCATCTAACGGCGCAGGCGCATTATTAGAGGCTGGTTTTAAAGAGTTATGGGACACACAACCTCAAAGCGAACTTATTAAGCAATTAGTCGACGAATACGCTGCAAACATAGCAAATCACACGCATTGCTTCAGCGGTGTTGAATCGTTGCTTATTGCCCTTGATCAGAAAAAGATCAAATGGGGGATCATGACTAACAAACCAGGGTTTTTAACTGATCCTTTAGTGGCAGCAATTCCCGCATTGAAAAATGCTAGTGTAGTAATAAGTGGCGACACCTTAGCTGAAGCTAAGCCATCCCCTTTACCGCTGCTATACTGTGCAAAGCTTATGGGAGTGCAACCAAAACGCTGTTTGTACATTGGTGATGCACAGCGAGACATACAAGCAGGCAAAGCCGCAGGTATGCGCACAGCAACGGCACTTTGGGGCTACATACCAAGTATTGATGAAGCCAACAGCTGGAATGCTGATTTTAACTGGCAAAGCCCAATTGATGGTTTTAACCATATATAGTGCCATGTTAATTAATAAACACTATATATTGTGATTGTGTTAGTTTTTACGCAAAGCTTGCTGATAAAAAAAGCAGTCAAAATTTATTTTTAAAATGCGTAAATTTAGCAGATCATTAGTTGATTTTTGCATATTTCAACTTAAATGATTGTTCGAAGGTGAGTGTCTACTAACACAAATACGTTATCCCGAAGTTATCCACAAATAGGGGCAATTATGTCCCTTGCAAAACAACTCAGACCACACTATCTTGTGATCTCTAAATTGAACAACACCAGATATTGTGGCCAAATGTTATTCAATTAAATTCGCAAATATGGCGAAACTTATAATAAATGAGTATATACCTTGCCCCGGCGAGGTATAAAGCATTGGTCAAAATACATAATTCCCAAGGAATACAGGCAAATGAACCAACAGTTATCTGTAAGCAAACGTGACGGGCGTAAAGAGCCTCTTGATCTGGATAAGATCCATCGCGTTATTGAGTGGGCCGCCGAAGGTTTAAACAACGTTTCGGTTTCGCAAGTTGAATTAAAGTCGCACATTCAGTTTTACGACGGTATTCGTACTAAAGACATTCACGAAACCATCATTAAAGCAGCAGCGGATCAGATTTCAAAAGAATCGCCTGATTACCAATACTTAGCTGCACGTTTAGCTGTATTCCATTTACGTAAAAAAGCGTACGGTCAATTTGAGCCACCACGTTTATTTGACCACGTAACAAAAATGGTTGGCGATAAACGCTACGATGCTCATTTACTAGTAGATTACACAGAGCAAGAGTTAGATGAGCTTGATGCATACCTTGACCATTCTCGCGATCTTAACTTTAGCTACGCTGCTGTAAAGCAACTTGAAGGTAAGTACCTCGTTCAAAACCGTGTATCGGGTGAAATATACGAAAGTGCACAGTTTTTATATATTTTAGTTGCGGCAAGCTTATTTTCAGATTACCCACGTGAAACACGTACTGATTACATTAAACGTTTTTACGATGCAGTATCTTTATTTAAAATATCTCTACCAACGCCAATTATGTCGGGTGTACGTACGCCTACTCGCCAATTTAGCTCGTGTGTATTAATTGAATGTGGCGACAGCCTTGATTCAATCAATGCAACGTCGTCAGCTATTGTTAAATACGTTTCACAACGTGCGGGAATTGGTATTAATGCAGGTAGAATACGTGCGCTAGGTAGCCACATTCGTAACGGCGAAGCGTATCACACAGGGTGTATCCCTTTTTATAAGCACTTTCAAACAGCGGTTAAAAGCTGTTCACAAGGTGGTGTACGTGGCGGCGCAGCAACATTATTCTACCCGCTTTGGCATTTAGAAGTAGAGAACCTACTTGTACTTAAAAATAACCGTGGTGTAGATGACAACCGCGTTCGTCACCTAGATTACGGCGTACAGTTTAATAAACTAATGTACTCTCGTTTAATTAAAGATGACTACATTACATTATTTAGCCCATCAGATGTGCCTGGCCTTTATGATGCATTTTTTGAAGACCAAGCTGAGTTTGACGCACTTTACGTTAAATACGAACAAGACGAGTCTATTCGTAAAAAACGCATTAAAGCCATTGAGCTTTTCTCAATGTTTGCGCAAGAGCGTGCAAGTACTGGTCGTATTTATTTACAAAATGTGGATCACTGTAATACACACAGCCCATTTATTTCTAAAGTTGCGCCAATTCGCCAATCTAACTTATGTTTAGAAATTGCATTGCCAACTAAGCCACTTAATAACGTGAATGACGAAGAAGGCGAAATTGCCCTTTGTACACTTTCTGCGTTTAACCTAGGTGCAATAGAGTCACTTGATGAGCTTGAAGAGCTAGCTGAACTTGCAGTACGCGCACTTGATAACTTACTTGATTTCCAAGACTACCCTGTACCGGCTGCTAAAAATGCAACTATGGGTCGTCGTACACTAGGAATAGGCGTAATTAACTACGCATACTACCTAGCTAAAAACGGTAAGCGTTATTCTGATGGCAGTGCTAATGCATTAACACATAAAACCTTTGAAGCTATTCAATATTACTTAATGAAAGCATCAAACGAGCTTGCTAAAGAGCGTGGCGCGTGTCCTAAGTTTAACGAAACAACGTATTCACAAGGTATTATGCCAACAGATACGTACAAACGTGATTTAGATAAAATTTGTGATGAACCACTTCATCTTGATTGGGATACACTACGTGCAAGTATTAAAGAGCACGGTATGCGTAACTCAACACTAAGTGCGTTAATGCCATCAGAAACATCGTCGCAAATCTCTAACGCAACTAACGGTATTGAGCCACCACGTGGACATATTAGCGTTAAAGCAAGTAAAGACGGTATTTTAAAACAAGTTGTTCCTGAGTATGAGCGTTTAAAAGATCAGTACGAGCTACTATGGGACATTCCATCAAACGATGGTTACTTGCAGCTTGTTGGCATAATGCAAAAATTTGTTGACCAAACAATTTCTGCAAATACAAATTATGATCCAAACAAGTTCGAAGGCGGTAAAGTACCTATGCAAGTCTTATTAAAAGACTTACTAAGCGCGTACAAACTAGGTGTTAAAACCTTGTATTACCACAATACTCGCGATGGCGCCTCAGATTCACAAGAAGATGCTCCAGAAGTGGAAGATGACGATTGTGAAGGCGGCGCGTGTAAAATATAACTGCTGATTTTTATTTTAAGCGGGCATTTAGCCCGCTTTTTCTGATAGTTTTTTGAGTGATAAACATGTCTTATACTACTTTTAGCCGAAACCATAATAACCAAATGCAAGAGCCAATGTTTTTTGGCCAAACTGTAAACGTATCTCGTTACGACCAACAAAAATACCCAATTTTTGAAAAGTTAATTGAAAAGCAACTGTCTTTCTTTTGGCGTCCTGAGGAAGTAGATGTAAGTAAAGACCGTTTAGACTTTCAAGCATTACCAGATCACGAAAAGCATATATTTTTAAGCAACTTAAAATACCAAACACTGCTTGATAGTGTACAAGGTCGTTCGCCAAACGTGGCTCTACTTCCAATTGTATCGCTACCAGAGCTTGAAACATGGATAGAAACATGGGCGTTCAGTGAAACAATTCACAGCCGCTCATACACGCATATTATCCGTAACGTAACACAAGCACCTGAGCTTATTTTTGATGACATTGTTAGCAACGATAAAATTAGCGAACGTGCTGATGCCGTAACTAAATACTACGATGACTTAATTAACTCTGTATCGCTTTACAACTTATACGGTGAAGGCAAACACGAGATTAACGGTAAAACAGTTATCATTAATTTATTTGAGCTTAAAAAGAAACTTTACCTGGCTATGATGTCGGTAAATATTCTTGAAGCGATTCGCTTTTACGTAAGCTTTGCATGTTCGTTTGCATTTGCTGAGCGCGAGCTAATGGAAGGTAACGCTAAAATCATCAAGCTAATTGCACGCGATGAAGCACTTCACCTTTCTGGTACTCAGCATATTTTAAACATCATGCAAGACGGTAAGGACGACCCAGAAATGGCGATTGTTGCTGCCCAGTGCCGCGACGAAGCAATTAAAATGTTTGTTGATGCTGCAGAGCAAGAAAAAGAGTGGGCCGAATACTTATTTAAAGATGGTTCGATGATTGGCTTAAATAAACATATTTTATGTCAGTACGTTGAATACATTACCAATGCACGTATGACTGCGATTGGTTTGCCAGCACAGTTTGAAAACAACAGTAACCCTATCCCGTGGATAAACTCGTGGTTAGTGTCTGATAACGTGCAAGTAGCACCACAAGAAGCAGAAATAAGCTCATACCTTGTTGGTCAAATTGACTCTCAAGTTGATGCATCAGAATTTGGTGATTTTGATTTATAATGAGTGACAAGTCTACTGCAAGCATAACGCTTGCAGAAAACAGCCAGTGTATAGAATTTATCGCTGGCTGCCCTTCTCTTCTACACTGCTTAGAATCCATGAAAATAGACGTCGCATTCCAATGCCGTGAAGGTTATTGCGGCGCTTGTAGAGCAACTTTAGTGTCAGGCAGTGTTGAGTATAACGAAGAGCCACTTGCGTTTGTACGCGAAGGCGAAATACTGTTGTGCTGCTGTAAACCCAATGGCAATGTAAGTATTGATCTGAAATAAAAATCAATACTTACATCTATCGTTTATTAAACTTATCAATAGTGTGGAACGAACCGGTAATGTCCGGTAATTTTATAATCAAAAAGCATATCGCTTTTTTGCGGACCACGCCCTATATTATGCACAATAAGTGGGTTACCCGTATCTTGAGATAACTCATTAATCACCATACCTATATGAGGTAAATTACCTGGTAACATCCACGTTATTATATCGCCGGTTTTATAATCACTCACTTTGTTGGATTTACTCAATACGTTTGCATGGCGCTCAAAGTAAGCTTGTAAATTTGGAACACGTCGGTGATCTATATTTTTATCAGGCTTAGTTAAGCCCCAAATACGTTTAGATGGATACAGCGCAAAGTTTTTTTGCATGTCTTCATACACGAGTTTCTGTAAATCAACACCTAACTTTCTATAACTTCTAATTATTACATCGGTGCACACACCTATATTTTTAGGTACATCCCCACCAGGGTAGCCAATAGAGCGATAAGCGCCGTCGTAAGTCACATCATGAGTTGTACGCTCAAGCAGAGCTGAAACAATATCTTCTTCAAACGATGCTGCATTACTATTTATACACGCTAAAGTAAGTAAACACCCAATAATTCTGTACATATAAACTCCTTTAAACCTAAAATTGAGTTACAGCGTTTGGGCTACGTGCCTAAGAACGTCTATTTTATTGCCTTTACTTGCAAATTGCGTATCCAGCGCATATGCCATTTTTTCAAGCGGAGCGTCGTTGTATCCTACATGTTGGATTTCGCTAATGTAACGCATCATAAACGCGTCTGGACCAAGTTTAAGCCACTGCGCTACATGCACAAGCTCATGAAAATGAACCCTCAAATCTTTTGCAACCTCAGGAAGTAGATAATAGGTATTTTTATACGTTATACCCGCCGCGTCCATATCGACAAAATCACCTAGGCCCATTTCTCGCAGACCCGCAAAGTCTGGCTTTGGTATTTGGTCTACAACAACGTAATACGCGTTTTTTAAAAAACTCGGCAGGATAAAACCCATAAAATTCATTACTGAATTTATCACAACTCACTTTTTGACTGCTGTATTTTAAATTTGTAGCGTCAATCCAATTTTCTATTTGTTCTAGCACAGCTCCTCTCCTAAAGTACAAATGCAACACACCAAGTGTAAACCTTAATCTAATATTGTAGTAAATTTTTTAACCAGCACTTTTAGTATTAACACCTCGCAACTAGCGAAGAAAATAGAACGCATAGAATATCTAAACAAAAAGCTCTAAATCAAAATTATCATATAAGCATAACCGGTCTATAAACAGTAAAACCCTTTTTTATACTTTTTAAAGTGTTATTATTTGTAACTAAAATAGTAACACTTAAAATCATGTATAATTTTACTAATATACTCTTTCGTATGAAAATAATGCGTTTCAGTCCCATTGTCTTACTGGTCATATTAAGTAATACAGCAAATGCTGAAAATATAAAACCGTTCACATCAGATGGCTGTAGTGCTTTTCCGGACGGCACGACAAAAGATAAAAAGTTGTGGCTTGCATGTTGTAAAGCGCACGACTACGCCTACTGGCAAGGTGGCACTTATTGGCAACGTTTAGAAGCAGATAAAGCCTTGCAATAGTGTGTTATTGAAGCCGGCGAAACGAGTATAGCGAACCTTATGCTTGCTGGAGTTCGATTTAGCGGCAGCCCTTATATACCATCGACTTTCAGATGGGGCTTTGGTTGGCCGTACCCTAGGTTATATCAAGCATTAACAGCTGATGAAATTAAGCAAATTGCTGCTTTAAAAACGGTATTAACTCAAACCAATTAACACATTGTGAAAAACTGGGTTATGCAAATAATATCAAAAGGAATTGAATCACTATGCTTATACTGTTAAGTGTCATTTTAACTTTGTTTCCAACGGTAATATCTTATTTTGTTTCACGTAATTACGCTAAAAAGGCTAAAGCGACTAATAAAGGTGCTTACATCAGAGCAGTGATTTGGCCTAGTGTTTTCTCGTGGACACTATTTGCTGCTGTTGGGCACGGTGCAATAATCTTCCCCTTACCTTCAACGTTTGCGGTAGTGTTATATGCGTTTCTATATGACGAACGTGGTATCTATTTCCATCCTCACATATTTTTAAGCCCAACGATTCCAATAGCCGTTTATTTAATAAGCTATTTCAAATACAAAAAAGCGGCCAATAAAGAACTAACGCCCTAGCCCACTGTTGGCTCATTAGTATCTGGTAAGGTCCAAAGCTGCACTTACTCCTGCTATACACTTCTTTGCTGTGAAACTACAACGTTATTATCTGAATATAAATGTGTAAATAGCAGGTCTAGTAAATTAATAAAGCGTCATTACCAAAAATAACGAGTTTACCTATGCCTCTAGATATACAAAAAAGCCTTAAAGTAAAACCTGCTCACATCGTCTCATTTATTGTGTTTTTATTAGTTTCAATATCTACGTTTACCGCTCAAGTATATGCCGCTGATGCTGTATGGCCTTCAAAAACCACTTACAAATATGCAAATGTAAACGGTAAAAAGATATTTTACCGAGAAGCTGGCGCGCAGCATAAGCAAACCATTGTACTTTTACATGGGTATCCGTCGTCTTCACACAGCTACCGAGAATTGATCCCACTCTTATCAGGTCGTTATCATGTGATTGCACCTGATTATTTAGGCTCTGGTTATAGCGCACGCCCAAACCCAAAAACTCAAAAATATACTTTTGAATTACTAGCTCAATACGTTGAAGGATTACTAACAACACTTAAAGTAAAGCGCTACAGCCTTTATATACAAGACTTTGGAGCTCCTGTGGGCTTTAGAATGTTGTTAAATAACCCAAATAAACTTGATGCACTTATTGTACAAAATGGTAATGCGTATTTAGAGGGGCTAACCCTACCGAGGCAAGCGTTTTTTAAAGCCGCGAATGAGGACAAATCACAAGCGCAGAGTGATAAAATTTATTCGTTCACGTCTAATAAAGCCATTATTAATAAGCAATATTTACGAGACGTACAAAGTAACCCAGAAGTAATGAGCCCTGATAGCTGGACGCACGATCTTCACTTTTTACAAACTAAATCCGATAGAGTAATTCAAGTACAATTGCTACAAGATTACTACAATAACCTTCTCGACTATCCTAAATGGCAAGCTTATTTACGCAAGTACCAACCAGCAACATTAATTGTATGGGGTAAAAACGACCCTGCGTTTATAGCCGCAGGCGCTAAAGCATATTTGAAAGATGTACCGAACGCTGAAATACATTTACTCGATTCAGGACACTTTAGTGTTGAAGAAAAACCAGTTGAGATTGCAAAGTACATTGTGAACTTTATGGATAAGCTATAAATAGCGGAAATAAAAAAACGCTGAGGGTATAAACCATCAGCGTTTCATTAAATTGTATTAACTTAAGTGTATTAGTTCAGACAAGATCTGACACATCAACTTGAAAAAGTGAGAGTTACCCGTTTTGATAAAAGGTGTCGAATCTTTAAATCAAAACATATAAGAGGTAACTCTCATGCTACATACTAACAATCCAATTATTAAACACAAAGCGGGTTTACTTAATCTTGCAGAAGAACTTGGCAACGTATCAAGAGCCTGCAAAGTGATGGGCGTATCCCGTGATACATTTTATCGATATCAAGAACTCGTCGAAGACGGTGGACTTGATGCGTTAATTGATAAAAGTCGTAGAGCGCCAAACTTAAAAAATAGAGTTGATGAAGCAACTGAACAAGCCGTCATTAAATACGCTGTCGATTATCCAGCTCATGGCCAACACAGAACGAGTAATGAACTCAGAAAACAAGGCGTATTCGTTTCTGGCAGCGGTGTTCGTTCAATATGGCTACGTCATGACCTAGAGAACTTCAAAAAGCGTCTCAAGGCATTAGAAAATAAAGTTGCTAACGAAGGTATCATTCTCACCGACGCTCAAGTAGCTGCGCTTGAAAAGAAAAAACATGATGACGAAGCGTGTGGTGAAATTGAAACGGCTCACCCAGGTTATCTAGGCTCTCAAGATACATTTTACGTGGGTAATCTCAAAGGCGTTGGGCGTATCTACCAACAAACCTTCGTTGATACATACAGCAAAGTAGCGTTCGCTAAGCTCTACACCACGAAAACGCCAATTACTGCGGCTGACATACTCAACGACAAAGTACTGCCGTACTTCGAACAGTACGAGCTTCCCATGCTACGTATTCTAACCGATAGAGGCACTGAATATTGTGGCAAAGTCGAACATCATGATTACCAGTTATATCTGGCTATTAATGATATCGATCATACAAAAACCAAAGCTATGTCACCGCAAACAAATGGTATCTGCGAACGCTTCCACAAAACGATACTCAATGAATTCTATCAAGTTACATTCCGTAAAAAGCTATATAGCTCATTAGCGGAATTGCAAAAGGATCTGGACGAATGGATGATTTATTACAATAATGACCGAACTCATCAAGGAAAAATATGCTGTGGCAGAACGCCATTAGAAACTTTATTAGATGGAAAATTGATCTGGGCTGAGAAAAATTTAGCTCAAATCTAGACTGACAGTCACCGATTAAAAAACGGGTAACTGTCAGATCAAGTCTGAGCTAGTACAACTTAAGCTAAATCCAAAGAAATAGTATTTAATATGGGTAACTGTCAGATCAAGTCTGAGCTAGTAAATTTTAAGTATTTAACCTTCTTCTTCAATAAGTGATTCTAGTAGATCGTGTATTTCAGCTTTAAGCTCTTTATCTTCTATTTTATTAGCACTAACCTTAGCATTTTGAAGATTTTTAATAGCCTCGTCTTTTTGACCAAGTTCTAGCTGCAGTGTAGCCATTGAAAAAGAAACTGATGACATGTGATCTTTGTTATTAATCGCAACAGACTTTTCTAATGCTTTTTCATAAGTCGTGATTGCCTCTTCTAGCTCTTCGGTAAAATCAGCTAAAGTTTCCCATTGTACTGGGTGATCTTTTGAAGTGTTTTCGTTTTCAATACAAATCGCTTTTAATTGAGCAAATAAAGATTCAAATTTTTCTCGGTTATTTTTGTTAGCCGCCGCCATTAAATCTTCTGCTAGGTCATGTACCGCTTTATATATTTTTGTATTCATCATCACAGGTTATCCTTTAGTGCAGCTAAACTAATTTACTGACTCAATTTAGCTAAAATGTATCATTACAGTCATTATAAAATGTATTTAAACAACTGATTTATTTAATTTGGTGTATAGCGTAATAATACATTAATAATGAACATCGCGTAGGCGTTAAACACACTGTAATTAAACTTTATCGCAATTACTCTTAGTAACCTCACACACTGAATAAACTTGCAACCCAATCCAACGTAAAGATAGTCGTAAACACTTTAAGTGCAATGACAACTATAAATAATAAGATGATTGCCGCTTTGGCTTTACTACTTTTGAGGTTGTTCCAATATAATAACTTTGCATTAAATTCTGTTTTTAACTTAGTAACAGCTTCTTTCATAATTACATCCTACTTAGGTATCCCGCTCAGCAACATTTAATAACTACACAGCTGCCCAAGCAGGTTTCATAATATTTTTCGCCACCTTAGAGTAAAGCATTAAATAAAGCCTGTACTATATAAAATGTAACAAGGGGTTTTAACTTAAGTTATTGTATCTAACTTTTTTACACACCCAAAAAGCAAACAATGGGACAATTCAGTAGAGCGTTAATAATAAATTTGGTGCTACACTAATAGCTAACTTAAATGTGTTAACAGCCAATTAAATTAGCAAATTATGAAAGAGTGTAACCAGTGTGGTAAATGCTGTATTAAATATGGTGGCGGCGACTTAAGCGCAACGAAAGAAGAAATAGATTTATGGGAGCTCTTTAACCCCGAAATTTATGAGTACGTTAAAAACAACGAAATTTGGTTTGACCCAAAAACAGGCTCAAGACTTCAAGTGTGCCCATTTTTAGAAATTGCGCCTAAAAAGGAGCCTCTCGCTAAAAATATGTATACCTGCAGTATTTACCTTGACCGTCCAGAAGACTGCCGCCACTACCCTAGCCTTATTTCAGAGATGATCCGCGACGAATGCGAAATGATTGAATCTATAGATATTACAAACCAGACAAGAGCGCAGCATAAACTAGATTTGATAATGATAGATAGCCGCTCTTAGATACCTAGATAAACCTGCAGCGCTATGAGTCTCGCACTTAAATAAATAGGTATTTCTATTAACATACCTATTATTATAATTTTATAAAATTGGTTTAATCGTCATTTTTAGATCATTCATCGCAAAACACAAAGTTATACTATAACATTGTTGATTCACTGATTTTGCGGTGTTATATTATATCACAACATAATAACCGCGAACCAATATATCCATGACAAAGTTAACATTAATCTCCTCTGCTATTTTTTCTGTTTTATGTTCTCAATCAGCTTTGGCTGCCACTGTTACTGGTAAAGTAATGGATGATAAAAATCAACCAATTAAAAATGCCTCAATTCATGTGCATGGTAAAAACCAAAGCGTTAAAAGTAATGATTTAGGCGAATTTGCTATAGAAATCGATGCAAATAGCCAATTACATATTAGTAAAGACAACTACGTAGACTCTCGTATTGCTGTTAGCGAATCTTCAAATAATCTGTCTGTGTCACTTAAACCAACATCGGTTGAGACAGTGATTGTTTATGCCTCTGCACTTCATAAAAATAGCCTCGAGATGATATCGCCAGTAAGCGTGCTCTCAGGTGATGAATTAAGAAATAAATCAAAACCAACTCTTGGTGAAACGCTAAAAGGTTTACCAGGCGTAAATGCAAGTTACTTTGGCCCTGTATCATCAAGCCCAATTATTCGTGGATTAGATGGCCCTCGCGTTAAAATCACACAAAACGGATTAGATGCCAGCGATGCATCACGCATTGGCCCAGACCACGCGACATCAAGCGATAGCCTAGCAGCAGAACAAATTGAAGTATTACGTGGCCCAAGTACCCTACTTTATGGCTCTGGTGCAATTGGCGGTGTTGTTAACGTGGTTGATAACCGCATTCCTACAGACAATATCGACGAGCTTACGGGGGCTGCAGAATACAGCCACGATACAGTATCAAACTCAAACACCGTAGCTGCAAAACTCGAAACTGGTAATGAAGGCTTTAACTTTCATTTTGATGGCACTAAGCGCAGTGGCGATGATTACCAAACACCTACCTTTACTATTGCCGACGATGATGGCGATGTAGAAACAGAGAATTCTGTAGAAAATACTTTTATTGATAGCGAAACACTTAACTTTGGTACCAGCTATGTTGGCGATCATTTAACGATTGGTTTTTCGTACGGTAGTATTGATACCGATTACGGTATTCCTGGGCATGAGCATCATCACGATCACGAAGGTGAAACTGAAGAAGAGCATGCAGAACATGAAGACGAAGCAGCTGAAGAGCCGGTTTACGCACATTTAGAGCAAGATCGCTGGCAAGGGCTTGTAAGTTACGCCCTTCATAATAACTGGATTGAAACCATCAACCTACGTGTTGGCTACACAGATTACTCGCACAGCGAAATTGAAGATGGCGAAATTGGTACTACTTTTAAAAATAAAACGACTGAAGCACGTTTAAATGTAGAGCATAAGTTTGCTGATTGGCACGGAATGATGGGTTATCACTACAGCGATTCTGACTACGATGCAATTGGTGAAGAAGCCTTTACACCCGCAAGTGTAACTACAACTAACGCATTATATTTACTAGAAGAGCGTGAATTTGGCAACGTTACAATTGAACTTGGCGCACGTGTTGAAGATTACAAAATTGAAAGCAAAATCACGGCATACGAGCATAGCCACGATGAAGTAGAAATAGATCACAGCGACGAAGAAACTATTGGATACAATAAAAGTTTTACCAATTTAAGCGCCTCTGCTGGTGCCATTTGGCAATACAAGCCGGGTCATAGTATCGCTACGAGTATTTCTCATTCAGAACGAGCACCACTTTCGGCAGAGCTTTTATCTAACGGTTTACACATTGCAACTGGCACGTACGAGCTAGGCCTTGGTTACAATATTGAAGATAATGAAGCGCATTTTGAGCCAGAAAATATCAAGCAGGAAACTTCAACAAACTTAGATTTAAGCTTTAGACGCTTTAGCGGTGATTTTGGTTACACCGTTAACTTTTTCTATAACGATATCAAAAACTTTTATTTTCAAGAAAATACGGGTTTAGTTTACGATGAAGAAGATGGTTTAGAATCAGCTATTGGTGCACATGACGATGCTGTTGCGGTTTATCAGTTTACAAGTAAAGACGCAGAGCTTTATGGAATTGAGTTTGACGCGCATTACCAAGTAACACCAAGCGCTATGGTTAAAGTATTTGGTGACTCAACTCGTGCAAAACTAAAAGACGACGAAGGGAATTTACCACGTATCCCTGCCAATAAATTAGGCTCTGAGTTACAGTACGATTTAGGTGACTTACAACTAACATTAACGGGTACTCATTACTTTGATCAAAACGATGTAACTGCCTTTGAAACTCAAACTGATGGCTATACGTTATTTGATGCACAAGCTAATTACCAATTAGGTTTAGGCAGTGTCGATGCACAGCTGTATATAAACGTTGATAACATTACTGATGAGTTAGGTTTTGTACATAGCTCATTTATTAAAGATAAAGCACCACTACCAGGCAGAAACTTCCGCTTTGGTGTTCGTGGCTATTTTTAATAATTAAAAGTAGTTTTAGTTTATAAACCGCATTTTATTAATGCGGTTTTTTTATTTTTAGAATATATAATATCGTTCGGCAATAATACTTGATCAATTCAAGGGATTAAACTTTGCGCTAACTGCGTAAAAAATTATGAAATACGACTGCATGGATGCAAAAGGTAGAGCAATGCAGGAGCAATTAGTGATAACAATTAGTTAAAAAAGCTTTTGCCTTGTTATCAACACTATTTTCTTAGCGCAAAATAGATCACTTAATTAGGGTCTGTTGATCTTTGCGGATTAAAATTTGTTCAAACTAGGGGCTATTTAATCGCGGCGCGAGGTTTGTAACCTAGTGGGCTAAGTAAAAACCGAGCAACAAAGAGTAAATAGCCCCTAGAAAGAACCCTTTGGGCAGCGCCTGTTTGGCATTAATGCTACGTTATCGCCCATTTATGGGGAATAACCACACTACATAGGCTCTGCCTTGCCTAAATTGTACTAGCTCAGACTTGATCTGACAGTTACCCGTTTTTTAATCGGTGACTGTCAGTCTAGATTTGAGCTAAATTTTTCTCAGCCCAGATCAATTTTCCATCTAATAAAGTTTCTAATGGCGTTCTGCCACAGCATATTTTTCCTTGATGAGTTCGGTCATTATTGTAATAAATCATCCACTCGTCCAGATCCTTTTGCAATTCCGCTAATGAGCTATATAGCTTTTTACGGAATGTAACTTGATAGAATTCATTGAGTATCGTTTTGTGGAAGCGTTCGCAGATACCATTTGTTTGCGGTGACATAGCTTTGGTTTTTGTATGATCGATATCATTAATAGCCAGATATAACTGGTAATCATGATGTTCGACTTTGCCACAATATTCAGTGCCTCTATCGGTTAGAATACGTAGCATGGGAAGCTCGTACTGTTCGAAGTACGGCAGTACTTTGTCGTTGAGTATGTCAGCCGCAGTAATTGGCGTTTTCGTGGTGTAGAGCTTAGCGAACGCTACTTTGCTGTATGTATCAACGAAGGTTTGTTGGTAGATACGCCCAACGCCTTTGAGATTACCCACGTAAAATGTATCTTGAGAGCCTAGATAACCTGGGTGAGCCGTTTCAATTTCACCACACGCTTCGTCATCATGTTTTTTCTTTTCAAGCGCAGCTACTTGAGCGTCGGTGAGAATGATACCTTCGTTAGCAACTTTATTTTCTAGTGCCTTGAGACGCTTTTTGAAGTTCTCTAGGTCATGACGTAGCCATATTGAACGAACACCGCTGCCAGAAACGAATACGCCTTGTTTTCTGAGTTCATTACTCGTTCTGTGTTGGCCATGAGCTGGATAATCGACAGCGTATTTAATGACGGCTTGTTCAGTTGCTTCATCAACTCTATTTTTTAAGTTTGGCGCTCTACGACTTTTATCAATTAACGCATCAAGTCCACCGTCTTCGACGAGTTCTTGATATCGATAAAATGTATCACGGGATACGCCCATCACTTTGCAGGCTCTTGATACGTTGCCAAGTTCTTCTGCAAGATTAAGTAAACCCGCTTTGTGTTTAATAATTGGATTGTTAGTATGTAGCATGAGAGTTACCTCTTATATGTTTTGATTTAAAGATTCGACACCTTTTATCAAAACGGGTAACTCTCACTTTTTCAAGTTGATGTGTCAGATCTTGTCTGAACTAATACACCTAAATACCAAACAGACTGCTGCAAATTTAACCTTGAAAGATCAACAGACCCTAATCGAATTGGTATAAAACACTTAGATTACAGACACAAAAAAGCCGTATTCAGATTGAATACGGCTTTTTAAACTCTTAATTTTAAAATTTATTTAAATTAAGAAATGATTTCGTGTAGTTCAACGTCAAATACAAGCGTTGAGAAAGGTGCGATTGCAGCACCTGCGCCACGTTCACCATAAGCAAGCTCATGAGGAACGTAGATACGCCATTTAGTACCTACAGGCATCATTTGTAATGCTTCAGTCCAGCCTTTGATCACGCCACCAACTGGAAATTCAGCTGGTTGACCGCGCTCGTATGAGCTATCAAACACAGTACCGTTAATTAGTGTACCGTGGTAATCAACACGTACTGTAGACTCAGCTGTTGGCTTTTCGCCTTCGCCAGTCGCTAGTACTTCGTATTGAAGACCAGACTCAGTTACTGTGATTTCAGGACGTTTTGCGTTTTCTTCTAAGAATGCAATACCTTCTGCAGAAAGTACTTTAGATTCTTCTTCACGACGAGCTTGGATCTCTTCGTTAATCTTTTCGAATGCAGCTTGAATCTCAGGGATCTCAACTTGAAATGCGCTACCAGCGTACGCATCTTTCATGCCTTCAAATACTGAATTTAGGTTTAAGCCTTCAAAAGGATTAGACTTAAGTTGCTCACCCATTTGTAAGCCAATACCGTAACTTGCTTTTTCAGCATCTGTAGTAAAATTATCTGACATAATGTGTTTTTCACGTTTTGTTAGTTAAAAGACACGTATATGCTATCACAAAATAAACCCCGTTTGGGGCTAGTTTTTGCTGAGTTTTAGCTTAATTAGGCCAACAATATAACTACAAAGCGGTAAAGTGAATAAAATTCCAACAAGTAAAGGAATAGCTAATAATCCAGATTCACCAGACAATAAAAATGGCACTGCAACTAAGCCTACTAAACCAATAAAAGCAGAGCCAATTACTGGCCAATGTTTATCATATTTAGTAATAAGATGGGCAGCCAAAATATTAAAACCAAGACCATAAGCAAAAGCGGTAATTAATGGATATTCTGGTTGTGCGTCGACCGCCATTTTTGCCAACAAGCTAATAGCACTTTGATAGCAGTAACCAAATACCACCCATAATAAAAGATGTTTTATTAATTGCTGTGAGGTTGATAGGTTCGTTGCTTTAGTCATTAATTAAACTCCACAAAGCAAAAAACCGCCTATAAGGCGGTTTTTTTAAATAATGGTGGAGAGATAGGGATTTGAACCCTAGATGGGCTATAAACCCATGCCGGTTTTCAAGACCGGTGCATTCGACCACTCTGCCATCTCTCCGTACGGCGCGAATAATATGGTTAAACGTGTTACTTGTAAAGAGCTAAATATAAATTAATCGTAAATAATAATTAAACGATTAAAAACAAGTCACATTGCTCTTTTGTTGCGCTATTTACTGCAACACGCTTATTAATTCAATACTCAGTAATATTGTTTGGGCCTGCGAGCAATCCAAGAACAAATCAAACAAGCCAATAAACTCAATGCCGTGAATGTTACACTTTGAAAAATTAAGTCAAACCGATTTAAATCATCACTTGGCACTATTACAAACATAAAAGCGGGGAGTACACTTAGCGCTAAAACATAACAACACACTTTAAATGCCCGTCCAAAGTCAAAACGTTTAGACTGTTGCATCCACAAAGTTAACAGTATTAGCATACCTATTGCAGAGCCTGCTATAAAATGCGCTGCATTTGTACTCATTGCAACATACAAGGTTACAAAAGCACCAACAATTCCCCAAATTGACCACGCAAGCCAGTTTTCTTTTTCCTGTAAAAATAAATTTCCCATTGTTTTCGTCTTCTTTATCGTTATTTTTATTAAGACTTTCCATAATGTATCAAAAAACAACCGATTAAAAAACAAACTGAAGAAGAATTATTAACTTTTGTGCTTCCAAGCGCTTCTCACAGCCAAACCACTAACTTTTTTATATTACTCTTGGTAACCTTAATGAATTATGACTATGCAAATTGCATAAAGTTCATACTATTTCACAAATTACTAAAATAATGTTCTGGTTTATGGCGAGGTGACTTTTTACACTCGACTTGAGGAGTACCAATGTATAAGTACCCTACAATTTCATCTTGCTCATGTAAGTTAAGCGCTTTTTTGACTGCTCTACTTTGTGCAAAGTAACCTGTGCGCCAAACACCACCTAAACCTTGAGCAAATGCAGCTTGTTGCATTGCTAATACACTACAGCCTGCACTTTGTACTTGCTCGATACGAGGAACTTTTGGGTGTTCTTGATATTTAGCAATTGCTATTACAATCATAGGCGCACGAAGGGGAAGCTCTTTAGCACGGTTAATTACTTTTTCTGTCTGTTGCTCTGCCACTGCACTTTGATGGTAAATTTCACCCAGTTTATTGCGTGCATCACCTTGAGCTATGATGAACTGCCACGGTGCTATACAGCCATGATCAGGAACACGTAATGCTGCTTGCTTAATTATGTCGAGCTGCTCAGGCGTAGGGCCCGGCTCTGTTAGTTTAGAGTCTGATTGGCGAGTAAGTAAAAGCTCGATAGCGTTCATAACGATTCCTCAAAATTCAAAACGATAGAGTAACATTTAAAACCTTAAATAATAAATACCGAGAAATTAAAATGCAAAACGGCCGCAAAGGGTCAACTATGCAGCCGTTAATAAAATACATTTAATGCGCTATTTTTTTATAACTTTTCGCTTTAACCAGTAATCAAAACTAACAAAACGACCACCGCCCATAAAAAATAAACTTAGGAGCATAGCAAAATAAATTGCCGAAAATTCTATGCCATTATTTAAAATAGATGGTTTCCCTTTTTCGTATAGGTAATCAGGAAAGCCGTGCTCTTCAACTAAGCCTCGAATTTTCCCTATCCTGTCCTGTACTTCTAATGAGTTTTCGAGGCTTTCTTTTGCACCAGGGATAGATAACCAATCAAGTACTTGCGCAGCACTTGTTTCTGGATTAGTCGGCGCTATTGCAAACCACCCGTTATGCCAATGTACTGAAGTAGCCGCTACAACCATTGTGAACATAAGCGGGATACTGACTAAGCGAGTTAAAAGGCCAAATAATAACAACCAGCCTCCTAAAAACTCACTCCAACCAGCTAAGAAAGCTAGTAAGTCAGGAAACGGCAAGCCTAAACCCCATTCACTATTACCAAACCATTGAACGACATCAGGAGATGCTAAAAAGTTATTTAGAAAGCCTTCTGTTTCAGTGCTTATAGCAAGTTTGTTATAACCTGCGATGATCATAACGGGAGCTAAAATTAAGCGAAATAGTAAAGCAGGTAAACCATCTAAAAACGATAGTTTACCCAATATTGTGTTATAAAAACTGATTAGTTTATTCATGCGTATCCTGTGTGTTCAATGTTTATTAAGTTATAGACTATAAACAACAAAGACCGTATAAATTGATAAACTATTTCAATTTATTTACAAAGGTTAAATACTTCTCGCCACTTGTAGGGCTTCAAAAATAGCGCGTTTAGCATCAATTGCAGCAGCCAATTTAGCTCCGCCTATCACATGCACTTTTGCGTTATCTGTGTAACCTTCTAGCACTTCGCTATTAGAAACCTGACCAATACAGGCAATAACAGTATCTACCGGCAGTACTTGAACTTCTCCAGCAACATTAATTGTTAACCCATTCTTATCAAAACTTTGATATTGGCAGTCAGCAATTTGTTTAACACCATGCTGTTTAGCAACTTGGCGATGTATCCAACCAGTGGTTTTACCAAGCTCACTACCAAAACGACCCGAACTGCGTTTTAACATATACAATTGGCGCTCGTCTTTATGAGGTTGTGCATCACACTCAATCCCCCATTGCGTTTTAAACTCGCTAATAGATTGTGATTTATGTTCACTTAAAAAAGCAACCATATCAAAACCAATACCGCCAGCACCTAAAATAGCAATTGATTTGCCCAGTTCTACTTCGCCGCGTATAACTTCGTCATAAGCAAACACACGCTTATCATCACTACATTTAATAGAGGCTTCACGCGGCCTAACGCCTGTTGCAAAAACAATATCATCATAATCTTTAAGCATTGAATCGTCGTAAGCTTTACTAAGCTCCACAGTTACTTTTAATCGCTCGAGCTCATTAGTGAAGTAAGTAAGTGTATGGTTAAAGTCTTCTTTACCCGGTATCTGCATGGCTAAATTAAATTGACCGCCCATTTGCGATTTTTGATCAATTAACGTGACGTTATGCCCTTTTTGAGCCAAGTAACAACTTGCTGATAAACCAGCAGGACCTGCACCGACAACTAATACATTTTTAGCTTTAGCTGCTTGCTCTAGCGGGTAATCTAGCTCAAATGCAGCTTGTGGATTAACTAAACACGTAGCACGTTTATTTTTAAATACGTGATCTAGACAACCTTGGTTACAGCCAATACAAATATTAATTTGTTTAGATTGATTGTTTACATACTTATTAAAAAACTCAGGATCAGCCAATAACGGACGTGCCATCGAAATTAAATCAGCCTCGCCTGCATTTAAAATATCGTTAGCAATTTCTGGAGTATTAATTCGGTTAACAGCAATCACAGGGACATTAACTACGTCTTTTAAACGCTTTGATGCTTCTTTAAATGCACCCGGTGGCACCATACTCGCAATAGTCGGTACACGCGCTTCGTGCCAACCAATGCCAGTGTTAAATATATCAACACCCGCTTTTTCAAGTTCGGTAGCCTGAATAACAACTTCCTCTGGTGTTGAACCGTTTGGAATCAAATCAATGACCGACAATCTAAAAATAATTAAGAATTTTTCAGATACTTTTGCTCTTACAGCTTTAACTATTTCAAGTGCAAGTCGCATTCTATTTTCTAAGCTGCCACCAAACTCATCATCGCGTTTATTGGTATGAGGCGCCATAAACTCATTAATCAAATACCCTTCAGAACCCATGACTTCAACGCCATCGTAGCCGGCTTTTTCAGCCATATAGGCAGAATGCGCAAAGTCTTTAATTGTTTTTTTTATCGAGCCAAGCGACATCACTTTAGGTTTATAAGGATTAATAGGTGCTTTTATTGCACTTGGTGCTTGATTGAAAGGATGGTATGCGTAACGTCCAGCATGTAATAATTGCAAACAAATTTTTCCACCGTGTTTATGCACAGCATCTGTGTAGGCGCGATGCTTAAACACATCGTAATAACTATTAAATGAGGAAGAAATAGGTGTTAGCTTGCCACGTAAATTAGGGCTGTATCCGCCTGTAATTAACATTGCGGTGCCACCTTTTGCACGTGCTTCATAAAATGCGCGTAAGCGTTTGCGGTTATGCCAGCCCTCTTCAAGACCTGTATGCATTGAGCCCATAACTAAGCGGTTACGTAATTGTGTGTGTTTTAGTTGTAATTGTTGTTCTAACATCTTGTGCCCCGTTAACTGGTCTAACCTGTATACATTAGCTAATTCTGCTTTAATGGCAAGTAATAAGCAATATGTGCATGCATTTAATTAAAAATAGCAGTAAAAACTTACGTTTATATAGGTTCATAAACACTTCGTTACGATTTAGCAGTTAAATTTATTTTTATTCTAGGCTAAGATGGAACTAATGTATTAACTGTACCAAATTAAGGAGCTATTTTGATAGCAAAGGTATTTAAAGGTATTTGGGCTGGAATTAATTTTTCTCGTCGCTTAATACTAAACATTTTGTTTTTATTACTGGTAATTGTTTTCTTTGTGTCACTCTCAAGTGACGATGATCAAATAATAGTTGAAAATGGCTCTGTACTCAGGCTTAACTTAAATGGTCCTATTGTTGAAGAGAAAACATATATAGACCCAGTTGAAGCCGCAATTAGTGATGCAACCTCTGGTTCTGAAGCACCAAGCGAAATATTACTCGACGATATTGTTGAAGTAATAAACGAAGCGACTAAAGACGATCGTATCACGGTGATATTGCTTGATTTACAAGAGATGCCTAAAGCACATTTAAATAAACTTAAGCAAATTACAAAGGCTATTGATGCCTTCAAGCAAGCTGGCAAAAAAGTAATTGCATCGGGTTATTACTATACTCAAGCACAATACTATATTGCATCGCATGCTGACGAAATAGCTATGCACCCATACGGCAGCGTAGGTATTGAAGGTTATGGCATGTACCCGCTTTACTTTAAAGATGCACTTGAAAAGCTTGAAGTAACGCAGCATATTTTCCGTGTTGGTACATTTAAGTCAGCAGTAGAACCTTTTATTCGTAACGACATGTCCGATGCAGCTAAAGAAGCTAACCGCGTTTGGTTAGGCGCTCTTTGGAGCGAATACAAACAAGATGTTGCCGCTGTTCGCCCGTTTGATGAGTCAAATTTTGACGAAACAATGGACGTATATCTAGAAAAAATGAAAGCTGCCGATGGCGATGCAGGTAAATATGCACTTGATCACCAGTGGGTTGACTCTTTAAAAACAAATCAGCAAGTTCGCAAACAATTAATTGATTTAGTGGGCACACAAGAAGATGGTAAGACATTTAAGCAAGTTTCATTTCGTGAATACTTAAGCTTAATTAAACCGCCTATTGAAATTGATAACCCTATTACCGAAAAAGTAGCGGTAGTTGTTGCTAAAGGTACGATTGTTGATGGTGAGCGTAAAGCGGGCGAAATTGGGGGTGACTCTACAGCTGCCCTACTTCGTAAAGCACGCCTGGATGATAAAGTTAAAGCGGTTGTACTACGTATCGACTCTGGTGGCGGTAGTATGTTTGCCTCTGAAGTTATTCGTGCTGAAGTATTAGCCCTTAAGGCTGCTGGTAAACCTGTTATTGCTTCAATGAGTTCTGTGGCTGCATCAGGTGGTTATTGGATTGCCTCTGCTGCAAACGAAATTTGGGCAGCACCAAGTACAATTACAGGCTCAATTGGTGTATTTGGTACGTTTATGACATTTGAGAAAACCTTATCGAAAATTGGTGTTTATTCAGATGGCGTTGCAACAACCGAAATGGCTGGCTTTTCTATCACTCGTCCACTAAATGAAAAGATGGGTCAAGTAATTCAAATGAACGTTGAGGAAGCATACGGTCGCTTTTTAAATGTTGTTGCTGATGCGCGTAATATGACGCCTGAGCAGGTTGACAAAATTGCCCAAGGCCGTGTATGGATTGCATCTCAAGCACTTGAACTAGGTTTGGTTGATAAGCTAGGCGACAAACAAGGTGCGATTGAAGCCGCGGCTGCACTTGCCAAGCTTAATCATTATGAAGTTAAAACTATTAAACAAGATTTAAGCTCGCAAGAAAAAATGATTCAAAACATTTTTGGTAATGCGTCTATTAAATCTATGCTTGGTTTGCAAACACAAAAAACATCTGTGTTAGCAACACAAGCTAATTTACAAAGTGTTATTAACCAATTAAGTACTGAAGTTGAAAACCTTAAAGATTACAACGATCCACAAGGTGTATACGCACGCTGTTTAGTGTGTAATGTTGCACAATAAAAGTGCATAGCTTCACCTAATCAGCTGTATTTAAAGCTGCTTAACGTTATACTAGGCCCAGTTTTTTTACTGGGCTTTTTTTATGAAACGTAAACGCATTTATATCGCTTATACTGGCGGTACTATAGGTATGAAAAAATCGAGTCGAGGCTATATTCCAGCTGAAGGTTTTTTAACAGAAACCGTAGTGAATAACGCAGAATTTAATCGTGATGAAATGCCTTTGTTTGATATTCACGAATACTGCCCTCTTATAGATTCTTCAGACATGTCTCCAGAGCATTGGCAACTCATTGCTAATGATATCAAAGATAAATACCAAGATTATGATGGTTTTGTGGTGCTCCATGGCACTGATACTATGGCGTATACAGCCTCAGCGCTGTCATTTATGTTCGAAAATTTGACTAAACCTGTGATTGTAACCGGCTCACAAATTCCGCTCTCACAATTACGTTCTGATGGCCAAGTAAACTTACTTAATGCCATGTATTTAGCTGCAAATTATCCTATTGCTGAAGTAAGCCTCTTTTTTAATAACCAACTGTTTAGAGGTAATAGAGCAACTAAAGCACACGCGGATGGGTTTAATGCTTTTGCCTCGCCTAACCTAGACCCCTTAGCGTTATCAGGTATTAATATCCAACTGATTAAAGGTCAGCTTAGCCCATATGTTGAAAATGAGCTGCAAGTTACACCTATTACACCTCAACCTATCGGGGTGCTTTATTTATATCCTGGCATTAGCCAAGAGGTAGTTAAAAGCTTGGTCAATGGCAATATTAAATCATTGGTGTTACTGAGTTTTGGTGTAGGTAATGCACCACAAGATCCGAGCTTTTTGTCAATACTCGAAGAAGCAAGTAAACGTGGCGTCGTAATTGTTAACTTAACTCAGTGTTTAAAAGGTCATGTAAACATGGGTGGCTATGCAACAGGTAATGCGCTATTAAATATTGGTGTAATAAGTGGGTACGATATGACCCTTGAAGCATGTTTAACTAAGTTACATTATTTATTTAGCCAAAAGCTTGAAGTCGAAACGATTCGTCATTTAATGCAAGATAACTTACGTGGTGAGTTAAGCCGTTAATTTTTACGGGCTAAAAATACAAAAGGCACGCTAAATAGCGTGCCTTTATCGTTTTAAACAACTGTTTTTTATCTAACTTTAGCGTCTATATCTACTAAATCAGTTAAATGACACATTTCACCACTGTGGGTTTTTATGCCGTGCTCACCAAAGTAATCACGCTGGGCTTGAACTAAATGCCCATTACTCGGTGTAGTTAATGTTGCTAAATACGTTTGTGTAGCTCCCAATACAGGGAATGCTAAACCAGTCATTATTGCTTGACCGGTAATTTTGCGCAAAGAGTTAGACTCTTTTTCAAGAGTGTCAATAAATTCAACACCTTGTGCAACGCTATCAAGGTAGTCAGCACGGATTATACAACCAGCGCGCCATGTTTGAAGCGTTTTAGATAAATCTACTTTCCACTGATGAGTACGTGATGCACCTTTAATTAGCGCTAAACCTTGACGATACGCAAGTAAGCTTGCAAGTAAGAACGCGTCTTTTAGCTCTTCTAAATCAATTTCAACATTGTTCGTTGATTTAGATGCATATGTCATCTCTTGTGCAGCCGTTGTGTTACATGCATTAGTTAAATGACGAGCTTGAACAGCAGCAACAAGTGAAGGGACAGCAATACCAAGTTCGAGTGCATTTTGCGCAGTCCAAAGACCAGTACCTTTAGCGCCAACTTTATTATCAATTAAGTCCGCAAGCGGTACATTATTATGATTTTCAAGTGACAATATATGGCTAGAAATAGACAGTAAGTAACTATTTAATTGACCTTCTGACCAGTCATTAAATATCTCAGCTACTTCTTGTGGAGAACGATTAGTACCTAAACGAAGTAATTGGTACACTTCTGCAATAAGTTGCATCAGTGCGTATTCAATACCGTTGTGAACCATTTTTACAAAATGACCACTTGCTGATTGGCCAACACGTGCAAAACACGAGTCGCCATTATAGCTAGCAGCTACTTTTTCAAACCATGGCTCAATACGTTCCCAACCACCTTCAGAACCACTTGCCATCATTGCAGGACCATGACGAGCGCCTTCTGCACCGCCAGAAATTCCCATAGTGGCAAATTCAAATTTATTTTGGTATTTGAGTTTACGCGTTATACCATCTTTATAATTACTATTACCGCAATCGACTATCATATCGTCACAATTAACGCCGGCCTCTACAAGTTCATTACAAACTGTATCAACTAACTCACCAGCAGGAACAAGTAATAAAATAGAACGAGGTGCCTCTAAACGCCTTACCATGTCACTTAAATCAGAGACAATGTGAAGCCTATCAGCCATGCCTTGTGATTTGGCACAACTTAGTAACTCTTCACCCGCATGTGGGTTTTTATCATAAGCGACTAGCGTTATCCCTTTTTCAATCAAGTTTAGGGCAAGATTTTTTCCCATAACGCCTAACCCTACTAATGCAACTTGCATCTAGTGTCCTCCTCGGTAACAACTATTTGGTTAGAAAATTCAGTGTATAAATTAAATAATACCGCGTGCATTATACTCATACAGTCATAAAATACTAACTATGAGCCCATACAACATGCTTTTTTATTACAGATAAATAAGCTACGTAATTATATCAAACATCAATGCTCTCGGGGTGACTAAAAGCTACGCTAATTGAAATTAAGATCATTGACGCATTCTGACACCGGTGTCATAATGATGACACAATAGTTTTGTATAAAATAGTGGCAAACCTTTGAAGTTTGCACATAATTAAAATATTTTAATCTAATATAGATGTTTTAATTCAACAAAATAACGTCAACATGCTTTCACCAAGCAAACAGGAGAAATTGATGCTAAGACGCACGAAAATAGTCGCTACCCTTGGACCTGCTACCGATAGAGATAACAACTTAGAAAAAATTATTATCGCTGGGGCTAATGTAGTACGTTTAAACTTCTCACATGGTGTTGCCCAAGATCATAAAGACCGTGCGCAAGCTGTACGCGATATTGCAAAAAAATTAGGCAAGCATATTGCTATCCTTGCTGACCTTCAAGGCCCTAAAATCCGCGTTTCTACTTTTAAAGAAGGTAAAGTAACTCTTGCTGTGGGTGCAAAGTTCACTCTTGATGCAAAAATGGAAAAAGGCGAAGGCGATGTTAACTCTGTAGGTATTGATTATAAAGAACTACCTAACGATGTTAGCCCTAACGACCTACTACTCCTAAATGACGGCCTTATTCAACTAAGTGTTGATGAAGTAGCTGGGCACTTAGTACATTGTACTGTAACTGTTGGCGGTGTTTTATCTAACAATAAAGGTATTAACCGTTTAGGTGGTGGCTTAACTGCTCCAGCATTTACTGAAAAAGATAAAGAAGATTTAATAACTGCCGCTGAAATTGACGTAGATTACATTGCCGTATCATTCCCACGTAGTGGCGACGATATGCGCTACGTACGCTCACTTGCTGAAGCTGCTGGTTCAAAAGCACAACTACTTGCAAAAATTGAACGTGCTGAAGCCGTAGAAACACAAGAAGCTGTTGATGACATCATTCTAGCGTCTGACGCTGTAATGGTTGCTCGTGGTGATTTAGGTGTTGAAATTGGTGATGCAGCTCTTATGGGCAAGCAAAAACTAATTATTCGTCGTGCTCGTTCATTAAACCGTACTGTAGTAACAGCAACGCAAATGATGGAATCGATGATCGATAACCCTATGCCTACACGTGCAGAGGTTATGGATGTTGCAAATGCTGTTCTTGATGGAACAGATGCTGTAATGCTTTCAGCTGAAACAGCTGCAGGTGATTACCCTGAAGAAACTGTTGCAACTATGGCACGTGTTTGTTTAGGTGCTGAATCTCAAAAAGAAACGCATGTTTCTAAGCATCGTTTAGATAGTCGTTTTTCTAACAATGCAGAATCTATCGCACTTTCTGCTATGTATGCAGCTAATCACTTAGATTCTGTTAAAGCTATCATCACGCTTACTGAATCTGGTAGCACGGCTAAATTAATGTCACGTATCAGCTCTGGCTTACCAATCTACTCGCTTTCACGCCATGCGAGTACATTAGGTCAAACAGCACTTTATCGTGGTGTTTACCCAGTATTTTTTGATTCTACAAAAACTGAAAAAGACGGTATGGTAAAAGCGGCACTTGATACTTTGGTTTCTCAAGGTTCTTTACAGTCTGGTGATACAGTAATTATTACTCACGGTGACTCAATGGAAACTGTGGGCGCAACTAACACTATGAAAATTGTAACTGTTGCATAATTACTAAATATAAAAAATGCGAGCTTAGCTCGCATTTTTTGTGCCTGTAATAAAAGCGTTGGCTTTAACTTGCTAATGCCGCTTTAACCTTATCTCGGTAGCTACGGCTCACTTTTAATTCTTGTCCGTTTTCAAGTACTAATAAATACTCGCCACTTACTTGTGTAACCAGCTTACTAATTTGTTTTGTATTTACTATTGCACTGCGGTGTACACGCACAAATAACTGAGGGTCTAGCTCTTGCTCAAGCTCTTTCATTGTTTTACGAAGTATATGCGTTTGTCCATCTTCACAGTGTAAACACATATAGTCACCTGCAGCATCAACCCATTGGATAGTCGCTACAGGTACCCGTATAATTTCACCCTGCTCTTTTACTGCAAGCGATTCTGGGTAACGTCTATCTGTTAAGGTATCGCCAGTCGCTAATTTTTTTAATATTTCTTCGCAATTATTACCAGTAATACCGGCTACAAAACTCGCTAGTTTTTTCTTATGGGCGTTGTCTTGCTGCGTTTTTAAATAAGTATGCACTTTTTCTACCGCCTGTTTTAATCTGTTATCATCAACGGGTTTTAAAATGTAATCGAGAGCATGAATTTCAAATGCTTTTACAGCAAACTGATCAAAAGCAGTTACAAATACAATTGCAGGTAATACTTTTGTACTTTCGCTAAGCGCTCTTGCCACCTCAAAGCCATTCATACCTGGCATCTGAATATCTAAAAAAACCAAATCGATTTTCTCTCTTTGGCACATTTCAATTGCATCAGCGCCTGAACTACATAATTTAATTACTTCAATATCAGAATATTCTTCAAGTCTTACCGCTAAACCTTTTCGCGCTAACGGTTCATCATCAACAATGAGTGTTTTTATTTTAGTCATTTTTCACAGCCTTCTCAAAAGGTACTCGCAGATTAACTTTTAATCCACTTGGCGTATTATGTGATAATACAAACGAATAATTATTTTCATACAACGTTTTTAATCTATCTTTGGTGTTAGCAACACCTACACCTTGAGCGTTAACTAATTGGCCATCAAGTATTTCAGTGCCAGGGCCGTTGTCACCCACTTCTAGTAATAATTCATTCGCAAATACTTGTGCTTTAATATCAATTACACCACCTTCTGTCAGATGGGCAATGGCATATTTAATCGCGTTTTCTATAATTGGTTGCAAAATTAAGCTCGGTACTAAAGCCTCTTTTGCTTGCTCGCTAATATCTACATTTACTTTCAATCGCTCATCAAAACGGACGCGCTCTATTTCTAAGTAAAGCATGAGCGCATGAAGCTCTTGCTCAAGCGGTACTTTTTTAATTGGATCGGTATTAAGTGTGTAACGTAAAAAGTCACTTAACCTTGCTACCATTAAGTTAGCATCTTTGTTTTCTTTAACCAAAATTAAAGTAGAAATAGCGTTAAGTGTATTGAATAAAAAATGGGGATTTAACTGATACCTGAGCATTTTTAGTTGCGCTTCGTGTGCCATCGTTGTGGCCTTTAACGCTTTCTGTCGCTCACTTTGTAATAATTGATAATATTTAACGCCAAAGTACAAACCACTCCAACATAAAATAATATATACAGAATCTAAACCTTGCTGCAGGTAATAAAACCACTCCTCTGGTCTATAACCATGGCGGTATATTTCCCATAGATTGAATTTTTGAACGACAGCCCATAGAGTCCCCGTTATATAAGAGGCACCAAATACTACAATCATTAATACCCAAGGCGAGGCATTCCAAATTTTACGGTAAATATACCTAAGCGGCACTGTCATCAAACAACCAGCGTAAGCATTCAATAAAATAACAAATACGTATATATCACGCATTTCAAATACTTTAGAGCCGATATAATTTACTAACGCGTAACCAATCCAGCCCGCGATTTGCAAAAGCCAAAAAAAACGTTGCCTGTTATCGACTAAAGATTGCCAGTTCAAAATAGATGTTTACTCCGTATGGTTAAAACTAATTCCATAAAATAGGCGTTTGTTATTTTTATTATTTTTACCTATGTAGGGCTAATTTTCACAAAATTAGGTAGTCTTATTATATAGATTTATGAGTTTGCATAGCACTACAGCTTGCCTTGCTTTTTAAGAGTCTTACCGCAAACAAATAGTCGAGACACTAAAAAAGCGAAAGGTTATCCACCTTCCGCTTTTTAAATATCAATAGCTTTGTGTAAATTAAGCTAGTTTATCTGATGCTACCTTGTACGTTGGATCTTCAATCACATTCACTTCAACTAAATCACGTGCTTTATGAAGCAACTGCGTACAGTCTTTACTTAAGTGACGTAAATGAAGTTGTTTACCTGCTTTTGTGTATTTGTCAGCAAGTGTATCAATTGCTTCTATTGCACTGTGGTCAGATACGCGGCTGTGTTTAAATTCAACAATCACATTTTTAGGATCATTTTTCACATCGAATAACTCAGAAAAGTTTTTAACAGAGCCAAAGAATAATGGACCATGTAGTTCGTACACCTTAGCGCCTTCCTGATCAATGTAGTTAGTTGTATATATCTGCTTCGCATGCTGCCAAGCAAATACTAGAGCCGATACAATAACACCCACACATACAGCAATCGCTAAATCAGTAATAACCGTCACGCCCGACACAAGAACAATTACAAATGCATCTGATAATGGTACGCGCTTCATCATTTTAAAGCTTGCCCACTCAAATGTACCAAGTACTACCATAAACATAACACCAACAAGTGCAGCTAATGGGATCATTTCAATTAAGCTAGAGGCAAAAATAATAAAACCAAGTAGCATAAGTGCAGCGCTTATACCTGATAAACGAGAGCGGCCACCTGAGTTAATATTGATCATTGATTGACCAATCATTGCACAACCACCCATTGCACCAAACATACCGCAGGTAATATTTGCAGCGCCTTGACCAATACATTCTTTATTACTATGACCACGAGTTTCTGTAATCTCATCAATTAAGCTAAGCGTTAATAATGATTCAATTAAACCAATAGCCGCTAAAATAAGTGCATAAGGAAAAATAATTTGTAGCGTTTCGAAAGTAAACGGTACCATAGGAATATGAAATTCAGGTAAGCCGCCAGCGATTGTTGCAGCTTCGTCACCAGTCATTCCTTTTAAGAAATCTAATACTGTATGCGCCTCTAAATCAAACCCAATCACTAATCCGGTTACAGTTACAATAGCAACTAAAGATGAAGGCACTGCTGTAGTCAATTTTGGCAAAAAGTGGATTATTGCCATGGTTAATGCAACTAAGCCAAGCATGATAAATAATGGATTACCTGTCATCCATTCTTGTCCGCCCATACCGTCTGGCACTTTAAACTGCCCTAGCTGAGCTAAAAATATAACAATTGCTAATCCGTTTACAAAACCAAGCATTACCGGATGAGGAACCATACGGATAAATTTACCGAGCTTAAATACCCCCGCGAGAATTTGCAGTATTCCCATCAGCAACACAGTTGCAAATAGATACTCAACACCGTGATCAAGCACTAAACTTACCATGACAACAGCTAGTGCACCGGTTGCACCTGAAATCATACCAGGGCGACCACCAAAAATAGCCGTAATTAAACCAACGATAAACGCGGCATATAGACCAACCAAAGGTTCTACATTTGCAACAAATGCAAACGCAACTGCTTCTGGAACTAAGGCTAACGCCACAGTTAATCCAGATAGAATATCGTTTTTAGCAGAGCTAGGCGCCCTACTGAGTAAGTTAAACATTGAGGTCCTCAAATGGTGTAATGGGTATCAAAAAAAGCGCTAAATTCTACCAAATTAGCGCTCAGTTAACAATTGTCATTATGTGGTTAAGCTAAACTAAAAATGGTTTAGCTTTTAAAAGAAGTGCTTTTACAAAGGAAGGGAAGTACTGCGTTTTACACATGTCATTGTTACATTAGAATGTACTTCTTGGACGTATTCTAAGCTTAGTAAATTATCGCGCACAAAATGCTCATACCCTTCTATGCCTTGTGAAATTATGCGTAGCATAAAGTCCATGGTACCAGCCATAGTGTAACACTCTGTTACCTCGTCGTAGCTCATGATCAGCTTTTCAAACTCAGCAAGATTCTTTTTACCGTGATTTGATAAACGCACATGTGCATATACAAGCATATCAAAGCCAAGTTTTTTCTCATCTAAAAGAGCCACTTTGCTTTTTATATAACCATCTTGCTCTAGCTTAGCGATTCGACGCCAGCATGGAGATTGAGACAAGCCTACTTTATCTGCAATTTCTGCGGTTGATAAACTAGCATCTTGTTGTAAAAGTGCCAATATTTGGCGATCTACGTGATTTAGAGACATTTTATTTCTTATTTATCAAATAAACTGGTTAAATTATACAACCATTTTAAAACTCAGTCTGCTTATTTTTAATGTTTATGCAGTTTGTAAACTTAAAATAAGTAACTTAACCAAACTTACCACTCACAAAAGGATTTGTTTTCTTTTCAAATCCCACCGTAGTGTCGCTACCATGTCCTGCCAGTATTTTAGTATTATCAGGTAAGGTTAAAATATGCGTCTTAATCGACTCTATAAGTTGTTCACTGTTCCCCTTAGGGAAGTCAGTGCGCCCTACTGAGCCTTTAAAAATAACATCACCTACAATAACGCATTCATTCTCTTGTTGATAAAACACAATATGACCAGGTGTATGCCCTGGGCAATGCTTCACTAAAAAGCTAAGTTTACCTACGCTCACGGTATCGTTATGGTTTAGCCAAATATCCGGATAAAAAGGCTCAATGGGTTTAAACCCGAACATTTGTGCTTGCATAGGTAAGTTTTCAAACCAGAAGTACTCATCTTTTTGTGGGCCAATAATTTGTACGTTAAATTGATTACGTAAAATATCAGCCCCACCCACATGATCTAAATGCCCGTGCGTTAACCAAATAGCACTTAATTCTAGTTTATGCTCATTAAGGGCTGCTACTATTTTATCAGGGTCGCCACCTGGGTCTATGACTACGGCTTGTTTAGTTTCACTACACCAAATAATACGACTATTTTGTGCAAATGCAGTGACGGGTATGGTTATAATTTGCATATTAGATTTCTTTACTTTTTTGATCCGGGATAACAACTTCTTCTTCGAATGACATAAGTATTGGATACTTTAAGTACGCTTGATCATAAAATGGACTTTGCTCATATAACCAATTTAATCGTGCCTCTGCGTCACTCGCGAATGATTTATCTTTAAGTTTTTCATCAAACTTAAGCGCAAGCTTTGGGTTATCTTTTAGCATTTGGCGTGCAAACGGAATTAGCGCATAGTTTTCCATATATTCAGTACGCTGAAAAATAGTATTAAACTCACCCCACGCAAAAAATGAATCAGGGGCTTCCGGGTGCAATAAATGAACCGCTAATTCGCCTGCTTTTTGTTGGGTATTTACTTGGTACCAACCATCTAAATCTACATTTATAGCAGGGACGTAATCAAAAGTTGCTGATACTCTAAAACGCCCTTCAAATGGTGCTTTATCAAACGTGTAGTCTGCCACCTTTGCAACTTTCAAAGGCTGTGTGTTTGCCCCTTCAAGTTTATTAATAGAGACACCATGTAACTTTAGTTTCTTAATTATATTGCGATATACAGGCGGAATAAAAAAAGCTTTAGGTACTTCAACTGTATGTTGTACATCTTTTTGCCAATAAATAGGTAAGTCAGTATATGTATGTGCTTTACCCAAATACTTCACTTCATTTTGACCCGAAAGTGAATTCATGCTTGATGAATATTCAATGCCTTTAAACTGTGCAATAGTATCTGCTTGTTTGGCATAGCCACGCTTTACAATTAACTGTTTAGGAACAAATTCTTGTTCTTTTTTTACTGCATTAGCTAATTCATGACTGTGCTTTGATAGCGCAGTAATAGCACCATCTAAAAATACATAAGTTCCCAATACACGTTGCTTGTAAGGCTTCAATGAATGATTTTCGACTAAAATAGTCGGCAATGACTTTAAATCCCCCCAACCATTTGAAAAACGTGGCGTAGCAACCCAGCCCGCTAACCCTTTTTTAAAGTCGCGTTTATCCATAACAAAAACAAGTGGTCCTGGGATGTGTCCTTGCTTCGCTAGCGTATCGTCAATGAGAGGTTTAAAAAACTGGTTTAATGTATCCGATACCGCAGGCGATTCGCTCGAAAATACCGGATTGTAACCATAAGTCACATCGTATTGGTAATCTGCGCCGTCGGTAACGTGTACATCAATGTATAAATTTGGGTTGTAATCGTTAATAACCTTTAAAACACTTCTAACTTCTGGGGTATCTAATTTAGTAAAATCACGATTTAAATTAAGGTTATTAGCATTTGTTCTAAAGCCCATTTTTGCAGGGCCCCGTTGATTAATGCGATTGAATGCACTGCTACGTTCGTGACCATCTACATTTAAAATAGGAATAAATAATATGTTTACCTTTTTTAAAATGTCACGGCGCTTACCCGTCGCTATATCTCTGAGTAACATGAACATGGCATCTTTACCGTCTATTTCACCAGAATGTATTCCTGCCTGAATAAAAATAGTTGGCTTAGTGCTATTAGCCATTTGCCTTGCTTCAAAAAAACCTTGCTCACTGGCAATTAGCATTTTTATTGCACGTTTACTATTACTATAGCCAATGGTTTGAGATTGAAACTGAGTAGGGTTTGCTGCAACTAATCTATCTACAAATGCCATTGTATTTGCATAATCGGGCGACGCTTCACCTGCAGATAACTCAAAGTCAGTAGTTAACGGCCCTTGTTTTTGTAAAAGCTCTACGCTTTTCCCCTGCCACTCAATGAGTGGAGGTAAGTGTGCGTCATACGCCACACTTGCAGATAAAATGAGTAAACTTGCAAACATATAATTCTCTAACAAACGCCTTAATTATATAAATTATATCAACTAAATTTTTTATAATGAGGAAACTGCGGTGATTCAACAAAAAAATGCAGCCAAATACATTTCACTCATTCACACCCGTGTTTTTAGGCTTTATAACCTTATTAAGTATTATACCAATGCGCAATAATACTTAATCATTTTGCGGGGCTAACCATGTCGCTACCTGCGTTAAAAAACTCTCATTTACGACTGCATGGATGCAGGAGCAATTGCCGAGAACAACTAAATAGCGAATTGGTATTACTCATTGGTTTAAGTTACTAAATTACAGGCACAAAAAAAGGAGCCATAGGCTCCTTTTTAATACTTATATAAAAAAGCTTAAGCGGCTAGGCCTTCTTTTGCTTTTTCTACAAGCGCTGCGAATGCAACTTGGTCATAAACAGCGATATCTGCAAGGATCTTACGATCGATTTCTACAGAAGTCTTTTTAAGACCATTGATAAAACGGCTGTAAGACAGACCATTTTGACGTGAAGCAGCATTGATACGTGCAATCCATAATTGACGGAAAGTACGTTTCTTCGCACGACGGTCACGGTAAGCGTATTGACCCGCTTTAGTAACAGCCTGGAAAGCTACGCGGTAAACACGTGAACGTGCTCCGTAGTAACCTTTTGCTTGTTTTAAAACTTTTTTGTGACGTGCACGTGCGACAACGCCGCGTTTAACTCTTGCCATTTCTAAAAACCCCTATTAAGCGAACGGTAACATACGTGAAACTAGACCATGGTCATTTTTATGAACCATCATCTTAGGACGTAGGTGTAACTTACGCTTAGAAGTTTTCTTAGTCAGAATATGACGAAGATGCGCTTGTTTACGCTTGAAACCGCCAGAAGCAGTCTTTTTGAAACGCTTAGCAGCGCCACTGTGACTTTTTAGCTTATAAGCCATTGCAATAACTCCAATTGTATTGCTTTTAAATTAGTAAGCAGGCGTGAGATATATTTCTATAGCTCCACTTTTAGGCCTAACTTACTGCCATGTTCCGGTGAAGACCCAACATAAATGCCGCAATCTTACTTTAAGACCGGTTAACTCAGGTGAATATTCGCATATTGCTTGCAGACCTGAGCTAATTTCGGTGCGTATTATCGCTTAAAAATTATTTTTTAGCAACAGGCGCCATCATCATAACCATTTGGCGGCCTTCAACACGATTTGGGAAAGACTCAACTACTGCAAGCTCTTCTAAATCGGCTTTGATACGGTTTAATAATTCTATACCAATTTCTTGGTGAGCCATTTCACGACCACGGAAGCGGATAGTAATCTTAGCTTTATCGCCAGCTTCTAAGAACTTACGTAAGTTGCGAAGCTTAACCTGATAATCACCTTCATCCGTACCAGGACGGAATTTGATTTCTTTTATCTGGATTTGCTTTTGCTTCTTCTTCTGCTCTTTTAGTTCTTTGCTTTTTTCAAAGATGAACTTACCGTAGTCCATGATTCTACAAACAGGCGGCTCAGCGTTTGGACTGATCTCAACAAGATCAACACCCGCTGCATCGGCCATAGTTTGCGCGTCTTGTAATGACTGAATTCCAGCTTGTTCGCCTTCAATGTCAATTAAACGAACTTCTTGCGCTGTAATTTCTTCGTTAATACGATTTTTTTGAGCTGTTTGTTGCCCTTTCTTGCCGCCTCTAATAGTACGTTCCTCCAAGAATATCAATAATATAAGCGTGTAAATGGCTGTTTGTTAATGCCTTACACGCTCGATTTTTACTGTCGATTTTTAATTTCTTCACTAATTTTAGCTACAAAATCATCAACATTAAATTTGCCAAGGTCTTCACCTGTGCGAGTACGCACTGCTACTTCTTGCTGTTCAACTTCTTTATCGCCAACAACAAGTAAATATGGAATACGCTTCAGTGTATGCTCACGGATTTTAAAGCCAATCTTCTCATTTCTCAAGTCAGCAGCGGCTCTAATTCCAAGTTTATTTAATTTTTGTACAACTTCTTTAACATAAGGAGCCTGTTTATCGGTAATATTCATAATTACCACTTGCTTTGGTGCAAGCCACGTCGGGAATAAACCAGCGTACTCTTCAGTTAAAATGCCAATAAAGCGTTCAATAGAACCTAAAATAGCACGATGTATCATTACAGGTGTACGACGCTCGTTATTTTCTGCTACATAAGTAGCACCTAAACGACCCGGTAATGCAAAGTCTAATTGCACTGTACCACACTGCCACGCTCTGTCTAAACAATCGTACAAAGTAAATTCAATCTTCGGACCGTAAAACGCGCCTTCGCCCGGAAGATAATCAAATTCAATATCGTTTAGCTTAAGTGCATCAGCTAAAGCAAGCTCTGCTTTATCCCACATATGGTCTTCACCAATGCGTTGTTCTGGGCGAGTAGATAGCTTAACTACAATCTTCTCAAATCCGAATGTTTCATATGTATCATAAACCATCTTAATACACGCTGACACTTCGTCCATTATCTGCTCTTCAGTACAGAAAATGTGAGCATCATCTTGTGTAAAGCCACGTACACGCATTAAACCGTGTAGTGCACCTGATGGTTCATTACGGTGACAACAACCAAATTCAGCCATACGAAGTGGTAAATCACGGTACGATTTTAAACCTTGGTTAAAGATTTGCACGTGACCAGGACAGTTCATAGGTTTAATTGCGTATTCACGTTTTTCAGACTCAGTGGTAAACATTGCTTCTGAATATTTTTCCCAGTGACCTGATTTTTCCCAAAGTGAACGGTCCATCATCATTGGACCTTTTACTTCTTCGTACTCATATTCGCGTAATTTTTCACGTACAAATTCTTCAAGCTCGCGGTAAATGCTCCAACCATCGTTGTGCCAAAATACCATGCCTGGTGCTTCTTCTTGCCAATGCCATAAATCAAGCGCTTTACCAATACGACGGTGATCGCGTTTTTCAGCTTCTTCAAGGCGCTTTAAATACGCTTTAAGTTGCTTTTTATCGCCCCACGCGGTGCCATAAATGCGTTGTAGCATTTTGTTTTCTGAATCACCACGCCAATATGCACCCGCCACTTTCATTATTTTGAAGTTTTGGCAAAATTTCATGTTAGGAACGTGAGGTCCACGACACATGTCTACATATTCTTCGTGATGATATAAACCTGGGCGGTCATCTTTAGCGATGTTTTCGTCCAGAATTTCTATTTTGTATGTTTCGCCACGCGCTTCAAATGTATCGCGTGCTTCTTGCCAGCTTACTGTTTTTTTCACTACGTCGTAGTTGGTTTTTGCAAGTTGCAGCATACGCTTTTCAATTGCTTCAAGATCATCTTGTGATAATGAATGTTCCATATCGATATCGTAGTAAAAACCGTTATCAATGGTAGGACCAATTGCCATTTTTGCGTCTGGGAAAAGTTGCTTAACGGCATGACCAATTAAGTGAGCACAAGAGTGACGAATGATTTCAAGGCCGTCATCGTCTTTAGCGGTAATGATCTCAAGACGAGAGTCTTCACTAATTAAATCACATGCATCAACACGGTCGCCATTAACACGACCCGCAATGGTCGCTTTAGCTAAACCAGGACCAATGTCGTTTGCAACATCAAGCGTGCTTACAGGGTTTTCAAAACTACGTTGACTTCCGTCTGGAAGAGTAATAACTGGCATTATAAATCCTTGCTACAGTGGTGACACCTACAATGTATCACGTGTATTTTTAATAAATTAAATGAGAATGACTCGACAACGCTTTTACGAATAAGCATTGACTAATATATGTAGATGAGGAGTCTATTCAACTACAAAGATATATTGTCGCGTGCCGCGCATTTAATTACAAGTTTAAAGGGGTGAAATCCACCCGTTTTATCCACAAAATGTAGCTTTTAAAGCAAAAAAATCATTTTATTAAAATATAAAAGCATCAATGCATTAATTACGCGCCTACAACTATACCCACACTCGCATTTTAATGTGCGTTGCGTATAATACTGCGTAATTAAGTTATTTTAGAGAATAGACATGAGAACATGTGGTGTAGAAATTACCGGTAGTGATGTACTACTTTGTATTTTAAGTAAAGATAATGACGTATTTGATATTCGCGATGTGCGCCAAACACGCTTTACCTTAGGTAACGGTAACGACACTGAAGTAATGCGTAAATTTCAATTCGATTTTGCAAAACTAATGCAAGATTACCAAATTGATTCTGTTGCAATTCGTGAGCGTCAGCCTAAAGGTAAATTTGCTGGCAGTGCAAAAGGCTTTAAAATGGAAACTGCAATTCAATTAATCGACAACTTAGATGTACGTTTATTTACTACAACTGAAGTTAAAGAGCAGTTAAAACGCAACCCCATCCCTATTGATTTTGAAGAAACAGGCCTTAAAAAGTACCAAGAAAATGCTTTTGTAAACGCTTACGTTTACATCATGAAAAAAACATACCGCAGCGACGAAATGTAAACTCATTACTCGTTTAAAAACGCGTACTTACATTGTAAGACGCGTTTTTTTGTGTCTAAAAAGTAGTATTAGCTTTTATTAATCTAATAATACATTAGTCTAACTGCACTTCTCTTTGTCGACAATATGTGTTTATTTTAACTTTGTAGTTTACATAACTCACACACATTTTCATGGAGAGAGCAATGCACACACACACTATTGCGGTAAAAGAAGTAGAGCAAATAAATCACTTGCCGTTATCTCAAAGCTACTTTAAAGGTATACAAAGCACACCTTTAACAAATTCGACTATCGGGGAGTACTTTGACTTTATTGTCGACAAAAACCCAGAGGCGTTAGCTGTTGTAGTTCATCACCAAGGTATTCGCTTAACGTATAAAGAATTTCAAAAAGAAGTTAATCAACTTGCTATGGGGTTGCTGGCACTTGGCGTGAAACCAGGTGAGCGCGTTGGTATTTGGTCTCCTAATAATATTGAGTGGTGCTTAACCCAATTTGCAACGGCAAAAATTGGCGCAATAATGGTGTGCATCAACCCGGCCTACCGTCCTAACGAATTACAATATGCTTTAAATAGTGTTGAATGCTCTACTCTGATCACAGCATCAAATTTTAAAGGCAGTGATTACTTAGAAATGCTTAATTGTTTAGCGCCAGAACTTGCAACTTGCGATAAAGACACACTTAATTTAAAAGCACTACCCACTCTTAAAAATATAATCCGCATTGGCGATGAAGCATCACCTGGTATGCACTCTTTTAATGATGTTATTAACTTGCCAACAGCAGCTCATGAGCTTGAATTAAAAGCAATAGGTGAAAACTTAAATGCTGAGCAAGACATCAATATACAATTTACATCAGGCACAACAGGCAACCCAAAAGGCGCAACGCTCACGCATAAAAATATTTTAAATAATGCGCTATTCGTCGCCGAATCTATGCACTTTACGAGCGATGACAAGTTATGTATCCCTATCCCGTTATATCATTGCTTTGCAATGGTATTGGGTAGCTTATTGTGTGTGAGTAAAGGTGCAGCAGCCATTTACCCAAGTGATTCGTTCGATGCAAAAACCACACTCGATGTAGTTCAACAAGAAGGATGTACAGCGCTGCACGGTGTACCTACTATGTTTATTAGTGAGCTTGAGCTAAGTAATTTTAACGATTATGACCTAAGTACTTTACGCACGGGTGTAATGGCAGGCTCTACATGCCCAGAGCAAGTAATGCGCAAAGTACAAACACAAATGAACATGCATCAAGTACTGATTGCTTACGGGCAAACGGAGTGCAGCCCCATAAACAACATTACCGAAACAGACTCTTCAATTGAGCGGCAAGTAACGACAGTTGGCCGCGCCCTTGCCCATACCGAGGTTAAAATAATTGACGAGCTGGGTAACATTCAAAAAATTGGTCAACCTGGCGAAGTGTGTAGTAAAGGTGCAGGCATAATGCGCTGCTATTGGAATGACGGAGCTAAAACAAAAGCCACAATAGATGACGAAGGTTGGCTGCACTCTGGCGATTTAGGTGTCATGGATACAGAAGGGTTTGTCACGATTGTTGGCCGTATTAAAGATATGATTATTCGCGGCGGCGAAAACATTTACCCTCGAGAAATAGAAGAAGTACTTTACACCTACCCTGGCATTCAAGATGCTGCCATATTTGGTATAACCGATGAAAAGTATGGCGAAGAAGTGTGCGCTTGGATCCAACCAAAAGAAGATGCTGTACTTGATGAGCAAGCAATTCGTGAGTTTTTAAAAGACAAACTAGCCTACTTTAAAATGCCACGACATATCCGTTTTGTAGAAAACTACCCAATGACAGTAACAGGTAAACTGCAAAAATTTAAAATGCGTGAGCAAATGCAAGAAGAGCTAAGCGACAAAGCCTTCTCCTAATTTTTCTCTACAAAAAATCTGAACTCTGAATAATAAATCTACCTCAAGTAACGATTAAAAAGCACAGCCAATTGGCTGTGCTTTTTGTATACTAAATTTATTATAAATCTAACATTCTCTTTTTTAAACGTTCTAAATCAATCGCACTCGAGCGCACTGTTAATTTAATATGGCTGTATTCATATTCTTCTTTAACAACACTCATACTCGATCGGATTTCGCCCACAATACCTTTGGCTGTGTACGGTATAACAATCTCTTCTTCAATCATGTCCTCTTGAGCAATGTCAATAATGTATTTGTGCAATTTACTAATATCATCTGGATTACGTGTAGAGGTCATCATCGCATCAGGAAATTCATCCATTAGCGACTGCTGCTGCTCAGTACTTAATTGGTCTGACTTATTCAATACTAATAGTTTTTTGCTACCTTCTACCCCAACTTCTGCCAGTACTTTATGTACTACTTCAAGTTGTGAGCGAAAAGAAGGATCTGAAGCATCTACAACATACAACAATAACGACGCATCATGTGCCTCAGCGAGCGTTGAATGAAATGAAGCAACCAAATCATGAGGTAATTTTTTAATAAAACCAACCGTATCTGAAACCAATATACGAGGCTGGGTAATCGGATACAGCGCGCGAACAGTAGTATCTAGCGTTGCAAAAAGTTTGTTTTCGCCTTCTACATCACTACCTGTAATTGCGCGCATCATTGATGACTTGCCCGCATTGGTATAACCAATTAAAGCCACTGAGAATAGCTCAGAGCGCTGAGTACGTCTGTCCATCATTACATCTTGAACACTAACAAGTTCGCGCTTTAATTCTGCTAACTGATCGCGCACCTTACGGCGATTAAGCTCAAGTGTGGTTTCACCCGCACCTTTACCCATTTGGCGTTCTTTATCACCTGTTGATGTTTCACGCAGTCGTGGCGCTACATAATTAAGGCGAGCTATTTCAACTTGTAATTTTGCAGTTTTAGTACGCGCATGACGACTAAATATTTCAATGATAATACCAGTGCGATCAAATACTTCTACACCTAATTGGTTCTCAACATTACGCAGTTGAGAAGGCGTTAAATCGCAGTCAAATACCACTACATCGGCACATGCAAAATCTAAATCGTTTGATGGGATTTCTGAGGATATTTCGGTTAAAGGGTCTTCATCAAGTAAATCATCTTCTTGCTCGTTTTCAACCATCCCTTTATTACCAGTAAGGTGGGCTATTTCAGCTAGTTTACCTGAGCCCAGTACATTAACTTTTTGAGTTGAGCTTTGCTTTTGCGATTGCGTACCTACTACTTTAAATCCTAACGTAGTCACCAAACGAGCAAGCTCTGCAAGCGACTCTGTTGCTTCGTCGCCTTTAAATTGTGGTGTGCTAATAGAAATAAGTAACGCATTAGGAAGTGATGGTTTTGCAGTTAGTTGCATAATTTTTATATGTTAATGCACCTAAAGTGCAAACCTAATTTTCATTCGAAAGTAACTTGATCCTACGCTGTTATGGCTCAGCTTTATAGGGTTATAGTTCACTAATGGCGTTAATATTTAAAACTAACCATAATATACTCAATTTTATGGCTAGTTTTAAAATCACATTATAGTAAAGCCTTATTGTTCAGCTTTAATATTAAACGACGCCCTGCTCAATCATTGCATCGGCGACGCGCCTAAAGCCTGCAATGTTAGCGCCTAATAAAAGATTTCCAGGCACACCAAATTCTATAGCGGTGTCGTTAGCGGTAACAAATATATTTTTCATAATTTGTTTTAGCTTTTCATCAACTTCTTCAAAGGTCCAACTTTGCATACTCGCATTTTGCGCCATTTCTAATTGGCTTGTTGCAACGCCGCCAGCATTGGCGGCCTTACCTGGCCCATACGCAATTTTTGCAGCAATAAAGCAATCAATAGCCTCTTTTGTTGAAGGCATGTTTGCGCCTTCACTTACTAATAAACAACCGCCGGATAATAATGCGTTAGCGTCTGCCTGTGTTAATTCATTTTGTGTGGCGCACGGAAAAGCAGCGGCAGCATTAAAGCGCCAAACAGCATGCCCATCTTTAGGGTAGTCATTTACAGGAATATAAATAGCATCGGGGTGAGTTTGTTTATATACGCTCAAGCAATCACGCGATTGCTCTTTTAAACATTTAATAAGATTTAAATCTATACCCGACTCATGATACACAGTGCCACGAGAGTCGCTGCAACTTACTGGTGTTGCCCCCATTTGATAAAGCTTTTCCATGGCATAAATAGCAACATTACCTGCGCCCGAGACCAAGCAGCGCTTACCTTGTAGGCTATCGCCGCGCGCTTGCAGCATGTAGTCAGCAAAATAAACAGCGCCGTATCCAGTGGCTTCTTTTCGTACAAGCGATCCACCCCACAATAAGCTTTTACCTGTTAAAACACCTTCATAGCGCCCAGTCAAACGCTTATATTGACCAAACAAGTAACCTATTTCTCTCGCCCCGACTCCAATGTCTCCAGCGGGTACGTCGGTTGTAGGACCAATATGGCGATAGAGCTCACCCATAAATGATTGGCAAAAACGCATTATTTCAGCATCTGAGCGCCCTTTTGGATCAAAGTTTGCCCCGCCTTTACCACCACCGATCGGTAAACCTGTTAAAGCATTTTTAAATATTTGCTCAAACCCTAAAAATTTAATTATGCTGGCATTCACACTTGGGTGAAAACGTAAGCCACCTTTATAGGGGCCAAGTGCAGAGTTAAACTCAATTCTGTAGCCTTTATTTACCTGAATATTGCCTTCGTCATCAACCCAAGGAACTCTAAACATAATTTGGCGTTCGGGCTCTACTAAGCGTTGTATAATGGCATTTTTTTTGTATTTTGCTGAGTTTTCTAAGATAGGTTCGAGTGATTCAAGTACTTCTTCAACAGCTTGATAAAACTCGCATTGTGCAGGACTACTATTTTTTAATTGTGCGATTGTGCTATGGATATAATTCATAATTATTCTTCCGTGTTAATAATAAAAGTATTTATCAGATGTTAAAGTAAACGTGATCAAGTTTATGATTCATGCTTTAAGGTCTTAATTTAATATAATTAACTATTACCTTAGCATGAAAAATTGAGATATTTAACGCCAGCTGCGTGAATTATTTTTGATTGGAAGTTTGATTTTTATGTATTAAAGATGAATTTAAATTCACAGATTTAAAATTAGAACAGTGCCAAGCGAGTTTTTATATTTTAAAAGGGAATTTTAGAAGTATTTGGTTAGGTATGGGTTTGTTTAAAAATATAACAATTAATGGGCTTTATACTGCATTGCGCTCGCAAAAAACCCATTAACTAAAAGCTAATTAGCTAAAACCAGTTACTCAGCAGACTCTTCTGGGCGGTGCTGCTTTTGTACGCCGGTTAAAAACAAGCGTAATATTTGATCGTTACAAACACGGTAATGTTTGTTATCTACTTTTCGAGAAAATGCGCTTAACTCATGTTTACTTAAATCAAAATCAACAAGTGCAAGTGTTGCTATAACATCTTCTGCTTTCATATTTAAAGCAATACGTAGCTTCATAAAGATAATATTGTTGTTTAGCTTTTTCTCTGGCTCTGGTTGCTCACCTTCGCGCTTGCCACGTTGGGTATTAATAAACCCATTTAAAAAGCTAGCAAACTCAGTATCACTTATTGGGGTAAAAGCCTCTTCACCTTCTTTAGTTAACCATGCAATTACTTGCTCTTTGGTGACCGTATGCTCTGCTGATGCAAAAACATTGACCATAGCAGTATCAGTTAAGTTAAAAGTGTAGCGAATGCGGCGTAAAATATCGTTATTAGTCAAAGTAAATCCCAAAGTGAGGTATAGCAACCAAGCAGTTATTGCTTAATTTTAAATAAGCGCCTAGTTTAACAGGTTTACTAATACCACCCTATTAATTTTTATCTGAGCTTCTTATACCTAGTTACCAAGCACCTTGGCAGGATCTACACGCGTTGCTTGCCATGCAGGATAAATAGTGGCAAGTATCGCAAGCACAAACGTAACAATCACTGTAATACCAATGTCTTCAAGTACTAATTTACTTGGTAAAAACTCTATAAAATAAACGCCCTCAAGTGGATTGGCTCCAAATAATTGGCTTATCCACGTAAAAAGCTCACTTATATTAAGCGCTAATACCACACCAATTAGTGTTCCTAGTGCCACGCCTACAAATGCTTGCATTAAGCCTTGCATTACAAAGGTGGCTAAAATAGTACTGTCTTTCGCGCCCATGGTTTTTAAAATCGCGATATTGCCTTGTTTTTCGCGTACTTCCATCACTAAGGACGATACAATATTAAAACTGGCTACCGCTATAATTAAAAACACCACAATATAAACAATGGTACGTACCATTTGAATATCTTGATAAAGGCTACCTTGGGTTCTAAACCAACTAGAAACATACACGTAGTCGTCAATAGTTTGCCCTACTTTTAGCGCTATTTGGTGCGCCGAAAACACATCATCAACACTTAAACGCAGCCCTGTTACTTGGGTTTCATCGTAACCCAATGTTTGCTGTGCTTTGTTAAGATGTATAAATGCAGCGGTACTATCAATCGGTCCGCCCATTTCTATAACACCTGCAAGGTTAAGTGTTACGCGTTTAGGCGCTAATAATGATTGACCTTTTTGACTAATTTGCGGAATAAGTAATGTAATGTTATCGCCTACTTTTGCATCTAACTGTTTTACTATTTGCTTACCTAAAATTACATCGTCAAGGCCTAACTGACTCACTAATTTACCACTGGTAAACTGGTTTACCGCCGATACATTACTCTCGAACGATGGCTCAACACCTCGAATTTCTATCGCTTTTAGCTGGCTTTTATATTGCGCCATTCCGTTAACGGCAATAAATGGCGCAGCCCCTGTTACATGCGGTTGTGTTTGTAAATCCTCAACCTTTTGTGACCAATTCGCAATGGGTCTACTTGGTGCTACATATTCAACCTGCGGCACAACACTTAGCAATCTATGTACTAGTTGCTGCTCAAAACCATTAATTACCGACAGCGCCACAATTAAAACCGCGACACCTAATAAAATACCAATAGTCGACGCTTTAGCGATAAAACTAACAAAGCCGTTTTTTTCATCTTTGTGGCCTGAATAGGCTCTAAAACGTTTACTTAAAAATGCACTAAGCAACATGCTGCGACTCTTTAATAGCTAGTTTTCCATCGTCTAAATAAGCTATTTTGCCTAGCTTATCGGCAAGTTCTAAATCGTGTGTAACTACCACAAAACTCGTGTTTAAGCTTTGGTTAAGCTCATTAATTAAATCGTAAATTTTAATCGCATTTTGTTTATCTAAATTACCGGTTGGTTCATCAGCAAGCACAAGCGCAGGTTTTGTAACCAATGCACGGGCAATTGCCACGCGTTGGCGCTCTCCACCAGAAAGCGCAGACGGTTTATGCGAGCTGCGATGTGCAAGGCCTACTTTTTCGAGCATGTCGAGCGCTTGAGCTTTGGCTTCTTTTGCACTCAAGCCTTTAATTAATAATGGCATAGCCACGTTTTCAACTGCGCTAAACTCCATTAATAAATGATGAAATTGATAGATAAAGCCCAAGTTTTGGTTTCTAAATGCGGCTTGCTCTGTTCGCGAAAGTTTTGCAACTTCTTGGTTTTTAATTTTAGCGCTACCTGAGCTTGCGGTATCTAATGTGCCAAGTATGTGTAAAAGCGTACTTTTACCAGAGCCAGAACTCCCCACAATAGCGAGCATTTCACCTTGCTGCAGCGCTAAATCAACGCCTTTTAATACTTCAACTTGGTTGCTGCCATCTTGATAAACCTTACTTAAATTTTCACAACTAATTACTAAATCATTCATAACGTAATACCTCTGCTGGTTTTACTTTTGCGGCTTTACGCGCAGGATATAAGGTAGCTAAAAAGCTCATAGCAATACTGGCAAACGCTATTATTACTAAACTCAAAATATCAAATTTAACCGGAAGCTCTATACCCGCCAATAAGTTTAAGCCCACTAATGCAAGTAACTCATTTATGTATAAACTAAATATTACACCTAAAAATGCGCCTATTGCGGTACCAATTACGCCGTTATATAAGCCTTGCACCATAAACACTTTTTGCACTTGCGAAGGTGTTAAACCTAACGTTTGTAGTATGGCCACTTCACCTTGTTTTTCGCTTACCATCATGGTTAATGCCGATACAATATTAAATACAGCCACCAATACAATGAGGGCAAGCAACATAGACATAATGCGCTTTTCCATAGCAACGGCTGCAAATAGAGTACCTTGGGTACTGCGCCAATCACTATAATTATGATCTTGTAAAATACGCTGGCTTGCTTCAATAAACTCATCTAGTTCGAAAGGTTCGTGCAATGAAACACTTAAATTTGGGGCAGTGTTTTTATCCAGCTTTAATACCCGTTGTAGTGAAGCGCCACTTGTAAACGCAAGTGCCATATCTATCTCAGATCCGGTTTCGTATATTGCGGCAACTTTAAATAAACGCTGGCTGGGTACTCGCCCAAGAGGTGTATACGTTGAAGCATTAGGCATAATAACGCGAAGCTTATCACCCACGCTAACGCCTAATTTACGACTCAAATAACGACTTATAGCAATGTTGTAATTTTTGTTTAATACAGTTTTCCAATCGCCTTGCACTATTTTATCGGTAATTTTATACAAAGAACCCCTATCGTTATAAAGGCCTTGTAGTAAAACGCCGTGCAAGTCTTTATTTGTTTGCAAAATAGCTTCGCCGTGGCGATATAAGCTTACATGATCAACATAAGGAGATTGTTCGAGGTCGGTTTTTAGGGTGTTCATTTGGGTGGCAGTGTGTTTACCTGCGCTAACTTCAACATGCGGAATAAGTCCGAGCATATTGGTTTTGAGGCTATTTTCAAACCCGTTCATTACACTGCTTACCGTAAATAATGCCATTAAACCAATAGCGATACCGGCAATAGAAAAAAACGAAATAAACGATATAAACGCATTTCCTTTAGATGAGCGACTATATCTAAGCCCTATAAATAAGCTAACCGGTTGAAACATATTATTTTTAACACTTATCGTAAAAGTATTGAGCAATAGTAGCACGAAAAAAGTGCCTTTGGGTATGGCGTAAAATGTAAGAAATAATTTAAAAATCTGATACTTGGCTATATTTACAGCAATACATGCTTAACCATTAATTCGCTGTTAAGCTTTCAGCCCTTTAACTAAATAATCGAGCAATACCCGTACATTAGTGGCCACAAACTGCCTTGGTGGATATACGCCCCATACCCCTTCTTGCTGTGGTTGATAGGGTGTTAAAATAGGCACCAATTGCCCTGAGTTAATTTCGTTTTCAATGTAGTAGTCTGGGAGCTGTACAATACCAAGCCCCTTTTTTGCGCCATCCACCAGCGCCCAACCACTATTACACTGTAGCCGCCCCGCTATTTTAATGTGTTTATCGCGCCCATTTTCGTTTACGCGCCAATAGCTACTATTCCCAATTAAACATTCATGGCTGTTTAGCTCGCCTAAAGTATGCGGCTCACCAAATCGCGTTAAATACTGTGGTGCCGCGCACATAATAAAGCGCCGCGCACTTAACCTACGCGCTTTTAAGCTCGAATCTTTTAAATGCCCTAACCTTATGGCTAAATCAAATCCGCCCTCTAATAAGTTTTCTTGCTCGTTACTTAGTGTGGCAACAACTTCGACCTCAGGATGATCCTTCATAAAATTATGCACTATGGGCATAATAAAACTCTCTCCGTACATAACGGGTGCTGTGAGCTTTATTTTACCTTTAGGTGTACTTTGTTGTTGAGCAAGACCTTGAGTTGCCTCGTCCATAGCGTGTTGTAAGTGCTTTATTTGATGTAAATACACTTCGCCTTCTTTAGTTAAAACCACTTTACGAGTAGTACGGGTTAAAAGCTGGGTATTTAAACGTTTCTCAAGCGCCGTAACATGGCGGCTAATATGCGCAACCGAAAGCCCAAGCGTTTTTGCAGCCGCAGTAAAGCTGCCCTCCTCCCCCACCGCTATAAACTCATCTATTCCATCCCAACGCGCCATTATTACCATACTGTAAAAGTGTTTTAATAAAATTGAGATTATCATTATTTGAGAAACAAATACAATAAGCACATCACCCAAGCAAATTGGGTCTACAATTATTTTTTAATAGCCAGTTAAAGGAAATAAAACACATGTCTGAATTTATTAAATCAAAAGCGGCGATTGCTTGGGGTCCTAATCAACCACTTAGTGTTGAAGAAGTTGATGTGATGATGCCTAAAAAAGGCGAAGTAATGGTAAAAATTACCGCTACAGGTGTATGTCACACCGATGCATTTACATTATCAGGCCAAGATCCTGAAGGCATATTTCCTGCTATTTTAGGTCACGAAGGCGCTGGTGTTGTCTATGCAGTTGGCGAAGGCGTAACGAGTGTTGAAGTTGGGGATCATGTTATTCCTTTATACACTGCAGAATGTGGCGTATGTAAAATGTGTACTTCAGGTAAAACTAACCTGTGTTCAGCCGTGCGCGAAACACAAGGTAAAGGCCTAATGCCAGACGGCACTACACGCTTTTTTAAAGACGGCCAACCAATTTATCACTACATGGGTACATCAACGTTCTCTGAGTACACTGTATTACCAGAAATTTCACTCGCTAAAGTAAATAAAGAAGCATCACTAGAAGAGATTTGCTTACTCGGCTGTGGTGTAACAACAGGCATGGGCGCAGTTACCAACACAGCTAAAGTAAAGCCTGGCGACACTGTTGCTATATTTGGCCTAGGCGGTATTGGTTTATCTGCGATTATTGGCGCAAAAATGGCTGGTGCAGGTCGTATTATTGGTGTTGATATAAACACCACTAAATTCGATTTAGCTACAAAACTAGGTGCTACTGATTTAATTAACCCAAAAGATTTCGACAAGCCAATTCAAGAAGTTATTGTTGAAATGACAGATGGCGGCGTTGACTACTCGTTTGAATGTATCGGTAATGTTGACGTAATGCGCTCAGCGCTTGAGTGTTGCCACAAAGGTTGGGGTGAGTCAGTAATTATTGGTGTGGCAGGTGCAGGCCAAGAAATATCAACCCGTCCGTTTCAGCTGGTAACTGGGCGTGTATGGCGTGGTAGTGCATTTGGTGGCGTTAAAGGCCGTTCACAACTTCCTGAAATTGTTGAGCGTTACATGGCAGGTGAATTTGCTCTTAGCGACTTTATTACTCACACAATGAGCCTTGAAGATATTAACGAAGCGTTTGATTTAATGCATGAAGGAAAAAGTATTCGTACAGTCATTCATTACTAATAAACTGCATTCGTAAAATAGCTTATTAATAAGCCGTAATACTTTTAAGTTTACGGCTTTTAAGGATTAAGTATGTTAGAAAATATCTCAAGTGTAAAAGTGTCTGGCGGTTGGCATAAGCAATATACTCACAGCTCGCAAAGTACACATTGCACTATGCGCTTTGCCGTATTTTTACCACCTGGCGCAAGTGAAGCAAATAAAGTACCGGTACTTTATTGGTTATCGGGATTAACCTGTACCGACGAAAATTTTATGCAAAAAGCCGGTGCATTTAAAAAAGCAGCAGAGCTGGGCATTGCTATTGTAGCGCCTGACACCAGCCCGCGTGGCGAAAACGTACCCAATGAAGACAGTTACGACTTTGCACAAGGCGCAGGCTTTTACGTAAATGCAACGCAAGCTCCTTACAACACCCATTTTAATATGTACGATTATGTTGTTAGGGAATTACCAGCATTGATTGAACAACATTTTCCAATAACAAGCACAAAAGCAATTAGCGGTCACTCTATGGGCGGGCACGGTGCATTAATGGTTGCACTTAAAAACCCGACTACTTTTGTAAGTGCCTCGGCTTTTAGCCCTATTGTAAATCCGATTGAATGCCCTTGGGGTGTAAAAGCATTTACTGGTTATTTAGGAAATGATAAAGCGCTTTGGAAGCAATACGACAGCTGCGAGCTGATGAAAAACGCAGAGCAAGCTAATTACTTACCCATGTTAGTGAGTCAAGGTGATGCCGATGGTTTTTTACAAGAGCAACTTAAGCCAGAAAACCTAGTCGCTATTGCAGATAAAAAAGGCTACCCGCTTACACTTGAAATGCAAGCAGGCTACGATCATAGCTACTTTTTTATAAGCAGCTTTATTGACCAACACTTATTATTTCATCATCAGTTTTTAACTGCATAGGCTCATTAGTGTGTAGGGATGACTTTTCTACCTCTACACACTCTTTTAGACTTTTAGTGACCTGCCTACATACTTGCGAAGTAGTGCTTTCCCCTTTAACTAGGCTAACAAGAGCCGAATCTATCTTTAATCCCATATCAGTAAAGTTAAATCCGTTTTTATCTGTAGGTACTGGCTCTAGTGGGTTTTTATAAGGTGTTGACTGCGCCGGGCTAATACTATTTTTATCATTACGCGCCTGAGATTGTGCTTGCCCATCAATAATAGCGCCCGCAACTGTACAGCCAGAAAGCCAATAAAAAAACAAAAGTACAATAAGTGTTTTCATCATTCATCCTAAACAAAATATTACCTAAATTGTATACGTTTTTTATTGTAACTCTGTAAAAAAATGTAAGTATTACTACCTAAAATCATTTATAAACTTTCTTGGAACACCCACCAGCTGCAATATAAAAAATGGTGATCCTAAATAACCTAAAATTTTATTAATGGTAGGTTGTAAGTGTTCTGTGAGAAATTCAGGAAATAAAAAAGCAAAAACAGATAACCCAGCGCAAAATAGTAAGGCTGTTTTTTCAAGCTTAGTGGGCGTGCTTAATGTTTTATTTAAAGGCAAGATATTCACATAGCTGTCTTTTAGATATGATAAAAGAATACGGGGCTTTAAAACTCAGGTCAAATTAACTATTGCGTAAAATAGTAATAAAAACATGTAAAAGTTTCCTCAATAATTTTTATTAAACTCAGCTTCCTACAATAAACCATTGATTATTAGTTATTTATGCAATGGCCCACTGTTTGCTTATTATTAACAAAATTAACCCGCATAGGCTCAATAATGGAAATTGATTTACAGTGGAATGAAATCATCGATAACTTAATACATTTAGGTATTGCATACCTACTTGCGCTACCTATGGCTTACGACAGAGAGCGTAGCCATGATGGTGCAGGCCTTCGTACCTTTCCTCTTGTTGCGGTTGCATCGTGTGGGTATGCATTAATAGCTATGTCGGTTTTAGATGGCGCAGAAGCTCAATCTAAAATGTTACAAGGCATCATTACTGGCATTGGTTTTATTGGCGGTGGCGCAATTTTGAAAAATAACAAATCAACCTCCGGTACAGCAACCGCAGCCAGTATTTGGAATATGGGCTTAATTGGTATAGCTGTAGCCTATAGCCGTTACGAAATAGCCATTTTGCTCGCCATTATTAATTTTATAACGCTAAGGTATGTAAAAAAGTTTAAGTGATAATTAGCAGTATTATTACAAGTAATGCGAGCAAATATTGGTCGTATTACGTGTGTATAATCACTGGCAAAATATAAATACACGATTTCAATTTGATACAATATAACATATAATAAATGCAGTTTTAAATCACTCTATATAGCTCTCTTATGTCGATACCTTCAACCGATAACCGCTTACATCATATTGATATATTACGGGGCATTATAATTATATTTATGGTTATTGACCATGGTATGTATTATTGCCTTAATTACTCAGTTACCGATCCGATGACCATTCCAGGGACTGATCCCGTTACCTTTTTTACGCGTTTTGTTTCTCACTTTTGCGCACCACTCTTCGTATTCTTAGCAGGTCTATCTGCGGCTATAACAGAGCATAAATATGTATCCACTAAAGCATTTTCACAAAGCTTGATTATTCGTGGTTTAGTGCTAATTTTGTTTGAATTTACTATTGTTTCGTGGTCTTGGAGCTTTAACCCATTATACCCAATGCTATACGCACAAGTTATTTGGGCTATCGGCTGGGGCTTTGTTATTTTAGGACTGCTGCGTTTCCTGGGCATTTATGCCATTTTTGTAGCAGGCTTATTACTCGTGTTTGGGCATAATTTATTTGATGGAACAAGCTTTGAGCCTAATACATTTGCACATACTGCTTGGTCTATTGCACATCAAAAAAATGTACTTGATCTCCCTTTTGATTTTCAAATTAGAACAACCTACCCAGTTGCCCCCATTGTTGGCTTAATGGCATTGGCATATTGCGCTGGTGTTTATTACAAAGCGCAACAATACAGTAAAAAAGTGATGAATCACGCATTGTTATTAGGGGTTACTTGCCTTGCGCTTTATGGCATTTTACGTGGGTTTAACTTATACGGTGATATGTCACAGTTTGCTATACATACAAGCTCATTACTCACTGTTATGTCGTTTCTAAACCCAACAAAGTATCCGCTTTCGCTGCAGTTTATGCTACTTACAGTAGGCCTTGGACTTATTTCTTTAAAAGCATTAAGTGGTTTAAAAACCGATTTTTCGCATAACTTTTTACAAGTACTGGGTAAAACAAGTATGTTTTCATACCTTGTGCATTTGTATTTATTACATGCTATTGCTTGGTTACTTATACCTATTCTTGGCTTTAATTTTAGCGATATGACCTACGCAGATACTCTCGTTGGTTTGCCTGAAGGTTATGGCATGAGTTACACAGCAACACTTTTATTCATAGCCGTTGTAATAGGGCTAACAACCCTACTCGCTAAGCGATACATTGTTTGGAAGCGAAGCCACAAACATAGCTTAATTGCTAAATATATATAAGTAAAAACACAAACCCCGCATAATATTTGCGGGGTTTTATGTCATTAACCAATACGTAAAACTTATAAAAAGCTATCACCACTTTGCTTTAGCGTAACAGTTTGTGCTTGAGCGCTTTTAATTAATAACCCACAACGCACATCGTTTTGTGAAATTACAATTTTATCAATTGTGCTTATATCGTAATTTACTACTTTGTTCTCGCAGCGTAACTGGACTTTAGTTAGCGGCATTTGCGCTTCAAGCGCTACTTCACTTTTTGACAATAAAGGTAATACCGCCTGCTTAGGCAATAGCTCTATTTGTTGTTTTATATCGCCAGAACTTTTATAAATGTCATTAACTTGAGCTAATAACTGCTCCTTATTTTGCTGTGTAAAAGTGATGGATTCAATATTGCCTAACGCATCTATTGCGTCATAGGCACGTACATAATCTTGTTTTGATATAAACCATTGTAATGCATTTTTTATCACACGCTTTTGAATTTGATCTGGTAGGTTACCTCGAAATAAAAACGCTTCGTTGATGTGCTGATCAAAGCTCTTCCAATCTTGTACAAAATAGCTGTGCTGGCTTTTAAGCCATGCAAGCAAAACAATCTCAACCGTATTTTTCGTATGTTCGTTTTCTAACTCATTAATACGGCTTTTAGCTTCATCGTATTTCTTTTCATCGATTAACTTACTAGCTTGTTCATAATCATTAAAAAAGCCGCGAGACGCTTTGTCATTTGAAAAACCAGCATGTAAATTTTGCGAACTTACAGTAATAGTTTTTGCTACAGGTATAGTCTCGCCATTTAATTTTGCACTTTTGTAGTTGAGCTTAGACACGTAGTCCATTACTTCTCTTTGATACTTTTTTTGACCAGCTGTAGCTACAATTTCGATATCGCTCACTTGGCCGTTTTCATCAACAAGATAACTACTTAAATTAATTCCTTCTAATCGAGACGCACGCGGTGAGGTATTAGTAAGTTGATCGTAATTTTTATTAATCACCTCTGCAGGGACAAAGTCGTCAGCAAACGCAGGGAGTTGAGTAAAAGCAGAAGTAAAAGAAAGCGCTAATATGAGTTTTTTCATCGATTTTATCCATCCTAGATAGTGTTTATATAATAGAAACAAACGATCGATATAAAAGCAAGTGTAAATACAAAAAATTAGTTTATTTAATGAGCTTTACTTAGAAAGAACTTAATAGATAAATATATTTATGGCATTAAAAAAGGCGCTTAAAAAGCGCCTTGCTAACAAGTATGTGTGCTTAAAACATATCTTGATAGGAGTTTGTTGTGCTAAACGTAATTGCTTTTTCAAAGCCTGGTAACTGAATACTTTGCTCGTCTATTACAATGTCGTTGTCGTCAATAAGTCCGTCGCCAAAGCGATAAATAAGCTCATATTGGCCTAAATCTGCTTGCGTTTGATACGTTTTCTGCGAAGCGCTAACCACACTATTTTTCTGTGTGTAACTAGTCATAACATCATCGCCATGGCGCTTAGCAAGCATTTGCATTGTTACTTTTGGTGAAAGTACAGTCGCTGTTGCATTGTTTCCGCCAAAGCCTTTTGAATTTATAAAAGCAATATCCATATCAGCGCACTCGTAATGGCTATTACGAATATCAAGATGGTCGCTATAAACATCATCAGCCACTTTATCAATTGTGGTAATACCCGGCATAATATTATGGCTAAATATGCCTAACGCAATCGCTAACTGGTCACCGCTTGCAGGTGCAATAGTATGGCCAACATACGCTTTTGGCGCTGTTACTTTCCAGTTATCTATAGCAAACGTTTGCGCTACTTTATGATAAATCAAAGACTCTGTTACACGGTTTTGCGGTGTACTAGAACCATGGGCTAAAATAAAGCTACGCTCTTGCAGTGCTTCTTTACCTAATAAGCTGCTAGCAAGTGCGGCTGATTTTGCCATTGTAATATAGTTACCAGGGCCAGGTGATGTAATCGACTTTTTAACGCCATCTGCATTTACAAACACATCCGGTACGCTGCCCATAATATCAGCGCCCAACTCAAGGGCTAAAGCATCATCCATTAAAATAGCAACTTGCGCGCCCTCACCTAATGTAAAGCCACAGTTATCGCCAAATGGGCGGCTGCTATTACGGTAATCTGGTTCTTCATCATTTGATAAGTTATCTAAACGGCGCAAACCTTCAACGTTTGCAAGTGCGCTCATGTTACCAAAGCCTTCTACAACTTCTGGTGTAATAGCACACTCAACACTTGCGACAACCGCAACGCGTGTACGCCCTGCTTGTATGTCATTAACCGCTGCACGTAAATTATATAAAAACGTTGCACATGCGCCTGAGGTCGAAAACGTAGTCCCTACATTGCCCGTAACATAGGCATTAATAAAATCGGTAGACATTGTATTTAAGCCCAGTGCTAACTGCTTAGTGCTAACACGGTCGCCTTGTTGGCGCGCCTTTACTAAACCACCTAGGCCTTTGTCGTCCATTTGGCCAATTACCGATGCTGAATAGGTACCAATTTTATCTGGCTCTACGCTATTCATAATATGCTGCCAATCAAGCCCTGTTGATTTAATCGCATCGGTAGCTGCAAAAATAGTAGCTTGCAAACCACGAGGCTGATAGCGGCTGTTATACATAACAGACGGATCAAACCCAGTCGGAAATTGCCCAGCAGATTTAATTGGGTTATCGCGTGTTGAGTCGTGCTTTACGTCTAAGTCAGCTGCAATAGTTACTTTAACTTTTTTGCCTTCAAGCTCTTCAACTTGCCAGCTAGCTGGAACAGGTGCAGGTAAGTCGCGAGCACGCGTTTCAAACACAATTGCGTTATCGCTTGATGCGGTTAGTGTCATTTTTTGCTGCCACGGTGTGGCATCGGCATCAAAGTGTTCTTTTTCAATTTTACGAATAAGTGTACCAGCAATAATTTGCTCACCAAAGCGTGCTTCTATGTCGCTTTGCTCAACATTATTACCTTGTGTATCTTGTAATTGGCCGTTTACAACGCTTACTAGATTCATCAGTGTGGCGAGGCCTAAAAATGTTTCACTGCGATCTTGAGCATTTAAACTATCTAACACGATACGGCGATAACCTTGATGAAAAGAAGTACGGCCAGCGGCGTTAATGCCACCCATGCCTACTATAACGGGTAATGCTGTCATAATTTACCTTTTAGAAACGTGTTATAAGGAGAAGAGGCAGTTTAAATGGATTATGCACCACGCATTGTGCTTTAATAGCCAAATATTCAGCACAAAAGGCCAAAAGGTACTGGTCGGAGCATTTATATGACTGATAAACACACTAATCCACCACTAAACATTGCTATAGCGGTATATCCGCATTTGTTAGTGACTAGTTTAACGCTGCCTATAGAAATGCTAAGAGCCGGCGAGGCCTTTGCTAAAGGGCATCTTGATAAGCAAAGCTTTAGGCCACTTGCTATAAATTTAGTGGCTAAAAGTGCTGAATCTATACCCACCCGCGCAGGCCTTGCTATAAATCCTGATTGCATAACAACTAACGCGCCCTACAGCGATTTGATTATAGTGCCGGGTATTTGGCGAAATCCGCGCCCTGTAGTACGTACAAATCAAGAAATAGTTGATTGGCTAAGTGAAAGCTTTAGCGCAGGCAGCCATATAATTGGTGTAGGTACTGGCAACTGTTTATTAGCAGAGGCTGGCTTACTTGATGGCCACCCTGCTACCACCCATTGGCATTACGCCAAACAATTTAGCCATGACTACCCGCAGGTACGCTTAAAGCCCGACTTTTTTATAACCCAGTCAGAGCGAATGTATACGGTGGCCAGTCTTAATGCCCTTGCAGATGTGATCGTACATATTATTAGCCAATACTACACAAAAGCTGCCGCGCAGCATGTAGAGCGTAATTTTTCGCACGAAATACGTAAACCCTACGAAGATCAACGCTACTTAGAAGGTGCAGTAGACCGCCACCCCGATGAGCTAATTGCGCAAATTCAGTTTTGGCTAAAAACAAATTTAGCCACCGAGCTAAACTTGCAAGAAGTTGCTGCCCAATTTAGCTTAAGCTATCGTACTTTTACCCGCCGTTTTAGAGCCGCCACTAACCAAAGCCCAATTGAGTATTGGCAACAATTACGCGTAGAAGGTGCGAAAGAGTTATTAGCATCATCAAATTTATCAATTCAAGAAGTGGCTTTAGAAGTGGGATATAACGACCAAGGTCATTTAACCCGCGTGTTCAAAAAAGTATTAAGCCAAACGCCTAGTGGTTATAGAAAAGTAGTTAGACGAAAGTTATTTGGATAACCTACAGGTTGATTTGCTATATTTGAAGCAGGATAAATTTAAATAAAGGATCTATTTAACAATGAATAACCCAGGAAAAACAGTAGAATGCCCGTCTTGCCAAGCCGAATTTTTAGAAAGTAGAGCGTATAAGCTCGACTATGAATACCTACGTGAGTACTGCTATTGTCCCTCTTGTAATAAAAAGTTAACAGTAGAGCTTAAAGGCCCGTCTATAAGAAAATTTCACTACATAACAGCAGCTGTAGGAATTTGCACTTATTTAATAGTCTGGTTTTTAATAAACCAATTAGTGTTGCAAACAACTTTTTTTGGAAACTTTAATCCCAGCTCTTTACTTGCGATATTAATAGCTGTGTTTGCTACCTCAAAATATAGACTTAATAACTTCCCATATATTGCTTTAAAAGTAGAAGCATAGAGCCTTATGCAACTAAAACCATTCGTAGAAAACTTAACACCCAAACACAGCTTTCCACCTAAAGTAGTGATCTCTATTTGGTACTCATAAACGAAAAACGCCACTTTTAGTGGCGTTCAGATTCGTTAAATTCTTTTCGATAATAGCGTTTTTGATAGTTTTTTACTTTAGTGTGTACGCCTTTGCTTAAGCTTTTAAATTTAGCTTCGAGTACGTCTACACCGTATAAAATACCCACCACCAGAACAGAGAGTTTAATAGCTGCGCCTAAGTTTTCGGTCGCTATCATAACGCCTATTGATGCAAGCACCCAGATGGTTGCAGCAGAGGTTACGCCAACTACCGCACCATCTTTTGCGAGCATAACGCCTGCCCCTAAAAAGCCAATACCTGTAATTATTTGCCCCACTACACGAGAATGATCTATTACATCCCCTTGTAAATTAAACGCAGTGGATAAAAACAAATACGTGCCCAGCGTTATTAGGGCTGATGTACGAATGCCTACAGGTTTGCCGCGCAACTGGCGCTCTATACCAATAATAGCACCGCAAAAAGCCGCAGTACCAATAGCTGCCCACGAATACGGGGCTACATCAATTAAATCTAAAAAAGTCACTGTTAACCTTATATTTTATTAGCTATAGCCACCGCCGTTCTTAAACGTTGGCTACCAAACGCTGACATTTTACTAAAATCACTTCGTGCAATAGGTACATATTGGCAATCTATTGCGAGCTGTTTATCGTTTCCAGGCTCACAAAATGGATCGTGAACATACACGCAGTGCTCATCAAGGTGCGTAACACACACCCAGTGTGGCGATTTTTTACCATCAAAACTGTATGTACTAATTAATAACAGCACACTAAAGCCTTTACTTAACCACTGCTCAATATGTTCAAGCTCTACATCTTTATACGTAAGCGGTATATTTGCCTGTGCAATACCATCTACAAATTGCTGATGCACTGTGGCAAGTACCACTTTTTTGTTTTCGTTGCGTACGCCATCTAAAAACAAAGGCTCTGTGGTATTCACCATTACTTCGCTTATAAAACCACGCTTATTAGCCGCAAGTGCCAAACCAAACGGATGGCAACCACCATGGCCCGATGTCATAAAAATGGTGGTACCTTCACGCCAAAGTGCCAGCTCATGTGATTGAGTTAGCTCAGTTGTTGGCTCAAGTGCACCCATTGCCATTAATAGCGCAGCAGGTCCGCACGTAAACTCAGTAGTTTGCTGATACCACGGCGTTAAACGCGCCACTTTTAACTCACTCGTTTGTCGAATGTTTTTTTGCATTCGTAGTGCGTCACTGTGGTCGTCGTAATAATCGCTGTATTGACCAAACACTCTGTAACCTAAGCTTTTATAAAGCCCTATCGCACCTTCGTTATTTACAGCCACTTCTAAACGAAGGTAAATACGCCCACGCTCACACGTTTCTTTTTCAAGGCTAGTAAGTAGTGCTTTTGCAATCCCCTTACCTTGCATTGTGGGTAAAACAGCAAGCGAATATAAACGCGCTAAACGCGTCCCTTTATGGCACCACACTAACCCGTAACCGCATAGTTGCTCGCCACTTTGGGCAACGAGTAAAATGCCGTGCTTAGCACTAAGCCAGCGCTTTAAACTGCGCGGGCTCAATTTATCGTTATTAAAGCAAGCATTTTCAACGTCAATCAGTGCATTTAAATCACTGCTAAACGCCTTTCGAATAACAAGGTTGCTCATGTTATTACCCACGACCTCGTGCTTCTAAGCGTTGTTTAAACTCATCCATAATGATCATGTATAGCTCGTCGCATAAATAGCCGTCTTCTACTTTGTGATCAATACTTGGGTTGTCGTTTACTTCAAGTACATATGCTTTGCCTTGATGCTCTTTAACATCTACGCCATATAAACCCCTACCCACTGTTTTACAGGCTTTTAATGCTGCATCTAATACCGCTTTTGGTAACTCAAAGGTTGGTAATGTTTCAAAGCCACCAGAGAAAAAACGTTTAGCATCGTGGTTATAAATTTGCCAATGGTTACGCGCCATTAAATAGCGGCATGCATAAATTGCACGGCCATTTAACACACCCACTCGCCAATCGTATTCGGTATACATGTATTCTTGTGCAAGCACTAATGCGCTATATTCAAACAGCTCTGTAAGCTTAGCTGCTAGCTCATCACGGTTTGATACTTTAAACACACCTTTTGAGAACGACCCTTCAGGCATTTTTAAAACAAGCGGATACGTAAACGCTTCTTCTAATTGCTCAAGCGTTTCATTTGCTTGATCAGCCACTACAACCGTTTTTAAACTTGGCACTTTTTGATAATTAAATGCATCGTGTAAATACACTTTATTACAACAACGTAAAATAGACTCAGCATCGTCAATAACCACTAAACCCAGGCTTTGCGCTTTGCTTGCAAGGCGGTACGTTGGGTGGTCAATCGCTGTAGTTTGGCGAATAAATAACGCATCAAACTGGGCAATATTGTCAATTTCGTCAAAGCTTAATGCTTGTGCATAAATACCGTGTTTAGCCGCTGCTTTAATAAAACGTGCAATGGCGTCTTTATCACTCGGTGGTACTTTTTCGTTATGATCAACAAGTATTGCCATGTCCCATCTAAAACGACGTTGCACCGAACTAATACGCCACTGTGTTTTAGTAAAGTTATCTAGCTTGGCTACAAATTCGCTGTACTGCTGCTCGTTTAAAGACGACATCGAGCCTTGTTGCAATAATCCTTGTTCATCAACAAATAAAATAGGCGCTGGGTATTGTTTAAATACCGACTTTGCCGCTTTTGATTGTAAATCGTTTTGGGCATTACCAAAGTAAAGTGTGCCGTCTATTTGACCCACATTTAACATAGCTGCTTGGCCACTACGAAGAGCATTAATGGTTTTTACACTGGGTAAAACTTGGTGCTTGCGCGCCTCTGCAAGTAATGAGCAATAGTAACCTTTGCTCAAGTATTGGCTTGAGTCGCACAGATTAATAATGCGTGTTTTTGGTTCGTTATGTTTTGGGTAATCACGTAAGTAGGTATTAAACGTAATTACATTTTCGAACGATTGAGCAAGCGTTTGCTCGTTGTTATCAACCACAATTAAGGTTTTAAACACGACTTTTCCTAGTTAAGTCAAAATATAAAAAGCATGCTTAGTAAAATACTAAGCATTATAAATAGAAACACCCATCGTACTAAGTGGGCATTGCGCGAATCACTTAATATGATGGGTGCTTTAACAGGTACCTACTGTACGAGTTAGCGCTTAAATTGCTTAAGCGACATGTGCTTTATATGCCCTTTTTTAAAAACGCACAAACGAGATATTTTTAGCGTGAAGATGAAAAATATTGATTAACTATATTTTCCTATAAATGCAGATTAAAATACGCAAAACAATACCTTATGAGAGTTTAAAAATGTCGCTGCCTGCTTGCCCAAAATGCCAATGTGAATATGTTTACGAGGACCAACAACTGCTTATTTGCCCCGAGTGCGCCCATGAGTGGAACCCAAATAATACAAACGATGAAGACGCTATTTTAGTTAAAGATGCCAACGGCACATTACTTAATGATGGCGATAAAGTGACAGTAGCCAAAGATTTAAAAATTAAAGGCAGCTCGCAAGTAATTAAAATTGGCACCAAAGCGGTAGTTAGAAGAGTGCTTGATAAAAAAGATCACGAGCTTGATTGTAAAGTAGAAGGCATTGGCGAAATGATGGTAACAGCGAAGTTTGTGAAAAAAGCTAATTGAGTTAGCCTCCCTATAACCGAGTAGTTATAAGCGAAGAATTGGTTTTTCATATTCGCTTTAACAAGCATATACCAAAATTTTCTAACATTTTTTGGCATTGATTTATGTACATCTCGGAGTCCATTTTAGGCAAAATATATGCTAGTTGATCCTTGTCGCCATTAATATGCTTTACAGCATTTTTAGAGTAGTTAAATTTTTTGATTGCAAGTCGGGGCTTAGAGAAAAAATCAGGATTTGAATTATGGAAGTCCCATACCATTTTTTTTAAGTTTTGGTGTGAGCTTTCAAATCCATAAATTTCACTTAAACCAGATAATAATTCAGATGCTGCAGCAGATAAATGTAAGCTAGAAATAAAGCGTTCTTCATTGTACAGGTCGATAGCGTCTTCAATCATATCCATAGCAATATCACCTTTATGAATTTTCATAGTTCCCTCCGGTCTCCCTTAATATAATCAAGGACATTTTACATTTTTGAGTATTACACTCTACAAAAACACTAATAATTGAGTAGTAACTCCAAGTAATATAGCTACAAAATCAGATAAGTTAGTTCAAGCTATGTATATAAAGTAGTCCCTCAGAAGGTTTACTTTGCTGAAGGAAGTATTTATAAAATCTCTACCACCACGTATTCGTGGGCTTTACCTGCAATTGTTAACGTAATTTCATCATCAATCTGTTTATTTAATAACTGCTTACCCAGTGGTGCGCCGGGTGTTACTACGGCTATTGCGTGCTCTTTAACATTTACCGTTAACCCACCAGCTGCAGGGCCTAAATAAAACCATTTTTGGGCTGCGTTATCATCTTCTAAACACACCAGCGAACCGATAGCTATTTTGTCGGTTGGTTTTTCGTTAAATGCAGGCTCAAACAATTCTATGCTTTTATAGCAATCGTTTACGCGCTGGGCTTGGCCTTGTGCTAAATAAGCGGCTTCGAGCCCTAGAGTATCGTATTTATTTTCGGCTATGTTTTCTTCATGTGTGGCGGTGTCGTGCGCAGTTTTTGCCGCTACTTTTGCTGTTGTAAGCTGCGCTTCTAGCGCAAAACGAAGATGTTCGATAACGTGGGTTTTATTCATGGGGATTAGTACAATACAGGCTGTAAAAATAAGGCAGCTAGTTTAACATTTTTGCGGGGCTTAAAACCATTGTTTTAAACCCCGCAAGCTTGGTGGGAATACTAGCGGGGCTTAAATTTGCATTAAACTAACAAAGAGCCGTTGGTTGGTGCAGCTCTTTGCTTGTGTTTTATTAAAAACCTTATGGCATATCTAATAATGTTTGCGTGTGGGCATCTACTTTAACTTCGTAGTTTTTAGCGCTTAAGCCCAATAGTTCCGGCAAGGTTGCCGCTATACAAATAGACGAGAACGTACCCACTACAATGCCGGTAAATAATGCAATAGCAAAGCCTTGCAGTGGTGCACCTGCAAGTAACCAAACGCTCGCAACCGTTGCAAGTGTGGTACCCGAAGTTATTAAGGTACGTGTTAGCGTACTTTTAATCGCATTATTAATAATAGTCGCTGGGCTAAGTACATTGTTTGATTGAACACGTAAAAGCTCGCGTACTCTATCCCCTACTATTATTGAGTCGTTAAGTGAGTAACCAATAATAGCCAGTAAACTTGCCAGTACGGTTAGGTTAAATTCAATTTGTAATAGTGAAAATAATCCAAGTACGAGTATTAAATCGTGCACTAGCGCTACCACAGAGCCAACGGCTAATCGCCATTCAAAACGCACTGCAAGGTAAATCATTACCGCAATCATTGCAGCAAACATTGCTAAACAGCCTTGATCAAATAACTCATCGCCCACTTGTGAGCCAATATAAGCTGACGATAATACCTGTGCGTTTATATCATCGTTTTGTGTAACAGCGCTTTGCCAATCAAGGCTATTAGCTGCTGTTGATGTAGTTGATGCACTTGGTGCTTCTCTTAATTGAAAATGGCTATTACCTTGCGCGGTTAGCTCAAACTCACCGTTGTGATTTTTAGCAATAAACGATTGAAGCTCTTTTAGCTCAACACTTTGACTGGTTGTAAACTCAGTTAAATAACCGCCGGTAAAATCTAGGCCAAAATTTAGACCCTTTTGTGCAAGCGTAAATACTGATAGCAGCACTAAGATGGCGCTTAAAAGCATGCCCATAAAGCGTAAACGTGTGCCCTTTTCACCTTTCAAAAAATAATTAAGCATGTGCTTTTACTCCTGCTTTTTTACCCATTTTTAAATACAACGTTTGGCTTAATATTTTTGATACGTACACACCTGTAAATACAGACGTTAAAAGCCCCAGTGCGAGTGTAATGGCAAAACCTTTAACGGGCCCATAGCCTATGCCGTATAAGATAAGTGCGGTGATCATGGTCGTTATATTGGCATCAAATATTGTATTTGCGGCTTGTTTATAACCCTCTTGAATAGCTTGATATGGTGCACGGCCTTGGCGACGTTCTTCTTTAATACGTTCAAATATTATTACGTTAGTGTCTACCGCCATACCTATCGTTAGCACCAGGCCAGCGATACCCGGAAGCGTTAACACAACCCCTGGTAATAATGACATTAAGCCCACAAGCGACGTTAAATTTAATATAAGTGCTACGTTTGCAATAAGGCCTAAACGGCGATACCAAAGCGCCATAAATGCAAGGGTAATACCCATACCTAACATAAGCGCGGCTAAGCCATTACTAATATTTTCGCTGCCGAGGCTTGGCCCTATAGTTTGTTCGTGCACAATTGTAACGGGTGCTGTAAGCGAGCCTGCACGTAATAACAATGCTAGGTCGGCTGCCGCTTGTTGGCTTTTCATATTGGTAATACTAAAACGCGAACTTAAATGCTGAGCAATATTGGCAACGTTAATAACTTCGCTTTTTTTAACTACTTCGCCTTTAGCATTTTGAGAGTACTCAGAGTAAACCGTCGCCATTGGCTTACCAATATTGGCTTTTGAAAACGCCGACATTGCATCCCCGCCTTGGCCGTCTAGGCTTAGTTGTACAAGTGGTTTACCCCAATCGTCGCGGCCTATGTTTGCATTATTAATATGGTCCCCTGTAAAAATTGGCACAGGATCGAGCTTTATCGTTCCGCCCGATTGCATATTAAATGTTTGTCCGCCTATTTCTTTTAATTGATAAAAACCAAGCGATGCTGTTGCACCAATAATACGCTTAGCTTCGGTTGGATCTTGCACGCCAGGAAGCTCTATACGAATGCGGTGCTTTCCTTGGCGCTGTGTTACTGCTTCGGTAATGCCTAACTCTTCAATACGTGAACGAAGGGTTGTAAGTGTTTGCCCCATTACTTCTTTATCAAAGCTGCTGCGGCCTTGCTCTGAATAACTAAATTTGGCAGTTTTAACGCTGCCGTTATTGCTTGTTACAACGGCTAAATTAGCAAATCGGCTTTGTAGCTCTTCAATAACTGGGGTTAACTTGTCGGTTGCATTAGGCAATGCGTTTATTTCAAACCCGTGCTGAGTTTGCTGCGCTTTTACGCCATGTGCTTTTTGTTTAATAATGATTGATTTAGCTTGTTGATACGCACTGACTAATTGCTCATCAACGGCTTTATCTAAATCTACGTCTAGTACAAATAGCACACCGCCATTTAAATCAAGGCCCAGCTTTATTGGTGATAAACCAAAATTTTGTAACCATGTAGGGCTGGTTGCATGCTCAACAATTTTAACTTGCGTGTTTGGGTACTGCGCTTTTATAGCCGCTTGTGCCTGAGCGCTTTTAGTTGGCTCGTTTAAAAGTACATTAATAGTCGATTGCTTATCTAAACCCTGTTCAACCTCAAGCCCTTGGTTATTCAAAAAAGTAACTAGCGTTTTAGTGCTCGGTAAAGATTGCGTTTCGCTGTGCGGGGCTGCACTGATATGCAACCACGATTTATTTGGATATAGGTTTGGTAATGCGCTAATAGCTAATAAAACCAATACTATTAGCATGGCTATATAGCTTAATTTGAACTTAGCCGTAGACGGCTTTTTGTCTTTTTTAAAACTTAACATGTTGAATCCTTATTGCCAGCAAAGCTAGCAACGTGCTTTTTAAAAGCACAATTAATCTGCAGGCTAAAACTTTAAAAGTTAAAACCTAATAAAATTAAATAAGGAAAATTAAGCGTGGTAGGTAGTTACAGCTCTGTAGAGTAAGTTTACGTCTTTCCAGCCACTCAAGCGCGACTTTTTACTATTAGTTACAAGCGTATACCAAGGCTGTATAGGATTAATAGCTCTTGGCCGTAAGAATATATGCCTAACAAGATTTTGAGCAAAAAATTCAAAAACCACATCGTATTCTGGCTCACTTTGAACAGTGTGCAAAAGCAATGATGAATTATTGGCTGTTAACCTTGGTTGGTGCGCGTCAAAATCGGTTTGATGCGTTTTTTTATGCTGCGAAGTATCTACAGACTTACTAATAGACTGTATTTTAGTTAAATCGCCAATATCAGTAAGCGAAACCTGCGTACTAACAGTAATATTTAAATTTTGTGAGGCGCCCATAGCATTGCTCTGCACACTAAAAAGTGCAGCAAGTAGCAAAAAGGCAGTTAGAAACACTCTAAATTTAAACATTCACGTTTTAAAACTAAAATAAGGGATGCGTAGTATATAAGGGCTAGTATTTGAAATACAATAGCCCTTAACTATTTAATTTAATTTTACTGAGACTTTTAATGCGCCCCAGACAAAGCAGTGAAAAACGACCAGACGCTATGAATTTACGCCAAAGTGTAAAAACACTGTGGCCCTACCTTACAAAATTTAAAGGCCGTGTTTTTATTGCACTTATGGCGCTTATAGGCGCAAAAGGTGCCACGCTTTTAATGCCTTGGGCACTTAAAGAAATTATAGACTCGGTAGATAAGTCAATTAACCCACTGTTAGTTATCCCCGCTTTATTGTTATTGATGTACGGTGCACTGCGTTTTGCTAGCGTATTTTTAGGTGAGATAAGAGATGCTGTATTTTCTCGCGTAACCGAGCACGCTATGCGTGATATTGGTTTAAAAGTATTTAAGCATTTGCACTCACTTGAGCTGGCTTTTCATTTAGATAGGCAAACTGGCGGTATTAGCCGCGATATAGAACGAGGTACTAGCGGGTTAAGTTTTTTAATGCGTTTTTTAATGTTTAACATTGTGCCTACTTTATTTGAAATACTGACCGTTGCGATTATTTTTGGCACGTTGTTTTCTGTTTGGTTTGCGCTGATTACATTATTGGCAGTCGCTATTTATATTACTTTTACGGTAACGGTTACTCAGTGGCGAAACCGCTTTATTCGAGAAGCAAACGCTGCCGACAATCAAAGTAATACCCGCGCTATAGACAGCCTACTTAATTATGAAACTGTGAAGTATTTTAATAATGAGCAGTTTGAAGCAAAAACGTACGACACATTTTTAGCAAACTGGGAAAAAGCCCGTTTAAAAAATAGAATGTCATTGCTCGCCCTCAACTCAGGCCAAGCACTTATTATTGCTTGTGCTATTACTGCTTTAATGTGGTTGGGTTCAACCCAGGTCGTTGCAGGCACGCTCTCTATTGGTGAACTTGTGATGATTAACGCGTATATGATTCAATTGTTTTTACCGCTTAACTTTTTAGGTTTTGTGTACCGCGAAATAAGACGCGCGCTAACCGACCTTGAAAATATGCTAGGGCTACTTAACAAAAAGCCACAAATAACCGATGCACTTAATGCTAAAGAGCTCAATATTAGCCAAGGTGAAATAACATTTAACAATGTAAGTTTTAGGTACGATTCGCATCGCCCTATTCTTAATAATCTTAGCTTTAATGTTAAAGCAGGCAGCAAAGTAGCCATTGTTGGTGCCAGTGGTGCAGGTAAAAGTTCATTAGCGCGACTGCTCTATCGTTTTTATGATGTAAGCGGTGGTGAAATTAGTATTGATAATCAAGCAATAAACTCAGTAACACTTAATAGTTTACGAAAAGCCATTGCAATAGTCCCGCAAGACACCGTGCTGTTTAACACCACGATTCGTGAAAATATAGCTTACGGCAGACCATCAGCAAGCGATGCTGAAATTGATGAAGCCATTGCTATGGCGCATTTAAAAGACTTTATAGGCACACTTGATAAAGGCGATAAAACACTGGTTGGCGAGCGCGGTTTAAAAGTATCCGGCGGCGAAAAACAGCGTATTGCCATTGCCCGCGCCATTTTGAAAAAGTCCCCTATTTTAATTTTTGATGAAGCAACATCTGCACTCGACTCTCATTCTGAGCAAGCAATTCTCGCAGCAATGCGTGAAGTTGCCAGTAACCATACGAGTATTGTTATTGCTCATCGGTTATCTACTATTACCGATGCAGACACCATTATTGTGCTCAAAGCCGGACAAATTATTGAGCAAGGTAAGCACGATGAGTTACTTACTCTCGCCGGAGAATATGCCCGTATGTGGGAGCTTCAGCATAAAAAATAAATACTGCGTAACCCCTTTTAGCTCTTATGCTTGCCGGTATTCGAGCTAAATAAAGCGTTTATAGCGCCTATTAGCCTTTCTCTTTTCTTCTATATTAGTTTTATCGAGCACAGTGGTGATTCACCTCAAAAGGTTTGTTTGTCTGGTTAATATCAATAACAATCGATAAGTTAAATATTCGTAACAATAAAAATGATTCACTGCTGCTTTAATTCAATCAGTGATACTCAGGAGTAAGTAATGAAAAAGAGTTTAATTGCCGCAGCATTAGCTGCCACATTTATTACCGGTTGTTCAGAGCCGCAAACAACAAAAACAGAAGAGCAACAACCTAAAGTAACCACTGCAGCAGTGACAGAAAAAGCAGAGTTGGGTAGTTTTGGTGTTGATTTAACAGCCCGTGACGAAGCCGTTAAACCAGGCGATGACTTTTTTATGTATGCCAGCGGCACGTGGTATGACAACTACGAAATGCCTGCAGATAAAACCCGCTATGGTGCTTTTTCTGGATTAGCTGAGCGAAGCGAAGGCGATGTTAAAGCTATTATTGAAGAAATAGCAGCACGCAAAGACTTAAACGCAGAAGAAAAACTCGTTGCTGATTTTTACAATGCGTATATGGATACCGAAACACTTAATAAACTAGGTGTGGCGCCAATCAAGCCATTGTTAAGTGAAATTAGTGATATAGCGTCGACCGACGATTTAGCTGAGATGTTTGGTAAGTCTTGGTTAACCGGTAATAAAGCCCCTTTTGGCGGCGGCATGTGGTTTAATCGCCTAGACCCTAACAAATATGAAATGTCACTAGGTGCGGGTGGGTTAGGCTTACCAGATCGCTCTTACTACCTTGAAGACGCTGAGCGCTTTATAAAAACCCGTACAGCTTATGTTGCTCACATTGCGGATATGCTCAAGTTTGCAGGAGTAGAAAATACCGCTGAGCGCGCTCAAGCAATTGTTGATCTTGAAACCAAAATTGCACAAGGTCATTGGCCTCGTGAAAAGCGCCGTAATCGCGATTTAACGCTAAACCAAATTGAACGCGCCGATTTAAGCACTGCTTATCCTGATTTTAACTGGGATTTATACTTTGCACAAACAGGTTATAAAGTACCTCAGTTAAATGTCTCTCAACCTGAACCTATAAAAGCGATGATTGAGCTAATCAATCAAGAAGATATTGCAGTATGGAAAGACTACCTAACGTATCACGCAATTAGCGGTAACGCAGGTTTACTATCAGAGGAAGTATTTAATACTAACTTTGCTTTTTTTGGCAAAGAACTAAACGGACAGCAAGAGCCTCGCCCTCGTTGGAAACGTGCAATAAGTGAAATGTCAGGCACAAGTTCGCTTGGTTTTGCTATTGGTAAGATATACGTAGCGCGTTACTTCCCTGAATCATCTAAACAACAAATGTCTGAGCTGGTTGAAAACCTACGTACAGCTCTTGGTGAACGTATTGATAACCTAGAGTGGATGGGCGATGAAACTAAAGTAAATGCGCGCGCTAAACTGGCTGCATTTGTACCAAAAATTGGTTACCCCGATGTATGGCAGTCTTATGAAGGTTTAAGCATTACTAAAAACGATTTAATCGGTAATGTGAAAAACATGCGTGAATTTTTTCATGCAGAAAGTGTTGAAAAAGAGCTACAAAAAACAGACCGTAACCGCTGGGGCATGACGCCACAACGCGTAAACGCTTACTACAATAGCTCGTTTAATGAAATTGTATTTCCGGCTGCGATATTACAACCGCCGTTTTTCGATCCAAATGCCGATCCGGCTGTAAACTATGGCGGTATTGGCGCTGTAATTGGTCACGAAATGGGTCATGGATTTGACGATCAAGGTTCAAAATCAGACGAAAACGGTGTGCAACGTAATTGGTGGACTGATGCTGACCGCGCTGCATTTGACAAAAAAGCCGACCAACTGGCTGCGCAGTACAGTAAATACGAGCCAATCGAAGGTAACTTTGTTAATGGTCGAAATAGCCTTGGCGAAAACATTGGTGATGTAGGTGGGCTATCAATGGCTTATCACGCGTACAAGCTAAGTTTAAATGGTAAAGAAGCGCCTGTAATAGACGGCGTGACTGGCGATCAACGTTTCTTCCTTGCGTGGGCACAAGTATGGAAAGAAAAACGTACTGAGCAAAGCATGCTTAACCAACTTCGTGGTGGCACACATGCCCCAGGTCGCTTTAGAGCACAAGCGCCGCGTAACCACGATGCATGGTACAAAGCGTTTGATGTAAAACCAGGCGATGCGTTATACCTTCCTGAAGATGAGCGTGTACGTATTTGGTAAGTAACACTTACTTTTTATTACTTAGTAAGGCAACCTGTTATACAGGTTGCTTTTTTATTGAATTAAATTTACACATAATAGATATAATTCCAACGTCTAGAACCCTCGATGATCCCATTAATAAAATACAGTTTACATGGCTTTTAAACGTTACCGATTTAATCTGTTTTAATACTTACTAGCCCTTGAATGCATTTACCTTTAGAATACGCATTATAATTTTATTCTATTATTTACATATATTAAGGCGAAACGCAGATGGGAAGAGCTTACCAAAACAAAAAAGATTCAATGGCTAAGACTGCGGGTGCTAAAACTAAAGTTTATTCTAAGTACGGCAAAGAAATTTATATTTGTGCAAAAAACGGCGGTGTAGATCCAGATGGTAACTTATCATTGCGTCGTTTAATTGAACGCGCTAAAAAAGACCAAGTACCAGCACACGTTATTGACCGCGCAATAGACAAAGCAAAAGGCGGCGGCGGTGAAGACTACGCAGCAACACGTTACGAAGGTTACGGCCCTGGTAACTGTATGATTATTGTTGACTGTTTAACAGACAACAACAAGCGTACCTTTGCTGATGTACGTGTTTGTTTTACCAAAGCAAATGCTAAAATTGGCGCTCAAAACTCTGTTTCACATTTATTTGATCACCTTGCTATTTTTGTATTTGACGGTGATGACGACGAAGCAGTACTTGAAGCTCTTATGATGGCTGATGTTGATGTAACTGACGTAGAAGTAGATGACGGTAAAGTTACTGTTTTTGCTCCTCACACAGAGTACAACAATACACGTACAGCTCTTGAAGAAATGGGCGTGACTGAATTTGACGAAGACCTAATTAGCTTTGTGCCACAAATTGAAACGCCGATTGAAGGTGAAGACGTTGAAGTTATGGAACGCTTTTTAGCAATGTTAGAAGATTGCGACGACGTACAAAACGTTTACCATAACGCGCAATTCTAAAGAGCGATTTAGTAAGTTAGAACGACTTTAAGCCAACAGCTATGTTGGCTTTTTCATTTTTAGAACATGGTATTAATATGAACTCCCTTAAAGAGCTTAAAAGTGGCAAACTTGTTGGTGCTACTCGCCTGCAATTGGTAGAAGAGCTAACGACATTTCCTGAAGAAATCTTTAGCTTAGCTGACACGCTTGAAGTTCTCGATTTATCAAATAATAACTTATCAACACTACCTGATGAATTTGCCTGTTTAACACACCTGAAGCGTGTGTTTTTATCGTTTAATCAGTTTAAGCATATTCCTAAAGTGCTCGCTAAATGCCCTGCTTTAATTATGGTCGCGTTTAAAGGTAACCAAATTTCTGAATTTGCTTTAAACAGCCTGCCAAAAAATATTGAGTGGCTAATACTCACCGATAATACGTTAAGCGAATTGCCTGAAGATTTTGGTAATTATACCCAGCTTAAAAAGCTTGCGCTTGCAGGCAATCAACTTAAGCAACTGCCAAGTAGCATGGCGCAGTGTAAAAACCTTGAGCTTGTTAGGCTCTCTGCTAATAACTTAACACACGTAGACAACTGGCTGTTTGAATTGCCAAAACTTGCTTGGCTTGCGTTTGCCGGTAACGATTTTAATAAAGCTCAGTGCCTTACAAAAAGCTGCTTAGAAAATAAGCCTCTTAACGATTACACACTTAGTCATGTTATTGGTCAAGGTGCATCTGGCGTTATTCATTTAGCGCAAGCAGCTGATAGCGCTGTAGCGATTAAATTATTTAAAGGCGCGATTACCAGCGACGGCTACCCGCTTGATGAAGTAAATTGCTGCTTACAAGCAGGCGATCACGCTAATTTAATTAAAGTACTTGCCTACATTGAGCAAAGTGATCAGCTAGGTTTAGTAATGGAGCTAATAGATAAAAGCTTTGCTAATTTAGGCCTGCCTCCAAGCCTTGAAACCTGTACGCGTGATACCTTTAATGATGATTGCCATTACTCAACTCACGCTATTTTAAAAATTGCACAGCAAATGGTAAGTACCTTACATCACTTGCATATTTGTAAAGTAAGCCATGGCGACGTGTATGCGCATAACACCATGATAAACAAAGATGCTGATGTATTATTTGGTGATTTTGGTGCAGCCACAAACTTAGCCATGTTAAGTGATTATCAACAAAAGCAAATCGAGTTAATTGAAGTACGCGCATTAGGGTGTTTAATTGAAGACTTATTAGGCACGGTACCTAGCGATGATAGACAAAGTGAGCTCTTTGTTAAAATGTCCGATATGGCAAAATGTGCCATGCAACCTACATTAAATCAAAGACCTACATTTACTGAGTTATTAGCAGAGCTAAAATAAATTTAATATTAATAATATAAGCGAGCAAAATGTAACACCTTGCTCGCTTTTATTTTATGTTTATTCGGATTTTCCGAACTTATTTAGTGCGCTTAAACGGGTAAACCTGTTGTTTAAGCATACCTACGGGCATGTAATCCCCGACTACACCATACGCTTGTGGCCACTCTTTTTGGCCTTTAACAGCAGTACCAAACGCGTAATCTAAAAACGAAAAATGTGCAGCGTAATTTCGGTCAATCGCGGCTTTATCTGACGCATGGTGCCAATGGTGAAACTGCGGTGTAACCATAAAATATTTTAGCCAACCAAATTTCACACGTACATTTGCATGGTTAAACACAGCCTGTAAACCCACAATTATTACGTACAAACTAATTATTTGCTGTGAAAAACCAAGCACAAATATAGGCGTGAGCACTAAGCTGCGCGTTACGAGTATTTCAAGAATATGCTGGCGAGAGCCCGCTAACCAGTCCATTTCTTTAGCACTGTGATGTACGCCATGAAAGCGCCATAATAAAGGGACTTCGTGATAAGCACGATGCACCCAATACTGCATTAAATCTGCCACAAGTATTATTAAAAACAACTGCACTACAAAGGGTGTTTGCTCTATATAACCTTGTACTGTAGATGATACAGCCCAGCCAAAGCCATAATGCACAAAGTGGTTAGTAACGAGTAATACAAAACCAATAATTAAATGATTTACAAAAAAGTGGTTTAAATCGCCTCGCCATTCGCTACGTAATATTTTTTGCTCTTTACGATGAGGTAATAACTTTTCAATCACAATAAATATAAGTGTTGAGCCGAGTAAATCTAAAATAAACCAATCAAGCCCTATATAAGGTGTATCAGAAGCAAATTCGTTTACTTCAACGTTTGGTCCGCCAAACATAATAGCGAGTAAAATAAAAAACCACGCTGTAGCCCCTAAACGCTTATTGGTATTACGTACAAAGTTAAGTAATCCTAGACTGCCCGAGACCAATAATGATGCAAACATAAGCTGACGTAAAAAGTCGACGCTGTAGCTTTTTCTTAGCTCTGGTGTGGTTAAGTATTCAGGAAAGTGAAACGCTAATACGCCTAAGCAACTCAGTATTGCTAAAAAGCAGGCTATGTAGCCACTTATGTTGCCCTCACCTATCTGAAGATGATTTGTGCGAAATACTTTTCGCGATAAAACTCTTATCATTTTATTATTCCTTGCGTCGTTGAGTTGATTAAATACAACGAAATTCCATTGATTTACACACCCACATATTAACAAAATTTAGGGTATAGAAAATACAAATAGTTCCCTCCTAATTTTGAATTGCAAATATACAGGTAAACCAAACGCAAAAAAGCCACGCAATGCGTGGCTTGGTTGGATAAAGCTAAACTTTTACAAGGTCAATTATAAGTACTGACCCAGTGCTTTAACTTGGTCTAACATACGGTTTGAGAAACCCCACTCGTTGTCGTACCAAGCCATTACTTTAACTAGTTTGCCATTGGCTTTAGTTTGCGTTGCATCAAAGATAGACGACGCTGGGTTATGGTTAAAGTCGATAGAAACAAGCGGAAGCTCGTTATATTCTAAAATACTCTTCATTGAACCCGTTGATGCTTCTTTCATGATTGCATTGATTTCTTCTGCAGTCGTATCACGCTTAGTGATAAACGTAAAATCAACTAAAGAAACATTGATTGTAGGTACACGTACCGACATGCCATCTAATTTTCCAGCAAGTTCTGGTAATACTAAACCAACAGCTGCCGCAGCACCTGTTTTAGTTGGGATCATAGATTGAGTTGCACTACGCGCACGGTATAAATCTGGGTGGTATACGTCAGATAAGTTTTGATCGTTGGTGTAAGCGTGAATAGTCGTCATGCTACCTTGCTCAATACCTACTGTGTCGTTAATTGCTTTTGCAATTGGCGCTAAACAGTTAGTAGTACAAGAAGCGTTAGAAATGATATTGCTATCAGCATTAATTACGTCGCTGTTTACACCATGCACTACTGTTGCATCTAAACCAGTACCTGGAGCAGATACGATTACTTTTTTAGCGCCTGCAGTAATGTGCTTAGCAGCGTCATCACGTTTAGTGAAAAAACCAGTACATTCTAAAACGATATCTACGTTTAGCTCTTTCCACGGTAAGTTTGCAGGGTCACGCTCTTGCGTTAACGTAATTACGTCATCCCCAATTAGCATAGTGTTGTTTTCAAGTGTTACTTTTTTAGAAAATTGACCATGAACTGAGTCATACTGCGTTAAATGTGCATTTACGTTAGCTGGTGCTAAATCGTTAATTGCTACAATTTTAATTTCGCTGTTTTGAGCTGACTCATAAAGTGCACGTAAAACATTTCTACCGATACGGCCGTAACCGTTAATTGCTACATTAATCATTTTAGACTCCTATTTAAGTTCACTTGCTTGGCGAGCAAGCGCTTCAATTGCTTGCCAGTCTTTATTTTCAATTAGTTGTTTATCTAGCATCCACGTACCACCAACACAAATAACGTTGTTAAGCGCTAAATAATTAGGAGCAGTTGCTAGGCTAATGCCGCCAGTTGGGCAAAAAGTAATATGTGGTAATGGGCCACCGATTGATTTAAGCATAGCTGTTCCGCCCGCAGCTTCTGCTGGGAAGAATTTTAAATACTTAAAACCATGCGACGCAAGTTGCATAACTTCACTTGCAGTTGCAGCGCCTGGTAAAAATGGTATATCTGATGTTTTAGCTAAAGCAATAAGCTCATCGCTCACACCTGGACTCACCATAAAATCTGCACCAGCAGCAACCGAAAGATCAAAACTTGCCTTATCTACTACCGTACCAGTACCTACATAGGCTTCAGGTACTTCTGCTTTCATTAGCTTTACAGCTTCTGCAGCAATCGGTGTACGTAGTGTTATTTCTAAGGCTTTCAAGCCACCGTTGTATAAAGCTCTTGCAAGTGGTGCTGCATCTTCTAATTTTTCGATTACAACCACTGGCACTACGGGTGCCGATGCTAAGATTTTTTCAATACTCATTACTTGTTCCTCATTACCCAGTATGGCTAATATTTATTCAAGTCCAAAAGCACTCGCGCCTAAATCGGCACTGCTTACGATATTTCTAAATCCAGTAAATAATTCACGACCTGTACCAAATGTTGCACTTGGCAGGCTAAGTTCTGCTTCACGCTTAGCAAGTTCTTCGTCGCTAACGTGTACTTTTAATATTCCGTTTGGCGCATCAAGCGTCACTAAATCGCCTTCTCGGATTTTAGCAATAATGCCGCCTTCTACTGCCTCTGGTGCTAGGTGAATAGCAGCAGGTACTTTACCTGATGCACCCGACATACGACCGTCAGTAACAATGGCTACTTTAAAGCCTTCATCTTGAAGCGTTGCCATTACTGGCGTTAACTTGTGTAGCTCTGGCATACCTTTCGCTTTAGGGCCTTGCTCTTTTAGCACGGCAATAAAGTCTTGGTTTAATTCGCCACGAGTGTATGCATCTTGCAGAGCACTTTGTGAGCTAAATACTTTTGCAGGAGCAGTAACGGTTTGATGTTCTTCAGCAACAGCTGACACTTTGATAACAGCTTTACCTAAGTTGCCAGTTAGAAGTTGCAGACCACCTTGCTTACTAAATGGGTTACTCACTGGGCGAAGTACTTCTTCATCGTGCGAGTTTGCTGGGCAATCTACCCATTTAACTTTAGTTGGGCCAGTTGAGTCGCTCATGATCAAGCTATCGTCTTTATCCAAACGAGGCTCTGTCATGTATGGTGCTAAACCATCGCCAAGCATTGTTTTAACGTCTGTATGTAAGTAACCAGCGCTTGCTAGTTCTCGCATTAAGAAACCCATACCGCCAGCTGCTTGAAAGTGGTTTACATCAGCTGAGCCGTTAGGGTAAATACGTGTAAGAAGTGGTACAACTTCTGATAAGTCAGACATATCTTTCCACGTAACCTGAATGCCGGCAGCTTTTGCTATCGCAACAATATGGATTGCATGGTTAGTAGAACCACCTGTAGAAAGCAGACCCACTAAACCATTTATAATCGTTTTTTCGCTGATCACATCGGCTAAACACGGGCTTTCTTTATCATCTGTAAGTTGCTTAAGCATTGTTTCTACAGCATTACCTGTAAGACCATCGCGAAGCTCAGTGTAAGGATTAATAAACGAGCTACCTGGAAGGTGTAAGCCCATTATTTCCATTAACATTTGGTTTGAATTGGCAGTACCGTAGAACGTACATGTACCAGCGCTGTGATAAGACGCACTTTCAGCTTCAAGTAAGTCTTCGCGGCTCACTAAACCTTGTGCAAACTTTTGGCGAATACGTGCTTTTTCTTTATTCGGAATACCTGATTGCATTGGACCTGCTGGTAAAAAGAACACAGGTAAATGACCAAACGACAATGCACCAATTAATAAACCCGGGACGATTTTGTCACAAACGCCTAAACAAAAAACGCCATCAAACACATCGTGCGAAAGAGAAATTGCCGTAGACATAGCAATTACATCGCGAGAAAAAAGTGAAAGTTCCATGCCGTCACGCCCTTGCGTAACGCCATCACACATTGCAGGCACGCCACCAGCAACTTGAGCTGTAGCATCGTATTTTGTTGCAATGTCTTTAATTAAATCTGGGTAGTCTTTGTATGGCACATGAGCCGATAACATATCGTTATATGAGTTGATAATAGCAAGATTTGGCTGCTCATCAGCCTTTAAGCGCGCTTTGTCATCACTGCTACATGCAGCCATAACATGGGCTATATTTCCGCAACCTAAACCGGCACGAACTCTTGTTTGTTTTTTTGCGTGCGAAATGCGATCTAAATAATCTTGACGGGTATTTTTACTGCGTTCGATAACGCGCTGGGTAACTTCTTGAATACGAGGATGTAACATAATTTAACTCATCTCTATTAGTTAGAGGATAAAGGCTCAGTAGCAACTACAGACTCCACGTAAATAACTGTACTGAGCATCTTTGATTTACCCGTTCAAAGGTACGCTACCAGGGAGCCTCTCACAACAACCCTGACACCGGTGTCACTGTATTAACGCATAGCAATGACACCGGTGTCAACCCCGGGTAACAAAAATAGTTTAATATTTTAACATGACCAAATAATGACCTAATTGATTTTTAGGCGCAAACCATGTTTTAGCAAGTTCAGAGTAAAAAAAAGCCCGAATAAGCGTCACTCATATTCGGGCTACTGTGAAAGTGTTTTAAACCCACTATTTTATTGCTGAGGTAGACTCACGTGTAATCAAGCGCGACTCAAGCGTTACCTGATACGGCTGTTCTTGTGGTTGAGCTATGTGTGAAATAAGTTGTGTTACGGCTTGTTTAGTCATTTCTTCAACAGGCTGTGCAATCGTTGTTAACCCAGGCCAAATATGACGTGCAATGGGTGCATTATCAAACCCAGCTATTGAAATGTCATCAGGCACTTTTAATTGGCGCTGAGTTGCTAATTTAAGTACGGCTGCCGCCATGTAATCGTTTGATGCAAATACAGCGGTTGGCCTAGGGGATAAATCTAAAATACTGCGTGCACTATCTACACCTGAGTGATAACTAAAGTTACCCTCCTCTACTAAGCGCTCATCAAATTCTATACCATGGCTTGCAAGTGAACGCCTGTAACCTTTAAAACGTTGTTGCGTGGCACTGTGATCTGGGTGCCCTTTAATAAAGGCTATAGATTTATGACCGAGGTTAATTAAATGCTCAGTAATCTCAAATGCGCCTTGCTCGTCGTTACTACGCACTGAAATTGAATCATCTTGTAGTAAAGCTGAAGCAACCCTTGCATAAGGAATTTTTTTAGACTTTAAAAAAGAAGCAAGCTCAGCAAAGTCACCAAAAGGAGGTGTTAGCACAATGCCATCTAATCGAGAAGTTTGTAGTAATTGCTCAATATTATTTATTAGTGCTTCACCACGAAACTCACAAGGGTGTATCAATAAATTATAGTTATTTTCTTTACACGCTTCTAAGGCGCCCGTTTGCACTCGGGTAATATAACTTTTACTTGGGTTATCGTATAAACAGCCAATAATAAAGCTACGATTTTGAGCAAGACCTCGTGCAATTGGATTTGGGGTGTAATCAAGCTCTTTAAATACCGCAAGCACCTTTTCTCGGGTGGCGGCACTTACATTAGGCTCATTGTTTAACACGCGTGAGACGGTTTTTTTAGAAACCCCTGCATGGCTTGCTACACTATTTATGGTTACTTTTTTCATCTATCCATTATCCAAATACAACCTGTAAGACCAAAGCCCTATTTGCTATTGTGTAAACACGCAGCAGCGCCAATAAGCGGTATGTTGTCTTGTGTTACGAGTGTTACAGGGATTTGTCCTGCGTACTGCGACATAATACCCTTTTGCGAAAATCGTTCAACAAAACGACTCTCAAGAAGTCTCGCTTGCATACGAGGTAGTATTCCACCGCCAATAAATAATCCACCTAAGGCGCCATAAACAACCGCTAAATCACCGGCAACACTGCCAATCCAATCACAAAACTGGTTTAAGGTTGCATCACACACGTCACATTCACCGCTATTTGCAAGGCTGCTAATTTGTGCGGCATCTAAATTTTTAGCTGTTACCCCCTTAACCGCAGACATTGCTTTGTATAAATGCGTTATGCCAGGACCTGAGAAAACTGTTTCGATAGAAACATGGGGATGATCTTTTCTTAATTCATTCAATAATAAAGTATCGAGTTCATTAACAGGTGCAAGTGAAATATGCCCCCCTTCTGAACTCAACACTGCGGTAGATTGAGACGTTCTAACTAAGCACGCAGCACCAAAACCAGTACCTGGACCTATAACACCAATGTTTGCGTTATCATCAGCTTGGCCTGATTTAACAATGACATTTTGTTTAGGATCTAAGTAAGGGGCAGCGTAAGCAAAGGCAGCAAAATCATTAATGACTTCAAGTTGTTGTAAATCAAAATGAGTTTTAAATTCACTGACGCTAAAATGCCAACCTAAATTGGTTAAATGCACTTGCCCGGCTTTTATTGGCCCTGCAACGGCTAAACATGCGCGTTTGGGTGCAATATGTGGGACTGTTTGTAAATATTGCTCGAGCGCACTTTCAAGAGAACCAAAGTTGGCACTAGGAAAAATATTAATGTGCTCTATTATAAATTGGTTAGTCTGTTCATTAAAAGCAGTTATTAAAGCAAAGCGGGCATTAGTGCCGCCGACATCAGCAACTAAGATGGGATCAAATTGGGCAGAAGCGTTTGGGCTCATAGTATTATCTCTTTTGTTAAGCGACTCATGCTTATTATTTTACAATGGTGTACCATTGTTATTTATACTTTGAGCTATCACCTCAAAGTAGCTATCACAGTAAAAAATGCTGCCTATAAAGATATAGACAGCGAATACGTTTTGACAACAAAATGATAAAACACTGACATTATGACACCGGTGTCAGGAATTTATCAATAAAAATATACGTTAATTCACAAAAAGCTTGAAATTATTCATCAATAAACGAAAATGACACAATTATTTATCAATTTAATTAAGTTGTAACAATGAAAGGTAAAGCTACCTCATTTGATATTGCCCACTATGCAGGGGTATCTCAATCGACTGTATCTCGCGCTTTACGTAACAGCCACCTTGTTAATGAAGAAACACGCAAGCGTGTTTTCGATATAGCTAAAAAGCTTAATTATAAAGTTGATAAAAATGCGAGTAACCTTCGCACTCAACAAAGTAGTACGCTTGCATTATTGTTGTTTGAAGATCCCACTTCTGACGAGTCCCAAATAAATCCTTTCTTTTTAGCCATGCTTGGCAGTATTACCCGTGCTTGCGCTAAAGAAGGTTACGATTTATTAGTTTCATTTCAATCGGCCAGTGCTGATTGGCAAGCAGACTACGAAGACAGCCACAGAGCTGATGGCATTATTTTACTCGGGTATGGCGATTACATTGATTACCAACCAAAATTTAACACCTTACTTGAACAAAATACTAAGTTTGTTTGCTGGGGTGCAACGGTAGATAACCGTCCCGATTTAACTGTTTGTTGTGATAACTACGGTGGCGGTAAGCTCGCCGCTGAGCACTTTATTGCGCATAGCAGAACTGATTGCGCTTTTATTGGTGATGCTTCTGATCACAGCCCCGAATTTTTTAGTCGCTTTCAGGGTTTTAAAGATGAGCTATTGGCTAACAACGTTAAAATAAATGAACGTAAAATGGCTAATGCTATCTCTACTGAAGAATCAGGTTATCACGCCACACGCTCACTAATTGCTAATAATATTAAATTTAACGCCTTATTTGCTGCAAGTGACTTAATTGCTATAGGGGCTATACGCGCACTTAAAGAAGCAAATATTAACGTGCCAAAAGATGTTGCGGTAGTCGGCTTTGATAACATAGCCATTGCAAGTTATGTAAACCCCCCCCTAACTACAATAGAGCAAAACACCACTATTGCTGGGCAAATGTTAGTAGAGAACCTATTAAAACTGATACGTGGTGAAGAAGTACAAAGCACCCTGTTGCCTCCTATTCTCATTCCTAGAAAGTCAAGCTGAGCCTTCTCTTTCCATGTATATGCCGATTACATCCATTCACATTCGTTTACAAACAAAAAAACCATTTAAAAACAGTTAATTAAAAAATATTTAGCGAAAAAAATTACTTTTAAGACCCAAAAAAGGCTGTTTCAGCACCTTTTGCATAGTTACTCACCATTAACCGCATTTACTATTTAACTTCAACAATGTAAATTTATTGTGATGCTATGTTTCACTTTGTTTAATTTATGATTTATAGCCTAAATAACAATAATATCTCAGGGATTTACATATGTTTAAAACTAAAGCACTATCAAATGCAATAAGATATTCTTTATTGCTAGGATCTGTAGCCTTAGCGCCTAACGCGCTAGCCCAGGAAAATGACTTAAACTCAGACGTTGAACTAGAAGAAGAAGCGCCAGAGCGAATTGTTGTAACAGGTTCGCGTATAAGAAAAGCTGAATTTTCAAATGCATCGCCAATTCAAATTATCAACGGTGACTTATCTCGTGAAATGGGTTTATTTGATGCAGGTTCAATGCTCCAGTCAACCAGCCAAGCGGCTGGTGCTCAAATAGATAATACATTTGGTGGTTTTGTACTAGATAACGGTCCGGGCGCTGCAACAATCGGATTTCGTGGTTTAGGTGCTGAGCGTACTCTTGTACTTATCAACGGTCGAAGAATGGCTCCCGCAGGTGTAGGTGGTGCGCCAACTTCACCTGATTTGAACTTGATACCAGGTGTAATGATTGAGCGTGTAGAGAATTTATTTGATGGCGCATCAACCGTTTATGGTTCTGATGCGGTAGCGGGTGTAGCTAACGTAATATTAAAAAAAGATGTTGAAGGCTTTATTTTTGATGCATCTTACCGTCAACCTAAAGGTGAAGGCGGTGAAGAAACTGTACTTTCGGGTATGTGGGGCAAAACCATGGATAATGGTTTTATCACCGTTGGTGTTGAATATTCAGAACAGAAATCTCAATCTTTAGCTGGCAACCCTTTTGTTAAAGGGTGTGAAGAGCGTATTTGGGAAGCTGAAGATGGCAGTATCGTAACCCGAAACAGTGGCTATGGTCCTGTAGCAAGCGGTGAAGATTCATGTGACATTTTCCCTCTAACAAACCGTATTAGCGTACCATCTTTCTTTGGTAGTGTTTATTATACACCTGACTTTACAAACACTGGTATTCCAAACTTCAGTGAATCAACTGTACCATCAAGTCTTGAAGGGTTTTTACCTTCATGGGTAGCGGGCGATTTTGATGGCGATGGTATCAATGATGGTGTATTTGTAGATGGTAACGGCGATGGTTTCCGTGACGTTGATTTCCAAGACCCTCTATACGCTTTCCAACAATCTGATTATTACAAAAGTGGTGATTACAGAAGTAAAAATGAACGTATTTCACTAATGCTTAATGGTGAATATAACTTCCAAGATGATAACGATACAACTTTCTACTACGAAGGTTTATACGCTAGTCGTAAATCACCAATTTTTAGCCCAGGTGCACAGATATTCCAACAAGTAGCGGCATCAAACCCATATAACCCTTGTGGAACAAACGGTATTGACTGTTTTGGCGTGTTAGGTGTGGGCCCTGGTGGACCAGAAGCCGTTCAGCCAATCATCAATATTCGTGGTGACCGTGATCAAACTGAGGTTGAAGTTTCACAATATCGTTTAGTTACTGGTGTTACTGGTAATCTTGGTATGTTTGAAAACATCGGTTTAGACAATTGGTACTACGACGCGTCTGTATCGTACAGCGCATCAAAAGGTACTGACCACCGTGTTGGTATTGATGAAGAGCGCTTAATTAACTCATTAGAAACCGCTGTTCTTAATGATGATGGTACTGTTACCTGTGGTACCGGTTCTGATGGATGTGTTCCTGTTAATTTATTTGCAGATAGTATTTATCAAGAAGGTGGCGGTACGCTTTCACCTGAAGAAGCTGCTTACTTATTTATCGATCGCGATATCGAAACTAAAGTAAACCAGTTTGTTTTCAATGCATTCATGGGTGGTGATTTCTTCGCATTACCATGGAACAACGAAACTGTTGCAGGTATCGTTGGGGTTGAATATCGTCGTGATGAAATTGAATCAAATCCAAATGCTGCTGCATCTCAAGGCTTACTATGGGGCTATTTTGCTGACCAAGGCGCTGATGGCTCACGTAACTTAAAGGAAATATTCACAGAAGTTGAATTCCCTTTACTTAAAGGTGTTAAAGGCGCTGAAGAACTTACATTTACAGCTTCTGGCCGTGTTTCTGAAGAATCTTTCTACGATGCAGAATCAACTTATAGTCTTAAAACAATTTACCGTCCTGTTGAGTGGTTTACTCTACGTGCAACAAAAGGTACTTCGTACAGAGCACCTAACCTACGCGAGCGTTTCTTAAACGGTACGTCTGGTTTTAATACAGTTGCCGATCCATGTGTTGTTCCGGAAGATGCTCGTAATATCGACCCATTGAACCCAGGTTCAGCAGCTACATATAATGCAGCTGAAGAAACACGTGATACAGCTGTACTAAACGCTTGTCAAGCATCAGGTATTGATCCAACTACTCTTGGTTTAGGTCAAAATGGAACTGACTCATACACTGCTGCTTACAGCGCTGAGATTGAAACTGGCGGTACAACTGAGCTTAGTGCTGAAACATCAGTGGCTAAAACATATGGTTTTATCTTTGAACAACCGTTCACTGATGCATTTGATTTAACAATGTCATTAACTCGTTTTGATATTGAAGTAACGAATAGTATTGCAGAACCAAGCGCTGGTTACAGTATTGGTCAGTGTTATTCTGCTGATGGTAATGATGCTTTCTGTAGCCGTATCGGGCGTGATGAAAATGGTCAAATTGATTTAGTTGATGCTAGCTTTATCAATATTGGTTTAATCTCATCTAAAGGTTTTGATTACAATATCTACTTTGAAACAGATACAGTAATCGCAGAAGAAAACCTAGGTATTACACTAGATCTTCAAGCTACTCGCATGACAGAACAAGTTTTTGACGTGCTTGGTACTATTGATGACAATATGGGCGAACCAGATTCTCCAGAATGGCGTGGTACCGCTCGCTTGCAACTTAAATACTCTGATTTTAGATTTAACTGGGAAACGCGTTTCATCGGTAAAGGTCGTGAAGATGAGGATGATTTAGGAGAATTTGAAGAAGGCACTGCAGGTTGTCGTGGTTTAACTGACGCTAACGGTGAAGCACTTAAATGTCGCCCAGTTGGTTTCACCGATGACTACTTTGTACATAACATCGGTATGACTTGGTCTAACGATGCTTATAAAGTGAACTTTGGTGTTCGTAACGTGTTTAATGAAGCTCCTCCTAAAGTAGATCCAAGTGGTTCTTTTTCAAACACTAATATCCCTCTAGGTGTTGGTTATGACACTTCAGGTCGTAGCCCATACATCAGTTTTACAGCTTCTTTTTAATTAGAATTGGCTGAGTAAATATTCAATCCAGATGGCCTAAAATTTAGGCCATTTTTTTTGAGGGAATAAAAATGAAATTTAAAAAAAGAATATTAGTAGGATTAACCCTACTAGGCCTATCTTCTTTTGCTAATAGCGAAACTGAAGATGCGGCACAAGTAAGCAGTATTGATGCTTTCTCAATGTCATCTGCTATACGCAGTGTTGTAGCATCACCTGATGGTGAGAAGCTTGCTATTTTAAGAGCGACTACTAAAAATGGTGACTATATAATTGAGATAAGAGATCCAAATAACCTAGATGCAGAGCCTGTAAGATTAGGCGCTGATAAAATGCTGATATCTTCAATCGTATGGTTAAACGATGAAAAACTTGGCGTTATGTTTAGGCAAATATTAGAAGATGGAAGTCGCAAATACTGGGTTAATAAGTTTGCAATAACCGATGCAGATGGTAAAGGCGACTGGCTATTACCATTTAAGAAGAAACGAAATGTTCAATTTAATATAATAAATATACTTCCTGACAAAAAAGATGAAGTATTAGTAGAGGTTGATATTAATAATAACTACATTCCAGATGTAGTGCGCTTTAATATTAATACTGGACGAAGCGTTACTGTAATGCGCGGAAATGAAAAAGTATCAGGCTCATTCGTTTCTGACTACGACGGTGAAATAAGAATAGCCCAAGGTTGGAATAAGTCTGATAACGCAATCGATTATTATGCCCGAGATAAAGGTAATGATGATTGGAAAGTAATTAAGCAAGTTAGTCCTAAAAAGCGTGAAAACTTTGAGATTTTAGGGTTTGCGAAAGGTAACCCTAACGAAGTTTATGTTAATGCCAACTTAGGCGAAAATACGACTGGCATTTATATTTATAATATTAAAACAGGTCAGTATTCTGAACGTCAATTTGGTCTTAAGTCTGTAGATACCGATGGTGTTATACTTGATACCGACGGCACCTTACAAGGCTTTCGCTATACAACTAAGCAACCTAAGTTTTATTTCACAGATCCTAACCTACAAGCACTTAACGAATCTGTTGCGTCTTTATTTAAAGGTAAATTTGTACAAATCATCAGTAGCTCTGATAACGATAATGTATTAGTAGTGAGAGTATCTGCTGACGATAACCCTGGCAGCTATTACATTGTTACTAATAAACAGAAGTTAACTAAGATTGGTGATCGCCTTCCGTTTATTGATAAAAGTAAATTAGGAACCGTTAAATATATCTCTTATAAAGCAAGAGATGGACGTAAAATAAAAGCATACGTAACTATTCCTGCAACTAAAGGTCCTTACCCCGCAATAGTACTCCCTCACGGTGGTCCTTGGGTTCGTGACTCTGTTGTATTTGATGACTGGGCACAGTTACTAGCCTATCATGGTTACGTAGTTATTCAACCAAACTACCGAGGTTCTACAGGTTACGGTTTGGAGCATTGGATAGCCGGTGATAATAACTGGGGCTTGAAAAAACAAGATGATTTAGACGACGCCGCACAATATTTAATAGATAAAGGTTTAGCAACAAAAGATAAGCTTGCTTTATTTGGTTGGAGTTATGGTGGTTATGCTGCATTTGCTGCATCTATGCGTGAAAACAACATATATAAATGTGTTGTTGCCGGTGCGGGTGTAAGTGATTTGAGTCGTATCAATGCAACTCTTAACGAAAATCGCTTTTTAAGTATCTTACAACGCCCTACTATTTCTGGTGTCTCTCCTGTAGAGCAAGTAAATAAAGTAAATATTCCTATACTGGTTGTACATGGCGATATCGACAGTCGTGTTCCAGTAAAACACAGTAGAGACTTTGTATCTGAGCTTGAAAAGTACAAAAAAGACTTTAAATATATTGAGCTAGAAGATGCTGATCACTTTTCTGATACGCTTTTCTACGATCATAAAAAAGAGTTTTATACAGAGTTGTTATCTTGGTTTGATAATAAATGTGGCCTCAAATAATGTAATAAAAGGGTGGCATTCATTTCATATGAAGAGCACCCTTTATACCAAATCGCCTAATTAGGTGATCTATTTTGAGGTAAGAAAATCGTACTGATAACAAGATAAAAATTTCGTTATCTTGTTATTACCAACAAATAATTAAGTATTACTTCTTATTCATATTAGTTTAAATACAGAATTACTGAATAGTAAAAAGGCTTCTAAATTTATTTAGAAGCCTTTTTTTAATAACTGCAACATGCTTTATATTAGTCTTTAAGCGACTCGGCTACCACAGGGTAATAATCCCAAACTTGTTTATCACTGAGTGAGCGTACAAGCTTAATGTATTCTGCATGAGTCCATGCCAGTGGTGTTGCTGAGTTTGTGCCCTCGCCTAGTTCATAACCAGCTTTATTTACACCTACACCATCCCATACTTGCTCTGGTAGCATTAGCCCTTTATTGGCAAATTGCTCCAAACCTTTAACATAACTATTTTTAATGTGCGCTTGTTTAGCATCATCAAAGGCGTTGTTTGCGTTAGCTGCAGCTATTTCATAGTGACCACGCTCACCAGTGAAAAATGGCCATACACGACCACGTTGGCCTGGTGTATTACTGCCACCCTCTGCGTAATTAGTGCCTGTTACTTCATCTTCGCCGTAGCCATCATTACCGTAGCGACGGTAGCCTGCAAATGTGCCGCTGCCATCGTCAAAGCTAAAGCTGTATTTAACTTGTAGGTTATCTTCAAGCGTTTCATCATCGTACTCAGGCAGAGTTTTAACAATGCTTTCATCATTTGCACCGCGTACGCCATAGCGTACTAGTTCTAAAAAGCCGCCATCTAAAATTTGCTTTTTATTAAACCCTTCGCGGCCATTATTAGCGTTAATTTTAGTGTCTGAGTTTGCATCGGTATCTTGGCCTATACGGATAAAGTATTCACCATCACTATTCGCGCCTTTTAAGTTACCTTTAGTGGTGAACATTTGCGATTCAATATCGTTGTTATACTTTTTAGCCGTAGCTAGGTAGCGCTTTGCGTTTGTATCATCGCCACTTAGTGTTGCAATATCACTGGCTGTAATAAGGCCAGCGACTATTGCCGCAGTTGTAGATGGCGAATAACCACTTTGCTCTTCCCAACGTTCTTGTTGGGTTGCTGGTGGTGTAATTTGTGTGTCGTTCCACAAAATTTTAGCAAGGCCGCCATCAACTAAAAAATCAGCCGCTGGTTTTAACATTTTGCCGTACCAGCTTTTTAGTTCATCATCGCTAAGTACATTGGCTTTATGTAACTTCCAGGCAAGCATGATAGGCATAGCTGTTTGGTCAAGCTGTACGCCGACCCATTCAAGCTCACCATCTACGTGCGTTTTTTGCAAAAACCAGCCTGTATCGCCGTTATTTCCCGGTGTTTTGCTGTTTACTTGTACTTTTTCAAGGTATTCGAAAGCTGTTTTTGCTGTGGCAGTATCACCCAGTGCCATAAAGGCCATGGCTACTTGATAAAAGTCGCGCACCCATACCGCTTTATAACCGGTTGAGCCTTCTTTAGCAGATACGGTTTCGCCCCATGGGTTAGATAAAGAAGCAATTAATGCCCCTGCGTGTGTTTTATCTTCTTGTGCTTTTAGAACCATGGCGCTTGTGTATAAAAGCTTACCGTTATCGGCTGTTTGTTCAATCATTTTATTGAGCGGCTTGAGACTTTGTAGGTAATCTTGCCAGCCTAGCGCTTCACCCTTACCGTTATAGTGATCAAGCACCGCTTGATAGCCTTTTGCTAAGCTTTTTTCGCCTTGCTGTATACTTTGCTGCTGCGTTTTACCAAAGCTAAGTGCTAAATCGAAGGTGGTGTTAGCACTTATTTCACCAAGCTCTGCCAACATGCTTACGTTACCTGCAGCTTCGCCAGTATTTGTATAATGAGTGTTTAGCGCTTGAGTTGTTTTAAGTGCGTTAATACCGTCACTTTTTCCTGTAAACCCTACCGTTTTTGCTTTAAATGGTGATGTAGATTGAAGCGATAAATAGTTATCTTCTTCCCATGCCACAAGCCCTTGCTCAGTCGTTTTAGCAAAGTCACCTAACCCGTTGTTGTTTATGTAAGGGTTTACAGCAACATAGGCTTTTAACCCTTCAAGCTCAGTGTTAAATACACTGCGTACAAATAATGTTTGCCCATCTGGGTCAGTAAAAATGTGTTTTTCTAGGCTAAAGCGCCCTTGTTTATCAGTGCTAGTTACTTTATAAGCCAGCGATAACGGGCGACCTTGTGCATCTTTATGTAAGTAATCAATGGTGACATCTAAATCATCAGCTTCACTAACGGTAAAGTCTTTACCTGTTACTATAAATTGCATGTCTTTTATTTGAGCTTGGTGAATAAGCCCAAACATGGTTTCGGTGATCATACCTTTAGCGATTGAAAACCATACTTTTGATACATCCCCCGTGGCAGCTGCATCAGTGTATTGGCCGTTTTGGTATTGCTCGTACGATGTACCAATACCTGTTTTACCCGCATAAGCCCAAAATGGTTCAGCACCTGGGGCGCCTGGTGCCGATTTAATCTGTGCGCCGGTACTTTCATTGGTTGTGCTTGTGTTTTGAGCGCCACAAGCAGTTAAACCTAACGTTAAAAGTGAGGCGGTTATAAGGTTATATTTTTTCATTGTGTGTCCTTAATGTGAATTTTTAACGCGCATTACCGCAACGGCAGCGACAACGAACGAGGCTGCACCAATTAACAATGCGTAAATAGGCTGATTAGAAAATACGTGGCGTAAAATGAGCCCTAAAATGCTGGCGGCAAGTAACTGAGGTATAACTATAAAAAAATTAAAAATACCCATGTAAACGCCCATTTTATTACTTGGCAGTGCGTTACTTAGCATGGCGTAAGGCAGCGATAAAATAGACGCCCACGCAAACCCCACCCCAATCATAGGAATAAGTAACATTTTAGGGTCTTGAATAAACATAAAGCTTGCAAGACCTAACGCGCCCAGCAATAAATTAAAACAATGCGCGCCTTTTAACCCCATTTTTTTAACTAAAAACGGAATACACATAGCGGCAATAGCTGCAAAGCCATTGTAGGCGGCAAATAAAATACCCACCCAGTCTGCACCATCGTTAAATGCTTTAGAGGTTGCATCGCTACTACCATAATGAAAGCTTGTTACTGCTGCGGTGGTATAAATCCACATGGCAAATAAAGTAAACCAGCTAAAAAACTGCACCCATGCAAGCTGCTTCATGGCTTCTGGCATTGTAAATACATCTTGTACTACTTGGTAAAAACCACCTTGAGTTTTGTTAGCATTTTTAAGCGCTGCTGCAATCCACTGCACAATACCAAACGCTAATAAACCACCAGCAAGTAGGTATAACTCTTTTTCAAGGGATAAGCCCATTACTAATGCAAGGGTTGCTAAACCTAACACCACAAAAATAATGGCGCCTTTATTAAAATTAATATCAACCAGCTTGCTGGTAGTTGGTTGAGCGCTTTGCTTTTCAAAAGCCGCTAATTGCTCTGGGCTGTACTCTTTTGTACGTGTAACGGTCCAAAGCACAGCAACAAGTAGCACCACCCCACCCCAATAAAATGAGTATTTAACAGACTCTGGAATTTGCCCAGGCGCTGCAGTATTACTTACATCAAACCAGTTGGTCATCATCCATGGTAATGCTGAGGCTAGTACCGCACCAATACCAATAAAAAAGCTTTGTAACCCGTAACCTGTAGCGCGTTGTTTTTCTGGCAAGTTATCGCCAACAAGTGCTCTGAAAGGTTCCATGGTTACGTTGATTGACGCATCCATAATCCATAACATACCAGCGGCAATCCAAAGCGTTGGTGAATGCGGCATAATAAATAGTGAAAGCGTTGTTAATACTGCGCCTATAAAAAAGAACGGGCGACGACGACCAAAGCGCCCCCACGTTTTATCGCTCCAGTAACCAATAATAGGCTGTACGATTAAGCCAGTAAGCGGGGCTGCAACCCATAGAATGGGAATATCATCAACTTGTGCGCCTAATGTTTGAAATATTCGGCTCACGTTACCGTTTTGCAGGGCAAAACCAAACTGTATGCCTAAAAAGCCAAAGCACATGTTCCATATTTGCCAAAAACTTAAATTTGGCTTATCGGTATTATTATTTTGATTATTCATTGCTAGCCTTATTTGTTAATACTGCGCTGCTAAATGCATCAAGTGTGAGTGTGAAGCTTGAGCCTTGAGACCCTGATGTGATCTCGGTGCTGTGCTGCTCAAGTAAGTCATGTAATTGAGTGTGCTCGCTAAGTACCGCTAATTGCTCTTTTGATAAATTAACCGTAATTGTTTGAGGTTGTTCACTAAAGTTACTTAATACGTACAGCGTTTGTTGGCCAAGTTTGCGCGTAAAACCTACAACTCGCTCACTTCCTGTAACGCTAAGCTCAGTCATTTCACCGCCTACCACAGCAGGTAAACTATTTAGTGACATAACCGCTTTGTAGTAATCACGAAGTGCTACTTGCTCTTGTGTTAAATTAGCACCGTCAAACTTGCCATTATTCATCCATGCTTGGTGCGCTGGCACGCCAATGTAGTCAAAAATACTGGTACGTGTTGCTGTGCCAAATCCTGCGTTTTCAGAGCCATCTTCTCCCACATCTTGAGCAAAATATAAAAGTGTTGGCGCGCGGCTAATTAAATTAGAAACAACTAAAGCAGGTTTACCCCACTGGGCATTACCCGCAAAGTCTGGGCTTGCGATGCGTTGCTCGTCGTGATTTTCTAAAAAGTGCAGCATGTGTTGCTCTATATCAAGCACACTTTGATGCGCATCAAAAATACTATTGGCAGGTTGTTTAAGTTGCATTATCGCTTTTAAGGTATCGTAAAAGCCGACTTTATCGTAAAGGTAATCCATTTTACCTTGCTGAATATAGGCACGGTACATTAACGGGTTATATACTTCGGCCAATAAAAACGCATCGCTTTTTTGCATTTTTATTGACGAATTTAAAAAGCTCCAAAATTCAACCGGGACCATTTCGGCCATGTCGTATCTAAAGCCATCAACGCCTTTGTCTAGCCAAAAAAGCGCAATGTCTCTAAATTTGTACCAGCTATCTGGTAGCTCTTTATCTTGCCAAAATGCATAATGAGCACGGTAATCTTTGTCTTTGTAATCGTTTGGCAGCTGAGCAAAATCGTAGCTACCATCAGGCTTTACGCCATAATTTACTTTTACTGTTTCGTACCAATCGTTAATATCGGGTTTTGGTGCACGGGCACCGTTACCTGTCCATTTAGCAGGTGTTTCATCAAAAAAACCATCCGCAAGTGGGTGAGCCTTTCCACCTAATACGGTATAAGTTGTAGAGGTAGGCACTTGAAATGACTGCCCAGGCACATAATAAAAGTTGTTATTTTTATCGTACGTTTTACTGGTGTCGTCTTGCGCGCCGAAATCCTCTACGCCTTTAGGCTTTCCAAGTGATTGATAATTACGGGCAACATGGTTAGGCACTATATCAATAATGACTTTCATATCGTGGCTATGTGTACGCTCAATAAGCTGGCTAAACTCCCCCATGCGGTTTGTTACATTAACGGCTAAATCGGGGTTAACATCGTAGTAATCTTTAATTGCGTACGGTGACCCTGCGCGGCCTTTTACTACATCGGGGTCATCTTGTGAAATGCCGTAGTCGGTATAATCACCCACTAACGCGTGGTGTAATACACCGGTATACCAAACGTGCGTGGTACCTAGCTCTTTAATGCCTTTGAGGGCTGCATCGTTAAAGTCGGCAAATTTACCTACGCCGTTTTGCTCTTTTGTGCCCCATGGCACATTGGCTGTTTCGGTATTACCAAACAAACGGGTAAATACTTGATATACAACCGGCTTGGTAAGCTCATTTTGCGTGTGGGCAGGTGCTTGCTGTTGTTCAGGTTTGTTATTTTCTGAACACCCTGTAGCAATAAGTGCACTACACAGTACTGCGGGTACATAAACTGATTTTTTCATTGTGTGTCTTTTTTGTCAGTATTGTTATTAACTTTATACTAAAGATTACTGCAGCAACCATACAGTTGCTGCATACGTATTCAGGTAAACTATTGAGAGGTATTTATAATTAATACCGTTGCACTCATTGCCGGTAAAGCAACTGTATTACCCAACACCTGTGTTTTGTGGGTGAATAAGTTAAGTGCTTTGGTATTTTTTGGTATTACTTCCTGCATATACTCAATATTCTTAGTTAGCTCTTTTGTGTTTTTATTCATAAATACCAACACAGTTTGCTCGTCGCTAACACGCGCGTAACTATACACGCCTTGTTGAGGCGTAAAATGTACAAGCTTTCCTTTATCTAATGCTGAGCTGTTTTTTCTAAAGTTAAGCAGCGTACTGATGGTGTTATGCATCTCTTTTTGCTGTTTTGTTAAGCCCTCTTTGGTAAAGGCATTACGAGTTTGCCCTTCAAATCCACCCGGGAAGTCGATTCTAATATCACCATGGTCTTTACTTGGGGTGTTATCTAATAGTACTTCGGTGCCGTAATACATTTGCGGTATGCCACGTGTGGTTAAAAACAAGGTCATCGCCATTTTTGTTTTGGCTACATCTTGGCCAAGCTCGGTGTATACACGGCTCATATCGTGGTTATCGGCAAATACCATAATGTTATTTGTATCAGGGTATAAAAAGTCATTAGCTAACGATTCATATACTTTAACCCAACCCGTGTTCCAGCTTTCATCTTCATTTAGCGCTTGAATTACCGACTCTTGCAACGAAAAGTCCATCACGCTTGGTAAGCTTGATGTATAGCCATCTTGGTTATGCTTTCCACGTTGCCAATAAGAGGCAATAGCAGGGTTAGACGTCCACTCTTCTCCAACAATATTAAAGTCTGGGTACTCTTGCATTATGGCTTTTGTCCAATCACTCAAAAATGCTTTATCTGAGTAAGAGTAGGTATCAACACGTATGCCGCTTAAATCGGCGTATTCTATCCACCAAATTGCATTTTGAATTAAGTATTCACTTAACAGTGGTTGGCGCTGATTTAAATCAGGCATGGTTTCTACAAACCAGCCATCGTTAAACTGGCGCTTGTCGTATTCACTAGCGTGTGGGTCTTGTATGGTTTGGCGCGCATGGCTGGTGGCATTTTTGCCTTTATTAAACTCACCATTAAAGTTAATCCAATCTTTAGTTGGCTTATCGTTAACCCAAGTATGCTCAGAGCCAAAATGGTTAAGGACCATATCCATTACCAGCCCTATACCCTGCTCTTTGGCTTTTACCGAGAGCGTTTTGTATAACTGGTTTGAGCCCATTCGTGGGTCAACCTTATAAAAGTCTGTAATTGCATAACCATGATAAGAATAATTAGGCATGTTGTTTTCAAGCACTGGGGTTAACCAAAGCTGTGTTACGCCTAAGTCGTTTAAATAGGGTAGCGCGTTTATAACGCCTTGAATATCACCACCGTGGCGCCCACCTTTTATACTCGGGTTTGCCGCTTCTAACATGCTTGGGACGGTATCGTTTTGTTTATCACCATTAGCAAAGCGATCAGGGTTAATCAAATAAAGCGTATCAGCTGATGTAAACCCTTGACGCTGAGCGCTGTTTTTATCTCGTTTAAGCAGTGGAAACTCAAAGTTATTGCTCGTTTCGCTGCTATTAAATTCAAGCGTTCCGGCTTTAGCGGCGTCGGTAATGGTAATATTTAAAAATACATAATTTGGATTATCGGTACGGGTTACTTTATTTAACTTAACGCCGTTGTATTTAGCTAATTTAATTTGCTCGTTTGCAATGTTTTGCTCATGAACCATGATGGTAATCGTGTTTTTGTTCATGCCAACCCACCAATTAGCAGGCTCAACGTCAATTGCGTAGCTAATGGTTGGTAAAGTACAGGCACTTACAAGTAAAAGTTTTTTTAAAAGTTGCATCATCAGGCCTTTTTAATTTTTGCTAAAAAATCTTTATGAGTGGGTAATTGATCTACCGTTGAGGTAATAAGCGTTTTTAGTGTTGAGAATAAATCGTTTAGTTGTTCACTACTGAGTGAGTCAACAATGCTGTTGTAATCTTCGGGGATAAGTCCTTGGCCAATAAACACCTGTTGCCAGGCAACTTCGGCAAATAATTCGTCGTTTTCGCGCACTACTTTGCCGGTTTGCTTAAATAATTTGAGCTTATGGGCCAATGAGTCAGGAATGTCCATTTGCTTGCATTGTCGCCAAAAAGCAGAATCTTCTCGCTCAGTTAGCTTATAATGCAAAATTATAAAATCACGAATGTGCTCTATTTCAGTTACGCTTTGCTTATTAAATTCAGTAACTAAAGCTTCGCTTATGCCATTGTGTGGAAACAGCTTTATTAAACGGGTTACGGCACTTTGTATTAAATGAATACTGGTAGACTCTAGCGGCTCTAAAAAGCCACTGGCAAGGCCAACCGAGACCACGTTTCTATGCCACTGTTTTAACCGCCGTCCTGTTTTAAATTTAATCACCCGCGGTTCAGTCATTGGCTCAGCGGGTAAATTATTTAATAATAACTGCGTTGCCGCATCGTCAGATAAATAACGACTACAGTACACCAAGCCATTACCTATTCGGCTTTGCAGCGGTATTTGCCACTGCCAGCCTGCGCTGTGTGCAATTGAACGCGTATAAGGTTTTAGCTCACTTGTCCCTTGAGTCTGCACCGCCACGGCGCTATCGCACGGTAAATAATGAGACCAATCGACAAAACCGGTGTTAAGGGTTTGCTCTATGAGTAAGGCGCGCTGGCCTGTCGCGTCTATAAAAAGGTCGCCATTTATCTGTTGTGTGTTACCAAGGGTTAATGATTTTATATTCCCTGATAGAGGGCATTGTTCAGCCTGCTCTATTTTGGCATCAATATGCTCCACACCGCGTGATGTTGCGAGCTTTTTTAAAAACTCAGCGTATAAAGATGCGTCAAAGTGGTACGCATAACTTAAGCCAGGTAATTGCGTATTAGGAATGGTATTTAATGGTGCAAACTTATGCTGTTTAGCTGCTTGGTAATTTAACGAAAAATCCCATAGGCTGTCTTCACAACCTGTAATTTTTCCTTTTATCCAAAAATTGTAAAAATCGCAAAAGGGGAAGTCTTTTCCAAATGAGCCAAAAGAATGCATGTAGCTATGAGAGGGGGTTTTCCAATTTTCGAACTCAATTCCTAGTTTTATAGATGCATTAGTAGCGTTTATAAAATCTTGCTCGTTTATACCCAGCGCGTTATTGAGCTGAATAATAGGTGGAATTGTTGCTTCACCCACGCCTATAGTGCCAATAGTACTTGACTCAATAAGGGTTACTTTAATTACTTTACCTAACACTTTATTAAGCAAGGCGGCTGTTATCCACCCTGCCGTGCCCCCGCCTGCGATTACGACGTGTTTTATTGGTTTCATATTATTGTCCACGTTTACAGTTTAAAGCTTTGTTAAGTTTGATAAAGTAGCTATAAAAAAGCCCTTGTAAAACAAATTACAAGGGCTCCTACACACAACCTTTATTATAGCTTGTAGCTAAAGCCTAACAAGTAAGTACGACCGTAATCTTGGTAGTCACGAACTTGTAGCGCGTTATCGCCAGAAAGCGATGTAAACGGCTCTTCTGTTAAGTTTTGAACTTGGAACTGAATTGATAACCCTTCAAGGCTTTCAACACCGGCCTCACTAAAGTCGTAGCCCGCTTGAATGTCCCAAATTGTTTCGCCTAGGATATCCACTTGCTCGGTATCAAAACCTAGCCCGTATACATCACCTTTAAAGGCACTACGTTTACGCATGCTGGTACGTAGCTGAATACCATTCATTTCGTAGTAAACCGTTAAGCTTTGAATTTTGTCAGACAGACCCGGTAGCTCGTATTCATTGCCGTTTTGATCTTGAATGTCTGATTCAATACCGGTATGGCTTGCAATTAAACCAAAGCCTTCAAGTGATGGGTGGAAAATTTTAAATGGCAATGCTAGAGATAGCTCGTAACCGTATAGGTCGCCGCCACCGCCATTTACTTTACCACTACCAGTACCTTCAGATGTAGCTGGGATTTCACCCGTTGAAGGGTCAGCAACGCCCGACATATCAAGTTCGTATGTGCCGTCAAAAATCCACTGGGTTAAGTCTTTATAGAAAAACGCAGCAGAGAAGTAACCTTCATCGCTAAAGTAGTTTTCGTACGTTAAATCGTAACCAGTTGCTTCTTTAGGCTCTAGGTTAGGGTTACCACCCGATACAGACCAAAAGTTACCATTTTCATCAGGCGTTGTGTTGTATGATGCATCAATAGATGAGTTCATTTCATCCAAACGGGCGCGTGAGATTGTTTTAGCTGCACCAAAACGCACTGTTTGCTGCTCATCAATCGCAAGTGATAAGTTCAAACTTGGTAAAACGTGTGAATAATCATGGCTGATATTGGTAGGTGATGCCACAACAATACCATCTACTGTACTAAATGCATTACCTTGCGATGACTGATCAGTGTGAACGTAACGTACACCGATATTACCCGTTAACGCTAAGCCGCTTACTTCTGCATTAATATTAGCTTGTGCAAACGCTGAGGTAATTTCCTCTTTTACGGTCCACGATTTAGTTAAATGACTCGTATTTGTTAAGCTTTCATCAAGTAAGTCGTAGTAGCCGTCATTAACAAGACCATTTACATCGTAGGCAATCATATCGCCCATGCCAATAAAGTCTAAATCAACGCTGCCCATTCGATATTGCTCTGGCACAGTTAGCATGCCAGGGTTATCAAGCGAAAAACCAGATAACGTCATAAAGAAGCCTTGCGAATCTTTTGTTTTTTCGCGCTCTTTATAAGACATACCAAATTCAATTGAGCTGAAGTATTCGTTTTCTAATACTTTCGATGCCGCTAGTTTTAACGTAGATAACTCATCTTCAATTGTAGGTGCATTAATGAAACCATCTTGCGCTTGGTTTTCATACTCGGTGCCGGTTAAGCCATATTTATCATTTAAAGCAGAGCTTGCACCCCATGATAAAGGACCACCTAATTGCATTAAGCTGTAATCGCTGTAATCTAAATCGTGAGTAAACGTAGCGCCTGTATTACCACCGTTAAATGTGTAACCTAGGTTATCTGCAACACCGCGAGCATCGCCTCGGCCTGTTCCAGAGTAACTCTCAAGGCTCCAAATTTTACGGTCTACTTGAGAGTAACTTGCGTCAAACTCTACTGACCACGAGTCATCAATATCGTATTTAGTATTAAAACCAAATGCGGTTAGTTCTGCTTCACGCTCTTCATAATCGTTACGAACAACCACACGTTGGCCATTTGTTACCGCACTGGTAATAAAGCCACTTGCGTCATCTACAGCTACGCTTGCAGGGTCAATCGAACCTTGACCCCATGCGAATGGGATTTCGATACCACGTAAGATTTTTTCATCTGTAAAATCAACATATAACGCATCAAACGTCATGTTTAATTTGTCTGTAGGAGCGGCCTCTAGTACGAGCATTGCTGAGTCACGTTCAAGGGTTGATGAACGTACAAATGGTTTTGCACCCCCTAATATAGAGTACGTTTGACCATCATCAGCAGTAAATTCAGGGTAACCCCAAGAGTTCCAACGTTTTTCTTGATTTGGAGAGCTCATGGTATTTAGTGCAAACGCAACACCTATGGTGTCATCTGCAAATTGATCAATGTATGAAATAGTACCGCGGTAACCATCGTCGTTACCGTCTGGGTTTAGTTTATCAAAGCTAGTTTGCTCGTACTGGCCATTAACTTGAAATACACGCTCGCCTTTGCTTAAAGGACGTACTGTTTGCATGTTAATAACACCGGCAATACCTTCTGCTTCAATACTTGCATTAGGTGTTTTATATACGGTAACGCCGCTCATAATTTCTGATGGGTAAAGGTCAAACTCTACGCCACGGTTATCACTAATAGATACTTGCTCGCGGCCATTAAATGTGGTGCCACTTTCGTTTTCACCAAAACCACGAATTGATACTCTACTTGCGCGACCATCTAGGCGCTGCGCCGTTAAACCTGGTAAGCGTGCAATAGACTCAGCAATAGATGAATCAGGTAGCTTACCTATATCTTCTGCTGAAATTGACTCAACGACTTGAGTAGAAAAGCGTTTTGTGTTGATAGATTCAACAACACTGCCACGAAAGCCTTTTACTTCAATAACTTCAACGTCATCATTTTTGACTGTATCTTCTTGTGCTGCTACAGAGGCAAAGCTTGCTAATCCTGCAGTAGCCATTGCCAACGTTAATATACTTGGTTTGAACATAGACATGATGTTTTCCCGTTACCCATATTGTGATACTCGCTTCTTTATTTGAGTGATAGTCAAACAGGCGAGCTAATTTTGTTGTCAGGATGGATATTAACGCCAGCTTTATTTTATTAACAACTTTATGCATACGTATTCAACAGTTATAGCACGACTTCACATTATTACAAACCTTGCCAAACAAACATTAAACAATTGATTTTATTGAAAATAAAACCATTGAAAATGACGCAGCTAACTTTACATGTAAAATCTACTGTATCAAAAACTAAAAGTTAACAGCACGCAATGTAAACAAAGTGAAACTAATTAGTATCGCTATTTAAAATAAGAAATATTAGACACAATTCAAATGTTTAATTGGTCAGACCATTAAATTCAAAACATAAAATATATTTTCTCTTGTATGACAAACCGTTATGTTTAATAAAAGTCAGAAAGTAAGTCAGTACCATAATTGGTAAACACCCAACACATAAATAAAACACCTTTAAGCTAGCTATAAGTACTTATTTTTAATAATTTAATTGCGTTAATTTTAGTGCATACGTATGCAGACTTTTTACAGCGTACAAGGCTTCACGTATGCTTTTTGCAAATAACGTGATTAATCGTAATCACAAATAAAAATAGTCTAAATACTGTGTGGAATGACGGAGAAAAGCATGACCCAAAAGCAGTGGTATAAAGGTGCGGTTATTTATCAAGTTTATCCGCGTAGCTTTCAAGATAGCAACAACGATGGCATTGGTGATTTAAGAGGGATTATTAATCGTATTGATTACATTAAAAGCTTAGGCGTTGATGCTATTTGGATTTCACCTTTTTTCAAATCGCCAATGAAAGACTTTGGCTATGATATTAGCGACTATCGTGACATTGACCCGCTTTTTGGTGACCTAAATGATTTTGATGAGCTGATAAGCGAAGCCCACACTCGTAATATTAAAATAATTATTGATCAGGTGCTAAGCCATACATCAGATCAACACCAATGGTTTACTGATAGCCGTGAAAATCAAAATAACAGTAAAGCCGACTGGTATGTTTGGGCTGACGCAAAAGATGATGGGACAGCCCCAAACAACTGGCTATCTATTTTTGGTGGTGGTGCTTGGCAGTGGGAGCCTCGTCGCGGGCAATACTACCTACATAATTTTTTAACCGAACAACCGGATCTTAACTTTCATAACCCAGATGTTCGAAAAGCTGTGCTTGATAATGTTGAGTTTTGGCTTAAAAAAGGCGTTGACGGTTTTAGGCTTGATGCAATTAATTTTTGCTATCACGACGCGCAATTACGTGATAACCCGGCTAAACCAAAAGATAAGCGCCAGGGGCGTGGTTTTAGCGAAGATAATCCGTATGCATTTCAGTACCATTACTACAATAATACTCAGCCTGAAAATATTGAGTTTATGCAAGATATTCGCACATTACTTAATAAATACCCAGGTACTGTATCGCTTGGCGAAATCTCATCAGAAGATTCATTAGCTACAATGGCGCAGTACACCCAAGGTGGCGACAAACTGCACATGGGTTATAGCTTTGAGCTATTAACAAATGATTACTCAAGTGAATATATTAGAACTACGGTTCAAACTCTAGAACAACGTATGACTGAAGGCTGGCCATGCTGGGCATTTAGTAATCATGATGTAGAGCGCGTAGCGAGCCGCTGGAGCGAAAATGGCGAAGTAAACCCTCAACAATGTAAAATGCTAACCGCCCTATTAGCTTCTCTTCGTGGCAGCGTGTGTATGTACCAAGGTGAAGAGCTAGGTCTAGGTGAAGCAAGTGTGGCATTTGAAGATTTACAAGACCCATACGGCATTACATTTTGGCCTAATTTTAAAGGGCGTGATGGCTGTAGAACACCAATGCCTTGGGATCTAGCTGATTCATCTTATGCAGGTTTTAGTGAAGTAAAACCTTGGCTACCCGTTGATGATGCACATAAGCAGCAATCAGTAGCTATACAAACAGATGATAACAACTCAATTTTAAATGCCTACCGTGAGTTTATGGCATGGCGAAAAGGCCAAACAGTTTTACTTGAAGGTGATATTGAATTTATAGAAACGCCAGAGCCTATGCTTGCTTTTTATAGAACGCTTGGAAAGCAAAGAATGCTTTGTATGTTCAATCTCAGCGCTAAGCAAACAAGTATTGATATGCCAACATCAATCGTTAAAGAATACACCGAGCTTAGCCACCACAGCGCAAAGTTAGACCAAGGCACCACAATACTTGAGCCTTACGCATGTTTTTACGCTCAGTGTTAATGACTCAAAAGTTACGTTTAGTGTATACGTAAGCGCGTTACACACCAAAAAGCCCAAGCTATTCACTTGGGCTTTTTAGTATTTAACGCATTATAGTGACTTTTAGTTTCACCATTTAGACATTCAGTTGAAGCAAATAATACGGCTGATATTACAAACTTAAAATATCCTCATAGCAGAAATAAACAATGACGCTTATCCATTTCATTTTTGAACCTAAGAAATCAATTTTCCCTAAAACAATCTAAAGGTTATTAATATAAAGCGTAGAATCAGGTTTTCGTAGCTACTAAATATATTACTCCAGCTAATAATGCTGTACTTACTAAAGTTAAAAAACTGACAAGTAAATTACTCATCCTCACGATAAAAAAATTTCGTTATCTTTTATTTCAATTTCGATTAAAAATCAGTATACCAACAGAGTTGTTCTGGATTGGGCACTACTGATTTATATCTAACTTTAAACTGGATAAATCAGTCATCACACCATTTTTTTAGGAATAAACGAATGAAAAAAGCATTGCTAGCATTAATCGTAGCACCACTATTTGCAGTATCTGCGACTTACGCGGTTGCAGACGATGCGCCAACAGCTTCAGCCGAAATGATAAAAGAATACACAGAAATGTGTGTTAACTGGGCTAAAGATGATGACGTAAGCAATGAAGAGCTAAATGCCTACGTATTAAAATGCGTAAATGATGAGCTTGAATCTGAAGGCTATAAAAAAGTATCTTCTGTTAAGATTTAATTATACCAATTACATTTAATTAGTGATCTATTAAAGCGCTAAGAATATAGCTCAATAGCTAAGCGAAAAAACATGACATATATTTGTTCTCGGCAGTTGCTCCCTGCAATGCCTACTTTCTGCATCTACGCAGTCATATATGAATAGTGTTTAACGCAGTAACTGAGTTATTTAATACGCTAAAATGACCAGGTTTTTAATCAAATTGGTAACACGCTTAGGTGAATGTACTGCTAATAAAGCCGTTGCGAAAGCATTCAACTAGGCACAAAAAAACCGGAATAGACACAAGCTGTGCATTCCGGTTTTTTTATGATTTTTTAAATCTACAAAAGCTATGAATAAGCAATAACGAGCTTATTCATCTTCTTTTTTAGCTTTCGCTTTAGGCTTAGCTTTAGCTGGTGCCTTTTTTGCAGCTGCTTTCTTTTTAGGCGCTGCTTTTTTCTTCGCTTCTTCTGTCCATTTACCTGCTTCATAATGAGCAGTCCAGCCGGTAGCTTTACCGTCAACTTCAGTCATAACATACTGAGATTTATTTTTACGGCTATAGCGTACAACAGCAAGATTACCATCAGGATCTTTAGCTGGTGCATCTGCTAAATAATAAAACTTAGGCGAAATGCGGTCTCTAAAGCGTTTTAGTTCTTCAACCTTAGGTGCACGTGTTTCACGTGACTTAGGAAAAGTATTTGCGGCTAAAAATATACCCGCAGCGCCATCACGTAAAACAAAATACGCATCTGACTTCTCACACTCTAATTCAGTAATGTGAACGGGATCTTCTTTTGGTGGAGCAGCCTCGCCATTTTTAAGTAACTTACGTGTGTTCTTACACTCGTCGTTGTTACAGCCAAAGTACTTACCAAAGCGACCCGATTTAAGCTCCATATCAGAACCGCATTTATCACATTCGATAATTGGTCCGTCGTAGCCTTTAATTTTAAAGGTACCTTCTTCAACTATATGCCCTTTACATGCTGGGTTATTACCACACACATGTAGTTTACGGGTTTCGTCAATTAGGTATGAGTCCATTGCAGTTTCACAAATAGGACAACGCTTCATCTGCATTAATTTTTCGGTTTCTACGTCTTCGACATCAGCAGCAACCGCTTCATCGCCCGACACTAAGTTCATTGTTGTTGTACAACGCTCTTTTGGCGGAAGGCTGTAACCAGTACACCCTAAGAAAACACCGGTTGAAGCCGTACGTATACCCATTTTTCGGCTACATGTAGGACATTCTATATCGGTTTCAACCATCTCATTAAGACGCATGCCGCCATTCTCTGGCTCGTCTTTAGCGACAGTTAATTGCGTTGAAAAATCAGCATAAAACTTATCTAAAACTTGAGTCCATACACGCTCGCCTTCAGCAATGTCATCTAAACGACCTTCCATTTTAGCTGTAAAATCAAAGTTCATTAAATCAGTGAAGTTTTCAACTAAACGATCAGTGACAATTTCACCCATTTTTTCAGCAAAGAAACGGCGATTTTCTACACGTACATAACCACGATCTTGAATTGTTGATATAATCGACGCATAAGTAGATGGACGACCAATACCACGCTTTTCAAGCTCTTTTACTAAACTTGCTTCACTAAAGCGAGCTGGCGGCTTAGTAAAGTGCTGCTTAGGATCAAGTTCTATTAAAGTAAGTATTTCACCTTCTTTAACAGCTGGCAGTGATTGATCTTCTTCGTTCTTTTTACGCACCGCAGGTTGTACTTTTGTCCAACCATCAAAGCGAAGCACGCGGCCTTTTGCTTTGAGCTGGAAATCGTTAGCTGCAACAGTCAGTGTTGTTAAGTCGTATTCAGCAGGTACCATTTGACACGCTACAAACTGACGCCAAATTAGCTCATACAGCTTTTTAGCATCGGCATCTACGCCTTCGATATGACCAGACAACACAGTAACGCTTGAAGGACGAATTGCCTCATGCGCTTCTTGTGCATTGCCTTTAGAGCTATAGTTAATTGGATCTTTTGGTAAATATTTAGCACCAAACTCGTTCGTTACATACTCACGACACATTTCAACCGCATCTTTTGAAAGATTGGTAGAATCGGTACGCATATAAGTAATATAACCGCCTTCATACAAACGCTGAGCGAGCATCATAGTTTTCTTAACGCCATAACCTAGGCGTGTACTTGCCGCTTGTTGCATGGTTGAAGTAATTAATGGCGCACTTGGGCGACTTTTACTTGGTTTTTCTTCAACGCTAATTACTTTGTATTCTGCACTCTCAAGGCTTTTAACAGCTGCGCTAGCCTGAGCTTCATTTACAGGCTTAAATGCCTTTCCTGCTTGTTTGGTTACTTCTAAGCGTAACTCAGACTCAGTATTCTTAACGTCAGCGTGAATATCCCAAAACTCTTCAGGGATAAATGCCTTAATTTCACGTTCACGCTCAACTAATAAGCGTACCGCAACAGACTGAACTCGTCCTGCAGATAGACCACGTGCAACTTTTGCCCACAACAAAGGAGAAACCATAAAGCCTACAACACGGTCTAAAAAGCGTCGTGTTTGCTGAGCGTAAACCATGTCAGTATTAAGCTCGCCAGGTGTTTCGAAAGCTTGCTGTATTGCGTTTTTGGTAATCTCGTTAAAAACTACGCGCTTATACTTTTCAGGTTCGCCGCCAATGATTTCTTGAAGGTGCCAAGCAATTGCTTCCCCTTCTCTATCCAAATCCGTTGCGAGGTATATTTGATCTGCATTTTCAGCCAGCTTTTGTAATTCTTGAACAACCTTCTCTTTACCTGGCAGGATTTCATAATGCGGCTCCCAACCTTGCTCAGGATCAATACCCATACGCGCGACCAGGTTAGTATAATCTCGTTGCTTTTTATACGCTGCTTTCTCTTCAGGTTCCATTTTGCGAACTTCTGCTGGCGTTTTAGTTGCCGGCACTTTAGCTTTGCTCGAACCTGAAGTAGGTAAATCACGTACATGCCCAATACTGGACTTTACGATGAAGTCATTACCTAAATATTTATTAATTGTTTTAGCCTTAGCAGGTGACTCTACAATTACTAGCGATTTGCCCATAGTTGCCTATTTCTAACCAAATATTAAAAATGTGTTTTGCCGACATAAGCGGCGCGAATATTTATAGGTATATCTACAAACACTAGTTGTTACAAGCTTTTAATACAAACTTTTCAGTATTTACTGAATAAACGAACAATTTTTGTCGTTAAATTAAACAAACAGGTGTTTTTAGATTAATTGATGTGGAATATATAGAACAGAAACAAAAATGCCAACCTAAAGGTTGGCATTTTTTATTTTAAACTACTCATTAGCAATCAACTATCATCACTTATTGCAATTTGAGCTGTTGAAATGTTGCCTTTACCAGTCGTAAACTCAACGGTTAAGAAGCCTTCCGTTTTATCATTTCCTTCTGCTTCGCGGCTAATTGATAGAGCTTCACCAAATGCAAACGTTGCATTTGAATTGCGAATATCAAAACCATCTGTACCGCTGTATTCACCATTATCAGCAGATATAGCTACGCTGGTACCTGCAGGCATTGGGTTATTATATATATCAGAGTAATAAACAGCGAAAGTTAAGGCGGCTAATTCAACACCAGAATCAGCAGTTGTAAGATTTATATTTCTCACGTCACAATAACTAGTATCAGCTGTTTCCTCTAGGTCTAGTACACGCGGACCTTTTAAATTTTCTTCAGCTGCAGGAAAACGTCGGATTAAATTACATTCCTCAATATCTCTAGCAAGTTGCATAGCATTCTCTGTGAAAACGTCAGGATCATCCTCAGTGGTTTCAGCTAGTGCATCAGCGAATCGATTACGTAGCTCATCTTTTGTTACTACAAATCGGCTGTAAGCAGTACTGCCAGACATAATAATTTCAAACGAATCTCGAATATCAACTAATTCTTTAGTACAAAGGCTTTCAAATGTGTCACCATCAGTTGGTGTTGTTGCTTCCGCTTTACATACTAAACCATTATATTTTCCATCAGCTAGCGTATGCATGCCATTGAGATCAATATCCCAGTTTTCTTCAAAATGCCCAGCATTTGTATTCTCTGGGCTACATGGATCATCACTATCGCCTTCTTGGCAGTTATCAGCCGCTTTTATCACTGTCGCTGTAACAGGATCATAAATACCCGCTAAGCCATCATAAACACCATTTTCATTGTGATCGATAAATGCCTCTGTTAGATCATAACCACTATAATATTCGTTGGTATCAAAACGCCCATTTCCGTTAATGTCAATGAACGATTCTTGACCTTTAGCGGTAACAAGCACTGTTGCACGACCACCAAGAGGGACGCCATTTTCATTGAAAGCAGCATTTAAAATACCGGCCATACAAGGTGCTGCAGAACCAAAGTAAAGATCACAGTTAAGTTCATTAGTTTTAGGGTTAATACTGTTAATTGTATTACCCCATTTTGCATCTGTGAATGGTTTTGGGTTTTGTGAACGCCATTGAGCAACGCACTGACCGTCGACTGTATTACACTCTAGCTGCGCATTAAATTCTGTACCATCAATGGTACCAATAGCACCCCCTTCAGTTGTTAAGTATACCGATGTACCATCAGGAACAGGGTTGTTAAAATGATCAGCTAAATAAACATTAACTTCTTCAATATCACCGGTATAATTTAACGCTTCAATATTGAAGTTAGTTGGTGCAGCAGTGAAACTATTGCCATCAGGTAAACCCGAACTAATCGAAACTAAATCAGATACTGTTATTACTTGCTCATCTAGTGAAACTAATGAGAGTTCTCCGGTTGGGCATGAAACATTGACATCACGCTCTGCGTCATCAAGAAGACACTCATCATAAAGTTCTTTCCAGCATGTAACGTTATCGTTTTGGTCAGTTGGAATAAGATCATCTGGGATGTAGCACGCTTGCACACGCACAGCCTGAGGAACAAAACCAGAGTTCACTTGAATACGTGCTAAACCTTCAGAGTCTGTTGAAACACTAGCATGCGAATAACCGGTTGCATCTGTAACTTCAGAAAGTGATATGCCACCATTAGTCGAGCTTAAACGAAAGTCTAAGCGCTTTTGCTTAGCAGTATTACCTATTTCATCTGTTAATTTGAATGTGAGTTGGCTGATTTCTTTACGAGAAACGCCACCAGTCCCTTTTAGTGCAATTACATTTTCTGATGCTTCAACAAATTCAATCGAGCTTACTGCGGCAGCCGATACAGGTACATTAACTGTAACAACTTTTGATGTACCACCAGTAAGCACTGTCGCTGTAACCGTATCGCCTTGCGTTGTGTTACAGCCATTACTTCGGTATGTCGCTGTTGCAATACCACTAATACTCGTTGCAGTGTCATCCATTACAGCAAGTTCAGATTCAACACAACCAGATGTAAATTCAACATCTAGTGGGGTTACAAACAAATCTCCATTTGCATCATAAATACTTACTGAAATAACCGTTGTAGCTCCAGCTGCTAGCGGCACAAATTCGCTATCAATCACATTGCCAGCGTCATCTAATTTATTATATAAACCATTTGAAATTTCAACACTTAATTCTGCTGTAGCGATTTCAAATGCTTTTGAAGCAGTAACAGATTTAGCAGTAACAGATACTTCTCCCGCACCACTATTTGCCCCTGGCTGTAATTTTAAAATTGCAAAACCAAAGTTATCTGTTAGTGCTTTACCTGATTCTGGTAACAAGGCACCAAGGTCTGTAGATAACTCAGCTATAATGCCATCAATACCATCACCTGAACTTGTATCTGTGACTTTAATCATAACGTCAATAAGTTCATCAGAAGAGAATTGATTTACAACATTACAACCAGATGCGAGATATGTGCTTTCGAGGGATGTTGTGTTGCGATTAGCATCCCAATTACTTGCACAGCCTTGTAATAACTTGATATCAAGCTCTGCTTCAGCAGTTTCAACAGGTGCATCATCACCATTTGAAATAAAGCCTGCAACTTTAGTGATGTTATTACCGCTTTCATCCGTATAAATGGCAACAACTTGGCCCGCACCTTTTGAATCACCGCTACTGAGCGTTACGGAAGCTTTACCACTCGCGTCTGTTAATGCCGTACCTAACACAGGTGTGATTTTACCTGTGTAGTTAGTTGTAAAAGAAATTAGCTGGCCTTGTAAAGGTTCATCTTCATCTAACAAGGTAGCGGTAACCGTCCCTTTATTATCTTTACTGACTGGATTCTCAGCTGTAAATGGCGAACCAGTAATATCTAAAATTGAAATATCTAGTTCAATACTTCCACTTATACTTGAGTCATCATTCTCAGAACCATCTGATGCAAATCCAAACGAATCACTGTAGGTGTCTTCACCGTTAATATAGGTAGCAGTAATAATACCCGCCCCCGCAGTATCGCCTGCCGTAAGAGTGATCGATGCTTCACCATCAGTGTTAGTTAAAACAGTGCCAGAGACTGGGTCAAGTAAACCAATAGAATCCGCTAACGTGAATGTAATACGCTCGCCAGACACTGCATCACCATCTTCATTAACTAAACTAGCTCTTAATTCTAAAGGAGCATCAGCAGTCACACTATTCGACTCAGTATCACTCGCTTTCAAATAACCTTTCAAACTTATTGTATAGGTTGATGTTTCCGTCGTGGAATCACCATCACTAATAGAGCCGTCTTTTTCAAGTGACCCACCGCCACCACAGGCTGTGAGTAAAAAACTTAGCAATGAAATGCCGAGCAGTCGCATTAAAGGCATGAACCTCTCCCTAGCGTTGTTATTATAATCAAAATTAATTTTCACTTAATATTAACCTATAACTTAGTCTAAAATCTCAGTTTTTTATTACTTTTTTGTGCAAAATAATTTTAAATAAATACCAATTTTTTCTGTAGTAAATATTTCCTTGCTGGTAGTCTATGGCAAATTTATAAAATGTAGATCAGGGAATATGTCAAAAATCCGTTCAATGAGTTTAACCACTCGCATCATGATTGGTATGGCGCTTGGGGTTGCAGTAGGTTTTATATTTCAGGCTATATTAGCTGGTGAAGACGATTATCTAATACCACTTGGGTTATTCTCTTTGCCAATTAAAGCCTTTTTTGTTGATGGTATTTTCCATGTTGGTGGCCAAATATTTATTGCCAGCTTAAAAATGTTAGTTGTGCCTCTTGTTTTTGTATCGCTCGTTTGTGGTACCTGTAGCTTAAGTGACCCTAAAAAACTAGGCCGCCTAGGTGGTAAATCCATTGGTTTATATTTATTAACTACGGCTATTGCTATAACAGTGGCTATTACACTTGCTTTGTTATTTAGCCCTGGTGAAGGCATCAGCCTACCATCTAATGCAACTTATGATGCTAAAGAAGCGCCTACCCTTGCACGTGTAATTATAGATATGTTTCCTACTAACCCATTTGAAGCAATGGCCAAGGGTAATATGCTTCAAGTTATTGTGTTTGCACTATTATTTGGTGTAGCAATGGCATTAAGTGGTAAAACAGGCAAACGCGTAGCAAGTGTTTTTGAAGATTTAAACACAGTAATCTTAAAACTAGTCACGCTGTTAATGAACATTGCACCTTATGGCGTGTTCTTTTTAATGGCAAAACTATTTACAACAATTGAGCTTAACTTAATTGTTAGCCTAGCCAAATACTTTGGCGTTGTAGTGCTTGCACTGTTATTACATGCTTTTGTAAACTACACATTGCTTTTAAAAATATTAACGGGCTTAAACCCGCTTATTTTCTTAGCAAAAATGAAGCACACATGCTTATTCGCATTTAGTACCTCGAGCTCAAGCGCAACTATGCCTATTACACTTGAAACTGCTACTAAAAAACTAGGTGCTAATAACTCGGTTGCCTCATTTACTATCCCACTGGGTGCTACCATTAACATGGATGGCACTGCTATCATGCAAGGTGTGGCTACCGTGTTCATTGCACAAGTATTTAGTGTCGATTTGACAATTTCTGATTACCTAATGGTTATATTAACAGCAACACTTGCCTCTGTAGGTACAGCAGGCGTACCTGGTGTTGGTTTAATTATGCTCGCGATGGTACTTAACCAAGTTGGCTTACCTGTAGAAGGGATTGCAATTATTATCGGTGTAGACCGCTTGCTAGATATGACACGTACAGCAGTTAATGTAACCGGTGATTGTATGGTTACCTGTGTTGTAGCTAAATCTGAAGGGGAACTTGATGAGAGCATCTTTAACGACCCTAATGCAGCTAAAGACTTAGAAGATTATCATAAGTCTATTGACTCATAAGCTACATTTATACAGCTATAAAAAACCTTGATGCAATACATCAAGGTTTTTTTGAGTAGAAAGAATTAAATTGAATCGTAAAAAATTCTAATCTAAGGATTTAGGGATTTAAATTTAGAGAGTAAGTTTATTCCCACTTTATTTACACCACTACTCAGGCCAAGAGCTAGCTTATCGCTTAATCCCTTTTTAATTTTGTATTTAATCTTATAAATTTGGCGCTCATGTTGCTGCTCCAGCAATGCATCATCACTTGTCTTTATAACATCTACCAAACCTTTATCAATCGCTTGAGTTGCAAACCAATGCTCGCCTGTCGCAACTAAGTTTATATCTAAGCTTGGACGTTGAGTGCTTACAAACGTTTTAAATAAATCATGTGTTTGTTCAATTTCTTCACGAAATTTTTCACGGGCCTTATCTGTGTTTTCACCAAATAAAGTAAGCGTACGTTTAAACTCACCTGCAGTTATTTGCTCAAATTCAACATCATTTTTCTTTAATATTTTATTAAAGTTTGGTATTTGAGCTATCACACCAATAGATCCAACTATGGCAAAAGGGGCTGCCAGTATCTCATCGGCTACACACGCCATCATGTAACCACCGCTCGCTGCTACTTTATCAATTGCAACACTCAAAGGAATACCGGCATTTTTAATACGCTGTAGCTGAGATGCAGCAAGTCCGTAGCCATGCACTACTCCGCCGCCACTTTCTAAACGAATAAGTACTTTGTCTTTACTTGGGTTAGCAATAGAGATAATGGCTGTTATTTCTTCTCGTAAGCTTTCTACTTCGTGAGCGTCCATACTACCTACAAAGTCAATTACATATAAACGAGGTTTAGGCTTATCTTTATCTGCTTTTTTACTTTGCGATTTAAGCTGTTTTTGGTGCGCTTTAAACTCTTTTTTACCCAGCGTATTTTGTAGAAAACTTTCTTTAAGATCGACTAATTGCTCTGATATGTCGTCAATTTGTATTTCACCTTTTTTGGCTTTAGGCTTAACTGCAGCGCCAACTATTAGCATTAGAATAACTGCTATAGCGATAACAAAAGTAATTGTTTTAGCAAAAAACAAACCGTATTCGTATAAAAATTCCAACTGGTTTCTCCATTTATAAATTTCAGCTAATTTAGCATGCTTTAAAGCAAAAAAAAGCCACTTTTCAGTGGCTTTTAAAGGTTAATTATTTTACTGGTTATTAATCAGTCACAACCTCAGGGTTGGAAACTAATAACATTCGACCGCGAGCAGCTAAGTAAGTAGCTACTTGCAACTGCATTTCTGTATTAGCGGCAGCACTGCCTTCAACAGTTGCAGCTTGTGCAGCATCTTGAGCTGGCGTTAATATAGAACCATGATGCCCTTTAGTAAATTTAACTAAGTAGCTTGTTGGTGTTTCACTCAATGCTTGCGAAGTACTTACTGTTTCAAGACCCATCAAGTTAGCTAATGGGATTGTGCCAGAAATAGGATTATTAGCTGCCATTGGTGGTATCACTTGGTCAGGCTTGTTATCAACACCATCGCCCACAACAACATTAGTATAAACAGGAGTGCCTAATGCTTTCACAGTGGCTGCGTAATTAGTTGGATCGCCACTATCTAGTGCTGTTTGCGCCGCAAATGCAAATTGAGTAAACACTCCTTGAATATTTGTAAGCTTACTTGTTTCACCAGCTGTAGTTAACGAAGCTACATACTCGTTATAACCACAGGTTAAATATGCTTCCATATCTGGCAATACTGCACCACAGTTAGACACTGCATCAACTTGTAAATACGCGTTAAACTCATCAGCTTCTGTTGTACCTGCTTGTGAAAGTACTGAACCTTGAATAAATGGACCAAATGCAGCTGATTCTAGTAAGAAGCTAGCTATACCGCCGCCGCCGCTTGCAAGTGCTACTGTGTTTACATTAAATAATGGGTCAACGGTTGGCGCTAATGGGTTGTTAGCTTGTGCAATAAATGCAGGGGCTACAATAGAGCCTAATGAATGACCAATGTAAGTTACATCTTGCGCATTAATCGTTGCATCATTAATAAAGTTTAGACCTAAACGTAAACCTAATAAATCAGCCGCTGATTGACGTAAGCTATCACGCGCAACAAGTAATGAACTTAAATTCATGTAACTAAGCACAGAACCCGTTGTTGCATTAAAGTCATCTGTTCCATCACCATCAACATCTATTCCACGCTCACCATGTCTTGGATGGTCAATAGCAACTGTTGCAAAGCCTTGAATAGAAAGCTGCGCCGTTAAAGCAAGCATACTTTCTTTTTGTGTTGTAATACCGTGTTGCATAATAACAACTGGCCATCCGCTATCAGGCATTGCGATAGGATCTAATTGTAACTGTGCACGTACACCATTAATTATTGGTAAAATAGGCTTAGTAACTTGCACTGGCACATTTGCCATGCTTTGTACTTTTGGAATGGAGTTATATTTTGTTAAATGACGTGTGCTATCTAGTCCTAAGTCACGTAATTGCCCGTCACTTAATGCAGAACATAAACCATCATTTTCACTAATAGGATCTGTCGGAAATGCATCACCAGCAACGGCCTTGTAACCGATTATTGCCACCGCGTTATCACACATACCTTGCCAATATGTATCACTTAAATCACTAATATCAGTACCCGTTGGTGTACCTAAATACATCGGTAGCATAATGCTACCTTTTTGATATTGCACACCAGAGAAAGCAGCAGACACTTCTACACCCTGAGAAGCAAATACCTGTTGCACATTTACCATAGGTTGTTCAGGAACTTGAAGCGCAGGCGTTTGCATCGCAGGCTGTTGCAAACTTGCAGCTAGCAATTTTTTAATTGTCCCAAGTACAGGCCCCGCAGACTGAATAGTCATTGCGCTAGAAAAAATAATATCTTCTTTTGTTATATTTCCAGAACTTACAACTACATTTTCGTAACTGTTAACAGCGCCCTGCAAACCAAGTTGGGCTTCTGTAATTAATGGCGCTTCTTGTTTAACCAGCCCATAAGTAGAAGAAGGCTCGATAGAACGCCCTAATGAATCTTTAAGACCAGTAGTTAGTACATTGATGTATGAGCTACCTGCCGTAAATGGTTTTAAAGGAATAATTGCAACGGCATCACCAGAAGCTTGAGTGACAAAATCAACACCAAAAGTAAGCTCACCGACCAATTTACAAGCTGTACCTGCAGCTACAACTGAACATTCTGCGTCAGTTAAACTTGCACCCATTACTACTTCAAAAATACGGACTGTACCTGGTGTCCCAGCAGACGTTTCATCTAAACTCACATTTGGCGGAAATGTTAAATCGATTTTATAAGGAACCTGAGAAGACCAACCGTCAAGTGCGCCTAAAGCAAGCTGAGGGTCAGCATAAGCTGCTCGAGAAATAGACACATTGTCGTCATCTAATTCTCCAGGAATATTAAGTGTACCGTCTTGGGTTCCACTCATTAATAAATCATTAGGTACCGATAAGATACCTGCAGCAGGGTCAAATGTAACCGTTGCTGTTGGAATAACGGTTGCTGTGTCGTTCTTAACATCTTCTAACGTTTCTCCGCCGCCACAACCTGCCAAGGCAGCTGTAACAGAGAGTGAAAGTAGCATTTTTTTCATATTGTTGGCTCCGCACATATTTTATTTTTATAGTGTGTTTAATCAGTGTATTAAGTTAAAACAATGTAATCAGGTTATTAATGAGACATTAGACCAGTTAAACTTAACGTAAAGTTTCTATTTTCGCCACCTAATTTTACAATAAATTCGATTACTTCACGTTTCGCTATGTTAAAATCAAAAAAAATAGATGAATGGGTACTTTTATGCACACATATCAAGCGGCTGAAAACGCACTTAAAGATAAAATTATTTTAATAACAGGCGCCGGTGATGGTATTGGCCGAGTAGCAGCAATTACGTATGCAAAATACGGCGCTACAGTTATCTTATTAGGAAAAACAACTAATAAACTTGAATGTGTTTACGATGAAATTGTTAATGCAGGTTACCCTAAACCTGCAATTGTGCCCATGGACTTAAAAGGCGCAACTAAACAAAACTATCGTGACCTTGCTGCAACAATTGAATATCAATTTGGCCGCCTTGATGGCTTGCTTAATAATGCAGGTATTTTAGGGTCACTTGGTCCACTTGAACATTTTTGCTCATCTACGTTCGAAAACATAATGAAAGTAAACGTGACCGCGCAAGCGATGATCACTAAAGCGCTTTTTCCTGTTCTTCGTAAGTCTGATAATGCATCGATAGTATTTACGTCATCAGGTGTAGGCCGCAAAGGCCGTGAGTTTTGGGGGCCATACGCCATCTCAAAATTTGCAGTAGAAGGCATGATGCAAACATGGGCATGTGAAGTAGGCAAAACGAATATTCGTATAAACTGTATTAATCCAGGCGCTACTCGCACTTCTATGCGCGCTGCTGCATACCCAGGAGAAGATAGAGACGCGCTTGCTACACCAGAAGATTTAATGCCAACCTACTTATACTTGATGAGCGATGATTCTAGTAAAGTGAATGGCGAATCGTTAGATGCTCAAGTAAAAAAGTAATTTAGAGTTTAAAAAATTTATACAACACACATTAAAAAAGCCGCTATTAGCGGCTTTTTTGTGTTCAATAAATAACTAATTTATTATTTACGTTTAGTAGGCTTAACACGTTGATTGTGTTTTTTAACTGCTTTACGGATCTGGTTGATTTTAGCGCGTTTATCTTTGCGTTTTTCAGGCATAACAGAAAGCTTAGTTTGTGTCTCGCGCCCTAATTTAACGGTTTTGCGTAAGTAGTTTACTGTTTCTAAATCATACTCCATCCAACCACCTTGTGGCACGCGCTTATCAAGCTCTAGTTTACCGTAACGAATACGAATAAGACGAGATACTTCCGCATCTTGAGACTGCCATAAACGACGTACTTCACGGTTACGTCCTTCATTTAACGTCACGTTAAACCAGCGGTTAACGCCTTCGCCACCCATAGGGGTTACAGTCGTGAATTTGGCTGGACCATCTTCAAGCTCAACACCACGTAGTAAGTTTTTAACCGTCTCGTTGGTTACTTCACCAAATACACGTGCAGAGTATTCACGCTCTACTTCATAGCTTGGGTGCATCAAGCGGTTAGCTAATTCACCATCATTAGTAAAAAGCATCAAACCCGAAGTATTAACGTCTAGTCGGCCAACCGCAATCCAACGCTCACCATCAATACGAGGAAGTCGGTCAAATACTGTACGACGCCCTTCTGGATCTTTACGTGTGCTTAACTCACCTTCTGGTTTGTTATACATAATTACACGACAGATTCTATCTGCTTTTTCTTCAATCTTTACAGTGTGTCCGTCTACACGAATTAAATCAGTTTCTTCAACACGGTCACCTAACTTTGCCACTTTACCGTTTACACTAACGCGGTTTGCATCAATGTATTTTTCCATTTCACGGCGTGAGCCTACGCCTGCACGGGCTAGGACTTTTTGTAACTTTTCACCTTGTATACTCATTCGGATGGTTCTCTCACAGAAGGATCACTTAATAACTGGTTAATTTTACTTTGCTGCTCTGTTGGCAGCGCAGGTAAGTTTTCAAGTCCAGTTAACGAAAAATAATCTAAAAATTGTTTAGTAGTTGCATATAAAGCCGGCTTACCCGGAACCTCTTTATGCCCTACCACTTTAACCCACTCTCTTTCGAGTAGGGTTTTAATAATATTCGAACCCGTAGTAACACCCCTTACTTGCTCAATTTCACCGCGTGTAATGGGCTGCCTGTATGCAATAAGTGATAATGTTTCCAGTAAAGCACGCGAGTATTTTGGTGCGCGTTCTTGCCACAAGTTATTTAACCAAGGGCTTAAACTACTACATGCCTGAAAACGATAACCGCTACCAACTTCGACTAAGCGAATACCACGAGTTTGAAAATGTTCTTGTATTGTATCTATTGCGTCGTTTATTCGCGCCATAGAAATAGCTAAATCTATTAATACAGTATCTTTAAGGTGGCGTTTACTCACAGGCTTATCTGCAACAAAAATAGCTGCTTCAATGATCTCAACTAGTTGTTCATCACTAATTCGCCGACCCGCCATAGACACTCTTAACAAATAAAAATACACAGCCATCTATTATGACAGAACAACGCCAAACTAGGAAAATATATCTACTAAATAACTAGATTTTAAACACAAAAAAGCCAGTGATTATCACTGGCTTCTAATTTACTCTTTAAAACAACAAATATTAGCTGTGTTTAATGGCTTCTAATGCATCATCTTCAGCTACTGCGTTACCGTATTTTTTGATGTAACCCATAAACTCGCTTTTACTGATGCGCTTATCTTGGTTTTTATCCATGTAACCAAAGTGATTTGAAATATCATCATCGTTACCTTCAGCTACCGAAATATAGCCATTACTGTCGTTATCTAAGCTTGAAAAGCTGCTTTCAATTTTATCGAATTTAGCGATTTCAGCTTTAAATGCCGACTCACTTACTTCAGAATCAGTGGCTACTTTACCATTGTTTAACTTCATGTAAGTGTTGAATTCTTTGCGGCTAATTTCGTTATCCATATTGGTATCAATATTTGAAAAATGGCCCCAAATGCTATCGTCATCAGCTTCAACTTTTGAGATGTAGCCATCGCTGTCATTATCTAAACTTGCAAAGTCACTGTCTATTCTTTCAAGACCTTGATTAGATGAACAAGCCGCTAGGCTTAATGATGCTAAAATAGTGGCTGCTAATGTTAACTTTTTCATAAGACGTATCCTTCGTAATTAATTAAATGTCACTTTAACTAATACAAATCCAATGCCAATAATAGTTAACTTATAAGAATCAACAACTTAACCTTGATTGGTGCATTTATTGAACAGTTTCAATAAGTTAAGCTTGCAAGCTTTGCAAACAACCTTGTAATTTTTGCAAAAAAATACCCGGTAAAAAACCAGGTATCTCAATTTTAGTTATATAGTTCAGCTAATAATTAGATTGCTGCGTTTTGGTAGCGTTTAACAAACTCAGTAACGTTTTGACCATTACATTTTAATGAGTTTAAGTTACCAATTTTTTGACGAACAGGTGCTAAACCTTGTTTTAAAGCCGTCATACATAATTGAGTTTCTTGTTGAGCGTCTTTTGCAAATACTTCTACTTTCTCAACTGATGCGTTGCTTAATGTCGTTTTTTTAGCAATATCGCGAATATCTTCACCATTACATAAAATGCTTTTAGAAAAACGAGATAAGTAAACACCGTGCTGAGCAGCTTCTTTACGAGCAACACTAAAGCCTTCGTTTGCGCTTAGTACACATAACTTAGACTCAATTTTATTATCTTGACTGAAGTAAGTATTGCTTTGTGCTGAAGCAGTTGCAGATGCGAATAAAGCAGTAGCTAAAAGTAGTTGTGTTTTCATGAGAGATCCTATTTGAACGAGCTAAACAAGTGAATTTCGCGCATTATATATTCAATAAAGTTAAGTTCAATTGAATTTTTTATTTATTTAAAAAATTAATACTGCATTTACAATGTTTAAACTTTACTCACCAATTGATCAACATTTGCGCAGCTATTTTCTCATTTCAGTCATGTTATGTACGCGTATTTACTGATACAATTTAATTCATTAAATAGATCCAATTTTAAGGTAAATTTTATGAAAGTGATTTCTTTCAATATCAATGGTCTGCGTGCTCGTCTTAACCAATTACAAGCAATTATCGACAAACATCAACCAGACGTTATTGGCTTGCAAGAGATTAAAGTTCATGACGAAGCATTCCCACTAGAAGATGTACAAAAAATGGGATATCACGTCTACTTTCATGGCCAAAAAGCCCATTATGGCGTAGCTATGTTATGCAAAAAGGAGCCTAAATCGGTCTTAAAAGGCTTTGCTACCGATACAGAGGAATCGCAAAAACGCATGATAAGCGTCACTGTTGAACAAGATAACGGTCGCGACCTTACAGTCATGAATGGCTACTTCCCACAAGGTGATAATATTAATCACGAAACTAAATTTCCTTATAAACGACAATTTTATAAAGATTTAATGACACACCTTGAAACCAACCACACCCCCGATCAAGACGTCATTGTTATGGGCGATATCAACATATCACCCACCGATTTAGATATTGGTATTGGCGAAGTTAATGCAAAGCGTTGGTTAAAAACGGGTAAATGTTCTTTCCAACCGGTAGAGCGTGAATGGCTTGCAACATTACTTAATTGGGGCTTTAAAGACACCTTTAGAGAGCAAAACCCAGAAACAGACGATCAATATTCGTGGTTTGACTATCGCTCTAAAGGGTTTGTAGATAACCGAGGGCTTCGAATAGATGTAGTACTTGCAACTAATGAGCTTGCAGCACGCTGTATAGATACTGGCATTGATTACGAACTGCGCGGTATTGAAAAACCCTCAGATCATGCCCCTATATGGTCAACATTTAAGTAATTACTATGCTAAGCATAACAATACAAGGGCTACTTTGGGCCCTTGTAATTATTATTGCCCTACTAAGCTTTGATAAAAAAACATATAAAACATTGCTTAATACGCCAGCCCGTCAAACTGGAGTTCTTGCATGTGCGTTAGTGTTTGCAGTGCTTTGGCGAATAAAAGCAGGAATTTTAACTGGCCTTGATTTACACATATTAGGCGTTACGGCCGCGACATTAATTTTAGGCTGGCGATTGACTATTTTAAGTAGCCTACTTGCCACAGCCCTACTTGCTACATTTGGTCAAATAGAACTTGAACTGTTACCAGTACAACTGCTTATTGGTGCGTTTATTCCTATAATATTGAGCTACCTTGGCTTTATAATTAGTTACCAGTATTTACCTCGTCATTTTTTTGTTTATATATTTGTTTGTGCGTTTATAACTGCAGGGTTTATAGCCTGTATAAAAATAAGCCTAGGTGCTTTATTTTACTTGGCTATAGGGCAATACAATTGGCAAGAACTTGCAGATAACTACGTTTATTTAAGTGCCATAATTTGGTTTCCTGAAGCGATGCTCAACGGCATGGCTATAACAATTATGATCACCTATCGCCCGCATTGGGTAAAAACTTTTTACGATAAGGACTACCTAGACTCATGAGTCTACAATATCAATGCCCGCTATGTAATCTCGCACTTTTGAAAGCTGATTCAACACTTCGTTGTGCTAATAACCACAGCTTTGATTTTGCCAAAGAAGGGTATGTTAATTTACTGCCTGTGCAACAAAAAAATTCAAAACAACCGGGCGACTCCCTTGAAATGGTACAAGCTAGACGCGCATTTTTAGAGCGTGGATACTACCGCTTTTTACAACAAAATCTTAGCGATTTAGTCGGTCGAATAAGTGCGAATACAGTTATTGATTTAGGATGCGGCGAAGGGTTTTATACCCAAGCAATAGCAAGTAAAACAGAAGCAGTTGTGTACGGCGTCGATATTTCAAAATCTGCCGTGAAATATGCAGCAAAGCGCTACCCTAATTGCCATTTTAGTGTTGCATCAATTAGCCAAGCGCCTTTTAGAAGTCAATTTGCTGATGTACTTATTAGCGTATTTGCACCTTTGTTTGAGGAAGAGATTGAACGTCTTGCTAATAAAAACGCAACATTAGTGGTAGCAAGCCCAGGCCCTTATCATTTAAAAGAGCTAAAATCGTATATATATTCAGAAGTAAACGAACATACTGAAATAGCCACGCCAAAAGGGTTTCAAAAAGCAGAACAGGCTCTTTTAACAGAGCATGTAGCGCTTAGCTTTACTGATATTAAAAACTTAATAATGATGACGCCATTTGCATGGAAATTTAGACCCGAGCACTGGACAGCACTCGAAGAAAAAGGTGAACACAATGTCACCTTATCATTTTATATTACTCAGTTTACCAAAATAGATAATGGTATAACCCGCTAAAACTGCTCTTTAGTAAATGCTCTATCCATTTTTTCAAACATATCTTTAAGTAAGTTAGCAAGCTCCATATAACGGGGCTTGTTTTCACTTAACTGCGTTTGATATCCATTAGCCGCCATTTTAGTGTACAGCTCGTTGTACCATTTTTGCATCGCAGGATCTAAAGGCGTTTGCGCTCGTTTGCCTAACCAAAATAAACCTTGTAAAGGTAACGATATAAAAAATAATGCACTCGCAATGGCTTGCGGTAAAAAATCAGATCCTAAGTAATTAAGCTGAAAAAACAACGTTAGCATAGCCAAGATTGGCATTACTGTAATGGCAAGCTCAGTCGCTCTAATCACTCTAAACTCTAAAAACAAAGGCGCAAGCTCTTTACGCATTGGCCATTTTTTACCATACAAACGGCCTGTTTGTAGTTGTGACATCACACTTTTTTGCATCATGACTCCTCACAGATACTGCTTTTAAATACAATAGAAAACGAGCTATACCCAAAGTGTAACACAAAATGAGGGAGTTACACTTTCTCAGTAAAAGAGCTTAAATTTACCCTTTAATGGCGAACAATCCTAACTTAAACATCATAAATAAGGTAAAATATTTAACATTGCGTTAACCACTTTGCAGTTGAACATTCAATTGTTTTAGCTTTATTTAATACAGTAAGTGTAACTATCACGTATTAACGTTCACTTACTAAATTTGTTTATGGAAATTGAATCTATGCCAACAACCTCCCCTGAATCCCAACATGTTTTAGTTTTAAACTGTGGTAGCTCTAGTTTAAAGTTTGCCATTATTGATGCAAACGACGGTCACGAAATTATATCAGGCCTTGCTGAACGCTTGGGCGCCAAAGCCCCCTCCATTAAATACAAATTTAATGGGGCTAAGACGGTTATCGACTTAGCGGCTAATCAAGCACATGCTGAGGCTATAAATACGCTTGTAAGCTTAATAAAGGATCATAACCTTGATGAGCACCTTATTGCTGTTGGGCACCGTGTTGTTCATGGCGGAGAGCATTTCACAAAGTCAGTCTTAATTGATGAAGATGTAATTAACGGTATTACTAAAGCGTCTTCTTTAGCGCCGCTACATGGTCATGCGAACTTGTTAGGTATTTCATCTGCACAAGCTTCATTTATAGGTTTACCGCAAGTAGCAGTATTTGACACAGCATTTCATCAAACTATGGATGAAGTTGCCTACCTTTACGCCCTACCCTATAAGCTTTATACAGACTACGGTGTAAGACGCTATGGTATGCATGGCACAAGTCATTACTATGTAGCAGGACAAACTGCTAAATTATTAAATCAGCCTATAGAGAAGAGTAATTTCATTAGTGCTCATTTAGGTAATGGCTGCTCTGTTACTGCAATAAAAAATGGTAAAAGTGTTGATACCAGTATGGGTTTAACGCCATTGGCTGGTATTGTTATGGGTACTCGCAGTGGAGATATTGACCCCGGTTTATTTAATTTTTTAACCACACAGCTTAGTTACAACGCTCAGCAAATAGATAATTTATTAAACCAAGAAAGCGGCCTACTAGGTATTAGCGAACTCTCTAACGATTGTCGAACGATTGAAGAAGCCGCTGTTGCCGGACATAAACAGGCACGTTTAGCACTAGATATTTTTTGCTACCGACTAGCCAAACAAATTGCAGCTTACATGGTACCATTACAACGTTTAGATGCACTTATATTCACTGGCGGCATTGGCGAAAACTCCGATATCATACGTGAAAATGTCATTAATCAATTAGCTTTTTTAGGATTCAGTTGTAACCAGAAGAGCAATCTTGATGCACGTTTTGGTAATCAAGGTATTATTAGTTCAGCCAATACTTCACCCAAAGCGGTAGTAATGCCGACCAACGAAGAGTGGGTTATTGCACTTGATGCCGCTAACATCGTAAAGGAGCTTTAATATGGCACGTCGTATTATGTTAATTCCTGTGTCTACCGGTGTGGGTTTAACGTCGGTATCAGTTGGTTTAGTCCGCGCTCTTGAGCAAAAAACAGTTAAAGTTAACTTTTTTAAACCCATCGCTCAGCCTCGTTCAGGGGAAACAGGTCCTGAAAAATCCACACAAATAGTCACTCAAGGCTCACCTATTAACCCACCCACCCCTTTTGCACTTGATTATGCTGAGCAAATGATTGGCGACGGTAAAGGTGATGATCTACTAGAGGAAATTGTTGAACGCTTTGAAAGTAAAATAAACGACGATGAAGTAGCTATTATTGAAGGTATGGTGCCTACTCGTCGCCAACCTTATGCTGGGCGTGTAAACCGCGAAATTGCGCAAACACTCGGCGCTGAAATTGTATTTGTACTTACCCCTGGTAATTACACCATTACTCAAATAGAAGACCGCCTAGAAATTGCAGCAGGTAATTACGGTGGAATCGATCATCCTCGTGTACTGGGCTGTATTTTTAATAAAGTAAATGCGCCACTTGATGAAGAGGGCCGTGCACGCGCCGATTTAGTCGACGCTTACAAACCCGAAGAGCTTGAAAACGAGTTAAATCGTTTAGCGTCTTTACCTATTTTTAAAAAAAATCCGTTTATGTTGCTTGGCGCAATCCCGTGGGATTTTGACTTAGTAGCGCCACGCGTAAAAGACTTAAGCGCGTATTTAAAAGCAACAATAATTAACGAAGGCGATATGCTTCATCGTCGCCTGCGTCGTATCACTTTTTGTGCTCGTACGGTTTCTAATATTTTAAATTATTTTACGCCAGGTGCTCTATTAGTAACACCGGGCGATCGCTCTGACATACTTGTTGCTGCGTGTTTATCTGCTATGAACGGCACTAAACTTGGCGCTATATTACTCACCGGTGGCTTTGAGCCAGAGCCACGTATTATGGCTTTGTGTGAACAAGCCATGCAAACCGGTTTACCAATACTCGCAACCGATGCCGACACATGGCGTACATCATTATTACTGCATAACTTTAATATGGAAGTACCAAATGATGATGACCAACGCATTGAAAAAGTAAAAGATCACAACGCAGAACATATCAATTCAAACTGGCTCGATACTCTAGCTCAAAGTGTAGGCAAAACGCGTAAGTTATCACCACCTGCATTTCGTTATTTATTAACCGATAAAGCACGTAAAGCAGGTAAAACCGTAGTATTACCAGAAGGAAGCGAACCTCGTACAATTAAAGCGGCTGCTATTTGTGGTCAACGTGGCATTGCTAAAACTATATTGCTTGGCGATCGCGAAGAAATAATGCGTATTGCACAGCAGCAAGGTATTGAGCTAAACGAACATGTAAGTATCATCGAGCCAAAAAGTATTATAAATGATTATATTGCGCCTATGGTCGAAATTCGTAAAAGCAAAGGCCTAACTGCGGTTGTAGCACAAGAGCAGCTACAAGATAACGTCGTACTTGGCACAATGATGCTTGAGCAAGGTAAAGTAGATGGTTTAGTATCGGGCGCGGTAAATACCACTGCCAATACAATTCGCCCGCCCCTGCAGTTAATTAAAACAGCGCCAGGATCATCACTAGTATCATCCGTATTTTTTATGCTGCTACCTGATCAAGTGTTAGTTTACGGCGACTGTGCAATTAACCCCGACCCTAATGCTGAACAACTTGCTGATATAGCGATTCAATCTGCGGACTCTGCAGCTGCATTTGGCATAGAGCCACGTGTAGCCATGATAAGCTACAGCACGGGTACGTCAGGTACGGGTGCCGATGTTGAAAAGGTACGTGAAGCCACAAAAATAGCAAAACAAAAACGTCCTGATTTAATTATCGACGGCCCACTACAATACGATGCCGCTATAATGGAAAATGTAGCACTTAAAAAAGCGCCTAACAGCCCTGTAGCCGGTAAAGCGACTGTATTTATATTCCCAGATTTAAATACGGGTAATACAACATATAAAGCAGTACAACGCAGTGCCGACTTAATAAGTATCGGCCCTATGCTTCAAGGTATGCGCAAACCCGTAAACGACTTGAGCCGTGGTGCATTGGTCGATGATATTGTGTATACAATCGCCTTAACTGCAATTCAGGCAGCCCAAGCAGAAGCGCTAATAGCACATTAAACACAACGTGTGCTTTTTATAGCCTAGCTATTATTTATTTAATAATTAAGTAGTTAGGCTATTTATACCCTGCAACCCCCATACTTATCCACAGAAATTGTGGGTAAGTTTTTAATCTCTAATAAAACCCACTTCCAAATGCTCATTTTAGTCACGCTTACACCTTTAACTTGAAGGCAATAATCTATACTATAAAGCTATCAATAATGCTGTATCGCAGGCGTTTAATGTCAAAACAAACATTACAATTACACAGCACGGTTTTATCTATTCACAGTTTAGATGTTGACGCCGATATACCTGCGGCGCTACTAAAGCTTCCTTTATTTTTTATATCTAAAACCCAGGATGAACTATCTATTGTTTGCCCTAGTAGCTTTGAAATAGAGAGTTTAGATACCGAATCTGATTGGCAAGCACTTGAGGTGGTTGGCCCACTTGGTTTTTCGCTGACCGGAATAATGGCTAATATATCGGGTGTATTAGCACGCGCTAAAATTTCTATTTTTTCAATCTCAACCTACGATACCGATTATATTTTAGTAAAAAAGCAAACGGCCTCACTAGCACTTAACGCCTTAAAAAAAGATGGTTACAACGTGGTGGCCCAATAACATATGAAAGCACAAACAATTGAATATCTAGCACTCAATAAAACGCCCCGCAGTGCCATCCTTATTACAAGCCCATTTACAGGTAAAGTAATACCGCTTCAAGAACACCCCGAACCTATTTTTAGGTTTGGTATTCTCGGTCCCGGTATTACTGTAAAGCTCAGTAGCCACAAAATTTTAGCGCCGTTTGATGGCACGTTATTACAAGTAAAAAACGCAGGTACTGAGTTTATTTTACAGGCTAAAAATGGTTTAAAAGTTTTAATCAACTTAACTATTACCGGTTCGCAATCAATTACACATACCCATATTGCACAATTAAATGGTAGTGAAATAAGTAAAGGCCAGCGCCTCGCTTATTTTGATTTACGTGAACTAGAAACGCCTATGCTGGCCAGTTTAATCTTACTTAACGGCCATAATCTCGGCACATTTCATTACTCACATTCGCATGTAAATGCGGATGTAGATACCTTATTAACTATTATTAAGAAGAACTAAATTTATGATCACTCTATACGGTATTAGCAATTGCGACACGATAAAAAAAGCAAAAAAATACTTAGCCGACAACAACATCGAATTTACGTTTCATGATTACCGCAAAGATGGCGTAAATGAGCAAATGGTAAGTGATTTTGCAGATAAACTCGATTGGGAACAGCTTGTTAATAAACGTGGCACAACTTATCGCGCACTAACTGATGAGCAAAAACAGAGTTTGACTAAAGAAAGTGCTATCCCATTGTTAGTTGAACAACCTGCCATGATCAAACGTCCAGTACTTATTAACAATGGCAGTTACCACTTAGGTTTTAAAGCAGCCCAATACGATGAGATATTTAAATCATGAAAGATGATGTAATTAAACTCGCCCAAGCACTAATACAACGTGAGTCAGTAACGCCCGAAGATGCTGGCTGCCAACAGATGATGAACGACCGCCTTGCTGCGGTTGGTTTTAATATTGAGTCATTATTTTTTACCGACACATTAAATACATGGGCTCGAAAAGGCACACAATCACCGCACTTTTGTTTTGCAGGCCACACTGATGTTGTGCCAACAGGCCCTGAAAAAAATTGGCAACACCCGCCGTTTTCAGGATTAATAAAAGACGGTTTATTACATGGGCGCGGCGCTGCCGATATGAAAGGCTCGTTAGCTGCAATGCTTGTTGCAACCGAGCGGTTTGTTACTAAACATCCAGATCATAAAGGCTCAATTTCTTTTTTAATAACCTCTGACGAAGAAGGCCCGTTTATAAACGGGACTACCCGTGTAATTGATACGCTAGAGGCGCGCGGTGAAAAAATTGATATGTGCCTAGTAGGCGAGCCTTCATCACGAGATGTATTAGGTGATGTTGTTAAAAATGGCCGCAGAGGTTCACTTACCGCTTTTTTAAGCGTTAAGGGTGTACAAGGGCATGTCGCCTATCCACATTTAGCACAAAACCCAATTCACCTAGCAACCCCTGCCCTTACTGAGCTTAGCCAAACGGTGTGGGATAACGGAAATGAATACTTCCCTGCTACCAGCTTTCAAATTTCAAATATTAATGGCGGCACAGGTGCAGGCAACGTGATCCCGGGTGAGCTAGAAGTACAGTTTAACTTTAGATTTAGCACGCAAGTAACACATGAGCAATTACAACAACGTGTAAATGACATACTGCAAAAGCATAACTTAAATTATGACTTAAGCTGGATAGTAAATGGCTTGCCTTTTATTACCGAGCACGGCCCACTTGTTGATGCCACAGTAAAAGCGATTAAATCAGTAACCGGTTTAACCACAAACCTAGAAACTACCGGCGGCACATCAGATGGTCGCTTTATTGCACAAACAGGGGCTAAAGTAATTGAACTTGGCCCACGTAACGAAACTATTCATAAAGTAGATGAATGCGTAAGTACCGATGATTTAATAGCCCTTACCGACATTTACGAGCAAATACTAGAGCAACTTTTAGCATAATGAATGTAACTAAACCAACATCGATAATGTGTATCACAGGGCAAAGTGATACACATTTAACTGACATACAAAATCATCGCTTGCACAGCGCTATTATTAGCGACTTTTTAGCACTACAAAGTGCAGCTAAAAAAGCGGGATTTGATCTTACTATTGCCTCAAGTTTTCGCGACTTTGAACGCCAGTCAATTATTTGGAATAATAAGTTTTTAGGTATTCGACCTGTTTATAATAAACAGCAAAAGGTTGTAGATTTAACTAAATTAAATGATGTAGATAAATGCATAGCAATAATGCTCTACTCTGCACTACCTGGCGCAAGCAGGCACCATTTAGGGACTGACTTAGATGTGTTTGATAAAGCTGCGGTGAGTGATGATTATAAGCTACAGCTAACACCTGATGAATACCTGCAAGGTGGGCCGTTTGCACCTTTAAGTAATTGGCTTGATACTAACTTAGTTAAATTTGGTTTTTATCGCCCTTACCAACATGATTTAGGTGGCGTAGCACCTGAGCTTTGGCATATAAGCCATATTAAGCAATCACAATTATTAGTGAATAAACTTAGCGAGCAAGTACTTTTTGAATGCATAAAGAACAGTGAACTACAGGGTAAGCGGGCAATACTTGATAACTTACCAGCTATTTATAAACGCTTTGTAACAAACGTGAGCCCACACCTAAAAGAAGGTTAGGTTATATTAAGCCTTCTTTTTATTTAAAATAAACACCAGCACAGCGCCTAATATTAACGAGCTTGCGACTATAAACTCCATTGTTACCTGCTCTGATAAAAACAAAACACCAGCAATGGCAGCAAGTACCGGCACACAAAGTTGCACAACCGCAGCTTGGGTACTTTTAAGTAGTGGCATTGCTACATACCAAACACTATAACCAACTCCAGACGCTATTGCCCCCGAGGCACACGCAAGTAACACCCCTTCAATACTCATATTTTTTAAATAACTCATACCTACAAGTAATAAAACAGGGATAGCAACTAAGCTTCTTATAAAGTTAAACCCAGTAGTACGCAGTGGCGATACGCACACTTTACCGCGAATACTGTATATACCCCATGCCACACCACTGAGTGCCATAAGTGATGCACCTAATAATGAAGGCACAGCTGCAGATGGCAGCATTAAATATACAAAACCAGATAACGCCACTATAAATGCACACCACTGAAGCAGGCTTAATTGCTCTTTTTGATAAATACCCCAGCCAATCATAGTAAGTTGCACAGCAGAAAATAAAATTAGTGCACCGGTACCGGTATCTAGCTCTACGTAGGCAATCGAAAAACAAAGCGCGTAAACAAGCAGGCTAATACTGCTTCGCCAGCTTCCTCTGTCACTTAAAATAGCGGGATTGAATGTGCCTTTACGTTTTAAATTATAGGTATAAATAGCCATTATAATGCCTAAACATGCAGCCCCGCTGAGTAAGCGAATAACAGTAAAGTTCCAAGCATCTATATAACCTTCTGCTAAGGCCATTCTGCAAAAAAGAGAATTTGCGGCAAACGCAATTAAAGCAATTAATGTGTATATGGTGGCTTTCAAAAAAATTCCTTCGCAACGAAAAATAACTATATTGTTTTAACTCACTCGCTAATTAACCAACCACGTTCAAGCCATTGATTAATTTTAGTAATTAAAAACCCAGCGATTTGCTCACCAGGGAGTTCATTTAAACAGGATTGACATAACTGTGCAAAGGGTGTGTTTTGTTTTAATAAACTCAGTAAGCGATATTCTTGTGCATCAACGCTTAAATACTGTGTACGTCTTTCAGTATCACGTGCTACAACCCAAAAGCGAGGTTCTGAGACTCTTGGCTCTGGCGGTGTTTGCTTTTGTTTTATTGCCTGCCAACTTTCAACCGCCAACGTATTAAACGCAACTAACTGTACACTTGGATGTAATTTTAATAGTAAATTTGGCCATTTTTGAGGTTCAATACTTTCAAGCTCTGATACATTAAGTAATGTTTTATCGCTTGCATCAAAAGTACTTAGTAATAGTCGTTCAAATTTGGCTATATCTGCAAGTATGGGGTAATCACTAAAAGGAGTATTAGCGGCTAAATAATCTGGTAGTTGCTCTGCAAAAATTCGTAGTGACGAATGAGTTGAAGGATATAAAGCTAAATAACCATCAACCATCATCTCAAATAAATCATCACCTAAGTAAATACCCAACTGTTCGTGATCTTGCTCAATCACGGCTCTTAAGCGAATTTTATAAGCGCTTTGATAAATAGAGAGTCGCTGTTGTGTATTTAACTGCCCTTGCTGCGCAATTTGCTCGCTAATATCCGAGCTTTCACCTTGCAGTAAATTCATAAACTGTTGTTGCAGCTTTGCTAAATCACTCATGATCTTATATCCCAAAACGGTTTCACTAGCGCTTTAGCATGCTCAAGCTCAGTAATTAAATCATCAAGGGAGCCAATATTATCATCGCGTTCAATCATGGTACTTACCGGATTTAATGTTTTTGCATACTGAGCATATAAGTCCCATACCGCATCGGGAACATCTTCATCGTGCGTATCTATAATATGCGTACCAAAGTCTTGATGTCCTGCTAAGTGAATTTGTGCAATAGCAGTACTCGGAATAGCCGATAAATAATCCATTGCATTAAAGTCGTGATTTCGTGCACTTACATAAACATTATTTACATCCATTAAAAACTTACAGCCTGTTTGCTTATGTAATTGCGCTAAGAATTCCCATTCACTCATTTGTGAATCGTTATAGGTTAAATAGCTCGATACATTTTCAAAAATCATTTCGCGCCCTAGGTAGTCCTGAACTTGCGAAATCTTATTTGCTAAATGATCAAGTGCCTCTGAGGTGTAAGGCATTGGTAGTAAATCGTGGCTATTAATACCGCCCACTTGGGTAAAACATAAATGATCAGACACCCACTGCGGCTCAACCCTCGCAATTGTGTTTTTTAACTGATTTAAGTAGTCCTTATTAATAGGGTCAATACTACCAATCGACATTGATACCCCATGCATAACAATCGGATAATCTGCTCTTATTTTATTTAAATAATGCCAAGGTTTTCCACCGGCTACAAAATAGTTTTCTGAGATAATTTCAAACCAGTCTACAGCTGGTTTCTCTGAAATAATTTGCTCAAAATGCGGGGCTCTCAGTCCTAAACCAAAACCTAAAAAACGATTTGTCATAAACTTCCTTAATAAGCCTGAATAAGAAAACACATCGTTCAGGCTTATTTTATGCGTTCGATAAATTGGTATTAGCTACCTACAGAGCCACCAATATCACCACATGCTTTTGCAGGCATTGATACAAAACCGGTGCCTTTACATGATGCATGTCCAGCACAAGCATTATTAGCAGTCTTACAATCGTTATGACCGCCACACACATTTACATCGTTACAATGTACTAAATCTGCTTTAGCTACACTGCCAACCCATTTATCTTTTACTGTACCGCCAACATCAGCACATGATTTTGCAGGCATTGCTACAAAACCAGTCCCTTTACATGACGCTTGACCTGCACATGCATTCTCAGCTGTTTTACAATCGTTATGGCCACCACATACATTCGCATCATAACAATGAACTAAATCAGTTGTTGCGCCATTAACAGCAACTGCACTTGATGTTGCCGTTTCTGCCTCTGTTGCATTACAACCAACTAAACCTGCTACCATTACAGCCATTGCTGCACCTGTAAACTTTTTCATTTTTTAATTCCTCTGAGTGATATAACTCTTAGCAAGACCGCTAAAGCGAAGATACTATTTCAGTGTAGTTGATAATAAACCAAAAAAATTCACACTTTGTTCACTAATGTCATTTTATATTTCTTTATTAGCAGGCAGTTTTACTCTACGATTTTTTACAATATTTCACACATTTAGCTAAAAATAGTATGTTAATGTATACAGGTAAATTAAGAGGAGTGCTCAGTGCGCCGCAGTATAATTTTAAGCTTTTGTTTTATTTTAAGTGGGTGTAGCACAATGGGTTTTAATGACCTGTTTAATGACTATGCCACGCAAATGACACCAATAAGAAATGCGATCGAGAAAAATAATATCGAAGAAGCGCAATCCCTTATTGCTAATAATAGCACCCTGCACAGCAGCTACTTACTCAACCAACTTGAGCAAGCTCGTTTAAACGACTTAGCTAATACACCAGATGATGCACAAAGCAAATTTGAGAACGTGTATACGCAAATGCAAAAAAAACGTGAGGCCGCCAAAATACAAGTTAGTGCGGGCCTTGAACAAAGTAACGCTTTATTTACCAACGACTCAGCAATAACTTATGTGCCACCCGCTTACGAAATGAGCATGCTTCATAGTTATAAAGCACTTAACTACGTGTATAAAAATGATGTTGAAGGCGCATTGGTCGAAATTCGCCGAGCTAATAAAGTACAAGTTGATGCGCTTAGGGAGAATGAAGCAGAAGTAGACTCAACCGTTAAAGAAGCTCAGCAACACTACCCAAGCATGAGCAATGTAACCAGAAACATAAAAAATGGCTTTCAAAATGCCTACACATTTTACTTATCTGCTTTGCTTTACCAAAGTGCTAAACAATACGACGACGCCTATATCGATTATAAAAAAGCATTGGCTATACAACCTAACAATATTTATTTACAGCAAGATGTAATGCGCCTTGCTAAAAAACAAGGGTTTGACCAAGATCTAAATGAATTTAAAAAACGCTTTGGCGATACGCCCACTATTTCTTCATCACAAGGCGAAGTAATTGTTTTATTTGAACAAGGATTAGTACCAAAACAAGATGAATTTAAACTGCGCTTGCCAATTTATTCATCACGTGGCGATGCACGCTTTTACAGCTTGGCGATGCCGGTATATAAAGATAATGCCTATGTGCGCCGCCTTAACAATATAAATATAGATGCACAAAGCTTGGCGCTTAGCCCACTGGTACACATTGAAGCACTTGCAGCAAAAACATTAGAAGATCAAATACCTGCAAAAGTCGCTCGCCAAGTACTCAGATTAGTAGCTAAAGAGAAAGTGCGGGCAGAACTTGCTCGCAGTGCCGGTGATGTAGGTAACATACTTGCTAATATTTATAATTTGGCGTCTGAGCAAGCTGATACACGCAGCTGGCTTACACTTCCAAATCAAATAAGTGTCGCAAGGCAAAGCCTAAATACAGGTGAGCATTCTGTGCATATAGGCACACAAGCACCTATAAATTTTACCATTAGTAAGCAAGGGTTAACGTTAATTTACTTAACCTCTATTAATAACTACTTTAATTACCACGTAGTTCAACTTTAGGAGCCATCATGAAATACATAGCGCCATTATTAGCAGCCTTAATGCTCAGTGCATGTTCCAGCCAACCGGTTACATCGGGTATTTCTGTTGAACAAAATAAAAACCAGTTTAATGAGCAATTACGTGTAGATAACCCAGAGCTTGGTAAAAAGCTGGCCATTACTGATGTGAAAACACGTCAAACCAACCAGTTAACCGATGTAGTAGTGACACTTTCGAGCCAGTATAAAAAATCACAATATTTGCAGTATCAGTTTAATTGGTTTGATAAAGACGGCTTTGTAATTAAAGGCAACCATTCACCTTGGCAAGCACTCACCTTATTTGGTTTTGCAAAAACACAATTACCGGGCTTAGCACCGAGCTCTGATGCGGTTACCTTTTCGTTAGCAGTAAGAGAAGTGTCTACCGAATCACAAGAATTTAAAGATTAAAGGAAACAACCATGATCATCAGTAACAAATTTAAAACAGCATCAACTTACGCTTTAGTTGGCCTCAGCGCTTTAGTATTAAGTGGCTGTGCTAATAAAGCCGTAGTAAGTTATGGCGACGCACAAGCAGTAGAAACAACCGATATTAATTTTGGCTCTACCGACTTACAAAAAGTAGCGAGCCAAATGACCGATTCATTACTCAGCTCACCCGTTGTTGGCACAATGACCGCTAATAAACGCCCTGTAGTATTTGTTGAGCGTATTAAAAACAAAACTAGTGAGCACATTGATACTGAATCAATCACCGATTCAATCTCAACGCAAATGCTACGCAGTGGTAAGTTCCGTTTTGTAGATATGACGCGTGTTGAGTCAGTACGTGAGCAATTAACGTTTCAAAACGAAGATGCCCTTGTTAACCCTGCAACAGCTGTTGCATTTGGTAAACAAATTGGCGCGCAATATATGTTATACGGAAATTTATCGAGCATAGTTAAATCAAATGCCGACAAATCAGACGTATACTATAAATTTACGATGCGTTTAATGGATATGGAAAGCGGCCTAGTTGAATGGGCAGACGAAACTGAAATTCGTAAAACTAAAGAAAAATCAACCTTTGGCTGGTAGTTACTAAGCCTTTACGGGCTAATAAGCCCATAAAGGCTACCAATAGGAGATTATTATGAAAGCTATAATATTAATAATGTGTGCCCTACTTAGTGTGAGCGCGCCAACTTTTGCTCAATACGAGCGCAATAAAGCAGTACCTGTGCAGCAAGTTTTATTTGGTGACGTAAAATCGGTACGCAATATTACCGAACAAGAAATCATTCAAGACAAAAACAACGGCTGGAAAACCTTCGGCGGTGCATTACTCGGTGGTGTTGTAGGCAACCAGTTTGGTGGCGGTAGCGGCCGCACAGTAGCAACAATATTAGGCTCGGTAATTGGCGGCAGTGTTGCACATAATAGGCAGCAGCAAAGTCATTATCAGCAAAATCATTTTGTAGAGTTATTAATACAAGTTGAAAACGGCGACCAGTTTATGGTTGTCCAAGATCAAGACCAATCAATGCGCTTTAGCAAAGGCGATAATGTAAGATTAGTGTACTTGAACGACAACACGGTGCGTGTAGATAAAGCGTATTAGCTAATATATTCATGACTAAAGTAAAAAACGAGCCAAATTTGGCTCGTTTTTTTATTTTTTAAATAACTATACTTGGCGATAGTCTTTAAAAAAACGCTTCATTTTTAACATCGCATCCGATAAATCATCTTTGCTTGGTAAAAATACCAATCTAAAATGATCCGGCTCGGGCCAATTAAACGCCCTGCCATGTACAAGTAATATTTTTTCGGCTTTTAGCAAATCGTACATCATCTTTTCATCATCTTTAACGTTAAAAAGTGCTGTATCTACTTTGGCAAACGCATAAAGCGCGCCTTTAGGTTTTTTACAACTAATGCCTTCAATAGCGTTTAACCCGCGCCATGCTATATCGCGCTGCTCGTATAAGCGCCCGCCTGGGTTAATTAAATTATCAATTGATTGCACACCGCCCAACGCTTGTTGAATTGCATATTGCGCAGGTACATTGGCGCACAAACGCATAGATGAAAGTATTTCAAGACCTTTGCGTAAATCATCCATTACCGAGGTACGACCGCTTAGCACCATCCACCCCATTCTTAGCCCTGCTGCACGGTAAGTTTTAGCTAAACCATTAAAAGTAATGATTGGTACATCATCACACAGTGAGCCGATTGAAGTATGCGTTATACCATCGTATAAAATCTTTTCGTAAATCTCATCGCTCAATAACAGTAGTTTATGTTCACGCGCTATATCAATTAATTGCATTAGCAAATCATCACTGTAAACCGCACCTGTCGGATTATTAGGATTAATTAATACCAAAGCTTTAGTTTTAGACGTTATTTTGCTTTTTATATCTGCAATATCCGGAAACCAATCTTGCTCTTCATCACATAAATAATGCACCGGATTACCACCCGATAATGTGACAGAAGCAGTCCAAAGTGGATAATCTGGAGCTGGAATAAGCACTTCATCGCCATTATTTAATAGCGCTTGGGTGATCATCTGAATAAGTTCGCTTACGCCATTACCAATATAGATACTATCTACATCTAAATTATGTAATCCACGTTGTTGGTAGTGCTGATAAATAGCCACGCGGGCTGAATAGAGGCCTTTAGAGTCACAGTAACCTTGGGCTGAATATAAGTTGCGGATAATATCGCGGTGCATATCTTCTGGCATATCAAAACCAAAAGCAGCTGGATTACCTATATTCAATTTTAGTACTTTTTGACCTTCGTCTTCCATTTTTTTAGCTTGTGCTAAAACCGGCCCACGAATGTCATAACATACACCTTCTAATTTGTGACTCTTTTTAATATCAGACATTTTTACCTCTTTAGGGCGTATTGACTTTATGGATTAAATTTGTTCAACCTAGGGGCGATTTAATCGCGGCGCGAGATTTGTAACCTAGTGGGCTAAGTAAAAATTGAGTAACAAAGAGAAAATAGCCCCTAGGAAGAACCCTCTGGGCAATGCGTGTTTGGATTTTATGTGTTGTTATCGCCTATTTATGTGGAAAAACCACACTGCATAGGCTCTGCCTAACCTAAAAACCAGACACTCGTTGCAAATTCAATCCCGAAAGATCAACACGCCCTAGTGAGTCTTTAGACTAACCTAGTAAAGGCGTAAAATGCCAGTCAATTTAGGTGCTTAATACTGAAATAAATTCACGTTTCAGCTTCAATAATTAACGAGATGCTAACCATTCATTTAGCTTAGCTTGAGAGCCTGTTACTTGAGCCATTAAGCTATTAGATGCGTCGATAGCTTCAGCTAAGTTATCTAGGTTTAAATTTTGTTCAATCACACGCGATACTTCAGCAAGGCTTGAAGCTCCAAACTGCGCCGCATTCGATTTTAAGCTATGGGAGTGGCGAATAGCTGCTTCTTTATCTTTACCAATGGTTGCTAACACTTCTGAGCCTAAACGTTCAAACTCTGAGCAGCAAAAATCAAGTGTATCAGCAAACTGCTCACCCAATAACGATTCCATACTCTCTAATGCTGATGTATCAATATTTATTTCTGTCATATTTTAAGCCCTTAAAACAATCCATGTAAGTTACAGTTTAATAGTACTACTTTATATTGATGCGTAAAAAAAACCAACTTAATTACCTTATAAATGTATAATTGCGAGGATCATACTGGCAACAGAAAGTTTATTAAATGGCACGCACACTTTGTAATCATTGTAACTTTTCACTAAACACCTGTATTTGCAACGCAATTACAAAAATAAACAACAAAGTTACGGTTATTATTCTACAGCACCCGAGTGAAGAAAAAATAGCAAAAAATACCGCTAAACTACTCAATTTATGCCTAACTGATTGCCAAATAATCAAAGGCGAAAATAATGATGACTTTTCCATACTAAAAACACTGCCAGTAAGCTCAACTGTTTTACTCTACCCTAACGAACACGCTGTAAATTTAGACGATAACACTGAGCAGCCAAATGTAAAAAACATCACCCATTTAATCGTGGTTGATGGTACATGGAAAAAAGCCTACAAAATTTTGCAGCTCACCACATTACTAAATCAATTTAAAACGGTCAGTTTTAAACAGCTACCTAAAAATCGTTATGCTATTCGTAAAGCCCCTCGGGCCGACAGCCTATCCACACTTGAGGCTGTAGCGCATAGTTTGTTTTTAATAGAGCAGCTAAATCCCGCACCACTTTATAATACGCTTAATGAATTAATACAAAAACAAACCCAACACATGCCCGAGCACGTAAAAGCACGTTACTTAGATTAAATTCGTTACTATATGAAACTTGCAATGCGTAACTACCCTAACAGACTAAAACGTGGCTTTACTCGCCAAGGACCCGACTATCGCTTTGACGACCAAGTCGACTTTAGCGATATAAGAGATACCTTCGGCTTTAGGTCAATGGTCGTTGGTAAATGGGTAACTAAAGAAGAGCGCTATATTAGCGCCAACTTAATTTACGATGCACTGGCCGACCTAGCACAAATACTGCATTTACCACCTAAAGCAATTGGCCTGCGCGGCAAGCTTAATTTTGCGTTTGGTCATGGTGGTCAAAAAGGTGTGCAAGCGCATTATAACGCAGCCTCTCAAACACTTGCTCTTGCAAAAAATGCAGGCGGTGGTGCACTTGCTCACGAATGGTTCCATGCGTTTGACCATCATATAAGCGAGCACTTATTTGCAGCAAAACCACGCTTTGGCTTTGCCTCAAAATTGTGGCTTTCAAACACGCCTAATTTATCGCATCCACTTAATAATGCTTTGAACAGTTTTTATAAACATGTATTTTTAGATGAAGATGGTATTGATGCAAATAATTTTGTACAAGCGTGTATAGAACACGATAAAGCCCACAATATGAATTATATGAGCATGCCAGAAGAGCTTGCAGCACGGTGTTTTGAAGCCTGTATTGAAGGCCACACATATATAAAAAATAGCTTTTTAGTGGGAGGCTTAAAAAGTAGTAATTTAATATACCCAAATAGTGAGCATATCAATAAAGCAAATGAAGCGCTTAACCAGTATTTTGAACTACTGGGTTATGCGCTTCATAAAATAGACGAGTAATGCCTATATTTGGTGATTATTTATCGTCACTAATACGACTTGCTACTGCGCTGCTTTGATCTTTATATTTTGCATCTTTACGAATATTGTATGGGTTTTCACACGGACCCGATAACATTTCAAAGCTCATAGCACCAATTTTCATCAGTGGGCGTAGTGCCAGTGGTAATTTACCTGAGTTGTAAAACTCTAAAACAATATTACCGCTCCAGCCTGGGTCTATTCGGTGCGCGGTTACATGCACCATTAACCCCAAACGCGCAAGCGATGAGCGTCCATCTAACCAACCTACTATATCTGCTGGTAGAGTTACTTTTTCATGGGTAATAGCTAGTGCAAGTTCACCTGGGTGTAAAAAGAATGCTTCACCTTCATCAAGCACTATTTCTTCACTCATAATCGATTCCATGGCCTTATTTAACTGATCTTTTGGACCACTTAAATCAACATATGCGGCGTTATGCGCATTAAAAGTTCTAAATTTATTTCCCAAGCGTAAATCGGCAGTCACGCCTGAAATCATTTCGCTCGTTGGCGCAGGCTCAATAACAATGCGGCCATCGCTTAGGTATTCTTTAATATGTGTGTCTGAAAGTCTCATTATTTATTAATCTTCCGTAATCACAATTTCAATTGCTTTGTGATGCTGTTGATAATAAAGCGTGCTGGCTATTAGCCTTGCTGCTGCGCTGTATGTTTTGCTTATTGCGGCATCGTTATCGCTTGCAATAAGTTTACCTTGCTCAGAATACTCGCGTATATCTATTGCAAGTGGAATATGGCTAAGTACAGGCACGCCGTGCTTATGCGCCAGTTTTTGGGCACCGTCTTTACCAAATACGTGGTTAGCTTCACCACAGTGAGTGCAAATGTAGTGGCTCATATTTTCTATTAAGCCAAGCACCGGTACGTTTACTTTATTAAACATAGCAATGCCTTTTTGCGCATCGGCTAGCGCTAAATCTTGCGGTGTAGTGACAATAACAGTGCCACTAGCGGGTACTTTTTGGCTCATTGTAAGCTGAATATCACCGGTGCCCGGTGGCATATCAACAATTAAGTAGTCAAGCTCGCCCCAATCGGTTTCATTAAGTAATTGGCTCAGCGCGCCTGACGCCATTGGCCCGCGCCATACCGTGGCATCATCGCTTGGAACTAAAAAGCCAATTGACTGCGCTTTAATGCCATTTGCATCAAAAGGCTGTAGCTGTTTGTTATCTTTAGTGACGGGCTCTGCGCCCACTAATCCTAAAAGCATTGGGATAGATGGGCCATAAATGTCAGCATCTAAAATACCCACCTTTGCGCCTTCATTTTTAAGCGCGCCTGCCAAGTTAACAGCAGTAGTCGACTTACCTACCCCACCTTTGCCTGAGGCAATAAGTACAATATGTTTAATCGCTTTAAACTTAGCCGCCTCTTTAATGATAACCTTGGCGCTAATTGTTACAGGCACATTTAAGCTTTCACTTACGTGTTGCTCAACTAAAGGCATTTCTGATTGCCCAGCAAATGGTAGGGTTAATTTAATGTGTAGTGATTTATCGTCATTTTGAGTAATAGTATTAATGAAGCTTTCGTCAATACCGACGGCAAAAGCCGCACTACGATATGCCGCTAAGGCAGTAATAATCGGTTGTTTTTGCACCGATTTAGAAGAGAATAGTTTCGACAGTCCAAACATAGCAATTAAATAGCGTTTCTTTGATGAAAAGTGCCACGGAATTATGTAACATTCAGGGCATTAACACCAGTCAATTAATAAAAATCCATAAGCTGTGCGCACTCTAAGCAGATAGCTTGTAGATAAATTAATGATAATTGCCGTTTGTATAATAAAAACGGCGTTTTATCCTCAATTCGGAATGATTATGACGCAGCGAAAGATCCTGATTACCAGCGCATTACCTTATGCAAATGGCCCTACTCACCTAGGTCATTTATTGGAATATATTCAAACTGATATTTGGTCACGTTTTCAAAAACTACAAGGCCACGAAGCTTATTATGTTTGCGCAGACGATGCCCACGGCACACCAATTATGCTTAATGCGCAAAAGCAAGGGATCACGCCTGAAGAAGCGGTAAAACAAGTAAGCATAGAGCGCCAACGCGACTTTGCTGACTTTAATATCAAATTTGATAACTACCACAGCACACACAGCCAAGAAAACAAAGAATTAAGCGAGCTTATTTATAACCGCCTAAACGATGCCGGTCATATTAAAAAGCACACTATTTCGCAATTATTCGATCCAGAAAAAGGTATTTTCTTACCAGACCGCTTTGTAACAGGTACTTGCCCAACGTGTAAGTCTGAAAACCAAAATGGCGACAGTTGTGATTCATGTGGTGCTACATACAGCCCTACAGATTTAATCAACCCACGTTCTGTAATGTCGGGCGCTGAGCCTGTACTGAAAGATTCTGAGCATTACTTTTTTGACCTGCCAGCATTTGAAGGCATGCTAAAAGAATGGCTACACTCGGGCACTATTCAACAAGAAATGGCTAATAAGCTAGATGAATGGTTTACCGATGGCTTGCAGCAATGGGATATTAGCCGCGATGCACCTTATTTTGGTTTTGAAATTCCAAATGCACCGGGCAAATACTTCTACGTTTGGTTAGATGCTCCTATTGGTTACATGGCGAGCTTTAAAAACCTGTGTGACAAAACAGGCATCGACTTTGATGCGTTTTGGGCTGAGGGTTCAGACGCAGAGCTTTATCACTTTATTGGTAAAGACATTATCTACTTCCACAGCTTATTTTGGCCAGCAATGCTAGAAGGCGCGAATTTTAGAAAGCCAACTAACGTATTCGCTCACGGTTTTGTCACTGTAAATGGCGAAAAAATGTCTAAATCAAAGGGTACGTTTATTAAAGCGCGTACTTATTTAGATAACTTAAACCCAGAATACTTACGTTACTACTACGCAGCAAAATTAAGTAGCGGTATTGTTGATCTGGATTTAAACCTAGAAGACTTTGCACAGCGCGTAAATTCAGACCTAGTAGGTAAAGTAGTCAACATAGCGAGCCGTTGTGCTGGCTTTATTACTAAAAAGTTTGATGGCAAGCTAAGCAACATTATTATGCAACCAGAGCTGTTAGCAGAGTTTCAAGCTGCTGCACCGAGCATTACAACACACTACGAGAACCGCGATTACAGCCGCGCAATTCGCGAAATAATGGCGCTTGCCGACAAAGCAAATCAGTTTATTGATGGCGCAGCGCCTTGGGTATTAATTAAAGACGAAACTAAGCAACAAGAAGCACACGAAGTGTGTTCTCTTGGTCTTAACTTGTTCCGCGTTTTAATTACTTACTTAAAACCCGTGTTACCAGGAATGGCAGACAACGTACAAGCGTTTTTAAATGACGACCTTGCATGGGACGGCGTTCAAAATGCGCTAGTAAGCCACCCTATCAATAAATTTAAACCGTTAATGCAACGTGTTGAAATGGATAAAGTGAACAAAATGGTTGAAGAATCTAAAGAAAGCTTAGCACCAAAAGTAACAATTGACCCTAACAGCCCACTTGCAAAAGAGCCTATTAGCGACGAGATTGAGTTCGATGATTTTGCAAAAGTAGACCTACGCGTAGCCAAAATTGCTAAAGCAGAGCACGTAGAAGGCGCAGATAAACTACTTAAGCTAACACTTGATTTAGGCGGCGAAACTCGCCAAGTGTTTGCGGGTATTAAATCGGCTTACGCACCTGAGGATATCGAAGGCAAGCTAACCGTTATGGTTGCGAACCTTAAGCCTCGTAAAATGCGCTTTGGTATGTCTGAAGGCATGGTATTAGCAGCAGGCCCTGGCGGAAAAGAAATTTACATTCTTAACCCAGATGACGGCTCAGAGCCTGGTATGCGCGTAATGTAATATTACTCATACTATAAAAACCGCTGATACATCAGCGGTTTTTATTACAATACGATTATCATAAAATGCATAAATAGTATTAAAAAAGGACTGTGCTAATATATAAGCCAATAATTTAGACCTTTTAAATTGTCAATTAATGCTATTTGGGAAAGGACCCCCTAAGATTCATGAATCGAGAACCGACCTCATCAAACCCTAGCTTTTTTAATTTGTTATATTCTGTTTATTTTTGGTTTATCAAAAATATCAAGTCTAGTATAAATACAAACTCCTCTAATAGAGACACGTACAAAGCGTTTAAATCACGCCAATACTACGCAATCTTACAGCAAATGCCCTTTAGTAGTACTGGCAACATGCTAACTTCTTTACTTCTTACATTATTTTTCTGGAACGATGTTAATCATTATGTATTAATATCATGGATAAGCGCTCTTTGGTGCATAGCTATTATTAACATTATTTTGTGGTATAAAAGTAAATCGATTGAAAAAAACACATTAATTAAGAAGCACGCAGCAGAATGGTTAACTGTAATTCTATCTTTAGCGGCTATTTTACATATCACGATGGCCAATTATTTATTTGGTTTATCTGATGAACAAGGCCGACTATTAATTATCTGTATTATAATTTCGTTTGCCTCTGTTGGTGCTTGGATGTTTTCATTTCTTCCTATAGCGGGCTTAGCATGGGTTGGTATTTTTACTCTTGGGTTACTTATTGGTATTCCATACCATTTTTGGGGGCATTATTGGTACTTTGCGTTAATAGTCACTTTTTTTGGCTTGATACTCGCCTCAACGGTAATTGTATTTTCTCGAATGTTTTTATCAAACTTAGAGGCAGAAACAAAAATAGAACATCAACGTCAAGTCGTTGGTATGTTACTCAATGACTTCGAAAAGAATGCAAGCGACTGGCTATGGGAAACTGATGAAAAAGGTAATTTGCAGCATACCTCCCTTCACCTTGCTAAAGCACTTAATGTAACCATACAGGAATTAGAAGGTAAAAACTTCTCATCAATTATATTTTCCTTGTGTAAAAGCGCCACAAGCAAAGAGCTGTTTCAAGACCTCAATACTAAATTATGTACCCCACTCCCATTTAAAAATATGCAAATACCTGTTGAAGTAGCAAAGTGCCACAAATGGTGGGCTATCACAGCAAAGCCATTAGTAAATTTTAACGGACTATTTTTAGGTTGGCGTGGTGTTATTTCTGACATAACAGAAATAAAATTAAGAGAACAAGAAATGGAGTTCTTAGCTAATGCAGATCCTTTAACTGGTTTAGCAAACAGGCATAAGTTCAATCAATTCATTAAACAAGTATTTGAAAAGAAAGCATCAGCAAACTGTACTCTTTTCTTGATGGATTTAGATAACTTTAAAATAATAAACGACTCACTAGGACATATAGTGGGCGATCAATTATTACAAGAAATGGCTAAACGACTTTCTGCTGCAATAAAGCCAAATGGGTTAGTTGCTCGTCTTGGCGGAGATGAATTTGCAATTGTTTATCAATATACATTAGATAAAACTTCAGCCCAAGAACATGCCGAGCAAATTTTAGATACTTTAAAAAAACCATGGTATGTTCACGAATATAAGATTGAAATGTATGCGAGCATAGGAATTGCTTCTACACCAAAAGATACTATGACTGCTCATGATTTATTTAAATTTGCTGATATGGCTCTATATTCAGCAAAAGAGACAGGAAAATCTAAATGCAGTTTCTTTGAACAATATATGGAAGAAAATGGAAAATCGAAGCTTGCCCTACTCTCTGATATAAAAAAAGGACTTATAAATAACGAATTTACTATTTATTACCAGCCACAAGTAAATCTTAAGTCGGGTAGCCTCAATGGTTTTGAAGCGTTAGTTCGCTGGAATCACCCTATAAAAGGAACTATTGCACCGGATACATTTATACCACTTGCTGAAGAAAGTGGCCTAATAAATAAACTTGGCCAATTTATTTTAAATCAAGCCTGCAAAGATGCTTCTTCATGGCCTAAACACCTTAAGGTTTCTGTTAATGTTTCGGCATTACAGTTTACTAAAAACACATTGGTTGAAGATATTTTTAATGCCCTAAAAAGCAGTAATTTGGCGTCCGAACAGTTAGAAATAGAACTTACAGAGTCTGTAATGATTAACAATTACGAATACGTTGTTAAGGTATTGAACAATTTAAGAGAGCGAGGTGTAAAGGTTGCTCTCGATGACTTTGGAACAGGCTACTCTTCACTTTCCTATCTCCAAGAAATTCCGTTGGATAAATTAAAGATTGACCGATCTTTCGTTGAGAAATTGAATGTAGTAGATAACACCCAAGCTACTGCCATCGTTAAATCTATTATATCTTTGGCACAAGCGCTTAACTTTGAAACAACAATCGAGGGTATCGAGTCAGCTAATCAAATAGCAATTTTTAAAGGCATGGGCAGTACTTATGGCCAAGGTTATTACTACAGTAAACCTATTGATTCAGCTTCTACAATATCGCTAATCAATAATTGGAATAATAAGCTTTGACATACCTTATAATTTTTCTCCTCCTGGGCTTTACAGTATTATTTTATTTAACGTACTCGCCAGATATTTCGGCTATCGTAATAAAAAAACGCTGGTCATACGATAACTCAAAGTTTGTAAATATCGACAAAATAAGCGTTCATTATATAGATGAAGGAAAAAAAGATGCGCCAGTACTCATTATGCTGCATGGACTATCAGCAAGTTTACATACGTGGCATGATGTTACTAAAACACTTACAAAAGATTTCAGGGTGATAAGTTTGGACTTACCCGGCTTTGGCATAACTGGGCCATGGGAAGAGAGCAAAAAATACGATAGTAAAAACTATTCAAAATTTGTTGAGAAATTTATTAATAAACTCGAAATATTCTCATATACGTTAGTTGGCAATTCTTTTGGTGGTGAAATTTCATGGCAACTAGCCAAAAATCATCGAAATAAAATAAATGCCCTTATTCTTATAAACGCAACTCCTCGTCTAGCCCCATTTAAGAATTGGCTAATAGGCTGGAAACTTGCTTATTTACCAATAACAAAGCAATTAAGCCTGTATTTTTTACCTTACTTTGTGACTAAAAACAGTCTCAGAAGAGTGTTTAAAAATAAAGATATACCGTTTAGTAAGTTTCAGCAGTACAGGGAACTAACTCTTAGAGTTGGTAACAGAGCAGCATTAATCTCCCTTTTAAAATCGTACTCGTTCGACCCTTTGTTATTTGCTGGCGATAAACTAAATATACCTACTTTAGTTGTTTGGGGAGAGGAGGACGAGGTAGTTCCATTTGACTACACAAAAGAATTTATACTCAACAGCACAAATACTCAGTTAGAAATAGTGAGTAATGCCGGTCACCTACCTCATGAAGAATTGCCGATTGAAACAAGTAAGTTAATCAAGATTTTTCTGAAGCCTTTAATTGATTAAGCCTGTGACCTTTATCAATTAATTTTTCAATTTAGAAAGGTACATACTCCCTGACTATACTATTTCCTATTAAATCGTCTACCCCGTTTGATATAAAGTGAATTGTAATTATGACCCAAATTTTAGATACCAACAGAACAAAAGTAAGTAGCCAAATAAAGCAACACAAATTAGTCGCCATACTGCGCTTAAAACAACAAACCGATGTAGCTCCATTAATTGATTGTTTAATAAATGCGGGCATACACTCATTAGAGATCACTTCAAACACACCTGGCTTTGAGCAAGAAATAGCAAGAGCTCGCGCAGCGCATAAAAACGCACTTATTGGTGCCGGCACAATAATTAACACCACCCTTGCCCAGCAAGCTATTGATGCAGGCGCGCAGTTTATCGTAACGCCAAATACCAACAAATCGGTTGTCGAACTTGCCCACCAGCACGGGTTACCCGTATTAATGGGCGCACTAACACCTACCGATGTAGCAAATGCAATTGAATATAACGCTGATATTATTAAGGTATTTCCTGCAGGCAGTATGGGCATTGGTTACTTTAAAGCATTAACGGGTCCATTTTCAGAAGCACAATTAATGCCTGTTGGTGGTGTGAATTTAGATAATATATCTCAGTGGTTTGAAGCAGGTGCTTGTGGCGCTGCAGTTAGTGGCGATTTTTGTAAGGTATTAAATACCGAACAAGAGCGTAGTGTTCTTACCAAGCTTGTAAAAAAATATATAAGTAAACTGCCTAAATAGGCAGTTATATTTTAACTATAAAATTAATTATCTTATTTAATTGAGCTTTTTCAATACGCGGTCTTTTCTTGGTAGGTAATAGTTATCGTAATCAAGAGACACTATAACGCGCTCTGCTTTTCCTAATAACTCATTACGCGGAATTAAACCTATTACACGCGAGTCAGCGCTATTGTCGCGGTTATCGCCCATTGCTAAATAATAATCATCAGGAATTGTAATTGCATCAAAGCCCGATAAACGTGAAGGAATATTTGCCACTCTTATCGAATGCGCTAATCCGTTTAAATCTTCGATTTTATCAAGCGAGTCTATGTTGCTTTGCTGATCTGCATAATTAAGTCTTTTACCATTAATAATGAGCTCATTATTTTCAAGCGCAACGGTGTCTCCTGGCACACCAATTACACGTTTAATTAAACGGTTATCGGCAGCTTGTGAGTCAAAAACAATAATATCACCGGTTTGTGGGTCCGCTAGTTTAAGTAGTTTTATATGCGTAAATGGGACACGAATATCGTAGGCCATTTTATCGGTAAGTATTCTGTCACCTTCTTGAATTGTTGGCTTCATTGAGCCTGTTGGCACTTCGTACCAATCGGCTACAGCGCTTCTAAATACGCTCATTAGTGCAATAAATACGATAAGAGAGCGGTTGTTTTTCCAAAACTTATAAAGCGGTTTCATATTATTTCCCTACGTTAATTAAGTATTATTATGACTTACTAAATACTGAGCAGTTCAATGTAGAGTGTAACAAAAAGTGTGTGCTTTACGGCGGGTATAGCAAGGTAGTTGCTTACCTTGCTATATGATCAATCTGAAAATTAGATTATCAATTACTGTTGATTTAGTTTTTCTTTCGCTTCTTTTACTTTTTCAAAATCTAAACCAAGTTCGTCAGTCGCTTCTTTAATAAGATGCGGTTGAGTCATCACGACTGCCATTAATTGTTGTAACTTTTCTGGCGGAATACCAAGCTCTTGAACAAGCGCCATTGCCATCATTGGATTTTGAGTAAACGCTTCAAACAATGCTTTTACTTTTTCGTCGCTTACATTGTGCTCTTTAAGTATTGCTAGTATTGGATTCATTATTAAACCTTAAGTATTTTTTATAGGGCTTAGTATATGGGCTAAACCCTAAAATTAAAGAGTTACTCTACAAGTAAAACCACTTTTCCTGCGTTTTCATTACGCTCTAAAATAGCATGCGCTTCGTTTGCGTCGCTCCAAGGCAATGTTTTATACAGGTTAAAGTCGTACTTTTTAGTGGCAATATCATTGTAAAAACGCGCTACAAAGTCGTCGCGCACCTGGCGTTTAAACTCAATACTACGATTTCTAAGCGTTGAGGCATGAAACGAAATACGCTTTTGTAAAAGCGCCGCAAAATCAACTTCTGCAAAACGTCCATCTAAAAATGCAAGCATTACAATTTGGCAATCCATGGCTGCAATAGCGGCATTTTTATTTAAGTAACTACCCGAAACAGGATCTACAATTGCATTTGCTGTTAACTCATTTGCTTTCATATATTCTACAAAGTCGGTGGTTTTATAGTTAATTGCATGATCGGCACCGAGCTCTTTTGCGTGTTGGCATTTGTCATCCGTACCAGCGGTAATAACCACGGTAGCACCTGCGCTTTTAGCCATTTGAATTGCTGCACCGCCTACGCCACTAGCACCTGCATGAATAAGCGCTGTTTGCCCTTTTTGTAATTTACCAAGCTCAAATAATGCGCCAAATGCCGTTAAATACACTTCGCTTATTGCAGCGCCCTCTGCCATTGTTACATCATCGGGTAATTCCATAAGTTGTTTTGCATCAACGGCTACATATTCGCTATAAGCACCACCTGAGCACAACGTGAAAATACGCTTGTTTAGCCAGCTTTTATCTACATCTTTTCCAAGCTCAGTAACTGTACCCGCACATTCTAAACCTAAAATAGGGCTATCTCCCGCAGGGGCCGGGTATTTACCTTGGCGCTGCATACTGTCTGCACGGTTTACACCTATTGCTGCAACTTTAACAAGTACTTCATGGCTCTTTAAAACCGGTTTTTCGGTTTCACTAAATGCAAGATTACCATCTTCATGAGAAATATATTTCATTGTTGCTCCAAGTTTAAAAACTGTAATAACATATAGATGGGGATGAACACAGATTCAAACAACCTCAAAAGCGCCAACTTTGTTTATAAGGATAAACATCGGGTAGATAACCATTATGTATTTGTTGCTGACAACTCTGCCAAAACGTCGCTAAAAACAAGTTACTGTGCTCATTATTAAAATAGTTAAACGCAATCTCGTTGGCGCTAAAAAACACCTTAAATTGGCTCGGAAATATATCGTTTTCAGCTATATCAAAATACGAGTTACTACTTAGCTCTTCGAGTGCATTTTGGGTGTGTGGCACGTCTCTAAAGTTACAATCGGTAAGCGGGCAAATTTCGTCAAAGTCGTAAAACACCACTCGCCCCCATCGCGTTACGCCAAAGTTTTTCATTAGCATGTCGCCCGGAAATATATTAGCGCCCGCTAACTCTTTAATTGCTTTACCGTAGTCATGCATCACACTCTCTAAGGTTTTGTTATCGCATTGGTTAATATATAAATTAAGCGGGGTCATTTTACGCTCAACATAAACGTGCTTTAAAATGAGTGCCTTGCCAGATATAACTATGCTGCTGCCAATTTGGCTTTTCATCTGCTCAAGAAGCTCATCACTAAAACGGCTTAAATCAAACGCTAAATATCTAAATTCGTGTGTGTCTACCAAACGACCAACCCTATCGGCTTGTTTTACAAAGTTATACTTTTCTTTGACTTGTGCTTTGGTGGCTGTTTTTGGCGCACTAAATTTGTCTTTAATTACTTTATAAACGTAATCTAGCCCTTCAATAGTAAATACCAGCATTACCATGCCCGGCGTCCCTGGCGCTTTAACATACTTGAAGTTGGCTGGGCTATTTTTAGTCGTATCAACCTTGTGCCGATAAAACTCAGTTTTGGCGTGCTTTATAAAGCCAATGGCGTTAAATAACTCAAAGCGTTGTTTGTGTGGCATTAACACACTTAAGTAATCTACATAACGAGCGGGTTTATCGGTATCAACCATAAAATAGGTGCGTGCAAAACCAAATAATAAACTTAATTGATCGGCGCCCATCATTACAGCATCAAGCTTTATTCCCTCATCGGTATTTAAAATAGCGATAGCAAAAGGCATATTGTCGCCATTTTTAGCAATGCAGCGCCCAATTAAATAACAGGCTTTGTTTCTAAAAAATAATGAGTTGGCGTATTCAATATACCCGTCGTTTAAATTGATAAGTTCGTACACCTGTTTGCATTGCTGCTTAGCGCCTTGCATTAACGTACTTTGTAATGTGGCTACATCGCGTTCTAAATTACTAAATGGCACTCTAAATACTTGATTAGTAATAAGCGTTTTAACGGCGTTATTAAACCCATTATGTAGCGATACCCTGCTCACTAAGCTTTCATAAGAGCGTGGCTCACTACGATACTTGGCTTTTAATACAAACAAATGCACAGTACGAATTTTTTTATCGTCCCAAATTGCGCCAAACGTTGAATTAAAAAAAGTATGCGCAATAGGTTTATTTTCGTGATTTTGTACCATATCGCCGTAAATATTTTTAGCTAACTGCCACGTTTGCGGGCAAGTAAGTTCAGCATAAGCAATAACTCTCACGGCTTCACTCACGTTTTTTACTTCGCGCTCATACACTTGTAAACGTTCACGCATAGCACTTTGCACACTGTGATACTGTCGTTGTTCAAAACGGCTTTGTGCACCCAGTGTAATATTTAAAAATTGCGAAAACATCGCCTCAAATCCAGCAAAAACAGATCGTGCAAGCTTACTGGCTACAACGTGTTGTAGCGCATTATTAGATTGATTTGTTAGCCTATTTTGCATAAATACAGCACTTATATTGATGCCAGTTATGGCGGTTATTTTTTATTAATTGTTTACACCTTAGCAAGCAGGCTTTAATTTAGATAATTAATACAGCATATAAATAGCATTTATTGGGCGTATTGACCTTTCGAGGTTAATTTTGCAGCCGTGTATTTGGTTTTTAAGCAAGGCAAAGTACATGTAGTGTGGTGACTCCCCATAAATGTCCTTTAACGCTGCATAAAGGCCAAATACACACTGCCCATAGGGTTCTTTCTAGGGACGATTAACTCTTTGTTGCCTACATGGATGTAGGTAAGGGGCGTGAGCAGGACGCGGAAGCTTTGCTCGATTTTTACTTAGCCCACTAGGTGGCAAACCTCGCGCCGCGATTAAATCGCCCCTAGATTGAACAAATTTCAACCCTGAAAGGCCAACACGCCCATATGAATATAAGAAACGTCGACCTCAACTTGTTAGTTTACTTAAATGTACTCATCGATGAAAAAAGTGTGTCAAAAGCTGCCAATAAACTCGCGCTTACGCAACCTGCTATGAGTAATGCGCTAAAACGTTTGCGCGATTTATTTGATGACCCGCTACTTGTTCGTGCTGCAGGATCTATGACGCCAACGGCAAAGGCACTTGCGTTAAAACCTGAAGTTGAGGCGCTCTTAAAAATGGCCGAAGCTATTACGCAGCCTAGTGAGCAATTTAACCCTGCAACCGCTGAAGTTACCTTTAGAATAATGGCAAATGACTACATAGAGTCGACCTTAATAGCCCCTTTTATAACGGTGCAGCTTAGTAAAAACCCCGGTATTAATTTTGATGTATTAAGTCCAAGCGACGTAAACCTGCAAGACATGGAAAAAGGCACTATAGATTTAGCAATAAATCGCTTTAATGGTTTGCCACGCTCGTTTCATCAAGCCAGTGTATGGCGAGATAACTACTGTTGTTTAACGCATCCTAAAAATACATTTTTACAACAATCAGGGTTAGACGACTACTTAAAAAAAGAGCATATTTGGGTAAATCGTGCCGGCTGGGGGCCTGAAGCCGCTGTTACTAATAAATCAGGAAAGCAAAAATTAGGCTGGGTAGATGAAGCGCTTTGGCAACTAGAACAAACCCGTAAAATACGTGTTTTTACTCGCCACTATATGGTTGCAAGCCTGCTTTGCCAATCAGAGCAACTTATTGCCACCCTACCGCGCAGGCAAGCTAAGTTATTAACCTCTCATACTGATTTAGTAATCAGCCCTGTGCCATTCCAAATAGTGCCTATTGAGGTAAAGATGATATGGAGCCCACTGCTGCACCATGCACCGGCGCACCAATGGTTAAGGCGTGAGTTATTAGCGTTTGCCAAAACGATTGCAGATAGATAAATTATTATTTTCATCACATCAAACACTAGGTATTTTACTATCGCGCATACTTCCAAGCTTTACTTTCATTAGAAGAATATAATGATAAACAAACTTAATAATAAGAATAACGATACTGCAAATATAATTTTTGCTGTCTTTCAAAAGTCCTATGCTATAGAGGCTAAACTGATCGACGCGCATAACTTTCCTCCTTTAGCGCGTAATATTAAAGGTATAAAAAAATCAGAAACAACCTTTTATGGCTACAGCGAAAATGAATGCTTAGCAGCCGTTATTGAAGTAGATACAAACAACGAGTGTTTAGATATTTGTAGTTTAACCGTTGATCCTAGCTATTTTAAAAAAGGTATCGCAAGTAAGCTAATAAATTATGTTTTAGCAATGGATGATTTATCTCATGCAAGAGTTGAGACTGCAGTTGCTAATACTCCTGCAATAAATTTATATAAAAAGTATGGTTTCGTGGAATTCAAAAGATGGACTCCTTCACATGGTATTGAAAAACTGGCTATGTCGGTCGTAATTTAAATCAGTATTTCAAAATAGGTAATTTATAAATGGATAGTGCATCAATAATTGCGTGGAGTGTTTTGTTTGGCGGCATAGGTATTGGCTACCTTACTTACGGGCGAAGAAAAAAAGCCGTAGTGCCACTTTGTATTGGTTTGTCATTATTGGTTTTTCCGTACTTTATGACCAGTGTTAGCATGCTGTTGATTGTAGGCGGTATTTTAGTAGCTATTCCCTACTTTATTAAAATTTAACATTACTATTGTTATTGCTATTGCTATTGTGACGGCTGAATAAAATACACGAGAAAATAAAAAAGCGCCGTGGTATTCAACTTTGGGAAAATACCATGGCGCTTTTGGAAATCGTCGATATAGGAGTCTACCTACAGTGTAAGATTAGCAAGCTTAGTACCAACTTCATAAAAAAAATTAAAATTCAATAAAAACAATTAACTAAGCATCCACCTTAACTCATCAACTAATCCCCTTGTTCCAGTTTTGTGCACGTTTTTACCGCTCTGCACCAAATTAATTAGTATAATTTAGGTATGTTTTCTATTTTTTATTTAGTTTTAAAACTTACTATTGATGAAATCAATGTCAGTTATTGAAAACAACAATTTCATTAATAATACACTTAGCGCTAGAGTGAAGTTAAGCCAACAAACTAAGAGTAATAATTATGACAACATCAAGCTTTACACAACAAGACGGGTTATTTATTGATGCTAACTTACATCAGTTTATTGAAGAGCAGTTATGCGCAAAAACTAACACCACTGAAACTTACCAAGCATTAGCTACTTTAGTTGATGAGTTTGGTTGTAAATGCCGTAAAACAAAGCACCAACCAAATGATGTATTAGAAGTGGATACATTGCTAAACGCATACCAACTTAAAAACCACCCACTTTGCCATGTTGATGCACAAACGACGGAAGCCGTTTTAGACGAATATTGCTGCCAGGTTCCTGCAATTATTGTTGTTGCGTTAATGGATACGCTTAGTGGTACGCAGTGCGATGAACCTCAAGCACATGAGATTTACCATCGTGCAGCGCAGTTAACCAACCGCCCTTGCATGCACAGAGTAAAAACTGCCTCAGCAGCTTAATAATGAATGTGTTTAAAAGTGCTCGATAACCTTCTTTGCAAAGCCAGTACAAGTTAAGGTTGTCGAGTTATGAATACTTGAGTTATCGCTCTGCTCTTGCGCTAAATCAAAGGTTACTTCACCACTTTTAAATGTTTGCTCTAACGCATTTTCTATCAGTAATGCGGCCTCGTCCCATCCCATAAATTTAAGCATTAATACCGCACTTAAAATACTACTGCTGGGGTTTGCTTTATTTTGCCCTGCTATACGTTCAAACGTGCCGTGTGTAGGCTCAAAAAATGCGACATCGTTATTTAAATTTGCAGCAGGCATTATGCCAACACCGCCAACTTGTGCGCTCAACATATCCGCTAAAAAGTCGCCGTTTTGATTAGTCGTCACCACTACATCAAATTGCTCTGGGTGCATTAAACATTGCTGCAGCATATTGTCGGCTATAACTTCTTTAATAATTAGAGGTGCTTGATTTACTCGCTCTATTTGCAGCCAACGCCCATTTTCATGTGCAGTGGCATTAAATTCGCTTTGTGCAAGTGCATACCCCCAACGCTTAAATGCCCCATCGGTAAATTTAAGTACATTGCCTTTATGCACTAGCGTTAACGATTCACTATCGTTTTTAAGTGCATAGTTAATGGCAAAGCGCATTAGTCGCTCAGAGCCTTCTTTAGATATATTTTTAATACCAATACCGCATTCTTGTGAAAACCTTAAGCGGGTTACGCCCATTTCCTCGCATAAAAAGTCGAGCATTTTTTCGCTTTCTACACTGCCTGCTTGCCACTCAATACCTGAGTACACGTCTTCGCTGCTATCACGAAGCACTGTTATGTTTGTTAAAAAAGGATTTTTTAAAGGAGAAGGAAGTGCGCTAAAGCCTTTTATAGTGCGCATATTTACAAACAAATCCATTTCTTGCCTGAGTGCAACATTAAGCGATCGAAAGCCACCACCCAGTGGTGTGGTTAACGGCCCTTTTATGGCAATTTTGCAGGCACGTACCGCGTTAATTGTTTCTTGCGGAAACCAATCACCGTCATACAGCTTTGCGGCCTGCTCGCCGTTATAAACTTGCATCCAATGAATTTTCCGTGCACTTTTATAACAATGCTCAATTGCACTATCAACAACGTGGCGCATCACCGGCATAACATCCAGCCCCACGCCATCGCCATCAATAAAAGCAATAATAGGTTCTAACGGTATTTGCCAGTGTCCTTGTGCATCAATAGTGATATTTTGGCCGTGCTCAGGAACTTGAATATGCTGATACGTCATGGCTAAAACCTAACTTAAAATAACGATTAATTGATTAAACCATGCTTAGCTAGAAGTGTCTGTATTTGTACTTTTATAGTTACTATCATTTTAAAAAATAAAGAATTAGGCGTGATTATTTATCCATTTAGTTGGTCTTGTATGTTAACCCTAGCGTACCAGTTATTAAATTACAGTGGAGCATTTTAATGAAATACTTTTTTGTACTGCTACTATCAATCAGCTCTTTTAACGTATTAGCCGTTGAAGTAGTCATACATAACCTTAGCTCGCTCTCAAGTAATGCTCAAAACACAGTATCTACATGGGTTAACCAAAGTGTTGAAAAAACACAAAATACACTGGGGCCTTTAAAACAAACCACTTTGCCTATTTATTTAAAACCGCAATACTTTGCTTTTGAGCCTGTACCTTGGGCTACAGTTAAACGCAATAACCCCGATGGGCTTGAACTACATGTAGATCGCTACGCCAGTTTAAATGCATTCACTAAAGATTGGACGCTATACCATGAACTTTCGCATTTATATTTGCCGCTACTTCCCTACTCCGGTTTTTGGCTAAGCGAAGGTTTTGCCAGTTATATGCAAAACGTAATAATGCGTGACAGCGGTATAATCACCCAGCCGCAGTTTGTACAACGTTTAAATGCAGGATTTGATCGTGCCCGCCAGCAAACCAAAACTAAAACACAGCCACTCAATAAGCTCTCTGCCGATATGTGGAAACAACGCGCCCAGCAACGTGTTTATTGGACGGGTGCGGCTTTTTTTGCACAGGCCGACCTTAAGCTACAAAAACAAGGTTTATCTGTCGCGGGTATAATAAAACAGTATCAAACATGCTGTAGACCCGCTCGCTCTAGTGCTAAAACCTTTATAAAAGAGTTAGATAAACTATCCGGCAGCAGCATTTTTACAACGCTGTATGCAAAATATAATACCCGTACTGATTTTCCTGATATTAATAAAAAGCAGCTAAACACGCTTTAATAGCTGCTCTGTTTTATATAGTTACTATATTCAACCAGCCCTTGCGCATCAAAATTGGTTGAGTACTCGTTCATAAAACCATGCAAAAAATTGGTTTTATAGCACTTAACACCCGCTTTGGTGCTTAAAGCTTTAATAACTTCATCAACATTAAAGTGACTCTCACTTGCTGGGAATATGAATTCACAGGGTACATTTGCATCTAACGCTAAATAATTACGAATTTGCGACGGATAAAAGCCAATTAACTTTTTAAGGTGTGTATTGCCTGTTAATAACTGTGCCCGCCATGCTGCGCTTGCCCCTGCACTAAAAGCAATACACGTGGTAGGTACTTTTAAACTCTCAAAGCATTTTTTAAGTTTGTCCGTGTATTTGTCATGTCCACACTGCTGAATAAAATTATTATAACTATCTTGTTCACTTTCAATAGCTTGAATCCTGTTATTGTAAGGGTCAACAATCACTAAATGTGAACTAATTGCCTGTGATAACTTACTTAAAGCAGGGGTTAAACCATAAATATCACTCACTATCAGGTAATTCATACTTATCCTTTGGTAACTAAAAATGGGCTTTGTAAGCAGTTGATAAGATTTATTATAAATATTTTTATAATAAATAGCTTGCACACAATTTATATATAAGTTACCTTCCCTCTCTGGTTTAAAGAAACCGCCGCGGTTAACCATTTACCCTGATCCAGTAAGCCCCGCAAAACGTATATTTGAAAGCTAAGTTATTGTACGGCGAGAACCCCTTGAATAATACCGAGATGATTTTTTACTATCATCGCAAAAGTGTCATAAAGATCGTCAACACTGTAATGAAGCTAAACACAACATCGTTAATTTATTGACTGCAATTTGCTATAAAAATATAGCGCAGAATAAATAACAAGAATAAAGTGAGTTTTATTATGTCTTATAAATATAATGGGTCTATGATCCAAATAGCACATCCAGTGCAATCAATTTCAGTAAACAAACATCGTGTAATCTTCAGTGATACACAAGGTTTAAAAAATGCATTATTTCAAAAAGCGAGTGATGCACGCCAGTTTGTTAAGTGGCTAAAAGCTAACTAAGCAACACATAACTTTAATTGCCATTCTATTATTGCAATTATTGATAAGATATTATGCCAGCCTTGTTGCTGGCATTTTACTTTTTAGCCTTTTATTGGTTACAATAGTTTTACAATAATAATTACTGGTAGCTGTTGTAATGCTCCGTATATTTTTAACTTTCTTACTTTTTTTCTGTCTGATCTCAATAAGCAATGCTAGAACCATAAACTGGCTAGCGCACGATTTTGCACCCTATTATATTTTAAATGGTCAATATCAACACCAAGGCCGTGACGAAAGCATAATTTCTTTACTTGAAAAACAACTCCCTAATATTACCTTTAACCGCATGCTTATCCCCTCAGGTAAAGTAATTCAAGAGCTGTCTAATACTTCAAATAATGTTTGTGCGTTATCGCTTTATAAAAATGATTACAGAAAAGAGCATATTTATTTCACAGACGAAAGCTCAACAACGGGCCTCTCGCCTTCAATAGCAATGCACAAAAAGCTCGCCAAAGCGCTAAATATAGCGGAATCAAAAGAAGTATCACTACTCAATTTAATACAAGATAAAAAACTAACTCTTGGAGTTTCTATGAGCCGCTCTTACGGCCAAGAGATAGATACTTTAATAAACAGTACACCCAACATTGATTTAGTAATTAGACCCACACGCGATAGCCTAGCGAGCCTCACATATATGCTTAACCTAAAACGAATTGATATTTTGCTGGGTTACCCAAGCGAGCATTACTATTTAGCTAAATCAATGCACTTTGAAGAAAACTTAACGCAGCGTCCATTAACCGAATCTCCAGCGCTCAGTTATGGCTTTATTGGTTGTACTAAAAACGAGCAAGGCGCAAAAGACATCGCTATTCTTAATGAGCAGCTTAAAGTTATTAAAAAAACGCAGGCTTATAACGATTTACTTATGCGCTGGTTGCCTGAGGATTTAAGGCCGCTATTACAGTCACGTATTAATAGCACAAAATAAACAAATTCAAAGTCGCTTAATTTGAGTTTCTGTTAAGCAAAAAAAACGCCACAGTAAGTGGCGTTTTTATATTCAATAACTGTATTACTTACGAACGCCTTCTATTGATAAAATAATATCAACATGAGTAGATGCAGGCCCTAAGTTGTAATCAATACCGTAGTCGGTAAGTTTAAGGCTGGTTTCGCCTTCAAAACCTACGCGGTATCCACCCCACGGATCTTTACCTTCGCCCACTTTATCTATTTCAAAGGTAATAGTTTTAGTTACGCCATGCAGCGTAAATTCGCCGGTTACGTCGGCCTCTTCACCATCTTCATCAAATTTAATGCTGGTGCTTTTAAATGTCGCTTTTGGGTATTTATCCACATTTAAAAAATCTTTACCATGTAGGTGCTTATCGCGCTCTGCATGGTTAGAATCAAGGCTGGTGGTGTCAATATTTACCATAATTTTTGATGCATCAGGATTTTTAGCATCGTAACTAAATGTGCCGTCAAAAGTATTAAAACGACCATATAACCAGCTGTAACCTAAGTGTTTAATTTTAAAGTTAACAGATGCGTGCCCGCCTTTTGTATCAATTACATAATCAGCTGCATTAGCGGCTGTTGCCGATAACATCATTGCAGCCGAAACGGCTGTGCTTACTAATAATTTTTTCATTTTAATCATCCTTTAATGGTTTGATCATTCTGATTAAGGTTTTATCTTTATCGATAAAGTGATGTTTTAACGCCCCTAGTGCATGCAATACTGCAAACCCTATTAATGTGCACGCGCCGTAATAATGTACTTTTCCTGCAATATCGGCTTGGTCATCAAAAGCAAAATCAAGCGCTGATACGTTAAATAAGGTAAACACTTCTATTGGACGTCCGTCTGCGGTTGATATTAAATACCCAGCAACAACAATAACGGCCAAAATAATATACATAGCAATATGCGCGGTGTGTGCTAATTGGTTCATACCTTTACTTTCACCTAATGGTTTAGGTTGTGTAGATAAAGCACGCCATAAAATTCTAAATAAAAATACGGCCACAAGCGTAATACCAATGCTTTTATGTAAATCGAGCGAGCCTTTATACCAGCTATCGTAATAAGTAAGCTCAACCATATATAAACCTAAACCAAACAGGCCAAAAATAGTCAACGCCATGAGCCAATGTAAAATAATGGCGACAAGTCCGTAAGATGAAGGTGTATTTTTAAACATGTGTAACGTCCTATAATGCTATGACGTTACAATATAGTGCATAGCCGTAAATGAAAATAACATTTACAAACACTTTACGTGCGTATACGCACAGAACTTTGATAATTAAAGTCAGTTTTTAGAAGTTGAGGATTAAACAGATAAGTTTATAGGGTGGATTGCTCGCTCAAGCTGACATAAATTAAGCTCTCTGGGCTTACTTGCAAACAAGTAACAAGTCCTTCTTTAATGAGCTCAAGCATGGCTATAAAACTAACCACCACACCACTACGTCCTTCATCAGGCGTAAAAAGCGTATTAAATACCACCGCTGAATTTGCTTTCGATAGCTGTTGTAATATTTGGCTCATTCTCTCTCGGGTTGAGAGTACTTCGGCAGTAATTTGATGATGTTCAAACGTTTTTGCTCGCGCCATAACATCACTCAACGCCAGCATTAAGTCTTTAAGTTCAATATCGGGGAGGTTTTGACTTATGTCTTCATTTATTGGCATAGCGGCATGCGCTATAAAAATATCACGCCCAACACGGGGGATATCATCGAGGTTTTCGGCGGCTTTTTTAAATAACTCATATTCTTGTAGACGTTTAATAAGCTCAGCGCGAGGGTCTTCTTCCTCTTCAAGCTCTTCGTGAACAGGGAGTAATAAGCGCGACTTAATTTGTGCAAGTAACGCAGCCATAACTAAATATTCACCGGCAAGTTCGAGTTGAAACTCGGTCATCATTTCAACATAACTTACATACTGCTCTGTAATACTAAAAATAGAAAGATCGAGCACATCAAGTTTATGCTTTTTAATTAAATAAAGCAGTAAATCGAGCGGGCCTTCAAAGGTTTCTAATATTATTTCGAGCGCATCGGGCGGAATATATAAGTCTTCTGGTTTGTCTACAACCGCTTTACCATGCAAAAAAGCCAGTGGCAGCTTTTGCTGCACTGGCTTTTCACTACTTTTTGTATCAGCAGTACTTTCGCTCACTTGTTATTACTCAAACGGGCTTGTATCACCACAGCCAACACGCAATATTTTAACTTCATCTTCTGACAAGTCGATTACTGTGGTTGCTTGCTCGGCTAAATGGCCGCCGTGAATAATTAAATCAACGTGTTTATCTAATCGCTCTAATATTTCATCCGGATCTGATTCAGTAAACTGCTGCCCGGGTAAAATTAAAGAACACGACATTAATGGCTCGCCAAGTTCGGCAAGTAACGCACAAGCAATTGGGTGTTCAATTACACGCATGCCAATGGTTTTTTTCTTGTCGTTTAATAGACGCTTAGGGACTTCTTTTGTGCCTTTAAAAATAAAGGTATAAGGCCCTGGCGTATTATTTTTAATTAATCTAAATAGCTGGTTATCTACACGTGCATAAGTAGATAGCTCCGATAAATCACGGCAAACTAGCGTAAAATTATCGTTTTTTTCAATACCACGAATACGCTCTATGCGCTCTTTGGCTTGCTTATTACCAATATTACAGCCAATAGCATAGCCCGAATCTGTTGGGTAAACAACAACACCACCTTGTTTAATAATATCAACGGCTTGACTAATCAATCTTGGTTGCGGGTTATCAGGATGAATATGGAATAATTGACTCATGTTAATGCCCCTTCTTGTCCTTCCCAAACTTGCCAAACACCTTGGCAGTCTTTCGGTAAGTATAAATTTTTGCCAAGCTCTAAATAGCTTGTCGGAAAATGAAAATCAGACCCTTGCGAGCAAAGTAGTTCGTACTCACGACTGAGTTCACCTAAAAATTGACGTTCGCTTGGCGCCTGTTGAGGTTGTGCAACTTCCATTGCGTCTCCTCCTACACTTTTAAATTCTACTAATAATTTGCGTAGCCACTTGTTTGACATTTGATAGCTACTTGGGTGAGCAAGTACAGCAACACCACCAGCGGCATGTATTGCCTCCACAGCGGTTTGCATGGTGCACCAGCAACTAGGTACATAGCCTGTTTTGCCACGACCTAAATACTTTTTAAATACACCAGGAAAGTTTTTTGCTACACCGCGCTCAATAAGAGCGCGTGCAAAATGTGCGCGCGTAATTTGCGCGTCTTTTGCCAGCTCTTTAGCTTGCTCGTAAATGCCATCAAAGCCATTTTTTGCAAGGCGTGCGCCAATTTCTAGTGCACGCTCTTCTCGCTTTTGCTGCTGAGCCGTTAATAAAGAAGTAAGGTCAATATTATTAATATCAATATTTAAACCTACAATATGAATTTCGAAGCTTTCCCATTTGGTAGACACTTCGGTACCCGTTATTAATGAAAGCGGTAAGTTTTCTGCTTCAATAAATTGCTGAGCAGGCTTAATAGCCGCCACAGTGTCATGATCGGTAATAGCAAACACATCAATATTTTTATCAACAGCGCGATGCAATAATTCTTCAACCGTCAAACGCCCGTCTGAATGTGTAGTATGGCTATGTAAATCGTATTTTATCAAAAGAAAACTGCTTAAAATTAAGGGTTACTGGTGTTTATGTAAGTATAACAACTTTTTTGACTAAATTGTTTTAAATAAACACTTGACACAAAAGCATAAGATACGTTTTACTGTAGCCACTTTCAGACACATTAAGAATTAACAATAATGATCAATTCAAACTTAAACACTATTTGGTGGTGGCACTCGTAATTTTCGGGTGATGAATTGTCGTGTCTAGCAAAAATTCAAAACCCGCAACTATGCGGGTTTTTTTTTAACTAAATTTTACGAAACGTATACGTTAAAAATATTTAATAAATTTTGAGGCAGAAAAACATGAATAACGGTCTTACTCTTACACATCGTTGGTGGTGGCGCCTGATATAGCGGGACGGTAATGATCTGTTTGTAATTTAGATATCGTTATTCAAACCCCGCATTGCAAAAGCATTGCGGGGTTTAATTTTTTGAGGGAATGAGGTTTGATTTTTAGTCATATAACTACCACACCAGGCGAAGTAACAAGCATTACGCAAGTACGCGACTATATTAGTAGCCCTCTTGCATTATACGCGGCACTTGATAAGCCTAACTCACTACTGCTTGAATCAGCTGAGATTGATTCTAAAGACAGTGTAAAAAGTTTAATTTTAGTTGATAGCGCCCTGCGCATTGTATGTAAGGGTAAAACGGTAACGGTTAGCGCACAATCTAATAACGGCAAGCAATTATTAAGCTACTTACAAGCAAATGTTAAGAGCTGTGATTCACAATTAAACGACACAACGCTTACACTTAACTACCAAGACACAAGCAGCGATATAGACGAAGCAAGTAAGCTTGTTGCCGATAACGCCTTCAGCGCTCTTCGTAACTGTATTAACAGCATTCAAAGCACTACCGAAAATCCGTTTTCGGTATTTTTAGGCGGTGTGTTTGCCTACGATATGGTGGCAAACTTTGAGCAATTAAGTGATGTACCTGATGGCGAAAACACCTGCCCAGATTACGTATTTTATTTAGCTGAAACGTTAGTTGTTATTGATCATCAAAAACAAACAACCGAACTCATTGGTAATGTATTTAATGGCCCAGACGTACACGCTAACTGCTTTGAAGTAGGTAAAGAGCTTGAGCGGTTAAATACACTTTGCGATAACGCAGCAGAATTTAGTGCGGATATGCAAAGTGGCGAATGTGAGGTAAGCGTTGATATAAGCGACGAAACGTATTGCGAGCAAGTTGTTAAGCTTAAAAAGAATATTGTTGATGGTGATATTTTTCAGGTAGTGCCGTCGCGTACATTTTCACTACCTTGCCCTGATTCTTTACATGCGTATAGCCAGCTTAAAAAGCAAAACCCAAGCCCTTACATGTTTTATATGCGCGATGAAGACTTTGCATTATTTGGCGCGTCTCCTGAGTCGGCCCTTAAGTACGACGTAAGTAATCAGCAAGTAGAAGTTTACCCAATTGCTGGTACTCGAGCGCGCGGCAAATTTGCTAACGGGCAAATAAATCCAGACTTAGACAGCCGCATTGAGCTGGAACTAAGAAACGATCAAAAAGAGCGCGCCGAGCATTTAATGCTTGTTGATTTAGCGCGTAACGACGTAGCCCGCATTAGTGTTGCAGGTACTCGTTTTGCCAAAGAGTTATTAAAAGTAGACCGCTATTCACAGGTAATGCATTTAGTTTCACGCGTTGTTGGCACATTAAAACCAGAACTTGATGCACTGCACGCTTACCAAGCGTGTATGAATATGGGCACCCTTGTTGGTGCACCAAAAGTACGTGCTGCTGAGCTTGTTCGTCAAACTGAAGGGAAACGCCGTGGCAGTTATGGCGGCGCTGTAGGTTACTTAACCGGTGATGGCGCAATGGATAGCTGTATTGTTATTCGCTCTGCTTTTGTTAAAAATAACATAGCCTACGTGCAAGCAGGTGCAGGTGTAGTGTTTGACTCAGATCCTATTTCAGAAGCAAACGAAACTCGCGCTAAAGCACAAGCGGTTATCACCGCCATAAAATCTACGTATAAGGCGGTATAAAATGAGTAAAACGAATCCTATTAAAATCTATTTTTTAGATAACTTTGACTCATTTACATATAACTTAGTTGATGAGCTTACGATGCTTGGCTGCGAACTGGTTGTTTACAGAAACAACATTAGCGCTGAGGTTATTTTTAATAAAATGCGCCAAGAGCAAGGACAAGTACTCTTAGTACTTTCCCCAGGTCCTGGCACACCAAGCGATGCAGGCTGTTTAATGGAGCTTATTGAGCTCTCTAAAGGCCACTTCCCAATGCTAGGCATTTGTTTAGGCCAACAAGCATTAACACAAAGCTATGGCGGAGTAATCGGTCATGCGGGTGAAACCGTACATGGTAAGTCTTCAATTATTAATTTAGGCGAACATCCTGTATTTGATGGTATGGGCAATACAATGCCTGTAGCACGTTACCATTCGTTAATGGCAACAAAAGTGCCTGATAATATAAAGGTTATTGCCCAGTACGAAGATATCCCTATGGCTATTTATCATCATGATGACAACGCATTGGGTTACCAATTTCATCCAGAATCTATACTGACGCCAAACGGCGCAATGCTACTTCAGCAAAGTGTCGCTTACTTAACACGTGCCAAATAATAGAGGACATTATGAGTACACAACCAGAACAACCCATAAATGTTCAACACGCTATTGAACAACTAATTACAGGGCAATCATTAAGCTACGCAGACGCCAAAGCACTGTTTGATGAAATAATGCAAGGTAACATGAGCGAGATTGAGCTAACCGCCCTACTAATAAGCCTTAAAATTAAAGGCGAAGTAAGCGATGAAATAGCAGGTGCTGCAGCCTCAATGCGCGATAACGCTGTTGCTTTTACTACCAGCAGTACACAACTTGCCGATAGCTGTGGCACTGGCGGCGATGGTTCAAACACAATTAATATAAGCACAACAGCAGCCATAGTTGCTGCTGCTGCTGGCATTAACATGGTAAAACATGGTAATCGCAGTGTATCGAGTAATTCAGGCTCTGCCGACTTACTAAAAGCGCTGGGCATTAATATAGATATGAGCCCAGAGCAGGCAGCAAAATGCCTTGAGCAAACCAATTTTACCTTTTTGTTTGCACCGCACTATCACAGTGGCGTACGCCATGCGATGGGCGTGCGTACAGCGCTTAAAACCCGCACTATTTTTAATATTTTAGGCCCGCTTGCTAACCCAGCAGCACCTGATGTGCAATTGTTAGGTGTGTACAACGAAGCGTTATGTATGCCAATGGCACAAACACTTAAAACCCTTGGCACAAAGCGCGCTATGATTGTTCACGGCTCGGGCACTGACGAAATAGCTCTACACGGCCCAACAACGGTAGTTGAGCTAAATAATGGCGAGCTTACACAGTACACACTAAACCCAAGCGACTTTGACCTTGCAAACTATTCACTTGAACAACTCGCTGGTGAAGGCCCACAATACAACGCAAATGCTAGCCTTGCCATCTTACAAGGCAAAGGCACAGATGCACATAATGCTGCCATTGTGGTTAACGTAGCTGCCCTTTTATACCTAACAGGTAAAGCAGAAACGTTAAAAGAAGGGGCAAAGCAAGTACAAACATTATTAAGTTCAGGGCAAGCCATGAACACACTAAATGCAATTATTGAGGTAAGTAATGGCTAATGTATTAGACAAAATTGTTGCTGATAAAAAATTAGAACTAATTGAGCGTAAAGCCGCACGCCCGCTTGAAAGCTTTAAGCACCTTGCAGTGCCTACAAGCCGTAGCTTTTACAAAGCATTAGCCGCTCCAGGTACACAGTTTATTTTAGAATGTAAAAAAGCATCGCCTTCAAAAGGGTTAATTAGAGAGCCATTTGATTTAACCGAAATTACCTCAGTTTATAAAAAATACGCCACCTGCATGAGCGTGTTAACTGATGCTAAATATTTTCAAGGCAGTTTTGATTACCTCGAATTTGTGCGCAGCCAAGTAGAACAACCGCTTATCTGTAAAGACTTTTTTATAGATGAATACCAAGTGTATATGGCGCGTATTTATGGCGGTGACGCTATATTATTAATGCTTTCAGTACTCGATGACGAGAGCTATAAGGCACTGCACGCTGTTGCCGATTCTCTGAATATGTCGGTATTAACCGAAGTAAGTAATGAAGAAGAAGTACACCGTGCACTTGCGCTTGATGCACAAATTATTGGTATTAACAACCGTGATTTACGCGATTTAAGCACCGATTTAGCCACTACCGAAAAGCTACGTAAGCTTATTCCGGCTGATAAAGTGGTTATTTCGGAATCGGGTATTTACACCCATCAAGACGTAAAACGTTTAGCTCCATTATGCGATGGTTTTTTAATTGGCAGCTCACTTATGGGCGAGCGTGATTTAGAGCAAGCATGTCGCCGTGTTATTTTAGGTGACAATAAAGTATGTGGATTAACACGTACCAAAGATGCACAAGCGGCATATCAAAACGGTGCTATTTACGGTGGTTTAATTTTTCATCCTAAATCGCCACGCTATGTTGATTTAGATTGCGCAAAAGAGCTTAGCCAAAGTGCCCCGCTTAATTTTGTGGGTGTGTTTGTAGATGCCCCAATTGATCAAGTTGCTCAATACGCAAGTGTGCTAAAATTGGCGGCAGTTCAATTACATGGTCAAGAAAGTGACGATTACATCGCTCAGTTGCGTACACAGTTACCTACCGGCTGTGAGATTTGGAAAGCCCAAGCAATAAAAGATGCATTGCCAACGCCTGTAAATGGCGTTGACCGACACCTTTACGATACACACAGCGATACACAAGCTGGCGGTACAGGTAAAGCATTTGATTGGTCGGTGCTTCATGATGCAACTACACCGTTTATGCTCGCTGGAGGCTTAAATCCAGACAATATTAAAGATGCGCTTTTTAAAGGTGCCTTAGGCCTTGATTTAAACTCAGGCGTTGAAGAATCTGCGGGTAAAAAGTGCCCTAACAAATTACATAATGCTTTTACAAGCATCAGAAATTATTGAGGTTAAAATGCAAAATCCAGCTTATTTTGGCGAGTTTGGCGGTATGTTTGTACCCGAGTTACTTGTCCCTGCGCTTAAGCAGTTAGAAAACGAATTTAACAAAGCACAAAAAGATCCTGAGTTTCAGGCTGAGCTAAGTAAATTATTAAACGAGTATGCGGGTCGTCCTACCCCACTTACTTTAACGCGCAATTTAGTTAAAAACCCAAAAGTAAAACTGTATCTAAAGCGTGAAGACTTATTACACGGCGGCGCACATAAAACCAACCAAGTACTTGGCCAAGCGTTACTTACTAAGCGTATGGGTAAAAAACAAGTAATTGCTGAAACAGGTGCTGGTCAACACGGTGTTGCAACAGCGCTTGCATGTGCATTACTGGGTTTAAAATGTCGAATTTATATGGGCGCAAAAGACGTTGAACGTCAGCAACCAAACGTATTTAGAATGAAGTTAATGGGCGCAGAGGTTATTCCGGTAACAGCGGGTTCTGGCACATTAAAAGATGCAGTAAATGAAGCCCTGCGTGACTGGTCAGCAAATTATCAAGACGCGCATTACCTACTAGGCACGGCTGCGGGTCCTCACCCATTCCCAACAATTGTACGTGAGTATCAAAAAGTTATTGGTGAAGAAGCTAAACAACAAGTACTTAAAGCCGAAGGTCGTTTACCTGACGCTGTTATTGCCTGTGTTGGTGGTGGTTCAAACGCAATTGGTATGTTCACTGACTTTATTGACGAGCCAGGCGTTAAATTAATTGGTGTTGAGCCTGCTGGGAAAGGGCTTGATACAAATGAGCACGGTGCAACAATTTGTAAAGGCACTAAAGGTATATTACACGGTACTTACACGTACATTATGCAAAATGACGATGGCCAAATTGAAGAGTCTTACTCTGTATCAGCGGGTCTTGATTACCCTGCGGTTGGTCCTCAGCACGCATTTTTACACGAAACCGGTCGAGCGCAATACGTGGGTATCACCGATACAGAAGCGCTTGATGCGTTTCAATCACTTGCTAAAAACGAAGGGATCATTCCGGCGCTTGAATCAAGCCATGCGCTTGCTTATGCACTTAAGTATGCAGAAGAGCAAACCGAGGAAAGCGTTTTAGTTATTAATTTAAGTGGTCGTGGCGATAAAGATTTAGCACACGTTCACAATGTACTATCTGAAAGAGGTCAGCTATGAGCCAAGTAAAAACGGATCGTTACGGTAAAATGTTTTCAGCGCTTAACGAGAAAAAACAAGGTGCGTTTGTACCATTTGTAACAATTGGCGACCCAGGTAAAGAGCAAAGTGTTGCGATTATTAAAAGCTTAATTGACGGCGGCGCTAATGCACTTGAGCTTGGTATTCCGTTTTCTGACCCAATTGCGGATGGTCCTGTAATTCAAAAAGCTAATATTCGCGCACTTGATGTGCACATTAACACGCAAGATTGTTTTGATGTTATTAAAGAGATACGCGAGTATAACGCCGATATTCCAATTGGATTATTGCTTTACTCAAACCTTGTTTTTAAGCGCGGCATAGAAGCATTTTACAAAGATGCAAAAGCGGTAGGTGTAGACTCTATTTTAGTGGCTGACGTGCCTCTGCATGAATCTAAAATATTTAGAAAATCGGCGATGGATAACGGTGTAGACCCAATTTTTATAGCAACACCTAATGCGGATGACGACACACTTCGCCAATGCGCCTCTTACGGTCGTGGTTATACGTATTTACTATCGCGCGCAGGTGTTACCGGTACCGATACAAAAGCACAAATGCCAGCGGGTAATATTGTCACTAAATTAAAAGAATACCATGCAGCTCCTGCTCTTTTAGGGTTTGGTATTTCAACACCAGATGATGTAAAAGCGGCACTTAATGCAGGCGCAGCAGGTGCTATTTCAGGCTCTGCTGTAGTTAAAATTATTGAAGCTAACCTTAACGATTTAGACGCAATGACAACGCAGTTAAAAGCATTTGTTAGTGAAATGAAAGCGGCAACCGCATTATAAAAAGTGTAAATTTACGCATTAAAAAAGGGCATTTAAAATGCCCTTTTTTGTTTTTTAAAAAGCAAATCAGTGAGCTTGGTGTTTACCCTCTAAAATCTCTTCAATAAACTTAGCATTAAATGCTTCTAAATCAGCTGGGCTTCGGCTTGTTACTAAACCTTGGTCTACACATACTTCTTGGTCAACCCAATTAGCACCTGCATTAATTAAATCGCTTTTAATACTAGGAAAAGAAGTAATAGTACGGTCGCGCAATTTATTAATTTCAGCTAACAACCACGGTGCGTGGCAAATAGCAGCAACGGGTTTGTTTTTTTCTGCGCCGAAAAATCCATCAATAAATGCTTTAGCATCTTTATCTTGGCGTAAACTGTCTGGATTAAATAAACCACCAGGAAGCATAAGCGCGTCATAATCAGCAGGATCCGCGTTTGTAACTAGTTTATCTACTGTTACTTTATCGCCCCACTTGTCTTCATCCCAGCCAGTAATTTGACCTTCTTTAATTGATACTATTTCGATGTTCGCACCAGCATCAAGTAATGCGCTGCGTGGAGATAAAAGCTCACTTTGCTCAAATCCATCAGTGGCTAAAATTGCGATTTTTTTGCCTTGTAAACGTGTGCTTGTTTGTAATGTACTCATTGAGATCTCCTTATTTTCTTAAAAGGTATATTTAAAATACACAATCAAAAAAGCACGATGCGTGCCGATAACAAGCAATTGAAAATAAAGGATTTAATTTAAGTAGGATTTATAATCCATGTAAATTATTTAGAGATTATGAATAATGTACATAAGTGCGACTTTATTTCCAGCCCATGTAATTTAACACCACCAAAAGCGAGGTATAAAACCTCACCTACAGCATATTTCCCCATTGGTGCGTTTACTTCGCGCTCATGTAATTTAAAGCCATTAAACGCGACGTGTAATCCTGACCTACAGTATATACCCGTAGGTGCGAATTTACTTCGCGCTCATGTAGCTTATCTATCAATACGAGGTTTAAAACCTTAAATAAATTTAAAGCAGGTCTTTTAACGCTTTAGCCGGTTTAAAAACCGCTTTATTTGCGCCTTCTATTTCAATTGCAGCCCCTGTTTGTGGGTTACGCCCAGTACGCGCTGGGTAATAACTAAGCGCAAACGTACCAAAGCCATTAATTTGAACTTGATCGCCCTCAGAAAGCGATTTAGTAATGACTTTTTGCAAGCTTGAAAGTGCCGCTTGAGAATCTTTTTTTGTTAATTCACTTTTTTGTGCAATGGCAGCAACGAGTTCTGCTTTATTCATTTTAGGCTCCTAAATACACGCCAAATCAGTGTTGGTTAAGCGTGGGAATATGATGATATGAAAAATACCAAACCAAATTGGTAATAAAGCCACGCAGGCTAAGGGTTACAGGGGAACAAGTCAACCTTGTAGTTGCTAAGCTTTATGTGGTAAAAAGCCTTTGACTCTTTTTTGTATAATTTAGGTAGTATATGCACGCATTAATTGAATACATTCCACTCATACTGTTTTTTGCAGTGTTTAAACTCGTCGATATTTATTGGGCTACCGGTTTATTAATGGCCACTACGCTTATTCAAGTTGCTTATAGCTACTTTAAACATGGCAATGTGCCTACTCGTCATTGGATATTTTTTGGCATTGCTGCCGTGTTTGGTACGCTAACGCTGGTACTTCATGATGAGCAATACATTAAATGGAAAGCAACACTCATATATGCAGGTTTAAGTTTAACGTTACTTGTTAGCCGTTATGTACTTAATAAAAATCTCGTTAAAAAAGCGCTTAGCTCAATCCTCGAAAACGCTAATGATACAAAACAAGCCATTGTTGTCCCAGAACCATTATGGGATAAGCTTAATTTAATGTGGGTTGTAATTACTGCTGGCATCGCAGCACTAAACATTTATATTGCATATAATTTTTCGCTCGACTTTTGGGTTAACTTTAAAGTATTTGGTTTAATGGGTATTACCTTTGTAAGTATTTTTGCCACTATTATTGCCTTGTACAAATACCTCCCTGATGAAGAAGAACCTGCAAAGTAAGCTCCTCGTCATAAAAGTGTCGTCTTAGCTTGTTAGCTTATTAAAAAAAGCAAGTTGAGACGACCTTGAACGCTAATCAATACCGCTGGTTTGAATTTACCCTCATTTTTATATTGCTGCCCTTGTTGGGTTTTGGATTACGCGAGCATTTAGCTAATTGGCTTATCCCTGCGCTTATTATACTTATGAGTGTGTGTTGTATGTTGCTACTAGGCGATCCCCATTTTAAACGGTTTAGACTCACAAGCCTTGGGCAATTTTCTGCTGTTAAAAGGCGTGTGTTTAGCTTCTTTTTTTTAGGTGCGCTGTTCTCAGGCATGTTTTACGGGATTATTCATCAAGGCAACTGGTTTACCCTTCCCCGTAACTCGTTTAATGATTGGCTTTTACTGTTGGTGCTCTACCCAATACTGTCGGTTATTCCTCAAGAATTAATATTCAGAACGTATTTTTTTCATCGTTATAAACGCATCATGCCAAAAAAATCAGTGCGTATTGTAGTCAGTGCGAGTGTATTTGCGCTGGCGCATATTGTGTATGCAAATTGGATTGCAGTAGCCTTAGCCTTTTTGGGCGGTTTACTGTTTGCGTATACCTACGCACAAAGCCGCTCAACGGTCGTGTGTGTTATTGAGCACAGCTTATGGGGGCTATGGATGTTTACACTTGGGATTGGCAACTACCTCGATTCAGGCGCATTTAACTAATATAACAAACATTAAAAAATCCGATACTAGAAAACTAATACCGGATTTCGAATAGTTATAAAAACACTTCACTCATCGCAAAAAGCGCTGAGCTATAAGGCATATGCTGAGTTTTTTAATTATTTAATCTAATGGTTAAAATAACGACTCAAACTCACCATTTGGAAATAAAACACCAGGAATACCACGTACCGCAGTAACATCAGCTAGTTTAGTATCACCAAAATATAAACCGCCACTGTAATTACGGCCCTTTTGCTTTACATCTAACCAACGTCCATTTTCGCCTTTTGCTATTAGATTAATGTTGCCACTAACATCACGAATACGTAAATCTAACGCGCGGTTTTTTATGCTAACAAATATATCTGTAGAAGTAAGTTCTGATAAGTTTTCCACATCGCCTACGTACGCAAATTTAAAATCGCTTGCACCACTCAATGGAAAATCTAATTCAAAAGTAAATGCTAAATCGTCATTATCTTCACCAACAAAAGGCGAAGCCTCTACTGCTGTGATATGAAATGCAGTGTTTTGAATGTCGCTTACGTAATCGCCATTAAAATCAAAAGTAGATAACGTGGTTGACTCCTCACCTAGTGAATTAACAAAACGGTTTAAGTTTACTGATAAATCACCTTCGAGTTTACCCGCTGCTTTATTGATAATTACGTTGGTCGTTACCTGTGTAATACCCGTATCGACTTCTGGGTTTAATTCACTTTGAGCATCTATGCCATCAAACTCAATCAGCAACTCACTTACATCCACACTTAATACCGTAGCACCATTTGTGACCGTTGCGCTCATTACACCTTCGATTTTATTACCTAATACACCACTTACTCTGAAAGTTGGAATTGATAAATCAATAGTTATAGGTAACTCATCATATGTGCCAGTAATAGCCCAAGTATAAGGTGATTGGTTGTAATCAATATCTAAATCACGAAGCTTATATTGCCCTGATGGTGTAGAGCCATCAGCTAGTGGTGAATAATTTGTGATAACTTCGTTTAAAGCATTACTAAGTGCATCAAGGGTTCTTTGTGTATCTTCATCAAACGCACCTTCAAGCTCAGTAAATTTTGCGTCTAATTCATCTGAATAGCTTTTTTCTTGAAGTCTTGCAACACCAATTATATTTCGCGTATCAACAAGTAACTCTCTTGAATCTAAGCTTTGCACTTCTGCTGAGCGAGCCTGCCAATTTGTAAATGTAGTTACACTTGCAATCGTTTGCTTAACTTGACCAGCTACATTTTTCAGCAAAGCATTACCTTGGTCGCTAAATAAGTTATCTGTTACATACTGCGCTGCTAAATCGCTGTAATCTTGCCATGCTTGCTGGTCAGCCTCCAAGTTAGTAAATGCATTAAAAGCACTTTTAACACTAAACGAACTATCAGCAACACCAGCTAAAATTGCCGCGTAGGTGAAGGCATTTGTCACCATTTCTGCTTCAACACTTGCATTTAAATTACTGTGCGTTAAATGATAAAAAGGCGTGGCTGATAAACTCGCCTGTGTAGCACTAAAGCCTTCTTCTGTAATTGCTTTGCTCAATGGTGATAAATAAACCTTATTTACACCCGGTGCACTAAATGCATCCGCTTTGTAATTAAGAGTAACGGTTGTCAATTCTTGGTAGTCGATTAACCGGTTTGCGTTTAAGTCATTTACATCACCACGCACAGTTCTGCCACACCCTGTAAATCGCGGACAAGGTAGAGTGGTATCGCTAGGTATAAACTCAAAACTATTAAAAGTAAGTGGAGTTACACTTACACTCGCAGTATTGATGTTTTCGACTTCAATTGATTCTTGCACCACCCCATCGCTATCTAAAACATTAAGCGTGCCCTGTGGTGATTGCCAATTAGATACATAAAAACTGACAGAAGAAGATGTAGCAATTTCACTCACTGCAACAGATTCTGAACTGTCACTGTCTGATGAAGAACCACAACCGGCCAATGCAATAGCGACCCCAAAAGGTATAATTTGTTTTAACATCTTCATTCCTTAAAACTTAATGTTCACGTACCAATTCACATTCGCATAATAGGCTTTATCTAAATCTAGGCTATCAGTTTGTAAATTAAGACCAAAATACTCATTTTCAATACCAACTAAAAATGCTTCGCTTTTTGTTTCGTAGCCTGCTTGTACTCGCCAATGATCCCAAAAGTGAATACGGCCTTTTAATTGGCTAAACGTGTCTTTATCGTAACGTTTTAAAGTTAACTGAGTCGAAAATCGGTCGTTTATTCTGTAATCGGCAAATGCTTGTAGTCGCATTTCCATTTCGAAATCATGAGATACCGTATTTCCAAATGCAGATGTTTTTAATGAAACTGTTGGCTGAGTAATAATATCGCCGTTATCATCTTCGCTAAATGGAATTTCAGTAGTTTGACCCTTTACAGAGCCACTGTCTTCGTACTGAGTTTTATAGAGCAAATCTTTTACGCTAAAACCAACTTTAAGCTCATCATTTACTTGCCAATCGGCAAAAATATCTAGGCTATAGCCTAGCCCTTCAGGCTTTTGTGAAGGTGTAAATTCTTTAAATAAAATATCTTTTGAAAAGTTGTAATCGACAGTTACAGCACCTTCAACTTCATCACTAAAAATCTCACCATTTACAGTGGCATCTTGATAGTGTGAGCTGGCAAAAACAGAAAGCTTAGGTGTTATTGTTAATGCATTTTTATCTAAAAATTTAAAATCATAAGATACGAATACACCATTAGACGTTGCTTGTTTAGCATCAAGGTAATAAGTATAAAATCTATCTTCAAACTCTAAATCATTCTTTTCGGTATGAGTATATTTAGCTGTATCAGGATCAAAGTTAAGAACATAGTCATAACGACTTTGTAAACCCACTTTAAAATTACCGTAGCCAACACCCACTTCAAAAATATTATAGGTAAATGCACTGTCACCCGATTTTAATGGTGCATCAAAATCATCTACAAAGGCTTGTACTGGTTGTGCTTCAGTATAAATTTCTGCGTCAAAATGAGTAAATATCTGAAATTGGTTATCTGCGGAAGCAAGAGGAGAAATAAGAGCTGTTGAAAATCCTAACAAGAGAATTTTTTTTTTCATAATAAAATCGCTTTCTATAAAAAAAGGGAAAAGCGATGCTTTCCCCTTTTATAGTTTTAAATTACTTAGATGAATCAATTAAATCAACATCAGTGTAAGACACTACATCACCATCAATGTAAGTGATTGATACACCGTTAGTAACTTTATTGGCTGAACCGAATGACATCATTTCGCCATTGTACATAGCTTTAACATCACCAGTGTAACCTGTAGATTCCATACCAGTTAGAGATAATGTGTAACCCATTGCTGTGTCACCTTTAACCATAACTTCTAATGTACTTTCATCTTCATCACCACTGCTGTCAACCATACCCATTACTTTAAAGTCTAAGTCGCCAGACATACCTTCAAGTGTAACTGTACCCATGTCAGTAGCATCATCAGCAGTTAAATTTAACATGCCTACAAAACCAGACTCACCGTCCATAATTTCAACGTGATTCCAAGTTTCAGTGTTGACGATTTCTGCATCATCAACTGTCTCAGCATCTACTTCACCATCAAAGGTGAAAATTAAACATGAATCTATTTGAGTAGGATCTGTAATTGTACCGGCAGCAAACTGTTCACATTCTTCTAGAGCTGCAGTACGACTTTCGCCTGTAACAAGTTTAATAGATACACCTTCATCTCCCACTAATGTAGCGCCCCAAGCAACAACAAGTTTGTCTCCTTGGTAAGAAGCAGAAGCACTGATCATTTCACCGGTGCTTTCATTCTCTAATGCCAAGGTTAAGGCATCTAAATCATAGTTATATGACCAATTAGGCTGACGTGTTGAGCTGCCATCTCCTGAGTTCCCCATACCACCAAGCTCATCGATAACGTCAACTAGGATATCGGCTGCATCAATAACCGATTGACCACCTGTACTAGTAAGTACAGTCATTGCTGAAAGCGATTCAGAGGTAGCTTTGACTGAAGCTGTAGCAACGACTAGTTGAGCTTCTTCTTGTAAATTTAACGCCGTTAATAGTTGTTCATTTGCAAGCTCTGCTTGTACCGCTGCTTCACTCGCCATTATTTCAGCTTGTTCAAGAAGCGTTTCTGCTTCAAGCTCTTCATCAGACTCAGCAACAGAAGCATCTAGGTAATCTTGTGCGGCCTTAAGAGATTGTTGAACTGCAAGTTCTAGTACATCAACCGCAGCAGAAAACTCAGAAGCTGCATTTATTGCTGCTTCTACTTTTATCTCTACATCCATAGCAGCAGAATTAACCGCAGACTGAGCGGCTGCTAATGCACTAGTAGATGCAGCTTCTGAAGTGTTTGCAGCTGTTTTCTTTTCGTCAGCAATATCAGCGGTGTTTAAAGCGATTTCTTTAGCAGCTTCGACTTCAATTTCGTATTCAGTGATAATAGATTCTGCATCGATTACTAACTGTGCAAGGGCGGAATCATAGGTTTCTACTTTATTCACCTCTATTAAAGCTAATTCCTCAAGGGTAGCTGCTGTACTAAGTATACTCTGATAATCAGAATTTTGAGATACCAGTAAAGTTGCAGTGTTAACATAGCCTTGAGCTTTCACATGTAGGGTCTCTATTGCAGCCGCTAAATTAGAAGCTTCTGCTTCATTTTCTAGCGCAGCTACAGCAGCAACAAATTCAATTGCTGTCTCCAAGTCTGTAACCGTACTAGCAAGCTCTTCAACGTCAACAAGTGTTGCTTCAGCCGACTCTACAGATGCTTGTAGAGATGTAAGTTCTACAGAAGATGCGTCAATTTGAGCTGATAGTTCTACCGCAAGTTCGGCAAAAAAATCACCCTCAATTACACACTCATCTTCAGTACAACCAAGCTCTTCTAAAGCTGCTTGAACAACTATTGCTAATTTAGCTAGCTCCTCATCTGTAGCTGCACCATTTTTAACTGCCTGATCTTTCGCTGCTTTAGCTTTACTTGCAATACCAGCAGAATTTTGTGCAAATTCGGCAATCTCCTCAGCAGTTGCATCTGGATTATTTGCTAAAAAAGCTGCTTCTAATGCGTTTTTAATTGCAACTTCATCACCAGTTGCAATTGCCGTAAACACACTCGCAGTGCTCGAAACTGCAATTTGCAACGTTTTAGCAATATCAGTCGTGCTTAATGTACCGGATGCGATACCTGCTTTAATACTAGCCATCGCATCAGTAATTGATGGTAAACCTTGTATTGATGAAGATAGCTGTGCAATCATCAATACACCTTGAGAAAGGCTTTCTTCACCGTCTACTTCACTTAAATCTACGGCTCCACCATTAGATAAGTCACCAATAAGTGCTGACAATAAAATAACTGCGTCAGGTCCCATTATTTGAACAATAGTATTTAGGCTGGTTGCTGCAATAGAATCAGCATCAATATCACCCTCGGCTTCAAGCAGAGCTTGAGCGACTAACGTAGTTAAAAAAGTTACATTAGCTCTAAACGAACGTGCTACATTTGCATCACCTGCTGCACCACTCGCCTCAGACGAATCAGCTTTTACTGGAGCTACATATTTCACAACAGAAAGCTCTAGGTCTGCTTTATACCATTCGCCAAATTCAATGTTCATGTCGCCATCATTAACGTTATCTTCTTCTGGCGCTGTGTCGTAAGTACCACAACCAACATATGCATCACATCGTAAGAAGCTATCGTCGCCTTCTTCTGAAGTAGTTACTGTAATATATACAGGTCCAGAAAAATTATCTTCCAAGTAAATGCTGTAACGACCACTGTCATTAGTAATTAGCGCATCAGGGTTACCTGCAAGCTTGCTTGCTTCAACGGCTGCGTCGGCGGCATCTTGTGATGTTGCTTCACCCGTAAATGTTTCAGCTTCAGCAGAAGCTTCTAATCTAAATGCAACAGGCACGCTTTCACCTGTTGCGTTTAATGTCATTACACTAACAACTGCACCTTTCATAGCTCCTTTAACAGCTTTACCTGTTACTTCTACATTGAACTGCGCATCATCTGATGAGGTAACAGACTCAACTGGTGGCACATAGACATTTCCATCATTGTCTGAGCCACATGCTGTTAAGCCTAATGTAAGTGCAACTGAAGCTGCGATAGGTGTAAATTTGATCGTACGCTTTAACATTTATTTCTCCTTGATAGCCTAGAATGAGTATCATAAATTAGTTTAGTTGATAGTGATTTATGTAAGCTTTTATATTCAAAAAGCATCAAAAAAGTACACAATCATAACTTTTGTTACTAGAACATTAAAAATACCATTAAGCTATATAGTTATGCTACATATTTATACGTTTTATAGAAGTATTTATCTTTATTCTATGAGCTACTTCTTTATCAGCATCTCTATTATTCAACAACCTATAGACACTCATAAAGAACCAGCACATATTGATACAATATATTCACTTTATTAAATGAATATTACATACAATCTAGTTTGTTAATTATATTCTTCAAGTAAATGCGGTGGATGAGAGCTAAAAAAGACGATAATTCGAAAAATTAATGAAAAAGGATTATTTCTAACGAGTGTGAGTAGGTTTTACTTTAGCTAAGCAAACGTTTATAAAATTTGTTTGCTTAACTAAAATAAATGTTTAGTTGCGCTTAACTTCACCAGTGATTAGTAAGGGACTCTTACAATCCCTTCCATTAATACACGTGCACTTCGGCTCATACTTGCTTTGGTAACTAGCCAGTTACCTGCAGTATTTTTAGCCTCAGCACCTACTTTTAGGGTGCCCGACGGATGACCAAAGTTAACTTCACTCAATGCACCGCCACCAGCGGCTATATTTACGAGTGTGCCTTCAATTGCTGCGGCAGTGCCAATAGCTACAGCGGCTGTGCCCATCATGGCATGATGCAGTTTACCCATCGACATTGCGCGCACGAGTAAGTTAATGTTGGCAGCCTCAATAAATTTACCGCTAGATGCAGTGTAATCTAAAGGCGCTGCAACAAACGCAACCTTTGGTGTATGTTGGCGAGCTTGCGCTTCATTAATATCAGTGATTAAGCCCATTTTAACAGCGCCATAAGCGCGAATGGTTTCAAGCTTTTCAAGCGCTGCAACATCGTTATTTATATCGTCTTGCAGCTCTGTGCCGGTATAATTAATATCAGCGGCGTTAATAAATACAGTAGGAATACCTGCATTTATCATGGTTGCTTTTAGAGTACCAACACCTGGAACCTCTAGGTCATCAACTACGTTACCTGTTGGAAATAACGCGCCATCGCCATCAGCGGGGTCCATAAATTCAAGTTTTACTTCAGCTGCAGCAAAAGTAACACCATCGAGTTCAAAGTCACCGGTTTCTTGCACTTCGCCATTTGTCATAGGGACATGCACTAATATGTTTTTTTTAATATTAGCCTGCCACACACGCACAATAGCAACACCGTTATTAGGTACTCTGCTTTTATCGACCAAACCATTACTAATGGCAAAAGCTCCGACTGCTGACGTTAAGTTGCCGCAGTTACCGCTCCAATCTACAAAAGGTTTATCTATCGCCACTTGACCAAACAAGTAATCAACATCGTGGTCGGCTTGCTCACTTTTACTTAGGATTACGGTTTTACTGGTACTTGATGTAGCACCACCCATTCCATCCGTTTGTTTGCCGTACGGATCTGGGCTGCCAATAACACGCAGTAATAAATTATCGCGCGCCTCGCCTGCTACTTGAGCAGGCTTTGGCAAATCAGTTAAATTAAAAAATACACCTTTACTGGTGCCGCCACGCATATAGGTTGCAGGCACTTTAATTTGCGGTTTAAACATAGTGTTTGCCCTTATGCCGATTGCGTTGCTTCTAAAAAGTCTTGAGCAAAGCGTTGTAACACACCACCAGCTGCGTAAATAGAAAGCTCTTCTTGGGTATCTATACGGCACTTCACAGGCACAGTGAGTACTTCACCGTCTTTACGGGTTATACTTAAATTAACGGTGGCACCTGGTTTTAAATCGCCCGTTACATCGTACGTTTCACTGCCATCCAGCTTTAGAGTTTTACGCGTTGTGCCTGCTTTAAACTCAAGCGGTAAAACCCCCATACCAATTAAGTTAGTACGGTGAATACGCTCAAAGCCCTCTGCTGCGATTACTTCAACGCCTGCAAGTCTTACGCCTTTTGCAGCCCAATCGCGCGACGAACCTTGACCGTAATCGGCACCGGCTACAATAATAAGCGGCTGTTTACGCTCCATGTAGGCTTCGATTGCTTCCCACATACGGGTATTAGTGCCTTGTGGCTCTAGGCGAGCGTAAGAACCTTGTTTAACGTCGCCGTTTTCATCAAGCACCATTTCATTAAGTAGTTTTGGGTTTGCAAAGGTTGCGCGCTGCGCTGTTAAATGATCGCCACGGTGCGTTGCGTACGAGTTGTAATCTTCCTCTGGCACATTCATTTTGGTCAGGTATTCGCCAGCAGCGCTACTTGCCATAATTGCGTTTGATGGCGATAAATGATCCGTTGTAATGTTATCTCCAAGAACTGCAAGCGCGCGCATACCAGTCATAGTGCGCTCACCCGCAAGTGCACCTTCCCAATAAGGAGGACGACGAATGTACGTACTTTCTGGGCGCCAGTCGTAAAGTGGGTCGTTATCTTCACCGTAATCTACGGTTAAATTAAACATTGGCTCGTATACTTTTCTAAATTGCTCAGGCTTAACGCTTTGCTTAATTACTGCGTCAATCTCTTCATCCGATGGCCATAAATCTTTAAGCGTAATATCGTTGCCTTGTTGATCTTGCCCAAGTATCCCTTTTTCAATATCAAAGCGAATAGTACCTGCAATAGCGTATGCAACAACCAAAGGAGGTGACGCTAAAAATGCTTGCTTAGCATAAGGATGAATACGCCCATCAAAGTTACGATTACCTGAAAGTACAGCCGTTGCGTATAAATCACGTTCAATTACTTCTTTTTGAATCACAGGGTCAAGCGCCCCGCTCATACCGTTACACGTTGTACACGCAAAACCAACAATGCCAAAGCCAAGTTGCTCAAGCTCTGTTAGTAGGTTTGCATCTTCAAGGTATGATTGCACTGCTTTTGAGCCCGGTGCTAATGAGGTTTTAACCCAAGGTTTACGCGTTAAACCCTTGGCATTTGCGTTACGGGCAAGGAGTGCTGCAGCAATTACATTGCGTGGATTACTGGTATTAGTACAGCTAGTAATAGCGGCAATAATACATGCGCCGTCTGGCATTAAGCCTTCTTCATTTTCAACAACGCCCGAAATACCTTCTTTAGCTAAATCGCTTGTCGATACACGGCGGTGCGGATTAGACGGACCCGCAATATTGCGTCCCACGCTTGATAAATCAAACTTAAGTACACGTTCGTATTTTGCGGTTTTTAAGCTATCGCTCCAAAGGCCTGCTGTTTTTGCGTAGTTTTCTACAAGGGCAATTTGTTCTTCTTCACGCCCTGTTAAACGCAAGTAATCTATTGTTTTATCGTCGATATAAAACATGGCTGCAGTTGCGCCAAATTCAGGTGTCATGTTTGAAATGGTCGCTCTGTCGCCAAGTGTAAGCGCGTCTGCACCTTCACCGTAAAACTCTAAATAAGTAGATACAACACGTTGCTCACGTAAAAATTCAGTAATGGCTAGGACAATATCGGTTGCGGTAATACCGGGTTGGCGCTTGCCTGTTAACTCAACACCAACAATATCAGGCAAGCGAATATAGGAAGCACGGCCAAGCATAACGCTTTCAGCTTCAAGCCCGCCTACACCCACGGCAATAACGCCCAGTGCATCAACATGAGGCGTGTGGCTGTCGGTACCAACTAGTGTATCTGGAAATGCAATGCCATCTCGGTTTTGAATAACCGGCGACATTTTTTCAAGGTTAATTTGATGCATAATGCCGTTACCCGGTGGAATAACGTCAATATTTTTAAACGCAGTTTTAGTCCAGTTTATAAAGTGAAAACGGTCATCATTTCGTCTATCTTCAATGGCGCGGTTTTTTTCAAATGCGTCAGGATCAAAACCGGCATGCTCTACCGCCAGTGAATGATCCACTATTAACTGCGTGGGTACCACAGGATTCACTTTAGCCGGATCGCCGCCTTTGGCTGCAATTGCATCACGAAGCCCAGCTAAATCAACAAGCGCTGTTTGCCCTAAAATATCGTGGCACACTACCCGCGCCGGATACCACGGAAAATCTAAATCTTGCTTTCGCTCAATCAGCTGATTAAGTGCATCGGTTAACATGGCAGGGTCGCATCGGCGTACTAGGTTTTCGGCAAATACACGCGATGTATAAGGTAGTGTGGCGTATGCACCTGGCTTAATTGCATCTACGGCTTCTTGCGTATCGTAGTAGTCGACATTTGAGCCCGGTAAAGGTTTACGGTATTGGGTATTATTAATTATGGTCATGGTAAGGGTTCGCTAATTTGGTGACGGTGTTTGCTCACAGCTAGCGTGTTTAATAAAAAGTTTGAGAAAAACTACTCGCTAGTGGCTATGTGCAATAAAAAAGTGAGCACATGCGTGCTCACCCATTTTTTAACGTGACTCTATTGGTGTGTAACTACGTGCATCAGGGCCTGTGTAATCGGCACTTGGGCGAATAATACGGTTGTTAGCGCGCTGCTCTTTTACATGGGCAGTCCAGCCCGTAACACGGCTCATTACAAATATTGGCGTAAATAACTTAGTCGGAATATCCATAAAGTGATAAGCAGACGCATGGAAAAAATCGGCATTACAAAACAGCTTTTTCTCGCGCCACATAATCTCTTCACAACGAACAGACACAGGGTAAAGCACGGTATCGCCCACCTCTGCTGCTAGTTTTTCAGACCATTTTTTAATAATTACATTACGCGGATCAGACTCGCGATAAATAGCATGACCAAAGCCCATTATTTTGTCTTTACGTTCAAGCATGCCCATAATTTCTTGCTCAGCATGTTCTGCGCTAGTAAAACCTTGAATCATATCCATTGCCGCTTCGTTAGCACCACCATGTAATGGACCACGCAGCGTTCCAATCGCACCCGTTACGCAAGAATGAATATCAGAAAGCGTTGATGCACACACACGCCCTGTAAAGGTAGAGGCGTTAAACTCGTGCTCTGCGTATAAAATTAGTGATACATTCATTACCTGTGCAAACAATTCACTAGGTGCTTTGTCGTGTAATAAATTTAAAAAATGTGCGCCAACTGAGTCGTCATCAGTTTGTGTTTCAATACGTACACCATCGTGTGTAAAGCGGTACCAGTAACAAATAATACTTGGGAACACAGCAACCATACGATCAATTGCATCATTGGCTTGGCTAAAATCAAGCTCCATTTCAAGGTTACCCAACATTGAGCAGCCCGTGCGCATTACATCCATTGGGTGCGCGTCTTTAGGAATGTTTTCAAGCACGGTTTTAAGCGCATCAGGTAAGCCGCGTAAACTTTTTAGTTTTGCTTTATATTCTGCCAATTCGCTTGTGGTTGGTAACTCACCACGTGAAAGTAAAAAAGACACTTCTTCAAACTGCGCTTTTTCGGCAAGTTCACTAATATCGTAACCACAATACGTTAAACCAGAACCACTTTGTCCAACAGTACACAATGCTGTTTGACCAGCCACTTGTCCTCGTAAACCTGCGCCGCCTAATGCTTTATCTACCATGATTTTCTCCTATCTTAAATTTGTGTGTGATTTTATTTTTTAATAATTATTATTTGTCAGATTTTGATGAAAAAAGGTTATCGAGTGTGTTCTCGTACGTGTGGTAATCTAAAAAATCGTAAAGCTCAGAGCGCGTTTGCATATTTTCAATTTGGCTTTGTTGTGAGCCTTCATTTAAAATTGCTGAATACACGTTTAGCGCTGCTTTGTTCATGGCTCTAAATGCACTGAGTGGGTAAAGCACCATTTCAACACCTACATCGCTTAACTGCTCTTTAGTGTAAATAGGTGTTTGACCAAACTCAGTAATGTTTGCCAAAATTGGAACGTTAATCGCTTTTGCAAATGCTTGGTAATCAGCAAGGTCGTGTACGGCTTCTGCAAAAATAGCGTCAGCACCTGCTTCAACACAGGCAGCTGCACGGTCTATCGCGGCGTTTAGACCTTCTTTTTGAAATGCATCGGTACGAGCCATAATATAAAAATCGCTATCGGTTTTTGCATCCACCGCCGCTTTAATGCGGTCAACCATTTCACCTTGGCTTACAATTTCTTTATTAGGGCGATGCCCGCAACGCTTTTGCGCTACTTGGTCTTCTATATGAAAACCCGCCGCACCCGCTTTAGTCATTTCTTTTACTGTGCGTGCAATGTTAAATGCCCCACCCCAACCGGTATCGGCATCCACAAGTAGGGGTAAATCGCTCGCACCAGTAATACGACGAATATCTTCAAGCACGTTATCAAGGCTCGTCATACCCAAATCAGGCATACCAAACGAGGCGTTTGCAACACCGGCACCTGAGAGGTAAATAGCTTGGTGACCCATTTTTTCTGCCATCATCGCTGTGTAGGCGTTAATAGTACCGACCACTTGTAACGGGCGGTTATTGGCAATAGCGTGTTTAAATTTTAATCCTGCTGACATTACTTTCTCCTCACTTTGAACGGTTGCTACGTGGAGTAACTTATAGTTTTAATATGTAATTGTGACTGTTTAACTGCTCTACTTAGCTTTTAGCTTTTAGCTTTTAGCAGCTTATGCTTTTTGCTTAGCTAATAAGTCGAATTTGGTTTGAATATTTGCTTGCGACGCACTGATATGGCGCTTCATGAGCATTTCGGCCAGCTCGCCATCGTGGTTTTCAATGGCGTTAATAATCGCTAAATGCTCATCAAACGCTTTTGATACACGCGGCCCCACCATGCCCATTTGTACACGGTACATGCGTATTAATTGATAGAGCTCATTACACAGTAAATGAATTAAATGCGCGTTTTTACTGCCTTGAATAATACGGTAATGAAAATCTAAATCGCCGGCTTCTTGATAGTAAGACTCGCCCTCTTTAACACGCTGTGTTTGTAGGTGCTGATTAAGTAATTGCTTTAAGCCTTTTACTTCTTCGGGTTCCATATTGTCGGCAGCAAGCCTACATGCCAAGCCTTCAAGCGAACTACGAACTTGGTAAACTTCAATCAAGCGTTCAGCGGTAAGGGCAACTACTCGGCAACCTACGTTAGCTTTACGCTCAACAAGGTAGCAACTTTCTAGGCGATTTAACGCCTCTCTAAGCGTTGCACGGCTTACACCATAACGCTTGGCAAGTTCAGGCTCTGATATTTTACTGCCTTGAACTATGCTGCCTTCAACAATCTCACGGCGCATATCTACAAATACTTGATCTGATGCGGTAGTTATAGGCGCTTCGTTTAAAAATGTGTGTGTCATAAGTTATTTTTTAGATTGTCGACAATTAATGTGGTTACTATGGGCTTATTAAAAAATCATGTCAACCCTTAAACCTATCAAAATGGCTAAAAAACACACCCATTGTCGACACTATTAACCTAAAGTCGCATAAAAATGGTTTTAAAATGGACTAAAACAGTGAAGTGTCGACAGCGTAATAAATCAGATGTTACGTCTTTAAGCGCTGAAAATGCATTATATAAATGCTATTATCGCGCTTTATTTTTATAGTATGAGCTAACGCGTGAACGCCAACACTTTTATTCCTGAGCACTTTATTGATGACGTAAAAACCTATTTACCAGCGCATCTAAACTTAGATGACTTTTTAAATGCGTGTCGCAGGCCGCTCAGAAAATCTATCCGCGTTAATACATTAAAAATTAGCATTGAAGAATTTGTAAAACGTGCCACTGAAAAAAATTGGCTGCTAACCCCAATCCCATGGTGCAGTGAAGGCTTTTGGTTAGAGCGCCCAAGCAATGAAGAGCAAAACCTAGCCCTAGGTAATACCGACTTACACCTAAGTGGTGCGATGTACGTGCAAGAAGCAAGTTCAATGCTGCCCCCTATCGCATTAAAGCAAAGTATTGAAAACTCAGACTTACAAAGTAACACCGTGCTTGATATGGCATCAGCACCAGGCTCTAAAACATCACAGCTAGCAGCACTTATGGATAACCAAGGCGTGCTTGTTGCAAATGAGCTTTCGTCATCGCGCCTAAAAGTACTTAGCGCTACATTAAAGCGCATAGGAGTAGGCAACTGTGCGCTCTCGCATTTTGATGGCGTTATATTTGGCAACTACATGTTTGAATGCTTTGACAGCATATTGCTAGACGCGCCCTGTTCTGGCGAAGGTACAGTACGTAAAGACGCCGACGCACTAAAAAATTGGTCAATAGAATCAAACATACAAATAGCCCAAGTCCAAAAAGATTTAATTAAAAGTGCATTTTACGCATTAAAGCCAGGTGGCACATTAGTGTATTCAACCTGCACACTTACACCACTCGAAAACCAGCAAGTGTGCGATTATTTGCTCAGTGAATTTGGCGACTTTATAGCGCCTGAGTCACTAAGTGATTTATTTGAAGGTGCAAGTAAAGCCACAACTACTGAAGGCTATTTGCATGTTTGGCCGCAAACATTCGACAGCGAAGGCTTTTTTATTGCTAAATTTAAAAAACACGCAAGTTGTAATAATCCAAATCAAACAGTTAAAAAAGGTGCATTTCCGTTTAACGAGTTTGATAAAAAGCAAAGTGCCGCATTTATGCAATCACTTAAAAAGCATTTTGGGTTAACTAACCTGCCTGGCAGCTTAATGCAGCGTGATAAAGAACTATGGCTATTTCCTGAGGGGTTTGAAGCCGTGCAAAATAAAATTAAGTACGCACGTTTAGGTATTCAAATTGGCATTATTCATAAAAACGGCGTAAGGCTAACCCATGAGTTTGCAACCGTATTTGGCAATGAGTGCAAAACTAACATATTTGCCTTAAATAACGAGCAAGCCAATGATTATTTTCAAGGTAAAGATATACGCTTAACTGAAGCAACTCAAACAATAGGTGAAGTAGTATTAACACTGTGTGGCTGCCCTATTGGGCTGGGTAAATGGCAAAAAAATAAGATCAAAAATTCACTACCACGAGATCTGGTGCAGAATACACAATTAATAAGCTGGGTCTAATCGATATACTTTACAATATATTAACCATATAATAGCAAAGCATTTAAATGAACTTTGTATATAGCTGGGCTAATACATAAAATTAATGATGATTAATTTACTAGCGTTATTACTAGGTCTCATTTACAAAGAATCTATATCAATTAAGGAGTAATAGTTTGCAGTTCAGGGAAGATATTAATGGCTTAAGGGCTATAGCAGTTATTGCTGTTGTTTTATTTCATTTTAACTCATCTTGGATGCCTGGTGGATTCGCAGGTGTAGATGTATTTTTTGTTATCTCTGGTTTTTTAATGACAGGGATAATATTTAAAGGATTAGAACAAGAAAACTTTTCTATTTTAAGGTTCTACGTGGCGCGTGCAAATAGAATTATTCCTGCGCTTGCTCTTCTGTGTATTATATTATTAATTTTTGGTTGGTTCTTCTTATCCCCTACTGAGTACAAAGCTCTAGGCAAACATGCAGTTAGCAGCGTAGGGTTCATATCTAATAACATTTACTGGTTAGAATCGGGCTATTTTGACTCCTCATCACATGAAAAGTGGCTTCTTCATACTTGGTCCCTTTCTGTTGAATGGCAGTTTTATATTATTTACCCAATTCTTTTAGTACTTTCAAGCAAAGTATTATCACTCAAAATGACCAAAAGGATACTTTTATTAGGCACTGTAATAGGGTTTGTTTTTTGTGTATTGGTTACTTACAAATGGCCTAATGCATCATATTATTTATTTCCATCTCGAGCTTGGGAAATGATGATTGGTGGAGTCGCTTATCTATATCCTAGTAGGTTTGGGAACAAACAAAATAAAGTGATAGAAATCATTGGTGTTTTATTTATTTTAGGCTCATATTTCTTTGTTACAAAGGAAACACCGTGGCCGGGCTATTTGGCGATATTTCCAGTGTTAGGATCTTTTCTAATAATACAAGCGAATTCAAAAAATAGCTTTATCACTGGAAACATACTATTTCAGAAAGTTGGGGCTTGGTCTTATTCAATTTACCTTTGGCATTGGCCATTAGTAGTAGCTATCGCTTACTTTTCATTAAGTAAAAACTTCATATATATAGGTATTATTTCATCAGTAATTTTAGGGTACTTGAGTAATAAATATATTGAAAAAATAAAGTTTCTTAATGATTTTAATACACCAATATCTTATCTAAGATCTAAACCAATTATTATCGCAATTTCAACAGTTTCGTTAGGACTAATTGTTTATAGTACAAATGGTTTCTTTAAATTATCTCCAATCGAATATCAAAATTTAATTAATTCCTCGACGCCAAGCCCTTACAGAAATATGTGCCACATAAGTGAATATAGAGCTCCTGAAAAATCTTGCGAGTATTTTGGCTCTAGAATTACTTGGGCAACTTTTGGAGATAGCCACTCAACAGAAATTGCGTATGCAATGGCTTTAAGACTAAAAGAAAAAAACATTGGTTTAAAGCATTTTAGCTTTTCTGGCTGCAAGCCATCGTATAAAGAACCGGATAGCTTTAGTGTATGCGCTAAATGGTACAATGAATCAGTAAGTTATATTCTAGAAAGTAAAGAAATTAAGAATGTAATTTTCAACCATAGATTTACAAATATGCTGTTCGGTGGAACAGCTGAACATTATCCTGTGGTGGATGAACCTACAGTAACGAATGAAGCTATCCGTTTAACAAAACATATGGATGAACTAATTTTAAAGCTTGCTGAAAGTAAAGATAATATTTATATATTCTTACCAATCCCTGAGCTGAATAAAAATATTTTTAAGTTAATTAATAATGCTAGAAAGAGTAATGTAAGCCTTCACGATATAACTAGCACAGATATCAATTGGTACTATGAAAGAAATAAATATATCATCAATCACTTTAACTCAGCTGAATTCCCTAGTAACGTACACTTCTTAAATCCCGCAGATGCTTTTTGTAATAGCGAAAAATGTTTCGCGGTTAGAAATGGAATTCCATTATACTTTGATGATAATCATCCCTCTGTTTTAGGTGCTATTGAACTAGTTAAGCTCATTGAATAAATAAAAAAGCTTGTTTTTTAGCTATCACTAGTATCAGAATTTAATACTAAGAATAATTGCGTCAATAATAGACATGTTGATACTCATATTATATTATTTAAAACATCATCCTAAGTCGGCATAGAGTCTAAGCACCGTAGTACTGTAGTGTTGGTTTAAATGCATTGTTGGCGAGCACTTCAGCTAGTTAAAGTATCAAAGCTCCAGTTGTAGTGGTCAATAAAATTTGGCCACAGTTTTAGAGTCTTTGTATCTAATCTCAGATTCATTTGGCGCTAAACCAGCATTATAATGATGCGGTCTAACGGTGTTGTAATATCCGTTGATATAATCACTAACGCTATATTTAGCATCTATAAAATTTTCATACCCAACCTTTGGCATCCATTCTGTTTTAAAGCTTCTAAAAAATCGCTCCATTGGCGCATTATCCCAACAATTTCCGCGTCGACTCATGCTTTGTGTGATTTTATAGCGCCATAAACGTTGGCGGTACTTCAAGCTCGTATAATGACTTCATTGGTCTGAGTGAAACATCAACCCACTTGGTCTGCCTCTGCTTTCGTTGGCTAACTCAAGCGCTTTTAGCGTTAAGTTAGAATCCGGCGACAATGACATTGCCCAACCCACAACTTTACGCGCAAATAAATCAATAACGACCGCTAAATAAGCCCAGCGATTGCCTGTCCAAATATATGTAACATCACCGCACCACACGGTATCTGGCTCAACAACATCGAACTGCCTATCAAGCAGGTTTGGGATTTCAAGATGTTCATTACCGCCGCGTTTATATGAATGCTGAGGTACTTGGCAGCTTTCTAGCTTTAATTTAATCATTAGCTTAGCAGCACGATAACGGCTTAATTCAAAACCGTTATTCGTTGCGATTGCCGCGATTGTCCGTGCCCCAGCTGAACCGCCGCTCATTCTATGTATGGCTTTAACTTCAGCTTCTAATCTTACTTGCTCTGGTGTCGGTGTCGTATCCCGTATAGCCCAATATTTATAGCTGCTACGATGCACATTGAATACGCTACACAGTACGCTAATTGGATAACACTCTCGTTGATTTAATTTCTCAATTAACGAGAATTGTTCAGGGAGTCGGACATCAAGAGAGCGGTAGCCTTTTTTAATATATCCTTTCTAATTCAATGCGTTGGATTTGCTTTTTAAGTTCACGGATTTCAATTTGTTCGGGTGTTATTGGTGAAGCCAATGGTGACTGACCATTACGTTCTTGCTTTAATTGAGTAACCCATTTACTTACAGTTGATTTACCAACACCCATCGCTTTGGCTGCTTCTTCTTGTGTATAACCTTGGTCAACTACAAGTTGAGCCGTTTCTAATTTGATTGCAGCGGAGTACGTTGCACGATTTAATTTTGTCATTTTTTTCACCCAAATTTGTATGCAAATAGCATAACATTTCTTTCTTAATGGGTGACCAAAATCACTGTACCACTACAAATCAAAAAACTAACGCTACGAGACACTAAGCTACCAGCTTTCTCTTCTAGATTCATACAACCTATAACTTATGGAAATGGAAACGAAATGTGGAACATTTACTCATAAATAGGATACTCAGGTGCAAATCATATTTTTGCCATCCCTACCGGAGTTGGTAAAAAGGAGCTGTTGAACAATTAAAAGGACACATAAGACGCTACTTACCAGAAGGGGCCGATATAAAGCTAGTTTTTCATTCTAGAATTAAGAAAATCGAAAAATTAATTACCACGAGATTTAGTTCAAAATACGCAATTAATAACGTGGGAGTAAACACGCATAAATTGCGTATAAAATGTGCACAACATAGTTAAGTAACTGTATTTGCTGCAGTAGAAAAAACAACCAAAAATGTGTAATTTTAAGAGCTTTGGCTATACTTAAAATACTTTCAACTTCTCCCTATGAATTAGAAAGTTTTTAATTAGCGCAAGGCTCAAAAGAGCCCGTTATAGCCCAGAGTTTCCCTAAATCACTCTGGGCATTTTTTTGCGTATTTGAATATGCCTATTAAAAACCAAATGAATATCCACAAAGGGTAGTTCTGTAATTGATTAGTAAACAAGTAATTTAATCACCACCGAGAAGTAAAGGAGAACACAAGGAGAAGTAATTTAAGGGCTGATAAATACTTGTGGATTTAACTATGTTTATCTCAGTGTAACGCAGCGCCTCGGTGTTCTCGGTGGTAATATCTGTTTTATATATAAGTAACAAGAAGCTGCGCTTCTAACGTGAGCAAGCTCAACGTCTTGTATCTCTCATTGATAAATGATTAGCTATCATTTATCACATCGAAGTCAGTGAGCTTGCCTTTACGTCTAGTATTTAATACTGCGCTGTAGATAAAGCCCTGACTTTCTATTCTCAGAAACTGAATGGTATCCAAGCACACTTTTATTTAAGTAGATGCTGTATGTACAAGGGGAGTAAGTAGAGATGATGTTTATCGGCATTGATATTAGTAAAGAGAAGATTGATTTATCGTGGTTGAGAGACCAGCTTACAAACAAAATTAAAACAAAAGTATTTAAAAACAAGCGCCAAGACTTTGTAACAATAGAAAAATGGCTTTTAAATACAACTAAAAGTGCTGCTAGTGAGCTTGTTATCACCCTCGAACCAACGGGTGTTTATCATGAAGCGCTGATGTATTTTTTACACGAGCAAGGCTTTAATATTATTTTAGCGAATCCAGGTAAAGCTAAAAAGTATGCAGACGCTTTAAACATAATTCACAAAACAGACAAATCTGATGCAACGATGCTTGCTCATTATGGCTGTGCTAAGCACGCAGTCGTTAATTATTGGCAACCTGAAGCGTTAGAAATTAGAGAGCTTAAAGCCCTTATTCGTCGTTTAGATGCGCTTGAGAGTAACCGCCAACGAGAAGCGAATCGATTAGAAGCAAGTGAATTTAGCAACGTTTCCGCGCGTGTTTGCCAATCGATAAAAGTGACAATCGCGTTTTTAGATGATGAAATTAAACAGCTTAAATCTGACATTGATAACCGCATAGATAATGAACCTGATTTAAAAAGAAACAGGAAGCTACTTGAGTCTATCCCTGGCATTGGGCCCGTATTATCGAGAGAGCTGACGTATTTGTTTGCGGCTAAAAAATTTAATAAAGCCAAAGAAGCGGCCGCTTATTATGGATTAATCCCACGGCACAATGAATCGGGTAAATTAAAAGGACGAACATCAATCAGTAAACTCGGGCCAGCCAGAATTCGATGCAAGCTGTGTGTGCAAATATGCGAAAGCTAATTCATATATGTTTTGGTGTAATAAAAAACCAAGAAGCGTTTAAGCTCCAAGAAAGTTAAATAAGACCTTGAAGCTTAAAATGAGAGATGGTATCTACAAGTAAATACAAGCAATTTTACTTAACTCTCGGTGGTGGGATTCAATAACTAACATCTAATACCTTTCCCTAACAAAAACCTATTTACACTGTTTTTTAAAAATCCAACTGGTTCTAACCGGTTCAAAATGGGTGCCAAATTTAAGCGATAAACATAAAATAGGCAATGCCTCAACTTGCTTAGCAACTTCAAACGCGCGTGCAAATTTATGGCCATGCTTAACTGCTAGTTTAAGCTCGTTAACGTATAACGCTTTATATTTAGGAGGGAGTTGTTGCCAGTTCATTAGCGCAATTTGAATAATACCTAACTGTACATCAAACTTATAAGGGCCTACCTTTTTAGCCTGCTGAATATACTCATAAACACGTTCGCTTGGCCCTTCTTGGTAGCTAACAACTTGTGCTAGTGCAATCCATGTTTCAGCCCATGTTTTGCGAACGGCCACCGACTTTAAAAGTAATTGCTCTGTTTGCTTATAAGCTAATAAAATATCGTTATTCGCCTCGTTAATTGCCACTAGCTGTAACAACTTTATATGTGCACTTAACTGTAAGTAATGAGGGTGTTTAGGGTCAAGTTCAATAGCAATATTTATTGCTTCCATGGCCAATTGCAGTTCTTGCTGGTTATTATTTTGCACATTAACCGTTTGCAACGTGTTTTTAGCATTAAAAAACCACGCATTAGCACGCATACTTTTAAAGCTACTCACACAAATAACCATAGTAAATACTGCAAGTAACAGTATTTGGACATACTTAACCGCTTTGTTGGTGTTAGGCATTAAATAACTGCTCTGTTAATCGCTGCGGATTTAAGTAAAAAAGCTCATGTGCTTTTTCGGCGCCTATTAAGTCACTAACAATATGCTTAGCCTTACTTAATATTGGCGGCCTGCGCTTAACCGAATGCGCATCGCTAGCTACATAAGTTACCAACCCCTTATTAAGCATATCAAAACTAATATCTTGTGCTTTAATGCCCCACCCACCCTCTATACTTGAGGCCGTTAGCTGAAAATCACACCCTAACTGTTTTAAACGTTCTAAATAAAAAGGCTTTGCTTGTATATCACGATTACGCTCAGGGTGAGCAATAATCACTTTAATATTTTGCTTTACCAGCCAGCTAATAAACTTATCGTACCCTTGTGGCACATGAGAATGCGGAAGCTCAAGCAATAAGTAATTTACACCGCCAATACACCCAATAAAAGGTAGTTTGTTACTCATAACTAAAGTCATTAGTTCCACATCAAGCCTAACCTCTGCAGCAACAGCAAGTTTAATATTAATGTCACCGGCAAGTGCCGCACTTTGTAATTGGGCTAAATCTTCGTAAATATGCGAAACAGAATTATTAAAACGACCTAAGTGAATATGAGGAGTAGCAACCATATGTGTAATGCCATCGCTTTGTGCAATGCTTAAAAGCGCTAAAGATTCATCTAAATCTTTAGCGCCATCATCAATACCTGGCAAAATGTGAGAATGAATATCAATCATATAAGCAATTAATTAAGTCTTGTCAGATTGTTGCGTATAATCATAATAATCGTAGTATCCATAACTATGCTGTTCTTTACTTTTAGTCATATCTACCTGGTTAACAACAACGCCAGCAATATGTGCCTTAGATTCAAACAAACGCTCAATACCTGCTTTTATTGGCTTGATACGAGTTAAATCGGATTTAACAACATAAATCACCGAGTCTGTATTTTGCGCAATAACTAATGCATCGCTTACCGCTTGAGTAGGTGGCGTATCAATAATAATGTGATCGTATAAGCCTTTTAAATTAACAAGTAGCTCAGCAAACTGATTGCTCGATAATAACTCTAAAGGGTTACCCGGTACTTGCCCACTAGGCATTATAACCACACCCGATTGCTCATCTATATGAATACACTCAGCTAACGCTTCAGTACCCACTATTAAGTTACTTAAACCGGGGTGAAAAACAGGTATATCAAATCGTTTTGCAATACTAGGTTTACGTAAATCGCCGTCAATTAATAATACTTTACCCATTTGTGCAAGCGACATAGCTAAATTAGCTGAAGTTGTGGTTTTACCTTCACCTGGTGCACTTGATGTAACCGCAATTACTTTGTGCTCTTTATCTAACTGGGTTAACAATAAACTAGTACGGAACGTACGTACCGACTCAGCAAAACGCCTGTAATGCTCGTCAAAGTACGCATGAATACCAAACACACTATTTTTAGGTGTTTTAACAAAAGGAAGTATTCCTAGCATGCGTTGTGCTAGTTTATTTTCAACATCGTTTTTAGTTTTAATCGTATCGTTAAGTGCGTCAAACACAAAGCTCATTACCACAGCAAAACCAAAGCTCGCAACAAAAGCCAAAACAATAATCAACTTTTTGTTTGGCTTGCTAGGATCTTTAGGTGCATAAGCTCGGTCAGTAAAACGTGCAGCAGCCGAGCTAAAGTCGCTGGTTACTTCTGTTTCGCGAGAGCGAGATAAAAACGTATTAAATATATTTCGGTTTGTTTCTACTTCACGTTTTAGCTGGTTGTACTCGGTTTCTTTACGAGTAATACTTTGATATTCAGTTCGTATTTTAACTAAATCGGCTTCAAGGGCGCTAACTGTACGCGTTATACGGTTTAGCTCTTTTTCAATACCCGTAATAAGGCCTTTAATTTGCTTATTTAAGTTACTTTTAACTGTAGCAAGCTCCGCCTTTGCCGATATTATCCTAGGGTGCTTAGGGCCATAAACTTCACTTAGCTCACTTACTTTACGCTCAACTAAAATAACTTCGCGTTTTACATCTTGTACCACTTTGTGCGATGTAATTTCAGGCATGCTGCCGAGTAAATCAAGGTTATTATTACCGTATTCACTTATTACCCGGTTAATGCTTTGTAAGTTATTTTTTTCGGTGCGAGCGGTAACTAACTGCTGTGATGTTTGCTCAAGCTCTTGAGTAACTAAGCCTGCAATACCTTCAATATCCACAAGCTTTTGTGCTTCACGGTACGCCTGTAGCTTTTCTTCAGAGTCATCTAATTGAACACGCAACTGAAATAACCGCGTATTTAACCACGTTGAAGCCTGCTTGGTAATCCCCATTTTTGCGCGCAATTGGCTTTCTATATAAACTTCGCCAACAGTATTAGCCACTAATGCAGCAAGTTTAGGGTCGCTCGACTCAAAGCTTACATTTACAAGTTGGGTTTTACGTATAGGCGAAATGCTAAGGCTTTCTTTAAAAGTAGCAAGTAAAGAAAGCATTTCTAAATCAGCTTTTTCTTGATCAGTTAATTGCTGCTTTTCAGCGTTGTTTAAAAAAGGAAATAAACCTTGAATATACACAATAGCCTCTCCAGTAAAAGAAGGCTTAGCAATAAAATCAACATGCGATTTTAAATCAAGCTTTGTTATTACTTCACGAGCAATACTGTCCGACTTAATAACTTCAAACTGGGTAAGGTAATATTCTTTTTTTGACGAGTCTAAACCATAAACTTCATCAAAACTTACCGCCTTACTTTGTTCTGCTTCAATAAGTAAAGTGGCTGTAGCTGTATAACGGGGTATTAAAGTTAAAGTCACCATAATAGTTAATAATGTAACTACTACAGCAAAGCTTAAAATGCGCCACTTATTACGTTTAATAACGTTTAAGTAAGCACTTAAATCAATAACTTCTTCAGTTTGAGGGTTGTCTTGTATTTGGTTCATTTATTACTGCCTTAACAATTGCTTAAAACAAGCGTTGTTCTATTTTTATTGTATCGCCCGCTGCAATTTGGCTGTTTAAACTACCTTTTTGTTGCTGCTCTTTTGTTTGCTCTTTAAATATATATATTTTATCAAGCGACGCACGTTCGGTTAACCCACCCGCTAGGGCAACAGCTTGATTTACTGTCATCGCGGGTTGGTAAGGGTAAGCACCGGGTGCTTTTACTTCACCGTGTATATAAAAAGGGCGGTATTCAATTACCTGTGCATACACATTTGGGTTTACTAAATAATCAGGCCTTAAACCTTGAGTAATAAGTTTCTCAACTTGCGACGTACTTAAGCCCGCTAATTTAATTTTACCTAAAAAAGGGTAGCTTACTTCACCGCTATTACCTAAAAGGGCCGTTACTTCTAACTCTGGCTGACCAAACACTTTTATTTCTACTTTATCACCGGCACCTAAAGCGTAATCTTGCGCATGCGCAAGATTCGTTAAAGCCAAGCTTAAAAACAAAAAAGTTAAGCAAATACTGCGTTTCATTAATTAGCCTTTAGTGCAAATGTAAAATTAATACCTACAACCAGCCGGTCAAACTTTAGAGCATCTTGCGTTGAATCTTTATCCATAAAATCAACATAGGTCGAAACCATACCAAAGCTACTTGTTACATAGCTTACTGCAAAATTAGCATTACTAGTTTTATCTTGTCGGCCAATTTCACCTACGTACTGCTCGTCGGTATACGATACACCCGCGCTTGTACTTAATTGCTCATTCCAATCGTGTGTCCACGTTGCACGATACACACTTTCACGAATGTAATCGCCTTCAACTAGTGGATCTTTTGCGGCGCGGCTAGTGCTAAAGTCAACAAACGAGTAACTAAGTGGTTGCCACGTAACGGCGGCTTCCCAGCTTAACCCTGTAAAGTTTTCACGCTGTGCAGCTTCAAAGTCCTTTTTTTGATAACCTAATTTAACCGAGCCAGACGTAACAGCAGTGGCCTCCCACTCCATACCAATTAATAATTTAACGTCGTCTGAATCACGGCTAATTCCGCCTGCATCAACTACATCATATCGGTAGTCTTCTTGTTTAAGCTCTAAAAAAGTACGTGTTGAAGCCTGAGTATTGTAATAACCAATTAAACCAAGTGACGTTCTATCGTAATCACGAAATTGCGATATAGATCTAAAGTTTTGATACTTTTTATTAAAAAAGCCTGCCGTTACAGCCACTTGAGCCTTAGAGCTCAATGCACCAAATTCATAACGGCCATCAACACTTTGTTGTTGATACTCTACAAGCTCGTTTACAGCATCACCTAACCCTTCGGTTAAACCACTACCACGTGGTTCAAAAAGCCAATCAGCAGTGGCGTTAAAATCTAATCTGTGGCGGCTAGTAAACTCGTTATGAGTGGCTGCACTTAAATTTACTTGTGTAAAGTTATCAGCAGTGTCTTTATTGTGCATGCTCGTACTTGTAGCTGCATTTACATTGTAATAATTAACACCATCTTCAATTAACGCATCAATATTAGGTGCAATGGTCCAAATTAACCGCGACTCTTCATCAGTTGGTGTGCTAAAAAAGTTGTCGTTACTGCTAAGCCCTGTTGTTAAAGTAGGCGTTATGGCGGCCCCATCTTTAGTCATAAAGCTACCAGGTTCTAGTGCTGCAAATGAAGGAGTAGTAACCACAATACCTGCCACCAAAAGTAAACCTTTAACTGGATTAGTAAGCGTTTGCATTTTTAAATCCCTTAAATATTGTTAAAAAAATAATTTTTATATCAAACCATAACGACCAATGCTTAATGTAATGCAAGTCATATTCAACACGCTTAGTCATCTTGTTTAAAGTGTCGGTTTCGCCCCGCCACCCATTAATTTGTGCCCACCCAGTAATACCCGGTTTAGCTTTATGTCTAAACATATAAAAGTCGACCTTTTTACGGTATTCCTCGTTGTGAGCAACCGCATGGGGCCTTGGCCCAACAATCGACATGTCGCCTTTTAATACATTTACAAATTGAGGGAGTTCGTCAAGGCTTGTACCACGTAAAAAAGCACCAAGCTTAGTAATGCGTACGTCATTTTTAGTGGCTTGAGTTACTACATCGCTGTTTTCGGTTACGCTCATTGAGCGAAACTTCCACACTTTAATTTTTTTACCATCGAGCCCGTAACGGTCCTGCTTAAAAATTACAGGCCCCTTAGAGGTAAGTTTAACTGCAGCGCCTATAACAAGTAAAAGTGGTGATATAAGTAGCAAAATAAGCGATGCAACTACAACATCTTCAGTGCGTTTTATAAATTCGTGGGCACCAATAAATGGCGATTCAAACACACTTAATGTGTCTACATCACCAACGTGCTCAATTCGAGCATGTATGAGGTTAGAAAGTAAAAAATCAGGAATAATATGCACATCAACCGTGGTATCGCCAAGTTGTAATAAAATATCAGCAATACGTTTTTCTGCTTTTAATGGTAAAGCAATATATAAAATATCTATCATGCCAGCTCTTGCTACATTTACTGCACTTTGAATAGAGCCTTCAAAGTTTTCAATTGCTAACTTATCGCTTAATCGCTCTGGCTTTCTATCGTCATAAAAGCCCTTAAATTTAAAACCAAGCTCATCGTTTTTGTCAATTTCGTTAAATAAATACGCACCACTCTCGGTCGCCCCAACTATAGCTACATTACGTAAATTCATGCCTAGTTTCCTGCGGTTTTGTTTGTACAAAAAAACAAATAAACGCCATGTATACAAAAAAACAATACTGCACATAAACCAAACGCCTAAACCAACACGCGAAAATGCTTCTGTAAATTTAAACATAAACGAAATAAGAAATAGACATAAAAAAGCAATAGTAAGTGAGCCCCAAGCACACAACACCATGTTTCTAAATTTACCTGCGCGCCACGAGCGATAAGCCGAAAACATTTCGGCACAATATATATAAGCAAGCGCAACCGATAAAACAGCAACTAAATAGGCAGAGTTAAAAGTAAAGGAATATATAACTGCAGAAAGCTGAAACGCTAAAAATAAGCATAGTAAATCAAACAAACGGTAAAAGTTTGCATCAGAAGAACCAGAAGGTTTAAACGTCCTTGAAGAAGTCACACTATCATCCCTGTAGTATTTACTAAAATTGTAATTATTAAGCTAGTGTTAATATAGAACATTAACCAACAATACTCAACAAACAATAAGCTAAAAGTCGTAATTAGTGAACCCAAATAAAGGTACAAAATTTTTAACTATTTAAATTAAAAAACAAAATACGCTTATAATTTAAACAAAATATTAAGTATTTGTGCTGGTAAATTAAAAATTAAACTAAATCTACATAGTTTTTTACTCGTTCAAGTACGCTTTCAGCCAAAGCTTTTGCTTTAGCTATACTATCGTTCTCTGTGTAGCACCTAAGTTCTGGTGTATTACCAAATGGCCGCAAATGTATTACACCTTGGTTACTAAAAGTTAGCCTTACACCGTCTGTAATATTTATATCTTTAATGCAAAGCTCATCCATATTAAAAACTGAAAGCAACTGCGCCGGCATGTTTATTCCTAATTGAATAGGTGGTGCAGTTTTCGCTTTAGTAATATTTTTTATTCTGTCGCTGTAATTAAAGCGCTGTGGAAGTAAGGTATTTAAACTAGAAAGCGGCTCACTATTTGCCAGTGTTAATACCGCTATTACAGGTAATAACGCATCCCTCGTTGGTAGCGATAATAATATTTTGTTGTTTACATATATATTTGACGCAAGTAAAAACCCACCATTTATTTCAAACTCTGCAACGGCAGAATAGTTATTCATTAAATCGTCAAAAGCCGCTATTACATAGGGCGAGCCTATTTTTGTGCGTTTTACAGTATTAAAGTACCCGGTTAATTCAACCGAGCTTGTACAACTAACCGGAATAGCTAACGCCTGAATGTTTAGGCTTTTTGCAGCCAATAAACATAAAGCATCGTCAGTAAAATAGTTGCCATTTTGGTCGGTTAATAAGGGCCTATCGCCATCAGTCGAAAAAAGTGCATCTAACTTATACTCACTTGCCCACTTGCGTGCTTGTGCGCGGTCGGTTTCGGCTACGGCTTCGGTGTCTATGGGTACAAATTCGTCGCTATAGCCTAAGCATACAACGTCGGCGCCTAGTGCTTTAAATAAAACGGGGTATAAATCTCGGCCAGCGCTTGAATGCTGATAAATACCAATTTTTTATTTTTTAATAAATCACTGGCGTATACATCTAGGTAACGCTTTATGTATAAATCGAATGCGCGGGTATCGGCATTTGGTAAAGGTAAAAGGTCTACATATTCAACAAGTACGTTGGCACTAATAATAGCGATTTCGTCTTGCTTGGTTATTTCACCGGTGTTTGTGTAAAACTTTAGCCCGTTACGATCAAACAGTATATGGCTACCGGTAACCATAATGGCAGGTACCTCGCAATTTGTGCAGTATAAGCAAGTGCTGGCGTGGGTATAACACCAAAGTAGTCTACCTCAATGCCGGCCTGTTTAGCCGCGCTAATACAGGCTTGCGCCATAGCTTGGCTGCTCGACCTATTGTCGATAGTAATGGCAATGCGCTTTACATTGCTTTGCGTACTTAAAAAAGCCAAGGTAAAAGCAAAACAGACTTCGTTTGTAAAATTGGTAACAAGGCCACGTGCGCCCGACGTGCCAAACTCAATGCCGCTGCGTTCAATAATAACCGAACTATCCATATTACCCTCTAATATACAAATTTATTAAGATCGACCGTAACGATCTTCAAAACGAACAATGTCGTCTTCACCTAAGTAAGAGCCCGACTGAACCTCTATTAGCTCTAGGTTTACTTTACCTGGGTTTTCGAGCGCATGCACAGCCGTTATAGGAATATAAACCGATTCGTTCTCGGTTAAATATTGCTCTTGCCCATCTAAATGTACTTTGGCAGTACCCGAAACCACAATCCAGTGTTCAGCACGGTGGTGATGCATTTGCACCGACAATTTAGCACCCGGTTTAACCGTAATACGCTTAACCTGAAAACGCTCGCCGCAATCAACCGAGTCGTATTTACCCCAAGGGCGGTATACTTCACGATGAAAAGTTACCTCTGGGCGTTGCTCATTTTTAAGTTGTTGTACAATAGCTTTTACCTTTTGCGATTCATTTTTGTGCGCAACGAGTACGGCGTCTTTGGTGTTTACAATAACGAGGTTTTCAACACCTACAGTGGCAACGAGTTTGTCTTCACCAAATACTAAAGTATTTTTAGTATCAACCGCTTTTACATCACCTTTAAACGCATTACCGTTAGCATCGTGTTGCGATACTTCCCATAATGCTTCAAAACCGCCTAAGTCGTTCCAACCGGCGTCCATAGGTACTACAACCGCGTCTTTTGTGTGTTCCATTACTGCGTAATCAATCGACTCGTCGGGGCATTGTTCAAATGCGGCTTTATCTACTCGTACAAAGTCCATGTCGTCGTTTTGTAGTTGCATGGCTTGTTCGCACGCAGTGTAAATATCGGGCCTAAAGGCTTTTAACTCTTGTAAATAACGGCTTGCTTTAAATAAAAACATACCGCTGTTCCAGTAATAGTCGCCACTTTCAATATATGAATTAGCGGTCGCTAAATCGGGTTTTTCAACAAAGTGGTCAACCACAAAATTTGCTTGGTATTGCTCGCCACGTTTAATGTAACCATAACCGGTTTCAGGCTTGTTGCCCACAATACCAAAAGTAACTAATTTACCCTGCCCAGCAAGTGCTGCTGCTTGGTTTACGCTATTAACAAATGCAGGTGTATTTTCAATAACATGGTCGGCAGCCAATACAAGTAATAGCGGGTCTTGCTTGTTCTCAATAGCTTTAAATGCAGCTAATGCTATAGCCGGTGCGGTATTACGCCCTACTGGCTCTAAAAAGATGCCCGAATGTTCAACATTTAATTGCCTAACTTGCTCTGCTGCTATAAAGCGGTGTTCTTCGTTACAAATAAGCATTGCGGGTTTATGCTCAATACCGTTTAAACGGCTAATGGTTTGTTGCAGCATAGTGTGGTTAGACCCATCTAGCGCTAAAAACTGTTTTGGATAATTACCACGAGAAAGCGGCCATAAACGCGTACCAGAACCACCGGCCACAATAACAGGTAAAATCATAATTATTCCTTTGTATATTTTACAGTTTACAATCACTGCTATTGTTGCTTAATGACTCAAAATACCATTTAGTATGTTTATGTACTGCGGCGTCATTAAGTAAATCGTTAATTTCAAACCATTTGTAACCATTATGCTGAACATCCATTGGTAGGTTACTAAGGGGTTGTGTCAGTTTTATAACAAACGAAATAGCCACGTAATGGGTAGTAAACTCGTTACCAAATACATTGTCGTCGTAAAAATGATCATACGGGCTCTACAACGTGGCTTGCTCAATAACAAACTCAGTGCCTAGCTCTTCATGCGTTAAGCGTTTAAATGCATTAGCTAAGCTTTCGTTTTTTAAAATTCGCCCACCAAGTACAAACCAAAACCCTTTTGCTGGGCGGTTTAAACGCTGCCCTAAAAGGGCCTGGTCGTCTGGGTTAATTACCACTAAATCAATAGATACAAGCGGGCTACTTTTTATAACCGTGCTAAACGTTTATTTATCTAAAAACATGTTACAACCCTATTTTCTAAAGTTGTTTTGGTTAGCTAAAAACCATTCGTACGTACTGGTAAGTCCCTGCTCAAGGTCAATACTGTATTGCCAACCTAAATCTTTTAAACGCGATACATCCATTAACTTACGCGGTGCACCATCGGGCTTGGTTGCATCAAATTCTATAGTGCCCGTAAAGCCAACTACTTGGGCTACGGTTTCAACTAACTCACGTATAGTGCAGTCAACACCCGTACCTACATTAATGTGGCTAAGCATGTCTTGAGTATTGGTTTTGTACGTTTCGTTGTTTAAGTTCATAACGTAAATAGAGGCTGCTGCCATGTCGTCTACATGTAAAAACTCACGCATTGGCTTACCCGAGCCCCACGCAACCACTTTGCTGTCGCCATTCAGTTTAGCTTCGTGAAAACGACGTAATAAAGCGGGTATAACATGGGAATTTTCAGGGTGAAAATTATCGTTTTCACCATATAAATTAGTTGGCATTACCGAACGGTAATTACGGCCATATTGCCTGTTGTACGACTCGCACATTTTAATACCGGCAATTTTAGCAATAGCATAAGGCTCGTTGGTTGGCTCTAACGTACCAGTAAGCAGAGCTTGCTCGGTCATAGGTTGTGTAGCAAGTTTTGGGTAAATGCACGACGAACCTAAAAACAATAAATCGTTAACGCCTGCTAAGTGTGCGCTGTGTATTATATTGTTTTGTATAGTTAGGTTTTGGTAAATAAATTCGGCTGGGTACGTATTGTTAGCAACAATACCGCCTACTTTAGCCGCCGCTAAATATACTTGGTCTATATTATTGTTTTCAAAAAAATGTTTAACCGCTGCCTGATCAAGTAAATTTAATTCGCTACGGTCTTGAGTAATTACATTTATGATGGGGTTTGACACTAACTGGCGAACAATTGCCGAGCCCACCATGCCTTTATGGCCCGCTACAAAAATAGTTTTCATAATAAATCCATGTAAAGTGTGCTGCACACTTAGGTGCAGCATTAATACTTAAATGTTACTCAACACTTACGCTAATATTGTAACCATGTGTTTTTAAAATGGCGTGTTGTTTAGCTTTACCTAAATCGTTTTGCACCATTTCGGCACACATTTCTTCTACGGTAATTTCTGGCTGCCAACCTAGTTTAGCCTTTGCTTTAGAAGGGTCGCCTAGTAGTGTTTCAACCTCTGCTGGACGGAAGTAACGCGGGTCAACCCTAACAATTACATCGCCTACTATTAGTGCCGCGGCGTTGTCGCCTTCAATTGCAGCTACTGTTGCTATTTCGTCTACGCCTTCGCCACTAAACTCTAGTGTTATCCCTAGCTCTTTAGCCGATAACCTTACAAAGTCGCGTACCGAAATTTGTTTACCTGTGGCAATAACAAAGTCTTCGGCAACATATTGTTGTAGCATCATCCATTGCATGCGTACGTAATCTTTTGCATGACCCCAGTCACGAAGTGCATCCATATTACCTAGGTATAGGCACTTTTCTAACCCTTGTGAAATATTAGCTAAAGCACGGGTAATTTTACGGGTAACAAAGGTTTCACCACGGCGTGGCGACTCATGGTTAAACAAAATACCGTTACATGCATACATACCGTACGACTCACGGTAGTTAACTACAATCCAGTACGCATACATTTTTGCAACTGCATAAGGTGAACGCGGATGAAATGGAGTAGTTTCTTTTTGTGGTGTTTCTTGCACTTCACCGTATAGCTCAGAGGTAGAAGCCTGGTAAAATTTAGTGGTTTTTTCCATTCCTAAAAAGCGAATTGCCTCAAGTAAACGTAATGTCCCCATTGCATCTACATCAGCAGTGTATTCGGGCGCTTCAAAACTAACCGCTACATGGCTTTGTGCGCCTAGGTTATATACTTCATCAGGCTGCACTTCTTTTAAAATACGCGTAAGGTTAGACGTATCGGTTAAATCACCGTAATGCAGAAAAAACTGCGGGCTAGTTTCATGGCGATCTTGATAAATATGATCCACTCGTTCTGTATTAAAACTAGATGCACGACGTTTTATACCGTGTACCTCGTAACCTTTTTCAAGTAAGAACTCAGCTAAGTATGAGCCATCTTGGCCTGTAACACCGGTTATTAACGCAACTTTTTTTGACATGTATCTTCCCTTATATAAAGTTTTTTAAAATTATGTAATTTTAAATATAGCTATTAAAGACCAAGTGAACTTTGAATACCTATTTTCTCAAATTGAATAGCTTTGAAATTATGTAAATTTTTACTTACCGAATAATCATTAGTAGGCTTTTCACCAACCAATAAATGGTTATTTTTTAGCTGAATATATGGAATTGCCTCTTCTCTAATTGCATTCCAGCCATCATCAAAAAATACGTTGTTTTCTATTAAGTTGCCAACGGGTAACCTTGGCTCAACCTTTAGAACGTTAGACAATGTAGGATAGCTTTTTTTCCAAATATCACTCTTGTAAGGAACTTGATTCAGTTTTTGTAATAGCTGGCTCAATGCTTTCTTAGCCCACCCAATTCCTCGTGTGTCAATATAAATAGATCTAAATGTATTTATAAATAAATTGTTTTTTACAACGTTATCCTTACCACCTCCTATAAAAACTGCATCATAAACATTATCAAAAATATTATTTTCAATTGTCACACCAGAAAATTCATCATCTAAATAAATCCCTTTTGCTCCTTTATTTTTATAACCTTGAATATTATGAAGGTAATTATTAGCAATAACGGTGCCTCTAGAAGTCCAATCTCTACCTGCATAAATAGCTCCTGCATCGTTGGATTCCTTAACAACATTGTATATTTCATTATATTTTATAGTGTGGTTATTACCTTCAAAATAAATAGCCATATGCGGCGCATTAAAAATCTCGTTATTTATTACACAATTACCAACTCCCCTGATAGATATCCCTGGTTGGTAAGTTTTTATAGTTTTAGCGTAGTCATGTATATTGTTGTTAATAATGCATATATCACCGCTAATTAGCTCATCGCGGTTACCACCATGAATACTAATTGCAGACCCACCTACTGAATATATGTGGCTCGACACTACTTTTGTTTTAGGGCTATTTAAAATTGAAATAGCTGTATTACCAATATGCTTCACTACAACATTTTCTAATAGATTTTGCTCACCACCTTCAATGAATACACCATTATTTTTTGCATAAGAAAAAGTAATATTTTTCACTGTGATATTACTTACATTATTTAATGATATAATATTATCAATAACTGCTAACTTAGGTTTTTCATTAGTGATTTCAGTACTCGGATAAAAATATAAATCACCGTTACCTCTGTCTAAATACCACTCATTTTTTGAATCTAGTTCAGTTAGTATATTAAATGCAAAATACTCTTGCTTTCTTTTATACCCGTATACATGGTAAGGCTTTTTTAATGAAATAATTTTACTTTTAGTATCTATACTTTTTACTGCTTGTATTTCTTGCTTCCAATCCCAAAACCAGTAACCATTTAGATAAATGTCATCTTCACCAGTCCAACTATCAATCGTTGCATCGTCATAATAAAACTGACCTTCAACACTACCAGTGTGACTTCGTACGATTTTTGAGCCTGGTTTAACTAGTTTATTTATTTTAAGCAACCCATTATTTGGGTAACGCGCAAGCAGCATTTTTTTATCGTTATGATAAAGCTCAACGCCCCCAAGCTTAGCTGAGCCAAAATTTGATACTCCATACTTAAACAAATTGGTGACGTAAATATTTTTTTTAGAGCTGCTTTGTATTCGCTTTAAAGCTGCTGGGTCTGTCACTTCATTCCAAGTGTTCAACTCTTTTGCACCGCTAATTACCACCTCTTCATTTTTAAATGAAGTAATCATTAATGGGAATTTAGAATCTCTTGAATCCTCGTCAGTCAATTCAACTGTTTTATTTAAAGTATAAATTCCACCTCTAACAACAATTGTTACAGATTTATTTTTTATTTTTCTGGCTCTAGCTAGTGCATTTAAAAGCGATTTATAAGGCGAAGAAAGTGACCCCTCACCATTTAAATTCACCTTGTTAGAAACATAAATATATACGCTTTCATCTGCATGAGAGTCATTTGCTAACAAGAAAAAAAGCGAAATTGTGTAAAATAAAAACTTCCTAATAAAATACAAAATTATCTCACTAATTTACTTAATTAAATACTTAAAATACTGTTTACCAAAATGCCAAATAAAACGTGGATTTGTAGACAGGTAACGTCGCCATAAACGCTTTGGCTCGCTACACAACCTAAACAGCCATTCCATTCCTATTTTTTGAACCCAGCGTGGCGCGTGCTTTTTACTACCCGCTATAAAATCATATGCAGCGCCTACACCTAGCATAACGCAATTTAATTTGTCTTTATGTCCTGCCATCCAACGTTCTTGTTTTGGGCAGCCAATACCAACAAATAAAACATTGACATTAGCATTATTAATATCTTCAACTACCTGTTCATCTTCTTCTAAGGTAAGTGGCCTGAAAGGCGGCGAATATGCATATGAAATACGAATATCTGGATAAGTTTCTATCATTTTTCTTTTTACTGTGCTTAACAGTTCATCTGAACTGCCGCCATAAAAGCCAATGTTCAGCCTTTCCTCACCAGATGCTGCACACAAGGCATTCATAATATCCTGGCCTCTAACTTGCTTTGCTTCTTTAAAGCCAAGAAATTTTTGCGCCCAAGAAAGCGGCTTACCATCGGGTATAACCAAGTCAGCATTATTCACAACTTGTTTAAACTCATTACTGTCTAAGGTTTCAATACACATGTGTACATTTGATACACAAACATAAGCACCTTGTTTTTTTAAAGCTAAGATTTCTACTTGATGTAATACAGAGTCCAAATTAGTGACATCAACATCCATTTTAATCACGCTGCAACGCTCTCTCATATTAACTAACTCCATTTATGGCTTGTTGATAAATATTAAGTAACTGATATTTATTGATGTCAGAGGTATATTTATTTAAAAATTCATTCCTAGCATTACAACCAAAACGCTTAATTTCAGCAGGGTTATTTATTATCCACTGAACTTTATTTTGTAAGTCACTTGAGTTGCCAACTTCAAAATGTAAACCACTTACTTCTGCTGTAACTACCTCTTGCATACTGCCAATGTTTGAAACTAAAGCAGGTGTTCCACAACAAAAGGATTCAATTAGCACCATTGGCAGCCCTTCATACCAAGTAGATGGCATTACAACAAAATCCGCATTTTTAATCAGTTCAAGAACTTCTGGTTTATCTTTTAAGCCCAAATATTCAATATTGTTTTGAGTGTTGTTTTTTAACACCCCTTTAAATGGCCCAGTGCCAATCAGCTTTAAAGGCAAGTTTATATTTGCCCAAGCGTTCAGCAATACGTCAATACCCTTCTCTTCACTTAAGCGCCCTACAAACAGCGCATAACCGCCTGTTTTTGTGATGCTTTTAGCACCATCAAAAGGGTCAATTATAAAATTAGGTTTTACTATTATTTTATGCTTTGGCCAACCAGCTTCTACATACTTAGCTTTAGCAAATTCAGTTAACGCAATAAAAACATCTACCTTACTTTTCCACGTGCCTAGTCGTTTGTGTAATTGCACCATACACGCTAAAGCAAAACTTCCTAGTAATGAGTCTTTATATACTTTTTGTCTAACCGTCCACCATACATTGTGCGTAATGCTTTGTTCATTAATTTTACCCTTATGCATTAACAATGCAGTAGGACACACCGCTCTATAATTATGCAATGTGTGTACCACGGGAATATTCAGTTTTTTGCAGGCATAAAATATAGACGGAGACAATAAAGGAAAGTAATTGTGCACATGCACAACGTCTGGTTTATTCACCGTTAAAAACTGCTTAAATTGGCGATAACTCTTAAGGGAAAATGGCACACGTAACAGAGTTAATACTTTGCTAAAAAAACAACTAATATTGTCATTAGAAACAGTATATTCCAGCACATCATGATCCGCTGATAACAAATCCATTTCTTGCTTTAAAACCGCGTCTTCACCACCGGCAATTTGGTAGAAGTTGTGCACAAATAAAACCTTCACGAGAACACCTTTAATAATTTATATTTAGCTCTCATGAACAATGAATAGGGTTTAACAAATTGTTTTAATACTTTGTTATTTACCAAAACATGCTCAGAAAATGTAAATGTATTTTTGCGGGTATCGTCAAGTTCTGTGGTAAACCGCGTATCCATACCTTGTGTATTAGACGCATTTTTACTAAAACCGATATTTTGCACTTTAGATTTAACTGGATAAACATCAAATTGCCCCTGTTTAAACTGCGCATAACAAAAACGAATTGCCCAAGAATTAATTTTTCCTGTTATTTGGTTATCCAACATTTTGCACATATCACTACCACCACGGTTAAATGCTCTTTTGGCTACATTATTGTTAATAAAATCAGCATAATCAGACACATCCCAATCCACTAACTCCCAACGGTTTTTCCATGTAGCCCAGCCCCAAGATGACGCCCTTACACCAAAGCTATTATCGAATCTATAATCAGGGTCATATTTAATAGGAAATGAAAAGCCAGAGACACTCCACACTTTTTCTTGTGCTTGGTAAAAATCTAACGCTTGATTCATGTAACTTAAAAAATTAGTGGCTGTTATTAAGTCATCTTCCAGCACAATCACACTGCCGTATTCATTAATGACTTGACTAACACCCGTTATAATTGACTTAGCTAGGCCCTTATTAGTGGGGGCTTCAATAACTTTTACTTGAGCAAAACCATCCACCGTTTTAAGGTACTGGCGTACAGCCTCAACAGAGTTAACCGATGATTCATTTTTTGCACCGTCTGAAAATATATAAAGTTTACTTTCTATAGCTAAGTCATTTTTTTGTAAATGCTTTACCGTCAACTTGGTTTCTTCAAGTCGGTTATAAGTAAAGAGGCAAATAGGTTTACAGTTCATGTTCACTCCTTTTCTTTAACATTAAAGATAAATAAACAAAGAAAAACATGACATGTGAATAAATCAATATATTATCTGTAGAGAATGAAATTAATAACAATATTGCCATAGGAAACAATACTTTACGTGAGAAACACTTACTAAATGAATAAAGAAACATTAAAAATAAAAAGAGACCTCCTTCGTAATACAATTTAAGAATATCACTATGTAAGTTTTGGTCTCTTCCTAACGTAGCAATATCAACAAGTTGATAGGAACTCCCAATTCCATAACCAAAAAGCAACAACCAATTATTTGCGATTATTTCATCAATAACATATGAGTATATAACGACTCTTCCCATAGCAAGTTGATTTGATGATACTCCAAAGTATTCATCAATTAACCAGTCAAAATTGCCATTAGAAAAAAGTATTAACAGTATTAATGTTAAAATAGGCCCAACGATCAAGATAATTCTATTCACTAACACACTACAATAGCGGAGTGAAAAAATATATGAAAAACAACTTAAACAAACTCCTAATATGACAATTCGCTTGAAAGTTATGAAAACCATTATTAGACTTATCAAAAACATCCATTTCTTTTTAAGAATAAAATAGTACACCGAAAAAAAGCCAAATATAAAAGCACTTGTATCTTCAAAAAGGCCTTCTGAATCTAAAATGGATACGTTTTTAACTCCTTGTGAAAATATTTTAAGTAATAAATAAAACACTAACATCTTAAATATTAAGTCAGTGTTTTTTTCATTACTTGGTATATCGAACAAAACAAACAAAATCACATAGGAAAAAATGAAGTAAATATCTTTAATTCCGTATGAACTTGGATTTATTATCAAGAATATTAACATTATTAAAACTAGCGTTAAAAATGGTAATACGGGTGTATCTGTTACGTAAAATTTCTTTTTTTTAAGTACTGAAAAAACAATAATAATATAAACTGGCACCACATACTTAACGTAACGAAGACCATCAAGCATAAAATCCAGCATTGACAGCAACATAAAAAAAACGCAACCAAATAAGGCTGCACTTACTATTGATATTTCATTGAATTTAATCATTTCTTGTTCCTTTCACTCTAAAAAAACAAGAGGATTGTATTAAGAACACGCTGTTCTTTCTTAATAAAATCACATTAAAAAAGTAACAAGCCATTACCTGAGATACCAATGTTGCCATTGCAGCACCAACCGCACCATAAAGTGGAATTAGGAAGTAATTCAAAATTAAGTTCATTAATAACCCCGACACGCTGCGCCATAATATGTTATTACTTTGTGATAAGGCTACACACATTTTTGTTGAAATACCGCCCAAATAAACAAACGGAACAGCCCAAATAGTGATCATTAATACATTGGCAGAGCTTGTGTACTCTTGACCATATAAAAGCGATATTAACCATGGCGATATAAACGTAGTTATAACCGCTAATAGTATTGCGCTCCAAACTAACCATCGCCCCACCTTGATAATAGCTTGGTGGTATTCTTGTTCACTTTTATTTTGTTTAATGGCAATAAACCTGGGAAAATAAGCACTAATAATAGTTAACCCTATAAAATACCAAGCCTCACTCAAACGTGAAGCTGCTACATAAATACCAACCTCAGCATTATTAACCATTTTACCTAACATGATTTGGTCAATTTTCATGTATAACAAAACTATTGCACCAGATAAAATAAGAGGAGCAGATTCTTTTAATAAGGTTTTTATTTGTGCAACAGAAATTCGCCCTAATACATTAATATTTTGCTTATTTGCTAACGATACATAAACCAAAAACATGACCGCACTTTCCACAATATATGCAATACCGAACCAAATTAAGTCTGCGCCAAAATATAAACACGCTAACCTGAATATAAAACCAGCAATATGACCAGTAATATGACCTGCAGCAGAAAGCTCTCCACGCCCTTGTGATTGAAAGTACCACTCCAAAACGGTAGCAGGTAAAAAAACATGATAAATAGAGATAACAAAAAGGAGTATGCGTGTTTGCTCGTCTACCAACCAAAGGCCTAAAACGTTTATAGAAAGGACACAAAACAAGGCGGTGACAAATCTAGCCACAAAGGCATTTTTTAAGAGCTTGAATTTGTTATATTTCTGTTCAACAAAATGTTTTACTAATACAGTGTCTAAACCAAGCTGATTCAAAAACATAAAAATAGATGCAATTGCAAAGCAGTACATTAAGCTACCTAAATTCTCAGGCCCCAAAAATTTTGCAAGTAAAACAATCATGGCGAGCTGCGTTGCCATTTTCACTAATTTTTCTGCGACCATAAAAATGGCACTTTTATTATAGTTTTTCAAATTTACTCACAAACAAAAAGGAGATACAGATAAACACTTAATACTACTCATAAGCACTAGCTAGTTAATTTTTTTACCTCATTACTAAACTCTTCACCCATATGGCTTGATTGCATAGCATATTCAACATTTGCCAGCATATAGCCTAGTTTAGAACCACAATCGTGCGATTTACCTGTAAGGTGGTAGGCTTCGAGCGTTTCGAGGTGGCGTAGTTGTAGTAATGCATCGGTAAGTTGTATTTCGCCGCCGGCGCCCGGTGGTGTGTACTCAAGCAAATCCCAAATGGTGGGCGATACAACATAGCGACCTGTTATGGCTAGGTTACTTGGGGCTTCATCGTTACTTGGTTTTTCGACCATGTTTTTAATGGTGGCGTTTTCGCCTGCACTTATGTTTTTACCGGCTAGGTCTACCACGCCGTATTGGTGTACTTGCGCTTGCGGTACGGGCTCTACCATTACTTGGTTATGGCCTGTTTGGTCAAACCGGTCGATCATTTGGCTTAGGTTATCGGTTTTTGGGTTTGACTTGTATTTGTCTATTATTACGTCGGGTAGCATTACGGCAAAGGGGTTATTGCCCACTATGGGTTTAGCAGCCAACACTGCGTGGCCAAGGCCTAATGGGGCCGATTGGCGAACCGAAATAACTGTTACGTCTTTTGGTACTATTGAGCGAACCTCGTCTAGTAGGCTGCGTTTTACGCGTGCCTCTAGTGTGGCTTCTAGCTCAAAGCTGGTGTCAAAATGGTTTTCGATAGAGTTTTTAGACGCGTGCGTAACCAGTACTATTTCTTTTATGCCTGCGGCTACGGCTTCGTTAACTACGTATTGAATTAAAGGTTTGTCGACCAGGGGGAGCATTTCTTTTGGTATTGCTTTAGTGGCTGGTAACATACGTGTACCAAGGCCAGCAACAGGCAGAACTGCTTTTAATACTTTCATACTAATTCCTTTTATTATTATTTTTGTAAATAACATAAAAAGGAAACTTTGTTACAAAATCCTTTTTATGTGCTTCACTTACCCTGTGAGTTTATTATTATACACAATAGATTTATTGACTCAACAAAAAAAGAATACTTTAAGACTATTTTTTTGTTAACTTAATGTTGCACCACTATGGTTCTTATTGCTCTTTTTTGGTGCTTTAATCCTTATTTATGAGCTACCTTTTTAAAGCTAATAATACTATACTTGAGTTGGTATTTTTTTAGGGATGTTTAGTTAAAGGAACCTATGTGCGCTTAAAGCTTTTTATAATCATAATTATATCATTTTATATAAGCGCACAAGATGCGCTATTACACTTACGTAATAGCGATATAATAGCCCGCGCTAAAGCAAATTACGGCGACCAAGGTTATACCCGAATAAAAAACTGGCTTAGCTTTATTGATAACACGGCTGATAAAAGCGAGTGGCAAAAAATTCATTTAGTTAATGATTTTTTTAATAAAAATATAAAATACAAAACCGATGATGAGCTTTGGCACCAAAAAGACTATTGGGCTACCCCACTTGAAAGTTTAGGCGTTGGTATGGGCGATTGCGAAGACTACGTTATAGCTAAATACTTTACCTTAATAGCGCTTGGCATACCCGAGGATAAAATACGGTTAATGTATGTACGCCAAAAAACGGTTAACCAACCGCACATGGTACTTATATACATAGAAAAACCAAATACCATACCGCTTGTTTTAGGCAATTTTAATACTAAACTATTGCCTGCAAATAAACGTACCGACTTAACACCCATATACAGCTTTAATGGCCAAGGTTTATGGCTTGCTAAATCGAAGGGGTTAGGTAATAAAGTTAAAAATAGCCGTGGTGTGTCGGCCTGGAACACAATGCTAGAGCGAATAGAGCAAGGCGAGCTTGCCCCCGCCGACATTAACAATAAAGGAACTACTAGTTATGTCTCAACTTTTTAAAAGTGGCTTAAGTTTAAAAACTCAAGTATACGGCCTGATTATATTGATTTCGGTACTTTCGTTTTTTGTACGTGTAATTACCGACGTTGATACAACCCGCCAATACTTACAATCGCAAATGGGCAGCCACGCACAAGACACCGCTACAAGCTTAGGGCTTTCTATATCGCCTTACCTCGAAGAAGACAGCCTAATGATTGCCCAAACCATGGCTACCGCTATTTTTGACTCTGGTTATTACAAACATATTAAATTTACAAACGCCGACAACAACGTGGTTTTTGAGCTTACAAACCCCAAACGTGTTGAGTCGGTGCCTAACTGGTTTATAGCGGCTGTAAAACTTAACGCACCAACTATGCAATCGGAGCTAAACAATGGCTGGATTATGGCCGGCACGCTTGAAGTAACAAGCCATGTTGGGCAATCGTATTTAACGCTTTGGGAGCATACTAAGCGTAGCTTTTATGGGTCTTTTTTATTATTAATTGCGTCGCTGGGTATTGCTTATTTAATTTTACGCGCGGTATTTAAACCTTTAAAAACGGTAGAAAACCAAGCACACCTTGTAACACGTAAACGCTTTACTTTAAATGATGAAATACCTGTTGCACGCGAGCTACGCACAGTAACTAAAGCCATTAACAATATGGTAATGAATCTACAAAGCACGTTTGACTCGCTCACTAAACAAACACAAGCCCTTACTGAAGAAGTATATATTGACTCACTTACTGGTTTGGGTAACAGGCGTTCGTTTGAGAATCACTTTAACTCAGTGATTGACACAATAACCACAGACACCCCAATTACCGCAATGATGATTACTCTGCCCTCGCTTGCTAACATTAACCAAACGGTTAGCTATCAAGATGGTGACGAGCATGTGCAAGATGTAAGTATTACTTTGCAACATATAATAGGCGATTTAACAAACTCTAAAATATTTAGGCTTAATGGCAGTACCTTTATTGCTTTAGCCCCATTTGATACGCAATTTTTAAACAGAACCCGCCTCGATATTAACGATGCATTTAGTAAACAAAAAAACAGCTTACACGTTAACGGGTTTGCTAACTTGGCATTAGTTAGTGTTGAAAAGGGTTCGTCTATCGGGAGCGTGCTTTCGTCCCTAGATACAGGCTGTACCATTGGCGATGCAATTGTTAATAAAGCAGATAAAGACACTTTATTTAGTGTTAAAGAGTGGCGTTTACTTATTCAATCTATTATTGATTCGGGTGAAGTTAGTTTTTCGGTGCAGCCAGTTAAGCGCGCTAATTCGCAAAATAAGCAATGCTACTTTGAAGTGTTTGCTCACTTTATTCATGAAGGTGAAAAAGTAAATAACGGCCATTTGTTTGCTATGGCCGAAAAGCTTAATTTAACTGAAGAGCTAGACAAAAAAATAATTCGTAACTTTGTAAATATTAAAGAACAATACCCAAATGACACATTTGCGTTAAATGTAAGTAAGGCTTCGCTATATTCAACCGACTTTATTGAGTGGCTTACGCTTTATGCGCATACTAAGCCAGTTATTAAAACTAACTTGCTTTTTGAGCTGCATGAAATTAGCTTACTTTATAATGTACATGTTGCATCTCTGCATATTGATGCAATAAAAGATATTGGCATTAATGTATGTGTAGAGCATTTTGGTACTAGCTTAACTTCATTTAGGTATTTACAAGGCTTAGACATTGAATACGTAAAAATTGATGGAAGTTATATTCAAGATTTACTAGATAACACCCAAAGCCAATTTTTTATTCAAACTGTTAATAATATTTGCCATGGTTTTGGCATTAAAGTTCTAGCTTGTTTAATAGAAAAACCTGAGACTTTAAAAGTACTTGAAAGTTTAGGTTGCGATGGGGTGCAGGGTAATTTAATAATGCCTCCCACCAAAATACTTAAAACTAATGATAACGGCGTAAATAAAGAGTTTACTTTTTGCACCGATGCGCTAAAATTTTGTAATTAATACTCAACCAAGGGACGAGAAATGAAAAAACTTATTTTGGCTGGCTTAGTTTTAGGCGCTGCAGTTATAGCTTTACCTGTAAACGCACAAACAGACGGAACAAATAGCCTAGTAAATGTTTTAAATAACGCATCAGCAGATGCTACGCCAGAGCAATTAGAGGCTGATTTACTAGCCGCTATTGCAAGTGTTTGTAGCGATTGTTCTGCAGAAGAAGTTGATGCAATGATAAACGATGTTATAGCTGCTGTAGGTGCTGATAGCCCATTAATAGCCGATGTATTATCTGCAATGAGTGCTGCTGGTATTGATAGTGACACTTTAACATTAGCCGCAGTTAGTGCTGGTGTTGATGCAACAGTTGCTTCTGAAGCTACTGCTGCGGGCCCTAATATACCAGGACAAAATGCTGCTCCTAACGCTAATGCAAACCCAAACGCACGATCTCGTGTACCTGCATTCGTAAGCTTACCTGCTCCTCCAGGTGCTGGCGGTACAGGTGGCGATGATGGTATATCTGAAGTGGTAAATTAATTGCTTATGCAATATTATAAAAACGCAGCCAATTGGCTGCGTTTTTATTTTTAAATACTTTTAATAGGGATATTAGTGAACCGTTTACTCTTTTTTTTACTATGCAGCATTTTATTTTTACTGCCACTTCCTTTAGGTAGTTATCGGCCTTGGGCTATTTTGGCTATGGGGCTATTAATATGTGTTACTTTTTTAACGCATTTAATTAATAGTGCAGTGAATGAAAAACAACCGCTATACCCTCCTTTGTATTCTTGGCCCGTTTTTGCAACTCTAGGTATTGTTGTAACAATATGCGCCGTACAAATGTTTACCGTAAGTGTTGACCCATATCAAACAAAACAAATGCTTATAAAAACTAGCTTTATGATTATGTTTTGTTGGCTTATATTTATTTATAGTAATAGTGCACAGCGTATTAAAAAATTAGTATATACGGTTATTTTTGCGGGAGTATTTCAGGCTTTATACGCAAGTTATTTAAACTTATCGCCCGATGTAATAAGCCCTATTTTTAGTTATAAACACACCGACCGCGCTATTGGTACTTTTACCTACTCTAACTTTTTGGCTAACTTTTTAGCTTTATGCTTATGTTTGGGTATTGGTGTTTTAGTTAGCGAATTAAAACGCTCTAATAGCGATTACAAACAAACATTAAAACAAACGTTTAGGGCTTGGGCCGAAATACTTCTAAGCTCGAAAATAATTTTACGTATTTCGTTAATTATTATTATTGTTGCGTTAATTTTAACCCGTAGCCGTATGGGTAACTCTGCATTTTTTATTGCATTAATGGTTGTTAGCTTACTCGCGTTTTTTATTTACAGGCAAAAACCTAAAGCGTTTAAACTACTTATAGTTAGTTTTTTTATAATCGATTTAATTATTATTGGCGCTATATTCGATGTAGAAAAAGTTAAACAGCGTATTAGCGAAACCAGTATTTCATCAGAAACCCGTGACGAAGTTGTACGTGATTCAATACCCCTCATTTTAGATAAGCCTTTGTTGGGCTCTGGTGGTGGTACATTTTATACTGCGTTTCCGACGTATCAGTCTGAGCCTTATTCAGGTTACTACGATAATGCCCATAACGATTACGTACAGTTTGCAGTAGAGCTGGGTATACCCACTACAGCCGCACTGGGCTCACTTATACTTTATTGTTTATGGTTATGTATAGCGACTATGCGAAAGCGTAAAACAGCGTTGTTTCAGGGCGTTGCTTTTGGCTGTGCCATTGCAATTATAGATATGTTGCTGCATTCGTTGGTAGATTACTCTTTACAAGCGGGTGCAAACTCGATGTTGTTTATGACTATTTTATGTTTAGCAATATTGAGTAGTAAGTTACCTGCGTCTAAACGAAGCCGAAAAGAGCATGGTTAAATACAAAGCCAAGTAATTACCTAATATAGAGTGGTTAGAAGCTGCGCTTCTCACGCGAGCAAGTTCAGCGTCTACCGCCAAGGTTAAATTTACGGTTAACTTGTTAGCGTGACAAGCAAAGCCTTTAATAAGTAATTTATGCACAAAGAGGTTAAGAGGCGCTACGCTTTTAGAGGAAGTAATAAAGCAGAAACTATACCCTGATTGGTATTGTGTTTTCTCATTTACTCCTCTTTCGTTTCTCTTTGTGCAAATAGATCTTTAATTTATTCAACAACTGATTAAAAATTACTGTTCTTCTAAATCAAACTCAGTTAAATGGCCATCGCCGTGTATTAACTGGTAGCGGGCTAAATTCCCCTGCTCTAATGTTATTAAACTAATAGCTGAGTCGCTTACTAAATATTTTTGCCCTTCACCTATGGTTTGGTGTTTATCTACTTCCATGTGCCAGCGTTTGGTAAAAAAGTTCAATGGGCTTTTTGGGCCGTATAAAATTGAGTCGAGCTTATCGAGTATGTTTATTAATTTACGCGGGAACTCGTTTTTAATACCGCTGGCGGTAAGTTGCCAAATTCGATTGGGATGATCGCCAAAACGCTTTTGCACCGAAAAGCAAAATGAGTAATGTACATCACCCGATAAAATAAGCGTTTCGTTTGGGGTGTCGGTGCGTCTAAAAGTATCGAGTAGCTTTTTGGCTGATCCTTCGTGCGCCATCCAGTTTTCTACGTCAACCATAAGCGGTTGCCCGCAAATATTAAACATGGCTTGAATGGCTTCTATTGATTTAACACCAAATACGGGGGCTGGCGATACAATAATAACCTGATCGTGGCTTAATAGGCTTTCTTCAAGCTCTGTTAGGCGCTCCCAATCAAGCAGGCCTGAAGGCTCATTAAAGTTTTGCTCATTTCGCCAGCGGTGCGTACGCGTATCTAGCACCACTACTTTTGGGGTTGTTGTTAACTCATAATGCCAAAAACTAAAATCGTTTAATGGTTTATCAAATACTTTAAACTGCCATAAATTATTAGCAGTACGGCTTTGCTTAAAAGGTGTTAGTAACTCGCCTGTTTTATTTAGTGCATCGTTCCCCATTCCCTGAAAAAGCCAATAACTAATTAAGCCGTTATTGATGATTCGTTTACTACTTGGGTTTTCATTTATAGCTTGCTCCCACCCAGCGGTGAGATTCCAATCATCGGTTACATCGTGATCGTCAAACATCATTAGCGTAGATACATTGGCAAACAATCGCTCTACTTCACTTAAGCCTTTTGCATAATCAATCAGTGCTGTTTTTTCAGCGTTAAAAATAGTTTTGTTTTGCTCGCTTTGACCTAAATACGTTGTGTTTTGTATATCAACGCATTGCCAAGCAGCAGCACTAAAATTTAATAAATACAGTGCAATGTATTCTTCAAAATGAATAAGGTGATTGTAGGCTTTTACGCTTGAAAAATGAGGTTCGTCTTTTTTTAGCCAGTAACCAACACCTAACTTTGAGCGTTTTTGCCAAGGCGTTTTTGGTAAAAACAAATGGCGATTATAAAGTTGCTCATTTATATCATCCGGTAGCTCAATGGCAAGTGGTTGCTCTTTATAGATACCTAACGCTTTAATTAACTGATGAATAGCTAATAACATGGGGCCTGCTACGTCATCGGCGTAAACCTGGTCACCGCTCAGTAATAACAATTGTGCGCCTTGAGTATTATTACCACGCTGAGTATTTTGCCAGTGACTTGCAGACACTAAGCTATCTTTTGCTGGATGATGTGCATTACGGCACGAGCCATGCAAAATATCACTGAGTTTATCGGGGATTACAAATGCAGGCGTTGTTTGATTGTTATAGCACCAAGGTGATAAATCGATTGCTGTGTCGTCAATTACAAGCTCATAGCTTAATAAGCTATCTAGAGGGAGTTTGTTGTCTATTGGCTTTATAATAACGAAATGCAGGTATAAATGTTCCCCTAGAGAAACAGTGTATTGATCACTATAACACTCAACATTTAATAAGTTTATTTGACAGTTTGCAGGCTTGGAGGTAGCAAACTGAATACAGACTCCAGTTTGCTCTGCACGGCGCACCATTGGCCCCATTAGTAAAATAGGAAGGTTTGCCGTGTGAGTAATCATGTATTTAGCCTTTAGCTGCTAATTTAAATAAAGAATAAAAGTTCTCGGTAGTCGCTTTAGCAAGTTCATTAAAGCTAATGCCTTTAAGTTCGCTAATGTAGTAAGCAACTTCTTCTACGTACGCTGGCTGGTTTGTTTGCCCACGGTACGGTACCGGCGCTAAATAAGGCGAGTCGGTTTCTATTAGTAATCTATCTAGCGGTATTTGCTTTACTACTTCTTTTAGCTCAATAGCATTTTTAAAGGTAACAATGCCCGAAATAGAAATATAAAAGCCCATGTCTATGGCTTTTTTAGCCATATCCCAATCTTCGGTAAAGCAATGTAATACACCACCGCAGTTTTCGGCCTTGTGCTCACGCATTAAATTAATGGTATCGCTGCGGGCATCACGAGTATGAATAATTAACGGTTTTTGTAATTCGTTAGCCACTTCAATATGCCCAACAAAGCTTGCTTGCTGCACTGCATGAGTATCTTTTGAATAGTAGTAATCAAGACCCGTTTCGCCAATAGCAACGACTTTGTCGTGTGAAGCTAAGTCAATTAGTTGCTGTTTATTAAGGGCGTCTTTTTGATCAAGTGGATGTACACCGCATGAGGCTGAAACATCGTCGTAATGCTTAATTTTATCAAGCATGCTTGGAAACTGATCAAGCGTTACGCTTACACATAAAAAGTGCTCTATTTGCTTTGCACGCGCTTTATCAAGAACTTGGTCAAGGTTTAAGTCTAGTTTATCAAAATCAAGACGGTCTAAATGGCAATGAGAATCTACAATCACTATAAGGCCTGTATTATGTTCAGGGTTTAAATTTGTTCGTTTAATTTATTATGTTAGCAATTAAACGAACCCAATATAGGGCGGCGTTAATCTCAATGAAAAACCGACCCTATAACTACATGGTATATGTTTGATCGCCTGAGTTTAACATAGTCCCAAGGAGCTTTTCGATTTTAGCGTTTAGGTTTGTTTTATCATCTAAAAAACTAATACCAATACCTGGAGGATTAGAGCTTTGTGCACCTTGTGGCGTGATCCACGACACTTTACCTGTCACTACGTCATCTTCTAAGGCATCGGGCAAAGTAACTCTAAGCGCTAATGAATGCCCTGCTTCGTAACGCATATTAGTGCGTACAAATAAGCCACCTTTTTTTAAGTAAGGCATATAACAACGGTATAACTCGTCTAAATCGTCTATGTCTACTAGTAGTTCTTGCATGATTAATCCTTTTAAGAATTTCGCAATGTGTATGCTAACCGTGATACAGCAAGCGGTAAATTAAGGCCAAGTATTTGTGTGTTATTTTGTAAAAACTCGCCTAATGCATTTTGCGCACTTTGATAAGCGTCAAAACTCATGCCTTGCAGTAATTGCTGCTTTAGTTGCACGCTTAAAAACAAAGTAAATATACGAACAAGTTCAGGCTGTTTATTTATTATATCGACTAACGCTTTGAAATTATGGCTTTGTTTAAACTCAGTTGCAAACTTATACAGTGTATCAATATTTTTTAGCTGGTCTTGCTGTTGCCAATGCTTTACTTGCAGCGGTTGGTTATAAAAAAGTGCTAACCAACTATAGTTAGGAATGTCTAATGTCTCTAGCCATTGCTGAGCAAGTGCTGTATTAGTTATTTTTACATCACTTTTAGCGCATCGACTTAAAATAGTTGCAGGGAGCTGCTCTGGTTGGCTTGTGGTTAATATTAAAAAGCGGCTATTAGTTGGCTCTTCAAGCGTTTTTAATAATGCGTTAGCTGCTGCTGTGGTCATTTTTTCGCAATTTTCGATTATCGCGACTTTATTGCCATTTTGCGCTGCTGAGTGATTCATAAAATCACTAATGCCACGAATATCATCTACACCAATACTTTGCCCATCAACTTGCGTTAAACGTTTGTCAGGGTGAGTGCCAGCAAGGTTAAGTAAACAGCTTTTACACTGTCCGCAAGGTTTTAGCATACTGTTTTGCGCAGCTACCTGCGTAGCTATATTTTGGCATAACAAAGCATTCCCAAGCTCATCACTTAACTCAAACTTACCTACGCCAACAGGCCCACAAAATAATTGCGCATGATGAAAACGCTGTGCGCGATAACTTTTCGCTAAACGTGCTTGAGTATTATGTAGCCAAGGCAATGGCATATTATTTTAGGCCTTCAAAAAATGAATGCAGTACATTGGTAATATCGCGATGTACTTTATCAATACTTTGGTTTGCATCAACTGTTTTAATTGTGTTGTCGTCATTAGCAAGTTCAACATAACGCATACGTGTACGCTGAAAAAACTCAATGGCTTCTTGTTCAATACGGTCAAGCTCGCCACGTCCTTTTGCACGTTCAAGGCCTATCACTGGGTCAATATCAAGGTAAATAGTTAAATCTGGCTTTAAGCCTTTTAACACCATTGACGAAAGTGAAGCTAATGTATTTGAGCTAATACCACGCCCACCACCTTGATACGCCTGAGACGATAAATCATGACGATCGGCAAGTACCCATTGGCCTTTATCAAGCGCAGGGGTAATAACATTGTGCATTAGCTGCGAGCGAGCTGCGTACATAATAAGCAACTCGGTTTCAAAGGCAATCTCTTCTGCGTGCTCTGCTTTTACAAGCGTACGAAGCGATTCAGCCAGTGGTGTTCCGCCAGGTTCGCGGACGTTAATGAAGTCTATTTTTTGTTTGTTTAAAAAGTCTTGGCATAACGAAATAGCGGTTGATTTACCCGCGCCTTCTAGCCCTTCTATTACTATAAATTTTGGTTTCATAAACTATTAATTCTTTTTATTTAATATATACGTTTTAACTGCTGCGTTATGCTGTTTTAACGTGGTTGAAAATTGGTGGCTACCATCGCCTTTTGATACAAAGTAAACATATTCACTTTGCGGCGGATTAACTGCAGCTAAAATAGCGGCTTTTGATGGCATTGCAATCGGTGTTGGCGGTAAACCATTAATACGATACGTATTGTAAGGCGTATAATCACGCAAATCTTTACGTTTAATATCACCATCAAAGTCAGCGCCTAGCCCGTATATTACGGTTGGATCGGTTTGCAGACGCATATTGGTGTTTAATCGATTAACAAACGCTGATGCAATTAACGGACGCTCACTGGCAAGGCCTGTCTCTTTTTCAATAATTGAAGCCATTATTAGTGCTTCGTATGCTGTTTTATAGGGTAGATTAGCAGCGCGCTGCTGCCAAGCATCATCTAATGTTTGCTGCATTTTTTGTGCTGCACGTTTTAATACACTGCTTGCAGTATCGTTATTATGATAATGGTAAGTGTCGGGGAATAACCAGCCTTCTAAGTGCGTGTCATTTCCCAGTATTTGAGTACTTAGTTCGTCAGTTTTTAAATCGTTTTGTAAATTATCAGCTTTTTTAATAGCACTTAGTACTTCACGTAAGTTTTGCCCTTCAATTATGGTAAAACTAAAACTAATTTGCTGACCTTGGTTAATTTTTTTTACGTTGTTAATAACGCTATCGGCTGTTAGCTCGTAAAGTCCCGCTTTTAAGTCGGTAAGTGTGGGATCTAACTTGGCAATTACCTGATAACGCCAACAACTTTCTACCCAGTTATTAGCTTGCCATTGTTGGCATAACTTATTAAAGCCAGTGCCATGCTTAACTTCAAATTGTGTGCTTTGTGCTACCTTTAACGGGCTATTTATTGTTGCTTGTAATTGCTGGTAACCAACAGCAGTGGTTATAACAGCTAAAAAAAGTACCGATAAAATAACTTTTAACACTCAGCCTCCTTGGCTAATAATTTAGTTAGTAATGCGTGGCTTTCGTCTGTATTAAATACCTGTTGCTCAATACGTTTTACAGGTACTGCTCCCATTAAGCTATTACACACAAATACGGCGTCTGCTTGGGTTAAGTCTTCTACTTTCACGCGTTTAAATTCAACAGGCAATTTATCACATAACGATTGTAGATAAACGCCCTTTATTCCGCACTCATCAAGCAATGGTGTAAACACACGCTTATTTTTAATCGCAAAAATATTAGCTGCAGAAGCTTCAATTACATTGTTATTGTAATCAAGCACTAACACATCGTCGCAGTTTTGCGTTTGCATTGCTTTTTTAACTAGTACTTGCTCAAGCCGGTTTAGTGTTTTAAGACCCGCTAAATAAGGCTGTGCTGCTAATTTAATTGGGCTTATTTCGAGATTTACACCCTTTTTAACAAGCGCTTCGTAATTACTAGGGTAATCTAATATGCTCAATAAAATAGTAATATTACACTCACTTGGCAGCCCATAGCCACGTCCGCCTTCGCCTCGCGTTACAAGTATTTTAAGCACCTTGAGCGATGCTGCTTTTATATGCAAAGCAATTTGATTTTCAAGGCTATTAAAATCTAGCTCAGGAAAACCCAAACGCTGTGCGCATTCAATCAAACGCGCTTTATGATGAGCCCAATACTGTACTTGCCCATTAACAACTTTAGCCGTTGTAAAAAAGCCGTCACCGTAATTTAAGCCTCTGTCACGCGTGCTTAAAGTGCTGTTTTGATCTACTGCTATTATTGTTTGCATTTTATTTGGCATATAAAAAAAGCCCAGTTAAACAACTGAGCTCTTATAATTTGATTCGTTGTTAAAAAAGATTATACCTTTTTAAATAGCAACGAGCCATTAGTACCACCAAAACCGAACGAGTTACACAGTGCAAAGTCTAACTTTGCATCACGTGCAGTGTGAGCAATATAATCTAAGTCACACCCTTCGTCTGGGTTATCAAGGTTGATAGTTGGCGACACTTTTTGATCTGTCAGTGATAAAATCGAAATAATCGATTCAACCGAGCCTGCAGCACCTAACAAGTGACCCATCATCGATTTAGACGAGCCTACCATTACATCTTTAGCTGCATTACCAAAAATAGATTTAACAGCGGCAGTTTCTGCTTTATCGCCTGCATTTGTAGATGTACCGTGTGCGTTAATGTAACCAATTTGCTCAGCGTTTACTTGCGCATCGTTTAGTGCGTTTTGCATTGCAAGTGCAGCACCCGCTCCATCTTCTGGTGGTGACGTCATGTGGTACGCATCGCCGCTCATACCAAAGCCTACTAGCTCAGCATAAATTTTAGCGCCACGTGCTTTTGCATGTTCGTACTCTTCAACTACAACAACACCTGCACCGTCAGAAAGCACAAAGCCATCGCGGTCTTTATCCCAAGGGCGAGAAGCAGCTTGTGGATCGTCATTGCGGGTTGAAAGTGCACGTGCAGCATTAAAGCCACCCATACCTATTGGGGTACAGGCTTTTTCTGCACCGCCAGCAACCATTGCATCTGCATCACCGTAGGCAATCATGCGCGCGGCATGGCCAATATTATGCAAACCAGTAGTACAGGCTGTTACAATTGAAATATTTGGACCACGAAGTCCATGCATCATTGATAAGTGACCTGAGATCATATTAATAATGGTAGACGGCACATAAAATGGCGATAACTTGCGCGGACCACTATTTAATAGCTTAATGTGGTTTTCTTCGATAAGCGTTAAGCCACCAATACCAGAGCCCACAGCTACACCTATACGTGTTGCGTTTTGCTCAGTAATTTCAAGGCCTGAATCTTTAAAGGCTTGAACACCCGCTGCAATGCCGTACTGAATAAACAAGTCCATTTTTTTAGTATCTTTCGCTGACATATATGCTGTTGCATCAAAGTCATTTATTAAGCCAGCGAATTTAGTACCAAATTTTGATGTATCAAAGTGGGTTATTGTTTGAATGCCACTTTTGCCATCTAATAAGCCTTGCCAGGTTGATTGAACATCATTACCTAGCGGCGTCAACATTCCTAAGCCAGTTACGACGACTCGACGTTTAGCCACGGTTTGCCTCCAATAAGGGATATTTTACAAGGGGATGATCATACCCAAGCTACCTCAAAGTGCTAGTCCCAAAATAGATTAAAAACGCATAACACAATCAAAATTAATTTTTAGCTAAAATTGAGCATTGAGGCTTAAGTTTTGAATCACGAACTTTGAGGTGGTTTGGATATAAAAAATTAAAGGCAGCGGATGCTGCCTTTAACGTGCGATTAATTACTCAGCGTGTGCTGTTACGTAATCGATAGCAGTTTGTACTGTAGTGATCTTCTCAGCTTCTTCATCTGGGATCTCAGTATCAAACTCTTCTTCAAGAGCCATTACTAGTTCAACAGTATCAAGAGAATCTGCACCTAGGTCATCTACGAAAGAAGATTCATTTTTAACTTCTTCTTCTTTAACACCTAGTTGTTCAATGATAATTTTCTTTACGCGTTCTTGGATATCGCTCATTCTTCTTTCCTTTATTAAAAACGCCGATGCGTTATTTTCAGATTGCCGCGTAGTTTACGCGGCATAATTCTCTGATTCAATGATTTGACCATAAATAATTGTCTGGTCAAACCTCTGAGTGTGTGTTTTGTCTTTTATCGCTTATTTTCGCAGCGATTTCAAGTATGTTTAAAGCAAGTTCACAAATAATTCAATGTTTTTGAGGTAACTTACTTAACTTTATTAGGTAACAATGAGGGTACAATGGTTATTAAACCATGTACATCGCGCCATTTACATGCAAAGTTTCACCTGATACGTACGCAGCCGCGTCAGATGCTAAATAACATACCGCAGCTGCAATTTCGTCTGGTTGACCTAAACGCCCTGCTGGAACATTTGCAAGTGTTGCTGCTTTTTGCTCGTCAGTTAAATCATCAGTCATATCAGTTTGAATAAAACCAGGTGCTACTACGTTTACTGTAATACCACGTGATGCCACTTCGCGTGCAAGTGACTTAGAAAAACCAATGACGCCTGCTTTAGCCGCTGCATAGTTAGCTTGCCCTGCATTACCCATAGTGCCCACTACTGAGCCAATATTGATAATACGGCCTTTCTTTTTCTTCATCATTGGACGAAGTACCGCTTTAGATAAACGGAAAATCGAGCTTAAGTTAGTGTCGATTATATCGTCCCACTCAGTCTCTTTCATACGCATTAATAGGTTGTCACGTGTGATACCTGCGTTATTAACAAGTACGTCAATATCGCCAAAATCATCTTTTATTGCAGCAAGTGTCGCTTCAATAGATGCAGGATCCGTTACGTTTAATGCATAACCTTTACCATTGTCACCTAAGTACTCGCTGATTTTAGCAGCGCCTGACTCGCTTGTAGCAGTACCTGCAACTTTTGCACCTTGCGCTACTAATGTTGTTGCAATTGCTTTACCAATACCACGGCTAGCGCCAGTAATTAGGACAATTTTGCCCTCTAAAGAAAATAAATTAGACATTTTATATACTCTTATTTAGCTGCAGCGATTGAAGCGGCATCGTTTACTGAGCCACAAACCATTGCTTTATCAATTCGTTTCGCAAGCCCTGTTAATACTTTACCAGGACCAAATTCGTAGCTTTGGGTTACATCTTGTGCAACCAAGGCTTGTACTGTTTCTGTCCAGCGAACTGGGCTGTATAGTTGACGTACTAGTGCATCTTTAATTGCATCAGCGGTCGATTCAGCTTTTACATCAACGTTATTAATTACATCACACTTAGGTGTATTAAATGTTAAAGCGGCCAAGTCTACCGCTAGCTTATCAGCAGCTGGCTTCATTAGTTCACAATGTGAAGGTACGCTAACCGAAAGTGGTAATGCGCGTTTAGCACCAGCATCTTTACATGCTTGTGATGCTCTATCTACTGCCGCTTTATGCCCTGCAATAACAACTTGACCAGGAGAATTGTAGTTAACTGGAGATACAACCTCACCTTGCGCTGAGGCAGCACATGCCGCTTTTATTTCTTCATCGCCTAGGCCAATAATCGCAGCCATTGAACCTACGCCTGCAGGTACAGCTTCTTGCATGTATAAACCACGGTTTTCAACAAGCTTAACAGCTTCGCTCAAGCTTAGTACGTCGCTACATACTAGTGCTGAATATTCACCTAAGCTGTGACCGGCCATAACAACGTCTGCGTCTGGGTTTGCTGCAAGCCAATCACGGTAAATAGCAACACTTGCAGTTAATAATGCAGGTTGTGTACGATGAGTTTGATTTAATTTTTCTTCTGGGCCATTAAGAACTAGCTCTGCTAAGTCGTAACCCAGTGCATCTGATGCTTCTGCAAATGTTGCTTTAACAATGTCAGAACTCTCTAGTAGCTCTTGTAACATACCAACGCTTTGCGAGCCTTGACCTGGGAATAGAAGTGCAATTTTTTGTGCCATACTTTGCTCTTTTTAATTAAACAAATAAATAATGAAATACACGGCACATCAATTATTGATTAACCGCCGTGTCTTTAGAATGTGTTTTTTCGAAAATAGCGGCTATTTTATCAGGAAGTTGACGTTCAACCTCTTTTACCGCTTCATCAATTGCTGCTTGAAATGCTTTAGCTGACGCATTTCCATGACTTTTAACGACAATACCGCGCAATCCTACCAGAGAAGCACCGTTATACTGGTCGGGGTTCACCCTTTTATAGAGTTTTTTTATTATTGGACGCAATATAAACGCCATACATTTATACAAAAGGTGCTTTTCGAGCGCAGCTGTAAACTTATTCATAATAAGCTTGGCAATGCCTTCGCATGTTTTAAGCGCCACGTTACCCACAAACCCTTCGCATACAATAACATCAGCTTTGCCAGAAAAAATATCACTTCCTTCGCTATAACCAATGTAATTAATATGTGGGCTTTGCTGCATCAATTGTGCAGCTTGTTTAATGTCGTCGTGGCCTTTAATGTCCTCAGCGCCAATATTTAATAAGCTAACGCGAGGGTTATCGCAGCCAAGAGCTTGGCCAGCAACTACAGAGCCCATAATCCCAAACTGATACAGCATTTGCGCATCACAATGCACATTAGCACCTAAGTCGAGTAAATATACTGGGTTTTGGCTTTCTGTAGGAACAGATGAAATGAGTGCGGCACGTTTAACACCTGGCAACATTTTTAATACGTAGTGAGCCATAAAAAATAAAGCGCCTGTATTGCCTGAGCTAACACACGCTTGAGCTTCGCCCGATTTAACTAAATCAAGGGCAACTCGCATAGATGAATCTTTTTTTGAACGTACAGCAATTGCAGGTTCGCAGGCGTTAGTGACTATTTCACTACAGTGACGAATTATGAGTCTTGGATGAGATAAAGAATCGAGGGATTCGAGTTCTTTAGATATAACGTCTTCATTGCCACATAAAATGAGACTTAAATTGGCATGAGCGTTTACCGCATGAACGGCAGCAGGAATAGATGAACGGGGGCCGTAATCGCCCCCCATCATATCTAACGCTATGGTTAGATCTTTCAGCATATAAGTAATCTCTTATTTAGAAATTACTTGAACGCCTTTGTAGTAACCATCTGCAGTCACATGGTGACGACGATGAGTCTCACCAGATGTTTGATCTACAGTTAAAGTTGGACCACTGATCGCATCGTGTGAACGGCGCATGCCGCGTCTTGCACGAGACTTTTTGCTTTTTTGTACAGCCATAGTCTTCTCCTAAGAATCTTTCTTAAGTTGTTTCAAAATATCAAATGGATTAGGTTTATCATCTTCCGCCTTTAATACACCAAAGCTGGCAGGCTTTGCTGAATAACTGCATGAAGCTTCGTTGTGGGTAGCCACTAATGGAATTGCTAAAATTAGTTCGTCTTCAATTAAATCAAAAACGTTAACTTCACCATTTTCATCAAGTGCTACTTCGTCGTAGTCTTCAGGAAAAATATCTAACTCTGTATCTTCACCTACTGGTGAATATGCAAAGTCTTGAACCAAATCCAACCCTAAATCACCATTACAACGTTGACAAATGACAGTAACATGTGTGGACAAATTGCCTCTAATCACAGCGAAACCTTGATCATCGTTTTTGCAATGTATTTTTACCGCTATTTCACCTACTTCTTCCTGCACAACTTTCTCTAAACGAGTAAGTTTTTCAAGCGGTACAATTCCGTCATACTTTAAACGGTGCTGCGCTGCTTTGCCTGGATGAAGAGTGATGGGAATTTTCACCTTTTGCATAGGGGCTGCATCATATAGATAGTTAGTTTGTTAGTCAAAGTAAAAAACCATTTTTACTTGGTTTTTAACGTGTTTTACTCTCGGATCTGATTTATCCTAACTCAATCTGAATTATCGTAGGAAAACAGTCCATGAAGCTTCCACTCATTTTAGCGTCAAGCTCGCCTTTTAGGCAGTCTTTATTACAAAAATTTAATTTACCCTTTGATACGTTTTCACCCGACGTTGACGAATCAGCACTTGAATGCGAAACACCTACTGAACTGGTTAAGCGTTTAAGTGAGTTAAAAGCCTCAGCAGCTAATAAACACTTTAAAAAAGGGTTAGCAATTGGATCAGACCAAGTCGCTGTGTTTAACAATCAAATTTTAGGTAAACCGCACAATAAACAAAATGCTCTAAAACAACTAAATTTATTTAGCGGTAATACTGTAACATTTTTAACTGGGCTTTGTGTTTACGATATTGTAACTGGAACAAAAAAAACCTGCGTAGAACCTTTTAATGTGACGTTTAAAACCCTAAGTGATGCACAAATTAGTGCTTATTGCGACGCAGAGCAGCCTTATAACTGTGCTGGCAGCTTTAAAAGTGAAGGATTGGGTATCTGTTTATTTGAAAAACTAAGCGGAGACGATCCTAATAGCTTAATTGGATTACCATTAATTAAACTCAGCCAATTACTGGCTGAGTTTGGTATTGATGTGCTTACCGCTCAAAGCAAATTCTAATTAAATAAATTAGCCAAGCAAAACCTGTTGCAATTGCAGATAATTATCTACCGTTGCAACAGGGCTAAGCTTGTTCAGCTGCTGTGCGTTATGTACACCCATTGTTACGCCAATTCTATCCATGCCTGCAGCTTTTGCCATTGTCATGTCTATTTGAGTGTCACCAATCATTACAGCGTCTTGAGCACTTATTCCAAGTTCTTTAAGTAATTGATACAACATATCTGGAGAGGGCTTAGACAGTGCCTCATCGCTAGTACGCGTTGCACTAAAAAAGTGGCGCAATTTACTTTGCTCAAGTAAACGCTCTAATCCATCTCGACCTTTACCTGTTGCAACCGCTAAAACAATGCCCTGCTCTTTTAAGGCACCTAAAACGCTAACAGCATTATCAAATACAGGAGTTGGCGTGGTATCAACACTATATTGGTGTTTATACCCTTTAATTAGCGCTTGATGCTGCGCGACATTATCGGGAAATAAAACATCAATTGCTTTTTCAAGCGACATACCAATAATATTTTTAATTGCTAAATCACTTGGCGCCACTAAATTAAGTGACTCAGCACTACTACGAATACAGTTAACTATTTTAGTCACTGAATCCATAACGGTGCCGTCCCAATCAAAAATGACGAGCTTATATTTTTTAATTGGCGTCACTGCAATCACTGTTTTGCGTCTCGTAATTTTAGTAATGTATTTTTAAGCGTTTTATCAAGGGGCGCTTCAATACGCATCGTTGTTTCGTTTTTAGGATGATAAAAACTTAAATCGTGTGCATGTAAAAATAATCGGTTTAACCCAACTTTACGCATAGATTCATCAAACCCCTGGTCACCGTATTTATCATCGCACGCGATGGGATGACCTTTACATTGCGTATGAACACGAATTTGGTGCGTACGTCCTGTAACAGGAGATGCTTGTACAAGTGAGCAATCGTTAAAACGTTCAAGTACTTTAAAACGCGTATGCGAAGGCTTGCCCTCAGTGTTATCTACACGTACTACGCGTTCACCCGATTTAAGTGTGTTTTTACGTAGCCCTTCAGTAACGTTTTTAGTTTTAGAGTCCCACTGCCCTTCTACAAGTGCCCAGTAATTTTTTTCCATGGTTTTTTCACGAAGTTGTTCATGCAATGCTGTTAACACCGAACGGCGCTTTGCTATAAGTAAACAGCCCGAAGTATCACGGTCAAGCCTATGTACTAGCTCAAGGCTGCGCTCTTCTGGGCGAAGCGCGCGCAGCGCTTCAATTAAACCATAACTTAAACCACTGCCACCATGAACAGCCATACCTGAAGGTTTATTTATGACGATAAGGTATTTATCTTCAAATAAAATATCGTTTTCTAGGCGAGTTACTTTGTCTAACTTTGATGGTACAAACTCTTCACGCTCAGCAACTCTGATAGGTGCAATACGCAGTACATCGTCAAGCTGTAGTTTATATACAGGCTTAATACGCTTTTTATTAACGCGTACCTCACCTTTGCGCAAAAGTTTATAAATAGCGCTTTTAGGCACCCCTTTTAAATGGGTAATAAGAAAGTTATCAATACGCTGACCTAAATGGTCTTCATTGATCGTGACATAAGTTACTTGTAAGTCGTTTTTTTCTGACATTGCCTAATCACTAATTTAAGTAAAATAATTTAGTTGCTAACACTGTAATAATAGTGGGATAATCAGCAGCGCAAATATTTAGTATTTGCAAATAACAACGGTGCTTTTTAACACATTAAAACATTCGTGATGCACATTCTGGGTAGCCGATCATACAGATCCGAGTTAAGTTTTCCAAAGCTTTTATGCCTCCTCAGTTAACACGTGCGATCAATTAACGGCAATGCGCGTAATATATTGCTGGTTAAGTTTGAACATGAAGCGATTTTTAATGTGCTAGAGAAAGCAATGAACAGATAATTTGTCTGATAGTGACGACGTAAAAAACGTCGTTCAGCACTAGCTCAATTATTGTAGTACCGTACAGCAGCTTATTTAGAATTAAAAAAATCTAATAAATAAGCGTTCATTAACATCGGCAGCGATTTTTGCTCTTAAAACGGATATTAGCGGTACATCAGTATGTATTGCTCACCAACTTAATGAGCCCTACGCGCCTAATATGAATGATATTTAGTAAGATTAATATGACAGGCCGACTTCTGGGTAAAACTTGTAAACGTAGCTGAAAAGCCGACAGTTTTAGCACCATTAAGAATTTAATAGCGGTAATAATCGCTATTGTTTGCCAGCATTTAAAATACTGCATACGAGATACAGAGCCGTTCCGTTAAAGACCCAGTCGTGAGGCTGCACATTCTAAAAATAGGGACAACTGAACAGGCGAGAAAAACATCGTCATGTCAGCGACATAAATAAGTAGAGTAACAATATGAAACGTATGCTAATCAATGCAACGCAGCAAGAAGAAATGCGCGTAGCACTGGTTGATGGCCAGCGCCTTTATGATTTAGATATCGAAAGCCCAGGTCACGAACAGAAAAAAGCCAATATTTATAAAGGCAAAATCACTCGCATTGAACCATCTCTTGAAGCAGCATTTGTTGATTACGGTGCTGACCGACATGGTTTCCTTCCTTTAAAAGAAATTGCACGTACTTACTTCCCTGCAGGTTACACTTTTCATGGTCGCCCTAACATTCGCGACGTAATAAAAGAAGGTCAAGAAGTAATAGTACAAGTTGATAAAGAAGAACGCGGCCAAAAAGGCGCAGCGTTAACTACTTTTATCAGTGTTGCTGGTAGCTATTTAGTTCTTATGCCTAATAACCCTCGTGCTGGCGGTATTTCTCGTCGTATTGAAGGTGATGAGCGAACTGAACTTAAAGAAGCATTAGGTCGTTTAGAACTACCTAAAGGTATGGGCTTAATTGTTCGTACAGCGGGTGTTGGTAAATCATTTGAAGAACTTAACTACGATTTAAAAGCACTATTAGTACATTGGGATGCAATTAAACAAGCAGCCGATAGTGCTAAAGCACCGTTTTTGATTCACCAAGAAAGCAACGTGATTTTCCGCGCAATACGCGACTATTTACGTCGCGACATTGGCGAAATTTTAATTGATAAACCACGTGTTTTTGAAGAAGCTAAAGCGCACATTGAGCGTTTTCGTCCTGACTTTATGAGCCGTGTTAAGCTTTATCAAGGTGACACGCCTTTATTTACACATTACCAAATTGAAAGCCAAATTGAGTCTGCATTCCAGCGTGAAGTACGTCTTCCTTCTGGTGGTTCAATTGTAATTGACCCTACTGAAGCACTGACATCTATTGATATCAACTCGTCTAAGGCAACTAAAGGCGGCGATATTGAAGAGACAGCACTTAATACAAACTTAGAAGCGGCCGATGAAATTGCACGTCAATTACGTCTTCGTGACCTAGGTGGTTTAATTGTAATCGACTTTATCGATATGACTCCTCCACGCCATCAACGTGAAGTAGAGAATCGTTTAAAAGATGCAGCGCGCCCAGACCGTGCTCGCGTTCAAATTGGTAAAATCTCACGCTTTGGTTTACTTGAAATGTCGCGCCAGCGTTTGCGTCCTTCATTAGGTGAAGCAAGCCAAGGCCCATGTCCACGTTGTAGTGGCCAAGGTACTATTCGTTCAAACGAATCAATAGCACTTTCAATTCTTCGCTTAATTGAAGAAGAAGCAATTAAAGACAATACAGCACAAGTAAATGCACAAGTGCCTGTTGCTGTTGCCGCTTATTTATTAAATGAGCAACGTCGTAGTGTTCATCGCATTGAAAAACATCATAAATGTGACGTAGTGATTATTCCAAATCAACATATGGAAACACCACATTATGAAGTTATGCGCTTACGTAAAGACGAAACACTTGAAACTGTAAGTTACGGACAAGTTGTTGCACCAGAGCCTGAAGTATTCGATATGTCAAAATCTCCAAGTACGCCAGTCCGTGAAGAGCCGATGCTAAAAGGCGTGGTAATGCCTTCTACTCCTGCTCCACAAGCAGCGCCAGCTAAAGCCGTAGAGCCTGCTGCGGTAGCACAAACTAAAACTGAAGGTGGCTTACTAGCTGCTATTGGTAATTGGTTTAAGTCGTTATTTGCAAGTGAATCTGAAGAAGAGAAAAAAGAAGCTGTAGAAAAAGAGCAGCAAGAAACGCGCAATAATGCGCGTCGTGGTAACGATAATCGTCGTCGTAATAACAATCAACGTCGTCGTAATAATAACCCACGCACTAACAAGCCGCGCAATGAGCGTCCAGCCGCTGAAGAGGAAGCTAAAACTGACTCAGCAGCAAGCACCGAGACTCAAGAGAGAAGCGAGAACCGCAACAAGCGCCGTCGTAACCCTAACTCTCGTAAGCGCCCAGAGCATAAAAACCAAGAAAAAGATCAAGTTAAAACTGAAGCCCCTGCAAAGGCGGAAGTAGAAACTGATTCTAAGCCAGCACAAGCTGCAGAGCCTAAAGAACAGAAGCCTAAAGTTCGCCGTCAACGTCGTAACATACGTAAAAAAGTACGTCTGCAAGATGAAAAAGCTGAGCAAGCTAACTCAACAGAGCAAGCACCTGAGCAAACGGCTGTAACTGAAACTCCACAAGTTCAAGAGCAAGCTCCTGCTGTAGAAAAGCAAAAGCAAACTCCGGCAGAAAAAACAGCTCACATTAAAGAAGAGAAAGTTGATGTTGTTGATTCTAACGATGAAACAGCAACTACTGAAGACGAACAAGAGCAAACACGTACACGTTCACGTCGTTCTCCTCGTCATCTTCGTGCATCTGGTCAACGTCGTCGTCGCCCTGAAGGTGAAGCAGAAGTTAAATCTGATGAAGCCCCTGCATTTATTCCAGTTGCTGATCAAGCTGCTGCAGAATACGAAGCAGAACTTAAAGCTAAATCAGAAGAAACACCGGTAGATGCGTCGCAACAAGTTGAGCAAGCAGTTGCGGTTGAAGACTTAGCAAAGGTGGAAGCTGTAGAAGAGCCAGTAAAAGCTAAAGAACCGGCTAAAGTTGAAACGCCAGTAGCCACTGAAGAACCTACTAAAATTGAAGCGCCAGTAGCAACTGAAGAGCCTGCTAAAGCTGAAACGCCAGTAGCAACTGAAGAGCCTGCTAAAGTTGAAACACCAGTAGCAACTGAAGAGCCAGCTAAAGTTGAAACACCAGTAGCCACTGAAGAGCCTGCTAAAGTTGAAACACCAGTAGCAACTGAAGAGCCTGCTAAAGTTGAAACGCCAGTAGCCACTGAAGAGCCTGCTAAAGTTGAAACGCCAGTAGCCACTGAAGAGCCTGCTAAAGCTGAAACACCAGTAGCAACTGAAGAGTCTGCTAAAGCTGAAACGCCAGTAGTCACTGAAGAGCCTGCTAAAGTTGAAGCAAAAGTGAAAACTGAAAAATCAGCACCGCATGTTAAAACAGCGGTTACTCAAGGGTCAGCAAGTGCGCCAATGGCACAACCTACTCCTGTAGCTGATAGCGAAGTGAAACATACGTCTGTAGCAATGGCTCACGATAAACGTGAACTAGTTCCTGACAGTGGTTTACGTGCAGGTTCAATCAAACCTGCTGGTCGTGCAAGCTCTGCAATGACTAAAACAATGAGTGTTGATTAATAACTAACATTCATTTAAAAGCCCCGCTATTTAATAAATAGCGGGGCTTTTTTGTTCATATGATTTGAATAATCAAAAAAATGACTTCACGCCCGTAAAAAGCGATTTATTCACAAAGAGGTTAAGAGACGCTGCGCTTTTAGAGGTAGTAAAAAGGCTAAGTCTTGTTAACTTAAATAAGCCCAGCTAGTAAACCATCGCTTGTGTTTCTCATTTACTCCTCTTTCACTTCTCTATGTGAAATAGATCTTTTAGTGGTTTTGTTAGCAAAGAAATTAAATAAACAGAAGCGTTGCTTCTCGCGTAAGCAAGCTTCACTACTACAGCCGAAACTTAAAACCGAATAAGATTAACCTGTAGACGCACAACTTGTTGGCGTGACGGGCACAAAGCCCGTAAAAAGTAATTTTTTCACAAAGAGGTAAAGAGACGCTGCGCTTTTAGAGGTAGTAATAAGTCTAAGTCTTGCTAACTTTAAAAAGCCCAGCTAGTAAACCATCGCTTGTGTTTTCTCATTTACTCCTCTTTCACTTCTCTATGTGAAATAAATCTTTAAGTGGTTTTATTAGCAAAGAAATTAAATAAACAGAAGCGTTGCTTCTCGCGTAAGCAAGCTTCACTACTACAGCCGAAATTTAAAACCGAATAAGATTAACCTGTAGACGCACAACTTATTGGCGTGACGGGCACAAAGCCCGTAATAAGCGACTTATTCACAAAGAGGTTAAGAGACGCTGCGCTTTTAGAGGTAGTAATAAGGCTAAGCTTAGCTAACTCGAAAAAGCCCAGCTAGTAAACCATCGCTTGTGTTTCTCATTTACTCCTCTTTCACTTCTCTATGTGAAATAAATTTTTAAGGTTTTTTTTCCGATGCAACGAATTTATATACCGATACAAAAAAGCGCGATATAGATACCGCGCTCTTAAATCTGCTTTTTAACTTGTGAAATTTACTCGCTTTCACTTTCCATAAAACGTTGTAACTGATCTTTTAAGTTTGGCGGAATACCTTTAATTACAAGCGTGTCAGTTGCCTCGTTGTAAGTTACGCGCTCACCTAAGTGCTTACGTTCAAAGCTTACACTCACACCACCTCCAAGACCTGAGAACTTAACCATGCTGGTTACGGTTTTTTTATCAACAGGGAAAGTTTCTTCTAGATCGTAACTTTGCTCTTTACAAAAACTATCAAACGGGCTGTCATCGCCTTTTGTAAGCGTTGCAGATAGCTCGCTTACGCTGGCATCTTCACCAGTTGTCACACAGTCATTACAGTAGTCAAAAACTTGTTTACGTAAATCGTCTTTTTCTGATTTATCAAATTGTTGCTCAGATAAATAATCCTCTACTGCGCTAAGCATTACTTGGCTTTGCTGTTTTGAATCAATACCCTCTTCACAACCTAAAAAGTCTAAGAAAAAGTCAGCAACTTTACGTCCAGCTCGCCCTTTGATAAATGAAATATAACGGTTGTCGTCAGCTTGTGTATCCCACGCTGTTAAATCGATACGAGCAGCGAGTTGCATGCGAGATATGTCTAAATGGCGAGAAGCCGCTAAATCAAGCTCAGAGGTCATAGAGTAATGCTCTTTGATGTTAATCATCGCAATTAACATGTAATCGGTAGCAACATACTGATAATGACAAAATACTAAATAGCCTGTTTCACTAAATGCATACTTATCAAGCTCTTCTTTTAAAACCGTTGAGGCTTGCTCGGTCATATGCCAAAAGCCTAACTCATCATTACGGTAACTTTGCATTGCAGATGCTACAACACTGTTTTTGTCACCACTGAAAGCACAATAACCTTTACCAGGTTTACCATTGTATGCATGATGTAATTGTTCGATAAAAACGGCTACTTTATCGTTAATTACCATCTCATCATTTCGAAGGTGAATTTGCGTATCGTCGTCTTTTTTGTCTACATAGTGAACGACTAATTTTTTAACGTCTGTTGTCATCTTTGTTTTTCACGCCTCTAGTGTTAAAATACGAGAATATAACTATTTTATTGAACCAACTAATGCCAATCTTATCAAAATACTCTAATGAAGAAGTAGAACAAATCGTCGATCAGCTTATTGATGTGCTAACTAAACACAATGCGCCGGTTGATTTAAGTCTTATGTGTTTAGGAAATTCTATCACGCATATCTTAAAAGAGCATGTACCAACAGGGAAAAGACAAGCTGTAACCGAGAACTTTGCAAAAGCGCTCGCGCAGTCGGTTAAGTAAAATTTATGAATTTATCGCAGCACAATCAATTTTCATCAAAAGCGAGTCAGCTGCTAAGTTGGGGGCATTGGTTTACCTTTGCCAATATCGGCTTAGCCCTGCTTATTAGCTTAAGCTATTTATTTGCAGACTCGCCACCTACAAGCTTTTTAGGCATTACCTATATGCTAGTTACTTGGCTAAGCCACACTAGTTTTATAGCCTTTTTAGCGTTTGTGCTGACGGTATTTCCGCTTAGTTTAATATTCCCCTACCCACGACACATTCGTGGCATGGCCGCTGTTATAGCCACTGTAGGCGCATCATTGCTTACTCTTGATGCTTATGTGTATGTTAATTTAGGTTATCACCTAAGTATATCTGCCTTACCTGAAATCATTTCATTGTTGTGGCATCGTTTAACAAGCTCTCCTGCTTTAACAACCATTTTAGCCAGTGGTATTGTTGTTGTTATTTTAGGCTTTCAGCTACTTGTTAGTAATTACACATGGCACCACCTTGAGCGTTTAAAGCAATATAAATTTGCACGTTACGCAATTTCTTTTTTAATCGTGTGTTTTTCGCTTAGCCACAGTATTCATATTTGGGCTGACGCCAATTTAAACTTTGACGTAACAAAACAAGATAATGTTTTGCCACTTTCATACCCTACTACCGCTAAAAGCTTGTTAGCTAAAAATGATCTGCTAGATATAGAAAGCTACGAGCAAGCACACAACGTAAAAATTAATAACCAAAATATTAGTTATCAAATGCCAAGCCCGCTTGAAAAATGCGAGGACTACACACAAGCCAATGTAGATATATTTGTATTTGAAACTCAACAACAACTCGAAAAGTTTGTTGCCGAGAATAAAAACATGCACAAAACAGAGCAGTTTTTACAGCCAACAAATCATGACGATACGTTATTTAGCTTAGTGTATGGTTTACCCGCTTTTTATAAAGCAGCAATTTTAACCGAGCAGACACTCCCAGTTTGGCAAAGTCAGCGCCGTAGCATTGAAGTAACTGGCATTGAAGAACTAAGCTTTATTAATGATCAAGCACATAGCTCTAGTGCTATTCGAGTAATTAAAGCGAGTGATACCCCTACTGTTCGAGATGATGAAACACAGGTTTTTGCTTTTAGTCTTGCCAATAACAAGCAAGAAGTAGTAACCACCTCAACTTTATACAGCTCTGACAAACGTATTTCTAAAGTAGATGGGCTAATTCAACCTAGCGATTTAATTGCAACAAGCGTTGGGCAATATTTAAATTGCAAAGCTATTGCCAAGCAAACAATGCTAGGCGTTAATCTATACAAGAAAAAAGACGATATGGGCGTGAACTACTCTCAGGGTGTTGTTATAGCCTATAAAAAAGATAGGATTACCTTAATAGATTCAGATGGTAACTTTAAAAACATTTCCGCCGCTGAAGGTTTTTCTATAGAACAAGGTTTAGATATCCCATTTTTAGTACAGAGTATTAAAAAGCTCAAAACCTTTACCCAATAACAGTTATCCTAACCTAGCTTGATATACCACCAAGCTAGGTTATAGTTTTATATTGTTGTTAGATATAAAAACCAAGGATGACCTGTATGTTTAAAACTTCTCGTTATATTCTCCATTCTAGCTTTTTACTTATCAGTTTTTTTAGCTTCAGCGATACCACTTACTACAAATGTGTAACAGAAAAAGGCACTGTCTTTTCTCAACTCCCCTGTGACGACGAAGCAACGACTTATAAAGTTAACACAACGGGTAATCAGTATTCTGGTCCTAAGGTTGACTACACTAAACAACTAAACGAACTTGAGCGTGAAAGGCTTCTATCTGGCTTAGAGGCAGAGCTTCGCAGTAATAACCACAAACTAACAATACTTGATCGTAATAAAGAGCGTGCTGAATACAAACAACAAGAGCGGTTAAATCATATTTTAGCCATTGATGATAAAAAGCGTATTACTAAAGACATTACTAAAAAACTAAAAATAATTAATAAAACATATAAGAAAAACGTATCGGCTGTTACTAAACAAATTAAAATTCTCGAAAAAAAGATAGCTCAATTCCAATAAGTTACTCTTAGTTAGTAAGTAACATTTATCTTGGTTTTAAACTTAAAATAACATACCCTTAACACAATAGAGTATAAACTCTAGGGACTTTTAAGGAGTGCAAATGCAACCTCGACATATTGCTGAATTAATTTTAACGGGTTTTAAAAGGCACTATCAGTTATTTCAAAAAACAACAGCCAAAGCCCCTCTTGCCTTCGCAAAAAAAGATTGGCAAGCAATTAATGATATCAGCCGTTTGCGTATCAGCTATTATGATGATCGTGTTAACGAAACCACGCAAGCGCTAAAAAAAGAAACCCCAACCGAACAACTCGATGAAAGCCTATGGCTTGAAGTTAAAAAGGTATATCAGCATTTTTTATGTTTTCACCCCCAAGCAGAGCTCGCAGAAACTTTTTATAACTCTGTATTTTGCCGGCTGTACCATAGGCGCTATTTTCATAATGACTTTATATTTGTAGAGGCAACCTTAAAAGATGCTCCTTCAGTGCCTGTAGAAGCAGAATATAGAACATACTTTCCTGTAGTTGATGGCCTCAAACCAACAATAAAACGCATTATTAGTCATTTTGATTTTAAGGCCCCATTTGTAAATTTAGAGCGTGATATTCGCCTCCTTGTTAAAGCTTTTTATAAACAGGCCCCCGATACACATCACCAACCTTGGCAAATGCGCTTTGATATTTTACACACACCTTTTTATCGTAATAAAGCAGCCTATATTGTTGGTCGTGTTGTTTCAAAAAGTGGGGTTCAGCCCTTCATAATCGCTGTATTACACGATGAAGATAACGGATTATATTTAGATGCACTTTTAACAAAGTCATCTCAAATGCGTGTTATTTTTGGCTTTGCCCGCGCTTATTTTATGGTAGAGACACACGCACCTTCAGCACTTGTTCGATTTTTAAATCAACTTATGCCAAACAAAACACTTGCTGAGCTCTATAACGCAGTGGGTTTTCATAAGCAGGGTAAAACTGAGTTTTACCGAGAGTTTTTAAATCATTTATCTCACTCTAGTGATGAGTTTACAATTGCACCGGGGACTCCCGGTATGGTGATGATGGTATTTACCCTCCCCTCATTTGGCTATGTTTTTAAAGTAATAAAAGACAAATTTGGTGAGAGTAAACCCTTTGGCCGTGATACCGTATTAAAACGCTATCAACTGGTAAAAAATCATGATCGCGTTGGCAGAATGGCCGATACCATAGAGTATTCTAACGTCGTATTTCCTTTAGCGCGTTTTGATAGTAATTTACTTGCGCAATTACATAAAACAATTGGCTCATCAATGGTAATTGAGGGCGATTGGTTGATCATCAAGCATTTGTATATTGAACGGCGCATGACACCTCTTAACTTGTTTTTAGAAAATGCTGATGAAGAAAGTGTCGCCGACGCGATTGAAGAATATGGGCAAGCTCTAAAAGAAATGATTGCTGTTAATATATTCCCTGGTGATATGCTCTTAAAAAACTTTGGTGTAAGTAAGCACAAACGTATTATTTTTTACGATTACGATGAAGTTCAATATCTAACCGATATGAACTTTAGAGCATTACCAAAAGCAAAGAGCTATGACGACTATCTAATGGATGAACAAAGTTACTCTGTTGCACCACAGGACGTATTTCCTGAGCAACTTTGTACATTTGTAATGCCAAACCCTATGTATAAAAAGTTTTTACTCAGCACTCATCCAGAGCTTATAGATGTTAGCTTTTGGAAGCAGGCACAACAAGATATAAAAAATGGTCAGGTAAGTCATATTTACCCATACCCGACAGCACAGCGCTTTATTCACCACTGGTAAGCGCTAAAGGACACACACAATGAATATAAGTAAAATAGATTTAAATTTACTCGTTTACCTCGATACATTGCTTCGAGAATGCAACGTAACACGCGCTGCTAATCAATTGAGTATAACGCAACCTGCAATGAGTAATGGCCTTAAACGTCTTCGTAACTTATTTAACGACCCTATTTTAGTTCGTACCAGCGATGGTATGGTACCTACCGAGCGTGCTTTGGAGTTACAACCCGTTATTCGTGGCATTTTAATGACCCTTGAAGAAACTCTAGCACCTAATCGAGAATTTGAGGCAAGCCAAAGTAAGCGTGTGTTTAGAATAATGGCCAGTGATTACGCTGCAAGTACATTAGCACCAAAGCTTTTAAGTAAATTGCACGAAGAAGCCCCCGATACTACTTTAGATATACTCACACCAAGTGATGTCACCTTTCATGATGTAGAAAACGGTAAAGTAGATATGGCAATCAACCGTTTTGAAAACTTACCGCAGTCTTTTCATCATAAACGTATTTGGAAAGATAGTTTTTGCTGTTTAGTAAAAGCCGATAATCCTATAATTGAAAACTTTAGCCTTGATAGCTATTTAAAAGCGCGCCATATATGGGTAAGCAAAACAGGTTTTGGTGTAGGTGTAGGCATGGACCCTAAAGATGTGCAAAAACTTGGCTGGGTTGACGAAGCACTTGCTCACTTTGGTAAGCATCGTAATATTGCCACTTTTACACGTAACTACCATGTGGCAATTCATTTAGCTAAAGAGAAAAATTTAATTGCGACCCTTCCTTCAAAAGCCGCAAATATATATTTAGATGATCCGGGGCTTAAAATCTTAGAGCCACCATTTCCAATCCCTCCTTTTGAGCTTGATATGATTTGGAGCCCACTGTTACATCGCGATGCGAGTCACATTTGGTTACGTCAAAAAGTAGCTGAAGTAGCTGAAGAGCTAAAATAACTTTATTACACAATATAATGTAAAAATTGCTAGGTTAATTTTCTGCCTGTTAACTTAGCATCTTACTAAAATAAAATTAAACCAATAAAATCAAATGACTACATAACTATTGAAACGTGGAACATACATTGCTTTTATTAAATTGAACTATACATTCATTTAATTAAAGAGGTCATTATGAACACCCATCAAGGATCAGAAGTAAATCATATTACTGACATCATTCAAGTTATGAACAGCGGCATCGATTTTTATCAAAAAGCACAGGAAAAAGTTGAAGACCCTGCTATTGGTGCACTTTTTCAGCGTATGATAGATGCCCGAAAAGTGAGTGTTGAGCGCTTGCAGCCATATGCAATTAATGAAAAAGGCGAACGCGAAGATGGCTCATCTTTCGCAGTTGAAGCACGACGTGCGTACACAGCCCTATTGACTACTTTCACCTCACACAACGACAGCACGTATGTAAAAGAGCTCGAAGAGGTAGAAGATAAAACCCTTGAAGAAATTAAAGCAGCAATGGATAAACCGCAACCAGCTGACTGCGAAGCTGCACTGGCTAAAACATTATTAACAATGCAAAGCTGCCATGCAGAAATGAGCCGTATGCAAAAGCATTAAGCTGACATAGCGCATAACTAGAACCCAGCCTCGAGCTGGGTTTTTTATTGCCTCTAATACACCGCCTCGCTTCACGTCATATTTAAAGTATATTGTTTAAAAAAAATCATTTTGAAGAGCTTGATGTTCACTCAATAAAATCAGCCCAAGCTAAAACCAAAAAAAGGGCCTTTCGGCTAATGCCGATCAGTTAAGAAAATGACCGGTTGACCGATCCAAACGATCATGCAAAATCCGTAGTTAGGAAACTAACTACGGATTTTTTGTGAATATAGAACAAGCACTGCAAGCAACACTTGAAGAAAGCAGCCGATACCATACCTTTGAAAAATTATCAGAAATTCTTGACCCTGAAATCATTGAACAAGGTTTTCAACAAGCAGGGATTGCAACCGTTCGTAAGCGAAGATTACCGCTTGAAGCCGTTTTGTGGTCAGTTATTGGCATGGCATTGTTTCGAAAAGAATCAGTTTGGAATATCGCTAATAAGCTAGATATCATGTTACCTGGCAAGAACCAACTCGTTGCTCCAAGTGCGATGGTACAGGCGAGACAAAGGTTAGGTGATGATTCCGTTAAACACGTTTTCAATAAATCTGCTCAATCAATGTATAAGCAACAGTCATTCGAAACATGGAATGGTTTGAACCTATTAGCTGTTGACGGTGTTGTGTGGCGAACAGCCGACACGCCTGATAATCGTAAAGCCTTCTCTTCAGGTAGCAACCAATACGGTGATACAGCCTTTCCTCAAATACGCATGGTCTGTCATATGGAATTGACCAGCCATCAACTTCTCAGTAGCGAGTTTGATAACTATAAAACCAACGAGATGAAATTAGCTGAGCGTTTAATTGAACGTACACCAGATAATTCACTGACTATGTTTGATAAAGGATATTATTCTTTAGGCCTGTTAAACCGTTGGCATCAAACTGGGGAGATGAGGCACTGGCTGATACCAGCAAGGCCCGACTTACAGTATGAAATCATCTCCAGCGCGGGTAAAAATGACCATATCATTGAATTGAAAACCACAAAGCATGCACAAAAAAACTTTCCCGATGTTCCTGAAACAATTAAAGCGAGATTAATCAGCAAAACAATAAAGGGCAAAAGCTACCGTATATTAACCTCGATGACGGATAGATTGCGTTATCCAGGTAATGAAATTGTTGAATTATATTGTCATCGTTGGGAGATAGAACTTGGGTTTAGAGAAATCAAACAAACCATGCTTGATAGCGCATACCATTTAAGAAGTAAGCGTCCAGACATGGTGCGTCAGGAGCTATGGGCCGTGTTACTCGCCTATAATTTAATACGAAGAATAATGACGATGGCGGCGACAGTCACAGGGATATGGCCTAACCAGCTTAGTTTCTCTAGCAGTTCGATGGCTGTCATTCAGTATTTCTCGTCAGTATCTATAATGAGCCCAGGGAACATTCCAATACACTGGCAACACTTACTCGATACACTGCTCTTATTTAAGCTTCCAGCTAGACGAGAGGATAGAAGATATCCCCGATGGGTTAAGCCAAAACCATCTAAGTATCCTCATAAAAAGAAAGATGCCAGTCAGCTTAACTGACTGGCATTAGCCTTTCGGCCCTTTGAGTTAAATAACGAAAGGGAGAGTTAGTAATTAAAAACGGTATTCTGCACCTACGTAGTAGTAAGCACCGTTAAAACCGAACGGAGCCGAACGACGTGAGTAGTCAAACACACCTGAGCTGCTAATTACGGTATTACCATTAGCATCTACAATAGTACCTGAGCGAGAGTTACCTATTTCGTTTTTATCTGGGTAAACATCGAACAAGTTATTTGCACCAATATTTACTGATAAATCTTCAGTAACGAAGTAGTTAACTTTAACGTCAGTTAAAATTTCTGCGCCATACGTTTGACGACCGCCATCTTCTACTGTGTATTCACCAAAACGATTAAGTGACAGGTTAACAGTCCAATCATCACGTTGATAAAGCGCACTTAAGTTAATACGGTCCTCTGGTTGCCACTCTTCTATAATAGAGATGTCTTCAGCTGAGAATATATCTTCTACTTTTACTGTCTCAAGGCTTGAGCCAGCAGGAGAGAACAACGATACAACATCTGTTTTGGTAAAGTTAGCTGCAAGTGTAAAATCAAGCGTGCCGCCTAAACCTTCAGTGTTCCACGTTGCTACAAAATCAACACCACGAGTTTCTGTATCAGCACCATTTAAGAAAAACTGCCCTACGCCAGCACCTGCACTATTTAGTGCTGCATCAAGGCTTGTAGATAACCCTTTACCTAAGCGATCACTAATTACAATACGGTCGTCAATATCAATCGAGTAGTAATCAACGGTTACATTAATATTATCGGTAACGTTATACACAATACCTAAACTACGGTTTTGTGATTTTTCTTCTTTAAGTTTTGGAATACCTAAACTTTGCGCAAGTGTTGAATCATTTCTAAATGTACCAACTTCTTCTGCAACTAAATTACCATTAGTATCAACAACAAATTGTGTGCTTACGTTATTAAAGTAAAGCTGCTGCATTGAAGGTGCTCTAAATCCTGAGCTTAATGCGCCACGTAATGAAATATCGTCGGTAATAGACCAGTTACCAGCAAGTTTAAAGTTTACTGTATCGCCAAAACCTTTGTAGTTATCGTAGCGAAGTGCACCAGATAAAATCACATCTTCAATTACATAAGATTCTGCATCTACGTAAAATGAAATTACATCACGTGACTCATCCACTGAAGACGCAGGTGATGAACCACCAAAACCTTGTGAACCACCCGATGCATCTTCAGAGCCAACACCGCCACTTAAACCGCTGTAAATACTTACACCATTTAATGTGTCGTAATCGCGGTACGCATATTCATTACCTTCTAAAATACGGTATTCATCAGTACGTATTTCAGCACCCATCGCTAACGAATAATCATCAAAGTTTTGTGTAAAATCAATATTGATTGTTTGCAGTGATAATTCCATGCCGTAGGCGTATGCTTCACGTGGAATAGTTGTACGAATATCAGCTGCACTTAAGCCTTGGTCATAACGTAAAAAGTTAGCGTATGAGGCATTGATAGTGTCACTTGTAGTGTAATCAATACTGTTCTCACCATAGGTGTAAGATAAATCAAGGCTTGCATCGTTATCAAATTCAGTTTTATAACCAAAGTTGTACGAGATATCGTCGATAGTTGTGTTGATTTTTGGTAAGAAACCTAGCGGAATCGTCGCATCGTTATCTTGTAGTACTGGGTTACCGCCTGCATTTGCATTATGACGGAAAAATGCAGCCGACTCATTTTCGCGTGTTGAGTAAGTAATGAAGCCGTAAAGCTCGCCATCACCTAACTCGTAACCGGTATTAATTGTTAAACCAAACTGCTGAGAATCAGCATCACCAATTCTAAAGGTATTACGATCGGCTGTCAGCTCACGCGGATCACCAGCAAGTAAAGTACCGTCACTTAGTTCTGTACAACCATAAAACTGACAAGAGCCATGTAAACCGGCACGGTTAGTCGGTGCACGGTCACGGTAATTGATAGTTGTATTTAAATAACCGTCATCACCTAGCGCAAAGCCTTTATTAAAATCAAGGTTAATGGTTTCGCCATCGCCTTCAGAATATTGACCGTAGTTAATAGCCGCTTTACCACCTTCGCTACCATCTTTGAGCACAATATTAATAACACCTGCAATTGCATCAGAACCATACTGAGCAGCAGCGCCATCACGTAATACTTCAATGCGTTTAATTGCAGAGGCTGGAATTGCATTCATGTCAGTACCTGCGGTACCACGCCCAACAGAGCCATTAATATGAATAATACTTGCTTGATGACGACGTTTGCCGTTAATTAACACCAATGTTTGATCGGGGCCCAAACCGCGAAGTGTCGCAGGTCTTAAAGCATCTGTACCATCACTAATTGCAGAGCTTGAAAAGTTAAATGAAGGGGCGATAGACTGTAGCATACGACCAACTTCTGTTTGGCCCGTATTTTCAAGCGCTTCTGCACTTAGGATATCTACTGGAACGGGTAAATCTTCAACTGAACGTCCTGCTACACGGCTACCGACAATAGCAATTTTTTCAATTTTTTCTTGAGCGACTTCTTCTGCTGCGTTTACACCTTGCGAATTTACTGCAAGTAAAGCTGGTAATACTGCTGCACTGACCGCTGAAAGCTTCATCATGTTGTTATCATTCCTGTTGATTTGTTTGAGTTTTATACTCAGTAAACCATTTTGATCAACAACCGCATCGAGCTCAGTCCCACCTAATAATGCCTCTAGAGCATCTAGCTGAGTGTAAAATCCATAAACTGAATTTGCGTCATACTGCTTTGCCAACTCATAAGAAAACACCACGGTTTGCTCTGTTTGTTTAGCATATTCAATTAAGGCTTTGTCTGCTCGCTGCGCTTTTATATCAAATTGCACCATTTGCCCAGTGGTTTGTGTTGCTGCTTGTACACTTAAACTAAAAATAGCCGGTGCAAGCACACTAAATCCACTCAATAAATGCGTTTGGTTACTGCGCAACTTATATAAACAGCTGACAAACAAAAATCCTCTATGGGTTTGTTTCTTTTTTTTAATGTTTTTTTTACGTTCAATCTTTATTGATGCAACTTTATCTAACATTAGTTTGATTTGCATAACGTCTACTTATGATTCTGTATGGTGTTTTAGCGTTACTACATGCTCACCTAAACGCTCATGATCAATCGAAAAGTTAGTTTGTAAACTTTCTAGTAAACCTTCAACGTCACCGGCTTTAAATACTCCAGCCACTTTAATACTGGCAAGCTCAGCTGATGAAAGCTCAAAACGTGTTGCTGTATAGCGGCTTACTTCATTTAAAGCATCGCTTAGCTCTTCTCCATTAAAAATAAGCATCCCATTTTGCCATGCCAAATCGCGCTGTACGTCGTTCATTGAAAGCTGCGTAATTGGCTTTGTAACACTTTGCTCAATAACTGCTTTTTCGCCTGAGGTAACAATATTGGCATTAATTTGACGAATTTTTTTCGTGCTATTATCTGCAAGTTGATAATCTTTAAAGTCATTAGCATCAACCGCTACACTTGGATCGGTGATCATCACTTTGCCTTCAGTAACCACCAGTTCTAAATCTGATGAAGTATTGCGTTGTACATTAAATACCGTGCCTAACGCGGTAAAACTTTTATCACCTGCCATAACACTAAATGGACGCGTGGCATCTTTTGCTACATTAAAGCGCCCTTCCCCACGACTAAGTAATAACTGCCTGCGACCTTTGCTATAAGCAACTTCTAGTAAGCTATTAGTATTAAGCTGCACTATGGTGCCGTCTGGCAACACATACGTTGCTTGCTCGCCTACTTTTGTTTTGTAAATTTTAGTGTAATTAACTTTAGCAAGCTCTTGGTTGTAGCCATTTTCTAAGTTAATTAATAAGTAGCTGCATACCATTAACGCTGCAAACAAACTCGCTGCAATTGAGTAAGAAAACATCCACTTATTTTTTGATGCTTTAGTATTGTTACGCTGAGGAAATAAATGACTTAATTCGTTTAATACTGAAAGCTCATCCCAAAGCTGAGCAAGCTCGTATATAGAGTCTTGATGTGCGGTGCTTTGCATCATCCATAATTTAAATTGCTCTTTTTCATCATCAGTTAAACCACGATCAATCGCGCTTATCCAATCACATGACTTTTCTAAGATTAAATCTTTTGAATTAAATTGATGAACATTACTCATTCTGCGACCCTCTTAACTGATATAGGATGTGCCTGAGCTTTAGGGTTCGTTTGAGGGCTTTGCTCATGTTCACGCATGTACAACATGGTTTGTAACAATCCTTTGGCAATGTGTTTTTCAACAGTGCTTTGGCTTAACTGCATTTGGTCTGCTATCTCTTTTTGGCTCATACCGTAAACTTTTTTTAATATAAAGCATTTACGAATCGATGAGCTTAGTTGCTCAGTAGCTCTACAAAAAAGTAAAAAACGCTCTTTAGATGTGTATTCGTCTTCGAGCTTCATTGATTTGAGTAATACGGGTAATTCGTTATCATTTTCTAACGAATCATTAAATTTGTTGTCCCACTTAGCTATATGGTTGAGTGCTAGATGTTTTGCTGTTTTTAGCATATAACTGCGGGTAAACTGGATGTCTTGTTTTAAATCAGCTTCATAGCTTTTTACAAAAGTTTCTTGCACAATATCTTCTACATCGTCGGGTTGAACAATGCGCGATACAAAACGTTTGAGCTGTTTAGAAATATCAACAAATGTTGACGTGAACTTTACTTTTTTCGTCATCCTTAACATCCACCTGTTGTTATTTTTATTATTAGGGCGTATTGGCCTTTCGTGGTTGAATTTGCAGCAGTACGTTTGGGATTTAGGCAAGGCAGAGCCTATGTAGTGTGGTTATTCCCCATAAATAGGTGATAACGCAGCATAAATGCCAAACATGCGCTGCCCGTTGGGTTCAATCCACAAAGGTCAACACGCCCCATTAGATTACGAGTTTTTGACATAAAAACAAGCTCAAATGTTAATTCTGGGTTATTTAAATGCATAGGAAGATAAATGAGTAAATTTTTAGATTATATACGACTTAGTTTCTTTGCATTCGGTTTACTACTTGGAGTGCAAATACCTGCATTTGTAAGTGACTTTGGCCAAGCACTATCAGCCCAGTTAATTGAAGCTAATAATGCCGTTGCGCCTTTTAAAAGCGATGCAGCTAAGTATTTCAATAATGATTTAAATAAGCTAATAAAACACTATCAAAATATTGATGATGAAATTGTGAACAAAGGGGCAAGTAATATCAGTACTCTTTACGAGCGACAGCAAGATTTACAGATAGCCGTAAATAGGTTTGAGAAATCTCCGTATATATTTACTATGATCAGTGGCATGAGCGATATAAAGCAACAAGTATGGCAACGCTTTGAAGGTCAAATCATTTTAAAAAAAGACTCTATTATAGCCGCCATTGTTGCAGCCATAATTGTTGCCTTGCTTGCAGAGCTTACTGGTTATTTGTTTTTAACTGGAGTAAAACGCTCATTTAAACGCTTATTCGCAGCTCAAAAATAATGATTTCATAAAATCATAAAATACATCGGTTTTGCGGGTTGTTAAACTATTTTGCGGACGTAAAAACCAAACCGGTGCATCATCTTGTGCCATTACCCCTGGCATAACTTCAACCAAAATACCGTTTTTAAGATCTTCATTAATCGCTATTTTTGACTTAATAGCAATACCATGACCTGCAATAGCAGCTTGTGTCATATTATCGGAGTTTGAAATAGTAAAACGAGTTTTAGCATTAAAGGTATGTATTTTTTTGTGTTCGTCAAAAAGCTTTAACTGGCGTTGCCACGGCAGGCAAACCCAATAATGTTCACTCAATTGCGTTAAATTTTCAGGCATGCCGTACTTTTCTATATAGCTAGGGGCTGCACACAGTATGCGACTATTGTTTACGATTTTACGAGAAAGTAATCCTGAGTCATTTAATTTTCCCACCCTAATTGCAACATCTTGGGCGTCATCAACCACATTTACAAAATGATCCGTTATTAAAAAATCAAGCTTTAGTTCAGGATAAGCTTGCTCAAACTCATTGAGTTTAGGCATTACGTATTTTGAAAAAACCCAAGGCGGCATGGTCACGCGTAGTAAACCACTCACCGATGAGCTGCGCGCGCCAATACTATGCTCAGCATCGTGAAGAGCTTCTATTATAGCCCCCACACGCGTATAAAATATTTCACCTGCGGGAGATAACCGTACTCGCCTGCTATCTCTAAAAACAAGTACTGTAGCAAGCTCACGCTCTAGTTTACTCAAGCGATGGCTCACCGTTGCAGGCGATAAACGCTGCTCGCGGGCAGCAGCAAGTACGCCCTTATTTTCAACTACAGCTATAAATGTTTCTAGGTCGCTTAAATTATACATAAAGATGCCATTGTGCACTTTTCAATGTTTAATATTTTCGAATGAAGCTTTCAGTATTGCAATGTTTATTTAAATATATAAAACACTATAATTGCAAATAGTCTAATTATTGAGGTTCAATCATGAGTTTAAAAGCGCAAATAGATGCCTATAACGTACAAAAAGATGCCAAATTGCCGGCTGACGTTTTGGCACTAATGAACACTACAAACGAAGAGCTAATTGCACAGCATATTAAAGACAATGCATTGCAAATTGGTCAAAAAGTAGAAAACTTTAGCTTAGCCAACCATAACGGCGAAAACATTGAGCTTGCAGATTTATTAAAAAAAGGCCCGGTAATCATTAGTTTTTACCGTGGTGGCTGGTGCCCATATTGTAATTTAGAGCTAAAAGCACTTAACGACTACTTACCACAATTTAAAACTCAAAGTGCTCAGTTAGTCGCAATATCACCACAACTACCTGATGAAACTCTCTCAACTGCACAAAAAAACGACCTTGAATTTGACGTGCTTTGCGATGTGAGCAATAAAGTAGCTGAGCAATTTGGTTTATTGTTTACACTTGATGAGCGTATTCAAGCGTTATATACACAATTTGGTATTGATTTTGAACACTACTACGGCGATAAAAGCTTTAAATTACCGCTACCGGCCACCTATGTGATAAACCAAGAAGGTGTTATTACATACGCATTTTTAAGCGAAGATTACACCCTACGCGCAGAACCTATTGATGTTATGACAGCACTTGAATCGGAGAATAATTAATGTCTATTTTAAAATCGTTAAAAACACTTACTCTTTCACTACTTGTGGGCACAAGCCTTGTATCTGGTTATGCAGTCGCTGATGAACCAAAAGAACAAGCAAAACCTAAAGTGCTTATTTTTGATGTAAATGAAACCCTACTTGATTTAACGTCAATGCGTACCTCTATTGGTAAAGCGCTAGGCGGACGTGAAGATTTATTACCACTGTGGTTTTCAACTATGCTGCATCATTCATTAGTAGATACAGTAAGCGGTAGTTATCACGACTTTGGGCAAATCGGTGTGGCGTCACTTCTTATGGTTGCTCAAAACAACAACATTGATATTACAAGTGAACAAGCTAAAACAGCTATTGTTACGCCTCTTTTAACGCTTCCTCCCCACAGCGATGTTAAAGAAGGACTGGCAAAACTCAAAGCACAGGGCTATAAGTTAGTAAGCCTTACAAATTCTTCAAACAAAGGTGTAAAGGCACAGTTTGAAAGCGCTGGTTTAATGTCTTACTTTGATGCGCGTTACAGCATTGAAGATATTAAAATTTACAAACCAGACTTACGTGCGTATGAGTGGGTACTTAAAAAGCTAAACGTAGCACCAAATGAAGCAATGATGGTTGCAGCCCATGGCTGGGATGTTGCTGGTGCAAAAGAAGCTGGCTTACAAACCACTTTTATAGCACGCCCAGGTAAAGCACTTTACCCATTAGCTAAAAAACCAGATCATGTTGTGAAAGATTTACATGAATTAGCCGATCTACTTAAATAAGTACACGCTGATGAATCAATACCCAAGCGGCCAATGTTAGGATGACATTGGCCGCTTTTTTGTAACTACTCCTAATATGTCTTAGTGTATTTATTTTCATAATCAGTATGTTAAAAATTGAATGTAAACAAAGCATTTAGCCCGCTATGCGTTATTTTATCTGCTAGCAATTTAGTACTCACAACGCTACTATTAAATAAATACGTGGTGGAGAACATAATGAATAGTGAAAGATTAGGTGAGTTTGAGCAGTACTTTCAAATTAATGAAAGTATAAGAGTAAATTTATTCCCCGTATCAAACGGACAAGTTCCTCAATCGCAGCTTGAGCTTGAAGACGACATTCCCCCACTATTTAGATTAGCAAATGAAGTAAGTGAGCTTGAGCAAAGCTCGTTACGCCCACTGCGTAACTTAGGCGATATAGCACAAGAGCTAGCTACTTTTTTACAAGCGCAGTCACGTAAAATAGATTTAATAATGAGCCATATTTTGGCCTCAGAACAAGCCCAAGATAACGCAATACAATGTGATAGCTACGGCGGTGGCGGTATTCGTTTTACATCACCCGAAGTACACTCAATTGGCCAAGCATTTAGAACCAAACTGTTTTTGCACCACGAGGCCTCTGCGGTTTATTGTTACACCGAAGTTGTGGCAGTAGAAAAACAAGATAGCGAACACTACCAATACACTATGCTCTTTACCGCAATTAGAACCACAGACCAAGAACTTATTGTTAGAGCGAGTTTACATGCTCAAACCCGCCAACTTAAAAAACGTCAAGAACTTGATCAAAACCAAGGCGACCTAAACAGTGATATTTAGCTGACATCTTTATGTAAAATGCTAAACTAGCGCCATCTTAATTAGTATATAAAATTCATGAACTTTAGACTTTTACCAGAATGGGCCGAGCAAGACGCTGTTATGCTTACATGGCCTCACAAAGACACCGATTGGGCCGACAACTTAGCGCGTGTAGAACCTGTATATATAGAACTTGCTAAACATATAACAACGCAGCAACAGCTTGTTATTGTGGCGCATAACAGTGCCTTAAAAGTGCATATTACAGCATTACTAAATAGTGCTAACGTCTCTCTTAATCGTGTTCATTTTGTAGTAACGCCTACTAACGATACATGGGCGCGCGATCATGGTCCGCTTACTTGCGCCGCAATTGATTCACCAGAGCAACTAAAAGTATATGATTTTACTTTTAATGGTTGGGGCAATAAGTTTGAAAGCGCATTAGACAATCAAATTAATCGTACTTTGGTAAAAGAGCTAAGTAGCACAAACAACCAATATCAAGCGCTCGATATGGTACTTGAAGGTGGCGGTATTGAAATAAACGAGCACGGTGTGTTGCTAACAACCAGCGAATGTTTGCTTAATAAAAACCGTAACCCTGATTTAAACCCAAATGATATTGAAGCACTTTTGAAAGAGCACTTAGGCGCGACGAGTTTTTTATGGGTTGAACATGGCTATTTAGCGGGCGATGACACCGACAGCCACATTGATACCTTAGTGCGTTTTGCACCAAATAATACCCTTGTATATGTGCAGTGTGACGATAAAACTGATGAGCACTTTAGCGCACTTGATGCGATGGAAAAACAACTAAAAACCTTTAAAACTGCCGATAACACCCCATATAACTTAATTGAGTTACCGTGGCCAAAAGCCGCTTATGACGATGAGCAAACACGCTTACCGGCTACTTACGCTAACTACTTAATTATTAATAATGCTGTGCTTGTGCCAACGTATAATGATGCCAATGATGAGCGTGCTCTTGCGCAAGTTCAAAAAGCATACCCACAACACACTATTATTGGCGTAAATTGCCAACCAATTATTGAACAATTTGGCAGCCTGCACTGTATTACAATGCAATTACCTCGTGGATTTCTAGCTGGAGCAGCACAATGACAAGCCCTGCAAAATTAACCGTTGCGTTAGTGCAACAAAGCAATACCGATAACGCTCAGGACAATATGGCAAAATCAATAAGTGCCATTCGTGAAGCCGCTCAAAAAGGTGCAAAACTGGTTGTACTCCAAGAGCTACACCGAAGCCTCTACTTTTGCCAAACCGAAAATGTTGACGTATTTGATTTAGCCGAAACCATTCCAGGCCCTAGCAGTAATGCCTTAGGTGAGCTTGCTAAAGAGCTAAGCATTGTTATTGTCGCGTCTTTATTTGAAAAACGCGCTACGGGCCTTTATCACAATACTGCGGTTGTATTAGAGCAAGACGGCAGTATTGCAGGTAAATACCGCAAAATGCATATTCCTGATGATCCAGGTTTTTACGAAAAATTTTACTTTACCCCAGGTGATATCGGTTTTGAGCCTATTCAAACCTCAGTAGGTAAATTAGGCGTGCTAGTATGTTGGGATCAATGGTTTCCTGAAGCTGCACGTTTAATGGCAATGGCTGGCGCTGAGGTATTAATTTACCCAACCGCTATCGGTTGGGATCCTAACGACGACATTGCTGAGCAAACTCGTCAAAAAGATGCGTGGGTTATTAGCCAGCGTGCCCATGCTGTTGCCAATGGCGTGCCGGTAATTAGCTGTAACCGCGTTGGCCATGAAAGTGACCCTAGTGCGCAAAGCGATGGTATTTCGTTTTGGGGCAATTCGTTTATTGCAGGCCCACAAGGTGAACTATTAGCAGAGGCTAATAATACTGATGAGCAAATTTTAGTAGTAGAAATTGATCAAAAACGCTCAGAAAACGTAAGACGTATTTGGCCTTTCTTACGTGACCGTAGAATTGATCACTATAAAGACCTAACAAAAATATACCGAGACTAAGTAATCTTAACTCAAGATGGCTCTTACTTGCTAAGAGCCAACTATAAATGGAGTAATAAATGGCGTTTGAGCAATGGGCAGCCTTGCCTTGGGTAAAATCTCATAAAGATAAAATTCAATGGGGCCAGCTAAGCGGAAGTGGTTTAAGTATTGCTATTGCTGAAGGCGTTAAACAACAAGATAACTTAGTCTTAATTGTTACGCCGGATACACCAAGTGCACTGCGCCTTGAAACAGAATTAGAATATTTATTACCCGATAACCCAGTCATGGTATTTCCTGATTGGGAAACTCTGCCATACGATCATTTTTCTCCCCATCAAGATATTATTTCAGCCCGTTTGGCCACTTTAAACACCTTAAAAAAAGAACAACAAAGTGTGTTAATTGTGCCTGTATCTACTTTAATGTTGCGCACAGCCCCGGCCTCATTTATTTACGGTTCAACAATAAACTTTAAAGTAGGCGACAAGCTAGACACACATAACTTTCGTGACAACTTAGAGCAAGCTGGTTATTTAAATGTTCAACAAGTAATGGAGCACGGCGAATACGCTATACGCGGCTCTATCGTTGACTTATACCCAATGGGTAGCCCACACCCATTTAGACTCGACTTTTTTGATGACGAACTCGATACCATTCGCTTATTTGATGTAGAAACACAGCGCTCTGATGAAAAAGTAGATAAAATTGAGCTACTTCCAGCGCATGAATTTCCTACTAACGACGCTGATATTGAACGCTTTAGAATAAGCTACCGTGAAAAATTTGGCGCAAGCTCGCAACAAGATTCAGTTTACATGCAAGTAAGCAAAGGTAACTGGCCTGCAGGTATTGAATACTACATGCCATTATTTTTTGAAAAGCTCGCGACTATTTTTGACTACCTGCCAGATACAACAACCGTTATGCAGCTGGGTGATTTAGAGCACGCGGCAGATAACTTTTGGCACGATGTAAATGTACGCTATGAAAACCGCAGAGTTGACCCACTTCGTCCATTACTTGAACCTAATGCGCTTTATCAGCCAATTGAAGAGCTGTTTTCTAATTTAGGCAATTTTGCACGTATTAGATTATCCCTTGCAAAGCTTGGCACTAAAGCAGGTAATAAAAACTTAAGCGTTAGCGAGCTGCCGGCCATTCGTATTGATCATAAACAGCATGAACCTTATGGCGCGTTTATAAATTATGTAGCAGAGCAAAAAAAGAAAAAAGGCCGCATATTACTCAGTGTTGAATCGGACGGTCGTCGCGAATCATTGCTGAGCATTTTAAAGCCAAGCGGTTTAAAATTTAAAGAATTTGAAACACTCGAACAATTTATAAAAAGTGCAAGTGACGTAGGCTTAATAGTAAGTCCGCTCGAGCAAAGTGTCGTACTTGGCACTAAACCAAGCCTTTCTATTATTACCGAGCAAGAACTGCTTGGCATAAAAGTATCTCAGCGCAGACGCCGCAAGCACAAGTACGAAGCCAGCCAAGATGCGCTAATTCGTAATTTAGCCGAGCTTAAAGAAGGTCAACCTGTTGTGCATCTTGATCACGGTGTTGGCCGTTATCAGGGGTTGCAAACAATTGATGCTGCAGGTGTAGTTACTGAATTTGTAACAATTACTTACGCAAGTGAAGCTAAATTGTACGTGCCAGTGTCTGCATTGCATATGCTTAGTCGCTACTCTGGCGGTGAAGAAGCCAGCGCCCCGCTGCATAAGCTTGGCTCAGATGCGTGGGAAAAAGCAAAAAAACGTGCGGCTGAAAAAGTTCGCGATGTCGCCGCAGAATTACTCGACATTTATGCTCAGCGCCAAGCAAAACCTGGTAATAAATTTACCCTAGATGCCCCTGCATATCGACAATTTAGCGATAGCTTTCCGTTTGAAGAAACAGACGATCAGCGCAACGCTATAGAAGCCGTATTAGGTGATATGCAATCAAAACAAGCCATGGACCGCTTAGTGTGTGGTGACGTAGGCTTTGGTAAAACAGAAGTGGCCATGCGCGCTGCTTTTGTAGCAGTTAACGATGATAAACAAGTGGCAATTTTAGTGCCTACCACCTTGCTGGCTCAGCAGCACTTTGAAAACTTTAAAGACCGTTTTGCTGATTTTCCTATTGAAGTAGGTGTGCTTTCGCGCTTTAACTCCACTAAAGAGCAAAAAGACACACTTGAAAAAATGGCCAACGGTAAGCTCGATATAGTTATTGGCACGCATAAACTTATTCAACAAGACATTAAATTTAACGATTTAGGCTTGTTAATTGTTGATGAAGAACATCGCTTTGGTGTTCGCCAAAAAGAGAAAATTAAAGCACTGCGCGCCGATGTAGACATACTCACACTGACTGCAACGCCAATACCTCGTACACTCAACATGGCCATGAGCGGCATGCGCGATTTATCAATAATCGCAACGCCACCGGCTAAACGTTTAGCGGTAAAAACCTTTGTACGCCAACGCGATGTAGAACTAATACGCGAAGCGGTACTGCGAGAAATTAAACGCGGTGGCCAAGTTTACTTTTTACATAACAACGTAGAAACTATTGAGCGTGTTGCACAAGAAATTAGTGAATGGGTACCTGAAGCCAGTGTGACTACAGCCCATGGCCAAATGCGCGAGCAAGAGCTTGAGCAAATAATGACTGACTTTTACCATCAAAAATACAACGTGCTGGTATGTACCACGATTATCGAAACCGGTATTGATGTGCCTACGGCTAATACCATTATCATGGACAGAGCAGATAAACTTGGCCTAGCCCAGTTACACCAATTACGTGGACGAGTTGGTCGAAGCCACCATCAAGCGTATGCCTACTTACTAACAGGTGATCCTAAAGCGCTTTCTAAAGATGCGAGTAAACGCTTACAAGCAATTGAATCATTAGAGGACTTAGGTGCAGGTTTTGCCCTCGCTACACACGACTTAGAAATTCGTGGTGCGGGTGAGCTACTTGGCGATGATCAATCAGGCCAAATGCAAACCATCGGCTTTAGTTTGTATATGGAAATGCTCGAACAAGCAGTAAATGCGCTGCGTGAAGGTAAAGAGCCAACGCTTGAAAACCTACTTCAAAAACAAACCGAAGTAGATTTAAAGCTGGCTGCATTATTACCTGATGACTACATACACGATGTTAATGCACGCTTGGGTATGTATAAGCGCATTGCAAGTTGTGCTAACCTTGATGATATGGATGAACTTCAGGTAGAACTAATAGACCGCTTTGGTTTACTACCTGATGCGGCTAAAAACCTATTTAGCCTACAATTATTAAAAATGAAGGCTAGTAATTTAGGTATAACTAAAATTGAGGCAAATCCAAAAGGTGGTTACTTTGAGTTTAGCCAAGATACCAAGGTTAACCCTAGCTTCATCATTGGCTTGATACAAAGTGCGCCTAAGGTGTACAAAATGGATGGCGCAAATAAACTGCGCTTTGCAATTAGTGAGGCAAATGCCCGCGAACGCTTAAAAATGGTCACTGCAATGATTGCAGATTTCGAAAAAAAGGTTAGCCATTAATGTTGCTAAAAAAATCGCTTATTGTTTTATGCTGCTTATTTAGCAGCACTGCATTTGCAGAACGCTGGTTTGAGGTTGAGGTGCTTGTATTTAAACAGCGCCCTGCCCCGTATTTACAAGAAGACTTTAGCCTTAAGCACAAAGCTATTGAAGATAAAAACACGCTAGACTTACTGACCCCTCTTTACACTGAACAAGCAATGCAGGCCTGCATAGATGGCGATGAGCGTTTTCAAAAACGCACTTTTACTGATTCATTAGTTAATTCAAACCCGCAATCGGGTGTATGTGACAACAGTATTAACTACCTACAAAGCTACGATGAGCTACCTGTAACGCCTTTAGCACCCGCTAAAGATGATATGCAGCAAACCTATTTATTAGCGCCGCAACAGCTTCAATTTAAAGCGCAGTATAGGCAACTAGACCGCAAAGGCTTAACTCCTATTCTACATACAGGCTGGCGCTTTGAAGGTGCAAGCAAGTCACGCGCCCCAAGCATACATTTAATAGCGGGTAAGCATCTTAAAAATGAACCCAATGTAACACCTAGCTATTCAAATCCTGATTTTGTAAGTTTATTGAATTCACAACCGGCGCTATTTAACGACCCAGATCAATCAAAAGCAGAATGGGAACTAGACGGTTTATTTAAAATACATTTACGACATTATTTATACATAACAGCTAATTTTGATATTAGCCAAAAGCTAGAAAACGGCGATATAGAGTCAGCCCGTTTTTCTCAGTTTAGACGTGTAATTAGTGGTGAAGTACATTACTTTGACCACCCACGAATGGGCATGATTGTCCAGATCAGAAAATTCAAACATTAATATTAAGTAGGATATAACAATGAAAAAACTCCTTATCATCGCAGCTACATTAAGCCTTGCGGCTTGTTCTAAGGTAAGTCTTGAAAATTATGAAAAAATTAAAGTAGGCATGGATAAGACTGAAGTTGAAACTATTTTAGGCAGTGCTGATAACTGTGTTGAAAAAACACTGCATACTAACTGTATATGGGGCGATGAAGCAAAAAATATCGAGATCACACTAGTATCAGACAAAGTAACTTTATATAGCAAACATGGCTTAGCTAATAAATAAACTGACCAAATATTAGGGGCTGATTGTATCAGCCCCTTTTTAAATTAATAAAACTCATTTTTTGGAGTAGATAAGCTCAATATTAACGATTTTACTGCGATTTAACGTTATTTTATAGCGTTGATAAAGTATTTTATCTTCCTCAGTTAGAACAAGTACCATGTTTAATTGATAACGCCTTTCTACAGCCTGCTTAGAAATTTTATTACTGTCTAAATGATATAGCTTCCCTTCACCACGTTTTAAATAACGTGCAAATGGTGCAAGATTAAATTGTAGCGTGTGCTGTAGTGTATCGTAGCCGGGCAAAAATTCTTTCGCACTAACACGTGTCTCACTTGCAAAGTGTAACCACTGCGCAGCTTGTTTATTTTGTTGACGACGTTTTGAAAAAATAGATTTCACTTCTTTAGGTATTTTTTTAAAGCGCATGTATTCAAGCCAAATTAACTGACTCGCTACTTTGTCTTTGGTAATACTATTTTTAAAACTAAATCGCCACTTAGGTCGCCCTTGTACAATGGCTCGCCAAATCATACGTGTAATATCTTCTTTAAATATTTCACGTAGCCCGTAAATAACCCCTAAAATTAAAATAAGCGTCGCGGTTACTTCCGTAAACGTTGAGCGGGCATTAAGTATTACAACCATCACAAATGCCATAATAACGGCTGTTACAGTGCCTTTAACTAATCGTTTAAGGTAACTGTTAAGAAACCGCGTTTGACGCTGTAATATTACGCCGTGCTCAATCAAGCGTTGTAACAAGCGCATTTTATTTGTTATTCGATTTGCGTCTTGCATAGTGGTTTCAGAGTTGTAGCTTTTCTCTGCTCGATACGTATTTTCGCTTTTACAAAACTGCAGTAAATCGTTACGCTCTTTTGCATAATCGCTACTACGTGGGCCTTCATCTAAAAGCTTTAAAAAAGATTGCTCAACATGCCAACTTAAATAGTTATCAGCATTGGTAAAAAATGGCAGTAGTTTTTCGTCATCTGGTGTGTAGCGACGCAGCTTTTTTAAAAGCCCTTCGCTTTGCTCATATACCTCGTTAGCACGTTTATAAAAATCTTCGGCCTCATCAATTTTTAACGCGTCTTTTATATCGGCATCAAGGGCTAAACGTACTTGGTAACAAAATAAATTAAGGTTTTGCCGGTAATCTTGTTGCTCACCTTTGTTTTTACTAACAAAACGGCTTCGCACTAAAGGCAAGTGTATATTGTTAGCGTTATACGCTAAGTGCGATTTAAAGTGGTTATTAAAGTAAGATTCTTCGGTAAGTGTTTGCGGATTAATCCCCATTTCATTAGGGATAGAAAAATACAGATCTATGCGCTGTTCAGAACGAGGAGTTAGTTCTGGTTCAATGACAAAAGATAAGTTTTCATCTTGTTTTAACAATCAGTTCTCCTTCTAAAATATCGTTTTAGTGTACTTGTCTCCTTTATTTTGTTCAATAAAAAAGGCTCAGTAAATACTGAGCCTTAATAAGATTAATGTGCTAGTTAAAACTTGTAGTTTACACTTGCAAACACGCGAGAACCAACTACATCGTAAATTTCTGGAACAGTGCCCATATCATTGCCGCCTAGAACTTCTTCTGGCTCTTTATCAAAGATATTGTTCATACCACCGGTAACACGAAGTGCATCATTGATGTTATAGCTCATAGAAATATCATGGTAAATAACGTTATCTGTGCTAAACGACTCACCGTAGTAATCGCCGTCCATACCACGGAGAAAACGTGCATTATAAAGCACATTAAATGCATCAGTTATATCGTAGCTTACAGATAGATTAGATTTAATTTTAGAGTATCCACCGATGTTGCCATCAATAGTGCCAGTGTAATTAATGTCATCTTCTTCAAACTTGATTAAATAAGTTGTATCAAGATTTATACGATAGTTATCTGCAGAGTAGCTAATATTCCAATCAACACCTGATGTTTCTTGAGAACCTACGTTAGTTAGTGCTGAACTTAGGTTAGATAAGTCACCAGATTGTGTGATGTTTACTGATGAACATGATTCTGAGTCACCTGCAAAACAGCTATTCATTTCGTTTTGAACATCTAAGCGAGTAATCGCATTAGTAATATCAAACTTCCAGTAATCTAGAGTTGTTGATAAGCCGTCAGCTACTTCCCAAACCATACCAAAAGTGAAAGAGCGACTTTCTTCGGCTTTAAGATCGTTATCACTTGTGTAGTTTACAAGTATTTGAGCATCTTGTTCGTTGCCCCATGGATCAGCTAGGTAATCGTACGAACCTGAGTTACCACCAAACAGTTCTGATACGTTTGGCGCTCTAAAGCCAGTAGCTAATACAGAACGAACCATAAACTCTTCAGTTACATTCCACGTTGCACCAAGTTTCCACGTTGTTTCGCCACCAAAGGTAGAGTAGTTATCGTAGCGAGCAGCACCTTCAAGGGTAACAGTCTCTAATACCGGCATAGATGTTTCAAAGTAGATAGACTGTACTGAGAAATCACCTTCAGTTGGATCTTGTTGTGCAGCTGTGCTCTCACCAAGCTGAGTAATTAGATCTGGTGTGTAGTAACCACTTTCAAAGCGGTTTTCTACACCGATTGCGTAACCAATATCACTTTCTGTTACTGCACTGTAACCAGCTGAAAGAATAAATTGCTCGTTACCACCTTCGTTTGACTCAGTATAAATTGAATCGTTAGATGTTAATAAGCTACGATCTAAAGAATCACCGCTAAACCAAAGAGCTTGGTTTGCATAAATGCTTTCTTCAACTCGACTTGCATTAATTGAGTTTTGAACTTTATCTTTTGAGTCATTACGACCGTAAGTTGCACTTACATCCCAGCTTGCATCGTTATCTAATAAACCTTGTAATGCAACAGATACACGGTAAGTGTCAGTTTCTTGCTCATAAATACGAGGACCAGCATCAACCATTCTTCTTCTGTACTCTAAAGAGTCAGCAAGATCGCCTGTATCTGCGTCACGGAAGCTATCTGTGTAAGTTGAATCCAAGCTAGAAGTACTTAAATCAATACTTGCTGGTTGTGGTGCAAGTTGTTGGTTAGATTCACGACGTGTATACATCAAATCAACATTAAATGTAGTGTCTGAGTCTAGCTCTTTGTCAAAACTAGTAAATAAGCTGTATAGCTCATTAGGTGTTTGAGCATAGCTTGATGTTGTGAAATCGTATGAAGTAGTTCTATCTGCAAAAACACCATTACCCTGGTAAGTTCTGCCGCCCAGTGTTCCTTCAGGAATAAATGAAGACTCGCCAGGCTCTACAAAACGACGATCCGACTGAATTACTTCACCACGGTTTGAGTATTGAGCACCAACAACTAAGTTGCCATCGGCAATATTCATTCCGTGTAATAAACTAACACCGTAATTATTGCCATCACCTTTTGTAGTGCGGCTGCCTTCAACGTTAAGCTCTGAACCTTCAAAATCTTTCTTTGTTATGATGTTAACAACACCAGCAATAGCATCAGAGCCATATACTGCAGACGCGCCGTCTTTTAAGATTTCGATAGATTTGATCATTGCTACAGGAATGGTATTTAAATCAACAGAAGAATCTGCGCCGGTTCCTGAAGAAACCATACGACGACCATTTAATAATACCAGTGTACGTTGCGAGCCCATACCACGTAGGTTAACTGTCGCAGAACCACCTGAACCATTATTACTTGAAGCGCCTAAGCTAATACCAGCAGCTGATGGCTGAGTAGAAAGTATGTCAGCAACCGATGTGAAACCACTTTTTGCAATGAAGTCATCACCGATAACTGTGATTGGGCTTGATGTTTCCATATCAGTACGATTAATGCGAGAGCCAGTTACCTGAATTTTTTCAATTGATGTAGCTGCTTCGTCAGCCGCTAAAACTTGCACACTTGAGAACATTGGTATTGCTGCGATTACAGCTAAACCAAGAGTTGATTTTTTCATGAAAGAACCCTACTTGTTGGAAATTTACCTTTATTGGTAATGCTCACTTTTTATTAGAATAGTGAGTCAGGTGGGCAACTTAGGCGCCTTTAACTGAACGAAAACTTAACGGCAGCTCAATTTATATCAAGAAATAAAATGGAATAACCATAGTAGGTACATAGGTTACATTATGTTTCAGTGTTAATTAATAAATATACTTTAAAAACAACGCCTTGAAAAAACAAGGGAACATTAGAAACACACCTGAAACCAAAGTGATTCACTTTGTAATCAAATGTAATTAACTGGGCTACGTACCAAAAACAGACAAATTAACAACTTAATCACAGCACATTATTAAAACCGCAAAACTAAATGTTAATTAATAACCATATTTATGCATACTTGGTGCTTAAATAGTCTTATTTAGCCCCTTTGGAAGGTTTTTTGATTAGATTTTTTATTCAGTCGTAATTAAAGTTGAACTTTTTGAGAGCACTTATTCACTATTGAAGTTTTGTCAGTATTAAAACCTAAAAAGGCAATTTTATTGATCTTGTCACTCAAATAATCGTATGTATAAGAAAACGAACTCACATCAAAAATGTAAGCTGTATACAAGGGTTTGTAGTCGCGACTTTAATACGTTACGTAAAAAGAGTAATTGAGTGTTTGTATTACAGAGGTGGCATTATCTTTAACGGTTAGTTCTAAATTCCAAAGCATATTTTGCTCTGAACAAATACCAACCATAGTATTACTTTGCCAAAGATCATTATATTTTTTAAATTTTTGGGGAATGTAACCCATGTACATAGTGATGCCTTTAAGCTTGGCATCTTCAATTGTAACGTTTGCAGGTAAGTCACTAAAGATAGTAAATGGGGTTTCGGGGGAAAGGGTTTTCTCGCTTAACCATACTTTAACATCATTTGAAAAAGTACAAGGCAAATTGGCTTCGCACTGGGCATTTTTACGAAATTTTTCATCTGTATTTTTAGAAAAATCACACGCTGTTAATAAAAAAAACACCACAGTGAATAAACTTAACCTATATATAAGCATAACAATTTCGCACTAAAGAAAAGCAAATACTAATAATCGTGACTGTAAATAACAAGTGCGAGTGTTACTATTAGGCCAAATTAGGCACAAACTGTATCAAAAAATAAACAACAAGCTCACAAAGTTTGATTGATGTCATAATTTTATGTAATTGACCTATCTTTTTTAGGCCAAAAAATTTATCATTTCACCCGCAAAAAATAAGGGTTTCTCAAGTTTTTTTCTGAAGTTTTCATGTATTGAAAGTTTTAGGTAACACGCTTGAGAAAAATAGTAGGCCCCACTTTTAATAGTGGGTAATTCATTTCTAAACGCATTTATTGCAGCGGAAGCCAGAAAATGAGCCAAACAGTAGCATCACAAACTGAGTATAACTATAAGGTTGTACGCCAATTCGCTATTATGACAGTGATTTGGGGCATCGTTGGCATGAGTATTGGGGTTCTGATTGCTGCCCAATTAGCTTGGCCAGCACTTAACTTTGATACACCATGGTTAACTTACTCTCGACTACGTCCGTTACACACGAACGCAGTAATTTTCGCATTTGGTACTAGTGCACTGTTTGCGACGTCTTATTACGTCGTACAACGTACTTGTCAAACGCGTCTTTTCTCAGACAAACTCGCCGCCTTTTCATTTTGGGGCTGGCAGCTAGTTATTGTATTAGCAGTAATTACATTACCACTTGGTATTACTAGCTCAAAAGAATACGCAGAACTTGAATGGCCAATCGATATTTTAATCGCTGTGGTTTGGATTGTTTACGCTATTGTATTCTTTGGTACTTTAATCAAGCGTAAAGTGTCGCACATTTATGTTGCTAACTGGTTCTATGCTGGCTTTATTATTACTGTTGCAGTACTACACATTGTAAACAGCATGGCAGTGCCTGTGTCGTTAACTAAATCATACTCAATCTACGCAGGTGCAGTAGATGCTATGGTTCAGTGGTGGTACGGTCATAACGCTGTAGGTTTCCTATTAACTGCTGGTTTCTTGGGTATGATGTATTACTTTGTACCAAAACAAGCAGGTCGCCCAGTTTACTCATACCGTTTATCGGTAGTTCACTTTTGGGCATTAATTTCATTATATATCTGGGCAGGTCCTCACCACCTTCACTACACTGCGCTTCCTGATTGGACGCAAAGTTTAGGTATGGTTATGTCTATTATCCTATTCGTACCGTCTTGGGGTGGTATGATTAACGGTATTATGACCCTATCAGGCGCATGGCATAAACTGCGTACTGATCCAGTACTACGCTTCTTAGTTGTTTCATTGTCTTTCTACGGTATGTCTACGTTCGAAGGCCCTATGATGGCAATTAAATCTGTAAATGCGTTATCTCACTACACAGATTGGACAATCGGCCACGTACACTCAGGTGCACTAGGTTGGGTTGCTATGATTTCAATTGGTGCTATTTACCACTTAATTCCTGCGTTATTTGCGCAAGGTCGTATGTATAGCGTTAAATTGGTTAACACCCACTTCTGGTTACACACTGTAGGTGTTGTTTTATACATTGTTGCAATGTGGATCTCTGGTGTAATGCAAGGTCTAATGTGGCGTGCGGTAAATGCCGACGGTACATTAATGTACAGCTTTGTGCAGTCTTTAGAAGCGTCGCATCCTTTCTACATTATGCGTTTTGTAGGCGGTGTATTCATCGTAACAGGCATGTTAGTTATGGCTTATAACGTTTTCCGTACAATTTCAGCTGAGAAAGAATCTCTGAAGTTAGACGCGCAAGCACAATTAGCATAACGGAGTGAGATGATGAGCAATAAAAATTCACAAAACAAACATGAAATAGTAGAAAAGAACGTTGGCCTTATGGCTATTCTGACTGTTTTTGCTATCAGCTTTGGTGCATTAGTTGAAATTACTCCGCTAATGTTCCAAGACGACACAACTAAACCAGTAGAAGGCCTACGCCCTCTTAATGCTTTAGAAATGGAAGGCCGTGACATATATGTACGTGAAGGTTGTTATAACTGTCACTCACAAATGATCCGCCCTTTTCGTGATGAAGTTGAGCGTTACGGTCACTACTCTGTAGCAGGCGAATCAGTATGGGATCACCCTTTCCAATGGGGTTCTAAACGTACTGGTCCTGACCTTGCTCGCGTTGGTAAACGTTACTCGGACGATTGGCATTATGCTCACTTAGTTGACCCACGTGCTGTGGTTCCTGAGTCGAATATGCCAGGTTTTCCTTGGTTAGCAGAGGATAAGGTAGATACAAGCCTGACTCTGAAAAAACTACAAATTTTCCGTGATACTTTTGCTATTAACCCAGAAAACCCTAAACACCCGGGCCTAGGTTATGGCAGCGACGAAGAACTTAAAGCTGATGTTGAAAAAGTTAACGCTATGAATAACGGCGAAGGCGCAACAGAAATCCAAGCTCTAATCGCGTATTTACAGCAACTTGGTACCCACTTGAAGTAAATTATTATGGATTACGGAACATACAGAGGCATTTTGACTCTGGTAATTTTAGTATTGTTTATTGTGATTGTTGTATGGGCATACAGCAAGCGTAGCAAAAATCGTTTTGATAGCGCTGCTAATGCCATTTTTGAAGATGAAAAAAAACATAACAACACACTCTCTAACGAGGAAAAGGAGTCTGAAAAATGACTAGCTTTTGGAGTATTTGGGTTATTGTATTAACCCTTGCATGCTTATGCATCATCTTTGGCCTATTAGTTTGGAACTTAAAAAACTATGCTGGCGTAAAAGAAGGTGAAAGCTGTGGACATGAATTTGACGGCATTGAAGAGCTAAATAATCCACTACCAAAATGGTGGACTTACATGTTTTTCGCAACTTTTATTTGGTCAGTATATTACCTTGCAGCTTTCCCAGGTTTAGGTAACTGGGAAGGTTTTGGTAAATGGACTAGCTCTAACCAAGGTATTACGTCTTTAGCTGAATCTAAAAAAGCAGTTGCAGAGGCCAAAGCAGAAGGCCGTTTTGTTAAACTTGATAAAGAGTATGAAGCTGCAGAAGAACGCTTTGGTCCTATTTTTAATCGACTTGCACAAGTGCCGGTTTTAGATTTAGTTAATTCTAAATTTGAAGGTGACGCAGCGCAGCAAGTTGCTCTTGAAAATGGTGACAAACATGAACAAACAGATGGTCAATTAGCCATCGAAATTGGTCAGCGTTTATTCTCACAAAACTGTGCGCAATGTCACGGCTCTGATGCACGTGGTGGAACCGGCTTCCCTAACCTAACTGATAAAGATTGGTTATATGGCGGTACACCAGACAAAATTAGAGAAACACTGCTTAATGGTCGTATAGCTGCAATGCCAGCTTGGGGCGATGCTCTTGGTGAGCAAGGCGTTAAAGAAATGACTGCACATGTGCTGAGCCTTTCTGGTCGTACTGTTAACCAAAAAGATGCTGCCGCAGGTAAAGCTAAGTTTGCTATGTGTGCTGCATGTCACGGTGCTGACGGTAAAGGGTCGGTTGCACATAACCTACCATTTGGCGCGCCTAACCTGACTGACAACATTTGGTTATACGGTGGTTCTCAACGTGCTGTTGAAGAAACGCTTAACCACGGCCGTGCTGGTGTAATGCCTGCTTGGAAAGACATTTTAGGTGAAGATAAGATTCACTTATTAACAGCCTACGTCTACAGTTTATCGCAAGATAAATAAGCACGCGGTTAATAAAATGTTTATAAATTAATTTATTTAATTCAATAGATTAATCCAGATCAAAAAAGCCTCCAGTCGGAGGCTTTTTTTTAGTCTTTTACGTATAATTCCTATAAAATAACGCTTCCTAAACTAATTTTAGAGACACTATGCAACCTACTCCGTGGTATAAAAATTTTTGGCCTTGGTTTTTAATCTTTTTTCCGTTAGTTGCCATTATTGGCTGTATTAGCTTATTTATTACGGCAATAGGTAACGGCCCAGATATGGTTGTTGACGACTACTACAAAAAAGGCAAAGCAATAAACTTAGAACTAACTAAGTTTGAAAAAGCAAAAGCACTTTACTTACATGGCGAATTAAATATTACCAACGAGCGTGTAAGCTTTAAGTTTACAAAAGGTGACAGTAGCAACGTGCATGTTTTAAAACTTTCGTTTTACCACCGTACTATTAAAGCGCATGACTTTGAGGCCACACTTACACCTAATGCCAATCAAGAATTTACTGCATTACTTGATAAGTATACGCCAGGTGCATACTCTGTATTTATTGAGCCAATTGATGGCAGCTGGAAACTAAAAGAAAACATTGTTCTACCGACGGCTGAAACCGTTTTAGTTACTCCTAACTATAAGTAATCATTACTATGTCTCACTCTTGCTTTCATTGCCTTGAAAGTGTGCCAAACGGATTTAGCGCAAACGTTATAATTGACGATATTGCCCAGCCAATGTGTTGCATTGGCTGCCAAGCAGTTGCGCAAAATATTGTTGATCAAGGTATGACTGATTATTATAAATACCGAACCGTTCGCGCAGGCAAGGTTGAGCAACTGGTACCTGAGCAACTCGCATTTATAAAAAGTTATGACAACGAAGACATTCAAGACGAATTTATAGCCACTAACGACAATATCTCAGAGGTATTGTTGAGTGTTGAAGGTATAACCTGCGCAGCGTGTGCATGGCTTATCGAAAAACAACTCTTAAACTTAAAGACTGTAAAACGGGTTGATGTAAATACATCCACCAACCGCGCGATGATCCAATGGGATAAAACCAGCACCCCATTGAGCGAAATTATTACTTCCTTAGCCAAAATTGGTTATAAAGCCTACCCATTTCAATCAGATATTGAAGCTCAACAAAAGCAACAAACTGCCAAAGCCTATATTCGCCGCTTAGGTGTTGCAGGCTTAATGACCATGCAAGTTATGATGTTTGCGTTTGCCATGTACTTTGGCATGTTCTCAGGGATGGACAGCAATTTTGAGCAGTATTTTAGATGGATCAGCTTAGTACTTGCCTCTCCGGTTATTTTATATAGCGCACTGCCCTTTTTAACCAACGCCATAAATGGCTTAAAAGCAAAACAGCTCAATATGGATTTACCCGTATCGCTGGCTATTTTTGGTGCGTTTGGCGCAAGTTGTTACGCCACATTTATGCAAGTCGGCGAAGTATATTTTGAATCTGTGTGCATGTTTACCTTTTTACTTTTATTAGGTAAGTATCTTGAATTTAGAGCGCGTTTAAAAGCGAGCGAATTTACTGCCAACTTACAAAAATTATTGCCATTAACAGCCCGCACCATTAACGACAGTGGTGAAGAACTTATAATTGCAGCCAAAAAACTAAAACTTAATGACGTAGTACTCATTAAAGCGGGTGAAACAATCCCTGCCGACGGCGAGCTTATAAAGGGTAAAACTACGGTTGATGAATCAATGATGACGGGCGAACACCAACCCGTTACAAAATTTATCGGCCACAATGTCTACGCCGGTTGCGTTAACCACGACGGCGTTATTGAAATAAAAATTAATAAAATTGGTCAAAATACGCTTTTAAATCAAATTATCCGCTTGCAACACAACGCATTAACTAAACGCCCTAAACTGGTTGAAATTACAGATAAAGTTGCGCAATGGTTTATAGCGTCTTTACTTATATTTGCTTCACTTACAGCTATTGGCTGGTACCAAATTGACCCTGAACACGCATTTTGGATCACCATTTCGGTTTTAGTTGCTACCTGCCCATGTGCCCTGAGTTTAGCCATACCAACTGCACTTACATGCGCGGTTGCAACCTTGACCCGTAAAGGCGTATTAATAAAACAAGCGCATGTGCTCGAAACACTCTCACAAATTACGTTATTTGCCTTTGATAAAACAGGCACACTCACCCAAGGTAAATTTAGCCTTGATGAAGTAGATATACTCGATAAGCAATACACAAAAGCGCAAGTGCTAGATATGGCAGCTATGTTAGAGCGTTATTCTGAGCACCCTATCGCCAGTGCATTTGATGAAATTACCCCTGCTCACCACAATCTTAATAACGTTGAAGTGCATCCAGGTCTGGGAATTAGCGCACAAGATGCAAACAATCATTATGCAATTGGTAAAAGTGGTTGGTTTAATAGCAAAAAATCAAATGCACAAGCAAGCTTGTATATAAATAAGCAGGTTGTTGCTCGTTTTTACTTTATTGATAAAGTAAAAAAGGATGCTCAAAAGCTTATAGGCTCACTTCAATCGCAAAATTTAACGTGTCATATGTTAACCGGTGACGCATCAGATGCTGGGCAAAAAGTAGCTAAGCAACTCAACCTTGAAAGTGTGCAATCTGGGTGTTCGCCACAAGATAAACAAACAGCCGTTGAACAATGGGCGTCACAAAATGAAGTCGTCGCAATGGTCGGCGATGGCGTAAACGACAGCCCTGTATTTGCAAGTGCGCATTTATCCATTGCAATGGAAACCGGTGCTGACATATCAAAAAATAGCGCCGATGTAGTGCTCCTTAATAGCGATTTAGCTTCAATTGATCATTTACTCAATGTGGCAAAACAAACCAGACGAATTATTAAGCAAAACCTTGCACTGTCTTTATTGTATAATGCATCCATATTACCATTGGCAGCGCTGGGCTTAGTCGCTCCATGGATGGCTGTTATTGGCATGTCTGCCAGCTCAATTATTGTGATTAGTAATTCACTAAGGCTATTAAAGTTATGAGCATAATTTACATTTTGATCCCCATTGCCATTTTGTTTGTCATTATTGCTATAGGCGTTTTCTTTTGGGCCGTAAAGAGTGAGCAGTTTTCTGATTTAAATAAGCAAGGTCATAGTATTTTGTTTGAAGACGACAAAGAGCAACATAACAAAAGTAATGATTGACCCTCTTTACACCAGCGCATTTTTAATGGGGCTAATAGGTAGCGGTCATTGCATTGCCATGTGCGGCGGTATTGCAAGCTCATTACAACTGGCAAGTGATAAACGCAAAGCATTCACCTATTCATTTGCCTATAATAGCGGGCGTGCACTGAGCTACATGGCAGCAGGTGCACTTGTTGCTGGTATTAGCAGCCAATTTGCTAGGCAAAACACATCTTTTTCTTTAGCACTTTCATTCATTGCAGCTATTTTTATGCTCCTAGTCGGCGTGTATATAATGCGCTTGGGTCCTACGTTGCAATGGTTAGAAAAAATTGGTAAAACCTTAGTGTGGCAACACATTGTTAAGCTAAATAAATACTTAATGCCTATTAACTCCCCTTTTAAAGCTCTAGGTTACGGTGCTTTGTGGGGATGGCTTCCATGCGGACTTGTATACTCAGCACTTACATGGGCGATGACTAGCCCAAGTGCCCTAGACGGTGCTTTAGTGATGCTTTGTTTTGCTTTGGGTACTTTTCCCGCAATGATCACGTTAGGCGTTACCGCACAAAAACTAAATAGTATTATTAACCACCCTTGGACCCGAATTGTATTGGGCAGTGTTATAATCTGGTATGGTATCTACTTATTGATAATTGCAACTGACAAGCTGATACAATAACCTATTCGCAGTATTAACCTTTTATGGTTATTTTGCAGTCGTGTGTATAAAAATTTAAACGGATTAAATTATGGATTTCTCTCAAAGTCGCGCTAAAGGTAATTGTGCTATTAGCTGTAATAACTGCAGTATTAGTCAATTGTGCTTGCCATTTTCACTCAATGGCCAAGAAATGGATAAGCTAGACGAAATTATTGAGCGAAAAAAACCACTCCATAAAGGCGATTATCTATTTGAATCAGGCGCGCCTTTACAGGCTATTTATGCTGTACGCTCTGGCTCATTTAAATCGTACACATTATCAGAGCAAGGTGATGAGCAAATAACCGGGTTTCATTTAGCGGGTGACTTAGTAGGCTTTGACGCAATAAGCAAAATGGCGCACCAGAGTTTTTCACAAGCACTTGAAACGTCAATGGTGTGCGAAATACCATTCGATACCCTTGACGAACTTGCTGGTAAATTACCAAAACTTCGTCAACAAATAATGCGCTTGATGAGCAGCGAAATTACATACGATCAAGAAATGCTGTTATTACTCAATAAAAAATCAGCAGAAGAACGCTTAGCTAGTTTTATTTATAACTTATCAGAGCGTTTTGGTGAACGTGGTTTTTCACGCAAAGAATTTAGATTTACCATGACTCGCGGTGAAATAGGTAACTACTTAGGCCTTACCGTAGAGACCATTAGCCGTTTATTAAGCCGTTTTCAAAAAGCCGACTTAATTAAAGTAGAAGGTAAATTTATTACAATTTTAGATAATGATGCCTTAGCTAAAACGGCAGCAATCGTTAAGCCTCGCTAAATTAAATAGTTTGATTTAGAACAACAATTTATATGCTACCCCTTTAACTGTTTTATATTTGCGTTACACTAATTGTACACCCGTTAGGCAAATGGAGTAGCATATGAACACTATTAAACGCATTATTGCGGTTATTGACCCTACCAAAGACGATCAACACGGTTTATCACGTTCAATAGACTTAGCCAAAAAATCTGGCGCAAGTATTACCGCCTTTATGACGGTTTACGACTTCTCTTATGAAATGACAACGATGCTATCTGGCGATGAACGCGAAGCAATGCGTGATGCCGTACTAAAAGATCGTCAGCTATGGCTTAACGATTTGGTTTCACCTTACAAAGATATAGATATTGACACCCAAGTGGTTTGGCATAACCGTCCTTATGAAGCCATAATCGATACTGTAATTGATCAAAAGTACGACTTAGTAATTAAAGGCACACATCAACATGGTGCACTTAAATCCGTTATTTTCACCCCTACCGACTGGCATTTAGTACGAAAATGCCCTGCCCCGGTGTTGTTTGTTAAAGAAATGGCATGGCCAGAAAACGGTAATATTTTAGCTGCTGTGAATGCGGTTAGTGAAAACGAAGAACATGTAGCACTTAATAAACGGGTAATTAAAGACGCACAATTTTTATGTGAACTTGCCAACGCAAAACTTAATTTAGTTAATGCTTATCCTGCAACGCCCATAAATATAGCAATCGAAATTCCTGAGTTTAACCCTGGACTTTATAACGAATCAGTTAAAAAACACCACATTGAATCAACCAATGCACTTGCTGCTGAGTTTAATTTAAGCCAAGAGCAATGTTTTATTGAAGAAGGCCTACCTGAGGATGTAATCCCTGATGTAGCTAAGCGGTTAAATAGAGAATTAGTAGTTATTGGTACCGTTGGGCGTACAGGCTTAAGTGCCGCTTTAGTAGGTAATACAGCAGAGCATGTAATTGATAGCCTTGACTGCGATGTACTGGCACTCAAGCCCGATGGTTACGTAAGCCCGATGGCAAAGAAACTAGATTAATTAAAAATTTAGCAAGTAACAAACAGGATATTACTTGCTAAAAATACCGTGTTTAATTACATCCTAAACTCGCATATTCAGGTGGTTTGGGTATAATACGCCCCTTTATTTTTAGCAAATAACTTTGCTGTATTGTTTTACTAGGGGGCGTAATTGTCACACTCAGATCAAGCTAAAGCTCAATTTAACTTAAATAAGCTACAAAAGCGTTTACGTCGCCAAACTGGTCAAGCCGTTATGGACTTCAATATGATTGAAGAAGGTGACCGTATAATGGTGTGTTTATCAGGTGGCAAAGACAGCTACACAATGCTTGAAATGCTTCAACATTTAAAACGTGTAGCACCTATAAAGTTTGATCTCGTTGTTGTAAACCTAGATCAAAAACAACCAGGGTTTCCTGAGCACGTTTTACCCCAGTATCTTGATAAATTAAATGTAGAATACAAAATTGTAGAAGAAGATACCTACAGTATTGTTACTGATATTATTCCTGAAGGTAAAACAACCTGCTCACTTTGCTCACGCTTACGCCGTGGTATTTTATACCGCACAGCAAATGAGTTAGGCGCAACTAAAATAGCCCTTGGCCACCATCGTGACGACATGATTGAAACGTTGTTTTTAAATATGTTTTACGGTGGAAAACTAAAAAGTATGCCGGCTAAATTAATGAGTGATAACGGCGAGCATATGGTTATTCGCCCACTGGCATACTGTAAAGAAAGCGATATAAGCCAATACGCATTTGCACAAGGTTATCCAATTATTCCGTGTAACCTATGTGGTTCGCAAGAAAACCTACAGCGTAAACATACAAAAGCAATGCTCGCTAAATGGGATGCTGAGCATCCAGGTCGTATTGAGAGTATTTTTACAGCAATGCAAAACGTCGTGCCTTCACACTTAGCTGATGCTGATTTGTTTGATTTTAAAAACTTACAAACAGGTGAAGTCATTGATGGTGGCGATATAGCTCTTGATAAGCTAGACATTCCTAAAGTGCCTGTTACTAATGAGCTTGATGAACAAGAAGCGCCAAGTGTAGTTACTATAAACCTAAGCTAACATATCTAAGCTAACAAATTTAAGGGGGTTGTATTTATGTACAACCCCCTTAAATGTACCAATTCAGCATTGCGTTGTCTTTTTAACTCTCAGCTAGGCCTTGTAAAAACTCCAAACTTAACTTTTCTTGTGCATTAGTCTGATACGGCAACTGCTGTAAACTGTCGTACGAGAAATCGTTTATATCAAAATGGCTTATTTCACTATTCCCAAAGCTGTTACGCTCACCTGGGCTTGGCGACATTCTTTCTATTACAAAGTCACTTAAGCGCATATCGGTAACGCCCTTAGGTAATACTGACCAATGAGCTTTTAAGTCTACGGTTTGACTCCCTTGTGTTAAGCGTTCCTTAGATACCAAATGGGCAAGTGGTGTATCACCACTATATAAATTCGCCCTAACACGATACAAACCACTTTTTATCACCGTTAAATTAGCTGGCATAACCATGTTTTCATTTTGAGCATAAGCAATTTCAAAACCTGTTAAAGTAGCACTTGGTGGCATATATTGAATTTGCGCAACTACGGGTACTTTTTTACCGTCAACATCGCCCTGCACATACACTTGCAAACTACGAGGGTAATCTTCATCTTCTTTAAATGTAATAATTGCCTCACCATAACGCGCATTGCCCGTATGGGTATTTAATACTTCCTTTGTATCAGTATTTGCAAGTTCAACGACCACTTTACCAAGCCCTTGAGCGCTTACCTTTATTGTTATTTCTTCTGGATATACAAAACGATATTGTTTGAGACTTACCGTTAAAGCATCGCCGCTTTCACCTATGGGGCTCGACACAGGATAAAATTGATTTGGCTTTAATCGATCTTCATCTAAAGGACTTAAAGGTTGGGAATAAGGAGGAAACTTAAGTGCACTTTCGTATTGCATCACCACTTGCTGCGCTGCTTTTGTTAGGTCTTCATTAAACGCAATTTGCTTTTTTGATTGTGGTTTTTTAGCTTTAGGCACATCTATAGGGATCACTTTTACAGGCGATAAGTCAGGTGCGTTCGCGCTGTGTTTAATCTGTGGTTTTATTGGCTCAGCAACTTTATGAGCATCATTTTTACCAGTAAACCATAGCGAGAATAAAATAGTGCTAATAATTAAAGCAACGACATAAAATTTTTTCATTTTTATATTTCAATCTTTTATAAGGCGTATAGTTTTTAATACCAACCTGCTTATATATGGGGTCTATTTAATGTTAAGAAAATTACGCTAGAACTAGGCAAAAATTTTTGTATCTAGTTGTTCTAAATAAAAAATTTTTAACGACGTTATAGTGGAATTTAATTCGTTAAATTGATCATAGATTTATGCAGATTGGTATAACTACACGCCTTCTATGTTATGGAATCACATTATAAATAAGTGCTGATGCACTTAAATTATTTGAATCCTTAATATAACGATATTGTTTTTTCCAAAACCAACTACCTGTAGTTTTATCAAACGTATTAAACCCTACGTTATTACCTTCAACATTTACGTTATTCATGGCTATTGTGACATTACCTTTACGCTGCGCGTTATGTATTTCGTTATGGCTATAACTGTCACTCATCATCATTGGATAATGATTTGGCATAAAGCTACTAACAGCATCACCTTGCGATTTTAAATGGCCATCTGTATCAATACTGCTGCTACAACTTCCAAACGAGCCAGCCGAACTTGCACCACATGAAGAGTGCGATGCTACAACCGAATCATCATTACCTTTTAAAAATCCACCTGTTAAACCTAAATACGCATTACCATCTGCCACAAATCGTAATCTAGGTGTACGTGCATCAGGAAATGGCGATATTTTACGGGCATTATTTACTTTTAAATCGTGTAATACACCAACAGCTTCGGTTACATCGCTCCCTAGCCACCATTTGAGTGCTGCATCGACCGCAAAGTTCCATGATGCGCCAGTTAAAGCACTAACTGCTACATCAGCCAGCTCACTTCCACCGCCCGCGCCTGCTAAATCAAACGTCGCAACAATATTAAGCGGCTGTAAGCCTGCGTTTTCTAACCAATTTTCTTGGTTATCAATAATATGGCGTGCAACTAAGTCGCCTGTTGAATGTGTTACAAATACACAGCCATCACTGCATAAATTAGAGCGTGAAATTTGCTTTAACTTTGGCCACACCCAATCGGTAGCAATTTTACCTTCAATACGTTCATAAGCAGGCCAATCAATTCGCTCATCTGCACGATTATTCCAGTACGATTGCCAATATGTTTCACCGTCATTAATTACATCACTACCCGACTTATTGGTTATTTGCGAAGTTTGTAACCCGTGAATTAATATAATTTTGTAGTCTTTACTCGCAGCGGAAAAGCTCATTAGCATAGCAAGACCAGCCCCAATTAGGTGACTTGGTTTAATTAATGTGTGTGTGCGCTTAGTGTTGTTCATACAATTCCTTAATGTTGTGTACGTAATATTTTATTATCATTTAAGGTATTCATACTAGGGCTTGTCAGCCTTGGCGTTCACCAGTATTAGGAACAAAGAACAAAAATGCAACAACTTATTATCATTTATAGGAATGAGAAAACTTATTACTTGTTATTTAATGGGTTAATAAAGAATAGTTGTTAAATTTAAAATTATCAGGGGTGTTTCGAGAGTAATATTGAGGGGGGTAGGTTGAGCGGGTACCGGTAAAGGTGCCCGCTTTAGAATAAGGACGTAACTAATCTAGCCGTTAGCTTTGAGTTCACTGGTAAATTGCCCAATCGCATTAACAACTTCTTGTGCGCCTTGCTGAATTTCCTGCATCACATCACCCGACTCTTTAGATAGTGCTAAACCTTGCTCTGCTTTTTCTTTACCTTTTTCTATTACAGCCACCGTATTTTGGGTTTGTGATTGATTACGCTGTACTACTTCTACTATTTCTTCTGTTGCTTTTGATGTACGAGATGCAAGCAATCGAACCTCGTCTGCAACAACAGCAAAGCCTCGACCTTGCTCGCCAGCTCTAGCCGCTTCAATTGCGGCATTTAGTGCTAATAAATTGGTTTGCTCTGCAATACTACTAATACTTTGTACAATACTCGATATTTGTTGCGACTGCTGATCAAGCGCTGAAATTTCACTTGCAGCTTGCTCCATGTTAATAGCCAGCTCGGTCATTACTGTAACCGTATCTTGTATAACGCTCGCGCCTTGCTCTGCTTTTTTATCCGTTTGGGTTGAGGTGCTATAAGCAATTTCGGCAGCCTGAGATATCGCAATTTCTTGATTTACTTGCTCTGTAATAACTGTTGCAAACTTCATTACTTTATAAAGCTCATTCGCGTCATTTGAGATTGGGTTATATGACGCTTCTAACCATACAACATTGCCGTATTTATCAACACGCTTAAAGCGCTCCGCTATAAACTGCCCTTCTCTTAATTTAGCCCAAAACTGTTGATACTCTTGGGAATTATACTCTGAAGCTTCACAAAATGTGCGATGGTGTTTTCCTATTAATTCACTTTCTTGATAACCCATTGCTGATAAAAACTGCTCATTTGCTTTTAAAACATGGCCTTCTAAATCAAATTCAATTACAGCCATAGAGCGATATATCGCTTTGATAGTGTCGCTTTGCTCGCGGGAAGCCGTAATTGTTTTTGTAAGCACACTCCCGAATATAGAAAAATAGAGCAACTGATCTTGCTCCCCTTTTACAGGATGTACTATTAAACGTAACCATTCAGCTTTACCATCACCGCGCGCAATTTGTAATGCACCGCCCCAATGTCCTTCTTTTTTTATAGCTTGCTGTAGGCTTTTAAATTCTGAAGATTGACGAGATGAATCAGTAATAAAATCATCAAAAGAGTTATTAGTAAGATCGTCTTCGTTGTAGCCTAAGTTTTCTAAAAACCTATCGTTGGCGTGCGAAATTCTGCCATCATAGAGAATGTTCAGTACTAACATCTCTCGGTAAAGCCCTTCCCACACTTGTTGTAACGGATAGAGTTCTGCTTTTAAAGAGGCTATTTCATTTTGCTTATTTTTAGAAAAAAACATTAATATCCTTACTAACACATTCAATATAAAATTAATTTTAGTATAGAAGACATTTATAATAACGCGATAAATAACAAGCAGTTTGAAGCTAAATTATTAATCAAAAATACAAACTAAGCTTAAAATTGTAACCTTTCATATAAACCAGATGCTCTTGATACGCTCTTATTCATTGCAAGTTGCAGTACTTTTTTGTCAGCCACCAGTTCAAACTTATTTTTAGCGCGGGTTATCCCCGTATACACCAATTGCCGGTTAATACCCATGCGCGCTTGTTTTAGCGGTGGCAGTACCATAGCGGTGTAACTAAACTCTGAACCTTGTGACTTATGAATAGTCATTACGTATACTTTATCGTGTGCAGGGAGTCGTGCTGGCGAAAATGCTCGTTGATTACCTTGCTCATCAATAAATATGGCTTTGAGCTGATTACTTTCATCGGGCATTAAAATACCAATATCGCCGTTAAATAACTTAAGCTGGTAATCGTTTTGGCTCACCATAATGGGCATACCTGTATAATGATGAGTATTAGGGCTAACTGTTATTAAACCTTGCTGTTGCAATACGCGCTCTATTCGCTGATTTAAGCTATGCACGCCGTAATCGCCCTCTCGTACCGCAGCTAAAAGCTGATAACTAGCAAAAGCAGCATGCACCTGTGCAACATCTGCACCTTGGGCAATTAAGTTAAGGTATTTTGCATAATGACTTGCTGCACTTTTAACAAGCTTTTCAATTGGTTTTGCTACAAAGTCGTAATCTAAAATTACATCGTTAAAACGCCCTTCAATACTTTCTTGCTCAACGTAATTTAAAATACCGGTGTTATTTGTGTTTACCGCAAGTGCGAGTTGGCCAATGCCGCTTTGTGCATCAAATCGATAACTGTGCTGTAAAAAGGCAACGCAATCTGCGAGTTTAAATTCACTCACGCTTTGCGCTACGAGCTTAGGCTCATTATTAAAACATAAGCTATTTAGCTCATCACAGCGTGCTTGCGAGTAGCGTGGCGTTTGCCCAAGTGTTAAACCTTGGCAAAAATCACTCATCACGCTGCCGGTATCTACCGAGGCAAGCTGATCTTTATCACCTAGGAGTATTAATCTCGCGTGCGTAGGCAATGCTTCTATTAATTTAGCCATCAGCGATAAATCAACCATACTGGCTTCGTCAATAATCAGCACATCTAAATGCAGCGGATTGCTTTTGTTATGTCTGAATTTATTAGTAAACGGTTTTACGCCCAATAAGCGATGAATAGTTTGAGCGCTTTGCGGTATCAGCGTTTTTATATCATCAGGAATCGTTGTGAGCTTATTTTTAGCGCCCAAAATAGACTCACTTAAACGTGCAGCGGCTTTACCAGTCGGTGCCACCAGCTTAATGCTAAGGGGCGCGGTTTTATAAAGTGACTGTAAAATAGCCAGTAACTTAGTCACTGTGGTAGTTTTACCTGTGCCAGGACCACCCGTGATCACGCTAAAGCCTTTGGTGGCAGCAATCGCACACGCCACTTTTTGCCAATCAGTTTCAATTGCAGAATCAGCAGGAAAATAGGTATTTAAAAGTTCTGCCAATATTTCATTATTAATATTGAGCTTTCGCTCGCTCATACTTAGTAATCTATCTGCGAGTGTTTGCTCATAACCGGCAAGGCGCGCAAAATAAAGTCGCTCTTTAAACAGTTGCAGTGGTTTATTTTCGCCCACGCTTTCATGGTTTTGTAAATAACTAAGCGCTGTATGTACATTAAAGTCATCACTAAACGGACTTAGCGTACTGGGTACATTGCCATCGAGTTTATTAAAGTCACTGTTGCGCAAGTTAAAAGGATTACTCCAATCAACCTCATTTAAAGTTAGGCAGCTATGCTGGCTTTGCTGCGATAAGCACAGCAATAAAATAATATAAAACAGCTCATTGTGAGTTTGCTCAATGTCATTAGCACACAGTAACTCTGCGAGCTTAACATCAACTACACGTAGTCGGTTTTGTGCTAATAAATACTCAAGTAATGGGACTTCGATAATCGTATTATTTAACACAATGTCCTCTAATGGGGCATCTTGTGCTACATTTTTTGAAGTAAGAGGCTCTACGGCTTCATTATTAAGTGTCTCGTCTATATCGTCAAACAAGCCAGGTTGCTCATTTAAATCGCTCATAGCATGGCTCCTTGGCTAAATAAGCCATCTAAAATAATCACTTGTTCTTCAGTTAGCTTTTTAAAGTACACGCCTTGCCCTGCCGGCATTCCTCGTAAAAACGTGTAATACACGCCGCCTAAATGGGTTTCTATTGAGTAATCAGCTATGCGTTGTTTTAATAAACGATGCAGTGCTACGGTGTAAATTAAATACTGTAAATGATACTGATGACTGCTCATCGCTTGCTCAAGCATATCGCCTTCGTAATCAGCTGGCATACTGCCTAAATAATTAGACTTATAATCTAAAATATAATATTTGCCTTGGTAGCAAAATATTAAATCGACAAAGCCTTTTAACAAGCCCTTTACGTGCGAAAATTCAAGCTTACTTTGCGTAAAGCCAAAATGTTTAATTAGCATTTCGTTTAGCTTTGGTGCACTTAAGCTCTCAAGTGGTAAATTAAATTCCATTTCGACTAGGCAATCTTTGGGTGTGAGCACACCCAATGAAAGAAGGCTGTTATCTAAAGAGCTGTTATCTAGGGGGCACGCAAGCACATCAAGCACCCATTTTTCAGCCACTTCTCGCCATTGCTCACCTATGTGGTATTTTTCAAGGCTGCGCTTAACTACTTCAGATAAGTTTTGCTCAGTATTAGTTGGGTGAACTATTGGGCTAGTAAAATCTATTTGTTCAAATATTTCGTGTAAACAGCTACCGGGCTTTGCCCCTTTAGGAAAACTATAAGGTGATGGTAGTTCGTCCTCTTGCACTGCAAACTCGTCTTTTTCGTGATCTTCATCACTTCGCCCTGGGGCTAATTGGTCGCTGTGCTTTTTAAAGCTCAATGCACTAAAGCTGGTTGCTCGCCAGTGACGCTCAATATTTGCCGTTACTTTATTAACACTTAACGTTTGCTGCGCACTTTCACTGTTATTAAAACAAAGTGTTCCCTGCTCTAATAATGTTTGTGATGTAAACTGCTGATAGCTCATCGCGCTGTTAGCGTCGCAAAACTCACTTAAATGCGTGCGCCATGTTTGGCTACTGGCAAGTTCAAGCCCTGCAAATAAAACATGCCCAAGTGCACTACTTTGCATAGCCAAGCGGCTACTTTGTCCTTGCCCAATGTTATAAACACCAAGCGCACAAAAATGTACGGCGCGAGTAAGTGCTACATAAAGCAGGCGTAAATCTTCAGCTAGGCGTTCTTGTTCTGCTTTTTGCAGGGCATTTTCGTCTTTACTTAAATCGTAAACTAGCTTGCCATTATTATGATAAAGCGCTTCTTTTGTTTCGCGATAGCCACTGGCAAACGGCATAAATACCAGTGGGTATTCAAGCCCCTTTGAGGCATGCATAGTGACAATTTTAACTAAGTTGGCGTCACTTTCTAGGCGTACCTGTACTGTTTCACCGTCTTGTTGGCTTACCTTTTGTGCAAACCATCGCAGCAAACGCAGCGTGCCTTCAAGCTCTATTTGTTTTTGCTGAAGTATTTCGCCCAAATGCCTAAAGTCCGTCAGCCAACGCTCAACGTTATATCCCAATCCTTGCCATTTAGCGCTCAGCTGATTGTGGCTCATTAAACGCTCAAGCATTGCCATAGCGCCTTGCTTGTTCCAAATGTGGCTAAGTTGTGCAAAAAAGTTTAAGTAGTCTTGCCATTTATTTTCATCATCGGCGAGTGCGTGTATTTCGTTATAACTTAAACAAAATAGTGGACCCGCTAAAACACCGCGCAGCAATGACTCGTCATATTGACCATGCAGCGCTGTTAAAAAGTTAAGTAGGTGATGGCTAAGCTCTTGGCTAAAAACGCTCTCGCGCGATAAATACACGCTGGCAATTTTGGCATCATCTAGCGCTTTTTTCATTATTTGTGCTTCAACACGGTCGCGCACTAATATACAAATATCGGCAGCGCTTACAGGGGTACTGCCAATACACGCATCCCCTTGTTTTGCTTTTTCAAGCAGGGTCACTATTTTATTAGCAAAGTGAGTGGCTAAATGTGCTTGCCCTACACCTTTGTTGGTTGGTTTGTTTTTTTCGTCTGCGGCTTCATCCACAAATACATTAAATTCGAATGCGGTCGCGGGTTTGCCATCAATTAAAAAAGAGTCTTCCGCTTTTTTACCTTTAGCAGCTACTGCGTTAAAGGGGATGGCGTCGTTATAAATAAAGCTGTTAGCGTGTTTGCCAAATAAACTATTAACGCTATTGACTATATCTGTGCTTGAGCGAAAGTTAGTACCCAGCGTAAATTGCTGATCACTTTGTACAGCCCCTTTTGCGCCAATATACGTAAAAATATCTGCGCCCCTAAAGCCATAAATAGCTTGTTTAGGGTCGCCTATCATGGCAAGCGTGGTATTTTGTTGCCCATAAATTTTACTAAAAATACCGTACTGAATCGGATCGGTATCTTGGAATTCATCAATCATGGCAACCGGAAACAACTGCGCAATTTTTTGCGCTAGTACGTCGCCTTGCTCGTTATTAAGCGCACTATGTAAATTGGTCAATAAGTCATCTGGGGTGATAACGCTTTGCTCTTGCTTGCGCTTAACTATTGCGGCTTTTACCCAGCGTGCTGCATGTTGTACAACGGCTATTTTGAGCCCTTGGTTTATGGTGTTGTTAAGGGCGGCAAGCTCGTCAAACTGACACAGTAATGGATGCACAAATAATGGCTGATTTTTTTTATAATTGCTCACATCGCTTAAGTTTTCTGTACTCCACACTTCAAACGAATACTTGCTAGTGCCAAATTCAAAAAACAAATCGCCGCCTAAACAAAATGCTTCAAGCGCACCAAGGCTGCCTTTTCGTGCTGGCGTTTTAGACCCGCTTAAACCCGAGCTTTTAATAGCACCGATAAACTCTTGCTCTAACACCGCTTTTTTAAATGCAGGCACACGGGTTATGTACTCGTCACGGGCTTTCCATACATCATCTAAATTTATTTGTGGTGTAATGTGCGCATTAGCTTTGTTTAAAATGCTCGCCACTTGAGCGAATAAAGCCTCTGGTGCGGCAAATACATCTAAAATAGCATCGGTGCGTTCTTTATTAAGTGGGTATACAAATGCCCGCCAAAAATCTTTAATAGTTTCGAGTAATATGTCGCGCTCATCTAAAATAAATTCGAGATTAAACGCCACACCCGACTCAAACGCATGTTGCTTTAGCATCCGCTGACAAAAGCCATGAATAGTAAAAATAGCGGCTTCGTCCATTGATTTAGCAGCTGCATCGAGCAAATCAAACGCGCGGTGCTTATCATCAATTTTGGCAATTACGCCTTCAATGAGTTCGTCATTTGGGTCTTGCCCAAGCAGTGCGTCGCGTGCAGCAATAATTCGGCTGCGTACGCGGTCTTTAATTTCTTGGGTGGCGGCGTCGGTAAAGGTTACAACCAAAATTTGCTCAACACTGAGCGGCGTATTTAACTCACCTTCTATTTGCATACCTAGTAAGTAACGTAAATACAGCCCTGTAATGGTATAAGTTTTACCAGTACCCGCACTGGCTTCTATTAAACTTTGACCAGTGAGCGGCATAGTAAGAGGATTAAGCGCTTGCATGGTCACTCTCCTTTGCGTGTTCAAATAAAGGCGTGAGCAATTTATCACTCCATTTTATAAATTCTTCTTGGCAGTCGTTTAGCGATTGCACCGTTAAGCGAATATACGGATTTTCGCCCTCGCCTCGCCCTATGTATTGCGGGCTAAATTTGCTCATTGCTTTTGTTATATCGCCGCCGCTTTTAACGTATTCATAACCACTTACCGGAAAAAATGGCACAGGCTCTGCGCGCAGCGCTTTGTATAACTCAAACCAATCAAGTAACAATGCATCGGCATCAGCTTTATTAATTGGCGCAAAGGTAATTTGCTTATCAAGCCCAAGTAACAATGTTTCTACTTGTTGATCCATACTTTGCGCTGCGAGGTGATAAATAAAGCCTTTAATTAAATCTTTCGCTTTAATACTCGCACTGCGGTAAAACACTTGTTTTTGCAAATACACATGATTGAGCCAGCCCTCTATTTTGGTGCCTTCAATGGTAAGCAAAACTTCTATCGGCTCACTTTTCCCGCCTTTAATGTGCTCTTTAACTTGACCTGCAAGCGCATCAACTCGGTGCTCCATACTCTCAAATATGAGGCTGCCTACATTGGCTTGAGGTAACTCACCCCGCTGCAGTATTTGCTCGGTACTCAGTGGTTGCTCGTTTATATTGGCTTTAAGTATTTCATCAAGGTAAAAATAACGGCGCAGCGCATCTAGGCTAAAGGGTTCTTCGTCTTTTGCTACTTCGTTAAATTGTGGCAGGCGTAAGCCTAGTGTTTGTTGATAAAAGCTCTCTTGTGCGCTGCACACACTTCTAATAAACACATCGAGATCTAGCTGATCTGGCACAGTCACATCAAGCGCAATAACCGGCTCTGGTTTAATTGACTCACTTGGTAGCCAAATTGGATTGTAACTGTGGTTGCTCAGCACAGTATTGGTTTGCTCATCGGCTAAATAGTAATGGCTATTAAAGGGCTGTAAATGCTGCTGATTAATTAGACATGCGGGCAGCGTTTTTTCACTCTTTTCGTTTAATACAAAACTACGCCCAATATATTCTAACAGCTCACTTACAAGCGTTGATGGCATGCGCGGTTGGTTATCAAAACACGAGCGACCAATGTAACTCATGTATAAGTTGTCGCGGGCACTCAGTAGCGCTTCTAAAAATAAGTAGCGGTCATCTAATTTACGTGATCGGTCACCTTTTTGCTTTTTAGAATAAGGCACCAAGTCAAAACCAATGGGCTGTACGTTACGCGGGTAGTCAGCATCGTTTAAACCCAGCATACACACCACTTTAAATGGCACGGCGCGCATGGGCATAAGCGTACAAAAGTTTACTTGCCCAACCAAAAACCGCTGCCCTACGCCTTTTTCTTGAATGCCTTGTTTAACTAAGTAACTAACAATACGCTGCGAAACCGCTTTACTGTAATCACCGTTATCGTGGTGTTTTTGTAACTCTTCGAGCACGTTTTGCAGTACTAATAAATCCCAGCTGTCGTCGCTTTCACTTTCGTATATGGCGCTTAATAGCTCGCTTAAAATATGCGCTTTATTAGTGAGCGTATCATCGGGCGTTAGCTGCTCTTTAAAGCTTTGCAGTACATCAATAAAATGCACGAGCTTGTTGAGTGTATCAAGCGCCATGCCTTCTACTTCATCAGCGCTGTAAATACCGTTAAACGGGCATTGTTCGTCGCGCATGGCTATACCAAGCAGTAAACGGTTGAGCCCATGTTGCCAGGTATTTAAATCGATAGCGGGTAAATCAAAGCTGCTTTTATGCGCTGCGTTTATACCCCATTTTACCCCTACACGTTCAAGCCAATATTGAATTTGCTCGTACTCGTGTGCTTCAAGCCCAAACTTTTCGGCTATTTGCGTCACTTGTAATAAATCGAGAATATCCGACACACCAAAGCGCGAAAACGGTAAGTTAGCTAAACTCGCAAATGAGCTAAGTACGGGCTTTTCTTGCTCTATGGCTAAATCGGCCAATGCATAAGGAATAAAGCGGCTGCCTTGTGCCCCGCCAAATACGGCTTCAATGTAGGGGCTGTAAGTGCCTACATCGGGCATCATGACAATTATGTCTTTGGGAGTAAGCGTTGGGTTTTGATTAAATAAGTTAAGTAAGTAGTCGTGCAAGCGCTCAACTTCTCTGAGCGGTGTATGGCAATCGCTGAGCGTAATGCTGGTGTCGGTTGCGCTGATTGGTAATTTACCTTCGTCGTTTATAAACCACTCCTTGTTATCAGTCAGTGATTCGCCTTTAAACGCAAGCTGATAAATCTCGCTTTGTACTTGCCCTAGTAAGGTGTCGTCAAACACATCAATAAAACCGTCTATCCAACGGGCATCTAACTGTACAAGTTGTTCAAAATAGTCGCGACCTAATTTACCCCACGACGATAACAACGGATTACCTATAAAGTAGTATTCTTCATCTGGATTGGTTTGTTTTTTTTGTTGTGCTTCCACCAGCGGCATTTTGGCGTATTTAGCGCTTATTTTAGCTGCTGTTTTTTCATCAATAATATCGCCCCAGTAATGCTCACTCGGGTTAAAAAAGAATAATATAACCTCGGTTTTTTTACTCAGCGCTTCAAACACCTCAAGCTGGGAGCTGGCAATCGCCGATATACCAAATAAACTAATGCGTTGTGGCAGTAAGCTATTGTCCATGGTCTCAAGTGCTGCAAGTAATTGCCCTTGCATGTTAGCGCGATGAAATTGGCTTTGCTCAAGTTCTTGGCTTAGCTTTACAATGCGTCGCCATAAATCAGGTTGCCATGGGGCAATGGCTACATCTACGTCATCAAGCTCATCTTTGCCGCTATCCCATGTGGCTATCCAATGCGGTCGGTACATTAAATATTGGTCGTACACATCGGCTATTTTTTCGCATAGCGCAAAGGTTTTTTGCCCGTCAATATCGCCCTCTAAATAGGTTTTTAGCGGCAAATAAAGCGGTTCATCAATGCAGGTTGGTAAAATTGCAAACAGTTTCCAAGCAAGGTTGGGCTTATTAAATGCCGACTCTTTAGGAACATTTGGCAGTAATTGCTGATACAACTGCCAAATAAAGCTCGACGGCAGCGGAAAATCTACCTGCGCTGCGACCCCTAAGTTTTCGCTCAAACCTATTTTTAACCACTGCGACATACCCGGCGATTGCACTAGCACCACTTCTTTGTCGAACGGGCTTTGCAATGGGTTTATTTTTAACAGCTGGTGGAACTGCGCTTGCAGGGCTTCCATGCGGTTTGATTGAATAATATTTAGCATATAACACTGACCTTGCTTGAGATAAAACCAGTGTAAGATATTTTCAATATTAGGGGTAGCTCAAACAGGTAATTGATATTAATAAATCAGAGAGTTAGCAAGTAATTTAAACGCACAGCATTAATTTTGATCACTGTGCGTTTTTGTTTATAGAATAATGTTATTTATAAGGGCTAATACTTGATAAACTAAAGTCACTTTGCATTATTACTTGGCCATCAATGCCTTTTAATTTAAGTGAAATAGTGGGATCAGTTTGCTGCCAGTCTATGCTTAAATCACCGTAATTTACGTTATGAGTAAAATTCCCTACTCGGTGCTTGTTAGGGCTTACGTCTTTCCATTTTTCAGTTAAGCCTGAGCTGGTCATCTCAATCAATGGGTAATCAAGGTTTTGCTGATACTTTGATATTTCACCCCAGTGCGTATCGCCGCTGATGATCACGACCCCATTTACTTTATGCTTTTTAATCAATGCAAATAAACGGTTTCTATCTTCAGGAAAGTTTGCCCATGACTCCCAACCTGTAAAATCGGGTAAAAGCTGTAAGCTTGAGGCAATCAATTTAATTGCAGCAGGCTTTTTAAGCTCTTGTTCAAGCCATTGCCACTGGGCTTCACCTAGCATTGATGCGCCCTTCACTTCACTAGGACTATACGGGCCTTGGTTATTTAACTTACGTTTAGTGTAGTATTCAAGCTCACCTACATGGTTTAACGCATCACGGTTCCAACGTAAATCAGGCATTATTACTTGTATGGTTTGCTCATTTTCACCATACATGTACGAGGTATAAATTCCATCAGAGCGAGTGCGACGCGCTGAGTTTGCAGGCTCACCCCAAAAATTAAGCATAATTTGGCGTGATTGCTCTTTATGCGGATACTCTTTACCTGCATCGTTTTGGCCATAATCGTGGTCATCCCACATAGCAATAATAGGCGTTTGCGCTTTTAACGTTTTAAAACCAGGCTTTGCCCCTAAACGTTGGTACTTATCGGCAAGTACATCCATATCGTTGGTATCGCCGTAGATATTGTCACCCAAAAATATAAACAAATCCCCCTGCTCTTTGTTAATTGCATTAAATATGGGTATGTTTTTATCTTGATGCCCACACGAACCAAATAGGATTTTAGATGGCGCGGCAGTAACACTCGCGCTAATAACCAAACTCAACGCCAAGGCAGTTAGGGTTAATGGTTTTAATAGGTTCTTCATTTTAAAATCTCGCTAATTGCAGGCGCCATATTTGAATTTATTTCATTTGGATTCTGCCCAAGCGCCTTTAAAACGGTCGCCGCTATTTGCGCTTGTTTAAGCTCATTTTTAGTTTTAATTAAGCCACTACCTTTTATTGCGGGGCCAATGGCCGCAAGCCAAATATGTTCAGAGCCGACAATTCCTTCTGGGTAGGTATTTTCACCTAACTCTAGCTCAGCAAGTGCACGTTTAGAGCTGTGATGTTGCCAATCGTTGGCATTATTGCCACGGCCGTGATCAGTAGTAATAATTAGTGTGGTGTTATTTTTATAACCCGCTGTAGTTTGAATGGTTGCCCATAAGTCTTTTATAAAGGCGTCACTTTGCCTTGCCGATTTAAGGTATTGATCGTAATGACCATCATGCGCAAAGTCATCGGTTTCGCCTAAACTTATCACTAACAACTTAGGCTTTTTAGCCAACATATACGCTTTAGCAAAGCGGTATGTAAAACTGTCTAGTCGTACGTTATACCAAGGACTGGGGATTTCATTTTGTAGCGCATTTAACAGTGGCGCATCTGTGAATAAATTCTCTTCAATTGACATAAAACCTGCATTTACATACACGTTACTGCGCTTAGTATTTACAATGTATGGAAATACATCCCAACTGCCAAATAAGGCTGTGCTACCTTTAAACCCAGGTAACTTATCTAAACGCTCTAAAATAGTTTTATTTGGGTTGAGCACTTTGTTATTACTATTTATATTTTCGTCAACTTCACCGGTGAGTATTTCGTTATAACCAGGGTATGAAAAATACCACGGGTTACTTACCGACATAGTAGAGCCGTTAGCTCTATCGCCAATTATAATGCCTTTTTTAGCCACTACTTGCGTTAAAAAAGGCATTAGTAATTGCTGGCGCTCATTTGCTGTTTTTGCCCAAAACTGGGTCTTTAATTGCTCTGGCTTTTTAACAAAATCAGTATTATTAATTAAGCTATTATCAGCCCCATAAAATACTTCTTGCCAGCGTACTCCATCAAGCGTTACCAGCACTACATTTTGCGCAGCTGTTGCAAAGTTACTCGCTAATACACTTAAGCTAAATAGTGTTACTTTTAAAATCGTTTTCATCGCGTTTTGCGCCCTTTGATATAATAAAGCCCATCAATGATGGGCTTTATTTTAATTCAATTACTAAAACTTAATTAAAAATCAGCGGTAAATGTAACTGCTGCGGTGCGAGGCGCACCAATGTAGTAAGTAGCGCCGTTACCGGTACCACCTGCTAAGTAGCTTTTGTCAGTAACGTTATAAACAACAAACGATACGTCAATGGCTTTAAACGGACCTGCATCTACGTCAGTTGAATAACCTGCATTAAAATCAAGTACGGTGTAGCCGTCTACTTTATTACGCGTGCGAGTGTCTTCGTCTTGCCATGCACCTAAGCGCTCACCGGTGTATTTAGCCGATAAACCAACACGAAAGCCATCGCTAAAGTAATCGGTAGATACCACAAATAAATCTTCTGATGAATCGATTATGCTGTCGCCTTTTCTAAAGCTCGGTGCTACCTCATTACCACTTTCATCTCTTAATATTACACCCTGTGAATCGTATGCATTTGGATCATCCGACGAATACTCAGAACTGCTATTAGTATACGACGAGTACACGCTCCAGCTTGGTGTTAACATATAGCTTGCTGCAAGCTCAAGGCCATTTGAGTCAATACCCCCTACATTTACGTACGAGCCATTTGTACCAATGGTGTAATCAATCCCATCTGTGCCACTACCAGGGGCAATAAAGGTAATGCGGTTATCAAACTTAACACTGTAAGCCGTTGCTGTAAGGGTTAATCTGTCGGCTTGGTAACGTACACCAAAGTCGATGTTGTCGGCAGTTTCTGGCTCTATGTTTGTAAGTGTTGAGCTATCTCGCTCAAGTACACCGTCTTTTATTGCTGAAAAATTCTCGCTGTAACTAGCAAATAATTCTGTGCTGTTATTTAGCTGATACAATACACCACCACTAAATAACACGTCTGAGTCGCTATCTACTTTATCTGATCTTTCGTTAGCAAAGTGGTCATACTTTTGTAATTCAACTAAATACTGTTTTGCACCAATATTTAATGTTAAGTCACCAAAATTAATCGAGTCTTGTAAGTACCATTTGAATGTATCGGTATCAAAAGTGTTTTTGTATTGTGTCCAGTAAGGCGTGCTATCAAAGTGATGATAAATACGCGCGTCAATTACTTTGTGCCAATCACGCGATTCATCACGCTCACTTTGCTCATACCAAAAGCCCGCTTCGATATCGTGATCACCAAATGTAGCTTGGTAATTTGCCGTTACACCTAAACGATCTTTGTTGTAATGCGTATGGCGGTAAGACATAACCGGCGTTGCTGTTGCATCGTAACACGCAGGATTTAAACCAGGACCCGACTCCCATGGCCAGCTCAAACTTTGCGTACAATCGGCATTGGGTGCAAGCGGGTTGCCTTCACTATCAGCAAAACCATAAGAGCCTGAATTAGTGCCACCCTCGGTTGTTGGGTCGCCATTTTCATCAACAGGCGTTGTTAAATAAGGTGGGATCCAATCGCCGCGACCTGAATTTTTATGATAATAAGGGCTAACAGTTAATAATGAAGTTGCTGAAATCGCGTATTCAAATTTTAAATAGCCTAAGGTATTTTCACGAAGCGTTCCCCAACCTTCTGCAAACATTTGGTCAAAGTGCGGAACTCCCGTCCAATTCCATGTTAGCTGATCCCAATCGGGTGTTTGTTCAAACTGCTCAAGGCTTACGCTGTTATAGTTTGTCTCGCTTACATCATCGTAAGATAAACGACCAGTGAGCGTTAAATCGTCAAAATTAGATACAAACTTAAGCTCAGCGTGTTGGTTGTCTTTGCCCCCATTACTGCCTGAACCAATCCAGCGGCTTGTATCTGTTTGCGAGTAACTTACGTACGCTTGTGTGTTATTAAAAACAGTGCCTGTTTCGTGTTTAATATAATAACGCGTGGCATCGTGACTGCCTGATGTATAAGCAAAGGTAGTGCCTTTTTCAAGGCTTGGGTCTTTACTTACAAAGTTAAATGTCCCGCCTAGTGCTTCAAGTGAAGCCGACTTAATATCAGACGTACCTTGACCTACTTCTACTGTTGCTAAATTTTCACTCTCCAAGTAACGGTTAGCTTTAGCACCACCGCCGTAATTAGAGCCACCATTGGGAATGCCATCAACGGTCATACCTAATTGTTGTTGGTTTCCATCAATACTAAAACCACGCATAGTGATTGTAGTAGACCAATCGTCGCCACCAAATGCATCACCTTCGTTTATGCTAATACCTGGTAAGTTATCAATAACCGATAATATACTCGATACCGAACTTTGCTGCTCAAGCATTGCAGGCTCAATAACATTGTTAGCGTAGCTCGTTGGTTTAGCTACAACGGTTACTTCTTCTATGGTGCTGTCGTTAGCATAAGTAGATGTTGATACAGCCATGGCAATAGCCATGCTCAATAGCGATTTGTTTTTTAAAGCGTACATTGTTGTCCCGTTTAGTTTTAATTATGAAATATGAAAACGAGCACAGTATGAATTTTAAATATGACAACGAGGATGAACTTTATTTACATAAAGGTTAAACAAATATGGAAGATTTATGGCGGGAATATGTACAAAAAAAGACGCCCAAAGGTTTAGCTTTGGGTGCCTTAATTATTTTCTAGAACTTATTACAAATAGTAATTTATTTCAATTCAGCTAGCATTTCATCGCTGTAAGGTACTAGTTCTTCACCGTTTGCAATTTTGCTAATGTAATCTGGGTTTGCGATAAGTGGGCGACCAATCGCGATTAAATCAAACTTAGCATCGTTAATTGCCTCTTTTGCTGACTCAAAACTATAGCTGCCTACGCCTACTAATGTACCTTTGTAGCCTGCACGTAAAAATTCAGACGTCGTTTTACCTTCAAGCGACTCAAACGCTGTACTGTCGTCAAAAATACCGCCGTGTAAGTATGCTAAATCTCTCTTCTCAAGCTCTGGTAATAAGTAATCAAATACCGCTTTATCACGGTTATCTTCGCTCATATTAAAATAAGCACCCGGTGTAACACGTAAAGCAGTACGCTCATTACCTACAGCGGCGATAACTGCATCGGTTACTTCTAGTGCAAAACGCGACATATTTTCAGGCGTTTGACCGTATTCGTCGCTGCGTGTATTTGCAGCGTAATGTAAAAACTGGTCAATCAAATACCCGTTAGCACCGTGAATTTCTACCCCGTCAAAACCCGCTTCAATCGCATTTTCTGCCGCCTTTGCGTAATCAGCTACAAGGCCCTTAATGTCATCTATAGTCGCTGCTTTTGGTGTGATATATGTAAGCTCACGCATACGAGGTACAGAGCCTTCAACGCCAATTGCCGACGGTGCCAGTACATCGCCATCAAAAAAGTGAGGATGTGCAACACGGCCAACATGCCAAAGCTGTGCAAACATTTTGCCGCCATTAGCGTGCACTGCGTCTGTTACTTTTTTCCAACCTTGAATTTGCTCACTGGTAAATAAACCCGGTGTATTTGGGTAACCTTGCGCATCTGGACGAATAATAGTTGCTTCGCTAATAATTAAACCGGTTTCGGCACGGCGAGCATAATATTCAACCATATCTTGTGTTGGCACTAAGTTATCGTCAGCCATACAACGCGTTAATGGTGCCATAAGTACGCGATTTTTAAGCTCAATCGTATTATTTAGTTTAAACGGAGCAAGTAGATCAGTAGTCATTTTTCAATCCTTCATTAAGTATATGCTTACTACAATGTGGCCTTTTTACAAACATTCAAGCTTATTTTGAATGATCGCTCAAATTAGTGAGGACTTATACTGTTCAATATACAAATTAGATCTGCATTGCTGAAATTAAATAGCAACTTTTCAACACTCTGTCATATAACTCGATATACTTGTGTGCATATAATTGAGATATAGTAATTAAGAGTGAGCTAATTATGACAACGCCAAATTTAAGTGAAGAACAAGCAGTAATTTTAGGGCTTGGGGCAAAAAAACGCCTAGCCTATATGTTCGAAACCGTACAACAATTTAAACAAGTATGGATTTTAAACGACGATGATGGCTGCGTTATGCTTGCCAACGAAGATGACGACTGCGTGCCAGTTTGGCCAACTCGCGAATTTGCAGAGGCATGGGCAACTGGCGAATGGGTTGGTTGTAGCGCTAAAGCAATTCCACTTGCTGATTGGTTTAGTCGCTGGACACCAGGCCTTGAAGAGGATGATTTACTTATTGCTGCCTTTCCTACTGAGGAAGACGACGGCACGATATTGTTTTCAGATGAGTTTGAAAAACAATTAAGAGCACCGAAGAAAAAATATTAAACCTAATTACTAAATTTAAAACGCGGCCACTGTAAAGTAGGCCGCATTTTTATACGTTTATGTCAGTGAATCAATTTTATTTAACAATTCAACTTTATACTCATCTGTTGCATCAGCACTAAAAGTAATAAACATACCTATCAGCACTTGGTTTTTGTACTGCTGTAAATCAATATACCCGTTAACCCAATCTTGGCGAGCTAGTCGCTGACAACCAAACAGCTGCTTTGCTAACCATTTACTATCAACAAGACCATTCAAAAAGCCTTTTTCTTTAGCTGAAATACATAGCTGCTCTGCTATTTTTAGCGATTGACTAAAAATGCCTGTCGGTTGTTTATGTTCAAATAAATTACTACGCTCACCAGCAACAAACGCAGCTCGGTAAAACGCTTCATCTTTTTTAAATAATTCGAGTAAGTTATCTATAAACGCAATAGCGGCTTCTATTGGGTTTGTCATGTCGGGCTGTAGTATAACTTTTTCAATGCGAATGACCATTTCTTCGACCAGCACTTTGAAGATATCATGCTTTTTACCAAATAAATTATGAATAGTTGGTATTGAAACACCTGCAACAGTGGCTAATTCGCTTAATGTAAACGCATCAAAGCCTTTAGAGGCAATAAGATTTCGGGCATGCTTTAGTATATCAACCTTTCTCAACTCTTTGTTTTCTTGTCTTTTTTTATTACCCCGAGCGATATTTAGTTGCTCCATTTATTTTCTCCATAGAAAAACAGCTTGACCACAGTTTTTATTGTAGGTTAAGTTTTACTTGCAATAAAAACTGTGAAATACGTTAAGGACACATTATGACTAAAAGTATAACAAGATCGATTGATGCATGCGCCTCACATTACGGTGAAAATGCCAATGAAATGCGAGAATATTTACTTAATGGCAAAAAAAATGCTTTAGCTATGAATAATAGAGGCCCTATTGAGTTTGATGAATATGGTGATTTAGCACAAAACATTAAAAGCCAATACCAAGAATACGGCTTTTATATATTCGAAAACGTAATTGATAAAAAAGAGCTCGCCGAGATAGAAATAGAACTAGCCCAATTAAAAAAAACCTTCCCTTTAGAACCGTATGGAAAAACAACCGCAGATGGAAAACCAGCGTTAGGTGCTGATAATCAAGCACCTAATTTAATTTGGTCAAAATCACTTGGAGATCCACTTGGCGGAACCGCAATCGCTAATGGCCGACACCAAGTAAAATTATTTGAACCTGAAGCTGCTGACGATCTGCCTGCGTTTTCGCCTTTTGTATTGCTTGGCTCACTGCAGTTTTCTGAGTCATGCTTAAGAACGTACGCGCACCCTCAATTATTAAAAGTGGCCGAGGCAATAAATGGTAAGGATTTTGCCCCATTTCATGAATGTCTTTTTATTAAAGATCCTGGCGTAGGCGCTGCCGTTTCATGGCACCAAGATGGTGATACTCATTGGGAAAATGAAAATTTTGATCAAGACATACACGGCTTTAACTTTATGGCGCAAGTTTTTGGCAGTACTGCTGTAAATGGTGTGTGGGTTTTACCTAAAAGTCATAAGGTTGGTAGGGTTGATATTAAAAAAATGGTTGCCGAAGCAGGCAGTGAGCGCTTAATTGGAATGGTGCCTTTAATTTGTAATCCCGGTGATGTTGTTATTTGTAATAGACAGCTTTTGCATGGTTCATTCGCTAACTCTGGATTTGAGCCTCGCGTTACTATTAACTTTGGGTTCCATAAACGTTCATCTGTATTAGGTGTCATGGGCTCTGGAATGCACTGTGAAGCTAAAGTTTACGATGAGTCACTTATTGAGCAGAGATCAAAAGTACTTGGCTATGCAATAGATGCTAGAAAACAGCACTTCCCTGACGAAACACCTTATCAATATCAACCTTTTGTTGAAGCCAATAAAACCTTTGATTGGGATGAACAGGCAAAACAAGAGATTAAAGATTATAACTTACTTGATTTAAGTATATAAAATCACTTAGCTCCTAATAATTTTAGGAGCTAATATTTAGTTGGATATCAATATGACTATAAAAAATGGAATATACCCAGTGATCCACACTCCTCTTTTAGAAGATGAGAGTATCGATTTTAAAGGGTTTGATAAATGTTTAGGTTATTACCTAGATACAGATATACACGGCTTAACAATTTTAGGTAGTGGTGGTGAACTCCCTTATTTTTCTGATCAAGAACAACTTAAAATTGTTCAGTACACTTACAATAAAGTGCAAAATAAAAAGCCACTTATCATAGGCGTAAACGCATACAGTAGCGCGCAAGCAATTGAAAAAATTACTGCTTATAAAGGTTACTCGAGTTATATATTACTGTTATTAACTCCTTACTATAAATCAAGCTTTGAAAACTACTTAAAAGCGATTGAGAACATAGCGCAGCATTCAACTTCACCTATCCTTTTTTATTATTTCCCTCAGATTACAGGGCATTATTTTTCAAACCAACAATTAATAAAACTGCTAAGTATTAAAAATATTATAGGTATTAAAGATAACTCATTACATCTAGCAACAGCGCGCACCGTTTTAAATAAATTGCCTGATACTCGTTACTTTAGCGGATTAACTTTGGTGTACGAACATATAGCTGCCCATGGTGCTGCGGGTGCAATTTGTCCTATAGCAACTATTTTACCCATGCAGGCTGCTGCATTTTTTGAAGATTTAAATCTAAATAACACTAAAGAGATAAATAAACATCGTACAGTATTAAAATCTGTATTACCGATTGCTAATAATTTAAATATTTCAGTAAGTGTGCAAAACTCACTGCTTAATATTTTAATTCGTAGTCCTAAACCACTAATAAAGTCAGTAACCAGCCCTCATGCAAATATTAAAGAAGCACTCAGCCTTTTGGGATTACCAATACACGCAACGGTAAGAAGCCCTTTAGCGCCTATCAGTTATGAATCAAAAGAAAAAATAGCTAAAATTTTAGCTTCTATAAAAATCTAAATTGTACTAATAGTTAATTTCTAAATGCCAAGTAAGCCTGCGTAATTGCATCTGGATTTTCTACTTGCGGATAATGCCCAAGCTCTACAAACTCTTGTACGCGCGCATTGGGGATCAGCTTTTTATAATGCTCAATCATGTGCTTACCAGAGATGGGATCTTCTGCGCCTGCTATAAACGTAAGTGGTATATTGCTATTTATGATGGCACCAACCCAACGCTCTCTGTTTTGCTGCCTCTGCTTTATATAACTAATGAGTTTAGGCATAACCGCTAAACCATCTTTATAAATTAGCAACTCCCAAAGTGTGTCTACCACTTGTTTTGAAGGAGGTGTACTTTTACTAAAAATAGTAACTAAATTATTGGCAAATTTTTGTTTATTCATTAATTTTGGCACTATCCAACCTAGCTTTGAAAGTAAAAGCTTTTGTATAAATAATGGTTTATGCACCTCAGGAAATAACCCACCATTTAAAAAACACACGCTGTTTATTTTAAAGTCACTTTGACTAACCACTTGCCTTGCTAATAACTCTTGAGCCACAGTATCGCCATAGTCATGAGCTAAAATATGTACATCATTAATATTTAACGTTTTTAAAAATTGGGTATATAAGTCGGCTTGTTCGGTAATTTTATAAGTAGCGTTTATTGGTTTATCTGACAAACCAAAACCTAGCATATCGAGCGTAATTACAAAATAATGTTCACTAAGGGTTTGCCACATACCCTCCCAATCCCAGCTAGCACTTGGAAAGCCATGTATTAAAAGCAGCGCAGGCTTAGTTATATCACCAGCTATTTTTGTAAATATTTGATGGCCATTTATATCAATGAATTGTCCATCTGATCTCCATTGAATAAGTGCTTTCATGGTGTAATACCCCTTTATTTTTATTATTGTACTTAGTTAGTTTTAACACAATTAATCAATGAGTCACTAAAAATAAAAAGCCGATATTGAACGTAAATATCGGCTTTTGGGTAAAATTTAGTAAGTAAGCTTTAAGTGTTATCGCGCCATAAAAATAGGCACCGTTGTATTAGCCAGCATAAAGTCGGTCATGCCACCAAAAATTTGCTCGTGAATACGCCTATGAGTAAACGCGCCCATCACCACCAAATCGGCATTATGTAACTGCGCTACCGACAAAAATGCTTTCGCTGTTGATTACCTACCACTATTAAACGTAACAAATTCGCTATTAATTTCGTGTTGAGCTAAATACCTCACTACATCGTTACCATCTGGCTTTTTCGCGGCACTATTACTACTGGTACATATAATTACTTTTTTAGCCATTTTCAATATCGGTAAGCTGTAAGTTAATGTACGCGCAACTTCGGTACTGGCGTTCCAGCCTATTACGACGGTTTCAATATTAAAAGTGTCCATAGCACGTGGCACAAACAATATAGGTTTACCACTTCGCATAATCGACGCTTCAAAAGTAGAAGTCGATTTACCACTTTTTGACTGTGGAATAATAATTAAATCGGCTACTTTGCCTTGCTCTGCAATTATTTCACTGCGCAAACCCGAGTTTACGTGCCATGTTGCACTTGGGTGCGTTAAACTTGGACCACTTTTGTCGCTATATATTATATTTTGCTCGTCGCATAGGCTGATAAACTCACCTTTTAAGTTTGCTGACTCAGTACTTGCAAAGCGCCCAGCAACTAAATCAAGTTCTTTTACCAACTTAGAAGGTAATCCAAGCTGACCTATTGGTAAAAAACGTTTTGGATCAAGGTGGTTATGGTATACATCAAGATGAGCATTAAAATATTTAGCAATGGCTAACCCCCCTTTTAAGCGTTCCGTTACATGTCCGCTGGTAGAGAGCGGCATTAAAATTAATTTCGGCGAAATCATTTTTATATCCTCATTACATTAAAGGAAACAATCCAAGCATGGCAGCTTAAGAAGTTGAACGCTTTTTAACACTCAACCTGTCATTAAAGTGCTGTAAAGCTGGCTACCTCTTGTAAATAGCCTGTCGGTAAATCAAGTACCATAAAATGCGCAAGGGTAAGTAAAAATGCCAAGGCACAGGTGGTTAAAGTTAATGTTCTAACAATCGAAATACGCGCTTTTATAAGTAAAAATGTAATAAAGAACAACCCTATCGAAATAACATACCCCACTAAAAAACACCCAACTAATAAGCCGCATAGCCAAAATACATAATGCCAAAGCCCGGTAACACTTGAGTCATTTTCGTATCCTGCTGACACTTCGTTATCGTAATTTACAGCGTCATCTACTTTGTTAAGTAATAGCTTTATAAAGACGACTGCTGAGAGTATTAACATAAATGAGCACACAACCGCAGGGAATACTCCGCCTAAAAATGAGCGTTGGAACGAGTCATATAAACCATAAGCAAACACTAAGCTAACAAATGCTGAAAACGCAGTTTGTGGTTTTAGGTTGGTAGGTTTTGGTTCAGCATTCGCCGTATTTTTATTCGCTTTTTCTTTTTTAGCAGCCTTAATAGAGTGGCGTGCTGCAAAGAAAATAGAAAGCGCAGTTAACGCACCAATAATAATTACACCCGGTTTTAATAAAAACTCAATGCCGTCGAATTGGATAGCTTGATAAAGGTAAGTTTCCATCCCACTTGCAAGTACAAAACCGATTAAAAATGCAGGTCGTGGCCAACCAAAGCGCTTCATTAAAATACCTAGAATACCAATACCAATTAATGCAACTAAATCGCCTAAGTCACGAGTTGCCTGAAACGCTGCAAAAAATATTACCATCACCATAAATGGTGCCATTAACGTGTAAGGTATCGTTGTTACTTTGGCAACCCATTTAGAAATAAGTAAACACGCACCCGCGCCAATTACATTTGCAAGCGCAAGAGACCAAACAATGGTGTAAGTTATATCAAGGTCGGTGGTGATCATCGCAGGACCTGGCTCTAAACCAATTAATACCATGCCACCTAAAAATACCGCCATACTACCAGAGCCTGGAATACCAAATAATAAAGTAGGAATTAAACCACCGCCCTCTTTAGCATTATTAGAGGATTCGGGAGCAATAACACCGCGTATATCACCTTTACCAAAGTTTTCGGTGTCTTTGGAGGTTTGTACAGCGTGGCCATAAGAAATCCAATCAACAACACTGCCACCAAGCCCTGGTAACGCCCCAACTACACAACCTATTGCAGCACAACGTGTCGCTAACCATTTGTGCTTAACCACATCTTTAACACCTTCAAACCATCCACTTCCTAGCTCAGATGCCTCTGAAATAGAACGGTTTTGACGTAGTAAATCAATAATTTCAGGAAGAGCAAAAATACCCAACCCCACTACAACCAGTGGTATGCCATCCATTAAATAACCGTTATCAAATACCATGCGGTATTCACCTGTGGCAGGTGCACCGCCAAGCGAGCCTAAACAAAGTCCCAAACCACATGCACTTAGACCTTTAACCAAACTGTTACCGGCAAGTACACCTACCATGCTTAAACCAAGTAAAGTAAGCATAAATAGTTCGGCTGAGCCAAATGCTAAAATAACTGGACGAGCAATAAGTACAAACAACGTTAAAATAACTGCGCCAAATAAACCACCAAACAATGATGATGCAAATGCCGCTGAAAGTGCGCGAGCCGCTTGCCCTTTTTTAGATAGCGGAAAACCATCAAGTACGGTCGCTTGGGAACCACTAGAGCCTGGGATCCCCATTAAAACAGAGGTGAACGTGTCAGAAGTTGGAATAACCGCGACTAAGCCAATTAACATAGCAAGTGCAGATATTGGATCCATGCCATACAAAAACGGTAACAATAACGATAAACCCGCAATACCACCTAGGCCCGGAAATATACCGATTAACAGCCCTAAAAATACACCGCCGCATAAATACATTAAATGAGTTGGGGTAAGAATAGTTTGCAGCGCAATTAAAAATGCATCTAACATACTGCTCTCCTTTGATTAATAAAGTGGCTCACACTCGTAGAGCCACTTTGAATAAAACACATCAACATGGTTCTAAAAACGCGTGTTGTAGTTGTCGTTAAGGTATTGTCTTACCCACTCTTTATCTGTGTCTGAAATAGTAAGTGCTGAGCTCAATGTGTTAACCGCATCTTCGTGAATTAACTGCGGATATTCGCCAAGTACCAACTCTGATTCTTCTTTAAAGTTGTCTTGATCAATTACGCGCTGCGCAGCACTGCGCCAAGATGCAATCACGTCATCAGGCGTGCCTTGTGGTAAAAACAAACCCTTTTGAGCTGCAAATCCAGCAATGAAAAAAGTTTTCCATACGTTGTATTCAACACCTGTAGGTTTTTTACCGTGGATCATTTCGTACACTTCACCTACATGTGGCAAATCTGGAAAAGTCGGGTCGCGAACTATAACGCCGTCTTTATTTAGTACGCCAAACGACATAAGCGGAATTGCTTTACCTTCATCAACTAATGGTCGTACTTTTTTTAAGTACGCTGATGTTGTTTGAAAATCGATATCAACCTCGCCACGTTCAAACGATAAGCGAGCGCTACCGCGACCTTTCATACCAAAAATCGCATGAATATCTAAATCAAGCATGTCAAAAGCTAATAAGCCAACTAAATCCATTGATGCAGCACGTTGACTACCAAATTTAAGTTTTTGACCTTGTAATTTTGTAAGCTCTGCTGCGCTTTTTATACCTAGCTCTGGGCGCACATATACAACCGCTCCCGTAGGTGTAGCCATAATAACGTTCCAGCGTTTTACATTATATTTAACGCGTGAGTCGCCAAGTAAATAAGGTATTTGCGTAGAAGCTGACGTGCTAAAAACATTTAAGCCATCAGGTTTAGCGCGTCGCTCGAAGCGGTTTGCACCTTTAGTTGAGCCACCACCAGGAATATTTTTAACAACAACAACGGGCTTACCATTTAAGTGCTGTGAAAAACGAGGACCAAAAAAGCGTGCCCATGTATCAGAACCACCGCCTTCTTTAAATGGCACAACCCACTCTACTCGCTCGCCTTCAAAATTTACTTCATCTGCGTTTGCATATGCTGAACTCAAACCGCTTGATGCTGCTAAAACAACAAGTAATGCTTTTAATCGATTAGGTGTAAAAGTACTTAATTTAATATTCATAAATCGACCTCTGGTTTTCACTTTAATTATTTAAATAGGTCCTAATAACGGCTCTACATTCATTGCTTAAATGAAAGTATTTCGTTACTAGAAGTTAACAGCACCTAGACTAGTCTTCGAAACTGTCATCGACCTGTCATCGTTAATAAACTTTTAATATTTATATACCCTTTACAAAAAAACCCAAGGTATTGATTTTAAATGCTTAATATTCATTTTGTTTTTTAGACAACATAAAAAAAGCGATGACAAAACCGTCATCGCTCAATTGGGTTGGTTGAAATTGTTAACTTACGCAGGTATATCCCATACTTTGCCAGGAATATGCACTTCACCTTTAAATAACATTCTAGCAGTGCGCATTAAGCCCGCTGACTTTATATTTAGGGTGTTATTGTTGTAGTTACCTTCAAGTAATAAATCAATTTTTCCACTTGGGTGCTCAACTACAATATTCTGAGATTCTTCTTCACTTTGAGTAATAATATCTTCGGTAATACTGCCAGGTAACATACAACTTACACTTACACATATTGCGCCAGTCACTGAGTGACTCGTATGGCAGTTTTGCGGTACAAAGTAGCGAGAGGTAATTGTGCCACCAAACTGTGCTGGAGAAAGGAGCCCAATTTTTGGAATAACCTTACCAGTTGCATCGCCTAATCCCATTTTTAATGATGCTTGTAAACGAATACTCTCTATTTTTTGTAATAGCCCTTTATTTGCATCTAACTCATACTTAGTTTCCCAGCCTGTAACATCCAATGATTTAGCCGGAATAAGTACCATAGGCATAGAAGCATCTACGCAACTTACCTCAACACCATCAAACGTATCACGCACAGACCCTGTAGGTAGTAACTCACCAGTCTTAGTGCCGCATACGTCAAAAAATTTAAGTAGAATTGGCGCACCAGATCCAGGTACACCATCAATGGTGGCATCGCCTTCGTATTCAACAAAGCCATTTGGAGTCTGTACAATAACTTCAATAAGTGTGTTGGTGTTGACGTTTCTTACTCTTACAGTGGTTTCACCTTCACTTGCAGTGACTAAGCCGTATTCAATTGCCATAGGCGCAGCACCCGATAAGATGTTGCCGCAAGAAGGGGTAATGTCTACCTCCATATCTTCTATGGCAACCTGCGCAAACAAGTAATCTATATCAGCATCGGCTTCGTTTGATCGAGAAATAATAGCCGCTTTACTGGTTAGCGAGTTACCGCCTCCTATTCCGTTTACTTGAAGCGGATCACCAGATCCCATTGCTGCCATGAGTATTTGTTTTCTTTTTTCCCACTCTCTTGGTAAATCATTTGCTAAAAAGTAGGTTCCGCGTGATGTGCCACCGCGCATAATGACACAGGGTATTTTTTTTTGAATAGTCATAATAATCCAACCAATTAATCTAATTAAATACGTGGCTTACACTGTTAGTTATTACTTAAAACAACAACGCATTCTAACGTTTGCTCTTGTGAGCTTATGCTTTCAAATACGTTATGCTGAACAGCCATTGGCGACAAATGCGATAATTTAGAAGGTGACTTACCATGTTGATTTTCGCGAACATGAATCGCTCGTGGAGCGGGTTTTAACTGTTTAGCTGCAAATAATATATTCATGATAATCACCCTTTTTACGTTGTTTAACACTTTGAACGGATAGAGCCCGAGTTATATGCTTAAATCTTGCTCTTTATCTAAGAGTAATCAGCTAAGCTGTCACTAACCTGTCATGTTAAAAATAATTGTATAAAAAGTAATATATTTTGATTGGCATAAAAAAGGTGCGCAATTACAATGAATTGACGCACCAAAACAAAAGGTCTTTTATCTTTTCAGACCATATCGGAGGGGAATTTAAAATTTAATAGTGTAATCAACATAAACACGATGGTCGGCTCGGTCGCCTTTAACACCATCTACACTACCCATTTCATCAGTGGTGTAATCTAAAAACATCCAGCGTAGACTTAAACCTTTAACCGCGGGTACTTTGTAACGAGTATCTATAGCCCAGTATTTTTCATCTGCCGTACCACCTGCTTTTCCAAGAGCTGAATTTTCTGCATCGCTACCGTTTGTGTAGTAAAGTTTTGTGGTTAAACCCGGTGCAACTGCTTTTAAGTTAATGCCTAAACGTGCCTGCCAGGTAGCTTCGTTTTGGTTTGTTAAATCGGCACCAATTAATGAACGTGTAGGAAATGGGTTAGTACCGTGATCGCCACTAAAGTTATCTTCTATCCATGCATCGTTTACTTTGGTAAACGCCGCACCCAATGTCCAAATATCTTTTTTCCAATTAGCATCTAAATAATAAGCAAAACCATCGTTTTCGCTTTTAGTAACGCCAGAAATCGCACCTAGTGCATCTTCGTCATCTAAATCGCCACCTTCTGCGCCGGTTACAAATAAATCACCGTCGTCTTTTGAGGTAAACACGCCGCTTGAAAGTGTTAACTTGCTTTGCTCAAGTTTAATATCGTAACTGGCTTTAAGGCCCATTTTGCTTAGGTAGTCATGAGAGCTTAAATATTCAGCGTCAATTTTAAGTGCATCTTTTTTGTAACTTGCACCTACACCCCAAATTACACTAATAGCGCCCTTATCTGATTGGTCGGTTGAAAAGTCTTCCCATTTGTCATCGTGGCGTCGGCTCCATTTATCGTATGCGAAGCCGTATACTTTGGTATGGCCCATTATGTAATCACCAAATACACCTCTAAAGGTATTTGGGATAGCGCGGCTACCTGAGCTTTTTAAAAGCATGCTTTTGGTTTTTTGTCCGCCTACTTTTATATGCCCCTTATCGCCTAATTTAAAGTCGATAAAGTATTGGCCAAATTTAGAAAAGCTATCGTCTACACCGCCTTTTTCATCCCCAGCAGGTAAAATATTATTTTGTGCGCTGCCGGTTGAGTTGTAATTGAGCACGGTATAGTTAGACACTCCAAAGCTAATTAAGTCATTAAAATAGCCCGACTGGTAATTTAGCTCTATACCTTGTGCAAAGGTTGAGTCGTCACTGGCGTCGTTGTCGTAATCGCGGTCAAAGTAAATAGACCTAAGCTTAACGTTTAAATTGTCTTGTTCGGTAAGCCCATTAAAAGAAGCATACGAAGGAAGTGAAACACAAGTTAACATTGCGCCTGTTACTGCAAATATTTTAGAGAACCGTTGAGCCATAGTTATCTCCGCTACCTTGTTAAATTAAATTTATAGTTGTGTGTAGTGCGTATCAGCGTATTCATATTGCAATCTACAGGGTAAACCTGTCACAAACCTGTCACAAGATAATTACATTTTAGGCAATTGTATTTTTTAACGTTTAAGATAAAACTATAGCTTATATTGCTATAAAGTAAGGTATTTTCGTGTTGTAAACTTTGCACTAATTGTTTAGTGTCTTGCATAATTTAAAGTTATACTTTTTTAAAAGTTGCCTGTAGGTGTGCTCAATGAGAATTTTAGCGGTTGAAGATGACGAGGTTTTAGGCGAGGCAATTTGTCAGCGATTTACCAAAATGGGCCAAGGTATAGACCTTGTCACCAGTGGTGATGTAGCTAATTCTTTATTAAAACGTCATGAGTACGACCTTATTCTACTTGATTTAAATTTACCCAATTTAAATGGCGAACAAATTCTTAAAAAGCTTAGAGCTCGTTCTTCAAACACACCTGTATTGATTTTAACTGCCCGCGCAGAGGTAGAAAACCGTATTGAATTACTCGATTTAGGCGCCGACGACTACCTAACTAAACCGTTCGACTTTGGAGAATTAGAAGCCCGTTGCCGTGCACTACTTAGACGAAACCAAGGCTTAGGTAAAGATGTAATTAGCTATGGCAACCTCGATTTTGACCGCAAATCTTGCACAGTTACTATTGCCAAAGAGCTTGTTGATTTAAAACAACGCGAATTTAGATTACTAGAAATATTTTTAACCCATCAAGGCAAAGTGCTCAATAAAGATGAGTTACTCGATCACTTATATTCTTTTGACGACTCACCTAGCCCAAACGCCATAGAAACCTATGTAGCAAGGCTGCGTAAAAAGCTTGTAAATAGCAGTGTTGATATAAAAACATTACGCGGTTTAGGCTACCTTTTAGCAGAGTGTAATGAGTAATATAGCGCTTCCGTCTATTCGCCGACAATTGCTCACAATTACGATGAGCTTGATGCTTATCATCACTTTTTTCACTTACATTATTGCAAATAATTACAGTAAAAGTGCAGCTAAGCTTTCTTACGATAGACTACTTGCAAGCGCTGCTTTGCAAATTTTTGAAAACATCCATATCGACTACCACGAAATAATTGTTGATTTACCCAGTGCCACGTTTGAAACCCTTTCAATGGCATCAACCGATCGTTTGGTGTATCAAATTACTCAAAACAAAGGTGGGCATTTAACCGGTTATAAAGAACTATATACGCTCATTACCGATAAAGCCGGCAATAATTGGCAACGCTCTGAATATGATCCTAGAGACAACTTACAAATTAAGTTTTGGGAAGGTCATTACAAAGGCGAAAACTACCGATTTATAATGCTCTCAGACAAATTATATGAAGTAGGAAAAGCCTTCGATATTAATATTTTAATAGGCCAAACCACCCAAGCTCGCGACCAACTTGCCTACGAGATGAACTTAAAAGTACTGCAAATGGTTACTCTAATTTTTGTAATTGCTATTGTGCTTATTTTGCTAGGTGTAAGGCAGATTCTGCAACCAATATATGCCATAAACAGAAAAATCCGCAGGCGTTCGCCTATGGATTTAAGGCCGATAGATATGAGCATACCTAAGGAAATGGCCGATCTTATCGCTACTATAAACCATTTTATGGCTCAACTAGAAGTATCGCTTGATCATTTAAAACGCTTTACCGGTGAAGTAGCTCATCAAATAAGAACGCCACTTGCAGGGCTAAAAAGCCAAGCCCAAAATGCAATGGAAGAAACCGACTCAAAAATACGAACAGAGCAATTAAAGCGCGTACTTTACTCAACCGACTTACTTGATAGCACTGTAACGCAACTGTTAAACCAAGCAACACTTGCACATCGCTTTCATAGTCAGCCGTTTATTACCCTATCACTACCTGAACTTGTAAAATCGGTTTGTAGAGATGTAGCTGTGTCGGCAATACAACGAGGTGTGACGATTACTTATCAGGGTGAAGAAAACCTAATGATAAAAGGAGATGCATTTGCACTGAGCCAAATGCTGCGCAATATCTTAGAAAACGCTATAAAATTTAGCCCAACAGATAAAGAAATTAACGTATCTACACAATTGCATAGCACAGAGCTTGGCTATATAGCTCGCTTGTGCGTGGCCGATCAAGGTGTGGGCGTACCAAATAATGAAAAACACCATGTATTTGAACGTTTTTATAAAAGTAAGGGCGATCCGCGCGCAGGCAGTGGTTTAGGGCTAAGTATTGCCAAAGAAGTTGCCGAGCATCATAACGCAACCATACAATTACTCGATAACACCCCTTCGGGACTTATATTTGAGATTAATTTTAAGCTAATGCTAACCGAAGGTGAGCAATGAAAACGCCCTATATTTACGCCTTAATAATGTTGTTAAGTAGTGTTTTTTTAAATGCAAATGCAACTACTCAAAAGCCGCTTATATTTAAAGCTTTGCAAACAAAACACACTGAACTCACTATATTTGGCGGCGCTGATAAAATGGAAATAGCTCCATTTTTAAAAGCTTTTCAAAAAACTAGCCCACACGTACAAATTAATTACCATGAATTGAGTACACGCGGTGTGTATACATCATTTTTAAAAGATACAAATAACCCACCTGATATTTTATTAAGCTCTGCAATGAACTTGCAAGTTAAGTTAGTTAACGATGGCTACGCACAAACTTATGAATCACAGGAAACAAAAAAGCTCCCCCGATGGGCAAAATGGCGTAACGAGGTATTTGGTTTTACCTACGAAACAGCGGTAATGGCATTCAATAAAGATTTTTTATCTAATGAGCCCCCACCAGGTAGCCGTAATGAATTACTTGATTTGATCCGCAGGCACAGTGATGAAATTAAAGGCCGCATAGGTATTTACGATATAACAACTGTAGGAATAGGTTATTTACTTTGGGCGCACGACAGAGAGCAAAGCTCCAGTTATGGCCGAATGCTTGAGTCGTTTGGATATCACGACACACGAGTGTTTAGGCGCAGCGCAGATATACTCCAAGCTATTTCAAAAGGAGAAATAGCAGTAGGCTATAATATTTTAAGCTCTTATGCGCGTACATGGGCTGCGCAATATCCAAATATTGTTGTAGTGCAACCAAAAGACTACACCTCAGTAATTATGCGCAGTGCTATTATTCCTAAAAAATCTAAAAATGTTAAAGGCGCGCAGCAGTTTCTTGATTATATACTTTCAGGCAAGGGCCAAACAGATATGGCCAACTTTACAAATTTTGAACCTATAAACAATGAAGTACGTATAACACAACCCCACCTACTAGATACCTCTGAGGGACAGCTGCGCCCTGTACCATTAGGTATTCAAATTTTAGTTATTAATGATGAAATGAAGCGCCAAATAATTTTGCAAGAATGGGAAAACGCATTATTTGAATATCAATAAAGCAGCACTTTATAACTATTATTTACAAACAAAAACATCAATAAATAGCTATTAACCTCATTTATTTAAAGGGAAAACGCTATTTTTTTACTTCAGTATAAGCAGCGCCAAGGTTCTATTAAATATATAATTATTAATTACGGACAAAGTTGTATCCTCTCTAAAAAGTGCTATATTTATCACGGTATTAAAATAGAAACACACTAACTGCGACTCATGAAAAAGGATTAATTAATGATTCAAGCACGACCGGTTAATAAAGGGTTATTAATCTCACTGCTTCCTCACGTCATTTTATTAGTTGCGGGCATTATACTTACCTACTTTGCTCATATTAAACACCAAGAAGCCATAAAAAATAAAATAAACAATGCGCTTGATAACCGCCTATCATCGCTTTCTACAGGTATTAACAGTAGGCTCGATTTGTATCAATATGGGCTATTTGGTTTAAAGGGCTTTGTACATGGGATAGGTGCAAATAATTTAAACTATCAAGCCATAACTAACTACTCTGGGAGCCGTAACTACGCTAAAGAATTCCCTGGAGCTAATGGTATTGGCTATATAAAAAAAGTAGGCGTTGAGCAATTAAATAAATTTTTGAATGATGCAAAAAACGATAGACCCGATCAGACATTTAATTTGAATACACTCGTAGCGACTAGTGATGAGCATTTTATAATTCAATATATTTTTCCTGAGCAAAAAAACTTACAAGCAATTGGATTAGATATTGGATCTGAGAGCATGCGCAAACAGGCAGCACTAAATGCTGCTATAAATAATACAACCCAATTAACGGCGCCACTGACTTTAGTACAAGCGAATAAACTCTCGCAACAAGGCTTTTTAATATTAGTGCCAATATATAAAACCATTACTATTTCTGATAATAAAAAACAGCGCCTTAATGAGCTTTTAGGTTGGGCATATTCGCCGTTGTTAATTGATAAAATTTTAGACTCACTTTCACACCTTGATGAAAATCAACTAACGATAAGTGATATCAATAACGATACTGAGACTGATTTTTTTAGTTATGGCATAAAAAGCAAAACTAACGATTATCAATTAACTAAAATTATAAAATTAATGGGTAGAACGTGGAAAATTACCATTGATGCCTCAGACACCTTTATTTATAACCTTCATCTCCCTAGTCGGTATCAAGCCATTGTTAATGGCTCTTTCGCCACTATTGGCTGTATGTTTGTAGTTTTTTTAATGCAATTGTTTATTTTTAGAAGAAACCAAAGAATTAAGAGAAAAACACTTCAGGCTAAAAAAAATAAACTCGCATTACAGCAAGCAAATTTAAAACTAGAAAGCGAAGTTAAACAACGTACGCAAGAAATAGCCGATATGAGCATGCTCCAACAAAGTATTTTAAACAGTGCTAGTTATTCAATTATTGCGACCGACACAAACGGCTTAATCACTCTATTTAATCCCGCCTCAGAAAAGTTATTAGGCTACAAAGCGCAAGATGTTATTGGTATTAAAGACCCAAGCATATTTCATTTAAAAGAAGAAATTATAAAAAAGGCTAAACTACTTAGTGCTGAATTAAATAAACCCGTACCCCCTGGTTTTGAAGTATTTATCTTAAAAGCAACAGCAACAGAGCCAGATATTAATCAATGGACATATATTTCTTCTACAGGCGAGCAAATACAAGTTAATTTAAGTGTCACTTCGTTGTTAAATAACGAAGGAGACACCGTTGGCTACTTAGGTATTGCTTACGATTTAACAGAACAAATTGACCACGAGCAAGCCCTTGGTCACTCAAAAGAACTTGCTGAGCAAGCATCGCAAGCAAAGTCTGAATTTTTAGCAAATATGAGCCACGAAATACGAACCCCGATGAACGGTATACTTGGCACATTACAACTATTACAAGAACAACCGCTTAATGAAAAATCAAAAGAGTATTTAAAAAAATCACTGTATTCAACTCGAGCACTCACCACCATTATTAACGATATTCTTGATTTTTCTAAAATAGAGGCTGGCAAGCTCTCATTAGAGAATAAGCCTTTTGACTTTTTTGAACTTATTCATCACTTAGAGTCAGACTTAGGTGTGCAAGCAACAGATAAAAACATTTACCTTAAATTTGTGATTGATATTGAGCACAAGCATTGGGTGGGCGACCCAGTTAGACTCAGACAGGTATTTTTAAATCTAATATCTAACGCGATTAAGTTTACATCTCAAGGTGGCGTTACAGTAACCTTTAGGCTAACTGAGGAAAGCAGAATATGTTGTTGTATATCAGACACCGGAATTGGAATTTCTGAGCAAGCAATTGATCGATTGTTTGAGCGCTTTGAACAAGCTGAGCAATCAACCACGCGTGAATATGGTGGTACGGGCCTTGGCTTACCCATCACTAAATCATTAATAGGCCTGATGAATGGCGAAATTAAAGTAACAAGCCAGTTAGGTTCAGGGAGTCAGTTTTATGTGTACTTACCATTAAAACAAGCGCAGGTTGATGACAGCACATTAGCAACCAAAAATATTGAGTTTCCTGACCTATCTGGAAAAATTATTTTATTAGCTGAAGATAATAAAATAAATCAGCTTGTTGCAGCTGCGATGCTTGAACCAACTAAAGCCACCATTATTATTGCCAACAATGGTTTAGAAGCGATTTCATTATACGAGTTACACAAACCAGACATTATTTTTATGGACATTCAAATGCCAAAAATGGATGGTCTTCAGGCATGTAAAAAAATTAAGGCGCTTAATAGCGAACAAATTGTTATTGCATTAACTGCTAATGTTTTTACAGAACAAAAAGAAATATACAGGCAGTTATTTGATGGTTACGTTTCAAAACCAATCGAAAAACATGAACTTGTCGGCCTGTTATCGACACTTTGCTTAGTAAATAATTAGTCATTCTGAAGGCATTAAAAAACCCAGTTATTGTTACCTTTCGATATTAATAACTGGGCTCTAAGAATAATGGTGGGGGAGAGGGATTCACTTAAACCACCCAATCAATTGATTATAAATAATATATAATAACCAATAACAAAACAGGAATACCAATAGGTATACTATAACAATAACTTCTACTATGTAGCTCAACTAGGCATCTTATATAAATTTAACTAGTCATTAATCTGATGGAGGAATAGTTGCCATATCAATAGCGGCTTCATTTGGCTCATTCCAATTTTTACAGGTTATATTATCATCCCCGCTGCGACCTTTCATCAAATCGGTGTCACTTTTTGACTCTTCAGTGTCAGAACTAGCAACAGTGTCAGAACTAACAACAGACTCAGTTTTCACTTCTGATTTATCCAAATTATATTGCTGAATTTCTGATAGCAAAGGCTCTACCAAAGTAACTAGCATCCCTAGCCTTTCCTCTAAACTTGATAATCTTTCATCGAGCTTATCTGAAGCTATATTCACTTTAACTATTTCTTTATTTTTAGTTTTAGTAAAAACATTTAATACCTCAACTTCCATTTTTTCATTAAAAAATAACTTTGGATTTTTATGAGCGTAACGAATTAAATCTTCTACATACTTTGATTTAGTAGTATCTGCATTTTTACTCAATTTATTCAACTTTTGCTTCAAGTTCGTGCATATTTCCAATTGAATTTTTTGTACATTAACCTGTTTGTTATTTGTATTTCTTATTTGATAATTTAACTCTTTATTCAGTTTATTAATAAATGTCCTTTGCTCAGCTTGGGTAGAGCAGAGTTTACTGACCTCTTCAATTATGAAGTCTTTGAGTTCTACAGAGCCATAGAAATCTAAATTATTACCAAAATATTTAACCAGCAACTCTTTTAATTGATCACAATCATTATTCACCCATTTCAAGTTATTACTACCTAGTAACCAGTCACTCATTAAAGCCATCCTCATATTTAAGCTTTCTTACTATAAATAACACTCTCAATATTAACGATATACTTTTCCACTATAGAAGTTTGTAGAGAATGACTTAAAAATAGCATTAAACGCAAATGATATTGAATAAACATTAGCAATAATAATAACAAAACTCTAACCAAACAATTTAACTATAACTAAACACTAACCAAACAAATTTGGAAGCCTCATTTAAATCACAAAATAACCACCTGTTATTGTGTTTATTATAGCATTCTGTTCTACTATCAGACATCTACACCTCACATAAAAACAATAAAATGAATGAGTTTTTTACTTTAACAACTAATTTATCTCCACATGCAAAGTGGATATTAATCCGCTTAATTATAGGGAGAGTAATTGGAGACGAGGTATCTAAAGTTGACTTCATTGAATTAGGATGCTCACACAATAAATTCAAAAAAGTTGTAGATGAACTGCTAAATATCAATGCGATTTCAAAACTAAAAACTGAACATTTTAAGAAAGGTCGACCTGTTGACTCATACATTTTTGTCTACGATAAATATACAGAAATGAGTAAATTATTACCGAGCGAAAAGCTTACAAAAATAGAAGACAAAGACTTAAGGGTGCCTATAAAAATAGTATGGTGCTTCTTCGTGCTCAACGAAGATGAGTTTGGCCACGTGGAAAATTTTTCAGTGCCTACCATTGCTAATGCATGCGGAATAAAACCGATGGAGGTAAAAACGGCTGTTACTAAACTTAAAGAACAAAATTTTATTATTCAAATAACAAAAGGATGTACTTACAAACAAAATGAACGATTTACTTACAATGAAAAGAGAGCTAACCCAAAAAGGCCATCAGCATACCTAGTGACCAATTTCGATTCACAGGGAGAGTTAAATATGATTCAAATGGGTAAAATTAGGTTTTACCCTCTATTGGAAATCAAAAATATTAACAAGCATATTTACAAAGATAATTTTATTAAATCCCTCTGTCTTAACTTGGATACTTCAATAGGTGAAAATAGCTCTTTAGCTAAATTCCAAGCAGAAGGCCTGACTTCTATACACATATTTAAAGTCATTAAATTACACTTAGCCAAACAACCTAAAAGTGTTCTAGATAATTTATATTATGTTTTTTTACTTTTACTCACCAAAAGCATCAAAGGTAAAGTATCTATTCAAAACGTTCATAATTCTTTAACTGGCACTAGTAAAACTGATTGTAAGAACTCAACCTTCTACAAAATGTGCCTCGTTATCACCTCACTTGTGAATACAATTTCAAAATATTTAGTGTTGAGTTGTTACACAAAAGCTAACAGCACTCTACCTTTTAACCAACAAAGCCATAATTTAGAATTAACCGCAGATGCTATATGTACTAGAAAGTATCTATTCATAAAAATAGGTACTTGCAAAAATAGTAACTCGAGAAAAGATATATTTTTTTTTAAGTTATCCTGAACGATCGCAAACTTTTGGTTGCAACCTTCAAACTTCACAGGTCATAAAATACCAAACTTTAAAGTTTAACTTCAGAGTAACTCTAAATACGCTAAACAACATCTCAGTAATGCGTTAATGAAATTAGCCACCACAAACTTAACTGGTTTTATTAGTGTAAATTTCGGTTTGGTAATATTTATAAGAGTTACTAGTAACGAAGCTACCATCACAATAAATACAAATTAAAAAACTACTGCTCAGACACCTGATATGAACCAATACTTATCAGGACAATGAAAATGAATAATCCAACACAATACCCAGTAATTACCAACCCTACCTACAAGCAATATCCAACCCTAGCTAGAGATAATCAGCCTTTAGTTACTAACTACCTAGATGCTATTGAGAAAGTCATGCTTGCTGCATGTGCTGAATATAAAAGAACGTTTGCTATGAGAATTGATTTAAGGCTACCTACACATTCAAATACGATTAATCTAGATAGCAACAAAGTATGTACTCGGTTTGTTGCTTCTCTTGAAGCGCAGATTAAAGCAGATACAAAACGTAAAGTTCGTGATGGTAAAACTCCACATCCATGTAATATTAGATATATTTGGACTAGAGAGAAGGACGAAGCTCACCATCAGCATTATCATCTTGTACTGTTTTTCAATAAGGACCGGTACCACTGTACGGGTAAAATAAATATAGAAAGCGATAACTTGTTTACCCGAATAGCTAAGGCCTGGGCAAGTGCGTTGTCCTTAACGCTGAATGAAACGATGGAATTAGTTCATTTGCCTGATAATGCACACTATTACCTTGACGCTAATAACCCTAATTTCGCTCAAAACTTCCATGCTCTTTATTGTCGAGTAAGTTACTTCGCCAAACTTAATACTAAGCATTACGGCTTAGGGCAGCGTTGTTTTGGTTATAGTCAGAGGTGATACTTTAACTAAGACCTGTGCTTCTCATAAATTGTTCTAACGCGCTTTTGAGACCTTCAACTAGCTAAATAAGCTCAAACCCTTAGTATATAAGGGATGGCAAGTTCCCAAAATAGCATTACGAGAAGCGCTATTTACGCTACAAAAGCAAAAAAAGAACGCACTGCATAAATGCGTTCTTTGTTTACTTCTAATCAAATAAACTCGCCACTCCAGCCAACAAGCCACTAGCAAGAGCTAATGGCACCGTAACAGGTGCAGATGCCACACCTAACCCAACTACTATTGCACCAGATACAGCAGCTCCTGCTACAGCACCAGAGCTTACAGCAATAGCCGTTCGTCCGAGTGACGGCTCACTACTACCGGTTATCTGTTTAGATACTTCATTTCCTACTACACCGCATGTAACGGCTTTTTCTAACGACATAACAAACTTACTCCTATTATATGTAATAAATTTATAGCTCTAACTCTTCAAAGTCTTTATCGATTTCCTCCTGGGTTATTCCAATGTAACGCAGTGTCGTTGCTTCCGAGCTATGGCGGAGCATTTTCATTACACGGGCGATGTCTTGGGTTTTATGATAGAGGTGGTAACCTCGTGTTTTACGCATTGAGTGAGTACCTAGCTTTAAGTTAAGCTCTTCACCCACCAGCGCAAATGCTCTTGTAACAGCCCTGCGTGACAAGGGTCGTGTTATTGAACTTTTAGATTGTTGATTACGATACGATTGAAATAGGTAAACATGGTTGGGGTGAGTTACGCGTACTTCATGGATAAACGCTAATGCTTTCTGATTTAACTTAATCTCTGCTAGCTTACCTGTTTTACTCTCAAATATAATTAACCTGTCATTTTGTATATCTGTAAACTTAACAGACAACAAATCAGATATACGTAACGCCAAGTTCAAACCTATATTCCATATATGGCTCATCTGCTTAGAGCAACGTTTTTCGAGCAAGTAACTAATTAACTTAACTGTATCAAGGTCCTTAATCGCTTGTACTTCAGCCATAACCAACTCCTTAATCAGTTGTAATACTGACCTGGTAGCAACCTGTGTTGTAATACTCAACAAAGTTAGTCACAAACAAGGTTAAAAGGTCCTTCCCCTCTTGTTCACTCAACCAGCCCACCAGCATGTGATAGACCCGTTTAATCACAAAGCACACATCAATCTCTTTTACTAATTCAGAATCAGGTCGGCCCTGGTATGAAAAATCAGTAATGTATATAAGCTCCCAACTAATACCCCGTTTTTCTAGCCTTACTTCGACTGGATGAAAGCCACCGGCTTTAGCGCTGTAATCTTTATCACGGAAATTAATAATTAGCGCCTTAGCACATCCTACCGACTCCCCTGCTTTAGCAACTGCTTTAACGATCACACCAAACAATGATTCTGGTACGTTTAAACCTGGTACTTGCTCTATTTTAATAGCCATAACCTACTCCCTTTAAATCAAGCCATTTTCAGCAAAAGAATAACTGGTTTCACCAATGATGATGTGATCGACTATCGAAACATCAATCAGGTTGAGTGCTTGCTGTAATTTGGTAGTAATTAACTTGTCGGCCTGTGACGGCGTACTGACGCCTGAAGGATGATTGTGCGCCAGTATTACGGATGCTGCATTTAGCGCTAATACTTCTTTAACGACTTCTCGTGGGTATACGCTTGCTGCGTTTATAGTCCCCCTAAATAACTCTTTGTATTCAAGTATGCGGTTTTGGCTATCCAAAAATAGTACAGCAAACACCTCATGCTCGATTAACGCCAGCTTATGCCTTAAATATTCTTCACTGTCTTTCGGGCATGTCAAAGCCCCATGCCTAAATTGCTTTTGAGCGATTATGTAAGCTGCTGCTTCTAGTATTTGTTCATCACTTACAGGGTGATCAAATTCATATAGTGACTTGTTATTTTGCATTGTTATGCCCTCTTAATGGTTTATGCAAAATAGTGATGTATATGTTTAACGTTTTTGTTTCGACTAAGTAAAAAATCACTCCCCCCGGAAAGGATATGTACTACTAACCTAACCGGAGAAAGCCCATGCGTTTAATCAAATTAAAAGAAGTTTTACATATCACAGGCTTAAGCCGCTCAACTGTTTATCGCTTTATGAGTGCTGGTGGATTTCCAATGAAAGTTGAGCTAGGTGGTAACTCTGTAGCCTGGGTAGAAAGTGAAGTTGAAGAATGGATAAGTGAAAAAATAGGGAAAAGAGATACAGCTTTGACTGTGGCTTAAAGTGCTACCCCGTTATGGGGTAACACTAATAATGCTTAATTCATAGCAAAGTCTAAAGTAGGTTTTTAGAAGCACTACAAGTAGATTCCACAATACTTTTTGCTCTGCCAATTAGATTATTTAACCCTTCAGTCGTTACCTAACCTGACCGACATCACTTTGGACTTCATCTAATATTTCAGCCCAAAATGCTTTGTATCTTTCAAAATAAAACTCTATTAATCCTTAATCAATCAAGCCAGCTTTCAATAGCAACCAGCTCTTTAATACTTCCATTGTGAGGGTTATATATCCATTCCTGATCAAATACTTCTCTAAGGCGTTTACTTAAGTAACAGTCACCCACTACCAAAGAAAAAAACTTATTTCCGTTCATCTTTAAAGCAGATATGGCCTCTATTTCCGAAGTTGGAAGCCCATCCATTATAAAGTCAGAAACGATAAGTAAATCAGCTTTGTTATACGTATTTTCTGTCATTAAATTAACTGCATGGCTAATAGTTGGACCTACATCAGTTCCACCATAAAACGACATTGATAAAAAATCTGTCAACTTTTCTAAACTAAACCCTTTGGATAGATCCAATGTATTAATCGAAGTAGAAAAGTTGATAATATAGCAATCTCTATTTTTAGCTTGCGCCTTTAGTGACATAACTAAGGCAACGGCTTTTGCAACAGTTTCAGGCGTTCCTCGCATTGAACCACTGGTATCAATGCAAATAATAACAGGGCCTTTTTGTTCATCTTCATCAACTGTCAACTCCTCTTCTATTTCAAATTCCTCATCAACAAATTGCTGCCCCGACATTTCAAAGCACATCAAAGAAGATTCAACATACTTAAGATCAAATAAAATTGATGTTTCCTCGTCACTTAATAGCGCTAATTCAGAAGGTAGTGCATGCTCAATATCTTTAGATAATTTAATACCTACTATTTCTTCTTTAGAGTTAATATCGATTATTGGAGATTTTTGTATATAAGAATGAGTAACTGTTTCTATTCTTTCACTTTTTTTAGTCTGGTTAATACGACCTAACAAGTCTAATAGCTTTTTAATTCCTTCATCACTATGAATTCGTTCCATTAAGCTTTTAACTTTAGCTAAATTATTTAGCCTCAAAGAACCACTAGAAAGGTCAAGTAAAATGCCTGGCTCAATACCTAGCGTACATAATAAAGTAAGCATTTCGTCAATAAGCTTTAGTTTTTTAGCTAAGCTTTTTAAAAACTTTTTTCTTAATAAAGTTATTTGCTCTAGCTCCCACTGTTCATATAGTGAACACAGTAACTTTTGCCACTCCTTTGCCAATAAATTAGCAGAAGTGGCTAAATCACTAGCAGCTTTAACGCTTTTACTGTTTGACGCAACAGCCTCATTTTTGAGGTGAACTAAATCTGTATCCCAAAAGTCTTTGTTGTAATTAACGTTACTTTTTAAACACAAAGCTTTGTATTTATTTAGTGCAAGTTCATATTTTTGTGTGGTTATGCTATCAAAGTCTAAACCAGTAAACGCATCCAATTCATTTTGAGCATCGTAATAAGGGTACTCTAACAAGCAATGCCGGTTCGTTTTATCGGCCCAATTTTTTAAGCGTTCTTCCACTTGTAATGATAAGTTGGGCGCTTGCTCAAATACACGTTGGTAATCGTTACAAATTTCAGCAAGCATCGTGGTGGCATGTTCATCAACTTTACGCACTACATAACCCTTTTAAACGGTCGCAATCTTTAATTCTTAACTTCAAATTACTTATTTGCTGATTAATGCCATTTAGCGCTATATTGCATGATTGTTCAGACACAAATGGTGAGTATAAAGAAGCTACATACTCTGCTTGCTTAGCCTCACATAATTCTAAAGTTGTTCTCAAGCTCTGTATAAGCTTGTTAACTTCAGCTTTTAAAGCATTAATTAGGCGGTTATTTACGTTTTGTTTCTTTTGCCCTTTTTTATATAGAATCTTTGGTGTTACATGGGCTGTAGAGTCATATCGTCCCTCTAATCCAGTAATTTTAACTTCGCAACTACCTTGACCATCAAACGTACATGTATAAGTTTCAAGCTCATTACCATTCGCATCAAAAGGGTTAAAGGTGTCTTTACTCTTCATTTTATTAATAGGGATATAAAAAGTTCGTGTTGTTGTTTTTGTATCTGATGCATAGTATCCCCCTCTATATGAAAATACTTGTTTCACTTGATAGTGCTCTTTACCATTAATATCATGTGTTTCGTACACATCTTTTTCATGAAAAATTTCATTAGTAATCTCTTTATCAAGCGCATCTTTTTTTCTATCAAGCTCAGCTAAGCTTAGCTCTGGTGAAAAACCAGATTCTTCTATTGCATTATTTACTATGCTCTCAACATCTTCGCGATTATTCTCGGTGGTCCAAAGGCAATAACGTAATAATAAAGCATCGCTGTGGTTAGTTTGTTTACGGTTATTAAAAAATGCCGAGGCTTTTAGCAATTGAGCTGCTTTTTGCCAGCGTCTGTCTGATACATAAACACCAAGCTCTTCAAATTGATCCGACAGCTCTTGTCTTATCAAATGAATTATTGTTAACGTTTCTTTTGAAAGCTCAACCGTATCAATTTTTTTAAGCCAGCTAGCCCATTCATTATTCTTAACGACTACATCATCAGTAACTCTTGCTTCAGCATGAGTTGGTTTACTACTTATTAAGCTTTCAAAGTTTTCTTTTATTTCAATTGGCCCAACCATTAACCTGATAATAAAGCGATCATATAAAGCATCTAGGCCTTGGTTTTCTTCAGGCGTTTCGTTTGATGCTGCAATTAAAGCCTTTAAGGGCGCTTTTTCAAGTTCTTGGCCATTTTTATAAATACCCTCATTTATGAGTGTTAATAAACTATTTAATATTGCAGGGCTCGACTTCCAAATTTCATCTAAAAACGCAAACTCTGCCTTCGGTAAATAATTTTCGGTTTTACGTGTATATTGATCTTCTTTTAACGCTTTAATCGATACCGGTCCAAACACCTCTTCTGGTGTACTAAAACGGTTCATTAAATATTCAAAATAAGGCGGGGTATCAAATGCTTTAGCAATACGACGCGATATCAAGCTTTTAGCTGTGCCTGGTGGACCATATAAAAATGTATTTTGCCCAGTGAGTGCGCCAAGTAATGCAACAGGGATTATTTCCTCACGCTCATGCATACCAACCGAAATTTGATCAATTAATTTTTTTATTCTTGTTTGTAAACTCATTACTTATTCCTTTAAATTACTGCTAATGCTTTGTCTGTTGCTTGTGCTAAAGCCTTAAAAAAACGCAAACACTTTTCAAGCTCATCTTTTTTAATTATTTGTGGTTGAGTAATATCAAGCTGTGCACGGTGTACAGCTTCTCCCCGTTTAGAAATCCATTTATTCAGCTGCTCTCTGGCATCTTTTGGTAACACGTTTGGCCACATCCACTGCTCTGTAATATCTACACCAAAAAACTCTTCAAAAAGCTTTTTAGTTTTATTTGAATTTGGATTATGAAAAAACTTTAAACGCTCATGTAATTGATTTTCTGCAAAGTGGCCAAATTGAGAGCCTTTAATTAAGCTAAACTTGGCATCAAAAATTTCAGTTACCACATCTTCAACATAGGTTTCCCACGCTGTTAGCGTCATTATTAAGCTCGCTTTTTTTAAAACATCATACGAGCATAATTCTGGATGGTTATTTAACGTTTCAAAGCATGCTAATAGTTGTTCTGCTTCAGATAGGGCTTTATTAAAATTTTGTAATGAGAGGGTCATTTTCTTCCTTAAATATTTAACTAACAATTAGGCGTTTGTTAGTACTGCTTTATTTTTTGTAATGCTATACAAAAATTTATAAAAATATAATTTCACAAGCTTGCGAAAATATATTTAGTTTGTTTTAGCTTTTTTATAATCACTAAAATTAATGATATTACTGTTATCAATTATATCGTTTGGCGGTTTAGCATCTCGTTGCTGTGCAGTGATAAGCGATTGGCAGTAACTTAATAAGCGTTCTATCGGTATAAACCTCTCTTTACGACCAGTTGCTTTATTGGTAATACGTTTCGGATGAGTATTTAAGTATGTTGCTAATTCAATAGCAAGCTCTTTAGATAACTCATAAAGCCCCTCTTCTTTGAGTGTTTGGGTAACCCAAAGTGCGGCATCGCTAATATGCCCGCTTATACTTTAATCAGTGTTTTTAACCCAGCGCAGGGTGAATTCTATTTTAGATATTTCACTTAATAGCACGGCGATGTCGCTACGAGGTATTAGCTGATACACCTCAAGTATTTCTGCCAATATCAATTGCCATTCATGTGCTAAGCGCTGAGTTAACTCCTCTTGCGATAGCTTTAGATTAACCGGTATAAAAAACGTAAAACGGCTATTCGCTTCACAAACAATGATTGTTTTTTCACGAGATTTAGAGCTGTTATCAATAATCTGCAATTGCCAGTTAAAAACATTACTATCGCTAATGAGGGTATTTACCTCTGCTTGTTTACCAGGCTCATGTGGCAAACGAGGTAAATCAGCTTTTAGATATTTATTAAGTGCGTTTGAGGCGCTGAATTGGAGTTTCATTCTGAGCTGTTAATAGCTAAGTGTTTGAAAACAATAATAAGAGGTAGCAATTAAAGCTGGCACTAATAAAACGAGTGAAAATAAATTAATCTTTTTGTTAACTTTAAATATTAAACCTTTAATTTCATCATTTTTACTAGTCAATTCCAATGTTGCTTTCTCTTGTTCTTCAATAATTTTAGCTATTTTATTATTAGTGTCTTCTTGTCCATGGACTAGTTTATCAACCTTAGAATTTAAACAACTATTCCTATCTAACAGTTCTTTATGACGCTCATCTATCTTGTTACTAAAAGAAACCAACATACCTTTAACGGTATCACTTGAGCATATTATTTCAGACACCGCACCATCAATAGACTTATTAAAAACTAACAGCTGTTGTTCAACTCTATCTTTATTGTCACTAATAATTTCTGCGCTATTTTTAGCTATATCGTTTAAAACACGCTCTTCTAAACGTGAAATTTTTTTTGTTAATTGTTTTAATAACTCATCTTTATCTGCACTCACCAAATCAAGCTTTTCATTAGCCTCCTCTAGCGCATCCCCTACAGATAAAATATCATTTTTTAATCTTTCCAAGTCATTGATAACAGGAGCAAGTGGTTGCTTAACGATTTTCACCATTAACTCAGTTAATTGTTTTTCTTTATTATTAATCTCACTGTTTGTAATCATATTCTAATCACTTTTTTCCATGTAAAAGCTTTAACGTATCTCTCTGAGCACTTAATTCACAAAATGAGATTAACTGCATAAAAGCATCACATTCATCATCTTCATCTAAAAATGCATCAATTTTTTTTGTTTGTAATGCATGATACTCTTGCTCCAATATATTAATAAAAGTTTCAAACTTTGTTATATCTTCCTTCATTAATTTTTCAGTATTTATAACTCTTATTTTCAACTTGCTTAATACATTATTTTTTATATGAGATTCTTTCCGTAGCTTTCTTTGTTCATCTTTGTTTATCAATATGCTCGCTTTAAGTTGTCTTTTTTTATTGTTATTTTTTTTGTTCATTGTATTAATTGCTTTAATCCAAGAATTCTCCCACTGCAAAAGGATAAATTCTTCTGATTTTTTCCTAGCCGTTTCTACTTTATTTTTATCATGGTGGTAGTTTTTAATTGATAGGTATTTTTTTATAAAGTATTTATCTAAATCTTTTTCCACCTGACCAAAAATAGATCGAACCTCATTATTAATCACGCTAGGATTTGGCTCCATAAAAGTTTTCTCAACATCTCTCCAATATGCTTTATTATTTACAATTAAGGATTGGCTTAAATTTAATTCAATTTCATTCAGTTGAGATTTATAATTAAGAATCAACCTTTTGAGAGAAATAACACTTTCTTTCTCTGGATTTCTATCAATTTTAGAGTGACACTCGCTCTTATAAACAGCTATCAAGTCATTGATATTGCTTTTTAAATTTTCACTTGTACCGTACTCAATTAACTTAATTTTTTTATTTAATTGTTCAAGCTCTCGTTCATTTAATTTTTTATAGATTTGAGCATCTTCGTCAATAGCTTGAATCTCTCTGATGATTTTTTTTTCGTCCTGTTTCAACCTCTCTAATTTCTTTTTATAAATATATTCGATCCTTACATGACTATCGAGCATATTTCGAAGACGACTAACAGGCGATACAGAAGCATGTATTTCATCAATTAATGTTGTTCGAAGCCCATTAATTAATGGTTTTAATTTTCTGTAAAGTACAGGTTCCTGCTTTTCTAGATTCTGCCAGCTATTTCCAAATTCAAGAGGGTAAAATAGATTCTGATTTTTACCTTCATTACTTAGCTCTCCAAAGCGCTGAATTTGCTCAATCAGTCTCGCTCTAATATCACTGATATTAACCTCTTCTTTCTTACGAATTAGGTCTCTTATTGATTGAGCTGAATAAGAAAATGTCGTTACTATACGAAAACGTCCAAGCATAGCTTGCCAATTCTCTAGCCCCGGAAAACTCATAGCCTCTGAGTTTAGAAAACTCAAATCATCACCCCTTCCAACTAATAAAATTAAATCAGCAAAAGGGAGATAAGCTTTTGCCATAGCATATACATGCTTTTGCTCTGTAGCATTCGCAGGATTATCACCGGGTAAATCTAAAATACGTATATTAGCGCATTTTTTAGCAGCGATAGAAAAGAAACGTGTTGGTATATCTACAATACATGGAGAATTAAAAGACTGAGTTTCATTTTCCATACTCTCTCTTAAATCACTTAGAGCTAATATCATATCGGACTCAGCAGCATAGAACTCTTTTTTAGAGTTGATTGTTAGAGCCCAATCTTCACTTGTAGAACGACAGTATTCCATAGTTGTTGCAGTGGCTGACTTCCCAGCCTCTCTTCCTCCCCTTAGTACATGGGAAACTATACTTATTTGATCTGAATGAATACCGAGTAAATCAAGAAGAAGTGTCGTTTTTCCTACTTGAGTCTTGCCGAAAACAACTACAAAAGGATCTACCTGCTTTCCTTTCATCAATAATGTTTTTTTTATATCGTGACTCATAGAGCTTATTAATCGCTCGTATGCATCAAACGCCCAGCCCAAATTTGATAGATATAACTCAGACCAGTATTCAGTTAACCAATCATTAATCATACTCAGCTGTGTGTCCAACTAATAATGGATTTAAACCGCTTGCTGAAGAATCAATTTCAGCTTTAAGATCATCTGATAAAACAATTACATCAGCTAAAGCCTTTGTTAATCTTTCCTTACGCATTAAGTGTTCATCTAAATGATAGCGTTGTCGTAAAGTAAACTCTAATCTAGATCTTGCTGAGCGCATTACTTCATCAAAACTGCCGCAAAAGTTTACATAGTGAGAATCTGAGATTGCACTAAGCAAAGAGTGTGCTTGAATACTTAACTCTTGCTCTTGTTTCCTGAGCCCTGATACAGCTTTGGTTGTTATATAGCAAGCAGCAACAACGGCAGTAACAGCAATGGCAGCAGGGTGAAGCATAACAGGGGGAACACTGCCACCTTCTGGCTCATTGGTTGATTCTTCGCTTGCAGAATCATTCGAACTGGTTTCAGATTCTTTATCTTTGGTATGACCAAAAAGTGTACCTAGTATGTCTGAATCACCATCACTCATCACGTCTACAGCTAATAAAGCAGCGACAGCTTTGAGAGCATTTCTACCTTCATTTGCGCCTTTACTAATTGCCTCCACACTCTGCTCTATTAACTCACCATTATCATTCATCTTTAATTTAAGTTCATCAGCTAACAACTTAGGCACAGAGTATGACAACCTCGCATATTCAAGGGATATAATAGGTATCAACCTTACACTTTCAGCTAGTTTTTTACTTGTTTCGCTACTGGTATTAGAGTTATGGCTTAGTACTATTTTGATGTCGTTCTTAATTTCTTCACTTAATACTTTAAACTGAATTGGTTTACCTGATCTCCCAGCATAACCAAGTTCAATAAGTTTTTTAGTGTTCGGTAACTTAGGGGTTTCATTTTTACTTATCTCTAACTCAGAGTTGTTTACTGGTCCTAATTTTTCTAAAGTCAAACCTGTTAATTGACTAGCATAATCAGAAAGAAAGTTACTTCCTTCTTGTTGCCAAGCTTCTTCAACAGTTTGCTGTGCTTTTGTCTTTATTTCAGTTGTGCTGTCAAACGCACTAGTAATCCAATTTTTTAAACCTTCATGATCTGAAGCTAATTTTTCGTCTAGGGTCTTAGTCGCATTTTTCAGGTTCTGGTTTACATGTGCTTTTGCAATTTTTTTGTGCTCTTCTCTTAATGATGTAACAGCCTCATCAAATTCACCTAGAAGCTCTTTACACATTAATGCACTCTCTGTTGCTTCAGAACTATTAAAGATAAGCCTAGCCTTAGATCTAATACTATTTAAAACTTTAGTTAAATCTCGGCCAATTAACTGTGCTAGATTATTAATTTGAAAAACACGATTCGATTGCCCTGTATAATTTAGTTCATCAATCATGTTAACTAATTTTGGCATCCACTCTTCACAGTAATCAGAATCATCCGTTCCAGTCAATATTATCTGCTTATCAATTCGGCTCTCATCTATTTTGAAAGTGTTCATTGCACTATTTTTGAGTTGACTTTGGCGATCTGAGTTTCCTTTGTATGATTCAGTTTTAGAAATAACAACACAGGGTTCGCAATGCTTTAACTCATTTGCAAGCATATCCTTTGTAATATCAAGCTGTTGTTGATTTGCCATTCTTGTTTCGTCTGTAACAACTATACAACCACCTGCAGCTATCATTGCCTGACGCATTAACTCTTGCCAATCTTTATTATCTCGATCTTGTTTTTCATAGCCTGGTAAAAGTAGCCAAGACTGATTCTCCCTCTTAAAATAACGTTTTGGTACTTTTAAGACTGGGAGTAAATCTTCTGCTGAAGGGTCTGTTATAATTTGATTAAAGTTTTCGACATTTATAAGTACATCTTTTATTAATAGCTGATCTCCAATATCACTTTTTTGTAAACGTCTTACATAACCCTGCGGTGCAGTTACTTCATTAGTTTCAATAATCATAACGGGTAATTTTTCACCGCGCCCTTCGTTGCCTTGTAGCCAATCTCCACAGTCATAAATTTTAGACATTAAAGTTGTTTTGCCTGCCCCTTGCGAGCCACCTACTGCAATTATCCACTCATTCCCTAATATTTCAGCTAACAGTAACCGACGCATCACAGCTAATAATTTTTTATCTATTTCTTCATTAGCAAGTACATTGGATGCCCCCCTTAATCTGCGTAAAGTACTGTTAAGCTCTTTTAAAAAAATCTCTGGTGATTCCATATTCCACTATCCTAATTGTCTAAATATATTTACTTTTATAATCAATTAATAATAACTTATTTTTGTATTTGAGACCGCGAAGATGGTAGCGGCTCTCAATATTATGCTCTTATCTTTCGAAATTAATTTCACAAGCTTGCAAAGTAGTAAGCTCATCCTTAATGCCACTTAACCTCATAACCCCATTGACGACATTAGCTCATGCTCACTCACCACTTCAGGCGTTACTACCGCATCTCTTAGCATGGTTTTCTTTGCGAGTAGTTTGTCTAGATTCACATCAAACGAATCATATTCTGGGTGTAAAAGGCAGGGTAAGTGAATAAACACAGGCTTTTTTTGACCAATACGATAAACACGGTCTGTAGCTTGCGCTTCTTTTGCGGGGTTCCAGTGGCGTTCTAAATGAACTACATGGTTTGCACCAACAACCGTTAAGCCAACGCCTGCCGCTACAGGCGACATAATTATAACGTTAAAGCCTTCTTCTGCTTCAAAGTCAGTGATCATCCCTTTACGAGACAGCTGATCTTTTTTTGTAGCAATCGCTTTGCTGTCTCCGTTAATAACATGAATGTTTAGCTCATAAATTTTATCTAAGCATATTTTAAGAACAGCCTGGAGCTTTTTAGTTGTCGCAAAAATAATTACCTTCTCTTGTTTGTTTTTTATATCTGACAATATATCTAACAACATACGTAACTTTTCAGACTCTTGTAAATTACGCTGTGCCTCTTTGGCATTATTAGGTGGCTGTTTAAAAACCTCATCAAGCCTTGGATGCAAGCTAACAGCCCTTAATTGCTGTAATACTGTTAAAGCATGGCCGCCGCCCTGCTCTTTTGCTTTCTCCTTTCTATAATCTTCAACAATTTGGTTGTAGCCAAGCAACTGACCTCCGGTCATATTACGAGCTAACTCTGGAGCAAATGCCATATTGTCAGCCAAGTCTTTATGAATACCTGTTTTTATTGTTTTAGTAGGCATTCCGGTTAGCTCGTCTTCCTTGGTTCGGCGTAACATAAACTGCCCAGCAGCATTACGTAAATCGTTACCAACTTCTAAACGCACCTCTGCTTTTTCTTCCTCATTAGCACTACTTATTGGCTTAATCCAGCGCTCTCTAAAATACCCCCAATCGCCTAATAGCCCTGGTTGCGCTGTATCCATTAAACACCAAAACTCGCTTAAGCTATTTTCAACAGGAGTACCTGTAGCTAGTAATTTAAAATCAGCTTTTAGTGCTTTAGCTGCACGTGTTGCTTGAGTATTTGGGTTTTTAATATTTTGAGCTTCATCAAATATTACAATTCCCCAGTCAATAACACATAAAGAAAATTGGTAATCCCGTAGCGTTTGATAAGTCGTAATAACAACACGTCTATCCATATCTAAACGCTTTGTTGCTGCATCAGCCCCAACATGCAAAGCGTAACGAATAGATTTATGATCAGCATGCGAATCATTCATTACCGTCGTAAGCTGCATAGACTCTCGTTCAGCCCCTTGAACTTTAAACTCTTTCAAATCCCTTGATGACTGCAGGACTTTAATATCTCTAAATGGGGAATTTTTAAAAGTAGCTTCAACCTCTTGTTCCCAGTTTTCCAGTAAACTAAGTGGAGCGACTATTAATATAGGCTTTTCGGATTTATTGCTTTGCTGCTGCATCGACAAGTACTCAGCCAGCATAACTAACGTCATATAGGTTTTACCAAGCCCCATATCATCGGCTAGTAAAGCCCCTTGTACTCTATACATATCATCATGGTTATCTAATTGCGCTGACTTAAGTAACGACATCATCCAGCTAATGCCGGACTCTTGATGAGGGAAAGGTGTTCGCGCTAAATTAGTTCTATCAAAACTAATAGCTCGGTCTAACTGCGCAACTTTATTTACAATGTCTTGATTATGTTCTTCCGCATCTTTTAGTAACAAAGAAACTTGCTCTTTACGAACCAGAGTATCTTCAACTTCAGGCGTATCTGAGTCATTAGAAGGGTTTGCTAAATTTTCTCTTACCTCTGCGAGTGTTTCACTAACTCGCTGCTCATCGCGTATGTCAATTAACTCATCAGCAACAACAACACTATCTGCATTTTGCCCTTTAGCTTGCTGGTAACTTTGCTCAAACGATACAACATCTTCCTCGCATTCAAGCAACTTAACTAAGCGCTCTGGTGGCTCACTGTCTGTATTTGTCGAAAACCAGCCATTACTGCCATCGCTGTCTTGACCAAAAGGAATGTGTACCATTTTGCCAATACCAGCAACTCTCAGAGAAAATCCAAGATCGAGGTTAAGAATAGACGCATCTAAAAAAGCTGAAGGGGTTTTAATAAATTCTGCGACTTTGTGTGCGGGAATTGTTCTATTTTGCAGTACCTCTTTAACAGCTTGCTTTTTATCGTCAGTAAGTAAAACAATGCGGTCTTTTATTCGCATTACTTGCCCGTCGCCCTGTAACTGAGCTAAGCGATTTTGTAAGTCTTCAGATGATGATCCATCACCAAAGCTTGGGCTAAGCTCTAGGCTACCATCAACCTGTTGATTTGCTGTTACTGTAATTTGTTGTGGTTGTACTAAATCAAATTTATCAAAATGTTTTAAATCTAGTTTTAACCCATCTTTAGCTGCTTGCTGTAACTTAGCAACTGCCAACACATTATTTAGCTCAGTGTGGTCATCAGGCGTAAGCGACGAATGTTCTTCTACGGCTATAACTGCATTAAGCTGCTCAGGCGTCATTAAATACTGAGTCTGCTCACTAAAAAAAAGTATAGGTCCTTTTCTTTTTACTGGATATTTTTGCTGCTCAAATTTTGCAAATAACTGCAGCGTAAAGCTACTTTTAGTTGTTCTACCTTGAATATCAACGTCAAAGTCGTTATTAAAAAAAGGCGGTAGCCCTAAAACGTCTGCATCTTCGGGGTCTAATAAACATGCTTGCTCACTATCAAGCCTAAAGCCATTAGGCAGTGTTTCAGCAATATGTCTTTCTTCAAGCATTTTAAGTACTACATGCTGAATAAGCTGACTACTTCCACCCTCACCTTTGTTTAGGCAATGAAATGATGCTTCATCAGTGGCAAAATTAACGCCATACGAGTCATATACTAAGGAGTATCTCTCACCTGATGAATGACCGTTTTTATTTTTAGGCAAAAGCCCTTTTATCAAACTAACAAGTGACATGTATTTTTCAATTCCTTTTTAAAACTTCAGCTATCAAACTATTTAACCTAAACGAGCTTCCAATTAAAACTCTCATCTCGGATTAATCTGTATTCTGAGCGCATCTCATTTAATTTAGTATCTACCGTAGACAGATCTAAGATTAAGTTAAATTCTATACTTAATATCTCCACTACCTCTTTAGAGGTTACTGGCTCATAGGTCTCTAAAGTTTTAATTATACTGTCTTCCAAGATGCTGTTTTCTTGAACCGTTCTTTTAACAACAGGTAATCCATACCGACTTATATATCTTCTGTATTCGTCTTTATAAAATAGTTTCTCTAAATCGAGTTCAATGCCATTTTGAGTTAAAAAATCAATAGCATTTTTTTGCCAAGAAGTCGGCGAGTGTTGAATAGGCATTAACTCGCCTTTTGGATAGTTCTTTTTAAATTCCTGTGGAAAGCTGTGTGTTAAAGAAGAATGGTTTAACTCACTCAAAGAGTAATCGTTAAGCTTCTCACTAGGTAAACCCATATAAATCCATAGCTTAAAGTTATGCGATCCTTCAATGATATGAAAATCACCGCAATCTAAATAAATAATGGAAGTTTGGGCCATTCCTCTAAGCTTTATATAACTGGTTGTTAAACTCTTTCCTAGCACTCGCTTAACTGTATGCTCTGCTTGGTTTCCAAGCATTAGCCGTGCATTACGAACAAACCCATGTTCATAAAGCCCTTCTAAAAAGCGCTTACGTGCGGGGAACATTCTGTTTAACGCTTCATCGCCGGTGTAATTTGCGTACTCTTCAATAGCGCCTAAAAATAACCGCAAGTCTTCTTTGGCAAGCCAGCTTGTTACTGCTTTTACTCTACTTTCACCAATGGGCTTCCACCACTGGCGGTAATTTGTAGCTGTATTAGCAATACGCGGATCGCCAGCTAAATTAAGTACAAAGTTTTGCCATATTTCACTTGGTGCACCAGCAGAGCGGTCAATAATAATTTCAAGCGCTATGTGCCCTATTCGTTTATCTTCTTCAAAAGGCATTGTGGCAACATCATGTTTTAGTAGCTCATGCAGAACATCATGTTGCTCACCAACAGGAATTTCTTTCAGTGTATCTAAGTAATATTGTGCATGGCAAATATCTAAAAAGCGCCCTTGCGGCAGCTCGTTTAAGCGTAGTTTTTTTAATTGTTCGTTTAAGTCTAAGTGGTTTTGTTTGGCAAGGTTAACCAAAGCCTTAGGAGCTGTTAAATCAAACAGCCATTTGGCTTGATTAAGCACCGACAATATTGTGTCACTTGAGTTTTTGCGATCTTTTAAACGTTGCTCTATTTGCTGTTTAAGCCACTGCGTTAATCTGTTAAAAATATTGCCATCAACCAGTGCATCAAAATAACGATAAACTAACGAAATTAAATTCATTAACGACGACATACCAAGTTTGGGATGTTTAGCTTGAATATAATCTATTGTTTCTTCGTTTAATGAGCCTTTTCTTACCTCTTCTTTATCAATCCATAACTGAGTTAAAACACGCACACCTTTGCGTTTAAGTAGTGTGTTTTTTAATTGTGTAATATCTCTGCTTAATACACATTGCCTTACCTGTTGCTCAAGCGCTTTAAATTCTTCGCCTTGTCCTGCACCGTCGGCAATTTTCTTTGTTTGTAAAGTCAGGCTATTCCACTGCTGTGTAATACGCTCCCAGTTAAACTGAGCAAGCTGAGGAATAGGAGGTAAAAGCAACATAATTAAGGCATCTCCAAACGGCTTCTTACCGTTTCGTATTCAGCGCTGGTGGGCCTGCGAATAGTAAAGCGAATATCTATTCGCCTGTTAGACCTGAAATCACTTTCTGTTAGCTCTTTAGCCACCATCCTTCGTGTTGCCGCATAGCCACTCACTGAAAAAAGCTTGTTGCCATCTTTATTTTTAATAGCCGCTAAATTATGTTGGTCTGGTAGTAACTTACTCCAAAGCTCCCACAGCGAAATCGCCCTAAAGGTCGATAAGCCCCAATTACCTTTACCCAGCATACCGTTAAAGTTTTTACTGTCGGTGTGCCCTTCAATAAAAATAGTATCAAGAAATTGCTCACGGTTTTCTTTATTTATAACCTCAGCTAGCACCTCACCAATTTCTAGTGCAGTGCCTTCAAACTCTGGGCTTATATTAAACGCTGCGCTATCAAACCCTAAAATATCGTTAGGAATACTTAACACTGTTTTATTTTCACTAACCGTGACTTGTATGCCTCGTTTTCGCAGTAAATCAGCCGCTTCATCTAAAATTGTTTTACGTACTTCTTCGGCTTTGTGCAGCATTTCTAGCTCTTGGGTAAATGCTTGTTGTTTATTTTCAAGTTCTTGTTTGGCTTCTATCAGCTCAACCATCAACACAACAGATGCTAAAACAAATAAAATAAGTAAGCCCGACAAAATATCCGAAAACGACATCCAATAAGGGTTTTCTTCGTCAACACTTACTTGGTTGCTTCTAAATACTCGCATTAGCTACGCTCCAATTCATCCACTAAATCAGAAATAGAGCTCACTGTTCTAAGCATTTGATCGCTAAATTTACGAGTTGTGGTATTCCAGGTTTCCATACGCTCTTTAACTTGGGTATTTACTTCTGATGAATAGCTGCGTAGCCACTCATTCGTTTGCTTTTCAATATCAGACACTTGCTTAGCTAAGGTATTACTTAGCCCTTCAAAAGATGCCTCAACACCACTTATAAACTCAATTTGATGTGTTTTCATTTCGCTAAAGCCGCTTTGAGCTAATTTTGCCGTACTGCCAAACTGCTCTGTTGTAGCAACAAGCGACGTTTCAAGTCCTCTTAGCACTTTAGCTTGCTCAATTACGTGGCTTGCTAATGCATCGTTTTGAGCAGAAATACCTTTAATTGTGTCGGTCATATCACCTAAGCGCGTATCAAACAGCTCCGTTGCTTTTAATAAATTGCCCGATAACACCCCAATTTGGTTTGCGCTATTACTCAGGTTTTGGCTACTTGTAGCAGATGACTCCGCAACCGTTTTAAGCTCCCCTATAACCTCTTTATGCTGTGCAATAACCGAGTCCATATGTGTTTGCGTACGTTTTACAGCATCAGTCATCGAGGTAAGCATTTGGTCTTGTTGTGCTAGCCACTGACCTAACTGCGATTGTAATTGCTCACGATATTCTGAGTCACGCTTAGAGGCTTCAAGTTGCTGGCTGTTAATTAATGAGCCAAACGTTTCTTCAAGCGTCTTTTGGCGCTGCTCTGAGCTTTGCATAAAGCTTTGTAAACTTGTTTCAAGGCCACTAGTAAACGCCTGTTGCTGCGCCGTTGTTTTTTCGTTTTGGCTAGAAAGCTCATTAACAAATCCACGGTTCGATTCGCCCATCGCGCTTTGTACTTCGGCCATAGAGTCAGAAAGCTTATTAAGTGTTTGCGATTGCTCGGTTAACCAACCACCTAATACCGACTGTAAATTATCTACATGGTTTGCTTCACGTGTTGCTTGCGATTGCTGTTGCGATTCAATAGCCGTAAATAACTTTTGTTCCATAAGCTGCTGGCGCTCTTCGCTTTTGCTCAGCATAGATTCTAGTTGGTGATTAAATTGCGATGACGCACCCGCTTGTTGCTGGGCCATTAACTCAGCTTGTTTACTGCTTTGTTCAAGTACAGCACTCATTTTCCCGCTCAAGCTACTTACTGCCTCATGCATTTGTTCAGTCGACTTTTGTATAAGCTCGCCTTGGCCTCTGCCTGCCGCTTGCATGCTTTCGGTAAAGTTACTAATTAAATGCTCCAGCACGCCGCTGGTTTGTTGGCTGGCATTACTGACTAACGACTGCATAGCAGGTGCCATTACATTGTTAAGTGCGTTAGTAAAAGCATCTTGCATGCTGTCACTCACACCCGAAATCGTCTCCTGTAATTTATTACCAATTCGCTCATGCAATTCCTTTAAAGCCTCACTGCTATCACTGGTGTTTTTAGAAATATCAACAAGTGATTTTTCAGCAGGCAAACGCGGGTATAAAAAATCAATGCGGTGCTGTACAGCAGTAATATTTCGTATGATTAAACGCTCTGCTATTTTTTCAATAAAGTTGAGCAGTAAGCTTAAACCTACCCCCCATACAGAAGTAACAAAAGCAAAAGCAGCACCACTCATCATGCTGTTTATGCCAACTTTTAATACTTCTATGTCCTCACTGCCAATATTAATGTCGCGCAGGCCCATGGTTAAGCCCATAAAGGTACCTAACACACCAATTGCAGTTAAAAATGAGGGGGTAGCCGCTAATAACCGGTTAGATGTAAGCCCAGCAGAAAGGGTTTTATGGTTAAAAAAGTGCTCCGCGTCCAGCGTATTATAAATACGTTGTAAGCGATCATCTTTTACTAAGCTTTCACCAAATTCATGCCACAGGCTGTGCACTATTTTAGATTTTGACGCTTTAGCACGCTCGCTAATAGCCAAGCTATTATCATAAAGCGTGGTAATAGATTCACCATTAATAATGTGCCTAACTTGCTTTACTCGACTATTACTCTTAACGGTAAGTACAACAATCCAAATAAAGGCAACAACAAACACGGCTATTAATGCAAGCCAAAACGATACCCCCAATACAGATTGCGGTATCAACCAATGCTCCGATGGCATAAAATCCAACATATTTACTACTCCCTTAGTTTATTGAGTATTACTTAATTTTTGTTATAGCTCGCCAGCAAAGGCTTTTTGGCTTAGTGAGTTGAATAAGTATTCATTAGCTAACTTCGAACCAATAGATTTATTTTCTGCCGATATAGCTAGTCCATATGCTTTTAGGAATTTTTTCTGCTCAGCTATTGGAGGCAACATTAGAGGTAAATCTTTTTGTCTAGTTATACCAATATAAGCCCTGGTTGACTGTTTACCCTCTTTCACCATTAAACGCTGAAAACAAGTAGTATCAAAATAAGCTTTTAAGTATTCCGGTAAAATTCTTGATTTATCTAAGCGGTAATATGTAGTTTGAGGGCTAAAAATATAAGTATCAAACGAATCATCCAACACAGCAGTTAAACCTAATGTCCCTTTATGTGTTAATAAAACATCACGTGGTTTTGCAAAACCAATTCTTAACTTGTCTAACCAGTACGGGGCTAAATAGTAACACTTATCGAAAAGTATCTTCCCTTTTCGTACGACATTTGCTGCAATAAACGGAACCCCATTAGAAACAAAATCAGATACTTTTGGATGATCATTTCCATGGTTCCCATCCTGAATTCCCATAATAACGCCATCAGATATATATTGAGATATAGTTTTAACCTCCCACCCCTTTGAATTGGTGACTGGGTCGCCGAACATGTCTAGGAATACGCTGCGTAGGAAGTCGTCGGCGAGTTGGATGGCTTGTTGGCGTTTGCGGCGTATGGTGTCGGCTTTATCTAAAATCGCGGCTATTCGCTTTTGCTCGTCCAGTGGTGGTAGTGGGATTTTTAAATCCTTTAAAAAATCTGAAGGGACCCTTTTTTGACCAGCACTACCTGACATATTTCGCTCACCTAAATGACGAAACCATTTATTCCAAACTAGATAAAATAAATACTTACCATCTAGCTTTTCTATATCAGCTCTAATTACATGAAACTCTGTTGTCCCAAAGCCTATTTGAGTCTCTAAGCAGTCTAAGTACGCTGCTTTACCATTTTCAAAGCAAGGTGTGATTTTTGCTACTACAACATCATTCTTTTCAAAATAGGTAAAACCTTTTCGAGTTTCACCTAAAATTCGTTTTTCCTGCTCTAAAACCTGACCTTGCTCTGAAATAGATGCCATTGGTAAAAATGTGACTTCTTGAGCCTCATCAATATTTTTAGGTAACCTGGGATTAACCTCAGCTACTTCAGTTAACTTAACTAAAGACCAACTCACAACATACCCTCCAGCTCTTTCAGATCATCGAGTATTTCATTTTCTAAGCTCACTAGTTTACCTAAAATCTCTTTTGGCGGATCGTATGTTTCTTCTTCGTAGACCACTTCTTTGTAACGGTTGATTGAAAGGTCGTATTTATTGCTGGCTATGTCATCTTTACTTACCCAAAAGGCTTTCTGGGTTTTATCATTTTTATCACTTGTCGCTATGGCTTTATCGCGCGCTTTAAATTCGCTGATTAAGCTTGGTAAATCGTTTGCTTTTATTGGCGTGCGTTTGTCATCCAAGCTAAAACCGTCGGCTTGTACGTCGTAAAACCATACATGGTCGGTGCTGCCACCTTTGGTAAAAATTAATATAGCGGTTGATACACCGGCGTAGGGTTTAAACACGCCACTTGGTAGTGAAATTACGGCTTCTAGCTGGTTGTTATCCACCAGCATTTGGCGCAGTTGTACGTGCGCTTTTGATGAGCCAAATAATACGCCGTCGGGCACGATAGTCGCAGATTGCCCGCCTACTTTTAACATGCGCTCAATAAGGGCAACAAATAGCAGCTCGGTTTTTTTAGTTTTTACTTTACGTAATAACTCAGGGCATACGTCTTCTTCGTCTAGGCTGCCTTTAAATGGCGGGTTGGCGAGTATTATGTCAAAGCCTTCTTTGGCCTTTTGCGGGTAGTGCTCTTTAAAATTTTGGCTTAGGGTATCTTGATAATGAATGCCCGGTTGTTTAATGCCGTGCATTACTAAGTTCATGGCGGCTACGCGAAGCATGGTGGCGTCAAAGTCAAAGCCGTTGAACATGTGAGCATCTATGTGGCAGCGCTGCTCTGGGGTTATTAAGTCGCCTGAGTAGAGTAAGTTTTCAAGCGGTTTACCGCTGTCATCAAGCTGTATATTACCATTTACATCAAGCACTGGCTCGCGCTCTATGCCCTCAGCTGAGGTGTATTTTTGTAATAGGTATTCGTAACTTACCGATAAAAAGCCACCGGTGCCGGTTGATGGGTCGCATATTTGGCTGGTGGTGCTTGGGTCCATCATTTCGACCATGGCGCGTATAATGTGGCGCGGCGTTCTAAACTGGCCGTTAATGCCTGCGGTGGTGAGTTTACTTAATAGGTATTCGTACAAATCGCCTTTGGTGTCTGAATTTTCAAGCGGTAGGTCGTTTACCATTTCAACGGCTTTTACCAATAAGCTTTGCTTTTGAATCATTAATTGCGCGTCTTTCATAAACTCGTTAAATACCGCGCCTTCTGGCGATACGTCGTCTGAAGTTTTTGAAAAAAACGGGAATAGCTCATCTTTAACCAGTTTGTATAACTCTTCTGACCCCAAATGGCGCAGGTTTTGCCAACGAATATGTTGCTCGGCGTCGGTAAAGCGGCGGTTAAATGGTTTGTTTGTGCGGGCGCTTCGTTTTTCGTCGGCTTGCTCGTTCATGTCGAGCATACGGGCGTACATTAAAAAAGTAATTTGCTCTACTACGGTAAGCGGGTTAGTAATGCCGCCTGTCCAAAATTCTTCCCATAGTTTGTCTATTTTACTTTTTAAAGGTCCGGTTATCATTAATGTGTATCCTAGTTAGTGCTGTTTAAGCGCGGTGTAAATTACGCGCTTATAAAATTAAAGGTGTATTTGCTTTTCAACGCTTTGGGCTTTGTCGCCTAGTTTTACGTCAAACTGCTTAATAAATTGTTCTATTACGTCGGCTTGTTGCTGGCTAAATACGCCATCGAGCCCCATGTCGTGTATTTGTGTAAAAGGCGCATCGTAAAGCTGGGCTATTTCAATAGAGCCGTGTCGTATTAGGTGGTTTTTTAACATACCAATAAAGCGCTGTTGTTTGGCATTTATATGAGTGTGTATTTGCTGCACAAAGGTAGTAAAGCTCTGTTCTATGGCGTTTTTGTTCATGCCGACTATGGTACGCAAAATTTTGTCGAGCGTCGCGGTTGATTCGGGAAAAAACTCTTTTAATGTATTTAAATCAACACTTGGGTTTTGCGTATGCACTAACGAGCTTAATTGCGCTAAGTCGGCTTCGGTTACTTGTTCGCCGTTGCGTATTTTTTTAAGCACGTTGTCGGTTTCAAATAACGGGGTGAGTGTTTTTTCAACCTCTTGGCGATATATTTGATAATCAATAGAGACTATTTTTGTAAGCCTATCAGCTTCGTGTATTTGGTTTGCGTCTTCTTTTATATCGAGTATAAAGTCACTTTTTGGCGGTGTTATGTCTTTATTACGCAGGTGTATAATACTGCGTAAATTAATGCGGCTTTGCTCAAGCGCTGCATGGGTTAAATACTGCCAATATTGCTCGGTTTGTATTTCTGCTATTGCAGGTGCTTTGCTACGTACTTCGTTTAAGTGCATTTGTAGCGATTCAACTTTGTTCATTACATTTTGTTTAGCTAAATCAATTTGGCTTTCATCAGTAAGTAACAGCGTTTGAATGGTGGTTAGCTCAGAATCAAATTTATAGGCTTCACTTTGCCCCATAATGTTACGCCATTGCATAAGCGGCGCTACTTCTTCTAGCAACGTTTGTACATCATCAGGGATAAACTGATTAAGGCGTTTTAGGTCTTTAAAGGTTTCGACCACTTGCCAGTTGTCGCGCACCGATATTGATTCCATTGGCAGTAAGCAAATATCGTCGTGAATTAATTTTATTGTTTGGTCAAACACATCCATATTGGCTTTTTTGAGGGCGGTTTGTGCAAGGGTTACCCGCGCTTCAAATAGCTTTTGCAGTAACGATTTAGCTTGTTTTACGTCTTCTTCTTCTGGGTTTTCATCAAAGTATTCAAAATTTGCCCAGTGGTCGAATATTAAAAAGTGAGTTTTGTGCTTACCTGGGCCATATAGGTTTTCGCATAAGCGTGTGCCACGGCCAATCATTTGCCAAAATTTTACTTTTGATTTTATGGGTTTGGCAAATACAAGGTTTACACATTCTGGTACGTCTATGCCGGTGTCGAGCATATCGACCGATACGGCTATGCGTACGCTGTTTTCGTCGCTTGATTTAAAGTCGTCTATTAGCTCTTCAGCGCGTTCGTACTTTGAGTGAATAACGCGGCAAAAATTAGCACCATGCTGCGGGTAAAGCTCGCTAAACAGCTGCGCCATTAATTCGGCGTGGGCTATGTTACGGGCAAATACTATTGTTTTACCAGGTAGCTGGCCGTCTTTGTCCCGCAGGCCTTTTTCCATTAGGTTACGTAGTATTAGCCTGTTGGTGTCTTTATTTTTAATGGCTTCGTCTATTTGTTTTGCATCAAAGTCGAGCTCGTTCGGATCAATGCCTTGCTCTTCTAATTGGGCTATTTGCTCATCGGTTAGGTTGTCTTTTTTAATGCCTTCGCGCAAAAACTGTGTGGTGTAACTTACAATTTTGTAGGGGACTAAGTTGCCTTGTTCTATGGCGTCTTCAAGCGGGTAATTGGCTGTTGGCATTTTGTAATCACAGCTAAATAAATCACAGGTTGAGCGCGATACCATTTCTACCGGCGTGGCGGTTAAGCCCACTTCTAGCGCGTCAAAGTATTTAAAAATATCGCCATAAATATTGTAAATTGAACGGTGCGATTCATCAGCCACTATTAGGTCAAAGTGACCTACGTCGTACTTGTTCATTATACGCAGCATGCCTGGGTAGGTTGCTATAAATACACGCGCACTGGCTGCGGTGTTTTTAGCGCTTTTGCCTACAATGTGTACTGGCTCTTTGGTATGCTCGGTAAAGGCATTACCTGCTTGTTTACGTAGCTCTTTTCGGTCACATAAAAACAGTACGCGCTTAGCCCAACCTGCATCGAGCAGCCGTTTGGCAAGGGCAATAGATACGCGTGTTTTACCCGTGCCGGTTGCTTGCACAATAAGCGCTTTGCGGTGTTTATCACTAAAACGCTCACACACACGGGTTATGGTTTCCATTTGATACAAACGCCCTGCTACTGCGGTATCTATTGGCGTGGTGTTTAGCTCTTTTTTAAGCGTGCGTTGCTTTATTAAGTATTGCAGGGAATCTTTTGAGTAGTAACCGTATAAACCACGGCTGTTATAACCTTGCGCGTCGTCGAGAATTTTTATATCCCAACCGTTCGAGTAAAAAATAACGGGCCGTTGGCCATATTGCTTTTCGAGCGCGTTGGCATAAAGCGCTGCTTGCTGACGGCCTTTTTCGATATTTTCGCGGGTGCGTTTGGCTTCTATTACAGCAAGTGGCTTTCCGTCGTCATCCCATAATACGTAATCAACATAGCCTATACCTGTTGTTGTAGGTTGATCTGTTACTTTTACTTCTTTGCCAACGTCTTCTGTTGATTTGTCGTCAAGTGCTACATTCCAACCTGCATTGCGTAAATCTAAGTCGATAATGCGTTTACGGGTTTCGTCTTCGTTAAAGTTAAAACTTGAGTTAATAATTTGCTCATTTCGGGTTTTAACCTGAGTGAGCTTTTCTGCATCAATAGTTTGTTTTAGTTTTGCTGTTTGCTGCTGCGCTTGTTTTTGTGCAAGCTCTGCGGCTTCTAGTTCGTCAAGTGCGCGTTTTAAACGGGCTTGATTTTCGGCTAATTGTTGAGTGAGTTGCTTGTTCTTTTTAGCAAACTGGGCATCACTTTGATTAGTTGGCTGTGTTTGCTCAGGCGCTTTAAACTCTGGGCATTCTTGTTGCGTGCCATTGGCATAAGCCATAAACAAATAAGAGGCTACAAAGTAGCTTTCTTTTAATATCCAAATAGCTTGTTGTTGATCTACTTTGCCTTCATGCGCGGCTTGGTTGCCGCTTTTACGAATGGCATGGAGCTTATCGGTAATTAAACGCGGGACTGCACTGGTAAAGTCGTCAGCGGTGAGCTTATCGAAAATATTAGACGTTGGTAAAACAGGTAAGCGAAGTTCTTTGTATAAGTAGCCTACTACTTTTTCGGCAAAGCAACGCAGCTTAACCAGTGAGCTTTGTGGATCGGTAATCGCATATTCTTCTGCAAAAGCGGCTAACTGGTGTAGCTCTGGCCACTTAGATTGAATGTGTTCAAAGTTCATTGATTGCTTCATTCCTGATTACTTCCTTATCAACTAATTTACCATGCGTTATTATTTTTATGCGTTTGCAAGCTTGCGAATATTAAGCCGTTATATTTATTTTTATATTGTGTGTTACTGCACTTAACCAGTAGCTTGTTTCAAAGCTTTGGTTATTGGAGTCAATCGCTATTTTTTTAGCAAGCTCGTTGGGTAACACCTTATTTATTTTACTCTTTATCCGGCTGCAAGTTTGCTGCACAAAGGTTTTTTCCATTACCTTTAAATTACTGTGTAAACCATCTCTAAAATCTTCGGGCTCTATGCCAAACGTATCGCGGAATATACGTAAATCACTACTATTTTGCTGTAAAAGCATGAGATATTCTTTGCTGTAACGCAAAGACTCTTCAAAATCACGACCCACAACTAGCTTTTTATGTTCACTTTGGCTGTATTGGTTTAACCATAAATAAAAAGCGGTTTCTTTTGCGGTAAGTTTAATTTCGATACCTGCAAAGGTGAGCGTTTTTGCTTTTGCGTTTACTTCAAGGGTTAAATCTTTTTTATGAGCTGAGTTTAAGCTTGCTACTGTTTGGCTAAACGATGCACTTTGCATATTTGCAATGAGGGTTTCGTCGATAGATTGGCGCATTCGTACAAAGGGTATTTCGGCAAGGGTTACCTTTGCATTAATACAATTGACCTGCGTGCCATTTTTGCCATCAATAATATGGTCGTAAGGTGTTGGGTAGTAAAAATCTCTAACAAATTCAAATTCGTTATTCACAAATACATGACTGAGCGAATCTTGCTCACGGCCTAATAATGACATGGCATAGCCTAAATAAAACGCCATTGTTTTACGCCCACCAGCAATCGATGCATGAATACTAATATCGTTTTTATTGGTAAGTTCAAACACTTTACGCGTAATAAAGTCGGCCATGTAGGTTTGTTCTATTTCAGATTTAGCATCATTAATAGGTTGGCCTTTGTCATCTTCTATTAGCCATATGTTTTCATCGGGAAGTTTAATGTTGGGAAGTTTATAATCTGCTATTAGTTTAGCTAAATGACCTTGCTCAAATAATCCATTAGTAAGCATTGGCTTTGTGCTTTTTGTAGTAATAACAAAAATCTCTTCGGGAATAGGCTTACCCTGCTGATAAAGTGCAAAAAGAGTTTCGGTTAATACTTGTGGGCTTGCACCAGTAACTATTAGTAGTACATTCTTCATCAACGATCCTTTTGTATGAGGAGTCTGCATAATACATAAATTACATAGTTAATGAAACTTGTTTAAGCTCAGTGAATTAGAGGCCTAATTACTTAGCTTTAAACTACTGTGTATAAACAACGATAGCTTTAATTTAATAACTCTTTAATCAACACAGAACCTAATTGCCGTGTATTAAATGGATTTCCGTTGCCATTTAATATTGAAACCCCTAACTCTTTAGCAATATCACGTAAGTAAGGCTTACTTGGTGTTACAAGCTCGTCATTTAAAAACACCTCTATGGTCCCGTTTTCAAGCTCTACCAATTTGTAGTTATTCCATGTTGCTTCTTTTACGTTTAGTAATATACGTGGTTTAAATGGTGGATTTATTAACTTGCTCATTGTAATACAGCTTTTACCCGTTGCTACATCACTCATTAGTAATCTAGCTTGCTCAACTGGCAGGTCTAACAAAGTTTCAACTTGCATTTCATCTGTATTGATTCTTAAAATAATTATGCGATCGACCAAGCCTAAGGTATTAGTGTTAAAGCTAATATGGCCGCCTGTATGCATCCTACCTGTTGTTTTAACTGATATACGCTCGCCTGTGCTTGATACTACATCATACCCCGCTTGGTTAACCTCTGTTGCCATACGTCCATTCGTTATAAGTGCAGCGTAGAGCTCCCCTATTCTACCGGTTAAATGTCTTAGCTCTGTTGCAGGCACATCCCAGCTTAACTCCCTTTCTAGCCAGCTCATTGCCTCACCAAGTGATTGAATGATTTGCATTTGTGTTAAAGCCATTTTATATCCTTATTTTTATTCTCTTCTAACCAACTTTTAAAAGGTGCTTATGCCCTGTTACCGACAGTGTACCCTGAGATGCTTTGCTTATATGGTCGCTCCACCAATTCATTAGCTCTCTGCGTTTTTCTATGTATTCAGCTCTATTATAAGCAGAACGAACTTGGTTTTTATCTACATGCGCAAGTGCGGCTTCTATCACATCTGGGTTAAACTCATGCTCATTTAATGTTGTACTTCCAAGCGAACGTAAGCCATGACTTACTAACCTACCTTCAAACCCCATACGTTTTAGAGCCATATTAGCTGTTTCATTGTTGATATGATTTCTGGGGTTTCTGTCTGACGGAAAAACAAACTCTCTGTGCCCTGAAATTGGTTTTATTGCCTCCAATAACTCTAAAGCCTGTTTTGATAAAGGAATGACATGCTCTCTGCGTTTTTTCATGCGTTCAGGGGGTATAGTCCAAAGTTTATTACCAAAATCGATTTCATCCCATCGAGTACCGGCAGCTTCACCTGGGCGCGTAAGTGTATGTAACTGCCATTCAATTAAAAAACGAGTTACGCGCTTAATTGATGCTATAGCAAGTGTTTGCATTAATTCAGGCAGCTCTTCTGGTTTTAACGAAGGCATATTTTGTTTTTGCGGCTTTTTGAAAACCTCACTAATCCCTGCAAGTGAATTGGCATTAATGTAGCCACTATTAACTGCGTGTATCATGATCTTTCTTAAATACAGGCATAGCCGCTTAACCGTCTCTAAAGTTCCTTTTGCTTCTATAGGTTTTAAAATCTTAATCACTTGTGGTGCATTAATTTTACCAATGGGGTATTTGCCAATAACCGATAAAACATGCTTGTTTAACGATCGCCAAATATCTTCACCATAGTCTTTGGTTAAACTTTGTTTTTTAACCTCAAACCACTCTAAAGCGATTTTATTTAGCGTTAACTCTTCTTGTGCTCTTTTAAAAGCTAAAGTTTCGTCTCTATGTTCTTTAGGGTCAGTCCCTAGAGCAACCAACTCCCTGGCTTCTTGCGCTAGCTTTCTAGCATTAACAATTGATATATCGGGATACTTACCTAACCCCATGTTGATACGCTTTTTTGTAATTGGATGGTAGTAATTAAAGTTCCAGAGCTTAGAACCACTCTTTCTAACTTTTACTTGTAGGCCTTTCCCATCAGATAAAATTATATCTTTATCCTCTGCTTTTGCTTTCTTTAACGCTGTATCGGTAAGCTGCTTCGCTGATCTTGCCATAAAAAATGAACCCTACTCCAATTTAGTATCCTTTATTATGGCAGCTTATTAAGGGAATACCATATTAGATACTAAAGCTTTGAGCTTGGGTGAAACAGGATGGGACGAGGCAACGCGCTAAGTCATTGATTTTATTTTGTTACAGGCACAAAAAAGGACGTCCTGAGACGTCCTGATATTGAATAATGGTGGAGGGAGAGGGATTCGAACCCTCGTTAGGGATAAACCTAAACACACTTTCCAGGCGTGCGCCTTCAGCCACTCAGCCATCCCTCCACGGTGCTGCAATTGTGTAATGCAACAGCGCGCTATAGTATGAAATAGACCCTTAAGGTGCAAGGCATTTTTAAATTTGGGCCTTTAAATGCTTACTAATCAAGCAACACTTACCTATAGGCACAAAAAAACGGCTAAATCTAAGACTTAACCGTTTTTAATTTATACTTTAAAAGTTACTTAGCCATGCTCGCAGTAAACTCAAGCATGCGATTTAAGGATTTAAGAGCACCTTCGCGTAAATCCATATCAACGAATACTTCTTTGCCTTTAGGGCTTATGAGGGCTTCTTCAATCGCTTTTAAGCCATTCATTGCCATCCAAGGGCAATGTGCGCAACTTTTACATGAAGCGCCCTCACCTGCCGTAGGAGCCGCAAAAAACTCTTTATCTGGACATAGTTGCTGCATTTTATAAAAGATGCCGCGATCAGTTGCTACAATAAACTTTTTATTGTCCATTGTTTGCGCTGCTTTGATTAATTGGCTCGTAGATCCAACCGAATCGGCAAGAGCAACTATTTCTGCTGGTGACTCAGGATGAACTAAAACGCCTGCATCTGGGTGTAGCGCTTTCATGTCTTTAAGTGCTTTTGTTTTAAACTCGTCATGTACAATACATGCGCCATTCCACATAAGCATATCAGCACCGGTATTTTTTTGAATATAACTTCCAAGGTGCTTATCTGGGCCCCAAATTATTTTTTCGCCTTGCTCATCGAGGTGCTCTACTATTTCAAGTGCACATGATGAAGTTACAATCCAATCTGCACGTGCTTTAACAGCCGTAGACGTGTTTGCATATACAACGACTTTACGATCTGGGTGCTGATCGCAAAACGCAGAGAACTCGTCTATCGGGCAACCAATATCTAACGAACATGTTGCTTCAAGCGTTGGCATAACAACCGTTTTATTTGGCGTTAAAATTTTGGCTGTTTCGCCCATAAATTTTACGCCAGCAACAATAATCATATCTGCATCGTGACGTGCGCCAAAACGCGCCATTTCTAGCGAGTCGGCAACGCAGCCGCCGGTTTCTTCAGCAAGTGCTTGAATTTCAGGATCGGTATAATAATGGGCAACAAGTACTGCATTTTTATCTTTTAGTAATTGTTTTATACGCGCTTTATATTCGCCTTGCTCGTCTTGTGTTAACGGTGCTGGCTTAGGGGGAAAAATATAACCTTCAGGCATAATAGTTTGAGCTAGACTCATGTTCTCGACCACTTATCTACAGTGCATTAATTAGGGCGAATTATACGAGAATATGAAAGCAAATAACAGCAAACTAGTAAGGCTGTTTATAAAAAATAAAGTGGGAAATTAAAAAAGAATATAAAGGAAAGTATTAGAGAGTGGTGGGTCATGATGGATTTGAACCATCGACCAATTGATTAAAAGTCAACTGCTCTACCAACTGAGCTAATGACCCGCTCTAATATAAATCTGCTTTGTAAAAAGCTTGCGTAAATCCGCCGATTAAACTGTCATAGAATGGTGGGTTATGATGGATTTGAACCATCGACCAATTGATTAAAAGTCAACTGCTCTACCAACTGAGCTAATAACCCGCTCTATGCACTTATTCAATTAAGAATGAAGCTTACGTATATCCGCCGACTAATGCCAAACCCTATTCACAAGGAATAAAGAATGGTGGGTCATGATGGATTTGAACCATCGACCAATTGATTAAAAGTCAACTGCTCTACCAACTGAGCTAATGACCCGCTCTTATATAAATTTTCATAGAATGGTGGGTTATGATGGATTTGAACCATCGACCAATTGATTAAAAGTCAACTGCTCTACCAACTGAGCTAATAACCCGCTCTATGCACTTATTCAATTATGAATGAAGCTTACGTAAATCCGCCGATTGATGCCAAACACTATTCACAAGGAATAAAGAATGGTGGGTCATGATGGATTTGAACCATCGACCAATTGATTAAAAGTCAACTGCTCTACCAACTGAGCTAATGACCCGCTCTATTGTTACGTTTAAATGCAACTTACTACTTTGCGTAAATCCGCCGATTGGAACCAGTCATTATTCACAAGGAATAAAGAATGGTGGGTTATGATGGATTTGAACCATCGACCAATTGATTAAAAGTCAACTGCTCTACCAACTGAGCTAATAACCCATTCCAGTTGCTAACTTATTACTAAGTTAAGCCTGCGTAAATCCGCCGATTGATGCCAAACCGTATTCACAAGGAATAAAGAATGGTGGGTCATGATGGATTTGAACCATCGACCAATTGATTAAAAGTCAACTGCTCTACCAACTGAGCTAATGACCCGCTCTGACGTTGCGTTTTATAACAACTTAGTATTTTACGTAAATCCGCCGATAAAAGACCATTCAAAGAATGGTGGGTTATGATGGATTTGAACCATCGACCAATTGATTAAAAGTCAACTGCTCTACCAACTGAGCTAATAACCCGCTCTTTTTGTCGCATTTCGAGTGGGGTAACCATTCGTTTGCTGCGGGCGCTTATAATACTTATTTATAAAATGAGTGCAACCGAAATTGTCTCTTTTTTTAAGTTTTTATGTCTAGATGCACAAAATTAAACCGTTTGTGCTCAAACTACATGCAAATCCAAGATTCTTCGAGAGTTTCCATGTAGTTTGCTCGCCTTAACTAGAAATTTAATCGCTGGTGAACTTTAGTTTCCTAAACGATCAGTTGCTAGTTTTGCAGCGGTAGTACTTGGGTATTGATTGATAAGATCGCTCAATATTTTTTGTGCTTGCGCCGCTGAACCTTGATCTTGTAAAAGTGTGCCTAACTTTAGCATTGCATCAGGGCGTTTATTAGAATTTGGAAATTCGTTAACAACCACTTTAAAATGCTCCACCGCTTTTACGCCATCATTTTTAATAGTAAGCAACTGCCCTAACCAATAATGCGCGTTAGACGCATATACAGAGTTTGGATAGGTAGTTAAAAACGTTTGAAATTCAGGAATCGCTTGATCATAACGTTTATCTTTCATTATTAACGCAACAGCACGCTCGTACGCTTCATTTTCAGATAAGTCACTGCTGTAGCTCTGTGCATCGTTGGGCTGCGCCTGATCGACTACTGGAGCTGCTGTTGGCTGCGTATAAGCCTGGCTCACGCGGTTTTCAATCTCTTGATACAACTCACGCTGACGCTGCAGTACTTTTTCAAGTTTGTAGCTTTGCTCTTCAGTTACACCGCGAATTTGACTTACTTCGTCTTGTAACAAGTTAAGTTGTTGCTGTAACTCTACTTGTAAAAAGTTACGCGACTGCATCATATTCTCAAGCGACGCTAATCGCTTCTCAATACTTGATTGTGAACTTGCAGCTTCTGAAACAGGAGCGGGAGCAGCCATTAACTGGGTGCTCCCGCTCAATATCATGGCTGCCAAAATAATTTTCGGCTTCATAATATCTCTTATCTTAGTAAACTAGTACCGCACGGCGGTTTTTAGCGAAAGCTGATTCAGTGCGAGATTTAACCATTGGCTTCTCTTCACCGTAGCTTACCACTGACATTTGGCTAGCTGAAACACCTAAGCTTAATAGGTATTTTTCAACTGCTTGGCCACGGTGCTCACCTAGTGCAATGTTGTACTCTGGAGTACCGCGCTCATCTGCGTGGCCTTCAATTAGTACTTTAACTGATGGGTTTTGAACTAAAAACTCAGCATGTGCACGAAGTAAATCAGCGTACTTACCTTCAACAGTTGCTTTATCAAAGTCAAAGTAAATTACTTGCTCTTGACGAAGTGCTTCGTACTTTTGACGAAGTTGCTCTTCTGCTTGTTGCTCAGGAGAGATTGTAGCTACTTCAACTGTATCAGTGTTAGTTGATTGCTCAACAACGCCTTGATTTGATTGGTTTGCAGCACCTTCATCAATATCAGAAGATGAGCTACAAGCTGCTAATGTCATTACTGGCACAGCAATTAGCAGGCCTTTAAGTATTTTGTTAAGTTGCATTGAGTAGATTCCTATTTTGAGTAAACCAGTAATATTACTGTAAGTATGGCGACCAAGCTGGTGCCTTTACTTGTCCGTCTAGCACAGGTAACCGTGCTTTAAAGCGGCCGTCCATCGATACTAGCGCAAGTACCTGTTTATTATTATGGAGCGTGCTGTATATAATCATCGAACCATTTGGCGCTATGCTCGGTGATTCATCTAGGCGTGTTCTCGTTAATACTTGAAACGCACCTGTAGCCAGCTCTTTCTTAGCAAGATGGTACTGCCCGTTGGTACGGTTAACCATCACTAATTCTTTTCCATCTGGTGTTATAGAACCAGCAAGGTTCATATCACCATCAAAGGTGAGTCGTTGTGACCTACCTGTTTTTAAATTTAACTTATAAATCTGAGCATTACCACCCCTTTCAGATGTAAACACAATATCTTGGCCATTAGGGTACCAAGATGGCTCAGTATCTATGCTACGATGATTTGTTAAGCGTGTTTCTTTACGTGTAGCAAGGTCAAGCATGTAAACTTCTGTCGCACCCGTCTTATCCTTAGAAAGCACTAATAATAGCTTTTTACCATCTGGCGAAAACTGCGGTGCACCATTAATACCACGGTAGCTTGCTATTATTTCACGCTTACCTGTGTATATATCTTGAATGTAAATTTGGCTTTGACGGTTTTCAAACGTTACATACGCTAGTTTAGTACCATTTGGTGACCATGCTGGCGACATTAATGGTTCTTTTGAACGAAGTAATACCTGTTCGTTAAAACCATCGTAATCAGCAACGACTAGCTGATAAGGTTTAGGCTCGTTATCACGTACTATTACATATGCAATTTTAGTTAAAAACGCGCCCTTTTCACCCGTTAGTTTTTCATAAATAACATCACTAATGCGGTGTGAATAACGACGAAAACCACTCTCGCCAATAACACTTTCACGCGCTTCTAAAATATGATCTTGGCTTTTAACTAACTTACCGTTACTCATCATTTGCGTATTGCCACCGGTAATTTGGCCGCGAATCACATCAACTAATTCATAACGAACTAAATAACGCCCATCAGTTTGTTGTTCAACCTCACCAACAAGAACAGCTTCAACACCTTTATTAACCCAAGACGCATAATCAATTTCGCCATCTTTACTTGGCTGTTGCGGCATTTGCGCCACATCAACAGGTTTAAACTTACCACTGCGCATTAAATCGGCAGCAATAACACCACTTAGCTTTTCAGGAATTGGACCAACACCTTGGTATTTAAAAGGTACAATGGCAATAGGCCTTGCACCGTCTACACCTTCTGTTATTACAATTTCAAGCGCTGCATTAGCAACACCCGTAAACCCAAACAGTAAAACTAAACAGGCTATTTTTATTTTGTTGAACATATCATTCCTTTAAAATTCTGGCTTGATTGTTAAATTAATATTCTTAAGTTTTTCGAATACGTCTTTATCTTTAGATACCGGTAATGTGTCAGCCATGCGCACTGCTCTTAATGCAGCTTCACATACTAACTTGTCGCCACCTAATGATTTAACTTGCGTTACTAAACCATTAAAGCCCAAACGAATATTAACTCGGCACTGTTGGTTTTTCATTTTTTCATCAATCAGTAAGTTTTGCTGAATACGCGCCATAATTAATGCACGGTACTTATCAACTTCGCTCACCACTTGTTGCTGACGTATTTTACTACGGGCAGCCTGCTCTTTGGCAAGTTGCTCTTGTAACATTTGCTCTTGCATTGCTTGCTGGCGTTTACGTTCGGCCTCTGCAGCACGCTCTTTTGCTTCCTCTTCACGCTTTTTGCGCTCAGCTTCTGCTTTTTTAAGCGCTTCTTCTTCAGCTTTGCGTTTGTCAGCTGCTGCTTTTGCTGCGTTTTCAGCTTCTTGCTTTTGCTTTTCGGCTTGCTTAGCTTTAGCACGCTCTTTTTGCTCAATGGCACGTGCTTTTTTAGCTTCTGCCTCGGCTTGCGCTTTTTCTTTCTCTTTAGCTTTACGCTCTTGCTCTAGCTTTTTAATATTACGTGCTTCTGATTCGCGTTGCTTGCGTGCATTGGCCGCTCTGCGTTCTAAATCACGGATACGTTTATCTTCAGCACTTTTTTTATCTTTTTCTTTCTTTTGAAGTTCAGCAATTTTTTGCTCAACTTGTTTTTGATCAACTGTAACGGCTGATACCGCTTTATCTGGCGTAGGTATAGCCGAATTAAGTGTTACTTCCATTACTTTAGGTGTTGGCGGATGAATATTTGCAGAAGCATACAAAAACCCACCAATCCCTAAATGAAGTACTATTGATTTTACTACTGAACTATTCATACAGCTACTTCCCCTCAAAGGATTCAGTCATTAATCCTACTGATGGTACGCCTGCATTTTTCAAAAAATCCATTAGTAATAATACTTCTTGATACGACACCTTACCCGAGCCTTTAATCATTACCGGCACGTCAGGATTTTTCATTAGCTGTAATTTTATAACCGCCGCTACATCAAGTGCTTCCATAGGCTCTTCAGGATCAGTACCTACACTCACGTAATATTTACCTTGTGCGTCTATTGAGGCAATAATAGGCGGAGTATCTTTAGTATCAACTAAATCAGACTCTTCCATTTTAGGTAAATCAACTTTTACACCATGCGTTATAAGCGGTGCTGTAGCCATAAATATTATAAGTAGTACCAACATTACATCAATGTAAGGTACTACATTAATCTCTGCGACCGGACGGCGCTTTTTACGCTGATACATTCGCTTGTGCCTCTATTTGTGTAGCTGCTTGACGGTGTAAAATATTAGCAAACTCTTCCATAAAGTTAATATAGTGAGACTCAAGCTTTTCAACACTGTTTGAAAAACGGTTATAAGCAATAACAGCAGGGATCGCGGCAAATAAACCCATAGCAGTGGCAATAAGTGCCTCTGCAATACCAGGTGCTACCATTTGTAATGTAGCTTGCTTAACTTCACCTAGTGCAATAAAGGCATTCATTATACCCCACACTGTACCAAACAAACCGATGTACGGACTTATAGAACCTACTGTTGCTAAAAACGATAGACTAGATTCCATTTTTTCAATTTCACGAGAAAGCGCAACACGCATAGAGCGGTGCGTTCCTTCCATAACAATACTCGCACTTTGAAATGTATTCTTTTTATGACGAGCAAACTCTTTAAAGCCCGAAGTAAACAAAGCTTCAATGCCTTGAGACTGACCGCTGCGTGACGATATTTCGTTATATAATTTGCTTAAATCAATACCCGACCAAAACTTTTGCTCAAATTTCTTAGCATTTATTAGCGCATCCGATATTGCTTTTTTACGTTGAAATATAATTGTCCACGACATTACAGACATGGCAACTAGCCCTAACATTACTAATTGAACAAGCAAACTTGCTTCTAAAATTAGATCTAAAAAATTAAGCCCTGATCCCACGTTAAACTCCTAAATAATTTCAAAATACGGCAAATTGGTTAATTTGTGTAAATATGACCGCTTACACGGCCAAAAGTTGCATCTAGTGTATCTAGTCCATTTCAAGCTGACAACGGTATTGCTATGAATAGGCAACAAAAAACGTTAAAAAAACAGCTTTAGTTGGCATTTCCCTTTACCTCAGTATTTTATTTAAACTTTTAAACAAACTCGCTAACTATAAATATGCGTAAATATATACATGAAACGTCATAAAATCCGCCGTTTATTCAAAATAAGAGCATAAACACTCAAAACCTATAAGCCTCAACTGTACGTAATAGTAAAACTAATACCGAGCTATAACGAAATAAATTACTTAAGTTATAAATTTCATAAACTTATAAATTTAACGATTAATTAACGCACAAGATTCAAACAACAATAAAATTCACTAAATTAGTTTTTCTAATCTGAAAATACAAATTTTCTAGTTTGAACAAAAAAGTAAACTTACGTATTATTCTCCCATACCGAGCTAGCGCACTGAATGAGATAGTTTCATTAAGCCAAGTTCTTAGTAATAGGATATTTTATCGTATTACATTGTTTTACTCTTTCTGGATAAAACCAAATTTAGTAAAACGTAGTTCCCCTGGATTACTTCCTTCAACTTGTTGTTTGCCCGCATTTTTTGCGGGCTTTTTTTTTGCCTGCAATTTAGTGCGCTACACATTTTATTTATAAACTAATAATTGCCCTACCTAATTTACAATAAGTAATTCGCTTACTAGTTTGAATGGTACGCAGGATAGCTTCGCGAGTCTTAACGCCCTGTGAATTAACAGTTAACTATAAAGCGTATTAGTATTTTGAAATAACATTTGCAACAGAGTGTTGAGGTTTTGAGTATAATAATTTGAAACAAAGGGATACTGAGACAATTACCTGCTGCGCAATAAAACACAGCAAGTAAAGTATATAGGCTAGTCTTTTTTAGGAAGTAAACCAAAGTGATGGTATGCACTGTCAGACACTATGCGCCCGCGTGGTGTACGCTGAATAAATCCTTGCTGGATTAAAAATGGCTCTATTACATCTTCTATTGTTTCGCGCTCTTCACCAATAGCAGCCGCTACATTGTCGAGCCCTACTGGGCCGCCCATAAATTTTTCGATTATGGCGAGTAAATATTTGCGGTCCATATAATCAAAACCACTTTTATCTACGTCAATCATATCAAGGGCTTGCTTAGCTACATCGGCATTTACTGTGCCGTCAGATTTTACTTGAGTGTAATCGCGTACACGGCGCAATAAGCGGTTTGCAATACGTGGTGTGCCGCGCGAGCGCTGCGCGATTTCGGTAGCGCCATCGTCACACATTTCTAAACCAAGATAATGTGCAGAGCGCCCTACTATGTGCGATAAATCTTCTACAGAATAAAACTCTAATCGCTGCACAATTCCAAAACGGTCACGCAGTGGCGATGTAAGCGAGCCTGCTCGTGTGGTTGCACCAATAAGTGTAAATGCAGGTAAGTCTAATTTAATAGAACGCGCAGCTGGGCCTTCACCAATCATTATATCAAGCTGGTAGTCTTCCATTGCGGGATACAGTATTTCTTCAACTTGCGGGCTTAGCCTGTGTATTTCATCGATAAACAGTACATCGCCTTCTTCTAAATTAGTAAGTAACGCAGCTAAATCACCTGCTTTTTCAAGTACAGGGCCGGATGTTGTTTTAATACTTACGTGTAATTCGTTGGCTACAATATTTGCAAGCGTGGTTTTACCAAGCCCTGGTGGGCCAAATATTAATAAATGATCGAGCGCTTCACCACGGGTTCGGGCAGCTTCAATAAAAATTTCCATTTGCTGCTTAACATGAGGCTGGCCTCTGTAGTCGGCTAAAAGTTTTGGTCTTATTGCACGATCTATAGAGTCTTCATTTGTTTTTTCAGTCGCATCAATTAAGCGATCCGCTTCAATCATGGGTTACTCACAACATTGATTTTAAAGATTCTCTAATAAGAACCTCAGTAGACATATCGGGTTTACTTATCGATTTTACTGCTTTTTGAGCTTGTGGCAATTTATAACCTAATGCAAGCAGTGCCGATACAGCATCATCCGCTGCATTATTAGCAATTGTCGCATCGCTCATTGGCTCTATTACTGCGCTGTCACTGAATGGCGTAAATAAATCATTACCCCAATCTTTTAGCCTGTCTTTCATTTCGAGTACTAAACGCTCGGCTGTTTTTTTACCTACACCGGGTAATTTAACAAGCGATGTTGAGTCTTCGTTATTTACACAACTTACAAATTGTTTTGCCGACATGCCCGATAAAATAGCTAAGCCAAGTTTTGGCCCTACGCCATTTGCTTTTAATAGCTCTCTAAACAAAGCACGTTCAACTTTATTATTAAAACCAAATAATAGTTGAGCATCTTCACGCACTACAAAGTGAGTGTAAACAATCGCATTTTCACCAATTTTTGGTAAGTCGTAAAAACAGGTCATTGGCATTTGTACTTCGTAACCTACACCACTTACTTCGAGTAATATTTCTGGTGGCTGTTTTTCGACTAAAATACCATTTAAGCGGCCTATCATAATTATTTCCTTAAACGTCCTCTAACGGTTTTGCTTGCGCTGCCCGCTAGTTTAATTAAATTTTGTTCTGAGTGGGCGTGGCAAATCGCAATAGCGAGTGCATCAGCTGCATCGGCCTGTGGCGTACCGGGTAATTTTAAAATATTTTTTACCATGTGTTGCACTTGTGTTTTATCTGCGCCACCGTTGCCTACTACTGCTTGCTTAATTTGCCTAGCTGAGTATTCAAATACGGGTAAGTCGGCCATTGCAGCGCCAACAATCGCAGCGCCTCTAGCTTGGCCTAGTTTTAAAGCTGAATCGGGGTTGTGCGCCATAAATACTTTTTCAATGGCAAAGGTTTCTGGCGAAAACTGCTCAATAAGCTGTGTAATGCCTTGGTAGATCATTTTAAGCCTAACCGGAAAAGGATGATCGGCTAACTTAATACAGCCACTGCCTAAGTATGTAAATTTAGAACCTTGATGGGCAACAACACCATATCCGGTCAAACGTGAACCAGGATCGATCCCTAAAATGATGGCCAAACAGCGCTCCATTGTTATTATTTTTAAATTACGCTAATAATGCCAGAGCACTGTATAAATTACCAGTACAAAGAAAAACAAAAATGCCCACGTACTAGGTGGGCATTTACAGGAGTATGTTAGTTTAAGCTTACCCTAGGGCACGCACTAATCCTTGGGTGTTTTGTTTAAGTGTTCGGGCAATCATTAAATAACCTAAACCTGCCACAAATACGCCGCCAGCTACCGGACCAATAATCCATATATGTGGGTGTAACTTACCTGCTAAATCAAACATTTGTTGCTGCACAATCAAAAGCGCTATATCACTAAAAAATGCAGCCACTAAACCAGCTAAACCGCCTAGTAATAAAAACTCATACAGGGTCGCGTTTTTAATTAATCGGCTTTTAGCCCCAAGCGTTCGCAGTATTACAATTTCTTGCATACGCTCACCTAAACTAGCTTGCACTTGCGATATAAGTACAAGCGCGCCACACAGCACTACAATTGCAAGTACGAAGCCAATGGCGAGCGATACTTGCGAAATAGTTGTTTGTATTTGCTTAACAAAGTTATCAATATCAATCGCTGTAATAGTAGGGTAAGTACGTAATAACTGGCTAAAGTCACGTTTTTGATCTGGGTTTATACGTACCGACGAAATATACGTCGCCGGAAAATCTGCAAGTACATCCGGGCTTAAAATAATAAAAAAGTTAGGTTTAAGCGTGGCCCAATTTACTTTGCGCACACTGGTGATTTTAGCGTCGAACGACTGCGAACCAATTAAAAATGTAAGCGTATCGCCTATCTCAACATCTAAACGCTCAAGCATCGACTCCTCTACTGAAGCCTCAGCCATCGCATTCTCACCAAACCACGTGCCTTGTGTTACTTCATTTTGATCAGGCACATCTTTAAGCCATGTAAGATTTAGCTCACGACCAATACCTGCACGTGCTTCTTCGTCTTTTTTCTCGTTGTCTTGCAGCGATACAGAACGCGCTACCAACTCGCCGTTCACAGCATTTACGCGCCCACGAATAGTTGGATAAAACTCTGATACCTGAATATCTTTTTGTGCCAAATACTCATTAATTGGCTCAAGCTCATTTTGTGTAATATTGACTAGAAACGCATTAGGCGCGTCGCTTGGAAGTTGCGACTGCCAATCAGATATCATGTCGTTTTTAAGTACCACTAAAAACAGCAGTAATTTAATCGCTAACGAAAAACTAATTAACTGTACCGCGTTCACATTTGCACGCTTTTGGATAGATGCAATTGCAAGCGACCAACTATTACCTGGCTTTAATCCTAGTTTTCGACCACCACCAAATATTAATTTAGATACTAAAAACAGCACACCAATTAGCGCAAGTGTTGATATAAACAAAATAAGCGTTATTTTTATGTTGTTGCTAAATAACCACATTAATAAAAACACGGTTAGCGCACTCATACCTAAATGCACACGACTTACTGCCAACTTGTCACCTAAGTTACGGCGCAGAACTCTAAGCGGCGGAATATCAAATAAATCAAATAACGGTTTGATAGAAAACATAACAGCACAAATTACGCCAGTGCTTATAGCCACCAGCCAAGGTTTAAAGCCACCTAAAGGTAACTCTGTGCCCATACTTTTTGATAAGTAACTTGTTGCTATTTCTTGCAAGCCATAACCAATTAACAGCCCTATACTTACCGCCATTGCACATACAAGCAATAAATGAAGCATGTATATTTTGCGGATCATTGAGCGGCTACCGCCGAGCGTTTTCATCATCGCTACTGGGTCGTATTGGCGTTCACAATAACGTTTTGCTGAAACAGCTATAGCCACTGCTGCCAAAATAATGCCCAGTAAACCAGCAAGTAATAAAAAGCTCTCTGCGCGGTTTAAACTATTTGAAATAGGTGATTGGCGGTCTTTAACGCCGTACCATTGTTGGTTTTCTTTCATTTGTGGTTTAAGCCACTCGTAAAAGCTATTTATGTCGGCCTCACTGCCTGCATAAAGTTGGCGGTAATAAACACGACTACCCGGCTGCACAACTTCGGTTTTTGCCACATCGTCAATATTGATAAGCACGCGGCGGCTGCTCGAAAATACATTAAATGGCGCATCGGGCTCTTCTACAATAACTTTTGAAACATTAAATAATGCAGCGCCAAGCTCTACTTGCGCGCCTATATCAATATTTAAACTGTAAAATACCGATTCACTTAGCCACACATTACCCGGCGTTGGTCCGCTATTAGCAACTTTAGTTTCACCGGTTAGGGTATCTTTAACTTTTAACTGCCCTTTTAACGGGTACGCATTAGATGCCGCTTTTACTGAGCTAAACTGCATTTCATCATCGGCAAACAACATAGTGTCGAAGTACACCATTTGCGCCGTTTTTAAATTTTGGCTCTGTGCTTTAGTAATAAAAGCAGTATCGAGAACATGATCGCTTGCAAGTACACGGTCTGCAGCAATAAAAGCACTGCTTTTTTGCGCAATACTTTGCCCTATTCGCTCAGTAACCATCGACAGTGTAAGCACGGTTAAAACAGCAAGGGCGATAGCTGCGCTTATAACCGTGAGCTCACCACGGCGAAATTCTCGCGAAAATAACTTAAGCGCTAACTTAACCCACATTAGCAACGTCCTCTACTTGGCTTTTTACCAGTAAACCCGCTTCTATTTGAATAATGTGCTCACATTTTTGTGCAAGCCCTTCATCGTGAGTTACCAAAATAAGCGTAGTACCGTGCTGAGTATTTAAATCAAATAATAAGGATTCAATCATTTTACCGTTTTTGCTGTCTAAATTAGCCGAAGGCTCATCAGCAAATAGTATTTTAGGTGTACCAATAAATGCTCGCGCAATAGCAACACGCTGCTGTTCACCGCCAGAGAGTTGCGACGGGTAATGATCAATACGATGGCTCAAGCCTACTTTTTCAAGCAAAGCAATTGCTTGCTCTTTCGCATCACTCTCGCCAGCGAGCTCTGCTGGTAGCATAACGTTTTCTAGTGCCGTTAAGCTTTGTACTAACATAAACGATTGAAACACAAATCCAATTTTAGCCGCGCGCAGTGCAGCACGCTCTTCTTCATCTAAATTGTGTAATGGCTCGCTATCTAAAAATATTTCGCCGCTGCTTGCGGTATCCAGCCCCGCTAATAAACTGAGTAACGTTGATTTACCAGAGCCCGACGTGCCAACAATAGCAACAGACTCGCCATGCTTGACATTAAAGCTGATGTCGCTGAGGATGGGCAGCTCACCTTCAAAGGTAGAGACTATTTTAGACAAACCATTAACCTGAATTATATTTAATTGAGAAAGCGCTGACATATGACTCATTCAATCCTTCGTTTAGTATTCATTTTATTTTTAGTTATCAAACCGCTGAGCGCAGCAGCCGACAACACGATTTTAATACTCGGTGACAGTTTAAGCGCAGCCTACGGACTTCAACAAGAAGAAGGCTGGGTAAAATTGTTACAAGATAAATACGATGACGAACAAGCCGACATTGAACTTATCAACGCCAGTATTAGTGGCGAAACATCTGGTGGAGCCCTACGCCGTTTAGATGCATTGCTTGAGCAATACGAACCCACTCATGTACTTATTGAGCTAGGTGCTAATGACGGTTTACGTGGTTTTCCAGTTAAAAAAATGCAAACTAACTTAACGTCTCTTATTCAAAAAAGCCAAGCAGCTAATGCGATGACCGCCTTAATGGAGATTTACATTCCCCCTAATTATGGTCCGCGTTATAGCAAAATGTTTACTGACACTTTTTCGCGCGTTAGCGAAGAAACAAATGCGCATTTAATGAACTTTTTTATGCTAGATATTGCCAGCCAATCTGATCTAATGCAAAACGATAGTTTACACCCTAACAAAAAAGCTCAGCCATTAATACGAGATGAGATGTATGACTCGATCAAAAAGTGGTTAAATAAAGACTAGCTAATTAATACACCGCAAGGGCGCCTTTTTAGGCCTCTTGCGTAATAAACACCCAAACAAACAATCGCTTATTGATTTTTAAAAAAATACACGTACTATTGCAAACAACGTCGGTATGTAGCGCAGCTTGGTAGCGCACTGTCATGGGGTGGCAGGGGTCGAGAGTTCGAATCTCTCCATACCGACCATTAATACCAATCCGCAATAATACTTAATCATTTTGCGGGGCTAAACGTGTCGCTACCTGTGTTAAAAAATTCTCATTTAGAACAACTAAATAGCGAATTTTTTGCCTAGCTATCAACACGTTTTTCCATCCTAAAAATAGATCACTTAATTAAGCGAATTGGTATAAACTCCTTCTATATCAATAAATTAAACTTCTCTTCAAAATATAGCCAAAATCCATCTGTTTTGATTCTACAATTTATCCGTAGCACTACTTATTTATCTAAGCGCACTTAATAAAACTGAGTTTAGCTGGCTAGTTTTGTGGTTTTTGAGGGGGGTTGTATTTAATTGTTATTAACTTGAAGTGGCCTTTGTGGAATCTATATGAAGGCATTTGATTTCAATTTATTGAAATTAAAATAAAAAAGCGCTCTAAGCGCTTTTTTATTAAAGTACTAGTGCTTGCGCCCTACACCATTACGTACCATATCTTGCCCTGTTTGGAATACATCTTCTGTAATACTGCGCGCTAAAAGTAATTTTTGATTATCGTCAAACACGGCTACAAAACGACTACCATCACTATTGTTTGTTGCCATACCAACGCCCGAAACACCCTTAAGGCCAAGACCGCCGTTTTCTACATTTAATAAAAAGCTTTCTAATTCGGCTAAACTAGAAATTACATCATTTTCTTTATTCATTTTAACACTCTTTTAGTAAGGCTTTTAAATCATTATGGTGGCTATTTTATAGAGAAGAGCCAAAAACTTAAACCCTTGGCTCAGGTTAGTCACTAAATCGACTTTATAGCTAACTCTAAATTGCTTAGCGCACAACCAAACTCTTTTGCATTGATGCGATGATACTGTGTGTCACTCGTTGCTGTAAGGCTAATTATAAACTCGTCTTGTTGGGCTACCGCACTTTGCTCTTGGCTTAAACACATAGCTTGAGTAAGTGAACGCAGTTTTGAATTTGTTAAAATTGAGCCAAAACGCTGCACTGGCAATGGAGGTATTTTTATAGCGGGTAACGCTTCATCTATTGTGCGTGCGCTTAAGGTAAACGTATTATTGGTAATTTCAATTACACTGCTTGTAGGCCAGTACGAATAGCTATAGCTCTTACTCTCAGGTTGGGCTTTACCTTGGTTAGCCAAATGCACTACACCACTTTTGCCTATTACGGTTATTAAACTACCTTCTGGTGATTTAATAACAACCAAAGCCGTATTTTCATCAATACCAAAACCATGTTGAATCTCTGTTTTAATATTTTTGACTTCGTTTTTATTTAGCGCTGCTGCAAGCCTAAATGTACGGTTTTGTTCGCTAAATTGAGTATCTAGTACACCAAAATTAAAGCTGCCAAGTCCACCAGCATTAGTGTTATTTTCACCTTTACGAAGTGCCTCAAGGCTTGTCGTATTTGTAAGCATACCCGTCACTTTACTTTGGATTGCTGCGCCCGCTCCTTCACCTACAATTACTGGGCGAGTTTGCAATGCTTGCGTCCACGGGTATGGGTTATTGTTTTGATCAAATAATACCTTGTGAGTTAATGCTGCATTACCGCTATTAAACATAACGCCGGTACTGCTTTTAATAAGTGATACAAGTGCATTAGTGCCACTTTTACATAAAGCGTATTCGGCCTTTGTGCGATCGGGATAAATCACTTCACGGTTATACACATTCATTAATGTATTTCTAAGCGCTGGTAATTCATCGCACGAGTTACTCGTAATCGCTTTAGCAAGCGCTGGCGTTAGTGCTAACCATTGAGTGTTTATATTTGATTGTGCCAAAAGACTTTGCGCTACATCTGCCGACTCATAAGGGTCGCGGCTCGAAGCCGTAATAGCAAGCATGGTTGGTTTTGCGTTATTAACTTTTAAGCTGCCCGACACAAATTGTAAAATATTATTAGTCGCAACCTCATTATTAAAATCGGTATTTACTTGCTCTTTTAAACGCTCACCGTTTTTATCAAGTAGCGGTACTTCTAGCATATCAAATACAAAGTTGTACTCTTGCTGAGTTAGACTTTCTAATTGCTGATTATTTATATCGCGCCACTGCCAGAGTAAATCTGTTTTTGATAAGCTATTTGACGATTTACTTTGTATGGTTTTAAGTGTTTTTAATACAGCCGTTTTTGCCTCAACATTATTATTAGGCCAATGCTGCGCGATGTTTTTTATTTGAGAGCTGCTAAGTGTATATAAATTATGTGACTTACCATCAATAACAGCCTCTTTTTGGCAATTATTGAGCTTGGCGCTAGTACAGGTAGTAAGCTCTGACCCCACTAAAATTAAAGTTTGGCTTTGCTCTTGAGCCACTGCATTTATTGAAAATCCTGCACCGACCAATGCCACTACCATACCCAGTAACTTCGGCTGTTGATCACGTAAAAATGCACATATCATAATGTAAACTCTAATATAAATAATAAAACTAATGTGCTGTAGTTTAACAGCTAGCCACTGGCGCCTAAATATATTTTTGTAAATGTTAAATAATTCAAGTCTCTGAAAAACGATAGGGTTAAGCACTGCATTTAAATACATTGTTTAGTTTGCCCCTCTGTCTTTGTAAATATTATCTAAACAAATTTAAACGGAGCATTTATTGACCAATTTCATTGTTTAAATTACGGTGGTGAATTATTTTATGTAACTGGGGTGAAATATGGACTTTTCTAATGAAGAGATAAATTTTTTTGCTGAGTTATTCAAGCCTAATAAAAAGTCACATGCCCACAACAGTCACGTTTTAACGTTACAAAGTTCAGTACCAGCCAATATTGCTCACTTACTTAGTAGCGCTAATTTAACCCTGCTCGCAGAAGTTGCACACTATCAGTTATGGTTTCCGCTGGACTTAAAAATTGATAGCGCCGGTATAATCAAACCTATTTTAAACGCCCCCGAAGTAATAGACACACAAGGCACACTGCGTAGTTGGCGCTGGAGTGAGCTAAATATTAAAAGCCAAGGGTTTAAAATTGAATCAATATCAAACACGGGGATGTTTTTAAAACCCCTCAGAAAAGGTAACCATTTAAATAAATCGCAGCACATGGAATTTATTTTGCCTAACAAACAAAGTATTTCGATGGAAATAGAACCCGTAAGGCAAAGCACGCAAGGTATAGCCGCTAAAATAACGCAAATCCATAGCGGTCAAGAGCAACTAAGAGCTTACCTATTTGAAGAACATAAACGTCAACATGCTAAATTATACGAGAATGGCCAATTAGTTGAGCAGCTAATTTAATAGGTGTTTACCCCGCTATACTTGCATTTAGTTGGCTTTATTTAACCCCCTCTCAATGTTAATCTGTACCCTTATTAATAAATCATAAGGATATGACAATGCCAGGTGCTTTTGCGCACATCACTGCTGTTAATATTGCAACGCAAACCAAGTCACTCGCTAAAATGGATATGCCTAAAAAAGCAAAGCTTATTTTAAGCCAACGCCAAGCATACCTTGAACTAGGCTGTGTAGCCCCCGATTATCCTTACTTAGCTGTAGCGCAGCCTGGCCAAAATGCGTGGGCCGACCTAATGCACTATGAGCACACAGGCGATTTACTTAAAGCCATGATTGAACACTGTAAAACACTTAAAGGTGAAGCATTTGAGAAATGTTTTGCTTGGTTATGCGGTTATATGGCCCATGTTGCTGCGGATATAACGGTGCATCCGGTTGTTGAATTAAAAGTAGGCCCGTATGAGCAAAACCAAACGGCGCACCGTACCTGCGAAATGAATCAAGACGCGTTTATTTGGCAACGTTTAAACTTAGGTGAGTTAGGTTATGCTGACCGCGTGCAACAAAATATTGGATCTTGTACTAACAAAGACGATAATTTTGATACCGATATTGCAAAAATTTGGCAACATGCTTTATTAACGGTTCACCCAAGCTACGCAGCACAACACGCTCCTAACTTTAATTCATGGCATAACGGTTTTCAGCTTGTGGTAAATAATGTTGAAGAAAGTTATCGATTATTTGCCTGTGCACGCCATGTTGCTGCTGATTTAGGCTTGTTTTATCCTCGCCCAAACGAAGTAGACCCCACTTTTATTGAACAACTAAAAACGCCGCACGAGCCTATGCATTACAACGATATTTTTGACTTTGCCGTTAGTAACATTCAGCACTACATAACCATTATTGCCAATGCCGTATTTTTAGATACTGATTACAGTGCAATTAAAAATTGGAACCTAGATACAGGCTACGATGAACACAACACGATGACGGTATGGAGCAAATAAAATGAAACACTTACTTTGTATAAGCCTCATGGTATTACTTAGCGGTTGCTACACTCCTAAAAACAACAATCCAGAAGTGATGGCCGACTTAGCCTCACAATTAAAAGATATTGCTACAGCCGTTGATGGCACATTAAAATTTAGTGAAACACCCTATTCAACAACTGATGAATTGTTAAAAGCTGCTGTTAATAACGATTTAAGCAAACTTGCACCTTTTGGGGAATACACGCTTATCGTGAACGTACAAGATGATAACGCAGTGCTACTTTTATGTGATGCCAATACTGCTTTAATTGAAGATGCAGGCTGTACTGCTCAATCAGATATACAGCATTGGGGAGCAGGAGTTATTCATCAGTGCAAAATAACTATAAACGCCCAACAGCTCTGTAACTAGGTAATAAAATACCTGCTATACATTTAAAGTTGAGCCGTCATCTCTTTGGGGTTAAACACTAAGCCATGGCGGCTAACATGCTCTGCAAAATTTTCGGCTGGCATTGGTTTCGCAAAGTAAAAGCCCTGAAATTCTTTACACCCCATTTGCGTCATTATTGCTACTTGCTCTTGGGTTTCTACTCCTTCGGCTACACACTTAATATCAAGCTCTTCACACATAACGTGCACCGCTTTAACTAAACTTTTTTGACGCGTAGAGCTCGTTACTTGGCTGATTAATGAGCGATCTAACTTAAGCTTGTTAATAGGATAATCGGCAAGGCGTGCAATATTAGAATACCCCACTCCAAAATCATCAACCGAAATAGTAAAACCCCACGATTGCAGTGTTTGCATAAGCTTTAGCGAATGCGCTTGGTTTGCCTCAAGAGAGGTTTCAGTCAGTTCTAACTCTATTTGAGGTGGCTTTACGTTAAAGTCGGCAAGGTATTTAACCAGTTTTGACATGAAATCGGTTTGGCTAAAATCAATTAGAGATATATTTATTGCCACCGGCACACTCGGTAAACCCGCCTTAGTCCAATTGGCAATTTGTGCGCAGACTTTTTGAATAATCAGATCGGTTAATCTACTGACCATTCTGTATTCTTCAGCAATAGGAATAAATACCACTGGCGACACATTACCTAGTATGGGACTGTTCCAACGCGCTAAAGCTTCAAGCCCTATACATTGACCCGTTGCATCTACTTTAGGTTGATAGTGTACCGACAAATCGCCCTGCTGAAGCGCTTCATCTAATAACATCGAAATTTCGTATTTTTCGATAAAAGCTTGTGATTGTTTTTCGTTATAACCACTTAGAGGCATATTACAGTTTGCAACTTTAAGTGCTTCGCACGCATTGCTAAGTACTGTTGTGCTGCTTTTTCCGTGATCAGGATACTTTGCAAAACCAAATAAAAATGATTGCTGACACTTAGTGCCAAACACATTATAAGTTTTATCTAATGTATTTTTTATTTGCATTAATAGCTTATCTTCAAGCTCGTTTTGCGAGTTTGCGCCAATTATAAAAGCAAGCTTTCCTACTCCTATATGGGCACACAACAACGGCCCATCTGCCATCGCCTTTAAACGCTTATACGCGTTAATAAGTAATGCTTGAGAGTCGGCTTTAGTGAGCTTTAAATTTAAGTATTCACTATTTGCACTTTGGGTAACAACGATAAAAAAACCTTTTTGGTATTTGCTTGTTAATCTGTCGCATTGCAGCTCAAACCATTCTCTATTAGGTAGTTTTGTTTGCGAGTCTCTAAAGCGTAAACGTTTATTTTCTTGTTCCATCATCGATAAATTTTGTTTAATTAGCTGCTCTTGCGTGCAATCGTAAAAGTCGTATACACGGTAGTTTGTATTCATTGTTATTTGCTGGTAGCAGGCTTTAAAATAGCTTTTTTTGTACTTCACAATTTTATTTTGAGCATTAGGGGCGTCAAAAACTAAAGTAGGAAATAAATGAGAAAGGTTAACGCATTCTTCTTTTAATTCTTTTTTTATACCAAACATATCAATAGCGTGTTGATTAAAATCAGTAATGACAAGGTTTTCGTCAACAATAATTTTGGCTTTATTTGATTCGGTGAACAGGCTTCGATAAAGCTCATTTTTATCTTTAAGGTGTGTATTAGCGCTTATCATTGTTTTGTTTAAACGCTTAGCAGCCACAATTGTGCGTGCCACAGCAAGGGGAATACAAATGTTAAAAAATAAGAATATTAGCCCTGTAATGTATAAGCTGGCATCGGGAAGTTGTTGAGCAATGCCAGTTAAGCCCGATACATCAACGTTATTGATGATCATATAAAACGGTACAATATTTAATACGCCATAAGCAAGGGCTGTTCTATAACCAAGTAGCATAAGTGCGATTATTGGGCAGGAATACATATACATAGAGCCCACTTTAGCAAGCTCTAGGTCTGTTAAAAATAAGTTCATCGACACGCTAGCAGCTACAATGGCTATTAAAAGTACATGAGCGCTGAAGTGGTAAAAACGCTTACTTGCTATAAGCAAACCGCATACAGTCGCAAAAAAACTGCTTGTTAATACAACAATATAAATTAAGTTAAACTCAATAGCGCTTGCGTACGTGTGGCACACCACAGCAAAACATAACACCATTACTAATGATAGAATAATGCGCAGTGCACTTATTCGCCAATTAGCAACCTGATCAGGGGCTGAATAGTGATCGTTTAATAAAAAGAACCTATTGAAAAAATGCATAATAAACAACAGTTAAAGCTCATTCTTCTATTAGACATTGATAACTTGTTAAAATCAATCAAATGAATATAATTTCTATTTACATTGTTCTATAAAATAGACAGGTGTAAACCTGCTCGTTAGCCGTTAAACATTCATTTTTCGAGTGTTTTTACAGTTATCCTCTTTAAGCGCGAAACCACTGCATCCTAAAAATTCACCGTGCTTAGATTTACGTTTACGCATTTCGCGACCACACTTTTCACAAATTGGATGCTGCGTTTTACACTCTGTATTCACACATTGTGAATACGTGCTTTTATCAACCGATGGGCTACTACAGCTTTTACACACTCGTAGTTTAGTTTCGCAAATCTGCGTATTAGTACAGCTATAATAATCACCATACTGACCCGTTTTTGGCACAATTAATCCGTCGCTGCACGTATTACACTCTCTTTGCTTTAGTTGCGACTTGTTAAACAACGTGGAGCCGATTTGAATAGGATAATCGTCATTTACTAGTTCTTTTACAAACGCTGAGCATGCATAAGGGTCTGCAATTAAATACGCTTTATGTTTTGCGCGCGTAATACCTACATAAAGCAAACGCCTTTCTTCTGAGTGAGTGAATTCATCTTGCTCTGGTAATAACGACTCCACCAGCACGTTATTTTGATTATCGCTAGGAAACCCTAATTTACCTTGTTCAAAACCAATAATAATACAGTAATCGGCTTCAAGCCCCTTAGCGCTATGCAATGTCCAAAAATAAAGAGGGTTTGTATGCTTTTTATCTTTTAAATGCTGCTGCACGCTATTTAACATGTATCGGTATCGACTAAGTATGGCAATGCTCGCTGATGCATCATTTTTTTGAATAGTGCTTATGCTCTGCTGTACTTTTATTTCTATCGATTTAGTGCCTTGGTATAAATCGTCTAACAAAATAACGTGTGGTGTGGTTACTTGCGTATGTGTGCTGATCTGCTTTTTATATTGCTCAGGGTTTTGCATTACAAAACGCCCTGCTACATCACTAATACTATTGTTATATCTAAATGTTTTTTGCAACATAGTAAGTGAGTGGCTGCCCACTAATTCATTAAAGCGTGTAGTAAGCGCTAAATTACCACCCGAGAACCGATAAATTGCTTGCCAGTCATCACCAACCGCAGTAAAGCGTATTCCGTTACCATGTTTTAATATCGCATTTAAAAAGCCCATACGCGAACTTGATATATCTTGAAACTCATCAACTAAAATGTGGCTCCACGGAACATTAAAATCTCCGCTTACTATCGCCTTTGTCGCTTGAATAATCATGTCGTCAAAATCAATGGCATTTTGCGTGCTTAGTTCATTTATATAGGCGTCATGAATTTGCACTAACAAGTTTGCATATTGTTGATAGTTTTTAATACCACTTTGCTTGATGCGCTGCGCTATTTGCTTATTACTTAGTTGCTCCACTCGAATAGCTTGTAAGCATTTTATGTACTTATCAATGCCTTGCTGTAACTGCCCTGAGTTATTTAAAGTATGAAATATTTCGTCGCTACTTAAAGGTGTTAATTCAACATTATGCTGCTTTAATTGCTTTGCGAGAGTTTGCTCAAGCTTTCCTTCTACCCAGTTGTAATGAAAGGTTTCGAGTAAAGTGGTGCCATTTTTTTTATGTAACTTACGCTTAAATGCAATTTGCTCGTTATAGTGTTCTTTATCTATATCGGCACGAGTATTCCCTTGCCTATCAATGCCAAAGTGCTCTAAGTAAATATCGTATTGGGGTATATAAAAGTCTGGTTGGTATTGCCCACTTAGCTCTGCGCCTTGATTAAAGTGATAATTCACCTCATAACTGTGCGCCACGCAATTCAAATGTAGCCAGTTTGAAATAAGCACTTCCTGATAACTTTTTACTTTATGACCCGCAAGGCTACGGTATTCGTTATCGCGTACATACCGCTCGTACTGTGCATTATCTTTAAAGCTAAATATATCAATCGGCTCATGGAGTAAATCTACAAATGCTTTTAAAAACTGTGGCTCGGTTTGTATTTTTTTACTTACCCACCCAGTTAACCAACTATTTAATTGAACTGGGTCGGTTGCAAATTTTGACAATTCGATTGGTTTTTTAGCACTTTGTAATAATTTAAGCCCAAGCGCATGAAACGTTAAAATAGTGGGTGCTTTGGTATGCAATTTTGCATGCGTGGCGCGTTTAATAAAGCGCTCTTTAAGCTCATTTGCTGCTGTTTTATTATAGGCCAGCACCAAAATTTGCTCAGGCTTGGCAATATCACACGCTATTAAATCTAACGATTTTGCTACCATCACAGATGTTTTACCTGTGCCTGCTGCCGCTAATACTAGGTTTTTATCGTTATCGCGTATAACCGCTAAGCGCTGCTCTGTTGTTAATGGATTTGACTCTACTTGATTAAAAAAGTCATTTTTAAGAGTTAGCTGTTTTTTTTCATATTTATGGCGCAGCTGTGTGATTGCATCGTGAGTATTGGGTGTGGAGCTCAGTATATTTAAAAATTTAATACTGCTTGGCGATAAGTGTTGTTGCCATGTGTTTGTACTTTGAGCGTATTGTTTAGCAAGTAAAAATACCTCGTTATTAAGTATTTTTATGGAACTATCACGTAAAAACTCATCTAAAGCATAACGCTTTAGCAAAGCCTTGGCGTTATTTACTTTTTGCTCAAGCATGGCTGAAAATTGCGTGTTAAGGGCGGTATTTAAAGACTTAGCTTGCGCTTTGTTTAAAAAGCTAATTGATGTATTGCTACTATCGCACAAATTAATTTTGGCGCTAAATAAACGATTTTTAAGTATTGAGTAATTATAAAAGTCTTTAATTAAAAATGTCCGTGCGGGAGCACTTCTAAAATGCACAACAAGGCGCTCTTGTTCAATAGTTACGTGTTTAATACGGGTAAAAAAACGGCCTAGCCAACTTGGAGTAGCAATATACTGCGCCATAATACTCAATATGAAGATATGCTTTGACTTGATTGTAACATACTCTTTTATATTACATTTAACGCTAAATAGTAGTCATTTATCGAGCAACCTCTTAGCAGGCTGACTTTTAAAACTTAATATTAGCATTTTACTCACAACCATTAACAATTTTAAACATTTACAAATAGCGTGTTGTGTAACAATGCACAAATACACTTAATATATTTACTAGGTATATCCGCAATTAAACAATTACTTATAGCTAATTCAGTGGTTAAAAGGAGCTAACATGCTTAAAAAGTGCATTACCACAATTGCTTTAATTTTATTATTATGCGCATGTACATCAGAAACAGAGTCGAATTTAATAAAAACAAAAGGAATTTGGGCAGGCTTTGAGCTGGTTTCTGACGGTAACCGCACGCGTGTTAACGCAGAACTAAATGCGGGAGATGCTAATGGCTCAAACATTGTTTTAAGCGATAGCGACTCATTACAAGCTCTTGTGAATAACACTGCTATTGTACTTACAAAAGATACCGACTTTTTAGACGTTGATTACCAAGCGTATATAAATGCCACTGACGATAACCAACAGTTTGATATTAAATTTAAACGAGACGATGGCATAAATGCGAATTCAGGTGTGGAACTACCTTTAAATTTTATTATTTTAACCCCGAGTAACAACCAAACTTTTAGTATTAATAGTCCCCTTACAGTTCAGTTAGATGGCACTGATCCCAATAGTACTAGTCAAGTAGAACTTAGCAGTAGCTGCACTAACAATAATAATGAAACACTTTTACAATCAATGCTTTTTGCGCTTGGCACTTCGCGCCTTGAAATAGATTTGCAAAGCTTAGATATGTTTAGCAGCTCGCAAGTAGATCAAAGTAAAACGTGTAGTTTAACCGTTAGTGTAAAGCGTGAACGACTAGGTAGTATTTCGGGTGAGTTCGCAAACCAAAGTTATATTAAAGCCCAGCAATCACGCGCTATTAAAAATATGACTTTAACGTTTTAATTTGCACGCTAATTTACTCAGCGTTAAGCTACGCCTTTATTAAGTAATTTTACCAATTGTAATTGCCCTCCTTATTTATAGGAGAACAAATAACAGTTGATATAAAGGTTTATTATGACTAACAGCACATACCCTATTGGCACACCAGGCAAAAAATGGAATAACAACGATAAAGCCCAGTGGTTAGCACGCCAAAACATTAAACGCAGTTACCAAAACGAAGTCGTAACGCTAATTAATGACCTTAAAAGCACCTTAGATATAGAGCAATACGGCGAGCTTAATTACGCCGCTGGTACTTACCCATTATATATATTAAAAACGCCTAACTTTAATGGCAATAAACCAACTGTTTTAATCACCGGTGGTGTACATGGCTACGAAACCAGTGGCGTACATGGCGCACTTAGATTTGCTAAAACATCTGCTATGCAACACTCTGAGCAGTTTAATATTGTTGTTGCGCCCTGCATTAGCCCTTGGGGATATGAAACAATAAATCGCTGGAACCCTGATGCTATTGATCCTAACCGCTCATTTTACGAAGGCAGCCCAGCACAAGAGTCAGCAGCTATTATGGCGTTTGTAAAATCACTCGATGTAGACTTAGTTGCTCATATTGATTTACACGAAACAACCGACAGCGATAACAGTGAATTTAGACCCGCACTTGCTGCCCGTGAAGGCACAACAAACACTAATTGGAACATACCTGATGGGTTTTATTTAGTGGCCGATACCAATAAGCCTGAGCCTGAATTTCAAAAAGTAATTATCGAAGATGTAGCAAAGGTCACGCACATTGCACCGAGTGATGAAAATAACCAGTTAATAGGCGTCCCTCAAGAGCAATTTGGCGTTATTAATTACGCAGCACGCGATTTAGGTTTGTGTATGGGCTTTACAGATGCACCCTATGTAACCACAACAGAGGTATACCCTGATAGCCCAACAGCCACAGATGAAGAATGTATTTTGGCGCAAGTAGCGGTTATTAAAAGCGCCCTTAACTATATTAAAGCACTTTAATAAGTTTGCAGCCGCTTGTACCCTCTTGGCTGCTAAACTAAATTTAGATAAAAAGCTAATTTAGGAGGTATTAATGGAATACAAAAATAAAAACGGACACGTTAATTTATCGCTTGAAAATAATATAGCTATTGCACAATTTAGCGGAAACCTAGAACTTGAGCTTTTAAGTAATTTTAAAATAGCGCTTTTTGAAACCATTCAATCATTTAAAGGCGAGAAATGGGGTTATATAAGTGACTCATCAAACGTTGTAGCTGCAACCCCGCAGGCCGAGCAAGAAATGGTAGCCATAAGCCACAACATGCAGCAAAACAACTGTTTAATTAGCGCGTTTGTGCTTACATCACCTATTGCTATAAGCCAAATGCAACGAATAATGCAAAACGCCAAAAGAGACGTTTCTTTCAAAGATTGTCTTTTTGATAACCTAGAATCGGCAAAGCATTTTATTTTAAATGAATTAAACAACGACTTGAGCTAGGTAAAGCTCAAGCCATTGTTTATATAGAGCTTATATACTGTACTAATTTTTATAAAATTGACTGTCTTTGGTTATAGTAATGCTGGCATCTTCTTGCGCTGTTACTACAAATTGTAACTTACTCACTTTGTGCGCAATATTGTAACCATCGGCTGTTACAGTAACGGGGACTCTTTTCATTGCACCTGGCTGTATAAGTGTAGAACTTGGACTTGAGAGTGTTGCTTCTGGCAAGCCCTCTATGGCAATACTGTAATGCAGAGCTTGCTGCGTTTTATTAATAATAGTAAGTGTATAAGGGTTTTCTACCAGGCCCTCGTAGTTCACTCTATAAAGCGCATTCCTATCGCGTAGTACTGAGGCTTCTATTGGTGTGCGTTGCAGCATCCATGCAAACATAGAAATTATTAACAAAGCCGTTAATGCGCCGTATCCTATTAGTTTTAATCTAAATGGATTGGTTTTTTTACCTTCCATTTGTTTTTCACTGGCGTATTTAATTAAGCCTTTTTGATAACCAAATTTCTCCATAGTATCGTCGCAAGCATCAATACATAAGCCACAGTTTATACATTCATATTGTAAGCCATTTCGAATGTCTATACCTGCCGGGCAAACCTCTACACATAAGTTACAGTCTACACAGTCACCTAAGTTAAGCTCTTTTGGATCGGCTTTGCGTTTACGCGGTCCACGACTTTCACCTCGCTCGTTATCATATGTAACAAGCAACGTATCTTTATCAAACATAACAGCCTGAAAACGAGAATAAGGGCAAGCAATAGTGCACATTTTTTCGCGTAAAAACCCTGCATTACCGTAAGTGCAAAAAGCGAATAAAAACACCCAAAAGCTCGTAATACCTGACCATTCAAATGTAAGCATTTCCATATACAAACTTTTTGCGGGAATAAAATACGCCATAAACGAGGTGGCGGTTAAAACTGAAATAACTATCCACGCGCTGTGCTTAGTTATTTTTTTGCGCCAAGTACTTAGCGTCCACTGAGATTTATCTAATTTAATTCGCTGATTTCGCGTGCCTTCAATGCGCTGCTCTACCCACGAAAACATAAGCATCCATATTGTTTGCGGGCACGTATAACCACACCAAACCCGACCAAGCCAGTTAGTTACAAAAAATAATGCAAAAGCCCCCACCATAAATAGCAGGGCTAAAATCATAAAATCTTGAGGAAGGAGTGTTAAACCAAAAATAGTAAAGGTTTGCGTTGCCACATCAAGCAGCACAGCTTGTTGTCCGTTATATTGAATCCACGGTATTGCAATAAAAGTTAGCATTAACAGCCAGCCTAAATTACGGCGTATGCGCTGAAAAAATCCTTTTTGCTCGCGGATATAAATTGGCCCTTCTGTATTATAGGGCTTAATAATCATGTCTTCTTCTTTAATATCAAACTTCATAGTACTTGCTTCATAATGACGGGTGTTAAGCAAGTATTTGCAACTTTCAGACCAAGCTGAAACCTTAACTACTTCATTGATATTAAAGAAATTATTTTAAAAAACAAAAAGCAACCTCGCGATATAAAGCGAACTTCGCGATATATCACGAATTTTTAGCAATTCCTAACTTTCGCATTTTTGAGCGTAGTGTACTCTCAGGTAAGCCCAATTTAACTGCCGCTCCTTTATCACCGGATATTTGCCAGTCCGATAACACAAGAACAGAGGTTATATGCTGCTTTTGCGCTTCATCGAGCGTAAGTGAAGGATTAATAACGACTTCACCACCCGCTTGCAAAGGCTGACTTAGCTGAAGTACAGCTTGATTAGATAAAATAGCTTCGCGTTCAAGTACATTTTGCAGCTCTCTAATATTGCCTGGCCAATCGTAAGCCTGCAGCTGCGTAATTGCTTTTTTACTTAGCCCTTTTAAATTTTTCCCGAGCCGTTTATTTAGTTGCGCAATTAAATTAGCGCATAAATAAGGAATATCTTCTTTTCGATCTTTAAGGGCGGGTACTTTTATAGGAAATACATTGAGCCGATAATACAAATCAATTCTAAACGTGCCTTTTTGTACCATTTCCCACAAGTCGCGATTAGTCGCTGCAATTACTCTAATGTTTACTTTTAGCGTGTTGCTGCCACCCACACGTTCAAACTCTTGTTCTTGCAGGACTCTCAGTAATTTACTTTGCGCCTCAAGTGGAAGCTCTGCTATCTCATCTAAAAACAAGGTGCCTTTATCAGCAAGTTCAAAGCGCCCTTTACGACGTTCATTGGCACCTGTAAACGCGCCCTTTTCATGGCCAAACAATTCCGACTCTAGCAAGCTCGGGGTAAATGCAGCGCAATTTACTTTTATAAAGGCTTGTTCGCTACGTTTGCTTAGCCTATACAAGTTACGGGCTACCAACTCTTTACCTGTGCCATTTTCGCCAAGTATAAGCACTGTGCTGTCGGTTTCACTTACCAGTTTTATTTGATCTAACATAGTTTGAAATATATGGCTTTGTCCAACTAGCCCTGAGTCTTGCCAATCTTCGTTGAGCTCTGCAATTAAGTAGTTGTTTTCATCTTTTAGCTGCTCACTTAAGTGCTTTACTTGAGTAAGTGCCTCTTGCAGTGCATTTTGTGTTTGCTGTTGCAGTGATATATCGCGAAATACCGCTACAGCACCAATTAACTTATCATTTTTATAAACAGGTGTTGAAGTGTATTCCACTGCAAATGAGCTACCGTCTTTACGCCAAAAAACTTCATTTTTAACTTCACGACGTTTTCCATCAAACATGGTGCAGTAAATTTGGCATTCATCTGCGGGATAAGGTGTGCCATCAGCATGAGTATGGTGATGATATTGGTGTATTTTTTTACCTAATAGTTCCTCAGCGCACCAACCTGTCATGCGCTCAGCGGCAGGATTAACAAACACCGCATTACCCGATAGGTCAAAACCGTATATGCCCTCACCTACTGCGTTTAGCAATAATTTAGGATCGTTTAAAAATTGTTTTATCATAAATACACCTCGCGAAATATCGCGAGCATTATGGCAATTTTATACGCTAAGTGCACTCATTACTTAAAGTGCACTTACGCGTAAGTTAAAAAGCTATAAATAGTGCTTAAATAACGTTTTTACATCTATTTTTGCACCTAGCCTTGCGGCTATTAAATAAAGTCCTGCAAGTTTTCGGTGGATAAATAGCGCATCAACCGGCGGTGTATGCCATTGTTGAGATTGCGCACTAAGGGCAAGCCCTGCATTTTTAATTTTGAGCGCGAGTTCGCTATTTTTAAAATCAAATTCCCCTTCTGCTCTTAGCGGCTCGCACGCCATTAAAAATAAATCAATGACGTTGTTTTTATACTCATCAACTAAGTCATTTTTAAAATAACCTATGTGTGATGCCGCTTTAAGTACACCTTCTCGGTTGTTTTCGCTACCCACTTTAAATAAGGCTAAGTACGCTAAGCTAAGCTCGGTTGATATTTCTCGCGTTGCACCAAAATCAAATAAAACAATTTTTTGGGTCTCAAGCTGATAATGAAAGTTGGCAAAATTAGGGTCGGTTTGAATCAATTTAAATTCAAACATTTCTTTGAAAAACAAATCAATAAGTTGCTTTGCAACAAAGCTTTTTTGACTATCTGGTAGCTCTGTAATGCTCTCAATAGGTTCTGCTTTTATATATTCCATAGTTAGCACTTGTTGTGTGCTGTGCTCTGGATATACTTTGGGTACTTTAAAGTGGGGATTAGTTGCTAATGCATTTTTATAACGTATTAAGTACTGAGCCTCACGTTTATAATCAGCCTCAGCTAATAACTGTGCCTTAGCCTCACCAATAAGTGGTTTAATATTAAGATCTTTTGGCAATAATCGAGAAATCGTTAATAAAGAAATAACGTTATCGACATCACTTACTACACTTTTAGCAATACCAGGGTATTGAATTTTAACAGCAAGCTGCTCGCCATTTTCTTTATAAGCCAAATGAACTTGCCCTATAGAAGCCGCTGCAAAAGGTCTTAGCTCAATGTGAGAAAAACGCGCTAGCCACTCATCCCCCCATTGCTCTTTTAACACTTCAACAAGCTGCTTATGAGGCATTGGGTTCGCGTCTGAGCGAAGTAAAGCAAGTAATTGAGCTAATTCAGGACTGAGTAAGTCACCGGCATCCATTGAAAGTAATTGCCCGAGCTTCATTGCTGCACCACGTAAATGTGATAGCTGTGTGGCTAGTTTTTCAATATTTTTAGGTTGTAGTAGTAAGCTTTTATTGTCCCAACCTTTACCAGTTAGCGCGCTCTTAGCACCATCAACTAACATGTTGGTAGCAACACCTGTGGCAAGTGAGCCTAATTTTGCAAAACGGGAAAGCCGAGAAGTGGGAACAGTACGAGGAGCCGCCATAATATTAAAACCTAATTAGCCTGAAAGTCAGGCTAATCAATACGTATATTGTAAGTAGGTAGATCTACTTATAGACGAGGTACTAGCTTAATTGCGCCTTCAACCACCTTCATATCAAGTGGAAGTTTACTAAGTAGCATCATTTTAGGGTCATCCATGTTTAATGTATAAACTGGGTTAACCGCTAAAAAAGCATTAATAACATCCATTGCTTGGCTATCAAGCGCACCTAAATTACCTTTAAAACCACCGGCATCTACACTCGAATCAAGTAATTTAATATTACGTAAAAACACTGCTTTTTTCTCACTGTCGTAAAATGGGCTACCTTCAATTTGCAGCTTTAAACGCACAGGGTATTTAAGTGCGAATGCATTAATTTCAGCGCTAGAATCGGCACCAAGCACAACAACATCGCGGTTATCAGGTCCAATATTGACACTTAAGTCGTTTACATCAAACTGAACGGGTAAACCCATTAAGCTTACTTTTTCACTTAACTTTGGTAATTGCTTACCCAGTACAGATTCAACCTCAGAGTTGGTAAATGAATATACTGATATGCCTTGCGTGGTATTACAGGCAGTTAAAAATAACGCTGCAATAATAACTAAAATTCTCATGAGAACCCTTTTGTTTATGAATTAGTGATACATAAAAAAGCCGCTATTAAAGCGGCTTAGTAAAATAGTAACCAGCACATATGATGCTGGTTTTATTAAGCTGCAAGTGTCGCTTTAAGTCGCGTTAGTGTGTCAGGTTCAACTGAACCGTCACTGAGCGCTAATAACTGTTTTAAATAATAGTTTAAATCAGCATGATCGCCACGATGTTTGTCATCTAGCATGGCTACTTGTTCTGCCATTCTAAGTGACTTATCGGTTGAACTTACGTTCGCTAGTATTTCCATGCGAGTAATAAGTTGCTCTTTACTTAATGCTGTTTTAAGCGGTGCTTGATACTGACTTGGTAACGTTTCATTGTTTTCAAGTGCAGTAATTAATGCATCTAAATTAGCTTGCTCAGATTTGCTTGTAAGCAATGCAAGCTTATCTTCAATAGCAGCTAGTAGCTTAGTAACCTTTGGCGCTAACGATCTAAATTGCGTGTACCCTTTCACTTTTGTTTCGAGGTCGTGCAACTGCGCTCTTTGATTAACATCACTAAGTGCTGCTTCAAGCTCAGCAAGTTCTGCAACTGCTTGCTTATCTGACTCGTTTTGCTCGAGTTTTTGCTGCTCAAACTCACTACTACGCTTGGTAAATGTTTCATCGTTATACTGACGAAACTTTTGCCATAACGCATTTTCAGCTTTTAAACCAGCAAAGCCAATGGTTTGCCATTGCTGCTGCATTTGCTTCAACTCTTGGCACGCAGCGGCTAAATCATCGCTTTGTGATAATTGCTGCGCTTTTTCTACTAACTCATTTTTAAGTGCTGCATTACTTTTATGAAATGCGTTTAATAAAGCCAGTACTTGTTGTTGCTCATTTTTATAACGATCGTTTAGTGTACGGTATGTTTTAGGGTCAACTTTACCCACACTACGCCACGCTTTATTTAAACGATTGTATTGGCTTTCATATTGTTTCCAATCAAAGTCATCCTCAGCAGTTGGCTGTAAATGGAGCGCATGCATGTCGTTAATAATATTTTCACGTTGTGCTTTTGATGCTTCGCGTTGCACTTCTTGCTCTGCGAAGTAACTACGGCAAGGCGCAAATAACAACTCGATTTGTTCATCAAACTGCACGCCTTGTTGCTTTTCTTCATCTGTATCTAAACGACCTAACTCATTCCAGCGTTTACGTAGCGCTTTTACTTGCTCTGCGCGTTGTTGTGGGTCTGTACACTCTTCGCTTACTAATGCACTTACTTCTTCTAATAAAGCTTTACGCTTTGGTGCTGCAGCGTATTTTTGCCAATCTTTCGCATCTGCAAGTTGCGCTTCAAGGTCTGCTTTTATATTCACAAGTGGCTGCTGATATTGCTCAGTAAGTGTATTAAATAACTCTTCAAAGCCTTTAAACACGCCAAAAGCAACATTAAAACGACCTTCTTCAATTAGGCGCTTAACATCACGAGCTTTGCGCTTTGCTTGGCTTTGGTTTTTTTCAAGTGGCTTAACTAGCTCATTCATTGGTGCTAAAAATTGCTTTTTATGCCCATTTAACTGTGTTTTAAAGGTACTTTGCAGTGCGCCATCTAAAATATTCAAATGATTACGCGCTGCTTTAAAGCCATTATTAAATTCAGTTAGAGTTGCATCGTATTGTGCTAAATCTTCTGCTGGCTTAATTTCGCATAATGCTGCAAAAGCGAGTTTGTACTCTTTAATAGCCGTTGTTAGCTCAGGTAACTTAGCAACTTGAGTAAATAGTTTTTCTAACTTGCTTACAGCGAGTTTTGATTGTGCATTATTAGCAAGTTCTGTTTCGCTAATAGCTTGCTTAGCTTGCGCTACTTTTGCATCAAGCCAATCTTGTTGAATTTGCTCTGGAGTTTCAAGACCAAGCTGTAAGGCATTTTCAATTTCTTCACCCAAAGCTTCAAGTGTTGCAAGTGCTAATAATTGACGCTGTTGTTGCGCTAATTGCTGCTGCTCTTTGTCATGTACCGCTTTTAGCTGTTCAATGTGTGCATCTAACTTAGTAGTAATAGAAATGTATTTTTCATCAAGCAGCTTAACACGCTCATCACTTAACCATTTAAGCTCAAGTGCTTGCCACTGGGCCATTAATTCGCCGGCTTGTGAATTTACAACACCAAAATCTGTTTTTTCACGTAAAGCATTTAACTTAGCTAAAATAACACGTGTTGCACTTTCAACCTGAAGTGGCATTTCAATTGCTAAACGCTCATTTTCAATATGCGTTTCAAGTGCTGCTTTTGCATCACCTTTTGCATGTTTTACTAATGGCTTAATTAATTGATGGGTAATAACAAGTTCAACTAACTGAGTTTGTAGCTCTTCGCTACCTTCTTTAAATGCTTTTTCTACTAATTTTGGATTTGCTAAACGTTTTAATAATTTAACGCGTACTTGCAGTTCTTTTTCTGCAAATGCTAACTTTTCGAGTGTTTTAACAGGTGCAAAACGCTCTATGTATTCACTTTTGATTTGCGCTGTTAGTGTACTTTCGCTATTTAAAACAGCATTAGATATTTGCAGCTCTGCTATATCTTTTAATGCTTGATCTTGTTTGTACGCTTTCCACCATAGCGGCAAATTGTTTACCTTTTGCAGCGCTTTACGGCGAATTTCAGCTGAGCTATCTTCAAGTGCTAACGTGTTTAATATGGTTGCATCACGTTCAATGTCTAATTTTTCGATAGCATCAAGACGTACTTGTTGCTTTGGGTGTTTCCACTTAGGTGTAAAAAGGTGCTTAAAGATCATGTTCACTAAACCTAGCTATTTCGTTGTCTGATTTGAATTCTTTTTGTAGTTGAGCTTTTGTCTTTTGGATCATTTCACCATTAGCACCAATCGTAAATTGCTCGTTTGATTGAGCCACCTTTGCTTGATACAACATAACCAACTGCACTGTTTGTTGCTTTTGTTCATCTGATAAAACGGTACCGTCTGGCCACTTGCCAGTAGAAGCACCGTATTGTAAGCGTTCGAATAATTCGGGAGTAATATTTTGTACAAGATTGTCGATGTTCATGTCATTTTTTCTTTTTTAGAGTCACTAAAATAATACGATTTACAAGGTACCAAATACAGCCTATGCCTATCGCGGCAGTGTAAGCATACCACTGAAGTGTTTCTTCTTGCGGTTGTAAAAAGTACAAGCAGAAAAAACCACCTAAAAATAAGATAAGCGCCAAAAAGGAGTGATTTATAAACATCTGCTTTTTTTTAATTCGCTGTTCGCGCTGAAGTTGTAAAACTTGCTCGTCGTTTAGCTCTGCAATGTTGCTTTCGCAATGCGGACATTGCTTATGTTTATCTGAAATTGATTTTGCACATTTTGGGCAACGAATAATCGCCATACTTCTCTCCATACTACGCATAAAAAAAGCGCCTTTCGGCGCCTTTATTGTACTTGTTTTATTTCTCGTTGTCTTTTTTGAATTCAAACCAACAACTGATTTAGGGGCTATAATTTTCTAAGTTGCCCACTAAGTTTAATTACTCAGCGTCTTTTGACTGTTTCTCTAGACGCTTTTCCCAAAACGAGGCATTTTTAATCCCTAATTTAACTGGATCAAATGTGATTTTTCCGCCTTTTTTCTTCTGATCCTCATAATCGCTCAAACATAACAAAGCTGGCTTAGCTACAAAGAAAATAGCTAAAATACCCAATATGTTAATCCAAGCCATTAAGCCAACGCCAATATCTCCAATAGTCCAGATATAACCTGAATTATTAACCATACCGTATGCAACCATGAACATAATCACAAATTTCACAAGGACAAGCGGGATATTGCCTTTAAAGTAACGATTTAAGTAAGCAATATTTGTCTCTGCAATGAAGTAATAAGCAAGTATTGTGGTAAAGGCAAAGAAGAATAATGCAATACCGACAAATGCTTGTCCAAAGCTGCCAAATACACTAAATAAAGCCATTTGAGTAAAGGCTGCTGAGCCTACTTCAGTGGCTGCATCGACATTTTGTACAATAAACTGTCCTGCTGGTAAATCACCTACAACATTATATTGCTGCGTTATTAAAATCATTAATGCTGTTGCAGTACATACAAAAATGGTATCAACATAAACCGAAAAAGCTTGTACTAAACCCTGTTGAGCTGGGTGATCAACCTCTGCAGCGGCTGCAGCATGCGGCCCACTACCTTGGCCAGCTTCATTAGAATATATACCACGCTTTACCCCCCAACCAATAGCAGCACCAAAACCTGCTTGCGCAGTAAATGCATCACTAATAATTAAATAGAATATATCAGCTACTTTATCTAAATTTAAAAATACTACGATTAATGCCAGTACTATGTAACCAAGCGCCATAAATGGCACTACTACTTGCGTAAAGTTTGCAATACGCTTTATACCGCCAAAAATAATAAACGCTAAAACAATAAGGATGATTGCTAAAGCGACTAACTTAAAGCTACCTACGTCACCAAAGCTAGTAGTAACCATGTTGCCATTGCCAAACACTTGGGTAAACGCATTACCTACTGCATTTGCTTGCACGCCAGGTAGAAAAACACCACAGGCAATAATCGCCGAAACAGCAAATAAAACAGCTAGCCACTTTTGCCCTAAACAACGGTCAAAATAGTACGCTGGGCCACCACGGTATTGCCCATCTTCTTCTGTTTTATAAATTTGGCCTAAAGTAGACTCTGCGTATGCAGTACTTGCACCTAAAAATGCAACAACCCACATCCAAAAAATTGCGCCTGGTCCACCAAAGCCGATAGCGGCAGCAACACCAGCAATATTACCAACGCCTACTCGTCCAGATAACGATACTGCAAGGGCTTGAAAAGATGAGATACCTTTATCAGACGTGTTAGGACTAAATAATAACTTACACATTTCTTTAAAATGTCTAACTTGAGCAAATCGAGTTAATACTGAATAAAACAAGCCTGCGCCTAGGCATAAATAGATGAGTGCATCACTCCAAACAACATCATTAACAGCACTTACAAAAGCTTCCATGGATATCCTCTATAGTTATATTTATTATTTTTAATTACGAGACTCTGCTTTAGCTACTACGCTACATAAGCTTTACGAAATAAGGTTTTACCTCTCCCGTCCCGACTCATGATTTAATTAATCTTAACTTAAGTAACCTAACTTTGTTAACACTTAATTTTCAAAATATATAATTACACACTTGGCGAAAGGCACTACATCTGTAGTATTTAAATGAAAGTAGATTGATTTGTACCGATACGGTGATGATACGCAGCGAAGAAGCGTTGAAAACGTTTTAAGAATAAAGCTGCTATATGATTATTTTTTTTATACAAAGGGTTTTATTAAAAGCAAAAAGGGTATCAAAACTATTGATACCCTTTTAGATAAGCGTTTTATCTTAAATCATCAACAACATTAACAATAGCCGCTAATGTATCTTGACCAAATTGATACGAACGACGATCTGACCAGCCATAATCTGGATCAGGTAAATCGTTGTTGTCTTTAAATGGCATTTCAATTGTGTACGTTAATGCTTTGAATTCTTCAGCCGTAGCTGATGAACCTACCGTAAGATTAGCTTGACCTGGCTCATCTTTTGGATAGCCATGCTCATCTTGAAATTCTGGTGTAATAGTTAAAAGCGCAGCTTTAAAGCTATCTTCTAAGCCTTTTAAGCGTTCATTGTAACTTGGAATACCTTCACTGCCTGCCACAAAGTTATATGGGATAGCTTCATCGCCGTGTATGTCTAGGTGCATATCTAAGCCAGCTTCGCGCATTTTATTAAGCACTAAGTAAACCTCAGGGCTATTTTCCATGCTTGGTGTTTGCCATTCACGGTTTAAGTTAACACCTTTAGCGTTAGTACGAAGGTGTCCACGTGCGCTGCCGTCTGGATTCATATTAGGCACAACGTAAAATACTGCTTTTGATAAGAGCGCTGCGGCATGTGGGTCTTCGTCATCAAGAAGTTTGTGCAGTAGACCTTCAACATACCACTGCGCCATTGTTTCACCTGGATGTTGACGTGCTGTGATCCAAATGGTTTTCTTGTCTTCACTTGGCTCACCAATTTTAAGCACACTCATATCACGGCCATCGAGTGTTTCACCAAGCGTTATTAATTGGCAAGCGCCTTGGCTTTGTGCCCAAGATAATAAATCTAAATGGCGGTCGTAACTGTATGGTGCAAAGTAAGCAAAATATACGCTGCCGCACTCTGGTTCAATTTCAAAGCTTAATGTGCCATTTTCATAGCTTGATGGTACACGAAACCATGTTTGGCGGTCATATGATGCAACGGCTTGATACCCTTCCCAACCATCTGGGTAAGCTGATTTATCAAGCTCATTAATATTTAACTTATGCAATTGGTAAGGTGTTGTTTCAAGGCGAAAGTGAAACCACTGATAAAATTCAGACTGGTGATCTTTATTAATTTCTAATTGAATATTTAAAGGATCGGTGGCTTCAATAACTTTGATATTACCACTGTCGAAATTGCTGCTGATTTTCATGAAAAAACCTTTAGGTTGAATAAGTTTATCTGCTTATTAATTCACAGAACTGACATTATTTTATAAATAGTAAAACGAATGTGCATTTTCTTAATTAAAGCCTATCACAAGGCATACGCTTTAAAAATAATACACGACCAAAAAAGCCAGCAACATGCTGGCTTTTAAGTCACTGCAAATAAATTAGCGAGGTAAGCTTGGGAATGACACTTCGGCCATATCGCGCATACAACGTACTACTTGGCAGCTGTAACCAAACTCATTGTCGTACCATACATATAAAACAATACGGTTATCTTCAACAATTGTTGCTTGTGAATCAACAACACCTGCGTAACGGCTACCTACTAAATCGGTAGATACAATTTCCGTTGATGCAGTGTAATCAATTTGATCACGTAAGTCTGAATGAAGTGCTGTATCGCGTAAAAATGCGTTTAGCTCTTCAACTGATGTGCTTGTTGCTAAGTTAAGATTTAAAATAGCTAGCGACACATTAGGTGTAGGTACGCGGATTGCGTTACCTGTTAACTTGCCTTCAAGCTCTGGTAATGCTTTTGAAACCGCTTTTGCAGCACCTGTTTCAGTAATTACCATATTAAGTGCTGCGGCACGGCCACGGCGCTCTGCTTTGTGGTAGTTATCAATAAGGTTTTGATCGTTCGTGTACGAGTGTACAGTTTCAACATGGCCATTATTGATACCAAACTTATCGTTTAGTGCTTTAAGCGTTGGTGTAATTGCATTGGTTGTACAGCTTGCTGCACAAACAATTTTATCTTCAGGTAAAATATCTTTGTTATTAACACCATATACGATGTTTTTGATATTGCCTTTTGCAGGAGCTGTTAATAATACTTTTGCAGCGCCCTTACACTCTAGATGCTGGCCAAGGCCCGCTTCGTCTTTCCAAATACCTGTGTTATCAGCAATTAATGCATTGTCGATACCGTATTGAGTGTAATCAATTTCGCTAGGAGAGTTAGCGTAAATAACTTGAATGTAGCTACCGTTAGCTTTAATTGCATTGCGTTCTTTATCAATCGTGATTGAGCCATTGAATGGACCGTGAATTGAATCACGACGCAGTAAGCTTGCACGCTTTTCAAGATCCCCATCTTTACCACCACGCACAACAATAGCGCGCAAACGTAAATCTGAATATGGACCTGATTTTTCAATTAATAAACGCGCTAATAAACGACCGATACGACCAAAACCATACAATACTACATCGCGTGGCTCTTTCGCTGGTGAGTCTGTTATTTCTGCAAGTTCATCTTTTACAAACTCTTCTACTGAACGACCTTTTGCGGCTTCAGTGAACAAATAACTATATGCAAGCTTACCAATATCAATACGTGCTGAGTTTAATTCCATTTTGCTGATAGCTTCTAAAAATGGGAAGCTTTCGCGCAAACGTAATTTAGTGCCTTCAAACTGAGCAACGGTTTTGTGAGATTTGATAATATCGATAGTACTGGCATTTACGAGAGGACGGCCATATACAGCGATTTCGATACCACGATTACGGTAAAGCTTACCAATAATTGGTTGCATGCTTTCTGCGTAATCTTGGCGCTCTTGCCAACTATTTGTGTATTCTAACTCGTGAGATGAGGTCATTTTATTTACCTAAGTTTATCATTTTGAACGGATAGCCTTTAAAAATGCACTATATTTTGAGAGTAATGCACTTCAGGCAGGGCTATTCTAATTTAAACTGAAGTTATTCTCTACTGTTAGGCGTTAAATGATTGCGTTAGAATAACAAAGTAAATATTCATTTGGGGTTAAGGAATGCTTAAAAAAGCAAGTGTACTATTGGGTTTGCTAACATTGGCAGGGTGTGAAGAGCCGTTAACACTCGCACAAGTGTGCAAAGAAACACCTGGCTTTTGTAGCGACTTAAACAAAGACAGTCACTGCAAGGATGAGCGTTCTGATGTAATTATCAAACGCTACATAGAATACAAAGACCCTACTGATGAAAATAAATACCAATTACTCAAGGACTTTGAATCTTATAACCAATGCATAACTTTGGCCGCTAAAATTGAACATATTAAGTTAAAAGCTAAAAAAACGTCACGTATTGATGGTCAATTAACGAGTATTAAAGAAATGACTCGGTTATATCAAGATACCCAAAATACAAACCATCCAGGTTTGCTCTACTACCAATGGTCACGAAATAACAACCAAAGTGCGTTGACTAAATTATTGGCTATAGAAAATGATAAAAGTGTAACGCAAAGTGCCGAAATGCAATTTTTTTTAGCATCGTACTATATTAAATTTGATGATGAAAAAACCATTGATTTACTTTATAAAACTCTAGAGCTCAATAAAAAAGACAACATACCGAATCCGGAAGTGTATACATCACTTATTAGTCTTTTTTATAAACATGATAAGTTTAAGCACGCATATATATTTTCTAAAGTAGCGCAAATGTCGGGGATTGAAAATATTGATGTATTTGAAATTGAGCAGAAATTAGTCGCAAATGGTAAAAGCTTAGATAGCCTAGATGTACTTGCAGAGCAAACATTTCAGCAAATAATGGCAGGTGATTTTGTATCTCCTCGAGAGTTTTAATTTATAATCGCAAAAATAACCTAATACCAATCTGCTTATGTATGGGGTCTATTTAACGTTAAGAAAATTACGCTAGAACTAGGCAAAAATTTTTGTATCTAGTTGTTCTAAATAAAAATATTTTAACGACGTTATAGTGCTATTTAATTCGTTAAATTGATCAAAGATTCATGCAGGTTGGTATAATTTAATAACTAGGTTATTCAGGCAAATAAAAAGGCAGCTTACGCTGCCTTTTTTTATTTTGCTTTGCTTGTGCCCACTTCTACGCGGGTTTTAAGCTTTTGACCTGGTCGAAAAGTCACCACGCGACGTGCCGAAATAGGAATATCTTCGCCTGTTTTCGGGTTGCGGCCTGGTCTTTCTTTTTTGTCTCGAAGATCAAAGTTACCAAATCCAGAGAGCTTAACCTGCTCGCCTTTTTCTAGCGCTGAGCGGATTTCTTCAAAAAACGCTTCAACTAAATCTTTGGCATCTTTTTTATTGATCCCGAGCTTTTCAAATAGGTGTTCAGCTATGTCGGCTTTAGTAAGCGCCATATCTAGTCCCTCAACGATGCATTAAACTGTTCGGCCAATTCGGCCACCACGTTATCAACTACTAGATTGATATCTTTCTCTTCGAGTGTTCTATCAACCGCTTGCAGTGTTAGAGCAATCGCCAAACTCTTATAATTTGGCTCAATACCTTTGCCCTTATACACATCGAATAAGTTTAGGTCAACCAATTGATTTCCGCCAACTTTTTCGATCACGCTTAAAATGTCGCCAGATTTAACGCTGTCTGCCACTAAAATCGCGATGTCGCGGCGATTTGAAGGGAATTTAGACACCCCTTCTGCTTGCGGTAAATTTCTTTTTTCTATTGCTGACATTTCAATTTCAAAAACAAAAGTTGCGTTGTTGATATCTAACGACTTTTGAGCTTGAGGATGTAAAGCACCAAAAAAACCAACCTTTTTACCATCAACATATATTACTGCTGATTGACCAGGGTGAAGTCCATCTGACTGCTCGGCTTTAATTTCAAAGCGAGTAATGTCATTGGTAATTGCAAGTAAGGCTTCAACATCACCTTTTAAATCGTAAAAATCAACATTACGTTTTTCTTCAACCCAATGCTCGCCATTTACAAGGCCTGTTATAACACCGCCAATAACCGGCACTTGGTAAACACCGTTTTCTGCACTTTCGTCGCTTATAAATTTAAGACCATGTTCGAATAAACGAATACGAGGCTGTTGGCGATTTTGGTTATAAGCTACAGACGCTAATAAACCGGGCATTAAACTTACACGCATTGCTGACATTTCAATTGAAATAGGATGCGGTAATACCATTGCTTTACACTCTGGGTGTAAAATAGCTTGTGCTTTAGGGTCTACAAAGCTGTATGTAATTGCTTCTTGGTAACCACGAGTCACTAACGTATTGCGGAACTTGCTAAGCGCAATAGTTGCTTCGTTATGTGTCGTCATTTTAAGTTTTGCAGTTGGTGCAACATTTGGAATGCTGTTGTAACCGTAAACACGTGCTACTTCTTCAATTAAATCTTCTTCGATGCGAATATCAAAACGGTAGCTTGGTACGTCCGCACTCCAGCTTTCATTTTCTACTTTAACATCAAGACCTAAACGCGTAAGAATATCTGTTACTTTAGCATCTTCAATATGATGACCAATAACACGGTCTAAACGTGCACGACGAAGACGTACTTCAGTCACTTTTGGTAGTTTATCAGCCGCAACAGCTTCAACTACAGGGCCTGCTTGACCACCTACAATCTCGAGAAGAAGTGCTGTTGCACGTTCCATTGCATCGTGTTGTAGAGCAAAATCAACACCGCGTTCATAACGGTGTGAAGCATCAGTGTGCAAACCGTAGCTACGTGCTTGCCCTGCGATTGCAACAGGATTAAAAAATGCGCTTTCAAGTAATATATCAGATGTTTTATCTGTAACACCTGATTGCTCACCACCAAAAATACCTGCAATTGCAAGTGCTTTATTATGATCGGCTATCACAAGTGTTGTGTCGTTTAATTTAGCGGTATTACCGTCTAATAAAACAAGTTCTTCGCCTGCGTTTGCACTACGAACTTTAATACCACCTTCAATCGCATTTAAATCAAACGCGTGCATTGGGTGACCAAGTTCAAGTAATACATAGTTAGTAACATCAACTACTGGGTCGATTGAACGTACGCCACTACGACGTAATTTTTCAACCATCCAAAGTGGTGTTTCAGCATCAAGGTTAATGCCTTTTATCACACGGCCAAGGTAACGAGGACATGCATCTTCATTAACTAGCTCAATTGATACTTTGTCATCAATTGTTGGCGTAACCGCTGGGATATCTAATACATTTACGTCAATGCTATTTAAAACACCTACTTCACGAGCAAGGCCTTTAATGCCTAAACAATCACCACGATTTGGTGTTAAGTCAACATCAATAATATTGTCATCAAGACCTAGATAGTCACGTAAATCAGTGCCTACTGGTGCATCGATTGGCAATTCCATAATGCCGTCGCCTTCTTCGCTAATACCTAGCTCAACAAAAGCACATAGCATTCCGTTTGAAGGTTGGCCGCGTAGTTTGGCTTTTTTAATTTTAAAGTCACCAGGAAGTACAGCGCCCACAGTTGCAACAGCAACTTTAATACCTAAACGACAATTTGGTGCACCACACACGATATCAAGTAGCTCATCACCACCTACGTTAATTTTGGTAACACGAAGTTTATCTGCATCAGGGTGTTGTCCACATTCAACAACTTCACCAACAACTACGCCATTAAATTTGGCAGCAGCAGGCTCAACACCATCAACTTCTAGACCAGCCATTGAAAGCTGTTCCGAAAGAGCTTGCGTATCAATAGCAGGATTAACCCACTCTCTTAACCACTTTTCACTAAATTTCATTTTATTGTTTCACTCTTAACGGAACTGGTTCAGGAATTTTAAGTCATTTTCGAAAAATGCACGCAAATCGTTTACGCCATAGCGCAACATTGTTAAACGCTCTACACCCATGCCAAAGGCAAAGCCGGTGTATTTTTCTGGGTCAATACCCACAGACTTAAGTACATTTGGATGTACCATGCCGCAGCCTAGTACTTCTAACCACTTACCGTCTTTACCCATAACATCTACTTCAGCTGAAGGTTCTGTAAACGGGAAGAATGAAGGACGGAAACGAATTTCCATATCTTCTTCAAAGAAGTTACGTAAAAAATCATGCAAAATACCTTTTAACTCAGTAAAGCTAACATCGGTATCAACCATTAAACCTTCAACCTGGTGGAACATAGGTGTATGTGTTTGGTCGTAATCGTTACGGTATACACGTCCAGGTGAAATAATGCGCAGTGGTGGCTGCTCAGTTTCCATAGTACGAATTTGCACGCCACTGGTTTGTGTGCGTAGTACTAATTTAGGATTGAAATAAAAGGTATCGTGATCAGCACGTGCTGGATGATGCTCTGGAATATTTAGCGCATCAAAGTTATGAAAATCGTCTTCGATTTCTGGACCAGATTTAACTTCAAAACCTAACTCACCAAAAAAGCTTTCTATACGCTCAATAGTGCGCGTAACTGGGTGTAAACCGCCGGTAGGCATAACACGTCCTGGCAGAGTTACATCTATAGTTTCAGCAGCTAGCTTTTCTTCAAGTGCTTTACTTGCAAGCAATTCACGTTTTTCGTTAATAGCAACTTGCACATCTTGTTTAGCTTGGTTGATAACTTGGCCTGCTTCTTTACGTTCTTCAGGTGCTATTTTACCTAACGTTTTAAGTAAGCTAGTGATTTCGCCTTTTTTACCAAGGTAATTAACCCTGATATCTTCTAACTGCGCTATTTCACTGGCACTGGCTACCGCCTCAAGTGCTTGCGCTAATATGTTTTCTAAGTTCATTCGATACCTGATCTTTCACAGAAGGTGATTGCTTAAGAGCGTGTTGGCCTTTCAAGATTGCTTTACAACAGTGTGGTTGGCTATTAAATAAGGTTAAGCATTGGGCTGTAGTTTCTACATAAGTCATGCAATAACGCTAAATAAAGACCAAACACGTGTTGTTCGAAGTGTTTATCTTGAAGGCTACTCTCTTTGTTGTTCGGGTTTTGCATATAAAAACTATGCTAATGTCCTCACGACGCGATTAAAGCCCACTTAAGTTAAACAAATTCCAATCAGGAAAGGTAAACACGCTCTGATAATAGCTTATGATAACTGAAAGCAGGGTCTAGATTCTAGACCTACTACAGCTTTAACGTTGATTTTATAAAAGGAATAGTTAATTTTCGCTGTGCAGCCATAGATGCATGATCTAATTTGTCGAGTACATCTAATAAAGCTCGCATATCACGGCTTAAACGGGTTAATAAAAAGCGTGCACACTCATCACTTAATTCAAGGCCGCGCATGTGAGCGCGCTTAACAAGTGCTTGTGCTTTATCGTCATCACTCATAGAACGAATTTGAAAGGTTGTTCCCCACGTTAGACGAGACTCTAAGTCAGGCAGAGATATATTGAGCATGCTAGGAAGTAAATCAGCAGTTACTACTAACATTTTACCGGGTTCGTTAAACCGGTTAAAAAAGTTAAATAGTGCTTTTTCCCACGCATCATTCCCTGCAACTAAATGCACGTCATCAATACATAGAACATCAAGCGCTTCTAAACCGTCTAATACCATAGGTCCAAAGTCAATTACTTCGCGCATAGACAGCAGCATATTAGATAAGCCACGCTCTTGTGCTTTTATGCAGGTTGCATATAAAAGGTGAGACTTGCCCGAATCACCTAAACCACATAGGTATGTATACTGAAACGTTTTTGCTAATTTGGAAAAGCTATCTTTTAGGTGATTAACCTCCAAAGAGTCTTCTCCCCCAAAATATGATGCAAAGGTTTCGTCATCCGGTAAAGTAACCGGTAGTGCCATTTGCATCGGCTCAGACATTAGCATTATGGTGTTACCCATTGATACTCTAAGCTATTTTTATCAACAACATGATAAAATGCGCGTGGATCCTCATAATCTTTAAATGAAGAGTCTAGCCCTAACCCTTTTTTAAGATCACTCAAGTTACCAGTATGGTTTAGTTTAAATTCAACAAATTCCGGTGTTTTACGAACAATTTTGACTTGCGTAACAACACTTAGGCTCAATAATCTTCGTTTCGCTAATTCTATATCAACAAAACTTTGTGTACCCTTTAGCGTGAGCGTAGCAGTTGCTTGTTCATAATAAGCATTTGGATCAATTGCATACTCGCTTGCAAGGCCTCGTGCTAAGGTGTCAATCATCTGGCTAACTATTTGCTGTTTATCACCGGTTAATCGATTTGAATCAAATTGATCATCATTAGTAAAACGCCAGTCTAAAATCCAATTTTCGCTATCTGCTTCTTTATACATTCTTGCTGTAATACTTCGCTCAGCGCTGTAGCGTCTAGAGGCCTCTTCTACTGGTTCTGAAAAGTTACCCCACACCTCAGGAATACCTACTAGACGTCGATCTTGTAAATCAAGTAATGGAACAACGACAGGTAAACCACGACGCCCTGCTTTGTCATAAATTAACTGCTCTAACTGCGGGTAACTTTCTTGTGTTACCAATTCTCTGCGCCAATTGTCTTCAATACCTAACCATATTGCGACTAATGGACGTTGTACTCCCCATAAAGGTAAGTTTAACTCTTTGATTAGCGCGTTGATCTTTCGAGCTTCAAATTTAACAACGAGTTTCAATTGTCCATTTGCTCTCTCGTCATATTCAAACTTAAGCATATAATCAGAAATATCTTTAGTCCGTTGCTGCGCTAATTTATTTTGATCCGCAGTTTCATCACCGCTTACTTTCACTAAAACATTAAGCAAAGCTTTACGACTCGCAGCTAATCGAGTATCTCGTGTTTTGTCATCCACTTTTAAAATATCTTGATATAGATCAGTTACTTCAACTGCCGACACAGAAAAACAAAATAAAATGGATATGGCGCTAATTAATAATCTATACACAGGCTGTTAGTTCTTGGTTTTAAACTGATTTGATCCTAAATCAAAGACAGTAACAAAGCAAAATTAAATTTGTTATCTAAGGAAATGAGAGTAATTAGCTTTTATATAAAATAAAAAAGATTAAATTAACGTCAGGAGTCGCTGCGCTCGCCCGACCTACGTAATGGGTGTTGATGTGAATGTGTGTTAATTGCGCGTATTTCTCTTTTCTGCAGGCGTAAAAAAGCCCGACTATTTTTACTCGGGCTCTCTACAATTTGAAGTCGGTGCGCTACGCAGTAGGATTTCGTAGTGCCTACAGCGGTGGAGAGCCACAGTAAAATGCTACACTATCTTTGTGTCAGGGCTGCCTTCAGTGGGTCTCGCCTTGGAGCTGTTTTGTTTCACTACTGAGTTCGGCATGTAAGTTCTATATAGGCTATAGGTTTTTTCTAAACCCCAGAAAGCAGAAACCCGTCACATTGCAGTAACGGGTTTCTTTAATTTGAAGCCTGGTAATGTCGTAGTGCCCACAGCGGTAGAGAGCCACAGTGAAATGCTACACTATCTTTGTGTCGCGATATGGGTGGGTGTTAATTGTGCACATTTTACTTTTCTGCAGACGTAAAAAAGCCCGACTATTTCTAGTCGGGCTCTCTACAATTTGAAGCCTGGTAATGTCCTACTTTCACATAGCAAATGCTACACTATCATCGGCGCTGTTTCGTTTCACTACTGAGTTCGGCATGGAATCAGGTGGGTCCAAAACGCTATTGTCACCAAGCAAATTAGGTGCAAAGAATCAATGACAAGCACGTAGTGCTACCATTTTCTTTGCGCAAGGTGCCTCAATGTTAACGCTACGCGCTAAGAGTCACCTCTTGAATTTGGAAAATATCTGATAATATTTTTTAAGTCTTTCTAAGTAATGTCTACTTTAGTTATATTAACTTCTGTCTAAACTGTCACATAAAACGCGTTTGGCGTTGTATGGTTAAGCCTCACGGGTAATTAGTACAAGTTAGCTTAATGGCTCACACCACTTCCACATCTTGCCTATCAACGTTGTAGTCTTCAACGGCCCTTCAGAGACTTTAAAAGTCTAGTGAGAACTCATCTCGAGGCCTGCTTCGCGCTTAGATGCTTTCAGCGCTTATCAGTTCCGAACGTAGCTACCGGGCAATGCCATTGGCATGACAACCCGAACACCAGCGGTTCGTTCACTCCGGTCCTCTCGTACTAGGAGCAACCCCTCTCAATTCTCAAACGCCCACGGCAGATAGGGACCGAACTGTCTCACGACGTTCTAAACCCAGCTCGCGTACCACTTTAAATGGCGAACAGCCATACCCTTGGGACCGACTTCAGCCCCAGGATGTGATGAGCCGACATCGAGGTGCCAAACACCGCCGTCGATATGAACTCTTGGGCGGTATCAGCCTGTTATCCCCGGAGTACCTTTTATCCGTTGAGCGATGGCCCTTCCATTCAGAACCACCGGATCACTATGACCTACTTTCGTACCTGCTCGACGTGTCTGTCTCGCAGTTAAGCTGGCTTCTACCATTACACTAACCGTACGATGTCCGACCGTACTTAGCCAACCTTCGTGCTCCTCCGTTACTCTTTAGGAGGAGACCGCCCCAGTCAAACTACCCACCAGGCACTGTCCGTAACCCCGATTCAGGGGCCAACGTTAGAACATCAAAACTACAAGGGTGGTATTTCAAGGTTGACTCCACAACAACTAGCGTCGCTGCTTCAAAGTCTCCCACCTATCCTACACATGTAGGTTCAATGTTCAGTGCCAAGCTGTAGTAAAGGTTCACGGGGTCTTTCCGTCTAGCCGCGGGTACACAGCATCTTCACTGCGATTTCAATTTCACTGAGTCTCGGGTGGAGACAGCGTGGCCATGGTTACACCATTCGTGCAGGTCGGAACTTACCCGACAAGGAATTTCGCTACCTTAGGACCGTTATAGTTACGGCCGCCGTTTACCGGGGCTTCGATCAAGAGCTTCTCCCTAAGGATAACCCCATCAATTAACCTTCCGGCACCGGGCAGGTGTCACACCGTATACGTCATCTTGCGATTTTGCACAGTGCTGTGTTTTTAATAAACAGTCCCAGCCACCTGGTCACTGCGGCTCCCGTCCGCTTAGAGAGCAAGTCTCATCACAGATAGGAGCGTACCTTCTCCCGAAGTTACGGTACGATTTTGCCTAGTTCCTTCACCCGAGTTCTCTCAAGCGCCTTAGTATTCTCTACCTGACCACCTGTGTCGGTTTGGGGTACGATTCCATATAATCTGAAGCTTAGAGGCTTTTCCTGGAAGTATGGCATCAACAACTTCATCACCGTAGTGACTCGTCTCGTGTCTCAGTCTTAACAGCAACCCGGATTTACCTAAGTCACCAACCTACTCACTTTCACATGGACTACCAACGCCATGCTTGTTTAGCCTGCTCCGTCCCCCCATCGCAATTATATCGAGTACAGAAATATTAATCTGTTTCCCATCGACTACGCCTTTCGGCCTCGCCTTAGGGGTCGACTTACCCTACCCTGATTAACATGGGATAGGAACCCTTGGTCTTCCGGCGTGGGAGTTTTTCACTCCCATTATCGTTACTCATGTCAGCATTCGCACTTCTGATACGTCCAGCATACCTCCCGGTACACCTTCAACCGCTTACAGAACGCTCCCCTACCACTCAGAATAAATTCTGAATCCGCAGCTTCGGTGCATAGTTTAGCCCCGTTACATCTTCCGCGCAGACCGACTCGACCAGTGAGCTATTACGCTTTCTTTAAAGGATGGCTGCTTCTAAGCCAACCTCCTGGCTGTCTGGGCCTTTCCACATCGTTTCCCACTTAACTATGACTTTGGGACCTTAGCTGGCGGTCTGGGTTGTTTCCCTCTTCACGACGGACGTTAGCACCCGCCGTGTGTCTCCCGGATATTACTTTACGGTATTCGGAGTTTGCAAAGGGTTGGTAAGTCGGGATGACCCCCTAGCCTTAACAGTGCTCTACCCCCGTAAGTATTCGTCCGAGGCTCTACCTAAATAGATTTCGGGGAGAACCAGCTATCTCCCGGTTTGATTAGCCTTTCACTCCTAGCCACAGGTCATCCCCTAACTTTTCAACGTTAGTGGGTTCGGTCCTCCAGTTGATGTTACTCAACCTTCAACCTGCCCATGGCTAGATCACCGGGTTTCGGGTCTATACCTTGCAACTAGTCGCCCAGTTAAGACTCGGTTTCCCTACGGCTACCCTATTCGGTTAACCTCGCTACAAAATATAAGTCGCTGACCCATTATACAAAAGGTACGCAGTCACCCAACAAGTGGGCTCCTACTGCTTGTACGTACACGGTTTCAGGTTCTATTTCACTCCCCTCACAGGGGTTCTTTTCGCCTTTCCCTCACGGTACTGGTTCACTATCGGTCAGTTGGGAGTATTTAGCCTTAGATGATGGTCCACCTATATTCAGTCAAAGTTTCACGTGCTCCGACCTACTCGATTTCACTTAAAATGTCTTTTCATGTACGGGACTATCACCCTGTATCGTGGCACTTTCCAGAGCCTTCCATTAACACATAATAAGCTTAAGGGCTGTTCCGATTTCGCTCGCCGCTACTTTCGGAATCTCGGTTGATTTCTTTTCCTACGGGTACTTAGATGTTTCAGTTCTCCGCGTTCGCCTCGTTAACCTATGTATTCAGTTAACGATACCTGCAAGCAGGTGGGTTTCCCCATTCGGAAATCCTAGTCTCAAGCGCTTTTTACTAGCTTGACTAGGCTTATCGCAAGTTAATACGTCCTTCATCGCCTCCAACTGCCAAGGCATCCACCGTGTACGCTTAGTCACTTAACCATACAACCCAAACGGGTCTTTGTTTTGTGACAGTTTAACTTCGCCAGAAGTTAATATTGAATACTAAAGTAGATACCAATCAATCAACTCATAAGAGTTAACTAAATGGCACTGAATGGTACTGCTACCATTCTTTTTTACTTTTGAAAACTCTTGATAAATAACAATGTTATTCATCAGAATTTTATTATCAGCTTTTCCAAATTTTTAAAGAGCATATTAATTAGTTATCCCGAAGGACACGCACTAATTAACAATCATCTGTGTGGACACTACGAACAAATAAGTTCTAAATCGTATAAGGAGGTGATCCAGCCCCAGGTTCCCCTAGGGCTACCTTGTTACGACTTCACCCCAGTCATGAATCACTCCGTGGTAAACGTCCTCCCGAGGGTTAGACTATCTACTTCTGGAGCAACCCACTCCCATGGTGTGACGGGCGGTGTGTACAAGGCCCGGGAACGTATTCACCGCGTCATTCTGATACGCGATTACTAGCGATTCCGACTTCATGGAGTCGAGTTGCAGACTCCAATCCGGACTACGACGCACTTTAAGTGATTCGCTTACTCTCGCGAGTTCGCAGCACTCTGTATGCGCCATTGTAGCACGTGTGTAGCCCTACACGTAAGGGCCATGATGACTTGACGTCGTCCCCACCTTCCTCCGGTTTATCACCGGCAGTCTCCTTAGAGTTCTCAGCATTACCTGCTAGCAACTAAGGATAGGGGTTGCGCTCGTTGCGGGACTTAACCCAACATCTCACAACACGAGCTGACGACAGCCATGCAGCACCTGTATCAGAGTTCCCGAAGGCACCAAACCATCTCTGGTAAGTTCTCTGTATGTCAAGTGTAGGTAAGGTTCTTCGCGTTGCATCGAATTAAACCACATGCTCCACCGCTTGTGCGGGCCCCCGTCAATTCATTTGAGTTTTAACCTTGCGGCCGTACTCCCCAGGCGGTCTACTTAATGCGTTAGCTTTGAAAAACAGAACCGAGGCTCCGAGCTTCTAGTAGACATCGTTTACGGCGTGGACTACCGGGGTATCTAATCCCGTTTGCTCCCCACGCTTTCGTACATGAGCGTCAGTGTTGACCCAGGTGGCTGCCTTCGCCATCGGTATTCCTTCAGATCTCTACGCATTTCACCGCTACACCTGAAATTCTACCACCCTCTATCACACTCTAGTTTGCCAGTTCGAAATGCAGTTCCCAGGTTGAGCCCGGGGCTTTCACATCTCGCTTAACAAACCGCCTGCGTACGCTTTACGCCCAGTAATTCCGATTAACGCTCGCACCCTCCGTATTACCGCGGCTGCTGGCACGGAGTTAGCCGGTGCTTCTTCTGTCAGTAACGTCACAGCTAGCAGGTATTAACTACTAACCTTTCCTCCTGACTGAAAGTGCTTTACAACCCGAAGGCCTTCTTCACACACGCGGCATGGCTGCATCAGGCTTGCGCCCATTGTGCAATATTCCCCACTGCTGCCTCCCGTAGGAGTCTGGGCCGTGTCTCAGTCCCAGTGTGGCTGATCATCCTCTCAAACCAGCTAGGGATCGTCGCCTTGGTGAGCCATTACCTCACCAACTAGCTAATCCCACTTGGGCCAATCTAAAGGCGAGAGCCGAAGCCCCCTTTGGTCCGTAGACATTATGCGGTATTAGCAGTCGTTTCCAACTGTTGTCCCCCACCTCAAGGCATGTTCCCAAGCATTACTCACCCGTCCGCCGCTCGTCAGCAAAGTAGCAAGCTACTTTCTGTTACCGCTCGACTTGCATGTGTTAGGCCTGCCGCCAGCGTTCAATCTGAGCCATGATCAAACTCTTCAATTAAAAAGTTTTATGTCTTTCGACAGCTCAATGAATTCTGAATTTTTGTTTTTGTTGCCAAAAACGAATTGACTGTGCGTTATTATTTTCACTTTTAAAAAAGTAAAATCAAAACAGCTCAAGGCTGAATCTTTTAATAACATATGGTCACTCAGTTTCAATTGAGACTCTAATTTGTTTGCCTCGCTACCTAAGTAGCTTGGCTGTTAGAACTCAATCTGTACGAGTGCCCACACAGATGATTGCTTTATATTGTTAAAGAACGTTTTGAGTCGCTTTAGCGTCTCAAGGGATGCGAATAATACACCCTTTATTTTTCGAGTCAACACTTTGTTTTAAACTTTCTTTCGACAATTTAAAACCGAAGTTTTATTTAACTCTCTGAGTAGTTCGTGCCTCGCTATGCGTTGTCCGCTGCGCGTCGCCATACCCCGTCTCAGTGGGGTCGCATTATAGGGAGCGGCGGATTTTACGCAAGCGTTATTTGCATAAAATAGTAATTAAAATTAAGCCCCAAGCAAGCACACACGATAAACACAAGTTACCCACAAAACCCTGTTGATAACTCTGTTTTTGAACTTTAAAACTAAACACTTTTATCCTGATGTGATAAGTTGCGGTCACTTTTTTTAACTCATGTATTTAGGCAGTATCCATGACAGACATAATAAATAGTATAAGTGCCCTTCTATGGGGGCAAGTTCTCGTCTACTTATTAATAGCAGCGGGCCTCTTCTTTACTTTTCGACTAGGCTTTATTCAATTTGTGCAATTCCCACATATGTTCAAAGTTATGTTTGGTTCTCGTAAATGTGCCGATAACGAAATTTCATCCTTTCAGGCTTTTTGTACTTCATTAGCAGCTCGTGTCGGTACTGGTAATATGGCAGGTGTTGCTGTTGCTTTATACCTAGGTGGGCCAGGTGCTATTTTCTGGATGTGGCTTATTGCATTAATAGGTATGGCTACAAGTTTTGCCGAGAGTACTTTAGCTCAGGCTTATAAAACAAAAGATGCAGATGGTAATTTTAGAGGTGGCCCTGCTTATTATATGCAAAACGGTTTAGGCAAACGTTGGATGGGAACTTTATTCTCGTTATGTTTAATTTTAGCCTTTGGTTTAGTATTTAACGCAGTACAGTCAAACTCTATTGCTGCAGCATTTGAAGTAGCGTTTGATGTACCTAAGTATATAGTAGGCATTTGCTTGGTTATTGGCTCTGGCATCATTATTTTTGGTGGCCTAAAAACAATTTCTCGCTTTGCTGAAATGGTTGTGCCATTTATGGCATTAGCTTACCTGCTGGTTGCACTTTATGTATGCGCCATTAACTTTACTGCACTACCTGATGTGCTAGTGCTTATTATAAAAAGTGCTTTTGGTATTGAACAAGCTGGTGCTGGTGCTATTGGATACGGTGTCACACAAGCGATGATCCAAGGCATAAAGCGTGGTTTATTCTCAAACGAAGCCGGTATGGGTAGTGCAGCTAACGCCGCAGCTACTGCAACGCCTTACCCTCCTCACCCAGCATCACAAGGTTATGTGCAAATGTTAGGCGTATTTATTGATACTATTGTTATTTGTACAGCGACTGCTTCTCTTATTTTACTATCGCAGCAATTAGTACCTGAATCTGGTGTTATGGGGATTGAACTTACACAAGCAGCATTACAAGAACATGTCGGTGACTGGGGTACTTACTTTATTGCCATTGCTATATTGTTTTTTGCTTTTACTTCTATTGTGGCTAATTACTCTTACGCTGAAACAAATTTAATGTTTTTAGAACACAACTCTAATAAAGGGATGTTTATCTTTAGACTTGTTGTTTTAGGCATGGTGATGTTTGGTGCTGTTGGTGAGCTTGGTTTAATTTGGACGCTGGCAGATATATCAATGGGTCTAATGGCCATTGTAAACGTTATAGCGCTATTTATGCTTTCAGGTGTTGTTGTATGGCTCTCTAAGGATTACAACGAACAACGCAAAAAGGGCTTAATACCCACCTTTGACAAAAGTAAGCATCCTAAACTTGCTAAAGAGGTTGACCCAGCGGCCTGGGAATAGAAAATAATCAGCGAGCTACGGCTCGCTTTTTTAGTTCTAAGAATAACAAATACTACGCTTAATCATCTCATTACTTATAAATAAAAAGTTATATTAATTTTAAAACTATTTTATATTTAATTACGTAGGACATATGAATTAAGTTATCTATAAAAAGGAGAGCCGATGGATGACATGACAAAAAAATACAGTATAGACACTACTGATTACCAAGTTGGGCAAGATAATGTACAAAAGTGGGGATTTGATATCCATAACCCAGTATTTGGTATAAGCGCCTTCTTAGTTGTTTTATTTGTAATACTTACCCTAGTTTTTGACCCTACCGTTACCCGTGATGCACTAACCTCGACTAAAGACGCAATAATTAATCAATTTGATAGTTACTTTATGTTACTAGCCAATGCCTTTGTGATCTTTTGCGTTATTTTAGCATTTTCTCCTTTAGGTAAAATTCGGTTGGGTGGCGTAAAAGCTCGTCCTGAACATGGTTACATGTCATGGCTTTCAATGCTCTTTGCAGCAGGAATGGGGATTGGCTTACTGTTTTGGGGAGTTGCTGAGCCAACTGCATATTATACTGGTTGGTATCATATGCCTATGGGCGTTGAGCCAAACTCACCGCAAGCACACTCTTTAGCTTTGGGTGCAACCATGTACCACTGGGGTTTACATGGATGGGCGATTTACGCTGTTGTTGGATTAAGCTTGGCTTTTTTTACATTTAATAAAGGCCTTCCTTTATCTATACGTTCTGTTTTTTATCCATTATTTGGTGATCGCGCCTGGGGATGGCTCGGTCATATCATAGATATACTCGCTGTACTGTCTACTTTATTTGGTTTAGCTACATCGCTAGGCCTTGGCGCTCAACAAGCTACCAGCGGGATAAATTATCTGTTAGGCACTGATTACGGGACTGCTTTTCAAATATCTGTTATAGGTTTAGTAACGTGTATTGCAATATTTTCAGTTATTAGAGGTATTGAGGGCGGTGTTAAAGTACTGAGCAATGTTAATTTAATTTGTGCATTTATTTTATTATTAGCTGTTATTGCCCTTACTTTCTCAGATGCAATTACTGCTGTTTGGTTTACCCTTGGGGCGTACGTAGAGCACTTTGTACCTTTGAGCAATCCATTCAATAGACCCGATGAAGATTGGATGCACTCTTGGACTGTGTTTTATTGGGCATGGTGGATATCATGGTCGCCGTTTGTTGGGATGTTTATTGCTCGAGTTTCAAAGGGACGCACTGTACGCGAGTTTTTACTCGTCGTCATTGGCCTACCAACGCTTCTTAGTTTAGTTTGGATGGGCGTGTTCGGAAATATGGCAATTACACAAGTTATAGATAAAGTTGGCCCACTTGGACAAAATGGTTTAACTGATATCTCAGTGACTTTATTTCAAGTATACGAGCAGTTACCTCTTTCTAGTTTTATTTCTATTATTTCTATAGCACTCGTTTTGGTGTTTTTTATAACGTCGTCTGATTCAGGATCGCTTGTAATAGATGGTATAACTGCGGGCGGTAAAATAGATGCACCAGTGCCACAACGTATATTTTGGGCTACAGTCGAAGGCGTGATTGCAGCAGTATTACTCTGGGTTGGTGGCTCGCAAGCATTGCAAGCGCTTCAGTCGGGCGTAGTTGCTACAGCTTTGCCGTTTTCAATAGTACTTATTTTAATGTGTGTTGCGCTTATTCAAGGCTTGTTGAGCGAGTATCCAATTTACAAAGCTCAGAGTAAACTGCAATAACAATTTATCTTTTATAAGCGATCCTCAAGGATCGCTTATAAAATCTTCGCAATTCATATAACTAAGTGCTTAACGCATTCCCTATACTCTCACCTTAAATTTATTTTAGACACCGCACTTCTATTACATTCATTAATGCCACCCCTCGTTAAAACTTAGGTACAGGAGTAATTGCCAAGAAAATTAAATAACCAGCGTTCTGATTTTTTGCTTTGTTATAAACAGGTGCTCTTATACCAATTCGCTTAATTAAGTGATCTATTTTGAGGATGGTGAAACTCTAAGATATTAAAAAGAAATAGATTTTAAAGGTAAGTAGGTATTAAAAATAAGATTAGAGTATTTAAGTAAGAATAATTTTTGAATGTTTTAAAATTAGAAGCAATTTAGAATTTAAGTTAATTTTATCTGAGGATTTTAGTAAAGATGGTGCCCGAGGCCGGACTTGAACCGGCACGACTTGTTAGTCGAGGGATTTTAAATCCCTTGTGTCTACCAATTCCACCACTCGGGCATCGAGTTTGCTAATTAAAGCGTGTGGAGTAAATTATATGGAGGCGGAACCCGGAGTCGAACCGGGGTAAACGGATTTGCAATCCGGTGCATGGCCACTCTGCCATTCCGCCTAAATATTTCCAAATAATTTGGAGCGGTACACGAGGCTCGAACTCGTGACCTCGACCTTGGCAAGGTCGCGCTCTACCAACTGAGCTAGTACCGCAAAATACTATTTTATCAACTTTAAATTATCTTGGTTAAACAATTTAAAGTGGTGCCCGAGGCCGGACTTGAACCGGCACGACTTGTTAGTCGAGGGATTTTAAATCCCTTGTGTCTACCAATTCCACCACTCGGGCATCGAGTTTGCTATTTAAAGCAAGTGGATAAAACTAATATGGAGCGGTACACGAGGCTCGAACTCGTGACCTCGACCTTGGCAAGGTCGCGCTCTACCAACTGAGCTAGTACCGCATCATATTAATTCTAAATTAACCATTTTATAAATTACACTTGGTAATGCAATTAAACCACAAAGTGGTGCCCGAGGCCGGACTTGAACCGGCACGACTTGTTAGTCGAGGGATTTTAAATCCCTTGTGTCTACCAATTCCACCACTCGGGCATCGAGTTTGCTAATTAAAGCGTGTGGAGTGTTGAAATGGAGGCGGAACCCGGAGTCGAACCGAGGTAGACGGATTTGCAATCCGGTGCATGGCCACTCTGCCATTCCGCCCCAGTACGGGGTATTAACCTTAAGATAAACTTGGAGCGGTACACGAGGCTCGAACTCGTGACCTCGACCTTGGCAAGGTCGCGCTCTACCAACTGAGCTAGTACCGCATTTTATTTATCAGTTATTTGAATTAGCACATGATGATTTATGTGAACATTCAGGTAACTGATTAATTACCGTTTCGTTTATCTCGGGGGCTATGCCCTCTCAACACGGACGCATTCTACAGAGATTATTAAACGCGTCAATACAAAAAATGCTAGTTTTGAACTGTTTGCTTGTTTTTTATCTAAAACGGTGCGTTATTATACATTTAGAGTTAATTTTTAGTCAATTCACCCCATGCTGCACGTAAATATTGCATCATAGAACTCAAGGTTAAAAAGGTCGCAATGTACAGTAGTCCAAAACTTAAATAGTTCATCCATGTATCATATTGCCAAATCAAACCGATAATGGCCAACATTTGTGCAGCCGTCTTAATTTTACCCATGTTTGATACAGCGACATTACCACGCTTACCCTGCTCTGCCATCCATTCACGAAGTGCAGATATGATAATTTCACGGCTTATTATAATAAGAGCAGGTATGGTCATGTACATTGACTGGTACTGATCAGATAACGCTACAAGTGCGGCACATACCATTACTTTATCAGCAACGGGATCTAAAAAAGCACCAAAAGGGGTTGATTGCTCAAGCTTTCTTGCTAAATAACCGTCTAGTATATCGGTGATTGATGCAAGCCAAAAAATAAAGGCGGCAGCAAAAAAAGCCCAGCTATAAGGCAAATAAAATATCACCAAAAAAACGGGGATAAGAAAAAGTCTAAATGTTGTGAGTGTGTTTGGAATATTCCACATAACTACTTGGATATGTCTTTTTTGCTATATTCGCATGTAGGGCTAGCCCTTGTCATGCAAATGGTTAAATATCTTCTCAGCCATGTCAGGGCTGATCCCAGGAACTTTCTTTAACTGTTCTATATTAGCAGCTTTTACTCCCTGCATGCCCCCTAAATATTTTAATAATGTTTGCCGACGCTTAGAACCGACTCCATTTATTTCTTCTAGTAGTGATTGCGTACGTTGTTTTTGGCGTTTATTACGATGCCCTGCAATTGCAAAACGATGAGATTCATCACGTATATGCTGTATTAAATGTAGCGCAGGCGCATCTGAATCCATAGGAATGGTTTTTCGACCACCGTCAATTAGTAGTGTTTCAAGGCCAGGCTTACGGCTAGTACCTTTAGCGACACCTACTAATAAAGGCATTTTTGTATGTGGCCAGTTAGAAAAGTACTGCTCCGCGCGCCCCAGTTGCCCCTTACCACCATCAATAAAGATAACGTCTGGAATTTTGTCTTCATCTACTAATTTGTTGTAACGCTTATTAAGTGCAAACTCCATTGCAGCATAATCATCACCACCGGTTATACCCGTTACATTATAGCGCCTATACTCTTTTGTATTTGGGCCTTGTGAGTCAAATACAACACAACTTGCAACAGTGTTCTCCCCCATAGTGTGGCTTATATCAAAACACTCCATTCGGGTAATATCATCAAGTCGCAGTGTTGCTTTTAATTGTGCATAACGTTTATTAATAGAGTCTTGGGTACTTTGCTTAACTGCAATACTGTTTAATGCATTTTTATTGGCCAGTTGTAAGTATTGAGCACGCTCACCACGGGTAACTACTTTGAGTGTTACTTTGCGCTCACTTATTTGTGTGAGTGCTTCACCGAGTGCCCCGCTCTCTTCTATTTCAAAAGGTAATATGATTTCTTTTGCAATACGCCCTGTTGCTCCAGGCGCTAAATAGTACTGTCCTAAAAATGAGGTCAATATTTCTTGCTCACTCGAATCTTTAGGTACTTTTGGAAAATACGTTTTACTACCCAATACTTTGTGATCGCGGATCATTAATAAATGAATACCATTTAAACCATTTAAATGGGCAAAACCAACTACGTCCATTTCAGCAAAATTACCTGATATAGACTGTTGCTCTTGCATCTTACGAAGTAGCATTATTTGGTCGCGAACTTTTGCCGCCAGTTCAAAATTTAATTGTAGGCTGGCTGCTTCCATTTTTTTTATTAAATCAGCAATAACTTCGTGAGATTTACCCGTTAAAAACTTACGGACATAGTCAACTTGCTCGCTGTAATCATCATCCGTAACTTTATTCACACACGGAGCTGAGCAACGCTTAAGCTGATATTGCAGACACGGGCGACTTCTTGCGCGGTAATAAGCATCTTCACATTGACGAACAGGAAATATTTTTTGCATTAACCGCAAGCTCTCAGATACCGCTCCCGCGCTCGGAAAAGGTCCAAAGTACTCACCTTTAATTTTACGGCTGCCACGATGAAACGCTAAACGAGGGTGTTTATGGCTAGTTAATAAAATATAGGGATACGACTTATCGTCGCGTAATAATATGTTGTAGCGAGGCTGGTATTTTTTTATTAGATTATTTTCAAGCAGCAGCGCTTCTGTTTCAGTATTAGTGAGTGTGACTTCGATGTCACAAATATTACTCACTAAAACGCGTGTTTTGCTATCGGTAATGTTACTTCTAAAGTAACTGCTCACACGCTTTTTTAAATGCTTAGCTTTACCAACATAAATAACTTGGTTGTCACTATCAAGCATGCGGTATACACCCGGCTCACTTGATAGCGTTTTGAGAAAATGTACGTGATCGAATTCAGACATAAATTATAGTTAGTACGAAACGTCTATATCAATCATTTTATGACGAATTGCTAAATGGGTAAGCTCAACATCACCACCTACATTTAGCTTTTCAAACATACGGTAGCGATAGCTATTTACTGTTTTTGAACTTAGGTTTAAACGCTCAGCTATATTTTGTGCTTTTTCACCTTTAGTGATCATAAGCATAATTTGCAGTTCGCGTTCAGATAAGCTCTGAAAAGGATTTTCGTCTGTGCGACCTGTCACTTGCGCAAGTGCTATCTGCTGTGCAATTTCAGGGGCAATATAACGCTGACCGGCATGAACACAACGAATGGCACGCACCATTTCGTCAGAACCTGCACCTTTAGTTAAAAAGCCATGTGCACCAATTTGCATTACTTTACTCGGAAACGGGTCTTCACAGTTAACGGTAAGCACAATAATTTTTACATCAGGGCAGTAACGACAAATCTTTTTAGTCGCTTCTAATCCGCCCATGCCTGGCATATTCATATCCATTAATACTATGTTTGGCGCATGCTGACGACAAAACTGTACAGCCTCTTCGCCAGTTTTAGCTTCACCAATTACTTTAAACCCTCGTACATCATCAAGAATACGCTTTATTCCTGTTCGTACAAGTTCATGGTCATCAACTAAAAGTACATTAATCAATGGAACATCCTCACTTACCTAACAACATGCAATTTAATTAAATTAATTTGCCACAGTAACATACATAAAGCGAAACAATAACTAATATTATTGCCTCGCCCTAATAGTTTAAGATGACGATTTTTCGCTAAATCTGTCAACCCATAACGCAATGATACCATCACCCGTTACATTACACGCAGTACCAAAGCTATCTTGTGCCAAATAAAGTGCAATCATTAATGCAACCGCGCCTTCATTAAACCCAAGCATGCTTGTTAATAGACCAAGCGCCGACATAACTGCGCCACCTGGAGCACCTGGTGCTGCAATCATTACTACACCTAACATCATAATAAACGGTAGCATACCCATTAATGAAGGGACTTCCATGCTTGGCGATAAAAACATAACAGCCATTGCACAGGTTACTATAGTGATAGTTGAGCCAGATAAATGAATGGTTGCACACAGTGGTACGGTAAAGTTTGCTACATCTTCTTTAACGTTATTTGCTTTACTTGATTGAAGCGATACTGGAATCGTTGCTGCACTTGACATAGTACCTAACGCTGTAAAGTAAGCTGGTAGCATATTTTTAACTAATTCGATTGGATTACGTTTTAATAGTACACCTGTCGCTATATATAAAACGCTTAACCATAACCAGTGCATAACAAGCGCTGCAATTAGTACTACGCCAAATGTTTGCAGTGTATCTACCACAGTACCCGCTACCGTCATTTCGGCAAATACACCTGCAATGTAAAATGGTAAAGCAGGGATAATCACTTTTGATAATAAACCGTCAATCACATCACGGCCCTGATCAGACACCTTTTTAAGCGTATCAAGCTCTAATTGGCTCATGCCTATACCAAATACAAAAGCAGTTACTAATGCGGTCATTACCCCCATCAGAGGTGGAATTTCTAAATCAATAAAGCTGCCAATTTCTGTAGCAACTTCTGCCTCGAATGTAATACCACCGCTTAAAAAAGGGATAACAGCACTTACTAATAAAAATGCAAGCGTACCTGCAATAATTGTAGAGCTATAAGCAAACCCGACTGTTTTACCAAGTAAGTGACCAGACCCTTTTGGTAGGCCTGCAATACCTGATGCAATAAAAAATAATATAATAAGTGGAATGGTAAAGGAGATAATTTGACCAATCAGCTCTTTTACTGTGAATAAAAGTTCAACACCAGTTATAGGTACATATAGTCCAACTAGGATACCGGCCACAATACCGGCAATTAATTTTAAGATTAATTTCATTGTGATTGCTTAATTGAATTTAGATACGTGTTTTTATCATGTTTTAGACGCATTGTGTGATAAAACTATTCAAGTTACATTCACATGCACAAATATTGAACAAACACAGCTTAATTCAATACTCTTTTGAACATTTTTTGACTAAACGAAGTTTTACTCTTTAAATTTTAAATTAAGCCCGCACCTATAATAACTAAAGCACCGCTAATAATTGATTTTTATTTCGACTGGTTATAAGCCCAATAGATATATGTTATAGCCAAACTTTACTTTAGTTTTTTTAAACTCACAGTAAAGTGTATTTATATAGTTAGTAGCAAAAGCTATTAACACGTTGATCAGATTGCATCCAAAGGAACATTATGTCTACTATTTTTGAAGATAACTCACTAAGCATCGGTAATACACCGCTGGTAAAACTTAACCGTGTTACAGGTGGGAATGTATACGCTAAAGTTGAATCTCGTAATCCAAGCTTTAGTATCAAATGCCGCATTGGTGCATCGATGATTTGGGAAGCTGAAAAGTCAGGTCAGCTTGTTGAAGGTAAAGAACTTATTGAACCAACATCTGGGAACACCGGTATTGCACTTGCATTTGTTGCAGCAGCACGTGGTTACAAGTTAACGCTTACTATGCCAAACACCATGAGCCTAGAACGTCGCAAGCTATTAAAAGCATTAGGTGCAAATCTAGTACTTACCGACGGTGCAAAAGGTATGAATGGCGCAATTGAAAAAGCAAAAGAAATTCAAGCAACAGCACCTGATAAGTATATTTTATTACAACAATTCGAAAACCCTGCAAACCCAAAAATTCACTTTGAAACAACAGGCCCTGAAATTTATGATGCGCTTGACGGCAAAGTAGACTTTTTTGTAGCCGGTGTAGGTACTGGTGGTACTATTACAGGTGTTAGCCGTTACCTCAAAACAGAAAAAGGTCTAAACGTTAAGTCTATTGCTGTTGAGCCAACTAACTCTCCAGTTATTAGCCAAACGCTAGCCGGTGAAGAAATTAAACCAGGTCCTCATAAAATCCAAGGTATTGGTGCTGGCTTCATTCCTGGCAACTTAGATATGGACTTAATTGATGGCGCAGAGCTTGTATCTAACGAAGACGCAATTGCAATGGCGCATCAGTTAATGAAAAAAGAAGGTATTTTAGTAGGTATTTCGTCAGGTGCAGCGGTTGTTGCAGCTAAGCGAATTGCTGAAAAACCTGAAAACGCAGATAAAAATATTGTTGTTATCCTACCTAGTGCAACTGAGCGTTACTTATCAAGCCCAATGTTTGATGAAGAGTTTAGTGAACAAGAACTAGTACAATAAGTAATTTTAAGATTTTTAGAAGGATGCTTTAGGCATCCTTTTTTATTATTTATTATCCAATTTTCTATTTATTGCCTGCCATACCTTTACATCTGCATAGATAAACCACACACTTTAAAAAAACTAATTAATAATAATTAATATGAAAAAAATCACGAGTTTATTAAGTTTGGTCATCTGTTTATTTTTATCAGCCTGTGGTGACGATACCAAAACACTTGGCGACACTCCTGGCGATACAGCAACCGCTTATTTTGATGCGCTTTATAACCAGCAAGACCTTCAAAAAGCCAGCACCATGGCAACCCCCAACCTTACGCGTATAATGAAATCCTACGGCACCGCTAAACAGTTTTCCCGTAACTTAGTAAATATGCAATACGATGAAGTCACCATTGAAGTTGATATGACCAACATGAGCGTCCGTGAACAATACGGCGATAACGCTAAAATAAACCTTATTTTTACCGGCTATTTAAATGGTGATAAAATTGATGAAATGCGCAGTGTAAAAATGCTTCGTAAAAAGGGAAAATGGTACATAGATAAAATTGTTGCCGACCCTTACGCTCGTTAAAAATAAATGAATTAAACATAAAAAGGCCTTACATTCGTAAGGCCTTTTTCGCTTTAGCTAGGGCGTGTTGATCTTTGTGGATTGAAGTTTGTTCAATCTAGGGGCGATTTAATCGCGGCGCGGGGTTTGTAACCTAGTGGGCTAAGTAAAAACCGAGCAACAAAGAGTTAATCGTCCCTAGAAAGAACCCAAAGGGCAGCGCATGTTTGGCATTTATGCTGCGTTATCGCCGATTTATGGGGAATAACCACACTACATAGGCTCTGCCTTGCCTAAAAACCAAACAGCCTGCTGCAAATTCAACCACGAAGGGTCAACACGCCCTAGTATTTAAAGTACTGCGCTACAGCTCACCAGGTTGAAAGTTATCAACTGCAATGGCTTTCTTACGTAGCTTATTAGCATGATGCATTGCATCAGCATCCGTTTGCTCTAACAACTTATTTTCAAGCGCATAATTTATAGCACCTTCAATATCAAGCGTTGCAGGCACACTGCCCTTACGCTGCCATTGTTTTAAGTCTTTAAACTGCGCTTGCATATCATGCATAGCTAAAAATGCGCTTTCCATGACCCCTGTACCTGCATTTTCATCTACATAACATAAATGCGTTAAGCGGTTTCTAAATACACCAGGTTGAGTCATACGCTCGCAAATACTTTGTGCTATTTCATCACTTGGTCTGTGGTAATGGTTTCCAAGCGGGAACACGATACGTTTAAGGATAAAATTAACAACCGGATTTGAAAAGTTTTTAAAGAAGCCATTAAACGCTTGGCCAATTTCAAATAATGAGTTCTCAATTGCATATTTTACAAATGGTAAATCAGCTTGTTGGCGTCCTTCATCTTCATAACGTTTTAAAACAGTTGATGCTAAGTACAAATGACTTAATACATCACCCAAACGCGCTGATATCATTTCTTTACGTTTAAGTTCACCGCCAAGCATTAACATTGCAACGTCTGTACAAATAGCTAAGCCTCGGCTCATTCTACTCAGTTGTTTATAATAAATAGCCGTTTCACCACCTACAGGCGCTTTCGCAAAGTAGCTACGTGTTAAGCCATGCACAAATGCCATGCCTGCGTTACTTGCTGCAAATAATATATGGTTCATTAATAAACCATCAAATTGTTCAAGTGCTGCGTCGTCATCTTCCATTGCAGCGGCTTCCATTTCTTTTAAAACAAATGGGTGGCAGCGTGTTGCACCTTGACCAAATATCATTAAATTACGCGTTAGAATATTCGCGCCTTCTACTGTAATTGATACTGGAATCCCCATATAGCCATGCGCCAAATAATTATTAGGCCCTACTTGAATTCCTTTACCTGAATGAATATCCATTGCATCATTCATTACCGTACGACCCATTTCAGTCATATGGTATTTAGCAATCGCTGTTACAACCGATGGGCTTAATTTTAAATCAATCGCACCTGCGGTCATTAATCTGCACGACTCAAGTGTGTAAGTTAAACCACCAATACGCGCAAGTGCCTCTTGCACGCCTTCAAATTGCCCTATAGATACACCAAACTGCTGGCGTACCATTGCATATGCCGATGTCATTTTTGAAGCTAAATGCCCAGTTGCTGCACTTAATGCTGGTAGTGATATTCCACGCCCTGCACTTAAACACTCAACAAGCATTCTCCAGCCACGCCCTGCACACTCTTGACCACCAATGATCCAGTCCAGTGGTATAAATACATCTTTACCGTAAGTGGTACCATTCATAAAGGCCATATTAAGCGGATAATGACGCTCACCCGTTTCAACACCCGGATGATCGGTTGGTATAAGCGCACACGTTATACCTAGCTCTTTTTTATCACCTAATAAAGCATCAGGGTCATACATTTTAAATGCTAAGCCGAGTACAGTAGCCACTGGTGCAAGCGTAATGTAACGTTTTGACCAATTTAAACGCAGGCCCATTACTTGCTCGCCATTGTGCTCACCCATACACACAACGCCAGAATCAGGAATGCTGCCAGCATCAGAGCCCGCCTCTGGTCCCGTTAGTGCAAAACAAGGAACATCTGTACCATTAGCTAAACTTGGCAGCCAACGATCTTGCTGCTCTTTAGTACCATAGTGAAGAAGTAACTCGCCCGGACCTAAGCTATTAGGCACCATAACAGTGACTGCGGCTGTTAAGCTTTTAGTCGAAATTTTTGACACTATCGTTGAATTAGCAATTGCTGAGAACTCACGACCGCCAAATTTTTCAGGAATGATCAGTGCAAAAAAACCTTCTGTTTTTAGGTAATCCCACACTTCTTTTGGTAAGTCTTTGTCTTTTTGTACAATTTGATAATCATCAAGCATCGCCAATAAGGTTTCTACTTGGTTAGCCATAAATGCGTTTTCTTTATCGCTAAGCTCTGGTTTTGGAAAGTGGTGCAGTTTTTGCCAGTCTGGGTTACCACTAAATAACTCACCATCCCACCAAACATCACCTGCTTCCATCGCCTCTCGCTCTGTTTGCGATAATGGCGGAAGCACCTTTTTGAACATTTTAAACGTAGGACGACTAATCAAGTTTAGGCGAATATCTTTAACCGCAAAAATAACCACCACCACGACCAGCAATATTATAAATATTAACATGCGCACATTCCTTACACATTGAATGAAAATAGTAACTTAATTATGACCCATCTTAATTTAAATACAATCATTGCACGACGAGTCGTGAGCCTTAACGCATTCATTTTATTGTTTTAAACATCACTGCTATTATCAACGTTTTAATAACAATAAATTAAAGGAATAGCATGACCCCCTTTCGATTTAAACTAAGTATGAGCGCCTTAATGGTAGCAAGTACTCTTGCTTTAACGGCCTGCGATGCGCAAGTATCTATCGACACTACCGATTCACCACACACTAAAAAAGCTGTAACAGCTAAAGATGCAAATACATTTATAACAAACACAGAAAAAGAACTGAGTGCACTTTATTTAGAATCGAGCCGTGCAGAGTGGATTTACGCAAACTTTATTACTCACGATACATCTGCTCTATCGGCTGAAGTTAACCGTAAAATGACCGAAACAGTCGTGCGTTTAGCAAATGAAGCTGCAAAATACGACGAACTAGAGCTTGATTACGATGCTCGCCGTAAGCTTGATAAACTAAAACTAGCACTTACACTTCCTGCCCCACAAGACGCTGATAAAACAGCGAAGCTTTCACAAATTGTCGCAGAGCTTGGCGGGCTATATGGTAAAGGTAAATACTGTAAAGAAGATGGCAGCTGTTTGAGCCTTGGCGACATGACCTCAAAAATGGCCACCAGCCGAGATTACAACGAACTACTTGATTTATGGCAAGGCTGGCGTGAAATATCAAAACCCATGCGCCCACTTTACGAGCAACAAGTAGCACTTACCAACGAAGGTGCAAAGGAGCTTGGTTATGCCGATACGGGCGCTATGTGGCGCAGTAAATACGATATGCCTGCTGATGACTTTACCACTGAGCTTGACCGTATTTGGGGCCAAGTTAAACCACTTTATAACTCGCTACATTGCCATGTTCGCGCAAAGTTAGGTGAAAAGTACGGCACCGACAAAGTACCTCAAGATCAGCCAATACCAGCGCACTTACTTGGTAATATGTGGGCGCAAGCATGGGGTAATATTTACGATGTAGTTGCACCAGAAAACGCCGATCCGGGTTACGACGTAACCGAGTTATTAGCTCAAAATAATTACGACGAACTTAAAATGGTCAAAGGGGCTGAAAACTTTTTTACCTCAATGGGTTTTGATGCACTACCAGAGACATTTTACGAGCGTTCATTGTTTGTAAAACCAAAAGACAGAGATGTGCAGTGTCATGCATCAGCATGGAATATCGATAGCAAAGACGATTTACGCATTAAAATGTGTATTCAGCGCACAGGCGAAGAGTTTTCAGTTATTCACCATGAATTAGGTCATAACTTTTATCAACGCGCTTATAGTAAACAACCTTTATTTTATCAAGAAAGTGCAAACGATGGTTTTCATGAAGCCATTGGAGACACCATTGCCTTATCGGTTACACCGGGTTACTTAAAAGAAATCGGCTTACTTGAACAAGTACCTGACGAATCTAAAGATATCGGTTTGTTGATGAAAATGGCACTTGATAAAGTAGCCTTTGTGCCGTTTAGCTTAATGGTTGATCAGTGGCGTTGGCAGGTATTTTCAGGGGAAGTAGCACCAGAAAATTACAATAAAGCATGGTGGGAACTACGTGAAAAATACCAAGGAGTGCAAGCTCCTATCGCACGTAGCGAAAACGACTTTGATCCGGGTGCTAAGTACCACGTTCCGGGTAACACGCCTTATACACGTTACTTTTTAGCGCATATTTTACAATTTGAGTTTCATCGCAGCTTATGTGAAATTGCCGGTAACGATAAAGCCATTCATCGCTGCTCTATTTATAATTCAAAAGAAGCAGGGGATAGGCTAAACGCTATGCTTGAAATGGGTTCATCTCGCCCTTGGCAAGAAGCGCTTGAAACTGTAACAGGTAAGCCGCAAATGGATGCGACAGCAATGCTCGATTACTTTGCACCATTACAAACATATTTAGATAAACAAAACGAAAGCCGCAACTGCGGCTGGTAATAATGCATTTATATAAAACAACAAAGCCCGCTAAATTTAGCGGGCTTTTGATATTACTTTTGTATTAACTAAGTACGGGACTTAATTAAAACTGAAAACGCATGTTAGCAAAGTACGCATCGTTGTCAGAATCATCAGCGTTGTTTTCGTAACCCACCTTTACACCAATATTTTTATTGATGAAGTGCTGAGCACCAAAGCTGTAAGTGTCTTGCTTGTTGTAGTTAGCAAATACAGATGTTGCTTTTGAGAAGTAGTAGTTAGTTTCTGCTACCCATTGGTTTTCTGCGTCATCAATGCTTTCGTATTTACCTTCAAAAGTTAGGTAGTTACCTTGCTGTAAATCAATAAAGTATTTAGCAGCAACTGCACGGTAATCAAAATCGTCGTCTGATGTAAGTGTAACACCTACGTAATCGGTGCTGTTTAGCATGTAGTTGTAAGCTAAATCAAATAATGCGTAATCGTCGCCGTCTTTGTTTTCAACTAGTGTTACTTTTGCAAGTAAATCAGGGTTGAAAAAGTAACCACCCGTCAGTTTATAAAGCTCACTGTTAGAACCTGAATCTGGGTCTAGGTTTTCGTAAGATGCGCCAACAACAAATTCATTAATGAAGTATTCACCACCAACCGATGTTAAATCGCCAAAGTCGTCATCAGCATAGCCACCATATACGTTAGTTTGTTTATTGATGTATTCAAACTGATCGTACGGACCTAAAGTTTTTTTAGGAGATAGGTAGTAAATAGAATCTACAGCAACGGTGTCGTTGTTATCGCTATTTTTGTAGCTTAGGTTACTAATTGAATTATAGCTGTCTGCAGCAGCCGCAGTGCTAGATAATAAAATGCTCGAAATAATAACTGCTAATTTTTTCATTGTAAGACTTCCCTATGTACATTGCTTTTTATGCTCTAGCTGTATTGCTAAAGTCGAGGCACATGCTAACGTTAGGAAACTGAATGAAAACTTAACTAACCAGTTGTATTTATTAAGTTAATTGTAAGGAAGTGTTGTAAACTGTAAAATTAAAGTAGTTGCAACATCTAGTCAACAACTACTTAAAACATGTACCGTATTAAAGCGCGTGTTGGCTAATAATTCGGTAAACATCGTTAATATTATCGCCAGACTTAAACTCTTTACTAATTGGTGTTGGATCTGAGCCAACCCATATTTTTAGCTCGGCATCTAAGTCAAAATGGCCTGCACTTTCTTTACTAAACTTGGTGATTTTAGAGTAAGCAATACTCACCATTTCCATTTTAGAACCGGTCATACCTTGCTTATCAATTAAGATTAAGCGCTTATTAGTAAAAATAAACATATCACGTACTACTTTATATGCTTTTTCTACTTGCTCGCCGTCAATTAATGTATTGGCAAGGATTTTTTCTAAATCAGAATCGTCAACTTCGCTTGCATTACCCATAAGTCCGCTAAGTAAACCCATTATACTTTCTCCTGTTTAAATATTTGATTCTCTAACGTATGACCATTAACTAACTGCCGGTACTGCCAGTGTTGTTGATGACAAAAGCTCAGTAGTGCAATATCAAGTGGATCGCTCGTTGGCTGATACTCAACTACATATTCTTTATGTTGGCTCATATACACACGACTCACACCTGCAATTGCTTGAAGCTGTTGCTCAACATTTTGATAAGCCTCGCTTAGCATTAATGTATAAAAGTGTTTATCTGTATTATTAGTTTTTGTTTGATGCTCGCTTAGTACGCCTTTATCTAAATGAAGTACCTGTGAGCATAGTCGCTCAAGCTCAGTTAAGTCGTGAGAGCTTAAAATAAATGTAGCCTGTTCACTTAATTCTGATACCAGCTCACGTACTTCTCTGGCATGAATCGGATCAAGGCCTGCGGTTGCCTCATCAAGCATTACAATTTGTGGTGCGCCAATAAGTGCTTGCGCTATCGTAACGCGCTTGCGCATACCGTGCGATAAGTCCCCCGCACGCTGCTTTGCAATTTCTTTTAAGCCAACTAAATCAAGTACACGTAGCGCCTCAGTTTGGCTTTGCTTTGCCCCCATACCTTGTAGCTTTGCATAAAAGGCGAGTTGCTTATCTATATTAAAACGGGGGTCAAGTTGTGCATCTTGCGGTAATGCACTTACTTTATTAAATAAAGCAGCGCTACCAGGTTTGTGCCCTAATATTTCAAGGCTGCCTTTACTTGGCGCAATATAGCCGCACAACAAACTAAATAAGGTAGTTTTACCCGCACCATTTGGCCCAACAAGTGCCACTGGCGCGCCTTTGTTAATTTCAAAGTCCACGTTATTAAGCGCAAGTTTTGCACCATACGATTTACTCAAACCGCTAGCTGTAATTAATGGTCTCATAGTGAGCTCCTTGCAAAAATACGTTGAGCAACGCTTAGTAACACCGCAGTTTGCACAAGGGGAATAGCCACAGCGCTCAATAATGGTAAATTTTGCCCCGCTAATAGCTCTATTTGCACACCCGGAAATAAATAATCAAGCAAGCCTAATGCGGGTATTTGCCATTGTAGTATTCCCACAACAATACCGCCTGCTGCAAAATATAGAATTGCCAATACAATAGATAAACGTGATGAGCGAGCAAAGGTATTAATTAACGTCATTAGTGCTACAAATGGGCACAGAGTAATCACTAATATTAAAAATATAGAAAGCGCACGAGCAAAACCACCAGCCAGTAAACTTGGCTCTCTAAAACCCAATACCGCGAGTGTAGCTACAAGCGTTATACCCACCAAACATGCTAATACTCCTAGCTGCCCTAAAAAACGGCCAAACAGTATTTCAAAGCGAGTGGAGCGCAGTGATAAAAACCTTAGTGTGCCGCGCTCTCTATCGCCTACCGTTTGGTCGCTACAAATAAATAAACCAAAAACGGGAAAGCTATAAAGGGCTATTAACCAGTACATAGCAAATTCGGCCTCAGGCCAATCCAATAATTTACTTAAACCAATAGAACCTGATATATCACGGGCTATTTGCTCAAAATCGGGGGCACTTACAATGCCTACTGCCTGCCCTATTGGGTAGCGCAGTATTATTAGCCACACCAATGCAAAGGCAGCTAATGCAATAAGTCCACGTTTAGTTAAAAACATACGTACAAGCTCAAATCCCGCTATTTGCGTTAATCGCCCTACGTTTATCGGTAATGATGTTGCCATTGACTATCCTTAATGACTTTTTATTTTCTGTGTATTTATCCACACTAAGTGTAAACACCTTGAATTACCAGCAAAAAAAAGCTCACCTGTGGTGAGCTTTATAAGAATACATTTAAATGTAACAGCATAAATTGCGATATAAATTATAAATGCCGCTTATAAACCTCAAGTGCTTGGCTTAAATCGCTAATTAAATCTTCAACATCTTCAAGGCCTATATGCAAGCGAATAACCGGCCCTAAATCCCAACCTGTATTTGAGCGCAACCCTTTCATGGTTAAATTAGCCGTTACCAAACTTTCAAAACCGCCCCACGAAAAGCCCATTTTGATATGCTCAAGGCTATCTAAAAATGCATCAATCGCTTTTTGATTCCCGGTTTTCATCACAAATGAAAACAACCCATTACTGCCATCAAAATCACGTTTAAAGAACTCATGCCCTGGGCAGGTTTCAAATGCAGGGTGGCGAATATGATCAACAAGCTCATGTTGTTCAAGCCATTTAGCTACTTCTATTGCTGCTTTTTCATGTTGATTTAAACGCACACCCATTGTACGCAGGCCTCTAAGTGCTAAATACGCATCATCGGCACTGGTACATTGCCCTAGTAAGTATGAGTTTTCGCGCAAGGTTGGCCAATACTTTTTATTAGCAACAGCCACCCCCATCATCACGTCTGAATGGCCAACAATATACTTTGTTGCAGCTTGAATACTAATACCAACACCGTGCTCTAACGGGCGATAATGCAGACCGTTACCGTAGGTATTATCAAGCATGGTCATTACGTTGTGCTCATTAGCTACTTTTACCATAGCGGGCACATCTTGCACTTCCATCGTAATAGAACCTGGAGATTCTAAAAACAACACTTTAGTATTTGGCTGAATGTAATCTTTAATACCTGCGCCAATGGTTGGCGGGTAATAGGTTGTTGTAATGCCCAGCCCCACTAAAATTTTATCGCAAAAATCGCGAGTTGGTTCGTACACGTTATCAACCATTAAAATATGATCACCGGTTTTTAAAAACGATAAAAATACTTGGCTGATCGCCGCAGCGCCACAAGGGTACAATGCACACCCTTCGCCGCCTTCAAGTTCTGTAATCGCTTCTTGTAGCGCAAAGTGTGTTGTTGTTCCTCGGCGCCCATAAAATAACGTTTTATCGCCACGGGTTTTAGCTGCTTCTTTTAAATCGGCTACAGTATCAAATACAATGGTAGATGCACGCTGTACAACGGGATTTACTACGCCATGTGTATAGGCTTTTTTTCGCCCTGATGATACTAGCTGAGTGTTTTTATTACTTTTACTCGACATTGTTAATCCTTAAGGGTTTGTGCGCCAATGCTCAATTAAATAACGAGAGATAGAATCGGTTCTAGGCAGCTTTAAATGCTCCCCTTCTTCGTGCCAATTACCAAATTGCTCTAAGTCTTCACGACTAAACCATTTTGCATCGTCTAGCTCTTCTTTATCTACGTTAATTTGCTCAGATGTCGCCTCTGCAAAAAAGCCAAGCATAATTGACGATGGGAACGGCCATGGCTGAGATGCAACATAACGTACGTTATCAACCTCTATGCCTGCCTCTTCTTTAACTTCACGCGCAACAGCTTGTTCCAGTGTCTCCCCTGGGTCTACAAATCCAGCAAGCGACGAATACATACCAGTGGGCCACGCAGCTTGGCGACCTAACAGGCATCGCTCTACTCCGTCAGCAAAGACTTTAGTAACGACCATAATTACCGCAGGATCGGTGCGCGGGAATGTAGGATGCTTACAGTTTTCGTTTTCACATACACGAGAATGCCCGGCTTCCACTGAACGGTTTTTACTACCGCAGCGCCCACAAAAACGGTGCGTGGCATGCCAATAACATAGCCCTCTCGCAAGGGCGGCTATTGAGGCATATTTAATGGTTACTTGAGGCCCATATTGGCGAATATCAAAAAACTGAGCGCCCTCTATTAAAGGCGAAAGTACGCTTTCATCCAGATCAGAAACATCCAATGCAAACACACCATGTTTAGCATTGTTTAAACCAACAAAAATAGCACTCGTTAAATCTAAATGTGCCACTTGTTGATACGTTAAATAGCTTACTTTAGGGGTATCTTTAATAAATAGGGTTTGATTATTTTTAACTAAAACCCATTTACTTTGCGCCGACATTTGCGCTTTAAGCCACGATGGGTCTTTACGAAAATTTGAGCCTCTATCTAGTGGCATGTTGCTGTAATGAAGCATGTAAGTCCTTGGTAACTCGTTATGCTTTAAAATTACCATAATCATTTAGCAAACCCAATTGATTACAGTAATAAAAAAAGCCTATATAAGGCTTAATTCATCTATTACGGCTTTGTATTAAAATCTCTCATGTTGCAGGCACTTAGCTTGCACTTTTTTAACTATTTTTTGCTGTTAAAGTAGCAAAGTATTATCAATTAAATGAAATTGCTCTGCGCTTTGTTTTAATACCTCAGCAGTTAACCTGTCAGCACCGTATACATCGCACGGTACATTATATTGATTTTTTAAATGCCCAAGTAACAAAGCAAAGTCACCATCGCCAGAGAGCAAAATAACTTTATCAAGATTTTTACCCTGCTCTAACATGTCTATTGTTATGCCTACATCCCAATCGCCTTTGGCACTTCCATCACGGCGTTGAATAAATGGCTTTAGCTTTACCTCAAAACCAATCGCACGCAAAATATTTTGAAACTGATTTTGCTTTTCATCTCCTCGATAAATAGCATACGCAAAAGCACACTCAATATTGTATTGCGCCTCCATCATTCGCCAAAACGCATTGTAGTCAAAATTTTTCCCGTAACTCTCGCGGCACGTGTAATAAATATTTTGCACATCAACAAAAATACCGACCCGTGGTTTCGTGCTTTGCTGCTCGTTTTGTAAAGTCATTTAGTGTCCTAGTGAGGATTAATAGCAATAAAAGTAACGTTATAAAATAAGTGTACCTTGCAATTTATATTTAAGTAACCTAAATTAGTTACATACCCTTATGTAACCAATATTGGTTACATATTAAAAAGTAACCATTTTGAGATTTTTATGATTGGTGTGATCAGCGGCGATATTATTAAATCGCAAACAATCCCTAAGCAGCAATACGATGCCATGCTTTATCAACTAGAGCAAAGTTTGCGAAACATTTCGGGGGAGCAAACACTTTGGAATATATACCGAGGCGATGCCTTTCAGTTACAAGTTAATAATCCTCAGCTCCTTTTTAAAAATGCCTTACTTGTATATTTACACCTTAAATCGTCAGGTTATGAACTACGACAAAGCTTGGCACTTGGGCAAATAGATAACCCACGCAGCGATATAAAAACAGCAACCGGTTCTGCTTTTACTCTTTCGGGGCAAGGCCTTGATAAAATAGGCAATCAACGCTTTGTTTTTAATATTAACGAGCAGCAGCTCGATGAAAGCTTAAATCTTAATTTAGCCTTTGCCGACGTATTGCTCACTAAAATCACACAAAAACAAGCAAATGCCCTGTACGTCTATTTAACATCACCAGACAACAGCCACGCGGCACTGGCTAAAGAGCTTAAAACAAGTCGCGAAAACGTAACCAAACTACTAAATTTAGCGCACTACCAACTTATAGAGCGCTTTATTAAGCACACACAACACGTTATAAAAAATATAATTAAAGGAGGTGAATAATGGCGTTTTCACTTTTACTGGTCGCGCTTATTATTGGCCACTTACTCGCTGATTTTTACTGGCAACCTATGAGTTGGGTAAACGACAGAAATACCCGTCACTTTAAAGCCAGTAAGCTTTATTTTCATGTACTAGTGCATGGTGTAACAAGTGCACTCATTATTACCCTGTGGGAATACACATTCGGGTGGCAGCAACTAAGCAGTGTTTTAATTGCCACGGCGAGCATTATGCTGAGCCATTACTTTATTGATATAGCTAAATCGTATTCTAATAAAGGCGTGGTGCCTTTTTTACTAGATCAAATAGCGCACATACTCGTTATTATTGCGCTCAGTATTTGGCTAACTGATAACAGTAGCTTTATGGCTGCAATTAATAATATGCTCACTGATCCCAACATACTGTGGGTGGTATGCGGTTATTTAATTATTTTAAGCCCCTGCGCCGTATTTATAAGAATGATGTTAGAGCGTTTAACAAGTAACTTTTCAAGTACTGGTAGCTTACCACTTGCAGGGCAAAGCATAGGTATGTTGGAACGCGTACTTATGCTGAGCTTTATATTGCTTGACCAATTTGCAGGGCTGGGTTTTTTACTTGCGGCAAAGTCGGTATTTAGGTTTGGTGATTTAAGTGCAAGCAAAGATAAAAAACTTACCGAGTACGTCATGCTCGGCACATTACTTAGCGTAAGTGTGACTTTATTTGTCGGCTTGGGTATTAACTATTTAATCAGGCAGGCAATACAGTAAGTACAAATTACAGACAATAAAAAACGCGCTACTTCTATTTATTCAAAAGAAGTAGCGCGTTTTTTGTATCAGCATTTAACTAAATTAATTAAACGCCAATATAATCATTAATAATGATTAATCGTTATTTGTGCGACGACGGCGTTGGCCATTACCGCCAACAGATTCACGCTTTGCCCATGGGTTTTGCGCGCTGTCATCTGTTTTAGCAGCTGGCTTTTTAGAACCACCACGGCGTGGGCCGGTACCATTACCACCATTGTTCGGTTTTTTACTGTTAGGCTTGCTGCTATCAGATTTAGGCTTATTAAAAGGCTGCTTTTTCTTAGGCTTTTTAGCCGGCAGTGGGCGAGCATCTAATGCGCGCTCTGCTACTGGATTAATAGGCTCAAAACCGTCTTCTTCAGCACGTGGTATAAGCTCACCAATAAAGCGTTCAATACCGTATAAATCAACAGCATCATCAACCGTTACAAACGAAATCGCATGACCTGTTGCACCTGCACGGCCTGTACGGCCAATACGATGAACATAATCTTCATATACGTTGGGTAAGTCGTAGTTAACAACATGCGGTAATTCAACAATGTCTAAACCACGTGCAACAATGTCTGTTGCTACTAATACGCGTACTTCACCACTTTTAAAACCATCAAGTGCTTTAACACGTGCGCCTTGTGATTTATTACCATGGATAGCCGCGCCTACAATGTCATCGCGTTCAAGTTGTTTAACTAAGCGGTTAGCACCGTGCTTTGTACGGCTAAACACTAATACTTGTTGCCAATCGTTAGTGCGAATTAAGTGGCTTAGCAATGCTGTTTTACGTGTTTTATCTACCGCGTAAACGCACTGAGTAACACTTTTTGCAGTGGTATTTTTTGCTGCAACTGAAATTTCAACTGGGTCATTAATTAACCCTTTTGCTAATGCTCGAATTTCATCTGAAAATGTAGCCGAAAACATCAAGTTTTGACGTTTAGCAGGCATTTTAGCAATTAAGCGTTTAATGTCGTGAATAAAGCCCATGTCTAACATGCGGTCAGCTTCATCGAGTACAAGCACTTCAACGCTATCAAATTTAACTGCATTTTGATTATGTAAGTCGATTAAACGACCCGGCGTTGCTACTAAAATATCAACACCTTTACGAAGACGCTGCATTTGTGGGTTAATTTTAACGCCACCGTAAACTACAAATGAGCTCACATCCGAATGCTTAGCGTACTCTTCAACGTTTTCGCTTACTTGCAAAGCAAGTTCACGTGTAGGCGTTAAAATAAGTGCACGTACGTGATTACTTTTAGCTTTAGGGCCCGACGACAAGCGCTCAATAAGTGGTAATGTAAAACCCGCTGTTTTACCTGTACCTGTTTGTGCTGCTGCCATAACGTCACGGCGTTCAATAATTGCAGGAATTGCTTGAGCCTGAATCGGCGTTGGCGTTTCATAGCCCTTTTCTAAAACCGCATTAACCAAAGACTGTGATAAACCTAAACCTTCAAAACTCATATAAACTCTCTTTTAAATAAGGCTACATTAGCCAGTTGCGCGCATTATACCTGTAGTAGCTAAGAATGCATGCCATTATTTACGTTGCAGGCAATTGAGCATAGTTTATTAAAATTAAACCTGTGATCAAGTTGCTTAAAAATGCAAAAAACGGCCATAGGCCGTTTTTTGTTTATACTTAATTACTCTAAGTATTAGAGTTACTTAACACCTAACTCACGCAAACGTTCTTGCAAATAGCTATCTGCCGTGTAGCGCTCTGAAAGCACAACATCTGGATGCGGGTGTAAAAATAACGGTAATGAAATACGCGATTTAGTAGATGCTTTACCCGTTGGGTTAATTACACGGTGAATTGTCGATGGGAAATACCCGCCCGACGCTTCTTGTAGCATGTCGCCGATATTAATAATTAAGCTGCCAAAATCACATGGCACGTCTAACCAACCGCCATCTGTTTTTTGAACTTGTAAACCAGGCTCATTAGAAGCTGGTAATACAGTCAATAAATTAATATCGCCATGGGCTGCTGCGCGAATAGCACCAGGCTCTTCATCACCCGTCATTGGTGGATAATGTAGGATACGTAACAATGTTTGCTCAGAATCGGCAATCATGTCTTTTAAATCAATTGAAAACTTAGCACGTACATCAGCTGGTGCTTCAGCCTGAACCCAGCTTAACAATGTGCCAGCAAATTCACTTGCTAAACGGTAGTATTCACGTACATCAGCTTCAAGCTGGGCAGGAACGCGACCTTTAGGGTACACATGAAAGTACTCTTTAATGTCTTTTATTGTAAAGCCTTTCGCTACTTCAGATACTGAAGGCGGAAAGTAACCGTCTTGAGTTTCTTTAGAGAATAAAAAGTCGTGCTTTTGCTCTGAGTTAAAAAAGTCTTGCCAATTTTTGTAAATAGACTCAACTAAAGACTGTGGGATTGGGTGGTTTTTTAAAACGCCAAATCCAGTATTTCTTAACGATTCAACAAATTGTGCAGCCGCATCGGGAGCTTTATAATCAACAGTAGGTAATTGCATTGTACGTTCCAGTGAATAGGTTGTGTGAAGTGAGTTGCTTTTAATAGTGCTAAATTACTTATATAAAGTAGCAAAGCCTTCATTATAGCGCTGTGTGAGGATAGACAAATGACCTCAAAAACATAAGGACATATGTCCTCAAGACATGGTCACCGTCACTTTGCTTGATCAAGATCAACTTATAAAAAAACGTTGAATTTGCAAGGTTTAGTAACTATCTCTGGTCTACTATTAGAATATATTTTATTTGTGTAAATAAGGCTCCCCATGCGACAAAAAGTATCTTTTAAAAGCGGCGATTTAGAACTTGCCGGCCAACTTGAACTTCCCTCTGGTGACGTTAAGTTTTACGCGCTATTCGCACACTGCTTTACATGCGGTAAAGACATTGCAGCAGCTACACGGATTAGCCGTGCACTCACACAACAAGGTATCGCCGTACTACGTTTCGACTTTACCGGTTTAGGTAATAGTGATGGTGATTTTGCTAACAGTAACTTTTCATCAAACATTCAAGATTTAGTATCTGCGGCAAATCATTTACGTGAACATTTTGCTCCGCCGCAACTACTCATTGGCCACAGTTTAGGCGGCGCTGCGGTACTTGCTGCTGCTGAGCATATTCCTGAAGTATCGGCTATTACAACCATTGGCGCACCGTCAGATGCGCAGCACGTAGCGCATAACTTTGAAGCACATCTTGATGAAATTAACGCAGCAGGTGAAGCTAAAGTTAACTTAGCTGGTCGTGAATTTACCATTAAAAAGCAATTTATTGACGATATAGCCAAGTACGATAAAAGCCACATAAGTAAACTTAAGCGCGCATTATTAGTAATGCACTCCCCTATTGATGCGACTGTAAATATTAGTGAAGCTGAAAAAATTTATGCATCAGCTAAGCATCCTAAAAGCTTTATTAGCCTAGATAATGCCGATCACCTTTTAACAAATAAAAACGATGCCGACTACGCTGCACAAATAATTGCAACGTGGGCAAACCGTTATGTTAAGTACGACAAAACTAAATACACGGCAAGTTTAACGGGTGGTAATGTACTTGTTGAAGAAAAAGACCATGTATTTACTCAGCACGTAAGTACAAAAGATCATACTTGGCTTGCAGATGAGCCAATTAAAGTAGGCGGTAAAAACTTAGGCCCCGATCCGTATCATCACTTATTAGCGGGGCTTGGTGCCTGTACAGCAATGACATTGCGTATGTACGCTACACGTAAAAACTTACCACTGGAGCATGTAAAAGTAGAGCTTGATCACACTCGCGATTACAACAAAGATTGCGACGATTGTGAGCAAACAGGTAACCTTGAAGCCATTACCCGTAAAATCACCTTACGTGGCGACTTAACAGAGCCAGAGCGTCAGCGTTTACTCGAAATAGCCGACAAATGCCCAGTGCATAAAACACTACACAATAACCCAGTTATTGTAAGTGAACTGGTAGAATAACTGCCGTGAAATTAATATAGCGCAGGTAACACTGCGCTATGATTTAACTTTTATAAAGCTAACTTTTACTATCTAAAAATCTCTCTACTTCTTTACTCATTCTATCCACCAGCCATTTTGGCCCGCCATCGTACATATCGTTATGACGCGATTTTTCTATTATTATTTGCGTAACAGGAAACTTATTCAGCTCTGAATCGTTTAACAGCACATCCGCATCAGCTGGGTAATCACTACCGCGTAGAGTAAGTACGCGAATGTTTTTATTGCGCGGGATCAACATGCGGCGATGATCGAGCGTAATAATAGTGCTAACTTCGTTTGGATAAATAGAGCCATATAATGCGGAAATATCCCCGCCGTTTGAGTGCCCAAATAAGGTTAGTTTTGTAAAGTCGTATGCTGGGTATTTACTCGATAGCTCATTAACTAAAAACTTAAGCGTTACTACGCCACGATGCCAGTTTTCCATGCGAGTTGTTAAGTAAGGCTGCTCACGGTTTAAGTAAGGGTCGCTTTTTAGTTCATGTGCAACTGCTACTGTTAAATACCCACGCTGATTAAACGCATTACTGGCAAACGTATACTTGTTATGGCTAATCCCATAACCTGCGTTAATGAACGCTACAGGGCATTTTACTTGTTCAGTGCACTTAGCATTGTTACTTGGCAATGCAATATTGATAGGAATAGTGCGATTACGGCTTTCATCAGTTATAACGCCATCGTTTGCATAGCTTGTTGCGCTTATTGCTGATGTGCTTATAACTGATGCACTTAGAGCTAGTGCGCTTAATATAAAAAGCTTTTTAAGTGTTTTTTGCATATTTAAATTTATATAAATTATTGTTTTTAATTAAAAATAACTTTTACTTTATAGGTTTGCATTCTCTATTGTCAAACTATGCGATAATAGCTGCCATTGTTTAAATATATTTAGTAAAAGATCCAATAAATGAAATCATACAATAGCATTCAAGAACGTATAGAAATTTTAGAAGACAAACTAACTGCAATACATGACGAAATCGAAACACTAAAAACCCCTGCTAAAAACAACAATGAACGTATTATTTTTAAGTTTATTGAAACAGGCAGCACAGGTAAAACGAAGGATTTTGTTCGTGAGTTAGGTATTAAATCACCACGTGACGGTTTGTTTTCGTCAGGTGACGTTACAAAACTAATTAAAGATGGCGCTGAAGATATTTCACCTGCGTTATTAGAAATCGCAAGACAGCTTGCCAGTGCACGTAATAAAAATGGCCCAAGCCGTTAATTACGCAGTCACGCAGTATCTAGAAGCCCAGCCAAGCTGCCGCTTCTAGATATGTAATCATATTAAACTAAATTAATCACATAGTTCTATATTAAGGCTGGTAAGCAAGTTTAGTGCTTCGAAGCGATCAAACTTAGCATTCGCTAAAATATTATTATTCAAATCTATATTAAACGCTGTCGCACCTACAAAATCACATTTTGTTAAGTTAGTTTGAAAAAACTCACTATCGCGAAAATCTGTTCCTGTAAATTCACTACCGCTTAAATCAGCATGCCTAAAATCAACATTTTTGGCAAAGCAGTGTGTTAGTTTGAGGGCTTTGAGGGTTAATTCAAAAAAAGAACTATTACTGAGCTCGCAATAATTAAAACTCACCGGTGCGTTAATACTAAGCGCTGGCCAATCTACGTCAGTCCATTGCAGACTATTTAATTTACAGTGGCTAAAACTTACATCTTCAAGCGAGCTGTAGTTCCATTTAAGTGACGATAAATTACAGTTTTTAAAGTTGCACTGTATAAATCGGCAATTTTTAAACTGCCCGCCTGAAAAGTCGCAATCGGTAAATGTGCACTCTTCAAACTCAGAATTTTCAGTTAGTTGCTCTTCGTGCAGCAAAGCATTAAATTGCTCGTCGAAGTAGTGATTATTATTTGAAATTGACACTATTAACCTAGTTTTTAATGGGCATAGACGCTATTTTTAGGTAAATCTTTTTTAAGCGCAAGCACTGCAATAAAAATCAAAGCAAATAGTGGAAATAGCGCTAAACAGCCACCCACAAAAGCTAAAACCCCCGGCATAGTACTTTTACGCTTACCTATTTTGTAGCTAATTACAGCAAAAATAGGAATACTCAGCACAATAAAAAAAACTAAGAACTCACCAAATAAGGTTGCATTGATCGACATAATAATTCCTTTTTCGTCTGTTCGGTTAAAATACACTCTGCTGTAAATTTAACCACAAAAAAACCCTTAAGCATATAACTTAAGGGTTTTTAAATTTAGCTCAATAAGCTAAATAAAAATTACTCTTCGCTAGGTATCGCTTTTTCAACAACACTAATTGCAAGCTCAGCTAACGAATCCATATTAGGCTTACTAGGCGCGTTAGTTAATAAACACGACGCTTGTGTTGTTTTAGGGAAAGCAATAACGTCACGAATGTTATCGGTACCACATAAAAGCATTGCTAAACGGTCAAGACCAAATGCTAAACCAGCATGTGGTGGTGTACCGTATTTAAGTGCGTCAAGTAAAAAGCCAAACTTGTCTTGTTGCTCTTGCTCGTTAATACCTAAAATTCTAAATGCAGTTTCTTGCATATCTGCATTATGAATACGTACCGAACCGCCACCCACTTCGTAGCCGTTTAATACCATATCGTAGGCATCTGAAATAGCCGCAGCAGGGTTTGCTTCAAGCTCACTTGCAGTAATATCTTTTGGTGCAGTGAATGGATGATGCACAGCATGTAATGTGCCCTCGTCATCTTCTTCAAACATTGGGAAGTCTACAACCCAAAGTGGTGCCCAGCTATCAAGGTTAGTGATTTCTAAGTCAACACCAATCTTAACGCGCAGTGCGCCCATTGCTTCATTTACTGTGTTGCGCTTATCGGCACCAAATAAAATGATATCGCCAGACTGAGCATTAGTACGCTCAAGTAATTTAGTAATTACGTCTTCGCTTAAAAACTTAGCCACTGGTGATTGAACGCCTTCAGCGCCTGCAGTGTGGTCGTTTACTTTCATCCACGCCATGCCTTTAGCGCCGTAAATACCAATAAACTTAGTGTAATCGTCAAGCTGTTTACGAGAAAGCTTAGCGCCACCCGGTACAGTTAATACAGCAACACGACCTTTTTCGTCGTTAGCTGGACCTGAGAAAACATTAAACTCTACGTCTTTAACTAAATCTGCAACATCAACTAATTTCATTGGGTTACGTAAATCTGGCTTATCAGAACCGTAAAGACTCATTGCCTCGCTGTAAGGCATGATTGGAAAGTCGCCTAAATCAACGTTTAACAAAGTTTGCCACATCTCGCGGATCATTTTTTCAGTCATACCACGTACTTGATCAGAGCTCATGAACGAGGTTTCTATATCTATTTGGGTAAATTCTGGTTGACGATCGGCACGTAAATCTTCATCACGGAAACATTTAACAATTTGGTAGTAACGGTCAAAACCCGACATCATTAACAATTGCTTAAATAACTGTGGAGACTGTGGTAAAGCGTAAAAACTACCTTTATGAACGCGGCTTGGCACTAAGTAATCGCGTGCGCCTTCTGGCGTTGCTTTAGTAAGTACAGGTGTTTCGATGTCTAAAAAGCCGTTTTCATCTAAAAAGCGACGAACAAAGCTGCTTGCTTTAGCACGTAATTTAATACGGTCACTCATTTCTAGACGACGTAGGTCTAAGTAGCGGTATTTTAAACGACGCTCTTCTGAGTTTACTTGGTTAAAATCAAGTGGAAGCGGTTCAGAGCGGTTAATAATTGTAAGCTCAGTACCTAAAACTTCAATTTCACCTGTTGCCATATCTTTATTTACTTGGCTATCAGGGCGTGCACGTACAGTACCTTTTAGCTGAACACAAAATTCTTGGCGAAGTGTGTTAGCTGAACTCATTAACTCTTCAATGTCAGAGTCGAATACAACTTGTACTAAACCTTCTCTATCGCGTAAATCGACAAAGATAAGTCCACCAAGGTCACGTCGTTTGTTGATCCAGCCACATAGTTCAACTTCTTGATCTACGTGAGTTTTATTTAGCTGTCCGCAATATATAGAGCGCATAGTTTTCCTGTCAGATAAAAGGCTTAAACGGTTATATTTATTTGTTTTAAGGCGTGTGATTTAAAAAACAGGTCACCACAATACAAATAAAGCCGCTAGCAATCTAAAAATAATCAAATTAAGCCCTGCATTATACTCAACTAACATTAAGATGCTAGGGCGTGTGCCGCTTTTGCCCTTGAATTTACAGCAGCTCGTTTTGTTATTTGCTACACTATCGCCACTTTATAATAAGGCGCTAGTTTGTATGTTATATATTGGATGCCCGCAGTGGTCGAGTAATGCATGGAAAGGCAATTTATTTTCAAGCCAATGTAAAAATGCCGATATGCTTAGCCAATACGCACAACATTTTAATTCTGTTGAAGGCAATACCAGCTTTTACGCTGATCCTGCGCCAAGCACCGTATTGCGATGGGCAAACAGCGTACCTGACGATTTTAAATTTACTTTTAAGTTTAATCGTCGCTTTAGCCACGAGCTGCACCTAACTAATGTTCAAACCGAGCTTACTGATTGGCTTAAATTGTTCTCCCCTATTTTAGAAAAAACCGGGCAAATAATGCTGCAATTACCTAAAGCATTTGGCCCTGGTGACTTACCCAAACTCGCCCAATTTATTAGCCTATTACCAAAAGAGGTTAATTACGGTGTAGAGGTACGTCATACTGCGTTTTTTCAAAAGGGCGAAGCCGAAATAGCGCTTAATCAGTTATTAATGGCAAATAACATAAATCGCATATCGATGGATACTCGCGCCCTATTTGCGGTAAAACCAACAACCGAAGCGCTAATAGATGCACAGCAAAAAAAGCCGCATTTACCGGTACATGCAATAGCTACTGGCTCAGAGCCCATGGCGCGCTTTGTTATCGCCGATTTACAAAACGACTATAAACCCTTTTATAAACCGTGGCTGAGTAAAGTAAAACAATGGCTTGATGAAGGAAAAACGCCTTATGTGTTTTTTCATACGGCAGATAACCGAGAAGCGCCATTATTAGCAAGGCAGTTTTGTAAGGACCTTGGTTATAATCACAAAGCATTAACCCCATTTACTGGCGAAAAAGAAGCCCACCAGCAAGCACTTTTTTAAAAGTAAAACGACAGAGAATTAATAATGAGTGAATACGCACGTTACTTTACCGGCTATCCAGCTAACATTGTTGAGCAAGTATTAAACCTTATAAATAACAAAAAGGTATGTGACTACTTACTTAAAAAGTATCCGCAAGCACACACTATTACCAGCGATAAACTACTTTATAACTACGCAACCGAACTTAAAAAACAATATTTAAAAAATGCGCCACCATTTGGTCGTGCGGCGTTTAAAAAACAAGGCGACATGGTGACCAATGCACTCGGTACACATACGTATCGAATGCAAGGTAAAACCCGTAAACACGATTTAGCGATAAACAGCGACTTGCTCCGCGCTCCCGAGCCGTTATTAAAAGCGTTAGTGGTACATGAGCTCGCCCACTTTAAAGAAAAAGACCACAACAAAGGCTTTTATCAACTTTGTTGCCATATGGAACCGAGTTACCACCAGCTAGAGTTAGATTTAAGGATATTTTGTGTGGTCGTCGCAATGGGAGAAAATCCTTATTTAAAATAAGGATTTTAGCGTTATTTAACTGAGTGAAAATAACGCCATGCTTAAGTTAATATTTCCTTTCATAACCAAACGCTCATACCCAGTCTTTTATCCCTGTAAGCAACTCACAACTTAACGCCTCGTCCTTAATAAAATAAAAAAGTTTAAAACTACATAATTGCCCTACATTTGAGAACTACACTCTTAAAAGTTAATTTAATCTTTGGAGTTTTTAAATGATGAAAAATACCCATGCCATTTTACTCAGTGCCCTGTGCTGCTTAACCTTAAGTGCCTGCAACGAGCAAAACAGCCAATCACTTGAACAATCAAACCTCAATGATTTTACTCTAACCAGCTCAAAAGTAAGTGATGGTGGTAATTTGCCTATTACTTATACATGCGATGGGCAAAGTATTAGCCCCCCACTTAACTGGAGTGGAGCACCTCAGGCAACCAAATATTATGCGTTAATTATGGATCATAAAGCGCCAGAGGGAATGCATTGGTATTGGACCATGTACAATATTGCCGCCGATAAAACACAAATTAAAGCGGGCGAAACCCTCGGTGAGGTAGGCTCTAATAGCGTAAACGATTTAAACCAATACGCGCCGCCTTGCTCTAAAGGCCCAGGTGAAAAAAGCTATACTTATACTGTGTATGCGTTATCTGCACCGGTTACCTTTAATAGCGATACAAAAGTAGATCGCTCAGCATTACTCGCTGCTGTAAAAGATATTACGCTCGATACTGCAAGTATGACGGTTAAATACTCGCGAAGCGCCAGTAGCGCCGAACACAAACCTAATACAAGACCAAAACCAAATGAGCAACCAAAGCCTGATAAATCATATTTAACCGCTAACGTAAAATCACCTCGTTGCGATGCTATTACACAATCAGTAAGTAATGCAGGGTTTGATCAAAGCGTATCTGTTACGTGCGATGAACAATATGCTTATATTGCCTCATCTACTTACCCTGATCATGACGTAATGACTGGTATTACAGGTACTAACGAGCAAATACCCGTTCCAGCTAAAGACTACGTAGCACCTATAAAGCTAAACCCGAAAAAAGCAAAAACAATAACAACAATTGATGCAGCCGTAGGTGTTGCCGTTAATGGCGTACCAATATACGACTATTCTTCGCAAGGTGAACTGGACGTAAATAGCTACGATGAAAAACACGACACGTTAGCACTCGGACAGTTAGATATATGTGGCGGACACGCAGGACGAGGTGATGACTACCATTATCATGTATCGCCAACGTGTATGATTGACACAATGAAAAACCAATCAAGCGATGCCATTATTGGTTGGGCTTACGATGGTTATCCGCTTTATGGCAGTAAAAACCCAGACGGCAGTTTAATTGCCAAAGGTGACCTTGATGTATGTAACGGACAAACCGACGACACATTTGGCTATCGCTACCAAACATCAGCTACGCCGCCGTATATTATTCAGTGCTTAGTAGGTGAAGTAGATATCGCAAAATTACCAAGAGTGTCACCACTTAGTGGCGATACTCAAGGTATAAGAGCCGACTTGCGCCCGCCACAAGGAGGCGTTGAAAACCTAACGCACACAATCTCTGAAAACGGCAGCCGTACAATGAGCTACTCATACAAAGGCGAGAACTACTTTACTACCTACAGCCCTGCATCACAGGGAAAAGACTGCTATAGCTTTAAACAAAAAACCATCAGTAATGGTGGCAAAGTTCAAACAGGTACATTTTGTAGAGGTCCGCAACCAAATCACCTTACTCCAACAGTCACTAAGCAAAATACAAATCCTGCCATTACGGGCAAGCATAACTTAAAGCTAGAAGCATGGGCTGATAACTGGTTTACAGCCTACATAGGCGAGCAGTTACTTGTTGAAGATTCTGTGCCTATAACCACAGAGCGTTCATTTAATGCCGAAAGTATTACGTTTTCTGCAAACTACCCTATTGAGCTTAATTTAATAATTAAAGACTTTAAGCAAAACGACACTGGGCTTGAATACATCGGCGCTAAAAATCAGCAAATGGGTGATGGCGGTTTTATTATGCAGCTTACCGACACCGATACAAATAAAGTAGTTGCCGTAAGCGATAAAAGCTTTAAATGCGAAATACTTCACAAAGCGCCGCTCAACAAATTATGCGAAAGCGAATCAAACCCAGTTGCGGGCGAAGGCGTTTGTACGTTTATGTCAAAAGAAGCACCAACTAACTGGCTGCAAAGTAACTTTGACGATACCAATTGGGCTAATGCAGTAGAGCACAACTTTGCCGATGTAGGACCAAAAGACGGTTACGACGATATTAACTGGGATGAAAACGCAAAATTCATATGGGGCGAAGACTTAGAAACCGACAACACCCTTATTTGTAAAGCAATTATTGAGCAACCTCAATAAACAAAAAGGTCAACCGCCTCAATAAAAGGTAGTAATTATGTATTTTTTAAAAAAATTAAAATGGCTAATGCTAGCGTGTATTTTAACAAGTATGAGCGCTCAAGTGAGCGCCCATGTATTAAAAAACACAACAGCCCAAGTAATTTTAAGAGACGGGCAAGTTGAGGTTAAAGTATTAACTAATGCTGAGCACTTAATTTCAGCGCTGCAAAGCGAGCAAGCATGGCTTATGGGCGATATTGATAAGCTTATGCCTACAAACTTAAGTGCAGAGCAACAAGAAGAGTTTGCAAAAAATGCATTTAAACAAAAAACGAGCTTACGTGTAAATCAGCAAGTTATCGTGTTTGAACGCGTCACTTTTACCACCAGCAACAACGAAGCGCACGACCTAGAAATTGTTTTTCAAGCGAAGCACACATTTACAACAGTAGATGAGCTTGCCATATCGTTCCCTAAAAGTTTAGGTGCAGTACACGCAAGCTTTGTTAAACCACAATATAAGTTACTGGGTGCTGGCGATACCGCAAAAATAAAGTTCTAGTCCAAATATCAACATATCTAAAAAGCTTACTTAAAAAGGATTTTAGTAAGCAACTCCCTAAATACGCTAATTGTAGGCACATAATCAATATGCAATACTGCTTGGTACGTTAACACATGATTTTTACTATTTGCCAATCAGTGAAATTAATACATAAATTCTTTTTAGCTTTTTTTATCACTAATATCGCCCTAGTTGGGCTTATGTTTGTGTTTATATACATGACCTTTTCGTCAGGGTTTAACGACTTTGTTGAACAAGAAGAAACAAAGCATGTCGCAATGGTTAAGCATCAACTTATTGAGCTTTATAGCGAATTAGGCAGTTGGCAACCCATTACGCAAAACACGCAATTATGGCGCTCTATTGTAGAGCCACAAAAAAAGCCAGGCGAGCCTAAAACGAATAAACACACAAGCACCCCACCCAAACCAAATAGCAGCAATGCAACGCCCTCTTTATTGTGGGTACACTTACCTGCGGGTTCCCTTAAAACAGGGCAACGTATAAGTTTATATGATCAAAATAAAAAAGTTGTTGTTGGTAGAGCGAATTTAAACGACAACCCACATATAGAGCCTATTTTATTAAACAATAACGTTATAGGCTGGATAGGTTTAGTACCTTCAAAGCTTGTGCAAAGTAGCCCAGCAAAAGCCTTTTTAGCAGCGCAATTTCATAACTATTTTATGATCACGTTACTCGTTATTGCGCTCGCATTTATTATGGCTATTGTGTTATCTCGCCATTTAATAAAACCAATAAAGCAAATAGTAACTGGCACCGATGAGTTAACAAACGGAAATTTTGCCAGCAGAATAATGCCCTCTAGTAAAGATGAGCTAGGTACCCTATCCAACAATTTTAACGCCTTAGCCCACACGCTTGAGCAAAACCAACAAATGCGGTTTCAATGGGTGTCAGACACATCCCACGAATTAAGAACCCCACTTACCGTACTACGATCGCACTTGTTAGCTGTGCAAGATGGTGTATTTACAGCCGACACAAAGCGCATTAATTTACTCATAAACCAAGTAGATAACTTAAGTCACATTGTTGACGACCTAGCCCAACTAGCACAAACAGATAGTGTTAATTTAACCTATAACAATGCGCGCACTGATTTAATAAGCATTTTTGAGCAATCAATTGAAAACTACACCGCTCGCTTTAAAGAGCGTGAATTAAATGTAGACAGCAAAAGCTTAGCCAAAGCCGGTAAATGTATAATAAATGGCGATAAAGAACGCCTTGTGCAACTATTTTCAAACCTGTTAGAAAATACCTGCAGATACACGCATAAAGGTGGACAAGTAATAATACTTGCCAACAAAACGCACAATAACATTGAGCTTATTTTACAAGACTCAGCCCCAAGTGTTTTACCAAACGACTTACAAAAATTGTTTGAGCGTTTTTATCGCGTTGAAAAATCTCGAAGCCGAGTGCATGGCGGCTCGGGCTTAGGACTTGCACTTTGCAAACAAATAGTAGAGGCACATGGTGGTCAAATATCGTTGCACAACTCACCACTTGGTGGGCTAGAAGTTAAAATAACGCTGACACTTTTAGGTTAAAATAATGGCATCACAAAAAATACTTATCGTTGAAGACGAAGAAAACATTGCAGAGGTACTTATTGCCTATGCTAAGCAACAAAATTACGAAACTGAGCACTTTAATAGCGGCAAAGGTGTAGTTAGTTTTGTAAAACAAAACGCTGTAGATTTAATACTTCTTGATTTAATGCTGCCAGATGTTGATGGCACAGAGCTATGTAAGCAAATTAGAGCCTTTTCAAGTGTGCCTATTATTATGCTTACCGCAAAAAGTGAAGAAATAGACCGCTTGCAGGGTTTAGAGCTCGGCGCCGATGACTACATATGCAAACCCTTCAGCCCCAAAGAAGTTATAGCACGCATAAAAGCCGTACTAAGAAGGACCAGCCAGCCTAAAACCAACATCATCAATCATAATAATTTCCAATTACACAAAGACGATTACGAAGCACGCCTAAACGACAAAAGTATTGGCTTTACCGCCGTCGAGTTTAAAATATTTTTATTATTTATAAGCCACGTAGGGCGTGTTTTTACCCGCGAAGATATTATTAATAACGTATACAGCGACACAACCGACATATCCGATCGCAACATAGATACACATATTAAAAATATACGAAAAAAGATTAACGACATCCAAGCAGGACTAAACCCAATAGCAGCGGTTTATAGTGTGGGATATAAGTTTAAAGAGTAGGTTTACTTATTCAAATAAAGCTAACATGACGCAAAAGCGCGATATAAATCGCGCTTTTATTTTAATCACTAACCTGAATACTCATAACTAAAGATTAATAGCTGAGCAGTCGTTGGGTTTCGTTTCACTCAGCCCAACCTACGTAAATAGACTTAAAGCCCTAGGCCTGCCATAAAATCATCATCGCCATCATCTTGTTCTACTGCTTTAGATGATTTTTCTTTGTCCGCTTTTTTTCGTGCTTCGTTTTCAATTATGTCATCTGGGTCTAGTGCTTCTGCAATATCAAAGTCGTGTAATTTAATAAACTCTGTTTTATCCATCGCTAATTCCAAGTAAAAAATATTTTGCTTACTTGTGGTGAATGTTACGCGTCGGGCTTGCGGGCGATCCATTGTGGTATCTACCGATATTTGCACTTGCTTATTTATTGCCATCATTTTTGGCTGGTTTTGCGTAATAGACGTATGCAATTGCTCACGCACTTTAGACGTAAAGTCGCCAACAATTTGATTCATCAACTCGCCTAGTACGTTTGATACGTCGTCTGATAAGTGGCTATGCGCTATTTCATCTTCTGGCATTCCCATATTGCGCATGTAATCGCCATAAATTTCCATCGCCGCTTGCGAAGTAAAGTTGGTAATTACGAGCCCTGTAAAACCGCCGTCAAATAAAACAAAGCAACCAATATCTGGTCGCATACATGTACGTGTTATTTTTTGCACCATGGCTGAGTAGCTAATACCATTACCGCTGGCTGATGTGAGTACGCCTGTCACTGAATGACAAAGGGTTGCTAATATATCGTCTGTGTTGATGACCTTACTTTTGCTCATTTAATCTTCTCTTTTATACTTATTATTCATAATTCTAGTCAAGCTACTGAATTTATCACTGACTATCCAGTATAAAATGTTAAAATAGCGCCATTATTTACAAAGAGACTGCCTTCGTGACCATAAAAGACAGTATTTATGCCTCTGAGCAACAAGTAAAAGATTTTAGCTTTGACCAAAATGTAGTCGAAGTTTTTCCAGATATGATTCAGCGCTCGGTACCGGGCTACGCAACTATTGTAAGTACAATGGGTAAGCTAGCGGGTGAATACGCACAAAGTAACTCAAATCTTTATGATTTAGGCTGCTCACTTGGCGCAGTAACACTTAGCATGCGACGAAATATTCGCACCGATAACTGCCATATAATAGCGGTAGATAATTCTCAAGCTATGGTTGAGCGTTGTAAGGTACATTTACAGGGTTTCAAATCAGATGTGCCTGTTACTGTTACCTTAGGCGATATTAACGAGCTTGAAATTCAAAACGCCTCTGTGGTGGCAATGAACTTTACACTGCAGTTTATTCCACACGCACAGCGCCAAGCCGTACTTGAGAAAATATACGCTAATTTAAAACCTGGTGGTGTATTGCTGCTAAGCGAAAAAATTAAAGCCGAAAACGAGCAATGCGATAACCTATTAATTGATTTGCACCACGACTTTAAACGTCACAATGGCTACTCTGAGCTTGAAATAAGCCAAAAACGTACCGCCATCGAAAACGTTATGCGCCCAGATACACTAAGCGCTCACTTTACTCGCTTACAAGATATTGGTTTTAGCCAAACTCAAGTGTGGTATCAATGTTTTAATTTTTGCTCAATGGTAGCAATTAAATAAAGAGAGTCATCCATGTCTCAATGGTTTAACCAATTTTACGCATCTATCGCACAAAGCCCACTTAGTCACTGGCTAGAAACCCTCCCTGCTCAATTAAAACATTGGCAAAACGAGGCTAGCCATGGTGATTTGCCTAAATGGCAAAAAGTACTTAAAAACTTGCCTGAGGTGGCAACTTCCCATGTTGATATTTCTACTAAGGTAGAAATTGGCGCCCCAGGAGAGATGAGTGATGGCGAGCAAAAGCAAGCCATGCATTTATTAAAACGCATGATGCCTTGGCGCAAAGGCCCATTTAGTGTGCACGGTATTGAAATAGATACAGAGTGGCGCAGTGATTGGAAGTGGGACCGCCTGCTTCCTCATATTGAGCCACTAAAAGGCCGCACTGTTTTAGATATTGGTTGTGGCTCAGGGTATCATTTATGGCGTATGCGCGGTGAAGGCGCAGAGTTTGTAGTGGGTATTGATCCGTCTGATTTATTTTTATGTCAGTTTCAGGCAATTAAACACTATAATCCAGACGAAAACGTACATTTACTGCCACTAGGCGTTGAAGCATTACCCGAGCTTAAAGCGTTTGATACGGTTTTTTCGATGGGCGTACTTTATCATCGTCGCTCACCTATCGACTTTTTAGCGCAGTTAAAAGCGCAGCTTCGCCCAGGCGGCGAACTCGTACTTGAAACCCTAGTAATTGAAGGCGACGAAAACACGGTATTAGTCCCAACCGACCGCTACGCTAAAATGCGCAACGTTTGGTTTATTCCAAGTACTGCAGCATTAAAACTATGGATGGAACGCGTTGGCTTTAAAGATGTGCAAATAAAAGATTGCGCTATTACCACGCTTGAAGAGCAACGCAAAACCGACTGGATGGAAAACGAATCGTTAATCGACTTTTTAGATCCAAACGATACAAGTAAAACAATTGAAGGCTACCCCGCTCCACTTCGAGCCATATTAACCGCAAAAGCATAGCTGTTAATTTAACGCCTTTAATACTAAAAAAGCGCCTACGGGCGTTTTTTTGTTTATTTAAACAACAAACAGCGGACAAGTGTCCTTGTTAATTATTTCAAAATTACATTTACGCTAGCCGCGACCTTGCAATTGTTGTAAAATACGCGCGTTTCTAAGCAACCCAAAACAACTATTTTGAGGAAAACCTGTGAGCGAACAAAAACAGTCTCTAAGCTATAAAGACGCGGGCGTAGATATCGACGCTGGTAATGCACTTGTTGAGCGTATTAAAGGCGTAGTTAAAAAAACTCGTCGTCCTGAAGTAATGGGCGGAATTGGTGGTTTTGGCGCACTTTGCGAAATTCCTGAAGGCTACAAGCAACCAGTATTAGTTGCAGGCACAGATGGCGTTGGTACTAAACTACGTTTAGCAATCGACTTAAAAAAACACGATACGGTTGGTATTGATTTAGTTGCAATGTGTGTAAACGACTTAATTGTTCAAGGTGCTGAACCCCTGTTTTTTCTAGATTACTATGCAACTGGTAAACTAGATGTAGACACAGCAGCTGACGTAGTTACAGGTATTGGCAAAGGTTGTGAAATTTCAGGTTGTGCCCTAATTGGTGGCGAAACAGCTGAAATGCCAGGTATGTATGATGGTGAAGACTACGACATGGCAGGCTTTTGTACAGGCGTTGTAGAAAAATCAAAAATTATTGATGGCACAAAAGTAGCAGCAGGCGATCAGCTTATTGCACTTGCATCAAGCGGCCCTCATTCAAATGGCTTCTCTTTAATTCGTAAAGTACTTGAAGTGTCAAAAGCTGATACCAGCGCTGACTTTGAAGGTAAAACATTAGGCGAAACTCTACTTGAGCCTACGCGTATTTACGTAAAACCTTTACTTGAGTTATTCAAAAACGTTGACGTACATGCGCTTTCGCATATTACTGGCGGCGGTTTTTGGGAAAACATTCCACGCGTATTACCCGCTTCGGCAAAAGCTGTAGTTAAAGGTGATAGCTGGCAGTGGCCACCAATTTTTAATTGGTTACAAGAAAACGGTAACATTACTACACATGAAATGTACCGTACATTTAACTGTGGTGTAGGCATGGTTTTAGTAGTCCCTGCAGACAAACTTGAGCAAAGCTTAACAATGCTAAAAGACTTGGGCGAAAATGCATGGCACCTTGGTGAAATTCAAGATGCAGCAGCTGGCGAAGAGCAAGTTGAAATTGTAGGTGGTGCTAAGTAATGGCACCGACTCGTCTGGTAGTTTTAATCTCAGGTAGTGGCTCTAATTTACAAGCCATCATAGATGCCTGCGAACGTGGCGAGATAAACGGGCATATAGCGGCTGTTATTAGTAATAAAGCAGACGCTTATGGCCTAGAGCGTGCAAAACAAGCAGGTATTGCTACAAAAGTGCTCAGTCATAAAGATTTTGACTCGCGCGAAGCGTACGATGCGCAATTAATGAACGTTATCGACTCTTTTATGCCAAATCTAGTTGTATTAGCTGGGTTTATGCGTATTCTTACTCCTGGCTTAGTGCAAAAATATGTTGGAAAAATGTTGAACATTCATCCATCTTTGTTGCCTAAGTATCAGGGGCTGAATACCCACCAAAGAGCAATTGATGCAAAAGACGATGTTCATGGCGTAAGTGTTCACTTTGTTACTGAAGAATTAGACGGCGGTCCCGTTATTCTCCAAGCGCAAATACCTGTACTCAAGGATGATACAGCAGAAACATTAGCAAAACGCGTGCATGAGCAAGAGCATATAATTTATCCTTTGGTGGTCAAGTGGTTCAGTGAACACAGACTTACTATGGAAGCAGATTATGCAGTTCTTGACAAAAAACAACTTCCTGCACACGGCGCGCACTACCCACAATAAAAAAATAAGTGCCCTGTTGTTATGTGCGGGCGCTTTACTTCCAACTAGCCTAATTGCAGGCGAATTGACCCAGTATCAAGCTAATTACGATATTTTACGCAAAGGTAAAAATCATGGTGAGGCTGTTCGTGAGCTCAAAAAAACGGGCGACGATACTTATGAACTTACATACCACAGCAATATTGAGTGGATGATTTTCTCTGACTCTCGTGAAGAAACATCAAAGTTTACCTTTAAAGATGGCAAGGTTACCCCGCATCATTACAATATGATCCGCACCGGTACAGGCCCAGATAAAGATTATAAAATTGATTTTGATACAACAAACAAAGTAGTGACTAGCAGCGCTAGCGAATACCCACTTAAATGCGAATGGACTGATGAATTTCAGGATGCTATTTCATACCAAGTGCAAGTGCGCGAAGGATTGAAAAAAGGCGAAACAAGCTTTTCATTCCCGCTCATAGACAAAAAAGGTAACCGCCGCGACTACAACTTTGAAGTTGTTGAAAAAGAGATGATCTCCCTACCTATCGGTAATGTAGAAGCCATTAAAGTGAAGCGTTTATACGATAACGATAAACGCCAAGCAATTGCATGGTTTGCGCCAGAAATGGATTACATGCTAGTACGTATGTGGAAAGGTGAAAAAGGTATGGAGCAGTTTGAAGTTCAAATGAATTCATTTACTGTTACTGCACCTACAACTGTTGCGCCTGCAACAGCAGAGCAACCTCAAGAAGCTAACTAAATTTAATTAAACCAAAGTTAAGTTAAGTTAAACTAATATTTAAAATAGGTGGGCTAAATTAGCTCACCCATTTTAAACAATGCAAATTCCCCAGGCTCCATTTTTTGCCAGCGCTCATCATTCGTCAAAGGCCTTGTAGCTATAACTGTTACTACATCGTTTGGTGTGGTCTCTTGTTGAAAATCAACCACCATGTCGGCATCAATCAACGTTGCTTTACCAAATGGCGCACGGCGCGTTATGTAATGTAAGTTATTAGTGCAATACGCTAAAACAAACACCCCATCGGTCAATAACATATTAAACACCCCTTTTTCACGCAGAGTTTGCGAAAGCTTAGCCGCGTATCTAAAAACCGATGCCATATTACTTGGACGCTTTGGGTATTTTTCGCGAATTTTATCAAGCAACCAACAAAAAGCGAGTTCGCTATCGGTGTTACCTACTGGGCGATAGTACTGCGGTTTTAAATCATGATAATTAGATAGCTGCCCGTTATGAGCGTAAGTAATTTCACGCCCCCATAACTCTCGCGTAAAAGGATGAGTATTTTCAAGGCATACTCGCCCGCGATTACCTTGGCGAATATGGCTAATAACCGAGACACTTTTAATGGGGTATGCTTTAACGAGCTTTGCAATTTCAGATTGATAACTCGGCTCAGGATCTTTAAAGGTTCTACAGCCTTTACCTTCGTAAAATGTAATACCCCAACCATCTTTATGTGGACCTGTATTACCACCACGCTCTAAAAGGCCTGAAAAACTAAAACAAATATCGGTAGGCACATTGGCTGACATGCCAAGTAATTCACACATTAATAAAATAACCCTTAAAAACCATACATTAAAATAAATAGCGTTATATTTGTGTATTAAGCGTACACTAATTTGCAGCCCGCTATAACGGCTATACTTACTTAAAAAGTGTCATTTTGCTATTAGATTTATTTATTTTTACGTTAACACTACTTACGGCTAATGCTTTGACTATACGATAGTTATTGAGCGTTCCTCTGTCGGGTAATTAAATATCGTATTTAAGTTACTTTCTACTACAATTTAACATCGTTATGTACTTGAAAATTACTGTTACTAGCGCTACTCTAAGTGAGGTGGTCTGACCTCTATTAAGGAATAAAAATGACACTCATATTTACACTGGTTCTAATCGCGTTGCTTTGCACTGCGGTTTACCACAGAGCAAGTTGGAACACAGCACTTGGTGTTTCGGCTATAACTTTATTAATTGGTACCTTTGCGGGTGCTTTTGGTTTAATTAGCTGGTTGATCTTTTTGATCATCGCGGTTCCTCTTTCTGTTACTGGCCTTCGTCAGCAATATATCATCAAGCCTATTTTTGCTACGTTTAAAAAAGTAACGCCAAGCATGTCTGATACTGAAAAATCAGCTATTGATGCCGGTACGACGTGGTGGGAAGCTGACTTATTTTGCGGTAACCCAGATTGGAAAAAACTTCACCAATACCCAGTTCCTAAACTTACTATTGAAGAGCAAGCCTTTGTTGATGGCCCTGTTGAAGTAGTATGTAGCATGTTGGACGATTGGGAAGCAACGCACGAACTAACCGACCTTCCTCAAGATGTATGGCAATATCTAAAAGATAATAAATTTTTTGCCATGATCATCAAAAAAGAATACGGCGGTTTAGAGTTTTCTGCATTTGCACAGTCTTGTGTACTTCAAAAACTAACAAGTAAATCAACATTACTTTCGTCAATTGTTGGTGTACCAAACTCTTTAGGCCCAGGTGAATTATTACAACACTATGGTACAAAAGAGCAAAAAGATCATTACTTACCGCGCCTAGCGAGCGGTCAAGAAATTCCATGTTTTGCATTAACTTCGCCAGAAGCGGGTTCTGATGCAAGCTCAATTCCAGACTACGGTGTGGTATGTAAAGGGCAATGGAATGGTGAAGAGGTTGTGGGTGTTAGTTTAACGTGGAATAAGCGTTACATTACACTTGCCCCAGTGGCTACCGTGCTTGGACTTGCGTTTAAATTACAAGATCCAGATGGGCTAATTGGCGACAATAAAGAGCCAGGCATCACCTGTGCACTTATTCCAACGGATACTCCTGGAGTTGAAATTGGTCGTCGACATTTCCCGCTTAACGTACCATTTCAAAATGGTCCTACTCGCGGTAAAGACATTTTCGTACCACTTGATTATATTATTGGTGGTCCAGATATGGCTGGTCAAGGCTGGCGCATGTTGGTTGAATGTTTATCGGTTGGTCGTGCAATTACATTGCCGTCAAACTCTGCCGGTGGCATTAAAATGATTGCCGTTGCAACGGGTGCGTATAGCCGTATTCGTCGTCAGTTCCGTTTACCTATTGGTAAAATGGAAGGTGTTGAAGAGTCACTAGCAAAACTTGCTGGTTACGCTTACAGCTCTGATGCTGCGGTTAGTATGTCTACGGGTGCGGTTGATTTAGGCGAAAAGCCATCGGTAGTTTCTGCCATTATTAAATACCACCTTACAGAGCAAATGCGTGATGCAACTATTCATGCAATGGATGTACTTGGCGGTAAGGGCATCATGCTTGGGCCAAATAACTATTTAGGTCGTGGCTATCAAGGGGCACCTATTGCCATTACCGTTGAAGGTGCAAACATCTTGACCCGTAATATGATTATTTATGGTCAAGGTGCAATTCGCTGTCATCCATTTGTACTTACCGAGCTAGGTGCGTGCGAAATTGAAGACCGCGAAGAAGCGCTTAACGTATTTGATAAAGCGCTAATGGGTCACATTGGTTTTACTATGTCGAACCTTGTACGTACTAAATGGCTTGCACTTACCGGCGCTCGTTTTACAAGTGTGCCGTACAACGACGAAACTGCTGAATTTTACCGTATAGCGTCACGCTTTAGTGCATCACTTGCTCTTATGTCTGACATTAGCATGGCAGTATTTGGTGGTTCACTAAAACGTAAAGAACGTATTTCAGCACGTTTAGGTGACTTACTTAGTTACTTATATTTAGTGTCTGCAACGCTTAAGCGTTACAACGACGAAGGCCGTAAAAAAGAAGATTTTGCTCTAGTAAAATGGAGTTGCCAAGATCACCTTTACCATTGCCAACGTGCACTTGCTGATTTAATTAATAACATGCCTTCGGCTCCACTACGTGCCGTGTTAAAAGTATTGTTATTCCCGTTTGGTCGCCCTGTTCGTAAACCAACTGACCAACTTGAGCATAAACTTGCGCAACTACTACAAGTACCTAGTGAAACGCGTAACCGTTTAGCAAGCTACGTATACTTAAAAAATGAGCCGCTTAACCTTGTAGGTCGTCAAGAGCAAACGCTTAAAGACATCCTAGACGTTGAGCCATTATTTGAAAGAGTATGTAAAGAGAAAGGCCTTAAACTGCCATTCTTCCAGCTTGATAAGGTAGCGCAAATGGGACTTGAAGCAGGCATATTAAGCCAAGCAGAGGCTGATAAACTAGCTGCTGTTGAGCAATCTCGTTTAGATGTTATTAACGTTGATGACTTCGACCCTGCTGACTTACTTGCAGGCAAAGCCGCGCGTAATAGCGTTAAAAAAGAAGCTGATGCTGCCTAACTAAGCATTTACAGACCAAAAGCCAGCATATAACGTGCTGGCTTTTTTGTGCACAATAAAAAAGTTTTAACAACGTGATGGAATAGTTTAATTCGTTAGATTGTTTAAATAATTATACAGCTTGGTATAACAGGCAGCTCTGACATCTAACCAACCCTAAAAGCTCTGTATTGATTAAATACCCTTAATTCATCTCTATACTCCTGTAAAAACTTAAACCCTCTCAAGAGCTCTACAAGTACAACACTATAAAGTTAATGACTATACCAATTAGCAATAATACTTAGAGCCTGCCTAGCAGTGTTAAAAGTCTCTGATATACGACTGCATGGATGCAGGAGATAGAGCAATGCAGGATCATTTGCCGAAAACAACTAAATAACGAATTATTCCTTATTATCGACATGCTTTTCTTACATCAAAATAGATTACTTAATTAAGCGAATTGGGGTTAAACCTGGCGTTAAGTTAACTGCGGTAAAAGTTTCAAAGTTACGAAAGAAGGGATACAGCGCAATGCACAAGCACTTAACCAGAGCATCGGTAGATTGATATAGGTATTGATACAATAAGGAATATAAGCAGGTTCGTGCAAGGAATGTATTTGATAGCTGATAGCTGATAGCTGATAGCCAAAGAATGTTTTACTAAATTATTTAATCAAGGATTTTATAAGCTTGTTATTGAGGAAATAACAAGTGGCGGAGTGGACGGGACTCGAACCCGCGACCCCCGGCGTGACAGGCCGGTATTCTAACCAACTGAACTACCACTCCGCAGTGGTATGTGCATGGGGTAATGCACTTACTAATTTTAATCATGATATCAAATGGCGGAGTGGACGGGACTCGAACCCGCGACCCCCGGCGTGACAGGCCGGTATTCTAACCAACTGAACTACCACTCCGCAGAGATATCATTATACTTGTTATTACTTAATTTGTTGGCGGAGTGGACGGGACTCGAACCCGCGACCCCCGGCGTGACAGGCCGGTATTCTAACCAACTGAACTACCACTCCAGCATACAAATTTTGTAATATAACGTTGTTTAAATAGTTGGCGGAGTGGACGGGACTCGAACCCGCGACCCCCGGCGTGACAGGCCGGTATTCTAACCAACTGAACTACCACTCCAGCGCATATTTAAACTGTTATTTTTTCTTATTGGCGGAGTGGACGGGACTCGAACCCGCGACCCCCGGCGTGACAGGCCGGTATTCTAACCAACTGAACTACCACTCCATAATAAGAATATGTTTTACAACCATACGTTGTGTAAGTGTTGGCGGAGTGGACGGGACTCGAACCCGCGACCCCCGGCGTGACAGGCCGGTATTCTAACCAACTGAACTACCACTCCAGCTTTTACTTACAAGTTTTACGAAAATGGCGGAGTGGACGGGACTCGAACCCGCGACCCCCGGCGTGACAGGCCGGTATTCTAACCAACTGAACTACCACTCCATATTTTCGTTGCTGTTTAGGTCTCCCTGACAGCGGCGTGAATAATACGAACCAACCCCTATTTCGTCAAGGGCTTTTTTGTTTTTTTATAGGTTTTTTAGTCATCTGTCATCGAAAGGTTTAAAATTTCACCTGATCTGTCATTTTTTGAGCCATTTTTACCGACTTGATTTTTTTCAGTGTCGGCAACACCACCTTCACTTGTTTTCTTTTTCTTTAAAAAAGGCAGCTTAACTTTAAATTTAATCGGTTTTTTCTGAACGAATATACGAATTAACAACCATCCGAGTAATAAAATGAGCGTATTGCAGCCTACAATTAAACTAATAATTGTTGATGTGGCCATTTTTTCTTCAGCAGGTTCACTCTCAATCATTTTATCTGGTGTAATAATCGTTGCCGGATCAATTTCGGGCACCGCTTCTATGGGTCGTTCTATCTCAAATTTATACGTTGGCAGCGTTGCCATAAATTCACGGCCATTAATATTAGTGCCAAAAACAGACAGCTCAACACTATATCTACCCCAATCATAATTTTTAACACTGAGCTGACGTGAGTCTTTAGCAGCGGCATCTATGGTAAACATTTGCTCTTCGTTATTGGGATAGTAGATTTTTCCCTGGATGATGACTGTTTCGGGCTTAACGATACTTGGGTCTATATTTATAGTTAACAGATGCTCGTCTGTGTCTTGCTCTGCTAAAGCGACTTCGGTTACAAAAGGAGGCTCGTGCACTTCTATTGTATTTTGCACAATGCGACGCTGCAGCAGAGGTGTTGCCACGTAAAGCTCTGGTGTCCATTCACCCGCAGGGAAATCTAAAGTAAACTCGCCGGTAAACACACCATCTTTAGGACGCTCATCAAATCCACGTCCATCGTCTTTAAATTCCGCTACTTCTTGAATGCCTGCACCAAAGTTAGCAAAGTTTTCATTGTTGGTACTTACAAAGTCAACATTAAGGCTCACAACATCCCTAAATAGGTTTGTGTTAATTGGCTCACCGTCGTTTAGTATTTTCCCGGTGATTTTTATTGTCTCCCCCCTAAACAACATTGAAGGAAGAGGCTCTGCCTCAAGAGATATTTCGCCTAATACAACTATTCTGCTATCGGGCAAAATACTGCCTATTACTTGCCAAGGACCTGCCATAGGTTTTTTTATGGTAACTAAATCGTAGCTGAGTTCGTCAAACCAATCTAAGTTAGGGTTTTTAACTGAGTCAGTAGCAAAGTACTTACTGCCATCGGGCCGCACTAAAATAACAGCAGGTGCACCTGATTTTCTAAAAAACAGCAGTGTTATTTCATCTATTTTGCTATCTATGCGAAAACGATTATCAAGTAAAGGGATCTCATTTTGATGCCCATCGCGCTTGAGCACTTCTACTTGTTTTACGCCATATGCATTGCCAGTAAATAAACTAGCGGCACATAACGCTGTTACAAAATACATCGTTTTCATTAAATCGCCTTATTCAGCGCGCCATATACATTGGCCGCCTTCTTTGTTTACAAGATCTAATCGTGCTTCGTGTGCGCTTTGCTCAGCGTCGCTTGCTCGCAATACAACTAATGGGGCTCTATCGCTATTTAAACGCTTTATACCGCCTTTCTGTTGCTCGCTGCCGTCATCTTTGTTTTGATTCAAATTCAGCTTTGTTTGACCACCCGTCATGGCAAGGTAAACATCGGCTAAAATTTCAGAATCCAGTAGCGCGCCGTGAAGTGTTCGCTTTGCGTTATCTACATCGTAACGACGACATAATGCATCAAGATTGTTCTTTTGACCTGGATGCAAGTCACGCGCCATTTTAAGCGTGTCGAGAACTTGACAAAAAGTCTCTGTTTTAGGATAGCCCTGATTAAGTAGTGCAAATTCATTATCCATATGACCAACATCGAACGGTGCGTTATGAATAACTAACTCTGCCCCTTCAATATAGTCGAAAAACTCTTGGGCAATTTGATGAAATAACGGTTTATCACGTAAAAATTCGTTAGTGATACCGTGAACGTCGATTGCTTCTTCTTCACTTGGGCGTTGTGGGTTTATATAAACGTGAAAGTTATTGCCTGTTAAGCGGCGATTTACTAACTCCACACAACCAATTTCTATAATACGGTGCCCTTGTTTAGGGTCGATGCCGGTGGTTTCTGTATCTAAAACTATTTGTCTACGTGCCATATCGAATTTAGCCTGATTCTGGTATCTTTCTATAATCACTTTATTGTACATAAGATCAAGGTAAAACAGTGCAAAAAACCGTAGAGATTTACACCGACGGCTCATGTTTAGGTAATCCAGGCCCCGGCGGTTATGGTATTTTTATGATTTATAACGGCCACGAAAAAGAAATGAGCCAAGGTTATAAACTCACAACAAATAACCGAATGGAAATGCTCGCGGCTATTGTAGCCCTAGAATCACTCACTCGAGAATGCGAAGTAAACCTAACAACCGATAGCCAATATGTTAAGCAAGGCATTGAATCGTGGATCACTAACTGGAAAAAACGTGGCTGGTTAACATCAGCTAAAAAGCCGGTTAAAAACGTCGATTTATGGAAACGCTTAGATAAAGCCTGTAGCGAGCACAATGTAACTTGGAAGTGGGTTAAAGGGCATAGCGGCAATAAATACAACGAAATAGTTGACGATTTAGCCCGCGATGCCGCTGGCAGTAAAGATTTACTAGAAGATGTAGGCTACCAGCCTTAAATTTATTCTAAGCTAGTTGTTATACCAATCTTATTAAAAACATGTTCATTCTATCGCATTAAATAACTCACTAACTGCGTTAAAAATTATTCATATAGAACAACTATATGTCACAATTTTCGCCTTGTTAATGTGCTATTTTCTTAGCGCTATAATAGATCACTTACTTAATGCAATTGGTGTTATTTTTTTGCTTGCACGATTTAAAGTGTTGCTTTGACGTTTGTCTAAGCCCTGCCCCTTTTACTGGTGCAAATTGCGGCCTAGCATGCCACTTAGGTTTTATTGGCGTAAGTGGCGCAACTCTTTTTCGTGCCACCAGCATATAAACACTGCCCATTGGTTTTAAATACTGTTTTGCAAAAGTCCGCCAAAACTCAAATCTTGATAACCTGTTACCTCTTGCCAGTGATGAATAAATAAAACGTTCGTCACTTACAATTTCAAAACCCAATAAATTTAGCCAATCTTTAACCCTCGCAGGGGTAAAAAAGCGCCCTGTCCATGGTAATTTCTGACCACTAAAAGGCAGCATTTGTGCAAGCCCGCACAAACTAAACGGATTAAAACCAGTCACGAGTATATAACCGCCCGGAATAAGCGTGCGATGTGCTTCTCGTAAAATGTGATGTGGGTCTGAATGATACTCTAAGCAGTGGCTTAGTATGCAGGCATCAATACTGTGCTCGTAAAATGGCAGTTCATATATGTCAGCAACGACCCCGGTGTAAGGCCCAGGCTCTGCAACACACACTTGGTGTTTAATCGTACTTATACTTGTGTTTAATTCGCCACTTAAGTTACCCAACTTAAGCATATGATAACCAAACATACGCGGTAGCCATTGCTCCATTTTACGTTCAATATCTGTGCGTAAATAATCCCCATGAGGAAACTGCTGCCACGACAGTGGTTTGGGTCCTTCTTGAAAACTAAGGGCTGGTTTCATTTTTTGAGCTCGTTATACTATGCGATAAGTGTCACTTTATAGAGCAATTTACCATGGTGCAAGTCAAAGCAATTAAAGCCTTTTCTGATAATTACATTTGGTGTTTAACTACCGATAACAGTAACCAAGCATGGGTAGTCGATCCAGGCCAAGCACATCCCGTATTAACGTACTTAGCTGAGCACAAACTAACGCTTGGTGGCATTTTAATTACGCATCATCACTACGACCACACTGATGGCGTAGCTGAATTAGTTGACGCCTATCCAGATATATCGGTTTATGGCCCTGCAAATAGTCCATTTAAAGGCGTCACTCACGCACTCACTGATGGACAAAGCATCAGTGTACTTAATATTAACTTTACTATTTTAGCAACTCCTGGGCACACGCTTGATCATATTTGTTACACAAATGATGAACTTGCTTTTACAGGCGATACATTATTTAGCGGCGGATGTGGGCGCTTATTTGAAGGCACGCCAGAGCAAATGTGGATATCTTTTAATAAACTAAGAGAGCTGCCTGCAAGCTGTGTTGTGTATTGCACGCACGAATACACGCAAGCTAATCTTGCCTTTGCCAAAGCAGTTGAACCACGCAATCCAGAACTCCTTGCGTACAGTAAAAAAGTAGATGAATTACGCAGTAATAATCAAATTTCTCTACCTACCTCTATTGGACAGGAGCTAAAAATAAATCCATTTATGCGTAGCGATTTGCCAACCATTATAGAGTTAGTGCCCGAGAAATTTATCTCGGTTACAAAAAACAATGAACCTTGGGGAAACTTTGCGAGTCTGAGACAGTTCAAAGACAATTTTTAATGCAAAAACTAATACTTTAATATTTATTTTATTAGAATCATTAACTTAAGATATAGTGATGATTCTATTTCTGCGTTTTAAAAAGTCATTAAGTGGCAATGTTAACTCATAACAGGTAGTATTCGCCGAGTTTTTTACCCGATGTATTGGTATTTATGAATAAATCTCCCCTATTAGTAGCCTTGGCGTTAGCGCTAAGTGGTTGTCAAACACTGACAACATTAGAGTCAGACTCGCAAGTTGCCACGCAAGCAAACCAACAACTCGAAGGCGCAAGTCCTAACGACATTAACAATGCATTGATGGTAAACGCACAATATCAGCAAGTTGACTCTGATGAGCAAGAAGCTCCCGTGTTTGATGATGTGTGGGAGCGAATTCGCTACCAACTTTCTATCGAAATACCGCAAAACCGCCCTGTTGTTACTGAACGTAATTATTACGCTCGCCACCAAGCCTATTTAGATCGTATTTCTAAACGTGCAGAACCTTACTTACACTTTATTGTTGAAGAAGTAGAAAAGCGCGAAATGCCAATCGAAATTGCACTACTGCCTATTGTAGAAAGCGCATTTGACCCGTTTGGTTATTCTAATCGCAGCGCATCGGGCATTTGGCAGTTTATGCCTGCAACCGGTGAGCGATTCGATTTAAAACAAAACTGGTGGTACGACGGTCGTCGCGACATAGTGCAGTCGACTCGCGCAGCACTTGACTACTTATCGTATTTACATAAAACACTTGAAGGCGATTGGCTAAATGCGATTGCTGCTTACAACTCAGGTGAAGGGCGCTTGATGCGCGCTATTAAAAAGAATCGTAAAAAGCATTTACCTACCGATTTTTGGTCTCTTGATTTACCTAGCGAAACAACAGCCTATGTACCAAAGTTATTAGCACTTGCCGATTTATTAAAACGCTCAGATGATTTTAACGTTACATGGCAACCAGTAATTAATGCACAAGTGGTTGAAGTGGTTGATGTTGGCTCGCAAATAGATTTAGCACTTGCTGCTGATATGGCCGATATGACGCTTACTGAGCTATACAGATTAAACCCAGGTTTTAACCGCTGGGCAACTGACCCTAATGGCCCACATTCTTTATTACTGCCAGTAGATAAAGCAGAGCAATTTAGCCAAAAACTAGCAAACACTGATGTTAAAAACAGATTACGCTGGCAGCGTTATATTGTGGCTCGAGGCGACAGCTTATCAGTAATTGCCAAAAAGTTTACAACAAGCTCAAGTGCAATCCGATCGCTTAATAAACTCAAATCAAATACGATTAAAGTAGGCCAAGAGTTATTAGTCCCGCTTACTGATGGCGCTATAAATAGCGAGCATTTACCAAAGCAGATGCGTTTAGCTGCTAATAAAGCAACTCGCACAAAGCTTTCGCACACAGTTAAAAGTGGCGACACGTTATGGGACATTAGCCGCGAATATGACGTAACTATGGATGAATTGGCTAAATGGAATAAGCTAAAGAAAAACTCTGTACTGCGCCTAAATCAAAAACTAACTGTGTATAAGTCAGCTAATAAACCACAAGCAACGGCAAGCACCAACCGTACTATTACATACAAAGTACGCCGTGGTGACTCACTTGCACGTATTGCGTCTAAGTTTAATCTAAGCGTTAACGAAATTATTAAGTGGAATAATTTAGCCGGTCAAAAATACTTACAACCTGGCCAAAAGCTAAAACTTAAAGTAGATGTCAGAAGTAGTTAATTTATAAAACTATATTAAAAGTAAAAAGGAGCGCATGCGCTCCTTTTTTAATACCTTAAAGTTAAGGATTAAGCAGGTAGTTTTTCTAGCCATACTTTTAACCAAGGCTCGGTTACCGGCCATGGTTCAAAGTCTTCGCATGCATCTATTTCTAGGCGGTTGCCCACAGGCTTTGCTTGTAAATCACGAAGTAGCTCGTCAAAGCTTCGCCCTGCGCCACAAAATGTATCGCCGTAACATCTGTCACCCATTGCAATTACACCAAATGGTTTATCGGTAAGCATTGGGAAAGTGCTATTCATTGCAAAGTACAATCCGGCCAAATTACTCGGTACATCACCTTGGCCTGTTGTGGAGGTAACAATTAAAATGTGCGATGCATTTTTTATATCATCAAGTGATGCTTCAGTAATTACTGTAGCAGTATGACCCGCTTGCTCTATTGTGGCTGCAACTTCATCGCTTAAACGCTCTGCACCGCCATTAACGCTGCCTACAAAAATACTAATATGTGCCATTAATAATCCTTTTCTTGCTCTGGCCAACCTAGCTGCTTACATATTTCAAGCATGTCTTCACCTAGTGGCGCTTTAATTGTTATTGATTCATTACTATAAGGGTGCACAAAACTAAGCTCTGTTGCAAATAACATTAAGCGTCTTAGCTCAAAATGATCCCTAAAAAATTGATTATGCTGGTTATCACCGTGATTTACATCACCAATGATAGGCAGTGATAAATGTTTTAAGTGTCTGCGAATTTGATGCTTGCGCCCGGTTTTTGGAAAACACTCAACTAACGAGTAACGCACTGTTGGATACTTACCAATAGGAATAGGCAATGCAGCTTGGTGCAAGCAATTAAACTGGGTTTGCGCTTCTTGCGGTGCTTTATCTTGATCTGCAAACTTATCGGCTATTTTATCAAGTTCTTCTTTAAGCGGTTTATCTAAAAATACTGACTCTGGTGCAAAACCGCGCACTAAGGCTAAATAGCGCTTAGCAATGGTACCTTCAATAAATAGCTGGTTCATATCGCGAGCAGCTTCCGAGCTCAATGCAAACAGTAATACGCCCGACGTAGGTCTATCGAGCCTATGTACTGGAAATACATGTTGCCCTAGCTGGTCGCGCAACATTTGCATAGCAAACTGGGTTTCGTGTTTATCTAAAAACGAGCGATGCACTAATAAACCTGAAGGCTTATTTATAGCCACATAGTTTTCATCTTGATACAAAATAGTCAGCTCGCCATATTCAATAGGCGCTGGACGCTCACTCATTTGGTTCTCCTAAAAAGATATCAAGGGCTGTTAGTAATTCAATTATTTCATCGCTTCCGGCTTTATTCACAAGTGTCATTTGCGCCATAGGGGCAATAGCAAAGTTACGCGGCAGTGGTTGCCTATGTGTTATTAATTGCTGTATTTTTTCAATAAATACAAACTGTAACCACTGCTCAAACGCCATTGTATCGTGACAAAAAGGAGTATTTGAAAGCAGTGCCTCAGCGTCTATTGGCTCACTTTGCCAAAGCGCGTGTTTTTGTAAAAGTGCCGTTAGCTGCACTAAATAAGTTTGGGTTTGCTGGTACATAACCACCCTCTTTTATATATGTAATGCAATTATACCCTGTTCCCTCATAAGCGGCTATGACGTATAATTAATGTAATTTTGCAGTAAAAACAGTTGAGAAAACAATGAGTGATCAAATAGCTACATTAGGTCAGCTTTTAGATGGTGCGGGTACTCAGTGGCGTGCTTTTGATATTGGCAGGCACATTACTAAGCTTGATAAAAAACAATTTTTAGCTATTGAACAAGCTCAAGTGCCTTACCCTTATCCACTTGCTGGTCATGCATGGCTCGCTATTCAATTTTGGGATACTAAAGCCAGTAAAGAACCGTATGTATGGTTTTTAAAATTTCCACTTGATGAGCAAAGTATGCTGGTAAGTGCTAGTCGCGATCACTTTGCTGATATGGTTATTCAAGCGCTAGGCACTGAAATTACAGGTGAGCAAGCCGATGGAAAACTTGATAATAACCCTTATGTTTTTACACCAAACGCAAATAAATTAGCGGCATTTAACGCCCAAGTAAAAGTACTATTAAAACAGCCTGCATCGCAGTATTACGAGCATGCACAACTGTACTTTAGCGGTAAAATTGGTTTTGATAATTGGCAAAGTGTTGCACTACAGGGTATTGCCGATTTTGCACTACGCTTAAACAGCGATACAAACTTAAGTAATCTGCAAAAAGCATGGGCGCATTTACCTATTGAAGTACTACAACCACTCAGTGCCATGCTTGAACACGTTGAAATACCAACATCAATGAGTGAGTTACTTGTTGATTACACGCAGGGTGCAATTAGTAACAACGACACAGTGGCTATAACCGCAGCACTAAGATCAATTTCAAAAGGTCAAGCTCAAGGGTTATGCGCTCAATTAGTTGATACTGTACTAAGCTCACCAGTGAGGCACGACTCTGACGTGTTACTAACAATAGCTGGGCGGTGTTTTAAGCAATTAGAAAACCCTGAACGCTTACATGTATTTATGGATAATTGCGCGCATCATCAAAAAATTGAAGAGTTGTTTCCAAGTATTTTTGCAGACTTAGTTGCAATACCAACTATTCGCCCGCATTTATTAGGCTTATTACGTAAAGAAAATCGTAGCGAAACCCTCGCGCGTGCAATTGGAAGGTTATTCTCTTAAATGGCAAGTTTATGGACGTTCATACTTATTGGTAGTGTAATTTACTTATTTTGGCTTAACCGAAAGGTTGCTGAAGCGGCGAACGTTCATGCTAAACGTCAAAGTGAGCAACTGCAGGTGCAGTTGATGAGTGTTGCATGCACAAAACGCCGCTTTGGTTTTTTAAAGAACGGCAAGCCAGGCATTAAAAGTGAATTTATATTTGAATTTTCAAGCGATGGTGAAAATGCTTATCAAGGTGTGTTAATTATGGAAAATGAGTTTTTGAAAAGTGTGGTTGTTCCACCGCATAAAATATAAAACTTAATATACTTTAAGAGTATGTGTCTTAAATTAATAAATTTAATTCAACACAAAAAACTAAGGCGTAACTAAAGTTACGCCCCAATTGGACTGCATCCTGCTAGATATCCATTATCTTAAATCCGTATTATCATCCCCTGAACGAGTAAACAACCTTGTTTACCCTCACATTGCATCCTGCAATATCCATGGCCACCTTGGCAAACCCACGAAATCTATCGTTTGGCTACATCCGTAGCATCATCCTTGGCAATCCTTTTAAGTAGCTCCTGCCACTTTTGCATCCTGCAATATCCATAGCTATCTTGGCAAACCCACGAAATCTATCGTTTGGCTACGTCCCGTAGCATCATCCCTGGTAATCCTTTAAAGTAGCTCCTGCCACTTTTTGCATCCTGCAATGTCCACTTGCCATCTTGGCAGTCCTGCGTAAACTAACGCTCCTGCTACTTCCTGTAGCGTCATCCGTGATTATCCTAAAGTAACTCCTAGCTACTAAGTGCTTCATGCACTTCCTTATTCTTCCTTGTATCCGTTTTAGCTTGTCCTTTATGCTTCCTGCTAGCGTCTGCTATGTTGCCTATTCCGTATCCTTGGCAGTAACTCAATCATTGAGCTATGTCGTCTTGACAAAGAGAAGTTTAAAGCAATCAGGGGGGAGAAATAGGACTTAACATTAAATAAATAAACGTCACAAAAATGAAAAAACAAAATAAACGATGCAGAACAATAACTTAGAACAAAAAAGGCTACTTATTAGCAGCCTTTAAGTGACAATGCTTACGATGATGTGAGATATATCTCACGGTCTTATGTCCGTTTGGGCGCATTGGCTTACATTATAATTTTAAATAGTTGGCTCAATTATTGATTTAAACAGTAACTCGCCCTCTACTTGGTTAAAAGTAAGGTGTTTAAATGCTTCAAACTTTTCAGTTTTAAAAAATTCAATGTGCTCCTTACGTGTTACAAATACAGCCATCCCTGTTGACTCAGCGTTGCATTTAACTAAGTCGTCAAGCCCGCGTAGTAAGTAACGACCAAAGCTTTGTCCATGAAAATGCGGATCTACGGCAATAAAAGCTAAAAAATAGTAATTGCCTTTTTGTTTAAGGGCGTCTCTAATTGTTTGTTCTTTATCTATTAATTGATTTGTTTGTAAGTAGCCCGCACTCAGCATTAATTTTAAACGCCAGTGCCAATAACGCTGTGCTTGTAATTGGCTATTAGATTCAAATACACACGCTACTGCTTTTAATTTATCGTTGCGGTATAAACCAATTAATGGCTGTTTTTCTTGCCAAAAACTACTGAGCTCTTCGCGAATTACTGATCGTAATTTTTTTTCGTAAACTGATTTATTTTCGTCATTGTAGCTAAGCATGTTTAGTAATACAGGATCGTCATGATAAGCCTGATAAATTAGGCTCGCTGCAGTACTAATATCTTCTGCAGCTAAATACTGTACGCTGAACGTATCAGCTGGTGTGGTTACACTCATTGTATTTCCTTTATTATTTTAGCTATAGGCTGTTTAACTTTAAATCTAACTATATACCTAAAATTATTAACCGTAAATTCAGCGAGAGTTTAACTAGCAGGAGGTACAGTTAGGTACTAGTATGAATTTTCATTCATTTAAAGGAGCAATATCATGGATACGACAAAACACGACATTAACACACTTTTTGCACAGCTTGGATTACCAAATAGTGATGAGCAAATAGATGCATTTATTGCCTCACATGAATTAGAAGACACAACATTACTCCAAGAAGCTTCTTTTTGGGATGAGGCACAACAGCACTTTTTAGCTGAATCCCTTGCACAAGACGGAGATTGGAGTGAAGTAATTGACGAGTTAGATGTGCGCATTCGTCAAAGTAAGTAATTTTATTTAATGTACCCTCCCTTATTTATTGCTAACATAGCATCTGCGCAGCATTTATATGCTGCGTATTTATTTTATTAAAGAGTTATATATCTAATGAATTCAGTTGTATTTGATGCAATCAAAGCCCTTCTCGATGAAGGCAAAACCCCTACTGTAGCACTAACTAAAAGCCGTTTGGCGCAACCGGTTCCAATGCCGATGATTATTGCAGCAGTAAGCCAATATAAAAACAATCCTGATTCAATTAATAACTTCATGAGAAACCCACAGCAGTCAGATAATACTGAGCTTAAAACAAGTCAATTAGATAGAATTGAGCAAAAACTCGATAAACTTCTTGCGCTGCTAGAACAAAAATAATTTGAGACTATAAATGTTCGTTGTTGATTTAACTTTTGATTGCTACCAAGACACCACCCTAGAACAAGCCGAACAAGCAATAAATCGCTTAGTAAATGCACTGCGTTTTAATGGTCAAATAATGGGGGAAGAATTTCCAACCGTTTTAAAAGATGGATTTTTTATTACCCGCGTAATGTGCCCTACTGAAGATGCAATGCACCCGCTAAATAACAGCCCGTTTGTTAAGCACAGTATCGAAAAGTTACATAGTGCTGGGCTACTTGCGCCAAAAGTAAAAGTGATCGGACAAGATATTCACTCCAACGGCGCTGATTGCTGCAAAGAACCATCAAGTTATATTTTATATACAACCTATGTGCATACGTGCAGCCCGCTTTATTGTGGTGATGACTTTTTGCCTGTGCCGCTATTTCGTATTCCGGCAATTGCTAATGGTGACTATAAAACGCTTATAAAATGGCAAGAAGATTGGCAAGCATGCGATCAAATTCAAATTAATGGCGCAACCCGTTGTGAGTTTCCGGCGCTTGAAGAAATATCGAGTATTCAAAGCGACCTGTATAGACGTGGAAAAGACATAACAAAGCGAATTAGTTTTTTAACTAAAAAGCCAACCTATTATTATTTATACCGTGTAGGCGGCGTAGATAAAGCGTCTGAACTTGAACGAAAATGCCCTAGTTGTAATGGCGACTGGAAATTACCTGAATCGTGGTTTGGGTTATTCGACTTTAGGTGTGAGCCATGTGGCTTAGTGTCTAATATATCGTGGGATTTTCAATAACCACTTTAATGAGTGCTTAAAATCAGCTTAGTGATGACGCTAAGCTGATTTATTAAATACGTTTTAAACCTCTAATGCCTTTAAAAAAGCATTAATGTTAGGTGCAAGTACATGGTGTGTTTTTTTGCCGACAAACTCTAAACATACTTCACCAGTGTGCACCAATACACTTACTAGTAAATCATCTTGATCTGTTAAACCAATAAATACTGTTTCTGGTTGCTTGAGCTTGCGTTTCATTAAAACGTGGCCCGTTATATTTTGTTGTAACAAATTAAAGTCTTCTTCGTTCCATGCTTGTAGTAATTCAACCTGATGCCCATCAATACTTGCTAAAATACTTCCACCGTACATATGTCCGTATAGCTCGCTAAGCGCTTTTGGAAACTCAAGTTCTAGTGCACTGGCTAAATCATTAAGCGAACCTGCAGGTTGCTGACGCGCCCCCTGCCATTGAATGTTTCCTTGCTCGTCAACCTCACCAACTTCACATGGGCTTGGCCATTGCTCGTCGTGCGCAATAAGTGGGTACTTTGTAGTGTTTTTAAGGGTATTTTCGCTAAATGTTTGATGAAGTTGTTCTATAAGCAATGCAACAGACATACTGTGAAACTCATTTAAATTAGATATAATGTCCCTATTGTAACTATTTAAGAGCAAACATGACAGATTACAGCAATTCTCCAGACCTTAAAGGTAGCGTATTAGGCCAATCTACTGAGTATGTAGATGTGTACACGCCAAGCTTGCTTTTCCCTATTGCGCGCAAACTAAATCGTGATGCTTTAAATATTGACGAAGCAGAGCTTCCATTTAAAGGCCAAGACATTTGGACAGGTTACGAGCTTTCATGGCTAAACAATAAAGGTAAACCGCAAGTTGCCGTGGCCTTATTTACCTTTGAATGCCAAAGCAGCCATATTATCGAGTCAAAGTCGTTTAAACTTTATTTAAATAGCTTTAACCAAACCCGATTTGAAAGCATTGATGTAGTAAAACAGCATTTAATTGATGATTTATCAAACGCAGTTAACAGCCCTGTCAAAGTGACTTTATATAATCCTGATGATTACAATTGCTTACCCTGTACAGCGCTGCCAGGTGAATGTATTGATGATTTAGATATTGAAATTAATAATTACGATATTGATGCTAATTCACTTAAAGCAAAAAGTGATGAAGTAGTTACTGAAACGCTCTACAGCCATTTACTTAAATCGAACTGTTTAATTACCTCCCAGCCTGACTGGGCAAGTGTAATTATACGATACACAGGCGAGCAAATATGCCGTGAGTCGTTATTGCGTTATTTAATTTCATTCAGAACACATAACGAATTTCATGAGCAGTGTGTTGAACGTATTTATAGCGATTTAACAACACAACTTAATATTAAAGAGTTAGAGGTTTACGCACGTTACACTCGTCGCGGTGGGCTTGATATAAACCCGTATCGCTCTACGCATTATAACGATACGCCATTTGCGGTTAAAATTAATCGTCAGTAGGTTATTTTAAACTGGGATATGAGTATTAAAAAAGGAGCCTAGGCTCCTTTTTACATTCTTTAATTAACTTCGCGCTTAGTGGGTATGGGCATACCACACACATCAACGTAGTTGTGTGCTTTAACAAACCATGGTTCAACACGGTTTTTACGAGCACTGATTAAGTTTTTAAACACCGATGAGTTTGTTTTCATCACTTTAAATATACTTTTATCACTTTGTACATCGCCAAGGACTTGTATATTAGTAATTGGGTTAAATGCTTTTCCTTCAGTTGGTGCGCGCGCTAAACGGTTAAAATGCTCTATACCTTCTAGCACTCGACCAAACACCGTAATATTTTTATCAAGGTAGCGCGGGCCTTGCCCTATTGTTACAAAAAACTCCGTGCTCGCACTATTTATATCGTTATCGCGCGCCATTGCAAACACGCCACTACAATGCACTTGCCATGTTTGCGTATGTGCTGAGTTTTGAGCTACTGCAAAGCCGTTTAAAAAGCCGGTAACTGGTGCATATCCGTCGCCATTTAGCTCAGTAATTAAAAGTGGTTTGTTTGTTGTTAAATAAAACTCAGCAGGGACTGTTTTATCTGCCGTTTTAATTAACTTTTTACCCGAGCTGTCGCCACCTTGCGCTACAAAACCCTCAACAAACCGATAAACGCTGGTGTTTTTATAAAACCCTTCTCGCGCTAACTTTTTAATATTTTGAACGTGCTTTGGGGCAAGCTGTTCATTAAGCTCAATGTACGCATCGCCCGTTGGCAGCGTTATCTTTAAAATATTTTGAGCGTTCACTACTTGCCAGTCATTGTCTGTTGCACTCGCAATTACCTCACTCGCGCTCAATAAAGGTAGCTCTTGATTAGCAACATCATCACCGAGTTGTTGGGCACAACCGCTTAATAAAACACTAAGCAGAGCTGGCAATATAATTTTTTTCATCACTCATATCCTTATAATTATTATAGTTTTGGTTATTCCCAGTCAAACTTATATAGCACATCAACATTTTGGTATAGCCCGCTCGTTATTTCTATGTATAACTGTGAAAGTAACTGATATCGCACAGCCACTTCACTGAGCGAATCAAATACACCCACGCTATATTTAACTTGTAAGCTGGGTGCTACGTAACCTGATATTTCTACTTTGGTGCTATCGCCACTACCTGATGAGCTTAAACTTACATCTGATAACCCAAAGGTTTCACCTACCTTAGAAACAACCCCTTCGCTGCGGCTAACACCTTGAGAGAGCAATAACTGCGTAAGCATAGCATCGCTTGACGAACTTTCTCCATCACCTAAAGGTTGGCCATTAAGTAAATATGCGAGTGCTTGTGCTTGATCCATCGCAGGCTCAGAAAATATTTTAAGCGTTGGTTGTTCAACATTACCCGTGAGCGTAACCCCTGCAATCACACCGTTTGCAGTCGTATCTGGGTTACGTATTGCTTTAATATTTAAAAATGGTTGTTCAATTGAACCGCTAAAACCTACTTGCCCGGTGCTGATTATTAAATCTTGCCCAAAGGCTAAGTAAGTACCTTCAATCAAGTTAAGCTCACCTGTGGCTATAATTGGTGCACCTTGACTCATTTTTATCGCTAAATCACCCGCAACTTTTGATTCCAAGCCAAACGACTCTACTTTTACATCGTTTTTAACAATCACTTTTAAATCTATGTCGTAATCAAACGGGACTGTCTCGGTGGCCTCAGTTTTTTGATCAACAATAATTTCATCATCGCTAACTTGCACCGCGCCCTCAGGAAGCTCTTCAATCATTATACGACCGTAAGGCACAATTACCTCACCAGCAAGCTTGAGTGCATTATTAGCCAAGCCTATTTTTAAATCCGGCGATACTTTAAAAGTAACCCCTTGCTGCGCGCGTACATAAAACTGCTCGCCAACTACCGCAACATTTACAGCAGGTTGCGCACCTTGCCAATCAACGTCACCGGTGAGATTTATTTTACCGCCCTGATTGTCGTTTAAGTTGCCTTTTATTGTGGCTGTTGTTTTATCAAACAATACGTTTATATTTGATTTTTGCAGCGCTATAGGTAATTGCTCGCCCTCTAAACTAATATCGCTCACATTAAGCTCGCCATTTAATAAAGGATCTTTTAACGTACCAGCTAACGCGACTTTTCCGCTAATATCACCTTTTAACTGCTCGAGGGTTTCAAGAAATGGTTGTAAGTCTGAAAGGAGTATTTTATCAATATTAATAGTGCCGTTAAGCGCTTGCGTATTTTGTATGTCGTCAATATCAATTTGTGTGTTTATTTTACCAAGCACACTTGATTCTAAATTAGCTTCAAGCTTGCCAACTTGAGAGTCAGAAAATGCACTAACAGTTAGAGTTTCGATTGGTAATTTAAAACGATCTTCTTCCGAGGTAAGCACCGCTTCTAAGTCGCTAGAATCGATATTTGCGCGTAATGTTTTAAGCGCACCGCTTTGCCAATTAAGTGCAACATCGCCAGCTATATTACCGCGAGTACGAATGCTATTAGGTAAAAAGTGCTTAAGCTCCTCAAGAGCTAAATTGCTTAGTTTAGCATTTAGCTGACCGAGGTTTTTTGACTGCGCTAAGGTGTCTATGCACAATTTACTTTGCTCAGATGCCCAACAATGTGCACTTACATCAAAGTCGCCACTTTGCGTATTAACCATAATGGCAATATTTTTAGTATTACTAAAACTAAGCTTTTTATCGCTGAGCGTTACATTACTAAGCTCGCCATTCCAAGTGGTATTATTAATTTTGCCATTAACTTCAAGCTCTACACTGCCTTGCTCGGCATCTACAGATGCCGTAAGTTGATGATCTGTTTTATCCCCGCTAATATCAATTTTAACGCTATTAATTTGCTGTTCGGCTACAAGCGCCGAACCAACACTTACCGAAACATCGGTTTGCCAATCGGCTGCGGTATCTAACTGCCCTTTTACTGATAATTTATTAATGTTTATTTCATCAAAAATAAAGCGATCGAGTATTAGCGCTAAATCAACAGAAGGCGTTAACCTCTCCCCTCTCACTTTTAAATTTGCGTTGCCGTCGGCAGTAAATGGAATATTAGCTTTTTCATCACTTTTTAGTGTTACTTTGCCGTCAACCTGCCAAGTGTCATCAACTTGCCCGCTTAGTGCTAATTTATTGGTGCCGCTACTTAAATAAAAACTATCAATATTAGCTTTTAACGTGTTGTCGAGCTTAAAGTTCGAGGCAAATTCTAGTGGCACGTCGTTAAGTAATCCGTTTAACTTTGTATTATTCATTTGTAGCTGCCACTTGTCGTCAGCAGCATTAAACGAGCCTTTAAACTGTCCCGAAATATCACTGGTTGCGGCATCAGTTAAGTACTGCGCTTTTAAGTTAGCAAGCGTGCCATTAAAGTTAGCCTGTATGCCTTTTTGCCAATCAACATTGGCTTTTATAGTTGCACTGCTTTCGTTCGCTTTAATGCTTAGCGCTTGTAAAGTTGCTTTAGTGAGACTGCCTTTTAATTGGGTATTTAAGTCAACAGCTGGGTACGCGCCCAATTGGCTATTCCCCTGCAGGCTAAGCTGATAATCGTCAGCATTACCTTGTGCGTTAAGGCTTACATTTCGCACTTTAAGCTCATTACTTTGTGCATCAATAAGCCACTGTTTAATTTTGCCATTTAACTCAAACGGATAGTTTTTTTGCTTTAAATTTGCCGTTGCCGTTAAGCTAAGCGGATATTGCCCCTGCGTTTCTAAATTTAAGTTTAGGTTTGATAAGTCGCCATTCAACTGCAAGTTGGCTTGGTGCTCATCACTTTGTAAAACAACATCCCCTTTTATGGGCAAATTTCCTGCAAGCTCAGCGTTAAGATGCGTATTAAGCTGCCACTGCTCATACTTTGCTGAGAATGACTCTAAATTAATAACCGCATCTTCCACACTTAATTGCAGCGAGATGTTTTCAATAACATGTTGGGCTTCGTTTTGCTCAATCGTAATGTTAGCTATTTCAAAGTCTTCAACAACTAAATCAAGTGGTGAAGTAAATTCTATATTAGGCAGTGCGGGTAGGTGCGTTAAAGGCGCTTGAGTATTTTGCGCCGTTTGTGTTTTCGCACCTTGTTCTTGCTCTTTTAAAGCAACAAGTATGGTGGGAATATTCAGGCTTTTAACCGTCAACTTTGAACCCTCTGCTTTTGCTGAGAGTTTAAAGCTATTAACGCTTACATTTGCACTTGGATGCTCTAGCGTAAATTTATTGATCGCAATGTTTTTTACAGCAATATTAAAAGGTAAGCTGATTTTTTCAAGCGTCTCTGCAGCGGCTTCTTCTTCTGACTCTGCAGTTTTTGGTAATGTTAAATTTATAGATTTAGCACTCAAGTTATCTATACAAATTCCATCGCACTGCCACCAAAACAAATCAATTTTCAATTGTTGTGCATTAAAGTCCAATCCGTTGCTAGTAAAGCGCACATTAAAGGCATCATTATAAATAAAACGGCCATCTTTAATTTCGATATGTAGTCCATCTACCGCTTTGTTTGCACTATAAGCAATAAATTGATTACCGGCTGCGGTAAATAACAAACAAAATAGTGCGACAACTAACGTGACAAAAATAGCACTTACGGCGGCTGTTATCTTTTTTAATACTGACATTAAATTTCTGGCCCTATGGTAATACTTAAACGTGTGCTTTTACTTTCTTTTGTTAATCCCCAAGCGTGGTCTATACGCACTGGGCCAACGGGTGTTAAATAGCGAAAACCAAAACCAGCGCCTACTTCAAAGTCATCAGAAAAATCATTCGTTGCAGTACCACCGTCAACAAATAAAGCTGCGCGCCAGTTTTGAGCAAACTGATAGTTGTACTCTATTGTACTGGTTAGTAAGTATTTACCACCGATGAGGTCGCCATCATCATTTTCCGGCGATATTGATTGGTACGCAAAACCACGAACACTTTGATCGCCACCTGCATAAAAGCGCAGTGAGTAAGGTACGTTTTCAATATCATCAACAAGCATTGCACCAACATTTGCTTTTAAAAACACTAAATGCTTCTCTAAGTAAGTACGTAACCACGCATGTTGCATTTGTACCCTAATCAGATTAGTACTCGAAAGCACATCATCTAAGCCAAACTCAGCAGATATAAGCCACTGCTCTCCCCAGTATGGAGTCGTGCCGCCTTTTGATTTTTTGCGGGCGTAGCTAATGCCCGGCATTAACATTTCGGTACTTTCTTCCTCTTCATCACCGATGCGGTAGGTTTCTTGGTCGCGGCGTAAAAATGCAGTACGCACCCACTTATTTTCGGTTAACCATTGGCGCTGAATTTGCCCCGTGAGTATTTCACTGTAGGTATCGTTTGTTAGTTCATCCTCTAATTTATATCCAGCAGAAAAACGCCATAAATCATCATTCGGATCATCAACTGGAATGGTATAAGCCATGGAAATATCTTGCTGCTTTTGCGCCACATTTAAATTAGTTTCGAGATAATGACCGTCTTCTGTGATCCACGGTTTACTCCATTTAAAACGCACTTTGGGCCCTAAGTCAGTACTAAAACCGCCGCCAATTTCATAGCTATTTGCAGGCTTGTGCAACACATCTACCTTAATAGGTACTTGGCTATTTTTACGCGCAGCAATATCGGCGTAAACGCGCACGCTTGCAAAATAAGGGGTGCTTGATAAATCCAAATTATAGTCAGCAATATGTGTTGATTTATAAGGTTGACCTTGAGTAAAAGGCGCAAGCGAGCGTATGTATTTTTCAGCAGGCGTATTACTGGCAATTTTTATATCACCAAACTGATATCTAACCCCAGTATCAATTACAAAAGTAATAACAGCACTATTTTTCTTAAGTGACACTTCTAATTTGCGCGCTGGCCACTTTGCATCAAAATAGCCAAGCTCCAATAGCATAGATTCTAGTTTTTTATGAGCAGAGTCGTATCTACCATGATTTAAAACATCACCTTGTTTTAAGTTGGTATTTTTAATTAATGCCTGTAATTGAGTATCATTTTGGCCATCGCCGTTTAGCGTAATATTAATTGCTTCTATGCGAGTTGCAGGACCTCGCTCAACTTTAACAATTAGCTCGCTGTCGTCTTTATCATAAATAACCTCGACGGTCGGGCTATAATAGCCAAGAGCTTTGATGCTATTTTGTACTTGTTTTTGAGCATAACGGCGAAGTGTACGGGTTGGTTTTTCACCAATTAATTGCTTGAGATAAAGGGCTACGTTATTTTCTAAATCGCCACTTAACCCTTTAATTTCGTAATCTTCTATGACTTTTTCTGCCGCATAGCTATTTGTCGCAATTAAAGCGCTCACAACACATATGCAACGTAAAAACTTAATAAACAAGTAAATATCCTTACTTTTAATATCTTACATAAAACTGGCTGATTACGCGCATATTAGCATAGCCATAATGAGCAACACATTAACTTAATGACAATCTAACGCGTAAATTTAACTTTGAATAAGCATCAGCATAATTAAAATTAGTACGCGTTAAGACAATATTTTAGTTACAATAGTGCCTACGAATAAAAAATTAATTTTAAATGAGTTTTTAATGCAATTCCCTGATGATGATAACGGCCAACTTTTAGCCGAAATAGCCGCTGCTGGCATTGATTTAAATAAAATGCACCAAGTCGATTTTTTTATTTTATTTGAACAAGAAGCCGATGCTGAAAAATTTGCTAAAGAAATAGTCTCTGATGCATTAGTTCAAAATGCTGAGCTTGAAAAATGTAAAGACACTGGCGTTTGGGAAGTAATCACTCAAGTACAAATGGTGCCAGAGCACACCCTTTTAGGCCAAGCTGAGCAATACATTGAAAGCATTGCTAATAGCTTTAATGGATATGGTGACGGCTGGGGATTAATGGACGGTGACGAAGCTTAATTGCCTTTTAGTTCAATGCACTCTATCAGTTAAGCTTAACGGCTTAACTGATTTGCCTTCCTAAAATTGCCTTTATAGTCAAATAGCTTATCAGCCACTTTCCAACCATACTTTTTGCTTTTTCGTGCAATAACAAAATCTGGTGGTACTAATTCAAATTGTGCGCTTAATACTTGCGCTGCAGTTTTAAAATTAATAGGTGTTTGTCCAAATCCTACTCGTAGACCAAATTGCTTATTAAATATAAATTGCCCGCCTTTATTTGCGAGGTTATACACCTCATCGCAACTTGCGCCATCTTCATCAAAATACGTTACTTTAATAAGTTCATCTTTAATTAGAGTTACCGATAACCCACTACATCGAAGCACAAGTGCGTCTTTTAAGTTTAATGCATTGCGTAACTTATCATCAGGGTCGGCCATTACCGCGCCGCAATCATGGCATTTACGTGCCGCAATGTCATTTTGGGCGCCGCACTGCTCACATTCTTTAAACCTAAAACGATAATCGCACTGCTCTTTTCTACCTTCATCATCTTCTAACAGCCCTTGGCAACGCCTGCCAAAGTGCTCTATTACTTTGCCAGTGGAGTCTGTTTTACCCCAAAATATATTCGCAAACCCACAACCTGGGCAAAGTACCTGCACAGGTTCATTATCACTATCGCCTTTTTTATCACCTACCTCTGGGTGAAATAAATTAAAACCATTGCCAGCATAATCTATTACTAAGCAATCCGTTTTCGATTCAGATAACCTTAAACCTCGCCCCACAATTTGTTGATATAAACTAACCGATTCTGTAGGTCTTAAAATAGCTATAAAGTCGACATGTGGCGCATCAAAGCCGGTTGTTAGTACCGATATATTAACTAGATACTTTAATTGCTTAGCTTTAAATTGCTTAATGATTTTATCGCGCTCAGTGTTTGGCGTATCACCTGTTATAAGTGCACTTTGATGAGCTGGTAGGTAGCTTAATATTTCCTGAGCATGCATTACCGTAGCGGCAAAAACCATAACACCTTCGCGCTCTTCACTGTATTGAATTACTTGCTGTAATATAGCCTGCGTTGCGCGCTCACTGTTTTTTAAAAGCGCATTCATATCATCAGTCGTATATTGCCCAAATGCATTGCTATCTAAGGACGAAAAATCATAATGGCTAATTGCTGCATCAACTTCGTTAGGCGGCGTTAAATAATTATGTTTGATCATATACCTGAGCGGCAATTCAAAAATACAACTTTTAAACGGACTTTCTTGAGTACCCTTAACAAAACCATGATAATGGTGGTGGTATATCCACCCCATTCCTAACCGATAAGGTGTTGCTGTTAAACCCAATACTTTTAACTGAGGGTTATACTCTTTTAAACTGTTTATTACTTTACCGTACTGACTTTTTTTATCCCCATTTACCCTGTGGCATTCATCAATAATAAGTAATGAATAATGCTCATTTAATTTATTTAAATTACGAGAAAGTGATTGCACACTGGCAAAGGTTACTTGATGGTTTAATGATTTTTCTTTTAAGCCTGCTGAAAATATACTCGCTTCTAAACCAAAACTTTTATATTTTTGCGAATTTTGCTCTACCAGCTCTTTTACATGAGCAAGCACTAATATTTTTTGCTTAGCTATAAGCGCAAGTTCAGCAATAACCAAACTCTTACCTGCGCCGGTTGGTAGTACAATAACGGCAGGATCATTACTCTTTCTAAAGTGTAAAACAGTGCGTTCTACGGCTTCTTGCTGGTAAGGTCTTAGTTTATAGCTCATGGGAAAACAAATAGATTTTAATAAGGGGATTTTAGCAAATTACTGCTATGACATTTAGACTTTAATTATATTTTATTGAGGGGTAAACAAAAAAGAGAAGCCGAAGCTTCTCTTATATTTAGCTTTAAGCTAAAAACTTTTCAAGCTCAACACCTTCAAACGCTTTAGGACGACGGCCACGGCCAGTCCATTCAATAGTCTCACCATTGAGTTCCATACGGTACTTAGGCTTAACTTTAGTGCGCTTGTCTGATGCTCCATCTTGTAAATCTTCTAGCGTAAGTCCTTTTTCTTTTAAAAGATCCAAAACTTCCTGTTTCGCTTTTTGCTGCTGGGTATATTTTGAAATTGCATCATTGATAAGCTGTTGAGCTTTTTCAAGCTCTGTTAATGATGCTGTTTTAATAAAAGATCGGACTTCTTTCATCTATATCTCGCTAAATTGTGTGATTGGAATTATTTAATTATTCCTACTTAGTATAATGCCAAGTAGTTATTTTTACCATTCAAAGACACCTGCTGCTTTTAAGCTTTATAAAAAAAATACTTTTACAATAGTATAATTATCAAATCTAGAGGCTATAAAATGACAATGCAATACTTTTAACCGAGTAGACTCAATAACTAGAGATTACCCTTTTTTACCGTGGCTAAAAACACTAAGTTCATATTTAGCCTATTTATTAAATAGTACATGCATATAAAAATCACAATATTAAAATCATTTAACTTTATATACATGTATTAATAAAATGGTAAATAACTATAGATGTTTAGCTAAAAACTTTTCAATTTTAGTATATAGCTCTATTTTATTCTCTTCTTTTTGGAATCCATGTCCTTCGTTATCTTTCATAATCCACTCATCGTCAGATAATATAATTCCGCGCTCTTCTAAAGAATCTCTTAAATCGAGTGCATGTTTTTTTACAACACGAGGATCCTTGGCTCCTTGCACAATCATTAATGGCGCTACTATTTTATCTACATGATGAAGTGGAGACATTTTTTTCATTAAAGCTTTATCATCAGGGTTACCAATTTGCTTTTCTAGAAGCTCTCTTTGTGGTTCCCAATGCTTAGGAAGCGAGTCAAAAAGTAACTCAACGTCAGTTATACCTACATAATTAATACCACATTTATAAAGCTCTGGAGTAAAAGTAAGACCGGCCATAGTTGCATAACCGCCGTAACTAGAACCATAAATACATACTCTTTTTGGATCTATAACCCCCTCACCTACCAAGTACTCAATAGCGTCGGTTAAGTCATTTTGCATCTCGGCGCCCCATTTACCGCCATAGCCTGCTTGTTGAAATTTTCTCCCATAACCACCTGAACCACGAAAGTTGACTTGAACTGTTGCATAGCCCCGACTCGCAAAAAATTGCGTCTCAGAATTAAAACCCCATGCGTCTCTAATACCATAAGGGCCGCCATGTGGATTAACAATCAAAGGTAAATTTTTACCGTTGCTATCTTTTGGTATTGTTAAATAGCCACGAATAGTTAAACCATCACGGCTATTAAACTTAATTGGTTTCATAGGTGATAACTGACTTTTATCAATCCAGCCCATAGGTGAAACTAATGATTTGAGCGTATTTTTTGATTTATTGAACAAATAATAATGACCAGGATCTGTATCACTACCAACATATACAACGTTCAGTGCTTCATTTTTTGAGCTGCTAACTACATTAACAACTTTATCTTTAAAAGCGCTCTTCAATGAGGCCATCATCTCGGCGGTTTCTTTATCAAAATAAGCTACTTCAGGGTATTCATCTAAATACCTGACTCCGATTAGCTTTTTACGTTTAGTCGATAACATTAAATTAGAGACATCAACTTCTGGCATTCCAAAGATTAATTCACCTAACTCGTTTTTATCAGGATGAAAATAATAAATAGCTGACGTATCTCTATTAATATTTGAAGCTACAAATAGTGTTTTATTATCAAAATCGAAAGCCAGAGGTGTAATATTTTCTTCTTCAACGTTATAGTCACGTAATATACGAAACTCTTTTTCACCTTTATTCTTATAATAAAACTTACCTTTTAAGCCATTGATAGCAACAGCACCTCTCACTTCACCATCATGATCTAAAAGCCAACCCTGAAAATCACCTGGATTCTTAGCCAGAATCTTCATTTTAAAATTTCTTTCTCGCTTTCTATCCCATTTACTATTAAGAGGTAATTTATAAAGATCCGGAGCTCTAATATTTCTTCCATTATATTGAATAACAATATGCTCTGGATCATTAGGTAGCATATGGACAATGCTTGCAGAACGGATACCTGAGGCTCCTACTTTAGAGCCAACTAACTCAATAACTCTCGCTTTTTTAGCGTTTACATTGATTTTATAAAGGCTAAAAGCTTCATTTCCATCACTATCAAGCTTAAAAACAATTTCATCATCATTAGCCCATGAAAAATCATTAATATCTTGATCATCAAACTTTGTTACCGCCTTTGCATTTTTTAACCCGTCAGTTTCAAGTATAACAATATTTTTTCTCTCATTTATTGGAGATAGTACTGCTAAATACTTACCATTTGGGGAAAGCTGAAGATTAGAGAATTTAGGATTTTTAAAAAAATCTTCAATTTTTGGTTGTGCCTTCTGAGCATTGATTTCAAAAGAAATAATACACAAGTAAGAAATTACTATTAACTTAAATATTGCTGACATAATACTTCCAAATAAATTAAGTGCTTACTAACAACAGCATGCTGAGAGAGACTTCACTTATTAGTAAATAAAAAAGCCCTACTAAATAGCAGGGCTTTATTCTTTGTAACTAAATTAGATAATGCTTAGAACGACTGCTCTAAACGTAAGTACAATGAACGACCTGTTTGATCATATAGAGACCAGTTAGAGTCTCGGTAATCACGGAAGCCATCGTAGAAGCTAGGTGCAGCTTTATCAAATAAGTTATTTACACCTAAAGCAATTTTGGTATTTGTAGGTGCAACATAGCTTACTTGAACGTTATGTTTGAAATAGCTAGGAATATCAGCATAGTAATCTACGCCGTACTCTTCATTACCTGAATCTTGAGTACCAACATAGAACATAGTCCACGTAGCTGAGAAGTCTTCATAAGCGTAGTTAACCGCTAAATCTGATTTCCATTCTGGATAATCTTGTAAGCCAGCGTAATCAAATGCATCAGATTCTGAATCAGCTACTTCTTCAAATGATAAAACTCGAGATACATTTAATGTGCTCGTAAAGTTACCAAAGTCAGTATCAAAACGGTATCTAGCTGTAAAGTCTATACCGTCAGTAGATAGCGAGCTCTTGTTCACGTAACCAGTGTACATGTAATCAATTTTACCTGTATCAGCACTACGCTCAATTGCATTTGGAGTAGAGTTTAAACCACCTTGTTCAATTTCAAGGCGAAGAAGTTCTGAATTATCTACACTATCAATTTTATCATCGTAATTGATTGAGTAATATGTTAATTCAAGCGAAAGGTTTTCAACTGCATCCCAAACGAAACCTACCGTTGTAGAATCACCTGTTTCAGCTTGAAGTTCAGTATTACCACCAAACCACGTTGCAACTTGCTCACCTGCATCAGCACAATAACCATCAGTTTCTTGTCCTGGGTTAGCAGAACACCAAGCTGTATCACGAACAGTTGGGAAGCTTAATGCGTAAGATTGGAACATCTCACCCATGTTTGGAGCACGGAATGACTCACCCCAAGAACCACGAAGTAATAAAGTATCTGTTGGACGCCAAGTTAAACCAACTTTTGGTACAAATTTGTCAAACGTAGTACTTTTTTTACCAAGATTTGTTGTACCACTTTGCTCATACTTTTCGTATCGACCAGCAACTGTCAAATCAACATCATGTGGGAAAGAAGCTTGTACTTCAAAGTAAGCAGCTGTACGGTCACGATCTGCATAAACATAAACATCATCACCACCTGAACCACCAGAAATAAATCCATTCGCTGATTCTGGATCACTGATTTGGGTAAAATCAATTTGCTCAAATTCACCACCAACAACACCGGCAACTATAAATTCACCGTCATCTAGTAATGTCGTTGAAATTAGACCATCGATTTGTTTACTTTCGTAACGACCTTCATAAGTACCTGTATGATTTGCTTCTTGATAAAGCTCACCCATACTTGTGCTCCAGTCATCGTAACTCATGCCTGATACGTTAAATACATCGTACTCACCAGTATCAATTGCCGCTTGGAAGGCAACGTCATTAACTAGGTTTTTACCAAATGAGTTAGTTTTTGAAACACTGTTTTGGAAGTTTACTTCCCAATCAAGACCATTACCAAGATCGGTAAAACCTTCAAGGCCAACTAAAATATCTGTTGTTGTAACTTCAGTTGTTGTATCACGGTTACCAATTGGCACAGCTCGAGTAAAAATGCGTACATCTTCATCTGATGGGCTATATTGGTTATCTGCACTCATGTAAATAGGCGTAGTAGATACTGGTGTACCAGCATAACGTGCATCTGTTTCATTGAAGCTAGCCATCGCACGACCAATGAAACGAATATTGTCTGTTAGTTCATAAGTGAAGTTAGACAAAAATGAGTTTTTGTTTGTATCAGGGTAAAACTTAGTTACTTCACCGTAGCTATATGTACAACGGCCATTACCATCAGCATCAATAGTATTTACAGTATTAGGTTCTGCATCACATAGATCTGAATTTGCATGGTAGCCTGTGCTATCTAAATAGTTAGATACTGGGCTGTACGAGCTGTATGCACCGTAAGTTTCATCATCTAGTGCCCATATATCTCTATCGTAAATAGCATCGCTTTCAGAGTGTTCGAAAGTGAAAACAATATTACCTTTTTCAGCAGTAAAACCTGACGATACAGAGAAAGTACTGCTATCACCGCCGTCAACACTTGGTTGATTAAATTCATATTTAAGATTTAAACCGTCGAAATCTTTTTTAGTGATGATGTTAATTACACCAGCAACCGCTGCAGAACCATATACTGCAGAAGCACCATCACGTAAGATTTCGATACGCTCAACGATAGCCATTGGAATTAGAGAAGTATCTGCAGATGCACCAGAAGAAGTACTTGTTCCAGGCATACGACGGCCATCTAATAGTACTAGAGTCGCATCAGAACCTAAACCACGTAAGTTAATGCTTGAAGTTGCAGAAGAACCTGCGCCGTAGCCAGAAACACCAGTCCAAGAACCGAATGAGTTTGAAGATAAGTTGTTAAGTACATCTCCTACAGATGGCTCACCTGACAAGTTAATATCTGCTGCAGTAATAACTGTTACTGGAGAGCTATTTTCAAGATCAACCTGTTTAATACGAGAACCAGTTACTTGAATACGTTCTACTTTATCTGCGCTTTCTTCAGCTGCGAATGAACTAGCCGAAAATGCAGCTGTTGATACTGCACCGAAAGCAATCGCTAAGCGAACTGCCTTTGAAACTTTATTATTTAACATATGATTCTCCCTAGAATACTATTTCTAATTATTTTATTTATTTCAAAATGTTCTGCAATTAATCGCAGTAACTATTTCGATTTGAATAGTAGTCCTAACTCAACCAAAAGGTCAACACTTGGCTAACCAAATAAACATCTTTATTTACAACATGTTGCGTTAACAAAATTAGGAATTATTGCCATTTCTGCATTAAACTATAATTTTTAAAATCGGGATAATTAACGGGTAGTGCTCAAAAACGAAATAAAACACCAACAGTCATAGATAGGTAAATGTTAATAACGTGCCAGATAAAGTAGTATCAATCTGCTCAATTAGGTCGTCTATTTTGAAAACTTTAACGCAGCTAGCGCGTATTTAACTGCTCAGATTGATTAAATACGATTGCGGTATGGTATGGTATAAGTTACATTCAACTTAATTTACCAAATAAAGAAGTAGATATTGGTTGATTACAATGTCACGATACCAAAGTTGGTATCGTTCAATGCATTGCCTTAAAAGATGTATAGAAGTGGGGAAAATAAACCATTACTTATTTATTGTTACTTTCCAAGAAAATAACGCCTTATCTACATAAAACCTCTCAGTTTTAATACCCTTACTTTTGATTTGAGTAGCTTGTATTTTATTTTTTATCTCTTGTTCTTCAAATGCAACTGATAGCTGATCTTCTAGTCTATCAATTTGTTTATTGACTGCATTTTTTAACTCAATCAGAGCAATTTCACTCTCCTTCGTTAAGCTAATCATTAGTTTAGAAATTTGTGACATTATGTCCATAAACCAGACTTGCTCCCCGTCATTATGTACCTCAAGAGACTGTATTTTTTGTATAATTTGTTTATTACGTTTATTAAAAGATAAATCTTCTCCACTAAGTTTTAAACTGATAATCGTAGCTAAGTCATCAAATATTTTCTCAGTTAAAAACCAACTTAAAATCTTTTTACCTCCTCGACAGTCATTAGTAATAACTGAATCAGGGTGATGCATCATTAAAATGATTTCCCCATTATCCTTTAGTACTCGCATTGCCTCTGGTAAAGATTCGCTCCACTTTGAATACTCAAAACCAAATTGACTAACAAGTAAATCAAATGAATTACTTGGATACGGCAGCAACTCTAGTGGAGTATTAAATTTAAATTCAACTTTATTTATTGCTTCATTTATTTCATCGGCACTACTAATAATTTTAGCTTTTTTAATATTTGCTAAATCACATCCGCTGACTTTTCCCTTAATATTATTGCGAGTTAAAATGCTTTGTATCCACAATGCTAAAGCACCTTTCCCTGTCCCTAAGTCAAGATAGCTCTTATTTTCTTTTTTATCTTTGACTACACTTTCCCAAAATATTAATACCTCTTCAGGGTATCCTAATGGACTGTTTGAATCACCAAAACTAGATAAAGCCTTAGTTATGTCCCAGTAATGATCCCAATGCATTTATTTTCTCCAAAAAAAAGAGTGACTTAAGAGTCACTCTTTAATATCACTAAACTTCTATCTTAAAAAGATTGTTTAAAGTTTAAGTACATTGTACGTCCAAAACCTGAGTACAAGTTAAAGTTGTAGTCACGACCATCATATGCAAAAAGTGGTGGCTCTTTACCGAATGCATTTTGTGCACCGAAGCTAACTTTACCGTTCCAAGGGGTGCTGTATGCAACTTGTAAATCATGCGTTACCCATGAAGGGATATGACCTTCACATTCACCGTCTGCTGTAATATCTTCACATTGGCTGTCAATCAGGCTTAGATTCCAAGTAAAATCAAAATCAGAGAATGAGTAGACATTTGATAGGCTAACACGCATTTGTGGAACACCTGGATCATCAACAAAGTTACGACCGCCGTCAGTGCTGTAATCAACAATGTGCGAAACATTAAGGTTAGTTCTTAAAGAACCCATGTCACCAAATTCAAACATTGAATTAGCTTTGAAATCGATACCAGATGTTTCTAAGCTACCATCATTACCAAAACCGCGCACGACTTGGGTCACAGCACCATTTGGTGAGCGAGATACTGTAAATGCTTCAGGAACTGAATCACCTCGTAGTCGAGCATCAATAATAGATTGCGAGCTAAATGCACGGATTCTGTTTGTGATTTCAATGTTGTAATAATCTACTTCAAACGAAATCGCGTCAGTTAATTGATAAACCGCACCTAGTGAATACTGATCTGATTGCTCAGATTGAAGGCCTGGATTAGCAATAACTAATGCATTAATTTGTGAAGAACAATCTGCAGCTTCACCAATTGCTAAACATGTAGCTTCATCAGAAACTGAGTCAGCTGATTCAGCTGGTTGCTGAGTTAAATCAGGTAACGACGGAGCACGGAAACCTTTACCCCATGACGCACGAAGTACTAAATCATCAATTGGGTTATAGCGAGCTGATACTTTAGGTGAGAAGTCTGAGCCGTAATCAGAATAATCATCGTAACGACCAGCAAAGTTAAGTTCAAACTCTTCAGAAACAGGAACTAATGCTTCAAAGAATAAGCCACGTACAGAGCGATCACCGCCAGCACTACTACCAGAAGAGCCACCTACTTGACCAGCTTCAGAAAGTGAATCATATTTATCAGCGTAATCTTCTGAGCGATATTCAAAACCTACGAAAGCTTGAATTGCACCCGCGTCTGTTTCCATAATATCGAATGCAGCATTAGCATAGAACTCTTCTTGGTTAAATTTACCTACACGAGAAGTAGTTACTGTCATTGCACTTTTAACTTCATCTGAAGCACCAAATGGGTCGTTAAGCATGTAAGTACCGTCATCAATATATTGACGTGCAGTACTCCTTAGTATGTAACCACTACCAATATTGTTACTTTCATTTAATGTTTTACGAACACCCGCTTCAACAGACACGTTACCAATCATACCTGTCGTACCAAAGCTAATATCTTTAAGCTCTGATGAAAGGTTATTATCACGATTGCCTAGTGCAGCAAAACGATGCCAATAATCTAGACCTTGTTGCTCTAAACCTAGAGATGCGTCATATATCGGGCTGTTTGGATTAGTTGGGTTATTAGGGCTATCTTCACTAATATAAACAGTTGAAGATGCTGCATCATATGCTGTTGTATCTAGACCTGGTGCGTAGCGACCAAACGACTTAGTTTGGGCAATATTAATGTTTGTAAAGATGCTCCAATCTTCGTTCACTTCATAAGTGGCTTTAACAAAAGCAGAGCGGTTTTTAATAGAAGCTTCATCAGCAGAAACAGCTGCGAAGTTAAAACCACAACGAGCACCTATACGGTAAAAGTTTTCATTGCCTACACCTTCACATGTTGATTCTGGAGAAAAGAAGTCAAAATTACTAGCTCTGTTTCCTTCGTCATCTGTTGTGAATGTAGTGAAATTGTTAGAGTAAACTGAACCACCTGGGCTGTACCAAGGGAAGTCACGAGCGTAAACAATGTCACGACCGCTCCAAGATGCACCTGCAAGTACTGAAGCATTATCAGAAGATGCACCGAAAAGTACTGAACCGTTTTCACGATCCCCGCCTTCATGCTCAATGCGTCCAGAACCTAATGTTACCTCTGCACCATTAAAATCTTTACGTAAAATAACATTAATTACACCACCAATTGCGTCTGAACCATAAAGTGCTGATGCACCATCTGTTAATATTTCAACACGTTCAACAGCAGCCATTGGAATGAAGTTTAGATCTTGGCTTGAACCGGTAAGCGTAGACTTAGGTAAACGGCGACCATCAACTAATACTAAAGAGCGGTCAGAGCCTAGACCACGTAAACTAACAGTTGTAGCGCCTTGAGCAGAGCTACCTGATTGAGGGCGGAACGAACCCAGACTGTTAAATGTCGTATTACGAAGCAAATCAGCTACTGAAGTTTCGCCACTAAGCTCAATTGCTGCACGGTCGATAACAGTAACAGGTAAGTCACCAGCCATATCAACACGTTTAATACGTGAACCAGTAACTTCAATTCGTTCTACTTTTTCTACGCTATCTTCTTCTGCAGCAAACGAGTTTGCCGAAAATGCAGCAGTAGATACTGCACCAAATGCAATCGCTAAGCGAACTGCCTTTGAAACTTTATTATTTAACATTTGATTCTCCCTGGTGTTATAGCTTTATAGCCATAACTATTATTTAATTATTTTTAATTGTCACATTGATTTAACAGTGACTGAAACAAATAATAAACAAAAAAAACTTAAAAGCCAACCTTTGTTAAGTAAATATTAACCAAACAAAGATTTATTAGCTATGTTTTTAATTTCAAAGGGAGGGTTGTACAATTAAAGAGCTAAAAGCTAGTCGTGGTAAGCGAAATACCTTAATTAAAGCAGAAATTAAAATAGTTTTAATTGATTTAAGTTATATTTCTTTACATCTGAATATATTACAGGCTCCACCATTTTAATTAACGGTACAATCTGCTTCTCTATATAAATGGCATAGTCATAGCTATGAAAGCCTTGATACAGCTCAACTCCAGCAGTTGTGTAAACAAATGTAACAAATTCACCTCTATTGACCGTAAATTCGCTATTTTTTTTCTGGTGTTTTTTAACTGCTTGAACATGAGGGGGGATATTTTTCTTATAATCGATTAAGTTTTGACCTAATCTCTTTTTGAAAATGAGTAAATGATCAAAATCGCCTTGGTATAACTTTGTTGTATAGTCTTTAACAAGGTCATTTATGCTCAAGTTTCCATTAAAAAGACTAGTAAATAGTTCGAACTGGAACTGTTGAGCAAGTTTAGTCCAATCACTTCTTACTGTTTCTAATCCTTTAAATACTAATTTTGACTCGTTTGGTTTAATTAATTTACCGACATAGCGCTTTTTAGAGCCAACTAGCTTCCCCCTTATGGTTGGCAAAAAGAATGGGCTATAAAGAGATTCAAATTCTATTTCTAAATGACTTGTTAAGTTGTGCGTTTGTTTAATCTCGTTAACCCAATCTGTAGTTATCTTTTTAGCTAAAAACACGCCAATCTCATTACACTCGTCGTGAGTTAAATCATCGTCCAGCTTAATAAATGTAGAATCGGTATCACCATAAATAACGCTATAGCCAAGCTCTTCTATCCATTTTTTAGTTTGTAGCATTATTTCGTGCCCTCTTAATGTAATAGAGCTAGATAACCTGGGATCGTAGAACCTGCATCCTTTTGAGCCTAAAACACCATATAAGCTATTCATTATTATTTTAATTGCTTGAGAAAGCATTTGATCTTGATTGTCTTTGGCGAGCTGTCTTTGTGAGGCTAAGCTTTTAATTAATAAAGGTAAGTGATGTTTATCGCGCGAGAATAGGGCTTCATTAAAACCCTGCACACTCTGGTTCGGATTTTTTAAACCTTCTATCAGTCCGAGTGGATCAATATAGAAAGTTTGCATAATACTGGGATACAAGCTTTTAAAGTCTAAAACAATGACATTTTTATAAAGCCCAGGAATAGACTCCATTACATAACCGCCAGGACTTTCGAATGTAAGCCCATGATCGCCCATATTAGGAGCAACATAACCGCTGCGATGCAGCATTGGTAAATACATATTGATAAAAGCAGCGACAGAGCCGCCCTTTTTTTCAAGCTCTAATCCTGTGAGCTTTGTTCTTATAATAGAAAAATCGAGTAGCTTTAATTTATCAAAAATTTTATTTACCAAAATACAGTCTTGTCGATTATATTTTGCTAAAGAAAGCTTATCTTCATTAAATTGCCTAATAATTTCCTGCAGACTATTAGCCGTGTCGATTAATTTGGACTCACCCAACACTTGATTTGAAACATTAGCTAAAGAAAAACTCTCAAAGCTATATGTAGCATTTTTTAAAGTGTCTATCCCATCAACCACACATCGCCCAGGAATCGATACTCGAGTAAAGTGTCCTTTGCGAACATATAAAGGTTGATCTCCCCTACCCAGTAATAACTTAATGCCTAGTGCTTCAGCTCTTTCATGAATAACCGAAAAATCGAACTCAATTACATTCCACCCAATTATGGCATCAGGATCGCTAAGCTTAATAAAATGCTCTACCCCCCTTAACAGCTCAGCCTCATCTACACACCAAATAATATCAAACTCAAGGTTTTCAGTTTCCCTATCTGGCTCGCCAATCATTAAAACACAGTCTAGATTGCAGCCCACAAGTCCAACAGAAAACAAAACGCCACTTTCGTTACATTCAATGTCTAAAGAGAGCTTATTAAGGGTTGGGGAATACTCGTCATTTGCTTTTAATTTTGCCTCTGTTACTAATGTATAACCATTTTGATAAAAAACATTACCCGTTATCCAAGCTCCTCCTTTTATAAAGCGCTCCATTAAATAACGCTCTATTGGTCGAATATCTTCTTCAAATAATACAACTCCACGTTGCTTTAAAGCTTTAGCAGCAGAATAAAAATGTTTTAGTGAGTTGAAATAACAAGCCGACATTTCTTCTTGCTGAAAGTTTTTTAGTCCAAGACTTTTAACATTAAAGGTAAGTGATTCAGCGGCTAATATTTCATTCACTATTTCAGCATCTTTGCTCTTAATAAAAAATAGCGCATTCTCGTTAGCTGATACTGTTTTTATAGGCCCTTTGTCACTGCAAAACCATGCTTCGTAGCATATGCCGCTTGCAGTATCATACGCATGAGAAGAAACAATAAAACCGTCTGTTAAGTACACTATTACTAAACCTTATACATATATATGTAAGTTTTTACTTAATTCAAAATGCTTTAAAGCCATACATCCAACCTAAATAAACACTCAGATACTTTATTTGCTAAATTAATCTCATCACTTCTTGTAGTTACACTCTTATAACTCTAAAATCCATAGCACTGTAATTATATACATACTTTAGGTAAATCATCCCATGCTTTCTGACTCACTAAAAAAAACAATTAGGCAAGTACACCAGCATGTGGCTAGTAACCTAAAAGATTATCGCCCTCGTAGCAGTCAAAATTATCTTGTAGCCGAAATAGCAAAAACACTTGCTGGCGAATACCATAAAAAGCAGCGCATTTGCGTAATTGAAGCAGGCACTGGTACCGGTAAGTCTCTTGCCTATTGTTTAGGCGCGTTGCCTCTTGCCTTAGCACAAAAAAAGAAGCTAGTTATTTCTACCGCAACCGTTGCACTGCAAGAACAATTAATAGCAAAAGAGCTCCCATTTTTTAAAAAGCATTCAGGCCTCGACTTTAAATTTGATTTGGTAAAAGGTCGCCATCGTTATATTTGCGCTCACAAATTACATAATGCTGTAAACGGCGATAGCCAAACACAAATGGACTTTATGCCAACACTTACTTCACCATTGAGCGCAATGGAAACCAAGTGTTTGAATGAGCTATATAACGCCTATGTGAATAAAAAATGGCAAGGCGATAGAGACAGCTGGGCCGATACTGTACCCGATAGAGTGTGGAACTTAATAGCGTGCGATAAACACTCATGCCAGCGCCAAATGAAAGCCCATCAAACGTGTCCGTTTCAGCTTGCTCGTAATCAATTGATGCAAATGGACGTACTGGTAATTAATCACTCATTACTACTTGCTGATTTAGATTTAGGCGGCGGTAAAATTTTACCAGAGCCCGACAATACCATTTATGTAATTGATGAAGCGCACCATTTAGCACATATAACACGCGACTTTTCATCAGCTGCTGCCACAATTAAAGGCACAATAGAATGGCTTGATAAGCTCACTAAGTTTAGCGGGAAAATGGCGAAGGTTTTAGTAGGGCAAAGAGCCATTGGGCAAAACTTTAAACTTTGCGACAGTATTAACGACGCAAATAAAGACTTAAAAGTAGTTCGCGATATTCTTGATAATGCCGACTTTGAATACTCAAAAGACGATACTTATCGCTTTGAGCACGGTGAAATTCCAGAATCGCTGCACAGTAAAGCAAAAGACATAAGCGAAGCCACACAAGATGCGCTGCGCTGTTTAAACAAAATGCACGACACCCTTACCCAAGATGTAAGCGACGGCGATATAAAACCTTACGTTGCCGACCCATTACTAGGCGAAAGCGGTCAATACATAAACCGCTTAGAGCAACTAAACAAACTATGGTTTAGTTACGCAAAAAAAGGCGAAGGTGCTCCCCATGCACGGTGGATAAAACGTCTTGAATATAAAAGCCATCACGATCACTTATTAAGCGACTGCCCTATCGAGGTCGGTTATTACTTAAAAGATAAATTGTGGCGAGAATGCGCGGGCGCTGTTTTGTGCTCTGCTACATTAAGTGCACTGGGCTCGTTTGATCACTTTGCTTACGAAACAGGGCTTGCTAAAGAAGAAGGCGTTAAATTTATTAAAGTACCTTCTCCTTTTGATTACCCAAAACAAGCCACTTTACGTATTCCGGTATCTAAAGTAGAACCTACCGATAAAGACTTTAGTGATCACCTAGCTAAAACTTTACCAGAGTACCTAAATGATAAAAAAGCGAACCTTGTACTATTCGCTTCTTACTGGCAAATGGACCACGTAACAAAGTTTCTTAGAACAAAAGGTTTTAACTTATTAGTACAAGGTGAGATGTCGCGAGAAGCGTTGCTTAAATTACACACTAAAAATGTAGACGAAGGCAAAGGCAGTATTTTATTTGGAACCCAGAGCCTTTCGGAAGGTCTTGATTTACCTGGTAAATATTTAGAGAACTTAATAATTACTAAAATTCCGTTTGCTGTACCTACTTCGCCGATAGAAGAAGCGCAAGCAGAATTTGTACAAAGCAAAGGTGGTAACCCGTTTTTAACGATTACCGTGCCAGACGCCGCAAAGAAATTGGTACAAAGCTGTGGTAGACTGCTGCGAAAAGAGAGTGATGAAGGCTGTATTACTATTCTCGATAGGCGCTTAGTTACTAAGCGATACGGTAAAGCCATGCTCGACACCCTACCACCTTTTAAAAGACAAATAGATTATTAATGTTTGAACTCGCACTCGATCCAACAACCTGGGCTGTTTTATGTGCTGTTGCACTTGCCGCAGGTTTTATAGACGCTATCGCCGGTGGCGGTGGCATGTTAACTGTACCCGCTTTATTAACTGCTGGCTTACCTCCACATTTAACATTAGGCACCAACAAACTAGCTGCTAGTTTTGGCTCGTTAACGGCAAGCTATACATACTATAAAAAGAACTTATTTAGTCCTAAGTTTTGGGCAGCCTCTATTATTGCTACCGCAATAGGTGCATTGATAGGTACTGTTATTGTTGATCATTTAAGTATCGATTTTTTAAACAAACTACTCCCGATTATTATTATTTTAGTTGCTGGCTATAGCTTATTTGGTAATTTAAGTACTACCGAAGGCGATGAACTTCCTAAACTAAACAAAGCGATGAAAATAAAACAATGGCTACAAGGTTTAGCATTAGGCTTTTTTGATGGTTTAGCAGGCCCAGGTACGGGTACATTTTGGACTGCTTCTAATGGCATGCTTTACAAAATGAACCTGCTACTCAACTGTGGTTTAGCGCGTTCAATGAACTTTGTGTCTAACTTTATATCTTTAATTACCTTTGTTGCACTCGGCCATGTAAACTTTTTACTTGGCATAACAATGGGCTTTTTTATTATGCTAGGCGCATGGTTTGGGGCGCATTCAGCAATACGCTTTGGTAGCAAATTTATTCGCCCAGTATTTAATACTATGGTTATACTTTTAGCATTAAAACTAATTTACGAGGCTTACTTTTAATATGCATTCAATGGCTTTAGATAAACTACGTCAACAAGTTGCAACGCTAAAACAACAAGCTGAGCAATTTGATAAAGCTAAACTTTTTTCTAAAAATCGTTACATGCAAGCACAACCTAGCTTGTTTGACCGCGCAGTTTTTAGTACCAAAAGCATGAACCTAGTCGATTACGTGATAGAAATAGAAGATGAAGTTTCAAGGTTACCGCCAAGCGAGCATCGCCATGCTTATACCTACGCGCTTGAACGTATTGCAGCTCAAATACAAGCTGTATTCAATGTTATTAAATCTACCCCTATTTGGGTTAAAGAAAACAAAAGCCATTATAAACCACGCCCTAAGCAAACCGTTTATAAGCAAGCTGTGCAAAAAATAATGCAATCATCCCATGAGCTTTACGACGAGTTAAAACAAAACCATGAGTTTGAACGCCGTTTAGTGCTCATGATTGAAGAGCGAAAAATGCAAATGGATAAAGCCTCGCCTGCTAAAGCACAAAAGCTTAACCTTGAAATATTAAGCACACACGCTCGATTAGGCCGCTGCAGAAAAGCAATTTCTGCCACCGAAGATAAAATTCAACAAGTAGAAAAACAGCAGCTGCGTTAAGGCGCACTTTACTATGCAGCTTTATTATCATCCATTGTATTCAGACCTTATACTCCCAGAACGTCATCGATTCCCTATTCAAAAGTACAAGTTACTTAAAACCGAAATAGAAAACCTAGGTGTTTCGGCTATTCACTTTCAAGAGCCTAAAAAAGCAACCAAATCTCAACTTTCACTATGTCATAATCAAACTTATATAAATAACTTTTTAAACGGCACGCTTAGCAATAAAGCCATAAAAAAAATGGGCTTTCCTTATTCAAATGAATTGGTAGAGCGCACATTACTATCAGTTGGGGCAAGCATCCAAAGTAGTGAACACGCGCTAAAACATGGTTTTTCGGCTAATTTAAGTGGTGGCTATCATCATGCATACAGTGATTACGGTAGCGGTTTTTGTATTTTTAACGATCTAGCTATTGCAGCAGCACATTTAATAAATACAGAGCAAGCCGACACTGTTTTAATTTTTGATTGCGACGTACACCAAGGCGATGGCACAGCACAAATCACTCAAAATCATGACCAAATTATTACCTGCTCAATTCATTGTGAGCAAAATTTCCCTCGTAATAAGCAAGAGTCCACCTACGATTTTGCATTGCCCGCTAAAACAACCGACGCTGAGTACCTTGCTACATTAGAGCAAGCACTCGATTTTTGCGTGCGTATTCATAACCCCGATATTATTTTGTATAATGCAGGTGCTGATATTTACACAAAAGACGAGTTAGGCTTGTTTGATGTATCAATAGATGGCGTATATAAACGCGACTTTTTTACTCTCAACTTTTGTAAGCAACACCAAATCCCACTAATGTGCGGCCTAGGCGGAGGTTATCAGCGTAATTTGAGCTCACTAATTAATGTTCATAAACAACTATTTAAAGCCGCTATCGATTTATAGCAAGCCATAGTATAGACTCAATTAAACGGATTATTTTAAAGCGGTGGGAATATGCGATTACACGAAGACATACACAACTATTACGAAAAGATTGTAGTCGAGGAAGTTATCAAACTTAAACTTGATGAAAAATATGATGAAGATGTAATGGCTGACTTTTGTTGTACGGTACTAAATCAGCTCCCGCCACGATATATTCGCTACGATGTAGATATGGCGTTTTATTTACCGCAATCAGAACGCATACATATGGAACAACGTGTACAAACCGCAATAAACGTTGCCATTAGCCAAATATCAAAAAAGAAAGAGTTAAATGACAAGTCCACTTGATCAAGCCCCTACACATATTAAACTTGCAGTAGATTTAATTATGATACTAGAGCAACACGATGTTGCTCCAGAAGAAGTACTTAAAGCACTTGAAATAGTTAAAAGCGACTTTGAAAAGAAGCTAGAAAAGTCATAACTCTATTCTATTATTTGTATGTCGTGCTCGGTAACGCTACCTTCGTGCTTAGTGCAATCAATTTTAACTTCACCAAATGTACGCCTAGGCGAAGCTGAACGCCGACAGGTCATATTTTGTGCTTTAACGCCAAATTGCGTTATATACAACGCAACTGTTTCGTCTATTTGTTGTTTTTGCTGCGTAGTCGCTGCACTGTAAAATGCATCGTATTGCGCAGACCAATTTTCGACCCCCGCTTCTTTTGCAACACCTAGCCAGCCCATTCCGAGTTTAGTAGATTGCTCCAAGTATTGGCCTTTTAAAAACATGAATGCCAACGTATATTGTGCACTTTTATAGCCAAGTGCTGCCGGCTCTTTTAAATCATAAAAAGCTTGCTCGTACAGCCCCTTTTTATACGCTTTAATACCATTGTATTCTTTTTTCTTCATTGTATTGTCGCTGTATAGGCTAACAGGGGTCGACCCACACCCACCTAATAAACCTACAGCCAAAATTGCTGCAACCGATATACATTTAGCCATAACTAGTCCTTTATTATTTTTTATATGCGAGTACCGAATCTGGCTTACACTCTTTGCAAAGCCTGCTATTGTGTAATCCTGTTTGTATAATTAAAATACTATCATGAGCTTAGCAAGTTTACTTCGGTTATTTTTTCTGGCTGCAATTTGGGGCGCGTCATTTTTATTTATGCGAATGGCAGCTAACAGCTTAGGCCCAGCGGTGTTAATAGAATTTAGAGTTGGCTTTGCCGCACTCACCCTCTTTATTGTGGCGCTTTACTTAAAGCGCAGCTTAGCGTTTGTCCAACATAAAAAACACTTTTTTATTATAGGCGCGTTTAATTCTGCTCTGCCGTTTTTATTTTTTGCTTACGCAGCCCAAACTATCAGCGCATCCACACTCTCAATTTTAAATTCTACAACACCAATATGGGGTGTTGTTGTTGGAATTTTATGGACAAAAACAAAGCCCAATAAAAGTATGGTGATTGGTTTACTGCTGGGTTTAATTGGCGTAGTTATTTTGGTTGGGCAAAATCATTTTGTGTTAAATAGCCAATCAATTTGGGCCTTAGTCGCAGCATTAAGCGCATCACTTTGCTATGCCATTGCATCGCATTACACTAAAAACGCGCCTAAACTGGCCCCATTCGATAACGCCCATGGCTCAATGTGGGCTTCAAGCTTTATGGTATTGCCGCTTATCTTATTTATGCCAATGCGTGAAATACCAAGCACCAACGTTATGCTAGGTGTACTTGTATTAGGAGTAATGTGTACTGCACTTGCTTATATTTTATTTTTTAAATTAATCGAAGATATAGGCCCTACCTCAGCGTTAACAGTCACGTTTTTAATTCCACTATTTGGCATTTTTTGGGGGCATTTAATTTTAGATGAGCAAATTGGGCCAAATACGTTACTCGGCGCATTATTTGTTATTGTGGGTACTATGTTGGTTACTGGTTTTTTACCACGAAAAAAGCACTTAGCTAAAACAAGCTAAGTGCTTATATCAAGCGCTTTTACCAAACGCTTACTTTTGCGCCTTTTTGCTTAAATTTTCAATTAAGTCTTGGGCGCTAAAGCTGTTGTCGCTTGGTTTTATCCCTTTACCCATTTTAATATCAATTAAGGTGTGCACTTCTTTGCGTTTATCATTGTTGCTCACTTGTACGCCTACGCTGCTTGTCGGACGTACGCGTGTTTCGCAGGTTAATAAACCGCAGCTTCGCTCATATTGCTGGCTTTGTGATGCACTAATAGATGACGTGGGGGCTTGCGATTTAGACTCAACAAAGGTTTCTTTATTAGTTACAAAAAACCAGTCGTAGCCTTGTGCTTGTGTAAGCTCAGCCGCGCGTAATAATGCATAGTCACCGGCATCTGCGACGTTGTTTGATACGCTTTTAAACTCGACGCGGTATTGATCGTCGCTAATTTTTTGCTCGCTGTAACCTTGTGAGCCATTATTTGCGGCGCGGTAATCAGGTTTAGATGCACAGCCCGCCATAAGTAAAATACTGATAATTAAAATAGATGTTTTCATAGTTCACCTCGTTTTATACACATTATTATTTGTTTAACTGCCACTTTGCGCTAATTGCTTGCTGCTCTTGCGCTCTATCTAGTGGTGCGCCGCTGATCATGTTATCTATAACAGCATCTAAGTCACTGTTATTAGACGCCGTTTGATATTGCGCGCCATTGTTACTTTGCTGCGTGGCTGATTGCGCTTTAATTTGCCAACCGCTTTGCGTTTTACAAGCAATGCTCGTTTGCGTTGTATTATTTGAGCTTAGTGCATACTGCCTACAAAGCTCACCTTGCTGATTCTTAAAACTAAGCTGTGCGCTAAATACTGAGCCATCACTTTGCTCAAACACACCACTACTTAGCTGCGTATTAAGTGCTGTGGCTATATTACTGGCTACTAAATTTTGCGACTCATTGGGTTGTAAATAGCTCGTCATTGCAATACCAAATACCACAGCAACGCTTGCTGCTATTGCTAAACTTTTATTAGCCGATTGCTTAACCTTTTGCCAAGGCGTTAACGTTACTACATTACTGTTTTGCGTGTTTTTTGTCGTTGCCATATCAAGCTTTGCAACCGTTTTAGCTAATGAGTCACTAAGTGGTGCGTCGTCAATACTTGTTGCGTGCTCTTTTACTCGCATGTCTACTTCGCTTAGCTCTGCAAGTCGCATTACTAGCTCATCATCGGTTTCAAGGGCTTTGCGCACTTGCTCCATTTCGTGCTCGCTTAGTTCTGAGTCTAAAAAGGCGCTAAGTGTTTCGTCGTTAATGTTCATACTTGCTCCTTTTTAAAGTCGGGTTTTATTAAGTTATAAAGTGTACTGCGTGCACGCGATAATTTACTCATTACACTACCTATAGGTATATCTAGCGTATGTGCTACCTCTTTATAGGCCATGCCCTGCACTGCCACCAGCGATACTATGGCGCGTTGCTCTTCGGGTAATTGCCCAAGTGCTGTATTTACATTTTTAAGCATTTGTTTGTTTTCGAGTGTTTGGTGCTCATTACTTGATATTGGCTCTGGTAAAATATCGGCCTGAGCCTTATTTTGCCTTACCTTGCGTGAGCGGTATTCGTCTATCCACACATTACGGCAAATTTTAAATGCCCATTTAGCAGGCTCAACGTCATCCGGAATGCCTTTTACTAATAGTTTTTCAATTGTTATTTGCACTACATCGTCTGCATCTGCTTTACTACCCGTTAGCGAATAGGCAAAACGCCTAAGCATGGGCAATAAGGTTTTTAGAGTTTCGTTCATTGATTTTTACCCCTTTTATAAAGAAGACGATTCAAAAAAACATTTATTCCCAAATAATCAAAATAATTTAAATAATGAAATATTTCTATGTGTTAAACGTTAACTAACCAGCATGATAAATTTAATAGAAGTAACCCACTATGAATATTAAAAACACACGCGTTAAAGACATAATAGCCGCTTCGCTTTGTATATTTAGCGCAACGAGTTCAGCCAATATAGTAAAAGTCGATCAGGTGCTTGGGCAGCTAAACCCAATAGAGCAGCGTATTGAACAAACTATAGAGCGAGCACAACGCCTGCCGCTTCCGGTGCCTGTTCCACAAATATCGATTGATGAACTCAAAGCGCAAATTAGTGAGCCAATTAGCAGCTTACCCAATGTGCTTAACATTAATATAAATAGCCAAAACACCGCATTTGTTGAAGTAGAGCTAGAAAACGGCTTTAGAGCAATAGAGCGCCAGTGGTTATTAATGGCAAATAGCCAACAGCTTAATACCCTAAAGCAGCAAAATGTAACCATTGTATCGGTAAAAAATTACAACGCACTTAACATGAGCTTAGTGCGCTTTAACGTGCCCCAAGGTGTTAATTCTAAAAGTGAGTTATTAAAAGCGCTTAACTTAGATGAGTCTGCAATACTTGACCGAAACCACATATACCAAGCGCAAACAGGCGAGCCTACCGCAAAAGTAACACAAAATAAGCCTGTTGCGCCTTACTGCACACAAAGCGTAAAAATTGGCATGATCGACAGCGCCATTAATACCAAACACAGCGCTTTTAAAGGCGCAAATATCACCACGCAAAGCTTTTTACCTAAAGGGTTAAGCTCGCCAAATTTACACGGCACCGCCATAGCGGGGTTAATTACAGGTAAAGGAGCAACGCTCAGCCCGCTTTTAAGCAGTGCCAAGCTTTACAGTGCCGAGGTGTTTTATAGGCAATCTGAATATGCACATGGGGCTACATTATTTGCCATAGTAGAGGCACTTAACTGGCTAGTCAGCAATAAAATACCCGTAATAAATATGAGCCTAACGGGGCCAAATAACGCAGTTTTAGAAGCAAGTATTACTGCTGCAATAAAACAAAACGTGTTAATTGTAGCTGCTGCAGGTAACCAAGGGCCAGCGTCGCAGCCGTTATACCCAGGCGCGTATAAAAGCGTGATAGCGGTAAGTGCTATTGATTCAAAAAACCACATTTATAGATGGTCAAATAAAGGCGATTACATAGACTTTGCAGCCCTTGGTGTAAATGTTGTTACAAGCCAAGGCAATGGAAAATTTGGGAGGGAGTCGGGTACGTCAATGGCGGCGCCGCATGTAAGCGCGGCATTAAGTTGTTTATTGTTAAAGCATGGTAATAATAAAACCAAAGCACTTAACGAGCTTACATCGCTGGCCGTCGATTTAGGCGAGCAAGGCAAAGACACCACCTTTGGTTATGGCGCCATTTACCCACCTAAAAGTGCACTTTAACTGACGCCGATAAAACCGATTGCGTATAGGTATTACTACTAAGCTTTGATTGATAATCGCCATATTCAGCCTCGGCTATTAGCGTTACGTGCTCAAACACAGCTAGGTTATAAAACGCATTGACTACATTTCGGTGCTCATCTCGCGACGGTATTTGCTCAAAAAAATCATCCGTTGTTTGCTCATCGTAATCTTTATTTTGATAACGCCAGCCAGCCCCCACTTTGTTAGCCACATTAAAGGCCGTAAATTTGTGCGTAACTTTAGTAGTAAAACCGTAACCGTTAAAGTCGTATTGGTTGTCGTCGGCGTTTTCTTTATCGGCACTTAGCGCTGCCATTAGCATGGTTTGGCCATTATTTATAAAATGATAAAGCGCTACATCGCCGCCTACGCCATCGGCATTACGTGCTTTTGCAGTAGCAAAACGTTTAGCTTTGGTTTTTATGCTCATACGCAAATACGTATGCGGGTTTAAAAAGTGGCCATAGTAAGCACTAGCTTGATTAAAATGTAAAAATGGTTCGCCATCTACATTTGCTTTTGCACCATCGTAACGAACTCCTACCTCATGGCTATTAAAGCTATAACTGCCATCTAAACCATATTGATGAAGGTCTAAATCGTATTGATCAAATTCATCGTAGTCTTGTTGCTCAAACTTATAGCTTGAGGCTAATTTAGCGCCTTTGGTTAATTGCCATTTTGCATTAACACCTGCTGCGGTTTTTATGCCGCTGTCGCTTTGTGACGAAATATCGTCAAGCTCCTGAACAGAGAGCGCCGAATTACTTAAAACCCCAACTTCTGCATCTGCATTTACTTCAAGGCTACTTTTAAAGGGTTTATTTTGCTCAGGTGTTTTAACGTGGTTGGTTTGTGCAAGCACCGCTTGGGCACTAAAAACACACAATGTGGCGGTTATAACTGCTTTCATATTTATTCTCCAACAGGCCGAATAGGTTTCCCCATTCGGCATTTGTGCAAACACGCGGCGTATTAAAGGCCTAGGTCTAAGTCGTTAGTAATGTTGGTTACTACTTCACTTGCAGTGCTAAGTGCTACATCGTTACTAATTTGATCCGTAACCGCTGCACTCACCTGCCCGCTAACACTTTGCTGTACCGTGCTTTGTAAACTACTAACCGTACTGTCTTGCACATTGGCAATTAAAGATTGCTGAACACTGCTTACTACTTCATTACTGGTATTAATTGCATCACCTACTTGCAGTGCAGAACTTACTGAGTTTGCAGCCGTATTAGTAATTGCTAATTGGTTTTTAAGCTCACCCGCATTAAGCGCATTTGTTGCATCAGCTTGTGTTACTGAATCGGTTGCGCTACTCACATTTGACAGTAAAGAGGCACTTGTTGGTGTATCAGTAGTATCAGGCTGAGCGGCTTGCTCAAAGGTAAGTCCAAGTAATGACAATTGGCTCACTGCAGTCGTTAAATTACCCGCCGATGAGGTTAAATGCGCGGTTGCATCAAGTGCTGTATTGACTGTGGTATTGCCTGTGGCATTTAAAGACGATGCGTTTAATGCATTATTTAAAGATGAGCTGGCAGATGCAACTAATGAATTTGCAGGCTCTGCGGCCTCGCTACTTTCTTGCGCTGAAGTTTGCGTGTTATTTGCCGTTGAATCTGTATTTTGCGAATCGTCAGCCGTTACTTGTGTATCGCTAGATGCGTTTGACTCGATGCTACCACTGGCTGTTAAACCGTTTTGTGAAAGCGCAATAGATGTAGATGTTTGTTGCTGCGCCGACGTTGACTGAGATATTTCAATATCAGCGGCGTGCACTGCACCTGTAAAAGTACACACACCGCTTAACATCATTACGCTTACAATTTTATTTAATTTAATCATTGTTTTGTCCTCTAGTTTGTCGGATTGACATAAAGAAGACGATTTTCAAAAACACTTTATTCCAAAATAAATTAAAAATTTATAATAAAACTACTTATTATTTAAATTTCAGTTACTTAAAGGTAAGTTAATACCCTACTGCGTTAGCGTTCCACTATTTTGTATCAGCAATAACAGCTCAGCAGTAGCCGTTGCATCGGCCAATGCGCGGTGATGGCTGGTTAAATTTAAATTAAAATGCGCACTAAGGTTACCAAGCGAATACGACTTTAAGCCTTTAAACGCTTTGCGTGATTCAACCACGGTGCACATTTTTGGCATTTTAAAAAAGTGCCCTGCCATCTCGCACTCTTTTTTAATAAAGCCGTAGTCAAAATTAACGTTATGGGCTACAAAAATACTGCCTGCGAGTTTATCTATTAGCGGCTTAACTATATCGGCAAATACAGGCGCGTTGTAAACCATACTATCGCTTATGCCGGTTAATGACGTAATAAAGCCAGGTATATGGCGCTCGGGGTTAACTAAGCTTGTCCAAGTATCAATTACTTTACCGTGCTGTACTTTAACTATGCCAATTTCGGTAATTCGGTTGCCGCCTTTTAAGCCGCCCGTGGTTTCTATATCAACTACGCTGTAAACACGGTTTGGGTCTACAAACCACTTAACTGCAGCAATATGTACCGTAAAGCCCACTTTTTTTAAATTATCAATAGTTGTAAGTTGGTTGCGCCTAAGCTTATCGCCTGGGGCTTTTACTTCTTCAAAATGTACTTGGCCATTATTAATGATCATTAAGTCGGGGTAGCCGTCTTTTAGCTGTAAATAATGTTTGCTCATGGCTGTTAAGTGCGCAATTAGCACCTTAATAGGGCTGTTTAAAATAAGCGCTTCTAGTGGCTCTAATAAATTACTGCGCCATCTAAATAAACCGTTAGGTTGATCAAAGTATTGCGCTGCATGTTTGCATACTAAATTAAGTAATGCTTGCGACGTTTGGCACTGTGCTAAGCGCTCATTTATCTGTGTTTGCTGCGCTTCATAAAAATTACCAAGCCTTAATACTTGCGGATAAATATCAAACTCATTGCATGGCGGATAAGGCGACTCCACAAATAACTCGTGCCAAAATACTAAACCAAACAAACTTTGCCAAAGCGTGTTTTCGGTATTAAATACCTGCATACCTTGGCGAGTATAATAATCGTTTACGCCCTGCTCTACTTCACCTCGGTACAGTTCATCAATTTCTAGCACGCACTGAGTGTCGGCAAGCATGGCACTTAAACGCGAACGTGTTTTTTTATTAAACTTACGCATTAAAAAATCGTCAGCAAAATAAAGTAAATCATCAGTGAGCGGGTTTTCGATAATGGCTTCTAATCGAGCTTTTACCCACTCTTTATTGCCAAGCCTGTATTGCTCTCTTATTTGAATTTCTTGTGCTTCGCTATCATCCACGCACCCTTCAAGTAAACTAAAAGCAAGTTCGCTATCAACTGTTTTTAGCTGTCTATAAAGCCTAACTAATAGTTTGTTTTTTAATACAACGGCAATTGCACCATGTGCAGCTTGCACTAAAACCTGCGACGCTAAAGCAACATAGTCGCTCTCATCTGTAATATTTTTAAATGCTAACCGGTAACGGTTTAATAAATAGTTTGATTGCGCTTCGTCAAGTGTTTCAAAACGCGACAAGCTCTCGCTATGTCCTTCGCGCGTAGCGGTTAAGCCTAAGTCTCGCATTAAAAAACGGTTTTGATGATTCACATCACCACTGCTTAGTTTACCTGCAAATAAAAACTCAAAATACTCGTAGTAATCACTGCGGTTATTAATTACATACTGGCTATAAAGTGGCGCAAGCTCTTGTGGGCATGCTTTAAAAAACTCACGCGCAATATCCACCAGCGCGCCTTTAGCGGCGCTTTTTTTAAAGCTTATTTGCTCACTGTAATTACTTAGCAACTCAACCAAAGAAGGTTTAGTTAAGTGCGCTAAAAGCTGCTGGTAATGCTGCTCGTTTGGCTCAAATAAAATACCCGCTTTTTTTAGCGTATAAATAGCCTGATGCGGCGAGGTTATTTCTTCATAATTAAGCGATTGCGCCTGCACTAAATAAGGCTTTCGCGAGTACACACGCGCCAACATGCATTGGCTTTGCTCATCTAGCTGATTAATTTTACTAATAAATTCACTATGTTTAGGCTCAAGTAAATGCATACATTTACTTGTTACAAACTCAATAAGCTCTCTAAAATGCGCTAAATAGTATTTTGCTGGTAATTCTTTTTTCATAATATCGCCACAACTGTATATAAAAACAGTATCTAGCATTTGTGCTTATTATTCAATCTTAAACTTGTAACTAAAACACGCTATAGTGGGCTTATTAAAGCAAATTCATTAAAAATAAAGGACTTACCATGAGCGCGCATCCGTACGATGTTTTATCACTCAATAACGGCGCAAATATTATTTTTACGCCCTGCCCTGGCACAAAAACACAAAACCTAGCGGATTCAATCAATACATTAAAAGCCGCTGGCACTCACATGCTGCTTTCACTTATGCCGCAACAGGAACTTGAAAAAAACAACGTACAAACAATTAATAGCGAGTGCAAAAAACACGATATAACCTGGTTTCATTTACCTATAAATGACGACGAAGCACCCAAGCAGCCTTTTACATCAAGCTGGAACACCCACAAAACCGATATATTACAAGCCATACAACACAAACAAACCATTGCCATACACTGTAAAGGCGGCACAGGACGTACAGGTTTGGTCGCTGCGCTTATTTTAAATTCGGCAGGTTACACAAAAGAAGAAGTATACAGCCTAGTACAAGGCATTCGCCCTAAAGCGCTTACTATAGATCTGCAAAAAGAGTACTTTGAGAGCTTTGAGGTGTAAGTAAGGAATTGGGGAGGGTTTAGCACTATAAATAGTGCTAAAAATATTCTTTTAAATGTCATTCTACGGCCTCAATCAATCGTCCAGTCATTGAGATACCAACAAGACTAATTGGTGTGTCAGCAGCGAAAACGTAAAACCAAACTATTTGCATTTGCTAGTCTATTAAACAAACTTGGCTCTTTAGGTGAACAAATGCAAATATCACGTCTTCAACACTGTATTTATCACGAAGAAATGACATAACTTTTTCTGTTGCATTACCAATTGATATTGGTGGTTCGCCATCACCTAAGTCCCAATTAGGACGGTTTAACAAATCATCTGGTGTAATAAATAGCTTTTTCCCATATCTCTCAAAAGTAGAGGACTCAAAGCAGCTGGGAAAGTAAGCATCAGCACTTATATTTATAGAAACTAAAATTAAAAGTAGATAAAGTGCTCTCATATCCATCCGTGCTTATAACGTCCCACGCAGCTGGAAACGCGAGCGCTCTGGCGCAGCCAGCAAGTGTTTTTCCGATGACTTGCCTTGTTAGTTTTCAATTTTTTCGGCAATTTTACCATTAATAAATAGTACTCCATTTTTTACAAGTACATCTCCATTCCAGATAGAACCATAGTATGCATCATCAAGATACAAGTCCTTCTCATACTTCCCAACGATCTTTAGCGTATGCATATTTTCGGAAGTCCCAAATTTTATCGTATGGTTTAAGGGAGAGGGAGAACTTTTACCAATAGTTTCTATAGGAGTTAATTTTTCACTATATGGTTCAATGATTGTTACACCCAAGCCCGGATGGATAATATTGTACTTAAAGGAGTTGCCGACTCTTTTTCCTTCATCAGCACCAGTAATCCCATAAATACTTGCACATCCAGATACGAACATGATTAAAATAAGACAAAATAACCTCAAAATTGACTCCATAAGTTTATTTGAAAACTAACGCTTAGATAACAGGCTAAGTAATGGTTGGCTAAACTGTGTAGCGAAGCGAAACGTAGCCAACTGTTACTTATTATGTTTACCTACCACCAGAATCTTGATTGTTATTAGGTATATCATTACATACAGTACAATTAATATTTTTGCGATAATTGTAGAAACGCCTAATAGCAAAAATGGTTACCGATACTAAGGCCCACAAAATACCGAATTCAATAGAGTATTCTAGACTTCTGCCTTTTAAGTATTGAACGCCTGTCAACAGAGAAAAAATAATTGGTAGAGCTATAGCGTATTGAAAAATCCATTTTTTTATTGGCATAAATATTCCATTAACACTCTGAGCTTGAAGTAAACATAACAACTTAATCGACGATATTTGTCGTTTTATAAACCGACAATGTTCCTATATTCAATGCATTTACCTTAACCACCAAATAATCACTTGTAAACAATTACCTAACTTCAGAACAGGCTACGCAATTGCAAAAACACACCCAAATGGGTGAGAACAGTAATATTGGTCCAACAAATACTCCCCATACAAAACATATTATTTTTTTGAAAATCAATCGGTGTTATTCAAAAAAGGCGGTTACTTAATTTTAAAGCCTTTAAAAATGGCTCAATTTACACCCGCACAAGCGTATTCAGCCATAGCGCTTTACGATATCATGCTCTTTTAAATTTAAATTAACTTTCAGGGCATATAATGACAACGCACACACCGCCTTCCCACTCAGCCAACACAGTTGAACACACCTCTCTTTTTTACGTAATATTTATATCGGCTGTGGCTGCTATTGGTGGCTTTTTATTTGGTTTTGACTCGGGCGTTATTAACGGCACGGTGTCGGCGCTCGGTAATGCATTTAATTCAAGCAGTGTGGCTACGGGCTTTAATGTTGCCTCTGTGTTACTTGGCTGTGCCCTAGGTGCGCTTGCTGCGGGGCCGCTGGCTGATAAGTTTGGTCGCCGTGCAATTATGATCATCACCGCGATTATTTTTGCTATTAGCGCTTTTGGTTCGGGCATTAGCGAAAGCTCTGCGGAGTTTATTTTTTACCGTTTATTTGGTGGTTTAGGTATTGGTGCTGCATCAGTATTAGCGCCAGCTTATATTGCAGAAGTTGCGCCACCAGCACTACGTGGTCGTTTAGCTACATTACAACAACTCGCTATTGTACTGGGTTTATTTGCTGCTTTTTTAAGTAACTATTTAATTGCTGATGCAGCAGGCAGCGCGCAAAATATTTTAATGCTTGATATAGCCGCTTGGCGCTGGATGTTTTGGGCAGAGCTTGTGCCTGCTGTGTTATTTTTAGTGGGTGTTTTGTTTATTCCGGAGTCGCCTCGTTATTTAGTGGCGCAAGGTAAAGTAGACGATGCTAAAGCAGTATTTAGTAAAATATCGAACGACAATGTTGATGCGCAAATAAGCGATGTTAAACGCTCATTGCATAGCGACACAAAGCCAAGTATTCGCGATTTATTTATTGATAACAGTAAAAAAGTACACCCAATTGTTTGGGTGGGTGTTGCGCTGAGTGTATTTCAGCAATTTGTGGGTATTAACGTGGTGTTTTATTACGGCTCTGAGCTTTGGCAAGCCGCTGGGTTTGACGAGTCGCAATCGCTATTTATAAATGTACTCGCAGGTACTACTAATATTGTATCAACCTTTATTGCCATTGCCCTAGTTGACAAAATTGGCCGTAAACCACTGCTCTTAGTAGGCAGTATTGGTATGTTTATTAGCTTAAGCGCGCTTACTTATATATTTGGCAGCGCAGGCCTTGATGAAGCAGGCAAGCTTGCCCTTAGCGATAACATGGGTACGTTTGCGCTTATAATGGCTAACTTATTTGTGGTATTTTTTGGATTAAGTTGGGGCCCCGTTGTGTGGGTGTTATTAGGCGAAATGTTTAATAACCGTATTCGCGGTGCAGCGCTTGCTGTTGCGGCTAGTGCGCAGTGGATTGCTAACTTTGCAATTACCATGACCTTCCCTATTATGCTTGCCAACATTGGCCTTGCCGGTGCTTATGGCTTTTATGCGTTATCGGCACTTATAAGCATATTTTTTGTCGTTAAATACATAAAAGAAACACGCGGTAAAACGCTTGAATCTATGTGATTTTTAAAAGCGGTGATATTAATCGCCGCTTTGCTTTTACATACATTCGCGTTATTTAAGAATGATTGTTTAGATGAGCTAAACGTTAATTAATAAATATATTTTAAACTGCTGTTGATACGTAAACACTCTTTTTACCAGCAAGCTTTTACTACCAAAGTTTATAGCTACCGATTGCATACTTAAATATCACTACAGCTCAATACGTTAGCGAAGCTTTTAACTTAAGTTAAGGCTGAATAGCAATCTACGCTCATTTATTTTAACTTTATAACCATTGCCGTATTACCTTTTATTATAACTAATCTATTTAAATTCCTTTTTAGAATATCAAAAATTAGCTATTGTCCGCCCATTCCAACTTTATGTATTTACTAAAATGAAAAAACAGTTAATTTCAGGCTTAGCTTTAACGTGTGCGTTAGGTTCGTTCAGTGCATTTGCTACTAATGGTTATTTTACTCACGGCTATGGCATGACCCACAAAGGCATGGCTGGCGCAGGTGTAGCGCTGTCAGAAGAGTTAATGTCTGGCGCTAATAATCCAGCAACCTTTTTACCTAATGGAACAGAGCTATCACTGGGCTTAGAGCTTTTTTCACCTGAACGAAAATATACTGCATCAAAAGTAGATACTTTTTACCCTGGCGCATTTTATCTAGAAGCAAAAACACAAAAAAGCGACAACACCGTATTTGCAATTCCAGAGTTTGCTATTGGCCATCAATTAAATGAAAAAGTAAATATTGGTTTATTAGTGTATGGCAACGGCGGTATGAATACCGAGTACGGCGCAGAATCCTCTCCTGAGGGGACTTTTTACGCTGGTACGACGGGCGTTGATTTAAAACAACTCTTTATTAGCCCAACAGTAAGCTATGAGTTGAATGAACAAACACGCCTTGGTGTATCCCCTATTTACGTGGTGCAACAGTTTGAAGCGCAAGGGCTTGGAAACTTTGCTCCTTTTTCGCAATCACCCCAAGCGCTTACAAATAATGGCACCGATACAAGCACAGGCTTAGGCATTCAACTAGGTATTAGCCAAGATATAAATTCGTCATTAAGCTGGGGGGCAAGTTACCGCTCATCAGTGTCTATGCAAGAGTTTGATAGCTATAAAGGTTTGTTTGCAGAGCAAGGCGGATTTGATCTGCCAAGTTCGTTTCAACTTGGTGCAGCTTATAAGCTTACCCCAAGTAATCAGGTTGTATTTGATTGGCAAAAAATAAATTACAGCGAAGTAAAAAGTATTGCAAATCCAATCAATAACTTGATGTCAGCGCCTTTAGGGGCTGATGCAGGAGCTGGGTTTGGCTGGAACGATATGACTATTTATAAGCTTGGCTATCAGTGGCAGCGTACATCGCAACAAAAAATTCGTTTTGGGGTGTCTTACACCGAGCAACCTATTCCTTCATCAAACGTTTTGCTTAATATTTTAGCCCCGGGCGTTCAAGAGTGGCATTTTACTACTGGCTTTAGCCATTCTTTTACCAACAAGGTACAATTAAACGCTATGGCTTTTTATTCGCCAGCAAAAAAAGTAACGGGTGCTAACTACTTAGCGCCTAATCAACAATTATCAATCGAAATGAAACAAACCGGCTTAGGCGTTTCTATTGTTTGGGAAATTTAAAAATGATAACAGAATTCACCCCAGTATCGGCTGCAATAGGCGGGGCATTAATAGGTATAGCGTGTACGTTATTACTGGTTTTATACGGAAAAATTGCGGGTATATCAGGCATTGTTAAATCTGTATTCGCTAAAGCAAATTCAGACTCTCGCTGGCAGTTATACTTTATTTTAGGGTTGTTGTTGGCAGGAGTCGCTGTAAGGGTATTTGCGCCATCTTTATTAGAAGGCGAATTGCAATTACCGCCTTGGCTTATTGTTGTTGCAGGACTTTTAGTTGGCGCTGGTACAACTTTAGCTAATGGGTGCACAAGTGGCCATGGTGTGTGCGGCATGTCGCGATTTTCTACTCGCTCTTGGGTTGCAACATGCACATTTATGCTTGTCGCCTTCATTACAGCAAACCTTGTAGGATAAATAATGAAAGCAATTATGATGGTTGTTATAGGCTTTATATTTGGCTTAGGACTTATTATTAGCGGGATGACAAACCCCGCTAAAGTGATTAACTTTCTTACCTATGGAAACCAATGGGACGCAAGCTTAATTATAGTGATGGCTGTTGCCATGCTAATAATGATGCTTACATGGTTATGGGTTGCAAAAAAAGAGAAGCCACTTATTTCAGGAACGTTTAATTTAAGTAATTTAAAAAATATTGATGCGCGCTTAATTATCGGCTCGGTACTTTTTGGTTTAGGCTGGGGTTTAAGTGGTATATGCCCAGGCCCGGGCTTGGTTCAATTAGTATCTCTTAAAATGGAGTTTTTATTGTTTTTTGCAGCCGTGCTAGGCGGTATGTGGTTAGCCAAAAAAGTATAATATTTGCTGCCGACTAAACTCGGCAGCTACTTTTACCCAAACAAAGGTACATAACTTGCTGCAATATATATAAAACTATATTGAACAGGTTTAAGTTATGCTAAATAAAGCGCTGGAATTTTCTAACAGCACACCTTGGTTAGGCGCAGCGTCCTCCCTTTTACTTATAGCTATACTACTGTTTTTAATTCGTTTTTTTGTAATGCACTGGCTAAAAAAATGGACTTCAAAAACCACGTTTATATTCGATACATTACTAATAGAGTCAATATCTAAGCCGCTTACACTGTGCACAATTATTGTGCTACTCACCATTTTAGAGCACGACACCTTCATTATTAGTACTTCTATTTCTCAGCAGATCCCTTTTAATAGCATTAATATTGTATTAGCGCTGCTTGCACTTATTATGTTTTTAGACCGCTTTATTATTGGCACTATTAATTACTATGGTAAACAATCTGCCGTGGTTTTTAATTCAAAAAGCATAATTAAAGGCGTGATACGCGTTACATTATCGTCAGTGGGATTGCTGGTATTAATGGGCACGTTAGGTATTTCTATTACGCCTATTATTGCCTCGTTAGGTATTACATCACTGGCTGTTGCCCTTGCTTTGCAACCTACCCTCGAAAACTTTTTTTCTGGCATGCAGCTAGTAATAGATAAACCCATAAGAGTGGGTGATTTTATTGAGCTTGAATCTAAGGAGCAAGGCTTTGTTGATCATATAGGCTGGCGATCTACATGGGTTAAAATGCTACCTAACAATATGATTATTATACCTAATAGCCAATTATCTAAGTCACGTATTATTAATTACTTTTACCCTGAAAAAGAGCTAAGCGTGCCTGTTGATATAAGTGTGCATTACGATTCAGATTTAGAATTTGTTGAACAAGTAACACTTGAGGTGGCTCGTGAAATACTTATTTCACACGAATGGGGCGTTGATGATTACAATACCTTTGTGGTTTTTCATACCTTTGATAGATCAAGCATTAACTTTACGGTGATGCTTAGAGCTAAAGAATACTTTAATCGCTTTTGGGTAAAATCTGCTTTTATAAAAGCCCTGCATAAACGCTATAAAAAAGAAGGTATTGTAATCCCCTTCCCTATTACGGCTATTAACACTACTCAAGAAGCCGCTAAATTTAATAGTGATAAAAAGGTGCAAGGCGACACTTAAAAAAAGCGCGAGTAACTCTCGCGCTAAATAAGTATTAAAACTTGTAGGTTATTTGCCCAATAATTTCACGAGGGCTGCCAGGAAAGTGGCCGTTTCGCTCACTAAATCCACTAACCGCGTATTCTTTATCAAACAGGTTATTAATATTTACACTCAGTAATACGTCGTCAAAGCGACTCGTCCAGCTCATATCAAATACGGTAAATGGTTTTACTTTTTGACCACTTGTACTAAGTTGCTCACTTACGTAATTTGCACCAAAGGCAATTGATGAATCAATCGAATCCAGTGCGTAGCGAGTCCATAAACCTGCCTGGTGGCGTGGTGCATTAGCAAAGCGCGAACCATCTCCAAATGTATTTGAAAGCGTATCACCCGTTACGCCGTCTACCACTTGCGTATCGTTGTAAGCGTAGTTAGCCGTTACGGTCCAGTGCGCTGATAAATCGCCGACTAAAGTTGTTTCAAACCCTCGGCTTTCTACTTCACCTATATTTAAAAGTGCAGCAATGCCATCTCCCGCGCCAGTATCGTCTGGGTTGCTCATTACCACGTTTTCTTTATTAATTTGGTAAATTGCAAAGGTGCTCATTATTTTGCCGTCGAGCCATTGGTTTTTCATACCCAGCTCGGTTTGCTTGCCGGTTTCTGGTTCTAAATTACCTTCGCCTTCTACATCTTCTTGGTCGGCTGACGATGTAGGGTTAAAGCTCTCTGAGTAGTTAATATATACCGATGTGTTTTCTACTGGCTGATAAGTAACAGCAACGCGCGGCGTTATGTCGTTATCTGAGTAACTAAAACCAGTTTCTTGATTAAACTCTTTAAAATGGTCATAGCGCAAACCTGCAATAATTGTCCACTGCTCGCCTATGCTAATTACGTCTTGTGCATACACACCAAATCGGTCGGTATCAACGCCATCGCGGTTCATGTCGGTGAGGTTATAAGTGCTTGGGTCGGTTTCACCGTAGTTTAAATTAAAAATATTTAAATTAGCGACGCCATCGGCCTCATATCGGGCACGTAAGTAGTCATATTCGGTATCAACGGTGTGGTAATCACCACCAAATAAAAACTGATGGGTTAATTGTCCTTGTCCAAAGTTATAAACAAAGTCGGTGGTTACACTTGCCTCTTTATTGGCACGAAATTGCTTACGGTATTCACGCTTAATCGTTTCATCGTCAATATTGGCAACGCCATCACCGTTTACATCTACCCAGCTTTGCGACTCATGGTAGGCTTGGTCTCGCTCGTTATCCATGTAACGAAACGTAGTACTTAACGAAAAATCATCATTAAAGTAATGGCTAAGTTCTGCTTGAAGCACCAAAGCTTCCATATTTTGATAATCAAACGACTCATTCGCGTTATAACTTGGGTCAACTAAAAAGTTACCGTTGTCATCTACCGGTACGCCACGTAAGCGGTTTCCGCCTAGGTCTTGTTTAATGTAGTCAACACTTGTGGTTAGGGTTGTTGAATCACTTAAATCAAATAACAATCCACCTGTCAGCTCGGTGTTTTTTGAGTCTGCATTGTTACGAAAGCTGTCTTGCTCTTCATAATAACCACCCAATCTATAAGCCATTGTATCGCTTAAACCACCCGTCATATCGAGTGATGCACCACGGGTGTTGTAGTTACCCAAAGTAAGCTTTAATTCGCGTTTTTGTGTGTAGCTTGGCTTTTTGGTTACGTAATTAATCATCCCACCAGGTTCGCCACCGCCATACAAAGCAGAGGCAGGCCCTTTTAAAACCTCAACACGTTCAACATTAAATAACTGCGGTACACCAAAGCCCGAATATGGGTCGCCACGTACGCCATCGTAAAATACATTGGCATCGTCTCTAAAACCACGAAAAGTAACGCCTGAGTAACTGTATTCACTCACTCCCGCAATTGAGCGGTATAAATCGGTAATGTCGCGCGCGGCTTGGTCAATAATAAGTTGCTCGGTTAATACCTGAGCCGATTGCGGAAGCTTAATAAGATCTAAATTAGTTTTGGTACCAATTTTAGTTTCTGTTTCTAGGTAAAATTGCTGGGCACGGCCAGTTACTTCTATTTTTTCAATATCGTTATTTTGCTCTGCAAATGCCATATTAGAAAAAGCAGAAAAAGACGCAGCAATACTTAATGCCAAATAATTAGGGTTAAACATGATAATTCCTGGGAGAAGTGTAGATAGCCAACAAGCTAAATGATAACTCTTATCATTTTCATAATCAACACAGGAGCACCTTTAATACATCTAAATATTAGAACTAATATTACTTAAAACAGAGCGCTAGCGCTTTTATTGCAGTTAAAATAAAACCCCTACTGCACTAAATGCGGTAGGGGTTATTAAGTAGTTCTTAAATTAGTATTTAGCGTGTAATTTATCCCGCAATATTACTAATTTGAATTACTGGAGACACGTTAGTAAAGTTAACTAAATCAGCGGCTATTACCTCTTGATGAGGTGCAAAGGCTTGCTGAAAAGATTCTACCGATTCAAACACTAAATGCCCCATAGCAATATAAGTTGGCGCTTCGCCAGGTGCGCCACCTGCTAAACCTGCATCGGCACTACTTGATATAAGCGCTTTACCAACTAACTCTGCAACTAGGGGTAAATGTGTTTTACAGTAGTAGTCCATATCGAAAGTAGCACTTTCATTATTTGGGTATAGTACGCTTACTTTAATCATTACATTCTCTCTTTTATTTACTAAAAAATTTAAAGCGTCTTTTGAAACAGTATGAATCATACATAAGTAAAAAAACGCATAAGTGAGCAGTCGCTCAATTATGCGGTATTCATACTCATAGCGCCAGTAATTTGATTGCAGTGCTTATTTTAATTAAGGTGATACTTCGCTAATTTACTTGAGTGCGGGTCGTTTTTTAAAAGGTTTGGGCAGTAAAGGTTCTACAAAGTTAACGCGCGTATTTACTCAATATGCTAAATCAGAATCAGACCCAAAACCTTCAGGCAAAATATAAACCAAGCCCTTAACTGGTTTTACTGTAAGGTCGCTCTTGTAATCCTCTATAAAACGCCATTTAGTACCTGTATTTTTAATAAGCACATCACACACCTAATAATGGTAGTAGCACTTAAACCTAAGTGAATAAAATAACAGTAATGAAGGTGATTAAGAAAGGTATGTAAAGAGTAGGTATAAAATTATTTTGGACTTACAGTTTATACCAAACCGCACTAATCAAAGCTGATTGAGCTGACACTAGTGCGGTTTAAAAGTAAGTATAAAACTTACTAATTCAATTTTAATAAACCAAAATGCTTATGCAGACAGTTGCACTGGAGCATCTGCTACAGATACTTTTTTCATGCTGCCTTGTTGTTCAAGGCGAATATGCCAACTAAATGCTTCTTCAAGTAAATGAGGAGTATGCCCGCCACGCTCACAAGCGCGATTGTAATAGTCTAACATTGCTTCGCGATACTCTGGGTGTGCACAATGCTTAATAACTTGTACAGCACGCTCACGCGGTGCTAAGCCACGTAAATCAGCTAAGCCTTGCTCAGTTACTAAAATATCAACATCGTGCTCGTTATGATCAACGTGACTCGCCATAGGCACAACGCTTGAAATAGCCCCATTTTTAGCAATCGATTTAGTCACAAATATTGCTAAATGAGCATTACGAGCAAAATCACCCGAGCCGCCAATACCATTCATCATTCGTGTACCACACACATGCGTTGAATTTACATTGCCGTACATATCAAACTCAAGCGCAGTATTAATGGCAATAATACCTAAACGGCGCACTATTTCAGGATGGTTCGAAATTTCTTGAGGGCGTAGCACTAGCTTGTCTTTGTATTGCTCTAAGTTATTAAATACTTGCGCGTTACAACGCTCAGACAACACAATTGAGCTGCCCGATGCAAAGCTCATCTTACCTGCATCAATTAGGTCAAACGTCGAATCTTGTAGTACTTCAGAGTACATTGTTAGGTCTTTAAAGTCAGAGTCGAGTAGTCCCATCATTACAGCATTTGCAATGTTACCAATACCTGCTTGTAGCGGTCCTAAATTAGCTGGCAATTTATTTTGAGCCACTTCTTCTTTAAAAAAGTTAACTAAATGGCGCGCAATAGATGCGGTATCTTCATCAGGGTCGGTAACGGTAGAAAACGAATCGCTTTGGTTAGTAAAAACAATTCCAACAATTTTTGCAGGATCGATAGGAATTGCAGTACTACCAATTCTATCATCTACTTTGATTAACGGCATTGGTTGGCGAGTAGGACGATACGAAGGAATATATATGTCGTGCAAACCTTCAAGATTCGGATTATGCAGCATATTAATTTCAACGATGACTTGTTTGGCAAAAATAGCAAAACTGGCTGAGTTACCAACCGATGTAGTAGGCACAATATGCCCTTCTTCGGTAATAGCGACGGCTTCAATAACAGCCACATCAGGCATGGTTAATTGATGATTGCGTAGATGCTCAACCGTTTCAGATAAATGCTGATCAATAAACATTACTTCGCCGTTATTAATCGCTTTACGCAAGGTGCTATCTACTTGAAAAGGCATACGACGCGCTAAAATGCCCGCCTCTGTTAATAGCTTGTCGAGATCATTACCTAATGACGCACCCGTCATTAAATTTATTTTGATTGGATTTTTTTTGACTTGCTCAATTAATGCTCTGGGTACTGCTTTAGCTTCTCCGGCACGAGTGAAACCACTCATCCCTACAGTCATTCCATCTTTAATAAATTGGCTTGCTTGCTCTGCCGGCATTACCTTGTCGTGCAGGTTACTATTGCGAATACGTTCCAAGTGCATACTGAGCTCCTCTCTAAATTTGTCATTATTCTAATCCTAACTTCGTACTACACAATCTAGACTTAAGTCGTATTTACGAATCGAGGATGAGCAACATGTTTAAAAGGGAGGTTAATTTACTTTTAATTAATATTATCATGTAGTTATTAGTAATATATTTTACAAAAACAACACAATAATCTATAAATAAATCGTATTATTAAATAAGAGGAATTATTTTTGAGGAGATAAATTTATTAGTTTAAACACCCAAATGAGGAATTTGGGTGGCAGTCTTACCAGCCACATCTCGGCACACACGTCACAAACTGTGGCTGCTCCCTTCCGGGCCTGACCAGGTTCGCCTGCTAGTGTTGCGAGAGGACCAATAAGACTACCATTGAGGGCCTTGGTTGGCGCGGGAGGGATTATCTCTACTTTTGCTCTGTTATTCAAGGGATAATCTAAAAAGAAAGTGCGATTGCATACTTCATATACAATCGCGACGTATTTAGCTGTTTTAGTGCGTATTAATTGCTCTCTAACTGCGCTTTTATATTACGAAGTGCTGCTTTTACTTTTTTCATGTTTTCTGGACCCATACGTAAAAGCTGTTTTTGCGCAGCAGGTAATTGCTCCCACTCCGAAAACGCATACTGATACGTCACTGAATCGCGAAGTAACGGCAAGTCACCTTCAGGCTCTGGCGTATCAAGTAATAAATCGATTGCATCGGTTAGCGTTTGATTAAACTCATCATCTCCATAACCAATTTCACTGTATGCATTATTTATAAGTGGCTTGTACTCTTCGTACATGCGAACGGCTTGCGCTGCACTCATACTGGTAAATATTTTCACATACGGGGTATAACGCTCGTAGCTGTTAGGGTTAATTGTGAGGATATCCCCTTCATTAACGCTAAATTTCTCTTCTGGCTGTACAACAGGCGTGTGCTTTTTAGCTACCTTACCTTTAGCTAGGTTATCTACAAATACAACACCACGGCGAATTACATCGTCGGTCACCATTAGGCTCATTACTGAGTCGCTTAGGTACTCATCCATTTTAGCAACCACAACTGCATCACTTTCGTTAAGTGTTGGTAGTGGCTCTACTTCAGGCTCCGGCTCACTCGGGCTTTGTGCTGGTACTTCAAGCTCGGCTGGTTTTTCTGGCATTACAGATGGCGCGTCTACCACTGGGTCATTCTCGGGTTTAAGCTCCATCATAGGTTGCTCTTTAACTGCGGGCTCTACCTCAGTGCGTGTTTCTTGCTCGTCACTTGGTGTGAGCAATACGAAGGCGGCCGCACATGCTACGACTATTAAAATAATAACGGCGAAAAGAATATTGTTATTAGGTGGACGTTTTTGAACATCTGATGCTTCTGGTTTATCTGACATACGAACTCCATAAAAATTAAAATGCGATATCACTTAGAGTACGCTAAGTGGATTAAATTCATTCTTACACAAATACTATGACATTTTATAATACGGCAATTATAGCAAAGTAAGTTACCTACTAAATTGGGTGATTAAATAATGTAATAAGCATTAGGGCAGTTATCCTTTGATTCTTCTAGCTTAAAGACTTACAGTTAATAAATAAAGTAAAGACGTAGAACAGTTTAACCACCAATATGAAAATCAAGCAAGTTGATCCACAAAAACCTAAAACTGCCTTATTACTTACAGGTGGTGGCGCACGAGCTGCTTATCAAGTGGGTGTGCTAAAAGCGCTAGCTCATAGTATGCCTCGTACTGCTCCATTGCCATTTAGAGTAATAAATGGCACCTCCGCTGGCGCTATTAACTCAGCTGCGTTGGCATGTTACGCTTCTTGTGCGCATTTGGCTGTACGAAAGCTCGAATCAGTTTGGAAAAACTTTTCAACCTCTATGGTCTATAAAAGTGACTTTTTAAGCGTGTTTGGTCATATTGCTCGCAATATCTTAACGAGCTTTCAGTCAGAGCATATTAACCACCCACCAGCGAGCTTACTAAATAACCGCCCTCTGCGTAGTTTATTAAACGAGATTTTAGATTTACACCGCATTGAGCGCAATTTACACCGTAATTATTTAGATGCGCTGTCTATTACAGCCTCAAGTTATACAACGGGTGACTCGGTTGCATTTTTTCAATCTAATACGCAAACATCTTGGCAACGTGCTAAACGCGAAGGCCGCGCAACTCGTATTAATGTTGAGCACTTAATGGCATCAAGTGCCATTCCTATGGTGTTTCCAAGTGTAAATATTTATAACCATTACTTTGGGGATGGCTCTATACATCAACTTTCTCCGTTGAGTCCGTCGATTCATTTAGGCGCTGAAAAAATATTTATTATTGGGGTCGATCAACCTAAAGAATTACACCCGCCGGGTTATTCGCCACATTATCCTGGACTCTCAGCTGTTGCAGGGCATTTGCTAGACAGTGTATTTACCGACACTATGCAATCGGATTTAGAGCGTTTGGCTCGTGTTAACCGAACATTAGGGCTATTACCCGCTCGTGACAAACATCAAGAACTTAAACAAATAGATACCTTTGTAATTAACCCATCGCAAAACTTTAATGCTATTGCAGCGCAGTATTACGACGATATGCCTTGGGCTATTAAAGTATTGCTACGTACCATAGGTGTTAAAAAACATTCGCAATCGAGCTTAACCAGTTATCTATTGTTTGAAAAACGCTACACCCAGCATTTAATGCAAATTGGTTATGAAGACGGTATGAAAAAATTACCGGAGATACGCAAGTTTTTAGAACTAGATTAAGCCCAAACAGAAACGTTATTCTATTCCGTCGAGCAGGTAGTGCTCTACCCGCTCAACACGCCTTGGTTTACCTTGTAACACTAAAACGTCATTAGCCAATAAGATTGTTTGTGCTGATGGCGTGTCTATTTCGGCCCCTTCTCTGCGCAGTGCTTTTACCAGTACTCGACGCTTTTCTAAATTTAGATTTTCGATTGTTTTATTAACTGCATAGGCTCTATCAGGCAGAGCAACCACATGTAAGTACTCTAACCGGTCACTTGATGTATCTTCGTTATCTTTAAAATAGCCTGTGTAAAAGCTTTGCATTAACGGATAACGATTACGACGCTCTTTACTTACTCTTCTCACAATACGCGTCATCGGTACGCCCGACATAGACAACACATGCGACACGAGCATTAAGCTTGCCTCTAACGACTCAGGTACTACTTCGGTGACACCTAGCTCTTTTAAATAATCTAGCTGGCTATCGTCACGGGTACGAATGAGTATTTTAACATTGGGTGCTATTTGCTTTATGGCATCAATAACAACCTGTGCATGATCAAACTCTGTAAAAGTAATAATAACCAAGCGAGCTCGCTCTACTCCTGCGCACTTTAAAATATCTTTTTGTTTAACATAGCCAAATATGACAGGCTCACCCGCCGCTTTGCCTTCTTGTACTAAAATTGGGTTACTTTCAATCGCAACATAGTCAATTGCTTCGGGCTTTAAAAAACGCGCTATAGTTTGCCCAACTCGTGAAAAACCACAAATAACAACATGGTCGCTATAAAGCGTACTACTTTGTGGCTCACTCTCGAGCGCCAAACTTGGGCGATCGAGTATGCCTAAACGCTTTAAAATAAATGGCGTTTTATCAATCAAAAATGGGGTAAATGCCATTGAAAGCACACCAAGGGCAATTAAAAATGAAGCTTGCTCTGAATTTAATAATTGATGCTGGCCAGCAAGTGCAATAAGTACAAAGCCAAACTCCCCCATTTGCCACAGCATAATGCCACAGGCGAGTGAATCTTGGTTTCGCTCATGCATTAGCCGCGCGCTAAAGGCTACCACTGCAATTTTTAATACCAGTAAACCCAGCAAGGCACCAATAATTATTACGATATGCCCCAGTACAAATAAAATATCTAGCTGCATACCTACAGTAACAAAAAATAGCCCCATTAAAATATCGCGAAATGGGCGTATATCGGCCTCTAACTGATGCCTGTAATGGCTCTCACCTAACATCATTCCCGCTAAAAAAGCGCCCAATGCCATAGACAAGCCAAACATATACGTTAAAAAACCTGCAAACAACGCAACTAATATGGTGGTAAGTACAAATAACTCATCGGTTCGTACTTGCGCTATTTCTTTAAACACAATGGGCAATACCCATTTACCAATTGCCCAAAGAAGCACACATACAAATGCGCCTTTACTTAGGGCAAATGCTAAAGCCCAGCCAATACTTTGAGAGTCACTTGATGCAAATAAAGGAAGTATTATTAATAGAGGAACGACAGCAATATCTTGAAAAAGCAGTACACCAACGGCCAATTGCCCACGGCGCTGATTAAGCTCACCCGTTTCCTTTAATAGCTTAACAACCACAGCGGTTGAAGAAAGTGCCATAATTGTGCCGATGGTAAAACTGGTGAGTAATGAAAAGTTTAAGCAATATAGAATAATAATGAAGAGTAAACTGGTTATACCTACTTGTAATGAGCCCAAACCAAATACTAGGTTTCGCATTGCCATTAATCGAGAAATAGAAAATTCTAGCCCTAAACTAAATAACAAAAACACAATACCCAATTCAGCTACAAACTCTATTTCGTGAGATTGTGCAAGCCAGCCAATACCATGACTACCGGCTAAAACCCCCGTTGCTAGGTACGCTAAAATAGGCGGCAAGCCAATGCGCTTAAAAAACCACACAAAAAGAACTGCCGCGACTAATAAGCCAAAAATTTGAGCATTAATACTTTGCAAATGCAGCCTCGCGTTTAAATTAAACTAGTAGCTTGTAAGTAAATATAACAACCATATGTTTTTCATGCAATTTTAAAATATGGCACAAAAATAGCTTAGTTATTGCAAAGTAACACCCTCGGGGGAGAATTTAATGGAAAACGTCCATATTTTGACGCAGCGTGTGTCTGGTCGCGGTGATTTTTTGCCGTTTTCGGCTGAACACTCACCTACAAATGAAATAACTGAAACGCATGAACTCGTCGCAGAGCTACAAACAAGCTTAGTGATCGAGGATGTTCTGGCTATTTACGCTAAATTTGCAAAACAATTGCTCAATTTTTCTGGATTGCAGTTTCAATCAACTTTAGGTACTGCTCAAACATCACAAAGTGATACAAATAGTACACCCTATATTTTTGATTTAGCGATTAATAAAGACCACTTAGGGCAGCTAATTTATTTTAGTAAATTCCCGCTTGGTCACGCAATTGAGAAAAAATTACATACATTACATACTGCGCTGGTTTATCCACTTCGTAATGCGATGATGTATAGTCGCGTACTAAAGCTTGCCACAAAGGATGCGTTAACCGGTTTAAATAATCGTAGTCAATTTAATGACTTCTTACTTCAAAAGCTTGAAAACTGTCGCCGTTATCAACGTCCATTTAGTTTAATGTTGCTTGATTTAGATAACTTTAAACAAGTTAACGACAACTTCGGCCATAAAATTGGTGACGATACACTTAAAGAATTTTCAAAAGTACTGTGTAGTAGTATACGCGGCACTGATTCGGTATTTAGATTTGGTGGTGATGAGTTTGCTTTACTTATTGAAGACCCTGAGTTTACAACTAATAAAGTAATTGCTGAGCGTATAATGTGCTTAGTAAGAAAATCGCCATTAATGTCTAAGTATAAAGTAACAACCAGTATTGGTTTTACTTTAGCTAACAGCCAAGATTGCGAAACTGAGATATTTGCTCGAGCCGATAAAGGTTTATACAAAGCAAAGGCATCAGGTAGAAACTGCGCAAAAGCATATTAGTCTTTACTTAACTGCATTAAATAAAAAGCCTAGCTTCCCCCGCTAGGCTTTGCATTTACCAATTTATAAATAAACAACGCAGCACAAAAACCAAAAAAGAATCCGCTAATTAAATTAAGTAATGCGGTAATAGTAGCAAGCGGTGTAAATAATACTAAAAGCAGTGGCAGGCTCACGCCTAAAATAAAAAACAATCCACCTTTACCTAACCAATAAGCTAATAAAAGTACTGCAGATGCAATCCCACCAGCGACTGCATAACCTAACGTAACTATATTTAACTCAAGTAAAACATTAGCGATAACAGCAATAAGCGCTGTTATTAGCATACCCATTGGCGCTTTTGTTACTAACGATAAGCCAACATGCGGCTGTTTACTCATTTATTTACACTCCCAAAAAATACCATTTTCATCAACATGCTTAGCACTTATAAAATAACCAACCACTTGAACTAACTCATCATTATAAAAAATAAGCGGCACACTGGCGCGTAGCCACGGCGCTATTTTTGCATCTTTAAACCAATGCTTAACTGTATTACTACCAGGCTTTTTAAGTGGTTTAATACGTGCGCTATTGCAATTAAAGCGCACTATTACTTGCTCATTTGAGTGTGGAGGTCTTACTCCAAAACCAATGCTTTTAATTAATAAGCGCCCGTCTGCAAGTTTTAGCTGTGAATGATTCAGCTCAATATCTATTAATACTTCACTTGGTGTTACAAAATACAAATAACCTTGATGACGACGTATTTGCCCATCGAGCAAATCAATACGCATTTGTGCGTCGTTTTTTGCGCACATTGCTTGATTAATAATTTGCTCAAGCTGCTTTTGCGATGGCATGACTTGTGTAAATAATGTAAGCCACGCACGTACTATATTTGCAATACGCGCTGAGCTGTATTTGCTTATTTGGCTAATGCACAGTGCTTGGTACTCGTTAATACACTTATTTAAATCAAGCTGAGTATATTCATCAAGTAATGTTTGCTGTTGTTGTAGTAGCTCAATACTTCGTGCTGTACATTGTTCAAACCCAGTAAAACGCTCGGCTAACACAGGTACTATTTTTGAGCGTAAAAAGTTACGGTCAAAACTTTCATCTGTATTTGAGTCATCAGTTATGTGGTTAATACTAAAGCGCGCCGCAAACACTTCTATATCGCTTCGCTTTACGTTTAACAATGGCCTAAAACATACACGGCCACTTTGCAGCAAACGCACTTGCTGCATAGCGCCAAGCCCTTTTAAACCCGAGCCACGCTTTAAGCGCAGTAAAAACGTTTCTACTTGGTCGTTTAAATGTTGCCCCAATAAAACAATGCTGCCTTGTGGGCTTAGCTCATCAAGTGCTTTGTAACGTGCATCGCGAGCTTGGGCTTCAAGGCTCGTACGCGACTGCTGCTCAATTACAACTTTTGCGGCTTTAAAAGGCACATCAAGCTCAATACACACACTTTTGCAAAAGCGTTGCCAGTCATCAGCATACTGGCTCAAGCCATGGTGAACATAAATAGCCGATACATCAATTGCAGGGTTATCGGCTCTTAAAGCACGCATTAAATGCAGCAACACCACAGAATCAACACCACCAGAAAGCGCCACAGTAAAAACAGTGTTACCTTGCTCAATATAGCTATTTAATGATTTTTTTAATTGCTGATAAATTGCTGTTGTATGCATATGGCCGCACTTTTATATAAAAACTCTGAACATTTTAAAGCAAAAAAGCCGCATAAGCGGCTTTTTTTTAACAATTAATGTGTTTAGCAATAACCAAACGACATTAAACGTTTGTAACGTTGATCAAGCATTTCTTCAAGCGTAAGCGCTTGTAAGTCTGCTAGGTCACGCTTAAGGCGTACTTTTAAGTTACGTGCCATAGCATCGTAATTACGATGTGCACCACCTAGAGGCTCATCAACTAAGTTGTTGATTAAGTCTAGCTCTTTAACGCGCTCTGCGGTTACACCCATTGCTTCTGCTGCAAGCGGTGCTTTGTCAGCGCTTTTCCAAAGAATAGACGCACAACCTTCAGGCGAAATTACTGAGTAAGTGCTGTATTGCAACATGTTAACTCTGTCGCCAACACCAATTGCTAATGCACCACCTGAACCGCCTTCACCAATAACCGTACATATTGTCGGCACTTTAAGTGACGCCATTACTTTTAAGTTACGTGCGATTGCTTCAGATTGACCACGTTCTTCAGCGCCAACACCTGGGTATGCACCTGGTGTATCAATAAAGGTCATGATTGGCATTTTAAAACGCTCAGCCATTTCCATTAAGCGTAATGCTTTACGGTAACCTTCTGGCTTTGGCATACCAAAGTTGCGTTTAATTTTTTCAGCAGTATCACGACCTTTTTGTTGGCCAATAACCATTACTGGTTCGCCATCTAAACGCGCAATGCCACCTAAAATAGCTGGATCGTTAGCAAAAGTACGATCGCCAGCAAACTCGTCAAATTCCGTGAAAATGCGCTCGATATAATCTCGAGTGTAAGGACGCAACGGATGACGTGCTAACTGTGATACTTGCCAAGCGCCTAAATTAGAAAAAATCTCCTGTTTTTGTTTGGCACTTTTTTCTTTTAATTTGCTGACTTCCTCTTCTAACTCAAGGTCTAATTCGCCAGCGCGGCTGATACTTTGTAATTCTTCAATTTTTGCTTCTAATTCTGCAATTGGAAGCTCAAAATCAAGATAATTGAGGCTCATGCTCTAAACTACCTAATTAGTTAAATTCTAGTTCTACATCTTGCGCAGCCATTAGTGATAACTTATGGATTAAGTCGTCACTTGGCGTAACACACCATTCGATCCCAAGAGTTAATTGCGCCAACGCATCTGGACGTTGGTAATAAACCTTGATCGGACACGTTCCCATTTTATAGGGTTCGAGTACTTTTTGTAATTTATCGAAGAAACCTGCCTCGATTTGCACCATGTTCAGCGTCATTTTAATCGCTTTAATACGCTTTTCACGCGCTTGAGCAATGGTGTTTATTTCTCTGGCGGTCATTGTAATACCACCGGAGAAGTTATCAAAGCTGACCTGTCCAGATATTACCAAGATATTGTTAACTTGGAGCATATCTTGGTACTTTTCAAACTCGTCTGAATACAAGCGTACATCAATCCGTGCACTCTTGTCATCTAAAGTTACTAAGGCCCAACGATTTCCTTTTTTATTAATTAATACCCTAGAAGCAATAACTAAACCAGCTGCCGTTGCAAACACATCACGGTTCGTTGGCTGTAAATCAACTATTTTTCCGCTAGTGTAATGCCTAAGCTCACGGCGGTACTGATTTATTGGATGCCCAGTTAAATAAAGGCCTAGCGTCTCTTTTTCGCCATCTAACCACTCGTTATCAGTAAGCCCTGTGGCTTTAATAAAAGCTTGTTCAACTTCATCAGGCTCAGTGGCTAATAAACCAAATAAGTCACTTTGTCCTAATTGCTCAGCTTTGTTGTGTTGATCGGCCGCACGCATAGCATCTTTTAAACTGGCTAGTAATGTAGCACGCCCAGATTGGGTTTTCTCTGGTCCTAATTGATCCAAAGCACCTGCGTAAATTAATTTTTCAGTAACACGTTTATTTAAGCGTTTTAAATCAACGCGGGCACAAAAATCAAATAAATCTTTAAATGGGCCGCCTTTTGCACGCGCTTCTAGGATTGCTTCAACCGGTGCCTCACCCACGCCTTTTATCGCGCCAATGCCGTAAACAATTTCACCTTCAAGGTTTACTGTAAACTTAAACTCACCTGCATTTACGTCTGGTGGTAATAAGGTGAGCTTCATGTTTTCACATTCATCCACCAAAATAACTATTTTGTCGGTGTTATCCATATCGGCCGACATTACCGCAGCCATAAACTCTGCAGGATGATGAGTTTTCATCCACAATGTTTGATACGATACGAGTGCGTAAGCTGCTGAGTGAGATTTGTTAAAACCGTAACCTGCGAACTTTTCTACCAAGTCGAAGATTTTTATCGCAAGCTCGCCGTCAATGCCGTTATTTCTTGCGCCATCTTCAAATGTTGAACGCTGCTTTGCCATTTCTTCGGGCTTTTTCTTACCCATTGCACGACGCAGCATGTCGGCGCCACCTAGCGTGTAACCTGCTAGTACTTGCGCAATTTGCATTACTTGTTCTTGATACAAAATAATGCCGTAGGTTGGATCAAGTATTGGTTTTAAGCTTTCGTGCTGATACTGCGCATCTGGGTATGAGATTTCTTCTCGGCCCAGTTTTCGGTCGATAAAGTTATCTACCATGCCTGATTGCAGCGGACCTGGGCGGAACAAGGCCACAAGTGCAATCATATCTTCAAAGCAGTCGGGCTTAAGGCGGCGTACTAAGTCTTTCATACCACGCGACTCTAGCTGAAATACAGCAGTCGTTTCGGCTCGAAGTAGCAACTCAATACTTTTTTTATCATCCAGTGGAATGGTGTTTATATCAACGGGGTCTTTACCTTGGCGCTTCATGCGCACATTGGTCATATCGACCGCCCACTGCAATATAGTCAGTGTACGTAAACCCAAGAAATCGAACTTAACTAAGCCGGCTGTTTCTACATCGTTTTTATCAAACTGTGTTACTGGAAACTTACCTTCATCATCGCAATAAAGCGCAGCGAAGTCGGTAATAGTGGTTGGCGATATTACTACGCCACCCGCATGTTTACCGGCATTACGTGTACACCCTTCAAGGATGCGACACATGTCGATTAAATCTTTTACTTCATTGTCGCCATCGTAGGCTTCTTGCAAGCGCGGTTCTACATCAAACGCTTTGGCAAGTGTCATACCGGGGTCACCCGGAATCAATTTTGAAATTCGATCAACAAACCCGTAAGGATGGCCAAGCACTCGCCCTACATCGCGTATTACCGCTTTTGCAGCCATGGTCCCAAAGGTAATAATTTGCGAAACCGCATCTCGACCATACAAAGCCGACACGTGATCAATTACTTCGTCTCGTCTATCCATACAAAAATCGACGTCGAAATCCGGCATTGATACACGTTCAGGGTTTAAGAATCGCTCAAAGAGTAAGTCAAACTCAAGTGGATCAAGGTCGGTAATTTTAAGCGCGTACGCAACTAACGAACCCGCACCTGAACCACGACCAGGTCCAACTGGAATATTATTATCTTTACTCCACTGAATAAATTCCATTACGATTAAGAAGTAACCTGGGAATCCCATTTGGTTGATTACACCGAGCTCAATTGCAAGACGCTCATCGTATTCAACACGTTTTACTTTTCTATCTTCTTCGTCGGGGAATAAAAACTGTAGTCGCTCTTCTAGGCCGTCTTGTGACACTTTAACTAAAAAGTCTTCAATTTTAAGCGAGCCGGTTGGGTAATCAGGTAAAAAGTAAGTACCTAATTGCACAGTTACATTACAACGCTTAGCGATTTCTACGGTATTTTGTAGGGCTTCTGGAATATCGCTAAACAACTCAGCCATTTGCTCAGGTGTTTTTAGATATTGTTCTTCAGAGAATCGTTTAGGGCGGCGCTTATCATCGAGCGTGTAACCGTCAAAAATAGCAACACGAATTTCGTGCGCTTCAAAGTTTTCTGGCTTTAAAAACACCACTTCATTGGTGGCTACAACCGGTAGTTGCTCTTTAGCAGCAAGCTCTACCGCCATGTGCAAGTAATCTTCTTCAAGCGGACGATTGGTGCGAACAAGCTCTAGGTAGTAGTTATCGCTAAAATGCTGCTTATAAAAACTAACAACCGATTCAATTACAGTCGGATTATTTTTTAATAACGCTTTACCTAAGTCACCGTCTTTAGCGCCCGAGAGAATAATTAAGCCTGCTTTTAGCTCAACTAACCATTCGCGGTCAATCACAGGGCGATGAAATACATGCCCTCGTTGGTACGCTTTAGATATCAGCAAGGTAATATTTTTATAGCCGTCGTTGTCTTTGGCTAATATGGTTAAGCGGCTTGGCTCATCAGGAAACTCTGGGCTACGAACCCAAAAGTCAGCACCCACTATAGGTTTAATACCTGCATTATGCGTGGCGCCATAAAAACGCACTAAACCACAAAAGTTCATTTGATCAGTAATTGCAATGGCTGGCATTTGCAGCTCTTGCGCTTTTGCGACTATTGGCTTTGTTTTAGCAAGGCCATCAACCATCGAAAAGTCTGAATGAACTCTTAAATGAACAAAATCAGGAGCAGCCATGCTTAGCCCTCACCATTGGCTTGCGCCAAAACGCGCAGCACAGGTTTAAAGCTTTTACGATGCTCGTCAATCGCACCGTACTGTTCAAGCGCTGCAAAATGCGCTTTAGTGGGATACCCTTTGTGCCCTGCAAAACCATATTCTGGGTGGCGTGCATCAAGTTCAAGCATTTCGTCATCGCGCGCTACTTTAGCTAAAATAGACGCCGCTGAAATTTCGGCCACTAAGCTATCACCTTTAACAACAGCTTGTGCTGGCATAGTGAGTTTTGGCAATCGATTACCATCTATAAATACAAATTCAGGTTGTGTGCTTAATGCCTCTACTGCGCGAGACATGGCAAGCATCGTTGCGTGCAGAATATTTAACTCATCAATTTCTGTTGGACTGCAGCGTCCATACGCGTAGCACAATGCTTTTTCTTTTATTTCAATTGCAAGTGCTTGGCGTTTTTTATCCGTTAACTTTTTAGAATCTGCTAAGCCTGCAATTGGTTTAGTGGGATCTAAAATAACGGCGGCAGTGACTACATCACCAACAAGCGGGCCGCGCCCTACTTCATCTACACCAGCAATTAAGGATACATTGGGTCTATCAATTTGCATTTATTAACTCCGCCACAGCATTGGCTGCTTGTTCACTGGCATTTAATCTAATTTTTTCGTGAATAGCTAAAAAGCGTGCTTTTAGCTCTTTGTTATCTGTGTTGAGCATAGGGGTAAGTGCGTTTGTTAAGTTAGTCACATTACACTCGGTTTGTAAAAACTCAGGCACTAGCTCTTCGTCGGCTAATAAATTAGGCAGCGAAAAGTACTTAATATTAAACGTAAATAAAGTTTTAAAAATCCAATAGCTCAAAGGCTTTATTTTATAGCCCACAACCATTGGCTTTTTATAAAGCATGCCTTCGAGTGTTGCAGTGCCCGACGCTAATAAAATAGCATCAGCAGCTTGCATCGCTAATTTAGATTGCCCATCAAGCAGGTTAACATTAAGGTTTGGCGCGGTAGCGTTTAATATATCACTAAACTGCGCTTTGCGTTTTTCGTTAACTAACGGCACCACAACTTTAAGATTAGGGTTTTTAGCTTGCAGCTCAGCAGCTGTTTTAATGTAAGTCTCGCTTAGCAAACCAACTTCAGAGCCTCGACTACCAGGAAGCAGCGCCAGTACTTTGTCATCAAGGCTTAAGCCGAGTTCTGCACGTGCTTTAGTATCGTCGTGCTCAAGTGCTATGTCGTCAGCCAAGGTATGCCCCACAAATGTACATGGCACTTGGTGTTTATCGTAAAATTCTTTTTCAAATGGTAATAACGCCAACACTAAGTTAGTGGCTGCACTTATTGTATGAATGCGCTTTTCGCGCCACGCCCAAACAGACGGACTTACATACTGCACGGTTTTAATGCCCGCATCTTTAAGTGGTTTTTCTACACGTAAATTAAAATCGGGTGCATCAATACCTATAAATACATCAGGTGGGTTATCTACAAAATGCTGCACGAGTTGTTTACGTATTTTAAGCAAACGCGGTAAACGCCCTAGCACCTCAACAAGCCCCATTACCGAAAGCTCATCCATGTCGTAAAGTGTTTTACAGCCCTGCGCTTGCATTTTAGGTCCTGCTATTCCTTCAAAAATAGCGTCCGGAAAGTGTTTTTTAAGGGCTTTAATTAAGCCTTCACCTAAAATATCGCCCGACAGTTCACCTGCCACAATACCAATACGTAGTTGTTTTTTATCTTTATTCATTTGATTTTATTTCACAAGTAAACCAGGCGTTCATGCTTGTTAGTTTACCGTGTTTTACTGTTTGGTTAAACGCTTTAAATAACTGGTTTTTTATTACCTAAGTTAAGGCTTTATGTTGTTTGTTTTTAATACTGATGTAGCATAGGAAATATATATTACGCTTTACTAATATGTATGTTGACAAAGATTGCACAAACGTAAATACTATTACAAACTTTCAGTAATTACTGAAAGTTCATTAAAACTTAACTTTGCCAATAAAATGTTGCCCTGTTAATCCGTCACTCTCAAGGAGCCAATAATGATAGATGAAACCTTTGTGGATCTATCGCGATTACAGTTTGCTGTTACCGCTCTCTTTCATTTCTTATTCGTACCGTTAACGATAGGTATGACCTGGATTTTAGTTATTATGGAATCGGTTTATGTTATGACCGGTCGCGAAATTTATCGCGATATGACTAAGTTTTGGGGAAAATTGTTTGGTATTAACTTTGCAATTGGTGTGGCGACAGGCCTTACCATGGAATTTGAGTTTGGTACTAACTGGTCTTATTACTCCCATTACGTAGGTGATGTTTTTGGGGCTCCCCTAGCTATTGAAGGTTTAATGGCATTCTTTTTAGAATCGACCTTTGTAGGTATGTTCTTTTTGGGCTGGGATAGACTCTCTAAACGCCAACATTTAGGTGCAACCTTTTTAATGGCCATTGGTACTAACATGTCGGCGCTGTGGATTTTAATTGCCAACGGTTGGATGCAAAACCCAGTAGGCGCTGAATTTAACTATCAAACTATGCGCATGGAAATGACCAGCTTTGCAGAGCTTGTGTTTAACCCTGTAGCCCAAGTTAAGTTTATTCATACTGTATCGGCAGGTTATGTAGCTGCATCTATGTTCGTTCTAGGCATAAGCAGTTGGTACATATTAAAAGGCCGTGACCTTGCGTTTGCTAAACGTTCTTTTTCAGTCGCATCAGGCTTTGGTTTAGCGTCAATTTTATGTGTAATTTTACTCGGTGACGAATCAGGCTACGAAGTAGGCGAAGTCCAAAAAGTAAAACTTGCCACAATTGAAGCCGAATGGCACACAGAAGAAGCTCCGGCTGCGTTTACCGCATTTGGTTTTCCTGATTCAGAAGAGCAAGTAACACATGCGGCGGTTAAAATACCTTACGCACTTGGGTTAATTGCTACGCGCTCACTAGATGAGCAAGTAACGGGTATTAACGACCTAGAAAAACAACATGAAGTACGTATTCGCAACGGTATGATTGCTTATGAATACCTTACAAAACTCAGAAACGGTGAAGATACGCCAGATAATATTGCCAAATTTAATACTCTAAAAGATGATTTAGGTTATGGCTTGCTACTTAAGCGCTACACACCAGATGTTGTAGATGCTACTGAAGAGCAAATTCAAAAAGCAGTTAAAGACTCTTTTCCTAAAGTAGGCCCTATGTTTTGGTCATTTAGGATTATGGTTGCCTGTGGTGTGGCCATGCTAGGTGTATTTATATTGGCATTTTACTACAACGCACATCGCGTTATTGAGCAAAAACGCTGGTTGTTATGGGCTGCCGTATTGAGTATTCCACTACCTTGGATAGCGATTGAATTTGGCTGGATTGTTGCCGAGTATGGTCGCCAACCTTGGGCTATATCTGAAATACTGCCGACCTTTTTAGCCACGTCGTCACTAACAGTAAACGATATTTTAATTAGCTTAACTGGGTTTATTGTTTTCTATACTGGTTTAGCCATTGTGGAAGGCTGGCTGATGATCCGCTTTGTTAAGCAAGGGCCAAGCTCGCTACATACTGGTAAGTATCATTTTGAATTACCAAACAAAGCTGATAAAACTGAAGGAGAGCAATCATGATTTTTGATTATGAAACATTAAAAATGCTTTGGTGGTTGATCATTGGTGTGCTGCTTATTGGTTTTGCTATTACCGATGGTATGGATATGGGCGTTGCTATGTTGCTTCGCCTCGTTGGTAAAACAGATTCAGAGCGCCGCACAGTAATAAACACAATTGGCCCGCATTGGGATGGTAACCAAGTATGGTTTATAACTGCAGGCGGCGCGTTATTTGCGGCGTGGCCTATGGTTTATGCAGCTGCATTTTCGGGCTTTTACTTTGCCATGATGCTAGTACTCTTTGCTTTGTTTTTTAGACCACTTGGATTTGATTACCGCAGTAAAGTTGACTCAAAACGCTGGCGCAATAACTGGGATTGGGGCTTGCTTGCAGGCAGCGCAATTCCAGCATTAGTATTTGGTGTTGCGTTTGGTAATTTATTTTTAGGCGTACCGTTTAATATTGATAACTTAATGCGTGTTAGCTACCAAGGTTCATTTTTTGGCTTACTTAACCCATTTGGATTACTTGCAGGTTTAGTGAGTATTACCATGTTAGTTGCGCATGCGGGTATGTGGTTACAACTTCGTACAGCAAGTGTGGTCGCAGAGCGCTCGGGTCAATATGGTCGCTATTCTCTTATTGTGTTTATCGTGTTATTTGCTGCAGCTGGTTTTTGGGTGGCTAACTTAACGGGTTACCAAGTTGTATCTATGGCTGATACACAAAGTCATGCAGACCCTCTAGCTAAAGTAGTCACTACAGCGCAAGGTGCTTGGTTAAGTAATTACAGCACCCGTCCGTGGACAATGACCTTCCCTATTTTAGCCTTTGCAATGGCATTAAGTGCACTTGTGTTTTCAAAATTAAATAAACCTGCACTTGGACTTATTTCAACAAGCTTAATGTTAATTGGCGTAATTATGACGGCCGGTGTTTCTCTGTTCCCATTTATTATGCCATCGAGTAACAACCCTAATATTAGCTTAACAATTTGGGATGCGGTATCGAGCCATAAAACGCTCAATATAATGTTTGTTGCAGTGTGTATTTTTGTACCACTAATTTTAACTTACACCACTTGGTGTTACGTAAAAATGTGGCGCAGAGTAACGGTAGAAGAAATTGAAAACAACACTCATGGTAGCTACTAAGGAGACTAAACAATGTGGTATTTCGCTTGGATTTTAGGTGTACTTTTGGCCTGTACCTTAGGTGTAATAAATGTAATGTGGTACGAATTTCATCAAAATAAAAACAGCATTGCTGATGATGAACAAGCCATGCACGATTTATTAAATGATGCTAACAACACAAAAGATGACGACTAACCCCCGACCAGATCGCGCGCAGCAGCAATCACTGCGCGCTTTTTTAAAGCGTCAAAGTAAACCCGCTGCAGTGTGGTTAAAGTTAAGCATTGCACTGGGTACTTTTAACGCATTACTGATGATTGCAGGTGCTTATTTACTGGCTCAAGCTATTCATAATGTAATGTTTGAAGGTAATAACTTAGCTCAAGTCACTCATTTATTATGGCCCTTAGCAGGCATTATTTTATTGCGCGCGGTGTTTTTAGTGTTAAGTGAACGCTTAAGTGCATTTGCTGCGCTTAAAATAAAATCGGCTATGCGCCAAACACTTCTTCATAAGCTCAGCTTACTTGGGCCTAGTTATATAGAACAACACGGCCAAGGCGCTACATTAAATACCCTGCATAATGGCGTTGAAGCACTTCACGACTATTATGCTAAATACTTGCCAGGTGTTGCTTACAGCGCGCTTATTCCGCTGGCAATATTGGTTGTTATTTTTCCGACAGATTATAAAGCTGGGCTGATATTTTTATTAACCGCCCCACTTATTCCTTTTTTCATGATTTTAGTAGGCTCTAAAGCCGAAGCTTTAAACCAAAAACGCTGGAAGCAACTTGCTGTACTGGGCAATTACTTTTTTGACCGCGTGCAAGGTTTAACTCAACTAAAACTATTTAATGCAACACGTACCGAACTTAAGCAAATAGCTAAAATTTCAGACGACTTTAGGCACGCGACACTCGATGTCTTAAAAATCGCGTTTTTATCATCATTTGCACTTGAGTTTTTAGCTACCATTAGCGTGGCACTCGTTGCCGTAATTATTGGTTTTAGACTATTTTTTGGCACTCTTGATTTTGCTACTGGCTTTGTGGTGCTACTTTTAGCGCCTGAATTTTATTTACCACTGCGCCAGCTAGGTAGCCATTACCATGCACGTTTACAAGGTATTAGTGCGGCGGCCGATATGGTTGCGATTTTAAATGCACCACTGCCAAGTGACGTAAATGCGCCAGTAATTACAAGCGCACCTGAAAACAATTTAACTTTAAATACAATTAATTCAATAAGTATTACCGACCTTAATTTTATATACCCTGGTAGTAACGAAGGGATTAAAAATATAAATTTAACATTGCCAAATAAAGGCTTAATTGCAGTTGTGGGCAGTAGTGGCTCAGGTAAAAGTACGTTGTTTGATTGTCTATTAGGGTTTCACCCTGAAGTGATTAACAACCTATCTGTTAATGGGCAGAGTTTAAGTACAACCGATATTACTTACTTGCAAAATAATATTGCATGGATACCACAAAAAGCGACGCTATTTTACGACACCATTGCTGCCAACATTAAATTGGCCAAACCCACTGCCACACAGCAAGAGCTTGAACACGCGGCAAAGCAAGCTGGTGTGCTTGAATTTATTAATACCCTACCCGGTGGTTTTAACACGCTGATAGGTGAGCAAGGCGAAGGGCTTTCTGGCGGTCAAAAGCAACGTATTGCACTGGCTCGCGCATTTATAAAACAAGCACCAGTTTTAGTGCTTGATGAGCCCACAGCGCACCTTGATAGCCAAACAGAGCTGCTTATTCAAGATGCTATTAATGAATATGCTAAAAACAACTTAGTGTTAGTTATTGCCCATAGATTAAATACGGTTAAACATGCCAGCAATATCATTGTGATGCATGATGGAAAAATAGCTGAGCAAGGTGACTTTGAAACACTTGCAGCGCAAAATGGTGCATTTGCTGACTTACTAAAAACGGCTGAACAAGGGGTGGCGCATGCGTAATTTTATTCGCTTATTAAAGCTTTGTGCTCCTCATTACAAAGCTATGCTATTGGGTACATTTTTAGCGACGATTACGGTATTAGCTAATGTGGGCCTGTTGGCTATATCTGGCTGGTTTTTAGCATCAATGGCCGCTGCTGGTATTGCGGGCGTACAAATGAACTACTTTACCCCTGCCGGCACGATTCGTTTTTTAGCAATTGTGCGAACTGCATCGCGCTATGGCGAACGCCTAGTTACTCATAACGCCACGTTCTTATTACTAAGTGAAATACGTACCAATGTATTTGCAACGTTAAGTAAGCTTAACAATGTTGATTTAGCAATGAGCCGCAGCGCTGATTTAGTTAACCGATTACAAAACGATGTAGACGCACTCGACAAATTTTATTTAAACGTTTTACTGCCTATGCTGGTCGCTCTTTTAAGTGTGCCAATCATCATGCTGTTTATGTCGGCCTATAATGGCAACGTCGCCCTTATTTGCTTTACTGGCATTATACTTATTGGTGTGGTTATACCTGCTCTACTTAGCGCAAAGCTCACTAAAAACAGCCATAAAGAAACACAACTGAGTGCACAACTTCGCTCTGAGCTTTCAGATACACTTACAGGCCTTAGAGAGCTTAGTATTTATCAAGCCCGTTCGCAGCAGCTTAATAAGTGCGACGAATTAAGCGAGCAGTACAATCAGCAATTATTTATTCGCCACAAAGCACTGGCAAACTCAGATGGATTAAGCTTGTTGGTTGTTCAATTAGCCATGCTTGCTAGCATAGTAACCATTGTCCCACTGGTTTACGCAAGCAGTATGGTAAATGTAGAACTTGCTATGCTGAGTTTGTTTGTACTGGCAAGCTTTGAAAGCGTATTACTACTACCCAACGCGTTTATAGAGCTTCCAAGTGTTTTAAAAGCAGCAGAGCGATTGTTTACACTTGAAGATAAAGCAGCTAGTTCGCAAATTGAAAGTAAACATGTAGACGTTGATGAAAACTTTAGCGCGCAAAATCACACGTTAGTACTTAACAATATTAGCTACCAATATGGTGAACAAACAGCGCTAACTAATATCAGTTTTGAACTAATGCCTCAGCAAAAAGTAGCGATTGTAGGTAGAAGCGGCAGCGGTAAAACGACGCTTGTAAATTTACTTACTGGTTTATGGCCTTTGCAACAAGGCAGCATAACGCTAAACAATCAAAATAGCGTTGTTGACTTACATTCGTTAAATAATGATATACGCGCAAATGTTATAAATATACTCGCCCAGCAGCACCATATTTTTGATGGCACATTAAGTGAAAACTTACGTTATGCCGCGCCAAATGCAACTAAAGAGCAAATGATTGAAGCGCTCGCATTAGCTCAATTGAGCCCATGGTTTAATGAGCTAAAAGAAGGATTAAAAACACGTTTAGGCACTGGCGGGCGTAACGTGTCGCAAGGCCAATCTAGGCGTATAGCCATTGCCCAAGCATTACTTAAAAACCCTGCTATTTTAGTTCTTGATGAACCAACAGAAGGTCTTGATAATCAATCTAAGCAAGGGGTAATGCAAGCAATAATGCATGTTATGAATAACGCCAGCGTGCTGACAATCACGCATGATCCTGCTCTACTTGCTCAAATGGATAATGTTGTATGGTTAGAAGGCGGTAAAGTAGTCGCACAAGGCTCTCATAAAGAGCTCAGTAGCACTTATCCCGACTATGTTGCGCTAACTACACGGTTTTAAAACCGTTACTGATACATCAATAACGCCGACTTTAGGGTCGGCTATCTTTTTAAACATACTCTTTGATAAATCAATAATACGACCTCGCACATACGGGCCTCTATCGTTAATTCTTACCGTGACTGATTTATTATTAGCGAGGTTGGTAACAACGACCTTAGTGCCAAAGTCGAACTTTAAATGGGCTGCTGTGGCGGCTTGTTGGCTAAAGCGCTCTCCGTTGGCAGTTGTTCTCCCGTGATATTTGTCAGCATAAAAAGATGCTTTACCAACTTGAGTAACCTCTCCAATAGATGATTTAACAATAGGTTGGCTACTACAAGCGGCTAAAGCTGAAGTAATAAAAAGAGTGACAACTAACTTAGGTAAACGCATAGGATGACTTTTATTATACAAATTAGATGCATACTAACTTGAGCTCGCTGAGTATTAACTGAATTAGGTCTAAACCGTGGGCAATAAAAAACCACCTTCGATTTATCATCTAGGGTGGTTTTTTTATGCTTGAAGCAAAACGCGCGAATTATCTTACAATCCCGCGCTCTGAGCTTTTAACAAAGTCGACCATCAATTTCACAGCAGGGTACTTTGCAGCATCTTCACTAAGCGATTCAATCGCTTCGTCTGCACCTAAGCTTTTACGGTAAAACGCTTTGTATGCACGGCGTACAGCCATAATTTCATCACTTTCGAAACCACGACGTTTCATGCCTTCTTTATTGATAGCGGCAGGACCTGCTGGCATACCAATGGTAGTAACAAAAGGTGGTACATCTTTGTTAACACCTGAATACATACCAATAAAGGCATGTGCACCAATTTTACAAAACTGATGAACTCCCGAATTACCACCTAAGATAACCCAGTCGCCTACATGTACATGGCCGGCCACACTTGCATTGTTAGCAAAAATTACGTTATCGCCAATTACCGCGTCATGTGCAACGTGTGTATAAGCCATAAATAAGTTATTACTACCAATTTTAGTAACGCCTTGGTCTTGAATTGTACCACGGTGAATAGTGGCACATTCACGGATAACATTGTTATCACCCATGATTAATGTGGTTGGCTCGTTGTTGTATTTTTTGTCTTGGCAGGCTTCGCCCACAGACGCAAACTGAAAAATATGATTGCCAGAGCCAATAGTTGATGGCCCTTTAACAACAACATGAGACTCAATAATACAGTTATCACCGATAACAACATCATTGCCAATATAACTATACGGACCAACTGAGACATTGTTGCCTAGTTTAGCGCCAGGTTCGATTATTGCTGTAGAATGGATCACTATTAAAACTCTCTTCTCGCACACATAATTTCGGCACTACACACTACTTTGCCGTCGACTCTAGCTTCTGCTGCAAACTTCCAAATGTTGCGACGTTCTTTTAAAAACTCAACATGAAGATGCATTGTATCACCTGGGATCACTGGCTGTTTAAAACGTGCGTTATCAACAGCAGCAAATAAATATAATTCGTTTTCACTACGATTTTCTACTGTTTTAAAACCTAATAAACCCGTGGCTTGCGCCATTGATTCTAATATTAGCACACCAGGAAAAATTGGCTGATTTGGGAAATGGCCAGTAAATATAGGTTCGTTTATAGAAACATTTTTAATAGCATGTAAAGATTTGCCAGGTGTAAAATCAATAACACGATCAATTAATAGCATCGGGTAACGGTGCGGTAATAAACTTAAAATTTCTTGAATATCAAGGCTATTTAATTCGTTTGCCAAAATAGCATCCTTATTAGTGTTCAACGTTATGACTTAGCCAATGCTTCCAGCGCTTTAAGACGTGATTTCATGTCTGAAAGGTTACGCAAGTGAGCTATTGATTTACGCCATTCTTTGTTTGTTGTATGGGGCATACCAGATGAGTAAATACCTGGTTCGGTGATTGATTTTGTCACCATACTCATGCCGGTAATTATAACACCATCACATACAGACATGTGACCATTAATTGCAACCATGCCACCAATTTGACAGTTTTTGCCAATGGTAACGCTTCCTGCAAGTACGGTGCAGCCCGCGATTGCGGTGCCTGAATTAACTTCAACGTTGTGCGCTATTTGACACTGATTATCGATAATAACATTGCTATGGATAATGGTATTGTCCAGGGCGCCACGATCAATTGTCGTACTTGCACCAATTTCAACTTTGTTACCTATGATCACAGAGCCAAGCTGAGGTATTTTTACCCATTGCCCGCGTTCGTTCGCATAGCCAAATCCATCACTACCTACAACACTATTTGCTTGAAACAAACAATCTGAACCAATTTCAACATCGTGATAAATAGTCACACTAGACCAAAGCTTAGTGCCAGAGCCTATTTTAACACGTTCTCCGATAAAACTGTTCGGACCAATTTGCGCATTGTCACCTATCACCGCATCAGCTTCAATGACTGCATTAGCACCTATGGCGGCGCTGTCACTAACAATCGCTGTTGAATGAACAGTGGCACTTGGATGTATACCCGTCGAGGCTGAGCGTGGTGTTGTATCCATAAATTGCGCTAATTTTGCGTAACTTACGTACGGATTAGCAACAATAACTTTGCTACCACTAAAGTACTGAGCATCGGCTTGGCTTACTATCACAGCGCTAGCTTGAGTAGTTTCAAGTTGCGAGCGATATTTTGAGTTCGCTAAAAATGCAATATGCCCAGAATGGGCATTTGCAAGTGTCGCTATTTTTTTTATTTCTAAAGCGCCATCACCCTGAAGTTCGGCGCCTAGAAGTTCCGCAATTTGCGAAAGCGTATAATTTTGCATAGAGTGATTATTTCTTACTAACTGCAGCTACAACTTTAGACGAAAGATCAGTTACTTCTTTAGGATTAAAGTAAATTGTTGTGTCTTTTACTTTAACTTCATCGAAGTCGCCGTCTTTAGCAATTTCTTCAATTGTTTTGATGATTACACCTTGAACTTTAGCAAGCTCTTGGTTTTGGCGCGCTTTGATTTCTTGCTCTAAAGGACGACCTTGTTCAGCAAGATTTTTTTGCATGCCTTGGATTTTATCACGTAGTGCATCTTTTTGAGCTTGGCTCATAGTTGTACTTTCGCGTTTAAATTTTTCAGCTTCAAAACGGATATCGCCTTGTAACTTTTCAAGCTCTTGACGACGTTCAGCAAACTCAGTTTGTAAAGACTGTTCAATTTTAGCCATTTGAGGAATTTGCTTGTAGATTTCCTGCATATCAACAATACCTACTTTGTGTGCAAATGCATTCACAGAAGTACCCATCATTAAAGTTGCTAAAACTGCTACAGCTGTTGATTTAAATAATTTTTTCACAAAAAACTCCTTTAGAAAGTGTTACTAATGTTAAAGCTGATGGTTTTCGTATCGTCATCTTCTTCTTTTTGCAATGGATACGCAAAACTGATCAGCATTGGACCCATTGGAGAGATCCATTGTAATGAAAGACCGGTTGAAACCCTAAAGCGCATTGGGTCTGAATAGTCATCTAATTTAGCACGTTCATCAACGCCTAAGTTTTGATAGCGGTCTACGTTAAACTCAGTATCCCATACGTTTGCAGCATCAACAAAGAAGCTAGTACGTACAGAGCTGGTATTTTCTTCATCTAAGAATGGCGTAGGAACAATTAGCTCCATACCTGCCACTGCTTTAGCATTACCACCAATACGGCCTTGTGGCACTAAAATATCAAATTCTGATGCGCCACCAATGCTACCGGTTGTAGTACCGTCTGCACCTGGCGTACCTGGAATAGACTGCGGTATACGCGATACAGCACGTGGTAATATTGTATTACGGTCAAAGCCACGAAGTTCCATTTCCGTTATACGGAAGTATTCTTGGAATGGAAGTGTTTGCTCATACCCGTTTGTAGAGCCATAACCATTACCATAACCAAGTGCTGCACGGGTTGAGAATACCCAACGGTGGTCATTTGATATAGGCCAGTAAAAACGCGAATCGTAATTCAGTTTAAAGTACTGAAGATCTGAGTTAGGCGTTGTTGCTGTTAAGTTTAGAGTTTGACGCGAACCCGCTGTTGGGAATAAACCACGGTTAACTGTAATACGCGACCAACCAACACTCAGCTCATACTTAGTAAAGTCAAAGCCTGCATCTGGGTTATCTGGATCTAAGAATGTTTCACGAAGTACACGCGTTTGCTCGTACTCTGCAATATCCGAAAGCTCTTCTTTTATCCAACGAGCGCCAAAGTTAACACGATTTACAGCATCAATTGGAAAACCAATATTTGTGCCTAAACCATAACTTTTTGATTTGTACTCAACAAGACTGAATTTACTTGCATCGTAGTTTCTGTAAAAGATGCTACTGCCTTGCGATACACCATCTGGCGTAAAGTATGGGTCTGTGTACGATAAGCTTAAGCTTTCAGAACCTGTAGACGTATTAAGGTTTAAACCAATTTGGTTACCTGTGCCTAAAAAGTTAGATTCTGTTACACCAATATTAAACTGCAGACCTAAGTAAGAACCATAAGCAAGGCCAGCATTAAAGCTACCCGCTGATTGCTCTTTTACAGTAAAGTCTACATCTACTTGGTCATCCACACCTGGTACAGGCACTACGTTAAAATCAACAGTTTCCATATAAGGCAAACGTTGAATTTGTAGTTTTGAACGCTCAAGGTTTTGATTAGATAACCAGGCGCCTTCAAGTTGTGTCATTTCACGGCGAAGTACTTCATCAGCTGTATTTTGGTTACCACCAACAATAATACGACGAACATATACACGCTTACCTGGATTAACCGATAGTGTTAGTTGTACTTCTTGCTTTTCGTCGTCAATTTCTGGAATTGTACGTACTTCAGCATTAGCGTAACCAAAACGTGCTAAGTAGCTTTTAATAAATTCTTCTGACGAAGTAACTACAGAACCGTTATAAAGCTCACCCGCTCTAAGTGGGATAACACTTTTAATTAAGTCTTCACGGCCAAGCAAGTCACCAATAAAGTCAAAGCCTTTAACGGTATATTTTACGCCTTCAGTTAAGTTAGCTGTAACGTAAACTGATTCACGTTCAGGGCTCACTGATACTTGCGTTGAATCGATATTAAAACGTAGGTAACCACGGTCTAAATAATAACTACGAATTTTTTCTAAATCGCCTTCAATGGTTTGCTTTTGGTAGCGATCGCTACCCATAAACTGCCACCAAGGTAAATCTTGCTGTGATTCAGCAAGTTTAAGAAGCTCTTCATTAGAAAAAAGTTCATTACCCACTAAGTTAATTTGGCGGATAGAAGCTGCATCACCCTCATCAAACTCTAATTTAAGTTTAACGCGGTTACGAGGCAACTTAGTAATACTGATATCTACTTTAGCGTTGTATTTACCAATACTGTGGAAAAACTCAACTAAGCCTTTTTCGATACTATCGATAACGGTTTTATCAAGTGGCTCACCTTGGCGAATATCTTGCTGATCAAGAGACTCATTAAGCTGCTCGTCTTTAATGTCTTTATTGCCTTCAAACTCAATGAAGCTGATGGTAGGACGTTCCGTTACTTTAAAAATAACGTTGTTGCCATCACGAAGTGCTTTTATGTTATCAAAGTGCCCAGAACGATAAAGTGACTTTATTGTTTTTGAAATCGTATAGTCATCAACATTATCGCCTACGTTAATAGGAATATGTGTTAGCGCTGCACCAAGTGCTACACGCTGTAAACCTTCAACTTTCAGGTCTTCAACAATAAAGGAGTTTTGGCCTAGGGCTGCAAAACTTGCACCCAATAAACTTGTTACTGCCAAATGTTTTTTTATAGCCATTTTATTATCTTTATCCTTTACAACTGTATTACCGCATAACACCCTACTAAAGTGGTGCTTTACAATCGTGTTCTAATTAGTAATTTGCCACGCTGTAAAACTACAAACGCGATACATCATTGAACAAAGCGAAACATGTTAGAAAAATGAGCAACAAGGCGCCCACTTTAAAACCAAACTCTTGTGTCTTTTCAGAGACCGGCTTTTTACGAAAAAGTTCAATTATGTAATACATTAAGTGTCCACCATCAAGCACTGGTAAGGGTAATAAATTAAATACACCCAAGTTAACGCTTATTAAGGCTAAAAAGCTTAAAAAGGCCACTAACCCATAGCTTACGCTAGTTCCAGCGCCTACTGCAATGCCCACGGGGCCACTTAAATTCTTAACCGAAACCTGGCCTGTAATTAAATTACCAATCATATCAAAACTGAGTGTAATTAAGCGCCACGTTTCTTTTGTGCCTCGCACGATACTATCGAGCGGGCCGTAATGTCTAGTCTCTACATAACCATCAGGCCATTGCTGTACAACAGGAGCAACACCTAAAAAGCCTTGCTCAATACCGTTATTATCAATGCGCCCTTTAGGGGTTACTGTAATGGCTTTTATAGTATCTTGTCTTTTTACACTAAATTGTAAAGATTTGTTAGCTGATTGCGTAATAAGATTAACTAATTGCTGCCAATTGCTTATTGTTTCACCGTTTACAGCCAAAATTGTGTCATTAACTTGTAAATTAGCGTGTTCTGCAGCTGAATTTTTAGTCACGGCCGCAATTGTTAAAGTGGCTTGAGGTCTAAATGGCACAATACCTATCGAGCTTAGTGGTGGTACGTCTTGCTGATCTAATTTCCATCCCTCTAAATTAAGGGTTTTAACACGTGGTTGAAGGTTTTTATCGCGCACTATCACTTCAACGCTTTCTTCGCCTAATTTAGACATAAGCGCAAACGTAGCATCTTGCCATGTCGTTATATCATCATCGCCAATTTTTATAATATGTTGAGAAGGCATAATGCCCGCTTGCTCTGCCCGGCTACCCTCGGTAATGCTACCTACCACAGGCTTTACCGACTGCACACCCACCATATACATTACAGCAAGAGCAAAAATGGCAAACAAAAAGTTGGCCATTGGACCCGCTGCAACTATGGCAATACGTGCTTGTACAGATTTAGCGTTAAAAGATAAATGACGTTGGTTTGCCGGCACGTCATCAACACGCTCATCAAGCATTTTTACATAACCGCCTAATGGAATAGCCGCAATCACGTATTCGGTATTATATTTATCGTGCCATTTTAACAGTGGCTTACCAAAACCAATTGAAAAACGCAGCACTTTAACGCCCATTTTTCGTGCAACCCAAAAATGGCCATATTCATGTATGGCCACTAAAATACCAAGCGCTAAAATAAATGAGCCAAGATTCCAAAAAAAATCAAACATATTAATGCGCCACTTTTGTTATAAATTCTGAAGCGCTAATACGCGCTAATTTATCGCACTCTAAAATTTCATCTAAGCTTTGTACATTGGTATACGTTGCAGCTTCAAGCGTTTGTGCATTTATTTTGTATATATCAGTAAAACCAATTTTACTGTTTAAAAATGCACTTACTGCTATCTCATTTGCAGCATTAACCGTTGTGGTCGCGCCCTGCCCTGCACTACACGCATCAATCGCTAATTGTAAATTTGGATAGCGAGAAAAGTCAGGCTTGGTGAATGAGAAATCACATATATCAGAGAAGTTTAACGGTTTAACGCCTGCATTAATTCGCTCAGGGTATGCAAGTGCATGGGCAATTGGGGTGCGCATATCGGGGTTACCCATTTGCGCTAAAATAGAACCGTCGTGGTATTGCACCATTGAGTGAATAATACTTTGTGGATGAATAACCACATCAATATCACTGGTGTCGCAATTGAATAACCACTTAGCTTCAATAAACTCTAAGCCTTTATTCATCATAGTGGCCGAGTCTACTGATATTTTTTGACCCATCGACCAGTTAGGATGCGCCACGGCTTCACTTACAGTTACATCTTTTAGTGTGTTTATATCGCGCGTTAAAAACGGGCCACCAGAGCCGGTAAGCAAAATTTTACTTACGCCATGTTGCTGTAAATTTTGATCGCCTTTGGCATTTTGTAACGAAGAAGGTAGGCATTGAAAAATAGCATTATGTTCGCTATCAATTGGCAGCAAGGTCGCTTTATGTTGTTTAACTTTATCAATAAACAACTGACCTGACATAACTAACGATTCTTTATTAGCAAGGAGTACTTTTTTACCTGCTTCTACTGCACTTAATGTTGGCAGTAAACCAGCTGCACCTACAATTGCCGACATCACGACATCAACATCTGGGTGAGCACATAAGTCGCACATTGCTTGCTCGCCGTGCATAACAAGCGTTTGGCATTGTGTATTAGCTAAATAAGCAGATAGCTGCTCAGCGGCTTGCTGGGTAGCCATAATCGCATAAAGTGGTTCGTGTTCAATACACAGCTCAGCCATTTTTTTTGCGTTTTGCCCTGCAGCTAAAACAAAAACATCAAATAACTCTTTATTGCGCGATACAACATCTAGTGTACTTAAACCAATTGAACCTGTTGCGCCTAAAATAACCAGCAATTGCTTTTGGCTCATAAACTAAGAGTCCACGCATAGCACATTACAAACATTGGAGCTGCAGCCGTTAAGCTGTCAATGCGATCTAAAATACCGCCGTGCCCAGGTAAACAACGGCCGCTATCTTTTAAACCGGCTTCACGTTTAAACATGCTTTCCAGTAAATCACCTACCGCAGAGAACAATGCAATAAATGCAGTCATTATCGCGTAGATAGGCCAAACACCTAAATCAACATCGGTAAAGTGACAAAATGCTAAAACAAAAATGATAGAAGCGACTACACCGCCTGCTAACCCTTCAATTGTTTTATTAGGACTCACTTTTGGCATAAGTTTATGCTTACCAAAGCTCTTACCTGAAAAATAAGCGCCTACGTCTGCACTCCACACAATACCCAATACGACTAAAATAAGTACAGAGCCAAAATGTGTTGATTCAGCATATTGCGCACTGCGCAGCGTATTTAGTGCAAGCCATAACGGCACAAGTGTTAATAAACCTGCAATGCCGCGCATTACTAAACCTTCATTCCACGCTTTAGCCATTTCTGGATAGCGCCAAATTAAATAACTAGCAACAATCCACCAAGCAAACGAAAGCGTAAATAAGTAATTTGCATCACCTACTAGCTTGCCATTTTCCCATAGTGATTCAATAGGCCAATGTAAATTAAGCAGGCCAAGTAAGGCTGCAATCAATACAACAAAAGCACCACGTTTGAGCTTATCGCATAAACCCATAAACGCAGACCATTCCCATGCGCCTAATAATACTATTGCACCGGCAAAGTAACTAAATAACGTAAGCGGTGTATAAAAAACCAAAGCTAATGCCGATGGTGCAAGCACAAGTGAGGTTAAAATTCGTTGTTTTAACAAAATGTGACCCTTATTCTATTTAGGTTTGAGCGAGTAATTGTTTTATTTGTTCGCCCGTACAACCAAAACGTCGCTCTCTGGCAACGTAACACGCTATAGCCTCAGCAAATGCTGCTTCATTAAAATCAGGCCAAAGTGTCTCGGTAAAGTAAAGTTCTGCATAAGCAACTTGCCATAGTAAAAAATTACTAATACGAACATCGCCACCAGTGCGAATAAGTAAATCAGGTTCAGCCTGATCTGCCATGCTCATATGCTGTGCTAAGCGCTCTTCTGTAATATCTTCTGCGTTGAGTGTGCCTTGCGCAACTTGCAAAGCAAGTTGTTTAGCCGCGTTAGCCATATCCCAACGACCACCGTAATTAGCTGCAACATTTAAGCGCAATCCGGTATTATTTTCAGTCAGCTTATGCGCAGCGTCTACCTTGCTACGTAATCCTTCAGAAAATCGTGATAAGTCTCCAATAATGGTCAGTTTTACATTGTTTTTATGAAGCTTTTTAACTTCCTTTGTTAAAACAAATAAGAAAAGCTCCATTAAAGTGTTTACTTCGTCTTCAGGGCGGCGCCAGTTTTCACTACTAAAAGCAAATAAGGTTAACGATTGTATCCCTAATTTAGTACAAAACTGAACAGATTGACGAACTGCGTCTACGCCTTTTTTATGCCCATACACACGAGGTCTATTTCTAGCTTGTGCCCAACGTCCGTTCCCATCCATGATGATAGCAACATGTTTGGGTAAACATTGCTGTGAAATTGTGTCAGCATCTAGAACCATAAATATCGAGTATTCCATAAAAAAACGCCGCCTAGTATACCCTAGACGGCGTTTCAAAACTAATAATTTTAATAGGTCCTGTCGACCTTTCAGGATTGTAATTTATTCAATCTAGGCAGAACCCTTTGGGCAGCGCGTTTTTAGATTTTATGCATTGCTATCGCCTAATAATGGGAAATAACCACACTACGTAGGCTCTGCCTTGCCTTAAAACCAAACACACTACTGCAAATTCAACCTCAAAAGATAAACAGGCCCTACTTAGATTTCCATTAACTCTGCTTCTTTAGCAGCTAATAGAGTATCCATTTCTTTGATAAACTTATCTGTAAGTTTTTGGATCGCATCATCTGATTGACGCGCTTCATCTTCAGATATTTCTTTATCTTTTAATAAACCTTTTACATCGCCATTAGCATCACGACGAATGTTACGAATAGCAACACGACCGCCTTCAACTTCGCCACGTACAATTTTGATTAGGTCTTTACGACGCTCTTCTGTAAGTGGAGGAAGTGGTACACGAATAACAGTACCTGCCGACATAGGGTTTAAACCTAAGTCAGACGCCATAATCGCTTTTTCAACAGCTTGCGCTAAAGACTTATCAAATACACCAATAGCAAGTGTACGAGAATCTTCAATTGTTACGTTAGCAACTTGGTTTAAAGGCGTTGGTGCACCGTAGTACGACACCATAATGCCATCTAGGATTGCAGGATGTGCACGGCCAGTACGAATTTTAGATAATTGGCTACCTAGTGCAGTTACACTTTTTTGCATGCGCGCTTGCGCGTCTTTTTGAATATCGTTAATCACGGTTTAATCCTAATTATTTGATTATTTCATCTGAGGCTTGTGAAGAAATAAGTGTTCCTTCTTCTTCACCCATAATTACGCGTTTTAGCGCGCCTGATTTATTCATATTAAATACGCTCAATGGCATATTGTGATCGCGGGCTAGAGTAAATGCCGCTAAATCCATAACTTTTAATTCTTTTTCAATGATTTCATTGTAGCTTAAGTGGCTGTAAAGCGTCGCTTCTGGGTTTTTAACAGGATCATCACTGTACACACCATCCACTTTAGTTGCTTTAATTACTGTATCCGCTTCAATTTCGATACCGCGTAAACACGCTGCAGAATCGGTAGTAAAAAATGGGTTACCGGTGCCCGCTGCAAAAATAACAACGCGGCCAGTTTTCAATAAACTAATTGCTTCAGCCCAGTTATAAGCGTCACATACACCATTTAGCGGAATAGCCGACATTAAACGACAGTTTACAAATGCACGGTGTAGCGCATCACGCATTGCAAGGCCATTCATAACCGTTGCAAGCATACCCATGTGGTCGCCTACTACGCGGTTCATACCTGCTTCTGCAAGTGAACCACCGCGTAAAAAGTTACCTCCACCAATAACTAAACCCACTTCTACGTCAAGCTCTACTAGCTCTTTAATTTCTTGTGCCATACGGTCTAAAACTTTAGGGTCGATGCCGAAGCCTTCGTCTCCCATTAAAGCTTCACCACTTAATTTGAGAAGAACACGTCTAAAAATAGGTTTGCGATTGATAGTCATAGTATAGGGGCCAACTTTTATTGAATTATGGATAAAAAATAACCGCGCTTATGTTAAACATAAAAGCGCGGTTATTTTAAAGAATTTCTAGCTGTGAAGCAAAACCAAATAGTACTTTAATTGCATCTAATTTCCTTTTGCATCACAAATAGTTAATCTTACTGACCTTTAGCAGCTGCAATTTGAGCAGCAACTTCAGCAGCAAAATCTTCTTCTTTCTTCTCGATACCTTCACCAACTTCTACACGTACAAAGCCAGTAACTGTTGCGTTTTTCTCTTTAAGAATATCGCCAACAGATTTTTTAGGTTCCATGATGAAAGCTTGACCAGTAAGAGAAACCTCACCAGTGAATTTTTTCATGCGACCAACAACCATCTTCTCAGCGATTTCAGCAGGCTTGCCTTCATTCATCGCGATTTCGATTTGTACTTGCTTTTCTTTTTCTACAACGTCAGCTGGTACGTCTGAAGGAGTTAAGTACTCTGGACGTGAAGCAGCAACGTGCATTGCAACGTGCTTAAGTGTTTCTTCATCAGCAACACCTGCAACAACAACACCGATACGGTCGCCATGACGGTACTCAACTAGGTTTTCACCAGCGATGTACTGCAGACGACGTACGTTGATGTTTTCGCCAATTTTAGTTACTAGCTCAACACGGTCTTCTTCAAACTTAGCTTGTAAGTCTTCGATAGTAAGAGTGTCAGCAATTGCAGCTTCAGCAACTTTATCAGCAAATGCTAAAAAGCTTACGTCTTTTGCAACGAAGTCTGTTTGACAGTTAACTTCTACTAGTACTGCAACACCAGCGTTTTGCTTGATGATGATAGTACCTTCAGCAGCAATGTTACCTGCTTTTTTAGCAGCTTTAGCAGCGCCACTTTTACGCATGTTTTCAATCGCTAACTCGATGTCGCCATCAGTCTCAGTTAACGCTTTTTTACAATCCATCATGCCAGCGCCTGTGCGCTCGCGTAATTCTTTAACTAGGGCAGTAGTTACAGCCATTAGTAAATCCTCAAATCTGAAATCTGGTTTAGATAAGCGGGTTACCCGCTCTACAAGAATAACAAGTCTTCACCTTAAAAAGATGAAGACTTGATGATAGCTAATTACTCAGCTTCAACGAAATCGTCTTTCTCAGCTTGAGCAACGATGTTATTCTCGCGACCTTCAGTGATAGCAGCTGCAACAGCGCTAGTGTAAAGGCTTACAGCACGGATAGCATCATCGTTACCAGGAACGATGTAATCAACGCCGTCTGGGTTAGAGTTAGTATCAACGATTGCAACAACAGGGATACCTAGGTTGTTTGCTTCACGGATAGCAATGTGCTCGTGGTCAGCATCGATAACGAAAAGCGCGTCTGGAAGACCGCCCATGTTTTTGATACCACCAAGGCTCTTTTCAAGCTTTTCCATTTCGCGGTTAAGCATTAACGTTTCTTTCTTAGTTAATTTCTCGAAAGTACCGTCTTGGCTTTGTGCTTCAAGGTCTTTAAGACGCTTGATTGATTGACGTACAGTTTTCCAGTTAGTCAACATACCACCTAACCAACGGTGATTTACGAAGAACTGATCGCTTTCTAAAGCAGCTGCTTTAACTGCGTCGCTTGCTGCGCGCTTAGTACCAACGAAAAGAACTTTACCTTTGTTTGCTGCAGCACTTGATAAAAACTTAAGTGCGTCGTTGAACATTGGTACAGTTTGCTCAAGGTTGATGATATGTACACGGTTACGTGTGCCGAAGATGAAAGGCTTCATCTTAGGGTTCCAGTAACGTGCTTGGTGACCAAAGTGAACACCAGCTTGAAGCATATCGCGCATTGAAACGTTTGCCATTTTATAGATCCTCTATAGTTGTTTAGGGTTAGGCCTCCACATATCCCATAGCACCAACACCGAAGTAATTAAACTTCAAATGCACCCAAGTGTATGTGACGATACGTGTGTGTGTTAAAATAAAATTGTGTTTGCCTTAAATACAAAAAATCATTTAAGAATTTATTTGTAAAAAGACGGCGCGCTTTATACCATATTAAAATTAAATACTCAACGTCGCGTGCAAAATTTGTTCGGCGATAAATGTTAGAAACTCAACTTTGGAGCCTCAATGAGCGCTATTATCAAGACCCCTGAAGAAATAGAGAAAATGCGCGTAGCTGGGCGCTTAGCGGCCGATGTACTTGAAATGATCGGCCCTCATGTAGTGCCGGGAGTTACCACCGATGAGCTAAATACACTTTGTCATGATTATATTGTTAATGTGCAACAAGCAATCCCTGCTCCGTTAAATTATCATGGCTTTCCAAAATCAGTTTGTACGTCAGTTAATCATGTTATTTGTCACGGAATTCCAAATGACAAAGCATTAAAAGAAGGCGACAGCGTAAATATTGACGTCACTGTCATTAAAGATGGCTACCACGGCGATACTTCTAAAATGTTCCACGTTGGTACACCAAACATCCAAGCTAAGCGTCTTGCAGAAGTAACACAAGAAAGCTTATACCTTGCTATTAAAATGGTAAAACCTGGTGTGCGCTTAGGTGATATTGGTTCTGCTATTCAAAAATATGCAGAAAGTTTTAATTACTCTATTGTTCGTGAATATTGTGGCCACGGTATTGGCGCAGGATTTCATGAAGAACCACAAGTAATGCACTACGGTAAAGCGGGTACTGGCGAAACTTTAAAAGCGGGCATGTGCTTAACAATTGAACCAATGGTTAATGCGGGTAAACGCCAATGTAAGCTACTTAAAGATGATTGGACTGTAGTAACTCGCGACCGCAGCTTGTCTGCACAGTGGGAACATACTTTATTAGTGACTGAAAATGGTGTTGAAATTTTAACGCTACGATCAGATGATACTATCGACAGGATCATAGAACACTAATAATAAATAAGAAATTAGGAGCCAGCCCACGTGGCATTACCCAACAAAGTAAAAAAGTTGCTCAGCGATGCAGAGCAACTTAGTGATTATCGCGATTGTTCTAGCTATTTTTATAAATGGTTACATAACGAATTTTCTAAACAACCGGTTGGGAATTTAATTAATGCCCGGGCTGAGTTTATTGACCGCCTACTAATTAAGCTTTTTCATGTTTACGACTTAGCGCGCGAACCTGATTTAGCATTAATAGCAGTAGGAGGATACGGACGTGGCGAGCTACATCCCTACTCCGACATCGACTTTTTATTGCTTGTAACTAAACCGCCAAGCGAAGAAATATGCGAAAAAATAGGCCAGTTTGTCACCATGCTATGGGATCTCAACTTAGAGATTGGCCACAGCGTGCGCACGATAGAACAAGCCATTGAGCAAAAACGTGAAGACGTTACTTTTGCCACCAGTTTACTCGAAAGCCGCCTTATTTTTGGTAATCATATTGAGTTTGAAAAACTCAAAACGCATATTCTAGAAACACCCGTATGGCGCTCCGGTGAGTTTTTTACTGCCAAAGTTCAAGAACAAAACTTACGTCACAAAAAGTGCCACGGCACCGCGTATAATCTTGAGCCAAACATTAAAGAAAACCCCGGTGGCCTGCGCGACTTGCAAACCATTATTTGGGTTGCAAAAAAGCACTTTAGAACCGAAACCCTGCAAGAGTTAATAAGTCACGGCTACTTAACCCATGAAGAGTTTCAAGAGCTTTCAGAGTGCCTAGAAAACTTATGGAATATTCGCTTTGCACTGCATCTAGCCGCAGGTCGGGCTGAAAACCGCTTATTGTTTGATCATCAACCACAAGCCGCCGAAATTTTAGGTTTTGGTAGCGACGGTAAAGCCTCTGTTGAGCGTATGATGAAGCGCTTATTTAGAATAATGAGCCGCGTTCGCGAACTTAACCAAATGCTACTTTCATACTTTGAGCAAAGTATCATGCCCGAAAGTAGTGAAAAAACGGTGATAGTACTCGACAGAAACTTTGAGCAAGTGGGCCATCAAATACGCGTAAAAGATCCATCCGTATTTTTTAGACGTGACCAACTTTTTGTATTGTTTGAGCACATAGCAGACAACCCTGCAATAACGCATATTTACCCAAGCACTATTCGTACAATCCGCCAAGTACGCCGCCGTTTATTGGGGGATTTACAAGATTATGCAGCCTGTCGTGAAGCCTTTTTACGCTTAGTTAAACACCCTAATGGTATGGGCCGCGCATTTACGCTTATGCACAAGCACGGCATGCTTGCCGCCTACTTACCGCAGTGGCGTAACATATTTGGGCAAATGCAGTTCGATTTATTTCACGCCTACACCGTAGATGAGCATACTCACAAATTAATCAAAAATATTTACGAATACTTTGATAAAACAGGCATTAGCGAGTTTCCTATTTGTAGTGAAATAGTCACTCGAATGGACAAACCTGAGCTACTTTATTTAGCCGGTATATTTCACGACATTGCTAAAGGCCGAGGGGGAGATCACTCAGAACTTGGCGCTGTTGATGCTATAGCCTTTGCTAAATTACATGGTTTTTCATCCTCTGATGCAAAATTAGTAGCATGGCTTGTAAGTAACCATTTACTTATGTCGGTTACCGCGCAGCGTAAAGATATTAACGACCCTGCAGTAATAAAAGACTTTGCAACACGTATTAAAACAGAGCGCCAACTCGACTATTTATATTGTTTAACCGTTGCTGACATCCGTGCAACCAACGATAACTTATGGAACGATTGGAAAAACACCCTACTGCGTGAGTTGTACTTGCACACGCAACGCGCATTACGCTTAGGGCTTGAAAACCCAATGGATCAGCGCGACCAAATTCGCGATAAAAAGCACCAAGCTAAACAACGTCTACTCAACTTAGGTTACCCTGAGAATAAAATTGATTTAATTTGGAGTCGCTTTAAAGCCAATTACTTTACCGCCTTTAGCGAACAGCAAATATCGTGGCAAAGTGAGCATTTATTAACTAGCACCGATTTAAGCCAACCCAGTGTAATTGTATCTAACAAAGCCATGCATGGTGGTACACAAGTATTTGTATACAGCCCTTACTCTGGTGCACTATTTGCGAGATTAGTGAGTGTAATCGGCTCTAAAAAAGCACAAATACAGCACGCGCAAGTACTGACCACCAAAGACGGTTACGTCCTGTTTAGCTTTGTAATACTTGAAGTAAGTGGCGACCCTATAGCGAGCGGTCGAGCGCAATCAATTAAACGCGGGCTTGAGCAAGCACTTAGCGATCCGCGTAAAAAAATTCGCTTTAAAAAGAGCCGTTCTCAACGCTTTAAAGATTTTAATATTAAACCTAAAATTGTGTTGCGCCCACATGCACGCAAAGACCGTAGCTTAATAGAAATTCAAGCCGTCGATATACAAGGTTTACTAACCAAAATAGCCGAAGTTTTCCAAGCGCATTTACTACACATTCACGCTGCCCGTATTACCACGGTGGGTGAACGTGCAGAGGATTTCTTTGTCGTATCTAATAACGAATACCAAGCGCTGACTGATGAAGAGCAAGCAAAAATTCATCAGGCATTACGTAAAAAATTCAACGCCGAAACAGAATAGAGGACACACATGTCAGATTTAAAAACGATGATCGAAAACGCATGGGACAACCGCGATAGCATTAGCCCAAGCACAGTATCAAGCGACGTAAAGCAAGCCATTATTGACGCACTTGATTTACTTGATAGCGGCGCAGCACGCGTTGCTGAAAAAATATCGGGTGAATGGGTTGTACACCAGTGGCTTAAAAAAGCCGTTTTACTGTCGTTTCGTATTCGCGACAACCAGCCAATGAACGACGGCGTAAACCAGTTTTATGACAAAGTACCGCTTAAATTTAGCGACTACACGCCAGAGCAATTTCAACAAGGCGGTATGCGCGTAGTACCAAACGCAGTAGCGCGTAAAGGCAGCTTTGTAGGTAAAAACGTCGTACTCATGCCATCGTACGTAAACATTGGCGCATACGTTGACGACGGCACCATGGTTGATACATGGGCAACTGTAGGCTCGTGTGCACAAATAGGTAAGAACGTACATTTATCAGGTGGCGTAGGCATAGGCGGCGTTTTAGAGCCTCTACAAGCTAACCCAACTATCATCGAAGACAACTGTTTTATTGGCGCACGTTCTGAAATTGTTGAAGGCGTAATTGTTGAAGAAGGCGCAGTAATTTCAATGGGCGTTTACATCAGCCAAAGCACCCGTATTTACGACCGTGAAACCGGCGAAATTCACTACGGCCGCGTACCAGCAGGCGCAGTAGTTGTACCAGGCGCACTACCGTCAAAAGATGGTACTCACAGCCTTTACGCTGCAATTATCGTGAAGAAAGTAGATAAGCAAACACGTGAAAAAGTAGGCATCAACGCCCTACTACGCTCAATTGATGAGTAATACGTAGGTTGGGTTGAGAGAAACGAAACCCAACGATACGTTGAAGTTAAGTATTTTAGTTAAACTTTAATTGTATATAGAAAAGCTCTAAGCCCTTTGGGTCTAGAGCTTTTTAAATTCTTCTAAATGAAGTTTGAGTCCTGGACACCTCTACATTAAAATTCAATGAACTCAAAAAAGACTTTAAGCCTTTAACAGCTAACTCATTATTTTCTGATGGTCCTATTATAATTTCTTCAATTGAATTTTTAGGAAAAGGTATCGCTCTATATGGGGCTATAATGCCAGACTTTAGGGTTCTGTAGCATAAAGGAAAAAACTCTTTCACTCCATTTTCAAGCTTTATAAAATCAATATTAGAGGAGTCTATAAAATCAAAATAACCCTTTTCAGTATTTTCATTTAATGAGACTAAACCAGGGTAAAAAAGAGTAAAACGATACTCTTCTTCATATTCGAACGCTTGATCTTTTATGCTAGCAATCTTAAAAATCGCTTCATTAAAAATTTCAATTGCAGCAATAGCACATTTTTCATTTAGATCATTTCCATTTAAATTTGGATCTAACACATAACTTAAAACCTCAGGCAGATAGTGTTCTTCAATTAAAGAATGAAGCATTTCCTCAGTTGGTTGGTAATCAACATCATCATAGCCACTCAAAAGTTTTCTTTGCCTAAAGTACTCATCATCAAATAGATTTTCTTTATTAAACTTTATGCAATATGAAGTTTGCTCTGACCCGTAAGTTAGCCAGTGGTTTAGGCTATCACGCTTAGTTGTAAATGAAGTGGTATAAATTTCATCAATGGTATTATTATCAATTATATTCCATAGAAAATTTAAAAAACGATTTGCGAGATGCACGTCCTTACTTCGCATTTCTTTTTGGGTAACATCTAAAGGTATATTTTTGTGTTTGGCATAAATTTCTTCGAGTTTGATTTGTGAAAACTCAGACAAACTCCCTCTGAGTGATTTTATTCTATCAATACCTTGCTTTATTTCTCTAAAATCATTTAGATATTCTGCGTTAGTAGCCCATAAACTTTTGCTCTCTAAAATCCCCTTTAAACCATCTGCAGAAGTGTAGTGATAAACGTATTCCATATTTAAAATCCCAAGTAATGTTAATCTTTAGTTTAACCTTGATAAGTAGCAACAATAAAATTTGATAATCTTAAACAAGAGACTGAATTAGCCAACGCACCCAAGATATAATAAGGTAGTAAAGCATAATTGAAAGTTAGCAATCAATATTAAGGATTAATATGACAAAAACTGCTTTACGCTCAACTATTTTACTACCTGTATTTTTGCCTGCAGTGTTTATTATTCTGCTCTTGGTAATTGGTACAAGTAGCAATCCTGAACTTGCAGGGCAAGCATTTAGTATCACCCTCAAGTGGATAACAGAAACCTTTGGCTGGTTTTATATGTTATCAGTCGCGATTTTCTTAGTTTTCATCGTTTGTGTTGCAGTCTCAAGTTGGGGAAATATTAAGCTGGGCCCTGATCATGCGCAGCCACAATACAGCTTCGCCGAATGGTTTGCCATGCTATTTTCGGCCGGCTACGGAGTCGCATTACTATATTTTGGTGTAGCAGAGCCCGTACTCCATTATGCATCTCCGCCCGCGGGCGCAGCAGAAACCGTCGATGCTGCCAAGCAAGCTATGCAAATTGCATTTTTTCATTGGGGTTTTCACATATGGGCAATCTATGGGATTGTCGGCTTAGTCCTTGCTTATTTTGCATTTCGCCATGGCCTTCCACTGTCGATTCGCTCAGCGTTGTATCCACTTATTGGTGATAAAATATATGGCCCTATTGGTCACACTGTTGATGTGTTTGCCATATTAGGCACGCTCTTTGGTATTGCTACAACACTAGGACTTTCCGTTACCCAAATTAATGCAGGGCTGCATTATTTATGGCCAAGTATTCCTATTAATACCACTGTACAAATTACTGCTATTGCCATTATTACCGCAGCGGCTACTTTCTCTGTAGTGGCTGGTATGGATAAAGGTGTAAAGCGCTTATCTATTGTAAACATGACACTTGCAGTGTCATTAATGGCCTTTGTATTTTTTATTGGCCCTACTATTCATATCCTTGAATCGTTTTTACAAAATACCGGCAGCTACCTAAGCGGTATTGTTGAGCGTACTTTTAATTTACAAGCATATAGCCGTAGTGATTGGATTGGTAACTGGACACTATTTATATTTGGCTGGACTATTGCTTGGGCGCCATTTGTTGGCATGTTTATCGCCAAAATTAGCCGCGGCAGAACCATCAGGCAATTTGTTGTAGGAGTGATGTTAGTTCCGACTATTTTTACCTTTTTGTGGTTTTCTGTGTTTGGTGATACCGCGTTAAATCTAATAATGAATGAAGGGTTCAATACTTTAATTACTGATGTTCAAGCCAACCAAGCTGTTGCATTGTTTCAGTTATTTGAGGTGCTACCGCTATCATTTATTATTTCGCTACTCACCGTTATTCTAATCATTACCTTTTTTGTAACCTCGTCTGACTCAGGATCATTAGTTATTGATTCCCTCGCCTCTGGCGGCGGTAATATTAATACGCCCGCATGGCAACGCGTGTTTTGGGCTGTGCTAGAGGGCGCTGTGGCTGCTGTTTTATTAGTGGCAGGAGGGTTAAGTGCGCTACAAACTATGACTATAGCCAGTGCCTTACCCTTTGCGATTATTATGCTTATTGCAACCGCTGGGCTTTGGCGAGCACTCATTATTGAAGGCCATCGCGATACTAGTTTACAAGCACATGCGCTCAATGGCCGTAATATCAACTTATCTCATTGGAAGCGCCGTTTAGCCGCCATGGTTAATTACCCCAATAAAGAAAAAGTACACACCTTCATTAGTAGTGTGGTGGTACAAGCAATGCAAGCCGTTCAGGCTGAATTAAAAGCTCGACAATGGCATGCAGAGGTTGATTTTGATACCGACTTAGGCCGTGCTCATTTAACTGTGCTACGCAATGAGCATGTTGATTTTGTATATGACATTCGTCTAACCGAACACCCAATGCCAAGCTTTGCCTATTCAGAGCTAAAGCCCAATATTGATAACACCGAAATGCATTACAAGGCTGATGTTTTCTTACGTCGTGGTGGACAATCTTACGATGTGTATGGTTACAGTGAAGATGATATTGTGAAGGATATTCTTGATCAATTTGAGAGTTACTTACACTTTTTAGATAACAGCCCAGGTGAGCTACCTTGGGATATGGCCGAGCACGATGACATGTTAAATAGCGATAAATCTTAAATAAGCATCGTATTTAATACACAATTAATGCAATAAAAAAGGCACTGAAAAGTGCCTTTTTAGTTTGCTCAATTAATTTTTAATTACAGCGCGTTAAATACGTCGTCTGTTTTAGCTGCGCAAATAAAGTCGTTTTTGTGTAGGCCTTTAATTGAATGGCTCCACCATGTAACCGTTACTTTGCCCCACTCGGTTAATAAACCTGGGTGATGGCCTTCGTCTTCTGCCATGTCGCCTACTTTGTTAGTAAACGCGATAGCTTGCTTAAAGTTTTTAAATTTATAAACACGTTCAAGCTGCATAATACCGTCTCGTACTTCTGGTACCCAGTCTGGGATTTTAGTAATTAATTGCGCTAACTCTTCGTCAGATACTTTTGGCGCATCTACATGACAGGCTTCGCATTTTTGTGCACTTAATGAAGACATTCTAAATCCTTACTTTTAGCTTTTTTAGCATTAATGTTTAACTGGCTAATTTTTCTTTTGGTGGAAATTTTGGGTCGTGCAAACCAAGCTCTTTAGCTCGCTCAACCAAAGTCATAATATCCATTTGCGATATATCAAACAGATCATGAATCGAATTTATGGTGTAGTACTGTGGTTGCATAATATCAATACGGTACGGCGTACGCAGTACATCAAGCACGTTCATTGGGCTAATTTCTGGCGTATTTGAGTATACATACTGAGTCTCCCCTGGGCTTGATAAAATACCGCCGCCGTAAATACGCAGGCCGTCTTCGGTTTGCATTAAACCAAATTCGACTGTAAACCAGTATATACGCGCAAGGTATACACGGTCTTTTTTCTGCGCTGCGTAACCTAATTGCCCGTACTTATGCGTAAACTCGGCAAAGTCAGGATTAGTTAGCATGGCGCAATGGCCAAATATTTCATGAAAAATATCTGGCTCTTGTAGGTAATCAAACTCTTCGCGGCTACGAATAAATGTAGCTACCGGAAACTGCTTGTTTGCCAATAATCTAAAAAACTCATCAAAGTCGATAAGCGCAGGTACTGGCGCAACTTGCCAACCGGTAGTGGCCAGCAACACTTCGTTTAGTTCGCTTAACTGCGGAATACGGTCGTGCGGCAGGTTAATCTTTTTTAACCCTTGCATGTACTCATCGCAGGCTTTGCCTTCAATGCACGCAAGTTGGCGCGCTACAAGCTCAGACCAAATTTTATTTTCTTCATCACTCCAATGTATAACACCATTTTCGTCTGGTGTTTTGGATGTGTATTTACTTGCTTTAGCCATAAGTACCTTCTTGGGTGTGAGCCCTAAATCGGTGTCAGTGTGATACTCAAACCTAATGAATATCGAATGACCCCATACTATGCAAAAGTGAAGAAAAGTTTAATAGATAGGCTAACATCAGTATTTAGCGCGATCACTTGGATTGTAAATTTAAAATTACACTTATGGCACATTAAAAATACAAGCCTTTAAATAAAGGCCTACAACCCAATTTTACGTGTATACAATTAAATACACCTAACCAATTTTAGTAAAAGCTTGGTCTAAATCACTAATAATATCGTTAACATCTTCAAGCCCAACCGAGAGCCTGATCAGCCCATCACTTATTCCAGCGGCGGCCCGCTCCTCTGGCGTATAAGGCGAGTGAGTCATAGATGCAGGATGCTGAATTAGTGTTTCAGCGTCGCCGAGGCTTACTGCAAGTGTACAAAGTTTCATACTATCAATAAATTGAGCGCCATCTTGTAGCGTGCCTTTTATTTCAAACGCAATAACACCACCAGCGGCTTTCATTTGATTACCAATAAACTTATAACCTGGGTGCGATTTAAGCCCCGGGTAATATACGGTGCTTACTTGTGGGTGAGCTTCTAGATATTGCGCTATTGTTTGTGCGCTTTGACAATGGCGTTCTATTCTAATAGCGAGTGTTTTTAGGCCTCGATTAATTAGCCATGCATCGTGTGGGCTTATGGTTGCACCAATATCTTTTAATACGGTCATTTTAATGTGTGTTATGTGCTCAAGCGATCCACATACAATACCCGCTACTACGTCTCCGTGGCCGTTTAAGTACTTGGTCGCACTGTGCATTATAATGTCGATGCCGTATTTTTTAGGCGATTGCAGTAGCGGCGTTAAAAAGGTGTTGTCGACCACACTAATTAAATTGTGTTCTTTAGCAACTGCGCCAATCAGTGCCAAATCAATAACCGCCATAGTGGGATTAATTGGCGTTTCTACAAATATCATTTTTGAATTAGGTTTTATGGCAGCGCGTAGTTCGTCCTCGTTGGTCATATCAACAAAAGTGACTTCGATCCCCCAGCGCGGCAACATATGCGAGAAAAACGCAAAGGTACAACCATACAAAGCACTTGAGGCAACAAGGTGATCTCCTTGCGATAAAAAGCTCAGTACTGAGGCTGATACAGCCCCCATACCTGTTGCGGTTGCAGCAGCTGCTTCACAGCTCTCTAGTTGAGCAACTTTTTGCTCAAGCTCTGTGGTTGTAGGGTTTCCTAAACGCGTATAAATATAGCCAGGTTCGTCGCCTGCAAAACGCGCAGCACCTTGTGCGGCATTTTCAAAATGAAAGGTAGAGGTTTGATACAAAGGAGAAGTGAGTGCGCCGTGCGGGTCGTTTGCTTTTTGTGGTCCGTGAATACACTGGGTGTTTATATGATGCTTGCTCATTGTAGGCTCATTTTTTGATTATTATGTTTTTGCGATTCAACAATCAAAACGTATGCACTTACAAACAGCAAGCATGCCGGATGCTCAGATGGCTATTTGTGCAAAAACCGTGCAGCGCACGTTTGTACACAAATATTGCCACCAGGGCGTGTTGACCTTTGCGGATTGAAATTTGTTCAATCCAAGGAAGATTAAATCGCGGCGCGAGGTTTGTAACCTAGTGGGCTAAGTAAAAACCGAGCAACAAAGAGTTTATCGTCCCTAGAAAGAACCCAACGGGCAGCGCATGTTTGGCATTTATGCTGCGTTATCGCCTATTTATGGGGAATAACCACACTTCATAGGCTCTGCCTTGCCTAAATACCAAACACACTGCTGCAAATTCAACCATCAAAGATCAACACGCCCTCGTATTTTACTGCGTTGGTTCCGCCTTTTTACGGCTCATAATTTTACCTGCGATGCTTTGCACAGTGCCTTTTAGTAAGCTGCGCTTGTTTTCAAGCCGTGGTAATGGGCGACTAAGCTCCATTGCTTTGTAACCAATACGCGCTGTAAAAATACCGGCGCTGACACCTTGCGCTGCCCGCCCCGAAAGCTTACCTAAAAGCTCAGCACTCAATGCAGTTGCAGCAAGGTCAGATACAAGCTCAGCACTACCTACAAACATTACTTGTTTTATCAGCATACGGTACAGCTTTATACGGCTCGCGTAGCCAAAACCAATGCCATAAATTTTACCAATTTGTTCTATTAACTTAGTACCGCGCCAAAGCACAGCCATCATATCCACCAGCGCAAGTGGGCTTAGGGCAACTAGCAGTGCAGATTCAGTCGCAAAACGATTTATAAGCTTTTTAGCTTTGGTGTCTTGGGTTATTAATAAACTGTTGGCGTACAGCGTCATTATTTCTTTGTCGCTGTGATGCGTCGCTACTTGGTTTTTAAAGGTTTCAAAGTTATCAAGCTCCTGGTGTTTATTGAGCTTTTCGAGCCAAGGTAATGCACCGCCTACTTGCTCGCTGTTTAAAAGCCTGTCGGCTTCAACTCGGTGCAGCTGGTTACGCTTTAAACTGCGCAGCATTCGGTACTCTCGCCACAATAAGCGCCCTATTAGCAGTACGCCACTTACAACCGCAGTTAAATAAACACTGCCTAAAATAATTGACTGCTCGAAAGCAAATACTAACGAGTATGCAAACTCTAAAAGCACTAGTACTATAAAACTAATAGCAAAAACACCTTTAAGTGTTTGCCACTTTGACTTTTTGTATACAGGTTCTAGATCTATTTCTGGCTCTAGTGCTTCATCTTCAAGTTCTTCGTAATCACTTTGCCCGTGCTGAATAATTTTTGCAGGTGCTAAAACGGGTTCGTTTTGCTCAATGCTTTGCGTATCTATACGACGCCCTGCTTGAAATGGTTGGTTTGACTCACTCATGTTAATTTGTCTCCTAGCAGGTACTGCATGACATGATCTAATCGAATATGTTTTAGTTGTTTATCGGGGCTCGGCATTGGAGAGAACGATAAAAACTCAAATCCCTGTTCTGGCCACTCATTTTTATTAAGCATCCGCGAGGGAGGCTGCGGCGGTAAATACGTAAGCCAATCTGGCTCGTTTAGCGGTTTACCATAAATACAGTCAAGCGTTTGGCCTTTGTCGGTAATTTGGCGCGGTTGCGTTGCTGTAATTGACGACATAGCCATGGTTTCTATTTTTACACCATCAAACTTTAAATGATTACTTTGCTCATGCACGAGCGAATCAAGTAGTAGTGCTAAATCTTTATGGTGTTTTGCACTTATGTGATCTGATTTATTAGCTGCAAATAATATTTTGTCTATGTTGGGCTTAAATAAACGTTTAAAAAAGCCCGACTCGCCATAGTTAAAGTGTGCGAGTAATTGGTTTATTACACTGCTTTGCTCTTGGAGTGTTTCGTGCCCTTCGTTTAATGCACTAAGTACATCTACAAGTACAATTTGGCGATCGAAGTGCCTAAAATGCTCATTATAAAATGGTTTTACGACTTCTTTTATATAGGCGTTAAAACGCTTAATTAAATGCGCTAAATTAGAACCCGCAACGACATCGTCACTGTTTATTTCACCCGATACCGGAAAAAACAATAACAATGGCGCGCCTTGTAAATCACCTGGCATAAGCATGCGCCCAGGTTGCAACATGGCAAGTTTGGTGTCTTTTTTAAGCCCGACTAACATGCTTTGATAAAGCTGAGCAATATGAGCAAGTGCGTTTTCATCAACGGGAGCGTTTAAGTCAAGTTGCTCAACGGCCATTAAAAAATCACTTGATGTGTTTACGCGCGAAGGCTGAGTTAATAACGGATATTGCTGCTCGCACCATTGAGAATAGCTTTGCTCAAGCATAGGTAAATCAAGGAGCCATTCACCCGGGTAGTCAATAATATCTAAATAAAGCGTTGATTGCGGCGAAAAGTGCCCACGCAGCCCTGCATTACTTTGATACTTTATTGCTAAGCGTAGCGTATTAATACGCTCGGTAGATGCAGGCCATGTAGGCACCCCATCGCTGGGTAATAAAGCATTGAGTGCGCGCGTATAATTAAACGTAGGGACTTTTAACGCCTCTTGCGGCACAACTTTAGTGGCCACATGGCGGTGCTCGCGCATTACATCAAAAAAAGGTAAGTTTTTATCGTCCGCTTGGGTTGTTAAGTGTTTAACAAGCGCGGTAATAAAGGCAGTTTTACCACTACCACTTAGGCCAGTTACGGCAAGTTTTACGTGTTGGTCTAAACTGCGATGAAGGGCTTTTTGTGCTTTGCCTTTAATGCTTTTAAAGGTCTTTTTTGCAAATGATTGGCTCATAAAGTGTCTTGCACCTAATTTGCCGTAATTTATCACGCTGCAAATAAGGTGCTATTAAATCCTTTAAAGTTTGTTAATTTCACGGCTCACCGTAAACTCGCTTGAAGTTACATGGCGCTCCATATCTTGAAGGCGAGTATCTACACGCGTTAAACGCTCTTTTAAATCTTGCAATGCGCGGCGCGGTGGCTCGCCCTTTTGCCATACTTTAAATTTTACTTCTAGCGGATCGTCAGTTTTAGTTGAGCTTTTAGTTTGCACTGTTGCGGGCTCTTTTTTATCTAAAATGAACCAGGCTGCAATATACGCTACCACAAATAATGGGCCACCCGTTAGCAGTACCGCACTAACAAATATAATGCGAACTAACCATAACTCCATATTAAAGTAGTCACTTAATCCCGCACATACTCCGGCTATTTTACCGCGTTGTGGGTCTCTTAATAATTCGCGTTTGGCACTCATACTTTGCGTCTCCATTGTGGTGACTCTTGATCAAGTAATGCTTCAAGTGTTTCAACCCTGTCTGCCATTTTTTCGGCTTTATGTGCAAGCTCAAGTAACTGGCGATGTTCGTGTTCACTTAAACCTTGGCTTACTTGTTTTTTGCTACGGTAATGTAAAATTAACCACAGCGGGGCAACAAAAATCATAAATATAACAAATGGTACAATTATTACGTCTGAATCAAACATAATCCTCTCCTGACAATCCGTTTTGATGTTTTTAAGCAGTGGGGCACTTTAAGTGCCCCTTTATAAATTATTTATCAGCTAACTTCTTTTTAAGTTCGGCTAGCTCATCATCTATCTTTTCATTTTTTTGTAGATTAGCAATTTCGTCCGCTAACGTCTTTTTACCTAAATCGTAAGACTCAATTTGAGATTCTAGTCCATCAATTTTAGTTTCGTAACGTTCAAAGCGATTAAGTGCGTCTTCTACTTTTGAGCTATCAAGTGTCTTTTTCACTTCAAGGCGCGACTCAGCCGAACGTTGGCGAAGTATAATTGCCTTTTGACGAGATTTCGCATCTGCTAGCTTTTCTTGTAGTGTCGTTACTTCTTGCTGTAGTTTCTCAATATGAGACTCTACATGTTCAAGTTCACTAGCGACTGAAGCAACGGCATCTGCCGACTTTTGCTTTTCAAGTAGGGCTGAACGCGCTAAATCGTCTCGGTCTTTACTTAAAGCCAGTTCGGCTTTATCTTGCCAATCGCTTACTTGTGCTTTAAGCGTATCTAAGCGGCGTACAATTTCTTTTTTCTCAGCCAATGTTTTAGCTGATGTAGAACGTACTTCAACAAGCGTGTCTTCCATTTCTTGAATAATCAGACGAACCATTTTTTCTGGGTCTTCTGCTTTATCTAAAATGGCGTTGATATTAGAATTAACAATATCTGCAAAACGTGAAAAAATTCCCATAACATTTACCTCTGTAATTAAAACTTAGTTAGTCTGCTATAACTAGTATCAATATGCTTGCCAACTTTTTAAAAGTTAAAATACACTTTATTTTCATTACGTTAAACTAAATATACAAATTTCTTTAGTTATCCCTACTTATGAAATACACTAACTGTTAGTAAAAATGACCAAGAGTTAGGAAATATGAGCCAATATCGCCAACAGGATAATTTACTCGGCCAATCAGATAGCTTTCTGTCTGTATTAGATCAGGTATCGCAACTGGCTAATTTAGATAAACCGGTACTTATTATTGGTGAACGCGGCACAGGTAAAGAGCTAATAGCAGCACGCTTACACTTTTTATCTAAGCGTTGGGATCAAAACTACGTAAAACTTAACTGTGCAGCGCTTAACGAAAACTTACTCGAAAGTGAATTGTTTGGCCACGAAAGCGGTGCTTTTACGGGGGCAAGCAAACGCCACGAAGGTCGTTTTGAACGCGCTAACAGCGGCACACTGTTTTTAGATGAATTAGCTAATACCTCAGCTATGGTACAAGAAAAACTGCTGCGAGTTATAGAATACGGTGAATTTGAACGTGTTGGCGGCAAACAAACTGTAAAAGTAGATACACGCTTAGTGTGTGCTACAAACGAAGATCTTCCTTATTTAGCTGAGCAAGGTGAATTTAGAAGTGACTTACTCGATCGCCTTGCCTTTGATGTAATTACCCTGCCGCCACTGCGCGAACGCCAAGACGATATTATGCTTCTTGCTGAGCAGTTTGCGATGAATATGGCACGCGATTTAGAGTGGGAACTCTTTAGCGGTTTTACCCGAAGCGCAACAGAAACACTGCTTAGTTATGATTGGCCTGGTAATATTCGTGAACTTAAAAATGTGGTTGAACGCAGTTTGTATCGCCACGGTAGTGAACATATCCCCGTTCACCAGATTATTTTAGACCCATTCGATAGCCCATTTAGACCAAAAGCGCGTATTAAAGCACCTGTAGCGGCTCAAACGGTTAATGCAGAGCCTATTGTTGTTGCGCCGCCGATTACTCAAACAAGCAATGATTCAGCCGTTGATATTCAATTTCCGTGCAGCTTAAAAGAGCGTTCAAACGACTTTGAAATAAACATGATTAATAAAGCACTCGAACATAGCCAATTTAATCAAAAGAAAACTGCAGAAGTACTTGGTTTAACGTATCATCAATTACGTGGTTATCTTAAAAAATACAACTTGTTGGATCAACAATAGTCAGAGGTTATGCGGGTGCATAAATTATTACTTGTTTTGCTTACCACCACTTTAGTTGGTTGCCTTGATAGCAAAGAAGAAATCATAGAAGAAAAAAACCAAGGCTTAGTTTATTGCGCTGAAGCTAACCCTGTGTCGTTTAATCCGCAAGTCACGACCACCGGTTCAACTATTGATATAATTGCTAACCAATTATACGACCGCTTAATTAGCATTGACCCTGTTACGGCAGAGTTTCAAAGTGAGCTGGCGACCGATTGGAAAATTAGCAAAGATGGTAAATCGGTTACCTTTACCCTGCGTAAAGATGTAAAGTTTCATACAACTTCTTATTTTACCCCATCGCGGGACTTTAACGCCGACGACGTTATATTCACCTTTAGCCGATTATTCGATGTATATAATCCATATCACTTTGTGGGCGATGCCGATTACCCGTATTTTCAAAGTGTAGGAATTGATCAACTTATTCGCAAAATTGTGCGCGTGTCTGACTACCAAGTCCGTTTTGAATTGTTTAATCCTGAAAGTAGTTTTTTAGCTAATATGGCTACCGACTTTGCCGTGGTGCTTTCAGAAGAATACGCCATGAAACTTAAGAAAAATAATCAAAAAAACTTATTTGATCAGTACCCTATTGGCACCGGCCCGTATATTTATAAAGAATACCGCCGGGATCATCTTGTGCGCTTTTACCGTAACCCACTTTATTGGAAGCATGACGTTGCACTTGAGCAATTGGTTTACGATATAACCCCTAACGGCACTACGCGCATAGCAAAAATGCTGACTAAAGAGTGCGATGTAACGGCTCATCCAAGTAGTGCACAATTGAGCATTTTAGCGCAACGTGATGATATAAACGTCGAAAAAGAAACAAACTTAAACATAGGTTATTGGGCATTTAATACAGAGCGTGCTCCGTTTGACGACTTACGCGTACGCCAAGCGCTTGCGCACGCAATAGATGTAGATAAAATAATGCAGGCGGTTTATTACGGGAACGGTACTCGCGCACAATCTATTTTGCCGCCAACCTCTTGGGCATTTGAGCCACAAGAAGATATACCTACGTTTGATCCAGAACTTGCTAAAAAGTTACTTATTGAAGCAGGGTTGCCTAATGGCTTTGATATGACGATATGGGCTATGCCTGTGAGTCGTATTTATAATCCCAACGCACGTAAAATGGCTGAGCTTATGCAAAGTGATTTACGCAAAGTAGGCGTTAACGTCAGTATTGTAGAATATGAGTGGAATACGTTTATTCAACGTATTGGCGAACATCGACACGACAGTGTATTACTTGGTTGGGCCGCAGATACACCCGACCCTGATAACTTTTTTAGCCCGCTGCTGAGTTGCACCGCTACTTTTAGTGGTAAAAACCCTGCAAACTGGTGTAATCCCCAATTTGATTTATTGCTTACTAAAGCACTAGACACCACTGATTTAAACAAACGTAAAAAATACTACGAAGATGCACAAAGCTTAATTATTAAAGAGTTGCCGTTATTACCTATTGCTCATGGCTTGCGCTTTCAAGCAAGTAGCGCTGATGTGGAAGGCATAACACTTGGCCCGTTTGGTGCTATTTCGCTTGCTAATGCGAGGAAAAAATAATGATCTTAGATTATATTTTACGTCGCCTTGGTTTGTTCTTTTTTATGATACTAATGCTCAGCGTATTTACGTTTTCACTGGCGTATTTATTTCCCGGTGATCCGCTAAGTAATTTAAGTGGCATACCAAGTGGTAACTTTGCACAGCATAGTGAGCTTGAAGATAAATATTTATACAACAGCAATTACTTTATGCAATACATTGCCTTTTTAGGGAGAATATTTCAAGGCGACTGGGGGCTTTCATTTGCCTCTGGTAACAGCGTGTTTAGCCATATTATTGACTTACTACCGGCTACTTTAGAGCTAAGCGTATATGCATTAATTGTATCGGTTGTTATTGGTGTACCTACTGGCATTTTAGGCTCTGGCTATCATAAACGCTGGCCCGACAAACTTATAAACTCTGTCACTATGGTAGGTTATTCAATGCCTGTGTTTTGGCTCGCATTGTTGTTAATAATGGTTTTTTCATTAAAGCTTGGCTGGTTTCCTATGTCGGGCAGAATGGGCCTCCTTTACGAAATACCCGCCAGTACTGGGTTTATATTAATTGATATTGCTCTAGCTGGATTTCCATATAAAGGGATGGCCTTTGTTGATGCGCTGCGCCATTTAACACTCCCTACTATTGTACTAGCCATGTATCCAACCACGGTATTAGTGCGCTTTACTCGCGAGTCTATGCTTAAGGTAATGGATCAAAACTTTATTAAAACAGCTAGGGCAAAAGGCCTTAACCGCCGTCAACTTATCATGCACCATGCACTGCGTAATGCACTACTACCGGTAATTAAGCAAATTGGTTTGCAATTTAGCACCTTGATAACACTTGCGATGATTACTGAAGTTATTTTTTCTTGGCCGGGTATTGGCCGATGGTTAATCGATAGTATTTATCAGCGTGACTTTCCTGCAATTCAAGGTGGATTAATGGCGGTGTCTTTATTTGTTATTTTAGCCTCTATTACAGCTGAGCTTACTTACACTTTATTCGATCCACTCTCGCGGAATCAGGCCCATGGCAAAGTTTAATTTATTTTCTGAAGAGTCGAATAAATCGCCACTTGCGCGATTTTGGCGCAAATTTAAAAACAATCACCCAGCTTTGGTTGGTTTATGGATATTTATGGCGTTTGCATTATTGGCCGCCACCGCTCCTTTTTTAGCGCCCTATGGCGTAAACCAACAGCATAGTGATGCACTACTCATACCGCCCTCATGGCGAGAGATGGGCGATGTACGCTTTATTTTAGGCACCGATGATTTAGGCCGTGATGTACTCTCGCGCTTAATGAATGGTGCAACATATACGTTTGGACTTTCTGTTGTAGCTGCCCTAATCACGACCCTGTTTGGTGTATTAGTGGGGACTTTTGCAGGGATTAGTAAAGGGCTGCGTTCAAGCTTTTTAAATCATTTACTTGATATAACACTTTCTATTCCTTCTTTGTTATTGGCCATAATAATAATCGCCATACTTGGCCCAGGTTTAATGAATACCGTATGGGCAATTATTTTAGCGTTACTACCGCAGTTTATTCACTCGGTGCGCAACCTAATTGTTGATGAATTAAGTAAAGATTACATTACTGCGTTTAGACTCGATGGCGCATCTAATTGGCATATAATATCGCGCGGTATTTTCCCTAATATTTATGAGCATATTGTGGTTATATTCACGATGGCGCTTTCTACCGCGATATTAGATATTTCAGCACTGGGATTTTTAAAATTAGGGGCTCAGCCACCAACGACCGAATGGGGCGCAATATTAGCCGAAAATCTAGGCCTTATTTATTTAGCGCCGTGGACTGTAGCGCTACCTGGTGTCCTGTTATTTTTAGCCGTGTTATCTACTAATTTAGTAGGCGATGGCCTGCGACAAGTGCTAAAAGCACGTAAGGCTGATTAAATGCAATTACTCGATGTTCGTAACTTAACAATTGAACTACGTACCTCTGAAACTGTAATTAGAGCCGTAGACAGAGTGAGCTTTAGCTTAAAAGAAGGTGAAGTACATGCGCTTGTGGGCGAGTCTGGCTCTGGTAAAAGCCTAATAGCAAAAGCGATTATTGGTGTATTAAACGAGCGCTGGGACATTACTGCCGACCGTATTCATTGGCGCGGCGTAGACCTAATGCGTTTAAGCCCAGAGAAACGCCGTAAAATAGTAAGCCAAGATATAGCAATGATCTATCAAGATCCAAGTCGCTGCCTTGACCCAACCGCTAAAATATTTGACCAAATTGCCGAAACACTCCCAGAGGTCGCAACTAAAGGTTTCTTTTTAAAACGTAACCGAGAGAGAAAAGACAGAGTAAAAGCGCTTATTCATAAGGTGGGTATTAAAAACCACGAAGCGGTACTAAGTAGTTACCCTCATGAGCTCTCTGAAGGCGTATGTCAAAAAGTAATGATTGCGATGGCCATTGCTCGAACGCCTAAGCTTTTAATCGCTGATGAGCCCACTACAGCACTTGAAAGCACAACTCGCGCACAAGTATTTAGGTTACTAAAAAGCTTAAACCAGCTAAAAAACATGTCTATTTTGATGATCTCTCATGAACTTGAAGAGATTGCACATTGGTCGCATGGCATTCATGTTTTATATTGCGGGCAAATGGTTGAAGCAGGCCCAACCCATGAAATATTTAAACAGCCTCGCCATCCATACACGCAAGCATTACTAAAAAGCTTGCCAGACTACGAGCAAGGCTTAGCACATAAAGAACCTTTTTATGCGCTTAAAGGGACTATCCCTACTCTGCAACATTTGCCTATTGGCTGTCGCCTTGGGCCGCGTTGCCCACAAGCGCAAAAAGCATGTGTGGTTACACCAGCCCTGACTAAACATCATGGGCATAGTTATGCGTGTCACTTTCCGTTAATTAAGGACATGAAGTAATGCAGCCACTGTTAAAAGTACAAGCACTTTGTAAAACCTTTAATGTGCGAGCTGGGCTTTTTTCACGTAAAAAGTTTGAAGTCCTTAAAAGCATTTCATTTTGCGTAGGTAAAGGTGAAAGCATTGCCATAATTGGCGAAACAGGCGCAGGTAAAAGTACGTTGGCAAAACTACTTTCAGGAGCTGATAGCGCTGATAGCGGGCAAATTTTGCTCGAGAATAATATTATCGAAGATAATGGCGTACGCGATAATCAATGTCGCCATATTCGTATGATTTTTCAAGATTCAGCTGCATCGCTCAACCCGGGCTTAACCATTGGCGAAATGCTTGATGATTGCCTCCAATATAATACTGAGCTTGATGCTAGTGAACGCACTGAAAAGATTGATGCAACGCTTTCTAAGGTGGGTTTGTTAATCGATCATAAACACTACTACCCGCATATGTTTAGCGTGGGGCAGTTACAGCGTGTAGCGTTTTCTCGTGCATTAATTTTAGATCCTAAGGTGATTGTACTTGATGAAGCTGTTTCGTCTTTAGATCCCTCTATACGGGCGCAAATAGTAAACTTGTTACTTAAGCTGCAGCGCGATACAGGCCTTACGTATGTGATGATCACGCATCATTTAAGTTTAGTACGTCACATTAGTGATTTTGTAGTTGTACTTGATAAAGGTGAAGTGGTTGAATACGGTCCTACTGAAGATGTTTTTCAAAACCCTCAATCAAAAGTAACGCAGCGTTTATTAAGCTGCTAAAGCAGATTATAAATACCTAACTTTTTGTAAGATAACCGTATTTAACTAGGTCTTCTTGTTAATTGTATTTAATTAACAAGAGATCTCATGCTTAAACAAAAGTTACTACTTAGCCTTTCCTCATTACTCCTTCTATCTGCCTCAGCTATTGCTGATACAAATTGGGTTGGTGGCGTTGATCATTTAGGTTTAACCGTATCAAACTTAGATGCATCCAAAGCATTTTTTACTGATGTACTTGGCTTTAAAACGCTAGGGAATGACCCAGCCTATCCTGCTTATTTTTTATCAAACAATAAAATAACCATTACATTATGGCGCGTGAAAAACGATGCAAAACGTGTGGAGTTTAATCGTGCAGAAAATGTGGGCTTACACCATTTAGCACTCAGTGTTGAAAGTATCAAAAAGTTAAGCGAGCTACATGAACACTTAAAAATGCAAAATAATATTATTATAGAGTTTGCACCCGAAAACTTAGGTAGCGGCCCAACCCAACATATGATGATAAGAGAGCCTAGCGGCAATCGGATTGAGTTTATTGCCAGAGGTAATTAAAAGACAATAAAAAAGGCGCTTTAAAAGCGCCTTTCTTTATGAGCTAAAATTAATTACTCAACAGTTTGTGTAGCCGTTGGTAAGTTAAGCTCAGCATTGGCTTTAAGCGCTTCAATAAATACCATGTAGTTTTTATTAGCTTGCGCCATAGTAATGCTTTGTTTTGCTTGAGGGTCAATATTAGCTGCAACTTGTGCATCTGTTACCGACTTAAGCGCAACAATTGCTGCATCACCATTATTTAAATTAACGAGATCGACTACCGCAGAATCCGCTGGGTGAGCCATTTTAAAAGCTTGAGTCACAATAGCAGGTGAAACAGTATAGCTTTGACGTGTTAACTTAGCTTCTTGGCGAAGTGTTAAGCTTTGCTCGTTAGCAACATCGTTTAAGCTCTTACCTGCTTGTACTTCTGCAAATAAGCTACGTGCCTTTTCTTTAGCAAGCTCAGATGATTTTTCATTAACTAAACGCGCTTTAATTTCCTCGCTTACTTCGTCTAACGGCTTAGTAGCAGCAGCTTTGTGCTCGTTAATACGAACAATGATTGCATGCTCATCGCCAAGCTCAATAACTTCAGAATTTACTTTATCTTCAAGTAAATCAACTGATGTTAGTGCTGTGACAACTGCAGGGCTGTTTAACGGCTCTGGTAGAGCATTAAGTGCTAAAAGAGGTGTAGATTTAACTTCCACTTCAGCAACTTCTGCAGCATCATCTAAGCGGTCTGAAATTTCAAATGCAAGTGCACCCATTTCAGTTTGCTTTTCGTAAAATGCATCTATTTTTTCAGCTTGTTCTAATTCAGCACGTAAGTCAGCTTTAACATCGTCATACGCTTTAACTTGTTGTGGTTGAATGTCAGTAAGTTTAATTATGTGATAACCAAACTCAGAAGTAACAACGTCAGAAATATCACCTTTATTTTCAAGCGCGAAAGCCGCGTCTTCAAATGCAGGGTCCATTACGTCACGCTCAATCCACTCAAGATCGCCGCCCATTTCGCCACTAACAATATCGTCAGACGATGATTGTGCTAACTCAGCAAAGTCTGCACCTTGCTCTAGCTGTGCATGAAGAGCATTGGCTTTTTCTTTTGCTGCATCATCGTCTTCACTGTTATCAATTAAGATATGTGATACACGACGCTTTTCTGGCTCAACGTATTGTGCTTTGTTTTGCTCATAATACGCTTTAACGTCATCCTCGGTTACCGATTCAACATTGATATCTGCTGCTTTAAGCTCAATGTAACTTACTGAGATAAGCTCTGGAGATAAAAATTGAGATGCGTTTAAGTCGTAGTAATCAGATACTTCTTGATCTGATACTTCAACATTCGCGGCAAGTGCCTCTTTGTTTACAACTACGTAATCAATACTACGAGTTTGCTGCTGAAGAGCAATTGCGCTTTTCAGCTCGCTCTCTAGGGCAAAGTCTGTACCTGCAACAGCAGATACTACCTGACTACGTGTCATATCTTTACGTAAATATTCACGAAAAGCATCTGGTTGAAAATTCATTTGACGAATTACTTGTAGGTAACGGTCGTTATTGAATTTTTCACCAATTTGAAAGTATGGTAATTCTAAAATTGTTTTACGTACACTTTCGTCGCTTACGCGAAGGCCTAAATCAGCCGCTAGCTGTGATTGCAATTCTTGTTGTACTAAGCGGTCAACTACACCTTGACGAATTTGTGCCATGTAATTTGGATCAGCTGCAATTTGTGTAAAGTATTCACCAAATTGTTGCTCTAAACGGCTACGTTCATTTTGGTAAGCACGGTTAAAATCGGTTTGACTAATTTTAATTCCATTTACTTCAGCAACGGGTTGTTCTGTGGTTTGACCTAAGTAACTACCGATCCCTGCTAAGGCAAAAGATAAAATCACCGCGCCTAAAATTATTTTGGCTACAGGTCCTTGCGAACCTTCTCTGATTTTCTCAAGCATTTGTTTATCTCTTTTTGATCAAGGTATTTTACCTTGTCACATGTAAAAAAAGCGTATCTTACCAGATACGCTTTTTCACTTGAAGTAACTGGCGGAAAAGTTACTTAACTCATCTGTTTTGGTGAATCAGTAACTTTACACTCGCCATAACTAATGTGTTTAAAACAGTGATTAGTTTACTGCGTCTTTAAGCGCTTTACCGGCTTTGAAAGCTGGAATAGTTGCAGCAGCAATTTGGATAGTTTCACCAGTTTGCGGGTTACGGCCTGAACGTGCAGCACGTTCACGTACTGAGAAAGTACCAAAACCTACAAGTGCAACTGAGTCGCCATCTTTTAGCGCGCCAGATACAGATTCGATGAATGAATCTAGTGCACGACCTGCAGCCGCTTTAGAAATGTCAGCATCAGCTGCGATTTGATCGATTAATTGAGATTTATTCACAATATCATCCTCTTTCATTGTTATTATCAAGAGCGATGGTTTTTTAAACTAACATCACTTTTTTGAAAATTTTAGAGCAAACTTTTAATGCCCACATGATTATATTTTTCTTAAGCCTAGGCCCCGTAAGGGCTAGGCTTGAAAACCAGTGCTTAACTTATCATACCGTTTAGATTTGAAAAGCCCTAAAAAGCACTTTTTTTATGTTTTTTCTTGGTTTTTAGGTGTTTCGACCGAAAAACTCTCAACAGGATGCACTAAAGCAAGCTTTAACACCTCGTCAATCCAAGTAACTGGGTGAATATCAAGACCTGCCAGCACGTTGTCTGGTATCTCTTTTAAGTCACGTTCGTTAATTTTTGGAATGATCACTGTTTTAATTCCACCACGATGCGCCGCTAATAACTTCTCTTTTAAGCCACCAATCGGAAGTACTTCACCGCGTAGCGTAATTTCACCAGTCATAGCAACATCTGCTCGTACAGGATTACCCGTTAAGCTAGATACAAGACCCGTTACCATTGCTGCGCCCGCACTAGGACCATCTTTTGGTGTTGCGCCCTCAGGTACGTGTACGTGAATATCACGTTTTTCGTAAAAGTCGCTGTTAATACGGAAAGTATCTGCTCGATTACGCACAACCGTCATTGCCGCTTGAATCGACTCTTGCATTACATCGCCAAGAGAACCGGTGTAACTTAACTTGCCTTTACCTGGCACTGCCGCACATTCAATTGTTAGCAAATCACCGCCAACTTCTGTCCATGCTAAGCCTGTAACTTGACCAATACGGTCGCCATCTTCAGCTTTGCCATAATCAAAGCGCTGCACACCTAAAAAGTCTTCTAGGTTATCTTGATTGATGGTCACTATTTTAGTGTCTTTTTCAAGCAAGATATTTTTAACTGCTTTACGACATAGTTTCGAAATTTCGCGCTCTAAGTTACGTACACCCGCTTCACGTGTGTAATAACGAATAATGCCAATAATTGCGCTGTCTTCGATAACTATTTCAGACTCTTTTAAGCCGTTACGTTTAACTTGTTTAGTAATTAAGTGCTCTTTTGCAATGTTTAGCTTTTCATCTTCGGTGTAACCCGACAAGCGAATAACTTCCATACGGTCCAATAATGGACCAGGAATGTTAAAGCTGTTTGATGTTGCTACAAACATAACGTCAGATAAATCGTAATCGACTTCAAGATAGTGATCGGCAAAATGACTGTTTTGCTCCGGATCAAGCACCTCTAACAATGCTGATGCTGGATCGCCGCGCATATCTGATGACATTTTATCGATTTCATCTAATAAGAATAATGGGTTTTTAACGCCCACTTTTGTCATGTTTTGAATTAGCTTACCTGGCATTGAACCTATATATGTACGACGATGACCGCGAATCTCAGCTTCATCGCGAACGCCGCCAAGCGCCATACGAACATACTTACGACCAGTAGAACGTGCAATAGATTGCCCAAGTGATGTTTTACCAACACCTGGTGGTCCGACTAAACATAAAATTGGCCCTTTGAGCTTATTAGTACGCTGTTGTACTGCGAGGTACTCAATAATGCGTTCTTTTACTTTATCTAAGCCGTGATGATCGCTATCAAGAATTTTTTGTGCGCCTGCTAAGTCTTTTTTCACTTTAGAGCGTTTTTTCCATGGCACATTAATTAATGTATCTATGTATGAACGCACTACAGTTGCTTCTGCAGACATTGGCGACATCATTTTAAGCTTATTGAGCTCTGTAGTTGCCTTTTCTTTAGCTTCATCAGGCATGCCAGAATCTTCAATACGCTTTTTAAGCGCTTCAAATTCATCAGGCACATCATCAAGCTCACCAAGTTCTTTTTGAATGGCTTTCATTTGCTCATTGAGGTAATACTCGCGCTGAGATTTTTCCATCTGCTTTTTAACGCGGGTACGAATTTTCTTCTCAACTTGCAATAAGTCTATTTCGCCTTCCATTAGTGCCATTAAATATTCAAGACGTTCTGTGACACTTGAAATTTCGAGCACTTTTTGTTTTTCAGGTACTTTAAGCGGCATATGCGCTGCCATTGTGTCGGCAAGGCGTGCTGGCTCATCGATACCTGAAACTGAAGTTAGTACTTCAGGTGGAATTTTTTTATTTAGCTTTACATAGCCTTCAAACTGGCTAATTGCGCTTCGGATAAAAATATCTTGCTCTTGTTCATCTACAGAATCAGATTCAATAAATTGAGCATTAGCGACAAAAAAGTCATCGTTATCTACAAACTCTTCAATTTGTGCGCGCTGTGTACCTTCGACTAAAACTTTAACTGTACCGTCTGGTAATTTTAATAACTGAAGTACAGTGGCAATAGTACCGATACGATAAATATCATCTTGCTCTGGTTCATCTACAGTTGCATCTTTTTGTGCAACCAAGAAAATTTGTTTGTCTTTGTCCATTGCCGCTTCTAGGCATTTTATTGATTTTTCACGGCCAACAAAAAGCGGGATCACCATGTGCGGGTATACCACAACATCGCGCAGTGCAAGGACTGGGATTTCGACTCGGTCGGTTCTCTCAAGCGTCATTATAGTTTCTCTTCGCACTTCATTTATTTTAAAGATTACTCAAGTATATGGGGATAACCTAATTAAAGTTCAACAATTTTCCCTTACTCGATTAAATTAATTATAAAAAAAGGAGCCTAAGGCTAATGCCGATCAGTTAAGAAAATGACCGGTTGACCGATCCAAACGATCATGCAAAATCCGTAGTTAGGAAACTAACTACGGATTTTTTGTGAATATAGAACAAGCACTGCAAGCAACACTTGAAGAAAGCAGCCGATACCATACCTTTGAAAAATTATCAGAAATTCTTGACCCTGAAATCATTGAACAAGGTTTTCAACAAGCAGGGATTGCAACCGTTCGTAAGCGAAGATTACCGCTTGAAGCCGTTTTGTGGTCAGTTATTGGCATGGCATTGTTTCGAAAAGAATCAGTTTGGAATATCGCTAATAAGCTAGATATCATGTTACCTGGCAAGAACCAACTCGTTGCTCCAAGTGCGATGGTACAGGCGAGACAAAGGTTAGGTGATGATTCCGTTAAACACGTTTTCAATAAATCTGCTCAATCAATGTATAAGCAACAGTCATTCGAAACATGGAATGGTTTGAACCTATTAGCTGTTGACGGTGTTGTGTGGCGAACAGCCGACACGCCTGATAATCGTAAAGCCTTCTCTTCAGGTAGCAACCAATACGGTGATACAGCCTTTCCTCAAATACGCATGGTCTGTCATATGGAATTGACCAGCCATCAACTTCTCAGTAGCGAGTTTGATAACTATAAAACCAACGAGATGAAATTAGCTGAGCGTTTAATTGAACGTACACCAGATAATTCACTGACTATGTTTGATAAAGGATATTATTCTTTAGGCCTGTTAAACCGTTGGCATCAAACTGGGGAGATGAGGCACTGGCTGATACCAGCAAGGCCAGACTTACAGTATGAAATCATCTCCAGCGCGGGTAAAAATGACCATATCATTGAATTGAAAACCACAAAGCATGCACAAAAAAACTTTCCCGATGTTCCTGAAACGATTAAAGCGAGATTAATCAGCAAAACAATAAAGGGCAAAAGCTACCGTATATTAACCTCGATGACGGATAGATTGCGTTATCCAGGTAATGAAATTGTTGAATTATATTGTCATCGTTGGGAGATAGAACTTGGGTTTAGAGAAATCAAACAAACCATGCTTGATAGCGCATACCATTTAAGAAGTAAGCGTCCAGACATGGTGCGTCAGGAGCTATGGGCCGTGTTACTCGCCTATAATTTAATACGAAGAATAATGACGATGGCGGCGACAGTCACAGGGATATGGCCTAACCAGCTTAGTTTCTCTAGCAGTTCGATGGCTGTCATTCAGTATTTCTCGTCAGTATCTATAATGAGCCCAGGGAACATTCCAATACACTGGCAGCACTTACTCGATACACTGGTCTTATTTAAGCTTCCAGCTAGACGAGAGGATAGAAGATATCCCCGATGGGTTAAGCCAAAACCATCTAAGTATCCCCATAAAAAGAAAGATGCCAGTCAGCTTAACTGACTGGCATTAAGCCTAAGGCTCCTTTTTCCATTCAAATAGCTTAAAAACTATTCTGATGCAGCTTTATCTTGTTTATTATTTTCATAAATCAAGATTGGATCTGACTCACCTTTAATAACGGTTTCATCAATAACCACTTTGCTTACATCATCCATTGAAGGAAGTTCGTACATAGTATCAAGTAATACACCTTCAACAATTGAACGAAGACCACGTGCGCCTGTTTTACGCTCCATTGCTTTGTGGGCAATTGCAGCTAAGGCATCATCGCGAAACTCAAGTTCAACGTCTTCCATACCAAACAATACTGAAAACTGTTTAGTAATCGCGTTTTTAGGTTCACTCAATATTTGTACAAGAGCTGCTTCATCAAGTTCTGTTAACGTAGCCACTACCGGCAAACGACCTATAAACTCAGGAATTAAGCCATATTTAACTAAATCTTCTGGCTCTACGTCTTTAAATGTTTCACTTAAAGAACGATTCGCCGCAGACTCTTTTACGCTAACGCCAAAACCGATACCGGTGTTTTTATGGCTACGTTGCTCAATTACTTTATCTAGGCCTGAAAATGCACCACCACAAATAAACAAGATTTTAGATGTGTCTACTTGTAAAAACTCTTGCTGTGGATGTTTACGACCACCTTGCGGTGGAACAGAAGCAACGGTGCCTTCAATCAGTTTAAGTAGCGCCTGTTGAACGCCCTCGCCTGATACGTCACGCGTAATTGAAGGATTATCTGATTTACGAGAAATCTTGTCAATTTCATCGATGTAGACAATACCGCGCTGTGCTTTTTCAACATCGTAATCGCACTTTTGTAAAAGCTTTTGAATGATGTTTTCAACATCTTCACCTACATAACCTGCTTCGGTTAATGTAGTGGCATCGGCCATAGTAAACGGCACATCAAGTAGGCGCGCTAATGTTTCTGCAAGTAATGTTTTACCACTACCTGTTGGGCCGATAAGCAAAATATTACTTTTACTTAATTCAATGTCTTGCTTAGTCGATTGGTTACGTAGGCGTTTATAATGGTTATAAACGGCAACAGACAATACTTTTTTAGCATGATCTTGACCAATAACATAATCGTCTAAGTGTTTACGAATTTCTTTTGGTACAGGTAGTTTGTCAGACGTATCATGCTTAGGAGCAATGTCTTTGATCTCTTCCCTGATAATATCGTTACACAACTCTACACATTCATCACAAACGTATACTGAAGGGCCTGCAATTAATTTACGCACTTCATGTTGGCTTTTGCCACAAAAAGAGCAGTATAACAATTTATTACTTTTGTCGCCGTCTGTAGGAGTGTCAGACATTCAGCTACCTCATTTTATTACGTTGGCCACCAAAATTATTGGCGGCTATTTCAATACGCTTTAACTATACCAAAATTTATTGGTTTTCGCATAGTAACTCAAAGTGGCAAACAGGTAGTCCTGTTTACCAAGCGCTTACTTTTTGTCGCGATTTGTAAACACAGAGTCTACCAAACCGTAATCTACAGCTTGCGAAGCACTCATGAAGTTATCACGATCTGTGTCTTTAGAGATAATATCCAATGGTTGGCCTGTATGCTCAGCCATTAAGCGGTTAAGCTTATCTTTAATAGACAGAATTTCTTTAGCGTGTATTTCAAAGTCAGATGCTTGACCTTGGAAACCACCTAATGGTTGATGAATCATCACACGTGAGTTTGGTAGGCAAAAACGCTTACCTTTAGCACCAGCAGTAAGTAAAAAAGCACCCATGCTTGCAGCTTGACCTACACATATTGTACTTACATCTGGTTTGATGAAGTTCATTGTGTCGTAAATAGCCATACCCGCAGTTACTGAACCACCTGGTGAGTTGATATATAAAAAGATATCTTTATCAGGGTTCTCTGATTCTAAAAATAGCATTTGCGCTAAGATCAGATTTGCCATGTTGTCTTCAACTTGACCTGTTAAAAAGATAATACGCTCTTTTAATAATCTCGAATAAATATCATACGAGCGCTCGCCTTTTGGTGTTTGTTCAACAACCATTGGGACCAATGCATTTAGGGGATCTGTAATACCAGTATTCATACTTATTTAATTCCTTATGCGCTTATACTTATCCTTATTATAAGGAAGCATAGTTATCGTTTTTCGCAAATTTAGAGCCAAAAACTAAAATGGCCCGGGCACGCTGTATAAACAGAGTAACACGAGCCATTTAATCGTTAGCGAGAGCTTAAGTCAATGACTTATTAAGCACCTTGCTGTGGATTCATGATGTCATCAAATGCTTTTTCAACATCAGTAACAACTGCTTTAGCTAAAATAGCTTCAACAGCTTGCTCTTCCATTGCTACATTACGCATTTGCTGCATAAGTTGATCATTACCTTTGTAGTATTCTACTACTTCAGTTGGATCTTCGTATGCAGAAGCTACTGTTGCGATTAATGCTTCAACTTTAGCATCATCAACTTTGATGTCGTTAGCTTTAATCACTTCACCTAATAAAAGGCCAGTTTTAACACGTGTTACAGCTTGCTCGTGGAACAATTCAGCTGGAAGCTCTGGCATGTTTTGAGCGTCGCCGCCAAAACGTTGAGCTGCTTGCTGACGTAGAGCATCAACTTCTTGATCAACAAGTGCTTTAGGCACTTCGATTTCGTTGTTAGCTAAAAGACCTTTGATTGCTTGGTCTTTAACGCTTGCTTTAACCGCTTGGTCTAGCTCACGTGTCATGTTCTTTTTAACTTCTTCTTTAAGCGCGTCTACGCCGCCTTCGGTAACACCGAATTTAGTTGCAAACTCTTCGCTTAATTCTGGTAATTCTTGCGCTTCAACTTTTTTCACTGTGATAGTGAATTGAGCCGCTTTACCTTTTAAGTTTTCAGCGTGGTAATCATCAGGGAAAGTTACATCAGCAACTACTTCTTCGCCTGCTTTTTTACCTACGATGTTATCTTCAAAACCTGGGATCATACGACCTTGGCCAAGTTCTAATGGGAAGTCTTCAGCTTTGCCGCCTTCAAATACTTCACCGTCGATAGTACCTACGAAATCAACTGTTACACGGTCGTTTTCGCCAGCAGCTGCATCAACATCAGCCCACGCTGCGTGTTGCTTACGAAGTGTTTCTAGCATGTTAGCTAAATCTTCGTCAGTTACTGTTACTGCTGGTTTTTCAACAGTAATTTTATCTAAACCTTGAACTTCAACTTCAGGGTAAACTTCAAACGTTGCTGAGAATTCTAAATCTTTACCTGCTTCAAGTGATTTAGGAGCGAATGTAGGCGCGCCAGCTGGGTTGATTTTTTCAGAAACGATTGCTTCAATGTAATTACGTTGCATTACTTCGCCAGCAACTTCTTGACGAACTGCAGGGCCAAAACGCTTGTTAATTACAGATACTGGAACTTTACCAGCACGGAAACCATCTATACGCTGTGTTTTTGACAGTTGTTGTAGGCGTTTTTTTACTTCGGTCTCAACGTTCTCTGAAGGAACGGTGATAGTTATACGGCGCTCAAGGCCTTGGGTCGTCTCAACAGAAACTTGCATGATTTACCTCAATATTCAATTTTGGCGACTGTTCGCCTTCCTTTACAAACAAAGTGTTCTGCATGAGTCTTGATAAAGTTTAAGCGGTTTTTCACACTTAAAAGCATCCGTCGCTACCATGAGACACCATTGCTGCTTTGCCCTTCGGGCACTATGTTAAACAATAGACGCGGCATTATAACCTAATATTTATGATAGTCGAGTATAGGGGGCAATTATTTGGACTAGATAAGGGACTATAAAGACTAACTGAATAAAAAACAGGCTAACTACGGACTAAATAGAATAAAATAGAAATTATTTAATAGAATTATAGGCTAACAGATTTAGATTTATAACTTAGAGGAGTTTACTTATTGTTCTTATTGGATAAGAAAATGGTCGGCGATGCAGGATTTGAACCTGCGACCCCTTGGACCCAAACCAAGTGCGCTACCAAACTGCGCTAATCGCCGACATTGAAGAGTTAACTTCTTTTTTCATACTGAACACTTAAACTGAGAGTTTAAGACCATTTTAAGAAAATGGTCGGCGATGCAGGATTTGAACCTGCGACCCCTTGGACCCAAACCAAGTGCGCTACCAAACTGCGCTAATCGCCGATATTCGTTGTAAATGGGGTGACTGATGGGGCTCGAACCCACGACAACCGGAATCACAATCCGGGGCTCTACCAACTGAGCTACAATCACCGCTATATTTACATGTTTTCAAATGGTGCACCCAGAAGGATTCGAACCTTCGACCGACGCCTTAGAAGGGCGTTGCTCTATCCAGCTGAGCTATGGGCGCATCGAAAACTTCATAGTTTACCAATAAGCTATTCGATTATAAAAAATTATAAAAAAATGGTCGGCGATGCAGGATTTGAACCTGCGACCCCTTGGACCCAAACCAAGTGCGCTACCAAACTGCGCTAATCGCCGAAACTTATTATTGCTAGCGAGTGACCTCGTTGACAACGGGGTGCATAATAGTGATTTGACGGGGTTAGGTCAAACGTTTTTTTAAGAAAACCAATCAAGTGCTCATTTTTAGTGCACAATGGTTAAATATTACAATAGTCGGCTGAATTTTAAACTATTTAACAGCTCAAACGTTATATACCTTAAAAGCAACTTGGCGCTGCTATGCTTTTCTGCGAAAATAGTAGGCACATTATAAAACGAGTTAAATAAAGAGCGTATTTTTCTTTATTAGCATTTTTACCCCTATTTTATTATGCATTCGTTTTTAGAGTATCGGTATCTAGTTAATTAACCCCAATTAAAGGTCACCCATGACGGCAAACATCATTGATGGTAAGGCAATCGCAAAACAAGTACGTAGCGCTGTAGCAGAACGCGTAAGTGAACGTGTAGCAAATGGTTTACGTGCACCAGGACTTGCAGTAGTACTTGTAGGACTTGATCCAGCAAGCCAAGTTTATGTTGGTTCAAAACGTAAAGCCTGTGAAGAAGTCGGTTTTATCTCTAAATCATTTGATTTACCAGCAGACACACAAGAGCAAACTCTTTTAGATTTAATTGACGAGCTAAATAATGATGCCGAAGTTGATGGAATTTTAGTGCAGTTACCACTGCCAAAAGGTCTTGATGCTGAAAAGATTTTAGAACGTATTACCCCACATAAAGATGTTGATGGATTTCATCCATATAACATTGGTCGATTAGCACAGCGTATGCCTGCCCTTCGCCCATGTACGCCTAAAGGTATTATTACATTACTTGATTCAACGGGTGTACGTTATAAAGGGATGCATGCAGTTGTCGTTGGCGCGTCAAATATTGTTGGTCGTCCAATGTCGTTAGAGCTTTTATTAGCAGGTTGTACTACCACTGTATGTCATAAGTTTACTCAAGACTTAGAAACACATGTTCGCCGCGCTGACTTATTAGTTGTGGCTGTCGGTAAACCTGAATTTATACCGGGAGATTGGATAAAAGAAGGCGCTATTGTTATCGATGTGGGCATTAACCGCTTAGATACGGGTAAATTAGTCGGTGATGTTCAATACAGTGTTGCCGAACAAAAAGCGCACTTTATTACACCTGTACCAGGTGGCGTTGGCCCGATGACTGTCGCAAGCTTAATTGAAAACACACTTGAAGCGTGTGAAAAGTATCACAGCTAAGCTGTTAAATAATTAAAAAAGGGTTGCCATTTGGCAACCCTTTTTTAGTTTGACCTGAATTACTTTAAACGCTTAGGCTTTACGCCACGTTGTTTTACCAGCTGAATCTTCAAGTATTACACCTAATGCATTAAGTGCATCGCGAGCTTCATCAGCAGCAGCCCAGTCCTTACTAGCACGTGCTTCATTACGTTTTACAATTAATGCTTCAATTGTCGCAACTTCGTCGTCATCTTGCCCACCTTGTAAAAAAGCTTCCGGTGCTTGTTGAGCAACGCCTAACACTTCACCAAGGCTACGCAGTATAAACGCTAACTTGCCAGCTTGACCTGCGTCACTTTCTTTTACGCGGTTTAATTCTTTAGCAAGTTCGAACAACACAGGTAGTGCTTCTGGTGTATTAAAGTCATCATTCATTGCTTTTCTAAATTTAGCAACAAACTCATTGCCTTCTAAATCGCATTCTACCGGTACGACATCACGAAGCGCTGTATAAATGCGTTCAAGTGATGAGCGCGCTTGGTCTAAATTTTCTTGTGAGTAATTTAATTGGCTGCGGTAATGCCCTGAAATTAAAAAGTAACGAACAGATTCGGCATCGTATGCTTTTAAAACTTCACGCACAGTAAAAAAGTTATCTAACGACTTAGACATTTTTTCTTTATTTACTTGCACCATGCCAGTATGTATCCATGTATTTACATACTTGCCGTTGTTTGCACAGCACGACTGGGCAATTTCGTTTTCATGATGTGGAAACTGTAAATCAGACCCGCCACCGTGAATATCAAAATGCTCTCCTAAGTGTTTTGAGCTCATTGCCGAACATTCAATATGCCAACCAGGACGCCCTTCACCCCACGGTGATGACCATGATGGCTCACCTGCTTTGGCTTTTTTCCATAACACAAAATCAAGTGGATCGTCTTTATCTTGAGCCACTTCTACGCGAGAACCTGATTGCAACATAGTTAAATCTTGCTGAGAAAGCGCACCGTATTGCTCAAACGTTGATACATCGAACAAAACATCGCCATCAGCTGCAACATAGGCATGGCCTTTTTCAATCAAGCGCTTAACCATAGCGATGATTTCATCCATATGGCTTGTAACTGTTGGTTCAATATCTGGGCGTAGCATATTTAGGCTATCAAAATCTTCATGCATCGCTTTAGTCATGCGCACAGTTAAATCGTTTATTGACTCACCATTTTCATTTGCGCGTTTAATTATTTTATCGTCGATATCTGTAATGTTACGTACATACTTTAAATCGTAACCAATATGACGTAAATAGCGCACAATAACGTCAAAACCAACAAAAGTACGAGCGTGTCCAATATGGCAGTAATCATAAATGGTGATACCACACACATACATGTCGATTTTGCCTTCGACCATAGGTTTAAATTGCTCTTTTTGTCGCGTTAGTGTGTTGTATATATTTACCATTTACTTTGAGTCCTTGACTATTTACTTGAACAGTTATGTTACCACTTGAAAAGCCCCTGCTCTAGCGCTTTATAACAAACCAAACATCTACTTTGTTAATCTTAGCCAACTACGATAAAATAGCGCCAATATTTAAACCAGATATAGGAAAACACATGGTTGTTCTACACACCAATTTTGGTGACATCACCATTAAAATGTTTGAGCAAGAAGCTCCAAACACAGTTAAAAACTTTTTAGAGTATGCAAATGCTGATTTTTTCAACGGCACTATCTTTCATCGTGTAATCGATGGCTTTATGGTTCAAGGCGGTGGTTTTGTACCAGGTATGGAACAAAAAGAAGTTAACGACCCAATTAAAAATGAAGCTAATAATGGCCTATCTAACAAGATAGGTACTTTAGCAATGGCGCGTACGCCTGATCCTCATTCAGCTACAGCGCAGTTTTTCATTAACGTGAACAACAATGACTTTTTAAACCACAGCAGCGAAACATCGCAAGGCTGGGGTTACTGTGTTTTTGCTGAAGTAGTAGAAGGCATGGACGTAGTAAATAAAATAAAAGGCGTAGCAACAGGTAGTACTGGTTTTCACCAAGACGTGCCTCTTGAAGATGTGATCATCGAAAGCGTTACTGTTAGCTAATAGTAAGTTTGCCCACGTAATGTGGAGTATCAGCGGGCATTTACGCAATGTGTATACGCCCGCTTTATTTATATCGAAAAGACTGACCTATGACTCGCCAAACTTACTTTATTGCAGATTTACACCTAAGCGAAAACCGCCCCGACATTAGCGCTGCATTTTTTGACTTTTTAAATACGCATATACTAAATAAAGATGTAGATGCACTTTATATTTTGGGTGATTTTTTTGAAGTATGGGTTGGAGATGACTACATTACAGCGCTGAGTGCCGATGTAGCAAAGCATTTAAGCGCCGTTAATGATGGTGGGACACCTGTTTATTTTATACATGGCAACCGTGATTTCATCATGCGCAAGCAATATGCAGACATGGCCGCAATGACTTTACTCGAAGAACAAACAGTCATTGATTTATATGGTAAGCCTACCGTTATTTTACATGGCGACGAAATGTGTACTCAAGATACTGAGTATCAAAAATTTCGTAAAAAAAGCCGTGGTTGGTGGTGGCCAAAATTAATGCTTGCAATGCCACTTTGGTATCGTAAAAAAATAGCGCGTAATGCCCGCGAAAAAAGTAAGTTGAGCCAAGCTGATAAACCTATCGAAATTTTAGACGTTGTAGATGAAGCCGTGCTTGCTACCTTTGCCAAACATAACGTTACTAATATGATTCATGGTCATACTCACCGCCCTAATGTTCATACCTATAAAGTTAATGAACAAACGCTTACTCGTACAGTGCTAGGTGACTGGTACACCCAAGGCTCTTATTTAGTCGTTACCCCTCAATCACAAGAATTAATTAGCACGCCTTTCGCATAATTTAAAATCCTGACTATTATTTAACTATATATTTGAATAATAGTGAGAGGTTTAATGATTAAGCTGTTAATTTTCATCGTAGTAATTGCCATTCCTACCAAAGTATTTAGCGAGCAAACATGGCAAATTGTTACTGAAAACTACCCTCCCTATTTTAGCGAAAACCTTCCTGATAACGGTTGGTTATACGAAATCACTCAATCAGCCCTTAAAACTCAAGGCATTAATAGCGAAGCCGAGTTTACGACATGGGACCGCGCCCTAAAGCTATTAGAAAAAAAGAGAAAAACAGCTATTTTAGGCGCTTTTTATTCATTAAAAAGAAATGAAGTTTTTTACTACTCTCGCCCACTTGCAGTTGCTCATTCAGGAATTTTTAAACGCAAAGAGAGTGCTATTAATTTCGATGGTACAGTTAAATCATTAACACCTTATAGTATTGGTACGGAAGATAATGCCTTTGTAAGCCAAGAGTTTACAAGAAATACTGAGCTGGCAATAACATCTACTAAAAGCCTTCCTACAAGTTTATACCTGCTACAACAAGGTCGTATCGATTTGGTCGCAGGCACTAAAGAAGTAGGGAAGTATTGGCTTGAGCATAATAACGAAGTTGATTTAGATAAGAATAAAATTGAGTACTTATTGCCAGATCTTGCTTCTCATAAACTATATTTAGTTGTCTCTAAATCAAATTACAGAGCAAAAGAGTACTTACAAAAATTTAATAGAGGGATTGATATAATAATTGAAAACGGAAGCATTGCTGAAATCATGAAAAAACACAATTTCAGCAATCAAAAAACAGCTGAATACATTAATTTTTTAAAAGAAAATTAGCTTTATGCTATTGGCAGGCCACTATGAAACTTAAAATCTTCATCCTGTGATGAAATTAATTCGGCTTCAATCTCGCCAAATTCTTTAACTCGTTCGGTAATATCAAAATCAGCAATTTCTTGCGCTAAAGTTAGATAATCTTGGTAGTGACGGGCTTCAGAGCGCAGCAGCGAAATATAAAAATCACCTAAACGTTTGTCAACATGCGGCGCAAGCTTTGCGAAACGCTCACACGAACGCGCCTCAATGTAAGCGCCTACAATTAATTTATCAACAAGGGCGTTTGGCTCAAACGTTTTAACATGACGAAGCATGCCTTTTGCATAACGACATGGTGTAATGCTTTGGTACTCTACACCGTACTCGTCCATAATTTCGAGCACTTGGTAAAAATGATGCAACTCTTCTTTTATCAACAATACCATTTTATCAATTAAATCTTGTCCATATGGCGAATTAGATTTAGGAATTATTGATTTAGTTAGCTTATTTTTAGCCACGAGATCACGCCAGTTTCCTTCACGCTTATAAATAAGCGTTTCAAATGGCTTTAGCCACTCGAGTAAGGCATCACTGCCCTCTTTATCAACAGCGTATTTACGTATTAAAAACATCGCACTTTGAGCCGCTTTTAACTCACAAATTAAGTGATCGATTAAGATTACTGATAAGTTCTCTTTTTTAATTGCCTGCTCCACCCACTGCTGTGGGGTTGTACACACTAAAAAGTTATTGATCGGCTCTAAAAGTTGGCTATGTGGCACGTTGACTGCTCATTACTAAATAAATTTGATATGCCATTATTTTAACACGAAATTTTGGTTGGGATAAATCAAAGCCCTAACCTGTGCAAAAGTGTTAATAGTGAGTTAACTTGACTTTGCAAAATAAGTGAACCATAACTGTACATAGACTGTATAAAAATAAACCAACCAAAACAGTAATACGTTCCTTTTATGGAGTAAGCACTATGATACTAAATCACCTCTGGGGCATTTATGCTCACCCACTTGAAGAATGGCAAACAATAGATAATCGCCATGAAAGTTTAACCTATAGTTTGTCGCATATTTTACTGATTGCTTTGTTTCCTTCAATAATGGGTTATTACTCATCTGTTTATTTAGGATGGAGTATAGGCGCAGGCGATCCTGTATTTTTAACGCACGATAGTGCGCTGTTAATTGCAGTTGCAATGTATTTTGCTTTAATAGCGGGTGTTTTTGCATTGGCGTATTTGGCTCATTGGATGGCCGTTACATTTGGCTCTAAGCCTACATTTACACAAACACTTGAACTTGCAGCTTATACTGCAACACCTGTGTTTATGTCGGCGCTTGCCGCCTTTTGGCCTGTTCTTTGGTTTGTAGTGTGTATTGGAATTATTGCACTAGCTTACTCGGTCTACTTACTTTATACCGGCGTACCAATACTTATGCATATTCCACAAGAGCGTGGCTTTATTTATGCCAGCTCGGTTGTAACGTGTGGATTAATATTACTGGTTATTATTTTAGCTGTAACAGCTATGCTTTGGACAAATGGGATTGTTAGTCCAATGTTTACTTAATAAAGTTTAGCTAAAAAAGAGTCGTGTTTGATAGAAATGTTCCCTTTCTTTCCTTCGCAAAAAAGGAGCTAATTAGCTCCTTTTTTTATGTAACGACTTTTTATTAACTAATAATTAATCAGCTTCGTTTTCGTCTTGGTTGTGAATCTCTAAACTTGAAGACATCGCACTTTCGCGGGTACTTTTTGCTGAATCGTTACGTAGCTCATCAATACGGTTTAAATAGTTTTGATCAATGTCGCCTGTAATATATTGCCCATCAAATACTGAGGTTTCGAACTTAGTAATTTCAGGATTTTCTTGGCTAACTGCAGCTATTAAATCTTTTAACGATTGAAAGATTAAACCGTCAGAACCAATACTTGCATTAATATCTTCAACTTCACGTCCGTGAGCAATAAGCTCAGCTGCTGAAGGCATATCAATACCGTACACATTAGGGAAGCGTATTTCAGGCGCTGCGGATGCAAAGTAAACATTTTTAGCACCAGACTCTCGAGCCATTTCAACAATTTGTGCTGATGTTGTACCACGAACAATTGAGTCATCAACCAATAATACGTTTTTACCTTTAAACTCGCGATCAATTGCATTTAGCTTTTGACGCACTGATTTTTTACGCATCTCTTGGCCAGGCATGATAAATGTACGACCGATATAACGGTTTTTAACAAAACCTTGACGATACGGTAAATCAAGCACACGTGCAATTTCCAGTGCTACATCGCATGAAGTTTCTGGGATTGGGATAACTACATCAATGTCTTTATCAGCCCATTCGCGTGCAATTTTTTCACCTAGTTTTGTGCCCATGTTTACGCGTGTTGCGTACACAGACATACGGTCTATTGTTGAATCAGGTCGAGCAAAATAAACAAATTCAAAAATACACGGCGAGTAAGATGCTTTATCTGCACAACTAAGTGAATGAAATTCACCTTCTTCTGTAACATATATAGCTTCACCAGGGGCAACGTCACGTACAAACTCAAAGCCGTCCGGTTTTAACGCAACGCTTTCTGAGGCGAACATGTACTCAGTGCCTTTTGCAGTCTCACGTTTGCCAAATACAAGTGGGCGGATACCATTAGGGTCGCGAAAAGCAACAATACCGTGACCAATAATCATAGCAATTGTTGCATAACCACCGCTTACTTTATTATTTACCTCGGTTACCGCAGTAAATATATCTTCAGGGTCTAAATGCAACTTATCAGATTTACTTAGTTCATGTGCCATGATGTTGAGTAAGATTTCTGAATCAGATGTTGTATTTACATGACGACGTGCTTCTGAGAATAACTGCTCTTTTAAAGCTTCTGCATTAGTAAGGTTACCATTATGGGCAAGCGCTATACCAAACGGTGAGTTAACATAAAAAGGCTGTGCTTCAGATGAGCTTGAAGACCCTGCTGTAGGATAGCGCACATGGCCAAGACCAATCGTACCTTGTAGTCGTTTCATATGACGAGTGTGAAAGGCATCTTTCACTAAGCCATTTGCTTTGCGTAAGCTGAACGTATTATTCTCAATGGTAATGATACCCGCGGCATCTTGACCACGGTGCTGCAAAACAGTTAAGCCATCATAAATCGCCTGATTGACAGGGGATGTTCCGACTATTCCAACGATACCACACATGTAATTTATCCTCGCCGATTAACGGTTTACTGAATTTAAAAAGCTCGAGTTGTTTTCTAGGTACGAAAAGAACCATTCAACAACAAAGCCAAATTCTGGAATCAAAATAGAATTGCCCCACCAGTGCGTATTGGGTGCACCAGTAAAAGCATCAAGAAAGAAGAGTAACGCGCTCACGACCAACACGCCTCGTAGAGCACCAAACACTATGCCAAAGACACGGTCGGTACCCGATAAACCAGTACGATGTACAAGTTCACCTAAAATGTAGTTTAGTAAACCGCCTAACAGTAGCGTCGCAAAGAATAATATGGCTATGGCCGCCGCATTTCTTAAAAGGGGTTCAGAAATGGTTGTTAGGAAGGAAGCTAAATATTGGTAAAATAAGCTAGAGATGATAAAGGCGCCAGCCCATACCGCTAATGACATTGCTTCTTTTACAAAGCCGCGTATTAAACCGATGATGGTAGACAATACAATGATGCCAATAATGGCGTAATCAACCCAGATCATAAGAACCAATTAGTCGCTAATTTGGGGCGCATTCTATACCCAAACATCGTTAGTATGCAAGTTTAAACGGGAGATTACTGGGTTGTGGTTAATACAAAAAATTAACATTCTAGTCTAGGTATTGTGAGATAAAGATAATGATAAAAAAAATATAAATAAATAAAAAAAGGCTTGTTATACAAGCCTTTTTTAAATTATTTTGTCACTTCGTACTGCGTAACTTTACCATTTAATTTAGTAAGCTCTTTGAGCTGAGGGAGCTGCTTTTGTAATTCACTTTTATCAAGCGAAGGACCAACAAATACTTTGGTTAATGTCCCATTTGGGGTTTTAATCGGTTTAGTAAACGTTTTAAACCCTTCAGCCTTTAATTTAGCCTGTAATGCTTTAACGTTTGCAACATGTGAAAAACTACCTAATTGAATAACATAGGCCATACTCGTTAGGTTTTCATCACTTTTACGTGGTGCAATTGGCTCTGGCTTAGCTTGAACAGGCGCTTTTGTAATTGGTGTAGCTTTGGGTTCTATAGTTGCTTCAACAACTTTATCTTCCACAGCGTAATCACTCTCATCCATCGCGCTTTGCTGCTCAAAAGCTTCATCGTCAGCTGGAATGTCTTCAATTTCATCTTGCTTTAGTGGCTCAGCATTAGCCATATTTTCATCAATTGACTCTTGAAGATCGATTGTTTTGAACTCAGGGCGGTCTGGGATCGCTTTAAAGCCTTCTTTATAATGCACTTTTTCGCCATCGAGTATATTAGGGATAAACACAATTGCTGCGATCACCACTATACTTGTTCCGACTAAGCGATTAATAAAACTTGAGTTCACCGACATCCTCTCTATTTTTTAAAGTAATTAATAGCGCCAGCAACTGTAAAAAATGAACCAAATATAATCAACATAGTATCGCTTAGTTGTTCTGGTAAAATTACATTCAGTGCTTGTGCCACACTATCATAGCTATTAATAGTATTATTATGAGACAATTCCTGCAGTGCATTTTGTAAATTACTTGCAGTATCGCCTCGCGGGCCACTTAAGCTCGCTAATGACCACTCATCGACCAAGTGACTTACTTCTTTAAGTACACCCGCTTTATCTTTATCAGCAAGCATAGCGGCTAATGCATGAATTTTAAAGCCTTTATCTTTATAGCTTGATAACTTATTGGCTAAATAACGCGCCGACTCAGGGTTGTGTGCTACATCGGTAAAGACTAAAGGCTCAACACTTAACTGTTGAAAGCGCCCTTCGACAACTAAATTAGCTAAACAACTTCGTATAATTGATTCACTAGGTAATAAGTTTAAAACACTTAGCGTAGTTAATGCGGTAGCTGCATTTTGACACGGTATTGCAGGCTTATCTATTTCAAGATTATGTTCTTTATATTGCCAATTAAAGCTCTCAGCATTTTCTTTAAAAATAAAGTCACTGCCCGACAGCGTCATGTTGGCATTAATTTCTTTGCCGTAATCAGTCATTGTGTGAGGAATATTTAAATCCCCTATAATAGCGGGCGTATTTTCACGAAAAATACCGGCTTTATCATAAGCCACTAACTCACGGGTATCACCTAAGTACTCTTTATGGTCTAAGTCTATAGTGGTGATCACGCTTGCAAAGGGAGTGACTATATTTGTGGCGTCAAAGCGCCCACCTAAACCAACCTCTAGTAATACATAATCGACGTTACAGCGTTTAAAAATTGCCAACGCCCCCAAAGTACCATATTCAAAATAAGTCAGAGCCGTGTCTTTACGGCCTTGCTCAAGCTGGTGAAAAGCATCTATATGAAATTGGTCTGCCAATTCTTCCCCATTAACTCGTACACGCTCGTTATAACGAATTAAATGTGGAGATGCGTAAGTACCCACACTGAAACCTTGCGCTAGCAATAGCGACTCTAAGCAGCGTGCTGTGGTGCCCTTACCGTTTGTACCGGCAATAAGAATAATTTTACTTGGAGTGTTTAACAGGCCAATATTGTTAGCAACATTAGCAACTCGTTCTAAGCCCATAGCAATGTTAGCTGGGTGAACACTTTCTAAATAAAAAAGCCAATCATCAAGGCTTGATGATTGGCTAGGAATTTTTTTTGTCATAGCGTGTAATCAGTAAAGCTGAAATTTACGCTACTCTATGCTCTTGTTCCGTAGAAGGCAAGTTCATAAATTTAGCTAAAATGCGTGCAAGGGTATCGCGCATTTCACGGCGGTCAATAATCATGTCAATTGCACCGTGTTCAAGCAAAAATTCACTACGCTGAAAGCCTTCAGGTAATGTTTCGCGAACTGTTTGCTCAATAACACGAGGACCTGCAAAACCAATTAACGCTTTAGGTTCTGCAACGTTAATATCGCCCAGCATAGCAAGTGATGCAGATACACCACCCATAGTTGGGTCAGTCATGACTGAAATAAACGGAAGACCTTTTTCAGTCATTTTTGCAAGTGCAGCACTTGTTTTAGCCATTTGCATAAGCGACATAAGCGCTTCTTGCATGCGTGCACCGCCTGATGCAGAAAAACAAATAAGCGGCATGTTATGCTCTAAACATTGATCAACAGCATCAACAAAGCGAGCGCCAACAACAGAAGCCATTGAGCCACCCATAAATGAGAACTCAAATGCTACTGCTGCAACTGGAATGCCTTTTAATCGGCCTTTCATAGCTACAAGTGCATCTTTTTCACCACTTGCTTTTTGGGCTGCACTGATACGATCAGAGTATTTTTTAGAATCTTTAAACTTAAGAATGTCTTTAGGCTCATGTTGTGTGCCAAGCTCTTGACGGTCACCTTCATCTAAAAAGTGCTCCAGGCGCTTACGGCCACTAACACGCATGTGGTGGTCACACTTAGGACATACGTTTAATGACTTTTCTAATTCAGCTTTATATAAAATTGAATCACACGATGTGCACTTAGCCCAAACACCTTCTGGGATTTCTTTACGACCTGATGATTTTGTCGTTTTAGGTAAGATTTTTTCTAGCCAACTCATTTGCAACTCTCTTAATGCTGTTCTGTGTCGCGAGCCTGCCAATAGCAATTAGCAGACAAATTTTTTCAATTAAAACATGAATTACACTAACGCGGTATAAAAAACTGGTCTTAGTAGTTAAAAGTGTTCATAAAAAACACTAACGGCAACCATAACTAAATTTCAGCGTCAGGTAAAAACAATGGACCTAAAGGCATTTTAGGAATATTAAACTCTTCAGGATAATCGACATCAACTAAGTATAAACCTGCAGCTTTAGCTGTAGCACTTGCTTTAGCACGCTCTTTACAATCAAGTAATTCTTTCAACCAAATGGGCTGTTGCTTATGTATGCCAATATCCATCAAGCTCCCCGTTATATTACGTACCATGTGATGTAAGAACGCATTCGCCTTAATATCAATAATAACGTAACACCCTTGGCGCTGTACCGATAAATGATGAATAGTACGAGTCGGTGTATTCGCTTGACAATGGATTGCTCGAAAAGATGTAAAATCGTGTGTCCCGATCAAATACTGACAGGCTTCCTGCATTTTAACTTCATCTAATGGGTGATGGAAATGCGTAACCCCTTCGCTTAACACCGCTCCTCGAAAAGGAGAGTTATAAATAATATAGCGGTATCGGCGAGCGGTTGCACTAAAACGAGCATGAAAATCGACAGCGACTGGTTGTGCAAAGCGAATAGCAATATCTTTAGGCAATAAGGTATTCATACCCATTGTAAATGCGACCATGTCACGCGAAGCTTCAGTTTCAAAATGTATTATTTGACCTGTACCGTGCACACCCGCATCAGTTCGCCCCGCACATACTACTTCAACTGGGTGATTACAAATACGCGACAATGCCTTTTCTACTTCTTGTTGTACGCTATTTACATGTGATTGACGTTGCCACCCACTATAGCGTACGCCGTTGTATTCAACTCCAAGTGCTACTCGCATAATTACTGCTTTACCTACTGTGCTAATGAACACGGCATTTTATGCTATCTCTCGACGCAATAAAAGGAGGTGTGCGGTAATACCCTTTTTATTAAAAACATGATCATTTTAATGAATCAAATAACTTAATAATCACGATGTAAATTATTCTTTTATAACAATTACATACTATAAAATTCGCTTCATTAATGCGTTGCTTTTCCTTGTTATAATTAAACTAACTTCCATAAAAAAACCCTTAATTAGAATAACCAATTAAGGGTTTTTTAAAACAATTTGTTATTTTAGTTTCGCTTTTAAACTAAGTGCCTCTTCTTGAACTTCTTCTGGGCCTTTGTTGATGACATCCTCAATGACCTTGAGCGCAGAATCAAAATCATCAATTTCAATATAAGCACGCGCTAAATCTAGTTTAGCTGAGTAGCCACCACTTTCAGCATCAACATCGGTTGGGTTATCACCAGCAAGTAATGCATCAAACTCACTCAAACCGACATCCATATTAACGTCGGTGTAAGGTTCGTGTTCAAGTTCAGCCTCTTCACTTTCTTCTAATAATGAATCTATATCTACAAATTCATCATTATCAAGTTGCTCGATATCACTACTTTCAACAAGTGGCTCTTTTGTAGTTAATGAGTCATCTTCCTCTAAGTCTTCTTTTAGCAAGCTGTCAAAGTCGACATCAAATTCACTGCTATCCTCAGCACTTAATTCTTCAGGCTCCGCTAACTCACTAAGTAATGAATCAAAATCAGTTTGCGTCAAATTTGACATAAACTCTTCATCAAGTTCATCGTCAGAGCTAATATCAGTGCTACCTGCTTCATCTGAGTTTGTTAACTGTGCTTCGCGCTCTGCATTTGTTTGCTCTTGCTGCTCGTCTGATAACTCATCAGTTAGCGCTTGCTCTAAAGTATCTTCGTCAAACTCAACATCTAAGTCAGAAAAATCGTCTTCAATTAAAATTTCATCATCAAAATCGTCTTCTAAACTATCTAAATCAGTATTTTCAGAAAGCGCATTTGATAAGTCCTGCTCAGCTTGGCTGGAAGCGACTCCCTGCGCCTCACCGTCTAAATCATCACCTTGTAATTCTTCGGGGGTAAATGGCAACTCACTTTCTAGTGTTTCTTGAACTTCATCAAGGTTAAGAGGTTTGGTATCCTCTTCTATACTAACTGGTTCAACAGAATCAATTCCGTCATTAATTTCTTGCAGTAAATCATCATCAAACGACTCGTCTTCAACCTTAGCTTCTGATTCAGAGAAGTCATTATCAATTAATAGTTCATCATCAAAATCATCTTCTAAGCTATCTAAGTTAGCATTTTCAGAAAGCGCATTTGCAAGATCTTTCTCTGTTTGACTAAGTGCTACTGCATTTTCTTCACTCGGTGCATTTTCTTTAGGTTCTTGCGGCTCAAACGAAGGTTCATTATCCAATAATGAATGATCATCATCTAATTCAAGTTCAGGATATTCATCTAACTCTTCACTTGGCGTTATAAGATCGCTATCAAGCTGCTCTTCAACTTTTGTAAGATCTGAGTCATCGTCGCCCGCTAACGGATCGTCACCAAGATCTACTTCTATTTCTTCAAGATCGTCGTCAAGCTCATCTAATGACCAATCTGGTGTTTCTATATAGTCATCATCCGTCGCTTGTTGTAGCTCATTTAAAAGCTCATCAACGCTCTTTAAAGTATCATCTGTATATTCTTCAAGCGCATCTTCTGGATCAAGAAGCGACTCTGATGTATCTGAAAAATCATCAACCGTTACATCTATAAGTTCAGGTTCTTCTTTTAGCTCAGGTTCTTCTACAAGCTCAGGTTCTTCTACAAGCTCAGGTTCTTCTACAAGCTCGAGTTCTTCTTCAAGTTCAGGCTCATCGTAAAGCTCAGGCTCTTCTGCGAGTTCAGGTTCTTCTTCAAGCTCAGGTTCATCGTCAAGCTCAGGGGCTTCTTCAAGCGCAGGGGCTTCTTCAAGCGCAGGCTCTTCTTTAAGCTCAGGTTCTTCTACAAGCTCGGGTTCTTCTACAAGCTCTGGTTCTTCTTCAAGTTCAGGTTCTTCTTCAAGCTCAGGCTCTTCTTCAAGCGCAGGCTCTTCTACAAGCTCAGGCTCATCGTAAAGCTCAGGCTCTTCTATAAGCTCAGGCTCTTCTTCAAGCTCAGGTTCTTCTATAAGCTCGGGCTCTTCTTCAAGCTCAGGTTCTTCTATAAGCTCGGGCTCTTCATTTAATGATGAAGCAAGCGACTCAATATCATCAACATTTAACTCTTCTTGAGCATCTGCTAAATCCTCAACTGAGTCTGCCAATGCATTATCAATTTCTGAATCTCTTACATCTGAATTTTTTACTTCATCATCAATTAGGTTATCTATGTCGTCTAAATCAAAGTCATCGCTTTGTTCAACTAATGAATCATTTGCAGTATCAACCGCAGTCTCATCAATTAAGCTATCTATGTCGTCTAAATCAAAGTCGTCACTTTCCTCAACTAATGAATCATTTGCAGTATCAACCGCAGTCTCATCAATTAAGCTATCTATGTCGTCTAAATCAAAGTCGTCACTTTCCTCAACTAAAGAGTCATTTGCAGTATCAACTGCAGCCTCATCAATTAAGCTATCTATGTCGCCTAAATCAAAGTCATCACTTTCCTCAACTAATGAATCATTTGCAGTATCAACTGCTGCTTCATCAATTAAGCTATCTATGTCGTCTAAATCAAAGTCGTCACTTTCCTCAACTAATGAGTCATCTGCAGTATCAACTGCTGCTTCATCAATTAAGCTATCTATGTCGTCTAAATCAAAGTCTTCACTTTCCTCAACTAATGAGTCATCTGCAGTATCGACTGCAGCCTCATCAATTAAGCTATCTATGTCGTCTAAATCAAAGTCGTCGCTTTCTTCTAGAAGTTCATCTTCGTCGAGTAACTCTGCATCAAGTGAGTCATCTACCACATCACTTTTTGGGTCATTCGCCTCATCAATTAAGCTATCTATATCGTCTAAATCAAAATCGTCGCTTGTATCAAGTTCAGCTGAAGTGTTATTTGAGGTATCTAATTCTGTTGATGTTTGATCTAACAATTCATCTATATCAAAATTATCTTCATCTGCAAGCTCTTCACTTAAAGCCGCCATTTCATCATGAGATTCTAAGCTGTCATCCTCTAAAGCTTCGCTTGTTTGCGGTGCATCAAATTCAGGTAGACTATCGTCTTCATCAAACAAGCTATCTAAATCGTCATTAGTTAGGATTTCATCATTGTTAATTGAGTCATCAGATAAGTCTAAATCTATATCTTCAGCGTTTTCATCTGAAGGTTGATCAAACCCTTGCTGCATAAAAATATCGAGCTCATCATCGTCATCGGTATTTTCATCATCAAAAACAATGTCATCGCTTAGCAAGCTTTCGAGCTCATCCTGATCAAGTAAATTTTCGTCGCCAGAAAAATCATCTAAGCCGTCGTCTAAATCATCATTAGGCAACATATCACTTTCGAGACTATCATCTAATTGAACACTCAAGTCATCTAAAGGGTCAGGTACAATTGGATCGTCATTTAAGCTTGGGCCTAAATCATCATCGCCAGCATAGGTTGGGGTTTGTGGTAAAAAGTCATCATCGTTTTGCGGCTCTTCTTGATTACTTGCTCGTTTGCGTAAAAACATAACGATTGCAAAAATAATCAGTAACCCAGGAATAAACATTAACAAGCCCAGTACTATGGGATTTGAAAATAATGAGCCAAAATCAAATGACTCTTTTGGTATTACTTCTTGTTTTTTTTGTTGGGCAATAATCTCGTTTTGTTTAACAATGAGTTCTTTTAACTGATTTTGAATTTCGCTGTCTTGTCCTAATTGCAAACGTAAGTTTTCGAGCTCTTTTGATATTCCTGATAACTGTTTTTTAAGATTATTATTTTCAACTAAAATCTCTTCTACATTACTAACTGAGCTTTTAAACTGTTGTTGTAACTCAACTAGCTTAGTACCTTGCTCTGTTTTTATTTCATTTAATTCTTTCTGTATCTCTTTTTTAGCATCGTCTACATCAATTTTACGCGCTTGAGTTACTTTTGTTTGCGCTGAGTTAATTTCGCTTTGTGTAAGCGTGCCATTTTTTTTCTTTTCCCATAATGCATCATCTTGCTCAGAGCGTTGCTTTGCGAGCTGCGTATTTACAGCTTTTATTTCGGCTAAGGTAGGGATTTTTAAATAGGCACCATTTTGAATGTGGTTAAGATTTTGTTCTAAAAATGAATCGGGATTTTTGTTATACAAAGCCTGCATAACTTGATAAATACTGACAGAATTGTCTGGGCGCACTTTAGCTGCTATACGCCAAAGCGTATCTGTTGGTTTAATTGGCCCAATTGATCGCCCTTGCGCACCATAGTCAACGCCTTTAGGCCCCTTTAATTGGGTACTGTCCTGAGAGTAAACTGGCGTTACTATCAATGCAGACGCTAATATAATAAGTGTAGCTAAACCGCGCATGCTGATCCTTTAATATTTAAATATTAATAAAACACCTAAAACTTAAGTGCATAAATATTGTTTATTATTGCTATTATCAGCCAAATGACTGACTCGCATTTATTATTACAATCTATTTTTATTGCAAGCTCTATTCCAATTACAAACTATAAACCAGTTAGAGCGTAATATCCATCGCAACACCTTGAAAATAAATGCCTTAAAACATCTTTATAAATATTAATTTATTGAGTGTTATCAATCAGTTTTTGTATTTTTAAAATTAAACGGCAAAAATTTGACAAGCTATATAAACAAAAAGCGGCAAACAATTACTGTTTACCGCTTCAAAGGCATGTTTAGCGCAATTAACTATTACATGTAATTGGCAATAAGCTCTTCTGCAATTTGAATGCTATTAGTCGCAGCACCTTTACGAGTGTTGTCACTTACAACCCACATGTTTAATCCATGAGGATGAGAAATATCAGCACGTAATCGACCTATATACACAGTATCGTTACCACTAGCGTCAGACACTGCTGTTGGGTAGTCACCTTCATCATCAATTAGCTCGACACCAGGCGCATCTTTTAAAAGTTGCTTAACGTGTTCAAAGTCATAAGGCATGCGCGTTTCAATATTAATTGATTCTGAGTGCCCAAAAAATACGGGAACACGTACACACGTTGGGTTCACTGCAATAGTGGTATCACCCAAAATTTTATGAGTCTCGTTTACCATTTTCATTTCTTCGCGCGTATAGCCATTATCTTCAAAGCTATCAATTTGAGGAATAACGTTAAATGCAATTTGCTTTGGAAATACTTTATTATCCATAGGGCGTGCATTCATCAAATTAGCTGTTTGCTTTGCAAGTTCATCAACCGCGTCTTTACCTGCACCCGATACAGCTTGGTAAGTAGATACGTTAATGCGGTCTATTCCGTAAGCATCATAAATTGGTTTAAGTGCTAACATCATCTGAATAGTTGAACAGTTAGGGTTAGCAATAATATTACGATTTCTAAAATCAGCTAGGCTTGAAGCATTAACTTCTGGCACCACGAGTGGGATTTCAAAATCATTTCTAAAGTGCGATGTATTATCGATTACAATACAGCCGGCATCAGCAGCAATAGGAGCATATTTTTCAGATACACTGCCACCAGCAGAAAACAAACCTATATGCGCTTGGCTAAAGTCAAAGCCTTCAACGTCAAGTACTTCAATGGTCTCACCACGAAACTTTATATCTTCACCTGCGCTGCGGCTGCTAGCAAGTAAAAAAAGCTGATCAACAGGAAACTTACGATCTGCTAGCGTTTCAATGATTTGACGGCCTACTAAACCAGTAGCGCCAAGTACGGCAACGTTATATTTTTGCGACATATTTCTTCCTCTATAAACGACATTAAAACAACATCGTTAGTTAAATAATTATTCAGCTATGCTAAAGCCAAGCTGGCTAAGTGCTGCTAGTTGTGGGCTATCACCTTGTAGAAATAAGGTGCTAAATTCTCGCCTTATAGGATAGTTTTTACGTAAACTATCAAAGCCGTCGCTCTCTAGGCGGCGAAGTAATATTCCGTCATCGCGGCGAACGTCATAAATTAAATGCACTAAACGAGCAATATCTTGCTCATTAAGGCTTTGCGTAACAGTTGCATTTGTAACGGCTGGTGTTGGTAAAAAATCATCCAACGATTTAATCGCCTCAACACCTTTGAGCTGACACAGTTTTTGATACAACATTTGTGTACCACGAGCTTTCCCCTCAAGTGTATGCCCTGCAATATGCACACTAGCGTAACGAACATGCTCTAGTAATTCAGTTAAAATATTGGGTTCTTTCTCCCATACATCAAGTACTAAATCTAAATCAGCCCCAGCTTCCATTACCTCAAGCAATGCTTGGTTATCAATTACATCGCCACGGCTTGCATTAATTAGCGTGGTTCCTGGCTTAAGTGCTTTTAAACGCTCTTTACCCATCATGTGCAGTGTTTTATGCTCGCCACTTTTAACAAGGGGAACGTGAAAAGTAACAGCATCTGACTGCGCTAATAACTCATCAAGCGCTACATGCTCTTGTAATAAGCCTTGTTCGTGCTTAATCGGATCGCACAGCAGTACAACTACGTTTAATGCTTTTAATTTTTGCGCCAAACATGTACCAATGTTGCCCATCCCTACAATACCAATTGTTTGAGCACACAATGGACGCGCATTTTCTTGGCTTAATGCAAATAAGCTACTAATTACATATTCAGCTACAGCAACAGCATTACAACCAGGTGCACTTGTAAAAGCAATATTTCTATCATGCAGTAATTGCGTATCAATATGGTCAATGCCGATTGTGGCAGTACCTACAAAGCTCAACTTGTTAGCTTGTACCAAAAGTTCATGATTAACATTTGTCACCGAACGAGTAAGAAGAACATCTACATCTATTAATTGTTCAGGCGTTAATTTACGACCATCAAAACGCTCAACCTCACCAAAGTCTGCAAAGTACTGCTCAACTAAAGGCATATTTTGATCGGCAAGAATTTTCATTACAGAGTCCGTTTGGCAATTAAGAGGCGCCATTGTAGCGAACAACCTAGCCTTTACACAAACTAAAAAGGCGCATTTTAGTTAATACAAAGACTCAAAAATGGGGATGTGGATTGTTTTAAATCAGCAATTAAAATTAGGAATTTAAACGATGCAAATAATAACCTTACTATTGAATACACAAAGGCCGAATCACAGCATGATTCGGCCTTTATTATGCAAAATAAACTTCAATTACATTTACTTGATTTTAGTTTATAGCTCAAAATCTTTTTTGAATTTCAAACCAAATTCACTTCGATCATTACTGCGCATTACGCCAACAAAACCTGATTGTTGTAGACGACCAACATCGTAAACTTCGTTTAGAACGTTTTCACCATACAGTGTAACTTCCATATCGCCATATGGATTAGTGTAGGAAATATTAAAACCAACTAGTTCACGAGAGTCAATGGTCTCACTTTGGTTATAAACTGATTGCCCTTGCATTTCGCTTCGGTACGAATAATTAGCATTAAACGCAAGTGTTGCGCCGCTCTCTAAATCCATAAAGTAAGAAGGTGCAACCATGACAGTCCAGCGTGGTGTAAGTGCTGGTGAATCGCCTTTACCTATACCTTGTACACCCTCAGCCACTTCTGTTATTTCAGAATCTAAATAACCAACTGCACTGCGAATAGTAAAATCATCAGTAATAGCGACGGTTGTTTCAAGCTCAATACCTTGTGCTTTAGACTGACCCGCATTTTCTACAATTGTTACGAAACCGCCACCTGCTGTTGGGTCTGAAAACGGTAATGCTAAATCAGTGTAATCAGTCACAAATACCGCAAGCATCATAGATACATTTTCGTGTACTTGGCCTTTTAGACCCATTTCGTAGTTAATCGCTTTCGTTTCGTCAAATGATACAAACTGGTCTGGTCCACCAAATGGGCGCGGTGGAAAACCACCTGTTTGATAGCCTTTTTGAATCTGGCCATACACATTCATATTATTGCTAAGCTGATAAGAGGCATTTACATCCCACGTAACTGCATCAAAATCTGCACTTACATACTTACGAGTAGGAAATGATGGGAATATAGCATTTGCATCTTTTTCATCTTTTGAATAACGAAGACCACCACCAACGGTTAAATCGTCAGTTAAATCGTAGCTTGCATTAAAGTAGGCTGCGTAAGAATTAGTTTCTTGGTTAATTTCAAAATCGCCGTAACCACCAAATGATTCTGTTACTCCGTCATTCAATAAGCCATTGGGTGTATTAAATGGGCTGAATACAAATGGGCCTGAACGTGTAAAGCCATCTTCATTAAAAAAGTAAAGGCCTGACACAAAGTCCATATTATCAAATGTGGCATTTAGTTGAATTTCAAACGAGTACTGATCAGCTCCGCCCTCTTCTGGAAACTCAGATAAGTTTAAAGGTGATGCATCGTCATCTAGGCCACCTTCATACTCAGATGTACGGTAGCTTGAGATAAACTTAGTAGTATAAGTATCGTTAATTGCCCAATCAGCCGAGAACGATGTGCCCCAACCTGAGTAAGAAGTTGATTCAATACCTGCAACGGTTGTACCTAAATCATCAGGGTCTGATGGAATTAAATCTTGAGTCAATAATGGGAAGTCGCCATTAAACACATCGTTTGCATCTAGCGGGTCAGTTAATTCAATTGTGTAAGGCGATTGACCTGACTCGTTATCAACTCCATCTAAAGCAAAAGTGAATGCTAAATCGCTGTTCGCTTGCCATTTAAAGGCTACACGACCACTAAATTCTTCTTCCTCACCAATTTCTTTCTCTGGATTTGCTAAATTAACAGCTTCACCAACACCATCACGTGTTTTGTAAGATGCACTCGCAGACATGCTTAGTTCATCGTTTAGTGAGTTATTAAAATAAACATCACCAGCAATACGTCCACGACTTCCCAGCTTAGCTGAAGTAGTTACAATACCTTCATCACCAGGTTGCTTTGTAATTACATTTACAGCGCCACCTAATGTATTACGACCATACAAAGTACCTTGTGGACCACGAAGCACTTCAACACGCTCAACATTAGGTAATGATAAATTAGAACCCATTTGACGACCTAAATAAACGCCATCTAAGTATACACCTACACCTGGATCAGTAGTTATTATGTGATCTTGCAGACCAATACCACGAATAAATACAGACGCATGTGCTGCATTACCAACACCGTAACGGGTGATGTTTAAGTTTGGAACATATTTACCAATATCTTCAAGATTACTCATATTGGCTTTATCAATTAGGTTCGCCCCAATTGATGTGATAGCGGTTGGAGATTCAAATAAGCTCTCTGTACGTTTACGAGCTGTGACCTCGATTTTTTCAAACGCGTCTTGTTTTGCTGTTGTTTTGGCTTCTTCAGCATTTACTGAGGTAGATAGTGCAGCGACAATTGCTAGGCTTAACTGTGAGAGTGTGCGTAGTTTCAAAATATTCTCCAAAGGATACCGTGTGATTTTTGTTATGCTTTTATATTGATAATATAAATTTTAGGCATAAAAAAAGACGCTAAATAGCATCTTTCCTCTGGACAGGTATTATATGACATTATTGTGAATAAATGTATAAAATTATTTAAATAAATTCATAGAAAATGACAGTAATTTAAGCATTGTTAGCTTTAAATGAATTATCATAAATAAACCCCTTTGATATTTACCTCAGTAATAAACTGTTTTAAAACAAAAAATCGCATAAATACCATTTTAGAAAGCGCATAAAATATACTTATACATGTACTTAAGTGTATAAAAAAAGAGCTAGAACACGTTCAGCTATCATTGAAATTAACTAAAAATAAGAATATAGTGCTAAAATGTAGTCTATGGATAGAATATTATGAATATTGAAAATACAGCCAATAAAAGCCCCACATGCTTCACCAGCCCAAATTACACGTCACTTTTTTGTGTTGCAGCTGACTTCAACGTCCTACTTGTCAATTATCAAGCTTTAAACGTCATTATCAACCATGAACTTATAAATCAGTTTATGCTAAAAAACGGTCATCAAGGCCTCGTTATTTTTGACGTGCCCAAAGACGGTGATGTTTTGGCATTAAAAGAGTGGCCTAATTTAAAAGGTTTGTTTTATGAAGGCACTGACGAAGTACTACTGCAGCAAGGATTAGAAGCAATAGAACAAGGAAAACTTTGGTTTCCACGTGCGGTAACTGATGGTTGGATGAGACAAATGCTAGCGAGTGAACAACAAACTGCGCTGCAATCAAATAACTTAACCTGCAAAGAAATGAAAGTATTAAACTTGTTATTTTCTGGCTTACATTCAAGCGCAATTGCAGACACTTTATTTATCAGTGAAGCTACAGTTCGTGTACATTTACACAAGGTGTATCAAAAAATCGCTGTAAAAAACAAGCAACAAGCATTGCTTTGGTGTCAAAAAAACTTAAATAAGATTAATAGTTAAAAACCGATTAAGCAAACTTGATAATAGCCATTGTAATTACCAGCAACATTCGTTCTAACTCCTTAACCAAAGAACGTAAAAAGAAAATTTAGTTATAATATTCCCGCCACTTTAAAAAAGCCTTATTAACTAGATTTAAAATTTATTCTAATAAAATCATACTATTCTGCTTTTAATACATACATAAAATATATATGTTACAAAATTAAAAAGCCGTTACTAAATTTATTTTATTAACTTCCTAAATTTATTAGATAAAAAACACTATCACTTCTATAATCCTATTGAAATCAACATCTAAATAACAAATAGGAAATACATATGAAAAAGCTATCTGTAGCAGTAGCTGTATGTGCTGTACTTGCATCTAGCTATGCAAGCGCTGAAGTACGTATTAATGGTTTTGCATCTATTGTGGGTGGTAAAAGCCTAGACAGTGATCAAACCTTATACGGATATGACGACGATATCTCATTTAAAAATGAGAGTAAGTTCGCTTTACAACTATCTGCTGATCTTCAAGAGAAACTGACGGCTACGGCTCAAATTATTGCGCGTGGAGAGGACGACTTTGACGCCACGTTCGAATGGGCATATGTTACTTATGAATACAGCGATGAACTGCAATTTAGCGCTGGTAAAATGCGTGTCCCTTTCTATAAATACTCAGATTTTTTGGATGTTGGCTATGCTTATCGCTGGGTACGCCCACCTCGCTCAGTGTACGGTATCCCATTTTCGACTTATGAAGGCTTGAGTGTTGTTTACAACAATCAATTAGGAGATTGGGACTCTACTTTGCAAGGGTTTTACGGCGCTTTTGATGGCGATATAGATGTATTTGGAGATAGCTTACCTGCTGAGTTAAATAATTTAGGCGGTATAAACTGGAGCCTATCATACGACTGGTTCAGTGCACGAGCTGCATATATTGTGGCCGACACTAGCATTTCTATTGATAGCAGTGACTCAAGTAACTTAAGTGCCTTAAATGGAATTATTGATGTACTCAATACTAACGGTTTAACCAGTACAGTAAATGATCTGATTACTGACGAAGATGAAACAACTTTTGTTGGTATTGGCTTCTCTATTGACTATGATAACTTCTTATTTGATGCTGAATATACACAGTTTGAAGTAGAGGGAAGTATTTTGGCTGAACAATCACAATACTATGCCTCTGCGGGTTATCGTATAGATGATGTTATTGTTCACTTCACCTATGAAAAAAATGATGATAAGCATGATTCGTCACGTTTTAATACTCTTGAATCAATTCCTTTATTAAATACTACTGTGAACTTTGCCCTCGAGAGCATGCGTGCAGAGAGTAACGTATACACAATTGGCGCACGTTATGACTTCCACCCTTCAGCTGCATTTAAAATTGACTTCAGTCGATTTGATGATGACATCACTGACACTGAAACGGATATAGTCGCCGTTGGTGTTGATTTAGTATTTTAATTGGAGCGGAATATGAAAAAATTAATCCTAGCTAGTGCGCTTTCATTATGTTCTTTCGGTGCTTTGGCTGAAGTTGCAGTAATTGTAAATCCTAGTAATGCAAATGCACTTGATGCAGAGACTATTAAGAAAATTTACTTAGGAAAGGCCAAGTCGTTTGATAACGGCAATAAAGTCAACCCAGCAACTCAAAACGGTACCGCTATTGCTGATGAATTTAATTCGAAAGTGGTAGGTAAATCGAGCAGCCAATTAAATGCCTATTGGTCAAAACTTGTTTTTACAGGTAAAGGGACACCGCCTGAAAAGTTTGATTCAGATCAAGCTGTCATTGACTTTGTTGCCGCTAATGGTGATTCAATCGGCTATATAGATAGCAGTAAAGCAACTGATAAAGTTAAAGTGATTGCTACCTTTTAATTGCTATTATTAAATTAAAAAAGCCACCTAATCGGTGGTTTTTTTTATAACTTAACTTTAATAACAATTCGCTCAATTAAGTAAAATATTTTGAGGGAGAGAAACGGTGTCGATAGCAAGGTAAATAATTTCTTATTTAGTATTCTAAATAAGAAATTTTAACGCGGCTAGCGTCTGACCTGCCCTCTCAAAATGAATAAGCATTACTGCGAATTGATTTAGCTACATTACTCAACTTTAAATTTAGCCGTGGCATCTAATAGGTTATCTGAAAGGTAATGAAGGTTTTTAGCTACATCCCTCACAGCCGTTAGCGAGTCCATTGTATCTTCAAATGATACGTGCATATTTGTCACGTTTTCTACAACCATAGCAGCAACTGATGTTTGCTCTTCTGTGGCAGCAGCAATTTGTGAGTTCATCCCATTTATTTCTAGCATTTGCTCTGCAATTTTCTCTATAGAAATGCCCGTTTTTTCTGCTGCAGTTGCATTATCTGTAGCCATATCTCTTGCAGTCGTCATTGCAGTAACTGATTCGTTAGCCGCTTCAGTTAAAGTAGTCAACAGCTCTCGAATCTCATTTGTAGAGTGAGCAGTTCGCGATGCAAGCTCTCTAACTTCATCAGCAACAACAGCAAAGCCTCGGCCATGCTCACCAGCACGAGCAGCCTCAATGGCAGCGTTAAGTGCTAGTAAATTTGTTTGCTCCGCTATTGATGTAATAACATTTAATATTTGCGACACATTTTTTGTATCGTCTGCTAATTTATTGATAGTTGTAGCAGCGTGATTAATCTCATCACTTAACGTACGAGAAGCGGTTACTGATGTTCGTACTTGAGTTCGACTTTGCTCAACTTCTTTCTCTGCCGTTTGCGCTGCATGAGAAGCACTTGCAGCTGATTGAGAGATATCTCCTACACTCTGTTTCATCTCTTCCATCGATTGCTTTACAATCTCAGCATCAGTGGTTTGTTTGGTCGTTGCACGCTCCGCTTGTTCCATCCCCTGCACTAAACGAGTAGAGTTTTCCATTAACGGTTCGCAAACCGCGATAATTTCTAACACCGTTTTTTTCAATATGCCAATAAAAGAGTTGAAGTTTATAGATACTTGACCTATTTCATCTTCAGAGTTAACTGTCAATTTAGTGCTTAGCGAGCCTTTACCGCTTGCTAATAAGCTTAAATTATTTGCCGCATCACTTGCCGAAGAAGCAATTCGCTTAGCTATCCAAATAGCCATAAAGAGTAATAAAATAAGCGATACAATAGAAACAACTAACATTAACGTAAGGGCGTAATCAGAACGGTCCTTTGTGCTTGCAACAAGTTCAAAAAAGCGATCGTCAGCTTTGACTTGTGCTGCCTTAAACTTTTCTAGGACATCGGTATAAAGCGCTGTTTTCCTCTGTGCTTGTTGTTGAATTTCACTAAAATCTGCTGTTCCATTTACCATGCCATTTGCGATAGTCGCTGATATTTTTTCGTAATTTGCGAGCTGCTCTTTAGTGTCACTGTGAATGTAAGATGCATTTATTTTTTCTATCGCAATAATATTCAACTCAAGTTGCTTGTATGTGTCAGATGCTTTCTCGACTAAATCTTGCTCACCAAATGTTACGGCTTGGGTGTAAAGTTCGTCCAGCTTCTCTAAAATGCCAACATTAGCTGATGTTAACTTAACAACTTTGTAGGATGATTTTTCCATTTCATCAAGTGCAATTCTATTATCATTCATAGCAAAATAGTTGATCAGAACAATCACTAAAAATGCAACGACAGCAATACTCGTAATCGCATGTATTTTTTTACTTATGCTGAGATTTTGAAAAGAGAAGCCTGAAGCCATTGTGAATACCTTATTTTATTGTCTAAATCTATTATCGGCTTATTACTCATAAGTGTTAACTAAATTTGTAATATTTCTAGTTTTTTTTACAAATAATTCAAAATTTTACATAACTAATTGCTCTTTAAAAAAGAAAGTACAAATAACATTCAATTTAAATCGCAGGCACAAAAAAACCAGTAACATTTCTGTTACTGGTTTCCAAATTTGGTGCGGATGGGGGGACTTGAACCCCCACGCCCGAAAGCACCACCCCCTCAAGGTGGCGTGTCTACCAATTCCACCACATCCGCATTTTTAAGCTTTCGCTTATTTGTTAAACATATGATTTATTTGAGGAGTATAAATCGTTTAACGATAACATTACTCTAAATTAGTTCGGTACGTCAGAGCTTTGCTCTTTCGTAGATGTTACCGGAACATCTTCTTCAACAGGAACTACAGTTTCCACTGCAGGAGCTGCTTCTAGGTTTTCCCACTCGTCAGTCTTTTTAATTTGACCTGCAGTTAGGTTACCTAGCACAATGCTTAAAACAAAAAATACTGTTGCTAAGCTTGTGGTTGTTTTTGTCATAAAGTTACCAGCACCTGACGAACCAAAAACCGTGCCTGATGCACCAGCACCAAATGAAGAACCCATATCTGCGCCTTTACCTTGTTGAATTAAAACCATTCCAACTAGAGCTAAAGCCACAACTAAATAAACTACTAATAAAATTTCGTACATCTTATACAGTCCCTTTTGCACTGTTACAGATTGCAGTAAAAGATTCTGCTTTTAGACTTGCGCCGCCAATTAAGCCGCCATCTATATCTGTTTGTGCAAATAATAATTCGCTATTTTTTTCATTAACGCTACCACCATATAAGATGGAAAGCCCTTGTGCTAAAGTGCTATCAAGTGCAGCAATTTTATCACGGATAAATTTATGAACAGTTTGTGCCTGCTCTGGCGATGCAGTCTTACCTGTGCCTATGGCCCAAACGGGCTCGTATGCTATCACAGAATCTTTCAGTGCTGCTACACCTAATTTTTCAATTACTGCATCAATTTGTGCAGCAACTACTTGTTCGGTTTGACCGTTTTCTTGCTCACTTTCACTTTCGCCAACACATAAAATTGGTGTTAACCCAACTTTTTGTGCTCTAGCAAACTTTTCAGCGACAGTTTCATTACTTTCGTTATAAATACTACGGCGTTCAGAGTGACCAACGAGTACGTAAGTTGCACCTAAATCTTTTAGAAGCTGTCCATCTACTTCACCGGTAAACGCACCAGGTGTATTTTCAGAAACAGTTTGAGCGCCTGTAGAAACACCACTAGCTATCATCGCTGGTACAAGTGGGAATGGAGGAAATAAAACAATGTCCATCTCTTGTGATTTTACATCGTTAATAGCATCAGACATTTGTTTAACTAGCTCTAACGAACCATTCATTTTCCAGTTGCCTGCGACCATCGCCTTGCGTATTGCCATTTTCCACTCCACATTAGAAAGCGGGCGAGATATTAACTTTTCTCGCCCAAAGTTACAAGAGGTTATTGTTATTAATCAGTCTGTTTGCTCATAGATTCTACAACAGCTGCAATTTTTTGAGCGCTGTCTATTACAATTTTTTCCTGCTCGGCTTCAACCATAACACGAACAACAGGTTCAGTGCCTGATTTGCGCAGTAAAACTCGTCCTTTTTCGCCTAAAGCAAGCTCAACTTCTGCTACAGCTGAAAGTACCTCTGGCGCTTTTGTCGGATCTGTTCCAGCGGTATAACGCACGTTAATCATTTTCATTGGATATTTAGTAAAACCAGCACCCAAATCTTGTAGTGTACGGTTTTGTGCAACCATAGCTGCAAGTACTTGCAAACTTGATATAATGCCATCACCCGTGCTAATTAAATCTAAATTTAATACATGGCCTGAGCTTTCACCGCCAATTTTCCAGCCTTTTTGCTGTAGTAATTCCATTACATAGCGGTCACCCACTTTACTGCGAGCAAACTCGATACCTTTCGCTTTTAAAGCATTTTCAAGACCCATGTTAGACATTACAGTGCCAACTACACCTCCACCCAACATATCATCTTCGGCAGCTTGGCAAGCAATAATATAAACTAAATCGTCACCATCAAATACACGACCATTATGATCAACCATCATTACACGATCGCCATCCCCATCGTATGCAATACCTACGTCAGCTTTAAATTCAAGCACTTTGCGTTTAAGAGTATCTACATGAGTAGCACCACATTCATGATTTATATTAACGCCATTAGGCTCGCATGCATGTGTTATAACTTCAGCGCCAAGTTCACGCATGACAGAAGGAGCTATATGGTATGTAGCGCCATTTGCGCAATCGACAACAATTTTAAGACCTTCTAAAGATAACCCTTGGGGGAACTGGCTCTTACAAAACTCTATATAACGGCCGTCTGCACTAACTAAACGCGAAGCTTTACCTAGTTTATCTGAAGCAACACATGTCATTTGCTCATCAAGCATCGCTTCAATTTGAAGCTCTACTTCATCGTCAAGCTTTAGACCCTGCCCATTGAAAAACTTAATACCATTATCGTAATAAGGGTTATGTGAGGCACTAATTACTATGCCTGCCTCTGCACGAAATGTTTGCGCTAAATACGCAACTGCAGGTGTCGGCATTGGACCCAGTAATACAACATCAATACCAGCGGCAATTAAACCAGCCTCAAGTGCAGTTTCAAGCATGTAGCCCGAAATACGCGTATCTTTACCTATAATTACTTTTTTAGTGCCACTTTGTGATAATACGCGTCCGGCAGCCCAACCCAACTTCATTGCAAACTCAGGATTAATTGGTGACGTTCCTACCAGACCACGTACGCCATCAGTACCAAAATATTTTCTTTCTTTCATTATACAAATCCTTTCTCGCAGGCTTGATATACACCAAGTACATCTGCGGTTTCTTTAACGTCATGTACACGAATAATTTTTGCGCCATTTTGCGCCGCGATTAACGCACCAGCTAAGCTGCCCGCTAATCGCTCATTTGTTTCTCTATTTAATAGATTACCTATCATCGACTTACGAGATAATCCGGCCAATAATGGCAAACCTAACTTATTAAAATCATCAAACTTAGCCAATATTTGATAGTTATGGCTAAGTGTTTTTCCAAATCCAAAACCAGGGTCTAGAATAAGTCGCTCAAACTTAATCCCTGCTGTTTCACATGCTTTAATACGTTCACTAAAAAACATATTTATATCTGCAAACAGATTGTCGTAATTAGGTGCGCACTGCATGCTGCGAGGTTGCCCTTGCATATGCATTAAACAAATTGCTACATCTTCATACTGCGCAACCGTTTCTAAGGCGTTTATTTCTTGTAGAGCTCTTACATCATTGACTATATCTGCCCCAGCGAGTATTGCTTGCTCCATAACTTGCGCTTTACTAGTATCAATTGAAATAACGCAATCACTGTACTCACGTATCGCTTTAATAGCAGGAATTACTCGGGAAAGTTCATCTTTTAAACTCACATCTGGCGCGCCGGGCCGGGTAGACTCCCCCCCAACATCTAAAATTTGCGCACCATCCTCTAACAATTGCATTGCGCGCTTTAGCGCTATTTTGGGGTCTAAAAACTGCCCGCCGTCAGAAAATGAGTCAGGCGTTACATTCAATATTCCCATAATAACAGGCTTTTCAATATTGAGCGTACGTCCTCTGGGAAGCTTTAATATATTAGTCATTGCCAACCTTTATTCTTTTTCTAAATAGCTGATACAAAAAAGCCCCGAAATTCGGGGCCTTCACTAGCTATTTTAACGATTATTCAGCTTTATCATCAAGGTTTGTTTCATCTTTTTTTGATGAATCATCCGCTTTTTGACTTTCATCAAGCACTGGCTCTTGCTCTTTTACCGGCTTAGCTTCATGGCGGTCATGAGCATCGCGCGGCTCACGCACTGGTTGGCGCGCCATTAAATCATCAATTTGCTTAGCGTCGATTGTTTCGTATTTCATTAACGCATCTTTCATTGAGTGAAGAATATCAATATTTTCTTTTAATATTTCTTCTGCTCTTTGGTAGTTACGATCTGAAAACAAGCGTACTTCAGCATCAATTACTTTAGCAGTATCATCCGACATACTAGATGCACGGCTTCCGCCACCACCCATATACATCTCGTTTTGATCTTCAGCGTAAAGCAATGGACCTAGCTTTTCACTTAAACCCCAATGTGTAACCATTTTACGTGCAATATCAGTTGCGCGCTCAATATCGTTACTTGCACCCGTTGTTACTTTGTCAGCACCATAAATAAGCGCTTCAGCAATACGGCCACCATAAAGGCTTGAAATCATTGATTCTAAAAGCTCTTTTGAATGACTAACACGGTCTTGTTCAGGCAAGTACATTGTTACACCTAGCGCACGGCCACGTGGAATAATAGATACTTTGTAAACTGGATCATGCTCAGGAACCATACGGCCCACAATTGCGTGGCCTGCTTCGTGATATGCTGTCATTTCTTTTTCTTGCTCGCTCATCACCATGGTTTTGCGCTCTGCGCCCATCATGATTTTATCTTTAGCAGCATCAAATTCAGCCATGCTTACAACACGTTTATTACCACGTGCAGCATAAAGTGCAGCTTCGTTTACTAAGTTCGCTAAATCAGCGCCAGAAAAACCAGGTGTTCCACGTGCTATAAGAGCCGCTTCTACGTTATCGCCTAATGGCACTTTACGCATGTGTACTTTAAGTATTTGCTCACGACCACGTATATCAGGTAAACCAACTTCTACTTGGCGGTCAAAACGACCTGGACGAAGTAATGCAGGATCTAGAACATCTGGTCGGTTAGTTGCCGCAATAACGATAATACCTTCGTTACCACCAAAACCATCCATTTCTACTAGCATTTGGTTAAGTGTTTGCTCTCGTTCATCGTTACCGCCGCCCATACCTGCGCCACGTTTACGACCAACCGCATCAATCTCATCTATAAAGATAATACAAGGTGCCGCTTTTTTAGCTTGTTCAAACATATCACGTACACGTGACGCACCCACACCGACAAACATTTCAACAAAATCTGAACCAGAAATTGTAAAAAACGGTACTTTCGCTTCACCCGCAACAGCCTTTGCAAGTAACGTTTTACCAGTACCAGGAGGACCAACCATTAGTACGCCTTTAGGAATACTACCGCCAAGCTTTTGAAACTTAGAAGGGTCACGTAAAAAGTCTACCAATTCGGTAACATCTTCTTTCGCTTCATCACAACCAGCAACATCTGCAAACGTTGTTTTAATTTGATCTTCACTCATTAAGCGAGCTTTACTCTTACCAAATGACATAGCGCCTTTACCGCCGCCGCCTTGCATTTGACGCATGAAGAATATCCATACACCTATAAGCAGTATCATCGGGAACCAAGAAATAAATATACTTGCTAAGAATGATTGTTCTTCAGGTTGTACACCCTTCACATTTACATCATTTTTAAGTAAATCATTTATTAAGTCTTCATCGTACATTGGCATCGTTGTTTGAAAACGCTCACCACTGCTCTTAGTACCAGTAATATTTCCTGTACCGCGGTCGATAATAACTTCTTGTAAAGAGCCACTGCGGACATCTTTAACAAATTGAGTGTAACTTGTTTGACGATCAACTTGCTCGCCACCATTAAAGCTCTGAAAGACTGACATCAGCACAACTGCAATCACCAGCCATAGTATTAAATTTTTCGCCATATCGCTCAAGGGGTTAACCTCTTGTATCCAATTAATTTAAATTCAACTAAACGCCAAGCAACTGTACTACAGTTTGTATCCAGTCGCTACTATATATACTTCCCGAGAACGGGCACGTGAGGCATCAGGTTTGCGTATTTTCACTGCTTTAAAACTATTACGTACATCTTGCAAGTATTGATCAAAGCCTTCACCTTGGAAAACCTTAACAATAAATGCGCCATTTTTCTTTAGTACTTGACTACACATATCCAGCGCAAGTTCTACCAAATACATACTACCCGCTTGATCTACTGAGTTATTACCACTCATATTTGGTGCCATGTCAGAGAGTACCACATCAACATTTTTACCATCAATACGTTTTAGCAACGCATTTAACACAGCTTCTTCACGAAAGTCGCCTTGTAAAAAGTCAACACCCGCAAGTGAGTCCATAGGTAATATGTCACAGGCAATTACTTGACCTTTGTCACCTACTTTTTCTGCCAAATACTGTGACCAGCTTCCTGGAGCTGCTCCTAAATCAACAACGGTCATACCAGGGCGAAGTAACTTATCTCTATTTTGTACTTCATCTAATTTAAAAACCGCTCGTGAACGCCAGCCTTTTTTTTGCGCTTCTTGAACATATTTATCATCAAAATGTTCTTTCAGCCATCGCTGTGAACTGGCTGACTGTTTTTTATTTGTCATAAATTAACACGCAACTAATTAGTAATATTCTCTAGATGGCGTTAGAATACCCTTAATTCAAGCCATATTCAGCAAAATTTGTATAAACATGACATTATCAAACAAACAAAAGCAGTTTTTAAAAGGTCAGGCACATAGCCTCAAGCCTGTAGTTTTACTAGGTTCTAACGGTTTAACCGAAGGCGTAGTAGTCGAAATTCAAAGTGCATTAGAAATTCACGAATTAATCAAAGTTAAAGTTCCAACTGATGATCGTGAAACAAAAGCACTTATTTTTGAAGCAATCGTACGTGAAACTGGTGCGACTAAGCTACAAACGATAGGTCACACTATTGTGCTTTATCGTCAAAGTGTTGAGAAAAAAATACATTTACCACGTAACTAATTAATCCTATTTAAAGGATTTAGTACGTTTAAATTAAAAAACCAGCTCAATGCTGGTTTTTTGTTATATAACACTTTTTTATTTTAAAAGCTCATTGTATGGTGCGTTACATCATAATCAGTGCCATTACTTCTGGGCTTATTATGCAATATAAAATACTGAGTAAATTGTGTTTCACTCATAGCTGGCACTTTTTCATTGGAGAGTAGTTCAGCCAGTTGCGGCGTCGTATTACTGTGCCCAATAACAACAACTACACCTTTTAGTTTGAGTAACTCATTTTTTAAATCACCTAGCTCACCTGCGTTATACACATTTAATTTGGTATTAAAATGTGCCTGCAAAGGTGCGGCTGTTTGCAACGTGCGTTTATAGTTGCTGCTAAAAAGATGTATATTTTGATGTTCTTTAAACAAAGTAACTAAATTATTTGCACGTGCCTTACCCTCTTCTGAGAGCGCTGGGTTTTTCCCAGTTAACTTTTCGCTATGACGAAACAAATATACCTCATCAGGTGCGGCAAATGCCAAACTACAATTAAATGACAAGGCTAAAAAAGTGATTGCTAATATTATTTTATTCATATTTTTTCACCTCGTTTGTATTCTAATAGCCTGTCGATAAATTCAGTTGTTAATTCATTTATTACGCCGGTTTCAGCATTAACGATTAAACTAAAACCAACATTTAAGTGGGGAAACACAACCACATCGCTTCTATATCCTTGCACCCAGCCACTATGATAGTAAAGCGTTTCATCAGCGTAATTATAAACCCGCCAACCTAGTCCGTAATAAGCCTCATTAAGGTGTTTTTTCCACACCCTGCGATGCATTTCTTTTTTTGTATGTGTATAAGGACGCGTTTGCTTTGCGAGAGTATCCAATGACAAAACATCAGGGTATTGCCCTAGCTGGGCTTTTAACCAAATGGCCATGTCACTTGCACTTGCGTTTACACCCGCTGCAGGTCCCACTTTATAATAATTTTTTTTAAGCTTAGCGCTATACCAACGTTTTGTACCGCGCACGTGTGGTAATGCGTAATTTTCATCCTGAACCATAGATTCAAAACCTAAGCTGGCATCACTCATTTTTAAAGGCGCAAAAATAGTTTCTCGTAACCACTGCGCGTAACTTTTACCACTGCTTTGTAATATCACATTACCTATAAGGCTAAACATAACATTTTGATAACCATAACATTCGCCTGGTTTGCAAATAGGTTTAACACTAAGTAATTTTTCAACAATACTGGGGTAATCCATACGAGACTCTATCAAATTATCGTACGCATTAGGCACTAACCCACTTGCATGACTTAGAAGGTGAAATACCTTTAAATCATCTTGATAAACAGTCCCTTTGAACTCAGTTATGTAATCGCTAACAGCTTTATCTAATTTAAGTAAACCCTCATTGGCTAATTTAGCAGATAACGAGCCTGCAAATGTTTTAGAAACAGACGCGAGCCTAAACCGGGTATGCTTATTTACTTTTTGTCCATTTCGGGTTTTAGTTACACCCATGGTGTGGATGTAGTCTGAGTTGTTTGTACTTACAATCGAAAGTGCAGCGCCTGGTATGCCTTTATTTTTCAGTTTTTTTTGCGCATAACGGCCGTACTTTTTTACAAATGCATCCCAATCAGGATCTGCTTTTGCTGCAAAACTCACAGAGCTGAACAACAAACACAAAGCAGGTAGGCTATACAATAAAGATTTGAGATACTTCATTTTTATAAATTTTATCTTTTTAACTACATCTATGTAGATAATATCATGAAGTTTTGTTTGGACTAACGTACAATACGACGATTATTTGGTTTTTAGTGAGTGTTTAGTACTTATGCGTTTTTTAGTTGTGTCACTTTTTGTTATATTATCAACTGGTTGTACTCTTACAAAGCAGCCGGCCGAGCCACTGGCTATGCCATTAAAGCCAACATTAAAAAGTCAAACCTACCAGCTTGAGTACACCACAGAACACTCATCCCCAAAAGTTAAATCCGTTCAACTTCCTGCACATAAGGTAGTTAGAAACCAAACAGTAAAAATTATTACCGATAAGGCAAGTGTAACCGATAAACTTTTATCGCAAATTAGCCAAGCACTTAACGATAAACAGCTAAAAGTAACCACTAAAAATAACAGCGACTACACACTAACTATTCAGCAACTTGATTTAACTTTCACTGACGATGTTAAGTACGCAATAAAGCAACCTGAGAACCCTTTTACATTATATTCAGATATTGCTCAGCAATACCCAACTCAGGAATGTGCTGCAATATTTGCACAAGTAAGTATGCGCCTCACACACAAAGCATCGGGTGATGTTGTTTGGTTTGCTAAATCTTCTATTGATAGTGCAAGTTTTCATCGTGAGCCGCTAGTTTATAGTTTCACCGAAGAGCAAAAAATAACTAATGAGCTTGAGGTTGTCGCTTTTGTCCATCAGCAAAATACTGATGAAGCCCGCATGGAAAGACTTGGAAAAGACATTCAAATTCCTCAGTACAAAACGTTGTCAAAGTTATCTAGCCTTGCCAAGCTTAGTGGTCCATGTAACAGAACAGAAGTAAGCGCATTAACGCCTATGATGCAGTTTTACTTAAGCAGTATATTAATCGATAAAATTAAAGTTCAGTAAATTAGGGTCTGTTGATCTTTACGGATTAAAATTTGTTCAAACTAGGGGCTATTTAATCGCGGCGCGAGGTTTGTAACCTAGTGGGCTCGGTAACTGCTCCTGCGTTACCCTACTGGCTTACATCCATGTAAGAATAAGTAAAAACCGAGCAACAAAGAGTAAATAGCCCCTAGGAAGAACCCTTTGGGCAGCGCCTGTTTGGCATTAATGCTACGTTATCGCCCATTTATGGGGAATAGCACACTGCATAGGCTCTGCCTTGCCTAAATACCAAACAGACTGCTGAAAATTTAACCTTAAAAGTTCAACAGACCTAACACTTACTACATTTTTTTACAGATTAAAGGAACGAATTAACAATATACTACGCTTAATAACAAATAATAATTAGGCCCTATAGGGATGAGAAACACTTTGCTTAACCATACTTTAGTGAGCATAACATTGCTTTTTTGCTTTATTTTTAGCACCACAAGTATGGCAAGTAATCGCTATTATGCAGACAATACGTTAGAACCAACCCAAGGCTTTGCGTGGGATTGGAGTGCCGGTGCGGGCTTTTATATTGAAGATTCTTACCTAATCGGTATCGAATCTTACGATAAGGGCGTTGAGCTTGATTTAAGTCTTGCTGTTTCTTACGATAAATTTTATCTTGATTTTGATCACAATCAACTCAGCGGTGGCCTTGTAATTGGTTACAGTCTTATAGATAAATTTGATTGGGGCTTAGATATACTTGGCACAAATACTCAAGCCGGGTTTGACGAAAAAGGCCTCGGGTTTTATAACCACGGTGTTATAAAAGAACTCCAAGGTATTAAAAAACGTAATTACGATTTTGATGTTGGTCTTAGGCTCTCGCGCCGATTTGAAAACTCACAATTCTCCTTTGAATACCTTCATGACGTATCTGGTGCCCATAATGGCTGGGTTATAAATAGCTTTTTTAGCCACATTTTGCCATGGCGAAACTGGGAGTTTAGATCTGGTGTTGGTTTAAGCGCCTACTCTGCTGACTTTACCAATTATTACTTTGGCATTGATAGCGATGAAGCCACCAGCCTTCGCCCGGTTTATACCAGCAATGCCAGTACTAGTATTATCTTTGAGTTCCATGCTGAATATCCAATAAGCCAAGATTGGGTGTTTTTATCCGGTTGGCTTACTACATGGTTTTCAAAAGAAATTGACGACAGTCCAATTATTTCCCAAGGATATCAACATAAAGCCAAGGTAGGCCTACGTTATGTATTTTAGATGGATCTGGGTATTACTGATCTTTCCCAGTACCTTTACTGTTAAAGCGCAGGACCCCCCTGAAGCACTCATAGCACTACCCGACACTTGCGTTGCACTGCGCGAAGGGCGTAATTGCTATGCCGATGTTACACTTACGTGGGAGCAACCTATCATTGGTAATTACTGCTTACGCGATGCAACTTCAAAGTACATTATGCAATGTTGGCTAAAGCAACAAAGTGGTACTTTTAATTATGCTTTTGACTCACAGCACAGCATTTCATTTGAACTATTTGATAGCAATACATCCAAAGTCATCAGTACAGCAGAAGTAAAACTACAATGGGTTTATCAGAACAGACAAAAAAAACGCCGCTGGCGACTATTTTAATACCAATTGCATTAGGGATATTTTATGGATAACTACGGCACTATTTTACTTGTTGAAGACGATGCATCACTAGCGCAATGGGTTGCTGAATATTTAACAGAGCAAGGCTATACAACGCATGTTTGTCATCGTGGTGACGAAGTTGTTAGCCAAGTCAAAACGTTAAACCCAAATATTGTGCTTCTTGATATTATGCTCCCGGGGCAAGATGGTATCAGCGTATGTAGAGAGCTTCGTAGCTTTTATAATTCGCCTATTATAATGCTCACCGCACGCGATGAAGAGATGGATGAAGTTATTGGTTTAGAAGTTGGCGCAAGCGACTACATAATGAAACCGGTGCGTCCGCGTGCATTGCTAGCGCGCATAAAAGCAGCACTGCGTCAAAACAATGAGCCAAATAAGCCACAGGTTAGCCAAAGCGTTATTCAAGTTGGTGCACTTAGTATTAATACCGAATCTAGAAATGTGACCCTTAACGAGCAAGATATAAACATATCAAGCGCCGAATATCTATTATTACACTACCTTGCAAGCAATGCAGGTCAAGTTGTCTCACGCGATGCCGTATTTAAAGCGACGAAAGGTAGAGAGTACGACGGGCTTGATAGAAGTGTTGATGTACTTATTTCTGCACTTCGTAAAAAATTTAATGATGATCCACAAAACCCTGAAAAAATTAAAACTATTTGGGGCCGTGGATATTTACTTGTTTCTACCGCGTGGTAATAGAGCGATGAATAAATAAATGAAAAAGTTTTATATATCGCTTCTAGGCAGTGCACTTTTATCTATTGTGGTATTGGGCTGGCTTATTGATGCTTTTAGTCAACAAGCGCATACCCCACAAGATGAATTTAGTCAGCAAAGTAAAATGATCATGGGTTTTAATAAGCAGTTAGCTAACATACCTACATCTGAGCGCAGCGATTATGTAAAACAACTAGCCCGAGAGTTTGATGTTTTAATTGACTACAAGCCAAATGAGTCACTCGCTTTACCACCTTCTTTATTATTACAAATGCACACGCCAGGTGGGCTGATTTTAGAGGATCAGCAAGGCTTTTATATGCTTTATAGTAGCGACGTTTTAAATCCTTTTCACTTATCAATGCGTTTAGATAAAATTTTTGATAGCGAGCAGCATAACGACATTATATTAACTCTACTATTTTACGCAGGCCTATGTGTATTTATGGGGTTTATTATCGCGCCCTTAGCTAAACGGCTAACTGTCTTAAATGAAGCCGCTAAAAAGTTTGCCTCTGGTAATGTTCAAGCCCGAATAAAGGTATCGCACTTTACCTATATAAAAGATGTAGAACTTACTTTTAACCGCATGGCTAGCCAAATAGAGAAACTTGTCGCCGAAAACAAACTAATGGCCTCAAGCTTGTCTCACGACATACGCACCCCTATCGCGTGCCTGCGATTTGGTTTAGATGCGGCATTAGATAGCCATGATGAGCAAAAAGTAAAACAGTATTTAACTCGTATGGAGAACGATTTAGATCATATGGAATCGATGCTTAGTAGCTATTTAGCCTTTGCTACATTAGAGCAAAACGCGAATAAACTAACCTATTCATCAACCAATATTAAATCCTACCTTGAAGATATTTTAGTTCAACTTGCACCAAAACTTGAAATGCAAATGCTCAACGTACAACTCAATAGTACAGATAAAATAATAAATGCAGATCTTCACTGGCTGGCTCGTGCAATTACTAACTTATTAACTAATGCATGTGATTTTGCAAACCAACATATTTACCTCAGTGCAAAGTTACACGAGCAACAGCTTATAATAACGGTAGAAGATGACGGCCCTGGTATCGCACAAGAGAACTTTAGTAATGTATTTAGCCCATTTTTTAGAGAGGAAGCTCACCGTAATAGAGCCGATAAGAGTTATGGCCTTGGCTTAGCCATTGTTACCAAAGTAGCTGATTGGCATCATGGCAGCGTTAAAGTAAGTAAAAGCACCCAGTTAGGTGGTGCGTGCTTTACTCTCACTATTGCACAGCACCATAATCCGTAAAGCAATAGTTACAGACTGTAATTAACAATTATTAAACAAAATCAACTCGTTATTTTAAACGACTTAATAACAACAATTAAAATCGATGGTTATAACATACACTTTACTTATTAATTTGTGCTAGATCAGCAAATAAGCACTTTTTATTTTTTTACATTTCCAGTAGATTGTCACCGCCGTCACACAATAGAGAAGTACAATAATATGAGCGCAGTTAGAGGCGAGTTTAGCTCTCGCTTTGGTTTTATTATGGCCGCCGCGGGTTCTGCCGTTGGTTTGGGCAATATTTGGGGATTCCCTACACAAACAGCAAGTAATGGCGGTGCTGCATTTTTAGTCGCATATTTAGTCCTTGCGTTCTTTTTAGCCTACCCCGCTTTAATGGCTGAACTTATGATTGGACGTCATGGCCAAGCAAACGCAGTGTCATCACTTCAAAAAATATCTAATAAGCCATGGCAAAAACACTTTGCCTTTGCTGTTGGTTTTGGCGGTATTTTATGCGCTGGCTTTATACTAAGCTTTTACGCCATTGTTGCCGGTTGGATGCTCAGCGCCACAGCTGAACCCATAGCCACTTTAGTTGGTGCCAACACAGCATCTACATGGTTAAGCGAGCAATCACTTACTCGAAATATTATATTTACTATGATCTTTATCGTACTAACTGTCGCTATTATAAGTAGAGGCGTTGAAAACGGTATTGAGAAGTGGTCTAAGCGTTTAATGCCTGCACTTTTAGGCATTTTATTTGCACTTATTGCCTACGTAATGACGCAAGATGGTGCTATGGAAGGCTTAAAAGCCTACTTAGTTCCTGACTTTTCATCTATTTTTGACGCAAAACTATTAGTAAGTGCACTAGGGCAAGCTTTCTTCTCTTTATCGCTTGGCACTAGCGTAATGATTATTTACGGCTCGTACATTAGTAAAAAAGAAAACCTCGTTTCTTTAGGTGCCTATGTAACCCTTATTGATGTATTTATAGCCTTTGTTGCAGGTTTACTGATTATTCCGGCTATGTACGTAGCACAAGCTCAAGGCGTTGAAATATTCTCGGCCACAACGGGTAAGCTACTCTCTGAAGATACATTAGTGTTTCAGGTACTCCCCGCTTTATTTGATGGAATGGGCGAAGTTGGCTTATTTGTGGGTTTTTCATTTTTTGCGTTAATGAGTATTGCCGCTTTAACATCATCTATTTCAATGTTAGAGGCGCCAGTATCATACACCGTAGAGCGCTTTGGAATGAAACGCGTTCAAGCAACGTGGTTAATTGGAGCTTTAATTGCTATCGTTAGCATTACAATTGTGTGTAACCTTAGCAGCTTATTTGGTTTAGTAATCACTCTCACTACAAAAGTAGCTCAGCCTTTACTTGGCCTTATGTGTTGTATATTTGTAGGCTGGATTTGGTATAGAGGCTCATTACTAAAAGCAATTCAAGAGGGTAACCCAGAGGTTCACAATACATTGTTTTGGAAGATATGGCCTTGGTATACTAAGTTTGTATGTCCACTTGCTATTGGCATGGTGTTTTTACATTCACTATTGAGCTAAATGATACCTTAGCCTTAAAATAGTTTTAAATAAAATAGCCCACAGTAGTGGGCTTTTTTATAGCTGCTTAAATTGGATTTATTGAGTGAGTTTTAAAATCATATCTTGATGAGGTATACCGTCTTCTAGATATTCACTTTTGTAATCTTCAAAGCCAAAGGAGCGGTAAAAATCAAGTAAGTAGGTTTGTGCGCCAATATAAATATCTCGTTCAGGCCACCGCTCTTTACAGCACTCTATAGCTTTACTTACAAGTAAAGTGGCGTCGCCTTTGCCACGCGCGCTTTTACTTACCAGCACGCGTCCTATTGCGCTGTATTGCTCATTTTTTTCATAGCATCGCGCATAAGTGTGTAGCCGCCCATTGTCTAGTGTATATAAATGCTGTGTATTTAAATCAATATCTACATCATCAAGTTCAGGGTAAGGACACGCCTGCTCTACAACAAATACGTCTACACGTCCTCGCATAATAGTAAAAAGAGTATGCGCATCTAAAGCTTTAAACGGTTCACATTTAAATTGCATTTTAAATCCTATAAACAATAAACCCAGCCTAGGCCGGGTTTAATAAAAATATTCACTTGTTAGTTTATATTAAGCAAATAAGCGCTCTAGTTGGTCGCACAACTGCGATAAATTCACGTGGTCATGCTCTATTGTCAAATCTACATAACCATCGCCTCTAAAAGCCCTGTCTAGCTCTATAAGCACATGTGTTTTATGTGCCTCTGGTACAAATGACAACTCAATCTCTTGAATGCCAAATAAACTACGGCTATTTGGTTTATATTCAAGTTCCTGATAACAGCCCGATAACGATTGAAATGTTGAAGCGCGCAAATGGCCTTTTTCTACATCAGCCTTCATTAAGCTAAAACCTAGCTTTTCCATCGCCTGCATGCACGTTTTAACAGCTTCATTAGGGTAAATATGTAAATGGTCTTTATCGCTCGGATCAAGTGCTAAATCAATATCTAAACCTGTTTCAAGCCACACATGAGATTGATTGTAACCTGCATTAATTTCTGTAATAGGTGTTTCAGAATGAAGACGTGCTTCAAAAGGGATACTTTTAACTTCGCCCGGCTCAATTGTACCTATATCTGTAATTCGCCATTGGTCAATCACATGATTGGTAAAAAAATCGCCATCATCACCTGCCACTTTAACACGGGTCATAAGTAATAAATCTAAGCCTGCAATATCTTGGCTAACATCACCTGCGGTAATGACTATTTGTGCATTAAAAAGCTGACCAGGTTGAAGGTGTTCAGTCTCTAAAACAGTATCTACTTTTGCAGCACCAATACCTACCGACGCTAAAATCTTTTTAAACATATATTTCTCCTTAAGCTGAGCGGTTCTATTATTTGCTCATGCTTAAACTTCTTCGTTATCGCATCTTAACCATATTTAAAAGCCAATGTCAGTGAAAAAATGTTATTTACATACTATTTACGATTAAATATATGTTTGATGCGCATTTTTTATACACAGCTAGGCAAGTATTTGATTAGACGCGTTCATTTTTAGGTCTATTTTTATTTTCAATGGTATAAATTTTTCGTTACACTGCAACCCCAAATGAAGTGATATTAAGAATTATGGAACTAATCTATTTTGCCGCCGCGTTTGTGTGTGGTTTTGCTGTTTATCAGTTAAAGCTGCCTCCTCTTATTGGATTTTTATTAGCAGGTTTTGCTTTAAACTTATCGGGTTATAAAAGTACAGAGTTGCTCGATACAATAGCAGCACTTGGCGTAACCCTTCTTCTTTTTAGTATTGGTTTAAAGCTAAAGGTAAACAGTTTAATTAAACCCCAAGTGTGGGCGCCTGCAACATTGCATATTATTTTTAGCAGCGCGCTTTTTAGTGGCTTTATGTTATTGCTTGGTGTTTTCGCTATTCCACTGTTTATTGATTTAAGTTGGCAAAGTGCTTTATTAGTTGGGTTTGCGCTTAGCTTTTCAAGTACTGTCTTTGCAGTAAAAGTGCTTGAAGAGCGCGGAGAAATGGCAAGCCTACACGGTAAAATAGCCATTGGTATACTAGTCATGCAAGATATCTTTGCTGTTATCTTTTTAGCGATTAGTACAGGTAAAATTCCAAATGTATGGGCAATTGCATTAATAATTGCTCTGCCTTTATTACGACCTGTCATGTATGGCGTATTAAATCGCTCTAAACATGGTGAACTATTACCACTATTTGGTTTTTTCTTTGCTTTAGTTGCTGGTTATCATGCATTTGAATTTGCAGGATTAAAAGGCGACCTAGGCGCACTCATAATTGGGATGATGTTTGCACCACATAAAAAAGCAGGAGAACTATCAAAATCTCTGCTTAATTTAAAAGACATATTATTAGTCGGTTTTTTCTTAAGTATTGGCTTGAGCGCAGAGCTAACCACTAGCTCATTAATCGTCGCCATTATACTTGTTTTAGTTTTACCTATTAAAATAGCGCTTTATTACGTGTTCACAAATATATTCAAACTACGCGCGCGTACATCATTACTTACCGCCTTTAGTTTATCTAACTACAGTGAATTTGGGTTAATTGTATGTGCAGTAGCGGCTAGCACAGGCATGATCACTTCAGAGTGGCTGGCCGTAATGGCAATTGCTGTTTCTATTACCTTTGTAATTGCCTCGCCGTTAAATAAGCGCTCAAATGAGCTATACGTAAAAATAGAGCACTGGCTATTAAAGTTTGAAAGCAAAACTCGTTTAGCTGAAGAGCTACCCGTTAACCTAAACGATACTAAAATAGTCATTTTTGGTATGGGACGTATTGGTACTGGTGCTTATGAAACAATCAACGCGACTCACCCAAATGTTGTTGCAGGCATAGATATAAAACCTGAAGTGGTAGATAAACACGTTAACAGAGGCCGCAACGTATTAATTGCTGATGCAACAGATCCTGACTTTTGGCAACGAGTAAATCATTCGCAAGTAGAAATGGTCATGCTTGCAATGCCAAAGCATATGCAAAATATTTTTGCGCTAGAGCAACTACAAGCCTCAGGTTATAAAGGCCAAGTAACAGCTATTGCAAACTACCCTGATCAACAAAAAGAGCTAGAAGAAATGGGTGTTCATTCTACTTATAACTTTTACTTAGAGGCAGGTAGTGGTTTTGCTGAGCACGTTAAACAAGAGCTATTTAACGAATAATCACTTTTTATAACGTCTATAAATAACAAAGCCTTAAAATCATTAAGGCTTTGTTATTAGTTTTTAAATGAAAAGCAATTCTATTTACATTCCTTTACAAGCCATTTCACCACGACCATAAAAAACAGGTAGACTATCCATGTTGGTTAAATAAAAACCCATGTTCTAATAATAACTTAATTAGATCCCAGCTAATTAAAGTTCAACTAGGTTTATATTAATCAACAAAAAATTATTAAAACAGAGGGCCTACTCTCTCGCAAAATAGGCTGTTTCTTGCCCGTCACAGCCTATTTTATATTTCTAAAATCCCTTACACTTACGCAGACTTTAAAACCTAAGTAACTCTTATGGATCCAAAACAATTAAAAATAGCTGTAAATACAACGATGCCTTTTGGGAAATATGCTGGGCGCCCTTTATTACTACTACCAGAACCTTATTTGGTGTGGTTCAAACAGCAGGGATTTCCTGACTCAAAACTTGGTAGCCAACTAGCGATGATGTATGAGGTTAAACTAAATGGCCTTGAGCAAATGTTAATGCCATTACTTGAAAAAAATAAAAAATAATTGAGAACTTTTTTAAATACTTGCGGTCTATTATATTGCTACTTGTTGATTTTGGTTTTTAACCGCAAAAAAAGCGCCTTAGGCGCTTTTTTTATGTCTTAAGTTTGAGAGGTAAATATACAATAAATTTAGCACCACCTAAGCTTGAGCTTTCTGCTTTACACTCTCCTTGGTGCCACGACACAATTTTAGCAACTATAGCAAGCCCTAAACCAAAGCCACCAGTGTCCTTGCCTCTACTTTTATCTAATCGAGTAAAAGGCTTAAATACGTTTTCTCGCTCAACGGGGTCAATTCCTTCACCATCATCTTCAACAATCAATACGATGTGAGTTGCCTCTTGTAGCAATGAAATTTTGACTTGTTGATGAGTGTATTTGAGCGCATTGCCAATTAAATTTTGAAATACTCGCGCCATAAAGTGGCTATCACAGTAGTAATTTAAATGCTCAGGGAGGTTTATAGAGAGCGTTGTTCTAGCTTCAAAATTTAGCTTTTCAACAGTGGTTTTTACCAGCCCAGCTAAATCGCAGTTTATTGGCTGTAAACTTGGTTGTTGAGAGTCTAATCGCGCGTATTCAAGCATTTCAGAGACTAGTGACTCAAGCTCACTAATATCTGTTTGCATATTGGTTAGGTATTTTTCGCCTTTTTCATCAAGCATTTGCTCTTGTAACATTACAATTGCAAATTTTAAACGTGCTAATGGCGTTCTAAATTCATGTGATACGGATGAGGTAAGCTCTTGCTGTGCACTAAGCAAAAACTCAATACGTTGCTGCATTACTTTTAGTGTATCAGTTATAGGTAAAAAGAAAGACTTAGAAGAGTCATTTAGTTGAAAGTCTTGCAAACCCTCTACCGCTTCACACGCTTTACGTAGCTTTGCAAAGTCACGCCATAGTAAAAAGCTCCACAGCCCAACTGGTATACCTACAATAATAAGTAGTAATAAATACGGCCAAACAGAAGATGATTGCTGCGTTAATACACCTACCGGTCCTACTTGAAGTAATGAATCATTACCGAGATCTACATACCAAACAATGCGTTGTTGCTTATCATACAAATATAAGTAGTGGTTTTGATTTAGCTGCGATTGTTGTTTTTGAGGGAGTATTAAATCACGTCGTTCAATCACTTTACTTTCAAAGTTATGCTTTAGCTTTTTAAGACCATTTGGGGTTTGTGAAAGCAACCAGAGTGATTGCCCAAACTCATCGTCTAAGAAGACCTGCTGCTGTGACTCTTCATAGGGCCACAGCTGCTCAATAACACCACTTACAACAAATAATGAAACAATGATATATAAGTATAAGCTGGTAAACAGTTTTCCCATTACAGCCGATTAACCTTAAATAGTTCTAGAGATCCCACGCATCAGAAACAAATAAATAGCCTTGTCCCCATACAGTTTTTATACGATACGGCTTATCACTATTATCGCCTAATTTTTTACGAATTCGAGATACACGTACATCCACAGTTCTATCAAGTCCGTCGTATTGGCGGCCAATCATATGTTGGTGCACATGCTCTCTGCTTAGTACTTCACCCGCATTTGATGCTAGTAGCCATAGTAGTTCAAACTCGTGCGAAGTTAATACAATCTCTGAATCACTTAGTTTTACAATACGGCTTGTTTTATCGATGACTAAATCACCAAACTGCAGTTCTTCACTAGACTTTACTATTGGTTGCCCACGTCGTAGTAATGCATTGATCCGCGCTAGTAATACACGCGGCTCTGCTGGTTTTATTACATAATCATCAGCACCAAGTTCTAAACCGAGCACTTGGTCGAAGTCCTCACCTTTAGCAGTCAACATTAAAATTGGTAGAGTAAATTTATCTCTTACTTGGCGGCAAACGCTAAAGCCATCTTTACCTGGCAGCATAACGTCTAGAATCATTAAATCGGGTGTATTGTTTTCTAGGTAATTAAACACTTCGTCACCACGCTCTAACACTTCGACTTCAAGGCCATTATGTTCAAGGTAATCTTTTGTTAGCTGTTGTAAACCTAGATCATCTTCAACAAGTAAAATTTTTGGCATTAGTTGCTCCTAAATTAAAAAAAGCTCCACGGAGAGCGAAGCCTACGCCTATTTTTTTTAGCATGGGCGCTTTGTACTTCAACCTGTGTTTTTGCTATTAACACACCCGTATGAGGATTGATTAAGGAGTATATGGTCTCCACCTGAACACGCGCTTTATAATTAAATTGCCCAGAACGCTGCTGCTGCCAGCATTGAAGTAGTTGTTCTTGTTGATACAAACAGACATCACTATAGGTGTTTAATAGCCATTTAAACTGTAAATCAAGATCGCAAAAATCCTGCTGTTCGGAAACCACGCAGACTTTAGGAGAAACACTAAAAACAGGGGTTTGTGCCACACTAAAACCACTAAAAAAAGTGGTAATAAACACAACTAATATTGAATACTTCATATTAAAAAGTACGATCGAATCCTATAAATGCAGTCATTGAATAAGTACGTTCAAAGAGCGGACTGCCATCCATAGCCGAATAGTCGTAATATGCTACATGAAAACGAAGAGAGTCAGCCTTACTCAGTGGCCAACGGGCGTCGATTTTAGCATAAGGTTGCCAACTACTACCAACGTCTATTTTGCCAAATTGAGTTTCACCCTCATTAAGTCCATAAAAATAGCTATTTAGTTCCGCAGATTTATAGTTTATTCCAAGTGTTGGCTTTATTTTAAGCTTTCCTAGCACAGTATGATATTGCCACTGCAATGCACCGCGTACACCTCGATAAACATCGGTTATATCATGCAGAGCCTGAACTGAAAAAACATGGTCCTCATTTACATAGTGATATGCAATACCCGCATCCAAGGCAATTTGCCGTTTATGCAAATTATCAATATCAGCGTAGCGAGAGGACGAGGCTTCATTTTGCAGTACAAACTGATTATTAAGTGCACTACTTTGCAATGCAAATACATTTTTAGGGTGCCAGTCTATAAAAAAGCGAGATTCAGAGTTGAGTTCACTAACTAGATTAAAGTGATGCTTTGAGGATTGTGAAAATGAATAGCCAAGGCGGCCATTATCAAAAAACCATTGCTCTGCATAAAACGCAATTTGTGGAATAAGCACAAGCGGAATATTATCTCCACCATGCAAAGGGTTGGTTATAACTCCAGCCCCAACGCTTAAACTCAAATGCAGACGATCGGTTGTTATATCTTGCTCTGTATAATCGTCAGCATGCTTGCTTGCCTGTGTTGCTTGCACCGAAAGGCAAGCAAACAAAGTGCTAAAACATAGAGCTGTTAATAAGGAGAAGGAATACCGCATCAGCGTACATCAAAGAATTAAATTAAGTAAGTTCCCCATACTAGCAAGGTCTTTTTAAACTAGCTCTAGCTGGTTACAATTATTCACAATTTGTATACACAAATGTTAACTTTTATATTTTTGAAGTGACAAATCCTTCAAATTAGTTATGTGCGTTGGCTAAGCTAGTAGTACTTTGAGAAACTTTGGAAAAGAGGAATAACCTGGCAAATGCTTTAATTCAAATAAAATCCGCAGGAAGCCAACTCTAACAACTTTATTTTATTAACCTTACAGCCTACTAGGTTACCAAAGTTAATAGCGGCTTTAGCCGTAATAAATCATGCATCTGATGCTTATTAAATATCAGGGGCTATTTCTATTCGGTTTCGGCCATGTGTTTTTGCGATATATAAGGCTCTATCTGCACGCTCAACTAAAACTGAGCTATTAGTAAATGGACGTAAAATAGCTAAACCAAAACTTGCAGAAATAGCACGTTTAGCTGTTACATCATGCTTTTTACGAATCGCTAATTTCGCAATAGCTAAACGTATACAATCGGCAAACGCTATTATATCGTTAATAGTGTCAAAATAAGCTGTTATACAAAACTCTTCGCCACCGTATCTATATATATTTGCTGTTTCAGTTGTATTTTCTCTCACTTTTTTGGCAACTAACCTCAATACTTCGTCACCCTTTTGATGACCAAAGTCATCGTTAAAACGTTTAAAGTGATCAATATCAAACATAATTAGTACGGCAAGAGAATCTTCCTGTGCTTTCTCTGAGTATTCAAAACAAAATTTTACGATATCTGAATCAAACTTACCTCGGTTATAAAACCCCGTAAGCGTGTCGGTATCCGCTGCTTCTTTTGAAATATTAAGTGCTTCTTTTAAATCTTTTATTTCGTTGTAAGCAACAGCTAACTTAGTTTGAAATTCTCTAGCATAATCCTGCATAGCAATAGAATCGTCGGTTAAGCGCTCTACACAACCTAATATTTCATTATAAGAATTTACATCAGCAAGCATATTTAATTCATTTTGTGAATCAACTAAACTTGTTGTAAAGCTTTTGGAATGCTCAAGCGTGGTGCTTATATCTTGCTGGACTTGCTCCATGGTTGTATGGAACTTTTCAGTCATTTCTTGAAAAAAAGCCAGATCGTCTTGCGTTAAATGCTTATCAAAAATTTCTTTTGCTTTGTCTTGTGAGCATGTTTGTTGCTCAGCAATAACATGGTCTAATTCAGCATTTAATGAAGGATTACTCCCTTGAATGTAACAGTACCAAATTGCATAGTTGATAGGCGTAACCGGCATGCGGTATTTTACCATCAAAGGAATCGCCTTTTTAAGGCATTGAGCAGAATGAGCAAGTGATACGGCGTGGTTCATAAATAAACTCTCAAGCGTCATTGTTTTTATTATTAGCACTCAATGTTAAGTAATAGTAAACTCATACGCAACCTATATTAATACTATTTAACTAATTTGCTTGCTCTGTGTGCATATTAAATTGCTTTTGCTTCTAAAGTTTGCGCTATATTCCACAACGCACTGATTGCAGGGTCATTTAACTCTTTTCTTAATACCGCCAAACCGATATCAAACCCTTCAGGTGCTTGCATTTTTGGTGTTAGGATTTGTACCTTATCTTGCAGCGGGCTGTTATCTAGCACTATTTTAGGGACCATTGCGACGCCTAGCCCTAAGCTCACCATAGATACCATTGCTTCATGTCCTGCAACTTGGGCGTAGATTTTTCCGTGAATATTATTTTTGCGCCACCAGTGCTCTAACCTTTGGCGAGAAAAACCTTGTTCTGGGACAATAAACTCTAAATCAGACCAATTAATACCATCACTATTTTGTGTAAGCTTTTGTGTGATCGGACATTGAATTTTTGGGCCAATTAATAAAAGTGGTGAGTGCCCAATATCAACAAAGGCAATTTGCGACGGTAATTTATTAGGCTTAGCTGCAATTGCCATTAATTCGTGGCCATCTAGGACACGATTTATAGCAAGTGCTGGGTCACCGGTATTTAATGTTATTTCTATGTACTGATGCTGCGCACGAAGTTGTTCTAATATTTGATGTAAAAAACTATAAGATGCAGTTACAGAACAATAAATACTTACTTTGCCGTAAATATGCTGTTGTGGGTCTTTTACATTCGTTTTAAAACGTTGCCAATTAGCAAGCGTTGCCGTTGCGTAATCAATAAAGGACTCCCCCTCACGCGTTAATTTAACGCTTCGGTTATCGCGGATAAACAATGCCACTCCAACTTCTTCTTCCAAGTGTTTTATATTTCGGCTCAAAGTGGGTGCGCTTATGTGGCAAAGCTCACTTGCGCGCCCAAAGTGAAGTGTTTTAGCCAACGCTAAAAAGTAGTTTAAGTGCTTATGTTCCATCCAACCCCCTGTATTTCATATTATGAAACACTTTAATTCAAATATATCATTTTACGCAAGCAACGATTTTACATATGGTGTTTGTAAGCGCAGTAAACATTGCGCATCTAACAAACATGACTTTATAGGACACTAACAATGGCGAATTATTTCAATACCTTACCTTTACGCGAGCAATTAGCGCAATTAGCGCAATGTGAATTTATGGACGCAGGCGAATTTGCCGATGGCGTTGATGCACTTAAAGGTAAAAAACTAGTTATTGTAGGCTGTGGCGCACAAGGTTTAAACCAAGGCTTAAACTTACGTGACTCTGGTTTAGATGTTTCTTACACATTACGCGCATCAGCTATTTCTGAGCGTCGCCAATCATTTTTGAACGCATCTGAAAACGGCTTTACTGTTGGCACTTACGAAGAACTAATCCCCACAGCTGATGTAGTACTTAATTTAACACCAGATAAGCAACATACTGCTGTAGTAAGTGCAATTATGCCGCTTATGAAAAAAGGCTCTACACTTGCCTACTCTCATGGCTTTAATATTGTTGAAGAAGGCATGCAAGTACGTGAAGACATTACTGTAATCATGGTTGCGCCTAAGTGTCCTGGTTCTGAAGTACGTGAAGAATACAAACGCGGTTTTGGTGTACCAACTCTAATTGCTGTTCACCCAGAAAATGACCCTCAAGGTCATGGTTTAGCACAAGCTAAAGCGTATGCAGCAGGGACTGGCGGACACCGTGCTGGTGTACTTAAATCATCATTTATTGCTGAAGTTAAGTCAGACCTAATGGGCGAGCAAACCATTTTATGTGGCATGTTACAAACTGGCTCTATTTTATGTTTTGATAAAATGATAGAAAAAGGCGTTGATGCGGGTTATGCATCAAAGCTAATTCAATACGGCTGGGAAGTAATTACCGAGGCACTTAAGTACGGCGGCGTTACAAACATGCTTGACCGCCTTTCAAACCCTGCAAAAGTAAAAGCGTTCGAACTAAGCGAAGAGCTAAAACTAATTATGCGCCCGCTTTATAATAAGCATCAAGATGACATCATCGACGGCACTTTCTCACGCACTATGATGGAAGACTGGAATAACGATGACGTAAACTTACTTAAATGGCGCGCTGAAACAGCAGAGACTAACTTTGAAAAGACCCCTGCTGGCGATGTAGAAATCTCAGAACAGGAATTTTTTGATAACGGTATTTTAATGGTAGCAATGGTAAAAGCAGGTGTTGAACTTGCTTTTGAAACCATGACAGCAGCCGGTATTATTGAAGAGTCAGCTTACTACGAGTCTTTACATGAAACGCCATTAATTGCTAATACTATTGCACGCAAAAAGCTTTTTGAAATGAACCGTACAATTTCTGACACTGCAGAGTATGGATGTTACCTATATAACCATGCATGTTTACCATTACTTGCAGATTTTATGAAAAAAATTGATACAGATGTTATTGGTAAAGGCCTTGGCGAGCACAGTAACCAAGTTGATAACCAAACATTAATTCAAATTAACGCCGCCCTTCGTGAACACCCAGTTGAAAAAGTAGGTGCTAAATTACGTGGCTACATGTCAGCAATGAAAAAGATTGTTTAACCCTAAACGATAAATGTTTCGCTTGTTAGAAACCAAGCCCATATGCTTTGCTTATGGGCTTTTTTATGCATATTCATAAAACTTTAACCATAACACGCTACCTTCTATTCATTTCACAGTAGGCAATATCTAGCTCTAAATAAATAATGTGCTAGTATAGTCCTCTACTCAGTTGTAAAATTAATTAATATCATGACGATACAAAACCTTTCTATTACTCAAAAAATCACAGCTTTAGGCAGTGTTATTGCTATATGCGTAGCGACACTGATTGGCTTGACCTCTTTATACAGCTCTAAAGACATAATTGAGCAACGTATGATCGAGTCAGAGCTACCTAGTAAACTGCAAACAATCAGTAATCATATAGGCGGTGAAATTAATGAGTTACTTGGTGCTGCTCAGCAACTATCATCAAACGAATTTGTTTTACAATGGGCTCAATCAAACAACCAAGACGACACCTTATTATTAAAAGAATTAAACCGTGTTGCCCAGCAATACGATTTAGCAACAGCATCTTGGGCAAATAGAGACACTGCACAGTATTGGAACCAAAATGGTTTTTTGCGTGTGTTAAAAAATGATGCAGCCGATGGCTGGTTCTTTGCTTTTAAGCAATCAAAACAACCTTATTCTATCAGTATTTATCAAGAGTCAGCCAATGATGTGAAAATGTTTGTAAATCATCAGCAGGCTAATGGTACTGGTTTAGCAGGTCTTGCAAAAAGCATCACTGATATGCAAAAGCTATTACAGCAATTTAAAATTGAGCAGACAGGTTTTGTATTTATTGCAGATAAAAATGGATTAATTCAACTTCATAAAGATGCCAATAAAGTAGCAAAAGCAAATATTGACGATTTATATACTGCAAATATCCACAACCAACTATTTAATAGTAATGGCTTTGCACTAGAAGAAATTAACTTAAATGGCGAACCTACTCTTATAGCTGCAACCCCAATTAAAAACACTGACTTATATGTTGTAGCTCAAGTACCAAAAAGTGAAGTATTCGCAAGTGTAAACACCCTACAATGGCAAATATTTACTTTTACAGTAATCACCGCGTTAGTTGCTAGCTTGATTAGTTACTTACTTGCTCGCTCTCTTTCATCTCCACTTTCTAAAATGGCTGAGTTATTTTCACGCTTAGGTTCTGGCGATGCAAACTTAGCGTACCGCTTACCAGAATCAAGCCAACCAGAGCTCAACAATCTAAGTAATGGCTTTAACCAGTTTATAAATAAAATAGAAACAGCTATTACTCAAGTTGCCAGTGAAAGCCACGATATTCGCCAAAGTTCTGATCATGTATTTGAACAGGCAAAACGAAACTCGCAAGCAATTGATAATCAAAAAGAGCAAACAATATCTGTCGCAGCAGCTATCAACGAAATGGGTGCTACAGTGCAAGAAATAGCACAAAGCGCAGCGAATACAGCTAAGTTAACCGATAACAGCCGTGAGAACACCATTCAAAGCCACAAACAAGTATTACAAAGCCAGGCAACTATATCAGCCCTAGCTAGCGATATTGATGGCATAACAGAGCAAGTTACTTTGCTTTCTAAAAAAACGGTTGATATAGCAAGTATTGTGGATTCAATTAGAGGGATATCGGATCAGACTAATCTACTTGCTTTAAACGCGGCAATTGAATCTGCTCGCGCAGGTGAGCACGGTCGAGGCTTTGCTGTTGTTGCTGATGAAGTACGCGCTCTGGCAAACCGTACATCGCAATCAACCACCGAAATTCAGTCTATGATTGAAGAGCTTACAAGAATATCTGATGATGTAGTTAACGATATTAGCCAATCAAAAGATAAAGCGCAGCAAAGCGTTGGAGCCATGCAAAGCTCAGTAGAATTACTCGATGCGATAGCCGAAACAGCTAATCAAATAAACGATATGGCTACGCTTATTGCAACTGCAACTGAGCAGCAAAGTAATGTGGTTGCTGATGTAGGTCGTAACATAGAGCAAATAAGTGAAATTAGCGATAAAGCAATGAGCGAGCAAATCAATACAGAGCAAGCTATTCGTGACTTGGCAAACAGCGCTCAAACACTCGATGCACTTGTCGCTACCTTTGAAAAACATCGCTAAGCAGCTATAACTGCTATATTTCCTTTGTGAGCAAAAGCTATATTAAAAGCTAGCTTTTGCCCACAGCGAATACGGTTTAATCTAAGTAAATTAACTAAATGATTTTAGTGTCGCCGGTATTAAATGCTAAAACGTATGCTTCTTTTTTGGCTCTAGAAAGCTTTTTTAATTGATACTCAAGTTTACTTGCTTCACTTTTATTACCAACTTGTTGTTGATGGATAAGTAAAAGCGGCCCTTTCCCTCTAAGGTTTTTGGCCCCTTTGCCGGCTTGATGAGTTGCAAAGCGTTTTTCAACATTAGTCGTGATCCCTGTGTACCAATGACCAAATCGTGTCTCAACTATGTATAAAAACCAAGTAGACTCCGTTTTTAAAATATTCGTTTCGATGTGCTGTAAACTTTTTTCATTATTAATGGTCAAAACATTACCTTAACGCCCTTAACATAAAACAATTGCTTAAAAGGGTTTTACCTTCAGTGACTAATCGGTATCATGCAGATTATAAAAAATAAGGATCACAACTAACAATGCAGTCGTTAAAAACTTTTTCTCTTTGGCTTATCGTTGCTTTAACACTTAGCTCAGCAGCAGGTTGCTCTAGCTGGGTATACCGAATTAACATCCCCCAAGGCAATTTTTTAGAGCAATCGGATGTTGAAAAACTTCGTGTAAATATGACTCGAGAGCAAGTTGTTTACGTATTAGGCAGACCTATTGCTGAGGACGCCTTTGATAACAATACTTGGCGTTATATTTACAGCTTTAATAAGGGCCGTAAAAACGAGCAAAATAAAGAGTTAGTAATTAACTTTGAAAATGAAAAGTTAGTTTCAATCTCAGGTGATTATGACCAACCTGAAAACTTTACTACACCGCTCGAGCAATAAATTTCTCAAGTGGTAAAAAAAGGTGAGCATGGCTCACCTTTTTTATTGGTTTATTTAAAAGCTTTTACCATTTTAAACAACGTTAGCGTGTGATTTAATCCGTTAAATTTTTCCACGTTTATACCGATTTGCGTTACTTTTCGAGTGGGCGGCCACCCGTTATTTTATTTGCACGCCCCTCTTCTTTAGCTTTTTCTGCACGCTTTCTACGCGCATCTTTAGGGTCTGCAATTAATGGGCGATATATTTCTATACGGTCACCGTCTTTTAATTCATAGTTAGCTTTTACAGTTCGATTCCACACACCTAACGTTAGCGATGTAGCATCTATCTCAGGGCACTTTTGTATAATACCTGACTGAATAACAGCTTGCTCGACTGTAGTCCCTAGTGGCACTTCAATTGATAAACACGTGGCCGTGGTCGGCAACGCAAATACCACCTCAACATTAATCATGCTCTCGCTCCATAAACCTGTTTTGCACGTTGAGTAAATGCACTCACCATATTTTTTGCTACATCATTAAAAATCTTTCCAAAGGCAAGCTCTATTAACTTACTTGAAAATTCAAACTCTAGGTGCAAATGAACTTTACATGCTTTGGCGTCAAGCTCTTGAAAATGCCAGCGCCCTTTTAACGTCTTAAATGGTCCATCAACAAGGCTTAGCAACACTGTTTGCTCATCAACAAAGGTGTTTTCGGTGGTAAACCACTTTTTTATACCCGCCTTAGATATTTCTAAACTCGCGGTCATGTTATTATCATGCTGTGAAACAATTTTTGAGTCTGAGCAATTTGGTAAAAACTGCGAATAAGCTTCTACATCATTAACTAGATCAAACATCTCTTTAGTGCTGTACATAACCAGCGCACTTTTTTCTATTTGTGGCATACTCACTCCCAACTGTGTGGGCGAATTTTAGCAAGCTTTGCGCGTTTCCCCAAATTTTCATGCTGCTTAAGTTAAAGCTTAATTTTTAAAAGCATTATTAAAAAAATCGATGTAAAACATCTCACATTACGTATATTATAGGGCACTATGGCTAAGAAAAATTCATCAAAATCGACAAGTAATACCATCGCGCTAAACAAAAAAGCGCGACATGAGTATTTTTTACACGATAAGTTTGAAGCAGGTGTTGAACTACAAGGCTGGGAAGTAAAAAGTATCCGAGCAGGTAAGGTAAACATCACCGAAACTTATATTCATCTTAAAAATGGCGAAGCATTCTTGCTTGGCGCGCAAATCCAGCCACTTAATAGTGCATCAACCCATGTAATTTGCGATCCGTTGCGTTATCGTAAGTTACTATTAAGCAGACGCGAACTTGACCGTCTACTCGGTGCAACAGAGCGAGATGGCTATTCATTAATAGCTACAGCTATGTACTGGAAAAAATGTTGGGTGAAACTTGAATTTCATCTAGCAAAAGGTAAAAAGTTGCACGATAAACGTGACGACGGGAAAAATAAAGATTGGTCTCGCGAAAAAGAACGTTTAATGAAACACAAAGTATAAGTACAGCGCCTAACTAACAAGTTAGGCGTTTTTTTTATTAAAAAGCCAACTATTATTTGTTTTATTAATATACAATAAGATTACTATTCATTCAGAATATACATGTAAATAATTTATTACAATTTTATTGTGAATTAATTAATTTAATTATTACTCGCATTTAGGCTGTATTTGTTATTTCCAAAATAAAGCATGTGCGCCTATTTCAACCTCCTTCAGCGCATAACATCTGCTTTAAAATCATCCAAAAACATACAAAAAACCATACTAAAATCACATTTCAGTCTAATTGCTAACACTTAAGTTACATGATATTAATGTCGTCGCTTGTTATATCAATCCGCTTAAATATGGGATTTATTTAACAATTTAAAAAGGATTGGTATAGAGCAACTAAATTTATAACATATCAACAAGGACTTAAGGATGAAGCAATCAATTGCATTTACACCTAGCTTAATTGCAGGTGCTACAATCGCACTTTCAGCAGGTTTTACAACAACAACTTACGCTGCTGAAGAAGCTAAAAAAGTAGAGCGCATTGAAGTAACTGGCTCACGAATCAAACGTTCAGATATCGAAGGACCTTCTCCGGTTCAATCAATCGCAAGAGCTGATATTGAGAACATGGGTTATGACAACCTACAACAACTCCTCGAAAGAATGCCTGTCGCGGGTAGCGGTACTTTCTCAACACGTGGTAACAACCAAGATTCAACTGCAAATGGTTCTGCTGCTGTTAGTTTACGTGGCTTAGGTGCTGATGCTACGCTGGTACTCATCAATGGCCGTCGTGTCTCTATTAGTGCATTTGCCGAAGGTATCACAAACTCATTTGTAGATATTAACAGTATCCCAGTTTCTGCCATTGAGCGAATCGATATACTAAAAGATGGTGCTTCAGCTATCTACGGCTCAGACGCAGTGGCGGGTGTTGTAAACGTTATCTTGAAAAAAGACATTGACGGTGTTGAAGTTAATTTGGGCTACGGTGGTACTGATGGTCCCAATTATGAAGAAACAACAGCAAGTTTAGTATGGGGTACTACTAGCGAGAAAAGTAGCGCGTCAGTTATTATCGATTACTTCAAAAATACATCTCTTTCTTCTGATGAAATGGGCAGCTTAGGTACAGCAAATCAATCACCTTATGGTGGTGAAGATTTTCGCTCATCTCGTGGCTTCCCTGGATATTTTTATGTAGACGGTGTTAAAACAATTGATCCGGCTTGTCCTGCTGAAAATGCAACTTCAAGCGGCAGTTGTTTATTTGATTACGGCCCTTACGGTTATATCGCACCAGCGTCTGAACGCGTGGGTGCTATTTCTCAATTTGAATATAACTTTGATAATGGCATTACGGGCTTTTTAGAAATGGCAGTACAGCACAATACGTCTGTTGCAGCCGGAGCCCCTACTCCACTTGATGAAGATGCAGGCTTAACTGTCCCAGCTAGCCACCCTAACAATCCATTTGGTGAAGACATTCAAATTGGTCGTTACCGTACAGTTGATGCTGGCGCACGCCAATGGGATATTGAATCAGATACTCTTCGCTTTGTTGCAGGGCTTAGAGGTGAGTTTAATGACTGGAGCTGGGAAACCGCTGTACAAAAAGGCCGAAGTAAATCTCTGCAAACAGGTGATAGAACACAAGGTTGGGTGCGTACTGATTTCTTACAACAAGAAATTGATGCAGGAAACTACAATCCATTTGGTGGCACAAACAACGACCCTGCTGTAATTGATCGTATTACAACAAGTTTAGTGCGTCGTGGTGAGTCTCACATGACTTCCTTTGATGCAAACATTACAGGCGAAGCATTTAGTTTTGGCGATGATGTAGTAATGATGGCTGCAGGTATTGAGTACCGTGAAGAAGACGTTAATGACATTCCTGATGATCAATTTCAACGTGGTTTAATATTTGGCACAGAGTCTGTATCTGCATCTGCAGATCGTGAACAATACGCTGCCTATGTCGAGTTTTCTATCCCTCTTGCTGATAATTTAGAGCTACAACTTGCTGGCCGTTACGATGACTACAGTGACTTCGGTACAACAACAAACCCTAAAGTAGCTCTTCGCTGGGCGCCTACTGATGAAATCACAGTGCGTGGCTCTTGGGCACAAGGCTTTAGAGCGCCTTCTTTGGCACAAGTTGGTTTAGGTCCATCTCAAGAAAGCCAATTCTTTGTAGATACATACCGATGTGAAGCAACGGGCCTTGATTGTGATGCACTTGATTACAACATTGAATTTGCTGGTAACCCTGACCTTGAAGCTGAAGAATCAGAATCATGGAATGTCGGCTTTATTTGGGCGCCTTCTGCTGAGTTTGGTTTGAGTGTCGATGTGTGGAGCATCACTCAAGATAACAAAATTGATGAGCAAGAGTTTGGTCCAATTTATAACTCTGAGTGTAATAACCAAGATAGTACTGTATGTGTGCGCTTAACACCTACAGGTGGCGATAGCTTAGGAACAATTCAAAAAATTTACAGCACATTTGAAAACGTTTCTTCGCAAGAAGTATCTGGGGTTGATGTTTCAGCTAACTACAATCACTCACTTGATGACTTAGGTTTATTGAAATTTAATTTAGAATGGGCATACCAAGATAAATTTGAAAAAGATGGCCGCGATTACACCGGTGAGTATGGCTATCCAGAGCACCGCTGGATTTTCTCTACAAACTGGGAAATTGGCGAGTTTAATACAAACGTAAACATCAGTTATGTAGGTGAGTTTGAAGATACCCCAGATATTGATTTTGACGGTAATTTAGACTTTGATAGCAATACATCACGTATGATTGATTCGCAAACATTGGTAGATTTACAAACATCTTATCGTGTTACTGACTCAACTAAAGTATCGTTAGGTGTAAATAACTTATTTGATGAAGAGCCACCATTTGCAATTGGTGATGGCGACGCTGATCTATACGGTTATGCTTCAGGTGTACACAACCCTAGAGGCCGATACTTTTACACTAAAGTTAGCTTCTCGTTTTAACTTTGCGAGCTTATTTTAAAGTGAGCTAACGCTACAAATAAAAAACCGCCAATTGGCGGTTTTTTTATTTAAAACTAAGGGCTAAATTATAGCTCGCCTTCGTTTTCTGATAAGAACTTAGCAACGCCTTCAGGGCTTGCGTCCATACCTTTTTTACCTTCAGTCCAACCAGCAGGACATACTTCACCGTGCTCAGTGTGGAACGCTAGCGCGTCAACCATGCGAAGCATTTCGTCGATGTTACGACCTAGTGGTAAATCGTTCACTACTTGATGGCGTACGTTACCTTCTTCATCAATTAAGAAAGAACCACGGAACGCAACACCCGCTTCTGGATGCTCAACGTCGTATGCTTTACAAATTTCGTGTTTAACGTCTGCAACTAGTGCGTATTGAACTTTACCAATACCGCCGTCTGCAACAGCAGTGTTACGCCATGCGTTATGTGAGAATTGTGAATCGATAGAAACACCAATTACTTCTACGCCACGCTTTTGAAACTCTTCAAAACGCTTATCAAATGCAATAAGTTCAGAAGGACATACAAACGTGAAATCTAGTGGGTAAAAGAAGATAACTGCTTTTTTACCTTTAATTGTTTCATGAAGGTTATAGCTATCTACAATTTCACCGTTACCAAGAACAGCTGCAGCGGTAAAGTCTGGTGCCTGGCGGCCTACTAATACACCCATTTTATTCTCCAAATATTTTGAGTTTGTTTTCAATTGCTTTCGCAATGCTGGTACTTATATGGGCGCTAAAAATTAAAAACCAATAGCGCATACATATAATTAATTGGCATTCTAAAGTTATTCACCACAAAAGAACAATCGCATTTAACGATGTGAGCAATCGAAAATAACGAACACTTGCAACTTGCACTAATCTGCTTAAATAATAGGTCTATTTTAAAGGGTAAGTTGCGTTGTAACTAAGTAGAAATTTTAAAAATATCGAAGTGGTTTATACATTAAACTTTTTAGAATTTCATATACGGTGACGCTAAATTTTACAGATATAAAAAAACCTGCAAATGCAGGTTTCTCGCTTAGACTTAGTCCATTATATCTGAGGGCATATCACCACGGATTTTTTGCCAAATCTCACCCGTTTGATGACCATATTTACGCATCATAGAAATAGCACCATCATGCTCTTTATTTTCTGCCAAAATGGTTAAATCTTTATAAAACTGACGAGCAAGTTCACGAGTTCCGGCATCAGAGAAGTAATGACAACCAATCTTTGAATAAAAGCCTCTAAAACCATTAAGTATTAATACATAAATACGGTTATTACCCGCAACGGCTAATTCGTGATGCACTTTATAATCATAGTCAGCAAATGCTTGAGCGGTGTCTTCTAGCTCATGGCTTTGTGATAAAATTTCAATTACGCGTTCAGGATTTAACTTAATTGCAGCACGTGTATAAATAGCACTAATATTAGTACGTGCAGATAAAAGCTGATCTGTCAGCTCTGGCATCTTGTCTTCATCTAAGCGCGCTAATGTTTCAAGAATGTTTAAGCCAGACGTTTCCCAAAAGTTATTTACTTTTGTAGGTTTACCATGCTGAATTGTTAGCCAACCATCACGTGCTAAACGCTGTAATACTTCTCTCAAGGTTGTTCTTGTAACACCAATTAACTCTGAAAGTTCTCGCTCGGCAGGTAAAATTGAACCTGGAGGGAAATCGCCGTTCCAAATGGACTCAACTATATATTCTTCAGCAAATCCTGCTGGGCTTTTCGCTTTAAAAATTCTCATCCAGTTCCCACTCGAATTAATCAACACTCATCGTTTTACACGAATAACTGACTGATTGTACCAGACGAAGCACAACTAACAAGTAAAGTAATATATATTAATAAAGCAAATGGGTAGAAATTTAAAATTAATAAATAATTAAATTTGGGTTTCTCTAATTTAGCTACAATGCATGAATATCTAGAGTAATATTCATTGTAGGTACATTGTTATTATGGAGATATTTTTATTTACGCAGCGCCCGAGCTTAATTAACTTATCCCGCACTTGCCATAAGAAAAAGTACAAAAAAGTGCAACCATAAAAAATTCTTTATATGATGCATCACCTTGGTATAAGTAAGCAATATAACTGAGCTTATGTATCGATGGGGAAATAATAGAACGTCATTTAACCTTTGCTAAGGCTGAATTGAGTAGTCATTAATTTCATCTTATAAAAAGCGACTTCGGTAGCTTTTTTTTCCTTTTTGTTGCTGCATACTTTATCCTACGTCATAATCTAACGTCCTATTAAAACGCGGAATTTTTATGAACTGGCTTGCACAATTACCTACCCAACGAACCCCGTGGCTTTTATTTACAGCTATCGTTTTTTTGCTTGAAGTTACCGCTCTTTTCTTTCAATACAAAATGGGGTTAGCGCCTTGCATAATGTGTATATATCAACGCACAGCAGTATTGGGTTTGTTAGGCGCAGGGATTGTAGGCTCGAGTAAACCACAAAGTAAAACTGTGCGTATGATAGCGTATGTTATTTGGGGGATATCGAGTGTTTGGGGATACTTAATTGCTCGCGAACATATTGATATGCAAACCACCACAGACCCTTTTGCATTTAGCTGCGAGTTTGAACCAAATTTCCCATCATTTATGCCACTACATGAATGGATACCTAGCTTTTTTCAAGCTACCGGGGATTGTGGAAATATAGATTGGCAGTTTGTTGGCATGAGCATGCCTGCTTGGATGGAAGTGATATTTGGGATTTTCTCACTAACGCTATTTATTATAATTATTGCCCGTTTATTAATTAAAAAGTCGATTTGATATGTTTACATTTTTTTCAAGCCAATTAGCCCAGCTTAAGCATTTAAAAGTACGCCAGCGTCAAGACGTAATTGCGCTTGCATTAAGTAAGCTATCGCCAACTGATAAAGTTCTATTGCGTATTATAAAGTTGCTATTACTTAGCCCACTATTTTTAATATTCACTGTATTTAAAGGTTGGATATTAATACCATTTTTGATACTTGGCGGATTGTGCTATCCACTATTAACTACACCTATTGAAATTAACTTTGCTAAAAAGCACTTAAGCGATGCACTAAAAGAATTTAATCAGGGCACCTAGCACCCTGATTACTATTTAGAAATATTAAAGTGAAAGTTTCCCCTCTAATTTAGCTAAAAGTTTTTTGCCAATCCCTTTAACTTGCGATAAATCACTAACGCTTTTAAATTCGCCATTTTCTTCACGATAATCCACAATTGCCTGCGCTTTTTTCTTACCTATACCTGGTAACTTAGCAAGCATCTCTGTATCAGCATTATTTATACTAATTGCCTCAGCTTGAGGCATTTGCTTAGTTACTTCTGATAATTGTGCGTACGCGGTAGTCGCGGGTAGTAAACATAATAAACTTATGATGAGTAAATTTTTTAACGTTTTCATTAAACTTGCCCTTATTCTTCTTTTCTTAATTTTGAGTATTGCTCAGGAAATCAATAAATAAGGAACTGTAAAGTTCATCACTTAAAGTGTACCTAAACGCATTATCACTATAATCCGAAATCCTGAAAATGCAGCTGGTACAACAAAGTGATTGCTTAACTAAAGTAAAGTTACCGTTTTTTGTCAAATTTAAGACACCTAAAAATTAATACTTCGCGCTTGCAAATTTACTTACAAACCATTACTGTACATAAAAACAGTAATCTAATGGTTTTTTAAAAACCACGGTGCCAAGCAATTTTGCAGGAGAAATCATGGCTGTTGTTGTTAAATATGTTGTAGAACGAAACGGAGTCGAGCGTATGACGTTTACTACCAAAAAAGAAGCGGATGCTTATGACAAGATGCTCGATATAGCAGAATCACTTGAGCTGATGCTAGAAAAGGTAGACGTACCGCTTAGTGAGCAACAAATTGAATCACTTGCTTTAGAAATAGCGAAAAGCAAAGATGATTTTATGACCATATTAAAAGGTGGCAAAGATCCAGCTGTTACCAAAGCGCCAGCAAAAAGTAAAAAGTCAGATAACGTTGCATCAATTGAAGATAACAACGATAAAAAAGTAAGTTAATTCATAGAATGTTCCCTCCTCGGACGGGACAAACTAAATAAAAAAGGGAGCAACTAAGTTGCTCCCTTTTTTTATTATACCAATTCGCTTAATTAAGTGATCTCTTTGAGGGTGGAAAAACGTGTTGGTAGCTAGGCAAAAATTCGATATTTAGTTATTCTAAATGAGAATTTTTTAACACCGATAGCAACACGTTTAGCCCCGCAAAATGATTAAGTATTATTGCGGATTGGTATTAATTACTACTCATTTTAAAATAAATAGTAATTGCTAATTAAAGCTCTTTTTCTACTTCATCAAATAAAGCAGTGATGTTTTGCTCAGGCTCTTTTGTTACTAAGCTAACAACAATTGCAATACTTGCTAAAATAAAGCCAGGTACTATTTCGTACATAAAGCTACTTAAGCTTTCACCATTGATAGTAAATGGTCCATATATCCAAATTAGCACAGTAAATGCGCCTACTAACATACCAGCTAACGCACCAGCAAAGTTCATGCGTTTCCAATAAAGGCTAAACAATACAAGTGGTCCAAACGCAGCACCAAAGCCAGCCCACGCATTACTTACTAGGTCTAAAATAGAGCTATCTCTGTCGTAAGCTAAATAAATAGCGAACATAGCAACTACGGCAACACTTATACGGCCAACAGCAACTAGCTCTTTATCACTGGCATCTTTACGTAAGAATGTTTTATAGAAATCTTCTGTTAATGAACTTGAACTAACCAATAATTGAGATGAGATAGTACTCATAATCGCAGCCAAAATTGCAGCAAGTAAAAAGCCAGCAATAAGTGGGTGGAACAGCAATTCAGAAAGAATTAAGAAAATTGTTTCAGGGTCTTCAACTACAATGTTGTTCTCATAAGTATAAGCTGCACCAAATATACCAGTACCAACAGCACCAATGGCAGCAACAATCATCCATGTCATACCAATACGGCGTGCTTTAGGCATATCTTTAACACTACGTACCGACATAAAACGAACAATGATATGTGGTTGGCCAAAATAACCTAAACCCCAAGCCATTGCAGAAATAATACCTAATGCAGAACCTGCACCAATCCAGTTAAGCATATCTGGATTTACGCTATGTAAAGTTGATTCTAAAGGTTGTTCAAGCAAAGAGTATGCAACCGTTGGTACTAGAATAAGTGCAATGAACATAATACAACCTTGCACAAAGTCAGTTAAGCTTACAGCTAAAAAACCACCAAACAAGGTATATAAAACAACTACGCCCGTTGTAATGTATAAACCCATCTCATAAGTTAAACCAAATGAGCTTTCAAACAATTTACCACCAGCGACAACACCAGATGAAGTATAAAGAGTAAAGAAAACAATAATTACCACAGCTGATACAACTCGTAATAGGTTGGATTTATCATTGAAGCGATTTGAAAAGTAATCTGGGATGGTTATAGAGTCATTTGCTTTTTCAGTGTAAACACGTAATCTCGGTGCAACTAACAGATAGTTTAACCAAGCACCAATCACCAAGCCAATTGCTATCCATGTACTACTAAAACCAGTAACAAACATCGCACCAGGTAGGCCCATTAAAATCCAGCCACTCATATCAGATGCACCTGCAGACAGTGCAGCTACACTTGGAGATAGATTTCGTCCACCTAACATGTAACCAGATACATCGTCAGTAGATTGCTTATATGCATATAGTCCGATACCTAACATTACAATAAAATATAATGCTAGTGAAATAATCATTCCTGTTTCCAAATTAGCCTCCGCATAATTATTAATAATAGGCTTTAATCCAAATAATGACTCTTAAAATTTTATAGTTAAGACACTATTGGGGTAAAAACCATTCTCGCTGACTATATCATGCTTGATAATAAAATCTCCAACTTGTTGCCCTCACCTGATACAAAAATACTCATGTTGAATAATTTTAAAGCGAATTGGTGAAATATAATAAATTAAATACAAGAAACACCTTAATTTTTAATGATAATTTATTAATCTAGCAAATATACGTAATGCTATTTTGAGTCTTTTGCCATATATTATTACAATACCTAATTAGATTACTCTTACGGAACTGTTTATGTATTTTTACGCTGCACGCCAACCTATTTTAGACAGAGATAAAAAGCTCATCGGATATGAACTTTTATTTCGCGATGGCGTTGATAACGTATTTCCCGATATAGACGGTGACGAGGCAACTACACGACTAATTGAAGGTAGTCAGTTTAATTTCGGCTTAGAAGATTTAACCGACAATAAACCCGCCTATATAAATTTTACCCTAGAAACGCTATCAAAGGGCTACCCAACACTACTGGGCAAAGATACTGTAGTTGTAGAAATCCTTGAAACTGTGCAACCTGGGAAGCGATTATTAGCCATAGTGAAAGATCTAAAAGATAAAGGTTACACTATTGCTCTTGATGACTATATTCATCAGCCTGTTTGGCGCCACTTTTATCCATTTATTGATATTATCAAAATAGACTTTTTAGCATCTGATATAGATACAATAAAAACGGTTCTTAATGATTTAAAACTGCACTCGCATATTAAGTTACTTGCCGAAAAAGTAGAAACCTATGAAATTTACCAACAAGCTCTAGAGCTTGGTTTTGATTATTTCCAAGGATTTTTCTTCTCCAAACCGGAAATGGTACAAAGTAAGGCTCTACCGCCTTCAGAAATGGCATTAGCTGAATTACTTTACGAAACATCAAGCGTTGATATGGATCTTAAAAAAATCACTGATGTGTTTGAGCGTGATGTAAACCTATCTTACAAATTACTTAGGTATTCAAATTCTGCTGCCTTTGCAAGGCGTGCTGAAATAAGTACCATTAAGCAAGCCCTTATAGTGCTTGGTGCTAACGAAATAAAAAAACTATTATCATTATTATTTGCAGCGCAAGTATCAGCAGATAAACCAGTAGAGCTAATTAGGCTATCGCTTACGCGCGCTCGTTTTGGTGAGTTACTCGCTATATCCCACGGACAATTTAAAGATACCGGCATGGCATTTTTAACCGGTATGATGTCTCTTATGGATGCTATTTTAGATGAGAGTATGGAAAGCGTTATGAAAAAGCTTCCACTTTCGAATGACATAAAAGCAGCGTTATTAAACGATGAGGGGTTGCTGGCAAAATATTTAAACTTAGTTAAGTATTATGAACAAGCTAACTGGTCAGCCGCAAACGAATTAACGAAAGAGCTAAACCTAGGTGAAAAAGTTCCTGATGCCTATCATGAAGCACTCACTTGGGTTAATGAGCAAATGCAGTTAATAGTTAACGAAAAATAAGTAACCCGAACTCTGGTTAAGGTGTTTACTAATATATTGAATCATAATGATACTTAAGTTTATTTTTCTCTAGCCAAAGTTCAGATTCTATATAAACAGTAAATAAAAACGCCAGCATTTAGCTGGCGTTTTTATCAGTGGCATCAATTATAAACTTTCTAAAAAGTCTTCATCAAAATCAGTTGGCTCTTCTTTTATAGGTGGATTGCCATCGTACAGCTCATAAATTTGACGCTGGAAGTAAATATCTTTTACAAATAAGTACGGATCAAGTGAATCATTTAATAGCCCTTCTTGTGGGATTAATGATGCACGCGCCTCAACTGCTTTTAAAACAAATACTAAAATAGTTTGTGGAGTCGTTAGCGCAACTTCAGGTAATACAAAGTTGTCGACTACATCACCGGTCAGGTTACGTGCTGTTGTTGGCCCCATACCTGGTAGCATTAAATAGGCGCCATCACCTACGCCCCATACACCCAACGTTTGTCCAAAGTCTTCATCGACTATTTCAAGACCTAGTGAGCTTGCAACATCAAAGATACCAAACAGACCGACAGTAGAGTTAACTAAAAAGCGTGCTAAGCTCACACTTGCATTACCCGGTTTACCTTGCAAACCCGCATTGATCATATCTACAGGTGCGGTGATATTACCTGTAAAATTAACAATACCGTTTCTTACCGGTACAGGCGTTACTTCAACATAACCTACAGCAACTGGGCGCAATAAATAAGCATCCAGTACATCCATATTAAAGTCATATAATGGACGATTAATACTTTGCAGCGGATCTCTGTCATCTACTTTGCTTTGAGGTACTTGAGCACAGCCGGCTAGTATCAATAAACATAAAAAAGTAAAACTGTGTTTTAACATCTAACGTCCTTAAGGTATTAATGTATCAATTTGAAGTTGGTAGTCACTTACACTTTCACGCTTTAACGCCTGTGAATGACCTTCTAGCTCACCAGAGCTTGGCATAACAGAGTCATCGATAGAAATACGTGCCGAAATAATAATATTTTCTGCACTAGATAAGTTAAGCCCTGCAACCATTGCACTACTATCACTCAACTCAACTGTAATTGGAAATGAATATTTAGTCAGCTTAACAGCAGCCAATGGCATAGGTGAGCCAGTTGCAGCTTTTGCATATATAAACAAAATACCGTCTTTTGGCTGTTTATCAATAAGCTCTTTTGCAATGTCGACTGTAACTGCAATAGCACCCGTTGTAGTAGTCACTGGCATAACTGAGCCTTCACTTTGCATTTGCTGCTCAATATCAGCAATACGTTCTGAGATCATGTTATAACGTGAATCATTTTTTTCCATGCTCGCCAATAAAACTTCAAATGCAGTTTTAGCTTGCGGCCAATCTTTACGCTCATACGCTATCAGCGCTAGTAACGAAATAGCATCTAAATTAGTAGGCTCAACGTTAAGCACTTTTGAAAGCATACCTGCCGCACGAGTCATATTAGCTTCGCTACCTTCAAGTAATAAAACCTGACTGTAACTAATAAGAACCTGCATATTATCAGGGTTCATACGTAGTGCTTTATCAAATGACTGCTGCGCCATGTCAAATTCATTAAGCGACATAGCCACTCGACCAAGTAGCATCCAAGCAACTTCATCATCGCCAGAGCGGCTAAGTTTAGTACGGAGCGCCAATGCAAAAGCCTGCAGCTCATTTTGGCTAAGCGGCTCACCTTTTTGCATTACAGCACGCTCGCCATAATCAGCTAAATTATCCATTGCGTCATGCCAAGCCGAAATTTGCTGCTGACTGCCTGTAAAACTATAAAAAATCCCTGTAAGTGCAAGAACAAATGCACCGCCTGTTAAAGCAAAAATACGGTTATTACCTTTGCTGTTAAGTGATTTCTCTGGTGATAGCTCGTTCAATAAGCGACGTTTTAATTCAACAATTGATTCTGCGTGATTTAAGCTATCAATGCGTTGATTATCTAAATCAGTTTGCAAATCGACTAAACGCTGCTCATAAATACTAATTAATTCAGCATTGGCGTTATGAGTAATCGTTTGAACACGCTCTTTTTTTAAAAAAGGTATCATAACAAAGCTAAGAGCAACCAGTGTGAGTAAGGCAAAACACGCCCACATTAAAATCATTTAGCTTTGCTCCTGACGTTTATTTTGTTCAATTAGCTTCGCTAGCAGCATTTCATCGTCGCTGCTCCATGTTTGTTTTACTGATGCTTTTCGTTGGCGAATAACAATAAAACCAAAGCCAACAATTACAATTAATACCGGTAGTACCCACAGCACTAAAGTCGCTGGTGTAACAGGTGGGTCGTAATGAACAAAATAGCCAAAGCGGTCAATCATATAATCAATCACTTCGTCTTTGCTTTTACCTTCTTTAACCAATACGAGCACTTTATCGCGCAAGTCTTTAGCAACAACAGCGTCGGAGTCCGCAATGTTTTGATTTTGACACTTAGGGCAACGTAGCTCTTTGGTTAACTCTTCAAACAATATTGCTTGTTTGTTGTTATCAAATTGATAGCGATCTTGCTGTGCAAACGCACCCATGCTTACAAAAAGGCTAAGCGTAAGTAGTAACCACTTCATCATTTAAGCTCCTGCATAATTGGCGCAAATTTAGCTCGCCATACTCGCGGATTTATATCACCGGTGTGATGCAACAAAATAGTGCCTTTTTTATCGACTAAAAAAGTTTCTGGCGCACCCGACACGCCTAAATCCAACGACAAAGTACGGTGTAAATCTAAAATATTAAATTGGTAAGGGTCACCTGCACGTTGCAGCATATCAGTGACTTCGCTGCGAAGTGATTGCATATCAAACGGGCCATCAAAATCAGCGTCGTAACCTTGTACGTAATATAGTCCAATAATTTTAACGCCTTGCTCACGTAACTTAGTTAAATAACCAAGCTCGACTAAACATGTTGGGCACCACGTACCCCATACATTTAATAAGTAAACTTCACCTTTTAACGACTCGTTGGTCCACTGCTTATTGTCTTGCATTAAATCAGGTAGATTAAATGCTGGCATTTCTTGACCTAACCGCCCTGTTTGAATTTCACGAGGGTTGGCAAAAAGACCTTGGTATAAAAATACACACACAAAAGCAAACACTAAAAGCGGCGCAATAGCTAAAATTTTACGGTTCATAAAACACTCTCCGGTACATCTTTACGGGCTGTTTTAGCTGATGTACGGTAACGTTTATCAAACAAAATCATGAAACCTGCAAATGACATAAGCACGCCACCAATCCATATCCAGCGTACAAATGGTTTATGATAAATGCGAAGTGACCATGCATCACCACTTAATTGCTCACCTAATGCTAAATATAAATCACGTTTAAAACCGGCATCTATCGCCGCCTCAGTCATAAACTGCATACCAATGTCATATTTACGTTTTTCGGCGTGTAAACGTGTTACTAGCTCATTATTTTTAAGCACAGATACAACGCCCGCATGACCGCTGTAGTTTGGCCCACGAATAGTTTTAACGCCATCAAAGTGATATTCATACTCATTAAGCTGTGCTATTTCACCCGGTTTCATCGATACATCACGCTCTACTGAATAAGCAGAGGTAAGTGTTACGCCCGCAATAATAAATGCAATACCAATATGCCCAAGTACCATAGCCCAGTAACTTACAGTAAAGCGTTTTAAGCCTTCTTTTAAGCTCCCGTGCACAGCTGCTTTGGTGTAAATATCAATCCCTGTTGATATTGCAATCCAAACCGCCAGTGTTGTCGCTAATAACGTAAGTGGTTTTACTAAATCGTAACTTGAGAACAACCAAGCGCAGGTAATCACAACACTTGCTAATACGCCCATTAATATTTTGTTTTGCAAAAAAGCCCATTTGTTTTGCTTCCAACGTAAAAGTGGTCCTATACCCATCAAAATAGCAAACGGTACTAAAATTATTGCAAACATCTTATTAAAAAACGGTTCGCCAATAGAAATGCTACCTAAGCCCATTTCTTTATGAACCATTGGCAACAATGTACCTAACATAACAATTAATGTAGCAACAACTAAAAATATATTATTGAGCCATAACGCCACTTCGCGCGATACCAGCTTGTATCGTCCTTCACTGTGAACTTGTGACACACGCATTGCATATAACGCCAAGCCACCACCGACAACTATGCCTAAAAAGGCGAGTATAAATAAGCCTCTATCAGGGTCTGTAGCAAACGCATGTACCGATACAATAATACCCGAGCGTACAATAAACGTACCTAGCAAACTTAAAGAGAATGCTGCAATTGCGAGTAATACTGTCCATGATTTAAATATACCGCGCTTTTCTGTCACACTTAATGAATGCAGTAATGCGGTTGCAACAAGCCAAGGCATAAGCGCTGCGTTTTCTACTGGATCCCAAAACCACCAGCCGCCCCAGCCTAGTTCTGAATACGCCCACCAGCTACCAATAGTAAGACCTAAACCTAAGAAACCCCATGCAGTCATCGTCCACGGGCGTGACCATTTAGCCCATGTGTTATCAAGTTTACCAGTTAACAATGCAGCTATAGCAAAAGAGAAAGCAACCGACAGCCCCACATAACCCATGTACAGTAATGGTGGATGAATAATCATACCTGGATCTTGAAGCAGCGGATTCAAATCACGCCCTTCTACCGGAAAATAAGGAAGTAGGCGCTCAAACGGGCTTGAAAGCAGTAAGGTGTACATCATAAAACCTACACCTAAAAAACCAAGTACACCCAGTACGCGAGCACGTAATACCCAAGGTAATGATTTAGAACGCGCTGCTACAGCAGCAGTCCAACCCGCTTGCATTACTAACCATAATAAAATAGCTCCTTCATGACCGCCCCACGTAGAGGTGATTTTATAGTACCAAGGCAGCGTACTACTTGAATGATACGCTACGTAAGATACGGTAAAGTCGTCTGTTAAACTTGCATAAATAAGTGCAGCAAATGAGATTAGTACAAAAGCAAACTGGCCTATTGCTAAAGATGGAGCCGCACGCATTAATCGAAGATTACCGGTATGCGCGCCCCAAAGAGGAAAAATACACAGTAAAACGCTTAGCACCATGGCAAGCGTTAAAGAAAAATAACCAATTTCTGGGATCATAGCTAATTACCACTATCTAAGTTGTATTTTGGTTTTTCGTGCTTAATACCTTTAACTGCCTCTGCAACTTCTGCTGGCATATATTCTTCGTCATGCTTTGCAAGCACTTCAAATGCTTCAATAACATTAGGCTCGACTAATACGCCCTGCGCTACAATGCCTTGCCCCTCACGAAACAAGTCTGGCAATATGCCTTGATAACGCACAGTCACTAATGGGCCTGTATCTATCAACTTAAAGCTTACTTGTAAGCTTTGTTCATTACGCTCAACCGTTCCTGGCACAACCATGCCGCCAATACGTAACTTTTGACCTATATGTGGTTTTTCTTTGTTAGGGCCTTTGCCATCAATTAATTCGCTTGGCGTATAAAAAAGATTAATATTTTCTTGCAGTGCATAAAGCACTAAACCAATTGACCCACCAATACCAAACAGTACGGCAATGATTACCAATAGGCGCTTTTTACGTCTTGGATTCATGAGATTTGTTCCTGCTTAGCTTTTTTAATTCGCGCTTCACGTATTATTTGTTGCTCAACTGAAGCCATAATACGTTTGGTGTCTCTCAAAGAGTTCACTAAAATACCGAGTAAAATAAGTGCGCATGTACCAAAAGAAAGCCAGACATAAAATCCATAACCTCCCATTGCAATAAAATCAGAAAAAGAGTCAAACTGCATAATTACCCCTTATTTAACAACGAGCGCACCCACGGTCGGTGCTTTTCTCGTTGTAAAATTTCATTTTTAAGACGAATTAAAGTCACTGTTCCAACAAAAGCAGCAAAGGCTAAAATATTAACCATAAGAGGCCAAAACATACTTGGATCTATTGCTTTTGTGTCTAGCTTTGTAATGCTTGCACCTTGGTGTAACGTATTCCACCACTCAACAGAGTAATGAATAATAGGTAAATTAATTACGCCAACAATTGCTAAAATAGAAGCCGCACGCCCTGCTGACTTCTTATCTTCAAATGCATGGTAAAGCGAAAGCACGCCAAGATATAAAAATAATAAAATAAGCTCAGACGTTAAACGTGCATCCCATACCCACCAAGCACCCCACATAGGTTTGCCCCAAGCAGCGCCAGTAATTAGCGCTATAGCAGTAATACATGCACCAACAGGCGCAATAGCAATAACAGCAAGCTCGGCATTTCGTAGCTGCCATACAAGTGCAACAATGGCGGCAATAGCCATTGAGGAATAGGCGCCCATAGATAAAATGGCAGAAGGCACATGAATAAAAATGATACGGTAGCTGTCTTTTTGTTGGTAATCGGCAGGTGCAAAACCAAGCCCCCATACCCATCCAACAATCATACTAACTAAGGTAACTACGGCAAAATAAGGCAGTAACGTATTGCATAACTGGTATGCACGCTCTGCTTTAGCATAGGGATGTAACCACTTCCACATTAACTTACACTCACTTTTAAAGCTGACGATATGGCAATTGGTGCGCTAATAATAGCAATAAGTAACATTGCACCAAGGATGGCAAGCTGCCCACTATAATCCAGCGACATGGTGCTGGTATCGATAGCCGACGTTGCAAAAATCAAAACAGGAATATACAAAGGCAGTACGAGTAAACTCATCAAAATACCCCCTTTTTGTAATCCCACAGTAAGCCCAGCGCCTATTGCGCCAATAAAGCTCAATAATGGTGTGCCTAATAATAATGTTAAAACGGTTGCTGTTAACGCTGTACTTTCTAGGTTTAACAACAACGCAAACAACGGGGTCATTAATACAAGCGGTAAACCTGTTACCACCCAATGAGCAGCCACTTTAGCAAGTACGGTTAGCGATAATGGATAAGAGGATGCAATTAACTGCTCCAACGAGCCATCGTTAAAATCATCCCTAAACAACTTATCTAAACCCAACATGGTAGAGAGTAATGCGGCAACCCAAATAATACCTGGCGCCATTCTCGCAAGTAGACCGGGCTCAGGCCCTATTGCTAACGGAAATAATGAAATTACAATTAAGAAGAATAAAATAGGATTTACAATTTCGGCGCGCTGGCGAAACGCAAGTTTTACATCTTTGGTAAATACCGCACTAAATAGCAACCAATAAGAGTGTTGACGAGTCATTAGTGGCGATACTCCAGTGTAACCGTTTGTAAGTTACTAAAGTGGGTCGTTAAGTCTTGGTGGGTCGTTAATAAAATGGCACCACCGCTTTGTAAGTGTTCAGTAAATCGCTGCTGTAAAAAGGCGACCCCGCTTTTATCAAGCGCGGTAAACGGCTCATCAAGTACCCATAATTTAGCATCACTTAACCAAAGCCTAACAAGCGCTACACGTCGTTGTTGTCCAGCAGATAGCATTCTAACGGGTACATCTTCAAGTCCAACAAGGCCAAGTTGCGCTAAAATAGGATATAAATCAGGCTCATTTATGTAGCCATTGATTTGTAACCAGTGGCGAACATTTTCAACTGCACTAAGCTGAGTACTTACACCTGTTTTATGCCCTATAAAAAGCAGCTCTCTGGCATACTCTTCATAGTACTTAGATATAGGTTGTTCTTGGAACAGAACAGACCCTTCATCAGGCACAGAAAAGCCAGCAATAATACGCAATAGCGATGTTTTACCAGCCCCATTAGGACCCGCTAATTGCATGATTTGACCGCTATTAAGGCTAAAATTAAGATCCGCAAACAAACAACGATCTTGCTTGATGCAGGTGACGGACTTAATGTGTAACAAGATGACGATTCTCTCTGCCAAAAATTAGGCGTTAGTCTACCATAATGATAGGGTAATACGAATATTGCTTTATAATCGATTAACAAAAACTTGATTTAAAATAATGAATACACCAACGCAAATAACATTATCTAACTCATTGGTTATCAATCAATCTGCTCACAGCCAGACCAATGAGTTACCACAGTTACCTAGTGAGGTACTTGCGGCTAAAAACATCCAATTTTCGAAAGACTCGATTACGCTTGATGTATATATTGATAAGCATTGGCAAACATTAAGGCTTGGCACTACAAGCGCACCACAAAGCCTGCAAAAAATAGTCAGTGCTAACATACAGATCAGCCCTGATGGTAAGCAGCTCAACATCTCGCCAAACAGTACAACCCTTACTTTAAATCAGCCGGTACAATTACAGCGCTTGTTAAGTTATGTAAGCACGGGCACTGAGGTACAAAGCCAACCAATGGATGTACAAGTTGCTGTATCCCCTTCTCCCAAGTTAGTTATTGATAAACTCAACGCAAGTATTGCCATAAATAAAGACGTAGCCCAGTTACTTACAACAGAACAGCCTTTAAAAGTAGTTGTTAGTACGACTAATAAAGGCGCACAGATTAATGTTATTAACCGCTTTGCAGATACGGTTCACTCGCAACCACTTAGCCAAACTAAACTTACTAATTTACTCGCGGCCTTGTTACCCAGTGCACAGCTTCAAGTAACACCAAAACTGGCTATTTTAACTCATCCTCAAAAGTCAGGTTCATTTACAACACCTATCACTAATCAACAACTTGCCGAACTACCGAATACACCTATTAAAGTAAATTTAGTGAACCAGGCAGATAAATTATTTATTAAAACCGATACAAACAATATAAAAGTAACGCTTAACAACTCATTCTCAAAACCATTCAACGAGTTACTTTTAGCGCAAAAAAGCAATGCACCTGAAGTAGCCGTTTCTGCAAGTAATGTAAAAGTAAATCCATTATTGACCCTAAATAGTCCAATAAAATCGTGGCTACAAAGTAGTTTTAGTGATTTAAAAACGCGAATTAATGATGCGGTTAAATATTTTGAAAATAAGCCTTTTGCTACAATAAGTAAATCTGAGTTAACGCAGCTATCAACTTCGCCCGCGCAACAAAAAACGTCTTTAGCTATACAACTGAGTGAATCACCGCTAAATAGAGTTAACATTACTCAAAGTGTGAGTACTGCGTTAAATAACAATACGAGCAATATTTTGCCAGAGCACTTTTCAAGGCTCCCGCCGATTGTACAATTAACGCAACTAGTAAAAGGAAGTGTTAGTGTTTGGCAAACACCTGCAAACACAGCAACAACCTACACGCCAATAACAAATAATACTACCCCAGGTGAAGTGGCGAGCGCTAAGCTAAGTGATTTAAAAGCAAGCCAATTAAAACCCCTTATTACTAGTGAAAACAGTAAATCGAACACTTTGCTTAACCCTACCAATGAAGTAGTCACTAAGGGACTTACCACCTCCTCAGCACAGCTTGCAATAAACGATAATAATCAAAACAACACAAGCACAGTGAACAGTAAAAGCATTACCTTGTTAACTGAGCCGTTATCTAATGCGCCCTCTCGTAGTCAAATGCTACAACCAATAGAAGCAAAACTATTAAGTACATTATTAAAGCTTCCTGATGCCACAACCCCTACAGATAGGCTGGCTTACAATAAACAACTTTTAAGCAGTCAAATTACTGATATTACAGATAAGGCAACAAAAGACACCCCTGATTTAACTCGCTTAATTAATCAGGCATTTAACCGTATGGTTTCAAGTAATAACATAAACCCTGCAACCATACAGCGTGAGATACTTGCTACTTTACAGCCCACTCAACTAGCGGGTGATATGCTACAAAGTAGTTTCACTAAAGGGCTTGAACAGGTGGCTGTGAGTATTTTAGCTGCGCCTCTGATTAGCCAATCAGTAACGCCTATCAGTTTTAATAATCAAACTGGCTTAGATGCTCTCTTACAAGTACTTATACCTACTTTTAAAATGGGTAACACGGGAGCAAAAATGCTTGAACAGCTTCAACAAGCTCAAGTACAAGCTTTGGCCAGTGAAATCGTACACGTTAAAAACACACTTACCCAAGTGAGTGTCTCAACACCAAATCAACAGCCAGACACAAACCCGCTTGCACAATTTTTATTACCGATGAGATTACCTCCAGAAGCAGCCCAAACAGAAATAACACTTGGACAGTATAAAAAGCCAAGCGCCGGTAAATTAGAAGATAAAAATGTATGGTTTGTCAGGTTAAACTTTGATTATGCCCAACTTGGGCAGCTCCAAATTACTGCTGAGTTAATGGATAAAGCACTCGATTGCCAGCTATTAGCCTCGAGCCAAGAAGTAAGTGCAATTGCTCATCCTCACTTAGATAATTTAAGATCAAAACTAGCTAAACATGGCTTACAAGTTGGCGAGCTCAACTTAAAGAGAGGCGATGCCAACAATCAGGCATTCTATAAATCTCACGCAATTATTAATATTAAGGTTTAGCTATGAGTGAAACACCGATTAATAAATCAGCCATTGGGCTTTTGTACGAAGCTGGAAACACACCCACTGTAAGTGTTAAAGGGTTTGGTGAATTAGCTGATGAAATAATAGCAGCGGCTAAACTAAAAGGAATTATGATCCACGAAGATGCAGCACTTGCTAAAACGTTGTCACATTTAGAGTTAGGAGAAGAAATTCCCAAAGAGCTTTATTATGTTATTGCAGAGCTTATTGCGTTTTCGTATGTATTAAGAGGTCAATTTCCGCCAGGTTGGCAGGATTTTCAAGGTAAGTTAAATATTAAGGCTTGAGCCAATTTATCCGCACATAAAAAAAGGCGCTAAGCATAATGCCGATCAGTTAAGAAAATGACCGGTTGACCGATCCAAACGATCATGCAAAATCCGTAGTTAGGAAACTAACTACGGATTTTTTTGTGAATATAGAACAAGCACTGCAAGCAACACTTGAAGAAAGCAGCCGATACCATACCTTTGAAAAATTATCAGAAATTCTTGACCCTGAAATCATTGAACAAGGTTTTCAACAAGCAGGGATTGCAACCGTTCGTAAGCGAAGATTACCGCTTGAAGCCGTTTTGTGGTCAGTTATTGGCATGGCATTGTTTCGAAAAGAATCAGTTTGGAATATCGCTAATAAGCTAGATATCATGTTACCTGGCAAGAACCAACTCGTTGCTCCAAGTGCGATGGTACAGGCTAGACAAAGGTTAGGTGATGATTCCGTTAAACACGTTTTCAATAAATCTGCTCAATCAATGTATAAGCAACAGTCATTCGAAACATGGAATGGTTTGAACCTATTAGCTGTTGACGGTGTTGTGTGGCGAACAGCCGACACGCCTGATAATCGTAAAGCCTTCTCTTCAGGTAGCAACCAATACGGTGATACAGCCTTTCCTCAAATACGCATGGTCTGTCATATGGAATTGACCAGCCATCAACTTCTCAGTAGCGAGTTTGATAACTATAAAACCAACGAGATGAAATTAGCTGAGCGTTTAATTGAACGTACACCAGATAATTCACTGACTATGTTTGATAAAGGATATTATTCTTTAGGCCTGTTAAACCGTTGGCATCAAACTGGGGAGATGAGGCACTGGCTGATACCAGCAAGGCCCGACTTACAGTATGAAATCATCTCCAGCGCGGGTAAAAATGACCATATCATTGAATTGAAAACCACAAAGCATGCACAAAAAAACTTTCCCGATGTTCCTGAAACGATTAAAGCGAGATTAATCAGCAAAACAATAAAGGGCAAAAGCTACCGTATATTAACCTCGATGACGGATAGATTGCGTTATCCAGGTAATGAAATTGTTGAATTATATTGTCATCGTTGGGAGATAGAACTTGGGTTTAGAGAAATCAAACAAACCATGCTTGATAGCGCATACCATTTAAGAAGTAAGCGTCCAGACATGGTGCGTCAGGAGCTATGGGCCGTGTTACTCGCCTATAATTTAATACGAAGAATAATGACGATGGCGGCGACAGTCACAGGGATATGGCCTAACCAGCTTAGTTTCTCTAGCAGTTCGATGGCTGTCATTCAGTATTTCTCGTCAGTATCTATAATGAGCCCAGGGAACATTCCAATACACTGGCAGCACTTACTCGATACACTGGTCTTATTTAAGCTTCCAGCTAGACGAGAGGATAGAAGATATCCCCGATGGGTTAAGCCAAAACCATCTAAGTATCCCCATAAAAAGAAAGATGCCAGTCAGCTTAACTGACTGGCATTAGGCGCTAAGCACCTTTTTGTTTATGTAATGAAAATAGTAATTCGGCTTCTGCTCGTGGTAGTTCGCACTCGCGTATTACTTCATCAAGGTCTGCACCTAACTCAACCATTTTTACAGCACGAGAGTAAATTTTAGCATCAGGGTCATCGTATTTTTGCGCCGCTTGCTGTTGCACTAAATCTTGGTTTTGTTGTTCAACTTCAAGCACTCGCTTACCAATACTTAAGAGCCCGGTTCTAATCTCCGAAATTTCACTGCGCAAAATATGAGTCTGCTCTGAGCTATCTTTAAGCTGCTGCGATACAGCATTAATTTCATTCGCGTGTTTATTTTTTAATGCAATAATTAACGCCAGCGATATAAGTCCTACCGCTAACGCTGATATAGCTATACTAAGTAACACCATAATTTATTTGGTAAAGCTTATATATCGCTTAACTCATCCCATTCGTCATCACTGAGTAACTTATTTAAATCAACCAAAATCAGTAATTCATTATCGCGGTTACAAACACCCTGAATAAACTTAGCGCTTTCTTCAGTACCAACATTTGGCGCACTGTCGATTTCAGAGCTACGCAAGTAAACCACTTCCGATACGCTGTCGGCTAAAATACCAATAACTTGCTCTTCTGCTTCAATAATTAAGATGCGAGAGTTGTCAGTTGCATCAGCAGCTAGCAAACCAAAACGTGCGCGAGTATCAATAACGGTAACAACGTTGCCGCGTAAGTTAATAATACCAATCACATATGAAGGTGCACCTGGTACAGGAGCTATCTCTGTATAACGAAGTATTTCTTGTACTTGCATTACATTTACGCCGTAGGTTTCTTCCTCTAGCTTAAACGTAACCCACTGTAAAATTTCATCGTTATTATCTGCGTTTTTATTTGCTGACAGTAATTTATCTTGATTCATGCTATTACCCCGTAATGGTCATTACTACTGACGGCTATCTAAGCCTTTCTCTAATAATATATTTAAATTATCTACGTCTATCAAAGCACACATTTTTTCTTTTATAACGCCAGCAAGCCATGGGCGCTTGCTTTTATTTGTACGCCATTTTACATCTTCTTTACTCAATGTAATGTTATTTATCAACTTTTCAGCTAATAAACCCCACTGGCTATCACCTAGTGTAATCAAATATTGATAATCTAAAGATGCCTCTAATTTATCATCATATTTTTCTGGCATAACCCAACGCGCAGTATCAACAACATTAAGCTTTTCTTCTCTGTTGAGCATAACGCCTTTAAACCATTTCGGCTTACCAAACAAATGATTTACTTCACCTAATTGATGTATTCCGCCGAGTGCTTTTAATGGCACAGCCAAGGTCAAGCCAGCAACTTCAAAAAACAGTGCCTGAAATTCACCATCAAAATAGTCTGATTGGCTAGTAGTTACAATCTCCAGCTCTGGCTTTTCTATAGTAGTAATTGCAGGTGCTATTACTTCCTCGTCAACCACTTCATTAACTTTTTCAGTTTCAAACGCTGGCTCAGCTATTGGCTCAATTTCAACATTGAGCAAGTCATTATCAAATGTACTCTCTGCTGCTTTTAATTGTTCTTTAGGTTTTGAATGAATATGATGTTGTGAATCATCTGGGATTTGCTCAAGTAATTTTGCAACTGGCTCAAGGTTATCTACAGGCTCATCTTCACATAACAAAGCCCCGAGGTATTGTTTCATTACTTTTTCATTAGCAAACAATTGCTTACTCATTCATTAACCTTGTTCAATTAAATATTCTAGCAGTGCTTTATATGCGTATACACCGCGCGAGCGAGGACAATACTCTACAGGTACTTTTTGTGCAAAGCTTGCATCTCTAAATTTGGTATCCACCGGTATCACACCTGGCCAAACTTTATCACCATATGTACTTTGCAATGTTTTGTATGCTTCTAACGATGCTTTGGTACGTTTGTCGTACATGGTAGGAATTATAGTATATTGATAATCTTTTGCTTGAGAGGATTGCATCAAATCCATAGTACGCATCATTCTATCAAGCCCTTTGAGTGCTAAAAACTCCGTTTGCACTGGCACTAAAATTCGCTCACTTGCTGCAAGCGCATTGACCATTAACACCCCTAAAACTGGAGGGCAATCTAAAATGGCATAATCGTAATGTTCGCTAATTTTTGCAAGCGCTTTTTTTAGTATTAACCCCATCCCTGTTTTATTACCCATACTTCGATCTAGTGTAGCTATTGCCATAGTCGCAGGTAAAATATCCAGGTTTTGAAGTGTTGATGGACATAAAGCTTGGAGTATCTCTTCACTTTGCATACTTGTACCACGGGCAAAAATATCGTACACACTGACTTCTAAATCCTCTGAATCAATGCCAAAGTAATAAGTGAGTGACGCATGAGGGTCTGTATCTATAAGCAATACACGTTTACCTTGTAATGCCAAAATACCGGCAAGGCTCACTGCGGTTGTTGTTTTACCAACCCCTCCTTTTTGATTAGCGACAGTCCAAATCTTCACATTACATCCTAATTACTGTTCATTGCGCGTTGTTATGCGAATACCGCCATGAGGCAAACGAATTATTTTTATTGTATCGTCATCTGAAGGAAGTTCAATTTCAGGTTCAATCACTGCAGGCTCATCAGCTTGCCCGTCACTTTTAACCTCTTGTTTTGGCGGTAATCCATACTTAGAAAGTGCGATAACAACTTTACGATTTTCTGCGCGCCCTTGTTCTGTATCGTTACTTGCAAAAGGTGAATATTGGCCATAACCTTCTATCGCCATTCTAGCTGAATTAATGCCTAGTGCTTCCAGCTCTACTAAAATTGACGTGGCTCTAGCTACCGACAGTTCCCAGTTCGAACGAAATATCTCATTACGAATACTTTCATCATCAGTATAACCTCGTACTCTTACATAGTTATCTACTGGTGCAATAATATCTTTAACAATCTTGACGACCTGTTTTGCTCGAGAGTGTGCAACTGAACTACCACTTGAAAATAACATACCTGAGCTTAGCTCTATAATCAGCCAATCTTGGTTAAGCTCTAAACTGGCTTCTCCATCACGGATTTCATCAATAAGCGCTGACTGTAATTTAATTAGTAAACTATCAAGAGGTTTGCCTAAATACTTTTGCTGGATGTTGCTTGTATCACTTTGGCCGTCGAGTAGCTCAGGACCTTGCTCTTCTTTTAATATACTTTCGCCATAAAGAACTTCTTGTTCAGGTGTCACTCTATCTGTCAATATTCCATTACCGTTGACACCTTCACCTTGCTGGGAGTATTGGCGAGCTGACTTATCAAAAACCTGTTCAAGGGAATCTGACAATATTTGGAATTGTTCTTCTTTATTAATCGCTATCGCATACAGAACCACAAAAAAAGCAAACATAATAGTCATGTAATCGGCATACGATACAAGCCAACGTTCGGTATGTTGACTTTTAGCAGCAGAGTGACGAAGTCGTCGGCGTAACATGTTATTCGTCCACTAAATTAGGGCGCTCTACACGATAGGCTTCAAGCTTTAATTCTATATTTACTGGGCTTTCACCTATGCTTATTGCAATAACGCCTTCAGCAAGCATTTCATGGTAAAGCATTTTTTGCTCTACACGCTGTTTTAACTTATTTGCCATAGGTAAAAACAATAAATTAGCTAAGCCAACACCATAAATGGTCGCAATAAATGCCGTTGCAACGCCGGCGCCAAGCATTTGTGGATCGGTAATAAACGACATTGCCTGTATTAAGCCAAGCACCGCACCTAAAATACCTATGGTAGGGCTGTAACCCCCCATTGCTTCATAAACACGCGCGGCTTCAAGCAAACGATCGCGCTCTAGCAGTAAATCAATTTCAAGCGTGTCACGTAGTTTTTGCTCTGAGCAGCCATCGACAAGTAAGCTTAAACCTTTTGCTGCATACGCATCTGGGTGAGCTAAAGCTTCATTCTCAAGCGCTAAGTAACCTTCTTGACGTGCTTTATGAGACCATCGTTTAACTTGCTCTATTGCGTCTTCAATATCGTATTGTGGTGCAACAAAAACCCACGAGCTCATATTTATCATTTTTTTGAATGTGCTAGCAGAGGTTTGCAACATAACAGCGCCAAGCGTGCCACCAAGTACAATAATAAGCGCAGGGCCATTAAATAAAGCTGAAACAACACCGCCTTCTAAAGAATAACCTAGACCTATTGCACTGAGTGCTACCAATAGTCCAAATATTGAGAGTTTATCCACAACCTACCTCTCTCATTATACGCGCTGCAACATCACTCAATGCTAAGCTTTCACTTGAAAGCCCCGCATTAGCTATTGCTTGGGGCATTCCATAAACGACACAGCTTTTCTCATCTTGTGCCCAAATAGTTGCCCCCGTTTGTTTTAACATTCTTGCACCATCACGACCATCAGCGCCCATACCTGTTAAAACAATAGCAAGCACATCGCCTTGATACGTTTTAGCTGCACTAGCAAACGTTACATCTACGCTTGGTTTATAACTTATTCTCTCGCTATGATCTTCAAATACGCGCAGCGTTCTATTTGCTCCACGCCCCTCTACCATCATCTGCTGTCCGCCAGGCGCTAAATAAGCAGTTCCTGGTTGTAAGCGATCGCCCTGTTGTGCTTCTTTCACTTTTATTTGGCACAAACCGTTTAAGCGCGCTGCAAACGCGGGTGTAAATGCAGCGGGCATGTGCTGAATAAGTAAAATAGGGTGAGGAAAATTAGCAGGCAATTGAGTCAATATAGTTTGCAAAGCAACGGGACCACCTGTAGAAGTACCAATAGCTAAAAGTTGATATTGTTTTCCACTTGCTCGCATTGAGGCAACATTTGAACTTGTCGATGCAGCAGGCGCAGTTCTTTGAAAGCTTCTATCAGGCTGCTTGATTTGAGTTGTTGATGTGCTTGCTCTTTGCGAAAGTGAACTTGTTGGTTTAGTTGAAATGGATGGTTTAACAGGTGTTGCCGCTCTAAATGTTCGCGGTAAACGTCTTCGCCCTATATCTTTTACTTTACTTTGCAAAAGCTTAATTGCATCTTCATTATTGCGTGCAATATCTTCAAATTTTTTCGGTAAAAAATCCATTGCGCCAGCATCTAACGCATCAAACGTTGCTGTTGCACCATCACGTGTAAGTGATGAAAACATTAAGATAGGAGTTGGGTTACTCGCCATTATCTCTTTAACTGCGCTAATACCATCAAGCACAGGCATTTCGACATCCATGGTGATCATGTCAGGACGCAATTGAGCTGCTTTCTCAACAGCCTCTCTGCCATTAACAGCAAAGCCTATAACTTGTATATCGCTATCTTGCCCAAGGATTTCGCTTACTCTACGGCGAAAAAAGCTTGAATCATCAACAACTAAAACTTTAACGGCCATTTAGCTCTCTTATTAAATTTATGCGTAGGTATATATTAAATATATACCTACTTTATTATTAGCCTGCGTAATGTTTTAACATGTTTGGAACGTCTAAAATCAGTGCAATGCCGCCATCTGAAGTTATTGTAGCCCCTGCCATACCTGGCGTTCCTTGAAGTAACGCATCAAGCGGCTTAATCACTACTTCTTCTTGGCCAATTAATGAGTCAACAACAAAACCAATTTGTTGCGTACCAATTTGTACAATAACGACGTGACCTTTAGATTTTCGCTGAGAACGATCTGAGCCTTTTACTAACCAATGCTCAAGGTAAAATAACGGTATCGCCTTTTTACGCACAATAATTGTTAATTGCCCATCAACTACATTCGTCTTCGTTAAATCTAAATTAAATATCTCACTAACACCAGCCAGTGGTAACGCAAATGTTTGTGCGCCAACAACGACCATTAATGTCGGTAATATAGCCAAGGTAAGTGGTACTTTTATTTCTAAAATAGTACCAACACCAAGTTCAGACTGAATGCTTACTGAGCCATTAAGTTGCGTGATCTTAGTTTTAACTACGTCCATTCCTACACCACGGCCTGAAATATCAGATATTTCTTCTTTTGTAGAAAAGCCAGGTGCAAAAATCAGGTTATATGCTTCGGTGTCAGAAAGTCGACTCGCTTGGTCATGATCGAGTACGCCTTTACTAATTGCAATTTTTTTCAGTTTCTCAGCATCCATACCTGCACCATCATCTTTGATGGTTAGCAAAATATGGTCGCCCTCTTGAGACGCTGATAAAGTAACATTACCTGTTCTAGACTTACCTGCAGCTTCACGAACAGCGGGCATTTCAATACCATGGTCAACTGAGTTTCTAACTAAATGCACAAGCGGATCGGCAAGTGCTTCAACTAAGTTTTTATCTAGATCGGTTTCTTCACCAATAAGTTTTAAATCAATATCTTTATTTAAGCTACGTGCTAAGTCGCGTACAACGCGAGGGAAGCGACCAAATACTTTCTTAATTGGTTGCATTCGCGTTTGCATAACCGCACCTTGAATATCCGCAGTCACTACATCTAAGTTAGAGATTGCTTTACCCATCGCTTCACTGTCTGAGTTAGTCGCTAAACTAACCAAACGATTTCGTACAAGAACTAACTCACCAACCATATTCATAATTTGATCGAGTCGTTTTGTATCTACGCGAACGGTGGTTTCTGCTGCTGGTGGCGCTGATTTTTTTGGAGCTGCTGCTGGTGGTGCTTTAGCTGCTGGCTTCTCTGGCGCTTTTTCAACTGGTTTTGGAGTAGGAGCTTTAGCTGGCTCAGCTTTTTTTACTGGTTCACTCACTTGTTTAGCTGGCGGTGAAACAGGTTCAGGTTGTTTTTCAGCTGGCGCACTTTCTATCGATTTAGGAGCAGTACCTTTACCATGAAGTTCGTCAAGAAGCGCTTCAAATTCGTCATCACTAATTTCATCATCTGATGAATTAACTACATTAGCCGCTGGTGTAGGTGGTTCTACAGGTGTTTTATTGGCATTATTTTGTTCAGGTTTGCTAGTAACTTCCCCAAAACTGCCAACACCATGTAACTCATCTAATAAGCTGTCAAATTCATCATCAGTAATATCACCATTAAAATCACTACTACTTGCTACTGGTTTTTCAACTGCAGGACCTTGTCCTTTACCGTGCAGCTCATCAAGTAAGCTTTCAAATTCGTCTTCAGTGATTTCATCTATTTCAGCATCGCTAACCGAAGGCGCTCCGCTAAATAGTTCATCAAATGCAAACGGATCTTCATCATCAGCTACCGGTGTATCCACCACTTCATTATGAGGTTGTTCAACCTCTGTTTGTGAAGAGGCTTCGGCTTCTGTTGGAGGTAGACCTAAGATATGAAGAGTATGAAGTAATTCAGGATCTGCAGGTTCAGGCTTATCTCTGTTTTGGATAGTCGCAAACATCTCATTAATGGTGTCTAGTGCTTGTAAAATAACATCCATTAATTCTGAGTTGACTGTTCGCACGCCTTGACGTAGTAAATCAAATACGTTTTCAGCACCGTGACAAGCATCTACAAGTTCTGTCATAGCTAAAAAGCCTGCACCACCTTTTACAGTATGAAAACCTCTAAATATAGCGTTTAGTAACTCGGTATCTTCTGGATTATTTTCCAGCTCAACTAACTGTTCAGATAAAAGCTCTAGGATTTCTCCAGCCTCTACAAGAAAGTCTTGTAAAATATCTTCATCGACTTCAAACATGCAGTTACTCTCCTCTTAGAAGCCCAAACTTGATAAAAGATCATCAACTTCATCTTGATCAGATACAACATCATTACGCGATTCTTTATCAATAATAGGGCCTTCAGGACCTGCTAAAGTTTGTGTGGCAACTGGTTCTTTTATTTTCTGTTGTTCTACTTTATTCGCGGTGCTGTTACTGTCGTCTTGTTCAGCAAACGCAGTTAAAAGATGCAGTAAACTTTCTTCTACTTCCCTAACAAGTTCGATAACACGGCGAATAACTTGACCTGTTAAGTCTTGATAGTCTTGAGCCATTAATACATTTGTCATTAAGTTTTGAAGCTCATCAGTCTTATGGTGAGAGTTGTTCATAAACTTATCGATGCTATGGCAAAGTTGCTTAAACTCACCAAGCTCAATCTCGCGGCTCATTAAACGATCCCATGTCGGTTTAATATGAGATATTTCGTCCGCTAACTGTTGGGCTATAGGTAAACTGGCCTCCACTGCATCCATTGTTTTATTAGCCGCATTTTCTGTCATTTCTATAACATAATTAAGCCGCTTTTTAGCATCTGGAATCGCATCTGTAGTTATGTCACTTAAGCGAGTATCAAGCTCAAAACTTTTAAGAGCTTCGTGCAGTTGACGAGTCAACTTTCCAACTTCAGCAAATAATTCAGACTGCTCTTTAGATGCAGCCTCTAAAATCAACTGATTTGCTTTATCTTGCTCATCATTTTCTAAAAAAACAACGAGCTGACGAGCTTGTTCTAACGTTATTTGAGGCGCAGCTGGTGCTGGCATAAGCCTCTCCCCCATCATTAGCCTAAGCGTTCAAATACTTTTTCTAATTTAGTTTTTAATGTTCCAGCCGTAAATGGCTTAACAATATAACCATTCACGCCAGCTTGCGCTGCAGCTATTATTTGTTCTTTTTTAGCTTCTGCCGTTACCATTAATACAGGGATATGTTTTAACTTCTCGTCTGCACGTATTGCTCTTAAAAGATCAATACCCTGCATTCCAGGCATATTCCAATCCGTAACTACAAAATCAAACACTTGATTTTGCAACATAGGCAAAGCTGTAGACCCATCATCAGCTTCTTGAACGTTAGTGAAACCTAAGTCACGTAACAGGTTTTTTATAATGCGTCTCATCGTTGAAAAATCATCAACTACAAGAATTTTCATGTTTTTATCCAAAACATCCCCCAGTGAGGTATTAACCTTTGTTTACTTACTACTAATTTATCCAGTCATTGATTTTAGCTTTAAGCTTAATCATCGCCTGACCATGTATCTGACTTACACGCGATTCACTTACATCGAGTATATGTCCTATTTCTTTTAAATTCATTTCATCGTTATAGTACAAAGAAAGCACCATTGCATCACGCTCTGGTAATGACTTAATTGCACTTAGCAAAGACTCATTAAACCTATCATTTTTAACATTATTAAAAGGTTTATCTTGTGCTAAATCTTGGCCTACGGGAGTAATAACATCCTCATCTACACCAAGGTCTTCAATGCCTAATATTTTACTCGTATTCGCATCATTTAAAATATGATGGTACTCATTGAGCGAAATTTCAAGTTTTTCAGCAACTTCTATATCCGTTGGTTCGCGATTCAGACTACTTTCGAGCTCAGTAATTGCTTCTGCAACTTGCCTGTTTTTACGGTGAACTGAACGAGGAGCCCAATCACCACGGCGCATTTCATCAAGCATAGCACCGCGAATACGAATACCGGCAAAAGTTTCAAAGCTTGCGCCTTTTGTTGCATCAAAGTTTTTCGAAGCTTCTATTAAACCTATCATTCCTGATTGAATTAAATCATCAAGTTGAACGCTAGGTGGTAATCGAGCAATCAGATGACATGCCACTTTTTTAACAAGTGATGCATGCTTCTCAACAATCACATTTAAATTTTGTGTTGATTGATATCCCATAGCTCTATTCACCAGTGTTGTCATAATTAACCGTTTACTAGTTTCTCAATGAAAAACTCTAAATGCCCAGATGGTTGGTTGGGTATTGGCCATTTAACTGCTTTTGTTGCCAGCGTTTTAAACGCAAGAGCGGCTGGCGAATTTGGAAAGAGCTCTACTATTACTTTTTGACGACGTGTTGCTTTGCGCATATTTTCATCATAAGGAACCGTTGCTACTAGCTCCATTGATACATCTAAAAAGCGGTCGGTAACTTTAGATAGCTTTGCAAACAATTCAGTGCCTTCACGCATACTGCGCACCATATTGGCAACAATTTTAAATTTATAAACGCCGTGCTCACGACTTAATACTTTAATAAGTGCGTAAGCGTCGGTGATTGATGTCGGCTCATCGCATACAACAACCATTACATCTTGCGCTGCACGCGAGAAGCTCAGTACCATGTCTGAAATACCAGCAGCTGTATCTACAATTAAAATATCAAATTCGGTATTCAATTCGCTAAACGCACGAATTAGCCCAGCATGCTCAGATGGTGATAATTCAACCATACTTTGCGAACCCGATGTAGCGGGTACAATTTTAATTCCTGCAGGGCCTTCAACTAAAATTTCATCAAGCTCACATTCACCAGACAAGACATGTGACAAGTTACGCTCTACACGTAAACCAAGCATCACATCACAGTTTGCTAAACCCAAGTCAGCATCCAGCACTAATACTCGATTACCTTGCTGCCCAAGTGCAATAGCTGTATTTAGAGAAACATTTGTTTTCCCTACTCCACCTTTACCACCGGTTACAGCGATAACTTTTACGCCGTTGTTATTGTTTTGACTCATTTTGCGCAGGCCGCTTGCTTGATCTAATACTGTGTTAATCATACATCCCTACTGTGCTTGGCGCCACTGCTTGGTGCCTTGAATGTTGTGCTTTTGTTCTTTTTAAATATAATTGCTCAGCCTTTTTAACTAGTTTCTCAGCATTTGCAACACGAATATCCTCTGGTACTCGTTGACCATTAGTAAGATACCCTATTGGAAGGCGATTTTGAATCGCAATACTAATAATCTCACCCAAACTTAATGATTCGTCTAACTTAGTGAAAATACAGCCACTTAACTGTACTTTTTTAAAGTGGCGTACAGTTTCTTGCAATACATTAATTTGTGCTGTCGCACTAAGTACTAAGTAGCTGCGAATATCTACACGTTGGTTACGCATTAACGTGTTTAATTGCTCAGTTAAACGTAAATCTCGCTGGCTCATACCTGCTGTGTCAATTAATACTAGACGTTTATTTCGTAAATGATATAAAACTTCAGCTAATTCATTAGCATCTTTAACTTGCTTAACACCACAACCAATAATACGACCATATGTTGCAAGTTGTTCATAAGCACCAATTCTGTATGTATCAGTGGTTATTAACGCCACTTTATCGGCACCATATTTTTGTGCGCCTAGAGCTGCAAGCTTAGCAACAGTCGTTGTTTTACCCACACCTGTTGGACCCACTAACGCATATACACCACCTTGGCGAAGTATTTCATTATTGGTTGTTTGCATTTGATCTTCGACCATAGTTAACAATGCTTTCCAACCTTGCTTACGAGACACATCATCAGGTACAAAACATGCCATTTGCTGTGCTACTTCTTTATCAATACCCATACCGACTAAACGGTCAACCATACAAGCGCGTGTTGGATCGCGACGCGCCATATCTTGTTGCATCAAGCCTGATACTTGATGCTCAAGTAATTGACGAATTGCGTTCATTTCTTCACGCATTGTTGTCATTTCTTCGCTTTCATTATTAGGTGCTTGTTGGCGAGTGGTTACTGGGCTATCTAAATCATCAAAGTCGCGGTCTAAATCATCAAAACCTAAGCTATCCGCTTGAGTTTGTGGACGAACTGGCGCAGCAGCTTCAGGAGCAAACATATTTTTAGTACGCTGCCCCATATCAGGTTCTTGATAGTTATCAGTAGTATCAATACCCGATTGTGAAAACATCGATGCAAGCTCAGGAGAACGAGGACGCGGTGATTGACGCTCTAATAATGCTTGTAGGCTGTCAGCAACTTTTGCTTGAGGCTCAGGCTTGGCACGCTGTGGCTCTGGTTTTACAAAGTTATGCATGCTTTGTTGTGGCGCCTGAGTACGCGGCTCTGCAGGGCGTTGTGGTTGCGCTGCTACTTTAGGGGCTGCTTTGTCATAATCAACTGCCGCTACAATTTCTACACCGTTAGCCAGTTTTTTATTTGACATAATAACCGCATCAACACCTAACTCATCTTTAACTTCTTTAAGTGCTGTGCGCATATCTTTAGCAAAAAAACGTTTAATTTTCATGATTCAACCCCTGTTAAAATCTTATTGTTGGCCTACCGAGCTTACAATTTTGATCTGTCTTTCGTCTGGTACCTCTTGATAAGACATCACTCTCAATCCTGGAATGGTGTACTTAACAAAACGAGATAACACAGTGCGTAACATTCCTGACGTTAGCAATATAGAAGGTTCGCCGGCCATTTCTTGATTTTGATGCGCTTGTGTCAATGACACTTGAAGTCGCTCTGCAAGTCCTGGCTCAATACCGGCACCTTCATCGCCTGCATTTTGTAATGACTGATGCAACATCTGTTCCAACTCAGGCGCCAAGGTTATGACAGGGATTTCTGATGACATTCCCACCGCATCTTGAACAATTAATCTACGCAGTGAAATACGCACTGCAGCCGTTAATACATCAGGGTCTTGACTACGTGGGCCATACTCAACAAGGGTTTGAACAATTGAGCGCATATCGCGAATAGCCACGCCTTCATTTAATAAATTTTGTAGTACTTTTACAATAGCAGTTAATGGCAATACATCAGGTACTAGTCCTTCCACTAAGCGAGGATGGCTTTTAGCAAGCATATCAAGTAGGTTTTGAACTTCTTCATGCCCTAGTAATAACGCTGCACTGTTAGTTAATAACTGGCTAATATGAGTGGCAACTACCGTGGCTGAATCTACAACGGTATAACCTAGTGATTGTGCTTCATCTTTTTGATCTGGCTTGATCCATACTGCATCAAGGCCAAACGCAGGATCTTTTGTTTCAACCCCTTTAATTGGACCAAATACTTGTCCTGGGTTAATCGCTAGCTCGTCGCCATGCTTAAGCTCGCTTTCACCGGTTGAAACCCCCATTAGCGTTATTCTGTAAGCATTAGGGTCAAGCTCTAAGTTGTCGCGTATATGTACCGGCGGTACTAAAAAACCAAGCTCTTGAGAAAGCTTTTTACGCACACCCTTAATACGATTAAGTAGCTCACCACCTTGTGATTGGTCCACTAACGGAATTAATCTATAACCGACTTCTAAGCCAATTACATCAACCTGTTGAACGTCATCCCAGCCTAGTTCTTTTTGTTCTTGTTTATTAGCAACACCCGTTGCAACGCTTCCGCCATTAGCGGCCTCTTCAGCTTCTGCCGCAGCAGCTTTTAATTTACTTTGCTGTGTGTAGTAAGCTAAGTAACCCAGTAACGCACCTAAACTTAAAAAAGCAATATGCGGCATACCAGGCACTAAGCCCATGATGATCAAAATACCAGATGCAATAAAGAGTGACTTTTCGTTGCCTAGTTGTTTCTTAAATTGGTCCCCCATATTGAGCGACTCATTTTGGCGTGTTACAACAATCGCGGTACCAATTGAAAGCAGTAAAGAAGGGAGTTGAGCAACTAAGCCATCGCCAATGGTAAGTAATGTATATACTTCCATTGCATTGCCAAAACTCAAATTGTGCTGGATCATACCGACAAATAAACCACCAACAATATTGATGATTAATATAACAATACCTGCAATCGCATCACCTTTTACAAATTTACTCGCACCATCCATTGAGCCGTAAAAATCAGCTTCGCGAGTTACTTCCTCGCGGCGGTCACGCGCTTGTTCTGCGCTGATAAAGCCTGCGTTCAAATCGGCGTCAATTGCCATTTGTTTACCCGGCATTGCATCAAGGGTGAAACGCGCAGATACCTCAGAAATACGACCAGCACCTTTAGTAATTACTACAAAGTTAATAATGATCAGGATTAAAAACACAACCAAACCAACAGCGTAGTTACCACCGATAACAACTGAGCCAAACGCTTCAATTACTTTACCGGCAGAATCACCACCATTATGGCCTTCAAGTAACACAACTCGAGTACTGGCAACGTTAAGTGCTAAGCGCATAATTGTAGCGATTAGTAATACAGAGGGGAAAATACCAAATTCAACCGGCTTCATCGTGTAAACAGTTACAAGTAAAACCACTAACGCGAGAGCAATATTAAACGAGAAAAGGATATCGAGTAAAAATGGCGGTAGTGGTAAAATCACCATTCCCAAGGCAGCAAGCACAAGCAAAGGAGTACCTACTCCTTTGGCATAGTCTTTTTTGTCTCTGTTAAGTTGTTGTAATACCGCTTTAAAACTCATAATTCTACAATTTCAAAAAATTGACACTACGTAGAATTTGCAATAACTATTCCAAGTTACTCAGTTAACGGTTTAATACTTGTAGGCATCGGGGATTGGCAGCTTTTTATTGAGCTTAGTTGGACGTTTTCCGCGCCCTTTATTAAAGCGTTTAAGCTGAAATACATACGCTAAAACTTGCGCTACTGCGGTAAATAGCTGATCGGGTATTTGCTCTCCTACTTCAGCCGTATGATAAAGCGCTCGGGTCAACATGGGGGATTCTAATATAGGTACTTCATTCCCTATTGCTACTTTTCGAATTTGCATCGCCATTTCATCAATGCCTTTAGCAAGTACTATAGGCGCACCTGCGCGCTCCGTGTCGTATTTTAATGCTACAGAGTAGTGAGTTGGGTTGGTAACAATAACATCAGCGTCAGGAACATCTTGCATCATGCGGTTTTGCGACATTTGCCTTTGTGTTTGCCTAATGCGCGCTTTTATTTGCGGGTCACCTTCAGAGTTTTTATACTCATCTTTGATTTCTTGCATTGTCATTTTAAGTTGTTTGTTATGGTTGTAACTTTGAAATGGCGCATCAATGGCGGCAATAACAATTAAAGTGCACGAAAGGCCTAAAAACATCCACCCTAAAATTTCTAAGGCATGAATAATATTACCCGGTGCACTTTCTAAACTTAAATGCAGTATTTCATCAAAATAAGTATTAATTAAAAACACAGCAAAACTTGCAACCAAACCAAATTTTAAGAGTGACTTTACAAGCTCAATAGCCGCTTGTGGACCAAACATCCGCTTAAAGCCCTTCATTGGCGACATTTTACTTGCTTTAGGTGCAGCAGCTTCCCAGCTAAAATTAAAACCACCGAGTAACGTATTACCAATAAATGCAGCCAAAACGATAATTAACACAAACATAGCCATAGGAAACATCAACGCGTCTGCAACCTCTCCCCACACGGCAAACATTTTAGTGGTATCAAAGGCTTCGTTGCGGTTTAAGCTAAGGGTTCGGCCCATTACATTGTATAAACCTTTACCAATTTCAGGACCATACATCAAAAGCGATATAGCCGAAAAAATAAGTACAAACATGGTACCTAGCTCTTTTGAGCGTGCTATTTGGCCTTTCTTTTTAGATTCTTCAAGCTTTTTGGATGTCGGTTCTTCTGTTTTTTCTTGTCCTGAGTCTTCAGACATGACTTTCTCCTAAGGTGAGCAACCAACTAAAGTACACATTAGCTCAACCATTTTTAACCATTGAAACTCAAACTGAGTAACAAAGTTACCTAGTGTCGCCCAAATAATAATAAGTCCCGCTACCAAGGTAAACGGAAAACCAATAGAGAAAATATTTAATTGCGGCGCTGCACGCGTCATAATCCCAAACGACATATTAATAACGAGCATTGCGGTAAGCGGTGCAAGTGAGAGTACCAGTGCGGTAGTAAACATCCAGCCGCCCCAGGTCACTATGTCCCAGTAATGATCTACAGACCACCATGTGCCATCAATAGGTAGCACTTGAAAGCTATGTACCACCATTTGAATCATCATTAAATGGCCGTTAAAAGCAAAAAATAACAAGGTAGCCAAAATAAGGAAAAACTGCCCAACCGCTGGGACGCTTGCGCCATTAGAGGGGTCAATAACTGAAGCAAAACCTAAACCGGTTTGCATCGCAAGTATTTGCCCTGCTAACACAAAAGTATTTAATAAAAGTATAGATGCAAAACCAATAGCAACACCAATCAGCATTTGTTGAATAACGACTAAAATCATCTCAAACGAAAATAAATTAGTGAATGTAGCGGGCGGCAGAACAGGAACAACAAGAAAAGTTACAACAACTGATAACCCCATTTTTATCCGTGTAGGTACATTTTTAGCACCTAAACCAGCCATAATCATAATCATTGAGCTAATACGTACCAGGGGCAGCAAAAAATCACTCAACCATTGAATAACGACTGCAAAGGGGTATTCCACGTTTAACCTGCAATTTCAGGAATAAGTAATACTAGGCGAGTAAAAAAATCCATCAGTTCTTGAGTAAGCCAGTGCCCACCTACAATAAGCGCACTAATGGTAATTAATAAACGAGGTAAAAAGCTCAACGTTTGTTCATTGATTGATGTTGCCGCCTGAAATACAGCAACCACTAAACCAATAATTAAGCCTGGGACTACGATTGCAGACACCAATTTAATAACTAAAAACAGCGCGTCACTTAGAATATCAACAAAAATTTCCGGTTCCATGTTGTACTCCTATTGTTGGGTCATGTTAATGCTTTGCATACTAAGTCCCTAAACCAAAGCTTTTAGCTAGAGTCCCCATCACTAAGCTCCAACCATCAACAAGTACAAACAGCATAATTTTAAACGGTAAGGACACTATCATGGGGGAAAGCATCATCATACCCATCGCCATTAATACCGAAGCGACCACTAAATCAACAATTAAAAATGGGATAAAAAACATAAACCCAATTATAAATGCCGTTTGCAGTTCGCTGGTTACAAAGGCCGGTATTAACACTATTAATGGCGTATCTTGTGGCGAATTTAGCTGATCGTAACCAGCAATTTTAGCGAACGTTTCTAAATCTTTTAAACGCACCTGTGAAAGCATAAATGCTTTCATTGGCTCTTTAGCAAGCTCTAAAGCCTCTACTGATGTAACCTGCTCATTTAAGTAAGGCTCTATAGCTCGCTCGTTTACCTGCTGATAAATAGGCGCCATTATAAAAATACTTAAAAAAAGTGACATACCTAATAACACTTGGTTTGACGGTGTTTGCTGCAAACCAATTGCTTGGCGCAAAATGGCGAGTACAACAATAATTCGTGTAAAAGAGGTCATCATAATTATGGCGGCCGGTATAAAACTCAGCGCCGTCATAATTGCTAAAACTTGTAACGTTACTGAGTAATCTTGTGTGCCATCAGCGTTTGTTGTAATAGTAAGGGCATCAATTCCTTCTGCACTTACATTTGGTACAAACACCATGGCAAAAATAATAAGCAGCCACTTTGTCATAGGTTTAATTCTTTTTATTTTGGTTTGATTGCGGGTTTAAAAGTTTACCAAATCGTTTAGCGAGTTCAGGCAGTTCTTTTTCACTTAATGGGGTTTCTAACTTGTGTAAATAATTAATACTGTGGGGAGTTACACCAAGCAAATGCTGAGCATTATCTATCTCAACAACCATTAAACGCTCGCGAGAACCTAAAGGTAGACTTCTGACTACTTTAAACTCATCACTATTTGCTAAATTAGGGTTAAGCTTTTTAACAAAAAATGCCAGTACAATAATCAGTACTAGCACCATTACAAGCGACAGCACCATAGAGAGTATATCCCCTGTGGGTGTTGCCACATCTGCTTTTGAAAAAACGGTAGTCGTTAAAGCAACTAATAAGCTCATCGTAATTTTTTGATCCGCTCTACTTGGCTTATCACGTCAGTTAAGCGAATACCAAATTTGTCGTTTACTACAACTACTTCACCATGAGCGATTAAAGTACCATTAACTAGCACGTCTAGCGGCTCACCCGCAACACGGTCAAGCTCAACAACAGAGCCTTGATTAAGTTGCAGTAAGTTACGAATATTGATTTTAGAGCGCCCTACTTCCATTGAAATAGTAACGGGAATATCTAAAATAGTGTCGAGTTTTCGTTTTTCATCACCACTCATTTCGTGTTTTGAATCACTTAACTCATCAAGCTCTGCAACATGTGCTTCGCCACTATCATCTGGACCTTCGGCTTCTGCTAATGCTGCTGCCCATTCATCCATTGTGTCTTGATCATCGCTCATACTTTTAACCTTTTAATCAATTACCAGTCTAAGTCTACACCGTCAGAGAGGTGTAAATCATCTTCTAGTTCTGCTAATTCTGCATCTGAGTCAATTTTCTTGCCGCCTTTGGTAAATACATGCAGCTCAGATTTAACTGAATCAGGTCGTTTAATTTTTTCACTAATTTGAAGCGCAACATTATCGCGAGAGCGACCCATCTTGGCTCTAAATGTAGGGAGTTCCTCAACAAATACGGTTATATGCTCAGGCATTTCAACCGGAATAATATCACCTGCTTTTAATTCCATAATTTGCTTTAAGGTCAAATCAACTTCAAGTAACTGAGTCGACATATCAACCTCAACATCCATTATTTCATCGCGAAGTGCTTTGCTCCAACGTAAGTCGGTATCCTCTGTATCAGATTGAACACCCGCATCTAAAAGCTCTCGGATTGGCTCAAGCATCGAATACGGAAGTGCAATATGAAAATCGCCACCACCGCCATCAAGCTCAATATGAAAAGAGCTAATAACCACAACCTCTGTTGGACTTACAATATTCGCCATAGCGGGGTTTACTTCTGAATCGAGATATTCAAACGATACATCCATAACCGGAGCCCATGCTTCTTTATAATCTTCAAAGATTATTTTAAGGAGCATTTGTACAATCCGGCGCTCTGTTGGGGTAAATTCTCGGCCCTCTATTTTTGCATGATAACGCCCGTCACCACCAAAAAAGTTATCTACCAAAATAAACACAAGTCGTGCTTCCATGGTAATCAGGCCTGTGCCTTTTAAAGGCCTAAAACGGACCATATTTAAACTGGTTGGAACAAATAAAGTATGAATATACTCGCCAAACTTAATCATTTGCACGCCGTTAATAGACACCTCTGCGGTGCGACGCATCATGTTAAATAGGCTAATTCGCATATGACGAGCAAAGCGTTCGTTAACAATTTCCAGCGTCGGCATACGACCACGTACGATCCGATCTTGCGAAGAAAAATCGTACTGAAGCGTACTTCCCCCGCCATCTTCACCTTCGTGTATATCTTCCTCTTCAACGTCATCAACGCCGTGTAATAGCGCATCAATTTCGTCTTGGGATAATAAATCGCTCACGCTAACCCCTTATTGCATCACAAAGCCGGTAAACAATACCCGCTCAATTACTTTGCTGCCTTCAACATCATTTAAAGCCGCTTGGACTTTTTCAAGTGCAGAAAAACGAAGTGTTTCTTTACCCGTACTCGTACTTAACTCATCAGCAGTTGTAGTAGAAAATACACTCAATAGCGTCCCTTCTATCAGTGGAATATGTTTTTTGGCTGTTTCCTCGTTTACTTCACCACGCACTAATAACTGCACTTTAATTTGTACAATTCTATCGCGACTTGAACCTGGCACATTAAATACAAATGGGCGTGGCATAGCCACATATAAAGCACTACCAATTTCAGCTGAATCAGTAGGCTCAGCTGCATCTGTTGATATTGCAGTCTCTTCATCTAAGCTTTCAACTGACGCACCCGAACCTGACATAAAGAAGTAACCCGCTGCACCACCTACAATAACTAGTACAGCTAATATGATTATTATTAGTTTCTTTTTACTTTTACCGGTTTCTTCGATTTCTAAACTTGCTTCTTCAGCCATCATGATTCCTTTAATCGCAAAGGTACTTGCTTGTTTTAACTATTATAATAGCAGTACTTAGGCATAGTAATCTATTGATGATGAAGTTTGTTGTCGAGAACTTTGTGCAGTGTTATTTGCTTGCTCGTCGTTTTCATCATTAACTGACTTATTATTAGCCAAATTACCTTGGGCTCCACTCTCACTTTGCTCAGCTGTTTCACCACCTGATTGCCCATAAGAAATAGTGCTTTCACCAAGCTCTAGCCCTTGTTGCGCTAACATTTCACGTAAGCGCGGCATTGATTGCTCAAGCGCTTCTTTGGCTTGCTGGTTTTGTACAACAAAGTTTATATGTGCTTGTTCTGCATCGCTACGAATACGTATTTGCATGCTGCCCATTTCTGGAGGATCGAGGCGAATTTCTGCTTCTTTATTATTAATGCTCAGCATTGAGCTAACGCGCTCTTGCAGTAATTTAGCTGCATCACTTTTAACAATATTAATTGCCTGCATTACACCTGGATCAATACTTACTTGCTTAACTTGTGATGTACTTTGTAATTGTTGAGTTTGTATTACTTGGGTATCAAGTAAGCTCTGCTCGTAACTTAATGAGTCGTATTGGCTTAATGTGCTCATTTGTTGAGTATTTAAAGCGGCTGTAATTTGCGTAAATACTTGTGCTACGCGTGCAGGCGTTTGTTCTGAAGTTATTTTTCTAAGCCCATCTTTTTGTAACTCTTCAAGTGATTTTAATAAATCATCACGCTTAGTTGGGGTTATTGCGGCTTTATTTAAATCCGCGCCTTCGTTTGTCGATGCCTTTAAGCTTAACTTTTGTGGATTATATACTGTATTAGGAGTCTCTGACGCCACAAACGTTTTTGAGTCTGATTTAGCGGTATCAGCAAGCCCTATTTCAATAGAAGCTTTTAACTCATTAACTGTTTGCTTAAGCACTGACAACTGCTCGCCTTTAGGCTGCTCTGTTTTAATATAAGCGTTTAATTGCGTTAATAAACTTTGTTTTTCAGTTGTATTAAGTGAATTGATTTCTGCGCTAAAAGGATGTTTTGTTACCGTGCTTTGCGCTTTTTCGTTATCAGTAATAAATTGTGCAAGCATTTGCTTAAGATTTGAAGTACTACTAGCTGCGCTATTTGTTGAATCAGTATTCTCTAATACCTTAACTTGCGCGTTAAGTTGTGAGCGTTGCTCAGGCGTTAAACTAGCAATAACGCTATTAGCTTTAATTAAGCTCGCATCTTTAGTCATTAGAGTATCTATTGCTACACCTTTTTCACTCTCAGATGTCTGTGAACTTGCTTGTGTCGTTTGTGATTCAGTTAAAGGAGGTGGCGATACAGATGGAGCTTCTGTAAGTATTGCTGTTGGCAGCACTATATTCTTTGCACTTTTACTGACAGGTTTATCTTGAGCTAATTGATCCTTTATATCCATTGAAACTAATTCAGTGTCATCAACTATAGGGCCTAGACTGTCATCGGGCTTTTTATTTATAGAATTTAATGGGCTTTCAATAGCTTTGGCAACATCACTTTTACGATGCTTGCCTTCATTTAATGGTAATGAATTCAAAGATGCTGAGCTTAAGCTATCACTTTTTGAATCAGTTAATTTAGCCGTTTTAGAGTCTACATTAGTGGCAATTAGATTTTGCACTACACTGGCTGTATTCGCTTCTTCAGGCGATACTTCATCACTTGTATTAGTGGAAGCAATTACTCGTGTGCTTTGTAATTCTGAATTCTCTATTTCTGTGTTTTCTATGTCTGTATTCTCTGCTTGTGTAGCTTCTAACTCTGCATTTTCTGATTCTATACTTTTAGTTGCATCGAACGGCTTATTAATCGAGGTGCTCATTGCTTGTGCTGAATTAATTTGATCAAGCATCTCAACAGACACAAAAGTAACTTCGTCCGTTGTTACTTCATCTAGCTTTACGCTCAGATTTTCATTTTCTTCTGGCTGTTTATGCTTAGGTATGGCAATCGAGTTTTCGGCATCGGGATTTTTATTGCCCTTAAGCAAAGGCCCCATAGAGTTATGCGCTTCGTTTAGCTGGCTTAAAAATTCCTCGCCTAAATTTCCTTCGCCATTAGCTAAGCTATTGTCTTTAAAAGCTAACAGTGAATCTTTTTCAGAAGAAACTAAAAACGAAATGTTATTCATCGCCATAAATCACCTAATACCATTACGGCAATATGCCACCGCATACCGCCAAAAGTTAAATACCACTAAGTAACAAAGCAATTAACGTGCCTGAATTACAAAGCTTTCCGACGTTGAAAAAACTGATTAGCTGAAAACTCATCTAACATTTTTTGCTCGTTTTTAGCCATTAATGCATTTGCTTTGAGTTTTTGATTCTCGATTAATTTGGCAACTGCTTTAGCTTTAATTTGCTGCTTAAGCCATAGCGTTTTACGTTGAGTAACAACTTGCTTAGCGGTATTTACTGTACTTGCTTGTTGGCGAATTGCCTCTTCAATTTTAGCTATAAAAGCATGGTACTGACCAAACCCTGCACTAGATAAACCCGACTTACCTTTTAGGTGTAACTGTTGAGAATATTCAAGTCTAAAGTTATTTAAACCTTGCAGCTTTTGTTGATTTGCTTGCAAATTTTGATTGGCTTGTAAGTAACTCATGCGCAAATTTTCTTCTTTATCATTTTCAATTTTGAGCAATAAATCGAGTTTATTTTTAGCCATTATGCTTGTCCTAGTAACTGAGCAAGACCTTGCAGACCATCATCGTAACTAATGACATCTCGCATACCTTGTTGTAAAAATGCATTTACTCTTGGCATCATATTTATGGCTTGGTCGAGCATTTGATCGGTCCCTTTTTGATAAGCACCTAAAGTAATCATATCTTTGTTTTGTTGATACATTGAATAAACTTGCTTAAGTACACGGGCTTGTTGCATGTGTGGTTCAGAAACGACTTGAGGCATAACACGCGAAATCGATTTTTCTATATCTATGGCGGGATAGTGCCCGCTGTCGGCTAAATCACGCGATAATACAATGTGGCCATCTAAAATAGCTCGCGCTGCATCAGCAATAGGGTCTTGCATATCATCGCCTTCACTCAACACCGTAAAAAAGGCGGTAATTGAACCCTGCCCTTCACCGCCATTACCAGCACGTTCCACCAGCGCAGGTAATTTAGCAAACACCGAAGGCGGATAACCCTTTGTCGCAGGCGGCTCGCCTACAGCAAGTGCAATTTCACGTTGCGCCATTGCATAACGCGTTACCGAATCGAGTAACAATAATACGTTTAAACCCTGATCTCTAAAATACTCTGCAATAGTTACGGCGCTCTCACAACCTTTTAAACGCATAAGCGGTGATGAATCAGCGGGCGCTGCGACAACAACTGAACGTTTGCGCCCCTCTACACCGAGTATTTCTTCAATAAATTCTTTTACTTCGCGACCACGTTCCCCCACTAAGCCAACAACAATTACATCGGCTTCGCTACCTCGGGTCATCATACCGAGAAGTACTGATTTACCCACACCAGAGCCTGCAAATAAGCCCATGCGCTGGCCTTGCCCTACTGTAATAACCGAGTTAATAGCACGCACACCTACATCCATAGGCTTAGTGATTGGTCTTCTTGAAAGCGGGTTTATAGTATTTTGTGCAAACTTTAAATGATGCTCAGCATTAATTTTACCAAGGCCATCTAGCGGTCGCCCTAAGCCATCAACCACGCGCCCTAGTAAACTCATCCCTACAGGTAAACCTAAGTTATTAACTTGAGGAATTACACGCGCACCAGGAAGTACACCAGAGATATGATCATTAGGCATTAAATACAAAGTTTGATCGTTAAAACCGACTATTTCGGCGTCTACAAAGCCGTTCATAGTTTCTATTTTACATTGGCTACCAACGGGAGCACGTAAACCTCTAGCCTCAAGGGTAAGGCCAACAACACGCGTTAAAATACCTGCCACAGCAGGCGCTGGGGTTTTAATATGTTGTTGATATTGAGATAAGCGTTCGCTTAAAGGTGCACGTTGAGTTGACATAACACGCCAATAAAATAGTTAGATACCACTATTATGCAAAAAACTATCCAACGTTTCTTTGACACGTGTTTTAAGGGTCATATCGAGTGATGATTGCGCTGTTTTAACTTCACAGCCACCGCGCTCAAGAGTGGGCTCTGCCATTAATTGCCAGTTATTATCAATAATGGTTTGTTCGCCGTAACTCTCTTTTATGAGCTCTAAATCTTCGGGGTTTAAATGAATTCGTACTTTTTCTTGCTCGGCATTAAGAGAATCTATACTTTGCTTTAACGTATGTAAAATCACATCTGGCGATGTTTTTACTTCTTGATAAATAACAGCTTCCGCTAACATGCTGGCAAGTTGTACTAATTGCTTTTCAGCTTGTTCATCTACTTTATCTAGCGGTGCAGTAAGTCCCTCTAAAATAGTTTTTAAACTTGTTAACTGCTCTTCAATTAATGGTTTTACGTCATCAAGGCCTTTTGTTTTACCTTGTTCTAAGCCTTCTTTGTAGCCTGCCTCTTTGCCTTCGCCAACGCCTTTTTCAAAACCGTCTATGTAGCCTTGCTCATGACCTTGCTTAAGGCCTTCTTCGTAGGCGTCTTGCCTAATGCGTTCAAGCTCAACCATAGTAAGCGCAGGTAATTCTGGTTCTTGTGGCTCATCAATTGGCATTTCTTCAGCTAATTCTTTTTTATACAGATCACTAAGCGGTGTGCCGTAAGCCGTAGAGCGATTGCCAAAGCTGCTCTCATCTGGTGCTACATCTGGAATAGCCCAGTTTTTTAATAATTCATCTGCTTCATCAGCCCGAAGTGTGCGCCCTTTGAGTTTGCTCATGGTTTACAAGAACTCCTCGCCACCGCCGCCGCCCAGCTGAATTTCACCTGAGTCAGATAAACGACGCGCTGTTGATAAAATCTCTTTTTGCGCCGCCTCTACTTCGCTTATACGTACCGGTGCCATAGCTTCTAAATCATCAGCAAGCATTTCGGCTGCACGTTTAGACATATTGCCCAGTATTTTGTCTTTAAGCGCATCGTCGGTGCCCTTAATTGCTTTCATTAATACGTCTTGTTGTACTTCTCGTAGGATTGCTTGAATACCGCGGTCTTCAACATCCATTAAGTTTTCAAACACAAACATAAGATCTTGAATTTGCTGCGACATCTCTTCGTCATGTTCACGAATAGAGTCCATTAACTGCCCTTCTACGTTGGTATCTAGGTAGTTCATAATATCTGCAGCAGCTTTTAAGCCCCCCATTTTAGCGGCTTGTGCACCTGCTTGGCCGGCAAATTGTTTTTCCATGATTTCGTTTAGCTCTTGCAGTGCTGCTGGCTGAACTTCTTCAAGGTTTGCAATACGCATGGTTAAATCTAAGCGCACTTTTTCAGGGAACTGAGCAATAATCTCAGCAGACTGCTCTGGCTCTAAGTACGATAATACAATGGTTTGAATTTGTGGATGCTCATTACGAATAATGTTTGCTACCTGCTTAGAGTCCATCCATTTTAATGAATCCAAACCTTTAGCGCCTGAGCCCATAACAATTTGGTCAATAAGGCTAGCGGCTTTGTCTTCACCAAGTGCTGCTGTAAGCGCTTTTTTAATAAAGTCTTCTGACTGAAAACCAATGGTACTAAAGCTTTGAATTTGTTCTATAAACAAGTTGTGTACAGCGCTAATCTTAGCTTGTGATAAGTCCTGTAGCCCAGCCATCGCCATACCCACTTTTTGCACCTGTTTAGGTTCTAAGTGTTTAAGGATTTGCGCGGCATCTTCTTCTGATAAACTCAAAAGTAATATAGCGGCTTTATCTACCCCATCTAGCTTATCAACATCAAAGGCTGGCGGGAGTTGTTTTTGTTCTTGATCAGTCATCTTCTGTTAACCACGCTTTCACTACTTGTGATGATAGTTCTGGTTCGTTAGCTACAAGGGCACGAATTGCTTTGAGTAAATCTTCGTCGCCATGTAAATCCGGTAACTGCAGTGTACCATCACTTGAGAAACCAACCGAAGCAGAATCAAAGTCTTTATTTAGCATATCAAGTGTATTGTCGCCAATATCTACGCCTGAACTTAATGCATCTTCGTCGTATTCTTCTAGTGTATCGTCTGGGTAAATTAAGCGCTTAAGCATTGGTTTTACTACTGCCATTATCAATACAATGATAACTAAGGCTCCTAGTACAAGGCGGGCTATTTTCATAAACCAGTCTTGTTCCCACAGTGGCACTTCTATTGCTAAATTTGTTGCTTCACGTACAAACGGCACTGTTACTACTTCAAGTGCATCACCACGTTGCATATCAAAACCTACACCACCTTGTAGTAAGCGACGAATATTTGACAATGCCTCTACCGAGCGCGGGGCCATAGTTGTTTCGCCGTTTTCTCCCACTTTAGGGACGTAGTCAACAGCAACTGACACACTTATTCTGCGTATTACACCACTTTGCTGGCGCTTGTGAGAAATTGTTGTATCGAGTTCATAATTACGTGTTGCTTCTTTGTGGCTACGTGTTGGTGACGTAGCTGTGCCTGCGCCGCCTTGTCCTGCAACTTCAGGGATGTTTGAGTTTAGCGGTGGTTGATTTGTAAGCGCACCAGGAATACCAACAGCTAAACCACCAATGTTATTTTCTTCAAATGTGGTTTCGCTTCTAACCGCTGGTAGGTCTGGATTATAACGTTTTTGAGTTTCCTCAACTGAGCTAAAGTCCATGCTCAAATCAACTTGAGCTGTATAGTTTGCAAGCCCAACAACCGGTATTAAAATACTGTCTATTTTTTCAAGATACTCTTGTTCGCGCTTACGTTCTAAATCGTATTCTTTACGAGAGCGTGCTGCTAATGAGCTTTGCGAACCTGAATTTAATAATCGACCATTTTGGTCAGTAACTGTAACACGTGCAGGCTCTAAGCCTTGTACTGCTGAAGCAATCATATCAACAACAGAGTCTACTTCTTCACGGTCAAGTGAGCGGCCACGCTTAAGTGTTAATACAACAGTAGCAGATGGTTTTTTCTCTCTGCGGGCAAATACGTTTTCTTTAGGGATGGCTAACAATACTTTGGCGCGAGTAATGTTATTTAGCTCTTCAATGGTGCGTGCTAATTGCTGTTCACGACCATGCTTTAAGCGTTCACGCTCCAAGCGCTGGCTTACACCAAAGCCCATATCTTGCATAATTATGTCAGAACCAGATGCAGGGCCTTGCTCTAACCCTTCGCGGGTCATTAGCAATTTAATGTTTTGGTATTCGCTTTCATCAACCGATACAACATTGCCATCTAGTTGGTATTCAATTTTTTGAGCATCTAAAAAGTCTAATGTTTGAATAAGCTCTTCTGTTTGCATTTTGCCTAACGGGCGCATATCTGGCTGACGAGCCCAAATAATAATAAAAATCGCGATAGCTAAACAAATAGCCAATGCTATAACCAATGTTACTTGGCGCAATACATCAACACCATTTAAAGCACTTAAGTAGCCTGACTTTTGTTCTTGTTGATCATCACCACCACTTTGGTCAATACCGCCACCAGCAAGTGCTAGGTCTGTAGATTGGTTAGATTGCGCCACAATAATTCTCCACTACCTAATTAAACAGGCATGTTCATGATTTCTTTATAAGCTTCAACAAGTTTATTACGAACCTGTACTGTAGCCTCAAAAGCAACTGATGATTTTTGAGAAGCAATCATCGCCTCAGCAAGAGATACACTTCGATCCCCCATCTCAACTGCTGTTACTTTTTGCGCGGCATCTTGTTGTAACCCGTGCACTGAATTTATTGCATCACTTAGCATGTCGCCAAATTGTGCTGTAGAAGTAGTCTGCACCTGAGTTGGCAGTTTATTAGTTTGATTATTACGGCCGGCTTCTAAAGCCATTGATTGCATTTCTTGAAATACAGCACTGTTTTGAATTTTCATAATTTATCTCTGACACGCAGTGAACTCTTATAAGTAATAAAGCACAAAGCATGCCAAATAATTAATCATTAAAATACAGTAGGTTAACTTTAATTTGTGTGAGTCAGAGTTTTGACAACCCTAAGCTCGCAGCGCAAACTTAGGGTTTATAGGAGGTTATGCAGGAAGTGAAATACCTAAATCGCGCATTTGCGCTAGTTTATAACGTAAAGTTCGTGGGCTTATGCCCAACGTTTCGGCAACGTCTTTACGCTTACCTTGGCAACGTGCAAGGGTTTCTAAAATAATTCGATGCTCTTTGTCTTTAAGCTCATCTTTATAGCTACCGGTATCTGCCGCTAATAAACCTTGTTTAGGCTCATCCTCAGCATGCGACTTTTCATCATAATATGCAGAGCTTAACGTGCTTTTATCAACACCTTTGTTTGCGTGAGCTAACTCTGTTGGCGATACGGTTTGCGCCGGTGCCAATGAAGGCTCCATAACAAAGTTATTAGATACTAAGTTTTCGATAAAAATAGCATGCTCGTTTATTGTGTTACACGTGCGCAGTATAAGCGCACGCTGTATAACATTATCAAGCTCGCGTACATTACCAGGCCACGCGTGAGCCAGTAACTTTTGCTCAGCAGCTTTATCTAAATACGCCATAGGCTCTTTGCTTTTACTTATATGGCGCTCAATTAAATGCTTAGCCAATACAATAATATCGCCAGGGCGTTGGCACAATGGTCGCCACATAAGTGGAAAAACATTAAGCCTGTAATATAAATCTTCTCTAAACTGATTTTCAGACACGGCTTCTTTTAAATCACGATTACTGGTTGCCAAAATACGTACATCGAGCTGAATAGTTTTACGCCCCCCTAAACGCTCTACTTCACGTTCTTGCAGTACGCGTAAAAGTTTAGCTTGTAGCCCTAAATCCATTTCAGTAATTTCATCAAGTAAAATAGTACCGCCTTGTGCTTGCTCAAACTTACCCGGACATGCTTGAATCGCCCCCGTAAAAGCCCCTTTTTCGTAACCAAATAACGTGGCTTCGAGCATATTTTCAGGAATAGCCGCGCAGTTAATCGCTACAAATGGCTCATTACATCGGCTCGACTTATCATGAATATAACGCGCAAGTACTTCCTTACCTGAACCACTTGGGCCAAGTACCATTACACTTGCATCAGAGCGTGCTACTTTACTTGCAAGCTCCAATAATTGAATACTAGTTGGGTCAGCAACAATGGGGCCGTCGGTTTCTTTTGCTTTTTCAGGCAAATAACGGCTCACCATATTTAACAGCACTTCAGGTGCAAATGGTTTTGCCATGTAGTCAATTGCACCTAGGCGCATGGCCTCTACCGCATCGTCAATTGTGGCATAGGCCGTCATCATCAATACAGGTAAATCAGGGTGGTTTAATTTAATACTGCGTAGTAAATCAAGGCCACTCATTGCGCCCATTTGCACGTCGCTTACAACAAGCGAAAATTGATCTTTTTTAAGCAGTAACATTGCTTGCTCAGCACTGCTCGCTGCAACACATTCAATACCCGACATTTCAAGGGTATCTATTAAGGCTTCACGAAGCCCTGCGTCATCTTCGACAACTAAAATAGTGTTACTCATAATGACCCCTCTAATTTAGATGTTGCCTTAATAGGCAATAACAAGCTAAAGCAGGCACCACCATGCGTATTATTAGTCACATCAACACGGCCTTGGTGCGCACTAGCCACCGAACTCACTACAGCAAGCCCTAAACCTGTGCCCTGACTTTTTGTAGTAAAAAATGGTTCAAAAATTTTATCGCTTTGGCTTAAATCAACACCTGGGCCATTGTCGCTCACACTAATACGAACCATATCTAAATCTTTTAAATCTCTTTGTGCGCTAATTTTTACTTTTGCGCCGCCGCCAATAACTTGAATACTATTGTGCACTAGATTTTGAATAGCACTGGCCAATGCTGTTTTATTACCAACTATTTGTATATCGGGTTCTGGTAAGCTTACATCCAGTTCACTTTCATTAAGTGCGACCATCGCATCGGCACCTGCTTTAACTTCGGTTAAAAGCTGCTGCATTGAAACTTGCTCAACAACTTGCTGATCGCCACTTTTAGCAAATAACAGCATGTCGTTTACTTGAGTTTCTAAATCTTTTAAACGCGACATTAACTTTGTTTGAAAATTATCACGAGATGCTTCGGGTAAGCGCTTAGACCCTAAATTAGCTGCGTAAAGCATAGCGGCTGAAAGCGGCGTACGTACTTGATGCGCTAATGATGCAACCATTTTACCCAGCGCGCTTAATCGCTGCATATGTGCAACACGTTTTTGTAAGCGGCGAGTTTCGGTTAAATCCGTCATTAAAATAAGTTGCCCAGGCTCTGGTGCTAAAGCAGTAATATCAAGCTTTATTAGGCGTCCGTCTTTTAAAGACACTTCATGGCCATCATCTTGATGTGGCCTAAAAGAGCGCTGAATAACATTAAACCAACGTTCGCCTTCAAGTGGCTCGCCAAGCATATCAATCGCTATTTGATTCGCTTTTGCAATCAACCCTTTGCCATCAAGTACAACCACACCTGCTGGCATGGTATCAACCAAGTGCGAAAGCCAACTTGCTTGCTTGCGCAGATCGCTTAATTCACCAATGTACTCCTCTTGAAGTAAACATGGGTTATACTGATTTGCAGAAAAAAACTGTGGTTTTAGCACGCTAGCAAGGGCCATAATCAAATCTCGAATTGATGTAGATACATGTCTAAATGCACGATTTATACCAAAATTTATTTACATACTTATCATTAAGTTACATCAATAATTTGAGCGACATAAAAATGACGCACACAAAAAGGAATAATAATGAGTGAGCAAAAAAAGTGCCGTTGCCCGTGGCTCGACACCACTAAACCCGACTACGTTATTTACCATGATGAAGAATGGGGCGTCCCTCTTTATGATGATACAAAGCTGTTTGAATTTATCACTCTTGAATCAGCGCAAGCCGGCTTAAGCTGGTACACAATTTTAAAAAAGCGTAGCGGTTACAAAAAAGCATTTGCTAATTTTGATGTAGATAAAGTGGCACAATTCACACAAGATGACATTGAGAGATTAATGCTTGATGAGGGTATTGTGCGCAATCGCTTAAAAATTGCGGCAACTGTTAACAACGCAAAGTGCTTTATAAAAATACAAAAAGAATTTGGAAGTTTTAGTAACTACCAGTGGCAGTTTGTCGATAATAAACCGATTATAAGTAATTTAAATAACGCTGAGGATTATCCAGCAATTACAGAGGCATCAACTGCATTTGCTAAAGATTTAAAAAAACGGGGTTTTAAGTTTTTAGGCCCTACAACGGTTTACGCTCATATGCAGGCCTGCGGTATGGTTAACGATCACAGTAATGATTGTTTTAGAAAAGAAGAAATTATTAAGACTTTTAGTGAGTAAGCGATTTATAACCATAAAAGTGATTAGTTCACAAAGAGGTTAAGAGACGCTGCGCTTTAGAGAAGTAAAGCGTAAGTTGACTATGGTTTCTCATTTACCTTCGTTTTTCTCTTTGTGAAATAACGGTTTTATTTAAATGATTAAAAGTCTTGTTTTTCACGCGAGCAAGTCTAGCGTCTACCGCCAAGGTTTAAGTTTACGATTATCTTGTAGACGCCAAGCTTGCTTGCGTGACGGGCAAAGCCCGTAAAGTGATTGATCACAAATGAATAATAAATAACGAAAAGTATTTCACCATTTTCGTACTTCTAATCTCGTGAAAGATTATACTTTTTCATTTTCTCAACGAGTGTTGTTCTGCGAACCCCTAATATCTCTGCAGCGCGAGCTACAACGTAATCATAGCGCTCTAACGCTTGGGTTATTAAGCTAATTTCAAGTTCGGCTAAATAATCTTTAAGTTCAATACCATCATCAGGCAATAGACCACTACCCGTTTGGCTAAACTCAGCGTCTGGCTCACTTTCGTAATCACTAAAGCCTGTGCTAAATATGTCGTTAAAGGCGTCTTTTTCCATTAACTCTTCAGGGTATTCTGGCTCGTAGGCTTCAACTTCAATGTAACGATATTTGTTAGGTAAATCAGGAATATCGACCACTTTGTCAGGGAACATAATAACCATACGCTCCACCAAATTAGCAAGCTCACGAATATTACCAGGCCAAGCATGTTCTTTTAAGCTCTCAACTGCGCGCTCTGTAAACTTAGCGGTAGAACCAGTCTGGTCGTTAACACGGCGCATTAACTCTTTTAAAAGCAGCGGAATATCATCAGCTCGCTCACTCAGCGATGGGTTTTCGATAGGGAATACATTTAAGCGGTAATATAAATCTTCCCTAAAACTACCCTCTTCAATCATTGTTTCAAGATTACGATGCGTGGCAGCAATAACGCGTACATCAGCTTGGATTGCCTTTGTACCACCAACACGTTCATAGCTGCGTTCTTGCAATACTCGCAGCAACTTAACTTGCATTTGCAGTGGCATATCGCCTATTTCATCTAAAAATAGCGTCCCACCTTGAGCTAGTTCAAAGCGCCCTTTACGAGCCGATATAGCACCAGTAAACGCGCCTTTTTCGTGGCCAAATAGTTCACTTTCGAGCAGCTCTGCAGGAATAGCACCACAGTTTACAGGTACAAACGGTCCATTAATGCGCTTTGAAAGCAGGTGTACATTACGGGCAACCACTTCTTTACCAGTGCCTGATTCGCCTAAAATTAAAACATTAGCATCGGTTTTTGCCACTTGTTCAATTAAAAAGCGAACATCTTTTACGGCCTCTGTTTCACCAACAAGTCCATCAAAAATTTTATGTGGTTTACTATGCTTATGCTCATTAGGCAGCATGCGCTGATACTGTTGGCAATCGTGAAGTAACTGCGTTGTCACTTCGTGATTAAATGGCTCGCAAATAAGCCCCACCACATTAGCGATACTTAATAGTGGTTTTAGCGTTTCGCCAATTAATAAAAACGGTAATGTTGGATAGCGTTTAATTAAGCTTTCGTGGTCAAGTGATTGCAACGCTCCTAAAATAATCATGCATTCTTGCTGCTGATATTTTTTGCATTCTTGTTCAAAGCAGTCTTCGCTTAATAGTTGTACAGCTTCACCAATAAAGCCAAGTGAAGCATTTAATCCTATTGCGCGGTTGTTATTATTATCTAAAATCAAGATCATATTTAGCGAGCCGTACTTTCACTAATTTGTATAATTAGTTAAATTGTAAGCCAGTTCAGCATGGATGCAAGTGATAGCGGCAGTTTTTTGACATAAACGCCAAAAAACAGGCGGGCTAGTTAAGTCAATCATACTTAATAGTTAATCATTAAGTATGAGTTATAGTTTTAACTTAGTTATTACCTAGCTATAACTTAGCTCTAAAAATTAATTTACTCGGCTATAAAAATGCTATTGTTAGTAAATAAACTCAATTATAAATTTAAGTTGAAGTTACAAATGCCGATACATAAATAAGTGAAAATGCTTGGCATTAATATTGCTTTGTTTATGTAAAAGTATAAAAGCTTTATTGATTTTTTATATAAGTTTTTATATTAGCTTTCACATAATTTTATTGTTTTAAATTTTAGGATCTTCCCATGGCTCATGTCTCAGTAAAAAAATACGGTCAAGTTCGTGCTAGTAGTATTGCCGAAATGGCTCCTTATGAACAAATAAACCTTATATTCAGTAATATAATCGGTCGCTTAGCAGCAACAAAAGGGTTTATTGAGCGCAAAGAAATACAAAAAAAAGGTGAAAACATTTCAGCCTGTGTTTTATTATTTGGTGCACTGCAAGACGCACTCAATTTAGAAGTAGAACAAGACCCTAGTATTTCTAACAATTTATTGGCACTGTACGACTACTGCCAACGCCGTTTAACGCAAGCGAACATAAACAACGATATTGAAGCAATTGTGGAAGTATCAAGTATCGTTAAAGAAATTAAAGAAGGTTGGGATAACATTCCACTAGATCAACGAAGCCCTGCGGTTTAATTTCAATTATGGACTCGCCAACATCTTCAGAGCAACTAACAAACTACTCTGAGCTCATACAAACGTTGCTTAGTAATATTGAAGTGTTAGTAAATGATAATAACGCAGACGAAGCTCGGCCTCTTTTAGACACTTTAAATACTGAACTAAAGCAATGGTGCGAAAGCAGCGACGGCCCAAGTGCAGAGCAATTAGAATTAATTCAGCTTCGTATAAATACTATTTTAGTAAAAGCGAATAGTGCAAAAAACGAATCATCAAAAGCTATTATTAAACATAAAAAGTCAGGACAGGCGATAAAAGCTTATAAAGCAAGTCGCTAAAATCTACTCAAATAGAAAGCACAAAAAACCGTTTTAAGTAACGGTTTTTTGTGCTTTCTTAGTTTAGCTATTAATTTAGTACCATATTTATCTACTAAGAGTTATCTCGTACTACGCCTGGCATATTCTCTAATTGAGCTTGAACATAACTACTGGTGTTATTAAGGCTCGCCACTAATAAATCCATCGCATTATATTGAGCATATAAGCGAGACGATAGCGACTCCATTTTACTGGCAAGGTCCAAGCGATCATCATCTAAATCATCTAGTTGATTTGTTTTACTATCTATTCGGTTTTGTATGATGCCGTCAGAATCTGTATAAAAGCTCATTAGCTCATCAAACGACTGTGCAAAGCCATCATCGTCATCGCCTACAAAAAACTGTTGCACTAGATTTACATCTGCGTCTATTTGCTCATCCAGTGTTTCTGTATTTAGCGTTAAAACACCGTAGCGATCTGTTTCAACACCTAATTGCGAAAGCGATAATGAGTTACCATCACCTAAGTCAACTGACTCGGTGATTTCACTACGTAACTTTGACATAACACCACGAAGTAGTGAATCCCCCGCCATAACGCCTGCACCACCTTCTCCGGAGGCACCTAAATTATTACTAAGCTCTAACAGTTCGTTATAGCTTTCAATAAAACTATTCAAACCCGTTTTAATATTATTATTGTTCTCAGTAACTGATATGTCGCTTAAGTCGTCGTCAGTGGCATGTAACTTTTTAGCGGTAATATCCACGCCATCAATCACATTACTAAATTCATTCGTATTGCTTGATACAGTTAACGTGCCATCAATTGTTATTTGTGCGTTTTGAGCAGCGTTAACTTGCGTTATGTTAGTTGTGTGGTTAGCCGGATCTGCGTCTGATACATCATAAGCTAATCGAGATAACCCGCCTGTATCAGTATTATTACCGTCATCATCTTGTACGGTAATTGTTATAGCGTTATCTTCACCGGTTTCTTTACTTGTAAGCACTAAATGCTGACCGGTATCACTGGTTATTATAGTGGCGACAACCGAATCATTGCTATCACTGCCAGTAAAAGGGCCGTTATTAATTTGGTCTCGTAAATCTTCTAACTTATTGGTAGCCGATAAAACCGTAGAAAAACTATTTGCGCCAGAGCCTATCGTGATCACACCCGCACCTATAGCCTCGTCTGCAGCAAACGCAGGGGATGACAACTTATGAGCTTGTGCTAATGCATCCACTTTTACATTGTAGCTACCAGGCTGGGCTTCTTTATCTGAGCTAATAGAAATAAAGTCATCATTACCTGATGCTGTTCGCTTTTGATAATTATCACTATCACCCAATGCTTCCATTGAGGTTTGTACTTTTTCGAGCGCTGACTTAAGTGCACCAACAGCAGAAATATCCGTAGTTAACTTACTTTCAGTAGTATTTAAACGAGACTCAGCGGGTGCTTGTTCAGCATTAACTAGTGCATCAACAATATCTGATACTGCTAACCCAGAACCTAAACCAGTAAACGAAATAGCCATGCTTCACCTCTTAAATTCTTAAAAATAAACTAACTTAAAATAGTAATCTGAATTACTTACTAAACTGTTTGGTCAATTAAAATACCGGCAGATTCAGACAATTTAGAAACCAAACTTAATACTTCTTCAGAAGGATACTGCTTGATAACTTCGCCGCTGTCTTTATCGAGTACTTTAATAACATCACGACCTGAATCTTCATCAACTTTAAATTGCAAACTTCGGTTCATTTCACCCATAAAGTCCTGCAATTGTTGCGCCATTTGTTCTAGCTGTTCACGCTCTAACGGCTGAGCAGTTACTTCTTGATTATTTTTTTCGTATTGATTTTGCTGTAATCGTTGTTGATTTTGTGCATCAGCTTGCTTTACATCGTCAACAGCGCGTTCAGTTAGCGAACTAGCAGCTTGCCCTACTTGCTTATCATCACCAGCAGGAGTCGGTAATGTTGTAACCTCTGCGTTTGAAGTAATTGTATTCATAACAGATTCCTATTTTTCACTTAATTAAACCAACAATAGCTTAATTTATATCCTTAAACTACAAAAGGAGGTGGCTAAAGCCACCTCCTTTTTAAAATACTAATACTGACTTTATATATTAGTTAGCTAACCATTAAGGTTTTACTTTTAACTTATTAACCTAATAAGCTAAGTGCTGCCTGTGGTAACTGATTCGCTTGCGACAAGATTGACGTACCTGCTTGTTGCAATATTTGATTTTTCGTCATTTGCGCTGTTTCTGTCGCAAAGTCTGTATCTTGAATACGGCTACGTGAGGCTGATACGTTCTCAGAAATGTTAGCTAGGTTACTAATTGTGTGATCAAAACGGTTTTGAATCGCACCTAAGTCAGCTCGTTGTCCATCAATTGATGCTAATGCCGCATCAATTACTTCTAACGCACTTTGTGAATCCGCTTGTGTTGATAGGTCGACTGACTTCACTGACTCTAACGAAGAATTCATTGTAGCTGTTGCAAACACATCAGTGTTCCCTCCTGCTACTGAAAAACCTTTAACACCTGATAATTTAATTTCACCAGTCAATGTTGTACTATCATTTGTTGTATTAAGTAGTGAAGCAGGTGTACTACCTTCTTTATTACCCGTAACTGTAGCTGTTGCGGCACCACTAGCTACAGTTGTGAAAGAAAGGTTGTCAATTTTAATATCATCGTCGCCTGTTAAAATCAATTTGCTTGAATCATTTTCATCAACTGTTGCTACCACATTTGTATTGGCGTTATCATTGATAGCTGCTGCTAATTCGGTCATATCACTTTGGCTGAAATTCGTAAGATTAATTGACTCTCCATTTAGACTCATCGAAAGTGATTCACCATTCGTTGCAGCATCAAATGTCATTGATACTACATTTTCAACCGATGCCTTTACTGGCACACTTCCATCTGCGGTTGCTTTGTTGATTGCATTAGCTACTGTTTTACTTGAGTCACTAAGGTCGTATGAAATTGCACTTGTCGACTTACCATTATTACTTGTAATAACTAAGTCAGTTTCAGCAGTAATGCCGTTAACTGGTGCAGTTGCGGCTGCAGTAGTTGCCACCCCCATCACTGAACCTCCAGCTGAAAGCGACTGACTGCCTAAGTTTTCAGCAGCTACATTACCTAGACTCATATTAATAATTTCATTCGCATTAGAACCTACTTGAAAGCTTTTTGTGCCAAATGAGCCATCTAACAATTGCTGACCACCGAATGAAGTAGTTTCTGCGATTCGAGTTAATTCGCTCTGTAATGCGCTAACTTCTTTTTGTAATGCTTCTCTATCATCTGATGAATTTGAACCATTGGCAGATTGTAAAGCAAGCTCACGCATACGTTGTAAAATATTAGTAGACTCTTGCATTGCCCCTTCAGCTGTTTGCGCCATTGAAATACCATCGTTAGCATTACGCTGTGCTACACCTAAACCATTTATTTGCGATGTTAAACGGTTTGAAATTTGCAGACCTGCCGCATCATCTTTTGCACTATTGATACGCATACCTGATGATAGACGTTCCATTGATGTTGCTAAATTAGAACCCGATTGAGAAAGGTTACGTTGAGCGTTTAGTGAGGATACATTTGTGTTTACCGAAATCATAATAAAACTCCTGATTACTTTCGTAATGTTGCTATTTTAATTTAACCAAGAGCTGTCACAAATGTATGCTCAGCTCCGTACTGATTAAGTTAACGGCAGGAGGTAAATTATCTTTAGGAGTATTTTGAAAAAAAATTAGTTTATTTGTTCAATGAAACGTAATTATCTGTTTTAGAATGAAAAATAGTTATTTATTAATTTTTATAATGCATAAAGTTATGTCGCAAATAACTTTTACTATCTCAAGAAACAAAAACGCACTTCAAATTAAAGTGCGTTTATAAGTATTTACTGGTGAAGTTAATAGTTAACCACCTAATAAACTAATGGCTGCTTGTGGTATTTGGTTTGCTTGCGAGAGTATTGATGTACCCGCTTGTTGCAATATTTGGTTTTTAGTCATTTGTGCAGTTTCGGTTGCAAAGTCAGTATCTTGAATACGACTACGTGAGGCTGATACGTTTTCATGGATATTTGCTAAGTTACTAATAGTATGGCTAAATCGATTTTGAACAGCACCTAAACCGGCACGCTGGTCATCAATTGATGCTAATGCCGCATCAATTACTTCTATCGCACTTTGTGAATCCGCTTGTGTTGATAGGTCGACTGACTTCACTGACTCTAACGAAGAATTCATTGTAGCTGTTGCAAACACATCAGTGTTCCCTCCTGCTACTGAAAAACCTTTAACACCTGATAATTTAATTTCACCAGTCAATGTTGTACTATCATTTGTTGAATTAAGTAGTGAAGCAGGTGTACTACCTTCTTTATTACCCGTAACTGTAGCTGTTGCGGCACCACTAGCTACAGTTGTGAAAGAAAGGTTGTCAATTTTAATATCATCGTCGCCTGTTAAAATCAATTTGCTTGAATCATTTTCATCAACTGTTGCTACCACATTTGTATTGGCGTTATCATTGATAGCTGCTGCTAATTCGGTCATATCACTTTGGCTGAAATTCGTAAGATTAATTGACTCTCCATTTAGACTCATCGAAAGTGATTCACCATTCGTTGCAGCATCAAATGTCATTGATACTACATTTTCAACCGATGCCTTTACTGGCACACTTCCATCTGCGGTTGCTTTGTTGATTGCATTAGCTACTGTTTTACTTGAGTCACTAAGGTCGTATGAAATTGCACTTGTCGACTTACCATTATTACTTGTAATGACTAAGTCAGTTTCAGCTAAAATGCCGTTAACTGGTGCAGTTGCGGCTGCAGTAGTTGCCACCCCCATCACTGAACCTCCAGCTGAAAGCGACTGACTGCCTAAGTTTTCAGCAGCTACATTACCTAGACTCATATTAATAATTTCATTCGCATTAGCACCTACTTGGAAGCTTTTTGTACCAAATGAGCCATCTAACAATTGCTGACCACCGAATGAAGTAGTTTCTGCAATTCGAGTTAATTCGCTCTGTAATGCGCTAACTTCTTTTTGTAATGCTTCTCTATCATCTGATGAATTTGAACCATTGGCAGATTGTAAAGCAAGCTCACGCATACGTTGTAAAATATTAGTAGACTCTTGCATCGCCCCTTCGGCAGTTTGCGCCATTGAAATACCATCGTTTGCGTTACGTTGAGCTACAGCTAAGCCATTTATTTGCGATGTTAAGCGGTTTGAAATTTGTAGACCGGCGGCATCATCTTTTGCGCTATTGATACGCATGCCTGATGATAAGCGCTCCATTGACGTTGCTAAGCCTTCACCAGATTTAGTTAGATTACGTTGTGCGTTTAGTGACGACACATTAGTATTTACTGTTAATGCCATTTTACCATCTCCTAGATTTAAACAGAGTGTGGTTCAACACGATTTAACAGGAACCACTGTTCGATAATTTCTTAAAATAAGAAAGCATTTACTGTGCCAATTTTTAATCGCTTTTAACTTATTGTTTTTAATTATAAAAATTGATTTTGTTGAGTTGAAAAGTTGGAGGTGAGATTATTTAGAAAGGAGTGACATTTTTTTGCCGCGATTTTGTAGCCAATTTTTGCCGCAAAGTATTGCCGCTTTAAAAGTAGGTAAAGCGGCAAGGTATTTCTGCTTATAAGTAATCGAATAATGAAAGGTTAGTTAAACGGCCAAAAGTAGCTTGCGATGCTTGCAGTGCCGTTTCTTGTTTAGTCAGTTCGCTAATAGCTTCTGCCATATCAACTTCAACTAAGTTAGAGCGATTACTTTTATTTTGAATATCGAGTGCTAAGTTTGAATCACTTACTCTTTCAAGTGCGTTCATACGCCCGCCTAAACTTGCTTGGGTAAACACGACTTGCTCACTGGCGTTTTGTAATTGCACTAAGCCATCAGCAAGTACTTGCTGAAAGTCTTCACCTTCAAGTGTGCCATCGTTAAGGCCGGTAATAAGTGCTTGCAATGTATTAAGTACGTTTTCTTTATGTGGTTTTTCAAGACTAAAATCGAGTTGGCCTGGAGCATTGCCCTCAAATTGAATTTTCATACCTGCAAATTCAATTGTATCATCTGTAACTTCACCAGTTTGAGGAGGGGTAAGCGACACACCATCTTGTAAAATTTCGTATGTATCAGGATCGTTTGTTGTCGCACCAGCGGTTGTAACTACACTAAAAGTATTTGCTGTAGGTGAAACTGGAGTCGTTGGGTCAGCATTGTATTGAGCTTGATGGAACTTATCGAACTCGGCTTGGCCATCAACATAAACAGTGCCTTTAGTAATATTATTTGTAGGTGTTGTTGTTGGTATGTCTGCTTTATTATCGAGTACATTTAGTCTGGCATCTGTTTTTTCAAACGTATCAAAGCCGTTATCACTCGCCTTAATTGATACACCTTCAGCTATAGTTATTTGGTGCTGGCCTTGATCGCCTTTATAGTTATATTCACCTGACTCAAGTTGATAAGGCTGGGTGCTGTCTTGGTATCCTGAAAATATAAATTTACCGTCTTCTGATCGGGTGTTCATTAAGTTAGCTAGCGTTTGTTGAATGCCACTAAGTTCTGATGCAATCGATTTTAAATCGTCTTTAGTATAAACACCATTACCTGCCTGAATAGTCAGCTCTTGCGCTTGTTGAATATTACTATTTATGCTTTGTAATACGCTTTCTTCAGTTTCTAGGCGGCCATTTAGCTGATCGATATTTTTAGTGTATTGCTCATTAGTTTGTATTTTATTTGAATACAGCATAGCTTGCGAAATAGCAGCTGGCGCTTCTGAGGTGGTTAAATACTTTTCACCTGTTGTTACTCGCTCTTGTGCATTTGCAACACCTTGTTGGTTGTCGAGTATTTTATTTATGTTGTTTTGGTACATTAAATTATTTGATAAACGCATAATTACCTCGCCGCATTTAATAAGGTGTCAAAAATTTCTTGAGCTGCTGCTAAAACTTGTGCTGATGCTGAGTATGATTGTTGAAAACGCAGTAAATTTGCGGCCTCTTCATCAAGGTTTACACCCGATAACGACTCGTACCATGCCTCAGATTGCTGTGCTAGAGCATCAAATGCAGCCCCACTTGTGATTGCTTGGCCAGTTACAACTCCTATATCACTCACTAATCCTGAATAAGCTTGGTTGAACGTTTTATGGTTGTCGGCCGTTGCTGTTGTTTCTACATTTAAACGGACTAACTCACCATTTTGTAAATCAGCTAATTTTAAACCATTACGGTTATCGTCAAAGCCGCCTTCGTTAAACTCAAGTGTAAAGGTATCGCCTGTTGCTGGTGTACCTTCTATATCAAAATCAAAACCATAATCGCTGTATGGCGTTCCAGCTTGAGATAAAACGTTATTACCTGGCGGTGGAATAATAATTGTTGTTGCCGTATTATTTTCATCAGAAATTTGATATTCGTTTGCAGTGCCTGTTTTAACTAGGGTAATACCGCCATTGGTCAAACCGGGAGCGGTGGTAAAACCACCCGATGTCACGCTTGTAACTTCTCCTGCTGAAATAGTAGCGGTACCGGTATTATCTATACTGTTAGCTGTACGAATAGGCGATGCTAGTGCTAAATCTTCTGCGCGCCCTGTTGCAAGCGTAATGCTAGAAGCCGAGTCAGAATTAAGTTTAATTTGAAACTGATCTCCGACGTTACCAATGCCGCTTATATTAACCTTTAGGCCAAAAGATTCTTCAACTGTATCAGGGGTAGGCAGAGCTGGTGGTATTGCTCTTTTAATTGAAGCTGTATTAATTTCACCACTAGAAATATCGGCTAATGCCGGATCACCAATCTTGTTTCCTTTGTTATCTATGGGCTGAATACTTACTTCATTAGCATTAGCTGTATAAGTAATAATAAAGTCACTGGCAGGAAGTTCACTGCCCTTACCTGGCTCTACTGTTGCAGTCATACCGGCAGTACCGGTGTTAGCTTGATATGCATAAGCGCCAACGGTAGGTATATTAAAAATATTACCCCCTAGCTGACCTGTTGCATCCATACCCAATTTGTTTTGCTCGTTAAATGCATCAGCTATCGCTAAGCCCATTTGACCAATTTGGTTTTGCGCAGGGACTAATATGTCATCTCTAAAAGCAAGTAAGCCGCCAATTTTGCCTTTAAGCTTACTTACATCAACTTCAAGCGGCACAGCTTTGCCACCATTAACATCAAGCGTGAATTCTTTAAAATTAGGATCAGGATCGCCCGTCATCGAAAATAAGTTAAATGCGCCATTTTGCATAACAACTGCTTCGCCTGTGCCCATAAAAACGAGTTTTTCGCCATTTGGACCATCAAGCGTTTCTATGTCTATTAGCTCTGATAAGTCGCGTATTGCTTTATCGCGTTCGTTATAGGTAGAGCTGGCATCTGCGGCGTTATTAGTACCATTAACGGCTGCTATATTTTGATTTAGCGTGCTAATACTTTGAATGAGTGAGTTTGCTTCATCTGAAAATATTTCGAGCTGCTCGTTTACTATACTTTTTTGATCAAGCACGATGCCCGAAAGCCTATCCATTTGATCAATTAAGCTTTGCGCATCTGTCATTACTAATGAGCGGGCAACAGTAGATGAGGGCTGATTTAGCGCTTCTTGCACATTATTAAATAAAGAGTTAATACCAGTCGAAAGGTTGTTCGACTCTTCAGAAAAAATAGTATCAACTCGATTAGCCTCAGTAATAAACTGATCGAAAAACGATTTATTAGAGGTGTCACGATTTAGCTGTGACTGAGCAAACTCGTTTAGTAATCGGTATGTTTCGCCTCGCCCTACTTGGTTGTCAACCATAGTAGTAAACTCTGTACGCTCACGCACATAGCCTTCGGTATTTACATTGGCGATATTTTTACTTGTCGTTTGCAGTAGCTCCGAGCTTGATCTAACCCCAGAACTGGCAATGTTTAATAAATTAAACGACATGTTACTCTACTCCTTGGCGGATCACGTTTGCCGCAATGTCTTTTAGCTGACTGCTATTGAGCACTTTTTTTATTTTGCTGGCGTAATTTGGATCGGTTGCATAACCTGCTTTTTGTAATGAATCTAAAAAGTCGTTTGGTTTAGCTGTATTTTGTAATGCTTCTTTGTAGCGTGGGTTTTGCGTTAAAAAATCAACGAAGTCGTTCACGCTGTCTTTAATTGAGTCGTAGGCTCTAAAGCTGGCTTGTTTTTTAACGGGTGTACCTTGCTCAAACTCAAGCGTTATTTTGCTTGCTTTATCGCCTTCCCAGCTTTTATCTGACTTAATATTAAATAAGTTATTTGAGCTGCCACCGTCACTTTTGTTAATAATGTGCTTACCCCAACCGGTTTCAAGTGCCGCTTGTGCAACCATTACCGCAGGATTTAAACCAATTTTTTGCGCTGCAGTTTTAGCGTGTTCCCACACTGAACTTACAAACTCTTCTGCATTTTTAAATGTTGGGCTATCGGTTTTAGTCTCTGCAGTATCGACTTTAGGCTCAGCAATATCGGCTTTAGTACTCTTAACGATAAGATCGGGTTGCTTATTTTTTTGCTCATGAGGAAGAGCAGAACCGACTTGCGTATCGCTAAAAATATCGTTGGTTGTTCTAAGCACCGAGCCTGGCATAAAGTTTTTAGACTCAGGCGATAACTGCTGAACTATTAAATCGGCAAGGCCTAACGAGCCATTTGATGAAAGCTCTGTTGAAAGTTGCTGATCGTGCATTTCTTCAAAAAACTTTACGCCACTTGAATTAAATGGGCTGTCTTTGTCTTCAAACGCTTCGTTAGCTTTGCGCATTCCTTTGAGCAACATTTGCGTAAAAATAGCTTCAAATTGTGCGGCCGCTTTTTTGAGCGCAGCTTTAGAGGCATCAGTTGATGCATCGCCACTCGTTAAGGCTTCTTTACGAAGTGAATCTAAGTTGCCTAAATCAAAAAAGTTTTGTTTATCGAGATGATTAGTTTCCATCGGCTTTTTGACACAAAATGAATAATGCAGTTAAAAATGCAAAAATTGAGCCACTACCGATAAAACAAGGAAGATAAAAATAATAAACTTAAGTTGCTGTAAATAAAAAGCCCTAATTTCAAAAATATAGGGCTTAAGTAATACGTTATTTAATGGCCTGGGTTATTATATAACAACTAACTGTCCGTTAATTGCGCCAGCTTCTTTTAGTGCTTCTAAAATAGCCATTAAGTCACCAGGCGCTGCGCCTACTTCGTTAATTGCGCGAACTAAATCGTCAAGGCTTACACCTGGATTAAATACAAAGGCACGCGAGTCATCTTGGTTTACATCAATAATACTTTGCTGCGTGACAACTGTATCACCGTTTGCTAGCGGATTTGGTTGTGACACGTTTTGTTGTTCTGCAATTGTTACTGTTAAGCCACCGTGAGTTATAGCCGCAGGCTGAAGCTTAACGTTTTTGCCAATGACAATTGTACCGGTGCGCGAGTTAACTATAATTTTAGCGGCCATATCAGCTGGTTTAAATTCTAAGTTTTCGAGTGTTGATAAGTACGATACACGCTGGGATGCATCGCGTGGTGCTATAACACGAATAGAAACAGAATCTATTGCTTGTGCGCTATTTGGGCCAACTAAGTCATTAATTGTTTTTTCTAGGCGTTTTGCCGTTGTAAAGTCTGGGCGGTTTAAATTAAAAGTAATGTAATCGCCTTGCATAAATGGGCTTTCCACGGCGCGCTCAACTGTAGCGCCATTTGGTATACGGCCAACTGTAGGGGTGTTAATTACAACTCTACTGCCATCAAGGCCTTGTGCGCCTAAGCCACCGACAATTAAACTACCTTGTGCAATTGCATACACGTTACCATCTACACCTTTTAAAAAAGTTTGTAGTAAAGTACCGCCACGTAAGCTGCCTGCACTACCAATAGAAGAAACCGTAATATCTATTGTTTGCCCGGGCTTTCTAAATGCAGGTAATTCTGCATGTACAGCAACAGCGGCAACATTTTTAATTTTAGGACTTTGAGTTGAAGGTAGCGTAATACCAAAGCTGTTCAACATGCCTCTAAAACTTTGTTGTGTGTATGAGTTTTGCTCGCCGGTGCCCGGTAAACCAACCACTAAGCCATAACCGACTAATTGGTTAGAGCGTACGCCTTCAACCATAGACACATCTTTTATGCGCTCAGCACTGGCAGTAAACTGCCAACCTAATAACACAACTAAACATAAAGCTTTAAGGCTATTCATGTTGTTACCCTCTAAAATGGAAACAGCGAACTGCTAAAGAAACGTGTAAGCCAACCAGGACTTTGCGCCTCTTGCGTTTGCCCTTTACCTGAGTATTGAATACGTGCATTAGCGATACGATTTGATTCAACCGTATTATCGGCGCTTACGTCTTGAGGGCGTACTAGCCCTTCTAAACGAATAAACTCTTCGCCAGTATTAAGCGTTAGCCATTTTTCGCCGCGTATAACTAAGTTACCATTAGGTAAAACGCGCATAACATTAACCGAAATATCGCCCACTAAGCTGTTTGACTGGTTAGATTTTGAATCGCCCGTAAACGACGAATCACTACCAATACCAAACTGAATACTATCGCCACCTATATTTACAGGTAGACCACCTAAGCCAATCACTGGGTCTAAGCTTGCGTCGGTTTCTTTGTCTGTTTCTGTTTTAGCGGCTTTTGTTGCTTGAGTAGACTCTTGCAATTTAACCGTAATTATATCGCCAGTACGTAGCGCTTTTTTATCAGAATATAAGTCGTTTGATGTATGAGTATTAAACAATGAACCTGTGGCTACCAGCGGCTCGAGAATAGGCTCAGGGTACATAGGTGCGTAGTAAGGGTCGTCCTGCACTACCTCACTATTTTGCGTAGACATACAGCCACTTAAAAATAATGTGCCCGCTGCAAATAAAATAATATTACGCATAATTCCCCCCTACTCTATTAAAGCTGTTGATTGATATAACTCATCATTTCGTCAACGGCCGAAATTACTTTTGAGTTCATTTCGTAAATACGCTGAGTTTCTATTAGATTTACCAGCTCTTCAGTCACATTTACGTTTGAAGTTTCGAGTGAGCCTTGAATAATACTACCTAACCCTTCAACACCAGGATTACCTTGTACAGGCGCACCACTTACAGCCGTTTCGGTATAAAGGTTTTGACCAATTGGCTCAAGACCCGATGGATTAATAAAGTCACTAATAGTCAGCTGACCAATTACAACGTTATCGGCTTGGCCTGCAACACGCACAGATACTTCGCCGTCTTGCGAAACCGTAATTGATTGCGCGTCATCAGGTACATTCATTTCTGGCTGAATAACGTAACCTGCGCCCGATGTTACAATTCGTCCATCGCCATCAGTAGTAAACTGACCATTGCGTGAGTAAGCAATATTGCCATCTGGTTGCAGTACTTCAAAAAAACCTTCGCCAGAAATCATCCAATCTAGTGAGTTTTCGGTGGTCAACATGTTGCCTTGCGTAAACTCTTTTTGGTTAGCTACAACTTTAGCACCCGCACCTAACATTAAGCCCGACGGCATTTCGGTATCTTGCGATGAACGACCACCCGGTTGATTAATATTTTGATAAAGTAAATCTTCAAATATAGCGCGGCTTTTTTTGTAACCTACGGTACTCGCATTCGCTAAATTATTTGAGATAACCGATATATCGGTTTGTTGAGCGTCTAGCCCAGTTTTACTGATCCACAATGCTGGATTCATAATCGTGTCCTCACTTTAAAGTTAAACTATGCGTAATAACTGATCTTGACGCTCGTCAATTTCTTCAGCTGTTTTCATTAATTTCACTTGTAATTCAAATTGGCGCTGGTGGCTTATCATGTCGACCATTTCGTGAACCGGATTCACATTCGACATTTCAAGCGAACCACTTAAAACTTTTACATTGGCAGAGGTATCTACTGTTACATTTGCTTTTGGTCTAAATAAACCGTCGTTACCTTTTTCGAGCTGTGAGCTATTTGCTTCTACCACTCTAAGCGTGTCGATTTCTTCTAAAAAGTTAGCGGGAGCGCCTTGTGGTCGAACTTGAATAGCGCCATCTTGGCTAAACCCTATTTTTTCGACTGGGACGGGTAAAATTACAGGTCCCCCTTCGCCAATAACTTGACGACCATGACTGGTTACAAGCATGCCTTGAGCAGTAACGTTTAACGTACCCACTTTTGTGTAAGCTTCATTACCGGAGGCATCTTGCACAGCAAGCCATGCGTTATCGCTCATTGCGATATCTAAGTCTCGCCCGGTTTGCACAATGCCACCCGATACCATGTTTGAACCCGGACGCTCTTGCATTGAAAATACACGTGTAGGCAAACCTTCGCCAAACGCTTGCATAGAACGCGCCTGGGCAAAGTCAGCTTTAAATCCTGTTGTATTTGCATTCGCCAAATTATTGGCTTTAAGCGCAAGCCCTTGTAGGCTTTGCTTAGCGCCAGAGGCCGCAATGTAGACCATTTTGTCCATAGTATCGACTCACATAAAAAATCTCTGAACTTATAAATGCAAAATAGGTGCCAGATTAAATTTGACGCAACATTGAGAGGTTTTTAGAAGGGCTTACAAAGAGGACTTACAAAAAAGGCTGCAAAAGTGCAGCCTAATATATTTAATGGGGTTTAGCTTATCGAATCTGCAAAATACTTTGCTGAATAGTTGAGTTAACTTCAAGCGCACGTGAGTTTGCTTGGTAATTACGCTGTGCAGTAATTAAGTCTACTAGTTCATTAGTAAGGTTTGTATTTGATTGCTCAAGCGCTGATGAATTGATCGATCCTAAAGTACCTGATCCTGGTTCGCCTGCAATTGGATCACCAGATGTTAAACTTTTTTTCCAAGCGGTATCACCGACTTGCTGTAAGCCTTGTGAGTTAGAAAAACGAACCATAGCGACTTGACCTAGAAAAGTTGAGTCACCATTACTGTAAGATGCAACTACTTTACCATCAGTACCAATATCAATACCGGCTAAACGGCCAACAGTAGCACCGTCTTGCTCAAGCGCTTTTACTTCAAAGTTACCTGCATACTGAGTGGGAACTTTATTACTGGTTCCCGCTTCATCACGCCAACTGACTGACACATCATCAGGAAAACTTGCACCATTAGTCAAAAGAGAAGTCAAACCTGTAGTCGCATCAGAAGATAAGTCTATATCATCAAAAGTTGTAGCCGGTGATGTTACATTAGGCAAACCTGCTGATGTAAATTCAAAAGTATCTATAGGAGTATGTGAACCTGCGACTGTTTCAACTCCATCTGTCCCAAAATTTTTCCCGTCTAAAGTTCCATAAACTTGCCATTGATTTGGTGTTGTCGTTGGGTCTTGCTTTACAAAGAAAAGCTGTAAAACATGTGGCTCACCTAATGAGTCATAAACTGTAGTTGATGTAGAACTATTATAAGAAGCACTCGTACTTGAATCAAAAGGAGTTACTGTAGGTTGAGTTTCTCGTGAATCTAAGTTAAATGATGAGTACACTTTACTTGTTGCGCGAGGAGAACCAGACGAATCCGGTATCTGTAATGGTGATGAAGTACTCAAACTTACTGATGTAGTGGCACCTGTAGCTTCATCAACAGGGAAACCTTGTAAAAAATTACCTTTGGCATCTACTACAAAATTATCTTCATTTAATTTGAATGCACCTGCACGAGTGTAAGAAAAATCTTGAGAACCTAAGTCTTCACTCATCGCGAAATAACCTTCACCAGTGATAGCCAAATCAAGTGAGTTATTTGTAAATTGCAGTGAGCCTTGATGAAACTGCTGTGCAACCATAGCGGTTTGAACACCATCACCATTTTTAGTCTTACCAGAGCTAAATACTGATGAAGCGTAAACATCGGCAAACTCAGCGCGTGACTCTTTAAAACCTGTTGTATTTACGTTTGCAATATTATTTGCAGTTACGTCTAAATCTTTTTGTGCGGCAGCTAGGCCGGTTAATGCAATATTGAAGCTCATAATTCACCTCTAACCTGTTAATCTGTGGCCTGCTGGCAGGCAAGAAATATTAAATTTGTTACGCGATTTCTGCAATGTCGGTTAACCTAACCGCACCTTCTTTGGTGTTCACAATGATGCCGCTTGAGCCGTTAATGTTTACACTTTCAATATTTTTGAAAGTTGCAATAGGCAAGCTAGAAAACTGGCCATTGGTACTACCTTGTGCCGATAATGTGTATTCCCCTTCAGGTAAACGCTCACCGCTTTCATTATTACCATCCCAAGCGAAGCGAACAGCGCCCGCAGGCTGAGAACCCATATCAATTGTTCTCACTAGCTGTCCTGAAGCGTCAGTTACACTAAGTGTTAAGCTTTCAACTGCACTTTCAGCAACGATAGACCCTTTAGCATCACCTGATTCATTTAAATCAACAGTATTTGACTCTAGTAAAGCCTGCTTGCCAACAAGCGTTGAAGCTTGCAGGGCTGAGTTTGATGTCATCGAAGTAGCCAACGTATCAAAATTTGAATTCAAATCACTGATACCTTGCGCCATCGTAAAGCTAGTCATTTGAGCAATCATTTGATCGTTATCCGCAGGGTTACTGGGATCCTGATACGATAATTGCTGAGTTAACAAAGAAAAAAAGTCTTCTTGCGTTAACGCATCACTCTCATTGTCGCTGGTCGCTACTTGCGATTCTTGCCAACGCAAAGAGTCTAAATAGGATGAAGATGTACTAATATCGTTACTCATAACCTACCCTCGGTTACCGCTGCCCTAGCAACAGTGTTTTACTTAGCATTTGCTTAGCTGCATCAGCAACTTGCACGTTTGTTTGGTAAGAACGAGAGGCAGAAATCATATTTGCCATCTCCTCTACAACATTAACGTTGGGTTTATAGATATAGCCATTTTCATCCGCACTTGGATGGTTTGGGTTATATTCAATTTGCAATGGCGCATCGCTTTCAACAATGCCCAAAACTTTAACACCAACTGCGGAGCCCTGCTGGTTACTTACTGATGCTGAAGCCTTTGTTAGCTCAGCCGCAAATACAGGTTGGCGCGCTCGGTACGTTTTGTCTTGAGATGAACTAATGGTGTTAGCATTAGAAATATTACTAGCTGTAGTATTTAAGCGAACGTTTTGTGCGCTCATACCCGAACCTGCAATATCGAAAACATTATATAAACTCATAATTTTTATCCTTGACTACCGAGAGCTTTATTCAGGCCTTTAAATTTGCCGCTTAAAAATTGCAAGCTGGCCTGATACTCCATAGCATTCTGTGTATACAAGTTTCGTTCCACTTGTATATCAACCGAGTTACCATCACCAGTATCTGATTGATTTGGCAAACGAAATGATTCTGAACTGCCCATACTATGAGTACCTCCACCAATGTGTTTATCATTAGTTCTTACCATAGTATTGCCGCTTTGCTGGGTTGACCTTGCCGCTTTTAAAGCAGAGGCAAAATCAATATCTTTTGCTTTATAGCCAGGCGTATCAGCGTTAGCTATATTAGTTGCAATTAATTCTGCTCGCTGTGAACGGATCAACATGGCTTGCGGATGCACACCTAATGCTTTATCAAAACTGATAGCCATAACCTTCTCCAAAAAATTGACTTACCCATTAATAAAGCAAAAAATAAGCCATTAATATTAGGGCATGCTATATTTTTATAAGGCTATGTATCTAAATAGAAAAACGACGCTAGGTGCGTCGTTTTAGGGAAGGGAGTTAGCTTAATTACTTCTTTTGGTAAATAATACCAGGGTTGCACCTAACCATATCAAATTCAGTACTTAGGCCAGTTAGGGACTCTGACGCGCCTAAAAATAGGTAACCGTTTGGATTTAACGCTTGTGCAAACTGGTTAATAATTTTAGCTTTTATTTCAGGCGCAAAATAAATTAGTACATTTCGGCAAAAAATAATATCAAACTTGCCCATTAACGCGTAAGAATCAAGCAGATTTAAATGCCTAAAACTAACTTGTTTTTTTATTGTATCGTTTACTTGTGCCATACCGTTGCCGCTGTCTTTAAAAAACTTTTTACGACGCTCTGCAGATAACCCTCTGGCGAGTGCCAGCGCGTCATACTCTGCATTTTTACACATATCAAGCATGGTATTAGATATGTCGGTACCGATAATTTGTGCCCCCATACGAAGCACACCTGGTTGCTTAGCATTAAATTCAGCAACCGACATAGCTATTGAATAAGGTTCTTGGCCTGACGAACTGGCAGCAGACCAAATTTTTAAAGGTCTTCTTAAATCTTTAAATTCAGGGAAAAGCTTGTTTTGGAGTAACTCAAATGGGTATTGATCTCTAAACCACAAAGTTTCGTTGGTGGTCATTGCATCAACCACAGCGGCTCTTAATTGCCGCTCATGAGGCCCGAGAGTTTTACTAACCAATTCCGATAAAGATCCCACATTAAATCGAGTCATTAACGGAGCAAGTCGGCTTTTAACTAAATACTGTTTATTTTCACCTAAAACAATGCCGCATTGCTGCTCTAAAAACGAACGAAACTGGTCGTATTCACTTTGCTGCAAATCTTTATTATTCAAGTTAGTAGCACCTATTTTTGTTAATCACAATGAACCCACTTTTTAACCGCTGTTGCTAATTCATCTGGGTTAAATTTAGCAATAAAGTCATCTGCCCCTACTTTTTCAATCATCGCTTGGTTAAAAACACCACTCAAAGAGGTATGCAAAATAACATGCAAAGGTGCAAGTTTGGGATCTGCTTTTATTTCAGCTGTTAAGGTATAGCCGTCCATTTCTGGCATTTCAACGTCTGAGATAAGTAATGCTACTCGCTCTGTAATATCATTTTTACAATCAAGCTCTGCTATTTCTTTAAGCCTAATTAAAGCTTCCTTACCATTTTTAGCAAGCTCTGTTTGAACACCTAGCGGCTCTAAGGCCCGTTTAACTTGATTACGCGCAACAGCAGAGTCATCTGCAATAAATACGATACGTTCGCCTAAATCTCTTTGAATATCGCCACTTTGTGCAACTTCAGCACTTACTTCTGTGTTTACTGGACAAATTTCGTTGAGAATTTTTTCTACATCGAGAATCTCGACTAATTCATTTTCGATTTCGGTCACTGCCGTTAAATATGAATAACGTCCGGCGCCTGATGGCGGTGGCATTATTTTTTCCCAATTCATATTTACAATGCGTTCAACTCCGCCCACTAAAAACCCTTGCACAGAGCGATTGTATTCAGCAATGATTATAAAGCTGTCTTTAATGTTGTCGATTGGGCGCCCACCTACAGCCATTGATAAATCAATAACCGAAATGGTTTGACCACGAATATGTGCAACACCACGAATATACGGATTAGATTTTGGCATGCTTGTTAGTGGAGGGCATTGCAGCACTTCTCTCACTTTAAATACATTAATACCAAAACGCTGACGCCCTCTGAGCTTAAATAAAAGTAATTCTAGGCGGTTCTGCCCAACCAACTGTGTGCGTTGGTTTACTGAGTCTAAAATGCCTGCCATTCAAATCTCCTAAAGAAAACAAATAATACGGAACGATAATTGCTTTCTATTTATAAAGCTACATAACATCGCGGGTGCGTCTACTTTTTGACGCAAAATATTTATACCCTGTTTGAAACCATAAGCATAGTCGAAACATTATGAGTTTGTTAAAAAAAATCAGAAGATACAGTGTTTTTTATTTTGTTACTAGCTTGTGCTTTGTATTCCCTTTGCAAGCTAAAGTGTTTAGTAAAGATTTATTACAAGACATGGCCGTTGCTTACATAGCTAAGCAAATTGGTACATTACAAAATACTAATACTCAATTAAGTGCTCTGCCTTTAGACAGTCGCATTCCTGATCGTGTCTGTAATACAGAGCTTGAATTATCAACATCCGATGAGCCACCATTTAACCGCCAAGTAACCTTACAAGCCAAGTGCAATGATGCGCAAACGTGGGCTCAATACGTTCATGTAAGAGTTGTTGAAATGGCCCCAGTTGTTGTTGCCACTGCTAATTTAACCCGCGGTGAAGTAATAACTAAATCGCATTTAAGTATTGAAATGAAACCAACTCACTTTGTACGAATACAGTACTTAGACGATCCCACAATGCTAATAGGTAGTAGAAGTAAACGAAATATTAGAAGTGGTATGCCAGTATTACTAAACCAAATTTGCATGGTGTGTAAAGGTGACTCTGTTAATATTTACGCAAACCTGAGGGGTCTTAGAATTAAAACCACAGGTATTGCTTTAGAAGACGGTACTTTGGGCGAACAAATACAAATAAAAAACAAAAAATCAGGTAAAGTTTTAAATGCGCGAGTAGATGGTGTAGAGTCTGTTCAGGTGAATATTTAATTTAGATTTATACTAAAGTATCCTACGTATATGCCGATAACATGGCATAAGTTGGGTAATATACGGGTTTATTATTATGGTTAATCAAGTTAATGGCAGTAATCAACAAGCTAATGCGTTAACAAATGCAAAGCAGCAACAAGTTGATTTAAAAAAAGATAACGCAAATACACAAGCTGCTCAGGCCCCTTCGCCTAAAGCTGCAAGTGATTCTGTAAGTTTAACGCCGCAAGCGCAGCAATTAAAAACGCTTCAAGATAAAGCACAGCAATCGCCTGGCTTTGACAGCGATAAAGTTGCTGAGCTAAAAAAAGCAATAACTGAAGGTAAATACCAAGTGGACAGTGAAAAGCTTGCTAAAAACTTAGCTGATTTTGAGTTTAACGTGTATGGCTGATCATAATAGTTTAATTAGCGTAAAGCTAAACCAACAAGTAAGTTGTTTAGACTCTTTACACACGCTATTAAACGATGAGCTTACTGCTATTGCCTCACGACGTGGTGCTGGTCTAAAAGAAATTGCCCAACAAAAAATGTCTTTTTTAACTAAGCTAAGCACTCTAGATAAAGAGCTAAGTAAGCTAATTGCCAGTAACGATACACAAAGCCCTGAAATATCTGAGCTAATAAGCCAAGTTAAAACTCAACTTGCACAATGCCAAAAACAAAATAATGTTAATGCTCATGCTGCCCGTCAAGCGCAACTTAGTGTTAAACAATTAAAAGAGATATTAATTGGCGCACCAACGTCAATGACCTACGACCAAGCCGGTAAATCTGTAAATACCGAGAGTAAACTGGTTCGTAATCTAAAAGCGTAAGCCCAAAATTTTACATTAAAAAAGCCTTATTGATAAATCAATAAGGCTTTTTTAATGTCCTTTGTTCTTAAATTTCGTTATAAATAATATCAATTTGCTTAATAATGTAAGCCCCCTTAAAAAATAATTAAGAGGGCTTTATTGATATTAAATATCCGTTTGATTATTACTACCTTCAATTAAGTGTTTAATCATCTCTTCCGATTGATTTTGTACATCAACCGCAGGTGCTGCTGCATCAATGCTTCCCCCACTTTGAGCTGGAGTATAAGCAATTGCAGAGCCTTCATCCTCAACCAGTGTATTTAGCGCTATAAGCTGCTCTGCATCTTCGTTAATGATTACGTCATTAATGTTAAGTGGCTCCGCCGAACTCACTTGCACCGTTTGCTCAGGTGTTGATAGACCACTCAAGTTACCTAAATCAATCGTTTCAGTGCTTAATACGTTGTTGCTTGAAACTTCATTAGGGGTTGTATCGCCTAAAGCCGACTCCTCACTAAATGATTCAGGGATTGTGTCGCCGGAAGCAGCGCTTGCACTGCTTCCTGCGCTAGCAAGTTGTGGGTCGTTTCCTTGGTCAATAATATTGTCATTAATATCCTTAATTAAATAATTACCGGCTTCATCAACTGTGATAAAGCGATAATCAGACCAAGAACCTAAATCAAGAACTGATAATAATGAACTCCAATTTCCATTCTCATCAGGTTGAATTTCTCTAGCGCTTTCTAGCACATTTAAGTTTAGGTTTAACACCTCAAGGCCAAGTAGGTTTGCTCCTACAACATATACACTATTTCCTTCTTCTACTGTGCCTTCTGCAGTTAAACCTATTCCTAGTAAGCCCCAGTAATAGTTAGACACTTCGAAGTCTACCGGCGTTGAGTCAATCACTAACCCAGATAAGCTTCCACTTGAAGTAACATTTCCAGATTCATCAGTAGCGGTAGCCGTTACAGTGTATGCTCCATCAAGTAAGTCATTGTCTGGTGATACGCTCCATACACCTGTCTCACCCGCTGTTGTATCCTTGGTTACCACAGTACCGCTTTCATCTATAAAACTTACGGTAATATCTTCATTTGCTCCTGCGGTACCGGTGATCTTAGGTGTGCTATCGGCTGTTAATTCTAAACCAGAGTTAATTACTATGCCTGAATCAACTATGCTGCTTATTGATTGCTCGCCAATATTACCTGCATTATCAAGTACGCTTACATCAACGCTGTAATTCCCTTCACTAAGAGGCTGCGAAGCTGTAACAATCCACGACCCGTCTGTGTTTACTGTTGTTGAAACATTGTGTGTTTCACCTAGTGCGTCAGTAAACATCACCATAACTGCAGCTCCCGCAAAACTTCCGGTTACCGAGCCTGTAATAGTCGGTGTGGTATCTTGGCCTACTGCAATAGAGTCTATAAATACAATAGGTGCTGTGTAATCAGTACTTGAAACCATGGTATCGCTTGATGAGTTTCCTGCAGCATCACTAACTGTTGCAGTAGCAGTAAAACCGCCTTCACTAAGCGGCGTAACAGCTGTGACTGACCAAGTTCCGTTACCTGCCACTTGCGCAGTTAATGTTTGCGAATCACTATTAGCATCAGTAAGTACTACGCTTATGGTTGTACCTGCTGGAGCATCACTTGTACCTGTAATTGTTGGCAGTGAGTTATTCGTAACTGCAAGTTCATTAACTTCAATTGTGGGCGGTGTTAAATCAACTATGCCATCAAGGCTTGTAGAGCTTGTAAGGCCAAAGTTTTCGACTGTCGCATCAACTGTAAAAGCACCTTCAGCTAGTGGCGTGCTCGGTATTAATGTCCATACAACACCAAGTGCTTGAGTGTTATAGGTTGTTGCATTACCACTGCTATCTGTAATAACAACTTCTACATTACCGTTTATTACGTCGGTAGTACCACTAATAGTAGGGGTTGTATCGCTTGTATCTATTATTGGATTGATTAGTAGGCTCGGTAAAGTGGTACTAACAGTGCCAGTTTGCGTTACTGTGGCTATATTTCCAGCATCATCAATACTAATGGCTTCTATGGTTAAATCGCCCTCAGCAAGTGCAGGTGCAACAATAAGCCACGTGCCATCGCCTAATACCGTTGTGGTAACTTCAAAAAGTGTATTTGTAGAGTCAGTAATGTTAACCGTGATTAAGCTACCGGTTTCTTCGTCACTGGTGCCAGTAATAGTTGGCGTTAATGTATTAAGTACACCAAAGGCGTCTATCCCTAGCGCTGGTGGAATGGTATCAATCGTCACTTGCTCAGTAGCAGACTGGCCTAGATTACCCGCAGCATCAGTAATACTTGCAAATACACTATATATACCATCAGGTAGGCTCGTGGTTAATAACGACCATGTTCCATCACTCCCAACAAGGGCATCAAATACTGTTGCGTTGCCGTTACTATCAATTACAGTTACATCAATGTCTGTACCCGGAGCCTCCTCTGAAGTACCCGAAATAGTGAGTATGTCAGTATTGCTGATGCTCAACGGTAAAATATCTACCACAGGTACTAACGTATCAACAACAAACTCGAGCGTTTGTGTTACTACATTGCCGGCATCATCAGTGATACTCACGTTGGCAACATGCTGCCCTTCAGTCAGCGCATCAACCTCCAGTGAAAATAGCCCTGCTGCATTCACTGTTGTTGTTAGTACTGAGCCTCCGTCCAGCTGAATCTCTACCACGCCATTAATTAAATCACTGGTCCCTTGAATAATTGGAGTAGAATCTGACGTTGTACCAATCACTTGCAAATTAAGTGTTGGCGAGATGGTATCTACTACACTGCTTAGCAGCTGTGTAGCTGTGATCCCGACTTCACTTAATACATTTACAGTTACAGTAAACACGCCCTCAGCAAGTGATTGAGGAACCTGTACAGTCCATGAATTATCTGCCTGCACTATAGCAACCAAATCTTGTGCTATGTTATCGCTATCTACCACTCTCACTAGCACTTCGGTGCCTGGGGCTTGGTCGGTCGTACCGCTAATTATTGGTAAATCACCCTCGCCAGCTACAAAGTCAACCACCGCATTAAGTAACGGCGTTGAAGCATCTACATCTGCAGTCGTAATAGTGGTGGTGTTACCCGCTTCATCAGTTGCGGAGGCTTCAACAACTGATAAGCCAATAATATTAACCGCTAGGCCTAATAACTCCCAATCACCATTGGCATCGGTGGTTACATCGTAAGTTAAGTTAGCCAAATCACCTGCTAATTCTAAATTAACGGTGACTGTTTTACCTTCACCTAAATCGGAAGTACCAGATAAAGATACTAGCTGTCCTAATACGAACGAAGGCACAATAGTAAGCTCTGGCCCTACTGTATCTACTTCGCCACCTGTTTTACTATCAACAGAGGTATTTCCTGCGCTATCAGTAATCGTTGCCGAAACACTGTAAACCCCCTCTGCTAATACGTTGTCTGCAGCGGCTTGCCAGTCTCCATTAGCATCCGTTTGTACGGTAATTTGATGCGATGCGCCAGCTGAGTCAGTAAACGTAACGAAAACGTTTGTATTTGGCTCGTTTGATATGCCACTAATTAATGGCGTGCTGTCTTGGGTAAGTATTAATGAACTTTGATCAATACTAATTTCGGGAGCAATTGTATCAATGGTTGCTGTATTTGTTGCATCCCCGGTATTACCCGCGCTGTCAGTAACAAATACTTCAACTGAATAATCTCCTTGTGATAGAGAGCTAGTTGCCTCTACAGACCATACACCACCCGTTTGAACTGTTGTATTTACAGCATGCTTATTCCCGAGTGCATCGGTAAATACCACAGCAACAGCATCACCCACATTGGCACCTGTCACACCTCCAGAAATACCCGGGGTTAGGTCTGTACTTCCAACAATATCGTTAATGGTCACAACAGGTGCTGTTATATCAACTTCCCCTGTAATACTTGTGTTTACAGGATTACCTGCAGTATCTGTTGTTGAAGCTAAAACCGTGTAAGTGCCCTCGCTCAACTCTGTACTTGCAGCGACTGACCATGTGCCATTTGCACCAACAGTAGCATTAACCGTTTGCTCTACACCTAAGCTATCTGTAATTAAAATAGCGACTATGGCGCCTTGTGGAGCTGTAGTTGTGCCTGAAATTGTTGGCGTTGTATCATTTGAAATTGTAAGCGGTGTAATATTAAGGGCTGGTGGAGTTAAATCGATAACACCGCTACCTGTTGTATTACTCGTTAAGCCTCCTTCAGTTACACTTGCCGAAACAGTAAATTCACCTTCAGGTAGAATATCTGTCGCATCAACACTCCAGATCCCACCTACCACAGTTGTAGTTACAGTATGTGAAACGTTATTAACGTCAGTTATAACAACCGTGATTTCTGTGTTATCTGCCGCACTACTTGTGCCTGATATTGCTGGTGTTTGATCGTTTGTATCAATAATTGTATTAATATTAATTGTAGGCGCATTGGTATTTAACATTGCGGTACTATTTGCAACTGATTCATTCCCTGCGGCATCAGTAACACTTGCAGAAACTGCAACTTCACCATCAGTCAGTACATCTGTAATATCTACAGTCCAAGCACCACCTGCACCAACAATAGTTGTGTAAGTCTCGGTACTATCTCTATCGGTCACAGTTACTGTAATACTCGTGTTTTCAGGTTCATTGGATGTGCCTGAAATAGTTGGCGTGCTGTCATTAATTGTACCTAATGCGTTTATAGTAATACTTGGTGCTTGAGTATCAATAAAGCTCGAGCCTGTATCCACTCCTTGATTGCCAGCATCATCGGTAATACTTACCTCTACATCATAATTACCATCAGGCAAACTTGGCGCTGTAACTTGCCAATCGCCGTTAGCATCAACTATTGCAGTTAAAGTATGTATATCACCGTTGCTATCTGTAATGACTATATCGACCACCGTATCCTGTGGTTCAGTTGAAGTACCATTTATAACTGGTGTCTCAGTGTTAAATACAGTTATGTCATTAAGTACAATAACAGGTACTTGGGTATCAATTGTTAAATCAATAGCCGTGCTGCTGGTATTATTAGCATCATCGGTAACACTTACTTGAGCCGTATAATCACCATCAACAAGTGCTACGGGGACATCTACTTGCCAATTGCCATCAGTACCCACTGTTGCTGTTAGTGTTTGACCGCCGATAAGGATGGTTACATCAGCACCAATCTCATTACTCGTGCCTGAAATTGTAGGGGTTGTATCTATTGTCGCGTTAACTTCGTTCACAATTAATGAAGGAGCAACGCTATCTATTTCACCTTGAGCCTGCTGCGTTGTTAAATTACCAACACTGTCTCTAACCTCTGCAACAACAGTGTATTGACCTTGCGCTAGCTCTGCTGGTACATCTGCTGACCAACTGCCACCGGCTTGAACTGTCGCAGTAAACGCTTGGCTTTCTCCTTCACTATCAGTCACGGTTATATTAATTACAGTGCCTTGCCCCATATCGGTGGTGCCGCTAATTACTGGCGTACTGTCATTAGATAAAGCATCAACACTAACGGTTAATTCTGGTGCTACGTTATCAAAATCAAGTGTATTGATTGTTCTGACATTACCAGCGGCATCCGTTGCACTGGCAGTCACATAGGCAAGGTTTAGTAAAGGTACTGTTATGTTTGCAAGCCCCCAGGTACCATCAGGATTTGTCGTTGCTGTATAAGTTGCGCCAACTAACCCACCAACTAGGTACTCTGTAATAGTGATTACAGAGCCTCCCGGTAAATCAGAATCCCCCGAAAGAGAAACTAAATTACCTAATAAAAACGATGGAATAATTTCAAGTTCAGGAGCAGTTACATCCACTTCGCCACTGTCAGTGCCGGTACCTGTGTTGCCTGCGGCATCGGTGATGCTGGCGCTAACGCTATAATTCCCTTCGGCTAATGTGCCTGTTGGTGTCGCACTCCAGTTACCATTGGCATCGGTTTGTACATCAATGCTTTGCACTGCATTCGCTGCATCTGTAAAGGTCACCGTGATGGTGCTGTTAGGTGCATCACTGGTGCCTGTCACTGTGGGCGTGCTGTCGTTGGTGAGTACTGGCGCATCTACACTCACACTTGGTGCTGTGGTATCAATGGTGCCGTTGCCGGTAATATCGGTGCTGTTACCTGCCACATCGCTAATACTTGCTTCGATGCTGTATGGTCCTTCAGCCAATGCAGTCGGTACTTCTATAGAGAAGTTGCCGTCTGCATCCACAGTGGTGGTGAACGTTTGTGTATTGCCTTGATCGTCAACAATCGTGAAGTTAATAACCGTGCCTTCAACCGCATCGCTTGTGCCACTGAGTGTCGGGGTGATGTCATTACTTGAGCCTGGGCTGGTAAGTACAAGTGTCGGTGCAATGGTATCTATTTCACCTGCGCCTGTGGCGATGGTGTCGTTGCCTGCCACATCTTCAACACTCGCGCTAATGGTGTATGCACCTTCTGCGAGTGCTATCGGTACAGGGATTGACCACGTGCCATTGGCTAGTACGGTGGCGCTCATTGTTTGCGCTGCGCCGCTGCTGTCGGTGACAACAATGGTTACTTCACTGCCTTGCGGTGCATCACTGGTACCTGCAATTGTTGGCGTGGTGTCGTTGCCTACACCATTGTCTGTAATAACAAGGCTCGGACCAGTAAGGTCTATCTGACCTGTCTCGGTGGCGCTGCCGATATTACCTAGACCATCATCTACCTGTGCGGTGACAGTGTATTCGCCTTCGGCTAAATCAGTTGGTGCATCGACACTCCATACCCCACCCGTTACGGTCGTATCAACAGTCGTAATATTCCCTGCACTGTCTTCAAACGTTAAGCTAATGGTGGTGTTATCTGCCGCATCGCTTGTACCATTAATGGTTGGGGTGGTGTCGTTGGTGTCAACCAGTGCATTAATACTAATGCTTGGGGCCGTGGTGTTGAGTGTTGCGGTTTCACTTAATGTAGTGGTATTACCGGCGTTATCACTAACGCTTGCTTCGATAGTGAGTGGACCATCAGTTAACGCGTTCGGTACATCCGCTGACCAGCTGCCATCGGCTTGCACTGTCGCGGTAAACGTTTCTGTATTATCTGCATCCGTGACGTTAATCGTTATAACCGTGCCTGCTGGCGCGTTCGATGTCCCGCTAATTGTTGGCGTGTTGTTATTCGTGGCACCGACTGTGTCTAACGTCAGTGTCGGCGCTAAGGTATCTAAGTTGCCTGTTTGTGTTGCACCACCGGTGTTGCCTGCATCATCGGTGATACTGGCTTGCACGGTGTAGCTTCCATCTGGTAATTCAGGGCTGGTTGCTTGCCAATCACCGTTTGCATCAACGGTGGCGGTGATTGGGTGTTCATCACCGTTGCTGTCAGTAATAACAATGTTTACAACGGTGCCTTCAGGCTCTGTTGAGGTACCACTAATCACTGGGGTGCTGTCGTTGCCAAGGCCCAGTGCATCAACGGTGACGATTGGCGTAATAGTATCCACATTACCACTACTGTTTGCTGTGCTCTCATTGCCTGCCGCATCGGTAATACTCGCGCTTACAGTAAAGTCACCTTGTGCAAGGGCACCTGGAATTTCAATGTTCCAGTGACCATCGCTGCCAACTAGGGTCTCAATCGTTTGCACAGCACCTGCGCTGTCGGTGATGGTGAGTGTAACAGTGCCACCAATTTCATTACTGGTGCCCTGAAGCTCTGGTGTTAAGTCGCTGACATCGCCTACGTTTTGAATGGTGAGTATTGGCGCTTGCGTGTCGATGGTACTGGTATCACTCACTGTAGTTTCATTGCCGACACTGTCGCGTACACTTACTTCAATGGTGCTTTGACCTTCACTTAATGGTGTCGCTGGTGTAGCACTCCAATTACCATCCGCATCAACAAGGGCGGTGATGGTTTGTGGGTTGCCATTGCTGTCGGTAACGACTATCGTCACTTGTGCCCCCTCACCTGCATCGCTTGTGCCGCTTATGATTGGCGTGTTGCTGTCGCTTTGTGCATCCACGTCAACCGTCAGCGTAGGCGGTGTATTATCAAAGTCATCTGAGCTAATTGTTCGGGTATTACCTGCGGCATCGGTCGCTGTGGCGATCACTGAGCCAACATCAAGTAACGATACATCCAACCCGACTAATGACCAGTTACCATCCGCATCCGTTGTAGTGGTATATGTTGCACCAATACCACCGCCTACCAGTTGCTCGGTAATAGTAATTTCACTGTCTGCTGGCAAGTCAGAGGTACCACTTAAGGTAACCAATAAACCAAGCTCAAAGGTCGGAGTAAAGGCAAGCGCCGGTGGGGTCACATCCACTTCGCCCGTATCTACACCTGTACCTGTGTTGCCCGCTGCATCGGTGATGCTGGCGCTGACGCTATAATTCCCTTCAGCTAATGTACCTGTTGGTGTCGCACTCCAGTTACCATTGGCATCGGTTTGTACATCAATGCTTTGAGTAGCATTTGCTGCATCTGTAAACGTCACCGTGATGGTGCTGTTAGGTGCATCACTGGTGCCTGTCACTGTGGGCGTGCTGTCGTTGGTGAGTACTGGCGCATCTACACTCACACTTGGTGCTGTGGTATCAATGGTGCCGTTGCCGGTAATATCGGTGCTGTTACCTGCCACATCGCTAATACTTGCTTCGATGCTATATGGTCCTTCTGCCAAGGCAGTCGGTACTTCTATAGAGAAGTTGCCATCGGCATCCACCGTGGTGGTGAACGTTTGTGTATTGCCTTGATCGTCCACTACCGTGAAGTTAATAACGGTGCCTTCAACGGCATCACTTGTGCCACTGAGTGTCGGGGTGATGTCATTACTTGAGCCTGGGCTGGTAAGTACAAGTGTCGGTGCAGTGGTATCTATTTCACCTGCGCCTGTGGCGATGGTGTCGTTGCCTGCCACATCTTCAACACTCGCGCTAATGGTGTATGCACCTTCTGCGAGTGCTATCGGTACAGGGATTGACCACGTGCCATTGGCTAGTACGATGGCGCTCATTGTTTGCGCTGCGCCGCTGCTGTCGGTGACAACAATGGTTACTTCACTGCCTTGCGGTGCATCGCTGGTACCTGCAATTGTTGGCGTGGTGTCGCTGCCTACACCGTTGTCTGTAATAACAAGGCTCGGGCCAGTAAGGTCTATCTGACCTGTCTCGGTGGCGCTGCCGATATTACCTAGGCCATCATTTACCTGTGCGGTGACAGTATATTCGCCTTCGGCTAAATCAGTTGGTGCATCGACACTCCATACCCCACCCGTTACGGTTGTATCAACAGTCGTAATATTCCCTGCACTGTCTTCAAACGTTAAGCTAATGGTGGTGTTATCTGCCGCATCGCTTGTACCATTAATGGTTGGGGTGGTGTCGTTGGTGTCAACCAGTGCATTAATACTAATGCTTGGGGCCGTAGTGTTGAGTGTTGCGGTTTCACTTAATGTAGTGGTATTACCGGCGTTATCACTAACGCTTGCTTCGATAGTGAGTGGACCATCAGTTAACGCGTTCGGTACATCTGCTGACCAACTGCCATCAGCTTGTACTGTCGCGGTGAACGTTTCGGTTGTGGTGCCATCGCTCACACTGATGTTTATCACTGTGCCCACTGGCGCATTGCTGCTTCCGCTGATAGTTGGGGTGCTGTCGTTGGTCGCGCCCACGGTATCCAGTGTCAATGTCGGTGCTAAGGTATCAAGAGTGCCTGATTGAACGGCGCCGCCGGTGTTTCCTGCCGCATCGGTAATGCTGGCTTGTACGCTGTAGCTTCCATCTGGTAACTCAGGACTAGTCGCTTGCCATTCCCCGTTTGCATCAACGGTGGCGGTAATTGGATACTCATCACCATTACTGTCGGTAATAACAATATTTACAACGGTGCCTTCTGGCTCTGTTGAGGTACCACTAACAACTGGGGTGCTGTCGTTGCCAAGGCCCTGTGCATCAACGGTGACAACTGGCGTAATAGTATCCACATTACCACTGCTGTTTGCTGTGCTCTCGTTGCCTGCCGCATCGGTAATACTCGCGCTTACAGTAAAATCACCTTGTGCAAGGGCTGTTGACACTTCAATGTTCCAGTGGCCATCGCTGCCAACTAGGGTCTCAATGGTTTGCACAGCACCTGCGCTGTCGGTGATGGTGAGTGTAACAGTGCCACCAATTTCATTACTGGTGCCCTGCAGCTCAGGTGTTAAATCGCTAACATCGCCTACGTTTTGAATGGTGAGTATTGGCGCTTGCGTGTCGATGGTACTGGTATCACTCACTGTGGTTTCATTGCCGACACTGTCGCGTACACTCACTTCAATGGTGCTTTGACCTTCACTTAATGGTGTGGTTGGAGTGGCGCTCCAATTACCATCCGCATCAACAAGGGCGGTGATGGTTTGTGGGTTGCCGTTGCTGTCGGTAACGACTATCGTCACTTGTGCACCCTCACCTGCATCACTTGTGCCGCTTATGATTGGCGTGTTGCTATTACTTTGTGCATCCACGTCAACCGTCAGCGTAGGCGGTGTATTATCAAAGTCATCTGAGCTAATTGTACGGGTATTACCTGCGGCATCGGTCGCTGTGGCGATCACTGAGCCAACATCAAGTAACGATACATCTAATCCGACTAATGACCAGTTGCCATCTGCATCTGTTGTGGTGGTATATGTTGCACCAATACCACCGCCTACCAGTTGCTCGGTAATGGTAATTTCACTGCCTGCTGGCAAGTCAGACGTACCACTTAATGTGACTAATAAGCCAAGCTCAAAGGTCGGCGTAAAGGCAAGTGCCGGTGGAGTAATATCCACTTCACCACTGTCTGTACCTGTACCTGTGTTGCCTGCAGTATCAGTAATGCTGGCGCTGACGCTGTAATTACCTTCAGCTAATGTACCTGTTGGTGCCGCACTCCAGTTACCATTGGCATCGGTTTGTACATCAATGCTTTGAGTAGCATTTGCTGCATCTGTAAACGTAACCGTGATGGTGCTGTTAGGTGCATCACTGGTGCCTGTCACAGTTGGCGTGCTGTCGTTAGTGAGTACTGGCGCATCCACGCTCACACTTGGCGCTGTGGTATCGATATTACCGCTGGCGGTAATATCGTTGCTGTTGCCCGCTGCATCGCTAATACTTGCTTCGATGCTATATGGTCCTTCTGCCAAGGCAGTCGGTACTTCCACTGAGAAGTTGCCATCAGCATCAACCGTGGTGGTGAACGTTTGCTCGGCCCCTAAATCATCCGTTACGGTGAAGCTGATCACTGTGCCCTCAGGGGCATCACTGGTACCGCTTAACGTTGGGGTTACGTCGTTACTTGAACCTGGGCTGGTTAACTCAAGTGTCGGTGCAACAGTATCTACTTCTCCTGCGCCTGTGGCCGTCGCGGCATTACCCGCCGTATCGCTTACGCTTGCAGTTACTGTATAACTGCCTTCAGCAAGTACTTGTGAGGCGGCCACACTCCAGGTGCCATTAGCCCCGAGCGTAGTTGTAACCGTATGAGTAACGTTATTGCTGTCGGTGATTTCAACCGTCACGGTACTACCTTGCGGTGCGTTCGCGGTACCAGTGATCGTTGGAGTGGTATCGTTTGTTACGCTCAGTGTATCAACTTCAATCGCTGGCATAGTGGTGTCAATAATACCGGTTTCAGTGGCACTGCCGATATTTCCTAGGCCGTCATCTACCTCGGCGGTTACCGTGTATTCACCTTCAGCTAAATCAGTTGGTGCATCAACGCTCCATACGCCACCGGTGACGGTCGTATCAACAGTCGTAATATTCCCTGCACTGTCTTCAAACGTTAAGCTAATGGTGGTGTTATCTGCCGCATCGCTTGTACCATTAATGGTTGGGGTGGTGTCGTTGGTGTCAACCAGTGCATTAATACTGATGCTTGGCGCAGTGGTATTCAGTGTCGCGGTTTCACTTAATGTGGTGGTGTTACCTGCACTGTCACTAACGCTTGCTTCAATAGTGAGTGGACCATCAGTTAACGCGTTCGGTACATCTGCTGACCAACTGCCATCGGCTTGTACTGTTGCAGTGAACGTTTCTGTATTATCTGCATCCGTGACGTTAATCGTTATAACCGTGCCTATTGGCGCGTTCGATGTCCCGCTGATTGTCGGCGTGCTGTCGTTGGTTGCGCCGACTGTGTCTAACGTCAGTGTTGGCGCTAAGGTATCTAGGTTGCCCGTTTGTGTCGCACCGCCGGTGTTGCCTGCATCATCGGTGATACTGGCTTGCACGGTGTAGCTTCCATCTGGTAATTCAGGGCTGGTTGCTTGCCAGTCACCGTTTGCATCAACGGTGGCGGTGATGGGGTGTTCATCACCGTTACTGTCGGTAATAACAATGTTTACAACGGTGCCTTCAGGCTCTGTTGAAGTACCACTAACAACTGGCGTACTGTCGTTGCCAAGGCCCAGTGCATCAACGGTGACGATTGGCGTAATAGTATCCACATTACCACTGCTGTTTGCTGTGCTCTCATTGCCTGCCGCATCGGTAATACTCGCGCTTACTGTAAAGTCACCTTGCGCAAGCGCACTGGGGATTTCAATATCCCAGTGGCCATCACTTTCAACGGTGGTGGTAATGGTTTGCACGACGCCGTCGCTGTCGGTCACGGTAAGTGTGACTGTGCCACCAACTTCGTTACTGGTGCCTTGTAATGTCGGTGTTAGGTCGTTTACATCGCCTACATTTTGTATCGTAAGTGTTGGCGCTTGCGTGTCGATGGTACTGGTATCACTCACGGTGGTTTCATTGCCGACACTGTCGCGTACACTCACTTCAATGGTACTTTGACCTTCACTTAATGGTGTGGTTGGAGTGGCACTCCAATTACCATCCGCATCAACAAGGGCGGTGATGGTTTGTGGGTTGCCGTTGCTGTCGGTAACGACTATCGTCACTTGTGCCCCTTCGCCTGCATCACTTGTGCCGCTTATGATTGGCGTGTTGCTGTCACTTTGTGCTGCAACATCAACCGTGAGTGTCGGCGGTGTATTATCAAAGTCATCTGAGCTAATTGTACGGGTATTACCTGCGGCATCGGTCGCTGTGGCGATCACTGAGCCTAAGTTCAGTAATGAGATATCAATACCAGTCAGTGACCAGTTACCATTGGCGTCAGTGGTTGTGGTGTAACTTACGCCCACACCGCCGCCAACAAGTTGCTCAGTAATGGTAATTTCACTGCCAGCCGGTAAATCAGAGGTGCCGTTTAATAACACTAATGAACCTAATAAGAAGGTAGGTGTAAACGCTAAATCTGGCGGTGTTATATCTACTTCGCCTGTATCTGTACCTGTACCAGTGTTACCTGCGGCATCGGTGATGCTGGCGCTGACATTGTAATTACCTTCAGCTAATGTGCCTGTTGGTGTCGCACTCCAGTTACCATTAGCATCGGTTTGTACATCAATACTTTGAGTAGCATTTGCTGCATCTGTAAACGTCACCGTGATGGTGCTGTTAGGTGCATCACTAGTGCCTGTCACAGTTGGCGTGCTGTCATTTGTTAATACTGGCGCATCTACACTCACACTTGGTGCTGTGGTATCAATGGTGCCGTTGCCGGTAATATCGGTGCTGTTACCTGCCACATCGCTAATACTTGCTTCGATGCTATACGGCCCTTCTGCCAAGGCAGTCGGTACTTCCACCGAGAAGTTGCCATCGGCATCCACCGTGGTGGTGAACGTTTGTGTATTGCCTTGATCGTCCACAACTGTGAAGTTAATAACGGTGCCTTCAACCGCATCACTTGTGCCACTGAGTGTCGGAGTAATGTCGTTACTTGAGCCTGGACTGGTAAGCACAAGTGTCGGTGCAATGGTATCTATTTCACCTGCGCCTGTGGCGGTGGTGTCGTTGCCTGCGGTATCTTCAACACTCGCGCTTACGGTGTATGCACCTTCTGCAAGTGCTATCGGTAAAGGGATTGACCACGTGCCATTGGCAAGCACGGTGGCGCTCATTGTTTGCGCTGCGCCGCTGCTGTCGGTGACAACAATGGTTACTTCACTGCCTTGCGGTGCATCGCTGGTACCTGCAATCGTTGGCGTGGTGTCTTTGCCTACACCATTGTCTGTAATAACAAGGCTCGGGCCAGTAAGGTCTATCTGACCTGTCTCGGTGGCGCTGCCGATATTACCTAGACCATCATCTACCTGTGCGGTGACAGTATATTCGCCTTCGGCTAAATCAGTTGGTGCATCAACGCTCCATACGCCACCGGTGACGGTTGTATCAACTGTCGTAATATTCCCTGCACTGTCTTCAAACGTTAAGCTAATGGTGGTGTTATCTGCCGCATCGCTTGTACCATTAATGGTTGGGGTGGTGTCGTTAGTGTCAACCAGTGCATTAATACTAATGCTTGGCGCCGTGGTGTTGAGTGTTGCGGTTTCACTTAATGTAGTGGTATTACCGGCGTTATCACTAACGCTTGCTTCGATAGTGAGTGGACCATCAGTTAACGCGTTCGGTACATCTGCTGACCAGCTGCCATCGGCTTGCACTGTCGCGGTAAACGTTTCTGTATTATCTGCATCCGTGACGTTAATCGTTATAACCGTGCCTGCTGGCGCGTTCGATGTCCCGCTAATTGTTGGCGTGCTGTTATTCGTGGCACCGACTGTGTCTAACGTCAGTGTCGGCGCTAAGGTATCTAGGTTGCCCGTTTGTGTCGCACCGCCGGTGTTGCCTGCATCATCGGTGATACTGGCTTGCACGGTGTAGCTTCCATCCGGTAATTCAGGGCTGGTTGCTTGCCAATCACCGTTTGCATCCACAGTAGCGGTGATTGGGTGTTCATCACCGTTGCTGTCAGTAATAACAATGTTTACAACCGTGCCTTCAGGCTCTGTTGAAGTACCACTAATCACTGGGGTGCTGTCGTTGCCAAGGCCCAGTGCATCAACGGTGACGATTGGTGTAATGGTATCCACATTACCACTGCTGTTTGCTGTGCTCTCATTGCCTGCCGCATCGGTAATACTCGCGCTTACAGTAAAGTCACCTTGTGCAAGGGCTGTTGACACTTCAATGTTCCAGTGGCCATCGCTGCCAACTAGGGTCTCAATGGTTTGCACAGCGCCTGCGCTGTCGGTGATGGTGAGTGTAACAGTGCCACCAATTTCATTACTGGTGCCCTGAAGCTCTGGTGTTAAGTCGCTGACATCGCCTACGTTTTGAATGGTGAGTATTGGCGCTTGCGTGTCGATGGTACTGGTATCACTCACTGTAGTTTCATTGCCGACACTGTCGCGTACACTCACTTCAATGGTGCTTTGACCTTCACTTAATGGTGTGGTTGGAGTGGCGCTCCAATTACCATCCGCATCAACAAGGGCGGTGATGGTTTGTGGGTTGCCGTTGCTGTCGGTAACGACTATCGTCACTTGTGCACCCTCGCCCGCATCACTTGTGCCGCTTATGATTGGCGTGTTGCTATTACTTTGTGCATCCACGTCAACCGTCAACGTAGGCGGTGTATTATCGAAGTCATCTGAGCTAATTGTCCGTGTATTACCTGCGGCATCGGTCGCTGTGGCGATCACTGAGCCAACATCAAGTAACGATACATCTAATCCGACTAATGACCAGTTGCCATCTGCATCTGTTGTAGTGGTATATGTTGCACCAATACCACCGCCTACCAGTTGCTCGGTAATGGTAATTTCACTGCCTGCTGGCAAGTCAGACGTACCACTTAATGTGACTAATAAGCCAAGCTCAAAGGTCGGCGTAAAGGCAAGTGCCGGTGGAGTAATATCCACTTCACCACTGTCTGTGCCTGTGCCTGTGTTACCTGCCGCATCGGTGATGCTGGCGCTGACGCTATAATTACCTTCGGCTAAATCAGTCGTTGGTGCCGCACTCCAGTTACCATTGGCATCGGTTTGTACATCAATGCTTTGAGTGGCATTTGCTGCATCTGTAAACGTCACCGTGATGGTGCTGTTAGGCGCATCACTGGTGCCTGTCACAGTTGGCGTGCTGTCGTTTGTTAATACTGGCGCATCTACACTCACACTTGGTGCTGTGGTATCAATGGTGCCGTTGCCGGTAATATCGGTGCTGTTTCCTGCCACATCGCTAATACTTGCTTCGATGCTATATGGTCCTTCTGCCAAGGCAGTCGGTACTTCTATAGAGAAGTTGCCATCGGCATCCACCGTGGTGGTGAACGTTTGTGTATTGCCTTGATCGTCCACTACCGTGAAGTTAATAACCGTGCCCTCAACGGCATCACTTGTGCCACTGAGTGTCGGGGTGATGTCATTACTTGAACCAGGATTCGTTAGGAGCAGTGTCGGTGCAGTCGTGTCTACTTCACCAGTGCCTGTGGCAGTGGCTTCGTTGCCTGCGGCATCGCTCACACTGGCGCTCACTGTAAAGGTGCCTTCAGCCAGCACTTGCGTGGCAGCTACGCTCCATGTGCCATTAACCCCTAATGTGGTCGTTACGGTATGAGTAATATTATTACTGTCGGTGATTTCAACGCTCACGGTGCTGCCTTGTGGCGCATTCGCTGTGCCGGTGATCGTAGGTGTTGTGTCATCAGTCACTGTTACATCATTTACGGCAATATTAGGAATGGTCGTATCCACTACACCATTTTCTGTTGCTGTACTTGTATTGCCGCTTCCATCTGTAACACTCGCTTCAACTTCATAACTGCCTTCAGCTAAGTCAACAGGAGCTTCAACACTCCAGATACCGTCTGTAACAGTTGTTTGTACCGTGTTTGTTATGTCATTACTGTCCGTGAAACTGACGGTGATAATAGTGCCATTTGCTGCACTGCTGGTACCGCTCACATTCGGCGTTGTATCATTTGTATCCATTAATGCATCAATATTAATACTCGGTGCATTGGTATCCAATGTTGCGCCTTCACTTAACGTGGTGGTGTTGCCTGCACTGTCACTGACGCTTGCTTCGATAGTGAGTGGACCATCAGTTAACGCGTTCGGTACATCTGCTGACCAGCTGCCATCGGCTTGTACTGTTGCGGTAAACGTTTCTGTTGTGGTGCCGTCGCTTACACTGATGTTTATCACTGTGCCCGCTGGCGCATTGCTGCTTCCGCTGATTGTTGGCGTGCTGTCGTTGGTGGCGCCGACTGTGTCTAACGTCAGTGTCGGTGCTAAGGTATCTAGGTTGCCTGTTTGTGTCGCACCGCCGGTGTTGCCTGCATCATCGGTGATACTGGCTTGCACGGTGTAGCTTCCATCTGGTAATTCAGGGCTGGTTGCTTGCCAATCACCGTTTGCATCCACGGTGGCGGTGATGGGGTGTTCATCACCGTTGCTGTCAGTTATAACAATGTTTACAACCGTGCCTTCAGGCTCTGTTGAAGTACCACTAATCACTGGGGTGCTGTCGTTACCCAAGCCCAGTGCATCAACGGTGACAACTGGCGTAATAGTATCCACATTACCACTGCTGTTTGCGGTGCTCTCATTGCCTGCCGCATCAGTAATACTCGCGCTTACAGTAAAGTCACCTTGTGCAAGGGCTGTTGACACTTCAATGTTCCAGTGGCCATCGCTGCCAACTAGGGCCTCAATGTTTTGCACAGCACCTGCGCTGTCGGTGATGGTGAGTGTAACAGTGCCACCAATTTCATTACTGGTGCCCTGAAGCTCTGGTGTTAAGTCGCTAACATCGCCTACGTTTTGGATGGTTAAAGTGGGCGCTTGCGTGTCGATGGTACTGGTATCACTCACTGTAGTTTCATTGCCGACACTGTCGCGTACACTCACTTCAATGGTGCTTTGACCTTCACTTAATGGTGTGGTTGGAGTGGCACTCCAATTACCATCCGCATCAACAAGGGCGGTGATGGTTTGTGGGTTGCCGTTGCTGTCGGTAACGACTATCGTCACTTGTGCACCCTCACCTGCATCACTTGTGCCGCTTATGATTGGCGTGTTGCTATTACTTTGTGCATCCACTTCAACCGTCAGCGTAGGCGGTGTATTATCAAAGTCATCTGAGCTAATTGTACGGGTATTACCTGCGGCATCGGTCGCTGTGGCGATCACTGAGCCAACATCAAGTAACGATACATCTAATCCGACTAATGACCAGTTGCCATCTGCATCGGTTGTAGTGGTATATGTTGCACCAATACCACCGCCTACCAGTTGCTCGGTAATAGTAATTTCACTGCCTGCTGGCAAGTCAGACGTCCCACTTAGGGTAACCAATAAACCAAGCTCAAAGGTTGGTGTAAAGGCAAGGGTTGGCGGAGTAATATCCACTTCACCACTGTCTGTGCCAGTGCCTGTGTTACCTGCCGCATCGGTGATGCTGGCGCTGACGCTATAATTACCTTCGGCTAATGTGCCTGTTGGTGTCGCACTCCAGTTACCATTGGCATCGGTTTGTACATCAATGCTTTGAGTAGCATTTGCTGCATCTGTAAACGTCACCGTGATGGTGCTGTTAGGTGAATCACTGGTGCCTGTCACTATTGGCGTGCTGTCGTTGGTGAGTACTGGCGCATCTACACTCACACTTGGTGCTGTGGTATCAATGGTGCCGTTGCCGGTAATATCGGTGCTGTTTCCTGCCACATCGCTAATACTTGCTTCGATGCTATATGGTCCTTCTGCCAAGGCAGTCGGTACTTCCACTGAGAAGTTGCCATCGGCATCCACCGTGGTGGTGAACGTTTGTGTATTGCCTTGATCGTCCACTACCGTGAAGTTAATAACGGTGCCTTCAACCGCATCGCTTGTGCCACTGAGTGTCGGGGTGATGTCATTACTTGAGCCTGGGCTGGTAAGTACAAGTGTCGGTGCAGTGGTATCTATTTCACCTGCGCCTGTGGCGATGGTGTCGTTGCCTGCCACATCTTCAACACTCGCGCTAATAGTGTATGCACCTTCTGCGAGTGCTATCGGTACAGGGATTGACCACGTGCCATTGGCTAGTACGGTGGCGCTCATTGTTTGCGCTGCGCCGCTGCTGTCGGTGACAACAATGGTTACTTCACTGCCTTGCGGTGCATCACTGGTACCTGCAATCGTTGGCGTGGTGTCGCTGCCTACACCGTTGTCTGTAATAACAAGGCTCGGGCCAGTAAGGTCTATCTGACCTGTTTCGGTGGCGCTGCCGATATTACCTAGACCATCATCTACCTGTGCGGTGACAGTATATTCGCCTTCGGCTAAATCAGTTGGTGCATCGACACTCCATACCCCACCCGTTACGGTTGTATCAACAGTCGTAATATTCCCTGCACTGTCTTCAAACGTTAAGCTAATGATGGTGTTATCTGCCGCATCGCTTGTACCATTAATGGTTGGGGTGGTGTCGTTGGTGTCAACCAGTGCATTAATACTAATGCTTGGGGCCGTAGTGTTGAGTGTTGCGGTTTCACTTAATGTAGTGGTATTACCGGCGTTATCACTAACGCTTGCTTCGATAGTGAGTGGACCATCAGTTAACGCGTTCGGTACATCTGCTGACCAACTGCCATCAGCTTGTACTGTCGCGGTGAACGTTTCGGTTGTGGTGCCATCGCTCACACTGATGTTTATCACTGTGCCCACTGGCGCATTGCTGCTTCCGCTGATAGTTGGGGTGCTGTCGTTGGTCGCGCCCACGGTATCCAGTGCCAATGTCGGTGCTAAGGTATCAAGAGTGCCTGATTGAACGGCGCCGCCGGTGTTTCCTGCCGCATCGGTAATGCTGGCTTGTACGCTGTAGCTTCCATCTGGTAACTCAAGACTAGTCGCTTGCCATTCCCCGTTTGCATCAACGGTGGCGGTAATTGGATACTCATCACCATTACTGTCGGTAATAACAATATTTACAACGGTGCCTTCAGGCTCTGTTGAAGTACCACTAATCACTGGGGTGCTGTCGTTACCCAAGCCCAGTGCATCTACGCTCACAACTGGGGTGATGGTGTCCACATTACCATTGCTGTTTGCTGTGCTCTCATTGCCTGCAGCATCCGTAATACTAGCGCTTACTGTAAAGTCACCTTGCGCAAGCGCACTGGGGATTTCAATATCCCAGTGGCCATCACTTTCAACGGTGGTGGTAATGGTTTGCACGACGCCGTCGCTGTCGGTCACGGTAAGTGTGACTGTGCCACCAACTTCGTTACTGGTGCCTTGTAATGTCGGTGTTAGGTCGTTTACGTCGCCTACGGTTTGAATGGTTAATGTGGGTGCTTGCGTGTCTAACGTAATTGTATCTGTAACTGTTGTTGTATTACCGGCTTCATCAGACACACTTACTTCTATGGTGTTATCACCTTCATTTAAATCTGTTTGCGGCGTTACTTCCCAATTACCATTTGCATCTACTGTGGTGGTAAGTGTTTGTTCAATTCCATTTTCATCTGTAATAACCACCGTGATACTAGTACCAACTTCTGCATCACTAGTACCTGAAATGGTAGGCGTTGAGTCGTTGGTTACAGTATCAAAGTCAACGGTTAAGCTAGGCCCTGATGTATCTATGTTGCCTGTAGCCGTATCTGAAGCACTATTTACTGCTGCATCAGATACTTCAGCTTCTACAGAATAATCGCCCGAGGCCAACTCTTGAGAAAGTTCAACACTCCAATTACCATCGGCATCTGTTGTTGTGCTAAATGTGCGAACAACCCCTTGAGAATCAGTAACCGTTAAATTTATAACTGTGCCTGCAACTACGTCAGTTGTGTTACCAGAAATAACCGGTGTTGTATCATTACTTGTTTCTAGTTCATTTACTTGTATGGTTGGAGGCGTAATATCAATTACAGCATCAAGCTCTGCATTTGCGCTTCCACCACCTATGTCTGTTACTGTCGCACTAATTAAAATGGTGCCTTCAGCCAAATCGGCTGGCGGAGTAACACTCCATAGCCCGTTTTCATCAACAGTTGTAGTTAAAGTAATTACTGCACCCGCAGAGTCAGTGATCTGAACTTCAACCGGCGAGCCAACTTGTGCATTAAAAGTATCACCATTTATTTGAGGGGTTTGATCGTTAGTTTCGCCGATAACATCAATGGTAATAGTCAATGCGCTTGTATCAATTGTGCCTGAAGCACTTGCTGTGCCTTCATTACCAGCGCTATCACTAATACTTGCATCTACAGAGTAGGTCCCTTCAGCTAAAGCCGCAGGTACTTCTACTGTCCAACTTCCGTCTGCAATTACTTGTGCTGAAATTGTTTGTACTGCACCATTAGCATCGGTCACTGTTAAAGTTATGGTTGAACCAGCAGGCTCCCCGCTAACCGTGCCTGAAATGGTCGGTGTTGTATCACTCGTATCGCCTAGTGCATTAATAGTAACTATTGGCGCTGTGGTATCAACCTCTCCCGTTGTTGTGGCTGTGGTTTCATTACCTGCGTTATCGGTAACCGATACTTCAACAGTAAATTCACCCTCACTTAATTCGTTCGGTACATCAACACTAAAGGTGCCATCGGCTTGTACTTCTGTGGTAATAGTTTGTGGATTACCTGCTTCATCAGTTACGGTAATAGTAACAACCGTGCCCTCTGGCTCACCCGTTGCGGTGCCTGAAATAGTTGGGGTGGTGTTGTTAGTATCACCTACAGGGTCAATAATAACTGCTGGCGCGGCAGTATCGACTTCGCCTGTTGTTGTTGCGGTAGTTTCATTACCTGCAGTATCGGTAACCGATACTTCAACCGTAAACTCACCTTCACTTAATTCATTTGGTACATCAACACTAAATGTGCCATCGGCTTGCACTTCAGTGGTAATGATTTGTGGGTTACCTGCTTCATCAGTAACTGTAATAGTAACAACCGTGCCCTCTGGCTCCCCCGTTGCGGTGCCTGAAATAGTTGGGGTGGTGTCGTTACTATCAGCCAGTGCATCTATCGTGATCACCGGTGCTAAAGTATCAACCTCACCAGTCGTAGTTGCTGTGGTTTCATTGCCCGCAGTATCGGTAACCGATACTTCAACGGTAAATTCACCTTCACTTAATTCGTTTGGTACATCCACACTAAAGCTGCCATCGGCTTGTACTTCTGTGGTAATAGTTTGTGGATTACCTGCTTCATCAGTTACGGTAATAGTAACAACTGTGCCCTCTGGCTCACCCGTTGCGGTGCCTGAAATAGTTGGGGTGGTATTGTTAGTATCACCTACGGGGTCAATAATAACTGTTGGCGCGGCAGTATCGACTTCTCCCGTTGTTGTTGCGGTAGTTTCATTACCTGCAGTATCGGTAACCGATACTTCAACAGTAAATTCACCCTCACTTAATTCGTTCGGTACATCAACACTAAAGGTGCCATCGGCTTGTACTTCTGTGGTAATAGTTTGTGGATTACCTGCTTCATCAGTTACGGTAATAGTAACAACTGTGCCCTCTGACTCACCCGTTGCGGTGCCTGAAATAGTTGGGGTGGTATTGTTAGTATCACCTACGGGGTCAATAATAACTGTTGGCGCGGCAGTATCGACTTCTCCCGTTGTTGTTGCGGTAGTTTCATTACCTGCTGTATCGGTAACCGATACTTCAACCGTAAATTCACCCTCACTTAATTCGTTCGGTACATCCACACTAAAGCTGCCATCGGCTTGTACTTCTGTGGTAATAGTTTGTGGATTACCTGCTTCATCAGTTACGGTAATAGTAACAACCGTGCCTTCTGGCTCACCCGTTGCGGTGCCTGAAATAGTTGGGGTGGTGTCGTTAGTATCACCTACTGGGTCAATAATAACTGTTGGCGCGGCAGTATCGACTTCGCCTGTTGTTGTTGCGGTAGTTTCATTACCTGCAGTATCGGTAACCGATACTTCAACAGTAAACTCACCTTCACTTAATTCGTTCGGCACATCAACACTAAAGGTGCCATCGGCTTGTACTTCAGTGGTGATTATTTGTGGATTACCTGCTTCATCAGTTACCGTAATTGTAACTAATGTGCCTTCTGGCTCACCCGTTGCGGTGCCTGAAATTGTTGGTGTGGTATCGTTAGTATCACCTATGGGGTCAATAGTAACTGTTGGCGCGGCAGTATCAACTTCGCCCGTCGTTGTTGCTGTGGTTTCATTACCTGAGGTATCGGTAACCGATACCTCAACAATAAATTCACCTTCACTTAATTCGTTCGGTACATCAACAGTGAAAGTGCCATTAGCGAGCACTTCTGTAGTGATAACTTGTTCGTTACCAGCGTCATCAGTCACGGTAATAGTAACAACCGTGCCTTCTGGCTCACCCGTCGCAGTCCCTGAAATAGTTGGAGTGGTGTCGTTACTATCAGCCAGTGCATCTATCGCGATCACCGGTGCTGAAGTATCAATTTCTCCAGTCGTAGTTGCTGTGGTTTCATTACCTGAAGTGTCAGTAACGGATACCTCAACAGTAAATTCGCCTTCACTTAATTCATTTGGTACATCCACACTAAAGGTGCCATCGGCGAGTACTTCTGTAGTGATGGTTTGTGGGTTACCTGCTTCATCAGTCACGGTAATAGTAACAACGGTGCCCTCTGGCTCGCCCGTTGCTGTGCCAGAAATTGTCGGTGTTGTATCATTGCTATCAGCCAGTGCATCAATCGTAATAGTTGGTGCGGTATTATCGATAGTTCCCTGTGCTAAAGTTTCACTTTGGTTACCTGCTTCATCGCTAACGATGGCATTAACGCTAAAGTCACCTTCAACTAACTCATTAATAGCATCAGCTGTCCAAGTACCATCAGCTAGCGTTTGTGTTGTAATTGTTTGTGTATTACCAGCAGCGTCCGTCAATGTTAACGTAACCGTTGTTCCAGCTGGCACATTTTGTACGGAACCTGAAATTGTTGGAGTAGTATCGGCGCTATCTGGGATTGCATTAATTGCTATAATTGGAGCTGATAAATCAATTATTCCAGTACCGGTATCGCTTGCTTCATTACCTGCAGCGTCTGTTACTGTTGCCGTAATTGTAAAGTCGCCTTCAGCAACAGCTTGAGTTGCACCTACTTGCCAAGTTCCATCTTCTGACACAACCGCCGTCAATGTTTGAGACTCACCATTTGCATCAGTAACTAAAACACTAACAAGGCTACCCGGAGCTACATCACTCGTTGTTCCGCTAAATGTAGGTGTTGTATCGTTTGAATCAGCAAAGTCATTTATTGCAACTAAAGGAGGGGTGGTATCAACTGTGCCTAATTGTGAATCTTGAGCTGCGTTACCTGCATTATCAGATACATTAGCAGTTACGGTAAAATCCCCCTCACTCAAAGCAGTTGGAATCTCAATACTCCAAGTACCATCAGCACTTATAGTAGTCACTAACTGTTGCTCTGCTCCTAGACTATCGGTAACAATTAAAGTTACTTCACTGCCCGATGCTAATCCTTGGGTAGAGCCTGTAAGAGTAGGTGTTGTATCGTTTGTATCTGCAATATTGTTAATAGTCACACTTGGTGCAGTTAAATCAACCGTACCTGTAACAGTTGCAGTACTGCTATTACCAGCAGTATCACTAACACTCGCTGTTACTGTGAAATCTCCTTCACTGAGATCTGCAATAATATCCGCTGTATATGTACCATCTGTATTTGTAATTGTTGTAAGTGTTTGTTCATTACCTTCACTGTCAGTTATTACTAAGGTAACTTCTGTTCCTGCTGGTACATCAATTACGTTACCACTTACTGATGGGGTTACATCATTCGTATCCTCAATAGGATTAATCGTGATTGCAGGATCTGTTAAATCAATTTCTCCAGTTTCGCTTGCAGAAGCTGTATTACCCGCAGCATCAGTTACAGTTGCAACCACACTAAACTGGCCTTCAACTAACTCATTACTTGCCTCAACTGACCAGCTTCCGTCAGCACCAGTAACTACTTGCACGGTTTCTGCTACGCCATCGCTTCCTGTAAATGTAACGGTTACTAATGCACCAGGTTCTACGTCTTGTGTAGAGCCGCTAATTGTTGGTGTTGTATCGTTAGTATCAATAATAAAATTAATGCTTACCGTTAAATCAACATTACCTACTGCACTTGCTTGCGCTTCATTACCCGAGTTATCTATAACAGCAGCAACTACTGTAAAGTCGCCCTCAGGTAGAGGGGTTGTTACTTGTGCAGTCCACGAACCATCTGCTTGCGTCACTGCAAGTAATGTAAATGTACTCCCATCGCTTGCCGTAATAGTTAAAGTAATGGTTGTACCAGCAGGCACATTACCGGTGTTACCACTTAAAAATGGAGTGGTATCGTTAGTATTAGCAATTGCATCGATTTGAATTGAAATAGGAGCAAACGTTATTTCGCCGTTTGTTTGCGCAGTAGCCTCATTCCCTGCTGCATCGGTTACTGACGCAGTTGCTGTAAACTCACCACCTGGCAAGATTTCATTAGCATCAACACTCCATGTACCATCTTCATTTAATAAAGTAGTTAAAGTTTGTACGCTACCGTTTATATCGGTTACTAATACTGTAATTACAGAGCCCGCTGGGGCGTCTTCTACCCTACCTACAAATGTTGGTGTAGTATCGTTAGTATCAGCAATTGCAGTAACGGTAATATCTGGATTTGTTAAATCAACAACACCTTGGTTATTTGCTTGGGCTTGATTACCTGCAGCATCGCTTACACTTGCATCAACCTCAAACTGCCCTTCAGCCAATGGCGTAGTTACGTCAACAGACCAATCACCATCAGCGTTAGTTTGGGTTAATAATGTTTGAGTTTGACCGTTAAAATCGGTAATAACCACACTAATAATAGAGCCAGCAGGTACATCTTGCGCGTTACCTGTAATAGTTGGCGTGGTGTCTTGAGTGTCGTTAATATTATTAATTTGTACCGTAGGCGCCGTTAAATCAACTACTCCTGAATCACTTGCTAATGCTAAGTTTCCTACACTGTCGCTTACTTGTGCATCAACAGTAAAATCACCTTCGGGTAAAGGAGTCCCAACTTCTACACTCCAGCTTCCATCGGCTTGGGTAACTGCAGTTAATGTTTGTATTTGTCCTGCACTATCTGTAACAGTAATTGTTACTTGCGTGCCTTCAGGAACACCATTTGTTGTTCCAACAAGTGGTGGTGTTGAGTTATTTGTTTCATCAGTTACATTTACGGTGATTACCGGAGCAGTTAAATCTACATTCGCTAAAGCTTGATCTACAGCTTGATTTCCAGCGGCATCAATCACCACTGCGCTTACGTTAAACTCTCCTTCAGATAAAGGTGAGGTAGTAGTAACAACCCAATTTCCTAGCGCATCAACTTGAGTAACAATTGTTTGTACCGTACCTGCACTATCCGTTAACGTGACTGACACATTATCCCCAGTGTTCAACCCAGATACAGTCCCTGTTACTGTCACTGTTTGAGAAGCAGAATCGGCAACAGGATCAATAGCAATAAGCGGAGGTGTTGTATCAATTTCTATAGAAATAGTGTCGTTTATAGGGTTGCCAACAGGATCTGTTGCTTCAACAACAACGGTCACAGGGCCATCAGCAACCGGAGTTGGTAGAGTTATTTCAAAGGTACCATCAGGGCCAATCACAACACTAACTACTTGAGAATTTCCATCAACATCAGTTACCGTCACATTAACCGTTTCGCCAATTAAGTTTTCACTCGTACCGGTAATTGTTGGTTGTGATGAATTAGTAACGCCCAGCTCATTAAGTGAAATAGAAGCCGAAGTTGCGTCAGGCACAATACCATCAGAGGTATCTCTTAAATTAAAAGCTTCAGTAGCGCTTTGATCAAAAGAAGAATCAAAAGTAACACTACTAGGATCAACACTTTCAGAAATTCGGGTTAACTGTACAAACGAACTACCTCCATCTGCACCAGCTGCATTACCGCCACCAGCGGCTGTTGCCTCTAAATTATCTAAAATGTCCCCATCACCCTCTAATGCATCTAAAAAATCTGTTACATCAGAATTAGCCGCTGTTGATGGGTCTTGCTCTGCCCCTAAATCTAAGCTTGCAATTGCTTCATCTAAACTTTCATCAAAAACAGTTGTTTCGCTAGAATCTCTGGCTTCTTTAGTTAATAAGTCTGGTGTTATTTTTACCTTTTGATTTGCGGGTATAGATAAGGTTTCACCTTGCACATCAATTTGTAAAGACGATTTAATAGCAGTAACAACTAAATCCCCCACGGTGATAGTGTCACCAACATTTAATGCTCTTATTGACCCATCATCCAGCACAACACCTGCCGAGCCTTGAATATCAATAATTACCAGTTGATTTGCTTCCATTTTGGTACCCTCAAACTTTTTAAAATAACAATCTAATAAGTTAAAGGTAGGACAAAAAAGCCACATAGATACTGTACTCAAGTACAGGTTTAGAAGAAAAATTCAAAAATAAAAATCAACAAGAAAGTGGTAGAAATTTTTTTTTATGCTAACCAAAACGATTACTTGCAAAAATAGTATTCCTTTACTAAATACTTAAGGGAGTATTTTCGGTCTTAACAGGATCTAAGAGGAAGAAATGATTACAAAAAACACTTTTAAGAAACATCAAGGGACTATGTTAATCGGGCTAACGATTACAGCCGCAACTCTACTAAACTATGTGCATGCGAATGAACAATCAGCAATGCCACTTACCTATGTCTCAAGTAAGGCAATTGAAAACAATCCTGAAGTACAAGAAGCATGGCATGCTTTTAAATCTTCGATTTATGGGGTCGATGCTGCCCGCTCTGGTTATTTACCAAGTGTTGATGTATCGGCAAGCGCGGGGTATGAAAGAAGAAATTACGGTGTTGAAGAAGAATATAACCGTAATACAGCCGAGTTAAGTGTTACTCAAATGCTTTACGACGGTTTTAGGACCTCTAATACTGTTGATCGCTTTAAACGCATTCAACTCATTAGATACTTTGAGCTTATTTCTCAAACAGAACAAACAGCACTTGAAGCCTCAATAGCCTTGCTTGACGTACAAAAATTCAAAGAGTTAGTACAACTTGCAGAAGCAAATTTACAAGAGCACGAGTCTGTATATCAACAAATAGAACAAAGTGTAGGCGCTGGTGTAGCGCGCGCTGCCGATCTAGAACAAATTAGTGGGCGCTTATCTTTAGCACAATCTAACGTATTAACGGAGTACTCAAATTTACATGATGTAAGCGCTCGCTACTTAAGGGTTGTAGGAGAGCTTCCTATGAACGACACAAAGCAAGCTGACCTTGATGAAAAAAATATACCAATTTCAGTTAATCAAGCGCTAGACGTCGCTTACAAAAATAGCCCTTCGTTTTACGCCTCTTTGTATAATATTGAAGCACAAAAAGCGAACGCAAAAGCACAAAAAGCAGCGTTTCATCCTAACGTAGATTTATCTGCCCGCTACGGTAGCCAAGATAGAGATGAACTTGGTCAAAATGAAACCAGAACAGAAGCGCGAGTCGGCATCGATATTAGCTATAATTTATATAATGGTGGTCTTGATAATGCCAATTTAGAACAAGCCTATCAGGATATAAACATTGCAAAATATCAACGCGATCAGTCTTGTATTGATATTCGTCAGAGTCTGCAAATTGCTTATTACAACGTCACTATATTAGAGCAAAAGTTACCGGCGCTTGATCAACATCGTGCATCATCAACTAAAGTTAAAATTGCGTATAAGGATCAATTCGATATAGGCCAACGAACTCTACTAGACGTACTTGATGCCGAAAACGAATCATTTCAATCAACACGTTCATACATAGTCGCGCTTTACGACCGTCAATCAGCTATTTTAACTATGCTAAAAGAAATGGGGAAATTACTGCCAGCACTTAACGTGATGTCAGATAAATATCCTACATTAAAAGAGCTAACTGACGACCCTATTGTTCATAACGCACAAAATATTTGTCCGAGTTACGATGTAGCAACCACCTTTAGCCGCAAGGCATTTCTTCAAAAAAAAGCTAAGCAAGATAATGCCTACATGAGTGTAACGGCTATGCCAAGGTACTTAGATATACCGCTGGAAACCGACACGTCAGCAAGCAGCTTTACCGATGATGATGGTGACGGTGTACCAAATGAGCAAGACACTTGCCCAAGCACACCTTTGAGTACAAATGTAGATTTATCTGGTTGCACAATTTATAGCGCATCAACCTCAAATATAGAAATTGGTATTCCTTTTTCTGCTGACTCAAGCGATGTAAGGTCTCAATATATTCAAGAAATTAGTCGGCTTGCAGATTTTTTAAAAGAGAACCCAACTAAACAGGTTGAAATACAAGGTCATGCCTCTTTAGATGGAGACCGTATATATAACCGTAAACTATCAGAAAAACGTGCGTTTGCCGTAGCTGAAATTCTGATTAAGCAATTCGATGTAGAACCTAAACGTGTTAAATCGTTTGGGTATGGCATCGATCAACCACGTGTAAACGAAATATCAGTAAGAGCAAATGCTGCGAATCGACGTATCGAAGCTGTAATTACTGATATCTAAGTCAATTAACGTTATGTAAATAACCTAGACTCGACTTGAAATATTTAAGTCGAGTTTAGGTTTACTAGTAACAATCGTATGCAGTTCTACATAACATTGGATGGTGTATGGAATTAAACGATGTACTTGATCATGGTGGCATCCTCGTTGACTGCCTAGCAGTTTTATGTCGTCATCATGGTAAAGAGTTTTCAAGAGAAGCACTATTAAATGGACTTCCTCTAACTGATGGAAATCTTACTCCATCAGGTTTTTCGCGCGCAGCAAAGCGCATTGGCTTTAAATCAAAAGTAGTTAATAAGCCACTACAAAAAATAAATACAGCACTGCTACCTGCCATCTTAATTTTAAAAGATAACCAAGCCTGTGTTATTAATTCTATTGATTACGATAAACAGTTGGTGAGTGTAATTTACCCAGAACTTACAGAATCAGTTATCGAACAAAGCATTGATGAGTTAGCTGCTAACAGTGTAGGTTTAGTTATTTATGCTCAACCAGAGTTTGCATTTGATGAGCGAACACCTGTACTTGAAAAACTATCGAAAGACGGATGGTTTTGGGGAGTAATTAAAGAATGCCGCTCACTTTATAAAGACGTAATTATTTCGGCTGTTGCTTTGGGCTTTTTGTCGGTTGCTATGCCTTTATTTGTAATGAACGTATATGACCGCGTAGTGCCCAACCACGCAACAGAAACCTTATGGGTACTTGCCATTGGCATTTTAATAGCACTCACTGCTGACTTTGTTTTGCGCTTAGTAAGAGGCTACTTTGTAGAGCTTGCTGCCAGTAGGATAGATGTCAAAGTATCGGCTGTAATAATGGAGCGGGTATTAGGTATGAAACTAAAAAACCGCCCATCATCCGCAGGCTCCTTTGCTAGCAACATTCAATCATTTGAAGCTGTACGTAACTTTTTTAGCTCCATAACACTTGTCGCATTAGTCGACTTACCATTCGTAGTTTTGTATTTAATTGTTATTGCCATTATTGGCGTACCTCTAAGTTTACCTATTATCGCGGGCGCACTTATATTATTAGCTTACGCTATAGCCGCACACCGCAAACTTGAGGCTCTTTCAGAACAAACAATGAAAGCAAGCTCAATGCGAAATGCAGTATTAGTCGAAAGCTTAACCAATATTGAAGATGTAAAGAGCTTTCACTCAGAGTGTAAAACACAGTCTATATGGGAAAAGTCGACCATTTACATTGCACAAGTAAACGCACATAGCCGACTCGTTTCTAGCTCTATATCAAATACAGCATCATGGATACAGCAATGCGTAGGCGTAATAATAATGATAATAGGCGTGCACCTCGTTATTGAAGGTGAGCTAACTCAAGGCGGGTTAATTGCAGCCTACCTATTATCGTCTCGTGCTATGGGCCCAATCGGGCAGTCGGCCGCTGTTTTAGCACAATATCATCATGCCGCAATAGCAATGCAATCACTGAACGAGATTATGGAAAAAGAGATCGAGCGTCCACCTGGTAAGCATTGGTTAAGCCACCCTATTTTGAAAGGCGATATAGAATTTAAAGATGTATGTTTTAAATACTCTGACGAATCGCATAATGCGCTCAACGGCGTTAGTTTTAAAATTAAAGCCGGTGAAAAAGTCGCCATTCTAGGACGTAATGGCTCAGGTAAAAGTACATTAGAAAAGCTTATTTTAGGACTATACGAACCCTGTTCAGGATCAATTTTGATGGACAATAATGATATACATCAAATTGACCCAGCTGAGCTTCGTCATAATATTGGCTACCTACCACAAACCGTTGCTCTGTTTTATGGAACCTTGAAAGACAACCTCACCATGAGTGCTTGGCATGCCAAAGACGAGCAAATTATTGAAGCCTGTGAGCGAAGCCAATTATTTGATTTAATTAATTCGCACCCAGACGGATTTGATTTACAAGTAGGCGAGCAAGGTCGTCAATTATCAGGTGGGCAGCGCCAAGCTGTAGGTATGGCAAGAGCCATAATTAACGACCCTCCAATACTATTACTAGATGAGCCAACCTCATCACTAGATCATAATAGTGAAAGTAAAATTATTAATAATTTAAAGGGTTATTCTAAAGATAAAACCTTAATCGTGGTGACTCACCGCTCATCATTACTTGAGCTTGTTGACCGAATTATAGTTTTAGATAACGGAAAAGTAGTTGCTGATGGACCAAAACAAAAAGTAATTGCAGCGTTAAATAATAAGACAGTGGAGCAAGCCTCATGAGTGACAATAAAAAACCACTTGAACAGCGCTCCTTTGAATCTGTTAGCAGAGCAATAGAAGCAAGAAAACAAGGCAAGCCATCAGTATTTAATAAACTATTTAAAGGATGGATTTCTCCGCCTAACAGCCAAGACTGGGTAGTAGATGCTCAGTGGGAAAAAATGCAACAGGAGCCAGCAAGCGCTAGGTTATTGCTCTATTTAATTTGTTTAACGTTTATATGCCTTATTGTGTGGTCTGGTTTTGCTAATTTAGATGAAGTTGCCCGTGGTGAGGGGCGAGTTATTCCCTCCAATAAATTACAACTTATTCAATCTTATGATGGTGGTATGGTCGAAAAAATAAATGTAAAAGAGGGGCAAATAGTAAATGAGGGGGATGTACTCATTAAAATAGACCCTACCCGCTTTATTTCTAGCTTTAGAGAAAACCAATCCAAAGTTGAGTCGTTAAGCGCAAAAGTAGCGAGACTCAGAGCACTCACTCAAAAAAAGGAGCTCGTATTTAGCGAGTCTGTTATTAAAAATGCGCCTAGAGTTGTGCAACATGAGCGCTCTCTTTATTTGAGCAACAGCCAAGAATTAGAGCAACAAGTAAGTATTCACAAACGCCAATTAGAGCAGCGACACCAGGATTACATTGAAGCCAAAGCGGCACTTGAACAGCATACGAGCGCGCTGCGCTTAACAAACAGAGAGCTCTCTGTTACTCGCCCACTGTTACGCACGGGTGCTATTTCAGATATAGATATTATTCGTTTAGAGCGCCAAATAGTTGATCTAAACGGCGAGATAAACAGAACCAAGGCAGTTATAAATAGGAGCCTTTCGGCCATTAACGAAGCTAAAAATAAAGTAACCGAAGTTGAACTCGTTATGATTAACCGTTGGAACAATGAACTATCCGAAGCGCTACTTAGACTAGATTCAATTAAAGAAACTGAATCTGGCTTGGCCGATAAAGTAACTCAAACTGAAATACGTTCTCCTGTTAAAGGCACTGTACAGCGATTATTAGTTAATACTGTTGGCGGTATTTTACAGCCCGGTAGCGATGTTATGGAAATTGTGCCGCTTGACGATCAACTTGTAGTAGAGGCAAAAATTCCGCCTAAAGACATTGCATTTTTACGCCCTGGGCAATCTGCGATGATAAAATTTAGTGCCTACGACTTTGCCGTATATGGAGGCCTTGAGGCAGAGGTTTTACATATTAGCGCCGATACCATTACAGATGACCGTGAGAATACCTTTTATTTGGTGCAACTAAAAACCACCAAAAATAACTTTTCAAAAGAGCTGACTATTATTCCAGGAATGACCACTCAAGTGGATATTATTACCGGTAAAAAAACCGTACTTGAGTATCTTTTAAAACCAGTTCTTAGAGCTACATCGCAAGCAATGACAGAGCGTTAAGCATTTAATAAATGGAGAAATAATGCGCCAAAGTATTTTTATTACACAGCCTGAATTTGAATCGAAGCACTGGCGTGCAGCGTTTCCTGGTTGTTTAATATGCACAAAAGAACCAAACAGAGTAACGGCATCAAGTATTATTTGGGTTTTAGCCGGTACACCGAACTGGCTTGAGCTAGTTAAAAAGTATTCGCAACAACGTTTACTCGTTATTGTTATGACCAACGAACTTGAAATAAATCAACTTAGGAGTGCGCTTGAAGCAGGAGCTAAAGGATACGTAGAAGCACTCGCCACTAAAGTAATTATTGAACAAGTACTTGAGACAATTTGTTCTGGCGGAATATGGTTACCAGGACAATTACTATCTAATTTAGTGGGAGCTTTATCAAATACACCGTTTAAATATGCGAGTACATGCGAGCTTGAGTTACTCACAAAACGAGAACGCCAAGTAGTTGATATTGTTGTAACTGGCGCTACTAATAAACAGGCTGCAGAGTCTTTAAATATTACAGAGCGTACGATTAAAGAGCATATGGGTTCTATATTTAATAAGCTAAAAGTACGCGACCGCATCCAATTAATGTTAGTTGTAAAAGGGCATTAACCGAACGGTTAATGCCTACTACTTACTCTTTAATAACCCCATCAAAGCCTAAGTTAATAAGTGTATCGAGGTCATCTTGACTGGTAACACCTTGTGCGACCACTTTAATACCAATAGAGTGCGCTAACGTACACACCCCTCGCAGGAATGTTTGGTTATCTTGGCTGTAACTAATATTATGCCCATAAACGCTATCAACCTTAATCATTTCAAGCCCAAACTCCTGAATTTTTTCAATTTTAGTAAACTCAGGACCTACACGTTTTAACGCCACCTTAGCGCCCATACACCTTACATCTTCACAAAAGCCTTTAAATATCTTAATTTCGCTGACGGCAATACTTTCTCGTATATCAAAGCAGATTTTAGAAGCTAAATCAGGAAATGCCGATAGATAGGTAAGAATTGAAGCAAGCGCAGCATCATCAAGTAATGTTTGGGCAGATAATTCAACCGAAATCAGCTCACTTGGTGGCTCAATACTATACTGAGCAACCAACGCCTTAATTAATCCCCAATCTAAACGCGCTAATAACTTTAAGCGATTAGCCCATTGGTAATAATAACTTGCCCGATATATTTGCCCGCCAAGCTCTAGGCTCAGTCCTAATTGATTTTGCATCAACTGCCCCGTAAAACTCGTTACTGGGTATGTGTTAATTTCTAGCGATTTGTTATCTAGAGCTTCTTCTATTGCATTTTGCCAACTCGTTGCATCATCAAATAACTCGCTTTTTTGTTTATTGTCACTTACTTTTGCTTGAACACCTGGTTTATTATCGGCTGATTTTAAAAGTTCATCGGCTCGTTTTAATACATCAAACCGCGTGTCATTCTTTTGTATGTAAGTGCAACTATGCGGTATAGCTAATTCAATATTTTTATACTCTTCAATAAAAGATTCATGAAGCCTAACTACTTTTTCACTCAATACCTCAATATCATCAGTATCACTAAACAGTACAGTAAAGTCATTATGTGATATTCGGGCTATGTAGTTTTCTGAAAAGTGTGCTTCATTTGATTCTAAAAACTCGATTAAAACCTGCGAAAAACGACGTAAGAAATTAACCATTTCTACACGGCTAATTTGTTCGCTCATTTTATCTAGGTTTACAACACGAAATAAAAACAAGGCGCCATGGGCATGATCTTTCGATTTTTGTAAGTGGGCCTCAAGCGTTGCACCAAAGTATTCTCTATTTGCTAAACCAGTTAGCTCATCGTGTTGCGATTTAAATCTAAGCTCTTCTAAACGTTTATTATCTTCTTTAATAATACGGCTAAAACGGGTAGATAATTGGTTCATTGATTGCACTAAACGTGCAAACTCAAATGTACGAGGGACGGTGGATTTAATAAAACGTTTTTCACCAAATGCATTAGCCTGATACACAACATCATCTAGTGGTTTTAATATTCTACTTAAAAAGTAAGCACTAACTATACAAGCAAAAAAAGCGACAATTAAAAAACTAAAAAATAGTTTAAGCGCACTTTCCCATAAGGCTTGCTCAGCATATTGACTATGACTTTCTATAAACAAAGTACCAAACTGCTGCCAACCATTATTTACTTGCCCAACCCCTGGTTGAACATTTAATCCATACACTGCCCTAAACCACTGTGGAGCCGTCGCTTTAAGCTCATCGGTAAATGTGCGTTTAACAATCACCTCACCATTAGGGTTTTGTAGTTCTATTCGCTTATAGTGACCGGTATCAAATGTGGCTGAAACTAATAATTCAAGCTCAACGGGGTCTTTGTCTAATTGACTGATCATCAATGCAAGTGAGCTGGCGTTATCTACATTTTTTAAGTACAGCTGGGTCGAAAAATAACTTTTAGCCGAATTAGTACTAATTAAAACACTACTTATAAAGCCCACAAAAATAACAATTAATAATGCAATCCATAGCTCTTGCCTGAGTGTTATTTTTCGTTTTTTAAGATACTTAGATAAGGAAAATGATGCCATTACCACATAACTCCTTCTTTGGTTGTCTGCTCCAAAATTTTACGCCAGCGTGAAAGTCTTGCTGTTGGGCTGGCTACACTTTTGGTTGAATTATTAGCCCATAAACCTTGGCTGTTAAAGCTAAAAACAGGGCTTAAATCTACACGTTTTGCAGCAGGTAAAACCTTTGTTATTAAACTGTCTAAAATAAGTGGCTGAGCGTTTGGTGTAGCAAAATAACCTAACACCATATGCGCTTGCGTTTTGTTAGTGCCCGCAATTTTTGCTTTTACATAAATAAGGCGTAACTTGTCGTCGCTCACACCTAACGCTCTTAAGCTTATATACTTTGCTATTGCGTAATCTTCACAATCACCGAGGCCTCTGCCTAATGTTTCTAAAGGGGTTGCCCAATAATCGTTTTGTTTCCAAAGCAAAATATCTGTTTGGTAGCGTAAATTACGCGCAAAAAAATCATTAACAATAAGAATTTGTTGTTGCTCTGGCTTGTTTTGAGTTTGCACCAACATGCTTTGCCAGTTGCGTGCAACCGCCGCTCGCGCAGGCCCGTATTTTTGACCCATGAGCTCTATAAAGGTATTAAATTGAATAGTTAGTCGGCTTGCAAGCACACCACTGGAGAGTACAAAAAACAGCAATAGGTAGCGCAAATTGGCTTTGCACCATATAAATAATTGAGGATTTAAATGACTTGGCTTAATCGCCATTTACAGAGCCACTGTTAATATAAGTGGCAATAAAATACATCTGTTGAGCACTACGCAATCTGCTTAAAATTAATCCTAACAACAGCATAGCACTCAATATAAGAGGATGAGATATTTTGAATAACTTTTTTAGTAGTACGTTACTTTTTTAACTTCGCGTGGTTTTACTTCATCTATGTATAAATCGTGCACACGCTTCATATTAAGCTCAAGCTCGGTCACGTAAGTATCATCTACTGCGTAAGTTTTAATTATTTGTGCACCTTTAATAAGCCCCTGCACTTTACTTTCTAAGTAATCATCTTGAGCAATTGAGCCTTCCACCGTTGTTCCTGCGGTAATTTTTTGCCCATAGACTTGCTCAGTAAGCTCGCGGTAAGCTTCAAGCTTAGAAGCCTTAATGGCCATAAGTTGCTTTTGCGACGCGTTAGCGCCTTTTTGCAAGCTAATAGGCGCATACCCTATCGCTTTTAAAACGGGGTAATTATTTGGCTCTACATATTTATATTCAACATGCTTATCAAAAACGCTGCTACAACCACCTAAGGTTAAACACCCAAGTGTAATAAGTAATGAAATTGCTCGCATAGCATTTAGCCCTTGTATAGTAATTAGCATTACATATGCACGTTTAATGCCATTTATAGCATTACTAATAATTACCAAATAACATTGGTACAGTCCTTGCTCTACCTAGTTAATAGCTAACGTTTAATTGGAGTAAAGGTATGAAGTCGTTTTTATCATTGGCATTTGCAGGGTTAAGTGCAACGGCATTATTAACGTTCTCCCCTTTTACTAAAGCACAGTGGTATGAATCAACGGGTCACGCGAACGTCCAAAATGGCGATACAAGCGCGGCTAAATCTGCCGCTATAAAAGATGCGATTACACAGGCGTTAGTATTCTCTGGCGCACGGATTAGCTCTGTGCAAACCTTGGTAGATGGCGTGTTGATGCAAGATCAGCTAAAAATTAGCAGCCACGGAGAAATTCAAAAAATTGAACTGGTCAGCGAAAATAAATACGACAATAAATTTGCCGTTACATTACGGCTCGATATTTTTTCTCAAACAGAGCAATGCCCACAAAATAGTTTTAATAAGTTTGTGGCCGTTACACAAAGCCAACTTGTTCATCGTGAACATGCCAAAATGGGTCAAATATTTGACGTAAGCAAAGCGATTAGCAAAAATATTTTTACTTCCCTGCAAAAATCAAAAATGAGCGCAGTGCCTATTGCTTACTATAATAATGCAATAAGCGTTGATAAGTACTTTTCGCAGCAGCACGACTATTCAAATGCCCAATTAGAAGAAATATCTTCGCGCAGTAACGCTCAATATGTATTACTTAGCCAAATAACCAGCCTTTCGACTAGCGACAAACTCAATAACGATTATGCATTTTGGCAAGACGAGGCGTATGAGCGCAGCTACAACATTGAATTTGTATTATTTGATGGCACTACCTATGAGCAACTTTGGCAAAATAGTTACCATACTCAAGCAATATGGCCATTTGAAAAAACAACCATAGTTGACGTTAATAGTGATAGGTTTTGGCAATCGCCTTATGGGCAAAGCATAACTGATATCAACCAAGCAGTAAGTTATGACATTCAAGCAGCCATGGCGTGTTTGCCAACTCAAGGCAAAATAATGCACATGGAAAATAGCAAAATCGTTATTAATTTAGGTAAAGCTCATGGTTTAAAAAAAGGCCAGATGCTAAGCATTGCTCACCATAACTATTTAACCGACGCGGCAGGTAATGTTATGCCGCACACCATCACCACGCTTAATAAAATTCGCGTTGAGCAGCTTTATCAGCAAACTGCAGTAGCAGTCAGTATTGACAATAAACCGCTACCTGGCGTGCAAATTAACGATGTAGTAGAAATAATCAGCCAAGATCTTTAATTAACCTTTTTAGTTAATTTAGCTTTTAAATTAGGGTGAGCCGATAACCACTCGCCCAATTGTTCTACACCCGATAAATGCGGATAATGCTTTCTGCATGCAAACACCACATTACGCTGCTGATTAGGGAATATAGGCAAGTAATCAATCCCTACACGGTCGGTACATGCCAGTTTTGGTACAAATGTAATACCGTCATCCATGGCCACTAACGCTAATAATGTTTCTAAACTATTACCTTTATACTGGTTAGATACATCGACTCCCGCAGAAAAACAAAACTTTTGGGCTTGATCTTTAAAGCAATGACCATCACTTAACATTAGTAGGCTGCATCCTTGAAGGTCGCTCAACGCCACTTTTTTATGCTTAGAAAGCGCGTTATCTTGTGATACCGCCACTAAAAAATCTTCTTTGTATAAAGCAACCGTATGGTAATTAATAAGCTCTGGCACATCGGCTAAAATAGCAAAGTCGAGTTCGCCATTATTTAAAGCTTCTAAAATTGTTGCTGTTTGCATCTCAATAAACGAAAACTGACTATCAATAAATGCCGCTTTCATTGATGTTAATAACGCAGGCAACAAGTAAGGCGCAATGGTAGGAATAATACCAATAGTTAATTTACCTTGTAGAGGCTCATTAGAAGTAGCAGCAAGTTCTTTGAGTATTTGCGTTTGTTCTAAAATAATCTCTATTTGCGTCAACAAACGTTCACCTTTTGCTGTTAACGTAACTTGTTTAGTTGAGCGGTCAAATAAAGTAACGCCAAGCTCATGTTCGAGTTTTTTTACTTGGCCACTTAATGTAGGCTGACTTACAAAACATGCATCGGCAGCTTTGCGAAAGTGCTTGTATTGCGCTATTGCTTTTACATATTCAAAATCTTTTAAGTTCATATTCAGCTCTACGTGATAGTTTATAACTATCAGTTTAATACAAACAAACGATTGGAACTATATTTAATTGTTCGCCATAATGGCTATCAACAAATCAAGAGGAACAAAAACTATGTTAAACAATATCGAAGGTCAAACAGTCCCAAGTGTTACATTTGCAACTCGTCAAAATAACGAATGGAAATCAGTAACAACAGATGAAATTTTTAAAGGTAAAACGGTTGTAGTGTTTTCACTACCTGGTGCATTCACACCAACATGTTCATCAACTCACTTACCACGTTACAACGAATTAGCGGGCGTACTTAAGCAAAATGGCGTTGACGAAATTGTATGTTTATCAGTAAACGATACCTTTGTAATGAACGCATGGGCTGAACATCAAGAAGCGCAAAACATTACTTTATTACCAGACGGCAACGGCGAGTTTACTGACGGCATGGGCATGTTAGTAGACAAAAACGATCTAGGCTTTGGTAAGCGCAGCTGGAGATACTCTATGCTGGTTAAAGATGGCGTGATTGACAAAATGTTCATCGAACCAGATTTACCAGGTGACCCGTTTGAAGTATCTGACGCAGACACAATGCTTGATTACATCAACCCTAAGCAAGCTAAACCAGAACCTGTAAGCATCTTTACTAAACCTGGCTGTCCTTTCTGTAAAAAAGCAAAAGAGCTTCTTGCAGAAAAAGGCTTCGCATATGAAGAGATTGTTATGGGTGCCGGCGCATCACTAACAAGTCTAAAAGCTGTATCTGGTCGTGACACTGTTCCACAAATATTCATTGGTGGTAAACACATCGGTGGTTCAGACGACTTAGAAAAATACTTTGCTTAATTAAGTAAAAAATAGCAGGGGCGTACGCGCCCCTCTATATCAATCTCATCGCTTAGATTGAAAATAATAAAGGATACCACTATGAAAGAATTGCAAACCGATGTTGTTGTTATAGGCGCTGGCACTGCTGGTTTAAGTGCTTATCGTAATGCTAAACAGTTCACACAAAATGTATTAATGATCGAATCAGGTCCATACGGCACCACATGTGCACGTGTTGGTTGTATGCCAAGCAAGTTATTGATTGCAGCCGCCGAAGCCGCACACGCAATTGAAATGGCACCTGCATTTGGTGTTCATAGCTCAAAGCCAGTCATTGATGGCAAAGCAGTTATGGCACGCGTTAAAAGTGAACGAGATCGTTTTGTAGGATTCGTAGTAGAAGCCGTAGATGAATTACCAGATGGTGATAAAATTCGTGGTTACGCTAAATTTTTAGACGCAAACCGCATACAAATAGACGACCATACAATTATAACAGCAAAACGCTTTGTAATTGCCACCGGTTCACGCCCTTCATACCCTGGCGTATTTAATAACTTTGGTGACAAACTTATTATAAACGACGATGTATTTGATTGGGATGACCTACCAGAATCAGTCGCTGTATTTGGCCCTGGTGTAATAGGTCTTGAAATTGGCCAAGCACTTAGCCGACTAGGCGTAAATGTAAAACTATTTGGTGTAGGCGGCGCAATTGGCCCACTTACAGATCCAGTAGTAAAAGACTACGCGAATACTGTTTTTGCTGAAGAATTTTTTGTAGATACCGACTCAAACGTATCTGACATGATGCAAGTTGGCGACAAAGCACAGCTAACTTACACCGACAAACAAGGTGAAAAACACACCGAACAGTTTGACTACGTACTTGCAGCCACAGGCCGAGTACCTAACGTAGATAAACTAGGCCTTGAAAACACCGGCATTGAACTTGATGAACGCGGCGTACCGCACGCAGACACACATACAATGCAATGTGGTGAGTCGAACATATTTATAGCCGGCGATGCAAGTAACATGCTCCCATTGTTACACGAAGCATCTGACCAAGGTGCTATTGCAGGTCAAAATGCAGGGCACTTCCCAGATGTACGTATAGGTCTGCGCAGAGCAAAAATTGCAGCTGTATTTAGCGACCCACAAATAGCCATGGTCGGCGAAAGCTACAAGCAAATTACTGACCGATTAGGCCCATGCGGTTGTTTTGAAGTAGGCGAAGTAAGCTTTGAAAACCAAGGCCGTAGCCGAGTAATGCTTAAAAACAAAGGTCATATGCGTGTATATGCAGAGCAAGGTACAGGCTTATTTTTAGGTGCAGAATTTATTGGCCCACAAGCCGAACACATCGCTCACTTATTAGCTTGGGCTGTACAAAACAAAATGACCGTACCAGAAATGCTTGATATGCCATTTTACCATCCAGTAATTGAAGAAGGGTTACGTACCGCCCTTCGCGACTTAAACGCCAAACTTAAATTTGGCCCAGACATTGTAAATTCATGTATGGAATGTGGCCCAGGCGCATAACCTATTTACCACACATACAAACTTGCTAAGCAAAAGCCAAAACTAACGTTTTGGCTTTTTTTTATAATTTTTTTAAGCTGACCTCTCAAAAAAAAATTTAGCTGTTACACTTAATTGATAATTCAATTAAAAAGATGGAATAGCTATGCCCAATAATAAATTTAGACTAGTCACTCGCAGCGATTTTGATGGCTTAGTTTGTGCCGTATTGCTCAAAGACTTAGACCTAATTGACGATATTTTATTTGTTCATCCAAAAGACATGCAAGATGGCAAAATAGACATTACCGAAAACGACATTACGACCAACCTCCCCTACGTTGCAGGCTGTCATATAGCATTCGATCATCATCTTAGCGAAACCGTTCGCAACTCAAGCGACATAAAAAACCATATTATTGACCCAAAAGCCCCATCAGCAGCTCGCGTAGTTTATGACTATTATGGCGGCGCTGAAAAACTTCCAAATATTTCTGTTGAAATGATGGACGCGGTAGACAAAGGCGATGCTGCTCAGTTTTCAAAAGACGAAATATTAAACCCAACAGATTGGGTATTAATGAACTTTATTATGGATGCGCGAACTGGACTTGGCCGTTTTCGCGAGTTTAAAATTTCAAATTACCAATTAATGATGAAACTGATTGATGCTTGTAAAGATCAGAGCATCGAAGAAATCCTACAAATGGAAGACGTAGCCGAACGTGTTGCTTTATATAACGAGCATAACGAAAAAGCCAAAGAGCAAATTTCTCAATGCGCTACCGTCCATAAAAACTTAGTGGTCCTTGATTTAACTCAAGAAGAAACAATTTACGCCACAAACCGATTTGTTATTTATGCCATGTACCCCGACTGCAATATCTCGATTCATAAAATGTGGGGCCTTAAAAAGCAAAACGTAGTGTATGCCATAGGTAAATCAATCACTAACCGCAGTTCAAACACCAATGTTGGCGAACTGTGCCTTAAATACGGCGGCGGCGGCCATTTAAATGCAGGTACTTGCCAAGTAGAAACAAGTAAAGCTGAAGCCGTGCTTAGTGAGTTAATCGATAAAATTACTAGCGATGGTTAAGACCTAGCTAACAAAATTATAAAGTGAGTAGATTTATATTTACTCGCTTTTTTATTTATAAGAACTTAACCAGAAAGTTGATTCTTTGCTAACGCCTCACGGATTAGTTATTAACGCCTTAAGTGTATTAGTTCAGACAAGATCTGACACATCAACTTGAAAAAGTGAGAGTTACCCGTTTTGATAAAAGGTGTCGAATCTTTAAATCAAAACATATAAGAGGTAACTCTCATGCTACATACTAACAATCCAATTATTAAACACAAAGCGGGTTTACTTAATCTTGCAGAAGAACTTGGCAACGTATCAAGAGCCTGCAAAGTGATGGGCGTATCCCGTGATACATTTTATCGATATCAAGAACTCGTCGAAGACGGTGGACTTGATGCGTTAATTGATAAAAGTCGTAGAGCGCCAAACTTAAAAAATAGAGTTGATGAAGCAACTGAACAAGCCGTCATTAAATACGCTGTCGATTATCCAGCTCATGGCCAACACAGAACGAGTAATGAACTCAGAAAACAAGGCGTATTCGTTTCTGGCAGCGGTGTTCGTTCAATATGGCTACGTCATGACCTAGAGAACTTCAAAAAGCGTCTCAAGGCACTAGAAAATAAAGTTGCTAACGAAGGTATCATTCTCACCGACGCTCAAGTAGCTGCGCTTGAAAAGAAAAAACATGATGACGAAGCGTGTGGTGAAATTGAAACGGCTCACCCAGGTTATCTAGGCTCTCAAGATACATTTTACGTGGGTAATCTCAAAGGCGTTGGGCGTATCTACCAACAAACCTTCGTTGATACATACAGCAAAGTAGCGTTCGCTAAGCTCTACACCACGAAAACGCCAATTACTGCGGCTGACATACTCAACGACAAAGTACTGCCGTACTTCGAACAGTACGAGCTTCCCATGCTACGTATTCTAACCGATAGAGGCACTGAATATTGTGGCAAAGTCGAACATCATGATTACCAGTTATATCTGGCTATTAATGATATCGATCATACAAAAACCAAAGCTATGTCACCGCAAACAAATGGTATCTGCGAACGCTTCCACAAAACGATACTCAATGAATTCTATCAAGTTACATTCCGTAAAAAGCTATATAGCTCATTAGCGGAATTGCAAAAGGATCTGGACGAATGGATGATTTATTACAATAATGACCGAACTCATCAAGGAAAAATATGCTGTGGCAGAACGCCATTAGAAACTTTATTAGATGGAAAATTGATCTGGGCTGAGAAAAATTTAGCTCAAATCTAGACTGACAGTCACCGATTAAAAAACGGGTAACTGTCAGATCAAGTCTGAGCTAGTACACCTTAAGTTTCCAAGAACAGCATTGAACGTTCAGGAAAGATTACGATCATTTTGTATTTTTCACTTAACTTTACAAAGCAGACCTTCCCTAAGCACTCTCCTTCCTAATACTCGCTTATAAACAACATCGGATATAACTTACAACTCCTAACTATAATGTCTCGAAGTTTATTTATATGCATAGCAGCATATAAATTTTAGCGTATGTGTAGTAACTTTTATTCTTTCTGATAACCTAAACGGAAATTGGTTTACCACTATAATTTGCAGTAAATAACAATGAAGTTAAAACCTTTAATCCTCACCGCTCTTTTAGTAATGACTCTCATTACATTTCATAGCAATGCGCAAGAGAGTCGTTGTACAAATTATGGCTCTGTTATTTCAAGTCTTTATAATTCGATAGAGACTCTAAACGTCAAAAAATTAAAGGCAATAAACGAACATTTAAAAAATCATTGTGTTCATAACAATATTGAAACTCACCTTTTATTCAGTGAGTTAACAATTGCTGATGCTGAAAAAGATAGAAATAACATAGAGCTTATTAGAAACAAGATTACAGCCTTAAATATTTTAGATAAAAGTAATCCTCGCTTTGCATGGCATCTATACGTAATGGCTCAAAGTTGGTTTTGGGATTCAAAGACTGAAAAAGCAATTGCATTACTTAGTGAATACAAATCCTATTTTATAGGTGAGCCAAAAAACTCTATTGAAGTTAGAGCTTTATCTTTAATAGGCGGCTATTTTGATAATGCCGAATCGAGCATAGAAAAAGAAAAAAATACCTATTTTGATAAAGCTGAGATTAAAGCAAATGAAATTGGTGATCCTGAATTAATATTATACGTTAACTTTAGAAAAGGCAGCGAAGCCTATCCCGATTTAAATACTGATAGTGCTGTTGAATATAAAAAGAAAAGAGATAAATGGGTTAGCATGCTAGATTCAGTGGATTCTTGTGTAACCAAAGCTGAAGTATTACTTTATTGGGGGTACTTGGAGATTGAAGACAAGAACAAAAGCTTATCAACATTAAAAGAGGCTATCCAAATATTATCTGACTTTGGCGTCACTAGAACGGCATTAGACGGCTCCATATTATATATTCAATTATTACAAAGTTATGGTGAATTGTCAGAAGCTGAGTTCATGATTAATAAATTAATTGAAGACCACTATAGCTTAATGGACGACTATCAGATAAAAAAGTTATATGAATGGCTTTTTGAATTTAGTAAGTCACAAAAACGATTCGAAGATGCTATGAAATATAAAGATAAGTATTACGAAAACTTACTTAGTGAAGACGATAAGAGCCAAAAAGAATTAGATGAATTACTCTCTGAATATAAAGTTGAAGAGCAAAAAAGCGCAAACAGAATTTTAGAACAGTCGCTTGAAGTAACTAAATTAGAAAAAGAAAATGAAAAACAAAAAAATTATATTTTAGTTATGTTTATTATCACGTTATCGATAACTGTACTTTTGCTTTCACTCATTGTTTACCGGAGTCAAAAATCTAAAAATGAACTGAGTAAATTAGCAATGATTGACGTGCTAACTGGTGCGCCAAATAGACGAGCAATTACCCTTCAAGCAACCAAAGAATTAGCAATTGCTCAACGTAAATGTCAAAATTTAACAATACTATTGGCTGACTTAGATAACTTTAAATCTATAAATGATATTTATGGGCATGATGTGGGGGATTTTGTGCTAAAGAAATTTGCAGATATTGCTTCAGAAAATATTAGAGCAATGGATAAATTTGGTCGCTGGGGAGGTGAAGAGTGGTTATTTATCCTACCAGCTACTTCGATTGAAGAAGCAAAAAATTTATTTGAGCGTCTTTCAAGTAAATTATCCAAGGTTGAAGTCGATGGTCTTTCAAATATAACATTCTCAATGGGAGCAGTTGAACTTTATAGCAATTCTGATTCAGATTTAAATTCATTAATAAGGAAAGCCGATGATAAGTTATATATAGCTAAAAAATCTGGTAAAAACAGAGTTTGCTTTGCCCCAAAATAGCTAATTAAGAACTTTACCTTATGTGCGGTAAGAAAATATATATCGATGACAAAACTGACTTTTAGCTTGGATACACAATTATCCAAAAGATAGTAATTTGAACGGCAGCTTTTTACTTTTGAGCGAAAGTTTCAAAGATTACTAAAGAACTAAAGTTGGCCAAACAAGTAGCTAGTATCGCTTCGTTTTGGATAAAGATTAGTCTTTGATTTAATTGGTAGCCCCTGCAAGAATCGAACTTGCAACTGCCCCTTAGGAGTGCATTTTATTGATGTATTCCTATAAACCACAATGAACAACCAAAAACAAATAAACAACATAAACCATTGTTTTAAATAAACTAAAAATAAAATTAAAAATACATCATTGTTCTCCCTTGTTCTTTGCGGCACAATGCGCTTGCTACATATGTGCTACACAGGAAGAAACAGCATGCCAGTCAAAGCCAAAATAACATTATCTAGTATTAAAGCTTTAAAACCTGCCGATAAACGATTAAATGATACTGAAATAGCAGGCTTTCATGCTCGCATATCTAGTGTAGGAGCAATCTCTTACTTCTTGTTTTATAGGCACAAAGGCAAACAAGTAAATTATCACTTAGGTTATGATGGGCAAATTACTCCAGCACAAGCTAGAGACTTAGCTAAAAATAAAATCGCTGAAGTAACCCAAGGTATTAATGTTCACGAAGTAAAAAAGCAAGACCGCATTAAAACAAAGCAGTCTAAGCTATCCACCCTGCAACACTTTTTAGACGAAAAATACTTCCCTTGGCTGTTATCTCGTAATCCCAAAACAGCAGAGAAAACAAAAAAAGCCTTTCAATCAGCTTTTAGCAAATTTATGGATTTTCAGCTATCGGCTATTACAGCATGGGAAGTGGAAAAATGGCGTAATAAACGTTTGGCCGATGGAATAAAACCAGCAACTACAAACCGCCAACTAAATTTAATTAAAGGCTGCTTAAGTCGTGCGGTCGAATGGGAAGTTATTGATAGCCACGATTTACAAAAAGTGAAAGCGCAAACTGTAGATAACGCCAAGGTTCGCTATTTATCAAAAGATGAAGAATCCCGTTTACGTGAAAGTCTTGCTAAGTTCGATATTAAACATCTTACCACTATCGTTATCCTCGCTATTAATACAGGTATGCGTAAAGGCGAGATTTTATCGCTCCAATGGAATGACATTAACCTAGAAAACAAAGTACTCACTGTTGATTTTCAAAATGCTAAATCGGGAAATACTCGCCATATACCTTTAAATACACAAGCATTTAATGTTTTGAGTGATTGGCAAAAGCTATCGGGGAATATTGGGTATGTATTTAAAGATAGCAATCAACAACGGATAATAGATTTTAGATATGATTGGGCGGCTTTGTTGGAAGATGCAAACATTACCGATTTTAGGTTCCATGACTTACGCCACCACTTTGCAAGTAAGCTAGTAATGGCAAGTGTTGATTTGAATACAGTTCGAGAGTTGCTAGGTCATAGTGACCTAAAAATGACGCTAAGATATGCACACTTAGCGCCAGAACATAAAGCAGCAGCGGTTAACTTGATTGGATAAGTTTTAATTAACTCCAGTCTTCCCAACGCTTTCCTCTTGCATGCCATGGAAGTGCGGGTTGGCTTCTAACTTTTTTACACCTACCATTCTGGATATGAAATGTTTCTATGAGATCAAAAACGCGTTTAACCTTGCGGTTATACCTAATTAAAATAAAAAGAAGAGGCTCTGGAGAATCACCCCATTGGTCTTTTACTGCATTTAAGTTATCTTCATAATAACGATTATCTGAATAAGAAACAAAAACCGAAAACTCGCAATCTTCCTTTGCAGCTTTTAATTGACGTACCTCATTTACCTTCTCAATATTTCTAGGTTCAGCCCATTCCCACTCTAAATTAGAAATTATTTTTTCATCATTATCTTTAATTACTGCATCAGTCCTATTTCCATGTTCAAAATACATAAAATAGCCTAAAAGGTCAGAAGCTGTTCTAGCACAGATACCGATATGTGTAGTCCACTCAGCTCTAGATGCTTTTTCCTTGTGTTCTTTTGTTAAGGGAAAGTCCCTGTACCAAAGTACATTAAATAAAGTAATAAAGTCTCTAGTAATACGTTTCAATTTTTTCCCCTTTTATCTACGATTAATCTTTAATATTAGACCTAGTAAAATAAATTTATGTTCTAAAGTTTATGTTGCATATTTATAATAGGCCGCGCTCTCATTGACTCAAAAGCGAACTTCCCTTTCCTTAACATATAATTACTTTTCCTGTGTGGCTATACACAACTTACTTTTTACTTAAGTTGTATTTTAAAGCAAACTTTTATTATCATCTTGCATAAACAGTAAAGTATAATTTTTAAAAGGACATTTTTTTGAAGAAGTACTACAAGCTAACTGAGCTAGATAAAGCCTATGATATATCAGTTGATGATGCCCATTACCTAAATTCAGAAACTGATATTTCGTTTTGTCTCTATTGTAAAACATCAGATATAATTCTAGGTGGTTACAAGGAGTCTAAATTTTTTGGCTTTGGTAAGGCTACTTATTCAGGTTTAATAAAATTAACTAAAGCACAGCAAACAACAATTTTTGAAAGTAAAAAGCTTAGCTTAACTAAGTCCACTCTTTTGCAGAAAGATAAAGTAACTAACTACAGTAGTCGCTATCCTTACTCTTTAGAGCTACCAAACAAAATGTTTGAAGATTGGCTTGCAGCACCTTTTGAAAAAATACCGCTAGTAACTATTCCTTTCTATTTTCAGCCTGAACAACGACAAAGTATGTTAAAGCAGTTTTGCAAAGGGATTTTTGACATATCAGATAATAAAGAAAAGCTAATGGAAAAAGCATCCGCTGTTTTTGATCCATCACAACCCGTTCCTGATGAACTATTCCCAACGTCAAAAATATTCACATTCGATGATGTTTGTATTGAGCCTGATGAACTCGAAAAGGCTAAACATTACTTATTTGGCAATAAAGAAGAATCAACAAGTAATACTAAACTTCGACCTATTGATGTCATGCTGATTAATATACTTAATGAATTCCCTAACGATAGACCAAGTAAGATATGGGAAAGATTAAAAGAGGATTTAAGTAACGAGCCACGTAAATTAGATACTAATGAGATAGTAGATGAAGTGGGTAAAGATACACTTTATTGGTTTGACCATAACGCTGAAATTCAACAAATAAAAAGAAAGAGCTTTTATAACTTAGTCAGTAGATTAAAAAATAATTAAAGTCATAACTCCTCGAAGGAGTCCTAGGACTAAACACCACACTTAAAGTCCTCCATGAACTTAAACGTACATGGAGGCTATCATGCCAACCACCACAAACAAACGCGCATTATCAGAAATAGAAACAGCCGAATATATCGGTATGAGTCGCTCTTTCTTACGTCAATCACGTATGGAAGGCAATCGCACTAATAGAACCCCTGCCCCACCATTTATTAAAATTGGTCGCACTGTTCGTTATTTAAAAGATGATTTAGATAACTGGCTAAATAACTTTTGTCGCTTAGAGCATTTAGGTCAAAACCCTAACGGGGGTGATCATGCCTAAGTTAACTAAAGAGCAAACGCGCCTGTTAATTTGGTTATCGTTAGAAAATACATATTTCGAAATTTGCCGTGAAATTGGTTACTCATATCGGCAAAAAAATGGACTACATACCTATGTTAATAAGCATGGCCAACCGTTTAAATTTGATACGCGTACACTTGGAAAGCTAGTTAACGAAGAACTGGTAACAAGTGAAATAATTTATCATTTTGGCGTTAAATATGAACATTACTTTTTGACCAAAAAGGGTCGTGGTTTTGTGTTTGCTTACGCTAACCCTAAATAACCAATGAGTATCTTTAGAGAAACATTAATTGCAAAAGCGATTAATGAACAAGACGATATTTTAACGCCGTATTTAGAACTCGTTGATAAGTACGATGCGGCGTTTTTAACGAAAAAATTAGCGCCATTTTCCAATAAAATTAAAAGCACAATTTTAACTGATGCTTTTAACAAGCCTAATAACTTTGAGCGCAATCGCCATGTTTTAGATACCACGAATAAGCTTTATAAACTCTTACCTAAAAAACTCGCTCACCTATTTTTTTGCTTTGATGATGACATTAACAACATAGCGAAAGAGTGTGCAAACTATTGCCGCCAGATTGCCATTAACCCCGAAAAAGTTAACTTCCTTTACTATCAAACTAAAAACAAACAGCAAAATGATAGCGAACTAGAGCGAACAGTTTTGCGTGAGTTTCGTAGTACTAAAATCACTAATAGCGAAACCAATAGCGAAAAATCCGCTGTGTTTCGCTCTGCTAATACCGAAATTAGTGGCGAATTCGCTGATGCCAAGCAAAAAGCCCTTTTTGATTTTTTATCAAACTACGCAATTAAGTTTGGTGTTTCGCCTATAGAGCCTAAAAACAACATTAAAATATCAGGCTGTATAAAACGCTATATCGATAACCGTTGGTGGCTACGAAAATTTCGTAAACTCATTACTCAAGCAAACGAAAAAGCAGCTCTGCATTTAAATTTCGTAAACAGAAAAAGAGAAATCTATGCAAGTAATATAACAACTCAAAATCGCATTACTCAGCGCCAACGAAATGATGAGTTACTTAGCTCAACTTACATACTTAACGAGCAAGGGCAACGCTACTCGTTAAAAGAAATATCCGACCTAAATGTATCAAACCCTAAGATACGAAAGGATGAATTACTATGTCGTGCAAGAGGCTTTGAAGACCTAGCGAAAGAGCTAGGCCATGAAGCACTTTTTATTACGGTTACCTGCCCTTCTAAGTACCATCGTGCCTTTTCAAAGTCGGGAGCTGCAAACCCTAAGTGGGAAGGTTTTATGCCTGATGAAGCCAATAGCTATTTAAACCACCAATGGCAAAAAGCCCGTGCAGAGTTTAAACGTCAAAATATTGCGCCTTATGGTTTTCGTGTAGCAGAACCACAACATGACGGCACACCGCATTGGCATATGCTGTTTTTTATTGAGAGCGAAAAGCTTGACGCATTAAAGGCAATTATTCGCCATTACGCGTTAGAAGTTGATGGTGACGAAAAAGGCGCAGCGGAAAACCGTTGTGACTTTAAACAAATCGACCCAAACAAAGGCTCTGCAACTGGTTATATCTTAAAATACATAGCGAAAAATATAGATGGTGAAGGTGTTGGCGAAGATAAATTCGGTAACGATTCGCTACTCGTAGCGCAACGTATTGATGCGTGGGCATCGTGTTGGTGTATTCGCCAGTTTCAACAAATTGGCGGTGCTAGCGTGTCTGTATGGCGTGAATTAAGACGTTTACACTCAATATTTAATGATAAAAAAGATAGCCTACTAGAACAAGCTCGCTTTGCTGCTGATAACAGTGATTGGAAAGGCTACATACTTGCTATGGGCGGTTTACACACAAAGCTAAAAGATAGACCTATCAAATTACATTACGATTTAAACATCGTTGAGGAAACTGGCGAGTGCTTACAAAGTTATTATGATGGTGAGCTCATACTTAAAGTAAAAGGATTGTGGTTCGCTGGTAAAGCTATAATCACAAGGCACTATTCATGGAAGGTAGAAAAGGCATAACCTAAAGCTAAAACGTAATAGCTAAAGCTATCACATTTAGATAAAATTACAGTTAAATACTACATTTCAAATAGCTAAAGCTACCTATTGAGCTTTAGCTCACATCAAATACTATCTCAAAGTCCAAAATAACCTTTAGTTCACTATTTGCCAGAATGGCAAAAAAGATCTTACTTGGAGTTCTGTAAATAACTGTACTTTAGTTTGAGCCTATATTAAGTGTGGTATCTTGTTAAGGTTCTATTATTATAAAATTTGTATAGAATATAAAAAATGACTTAAGTAATAGGGATTTCTCTTGGAAAATATAAATATTGATGCTCCTCGACTAACAGATGATGATTTTGAAGAGGAGTTTGAAGAAGAAATACTTGAGCCCTTTGATCCAGAAAAAATATCTATCGAACAGAAAGTTGTATCTATGGATGCAATTAAGAGAAGGTTGAAACAAGGCTCTATTCGCTTATCGCCCGACTTTCAGAGAAACGAAGTTTGGGATGAAACTCGTAAAAGTCAGCTGATAGAATCTATTATGCTTAAAATCCCTTTGCCAATGTTTTATGTATCTGCAAATGAGCAAGGCGAATGGGAGGTAGTCGATGGCCTACAAAGATTATCTACAATTAGAGATTTCTTACTGTTAAGTCCACTGACTGGTTTGCCATTAAAGTTACAAAAGCTAGAGTTTCTACAAAAGAAATTTGGTGCAATGACATTTGCGCAAATGGAAGAAGATCCAAAGTGTCAAAGAGTACTAAATACTATAATGGAAACGGAGTTAAGGTTTACTGTTATTAACCCCGGAACACCTGAAGATGTAAAACGCAATATTTTCAAAAGAATCAACACTGGTGGACTACCATTAACAAGCCAAGAAATAAGGCATGCGTTATATCAAGGAACTTCAACTGAGTTGCTAAAACAATTAATGGGGAGTCAATATTTTATCGACGCCATTAACTCAAAAATAAACGATAAAAGGATGGCAACAAGAGAGCTAATCCTTCGCTTTGTCGCATTTTATATATTTGATAAGGTTGATTATAAAGCTAGCCTAGATAAATGGCTTAGTGATGCAATGAGAGTAATTAATTTATTTCCAGAGCTTGAAGAACGTAAACTCATAAAATTATTTCCTGAAAGCCAGATCCCAGTAATAAAAACAAATTCCATTGATGAAATTAGGTATAACTTTGAATTAGCAATGTATAGAGCTAAAAGGTTATTTGGTGAGCATGCTTTTAGAAAGTCTACAATTCATGATGATAAAAAGACTCCTGTGAATAAAGCTCTCTTCGAATGTTGGTCAAACATTTTATGTAAACTTTCTGAAGAGGACTTTAATAAGCTACTAAAAAATAAAATTGAATTCAACAGGGACTATAAGCAACAACTATTGAATGACGATTTAATTAACTCTATTAGTAGACATGCTTCACAAGCAGTTAGAGGTGTTAACTTTCGGTATAACACTTTCAATAGCTTAGTTAACAAATATTTGGAAGTGTTATGATTGAAACATTAAACCTAGTAAATTTTAAATCTTTTGTTGATTTAAAATTACCACTTAAACCGTTGACAATTCTTTCTGGTTTAAACAATTGTGGGAAAAGTTCAATTATACAATCACTAAGAATGTATGAAAGAGCATGCAATAATAGATCACCTTTACTAGAAGGTTATGGTTCTTTAAAGGAACTAAGATCAAAGTTCGCAAACCCAAACGAACCAATAGAGATAAAGCTATGCTTTGTTGATAAATCAGATGATAAACTCATACTTCATGAAGATGAATCAAAGCAAGAAGCTCCTAGGAAAAAACCTATATTATCTTTTATATCAGCTGATAGACTTGGCCCTCAGACTTATTTGCCTCTAAGTAATAGTTTAAGCTTTCCTACCATAGGCGATAGAGGTGAATATGTATATGAGTTTATTGACAAGCTATCACTTTCTATAGTTCCAGAATCGATTCAGCATGAAAATGGTGAAGGAGATACACTTCCTTTAGCTATAAAAGGATGGTTATCTGAAATATCTCCTAATGTAGAATTTCAATATAAACTAAATCCCAAGGTTGATATATCACAAGCTACATTCGATGAGTTCCGACCTAAAAATGTTGGCTTTGGAATAAGTAATGCTCTTCCTATAATTACTACAATTTTAGGACATATAGCTGAAAAACCACTGCAGGGATGGGATGATGACTGGGGTGATAAGTGGGATAAATTAAGAAAAAATAATACTATCATTATAATTGAAAATCCTGAAACCCACCTTCACCCCAAAGGTCAAACTGCTATGGGGGTTTTACTAGGTATTGCCGCTTCTCACGGCATACAGATGATAATTGAAACTCATAGCGACCATTTGATGGATGGCATTAGACTTGCCTGCAAAGAGAAACATGTTTCGCACTCTGATGTAGTTTTTCATTACCTATCTAAAGAAAATACAAAATCCGAAACAACGATTCAAACTCCCAAGATGGACGAAAACGGGAAGCTAAACTTTTGGCCTAATGGTTTTTTTGATCAATCAATGAAAGTAAGAGCTAAATTAGCAAGGAAGTAATATGGATCATTTGCTTTGTATTAATACAAATAGCTTTCCAGCAGATTCTGAACAGTTAGCAGTTGAGCTGTTTGGTGACGCTCTTCAGGGCGTATTGGAATTATTTATAGAAGATAACGATAGAGTCATTTTTTATTTAGATGCTTTAAAAGATTTATGTTTGCATGAATTAGAGCTTTGTGAGGGGTTTACATATAATGACTTCTTAACTTACCTTGAGGCTCAAAGCGAATTTGACCTCCTATCAGTTTTATTAGAAATAGAAGATAAATCTCCCGCCTTAGATTTTTTTAATGATAATGAATTGGATGAAATTGGCAACTTCACATATTTTCTTCCCAACCAAGGTATATATCAATTTTCTGATGTTTTTAGTATATCTGATCATCTAAGTGCAAAACTCTTAAGCTTGAACACTTCTCCAGAGTGGAATAATCATCAATTAGAGTTTAATAAAACACAGAACGGTGAATACAATCATAATACTTGTATCATTGATAATATCTCTACAAAAGCGCATGGTAGCCTTTTGTATGAGATATATAACTCACTACAATTAAATACGGCTTGTTCTACAGCATTAATATCTAATGAAGTCTTAAAATGGTTTTCTGAATTAAATATCGAAAACAAAAATATTGTCTACAAGAAGCTAAGCTACTGCAATGAAAGAAACTTCAGAGGCAATGAGCCGCTGTTTAAATCAATTGTTGGAACACCAGGCCTATGGGAAGTCAGGTTCAGTGCCTTTTCAGGAGGAGCGATTAGGATGCTTTATAGAACTTACAATAATAAGAATATCCTCTTAGTAGGTTTCATTAAAAAATCTGACAATGAAGGATACAAACAAAATATACAACAAGCCGAAGATATATTTATCAAAACATACGCAGCTTGAGCTACACATGTGCTACACAGAAAGGTGGGAAGCAAGGGTTAAAACCGTAACTCATTGATTTTTTTGGTAGCCCCTACAGGAATCGAACCTGTAACTGCCCCTTAGGAGGGGGCCGTTATATCCATTTAACTAAGAGGCCACAAATAAGCTGTGTGCTTAGAGGTGTGAATTATAACGGCATCTGGTTTTTTATATCAAGCGACAACTGAACTTAATTACTTGATAAGTATATATCTTCTTTATTTAGTACATAAATTGGGATTAGTTTTCGACTACTCGCGACGATTTTTTTTGTATGCGCGTTAATTACACGTGTATTTACAACAACAGCATCACTGCGATAAATTAATGTACCCGCTAATACATGGCTCGCCATTTGCTCTTCGCTAAGCTTTTCAATATCACGCGAGAAAGCAAAATCACCACGGCTATTTACATCTATTGTTTGGGTTGTTTTAAAATCAACCACGCCATAACCAAACTTTTGTAACTGATGAATTAACGTTTCAGAAATTTGATTACCCAATTGGTTGCTTTTAGTAAGCGATGAATCAAGATCTACTAAGGTAGTAACGGCAATATTAATATTGGTGTCGGTATCACTTTCATACTCAAGCGTATCAACCAGATCAAGTGCCATTTGCTCTACATAGTTAGCAAGTGTTTTATGGTGCTTAAGTGGTGTGAACTGCTGAGATGGATCGTATTCAACTTGCGATTGTATCGCTTGATTATTATAAGCAATATTAAGCTGATCATTACCACCGTTTACTGTGTAATCTGTTCGTGTTGTGCTTTCGTTATGCTCATTATTATGCGTCATTGAGCAGCCTGTTAACCCAATTAAAGTAGTAAATCCAACGATAGTAATTAGTATATACGACATAGTTAGCCTCACTTGCTTGCTTGCTTAAGCATTATGCCATCAGTGCGGTAGTTACTATTAAGTGCATCAACAACTGACTGCGGAATAAAACCTTGCGCAGTGCCTACTACGGCTTTGCTTTGCAGCCCAATAATACGTGCATTTACAAGGACTCCTCCTTGACTACTCACTAATGTTCCAGCGAGTACGTATTTAAAGTTTTGATCTTGGTTAAGCTCTAAATAATCTCGACTAAATACAAAGTCTCCTTCAGGTGTAACACGCATGTAGTCGGTTGTTTTAAAGTCAATAACGGGTATACCAAAATTATGTAGCTCGTGCATAAAACTTTCTGATATTTGATTACCCAGTAAACTACTGTCATTAAAATCATCATCTAAAAATACAAAACTTGAAACAGCTAATGGTGTTTTTCCATTAACATATTGCAGATTTTCAACCATGTCTTGCATTATTCCGCGTACATAATGATTTATGTTCTTTCGCATTGGCGGAGTCGGCTTAGTATGACTATTTTTTTGAGCAAAGTCCGATTGAAATAAACGGTCATTGGATACTGGATCTGCAACATCACGCTGATTATTAACGAGTTGCATTGTTTGGTTATTATTTTGAACCTGGGCTTCATCTGTACCTGTATCCATACCATTTAGTATATGCGAACAGCCAAAGCCCAAAGGTAAACAGAGGGTAATTAATAGGTTTCTCATTTTGTGCTCCTGATTAGTATTCGCTGCGGTATAAGTAGCCATCGCGTTGCTGTATTTTTTCATTGCCCCACATTACATTAATTGGGATCTCGGTACTTCCCGCAGAGAGCACCTGTTTATTTTCTATATTCACAAGCCGTGCATTAACTATGTATGCGTGCTGCTGGCGAGTCACTGTTCCTGTGATAACTAAGTCAATATTTTGGCGATTACGTAATTTACTTAAATCGCGACTTAAAATACTGTCTGAGTTTTCTGATAAAGAAAGGTTATTCCCAAGTCTGTACTCAACGGTGTGATAACCTAGTTGAGTAAATTGTGTAAGCAGACTTTCTTGGATCTGCTGACTTAAGCCTGAGGCCTGCCCAGTCACTAATTTTGTATCTAGTGCGTCTGCATAAAAGAAGCTACTAACGCCAACACGTGCATTAGCATTTAACGCTCCATTTAGGTGGTTAAGTTGCGACGTTAAATTAACTACATAATCATTAACCGTAAAAGGAGCCATGGCCGCTTTAGATGCATTTGTAGGCACACTTGGTTCTGGTGGTGGCACCAAGTTGCAAGCAGCTAAATTTAAAAATAATAAAGGCAGTAAAAGGCGCATAATTGCCATCCTCTTCAAAACATACTGAGGATGAAGCAATTTGTATGCCTATATCGTACTTCTGTAAGGTTGTTGAACATAATAGCTAACAAAACATGTTACTTGTTGCTTTATAAGGGCTAAACAATCACTTTTTGCGTCCGCTGAATTACTATAAGCACCTAACTTCAATCGATAAAAAGTTGTGTTATTAACACTTACGGTTTCTACATTTATCTCAGTGGGTGAGATAATATTTTGTGGTATTTTTTCTTGGAATTCGCTGAGCTTCTTATGCAATGCATTTTTATTTTTAAAAGCGGCAATTTGTAAAGCAAACAATGCCGAGTGGGTTTTTAATATACTTTCGTTATTGACTTCATCATTTACAAGACTATTTAGAGAATCAGAATCATTCAGTTGTTTTAGATTAGTAGCAAGCTGCGTTAATTTATTTTCTAACTTGAGTAGCTCCTCTACTTTTGGTTGAGAGCTTTCCCATTGTGCCGCAGAGATTTTGAGCTGCTCTAAATCAGACTTTTCAATAAGAATCGGTTGCGGGGTTGCTTGAGTCATTTTAACTTGTTGAGATGAGTTACATGCAGATAAAACAAGTACACCCATTAGCATCATGCATTCTAAACTCCATTTTAATAACATTTAACTTCCCTAAAATGACGTTGTTTAGGGGGTTATTTATCCCCTAAACGTATTTAATTATGAAGGGTGTATTTTATGGATAAACAATTTTTAAGCAAGTTTCTTAACTACAGCCTTACTGGCTTATCGGTGTAGTTACTTACTATGCAATCGAGTTTATACAGCTTGAATACGTCACAGTCTGCTTTTGCATTTTTAAAGTTTTGGTAAGAGCCAAGTTTTAGCCTGTAAAACATTTTGTCGTTTATTTTGGCGGTTTCTACGTTAGTCAATATTTTGTCTCTAAACAACGGTGCTGCTTTAGTATTTAGCTCTTGCCATGCTTTAGCCACACCTTGCTCTGAGTCAACCGAAGCTACCTGCAAAGCAAATACATGTTTTGGTTTATTTAATTTTACAGCTTGTTTTTTATTACTGTAGTTTTGTTTAACTTGTTGGCGTGATTTAACATTACGTGTGTTTCGAGGTGAGCGTACAGACTTGCTGCTATACCCTTGATTAGACTGCGCAATAGCTTTGCTGTTTATAATATCAATATGATTTACGAGGTAAGTTATTTCTTTTTCTAATCTTAAAATTCGCTCTATACCTTCGCGTGCTTGTTGCCACTGCATTGCAGCATCTTTTAGTTGAGCAAGCTCCAAGGCTGTAATTGACACGTAGTCTGGCGAGTTACTTTGAGGTTGTTCGTCAATGGTTTTTATTTCAGGCGTAACGCTGCATGCTGTGCCAAATAAAAGCATTAGCAAGCTAAGTAAAAGCCCAATGTTATTTTTTTTATATATAAACATGTATTTGCTGTCCTGAAAGCAGTGTTTTCACTACATTTCAGTTAAACATTCTCACAAGAAAGCGTTTAACTTTATTTAAGCTGTGAGCTATAAAACTTAGCTCTTCGCATGCTTGTCAGTGTTTTGTAAAACACAACGTTGCATACTCCCACCCTTCCTTGAGAGCATTATTTAATACAAATTCAATGCCAGTTAACACAAACTTTACAACATAAATAACAATATGTCTGTAATGACTTAAAAACTTTTATTTTAGAGCTATTCCTTTCCTTATTTTATTCTAGGGCATGTTGACCTTTCAGAATTAAAATTTGTTCAATCTAGGGGCCATTTAATCGCGGCGCGAGGTTTGTAATCTAGTGGGCTCGATAACTGCTCCTGCGTTATTCTACTGACTTACATCCCTGTAAGAATAAGTAAAAACCGAGTAAAGCTTCCGCGTCCTGCTCACGCCCCTTACCTACATCCATGTAGGCAACAAAGAGTAAATTGCCCCGAGGCAGAACCCTTCGGGCAGCGCATGTTTGGCATCTATGCTACGTTATCGCCTATTTATGGGGAATAACCACACTACATAGGCTCTGCCTTGCCTAAATACCAAACAGCCTGCTGCAAATTTAACCTCGAAAGATAAACAGGCCCTGATAAAACTCATAAAAAAGGCGCCGATATAGGCGCCTTTCATGATTTACATTAACTGTTAAATCAGTTTTTTAATAAATGACTTTAATTCATCAGCAAATTCATCGCGACGAAGTGCAAATTCAATAGTTGCTTTTAAATAACCAATTTTACTTCCACAATCGTGGCTACGGCCTTTTATAGCGTATGCATCTACTTTTTCGTGTTCCATTAACATCGCAATTGCGTCAGTTAATTGAATTTCATTGCCTGCTCCTTGCGGAGTTTTTGCAAGTAACGGCCATATGTTTTCGCTTAATACGTATCGACCCACTACAGCTAAGTTAGATGGTGCTTCGTCTACTGGCGGTTTTTCTACCATATTAAAGATTGCTGAGCTTTCACCTTGCTTTAGGTCAACATCGCCTAAATCAACCACACCAAACTTATCTACTTCATCCATTGGTACTGGCTCAACCATTATTTGGCTATGCTTGTTTTGCTCAAAATTAGCGATCATTTCTGCTAAGTTATCTTTTTTAAGATCGCTCTCTACATCGTCAATAATTACATCCGGTAGAATAACTACAAACGGTTCGTTACCAATAATAGGCGCAGCACAACTAATAGCATGGCCTAAGCCTTTTGCTTCACCTTGGCGTACGTGAATAATGGTTACGTCTTTAGGGCAGATTGCTTGCACTTCGGCAAGTAGTTGCCGCTTTACACGCTTTTCTAAAGTAGCTTCTAGTTCAAAGCTCGTATCGAAGTGATTTTCGATTGAATTTTTACTTGAGTGAGTTACTAACACTATTTCTTTAATGCCTGCAGCAACGGCTTCGTTTACTACATATTGAATTAAAGGACGGTCTACCACTGGCAGCATTTCTTTAGGAATTGCTTTAGTGGCTGGTAACATACGAGTACCAAGGCCTGCTACTGGGATCACTGCTTTCATTTTATGTTTTCCTTAATCTTTTATTATACTGAAAATGGATATTGAATCGCTTCGTGGCATTGATAGCCTGTTACTTCAAAGTCGTCTCGTGTTACCCACGTTTCTATGTCTTCTAATGATTTAATTTCTGGATTAATTTTTAACTGAGGTGATGCAAATGGCTTACGCGTTAACTGCACATCACGCATCAGCTCAAGTTGGTTTTCGTAAATATGTGCATTAGCAATTTTATGATACGCCTTACCCGCTTTGTGGCCGGTAATTTGAGCCACTAGCGCAAGCAACACAAAACACTGAATTTGATTAAAATTAAGGCCAAGTGGCACATCACAGCTTCGCTGGTATGACGTTAAATATAGCGTATCACCAAGTAAGGAGAAAGTGTGTGTATGCATACACGGGCGCAGGCAACCAAGCTCAAACTCACCTGGATTATAAAACGTGATTATTTCACCACGGTCATCAATGCCATTTTTTAAGTTATTAATAACTTTGGAAAGCTGATCAAGCGTTGAGCCATCTGGTCGTTGCCAACCACGACCTTGTACGCCGTAAACACGCCCCATGTCATCCTCACCTTTACGGTTAGGATTATTAAGCCATGCATTGTTATCGTTTGCGTTAGCATCCCACGTTTTACAGCCAATTTCACGAAATTGCGCAGCGCTGTCGTACCCGCGTAAATAGCCTAGCAATTCAGCAATCGCTGCTTTGTAGTAACTTTTGCGTGTAGTGATCATCGGAAACTGATTATTAGCCACATCGTATTCTAAATCAGCATTGATAACGGTTAAACAACGCGTACCTGTACGTTTATTTTCGACCCACTGCCCTTCGTCAACAATACGCTGACATAATTCTAAATATTGTTTCATGCTTTTCTTATTATGCCTTAGCTGGTGTAACGTGTTGTGGTTTCTTATATGCCCAAATTAACAAGCCTAAACCACCCACTATCATAGGTAACGAAAGTATTTGTCCCATTGAAATAAAGTCTGCAAATAAACCTAATTGTGCATCAGGTTGGCGGAAATATTCAATACAGAATCTAAACACGCCATAGCCTAATAAAAATACACCGGCTACACTGCCTGCTGGGCGTGGCTTTTTAATAAACCATTGCAGGATTAAAAACAGCACTAGGCCTTCAAAAAATGCTTCGTATAATTGCGATGGGTGACGCGCAAGCGGACCGCCCGTTGGAAATACCATTGCCCATGGCACGTCGGTAACTCGGCCCCATAATTCACCGTTTATAAAGTTACCAATACGTCCAGCTAAAAGCCCTACAGGAACCAGTGGTGCAACAAAGTCGCCCACTTGAAGAAGCGACTTTTTACGCGTCCACGAAAAAATTGCGACGGCAGTTATAACGCCAAGTGTTCCACCATGAAACGACATACCGCCCTGGTCTATTCTAAATAAATACAGTGGGTTTTCTATAAAGTAACTAAACTGGTAAAACAATACGTAGCCAATACGCCCGCCTAGTATTACCCCTAACATGCCGTAAAACAGTAAATCGCTTACTTGCTCTTTAGTCCAACCCGAATTTGGCTTTGATGCTTGACGATTTGCAAACCACATCGCAAATGCAAAACCTATTAAATACATTAAGCCATACCAACGTACGCTTAGCGGTCCAACAGAAAAAATAATTGGATCAATTTGAGGAAACTCAAGTGCCATAAAAAATAAACCTTTAGCTAAAAACCATTTTAATTGCGATAACTACAAGCAGCACCGCGAAAACTTTTTTAATTGTATTAACAGGTAAATAGTGAGTTGCTTTGGCGCCAATAGGCGCAACAAACCACGAGGTAATAACAATTCCAAATAATGCAGGTAAATAAACAAACCCAGCAAAACCATGCTCTAAATCGGTAACATGCCAACCTGCGCTGATGTAACCAATAGAGCCAAATAATGCTATAACAATTCCGCACGCGGCTGCGCAGCCAATTGCTTTTTTTATATCAACCGAGAAATAATTAAGCATAGGTACTATTAAAGCACCACCGCCAATACCAATTAAACCTGATAATCCGCCCATTATCGCAGAAAATCCACCTAAAATAGGACCTGCCGGTAACGGTTTATCTGACATCGGTTTATTACGCGCGGATAGCACCATTCTTGCTGCAATAAATACAACACTTATAGCAAACACTGTACGCAATATTTGTTCAGGGATTAAACTTGCTGCAAAGCCACTAATAAGTGCACCTAAAGCCACGCCCGACATAACCCATGGGGCTATATCCCAAGGCACGTTATCATTTTTATGATGAGCCAGCGCTGAAGACGTTGAAGTAAATAAAATAGAAGCGAGTGAGGTTGCAATAGCAATTACTAATACATGATCAGCTGACGTTACATTAAATGAGAGTAGCAGAGTGCTTAGAACTGGAACGATAATTAAACCGCCACCAATGCCTAGTAACCCAGCTAAAAACCCAACAATACAGCCTAGTAGTGCGCAGCTTGCGACTAACAAACCTAAGTCATACATAGTAATCTCAAATACCCTTTTAAGGTTTATATATTAAAGGATTATAAAACTAATAGCATCTGTGTATTGCAATTAATTAGGCGTATAAGCTTATTTAGGAGTGTAAAACAAATCACCTAATTTATGCTCTAGCATAAAGCTTCGCGTTAAACGTAGTACTTGTTTGGCTGTAGATTGCGCTAAGCATTCACTTAATAGTTGTTCCATGTCACTAACATTTAAACGCCTAAGTACCCATTTAACTTTATTAAGCGATGATAAATTCATACTAAGGCGCCTGTAACCCATGGCAATAAGCAAAATAGCCCCTTCAGGATCGCCGCCTAGTTCACCACACAAACTAAATGGCAGTTCATATTGCTCACATTCACGCGCTACTTTATTTAGTACCCTGAGTACGCCCGGATGATAAGGGTTAAAAAGTTCGGCAACTCGTGCATTAGCCCTGTCTACTGCTAATAAATACTGTGTTAAATCGTTACTACCTACTGAGCAAAAATCGACTTTTTTTGACCACTCTGGAAGCATAAATACACTTGAAGGTACCTCTAGCATTATACCTATGTCGGGTCTTTCTATGGTTTGCTCTGGGTATTTTTCACTTAACTCAAAATAAGCCTGTTCAAATAACGCAAGTGACTCATCAACTTCTTCAGTGCCGCTGATCATAGGGAGCATTATTTTTAAATTACCCAAACCAATGTTTGCTTTAAGCATCGCTTTTAGTTGATCTAAAAATAACTCTGGATGATCAAGGCTAATACGAATGCCACGCCAACCTAAAAATGGGTTTTCTTCGGTAATGTTAAAGTAATCGAGTACCTTATCGCCACCTATGTCTAATGTTCGCATAACCACAGGATTAGGATGATAGCTAGTTAGTACTTCTCGGTACCAATTTTCTTGCTCTGATTGCGAAGGAAACTGACCTTTTTGCATAAACCACGCTTCGGTTCGATAAAGCCCTACACCGTCACAAATATGCGCGCTACTTTGCTCGGTATTAAGCTCAAGGCCTGCGTTTAATAATAAGCTAACATGTTCACCGTCAAGCGTAATTGATTCTGAGTCTTGCTCTGCTAAAAAGCGGTTATTAAGTAGGTTATCTTGATGCTGTAACTCTGTGTATTCATCCATCAACATTTGCGAAGGCGATATATATAAACGCCCAGCAAATGCATCTAAAATCATCGGTTTGCCATTAAACTGCAGTAAAGGTAAATCTTCTATACCCCAAATGGCAGGGATCCCCATCGCACGCGTTAATATAGAAGCATGGCTATTTGCAGAGCCATTTACGCTTACAACACCAGTTAAGTGACCTTTTGGCACCTCAGCAAGCATCGCAGGTGTTAAGGTATTAGCAATTAAAATAGTATTGGCCGGATAATTTTTAACAGCATGCTCGGTATTTACAAGATGATGTAATACACGAAGGCCAATATCTTTAACATCAACAGCACGCTCTTTTATATAAGGGTCTTGCATGGCATTAAATTGAGATATTAAACGCTCTATTACAATTTTTAGGGCGCTTTTAGCACACCAGCCTTCTTGTAATTGCATTTCAACATTATGCCCTAAACTTTTAGCGTCAAGCAGTTGTTGATACACATCAAATACCGCAAGAGCTTCGTGCGGAATAGAATCGCTTAGCGTCATAGATAGGGTATTAAATTCTTTGCGCGTTGCAGCTACAGCTTGTGTAAATAAACGGCGCTGCTCAGTAACGTCACTGTCTTTTAAAAGCTCAATAGATTTAAAATCGAGTTTTGGTAATACTACAAATGCTTGCCCTATACCTATTCCAGGCGCGCTCGATACGCCTTTTAAAACAGACGTTTGATGAGATGACTCATCTTGGCGGAGTATTTCTTTAATCTCAGCATGCGCTAACTGTGAAGCAAGCTGGGCAGAAAGCGTTATTAAAAACGACTCTTCGTCTTGGCTAAATACACGTGCCATTTTTTGTTGAACAACAATAACACCCAGTACTTTTTTTTGATGAACAACGGGTACAGATAAAAAAGCGTTGTAGCCTTCTTCATTTACTTCGGGGGAAAGCTTAAAACGAGGATGCGATTTAGCAAATGCAATATTAATAGGCTCTTCGCGTTGCGCTACTAGGCCAACCAAACCTTCGGTAAAACCAATTCTAAACTTACCTACCGCATCGGGGTTTAGTCCTTCGGTTGCCATAAGCACAAAATTGTCTTGGCTGTAATCTGCAAAATAAATGGAGCAGCACTGGGTTTTCATGGCATCTTTAACCATTTGCACAAAGCACACTAATGCGCTGTCTAAATTCGCTTGTCGCGATACAGACTCCGCAATAGATCTCAGTGTAGCCAGCATACCCTGCTCCTTTATTGTATCGAGAAATTACTACCTTTTACTTCGCCAATGATCTTTATGTTGTTCTCTCTTATTAAAAGGCATAGCGAAAGGAGCAAACTCTTTCATTACTCGTCGATAAACATCCCGTTTAAACGATACAACCTGTCGTACAGGATACCAATAACTTACCCAGCGCCAATCATCAAACTCTGGATGATGGGTTTTAAGTAAATTTACATCTTCGTCTTTACAGCGTAATTTTAGTAAAAACCATTTTTGTTTTTGCCCAATACACACCGGACTAGAGTCTCGGCGGATTAATCGTTTGGGTAATTTATAGCGTAACCAATGTTTTGAGCTTGCGACTATTTCTACATCTTCTGGTCGCAACCCTACTTCTTCGTGTAATTCACGGTACATGGTTTGTTCTGCAGTTTCGCCATCATCAACACCACCTTGGGGAAATTGCCAAGAGTGTTGACCATAACGTCTGGCCCAAAAAACCTGTCCCTGATTATTGCAAATCACAATTCCGACATTGGCACGAAAACCTTCGGCATCAATCACCTTAGTGCCTCATTTGTAAGTCGATTTTTAATGATTGTTCCACATTAGCCGCAATACGGCAAATACTATTATACCCAAGCCAATTAGTGAGCTAAGTTTGAGCTTTTAGTATGTTGATAAATTAATAGAGAATAGGTAAATATTTAGAAAATAACTCAGCAAAGCTATTGCGGTTCTTGTTTTCCTCTAGTTACTCACAGTTTGTGCATAACTTTTGTAAAACACGCTCATTTTGCAAACAAATCCACAATATTAGATCTTAAAACTTAGCTTCTCCACAGATTCTGTGGATAAACATGTTTATATAGTTGTATTTATCCTTACAACTTTTAAATGGCTTAATCAAAACTGAACGTGAACATTTAAAAAAACCTGCAGAGTCAGTAACTTAAAGTAAAGTAGCTTAATTTCAATATGTGCAAAATTAACACAAACAACAGGCGGGCAAAAAACGTACAACCCTAAAGATATCCACGGCTTAGCCTATTTGCTATCATGGCTATGGTATTTATACAACCGAAATTAAGAATATGCGACCTACAAAACCACACTCAATAAACGACTTAATACAACGCGTTAACAGTATTGCCGGATTAACACTTGGGCAACTTGCAAACCAGTACCATTTTAAAACACCTGATGATTTACTACGTGAAAAAGGCTGGACTGGGCAACTCATTGAATACGTACTAGGCGCTACTGCAGGCTCAAAACCCCTCCCCGATTTTGAAGATTTAGGAATTGAGCTAAAAACACTGCCTATTTCTTATAAAGGTAGGCCACTGGAAACTACGTTTGTATCGGTTACACCTTTAATGAACGTGACGGGAATGACGTGGCATACCAGCTCTGTGCGTAAAAAACTAAATCATGTTTTATGGCTGCCAATTTTAAGCGAACGTGATATTGCGCCGTTTGACAGAACCATCGGCAGCGGCTTTTTGTGGCAGCCTTCACCTGAACAAGACGCTTTGTTACAACGCGACTGGGAAGAGCAAATGGAGCTAATTGCGCTAGGTAGAGTCGACGAAATATCAGGCCATTTAGGCGATGCTATGCAAATACGCCCTAAAGCTGCTCATAGTAAAATAGTCACTGATGCTATTGGCCCAAATGGGCAAATAATTAAAACCCTACCCCGTGGTTTTTATTTAAAAACCAGTTTTACAGGTGATATTTTAAAGCAGCAGTTTCAGCTATGAGTGCGTAAGAAATTAAAGTATGAATAAAGCGTTATACTTTTGTGTACCACTCTTTAGTGCTGCGTACATCAACAAGCTTAAAGCCTACAATTTATTTTCATCTCTTTGGAAAAAGTATCAGGCATAAAAAATCCCCGCATAGGCGAGGATTTTATCATCTAAATTAAAAGTTAGATTCTATATTAAATAGAATTACTGACCTTTAACTTCTTTAAGACCGTTGTACGGTGCTTTATCACCTAATTGCTCTTCAATACGTAGCAATTGGTTGTACTTTGCAACACGGTCAGAACGGCTCAGTGAACCTGTTTTGATTTGACCTGCAGCAGTACCCACTGCTAAATCAGCAATTGTTGAATCTTCAGTTTCACCAGAACGGTGAGAAATAACAACAGTAAAACCAGCATCTTTAGCCATTTTGATTGCAGCTAAAGTTTCAGTTAAAGAACCGATTTGGTTAAACTTAATTAAGATTGAGTTAGCAATACCGTTGTCGATACCACGTTTTAAAATCTTCGTGTTAGTTACAAATAAATCATCACCTACTAATTGGATTTTATCACCCATTAGTTTAGTTTGGTGTGCAAAGCCATCCCAATCAGACTCATCAAGACCATCTTCAATAGAAACGATTGGGTACTGATTAGTAAGATCTTGTAAGAAGAAGTTAAATTCTTCAGAAGTGAATTTTTTACCTTCACCTTTAAGATCGTAGATGTTTGCTTCTTTGTCGTAAAACTCAGATGCAGCACAATCCATCGCTAAAGTAATATCTTTACCTAGCTCGTAACCTGCGTTTGCAACAGCAACTTTGATTGCAGCAAGAGCCGCTTCGTTAGATGCAAGGTTAGGTGCAAAACCACCTTCATCGCCAACCGCTGTTGAGTGACCATCAGCTTTAAGCACTTTAGCAAGGCTGTGGAATACTTCAGCACCCATACGTAGGCCTTCGCGGAAGTTTTTAGCGCCAACAGGTTGGATCATGAATTCTTGAATATCTACAGAGTTATCTGCGTGCTCACCACCATTGATGATGTTCATCATTGGAAGTGGCATAGAGTAAACACCTGGTGTGCCATTTAAGTCAGCAATATGTTCATAAAGCTCAACTTTTTTAGACTGTGCAGCTGCTTTCGCAGTTGCTAGTGATACAGCTAAGATTGCGTTTGCACCTAATTTTTCTTTATTTTCGGTACCATCTAAATCTAGCATCACTTTATCAACAGCGTTTTGATCTAATGCATTTTGACCAGCTAAAGCATCAGCAATTTCTTTATTAATATAACCAACTGCTTTTAATACGCCTTTACCTAAGTAACGTGATTTATCACCGTCGCGTAACTCTAATGCTTCACGAGTACCAGTAGATGCGCCTGAAGGTGCTGCTGCACGACCCCAAGAACCATCTGCTAAATGTACGTCTGCTTCAACAGTTGGGTTACCACGCGAGTCCATAATTTCGCGACCGATTACTTTTACGATTTCTGACATCTTGATTCCTCTATATTCCCAAAATGGTGAGTTCAGCTAACTTTACTACGTTTTATATAGCTTAGTCAGCCCTTAAAACAAAAAAGCCGTGCAATATGCACGGCTTTTAAAATTACGAATTCGCTTTTTGGTGGATGTGCGCAGCTGCTACAAACCCTTCAAATAACGGATGACCATCACGTGGCGTTGACGTGAATTCCGGGTGGAACTGCGCGGCAATAAACCATGGGTGATCTTTATTTTCGATAATTTCTACCAGTTTTTTATCTTCTGATAAACCAGTAAAGCTTAAGCCTGCTTTTTCAAGTATTTCTACGAAGTTATTATTTACTTCGTAGCGATGACGATGACGTTCAACAATTTCGTCGCTGCCATATACTCCATGTACTTTAGAACCAGGCGTTAAATGACATTTTTGTGCGCCTAAACGCATAGTGCCACCTAAATCAGATTTTTCGCTACGTGTTTCAACATTACCTTCAGCATCTAGCCATTCAGTAATTAAGCCAACTACCGGTGCTTCTGAATTTGCATTAAATTCTGTAGAGTTTGCATCCGTTAAACCTGCAACATTACGTGCATATTCAATTAATGCTACTTGCATCCCTAAACAAATACCTAAGTATGGTACTTTATTTTCACGTGCATATTTAGCTGCTAAAATTTTGCCTTCAACGCCACGTCCGCCAAATCCACCCGGTACTAAAATAGCATCTAAGTGTGAAAGTAATTCAACACCTTTGCTTTCTAAGTCTTGTGAATCTACGTATTCAATGTTGATTGTTAGGCGGTTTTTAAGACCCGCATGCTTTAATGCTTCGTTAACCGATTTGTACGCATCTGGTAATTCAATATATTTACCAACCATACCAATGGTCACTTCACCCGTTGGGTTAGACTCTTGATAAAGTACTTGTTCCCACTCAGCTAAATCAGCTTCTGGTGGATCTAAGTGAAAACGACGACATACAAAGTTATCTAATTCTTGTGTTTTTAATAACGCAGGAATTTTATAAATGCTGTCTACATCGGGTAGTGAAATAACCGCTTTTTCTTCTACGTTTGTGAATAATGAGATTTTTGCACGCTCATTATTAGGTAGTTTACGGTCTGAACGACAAATAAGAATATCTGGTTGAATACCTACTGAGCGTAACTCTTTAACAGAGTGCTGAGTTGGTTTCGTTTTAACTTCACCGGCAGGGCCTAAAAATGGCACTAGCGTTAAGTGAATAAATAGCGCGCGTTCGCGGCCAATTTCAGTTCCCATCTGACGAATTGCTTCAATAAACGGTTGTGATTCAATATCACCTACAGTGCCGCCAATTTCTACAATAGCAATATCATAACCTTCAGCACCGTCGTATACACGTTGCTTAATATCGTTAGTGATATGTGGAATAACCTGAATAGTAGCACCTAGGTATTCACCACGGCGCTCACGACGTAATACGTCTTCATATACACGGCCTTGTGTGAAGTTATTACGACTAGTCATTTTGGTACGAATAAAACGCTCGTAGTGACCTAAATCAAGGTCAGTTTCTGCGCCGTCTTCTGTAACGTAAACTTCACCGTGTTGAATTGGGCTCATTGTGCCTGGGTCAACGTTGATGTAAGGATCCAGCTTTAAAATGGTAACATTTAAACCACGGGCTTCTAAAATAGCGGCCAGTGAAGCTGCGGCAATACCTTTACCCAACGAAGAAACAACTCCGCCAGTAACGAAGATAAATTTTGTACTCATGCGAACCCTAGAATATCAGGAATTAAAAGGAATATAACACCCAAAGAAGAGCCTAAGGGTATATCATCAAGACGGGGCGAAATTGTACCAAAACACTGCTTATCAATCCAGCTAAAATTAGCTAATACGCGCACAAAAAATGTGCACTATTTAACATTAAGCCTATTTTACTTTTTTAATCGCATCCCACGCACTATCCATCTCTTCAAAGGTTGCTGTATCTAAGCTTTTACCTTGCGCATGCAAATAAGCGTTTACCTTTTCAAAACGCGCTGAAAACTTATCATTAGCGCTACGAAGCAATTGTTCGGGATCTCGTTTAACATGGCGTACAACATTAACAGTGGCAAAAAGTAAGTCGCCGAGTTCTTCCGCTGTATGATCAGATAGCGGGTCTTGCTCAATCGCTTCTTTTACTTCAAGCACTTCTTCACTCACTTTATCTAGTGCACCATGATACGTTGGCCAATCAAAGCCAAGGGAAGCCACGCGTTGTTGAATTTTTTTGGCTTTGCTTAAGCTTGGCATATTGCCAGGGATATCTTGCCAAAAAGAAGGGGATTCGGTTTGCGCTTTAGCACTTCGCTCCTGTGCTTTGATTGCTTGCCACTGCTGCGATAATTGATCGTCTGTTAACTCTTTTTTTTCACCAAACACATGCGGATGACGACGGGTAAGCTTATCGTTTAATTGCTCTACTAGATCATTAAAATCAAATAGATTTTGCTCTTGTGCAAGTTGCGCATAAAAAACTATTTGAAATAGCAAATCACCCAATTCACCTTTAAGCTCATCTAAGTTGCCAGATTCAATACAGTCGGCAACTTCGTACGCTTCTTCTAGCGTATGCGGCACAATAGATTTAAAATCTTGCTTGAGATCCCACGGACAACCGCTCTTGGGATCTCGCAGCGTTTTCATTATGCTAAGAAGTTGTGTAAGCGCTGTATTATCATTCATGATTAATGACCACGCTTGGCATCATGTACACCTTCAATTTGGTGTAATTTAGAAAGAACACGGTTAGTCCCCGATAAGTCATGTACTTCTATTTGCATTGTAAATATAGCTAACTGATTATCTTCAACCGTATTTACGTTCATGTTTAAAACATTTACTTTTTCGTTAGCAAGTACTGAGCTTATATCGCGTATCAGCCCTGAACGATCGGTGGCTTCTATTTTAATACTTAGTGCGTACGAGCCGTTAATATCATCAGACCAACTTACCGAAATAACACGCTCAGGATGCTGGTTTTTTAAGTTATTAAACGAATCACAGTCTTCCTTATGAACACCTATTCCTCGACCTTGCGTTATATAACCTATTATTTCATCGCCAGGTACTGGGCGACAGCACTTGGCTACATGGCTCATTAAGCTGCCAACACCATCAACCACAATGCCGTTTTTATCACCAGTTACTTTACTTGGTGCTTTAATGCGAATAACCGGCTCATCTTCTGTCCGATCACTTACAAAGTTAAGCATTTGATTGAGGCGAACATCGCCCGCACCAATCGCAACCATTAAGTCATCAAGTTCTTTAAAGTTAAAACGCTTGATGGCTGGCTCTAAATCTTTGTATGTTAAATTGAGCTTTTGTAATTCACTGTCGAGAATTTCTTTCCCCGCACTTAAGTTTTTGTCGCGGTCGAGCTGTTTAAACCAGTGATGGATTTTAGCTCTAGCACGGGATGATTTAATGTATCCTAATGACGGGTTTAACCAATCACGACTTGGATTTGGTTGTTTTTGGGTCAGTATTTCTACCTGATCCCCTGTTGTAAGTTGATGCGTAAACGGCACTATTTTGCCGAATATTTTTGCACCAATACAACGATGCCCCACATTTGAGTGAATGTAGTAAGCAAAATCAAGCGGTGTAGCGCCAAGTGGTAAATCGATAATATCGCCGCTTGGGGTAAATATGTATACGCGATCTTCTACTACTTGGTTTTTAAGCTCTTCTGCTAAATCGCCACCATCAACCACTTCTTCTTGCCATTGGAGTAGCTTACGCAACCAGCTGATTTTTTGCTCATAACCCGAGCCGCGCCCTGGTAATGCACCTTCTTTGTACATCCAGTGTGCAGCCACTCCTAACTCAGCATCTTGATGCATGTCGCTGGTACGAATTTGTATCTCTACCGTTTTACCTTCAGGTCCAAATACCACGGTATGAATTGACTGATAGCCGTTTTGCTTTGGGGTTGCTACATAGTCGTCAAACTCTTTATTAAGATGACGCCAATTGGTGTGCACAATACCAAGCGCACCGTAGCAGTCTTGCAGGCGTTCAACGACGATACGCATAGCCCGAATATCAAAAAGCTGATCAAACTCGTAGTTTTTTTGCTGCATTTTTTTATAAATGCTGTAAATGTGCTTAGGACGACCATAAACTTGGGCTTCTATGCCTGCTTCACTTAAACGGCTTTTTACTTGCTCAACCATATCTTCCATGTAGGCTTCGCGTGTAAGGCGTTTGTCGTCAAGTTGTTTGGCTATGCTTTTATAGGTGCCTGGGTGCAAATATCTAAACGATAAATCTTCTAGTTCCCATTTTAATTGCCCAATTCCTAATCTGTTTGCCAATGGTGCAAAAATATCAGCCGTTTCTTTAGCGGCAATGACGCGGTCTTCTTCATCCGCATTTTTTACATTGCGTAAATGACATACCTGCTCTGCAAGCTTAATGACCACGGCGCGCACATCTTCAACCATGGTTAATAACATTTTTCGAATATTATCAACTTGCATAGTGCCTTTACCTTGATGCGATAAAGTACTAATAGTGGCCATTTGTGCAACCCCAGTTAGCAGCATGGCAATGTTATTCCCAAGCTGCTCTTCGATGGTTTCAAGCGATATTAAGTCGTTTAAAAAATACGGGGTTAAATACGCAGTAGCTAACGATTCGGGGTCGAGATTTAGCTCAGCTAAAATTTCAACCATTTCGATTGCAGTAGTTTGCCTGCTTTCACTATCACATTTAACGCAGAGCGCTTGGGCTTTAGTAAGTAGCTCTGTTTTTTCTTCAGACAAGGCAAGAAATGAAAGCCGAGTGCTAAAATCTGTTGTCTCATCTTGTTGATGTGATTGTCGTGTAGCTACCATAATGCGTTCTACCTCCGTTGAAATAACGCCATAGTTTCAATATGCCCTGTATGAGGAAACATATTCATTAGCCCAATTTTATTAAGATCAAAGCCAGCTTGTGAAATAATTGCGCTGTCACGGGCTAAAGTAACAGGGTCACAAGAGACATATAAAATAGTTTTAAACTGCTTTAAAGGTAATTGCTCTAATACAGCCATAGCACCAGTCCTAGAAGGATCGAGCACAAGCACATCTAAGTTTTTGCTAAACCATGGGGCGCTCTGTATGCTTTGGGTTAAATCAAAGCAATGAAACTGCGCATTGGTAATAGAGTTAGTTTGCGCATTTTGAGCAGCCATTGCAACCGCTGAAGTCACACCTTCTACACCAATTACAGATTTTGCTTGTTTTGCTAACACTAATGAGAAATTACCAATCCCACAAAATAAATCCAATAAATTTTCATCACCTTTTAAATCAAGCCAATTTGCAGCTTGCTTTAACATAGCTTCGTTAACTTGTGCATTTACCTGAATAAAATTACCTAAACCAAATTCAAATTTTAGATCAAATTCTTTAAGATAATAAAATGGCATGGCTAAGTGTGAATGTTCTATTGCATCGCTCTCGCTTTGCCATACAATTTCAAACTGCTGGCTTTTTGTTATGTGCTCAACCAAAGCCTTTGTATCATCATTAATTGCTTTAGTGTGACGAATAACAACAAAGTTTTGTTTATCACTTTGGCATAACTGTAAATGGCTTATACTGTGCAGTGCTTTGTGTTGATTAATTAAATCATCAAAAAGTGTAAAAACATCTGTAAATACTTCATCAAGTACTGCACATTTATTAATACTCACAATATTTTTTGAGCCACTTGCTCTGTAACCCACGCGCATTTTTTTAGCTGCTTTATCAAACATAACGGCTATGCGAGCGCTGCGTCTGTAATGCACAGGTTTACTTAATAATGGGGTTTGCCAGTTTAAGCTGTTTAATTTAGCAAACTTACTAAATAACTGAGTAACTGCAGTTTGTTTTTCTACAACTTGTTGGCTTACTTCTAAATGCTGTAATTGGCAACCACCACACTGATTATAGTGCTCACAAAAAGCATCTACTCTTGATTCACTCGCTTGAATAACTTTAATTACTTTTGCACTGCTGTATTTAGCTTTATCTTCGACGAGTGTTGCTTTGACTGTTTCGTTTGGTAATGCACCGCTTACAAAACATACTTTATTGTTATGTTTAGCAATGCCACGCCCTTGATGATCCATTCCCGTTATAGTTAATTCTAGTGTTTGTTGCTTTAACGGTTTTTTTTTCGCTTTAAAAATTTGCGCCATTAGGCATTACCTTAACTTTATTTATGAAGCACCTATATTTAGATGCTTTAGAATGCGTGTTGAACCGTATATACTCAAGTCATACTAATAACGATAAAACGCTCTCATTATGACCAAATTAGGCTTACGCGATTCTGTTTTAACACTGACCCTGATCCCAACGGTGATCATAGGATTACTACTTGGTGGCTATTTTACAATAAATCGTTACATTGAGCTTGATGAAATTTTATATCAGCAAGGCACTACTATTTCTGAGCCCCTTGCTATTGCGCTTGAGCAACCCATGCTCGAAAAAAACAAACAGCTATTGAATCGCCTTATTAGCTACACACATAACAAGCACTCTCCTACAATTAAGTCGATTGCAATTTTTGATAAAAATAATGCGCTATTAATGACCAGTAATTATCACCGCTCATTTGAAAAGTTAATTAGTCAAAAAACGCTCATAAATTTAAAAACCACCCATGTGCAAAAGTCAGATGAGCTTGTTACATTTTTCACCCCCATTATTAACCATACAAGTCACGATTCTAAATGGGACCCGTCGGCTTTTCAGTCATCTCTGGGCACCGTTATTATACAGCTAAACAAAGACCAAGCTGTTATAGGGCAACAACGAGCGTTATTAATTAGCGGTATTGTGATTATTTTATCATTGGTGTTTGCAGCTATTTTAGCTTTAAGGTTAAGCCGCATGTTTATGACGCCGCTGAATAAGTTAGTACTTGCAACCGACAAGTTAGTTGAAGGTAAAAGAAGTACTGGCCTTAACGACAACATGATTGGTGAGTTTGAGTTACTTCGAGAAGGCTTAAACACCATTGCTCACACTATGGTGATGCAAAAAGATGAAATGCAAAAAAATATTGATCAAGCAACAAGCGACTACCGCGAAACACTAGAGCAATACGAAACGTCAAATATAGAGCTCTCGTTTGCAAAAAAAGAAGCGCAAGATGCTAACCGTGTAAAATCAGACTTTTTAGCTAAAATGAGTCACGAGCTTCGTACTCCGTTAAACGGTGTTATTGGATTTACACGCCAGCTTTATAAAACACCGCTGAATAAACATCAAAAAGATTACCTCGACACTATTATGCTCTCAGCAAATAGTTTAATGACTATTATTAGCGACATTCTAGACTTCTCCAAACTAGAAGCCGGGGCAATGGAGCTTGAGTCGATTCAGTTTCAACTTCGTGATGCTGTAAATGAAGTAATGACACTACTCGCTCCTAGCGCACACGATAAGCAATTAGAGCTATCCATTTACATTAACCAACAAGTACCGGATGACTTAACAGGCGATCCCACTCGCTTTAAACAAGTCTTAATAAACCTATTAAGTAATGCGATTAAATTTACCGAAAAAGGCTCTATTAAGGTCGACATAAGCCATCGGTTACTCGACGACGAACGCACTTCTTTACTTGTGTCAGTAACAGATACTGGCGTGGGTATACCTATGGATAAGCAAGACTCTTTATTCACTCCATTTGGGCAAGCAGACTCAAGCATTACACGTAAGTTTGGTGGTACAGGCCTTGGTCTTATTATTACCAAGCATATTGTTGAAGCAATGAGTGGCCGTATAACGTTAAATTCTGCGCCTGGTAACGGTACCTGCTTTACATTCAATAGTGTGTTTAGTTTGCCAAATCACGTATTTACAAATGACTTACCGACTAAATCGCTCATTGGTAAGCGTATCTTATATTTAGAGCCACATGAGCATACGCACCATGCCGTACTTTCGTTATTAACCCAGTGGGAATCAAACGTTACGGCATGCTTTAACGAAACTAGCTTTTTAGACGCTATAAAAAATACTGAACATAAATATGATGTTTGCTTAATTGGCCATATGGCATCAGTTGATGATATGCAGCAACTAAAAAGCTATGTAAAAGCCGTGCGTGAATCTACAGATTACTTATATTTAATGCTTAATACTGTATCGCACAATATGCGAGAAGCCTTTATAGGCAGCGGAGCTGATGCATGCTTAAGTAAACCACTTAATCACCGTAAGTTATGTGAAGTACTCGCAGCACCTTACAGGCTTGACCACCCTACTCATAATATTGAACAAAACGATCAAGCTCTACTGCCGTTAAAAGTATTGGTTGTTGATGATAACGATGCCAATTTAAAACTTCTTCATACTTTATTAAGTGAACAGATTGAAGTAATAGAAACGGCTCATAATGGTTCACAAGCATACAGCTTAAGTAAAAGTCATAAATACGACATAATTTTTATGGATATACAAATGCCAATTATGGACGGTATAACCGCATGTAAGCTTATACAAGAATCATCACTTAATGAAGATACACCCATTATCGCTGTAACGGCACACGCCCTTCAAAGCGAAAAAGAGCAACTGTTAAAAGATGGCTTTAAAGGCTATTTAACTAAGCCTATTGATGAAGATATGCTTAAACAAATTATTAGCGACCATAGTCCACAGACTCCTGTTAATCGTGACAAAGCTAAAACAGATACACCACAAAGTCCTGCACCATTTCAAAGTAGTCGAATTGATTGGGCACAAGCCCTGCAGCGTGCTGGCGGAAAGAGCGAGTTAGCGCTAGAGATGCTTAACATGCTACTTTTAAGTGTCCCTGAGACCCTTACATTACTTGCTAAAGCAATAGAGAGTAACGATTGCCAGCAAGTGTTAAGTATTGTTCATAAATTTCATGGTGCATGTTGTTACACTGGTGTACCTAAACTTAAATCACTCGCAGAAACAATTGAAACATCACTTAAAAATAAATGCTTGTTAGAGAATATTGAACCTGAATTATTTGAGTTACAGGACGAGCTTGAAAACCTACTTGCAGATGCAAGTGTGACCGAACTGCAAAGATAAGCTTAGAATTTTAGATACAAAAAACGCGGTATTTACCGCGTTTTTTAATTAAGCTTTTTAAATACTTATATTTGCTTATCTTACATTCTTGCTTCAATCATTAATCGTTTCATGTCTCGTACGGCTTTATCGAGCCCATCTATCGCTGCACGAGCAATAATAGCGTGGCCAATATTTAGCTCATAAATCTCAGGCATTGCAGCGATTGGTTTCACGTTATGATAATGAAGACCATGCCCAGCATTAACAATCAAACCTAAGCTTGCTGCGTATTTAACACCTTCACGAATGTGCTCTAACTCTTTGTGTAAATCAGTATCATTTGTTGCATCAGCGTACGCGCCTGTGTGTATTTCTACATAAGGAGCACCACATTCTTTGGCTGCATCTAACTGTGCTTTATCTGCATCAATAAATAGCGATACTTTAATACCCGCTTCGGTAAGCGTTTTTGTTGCTGCTTTAATTTTATCTATATTACCGGCTACGTCTAAGCCACCTTCGGTTGTTAATTCTTCGCGCTTTTCAGGTACTAAACACACGTACTCAGGTTTTACTTCAAGCGCTATTTTTATCATTTCATCGGTAACAGCGGTTTCAAGATTCATACGAGTTTGAATGGTTTTAGCCATTACATAAACGTCGCGATCTTGAATATGGCGTCTGTCTTCACGTAAGTGAATCGTAATACCGTCTGCGCCTGCATGCTCTGCTACACTGGCTGCATGAGCTGGATCAGGATAGCTTGTTCCACGCGCTTGGCGAAGTGTTGCAATATGATCTACGTTTACACCCAAAAGAATATCTTTCATTTTCTTACCTGTAAAATTACGTTTATTGAGAGGCCATAAATAGCTCGCGGCTTTTTAATGGTTTACTACCTAATAAGGGTTTTAATAAATAGCGACTTAATTGCTTTGCCATATATAGCACATCATTTTGGCTAAAGTCATGATTTGCTATGGCGTTGAGTTGTTTGCCACTAAATCCAGAACGTGTATCTTCTTGTACTAAAAAACCAAGTTCGGGGAAATAACTATACGTCTGCTTTTCATTTATTGGTTCACCACTGGCGTCAAAACTAAAATCCACGCCATAACCGAGTAATTCCAATAGTTGAAACTCGTATGAGCGAAGCACCTCTTGTAAATTAGCCCCGCTGTTTAGGTTTGATAGATGAGTTTTATATAGCTCAAATACTTGTTCAATTGGCTCGTTAACAGGAACGATACGATTAGTAAGCTCATTTAAATAAAAACCACAATAAAGCTCATCACCTTTTAAAAAGTGCGAGTTCCCATGCAATTCAAACTTATTGATATATTTTAAATCGTACTTGCCACTGTAATTAACAAGCAGTGCCTGAAACGGCTGAAGTTGTGCTTTATGTTTAGTGGCCTGGCGACCACTAATTCGGGCCAGCATTCTTAACTGACCAACGCCTTCTACAAGCATATCTAACATTACTTGGGAGTCACTATAAGGACGCCGATGTAATAAATACGCGGTGTAGAAGTCGCTATCCATTCACTAAGCTACTGCTTGGTTTAGTCTTCACTGTAACCTAAGCTTCTTAGTGCACGTTCATCGTCAGCCCAACCCGACTTAACTTTAACCCAAAGCTCTAAAAACACTTTGTTATCAAGCATTTCTTCTATGTCTTTACGGGCTTCACGGCCAATGGTTTTTAGCTTTTCGCCTTTATTACCAATAACCATGCGTTTTTGTGTTTCGCGCTCAACAAGAATCAACCCGTTGATATGCCAAATACCGTTGTCTTGCCATTTAAACTGCTCAATTTCAACAGTTACAGAATACGGCAATTCTTCGCCCATAAAACGCATTAGTTTTTCACGAATTACTTCAGCTGCCATAAAGCGCATTGAACGGTCAGTTACATAATCTTCCGGAAAGTAAAATTCGCAAGGAGGTAAGCGTTTAGTAACTTCTGCTTTGATTAAATCAACATTTTTACCTTGCGTTGCCGATACAGGCATAATTCCAACAAAATCAAACTTGTCACTTAACCACTTCATATGAGGCAACACAAGGTCACGGTCTTTAACTTGGTCTATTTTATTAATAACCAATAATACCGGCTTACCACTTTGCGATACTTTATTAAGTACCATGTCGTCATCGGCATTCCAATGAGTGCCCTCAACTACAAAAATAATAAGCTCAACATCACCAATAGAGCTAGACGCGGCACGGTTCATTAAACGGTTAATCGCACGTTTTTCTTCAACGTGTAGACCTGGTGTATCTATGTATACCGCTTGGTGTTTACCTTCGGTATGAATACCCATAATACGATGACGCGTGGTTTGTGGTTTACGTGAGGTAATACTCACTTTTTGCTCAATAATTTCATTAAGCAAAGTCGACTTACCTACGTTTGGGCGCCCTACAATAGCAACCATTCCACAAAACGTATCTACATCACCTTCATGAGGCTGTATTAGGGTATCAAGGTTCATTTTTAAGTATCTTCAATGCTTTTTCAGCAGCTTTTTGTTCGGCTTTACGGCGCGAGCTACCTACAGAAATTATGCTATCCATTCCATCAACAATACATTCGACCGTGAATGTTTGATTGTGTGCTTGGCCTTTGGTATCAACCACAGTGTAACCCGGTAAAGATAATTTACGGGCTTGTAAATACTCTTGCAGCAGGGTCTTCGGATCTTTTTGGTTAAGCCCTGGTGAAATAGCATCTAATCGTGATTCGTACCATGACAATATAAGATCGCCACAGCTATCAATACCTGAATCTAAAAATGCAGCGCCAATAATAGCTTCTACTGCATCAGCAAGCGTTGACTCGCGACGGAATCCGCCACTTTTAAGCTCGCCCGGCCCTAAGCGTAAATAATCGCCTAGGCCAAATTCAAGACCAAACTCGGCAAGTGTTTGACCACGCACAAGCGTTGAGCGCATGCGGCTTAAATCGCCTTCACGCGCTTTAGGAAATTTGGCATAAAGTGCATTGGCAATCACAAAGCTTAAAATAGAGTCGCCTAAAAATTCTAGTCGCTCATTATGCTGGCCTTTATGGCTGCGGTGCGTCATTGCTTGCTCAAGTAAACCTTGATCGGCAAATTCATAGCCAATTTTTTTATATAATTCTGTTACATTTTTTTTCATCGTTACTGAATATTACCTAGGCGCTCAAAGCGAACACCAGTTGGAACCCATCCTGGTAAAATATCATCAGGGCCATTCTCAAATTCAAAACTCATCCATATAAAGACAGCTTTACCCACCAAGTTTTCTTTTGGTACAAAGCCCCAAAAGCGACCATCTTGGCTGTTGTCGCGGTTATCACCCATCATAAAATAATGATCAGCAGGAACAGTCCATTCATCAGAAGGCGTGCCCGGTTGCTGGTAGTAACGCCCTTTTCTCTCAGGCGCTTGTGGGTTGATTAATATATCATGCGTAACTGTTGTTAAATTTTCATTTACACGAGCTAGAGGCATTGGGCCTTGTTTAAATTCGTTATCATTAATTAGTTTAAAATCAATTTTATTGAATTCATTACATAAAAGCTCACCCTGCTGGGTTTCGCCTTCTTTACAATTTGGCTGAATATATAAACGTTTATCGCGATAAACAATTTTATCGCCAGGTAAACCAATTGTACGTTTAATATAGTCAACATTTTCATCTAAAGGGTATTTAAAAACAACAATATCACCACGCTCAGGCTGCCCAATATCAACTAATTGAGTACGCCAAACAGGGTCTTTTATTCCATATGAATACTTTTGTACTAAAATAAAATCACCTACTAATAATGTAGGCATCATTGAACCGGATGGAATTTGAAACGGTTCAAAGATAAATGATCTAAAAATAGTAATTGCTGCAATCATCGGGAAAATCGACTTTGCTGTTTCTGTTAGCACTGGTTCTGGTGCAATTAATGCCGCAGTTTCTTCATCTAACGGAGCTCCAGCAGACGTTTGCGCTATCGCTAAGCGCTCCTGTCTTTTTGGGGCGTACATTAAGTGATCTATTAACCATATTAAACCTGAGCCTAAAGTTAATAACACCAATAAAACTGAAAAATAACCAGCCATTTATAATCCTTTGTTTTTATTTGCCAACTTTTAAAATAGCTAAAAACGCTTCTTGAGGCACTTCAACATTACCTACTTGCTTCATACGTTTTTTACCATCTTTTTGCTTTTTAAGTAGCTTTTTCTTACGACTCACATCACCGCCGTAACACTTAGCAATTACGTTTTTACGTAATTGTTTTACCGTAGTACGGGCAATAACATGTTGTCCGATAGCAGCTTGAATCGCTATATCAAACATTTGACGTGGGATAAGCTCTTTTAACGCATCAGCTAACTGGCGGCCACGAGACTGTGCACCATCTCTGTGAACAATTATCGCAAGTGCGTCAACGCGCTCACCATTGATTAAAATATCAACACGCACCATATCTGATGTTTGAAAGTGTTTAAAGTTATAATCAAGCGACGCAAAACCACGGCTAGTTGATTTTAATTTATCAAAGAAGTCCATCACCACTTCAGCCATAGGTAACTCGTACGTTACAGCTACTTGCTTTCCGTGATAAGTCATTTTTGTTTGGCTACCGCGTTTTTCAATACACAAAGTAATAACGTTACCTAGGTATTCTTGTGGTACCAAAATATTAGCTTCAACAATCGGCTCACGAATCTCTACAATATCGTTTACTGCAGGCAAATCAGATGGATTATCAATCTGAAATGTACCTTCTTTAGTAACTATCTCATAGATTACCGTAGGTGCTGTTGTAATTAAATCAATATCGTATTCACGCTCTAAACGCTCTTGAATGATTTCCATGTGTAGCATACCTAAAAAGCCACAGCGGAAACCAAAGCCTAGTGCAGTTGAATTCTCTGGTTCAAAGAATAACGACGCATCGTTTAAGCTTAATTTATTAAGTGCATCACGGAACGATTCATACTCATCTGATGCAATTGGGAACATACCCGCATAAACCTGAGGCTTAATTTTTTGAAAGCCAGGTAAGCGAAGTGGAGCTGCATTTTTTTGATGAGTAATAGTGTCACCTACTGGCGCACCATGTATCTCTTTAATACCAGCAATAACAAACCCTACTTCACCTGTTCTTAAAATACCGGTGTTGGTTTGCTTAGGAGTGAACACACCTACTTGGTCGGCAGTATGTATATGCTCGTTCGACATTATTTTTATTTTGTCGCCAGTGCGTAATTCACCGTGCTTAATACGCACTAGTGATACAACGCCTTGGTATGGGTCAAACCAAGAATCGATAATAAGTGCTTGTAAAGGTGCATCTTTGTCGCCTACTGGCGGCGGTACATCTTTAACAATCATTTCAAGAACTTCGGCAATACCTACACCTGTTTTAGCGCTACACTGCACTGCATCAAGGGCATCAATACCAATAATCTCTTCAATTTCTTCTGCAACACGTAAAGGATCCGCTTGCGGTAAATCGATTTTATTAAGTACTGGAATTACTTCTAATTCCATTTCAATAGCGGTGTAACAGTTAGCTAGTGTTTGTGCTTCAACGCCTTGGCCTGCATCAACAACAAGCAACGCGCCTTCACAAGCAGCTAAAGATCGTGAAACTTCATACGTAAAATCAACGTGTCCTGGAGTATCAATGAAATTAAGTTGGTAGGTTTCACCGTCGTTCGCTTTGTAATTCAACGTTACACTTTGCGCTTTAATGGTAATACCACGTTCGCGCTCAATATCCATTGAATCCAAAACTTGTTTTTGCATTTCACGGTCGGTTAAACCGCCACAAACTTGGATCAAACGATCTGAAAGGGTCGATTTACCATGGTCAATATGGGCGATGATCGAAAAATTACGGATATGCTTCATAAACTGGATTCTATACTTCTATTTTAATGGACTAAATATGAATACCTAAGTGACTTGAAAATACTTGCTTTAGGATGCCATAAGCTAAATTTGTATATAACAAACTGTACTTACGCTTTTTAAGATGGGTTATAACCATTTTATGTATTGAATAACAATAAGTTATATTTACTTAACTTAAATAATTCAGCCAGATAAAATAATTTAAAAAACCACGGTTCCCTGTATTTCCAAGTTACTTTGGTATAAAACGGCAATTTTACATTTAATTGGCGTCAATCACCATCTATTTGAGTTAAAGGGATACTAATTGGGTGAATTTTTATAACTTTTATATCGTGCTTTAGAGATTTCACGCGAGTTTTAGCTATAAAAAAGCCAGTAACGCCACCTATAGCAGCAGCTAAAATCTGCCAGCCTTCGGAAGTCATAAACAATTGCGCCGCAACAAATGCAAAAACAAGACTCAAAAGAAGCGGTAGCATGTAAACCGCAAAAGCATGCTTAACAACATGACTATCATCTAGTGACAAAGTGACCTTTTGCCCTATTTCTACAGAGGATTCAAATTTATAAGGAAAGGTTTTTTTTGCAGTACCAAATAATTTACTAAACACTTGTGAGCCGCAACGACCATTGCAGCCTTCACAAGCTTGTTTTTGCTGTGCTTCTAAATGAGCAATGTGGCCATCGAGGGCCACAACAGTGAGGGTTTGTTCAATCATAACAATCCTTACGGAATCGTCTATAGTGCGCGAGTAACTGACTCTGCAATCGCTTTTGCGGTCATACTCGGTACATTACCAACAACCGATACATCAAAATTACCGCCATTATGCACATATACTGTCGTTGCACCAGAAGTGAGTGCTCCACTTAAACGCTTACCTGGTAATGGGCGCTGAATAAATACAGAAACCTCAACAAAACCATCAGAGAACAAGTAATAATCAGTTAATTCGTTATTTAAATCGAGCTTATGTCTGTCTGATTTTAGCAACTCAAAGCCATCTGGTAACCAGCTGATTTTCCAGTTTGTGGCAGTACTATCTTCATTTATAAGTGCATCGTTTGGCAAAGGCGTTGGAAAGTTTCGATTGAGCACTTCAACTAGCATACCGGCTGGCTGCTCTGTCACACTAATGTGTGTAAGCTGTAACTGCTCCAAGGCTTCACCTTCATGGTTAACGTACGCGGCTTTTAGTAACAACGACGATTCCATATCCAGCCAAATCCAATAATTATATTTATACTCGTCTTTAGATTCAATGCGAACAAGTTGCGCTGCGCGCCCTGCAATACGCCCTTTTCCGCCTAGTACAAAATCATAGTGCGCACTTAAGCGATCTATATCTTTAAAAAGTACTTCAGGGATTGGACCTGCTATTGAATCTGTTTTTAGAGAATATGGTTCAGACTGAGGTTCAAAATAAGTTACTTGATTATCGATACGGACCATTTCAAGCCCAGCACCGTTAAGTAAACTTAAATGCTCAAGTTCGGTGTCACCTTGTAAAGCATGCACCCATCGGTAGGGTTCCATTGTTTTACCTTTGACAACCACAAACGAGGCGTCAAAATTACGGGTGTGAACGGCATTAGCCATTTTGAGTAATAAATCTTTGGCAGGATTTGTGTCGTTGGCAAATGCATTAAAGCTTACTACCAACGACAGAACAAAAGTGATTACTTTCATTTAATTAGTTTTTTTCCTCAGACGCTTTGGTATTAGTTTGCGCTGTTTCTAAAGAATTCGCAACTCGTGCTTGGCGTTGATGCTCAAGAACTAACGCACCGATACGCTGTTGCTGTAGTTCACGTAAACCTTGCTCAGCATTTTCAAGCGCAGGCTCAGACGAATAACTTACTGGCGAGGCCATACCTGCTAGCGGTGTGGTTTGCAGTAATGGAATTTCACTTTGCTGCTCATTGTTACTTTGAGGAAGCGTATTAACGCCCACAATAGCAAACATCGCTACACTTGCTGCAATAGCTAATTGAGCAACTGGTTTGCGCCAATTAAAAGCGACTACTTTATTATCTTGTACTGTTCCAGTGATTGCTTGAGGCTGTGTTTTTGACTGACTAAAGTCAGCATAAACAGGCTCGCTTTCTAGTGCTAATGCAACGCGATCGCTAATATCAATATGTATGTCGTTATTATTTTTTTGAGCACGCATCGCATCACCAATTAACGCATAACGGCCAAACGTAGTTACATCTTGCTCTGCAATTTTTGCATCATTTAGATGTTGCTCGCCATCAAGTAATGCCGATAACGCTTCGTTATCTAACTTGTTAAGGTGTGCTTTTGTCATACTAAGACTCGCCTATTAATGGGTTTAATTTGTTATCTATTGCTTCACGGGCACGAAATATACGCGAACGCACAGTCCCGACTGGGCAATCCATTACCACTGCTATTTCTTCATAGCTCATCCCTTCTATTTCTCTAAGGGTGATTGCGGTTTTAAGATCTTCAGGCAAACTATCAATCGTATTAAAAATAACAGCGCGTACTTCTTCGCTTAAAAGTAGGTTTTCAGGAGATGCATTCGATCGCATTGAATCTGCACAATCATAAAACTCGGCATCTTCAGCGTCTATATCATTTGCTGGCGGCTTACGCCCCTGGGCTACTAAGTAATTTTTAGCACAATTAACGGCAATACGGTATAACCACGTGTAAAAGGCGCTGTCACCTCTAAAGTTAGGAAGTGCACGGTAAGCTTTAATAAAAGCTTCTTGTGCTACATCAGCAATATCGCCTTGGTTAGATACATAACGTGAGATCAAACCTGCAATTTTGTTTTGATACTTCTTTACTAATAGGTTGAAGGCGTTTTTATCTCCTTGCTGGACCCTTTTTACTAGCACTAAATCTAATTCCTGCTCGCTCATTCGAGCCGGTACTCCTATGTCTGATTTTTGCTTGTTATTCATATTGTCGTCATTGTTCACAAATACTCTGACCTCTTTATGAATAAAAAGTTCTGCTTAATATTATTTTTTTATAAAATAGATGATAATAACGGCGCTAAGCCTTTAAAATCACTACGTAGTAGTATGACAAATATGATACAACTACAGATATTAAAAACAAATATTGCTCTATATGAGCATTGTAACCGCAAAGTACCTCTGACATGAACCAAAATAAACATCACATTGCAGATGTCGCTATTATAGGTAGCGGCGCAGCAGGCTTATCACTTGCATTATCTCTAGCTAATTATTGTAACGTTACCGTGATCAGTAAAGGAGCGCTTACCGAAGGTTCTACTTTATATGCCCAAGGCGGTATCGCTGCTGTATTTGATAAACAAAACGACAGCATAGAATCTCATGTTGAAGATACTCTCGATGCAGGCGGCGGTTTATGCGATAGAGACGCTGTTCATTATACCGCCAGCAATGCTCACGATTGCCTACAGTGGTTAATCGACCAAGGCGTACCCTTTGATATGGAGTTTGATAGCAAAGGAAAAGAGCGTTTTCACTTAACACGTGAAGGTGGTCACAGCCATCGTCGTATTTTGCATGCAGCCGATGCAACAGGCAAAGCTGTGCAAACCACGCTTATTAGCCAAGTTAAAATTCATAAAAATATAACACTTTTAGAGCAATACAACGCCATTGATTTAATCACAGATAAAAGCGCCGGAAAAAAAGGCTCACACATTGAAGGCATGTATGTGTGGAACAAAAAAGCTAAAAAGGTAGAAACCATTTCAGCTAAATTTGTTGCTCTTGCCACTGGTGGCGCAAGCAAAGTGTATTTGTATACTTCTAATCCAGATGTATCAAGTGGTGATGGTATTGCAATGGCATGGCGCGCAGGCTGTAAAGTTGCCAATATGGAATTTAATCAATTTCATCCAACAAGCCTTTATCATCCAGAGCTACAAAACTTTTTAATTACAGAAGCTATGCGCGGTGAAGGGGCTTATTTAAAACGACCTGATGGCACTCGTTTTATGAAAGACTTTGACAGCCGTGAAGAACTCGCTCCACGCGATATAGTGGCACGCGCAATCGATTTTGAAATGAAGCGCTTAGGTGCTAATTGTGTTTATTTAGATATTAGCCACAAAGATAAAGACTTTATTATTGAGCACTTTCCTACTATTTACGCAAAATGCCTAAGTGTAGGGCTTGATATAACAAAAGAAGCAATCCCTGTTGTACCTGCTGCGCATTACACTTGTGGTGGCGTAATGACCGACTTTAACGGTAAAACAGATCTCGATAACTTATATGCTGTTGGCGAAGTTGCTTACACAGGCTTACATGGTGCAAACCGTATGGCAAGTAATTCACTATTAGAGTGCATTGTATTTGCCCACGCTGCAGCTAAAGATATTTTAAGTAAAATTGAACATGCACCAGAGCCGATGGCGCTTCCTCATTGGGATGAGAGCCGTGTTAGTAACTCAGATGAAGAAATTGTTATTACCCATAACTGGCATGAACTACGTTTATTTATGTGGGATTATGTAGGTATTGTACGCTCTACTAAACGCTTAGAACGAGCACTGCATAGAGTTGAGTTGCTACAGCAAGAAATACACGATTACTATGCAAACTTTAGAGTAAGTAACAACTTACTTGAGCTTCGTAATTTAGTGCAAGTATCAGAGCTAATTATTAGAAGTGCTATGGAGCGAAAAGAAAGCAGAGGCTTGCATTACACTATTGATTACCCTGAACAAAGTGAAAACCCAACGCCGACTATTTTGACTCCAAAACGCAATTAATTGCGCCGACAGTGGCACGTTTTAGACGCGCATAACTTTGCTCATTAACGCCATTGGCTGAAATTATAAGCCAATGGTTGTTACTAAAACCTTTAATATGAAGCCATATATTATTACCATAAAATCGGCTTTTGTTACTTATTTCACCCTGAATTTTTAAGCTCTCGCCCTCAAACCTAAATAACTTTGGTTCTAATATTATAATGCCCTCATGTGGGTGAATTGCTAATACTTTGCGCCACATTATCAAGCCAGCTAGTGCATTTAGTATTAAACAAAAAAGCATAGCTAATAGTGAATCTAAAAATAAACATAATATAAAACTGAGCATACAAAAAAAGACCACAATTGGTTTGTGGTCAGCTTTATTATTTGTAACCGTAAACCTATACACGAACTCGGTCTAAGATCAGCGAAACCATACCGTTTAACTGCTCGTCTTTACATTCTTCATGACCCATAAACCATGCAAATAAGTCAGGGTCTTCTTCTGTTAGCAAACGCTGAAAGATAGCCTGTTGCTCTGCGCTCAAAGAGTCGTATGCTTCTTCTACAAACGGCATAAACAAAACATCTAGCTCTAACATGCCACGACGACAAGCCCAACGAATACGTGCTTTACTATGAATTTCAACCATTTTAAACCTCATACTTAATTGACTCGAGTTTAACAAACACAAGCCTATTTAGCAGCTATTAATCTCTCATTAAATAATAAACCCGCGCCAATAAGCGCTTGTCTGTACCATACGTAACAACTGCGTTATTATGTCACTTCATTTATATTGCAAAGAAGGTTTTTATGTCGAGCGTTTATGCATGTCCGTTATCTCATCAACTTATTAGCCTCTGCGGTGCTGATAAATTATCTTATTTGCACGGACAAATCACTCAAGATCTAAATAAATTAACCAGCAGTAATTATTTGTGGGCTGGCCATTGCAGCGCCAAAGGTAAACTTTGGGGTGTATTTAAATTATTTTCTTACCAAGATAGTTACTACCTTGCGGGTAGCCAAGCTGAAGTTGAAAAATCATTAGCTGAACTTAAAAAATACGCTGTATTTGCAAAAGTTGATATTACTGAATGCTCAAAGCGTTTAATTGGTTTAATTGGTGATGATTTATCTGATGTACTGGCACAACTTGATATTAGCTTTGAAGGCGATGCAAGCGCGTGTGATTTTACTAATGGTAAAGCGCTAAAATTAGCTGATAACCGTGTTTTAATAATGGTTGATAACCAATTTAGCATGCCTGATAACGTATCCACACTTGATAACGAAGCCCCTTGGCAACAAGCAGCGATGCTTGCCGGTGAGCCTCAGCTAAGTGCAGATGCAATTGGCGAGTACGTTCCTCAAATGGTAAACCTACATGCTATTGGCGGTATAAGTTTCAAAAAAGGGTGTTATACCGGTCAAGAAACAGTAGCCCGTATGAAGTACCTTGGTAAAAATAAACGTGCAATGTATATCGTTTCAGGGCAAAGCGAAGGGATTCTTTCAGAGCCTGATTTAGAAACCCAATTAGGCGAAAATTGGCGCCGTGCAGGTAAACTTATTGCACAAAGCTTTGATGAGCAAACAAATAAATTAACAGGCCTCGTTGTGTTGCCAAACGATACTGATGTAACTCAGGTACTTCGTGCAAAACACACACCTCAGGTGGAGCTAAGCATTCTGCCTCTACCCTACTCTCTTGAAGATGAATAAATAGGAATGACTATGATCGTTGCGGCAAACAAAGTGGTAAAAATGCATTATTCAGTAATGGATAATGATGGCAATAGCATTGATAACTCGTTCGGTGGTGAGCCACTACACTTTATCATTGGCACAGGCTATTTAATTTCAGGCCTAGAAAATGCTTTGCTGGGCAAGCAACCAGGCGACACGCTTAGCGTAAAGGTTGAACCTGAAGAAGGTTACGGCGAGCGCCACGAAAACCTAATGCAAGCAGTACCTAAATCAATGTTTGAAGGTATGGAAATTGAAGTTGGCATGCAATTTCGTGCATCAACAGATGATGGTGACCAATCAGTAATGATCATCGATATCCAAGATGAAGAAGTGATTGTAGATGGTAATAACCCACTTGCAGGTATAACACTTAACTTTGATGTAGAAATACTCGAAGTACGTGATGCTACAGAAGATGAACTCACTCACGGCCACGTACATGGCGAAGGTGGGTGTGGCCACGACCACTAATGCACTGCTAAACAAATAAAAAAAGCGCCTAAGGCGCTTTTTTTATATCATATTGTTACGCTTAACCGTTTCAGCTTTTGGCTTACTAGGCAGCGCGATTGATACGTTTTTTTCTTTTAAAGCAGCTAGTAAAGCTTTTTGATCGTTGGTACCAACTCTATACAAGGTGCCATCTTTGAGCGTTAACTGTATTGCACTAAAGCCAGATACTGTATACACCCAACCATCATGAGTAATTCGCATACCAATACCGTGCCTGTAAGAGTTTTGAACTGCTTTTGCTTCTGCTACTTCGCTAAGCTCAATACTTTGCCCAGCAACGCCTGGACCAAACGCCCAGCTAATATTTTTATCATCTACTTTTACTGTTAGGCCATGGAACAAAAAGCCCACCAGCACTAAAATCCCAGTAAATATTATTAAAGGTCCATCAGCGCCTAACAAGTTCCACGCAAGCGCCACAAAACCGCCAATCCACGCTAATACAAAAAAGATAAACACCGCATACTGTTTATGCTGATACATAATATTCTCTAAATTAAATAAATACTTAAAAGCTGTATACCAATGTAGCACTCAGCTCTGAGTCAAACTTGAGTTTATCATCTTCGGGTTTTGAATTATAACGATACATGTAGGTAAATTTGAGTGATACCGCGCCAATCACTTGGCTTATCAGTGCGGTTTCCGATTTTAAGCGAGAATTAAGACCTGAAAGCGACTGCTCTATACTCACATCTTGATTAAAACGAGTACGCTTAGAGACCAAACGTTCCCACTGCATTGCAACACGTACTAAATAACCGGTTTTATCAATTTCATCTTCGCTCACATCCGAATCCTCATCGGCGACTGAACGGTATAAACCAGGTCCTATATCAATATCTACTTTGTTTTTAGAGCCTTGATATACACGCGCACCATAGCCTGTCGCCACCGTGCTTTTAAAATCAAGTCCACTAAACTCATCTTCTTCGTAATCACCGTAAATAAAAAATGAGGAGTTTTTAACACCTACTTTATAGTTACCTTGCGCTGATACAAAAATACGATTAGCTGTAACATCAGTGCCACCGCTTTCATCGTTCTCATCACGCTTATAAAGAGAGTCTATTTTAAATTGGTTACGCCACTTTTCAAAATCTTGGTATAAATTACCTTTGAGCTTAAAACTGGTCGAATTGGTGTTACCTTTACTTAGAATAAAACCAAATTCAGTATCACCGTAAAGCATATCACCTTTGTGTAACTCATGAATTTCTTCATCAGAGAGCTTGCCATATTCATGAAAATCTTCAAATGGATCAACAGCCCAACTTGGGCAGCTAATTATTAAAAAAATTAAAAATAAATACTTACGCACAACACTCTCTCTGCACACAATTATAAAAATAAGCGGTATTGCTTATTCACTCTCTTTCCATAAAATATGACAAAACGGAGCATCTTTATCACGACTAATCAAAATTTTAGCAAACAAAACATCATCATTTTCAAATTCTAAACCAACTAGCACCTGAATAAAGTGCTCTGGCTCAATCTCAAGGGCAACAAAATCTTGCCACTGATCGTCTGGCTCGTCTTCTTCGATAAAGCCTAGGTCTTCTCTAAACTCATTAAAGTCTTCAACATCTTTATCACTCAAGTTATTTGGCGCTAGCTCTAAAAAAATATCATAAGCTTGGTGAGTAGCTTCTTCTACCGTATATAAACGTGGACCCGACATATGTGCTTAACCTTAAGCTTTTAAGTTGCGCTATATTATCAAATCTCATCATCATTTTGATAAAAAAAAGCGTAAAACACTGACTTTTTTGTAACTGAGTCATGCTTTATTCAGCATACAGCTCAAACAATAAATAACAATTTAACTAACCCATTGAATATCAAGATTACTTTTTTAATTTAAGCTTAAAACAACAACGTAAAAAATTTTATTATCTCAAGTGCTAATTGTTTAGCTTTTTCTCATCTAAATCTAACCCTTTAAGACTACAGCTTTAGCAATAAATTCCATTTATTTAAAAAATACCGTCACTTTACTTAATTCTTATAACAACATAAGCTCAACTAACAGGTCAGAGGAGTGTGTAATGATAAAACTAGAAAAACAAAATGGCATTGCAACCGTCACGCTTAGCAGAGCAAAAAAACAAAACGCATTAAGCTTTGAAATGTTTGTAGAGCTAAACAAAGCCATTAAAAACATAAAAAGAGATCGCAGTATTCGTGCTGTAATAATAAAAGGCGATGGCGAGCATTTTTGTGCAGGCCTTGATATATCAGCCGTAATGGCGGCACCATTGAATATTATAAAATTATTGCTTAAATGGTTACCTGGCAATCAAAATTTAGCGCAAAAAGTAGTATTAGGCTGGCAGTCACTGAGTGTGCCCGTTATTGCACAAATTGATGGCAACTGTTTAGGCGGAGGATTACAAATAGCACTAGGTGCCGATTACAGGATTGTTCATATTGATGCCAAGCTTGCCATTATGGAAGCGCGTTGGGGCTTGTGCCCCGATATGGGCGCAAATGTAATGATGAGCGGTTTAGTTAAGCGTGACCAAGCCCTTTGGCTTGCAAGCCACGCAAACCTAATCACAGCACAACAAGCAAATGAGCTAGGTTTAGTTACTCAGCTTACCGATGATACTCAACAAGCCACGCAAAACATGCTCAATACATTACTTGAGCGCTCACCCGATACGCTTGCTGCTATTAAACGTGTTACACAACTTAGCTACAAACCAAACCAACGAAAAATACTCGCTAAAGAAACCTTTAGCCAAATTCGCTTATTGCTAAACCCAAACACTAAAAAAGCAATTGCTAAAGCAAAAGGAAAAGCGGATATAACCTACGCAAATACAAAGCACTGGTAGACTATTGCACAATGCATAAAAGAGTTTGATTTGTTAAAGTTAAGCTCTTATCTTTTCTGTGAGCCACTTTGATGAAATATCTGCTCAGTAGCGCTATTATTTTACTATGTTTAGCCTGCGCTAAACTCATTATGCACTTTATTGGTGGAAGCTTTCCTGCACCGTTACTCGCTATGGTTATTTTATTAGTTTTACTCTTGTCGGGTATTGTAAAAGAGCAACATATAAAACCATGCGCCTCCCCTATTTTAAATATTATGCCTATATTTTTCATTCCTGCTGGCGTGGGATTTATTGAGCATCTCGGTCTTATAAAATCGCACTGGGCATTTTTAGCATCAGTTGTGGTGCTTGTCCCTATAACTACCTTATTGCTTGTTAGCAGTGTAATTGCGTACTTTAAGGGAAGAGAAAATAATGACTAATTTTACTTTTTCCGCTATTTCAGAGCTACAGCCTAATTTATGGTGGCTAAGTATTCCTTTTATTATTGTATTATTTTTAGCACTAAGGGCCGTAAACCAAAGTATAAAAAACAGCGTATTTAAATCGCTCACCAACCCCGTATTTTTAAGTATTAGTATTATCGCTTTACTACTCGTTAATCTAAATTTGCCTTATACGCAATTTGCCACGCACAGCAAATTACTAAGCTGGTTATTAGAGCCCGCAATTGTGGCTCTAGCGCTTCCTTTATATCAGCAGTTTACACACGTACGAAAAAATCTATTACTTATAGTCGCAACATGTAGCTTAGGCATAGTTAACGCAACCGTTGTGGCATTTTTGCTAAGCATATTATTTAATGCCCCAGCGCAGCTAAGTGCATCGGTTGCCGCACTCAGTGTCACTACACCTATATCTTTAATCGTCACTGATTCATTAGGTGGAATCAGTTCACTTGCTGCAGCTTTAGTTATTTTTATTGGTTTACTAGGCGCTTTATTTGGTTTTATGCTTTTTAAACTCGTTAATATTTTTAATCACGAATCTCAAGGCGTTGCCATGGGCACAGCTTGTCATGCAATTGGGACTGCCGCTGCTATTGCCGAGCATCCAAAAGTTGGCGCTTACTCATCGGTTGCAATGGCACTAAGTGCTTTATTAACAGCGATTATAGTGCCGCTGTTATATCCATTTTTAGTCAACATTTTGCTATAGTTGGAAAAATACAACATAGCCCTAACATAGAGCGCTTTATGATCAGTTCTGAAATCGAACAGTTTGAAAAATATTACACCATGCTTACTGAGTATATGGTTACCTACAGTATGCAAATTGTTGGCGCTATTTTTATCGTCCTCATTGGTTTGTGGATAGCACAAAAGCTTGCCAAATTTGTAGCCGCGTTAATGACCCGCCATAACGTTGATATTACGCTCACAAACTTTGTCAGTAGCGTGGTAAAAGTACTGCTAATTGTAATGGTTATAATTATTGCACTTGGCAAAATAGGTATCAGCGTTACGCCATTTGTCGCAGCCATTGGTGCTGCATCTTTAGGTGCAGGTTTAGCGCTGCAAGGAATGCTTTCTAATTATGGTGCAGGCCTTGCCATTATAGCCACTCGACCTTTTGTTGTTGGTGATACTATTGAAGTTAAAAATGTAAGCGGCCAAGTTAAAACAATTGAGCTTGGCTACACTATTTTAATCAATGAAGAAAAAGTAGAAATCACCATTCCAAATAAGCACATAGTGGGTGAAATACTTCATAACTCATTTAGTTACTCATTGGTCAAAGGTGAAATAGATATAGCTTATAGTGCATGCTCTGATAACGCGATTAGTCTTATTGAAGAGGTACTTAAAGCGCACAAACTGGTCGCACAAAACCCATTATCGCAGGTCGGTATTGAACGTTTTGCCGATAGCGGTGTTACAATCAGCTACAGATATTGGGTGCCTACTACTAAAATTATCGAAACCAAACTGGCTATTAACGGCGGTGTTTATAAAGCAATTAATAACGCTGATATTGAAATTCCATTCCCTCAACGCGTCATTACAATTAACAAAGCCGACCTAGAAAGCTAATTTATTTTTATTTTGAGCTTGCATATCTGCAAGCTCATCCTTTACTACCCCCCCTCTGCTCAGAATAAACTCAAATAGTTGTGTTATAGATTTATTTGCCATATAAATAGTGTTAATAAATATCAATACGCACTTAATTTTAATAATAAAAAAACAATAATGAGTAATGATGATGCGCAACCCCTTCTACCTAGGCGATTGGCAAGTAACACCTTCAACTAACTCAATTCAACTCACTGGTAAAGCCAAACAGTTAGAGCCCAAAGCGATGGAAGTTTTATTGCATTTGTGTCAACAAAATGGCGACATTGTAAGCAGCGATGAATTGCTCAATAAATGCTGGAAAAATACTGATATTGGCGATAATCCATTACATAAAACTATCACTCAGCTAAGAAAAGCGCTCGGTGATAAAGCCAATGAACCACATTACATTGAAACTATCCGTAAACGTGGCTACCGCATTATTGCAAAATTATCTTTTCCGTTAGCAGATCCTATCCCAAGCACTAAGAGTACATGGCAGGGAGGATCCCCTTTCTTAGGCCTGCGTGCATATAACCCAAATGATACCCACGTTTTTTTTGGCCGTACCCAATCTATAGCTACCCTGCTGGAAAGGATATCTAGCCAGGTAAATTACGGTCGTGCTTTTTGCTTAATACTTGGCCCTAGTGGTACAGGTAAATCCTCGCTTGTTAATGCTGGAATTTTACCAAAACTGCTAGATGAGCGAGGCTATAACGGCATCGGGGTTATTTCCTACACCCAGATCGACTTTGCAGATGTGCATAAAAATAGACTTTTTCTAGACTTAGCTTCTGCATTACTTGATTGGGATATAAACGACCAGCCTCTGTTTGAAGGATTAAGCGCGCAAACACTTGCAGAGCAACTAGAATTGGCAATAGATGGCGTAATTAACGCCATACAAGCTGCACTTAGTAAAGCCTCTACACAACTTAAAACACCCCAGTTATTTTTATTTATTGACCGCTTAGAAGTACTGCTTTCTTCTCCTATATTTAGTAGCGAAACACGCAGCCATTTTTTATCGGTTATTGAACGCTTAGCAATCTCTAAAGCTGTGATTGTATTTAGTGCGTGTCGTAACGACTTTTATCCTTTAGTGGTTGAACAACCAAGTTTAATGGCAGGCAAAGCTCATGGCGCGCACTACGATTTAACACCGCCAAACCGCCAAGAACTCCAACAAATTATTCGCCTGCCAGCGTTAACTGCTAATTTAACGTTCTCCAATGACCCGCAAACCCAAACACCACTGGATGAAATATTGTGCGCCGATACCGCCAATAACCCCGATGCATTACCCATGCTGCAATACACATTGCAAGAGCTGTACTTACAGCGCAGTGATAATAACGAGCTACTGCACAGTGTTTACACAAAACTCGGGGGTATTGAGGGCGCCATAGGCAAAAAAGCAGAAGATATATTTATTGACCTTAGTAATGAGCAACAGCAGCAACTAAAAAGCGTATTATCACAACTGATCACTTTAAACCCAGATGGTAAAACCATTACGAGCCGCGCTGCCCGCTGGCAAACATTAACCAACACAAGCCAAAAAGAGCTTGTGCAAGCCATGGTCGATAGCCGTTTATTTGTATCGCATTTACAAAACCAAGAAGCCTGTTTTAGTCTTGCTCACGAGGCATTATTGCGTCAATGGCCGCGCGCAAAACAATGGATTAATGACCACAAAGATGCCTTAGCAATAAAAAGTCGTTTACAACATCAAGCACAAAATTGGGTAGATGAAGATAAAAGTAGTGCTTACCTCCTAGCGCCAGGTAAACCGCTACAAGAAGCGCAGCTATTACTTAACGACAAGCTGTTTAAATTAGATGATAACGAGCATGCTCTTATCAAAAGCTCTGTAAAAAAAACAAAAACAAAAATAAGAGCAAAACGAGTGACCGTTGCTTTATTGTGCTTACTTACATTTACCGCGTTATTAATGAGCTTCACTAGTTTTAAAGCCCAACAGCATGCGCAAAAAAAGCAGCTTGAGGCCGAAAGCTTACTAGGGTTTATGGTCGGCGACTTTGCCGATAAATTACGTAGCGTTGAACGTATGGACTTACTTGATGGTATTAGTAATAAAGCACTTGAGTATTTTACTGATCAAACTGACGATTCAAGTTCACTTTTTAGCTTTAGCGATAATAAAGCACAATTTAACAACCGTTTTCAGTACGCACAAACCCTCGAAGCAATGGGTGAAGTAGCTTATTCGCGCGGCAAAACCGATGAAGCCTTTACCGCCTTTGAAAACGCCCGCACCCGCCTTGAGGCATTATTAAAAATACAGCCTAACAACTTAGAGCTACTAACGCTTGCAGGCGCCAATGCCTTTTGGCTAGGTCAATTAGCTTATGATCAAAATGATCATCAAGCTACTGAGCAAATGTTTAAAAAATACCACGCTTACAGTAAAAAAATGTATGCGCTGGCAGCCAATGATTTTAACTCCATTATGGAATTATCGTATTCATCTAATTCTTTAGGTTCTTTATACATAGAAAAATCCAACTACAGCGCTGCAAAAAAGAACTTTGCAGAGTCACTTTTACTTAAAAATAAAGCGCTTAAACTGAAACCTAATAACAAAGATTTACTTCGAGATAAATCCGATACGATTAGTTGGCTTGCAAAAACAGAAGAGAAGCTAAGTAACTTTAATGAAGCAGTTAATATATTGGAAGGTGCAGTTGGCGTAATCACAAAATTGATTGCTGACTACCCTAGTGATGCAAGCCTTTTTTACACGTCAGCAAACCTATATATGCAACAAAGTTATTTACTGAGCTATTTGAGTGATAAACGGATGGCCCATAAAAAAGCCAGCTTGGCGAATCAAGTTATCAATGAAGCTTTAGTACAAGATCCAAAAAACAATAAATTTCAGCTTATGTATTATCGCTCTTTAGCACATTCACTAATGCTATCTACTGATGAAGCTACTGACTCAACAATTGAAAAAATAATTAATTTTTTAAAATCTCAAAATTTTAAAAATACCAGCACTATTAATACACAAATTACACTGATTCAATATTTTATAAATAGACAATCACCACTCAAAGCGCAGGAGTTATTAACTGAGCTTGAGAATAATGAAAACTACAAACATCAATTAGCCAACCTAACTAAAACTGGTGATTACTTAGTACATACAAGAATAAACTTAATCAAAGCAAACTTAGCTACAACTAATAAACAGCGAGAGCAATTTTGCTTAAGTGCTATCAAAGCTATTTCTGAAGCTGCAAAAATAAGTCAGAGCGTAAAAATAACATACCCACTAGTACAAGCTTATACCTGTTTAAACAGGGAAGACGAGATATCAGAAATAAAAACAAGCCTAGTTAAATTAGGCATTACGAACTTCCAACTATAATTACTCATAAAGGAAATGATATGAATAACACCCTAGAAAATGTCGACTTTCAAGTCAATATTAAACTTAACAACGGTAAAGCTATTTTTAGCTATACAAAAAATGGCGAACCCGCTACTGGCGGTGGTGTTGTAAGAACTGAAACCGCTGGCAACTACAATTTAGACGACGCCACAATTCAAAATGGTTTCGTATTTACTGGCGCTACTATCACCGATATCGACACACAAAAACCATGCGCCCAAGACTTCAGCTATAAAGTAAGTGACAACGGCCACACAATTATCATTACCGACACAGATGAAAATAATGGCTCTGTATGCTTAATCTTCAACGTTGAGTGTAATGGCAATAAATATGAAAGCGCTGATCCCCAAGTTAAGAATGAAAAAGAACTCTAATTAGTAATGCTTATTTTTAAATTGCACAGGCATATTAATTGCGGTGCAATTTATTTAAAAACGCCCCTTAAATAAACATAAATAACAACAACTTAAATCAGAAGGTTACCGAAAGGTTTAAAACCCATAAATTGAATAAACTGCTAGACATAAAGTTTCATTAACAATAAAAATGAGCAACACCATGTCTAACAATAATGAAAATAGCAGAGAAAACAACACCGACAGCGCTGTATCTGCATTAATCAGCAGCATTTCTAATACCGTTAACAATGAAAAAATAAGTGCAATTATTAATGTTACTAATGTCATGGCCGATGCTATTTTTATTGTTAATGCAGATGGGGTGTTTGAATCAGTAAATCCCGTAGCAGCACGTTTTTTCAATGTAACGTCTGATTCATTAATAGGTAAAAAATGGCAAGATTGTTTACAAGAACAGTATCGCGATGACTATAAATACATGTTTGAAAGTTGGAAAAACAACTATCAAACACCACTCAATCATGGTCCAAAAGAAGTTAAAATAAGAAAAAACAATGGTAACTGTTTAGATGTTGAGTTATCTATATCATGTTTACCCGAATCGGTAGTCGCAAGTACCCCACTTTTTATTTGTATAATGCATGATATTTCAAAGCACGTTAAAAAGTATAAAGTACTGGAAAACGTAGCCAAACTTGATCACCTCACTGGTATTGCTAATCGTTGTACTTTAGAAAAAACCATCATTAAAAATTGGCAAGAGTGCATAGTTAACAAGCAGCCTCTTAGCTTTATACTTATTGATATTGATTACTTTAAATTATTTAACGATAACTTTGGCCATGTAAAAGGTGATAAGTGCCTTCAAAAAGTCGCTCGTACAATTGAAGAGTGCTTACCATCTAAAGACAGTTTAGTAGCACGCTATGGTGGTGAGGAGTTTGCTGTTGTGCTGCCTCGTTCGCACATTTCAAATGCACAAATGATTGCTAAGCGTATTCAAGAAAAAATACTCAACATTAATTTTAGAGATCTCGGTTTACCAGCGAATGTAAAAATAAGTGTAAGCCAGGGTTTAGCGTGTGAATACGATAATCAATACAGAACATCTGAGGCATTAATATGCGCGGCGGATACGGCCTTATACAGAGCGAAGTCGGAAGGTCGTAATAAATTGTGTATAAGGTGATGTACTAACTATTTGGTATAGCTTTTCTCAAGTAATAAAAAAACCGCAATTGCGGTTTTTTTATTACTTGAGAAAAGCTTAAATATCGATTAGCAATCCTTCGTCCTTTTTAATCTTTTCGATCACCATATAAGTATGATGAGTACCCACGCCGGGAATATCTACTAAGTCGCCAAGAACTTGTCTGTATTCTTCCATATTAGAAACGCGAATTTTTAATAAGTAATCATAACCACCAGCAACCATGTCACATTCGACTACTTGTTCTATCCTTAATATGTGCTCTCTAAATACTTTAAATACAGCTGTATTTGAAGCAACAAGCGATACTTGAACATGCGCTACTAAGCTCTGATTAAGTTTAGCTTCGCTAAGCTTGGCATAATAGCCTTCAATATACCCTTCTTGCTCTAATCGTTTAACACGATCTAGGCACGGGCTGGCACTCAAATTAACCTGTTTTGCGAGGTTAACATTAGAAATTCTGCCGTTCTTTTGAAGAACGTCTAGTATGGCTAAATCAATACGATCTAGCATGCGTAATCTATTTGGAATTGTCATAACAGAATTTTATGCGGATAAGTTAAATTTATACCCTGTAAATTATCGTAAATCGCGAAATTTAACCAGCATATTCTGCTGAATTTTAATTAGAATGCACTCACAATATCACTGGTAATTTATTGGTAATTAATTTTACTTTAATTCTTAACATCCTGAGGGTTGCTTATGTTATTCAACGGCGATTTAACTACTACTTGTCCTATCAGACAAAGAATCCGTGACTTTTACCGCATAGATGAAAATGCAGTTATTGATCATATTTTACCACTTGCAGAAGTAGGCGTAAAAGCACGAAGTCGTGCCTGGGAAAGAGCCCGCCAGATTGTTTTGAACATTCGTAAAGAGCAAGATGGGCAAGGCGGTGTTGATGCGCTTTTAAATGAATTTTCACTCTCTAGTGAAGAAGGCGTTGTATTAATGTGTTTGGCCGAAGCACTGCTTCGCGTACCAGATAAAGCAACTCAAGATGTACTTATTCGTGACAAGTTAGCCAAAGGTGATTGGAGCTCTCATTTAGGAAGCAGCGATTCTTTATTTGTAAACGCGTCTTCTTGGGGATTATTAGTTACCGGTAAAATGGTTAACTACACAGACAAAACTAAAGAACAACAGTTCGGCATGCTTAAAAAGACCATTGGTCGTTTAGGTGAGCCAGTTATTCGTAAGTCTGTAAACTTTGCTATGAAAATTATGGGCAAGCAATTCGTAATGGGTCGTACCATTGACGAAGCAATTGAACGTGCTGCCGAAACAGAGCAAAAAGGTTATGTGTATTCTTACGATATGCTAGGCGAAGGCGCGCGCACAATGAAAGATGCGAAGCGTTACTTTGACAGCTACATGAATGCTATACACTCAATTGGTAAAGCGGCCAATGGTCGTGGTCCAATTAAGAGCCCTGGCATTTCAGTTAAGCTTTCTGCTATTCATCCGCGCTATGAGTTCACTCATAAAGACCGTGTGATGGAAGAAATAGTCCCTAAGTTAAAAGAACTTGCTCTTGCCGCTAAAAAATACGATATCGGCTTTACCGTTGATGCAGAAGAAGCAGACCGTTTAGATATTTCATTAGATGTAATTGAAGCGGTATTCAGTGATGAAGATCTTGGTGATTGGCAAGGGTTTGGCTTAGCGGTTCAAGCCTATCAAAAACGCGCTATTTTTGTAATTGAATGGCTAACTGACCTTGCAACCCGCGTTGGGCGCAAGATGATGGTACGTCTAGTAAAAGGCGCATACTGGGATACTGAAATCAAAACCACACAGCAAGATGGTTTAGATCATTACCCAGTATTTACCCGTAAAGCAACAACAGACGTTTCTTACAAAGCGTGTGCTATTAAAATGCTTGAAGCGCGCGATGTGCTTTATCCGCAATTTGCTACACATAACGCTTACACTGCCGCGACTATTTTAGAAGTAGCAAAAGGCGACAACACAGGTTTCGAATTTCAGCGTTTGCACGGTATGGGTGAGTCATTATTCGACCAAATCGTTAACGAAGAGAAAATTCAGTGCCGCGTATATGCCCCAGTTGGTCAACACGAAGACCTCCTTGCGTACCTTGTTCGTCGTTTATTAGAAAATGGTGCTAACTCATCATTTGTAAACGCCATTGTAGATACAACAAAACCTGTTGAATCATTACTTCCAGACCCTGTAGAAACATTGCAAGGATTGCGTAACAAGTACAATACGCAAATCAAAATGCCAATTGATTTATACGGTGAAGAACGTGCTAACTCTAAAGGCATGGATTTAACCGACATTAACGTTATTACCCCTTTCAAAGAGAATCTTGAAACATGGTTTAACGAGCACTTAATTGAGCAAAGCCAAGTACCTGAAGGCTCATTAGCTGTTAAAAACCCAGCAAATCACAAAGAAATCATCGGCCACGTTAAATTGCAAACTGGCGAAGAGATGAAAGTATTACTAGCTAACGCAGAAGCCGCACTTGAATCCTGGTCACAAACACCAGTAAGAGAGCGAGCTAACTTACTGCGTCGCGTTGCTGACATTTTAGAGCGTCATCACGACGAACTTGTTGCCATTTGTATTAAAGAAGCAGGTAAAGTAGCTCAAGATGGTATTGATGAAGTACGTGAAGCGGTTGATTTTTGCCGTTACTACGCGGCGCGCGCTGAGGAGCTATCGCAAGATGAGCGTTTTGAAGCCCGTGGCGTTATTTTATGTATTAGCCCGTGGAACTTCCCGCTTGCAATATTCTTAGGCCAAGTTGCCGCTGCGATTGTTACAGGTAACACTGTAATTGCAAAGCCTGCTGAGCAAACAAGTTTAATCGCCCTTCGTGCTATTGAACTAATGCTGTCTGTTGGTTTACCTGAGCATGTTGTTCAACCGGTTATTGCTCGTGGTTCTGAAGTAGGCAAAACAATTGTTCCTGATGAACGCATTCAAGCGGTTATGTTTACAGGCTCTACTGAAACAGGCACATTAATTTCTCAAACACTTGCTGCACGTAACGATATTCAAGTACCGTTAATTGCAGAAACAGGTGGCCAAAACTGTATGATTGTTGACTCAACGGCGCTTCCTGAGCAAGTAGTTGACGATGTGATCAGTTCTGGTTTTCAAAGTGCTGGGCAACGTTGTTCTGCTCTTCGTGTTTTATTCATTCAAGATGACGTAGCAGATGGCATTATCGAAATGCTTAAAGGTGCCCTAGCTGAGCTACACATTGGCGACCCATCGTTACTATCAACTGATGTTGGTCCGGTAATTGATGAAAAAGCACTTAAAAACTTAAACGAGCACGTTGAGTACTTAAAAGGTAATTCTATACTTCATTACGAGTGTAAAATCCCGGATAACACTCAAAATGGCGCATACTTTTTTGCACCTCGTTTATACGAAATCAAAGATTTATCAGTACTTAAGCGTGAAGTATTTGGCCCATGTGTTCATATTGTTCGCTTTAAATCAAGCGAACTTGATGATGTGATGGATCAAATTAATAACACAGGTTATGGCTTAACAATGGGTGTACATTCACGTATTGAAGAGCGCTGTGAGTACCTTGCTAAAATGTCACGTGCAGGTAATGTTTACATTAACCGAAACATGATTGGTGCTATTGTTGGTGTGCAACCATTTGGTGGCCGTGGTTTATCAGGTACTGGCCCTAAAGCCGGTGGCCCTAACTACCTTCAACGTTTAGTAAAAGAAAAGGCATCACCAGATAACGTGCAAATGACAAACCTGACGCCAGATGAGCTTGATTTACACCACTATAGCGGTGCAAATGAGCAAGTTAAAAAGCTAATGGCTAACTCAATGCGCGATGAAAAAATCTGGCGTGCAACACCACTAAACGACCGTGTTTCAGCTGTGCGTCAGTTGCTTGCTAAAATCGCGACGGTAGAAATTATCGACGATTTAGCAGACGATTTAGCATTAACATTATCAGAAGCTCGTGCACAGCTTAACCGCCTTGAAAAGCACATGCGTAAATTTACTACCCTGCCAGGGCCAACGGGTGAGTCTAATACACTTCATCTAGAAGCGCGTGGTTGTGTAGTGTGTTATGCAGATAAGAGCACATCATTTAACTTCTGGGCATTGTCTATCATTACCGCTATTGCCGCAGGTAATACGGTAATTACTGTAGCGTCTGAGCTGTTTTACGATGAAGCTGTTGCCTTTAAAGATAAATTTATCTCTACAGGTGTTGCTGAAGGTGTTTTCCAAGTAGCTAAACCTAATCAGTTACAAGCTATCTTAGCTCACCCTCATTTAGCTGGTGCGGTAGTTGCCGCTCGCTCGTCTCGTTTAGGCTACTTCAGCCAACAGCTTGCACAGCGTAAAGGCGCAATTTTACCGGTAATTAGCTCTGAGTATTACGATACATTAATCAAGCGCTTAATTACTGAAAAAACAATTAGTATTGATACAACAGCATCAGGCGGTAATACCTCGCTAATGACGCTTGTTGAAGATGATGAATAATTAAGCTAATAGTTTTTCACTAAAAAATAAAATAAGGCACTGTAAAGTGCCTTTTTTATTTGGTCGTTACGTATAAGTTTGTTAGTTTAAAAGTAGATTAACAACTGAAGCCGTGAAATTGAAAACCATTCCTATTACTAAGTTAGTCCCAGGTATGTTTGTGCAAAGCGTTACCAAACAAACTGGCAGTATTAAAATTAAAAACCAAGGCTGGGTTAAAACTCAAGCTGGTATTAATAACCTAATAAAAGCAGGTATTTTAGAAGTAGAAATCGACCCAGATAAAACCCTCATTGATTCAGTCCCTGAAAAAGATCCTATCGCTACACCTACAACAAAAATAAAGCGTGATCCTTGGCAAAAAATAAACAGCGCTGAGCAAGAAATGGGAAAAGCAAAAAAGCTTTATGACGAAGCAAAAACACTGCAAATAAAAGCATTTAAAGATATAAAAGCTGGCCGTGATATAGATATAGCGCCGTTTAGAGAACTGGCAAGTGGTTTTATGGATTCTGTTTTTAGAAATCAAGATGCCCTAGCCTGCCTTACCCAAATGCGCCAAAAAGATGCCTACCTACTTGAGCACTCAATTAATGTATCAATATTAATGGGTATTTTTGCAAAACACTTAAATATAGAGAAAGATACTATTGTTGAGCTGACTACCGGCGCACTATTACACGACATTGGTAAAATAAAAATCCCTGATGAAGTGCTAAACAAACCTGGGCGCTTTACAGACGACGAATTTAAAATAATGAAAATGCATTCGCTTTTCAGTAAAGAGATATTAGAAGATTCTGGGTTAACAGGGATCGCGGTAGACATTGCAGGTATGCACCACGAAAGACTCGATGGTAAAGGCTACCCGTTTGGTAAAAAAGGTGACGAGATAAGTCAGTATGTGCGTATGGCGTCAATTGTAGATGTTTATGATGCACTTACCGCAGAACGTGTTTATAAAGCAGGCATGGAGCCAATAAAGGCGTTTAAAATATTAAAAGACGGGTGCCCAGATAGCTTTGATCCTGTGCTGCTTAATAAATTTATTCAATGTATTGGCATCCATCCGGTAGGAACGCTTGTAAGGTTATCGAGCCAAAGAGTAGGTTTGGTCACCGAGAGTAATCCGGGGGCACCACTAAAACCTGTCGTTAAAACATTTTACAGCGCTAAGCATAGCCGCTACACCGAAGTAAAAGATATTGATTTATCTAATAAAAAAACTGTAGACACTCTTGAGTCAGCGGTTAAACCTAAAGAATATAATATTGATTTAGAACGCTTTTATAAAAATTCAATATTATCCTAAGCACTATTGAGAGCTCGGTATTCTACCGAGCTCTCAACATGATAACTAAGCGCTTACTGCGGCCAGTCTTGCAAAGCTTTTAAGCTAAACTCATAACCATCAAAATCTAGCACACTTTGCTCAGGTGTAATTTCTGTGACTGTTAGAGCACCTATGCTTTCTCCTTCATGTAATTCTCGGCCATTTAGCTTGATCCAGCGTTTATCAGCACTCGATGAATATATATGCGCTTGATATTTAATACTAGGTAACATTGATTGCAAACCATCTGGTAGTAACTCTACAGGCTCAACACGTGATGACGTTTTTGACGCTTGAGTAACTTCATAATCTTGGTTTTTTTCGACATCTTGTATAGCTTGCGCAAATGCATTTTTAAGAGTTGTAGGCACGGCATCAAGCTCAGGGTCACTCGTCTGTTGGGATTGGGTGCTGCCATTAATTGGCTTACCCAATACTTTATATTTACTCATATCAAGTTGAGCCGATGCGGTATTTTGATTTTGCCCAAATACCGCAGTGTTTTGTGCATTGTTTGGATTGTTTGGATTGTAATTACTTTGTGGGTTAAACGCTGGCTGATTATAATTTTGAACAGGCATTACTTGTTGCATGTTTTGCTGATTATAACCTGCTGCGCTCGTGACCTGGCTCGACGGCATAGGAATATACTGACCATTTGGGGTTAATAACATTTGCTGTACACCATTGGGGGTTTGCACATGCACAAGTTGCCCTTCAATCGTTGCAGTATTTGTTGGAGCTACTTTAGCAGGCTCCAACTTAGCTACTTGCTGTTTTTCAGCTTCAGCTTCAGCTTCAGCATCTTCTTCTTTAACGTCTTTGTTAGGCGATGATTTTTCGCTTTCCACCACCTTAATTACAGCGGGTCCCGCTGCGTTTAATAAAGTTGTACTTTGAAACCACTTTCCGGCGGTAAAGCCACCCGCTACCGCAATAAAAGCAGCTAAGCTTGTACCAAATACTAATGCTAATCGTCTATAACGCTTAAGTGCTTGCTGTTGCTTTAACTGCTCAGATTGTAAGTCGTACTGTTCAGCACTCATATCTGATTGCTGCGACTGCTTTAGCGCATCTAATAAATAAGACATAACTTACCTAACTATAAAATAAATGAAAGACCAATGCCTACGGCAAATAAAGCAGCGAATGCAAGGCTATAGGGTACAAATGACGTTGCTTTGTTAGCTTCGTTAACCGGTACTACAAAGTCCATCGGTAATGACTCATGGGCTGATTTTTTTATTATATCGCTATCAACTATCAACTGCTGTTTTGCAAAAGTCCCAACTAAAGCACGCTCACAGACCAAGTTCATTAATCGTGGCACACCGCCAGTTAATTGATGAACAGCTTGCATGGCATCCATCGAAAAGATTCCTTTATCACACCCTGCAATATGTAACCGATGCTTTATGTAAGCGACTGTTTGGCCTTGCGTAAGTGGTAATAAATGGTAACGAGCCGTTATCCTCTGGGCAAGTTGCCTTAATTCGTTGCGCTTCAAAAGGTCTTGCAGCTCAGGTTGACCAACCAACACTATTTGTAATAATTTTTTATGATCGGTTTCTATATTTGTCAGCAAACGTAATTGCTCAAGCACGTTAGGGGCAAGTAATTGTGCTTCGTCGATAATAAGTATAGTGTGCCCGCCCGATTTATTATTAGTCTCTAAATGCTTTTTTATAATATCGGTAAGACTTTTAAGCGTCGCATTATTAACATCGTAACTAATATTGAGCTCATCACAAATACTGGCTAATAACTCCAGCTCTGAAAGCGCTGGGTTATGGATCATCGCTACTTGAGTGTTTTCAGGGAGCTGCTCTAACATACTGCGGGTAATAGTAGTTTTACCTGTACCTACTTCACCTGTTAATAATACAAAACCACCGTCTTCACCTAATCCATAGGTAAGGTGTGCTAAGGCTTCTTTATGTCGTTCACTTAAAAATAAGTAATGAGGGTTGGGCGAAATCGAAAAAGGTTTTTCGTTCAGGCCAAAATAGCTTAAATACACCGTGATGTTCCTTCGTAATTAAATCACGGCCTATAATGGCAAAAAAATGCGCTGAGTGACAACGTTGTAAGCGCTTTATTATTGAAATAACGTAAATTTATGTAAAACAAAAAAGTGCAGCTGTTTTAAGGCTGCACTTTTGTCTGTCTAATCTTAGTATGCATTTTACTCTTCGTAGCGCACTAATCGTAAATACACGTTACTGGTTTTAGCATGTAAGCTATTCAACCCACTATCAAATTGATAAACCCACGCTGAGCTCATTGTGCTTACACCCGATGTATTTGACCAATAGTTTTGAAGCTTAGTGCCCAAAAATACGTTTTCATTAATACTCGGCTCTGTGCAACTGTGCTCTAAAATACTCGCCAATTCTTTAATGTTAGGCATTTGCCAATCATCGTAATCTGCGGTTGTATCATTTTTAGCACCACGAAGTGCTTCTTGCCAAGTAAGAGAAGGTGTTGAGCCTTCACAAAGTTGTGTCTCTGTATTATAAGTTTGCCCATAACTACAGCGTTGCCACATAAGGCCTGTTTCGCTATCAGACACTGTGCCATCTGCATTTATGGTAAATCTATCTGTCGGTGTTGTGGTATCTGCACCGTCGTAGCACGTTTGCGCCGCTGCAATATTAAAGCTCAAGCTTATAGTTGCTAGTGCATAGAGTAATTTTAATTTCATTATTTTCTCCTAACGACTTCTAACTAAACGTACATAAGCAGTATTTTCTTTTGGATAAGCAAGGTCGTTACCATCACTCATATCAATGATATACGCTTGCGATAAACTGGTACCATCAGCTGCTGTTTGAGAGGTCCAGTAACGTAAATGGCTTAATGCACTTTCACTTGGCATATTAGGAAAAAATGCCTCATCAATTAATATACTTTGCCCTTGTTTACCGTAATCAATTAAGCCCAAAAGCTCTGTATAAGTAGGTAATCGCCAGTTTGTACCACCACAAAAATCTAAATCATTAACTTCGTTTATATAACTTTGTACTCCACAACTTGTATTGTCCGGACACGTTGAATTGGCGGTACTGGTATCGGTAAAAGTCGTATTCCCTACATCCCAAAAGTAATGATTTTGACCATCACGTAACGAAGTATTTGGTACCGTGCCAGATGCCACACTTTTCACCTCCCATACAAGCCCAGTAACATTATCGCGTATACAGGTAAAGTCACTACTATCATCACCAACTTCATCAGCAAACTCATTAAGTTTAGTGTAATCAAACGCTAAATTACCTTTGCCAACTTTATCTAAGCGGTTTGCATAGCTATCGCGTCCAAGCTCTGCATCTTGCGCTGGAAAGTCATCACTCTCACAATTAATACGTTGAGTATTGTTATAACACTCACCAACACCACTATCGTTGATGAGTCCAAGTGCTTTGGGTGATACATCAACAAATAAAGAGTCTGTATCGGTGCGCCCCTTTGAATCGGTTACCGTGACTTCAAAGCTCAATGTAGACTCAGTATCAACATCTGAGGCAAAAAATGTCGTTATACATTGGTCGCTATTGCTTAATGTTTCGGTATTACCGGTAAGTTGTTGCCATTCACACTTATAGGTATCGGTAACGGTTTCGCTATTCGTTGCATCAAGCGTTACTTGCTCAAACTCTTCGACATTTTGATCTGCGCCTGCATTTGCATCCACTAACTCATTTGTTTTGTTGAGTGTCATTGAATATTGAGTGCTCGCCTCGCCACCTTCATCATCAGTGACAGTTAGCTGCCAAGATAAATTCACGTTACTTTCAAGTAATGGATGAGAGAAACTAAGAGTTGATTCATTAAAACTCTCAATATCTAAATCAGGACCCGATAGCAATTGCCACAAATAACTATCAATTTGGCCATTATCATCAGGATCGCTCGACTCTAGGGCACTCAAAGTCACTGTATCTTTGTATACAGAGGGAAGTGTTTCAGGAGATGTTTGTGTAACAACAGCAAGAGGTAGTTGGTTATTAGAGCTCACTGAAATAGAAATGTCGTCACTAACAGCGCTACTACCTGTACTTTGATAGCTCACTCTTAATATTATTTCACTATCAGTTTTTACGTCAGGTGCAGTAAGTGTTTGCTCAGCGCCTTCAAGGGGGAAACCTTCTATGCTTGGGCCGCTAACTTGTTGCCATGAAAACGTACCATCAGCGGGGGAACCTTGTGCTGTGATGGTAAATTCAGATTTTTCGATAATTTGTAAATCGGCTCCAGCATTAACAGACGTTTCAACAACTGTATTATCGCTATCACCGCCACCGCCTCCACACGCACTCAGTAAACCACACGAAATGAGGGGGATTAAAGCAAACGCTTTCATACGCAGCACCTTATTATGTCAAATAATTACTATAGTGTAATCACTAGCAATAAAGATGCCATTAAAGTACTACATATATGTATCTTGATGAATGCGTACAAACAACTTCGTACCGATTTTACTGTAATCTATTTTGTATTCACGCCCGTCTAGAGCTTGAATAAACAGCAACTGCTTTTCTTCGCCAAATACATCAGCGCTACTTACATAAACCATTTCTAAATAACGCTCTTTTGCATCACGGCGGTTTTTAGGTAATTCTTCTTTAAATGGCTCCAGGCCATGTTGCGTTACTTTAATTCGAGGATGAATTTCAGAGTTTACAATCACTAAATCATGCTTTTTATCTTTATGTATTATGGTATTTCGACCACTTTTTAAAAAGGCTCTGTCTTGACTCATTTTTCTTTCCTACAGTCGTAGCTTAATTACTAAGCTGCGACGCTATAAACTGACTAGGCTCGCGCTTCCACTTATTTAAGTTAGCACTAAATGCCCAAATATCTCTATCTAACACGCTGGCAGGCAATAATAAATCGTAACCTGTTAGCTGCTGAAGGTGCTTAGTTCTATTAGCAAACATGGCTATAAGCCCAGTATAGCTTATCCCTTTATGGGATGTGTAATGTGTATCTTCTATTAACCATTCTGATGGGCAATTGCCATTTTTGCAATGTTTTTGAACAACTTGCATAAATAAATTACGCTGCTCTATTAATAATTTCCCTGCAATTCTAGGCGCTATGCTTGATAAAAAGTCGTCTATATCATTTACCTTAACGCCAACCGCATTTAATTCTAAATAGTCAAAGCCATCTTCTACTTTGGGTATTCCACTGTGATGAAAGTTACTATGAGGCATACACCAAGCTCCGTACTTGTGGCAATAAACGAGCTCAGATTCGCTTAATATAAGGCTATGGTATGGTTCTTGAGATTTTAAAAATCCAATAAAAATAGCCACAAGGCACAAGCTCACTAAAAATATTTCAAGTATGCTAATCTCACCCGGCCTCAGTAAATTAAATAACATAATAAAGACTAAGCCTATAGCACCTACAACAATCACCTCAATTGCGTTTCGCGCGCCCTGTGCCCGAAACTTAATGACATTGTCAGATTTATCCATATCGGTAAAACACCATATAAAAAACAAACATAATAATGCCCCAAATTATGACCTTTCTTGTTGTTATACATAAGTTACAGCTAGTTTTAAATTTCATACATTACCGCTTTTTCCTCAACAAAATAGGAACAATGAATAAATCTTATTTACTTTTACGCTTAACGCACAAATTTATGAGATACATAACCGTCTTTTCACGGTCTTATTTCGTACAATACTTACAATTCATTTTCAGGTATGAAATCAATGTACTCAAGACAATCAGGTAAAGCACTTTTTCCATTTATTATTACGTTACTTCTAATATTTAGCGTTTATTTATATTTACCCGCTAGCCACGGCGAACAAGCCGATTCATCACAAATGTCTACCCAAGTAACGGCTCATACTGTTACCTCTGAGGAAAACGCAGTGATGATAGAGGCCATCGGTAGTGCACGTGCAAACCAAGCTATTTATATAAAAAGTGCGCAAAACGATTATGTCACAGATATATATTTTAAAGATGGCGACTTAGTCAGTAAAGGACAAAAATTAGTACAGTTACAAAGCCAACAAGAGCAACTTGCAGTTAAAGAACTCGGTATTAACTTACGTGAGGAAAAACGCCAGTTAGATCGCCTTACCGAACTTTCACGCTCGCAATCAACGGCAAAGTCATTACTTGAAGAACAATTATCTCGTGTTGATGCCACTGAAGCTCAACTAGAAAGCGCTAAAACAAAGTTAAATGAAATGACTATTACCGCGCCATTTTCAGGCCTGTTAGGTAAGCGTGAAATATCAGTTGGTGCCTACGTAAGCAACACAACAATAATCACCACACTTGATGATATTAGTATTATTAAAGTTGACTTCAAAGTACCTGAGAAATATTTAGCACAATTAAACATAGGTATGAAAGTACTTACCCAAAACGATGCCTACCCAGGGCAGACATTTAACGGCAAGGTAACGCATATTAGCTCGCGTATTGATTCGGTAACACGCAGTGTTGAAGTTACAGCAAGCTTTGCTAATAAATCAGGATTACTTCGCCCTGGTATGTTACTAAATACAGCACTTGAGCTAAGCAGTAACCAAGCTTTAATGGTGCCAGAAAAAGCAGTTATCCCTTTACAAGACAAACACTTTGTTTTTCAAATTCAAGACGGAGTAGCCAATAAGGTTGAAGTGCATGTTACTGGCAGAAATAATGGCTGGGTTGCTATCGATGAAGGTTTAAATGATGGCGAGCAAATTGTTACTGAAGGGCTAATAAAAATTCGCTCTGGTAGTAAAGTAAGCGTAAAGGGGTAATACGTGAAAATTACTGATACTAGCGTTAAACGCCCCGTTTTTGCCATAGTAATTAATTTACTGCTTCTTACTTTTGGTCTGGTTGCATTTACTATGCTGCCACTTCGTGAGTACCCTGATATTGAAACGCCAATAGTAAATATCAGCACTGAATACACAGGTGCTTCTGCCGAAATTATAGAAACCAAAATAACGCAAATAATAGAAAATCGAATTTCCGGTATTGAAGGTATTAAAAGTATTAACTCTTCGAGCCGTAATGGGCGCTCAAACATTACCATTGAGTTTGATATTAACCGCGACATAGATGCTGCATCTAACGATGTACGTGAACGTGTAGCACGTGCACTTGATAGTTTACCCGATCAGGTACGCCCACCAGAAGTGTCTAAATCAAATAGTGATGAAAGCCCAATCGCCTGGTTTGTATTAAACAGTGAAACAATGGACTCGTTACAGCTCTCTGATTACGCACAGCGCTTTATCGTTGACCGCTTAGCCGTCGTAGATGGTGTATCTAACGTGCGTATTGGTGGTGAGCGCCAATACGCTATGAAAATTTGGCTAAACCGCCAAGCAATGGCTGCACGCGGTATTACCTCAAGCGATATTGAAAATACACTGCGTACAGAAAACGTTGAATTACCTGCCGGCGAAATAGAATCAATAGATCGTGACTTTACCGTGCGTACTGCACGTAGTTATAAAGATCAGCGCGATTTTAAAAACCTTGTTATTAAACGCGGTGACGAAGGTTATTTAGTGCGTTTAGGTGAAGTTGCCGACGTAAAATTAGAAGCTGCCGATGACGAAAGCTTATTTCGTGGTAACGGGCGCAACATGATTGGCCTAGGAATTGTAAAACAAGCTAAAGCAAACACGCTTACCGTAGTAGATAACGCACGCAGTGAACTTGAAAAAATAAAACGTAACCTACCTGAAGGCACCACAATTCAAGACAGCTACGATTCATCTGTATTTATTAAAGAATCAATTAATGAAGTTTATAGCACACTTGCCATCTCTATGGGTTTAGTCGTACTCGTTATATTTTTGTTTTTAGGCAATATACGAGCAACGCTTATTCCTGCGGTTACCGTACCGGTCGCACTTGTTGGTAGCTTTATGTTTTTATTAGCAATGGGTTACTCAATCAACTTACTAACTTTACTTGCCTTAGTACTGGCTATTGGTTTAGTAGTAGATGATGCCATTGTAATGCTTGAAAACATTCACCGTCGTATTGAACTAGGTGAGCCGCCATTACTAGCTGCATATAGAGGTGCGCGTGAAGTTGGTTTTGCCATAGTAGCTACCACGCTTGTACTAATATCGGTGTTTGTGCCATTGGTGTTTATGGATGGCCGTATAGGGGCATTATTTACTGAGTTTGCAATGGCGGTAAGTGCTGCCGTATTTTTCTCAAGTGTTACAGCGCTTACACTTGCACCAGCTTTGTGTTCTAAAGTACTTAAAGTATCAGACAAACCAAATAAATTTAGCCAATGGATGGACCGCCAGTTTACTAAAATTGAAGTAAGTTACCGTAATTCGCTCTCCACTAACATAACCCGTAAATGGGGCTTAATGGTGAGCTTATTATTAGCGGGCTTTGTTAGTTACTCATTGTTTTTACAAGTTCCCTCTGAGCTAACGCCAAAAGAAGACCGTGGCACGTTCTTTATTATGATGAGCGGCCCTGAGGGCGCAAGTTATGAAAATAATGCCGCTAATATGGCTAAAATTGAAGAACGCTTAATGCCTTACTCGCAAGCAGGTGAGCTAAGTCGCGTACTTGTTCGAGTACCTGGCTGGGGTGGCAGCGGCGGTGTTGCAATTGTTGGCATGGCCGATTGGGATAAGCGCAAACGCTCAACATGGGAAGTAATGGACGAAATAAGCGTTAAAATGCAAGAAGTTACCGATGTTCGTGCATTTGCCATTATGCGCCGTGGTATTGGCGGTGGTGGTTCATCTCGCCCTATTGAGTTTGTATTGCAAGGTAATGATTACGCTCAACTTGCCGATTGGCGTGACCGTATAATTAAGCGTGCCGAGCAAAACCCTGGTTTAGTAAGAATCGATCATGATTATAAAGAAACCTTTCCGCAGTTTTTAGTCAGCATAGATAAAAACAAGGCCGCTGATTTAGGCGTTTCTGTATCTGATGTAGGCCGTACACTTGAAACAATGCTTGGCCAGCGCCGTGTTACAACCTTTATTGACCGTGGTGAAGAATACGATGTAATTTTAAAAGGGACGAAAGAAGACTTTACTAACCCTACTGACATTTCAAATATATACCTTAAATCACGAAGCGGTGAACTAGTCCCACTTGATAGCCTTATCAGCTTAAAAGAAGAAGCAACCGCATCGCGCTTAAACCGATACAACCGTATGCGCGCAATTACATTAAGCGCCAACTTAGCCGACGGTTATACGCTTGAGCAAGCGCTTAACTTTTTAAACGAAGTAGCCGCGCAAGAAAACGATATAGATGGCGCCGTAGATTACAAAGGCGAGTCGCAGCTTTATTACGAAGGCGCATCAGCGATGACCTACGTATTTATACTTGCACTCACTGTTACCTTTTTAGTACTGGCAGCGCAGTTTGAAAGCTTTATGCATCCGTTCGTCATTATGCTTACCGTACCACTTGGTTTAATGGGCGCTATGTTCGGACTTTGGGCTACAGGACTTACCTTAAATATTTACAGCCAAATAGGTATTGTCATGCTCATAGGGCTAAGTGCTAAAAACGGTATTTTGATTGTAGAATTTACTAACCAACTGCGCGATAAAGGCGTTGAATTTAGTGAAGCTATTTTGCAAGCAGCAACTCAGCGTTTGCGCCCTATTATTATGACCTCACTGACTACGGTTATGAGTTCGGTACCTTTAGTACTTGCTTCAGGTCCGGGCGCTGAAAGCCGTATGGTGATAGGTGTAGTCGTGTTTACTGGGGTTATTGTATCGACCCTACTAACTCTTTTTGTTGTACCTGCTGCATATTATGCACTTGCACGTAACACTCAATCACCTGAATTTTTACAGCAAAAATTAGACAAACAAGCCGCTGAAAAACCTTTCGAAGAGATCTAGCCTCTTAATTGCGCCGTAACCTTGTTGTTGCGGCGCATACAATTTATGCTCGCCTTTAAACCCCATATACATTTTAGGAATACTTATGAGCTCAACAACGCAAGTAGCAACATTTGGTGGTGGCTGTTTTTGGTGTATAGATGCTGCATTTAGACGTGTAAATGGCGTACTAACCGTAAGCTCTGGCTACACCGGCGGTGAAACAAATAACCCAACATATGATTCTGTATGCTCAGGCACAACCGGTCACGCTGAGGTTGTTAAAATTGAATTTGACGCGACTGTAGTTAGCTTTGAAACACTCTTAGCAATGTTTTTCACACTGCATGATGCAACACAATTGAATCGCCAAGGTAACGATATAGGCACACAATATAGAAGTGTGGTTTACTATCACGATGAAGCTCAACTTAAGCAAACCAACGAAGTGATAGCTCAACTGCAAAGCCATGTCGCTGAGCCAATTGTGACAGAAGTCAGCCCTGCCACTACGTATTATCCAGCAGAGCATTATCATCAAGATTACTATAACGAAAACCCACAGCAGGGTTACTGTAGCATTTTAATAGCACCTAAGTTACACAAGTTTGAAACCGTATTTAAAGAGTTCTTAGCTGACTAGCTAATTTTAGTAGTTAAACTTAGCTACACATTAAAAAGCCCGACATAAGTCGGGCTTTTTAATATTAATAAATACCGTTAAAACTGGTAGCTTGCGCCTGCAAAAAAGCGACGCTCTGCCGTGTTGTAGTAATACACTTCACCCGTTGTAAAATCAGTGTTTGAATCAACAGCGTTATATTCTTTATCAAATAAGTTTTCTACACGAAGCGAAACTTCAATATGTTCATTTACTTGATAATTACTCGCTAGGTTCCAGAGTGTATAAGAGCCTAAGCGCGTCACAGCACCTTGTCGGTCGCTACGGTATTGCATGTCTAAGCTTGCGTCAAAAGCACCAAACTGTTTTGCAAGTTCCCAGTTAAAAGTACGTTTAGCAACATTACGCAACTCTGCGCCCGTTTCTTCGTCTTCAGCGCTTAAGTAAGCAAAGTTAAGGTTGCTATCAAAACCAAAAAACTGCTGAGATAAGCTAAATTCAACCCCTTCGTAACGTGCTTCATCGATATTAGCCAATGCAAAGTTTGCATCGTAATCAATCTTATCTTCTATATCGTTTCTAAATATTGCAATATCAACTTGCGCTATATCAAAATCTACACTCAAACCTAACTCACGGTTTACTGATTTTTCAGGTTGTAAATCAGGGTTACCATAAAGTGGATAATATAAATCGTTAAATGTAGGAGCTTTAAAGCCAGTACTTTGGCTTATACGAAATGTTGCATCTTCAGATAAATGATAACCTGCAGCGGCTGTATACGTTGTTTCATCGCCAAATTGCTCGTCATCATCTTGGCGAACAGTTAAATTAGCCAATACTTTATCTGCATCGTAGTAAGCACCTACAAACACAGCAAGTACATCGCGGCTGTCTTCAACAAATAGTTGCGAACTATGCGACACATCATCGTTGTACCAATTAATACCACCACTAATGTTAAGTTCATTAGATAACAGGTACTGGCCGTTATAATCAATTTGTGTGCGTTTAGTTATAAATGTACTTGTTGTTGGCCCAACTGAAAAATCAACATAAGTGTTATCTGAATCATCTGTTGAAAGCGCTAAATCAATACTATGCGTTTGGTTAGTGTAGTTTTTACTCCAACCTGCAGAAAGTTGATAGTTTTTAAAATCATCTCGTTCAATCGTGCTGTCTGCAGGGCTAAAGCGACTGTCGTAATCTGCATAGCCTTCACTGTATTGGCCTAATAACTTAAAGTCGCCGTAATGTGCATCGGTGTAGTTTATTTTAAAACCAAGGTTTTTATTTTCATAGCCATCTTCATCAGGTGCTACGCCTTGCAGTACATCAAAGTTATCTGTTTTTTCAAAGCCTGCGTTAAATGCTGTTGTTATATCATCTGATTTTACAGAGCCTGCAACTTGATAATTTTGATAAGAGTCAGAACCAAATGTAGCGCTTAGGGATAAGTTATCTGACTCACGCGTAATAATATTAATAACACCAGCGAGTGCATCAGAGCCATAAACAGCCGCGCGAGAGCCTTTAATAATTTCTATGCGTTCAATACTATTTAGAGGGACATTATTTAATGCTTTTTGACCTAGTGTTGCTGAGCCTGTACGTACACCGTCAATTAAAATCAACGTATCGCCAGAGCCCGTACCACGAAGTGACACACCTGTATTTTGACCAAAACCACCGTTTGGATTAACCTGAAAACCCACTCGCGTGCTTAAAAGTGTAGGTAAATCGCGTACGTTACTAGCTTCTATTTCAGCACGTTCAATAACATTTACACTCGCTAAAACGTCGTTAATTGATTGCTCAAACTTATTAGCTGTAACGGTTATTTTTTCAATTGATTGCTCTGCACCAGACACAGAAAATGAAAGCGCAGCAGAAATTGCAACGCCTAGAGTTGTTTTGTTTAACATGAGGTCCCCTACCTTTGCCCACCGCAAAGATTTAAGTAAGTAAGATTGCATCAAGGCCGGTCTCCGGACTCAGTAAGCATATAAAAACATGCAATACTTTACCGTTGCGGGGGCAGTGTTGGGCTTGTAGTCATCATGAAAACTCACCAACTTCCCGATTATCCTGCTAAAAAAATCATTACATGAAGTGACTAGCAAGCACCTTGAAAATATGCCGTCATTGTGAGCATTTTGTTTACAAATGTCAATGGACGTCTATATAGCTAAAAGCTATTTCAGTTCAGTGCTGTATTATTATAGCTTGAAGTAATACCGTACTTATCAAGTAGCTTCTGAAGTTGCATTTGTGTAGTAGGTAAATTTAATATTTCATCCATTTTACGACTAGATATTTTATTTGATTGTGAGTTAATCAAAAAATGTGTTTCATACACTGCATCTGGTACGTCACTCTTAAATAGTAAATCCATATTTAAGATATTCTGCTTTTTAAAATACTGATAAGCAATACTGTTTAAAACCCCGACTTCAGCGCGCCTTAATAGCAGCATTTCAACTACATTGAATTCATCAATTGTTAGGCTTACCTGGTGCTCTTCTCTCAAGTATTCGGCATTTGTATTAAATCCTGCAAATTGATACGAGTACCCTAAAACCCCAACTTTGGTTAATTTGTCCAGATTGTCAAAATAAGTTTGCTCTGACGCATTCTCTTTGAGTGTATAAAGCTCGTTTTTGGTGATGGTATAAAATTCAGTTTTTTCAATATTTTTCTGCGTTTTTTTTGGCAACCATTGCATTGCCATTAAAAATAAAACGTCGAAGTTATTTTTTTCAACAGACAAAGTAAGCCTTTTTACAGGTAAAGAAATAAGTATAAAGTTAAATTCCTCCTGTGCGTCGTTTAAAATATTAATAAACTCAGGAGCAAAGCCCTGCTTTTTTTGCGCGTTAATAATAATCGGAAAGTAGCCATCTTCGACCAATACATCAATATCAACTGGCTTTGATAAGCTTGGCTTGGCAAATATAAGCAAAACAAATAACAGAAATAATTGATGGGGTCTCATTTTAATACCTTCTAGAGTGAAGTTTTTATTATATTCAATTAAATATAATAGCTTAAATATCAAAAAGTGGATTAATACATGCAGAACTACGAGAGGATAAGGTGGGAAAGCTGTAAAAGATTAAGTAGCTTTAATCTGTCTGCAAATATAGACAAATTAAAGCACTTTTATTAAAAACAGTTTATAAATTAGTCGCGAAAGTTTTTAAACTGAAAAGGCTGACCTAAATCGGCACTGCGTACTACCTGCATTGCCTCTTGAAGATCGTCACGCTTTTTACCTGTCACACGTACTTCTTCGCCTTGAATAGCGGCTTGTACTTTAACTTTTGAATCTTTAATGGCTTTAACCACTTTTTTGGCCATGTCTTTTTCGATACCTTGCTTTAACCCAACGTTACGAAATACATTTTTTCCTGCACGGCTAATATCTTGAAGTTCTAAACTAGCTACATCCATACCGCGCTTTGAAATTTTTCCCGCTAAAATATCGAACAACTGCATAACTTGAGAGTCAGCTTCTGCTTTAAGCTTAATTGTTTTATCGTTTAGCTCAATAGATGCATCAACGCCTCTAAAATCAAAGCGAGTCTCTAGTTCACGGTTTGCGTTATCAACCGCATTTTTAGCTTCGTTCATTTCTACTTCAGATACAATATCAAATGAAGGCATTAGTATACTCCTAACTATTTAATCTTAATTTTATGTGGCAATTATAACGCTAAAATTATAAATCTTTACATTTTTCTGCATCTTGTTCAGGTGCGATACTAAATTAGTTTGATATACTTGCGCCTCTTTTTTAAGCGATTTTAGGATTTGTCGTGACAAGGCGTGTTTATCAAGCAGTTTTTTTAATCAGCATAGTGGCTTTCACCTTTTTATTTGCTAAAGAAATAAAAGGTGGCGTTGTAAATTTATTCCCTCATGTTGATAAAGTCGCCCATTTTGGGATTTTTTTTATATTAGCCATAATAATGGATAAGGCTTTTAAGCTTCCTTTATATGCTCAAATACTCTTATTAGCAGGCTATGGCGCCTCGATAGAAATAATGCAAGACGCACTTCCTTATAGGCAAGCATCACTTGGTGATTTTTTTGCTGATTTTGCAGGGGCTGCAAGCTACTTTTTACTTAGAGTAATTTTTACACCTCGAAAAAAGAACCCACATGGCTAATATTTTAATCGTTGGCGATGGCGCTATTGGCTTATTGCTGGGCCACTTTTTGAGCGCATCGCATAATGTCAGTGTTTTAACTCGTAAAAACCCAACAAACACCCGCTTTTACAGCAGAGCTAAGGGTGCATCAAAAAAAATTGACGCTAAATTTATTTCATTAAATCAGCTAGATAAAGCAACTGAATTTGATGTAATTTTATTTACCGTTAAAGCTTTTCAAGTGCTTGATGCGTTTTCTCAAATAAAGCCATTTTTACCAACACATTGCTCTGTTGTACTTTCGCATAATGGAATGGGCAACGTTGATGAGATAAATAACCAGCTAAACACCCATCAAACACTCTACTTTTTAACGACAAGCATAGCGGGCTTTAAATCAAACCAATATATTGTGCAACACACAGGTGAAGGACAAAGCGTTATTGGTGGCTGTAATGAGCTTGCACTTCAAAATAGTGCGCCAATAGCTGATATTTTTAAAGTAATACCCAACCTAAAGTTTACTAATAACATTCAGCAGCTTCGTTTTGAAAAGCTACTCGTCAATATTGCCATTAATCCATTAAGCGCTTTAAGTAATGTAAAAAATGGCGAATTACGTGCACCTAAGTACAATACAATAATTTTTAATGCACTCACTGAAGCATGCAATATTGCAAAGGCTCAAGGGCTTAATATCCCATTAATTAAAGCTCTCAATACCGCTTATAAAATAATGGAGTTAACCGCAAATAATTACTCATCAATGCAGCAAGATATAGCTCACAATAGAGAAACTGAAATATCAGCTATATGTGGCTATATTAGCCAACAAGGTAAACTTCACAGTATTCCAACGCCTTACAACGATGAGTTGTTAGTCAAAATTCAGGCAAAAAAAAGCGTGGTATAAACCACGCTTATATAAGCTTTTAACTTTACGGGCGATAAACTTTTACAGTTTCGAAGCCCTGTTCGTGCAGCATAAGTGCCTGTAGTTGGCTCATTACGCCTCTGTCACAATATAAATAGTAGTCAGTGTCTTTTGGTAAATCACCAAACTTAGTAGCTAAACGGAAGAACGGCAAATGCACCACTTCAACACCCTCGATTGCAAGCGGTGCAGCTTCTTCTTCTTCTGGTGAGCGAATATCAATTACTACAGAGCCTTCAGGTAAATCAGCAACCGACTCAGCCTCTTTTAGCTCTTGCTTTGCTTCTACGTCAATATCGCGTACATCCATTATGCGCGCGTTATTTACTACGGTATCTAGCACATCAAAATCGAACTTTTCTTCTTCGGCTTCTATTACTTCAATTTTGGCTTTAACTGTCGGCTTTTTAGAAATAACACCACAATATTCAGGCATTGTTTCAGCCATTTCAGCTGTACCAATTTGGCGAGCAAGATTAATAATTTCTTGTTTATCATTTTGAATTAGCGGGCGTAAAATAAGCGTTTCAGTAACGCGGTCAATCACGCTTAAGTTCGCTAATGTTTGACTAGATACTTGGCCAATACTTTCACCAGTGACAAGCGCCTGAATGTTTAACTTTTCAGCCACTACACTTCCTGCTCGCATCATCATACGTTTAAGCACAACACCCATTTGGCTGTTTTCAACGTTTTCTAGAATTTCAGCAACAACAGGTTCAAAATCAACTGTTATAAATTTCACTTTATGTGTTGAGCTGTATTTTTTCCATAAAAAATAGCTCGCTTGCTTAACACCAATCTCGTGCGCTGCGCCACCTAGATTAAAGAATAAAAAGTGCGTACGTGCGCCTTTACGAATCATTTGGTAACTTGCTACGCCAGAGTCAAAACCACCCGACATAAGCGAAAGCACGTCTTCTTGCGTTGGTAGTGGAAAGCCCGCCATACCAAAATGCGTTTGCGAAACAATGTAAGCTTTATCGTCTTTTACTTCTAATCGTATTGTTACTTCTGGACGGCTAAGCTTAACGCTTGCGCCTTCAATATGTTGATTTAGCCCACCACCAACATAACGCTCTAAATCAGTCGAGGTAAAGTCGTGTTGGCCTATACGCTTAGCACGCACACAAAAAGTTTTACCCACAATTGTGTGACCCACTAACGCTATTGTTTTTTGATAGATATCATCGAGAGTTTCAAATTGCGTTTCAGTTACTTCAATAAACTGAACGATACCAGGTATGCGTTTAAGGCTGTCGATAAAATCAAGGCGAACTTGTGCATCTTCAAGCTTTGTAACAACTGAAATATTATCCCAGTTATTTCTTACTTGTACTTTTTCGTCAAGACGTCGCAATACAATTTTAATGTTATTTTCTAACACTTTAGTAAAGCGTTTACGGACCGAACGGCTTTTGATGGCTATTTCAGGATGTAGTTTGACGATAAATTTAAGCATAGTTCACTCTTAGACTGCGGGAATTCGCGCTCCCAGGCATTTGGCGCGCGATTATAGCAAAAAAATCAGCGTCTAGGAAACAACCAAAGGGCAACGGCTAAACAACTGTTGGGGCTTGTTGCGCTAACTCGGTGTACTTTTCGCGTAGCAGGTTCATTTTATCAATACTTTTATCGGTACTGTACGCTCTAAATAATGTAAGTACTTTTAAAATACCGTGATATATATCTTGCTCAGCAAGGGTACCGCTTGGCCTACGAGCCTTAATATAAGGCGTCCAAAAGCTAACAGTTAACTTTAGTGTATGGGCTAAATCAATGACATCTTGCTCATCAATAGCAATCATTTCACTATCGCGAAGACCTAGAATAATTTTACGAACTTGCTCTAATAACTCTAACTGAAAATCAATGTAAGCTTGTTTTAGCTCAGTGTCTCTGGCGAGTATATCGCCAAGATTGTCGTAAAAAAAATGGTAACGCCACATCAATTCAAATAACGAATCTAAATAAGCCGTTAAATGATTAAATGCATCATCATCTTTATTAATAGGTTTAAAGTGAGTATTTAAATGATCACGATACAGCGCAAAAATATGACGGATAATGTCTTCTTTATTTTTAAAATGATAATAAAGATTACCCGGGCTCATCCCTAAGTTTGATGCAATATGATTTGTCGTTATTGCACGCTCACCATTTTCGTTAAACAACAAAATACTGGTGTGTATTATTTTATCCTTGGTATTCATATGCTAATACTCAAATTATCTATAGGCTACATTACACTCAAAAGAGGTAAACAGTATAAACAAATATGAATCATTAAAACACTCAAACCTTGGACTGACCTGCTCAAAGAAAGTAAGTGTTTATATGCTTTATTAGCTAGGCTGCTTTGTGGCATAAACACTGTTAAACTAGCGCTAAAATCATAAATAGTGAACATTATGAAAGTTATTGCAATTTACCCGGGCACCTTTGATCCACTAACCAATGGTCATACAGATCTGATTCAACGTGCAGCTAAAATGTTTGATACCGTATTAGTTGCGGTTGCGAACAACCCAAGTAAAAAACCCTGTTTTAACCTTGAAGAACGTGTTGAACTTGCAAACTCTATTTTAAGTCACTTAGATAATGTTAAGGTCATTGGTTTTTCTGGCTTATTGGCTGACCTTGCGCGCGATCACAATGCTAATGTGCTTATTCGTGGTATTAGGGCTGTATCTGATTTTGACTATGAATTTCAATTAGCTAACATGAACCGCCGCCTGAATCCTGATTTAGAAAGTGTATTTTTAACACCCGCAGAGCGAAATTCATTTATTTCATCAACGCTTGTTAAAGAAGTAGCACGTCACAATGGTGATGTAAGCGAGTTTGTAGATCCTGTAATTGTCAAAGCTCTAAAAACTAAACTGGGCTGTGGTACCAGTTAATAATAAATAAGGCCTGTTAGCACTGAAAACCATTACTAATAGGTCCTTTTATTAAACACTTTGTTTAGCTTTCCTTCTAACCAAGCAAGTTTTAAAACATCTTTACCTATAAAGAAAACCAAAACCATGGTCAAATCTGTAAAATTCATACCTACTATATACACCCACCAAAACCACCAAAATTCATAATGGTGCATAACATCATTATCTATATACATTGCAAAAAATAATAAGGTGTTTATACCTAAACCAAATAATAAATAAATGTATACACCGCTAATCTTTATAAAAAAGCCAGATAAAATAATAACAAATAGAGTAATACTATCGAATAAGAAAAAATCGAAGTAAGTTATCGAATCCATATCAATAAACATACTAGAAGAGTAAGAAAGTGCCATGATGAAAGATAGCCAAACAATGCTTTTATCTGCGCTATTTATAGAGCTTACTAAAGAATATAAAAAAGCCCCACTGTACAAAAACACCTATATAAAAAGAGATATTTGTATTTAAAAGTAGCTCAATCATCTCACCCCAACACTATATAAACCGTTATTGTACCGCTTAACATATAACGGCAACATAAAAAATGCACAAAATCACTCTTCTTTTAAGTTGAGCTTTACTGCCTCAGCGATCTAAACTTAACCCTCTAACACACCTTAAAAGCTTGTTTAAGCCTAAAACATCCTTATTGATGATTAATACCAATGCCATTGTAAAGTCGACAAAATACATTCCAAAAATATAAACTGTCCAAAACCACCAATAGTAAAGAGTACCTGCAATTTCAATATCGTAATGCATACCTAAAAATAAACATGCATTAATAAAAAGCCCTACAATTAAATAGTCAAAAGCAATTGGTACTAATTTTTTATATATAAATCGCCAAAGTATCAGGGCGCTAATAGTAGCAAGATCATAATAGAAGTAATTTAGGTGAGGATTTTCAATCAGTGGATCCATAAAAAGACTAGATATATATGAAACCATCATTATAAATGAAAGATGCGCTCTACTTTTATCATTTTTATTAATACTCGCTGATAGGTTATATAAAAATGCGATTAGGAAGAACCATGTAAATAGTATTGCTACGTTATATCCTAAATCTACCAGTGCCCAAAGTATGTCAGCTACCACTATTATTCCTTTTCTTAATACTATTGTGGAACCATATTTTAATTGCAGCTAAAGCTAAAAAATCTTTGTTTATAAAAAATATAGCTAGCATCATAAAGTCGGCTAAATTAATAACAATTGAATAAAAAAACCAAAACCACCAAGGTTCGTAATTATTAAAAACTGACACATCTATATACATACCAAGAAATAATGATGAGTTTATAATCAACCCTAACAACAAGTAGATCGATATAAGATTTTCAATAATGAACAACCTTAAAATAATAATGGCGAAAATAGTTGTTATATCAAACAAAAAGAGCTGAAGATACGATATGTGTTGTATATCTATAAACAGGCTTGAGGAGTAAGAAATTGACATAACAAATGATAACCATACAGCTTCTTTTCGAGGTTTGTTAATACTTATAACTAATGAGTACAAAAAAGCCATTAAAAAGCCCCACTGTACAAATGCACCTATGTAAAAAGAAATTGCTGGATTAACTAGAATATTATCCATTATTTTTGAGACTTTTGTTGAATACTAGTGACAAAATCATTAAAACATCGAACATATTTACACCAATAGAATAAACACTCCAATACCACCAAGGCTCATAGTTATACAAGACGTATAGATCGTAATGTAATATTAAGGTAAGCACAGCATTTATTATTAACGCAAAGATGATGAAGTGAAAAGCCATAGAGCGGTGAAGTACTTTAAAGTACTCTAAAATTAATAAAGCTAAAATAGTAACAAAATCGTAGAGCATCGAGTTTAAATATAAACCTTCTAATAAGTTTATATAACCACTAGAAATATATGAGCAGAGCATAAGCGCAGATAAATAAACAGGAGACTTATTTTCTTTATTTATCGTAGAGGTCAAACAATACAGGAAGGCCATTAAAAAGCCCCACTGAGTGAAGGCTTGTATATAAACCATTAGGGGTTCAGTAACGTACATTAAAACTAGATTACTTTGTGGGTATCGTTTGATTTGAAGTAGCTAAGGGTTTTGTTTTTTAACTTATGAAGACCTAGGAAATCTCGATCTACTATTAATGCAACAATCATAATAAAGTCAACGATATTAACTGTGAATGTATAAACATCCCAGAAGAACCAGGGTTCATTAGTTTCATTTATAAATATATCACCGTACATCAGCAAACTAAAAATTGAATTTATTATTAGTCCTGAAGTTATATACATCATAGACGGTGATGTTTTCTTTAATAGTTTGTATGCTAGAAACAAAGCAGTAACCGTGGCATAATCATAAAGAGCCCAGTCAAGATAAACAGTGCTTTTAAGTGACAACCAATTAAAAAAATAGTCTGATACAGTATAAGAAACCATCATAATAAAAGAACTGAGTAATAGTGTTGTTTCTCTTTTTAGGCCTATCGAGTAAATAAATACGTTAAAAAAGAAGGCCATCAAAAACCCCCACATAGTAAAGGCCGATAGAGAGAAAAAGCCAAAGAACTCAGTTAAAAACATTCATAACCTTTTATTATTTAGGTTTTATAGGAACTATAATTCCACCACGCTGTAAATCAGTACTCGCAGCAGTCATCGCCTCTTGAGAGAAGCTTACTGTATCAGATTGCAGGGTTTTAGGGCTAGCAGTTTGTTCCATTGCAGGCTTTAATTGTTGTGTTTTGTTGTATGCTTGCATTTGTAATTGGCTATTAGCTGAAACTTGCATGTTATTGATCCTTATAAAAGTTTTAATTATATTTGGTGCAACTTTTAACCACATTATTATGTAGATAAATGCATTACCTGTTTTAAGCAGTGATAGCTATTTTGCTATCTATCTTATACAAAGCAAACAATGTGCCAACTTTTTTTGACGCATTAAAATTCACTCAAAAAATATAACCCAACCAAACAACTCCGACCAGTTTACTGCAAATATAAAAAAACGCACAGGGATAACCGTACGTTTTTTGTATCCAGGGAGTTTAAGCTACGTATTTACACGGGATCTCCGCACGTGTACTTAGCTTCAAAATATATTCCATTGCTACTTCGTCACAATTTTCTTTACGAAGGCAAAGTTCACAATCTTTCATTACTTTTTCAGGCAAAGAGTCTTTGCTACAAAAAGTAAAACGCTGTTGTTCAAAAAAATCGGGTACACGGGTCAATACAATAACTCGGTTAAGTGCCAATTTTTTGGCTTTAGCAAGTAGGTGCTCTACAAGCTGTCTACCCTGCCCCGTCACTTTACTTTTTGGGTCTATACCCAATGAGCGTATTTCAGCAAGGCCGGTATCGTAAATGTATAACGATGCACAACCTGACACTTTTCCATTTATTTCAGTAACTGCAAACTCGTTAATAGAGTGCACCATATCGCTTTTTGCACGAGGTAGGTTTTCGCCTACCGTTGCCCAATGCTGTATAAGTGTGGCAATTGCCTCTACATCATCTAAATTTGCATCACGTACCGTTATTTGCTGTTTTTTTTTGGCTTCTTTAACAGCATTAGTTACTTGCTCAATAGACGTCCCACCAAGCGCTTGACGCGCTTTTATACACGCATCAATTTCAAGTACTGGGTAAACATCGTCTTCAAATACAGTGTTTACTGATTTGTACTGCTCAAGTGATAGCTCCTCAAGCGTTTTACCTTCGCTAATCGCAAGCTGTACAAGTACACCCACAATGTGATGCCCTTCTCTAAATGGCACACCTTTAGCAACTAAGTAATCAGCAAGTTCGGTGGCATTAGCGTGGCCGCCTTTTGCCGCTGCTAACGTTTTATCACCATTTACTTTTACGCCTTTAATACACGCTTGCGCCATATGAATACATGCAAGCCATGTTGGCATAGCGTCAAACAGGCCTTCTTTGTCTTCTTGCATATCTTTATTGTATGCAAGTGGCAGCGCCTTTAATGTCATCATCATAGCGCTAAATGCACCAAATACACGTCCGGTTTTACCGCGAATAAGCTCGAGTGCATCAGGATTTTTTTTCTGAGGCATGAGCGATGAGCCTGACGTGACGTTATCAGCAAGCTCTATAAATCCGGCTTCACCCGAATTATAAAAAATCAGATCTTCAGACATACGAGATAAGTGAATCATCGAAATAGACGCACAACTTAAAAGATCTAACACGAAGTCACGATCAGATACGCCATCAAGGCTATTTTTTGTAGCCGCTGTAAAACCTAATCCGTGGGCTAATGCTTGGCGATCAATCGGATAAGCTGTACCTGCTAATGCACCACTGCCTAATGGGCAAAAATTCATGCGCGCTTTAGCATCTTGCAGGCGGCTTTCATCGCGCTCTAGCATTTCTACATACGCCATACACCAGTGGCTAAACAATACTGGTTGTGCGCGCTGTAAATGCGTGTAACCTGGCAATATTGTGCCAAGCTCTCGCTCCGCAAGCGCTACAAATTCGCCTTTTAGCTGTGCAATGGCATCTAGTAAATGATCGGCTGTATCACGGCACCATAGTCTAAAATCGGTGGCAACTTGGTCATTACGGCTTCGGCCTGTATGTAATTTTTTAGCTAAATCACCTACTTTTTCAATTAGAGCAGCTTCAACATGTGAATGAATGTCTTCTGCACCTGAAGTAGCAACTGATTGTGGATCAGCTTTAACTTCTTCAAGTAGCTCATTTAATGTAGCAACTAATTTTGTATGCTCATCACTTGAAAGTACATTTACCTGTTCAAGTGCACCAGCCCATGCCACAGAGCCAATAATATCTTGCTCTGCTAACTGGTAGTCAAAGGGAAGAGAGTCGTTAAATTGCTTAAACGCCTCATCTGGACCCGTAGAAAAACGTCCGCCCCATAATGCCATGAAATCTCTCCAAACCCTGTAATGCCCCTTTTATAAGGGGCTATAAATAATTTACTTTTTAGCCAATGCTGAAATTCTGCTTGAAAGCGAGAATAAACGAATAAAGCCTTCAGCGTGTGACTGGTCATACACATCATCTTCACCAAATGTAGCAAATGCTTCGCTGTATAAGCTATTTGGTGATTGCTTTTGAACCGCAGTTACTTGACCTTTATATAGCTTAAGTACCACTTCACCTGTTGCCACTTTAGAAAGTGCTTCTGCACCGGCTAAAATAGAATCTTTAAGAGGCGTAAACCAACGTCCGTCGTATACTAAATGCGAGAACTCGCCACCCAGTACTTCTTTCCACTTACGGCTTGCTTTATCAAGCACTAGCTCGTCAATGGCTTGAAGCGCAGCCATAATTACTGTGCCACCTGGTGTTTCATAACAACCGCGTGACTTCATACCTACTAAACGGTTTTCTACAATATCAACACGTCCAACGCCATGAGGCGATGCAATATCGTTTAATTTAACTAAACAGTCATATGGTTTAAGTTCTTCGCCATTTACAGCAACCACTTCGCCTTCAACAACTTTTAAAGTTACTAGTTCTGATTTATCTGGTGCTTGCTCTGGAGAGTTAGTCCAAGTCCATACTTGCTCAGTTGGTTGGCACCATGGATCTTCAAGCTCACCACCTTCGTGCGAAATATGCCAAGCGTTAGCATCACGGCTATAAATTTTTGTAGCAGATGCTGAACACGGAATGTCACGCTCTGCTAAGTAATCAAGTAATGATTCACGACTCGATAAGTCCCACTCACGCCATGGCGCAATTACTTTTAAATCTGGAGCAAGGGCCGCAAAACATGATTCAAAACGAACTTGGTCATTACCTTTACCAGTACAACCATGAGAAAGTGCATCAGCACCTACTTTACGTGCAATTTCAACTTGTGCTTTAGCAATAATAGGACGCGCCATAGACGTACCTAGTAAATAAGTACCTTCGTAAATCGAGCCCGTTTTAAGTGTTGGGTAAATGTAATCACTTACCATTTCATCTTTTAAATCAACTACGTAACATTCTGAAGCACCTGAAGCGATTGCTTTAGCTTCTACGCCTTCAAGTTCTTCTGCGCCTTGACCTACATCCGCTACAAACGCAACAACTTCACAACCGTAGTTTTCTTTTAACCATGGCACGATAGCCGATGTATCAAGACCACCAGAATAGGCTAAAACGACTTTTTTAATTGAACTCATAGGTGTTCCTTAACAAAATTTGGATTTAGTAATGTAACTAGCAAAGCATTTTGCGCGTGCATGCGATTCTCTGCTTGTTGAATAATTTTCGATGCTGGACCATCCATTACCTCAGAGGTAATTTCAAATTCACGGTGTGCCGGTTGGCAATGTAATACCGTAGTTGCACCTGTTTGATCTAGCAATGCCTGATTTAATTGATAAGGCATATATTTTTCTTTAACTTGCTCAAGCGGTGTTGTATCACCCATTGATACCCATGTATCTGCATATACAACGTTTGCACCCACAGCCGCTTCAACACGGTCACTTACCATCACTGATGCGCCATTCATTGCCGCTATTTGCTCTGCCTTTTTAAGGATTTGCGAATCAGGCGAGCTGCCTTTTGGCGTTACAGCAACAAAATCAGTGCCAAGCGTTGCCGCTAAAAGCATTAATGAATGAGTTACATTGTTGCCCTCACCTAAGTAAGCCACTTTAAGCTCGCTCACATCGCCGTGAACTTCTTGAAGCGTTAAAAAATCAGCAAGAGCTTGGCATGGATGGTATAAATCACACAAACTATTTACTACCGGTACTGATGCGTATTCACCTAATGTAGTTAATGTGCTGTGCTGATTTACGCGTGCAACAATACCATCGGCCCAAGTAGAAATATTAAGTGCGAAATCTTTAATTGATTCACGTGCACCCATAGCGCCATTTTGCTGATCTAAATAAACTGCATGGCCACCAAGGCGGTTAATACCTATATCAAACGATAAGCGAGTACGTAAACTTTGTTTTTCAAACAATGTTACGATTGATTTTCCCGCTAATACATTGCTATATTTTTCTGGTTTTGCTTTTATATCTTGCGCTAACTTTAATAAATTAAGTGCGCCTTCTTGGTCTAACTCTAAACCCGTTAAAAAATTCTCAAACATAATAAACCTATGGTGTAATCTTAGTTCCGACATGCTCACCTTGTAGCAGAGCAGTTAAATTTTCTGGCTTTTGCCAGCTGGAAATATACACACCGCGTCGTAAATGTTGGGCAGCGTGAAGGCTGGTCTTAACTTTGACCTCCATCCCGCCCACAATTACTCCATTTGTAATTAAAGTATCAATGTGTTTTGTGTCAAGTTGATGTAACGGCTGTTTATTTTCGTCAAGCACAGCTTCAACATCCGTCATAAAAATAAGCTCAGCATTTAAGTTACTAGCAATAGCCGCTGCTGCTTCATCTGCATTTACGTTGTACCAAAGCCCTTGCTCATCAAAGCCTATAGAGCTAACAATGGGTAGGCGACCGATTTTAAGTAAATCATTAACAATAGAATCGTCGTTGCTTTTACATTTACCCACTAAGCAAAGCGCTTTTAGCTTTTGAGTGGCAGTAACACCTGCCTCAAAAAGACTTAAGCCCACAGGCTTGTGCCCAGCATTAATAGCTTGAGTCATTAATTGTTTATTAGCGCAACCTGCGAGTGCTCCGACTATATAAGGCATTTGCTCTGCTGGGCTAATACGTAATCCTTGGTGTTTAGCACTGGCAAAACCCGCTTGTTTTAACCATGTATCAACTAAAGCGCCACCGCCATGTACAATGACAAACTCATCATTTGTTTGCTCATTTAATACATCAAACAACGCTTTTGCTGCATTTTCTGTATTAAGTACTGCACCACCTAATTTAATTACCCACGTTTTTTTACTCATTTAAAACGCTCCTCTTAAACCAGTGGTATGATCTAAATTCATAGAAATATTAATACACTGCAAAGCTTGTCCAGCAGCGCCTTTTAATAAGTTATCAATAGCAGACATCACAATTAACTGCGTTCCTTGTTGCTGCCAGCCAATATCAACAAATGGCTGCTTAGCTACACCTTTAATTGAAGGTACTTTATCGCCTAATAAACGAATTAATGGCTCACTCGAAAGTACTTGATAAGCCGATGCAACGTTTTCCTTGGTAACGCCTAGCTTAAGCTGTACATAAATAGTTTCTAAAATACCGCGCGGAAAATTACCTAAGTGCGGTGTAAACAACACTTTGTGGCCAAGGTGTTGTTCAATTTCAGGGCCGTGGCGATGATTAAACAAACCATAAGGTGCAAGCGACACTTCACAAAAATGCGTTCCTACACTGGCTTTACGCCCTGCGCCTGTAACGCCCGAAACCGCATTAATAATAATACTTTCGCTGCTCAATAAGCCTGCTTGCTTAAGCGGTTTTAGCGCATTAAGCGCTGCCGTTGGGTAACAGCCTGCAACAGCAATTAGCTTTGCATTAGCGATAGCATCATGGTTCCACTCAGCTAGACCGTAAGCCGCTTCATTTAAAAGCTCTGGATGTTGATGCTCAAAACCATAGTAAGTAACGTAGTCGTCATTGCTTGCTAAACGATAGCCACCAGATAAATCAAATACCTTTTTACCCATAGCTAAAAATTGCGGCGCTAAATCAACACTTACTTTGTGATCGGTACATAAGCATACGTAATCAGCATCACTTTGAATGTCATCAAAAGCTGATACGCTAAGAGGAAGTAAAGGGCAGTCTAGTAAGCCAAGGTGCTCTGGGTATAAATCACTTAGCAATTTATTTTTATCTAGGCTACCCTCAGATACATAACAGCCTGTTAAAGTTAAGTTTGGATGCTTAGCAACTAAACTTGCTAACTCTGCGCCGCTGTATCCGCTTGCGCCAATAATCACTACATTCATTTGTTACTCGTTATCTTAAAATTAATTACTACTTATCTATAATGTTCGCTTAAACTAGCTTAGACGCTAATTAAGTCTTTTTTATTAATGAATTTTGATTATCGTCGCATTATTTTCATGGCGTTACTTTTAATATATTTATGCTTAAAAAGTGAATTGATATTCATCATAAATACTTTTATATTGTTATGCAATTAAATTGAATAATAATTTTGGATTTTTTTATGCCTTTGCCTTCGTTTATTTCCATGTACCAACAATTGATTGCAGCCCCTTCTATTAGTGCGATTGAAGACAACCTGTGTATGAGCAATAAAAACGTAATTGAACTCCTAGCCAGTTGGTGCGAAACAATCGGTTTTACGTGTGAAATTATAGAATTAGAAGGAGGTAAAGGGCGCTATAATTTATTAGCAAAACGCGGAGAAGGTGATGGCGGATTAATGCTAGCTGGTCATACCGACACAGTGCCTTTTGATGACAGTCGTTGGAATCATAATCCATTTAAACTTACCGAACTCGATAACAAATTGTATGGGCTAGGAAGTATTGATATGAAAGGCTTTTTTGCTTTTGTATTACAAGCGATTAGTGAACTTGATGAAAAGCAGCAAACTCAGCCTATTTTAATCCTTGCCACCGCCGACGAAGAAACTACGATGGCTGGTGCGCAACAAATATGTAAGCACCCTAATTTAAAACCTGCGCGTTGTATAATAGGCGAACCTACTGATATGACTCCAGTATTTATGCACAAAGGCCATATGAGTACAGCAATAAGAGTGGTTGGTCGCTCTGGGCATAGCTCCGATCCCGAACGTGGTCTTAACGCCATTGAAGTAATGCATAAAGTGATTACAAAATTGATGATCTTAAAAGAACAATTAAAGCATAAGTATTCAATAAAGCACTTCGAAATCCCTTATCCAACATTAAACTTAGGTAATATTCATGGCGGCGATAACGCGAATAGAATTTGTGGTTGCTGTGAAATGCATATAGATATGCGCCCATTACCAGGTTTAAGTGTACAAGAACTACAAGCATTAGTACTCGATGCAACGAAAGAGATAAATCAGCAATACCCAAATGCGGTGAGCGTTATTGATTTACATGAACCAATACCGGCATTTAGTGGGAGCACCGACAGTGCTTTAGTAAAAATGGCTGAAAAAATAGCGGGGCAAAAAGCGGTCGCAGTAAATTACTGCACTGAAGCGCCGTTTATCCAGCAACTCGGTTGTGAAACGATTGTAATGGGCCCAGGCTCAATTAACCAAGCACACCAGCCTGATGAATTTTTAGCGATGGAAAAAATAAAACCATCACAACAAATAATCACTGATCTTATAAAAGCAAATTGCTTTAGCTAATAAGATTACAATAAAGGCGCCAATTGGCGCCTTTATTAATACAGAACTAAGGCCTAATCACCTTTAACTTCTAAGTTAATAAACTTAACTAGTTCTTCAGGTTGCCCTACTAGCATCATAACTTGTTGGTTAATTTCCATCATAGTTTTACCTTCAGGTAGCTTTGCAGACACACTGAATGAATTTAAACCTTTCGCAAAGCTAGTTAAAGCCTCTGCAATATCTTCAGTTACAGGAGCTTGTTGTAACTGTTGCTCTAGCGTCATTTCCATTTGCTCAAGCGTCATACCTTGCTTTTCAAGCTCGCTTGATAGTAAATCTTTTAATTTACCTTGGTTATTTAAGGCAAAGCTAACATTACGCGGCTCTAATTTACTCATTGCTTGCATAACAAGTGTTTGCTGCTGTAATTCTTGCTCATACGTCAGCGGTTGATCACCCGCTTCTTGCTGCGCCTTGCTAATAGCCAATGAAGCATCCATTAACGCTTTTGAATTAGCTAAACCCATATCCATATTAAAACTAACAATGTCTTTTGCATCAAGCTTAACTACTACATCACTATTGCCAGACTCTTCATCGTAATCAAGTGATGAATGTAAGTCGTAACTTGCCGACGCTAACATTTCGTTTGTATCAGCTGGTAATTTTGATACGAAGCTTTTATCAAACTGAAAGCTTTTTACATCAAATGATGTATGTGGTGATATTTTATCCGGCTCGTAGCCAGTTATTTCAATGCTTTGAATATTAGCAACATTGTCACCTTCAGGGCTTATTACTTCCATATTTGTTATTTCTACACTCTTTGAAATAACACTTGCCGATAAACCAGCGTATTTAAATGTAGCGCCAGTTTGCTCGCTTACTAAAGCAAGTTGCTTATCTACTTCTGCACGCACTTCTTGAGTTGCTACGTAGTTTGCGTAACTAACACCACCCACGCCTGCGGCCACAAGAGCTGCAACTATAACTAATTTTTTCATGTCATTTCCTTATTTAATTCTTTCTATAAAGTGTCTCAACTTAAGAGTAACACTGAAGAACATCACCGATAAGTGTTAATTAATCAAACTAAGTAACTCATGTACGGTTTTTACAGGGGTAATTTTAGCGCCTAGCCCTTCCATCGACTTATGGTAATTGCGAAATGGAATATATATTTCTGTAAAACCATGTTGTGCAGCCTCTTTAACACGCGGTACACCACTGTCTATTGGGCGTACATCGCCGTTTAAGCTAAGTTCTCCCATAATACACGTGGTACGAGGTACAACAAATTCGTTTAAACTGCTAAGTAACGCGGTTACTAATGCTAAATCGATGCAGGTTTCTGTCTCATCAATTCTTAAACCACCCACAATATTAAAAAACGTATCGTGAAATATTTTAGTTTTAGTATGCTTACGTAATATACCGGTCAGCATTTTTATACGATTCATATTTAAACCAACACAAACACGCTGCGGAAATTCAGCTTCTGTTTCGGTAGTTAAACATTGAATCTCAAGCAATAAATTACGATTCCCTTTACGAATACAGGTAATAGTAGAGCCAGGTGAGTCAGTGGTTGAACCCGATAAAAATATTTCACTTGGATTATCAACGCTTAACATCCCACGTTCACACATTTTAAAAATGCCAACAGTATCAATATCACCAAAGCGGTTTTTATTTGCCCTAAGGGTTCGTATTTGCCCATCGTTGGTATCTATGTGTAAAAGCGCATCAACAATATGTACAAGTGTTTGAGGGCCTGCTATTTCGTTATTTTTATTTACGTGAGCAATAATGAACATGGTTACATCATTTTGCTTACAGTACTGAGTTAATGCTTGGGCGGCGCTTTTTACTTGCGAAGGCGAACCTGGGCTACCATTTGCCGTATCGGTTACAACAGCTTGAATAGAGTCAATAACAGCAAACTTAATTTTATTTTTCTCGAGTTCTTCGATGATGGTTTCAACACTCGTTTCTGAAAGTAAATAAAGCTCGTCCGGGTTATAGTTTAACTTTAAACGATTTACCCTGTTTTTAAACTGCGATAAAGATTCTTCTGCCGTACAGTAAAGTGACGGCATCCGTTGTGACATTCTCGCCACTAGGTCAGATAGCAAAGTTGTCTTACCCGCCCCCGGATCGCCCGAAATTATATTAACAGAGCCAGTAGTCACCCCGCCGCTTAGTACGCGATCAAGCTCGCCGATTTCAGTTAGCTGCTTTTCAGCCTCTGATGTAGCAATATCATTGATTTTTTTAGAGCCACCACCAACACCACCAGCATAACCACCAACGTTTGCTCGTATTGATGCTTTTTTACTGTGCCCTGCTGAAGGCTTAAATTCCGCTAATGTGTTCCACGCACCGCAGCGACATTGACCCTGCCAACGTTGATAGTTCATGCCACATTCGGTACAAACAAATTCTACTTTTGCCGCTTTAGCCATTGATAACTTTACCTACTATTCTTTAAATTAAAAAAATTCTTACTATTAAGCGCTTATTTTGCCATTTCAGGCATTTACTTAGCAACAAACTCTTGCCTGCTTAAAAATCTAGCGTCACAATCAATAAATACACATGGTGTTTCTTTTTAGCTATAATTTAGGGCATACTTTTTGCTTTGTAATAGTTTAAAGTAACTTGCCAATAAAATGGCAAATAACACATACATAACAAGAGCTAAACAGTAGTAACTCAAATAATTGTACCTATATTAATAACATAGAGCGATTTAACGTTTATTGAACTTCTAATAAATGGACTTAACAGTATACCTACTTTTTCAATTAGACGGTGATGGTTTTATAAATGGCTGATGACATAATGCTCAAACACGAAGACCTCGTGAATGAGTTAAAAACATATTTAGGCAACGCTAAATTTGATCTAATTTTCAAATCAAAAACCGCAGGGTTAACCAAACCTGAGCAATTTTTAATGAAAATGGAAATGTCGCGTTTATCTCAGCCAGTGGCACGTTTTGTTGATCTTCGTGGATTAGTGACAGGCCAAGTAAAACCATATGAGCATAACGGCAAGCAACACTTTATGGATGACACAGCCATTGAAGTGTTTGAAAAAGCGCTTAAACAACATGGTGAATACACCTTAGCTGTTTACGAAGCCGTAATGAATACAGAAAATAACCACCGCGTATTACAAAAACAAGCAGCCGAAAAATCAGAGTTACAAGAGCTAGAAAATAACTTAAACACTGAAGTAATTAAGTTTGCCTCTTACGAGAGCCGCCGTGAAGAACGGATGAATTACTCAATAAAAGTAACGATTGATTACAAAGATAAAAAGAACATTGCTGCTAGCACCTCAGATATATCTTTAAGCGGTTGTAAAGTTAAGCTTGCAACGCGCTACTCTATAAAAAAAGGCGAACTCATCGCAATGCGCTTAGTAGGCCTTGAGCAAGACTTTGAACTTGGCCTAAAAAACGGTATTCAATACGAAGTTGTTGCAGTAGAAAATATCTCTCGTGAATTTAATCACATCCGCTTAAAGCGCACTTATATAGAAAACAACGATGCCTTTAATGACTTTTTAGAAAGTTTTATTCATGGTAATAAGCGTCGTTATAAAGTAAATCTAGATAATACGCTCGATGCTGTAGTATCAAAGGGGTATGAGCAGTACTACATTCCTCGCGTAACGTCATTATATGTGTTTTTAAGTAAAAAAAAGGAGCAATATTACCCAAGCCTCAGCCTTACCACTGAAAATAATATTTTTATTCAGCGCTACTTTACCGATGAAAAAAAAGTACCGTGCTTGTACAATATTCTTAATCATCAGCGTATTACACAATTACTAACTCAAATTACCGCAGTAAAAGAAGATTACCTCTATACATTTACACATATATCATCAGGTAAAATTTATTACTACTCAGCGACGCGTACAGAGTTAAATAACAACCCTAAATTACGTGATCTATTTTTAGGTTTTGGTAGCCAAAAAGAGAGCTGGCAGTGCTTTAAAATACAAATAATGCCAAGTCATCCAGATGATTCTTTTATACCGCTTTCACTACCCAATAGTGCCGGTGAAAATATAGAAAAATTAAATAAGCCACCTTCACCTCGTGTAAAAGGCCTTATAAAAGATGTTAAGTATATTGTTGTACTTACAAATATTGGCAATAAAGCTGAGCAAGAAAATTATAAACAACTTACTTTTGATAAAGCATTAGTAAATCAGCTTAAGCACTTTGGCCACGCAAAACACAAAACACCACCCTACTTAGATATTGTGCCACTTGAATACGTAAATTTACGCTCGCATAAGCGCTATCTTTATAAAACACCAGTTAGTGTTACTATTAATGATGAGGTATTTAATGGCTATACACGTGACTTTTCGGTAATGGGTTTGCAGTTAGAGTGCGAACAACCTGCCACATTTAAAAAAGGCGATATAGTACTTTTAGCATTCCCTGAACTTCAAAAAATAACTAAAAAGCATAAGCTTAGTGAACTAAAGTACGAAGTAATGGCCATCAGTAAGTCATTTACTACTATTAACCTAAAAGCAAATCGTATTGCTGATTTACCCCATGCTGGCGTGACCTTTTTCACTCAGCTAATAGAAGGTAATAAAGACAAACTTAAAGTATCTGAAGAAGCACCTAAAGTAGAAGGCTTATCTACCGCACTTAGAAATATGGTTACAAAAAGCGTTTGCCAATTTCCGCTATATTTACACAAAGAAGCTGCACACTTTAAAACCGGCGCAATTGGATATGGGTTATACGCCAGCCCTATTCACGTAATTTTGCAAAACTTTGGTTTATTAAGTAACAAAACTGACTTTTCAAGCATTCTGACTGAAGAGCAAATTATTAATGTAATAACACCAAATATCAAAGATCGCAGCCGCCAAGATGCACCACTTGCTTTTACACTTGCTATTAACTTCGACCCTCGAAAAGGCAGTATTGAAGAGGCTATTGTTAGCCAATGCGCTTTAGGTGAAGACTACTCAAGCTTTTATAAACAAATTAGTAAAGGCATTACATCGCAACTTATATTCGTAATGCGTTTGTATATATCGCGCACAGGTCGCCCCGATACTGATTATCTTTCTAATGAGCTAAAATACGTAAGTCAGTACGCAATGCACAAAGCTAAAGATTTAGAAGAAGCCTTATGGGCCGTAGCTGGTGTGGGTGATGTAGTAGATATAACTGAAGAAGCGCTAAGCCATTTAGAACTTAAAAAAGAGCAAGTTGCACAAATGAGCCGCCGTAAGCTAATTTGGTTAAACCGCTTACGTTAAGCGGTTTAACTTAATTTATTTTAAAGTGTTGGTTGTTTTTCTAACGGAATAGCCAACATATACAACAATTGCAATAATGACCCTTCACAAATAGCCGCTTGTGCTTGCTCAACCACTTTAGGCTTACCATGCACGGCCACACCTAGGCCTGCTTTTGCCATCATCACTAAATCATTTGCGCCATCTCCAATAGCTACAGTTTGTGCTTTTTTAAGCCCTAGCTTTTGCTGAAGCACCTCTAAAACGACCGCTTTTTGCTGCGCATCGACAATCGTACCCAGTACTTTACCTGTTAGCTTGTCGTCTTTAAATTCGAGCACATTAGCGTGCACTTCATCTAAATTAATCAGCTCTTGTACACGCTCTGCAAAAGGCACAAAACCACCTGAGGCAATCGCCAAATACCAGTTATATTGCTTTAAAATTTGGCACAGTATTTTAATACCAGGCATTAATGGTAATGTACTTTTCAGTTCTTCAATTAAGCTTTTTTCAATACCTTCAAGCTTAGCTACACGCTGATATAAACTCTCACTAAAATCAAGTTTACCCGCCATTGCAAGTGCAGTTACAGAGGCAACTTCATCGTATACGTTCGCAAGGCGTGCTATTTCGTCTATGCACTCAATAGTTATTGCAGTTGAATCCATATCCATAACCAATAAACCTGGCTCATATAAATTAGGCGGCGTAGTAACTTGCACTAATTGACAATCAAGTGTGTTTGAAAATTCTTGTAGTACTAACGGGTTTATAGTTTTATCTGCATTTTGCACGTAAAAACACAGTGCTGGTGCAAGCCCTAAATCAGGTTGGTATTTGCATATAGCGGTGACGTTTTGGTTATGTGTCGCTAAAAAGTTAACAATATTGGCAATGTGTTTTTCTGCAAAATCACCTGCAAATGCGATGCTAAATAACCCTAATGCTTTGTTTGGAATATAATCGAGAGGTGTAGATACACCACCACTATAGCTAAACCATTTATTTAGAGTTAAGTGTTGTAATGGTTGCTCAGCAGCTTGCTGTGCCATGTTGATTTGCGACATGGGATCTCCGTGTTTATTTTTATTTTCCTGATAGTTGGCATCTCAAAACTGCTATTCTCAACACTAAATTCGCCATCAGGTGGGGTTTAAGGTTATAGTTAGTGTAGTTGTAACATCAAATCAAAATGCTGTCAGTAGCATAAACGGTGACTATGAAAAATAACCATATTAAAAACCCTATAAGCGCATCCCAAAGAAAGCGACTCGTTCGCTTAATTCTTGCGGCTGGCTGTTTTGTATTACTAAGCTGGGTGGGTGTTAATAGTAGTTTTCAGAGTCACCAGTTACTTTACGATAGCGCCGACAGCACCGCCAAAAGCCTCACTCAGTTTATGGCTTTAAATGTTAAAACACCTTTAATCGAAAAAAACAAACCCCAGCTCAATGCAATTTGTAACGATATAAGTAAAGATGAGTTTGTACTTTCTGCGACTATTTACGATCAACAGGGTATTTTATTAGCCAGTAGCGACAATTGGCAGTCGCACCATGTTTATGGTCAACTTTCTGATTCTACCCCCGGAATAAGTAAGTTAAAAACACCTTTTATGGAACCTGTTATAAGCGATGATGACCGCCCTATAGGTTTTGTATCTATTACTTATTTAACTCGCGCTGCAATATCCGACAGCCATAATCATTTTCATGACTTAGGCAGGCAGGTTTTACTAATGCTAGTGATTGCTTGTATTTTTACGTGGCAGTTAGGCCGTGGATTAAAGCGCTGGCAGGTAAATCGTTATATGCAAAAAACATCTGAACAAGAATCATAAAGTTGCTTTGCAAGCGTCTCTTTTTCGCTGTTTGGCTTTAAATCACATAGTGCGTCAAACACATCAGGTATATGCAATGGCGTGTTAACCTCCCCTTGGTAGCCACTTAAAGGCATTGAAGGTGAATCTGTTTCAAGCACTAAGTGCTCGGGCTCAATAGCGGCAATAACAGCACGGGTTTTAGCTGCACGTTTATAGGTAATAACACCGCCTACGCCAAGCTTAAAGCCCTGTTTGATATAGTACTTCGCTTGTTGGATTGAACCTGAAAATGCATGAATCACTCCCCCATTTTTTGGCTTACAACGTTTAAACGATTGCGCAATTAAATCATGGCTTTGCCTATGATGCACAATGAGCGGTAAGCTTAGCTCATTAGAAAGCTTTATTTGCTGTTCAAATAAATAAGTTTGTTTAGAGAGGTTTTCAATGCTTCTATCAAGCCCACACTCACCAATAGCCACCAGCTGATGCTTATTTGTAGTTGCAAACTCGAATAATGCTTCTATGTGCGATTCTTTATGTTGATCTAAGAAGTAAGGATGTAGCCCTGCCGCTATTTTTATACTTGGATAGGTTGCTTTGAGCTCTATAAGAGTATGCGATTGAGCAAGCGTAATACCCGGTACAACAAACTGATTAACTCCCTTTGCTACACACTCGGTTATGAGCGATTCACGACTTGAATCAAACTCACTAAAATCGAGGTGGCAATGAGAGTCAATAAATTGCACGGTTACTTACTCATCTATTTATTAAGGATTTAAGCGTGTAATTTGCCAGCTATTATCTGCTTGGCGCTGATACATAAAACGATCATGTAAACGATGCGCCCCACCTTGCCAAAACTCAATTTTAGTGGGCACTACACAATAACCGCCCCAAGAATCAGGTAATGGAATTTCACCTTTAGCAAACTTATTTTTCATATTAGCAAAGGTTTCCATTAGTACTTTACGTGATGACACCGGACGGCTTTGCGCTGATGCCCAGGCGGCTAATTGGCTTTCTTTAGGACGAGATAAAAAGTACTTTGCCACAGCAGAAGTTGGTAATGGTTTAGCCTCGCCATAAACAATAACTTGGCGTTCCATGTGATGCCACGGAAAGTGCAAGGAAATTTTGTTATTGCCTTTAAGCTCCTGCGCTTTACGCGAACCTGTATTGGTAAAAAATACAAAGCCGTTATCATCCAGATGCTTTAAAAGCACTATGCGCTGTGAAGGTTGACCGGTTTCATCAACAGTTGCTACAACCATCGCTGTTGGATCGGGTAATTGGCTTGCTACAGCATGCTCAAGCCATGTTTCAAACTGCTTAAACGGATCATCTTGCAAGTTATCTTCGCTTAACGCGTCTTGCAGGTATTCACGGCGGATATCTTCGAGTTTCATAACAAATCCTTTAAATAAAGACTTAGAAAAGAGCTTAGAGTAGCGAGCTTAAAACAATAGATATTGAGTAATAACAAGTATCGAGTCTCAGGTATATACGATAGAAATAGCACCGAGTCTCGGGTGTATCGTTGGGTTTCGTTTCACTCAACCCAACCTACAATGTAAAACATTTCATCTGCAAGTGTAGGAGTGCTGACAAGACGGAGTGCTTTTTTATGCCAAGGAGCATACATTTAGTATGTGACTTAGGCTAAAAAAGCACGACAACGCAGTCAAAGCGAACTACACGCAGCAGATTACATTTGCTCCATGACTTCAATGCCTAACAGATCTAATCCCGTTTCTAATGTTCTTGAAACCAAATTACACAACACTAAACGGCTATCGCGCACGCTTGGCTCTACGCCTTCTTTAAGTACTGGGCAAGCTTCGTAAAATGTCATGTATAAGCTTGCAAGCTCATATAAGTAACCACATAGTACGTGCGGTGTTGCTTCGCTGATCATTAAATCAAGTACTTCTTCGAGCTGTAGTAGCTTAAGTGCAAGTGCTTTTTCTTGAGGCTCAACAATTGCAACGTCTGAATTTAATGTAGCAGCATCAACGCCTGATTTGCGGAAAATACTGCGTACGCGTGTATAAGCATATTGTAAGTAAGGAGCGGTTGCGCCTTCAAAACTTAGCATGCTGTCCCAGTTAAAAATGTAATCACTGGTACGGTGCTTAGAAAGGTCGGCATATTTAACTGCGCCAATACCTACTTTACGGGCAATTTCGCTGCGATCGCTATCACTTAAATCAGACTCACGTTCAGCTAATTTTGCGGCTGCGCGGTTAATTGACTCTTCTAATAAATCAGCAAGTTTTACTGTGCCGCCAGTACGTGTTTTAAATGGTTTATTATCGGCGCCCATCATGGTGCCAAACGGGCAAAACTCGTAACTTGTTTCGTCTCTTAATAAACCAGCTTTACGCGCTGTTAGCTCTACTTGGTTAAAGTGTAGATTTTGACGTGCATCTACAAAAATTAAGATGCGATCAGCACCTAATTTGTTTGAACGATAGTCACATGCTGCTAAATCTGTTGTTGCATATAAAAAACCACCGCCAGATTTTTGTACGATAAACGCTGATGGCTCGCCATCTTTATTTGCAAGCTCATCTAAAAACACCACTTGCGCGCCTTGCGACTCTACAGCAATGTTTTTATCCTTTAATAGGCTAATAATATCGTTAAGCTCTGCGTTGTAAGCACTTTCAGCCATAATATCGGCTTGAGTAAGCGTTACATTTAAACGCTTGTATACTTCTTCAGAGTGCTTAACTGAGGTCGCTATAAATAGCTTCCATAGTTTTTCACAGTGCGCATCGCCGCCTTGTAGTTTAACAACATAGTCACGTGCTTTATCTGCAAAGCCTTCTTCGTCGTCAAAGCGTTTTTTAGCATCGCGGTAAAAAGTTTCTAAATCAGCAAGCGCAACAGTATCTAAGTCAACGCCTTGACTAATTTGATCTTCTAAATGCGCGATTAACATACCAAATTGCGTACCCCAATCACCCATGTGATTTTGGCGCACAACCGTATCGCCTCTAAATTCAAGCGCACGTACAATTGAGTCACCAATAATGGTTGAACGTAAATGACCTACGTGCATTTCTTTAGCTAGGTTTGGTGATGAATAATCAACAACCACTTTTTGTGGCTTAGCATGCTCATTTACAGCAAGCTTTGCATCACTGTTAGCGGCTTGTACGCTTTGCGCTAAAAACTCAGGCTTTAAATGAATATTAATAAAACCTGGGCCTGCAATTTCAGTCTTTTGAGCAATATCGCTTACATCAAGGTTATCAATAATTTTTTGTGCAAGCTCACGTGGGTTGCTTTTCATTTTTTTAGCCGCGCCCATGGCTGCATTAATTTGGTAATCTCCAAATTGTGGACGCGTGCTTTGCGTTACTGCCGGGTTTGTGTCTTCAGGTAAGCCTGCACCGACCATAGCTGCAATGGCTTTTTCAATTAAAATAGTACGAATATTCATATTTTTTTACCTTTATAAACCCGCCAAAGCAGGTTTTCTTTTAATTCTTGTAAATGAGCTCTAATTTTCGCGTGTATGGCTAAACGTTACTTCTGGGTAACGCTCTACCGATAAGTTAAGGTTTACACGGCTCGGCGCAATGTAAGTTAAGTTATCACCGCCATCGAGAGCTAAATTGCTTTCGCATTTACGTTTAAATTCTTCAAACTTTTTAACGTCATCACTGCTTACCCAGCGTGCCGTATTCACGTTTACGCCTTCATAAATAGCATCAACGTTATATTCTGCTTTTAAACGCGCTACAACCACATCAAACTGAAGTACACCTACCGCGCCTACTATTAAGTCATTATTAATAAGTGGTCTAAATACTTGTACAGCACCTTCTTCAGAGAGTTGCACTAAACCTTTTAATAATTGCTTTTGCTTAAGCGGATCGCGAAGGCGAATACGACGAAATAGTTCAGGGGCGAAGTTAGGAATACCACTAAATTTAAGTTTTTCGCCTTGCGTGAACGTATCACCAATTTGAATTGTACCGTGGTTATGCAAGCCAATAATGTCGCCAGCGAAAGCATCTGCGGCACGTTCACGATCGCCCGCCATAAAGGTTACCGCATCAGAAATGCTCACTTGCTTGCCAATTCGCACGTGATTCATTTTCATGCCTTGGCTGTACTTACCCGATACAATACGCATAAATGCAATACGGTCACGGTGTTTAGGGTCCATGTTGGCCTGAATTTTAAATACAAACCCGGTAAAGTTTTCTTCAGTTGCAACAATTAGTCTGTCTTCGGTTTCACGTGGTAATGGCGTTGGCGCCCACTTAGTTAAACCATCTAACACGTGATCAACACCAAAGTTACCAAGTGCGGTACCGTAATAAACTGGCGAAAGCTCACCGGCTAAAAACAGATCTAAATCAAATTCGTTTGATGCACCAATAACAAGCTCAAGCTCATCGCGTAACTGCGCAGCTAAGTCTTCACCAATGGCAATATCTAACTCTGGATTATCAAGGCCTTTAATTGTGCGAACATCTTGAATTTTATGACCTTGGCCCGTTTTATATAAAACAGCTTCATCATTATGAATGTGATAAACACCTTTGAACTCTTTACCACAACCAATTGGCCAAGTAATGGGTGCACAGGCAATATTTAGCTCTGTTTCAACTTCGTCCAGCACTTCCATTGGGTCGCGAATATCACGGTCACATTTGTTCATAAATGTAACAATAGGTGTGGTACGCAGGCGTGTAACTTCCATTAGCTTACGGGTACGGTCTTCTACACCTTTAGCAGCATCAATAACCATTAAGCACGAATCTACTGCTGTTAATGTACGGTACGTATCTTCAGAGAAATCTTCGTGTCCTGGCGTATCAAGTAAATTAACAAGTGCGTCGTTATATGGAAATTGCATTACAGAAGTAGTAACTGATATACCACGCTCTTTTTCCATTTCCATCCAGTCAGATTTAGCATGCTGGTTAGAGCCGCGACCTTTTACAGTACCAGCTCTTTGAATAGCTTGTCCGAATAACAATACTTTTTCGGTAATCGTTGTTTTACCAGCATCCGGGTGAGAGATGATAGCAAAGGTCCTTCGCTTGCTGATTTCATTGATAATAGTCTGGTCTGCCATTGATAAATTCTTTTAGTTTATATGCGGGGTTGAATGCATTTTTATAAGCGTCTGCGAGTAAACCCGTTATGTTGATCGTAATTAACTACTATTCTCGCTGATTTTCACGTTGCAAACAGCTGATAATAAAGCGTCAATAGTTGATTTTTTAATAATGGCAATTGTAACAGGAGTCGGTATAAAAGTGTGCTATCTACTTAAAAATATCTTAGCTTTAAAATAAATGTGTACAGCAAGCGATATTTAAACGACCTACAATTTACTCGTAGATCGTTTAAATAAAAATGAGTAGTTACTTAACAACATCAATTGTAGGTACAACCGACATTCCAACACGTAGTTGACTAAGTAAAGGCTGCTTAGCATCTAAACTAATCTTCACCGGTAGGCGCTGCGCTATTTTAGTAAAGTTGCCTGTTGCATTATGCGCACCAATAGTGGAGTAACTTACACCACTTGCTGGACTTAGACTGTCAACGTGTCCTTTTAATGTCACGCCTGGCAATGCATCAACTTTAATTTCAACCTGTTGACCAACTTTTACATTAGCTAGTTGTGTTTCTCTATAATTTGCACTTATAAACACTTTATCCAATGGCACAATAACGAGAAGTGGCTTACCTGGGCTTACAAAGCCACCTACACGCACAGCCTTTTGACCAACAATACCGCTAACAGGTGCTTTAATTTTTGTGTAAGAGAGCTTTAATAATGCTTCTTCTAATGAGGCATTTGACTGAGCTAATAATGCTTTTGCTTTATCTTGATCAGCATTTAAAATAGCTGTTTGCTGCTTTGCTGCAACTAGTGCTGCTTCTTTTTTATGTAAGTTAGCTTTTTGAATTGCTAGCTTTGCTTGTGCTTCTTGAAGCGCTTGAACAGTGCCCGAGCCATCAGACGCTAAATTACTGTATCGAGTTAGATTTACATTTGCTAATTCAAGCCCTGCTTTTTCAGCTTCAATACCGGCCTCTGCTTGTAATATTACAGACTCCTGATAAATAATTTTTGCTTTTAGGCTTTTAATATTTGCCTGTGCACTATTAACCCGTGCTTTAGCTACGTCAATAGCAACTACATAATCGCGGTCATCAATCGTTGCTAACACATCGCCTTTTTCTACACGCTGATTATCTTTAATTAATACCTCATTTATGACACCTGATATTTTAGGCGATACAAATGTAAAGTCGGCTTGTATATATGCGTCATCTGTTGTTTGCTTTGAAGCCGATGACTCTGGTGTATTTAAATAAACAATACTACCTGCAACAACAGCAAATAAGGTTGCTACCACGGTAAATTTAACTGCTTTTGATAATGCCATAATTTATTACTCAATTTTAAAAATAAGGTTTAAGATTTATTTAGATTCGGTGCAGGTACAAAGTCCATGCACAGTGCCAACGGAATTAAGACAAGGGCTATAATTCCCAACACTAAATACGCATCAGCAATAGATAAAACTAAAGACTGCTGAGCAATAACACTACCAAGCTCCGCAGGTGTTGCGCTTTGTGGTAGAGAGTTACCAACTAGTGAAGCATGATCTAATAACATTTCGTTATGAAAACGACTTCGAACAACGATCAACTGTCCAACAACTGCACCACCAATTAGCGACCCAAAAACACGCAAGGTATTTATAGTTCCCGAAAAGTAAGGGCCCTCACTTGGGTCTAACACGCTAGTCATTAAGAATAATATAGGGACAACGGCCATTGGCTGGCCAAATGCCTGCAATAACTGGGCTGTTAAAAATTGATCGCCATGCCATTGCGGCGTTATTTGAGTACCACTAAAACAAGCAAGAGAAATTAAGAACAGGCCTATTGCCATAACAAATCGTGCATCAACCCATTTTTTATATAAAAAAAGTGCAACAACAGATCCCAGCACTAACTGCGGTAAAGCAATAAGCAACCCAATAGGCGCTAACTGTAATGCTCGATAGTTATGTAAATTTGTTAAATGAACTGAAGGAAGCATTGAACCCGACATAAAAACCACCAACAATAACGTTAGTATCACCGCGCCAATACCTAAATTACGTTTACCGATTAGCTGAGGCTTCATAAATGGGGTTTTATGATGCCACTCCGTAAACAAATAACATCCAAACAAAACAATTCCAGCACTAAAGCATACGGTAATAAGTGATGAATTAAACCAGTCAAGCCGAACTCCTTGATCGAGAGCTGTAGCAATTAACGCAAGTGATGAAACCCCGCATATTAGACCTAACCAGTTACCTTCTTTAAAGCGAGCATACTTAACACCTTCTTTTGGTAAGCCCCATGCTGTTAGAGAGCCGGCTACAAGACACAATGGAATAACTTGCCAGTAAATTAAGCGCCAATCAGATAACCCATCAACCCATTGGCCACTTAACCAAATAGCTAAATTAGGTGCAAATGTAGCAGTCATTGCATATAAAGCTAAACCATGTAAACGAATATGAGGAGGTAGAAACTTAAGTGCGGCCATCATTAAAATAGGGATTAACGCGCCACTGCTTACACCTTGGATAAAGCGTAAAGCGATCAGTAAATCTAAGTTGTGAATAAACGGCAATATTGCGGCTATAAAACCACATACTGTCACCATACTAATATGAAAACGCCTAACCGATAACGTAATAGCAAACCATGAAGCAAACGGCATTGCTATTAATTCTCCTACGGTGTAAGCGCTCGATAGCCACGATGCATCATCAAGGCTTGCGCCCAACACGCCACGAATATCAACAAGACCTAAAGAACCGACACGATTATTTAAACCGGCCATCATTGCCGCAATAAAAATACCTAAGAGCCCGGCAATTGCTTGTTTAGAAGGTCCTGCGGGTCTTACAATGGGATCCGCGTTTTGTATGGGCACATTAATTGTGGCTGCATTCATTACTCCCCCTCCGCAACTATTTCATTTCTCGCTGATGTTTTTTTAGGCAAAATATCAGGATTCCAGCCTCCACCTAATGATTTATATAAGCTAACCACCGCAAGTGATGCATTAGTGGCGCTATTGTTTAAATTAGTTTGGCTTGCCAGTAAGTGGCGCTGTGCAGTGAGTACACTAAGATAATCTGCAGCACCTTGCTGGTAAGCTCGCTCAACACTATGTAGTGCTTGTTTATTAAAGTTATATGCTATTTCTACTTTATCGTGGTGATTTTGCTGTGCCGCCCAGCCATCTACTGCGTTATCTACTTCATGCCATGCTTTGAGTACTGTTTGGCGATAATTTAATGCCGCATTTTTCTCGCGTTCTTTTGTTAATTTAAGTTGTGACTTTAAGCGTCCACCTTGAAAAATAGGCAAATATACATTGGGCCCAACAGAAAATACGCGTGAGTCCCACGTTGATAAATCGTGCTGCGCATAACCTTCAACACCTAATGTACCCGTTAACGTAATACGCGGGTAAAAATCTGCTTGTGCTGCACCAATAGCGGCTACGGCACTGTGTAAATTTGCCTGAGCTTGTAAAATATCTGGGCGACGTTTTACAAATTCAGATGGGATCACCTTAGGTATGCCAGTAGGAATATGTGGCTGTGGTATACGTGCTGCTAATAAAGCATTTAATGCACGCGGTTGCTCTCCAATTAATAATGCAAGTGCATTCATTAAAGTATTACGACGCTGTGTTACCTCTGGTAATCCCGCATTAATTGTTGCTAGTTCTGCCTGGGCACTAATAGTTTCAAACCGCGTGCTTACGCCATTTTTTTCACGACTTTGCACAAGGGTTAATATACGCTCTGCAATGCTTTTATTTTCATGTGTGATTTCTAATTGTGTTTGCGCACTTCGCAGCAACAAGTAGGCTTTAGCAACTTCGCCCGCGAGGCTGACCCGCACAGCTTCACGTTCAAATAATGACGCTTGCAACATAGCGATTGCGCCCTCTTCTATTCGTTTATTACGACCCCATAAATCCAGCTCCCAACTGGCATCAAACCCTAGTTGCCAAAAGTTATCAGCATCTGGTGGCGCACCAAGTGCGACAAATTTACCGTTTTCGCTAAGACCTTCACGTTTGTAATCAAATCCAGCAGATACGTTTGGCAAACGCTCTGATGATGCTATACCCAACGCAGCTCGACTTTGTGCAATTCGACTTGAAGCCATTTGTAAGTCAAGATTACCCAGCTGCGCTTTTTGCTCTAATTCAGTTAAAATAGGGTCGTTTAATATAGTCCACCAGTTCCATACTAATTCAGCTTTGTTGCTTTGCTCGCCTTGGCCAAAGTCGGCTGTAGGCGTTACAACCGTGTTATTTATGTTTGCATTAGGCTCTTCAAATGTAGGACCTACAACACACCCCGATAAAATAGCAATTGACGTAAGTGCTATGGCTGTGTGCCGTGAATAGTTAAAAAGCCTTTTATTAAAACGCAGAATTGCCATTTCGATATCCCAAATTTAACAATGCAACAAACATGTACTGTACCGCTCGGTTTGACTTGTTAACAGAAAAATTCAACAAATCAATATTAGCAAGCTCACAATCATGAATGTATTTTAGAAACAATTAGCTAAGTTATATTAGCGTTACTGAAGTGGACTAGTTACAGAAAACTCAAAGCTTAAATTGAACTGTACCGCTCGGTTTGGTATGCTATTCGTAATTTAATATCATGTCAAGGTGAAATGTAATGACAAAAGAGCTTACTAATTCCCAAAGCACTACGCCTCCTAGTGAGCTAGAGCTTGGCGCAAAAGCAAGGACAGTATTACAAGCAGCTCGTAAAATATTTTTAACTCATGGGTTTAACGGTGCGACTACTGATATGATCCAACGTGAAGCAGGGGTATCAAAATCGACGGTTTACGCTCACTTTGCAAATAAAGAAACATTATTTTTAGCAGTCATAAAAAGTGAATGCGAAGTATTTACGGCTTCAATTCATAATATTACTTTTAAACCGGGCAACTTAACTGAAAACTTACGCCGCTTAGGGTATGCCTACTTACAAGTCGCCTTGGCGGAATCTGCAATGGCGCTATACCGCGTCGTAATAGCTGAAGCTCCCCGCTTTCCTGCTCTTGGTCATATGTTTTACAACTCAGGTCCGCTTGTAGTTAAAGGTAAAGTTTCTAAGTACTTAACAGATGCAGTCGCTTCAAACGAGCTTAACTTTGAAACTATTAGCATTGAAGAAGCTACCGATGTATTTGTTGCGTTAATGCGCAGCGAACTGCATTTGTTATATCTAACTCATCCGGATAAACCAATAACTAAAGATGCGATTGATCGATGGGTTGAAATAACCATCGACTTTTTAGTACGCTCATACGGCTGTTAAATATGTAATTATTTAATAGGTAATAACATTATTACGAATGCGTATTTCTTACACGTGTTCGTTTTAAACAAACACTCAAAATCATCGTATTAAACCTTGCTATGCCTTCTCAGCCTCACAGCCTTATTTCACCTATGCATCAATATATAAACTCGTGGCAGTAAATCGACTATGGAGAGCAGCTTGGCAAAAATATAAAAGCATGTGGAGTGTTTTGTGTGCAAATTTCGCTCTACAATAGATGCTTCCCAATTTGGCAATAAATTCGTAACTTTAAAAAATGTAAAACTATGTAAGTTTTTTAAACACTGAATTGATATTATTCAGTGTAATTTGTTAAATTTAAATAACTTAAACATAAAAAAAAGAGCTAAAGATCATGCAACTAATGATTGTAATTTAGCCACCAAGACCGCTATAAGCTTGTGTAATCAGGTCGTAACGCATATTATTGGCAGATTGCATGGAGGATAAGTCGTTTGGTCATGAAAACCAGTAAGTTAAGTATAAGATTATTATGGTACATAACACCTCTTGTTATTCTACCACTGCTATTTTTAGGTGGCTTTACGCTCACCAATGTCACTAATTCAACACAAAAACAAGCTGATTTAATAATGAGCCGTTTTGTTGAGCAACAACAGCAAAAAATATTCAACTATATCGACTCTTTTCACTCTACTGCAAAACTACTTTCAAATTCGCCAGTACTTAGTGACTTTTTAGCAAACGATATTAGCGCCAACGGTAATTACACCCGAAAACTTGGCGCGCTTATGGATGTATTTGCCAGTTACAGCGAAGCTTATCCAGATATAATTAGCATTAATTTAGTTTCAGCAAGTGGGAAAAGTGATGCCTACTACTCTAATAACCTAACAACAGCGCCCAAAAGCTATCCATTTTTTAATCGAGTATTGCAAAGTAATTTAAGTACACAGCAATTTATGATTCAAAAGGACGATGGCACCACGAGCTTATATTTCATTCAACGAATTGACAGCGTTGATTACTACTTGAAACGTCCACAGCAGCTTGGTTTTATTGTAATACATATAGAGCCTTCAATACTCAACTCCAGTATTTTAGAAGCGCCATATAACAACACACTTAATTTAATGTTGACCAAAGACGGGAAAATTTTATTTAGCTCCGACTACAACATGCGCGGCCAATACATAAGCGAATATGAACTTAACCAAGTACACGATCTTGCCGATATAGGCATGCTTTCTACCATTGAACTCTCAAGCATAGATAAAATAGAGCGCATGATTTTTGCCGTACAAATGCCCGGTGGATATTATTACGTTTCAACCATTCCCAAAGGTGTGCTTTATCAATCTGGTAAAGCCATAAGCTTAATAACAGGCTTAATTGTTATTATTTCGATAATCACCCTGCCAATATTAATTTTTATAGTGGTACGTAATTTATTACTTAATCCAATTGAATTACTAGGTGCTGCAAGCCATCGTGTTGGTGATGGCGATTTGTCGGTGCACTTACCAGCTCATACAAATGACGAAGTGGGTGTTTTGTTTAACGACTTTAACCACATGGTTAATCAAATTAGACACTACCAGCAGCAGCTTGAAGAATATAAACATCACCTTGAAGATAAAGTAGAAAGTCGTACTAAAGCACTTGAAGCCATGAACAGCCAACTAGAGCTTGCAATTGGCCAAGCCGAGCAAGCTAATCAGCTTAAAAGTCGTTTTTTAGCTAATATGAGTCACGAAATACGAACGCCACTTACGGCTATTATGGGCTTTACAGAGCAATTACTCCACAACGACAAAGTAGCCAACGACAAACAACATCTAAGCACTATTTTACGTAATTCAAAACACTTACTAGAGTTAATAAATAACATACTCGACTTATCTAAAATTGAAGCTGAAAAGCTAGCTGTCGATTTGTCTGCGTTAAACGTAGTGCAGCTTGTGCATGACATTGAATCAATTATTCAACCACTGGCACAAGAAAAACAATTAACCCTTAATATTGATTACCAACTGCCGCTACCACGCACCATTTATAGTGATGTGACCCGCTTAAAACAAATACTTATAAATATTGCAAATAACGCTGTTAAATTTACCGAAAATGGCAGTGTGTCTGTTTGCGTGCATTATTTACAAGCAAGTCAAAAGCTAGAATTTGTAATTAAAGATACCGGCATTGGGATGTCTGAGCATCAAATAGAGCGTGTGTTTAAACCGTTTGAGCAAGCCGATGCCACAACCACACGTCGTTTTGGTGGTACAGGTCTTGGGTTGTGTATTTCTAAAAATTTAGCACTGTTACTTGGTGGCGATGTAACGCTTGAAAGTGAAGTTGGCGTTGGTAGCCGCTTTACAATTAGGGTGTCGTGTCAGTTATCTGATGATCAACCAATGCTTGAGTTTTTAACGCAAGAAAGCCAGTTAATACCAGAGAAAGACCCTCTCTTATCGTTTGCGACCAATAACTTTGAGGCTAATATTTTAGTCGCAGAGGATAACCCTGATAACCAACTATTAATTAAATTATTACTTCAAACTTGGGGCCTTGAACCCGATATTGCTAGTAATGGCGCACAAGCTGTAGAAATGGCACTCGTTAACGACTATCAGCTTATTATAATGGATATGCAAATGCCTGTAATGGGCGGATTAGAAGCGACTAAAATGCTTCGTCATGCAGCATACGATGGCCCCATTATTGCCCTTACTGCTAACGTAATGAATCACGATATAGGCACTTACCTAGAAGCAGGCTGCAACAAAGCACTCGCTAAACCCATTGATAAAGATGCTCTGGAAAATGTACTCGTAAGCTACCTACATCTTGAAAAGGATAATCAAAATAAGTGGGACAGCTTATTAAAAAGCGAAAAGTTTCAGCAAATTACTGATAACTATTTAGCCAACTTACCTACTTATTTAGAAGAAGTTAAAACTCTGAAACATTGTAATGACTGGGAAGCATTAAGAAGTATAGCGCACAGTATTAAAGGTAGTTCTGGGTGCTTTAATTTTGATGAAATTTATCACAGCGCTGCGGCACTTGAAGAAAATTTAAAAAGTAACAATAAAGTGCCAAGAGACGAGCTGGTAAATAAATTAATAGCAGCCATTGAGCAAGCAATTAGTGGCAAAGTAACCTAAAAGAAAATTTACAAAATAGTACAAGTTCGGTGCGTTAGCGCTCTATGCTTAAAACGCTAATCACCGACTTTAATTATGAAAAGTTTAAACCTAATGCCATGCCCATTAAAATAGCGTCTTCAAAGCCATTTTTGGCCGGATTATCACTTGGATAGTAGTTTTTACGCACTGACATCTCTGTAAAGCCAGCGTTCTCGTATAGCGCAATAGCCCGCGTATTAGATTCGCGTACTTCTAAAAAGAGGTTTTCAGCATTTTGCTGTTCACCATATTCAATAAACTGGGCTAACAACTGCCTTGCAATACCCTTACCCTGGTGGCTTGGTGTTACACAAATATCCATAAGCGTAAAATCAGGCCCTGCTTTTTCACCAATATAAAAACCAATCATGCTCACCTCATCAAATGCGGCAACATTAAAATAGCGCCCGCCTATACATGAACTCATTGTATTTAAAGTCCACGGATGGCTATGACATGCTGTTTCGATGGCCATTAATTGAGGTATTGCAGTTTCATCTACTGATTTAAAGTTTATCAAGGTGTTCACTCATTAAAGCCCATAAAGCGCGCTTCTCAGAGGCGTTGAGCTGTGGGGTTGGCAATGTAAGCTGATTGTCGTTTAATTGCATCTCACTACCCTGTACAACGCTATTTATAATAATAGCCCCTGCACTGAGCTTAATGTCTGCAAATAGTTGCTCATTTATCGTTAAAGAACTAGCTGTCGTGCTTTGCGATAAAGTATCTGCTTGGTCATTTGCTTGAGAACAATAATGCTGATTGAGTTCAAGATTTTCTATATCAAAAATAGCTGCGTAACGTGGATGCATAACAACTCAGTAGATTAGACATTTGAACAATATAAGAAGTAATAAAAACGATGTAAAGAAGAAATGGCAGGGGCGGAGAGATTCGAACTCCCAACCATCGGTTTTGGAGACCGCTGTTCTACCAATTGGAACTACGCCCCTGCAATGACGACGAATTATAGAGAAGTTTCGCCAAAGGTAAAGAGAAAAATCACTCTTTTAGTTTAACTGCTTTTTAAATAAACAAAACGGCGAATTAGCATGCTAATCCACCGTTTTTTAATCACTTAAAATTAGTTAATTAAAACTAAAATTAATTATTCCCATTCGATAGTTGCAGGTGGTTTACCTGAAATATCGTAAACTACACGAGAAATACCATCTATTTCGTTAATGATACGGTTTGAAACCACACCTAAAAACTCATATGGTAAATGTGACCAGCGTGCTGTCATAAAGTCGATTGTTTCTACACAACGAAGTGATACAACCCAATCGTACTTACGTGCATCGCCCATAACCCCTACCGATTTAACTGGTAAGAATACAGTAAACGCTTGGCTTACTTTATGGTAAAGCTCAGCTTTGTGTAGCTCTTCGATGAAAATCGCATCTGCGCGGCGTAGTAAATCACAGTACTCTTTTTTGATTTCGCCAAGTACACGTACACCTAAACCTGGTCCAGGGAAAGGATGACGGTAAAGCATGTCGTACGGTAAACCTAGCTCTAGACCAATTTTACGTACTTCATCTTTGAATAATTCACGCAATGGCTCAACAAGGCCCATTTTCATGTCATCTGGTAATCCGCCCACATTGTGGTGCGATTTAATAACATGCGCTTTACCTGTGGCAGATGCCGCAGATTCAATAACGTCAGGGTAAATTGTACCTTGTGCTAACCATTTCGCATTTTTAAGCTTTTTGGCTTGCTCATCAAATACATTAATAAACGTGTGACCAATGGCTTTACGTTTATCTTCTGGGTCTGATTTACCAGCTAAATCATTTAAAAACTGCTCTTCAGCTTCAACTTTAACAATGTTTAAGCCAAATTTATTACCAAACATGTCCATCACTTGCTGACCTTCGTTTAAACGAAGTAAACCATTATCAACAAATACACATGTTAGCTTTGCGCCAATTGCACGGTGAATAAGCATAGCCACAACTGATGAATCAACACCACCAGAGAGACCTAAAATAACTTCGTCATCACCTACAGTTTCTTTAATACGCTCAATAGCATCATCAATGATTTTTGCAGGAGTCCATAATTTTTCACAGCCACAAATATCAATAGCGAAACGCTCAAGCAAACGTAACCCCTGATGAGTATGCGTTACTTCTGGGTGAAATTGTACGCCGTAAAAACGCTTTTCTTCGTTAGACATTGCAGCATGTGGACAAGTAGATGTTTTAGCTGTTGTTGTAAAATCAGCTGGAATGTCCATTACTTTATCGCCATGACTCATCCATACGTCAAGTATGCCGTTGCCGCCATCAGTAATATGGTCTTCAATTGCATCAAATAATGCACAGCTGCCTACTTTTTCAACTTGTGCGTAGCCAAACTCTTTTTTATCAGAGCTGTGTACACTTCCACCAAGTTGAGCTGCCATTGTTTGCATACCGTAGCAAATACCTAGCACAGGCACGCCTGCATTAAATACATACTCAGGAGCGCGCGGGCTGTTTTCAAGTGTTGTTGATTCTGGACCACCAGAAAGAATAATACCTTGTGGGTTGAACTCGCGGATTTGCTCTTCAGTCACATCCCATGCCCAAAGTTCACAGTAAACACCAATTTCACGCACACGACGGGCGATTAATTGAGTGTATTGTGAACCAAAGTCTAAAATGAGAATTCGTGAATCGTGAATATCTTTGCTCATGGAGTATCTCGTAAAGTCTGATGCTAAATGCCGTTTGTTAATGTAAACGACTAAAAAGAGGGCTTGCAAAGCAAGCCCAGTATATTAAATTAATTACGCTGCTTAACCTAAGCGGTAATTTGGTGCTTCTTTAGTGATTTGCACATCATGAACGTGCGACTCACCCATACCCGCTGAAGTAACACGTACAAATTGTGGTTTTGTATTAAGCTCTTCAATTGTTGCACAACCCGTTAAGCCCATAGCACTACGTAAGCCACCTACTTGCTGATGAATAATCGTTGCAATAGGACCTTTGTAAGCTACGCGACCTTCAATACCTTCAGGTACTAACTTGTCAGCTTCATTTGATTTTTGGAAGTAACGATCTGATGAACCTTCTTTTTGATCCATCGCGCCCAATGAGCCCATACCACGGTAAGATTTGTAATAACGGCCTTGGTACAATTCAACTTCACCTGGTGCTTCTTCTGTACCAGCAAGAAGAGAACCCACCATTACACACGATGCACCCGCAACAAGTGCTTTAACAATATCACCAGAAAAACGAATGCCACCATCAGCAATAACAGGAATGTCGCGACCTTTTAAGCCTTCAACAGCATCTGAAATAGCGGTAATTTGTGGAACGCCACAACCGGTAACAATACGTGTAGTACAGATAGAACCAGGGCCGATACCTACTTTAACTGCATCCGCTCCGGCATCAGCTAGTGCAATCGCACCTTCAGCTGTTGCAATGTTACCTGCAATAATTTGTAAGTCTGGGTACTCTTTGCGAGTTTTAGTAACACGGTCAATAACGCCTTGAGAGTGACCATGCGATGTATCGATAAGTAAAACATCAATACCCGCTTCTACTAATGCAGCAATGCGCTCATCAGTACCTGCGCCAACACTTACAGCAGCACCTACACGTAAACGACCTTGGTCATCTTTACATGCGTCAGGTTTGTCTTGGGCTTTTTGGTAATCTTTTACTGTGATCATGCCTTTGAGTTTAAATTCATCATCAACAACTAAGATTTTTTCAATGCGGTGTTCGTGCATTAAGCCTAAAATCTCTTCGCGTGCTGCGCCCTCTTTAACGGTAACAAGCTTTTCTTTTTTAGTCATAACGGTAGAAACAGGCTGTTCAAGCTTAGTTTCAAAACGCATATCACGACTAGTAACAATGCCTACAAGCACATTATTGCTGTCGGTAACCGGAAAGCCTGAAAAACCTTTTTCGTGCGAAAGCTCAATTGCATCTGCAATTGTTAAATCGGCAGTAACCGTTACAGGGTATGAAACAATACCTGCTTCGTAGGTTTTAACTTTACGTACGTTTTTCGCTTGTTCTTCAATAGTCATGTTTTTATGAATAAAACCAAGACCACCTTCTTGCGCAAGGGCAATAGCTAAACGAGCTTCTGTAACAGTATCCATAGATGCTGAAATAAGCGGCAAGTTAAGTTTGATACCACGCGTTAAGCGAGTTGAAATATTTGCCGTGTGTGGCAAAACAGTAGAATGACCAGGTACTAAAAGTACGTCATCAAAGGTAAGAGCTTCTTTAGCGATTCTAAGCATTTTGGCAACTTCTCACATGTGGATCTAAGATAAGGAATTGCGGCCAAATTTTAACAGCGTTGTTGGCATGAGTAAATAATATTTCGCAAATATTTATGATAAAGTAGTGCAATAAATAGTTTTAGGTTGTTTTTTATGTTTTCGAAGCCTTCGCAGACGGTTTACACCGTGTCGCGCCTTAATAGAGAAATTCGCACAATCCTTGAGCAAGGTTTTGCATCTTTAGTGCTCACGGGCGAAATTTCTAACTTTATTACCCCTGCATCCGGCCATTGGTACTTTTCGTTAAAAGACGATAAAGCACAAATTAAAGCCGCTATGTGGCGTGGGAATAATCGCAACCAAAGCTATCGCCCTGCAAATGGCGCGCAAGTTACAGTAAAAGCGCGTGTATCACTTTATGAACCTCGCGGTGACTACCAGCTTATTGTTGAGCATATGGAACCGGCCGGCGAAGGTCAGCTAAAACAAGAATTCGATGCGCTTAAAATGCGTTTGGCCGCCGAAGGATTATTTAGCTCTGCGTATAAAAAACCACTTCCGCAAAATATTAATCGTATTGGTGTTATTACCTCAGCAACCGGCGCTGCTATAAAAGATATTTTAACGGTACTTAAACGCCGTGCGCCGCAGTTAGAAGTAATCATTTACCCTGCTATGGTACAAGGCAAAGAAGCACACCTACATTTAATTAATCAAATTGAATTAGCTAATGCTCGTGATGAAGTAGACGTACTTATTTTAGGACGAGGCGGCGGATCACTTGAAGATTTATGGTGCTTTAATCACGAACAGCTCGCACGGGCTATTTTTGAAAGTGAATTACCTATAGTAAGTGCAGTAGGCCATGAAATAGATACAACCATTAGCGATTACGTTGCTGATGTTCGTGCAGCAACTCCATCAGCCGCAGCTGAGCTTGTAAGCCCAAATACGCAAGAGTTACACAACAAAGTAACACAATTAGTTAATCGTTTATCTAACGCGTTTAAGCACGGTATTGCCGATAAACGCGCATTAGCAACGCAGTTACAACACCGCCTTAATTTGTGTCATCCGCGTAATCAGCTGAGTCAAAAATCACAACGTTTGGATGAGCTAAGCATTGCGCTGCAACAAGCTATGCGTAATCGTTTATACCAACAAGAACGCACACTCAATAACTTAACGCCGCGTTTGATGCGCCAATCACCTGATAAAAAACTCACTTCAGCAAGCCATCAACTCTCGCAATTACAAGCTAGGCTACACCAAGCTATACAGCATCAGTTACAACAAGCGAATAATAGCTTAGCACTGCAAGCAAGCAGGTTAGACTCGGTAAGTCCGCTTAATGTTTTAGCGCGCGGTTATAGCATCACTAAAACACCGCAAGGGAAAGTAGTTAAATCTGTGGGGCAAATTAAAACAGGCGATGTTTTAGTTACAGAGCTCGTTGATGGCTCTATAGAATCACAAATTATTTAAAGCTCTGTACTTAGCAACATTTTAAGTTCGCTATCGCTCGATGTGGAGGTAGTGCTTTTAAATTGTTGCCAAAACTCTTGTTCCATCAACTTATCGTTTAGCTCTCGCCATTGAGCATTACCAAATGTGTCGTTATCAGTGGGAGCGGCAAGTTCAAATTCACATACTGTTTTTTTACATTTTGCACTAACAACGTCAGGAATAATTGATAAATCAGCTGTTAATAAAAAATCTTGTAATGCCATTTCAGTACGATAAGCCCATTCTTCGTCGCGCGTTTGATTTTCAAATTTATCACGTAAAATCTGCTCAAAATCTGAAGGGCTCCTCATTTTCTTTAAAACACTTTTGAGCGCCGCTTTCTGTTCGGCGAGTTGCAGCTTAAGCTGAGTCACTTGCTCTTCTAAAGGTAGTTCAGAAAGCATTTGGGTTTCTGAATTGGTTGCAGGCGAGACTTCAGCGGGCTCTATACTAGCGACTTGCTCAGGTACTGCAGAGTCTGCATTACTTAATACCTCATTACTTTGTTGTTCAGTATGAAGCTTTTGCTGTTTTTCATAACTTGGCTGCGACTTAACAGATTCTGGATGACTTGAAGCTGCGTTAAAGTAGCTCCAAGTTAAACCTACACCCGCAATAAACCCAATCCCTAGAGCCAATAAACTATTCTTGTTCATGTTAATTCCTTTTAAGTTTTATTATTTTTAATTACTTATAACATTGCACTCGTGTGCGATTCGTTTTCAGGCTCAGGATTTGCTAAAAAATTTTGGTTCATACTTTGCGCCGGACACTCACAATCCGGTCGACCAATAATTTTAGCGGGTACGCCAACAGCGGTTGTGTGTGGTGGAACATTGCTAAGTACAACTGAGCCCGCACCAATTCGTGCGCCCTCACCTACTTCAATATTACCCAGTACTTTAGCGCCGGCGCCAATTAATACGCCCGCTCTAATTTTGGGATGACGATCGCCCTGCTCATTGCCTGTACCGCCAAGCGTTACAGATTGCAAAATTGATACGTTATCTTCAATTACCGCTGTTTCACCAATAACAATACCGGTTGCGTGGTCAAACATAATGCCTTTACCCACTTTACATGCAGGGTGAATATCGACCCCAAACACTTCAGAGTTACGGCTTTGAATAAAGCGCGCTAGCTCTTTGCGGTTTTGTTGCCACAAGCAATTAGCCAAACGGTGCGCCTGAATCGCATGAAAACCTTTTAGATTTAATATAACCGTAAGATAGGTTTCTGATGCAGGGTCGCGGTCTTTTACCGCTTTAATATCCTCAGCAACAAAAGATAGCATACGGTCACATTTTACAAATGCTTGGTCAAACAGCTCTCGGATAGTGAATGCAGATACCACCGCATCAGCCAACTTATTGGCAACAATAAAGCTCAATGCCGAACCTAAACAATCATGATTTAAAACACATGAATAAACATGACTTGCTAATAATGGTTCACGTTTTACTACATCGTTAGCTTCGTCGCGAAGCTGTTGCCAAATTGCATGACGCATAATACTGCACTGCCTTAAGTTGATATAAAATAGCCTTTTCCCAAGTCTAACGGATTTAGCCATCAAGGTGTTAATCCCTTAGTTATTTGTTCTGGTTATTAGATATAACTAGGGACGATTAACTCTTTGTTGCCTACACGGATGTAGGTAAGAGGCGTGAGCAATACGCGGAAGCTTTGTTCGGTTTTTACTTATTCTTACAGGGATGTAAGTCAGTAGAATAACGCAGGAGCAGTTATCGAGCCCACTAGGTTACAAACCTCGCGCCGCGATTAAATCTCCCTTGGATTGAACAAATTTCAATCCACAGAGTTCAACACGCCCTAGCACCCAGAAATGATATTTTAAATACGTACCCATTCTTTAGATTAAGTTATACGACAGTAGCTAAAATGACCAATGCATACTTAAAATATAATAAATTAATAAAAATCAGTAGTTAACAACATATGACAGTTATCCTGTCATATGTCAAAATACACACTGGCGTACAGCTGACGGCGTAAATAACAAAAACAAACGCTAAATTAGCATCATCAACTCAACAAGGATAACGATGATGAAAAACGATATATTAAATACAAAAAAATTAGGTTACAAATTTTACTTTCAAGATGGCGACAATCAAATAGCCTGTTTTGGCAGCTACTTTACAGGCAAAGAAGAAATCTACGTCAACGACGATTTAGTTAGTAGTAAGCGTAGCGTTGGTAGAAAAAGCACGCATACATTTGAATTTAACGAACATAACTACCAAGTTAAATATCACATGCTAAATATTATCACTGGCAAGCTTGAATGTACTTTTTTTAAAAATAATGAGCAAATAAAGCAGCAAGAACAAACTGTACTTCCTTTTATTAAAGATCCGAAAAGAGCCGTCCTCTTTTTTTCTGCCTGTGTACTTGCCGGATACTTAGGTGGGTATTCAACCTTTGCGCTAATTGACTTAGTGGTAGGTAAATAAACGCATGCAACTTAACCCTAAAACAATAAAAGAACTTAGGCAGCAATTTAATTGGACGCAACAGCAACTTGCCGATGCCTGCGATGTAAGCTTACGTACCGTTCAGCGTGTAGAAAAAGAAGGTGCGGCATCAAAAGAAACCACAATGGCTTTATGCGCAGTATTTGAAGTGCGCCAAGGCGAGCTCATAAAATTGGACGACTTAGAAGAAGATGAAACGGTTAAAGCCCAATCAACGCAAAAGTTTATTGTAGCTATTGCTATAAGCTCTTTAATTAGCTTTACACTCGGAGTTGGCTGTATGCTATTAATAACTAGCTTATGATATTAGTAACAAGCCTATGCTTTCGCTTAAAGTATTAATATAAAAATGCCCCAGAGCTTTAAGCACTGGGGCATTTTTTATACATTTAAAGATAGTTTAAAAACTGCTTAAATTATTGAAATACTTTATCGACTTTCATCACTTCAATATTTTTTGCAGGAATTGCTAATTTATAATCAGCAATTACTTTATCCTCAGCAACCAACTCAGCAGGTTTATTAGTGTTGTAAATCATTGGCGATGTTTGCTGCGATGCTAAACGTTTTTGCATATCAGCGCCGTCACCAGTAATAAATACATAGTGAACATTGTCTGTTTGTAAGTTTTCTTTAATAACGCGATTAACATCAGCAAGCGTTAGCGTTTTAAGTTTATTAGTTACGTAACTTACAAAGCTATCAATGTTGTAAAATTCGCTATCAAGCGCGTAACCTAATTGGCGATTTTGACTTGCAACCATTTGCGGCACAAAGTTAATTAAAAAGTTACGCGTAGCTTCAAAGTCGTCTTCGCTCATACCATTTTTAATTAGCTTATCTAGCTCAAACAAAGCGGTACGTGTTGCAAAGTGCGCATCGTTATTAGAGCGAAGTGGGCGTAACCACACTTGAAATATTTGCTCTGAGCGCCCTAGGTTTGCATCTGGCTTGGTTTGAAACATACCACGTGGAAAGTATTCAATGTATGCGTAATCGCCATAGTTCATGCCGCGAGTTTCACGAATGCGCTCATATAAAAAGCTGTTAGAACTACGGTGCTCACCAAAGTACGAACGCACAAGCCAAAGGGCTGTCCAGTCTTCGCTACTTCTAATTGTATCAATAGGGAAACCAAACGATACCGCCGTCGATTGCGCTGACTTTTCTACAATAGTTGCATGATGACCTTTAAGCGCTGGCGCATCAGGAATACTTAAACGGCTTTGCTCACCCTTTGGTAGCGTTGCAAAATCGCTCATCATTTTAGCTCTAAGGTTTGCAGGCACAGCCCCAATTAAGCCAACCGTGAGTTTAGATTGCGTAAGCTCGCTGTTATAAAACGCTTTAACATCATCTAGTGTCAACGCTTCTAAATCCGAAATATCACCGTAGTTGTAACTTTCGTAAGGGTGATTTTTGTAAAGTGCACTGTATAGCACTTCTTTACCTAGCTCTTCATCGTTAGATGCTTTTAAGCCTGATTTAATACCATCGATCATTTCTTTTTTAAGGCGTTTAAAGTCATCGTCTCTAAAGCCTGGGTTTAATAATTGATCGCTCACAAGTGAATACCACTGCGCTGCATTGTCTTTATGAATGCGCCCTTGGAACGACAGCATTTCTTTATCTATTTGATAGCCAAAGCTACCCGCAAGCGGATAAAGTGCTTTTTGAATATCTTTATAGCTTGTCGCCTCTGAGCCACCTTGTGCAAGCATAGCCGCAGTGAGTGCAGCAACACCTTTTTTACCTTGTGGGTCGGCAGCCGCGCCGGTATTGAATAAAAAGTTAACATCGATTAATGGCGAGCTATTGGTTTTATCAAGTACTTTAAATGCAGGCTTCGCAGGTGCTTGTTCAAGCTTTGCAGTAAGCGCATTTAAATTAACTTCTTGCTCAAAACCTGGGGCTTTATCAAGTGCCGACATTGTTAATGTGGTACGTGCGTTATCAGTAAAGTATTTATTAGCAACGGCTTTGATATCTGCGCTGGTGATGTTATCTGCCGATTTATACAGCTGGTTTATAACCTCAGGATCGCGCTCAAAATGCATGTAGCTGGCAAGGGTTGATGCAATCGCTTGCGACGAATCTAAGCCATTAATAAAGCTGTATTTAAGATTCGATTTTAAATCACTGAGCTTTTGCTCATCAACAAGCTCAGTGCGTGCTTTTGCATAAGTTCGATTAATGGCATCGCGCGCAGTGGCTAAATCGTCTGCGTTTTCTACTTTAACAAATACGTGTAATAAACCCGGATCTTTAGTCTCTGGGTTATAGGTAAACATTTGGCTGGCAATTTGTTTGTCGACCACTAGCTCTTGATATAAATCTGAATTACTTGAAAAATAAAGCTGTGAGATTAAATCTAGTGCCGCTCTGTCTTTTTTAGCAGGCTCCCACGCAGCGCCTTTGTAAGATACAAGTAACCAATGCCCTGGTAGCGCTTCATCTTGCTGGTGCAAATATTTTGGTGCTTGTTGAACAGGTTCTGCTTTAATGTCAGCAACATAGTTACCCTTTTTCCAGCTGCCCCAATGCTTTTTAACCATTGCCATTGTTGCTTGTGGGTCTACATCGCCCACAATAACAAGTGACACATACTCAGGTTTATAAAATTTAGCAAAAAACTCTTTCCCGTACGCCATTTGATCTGGCATGGCTTCTATGTCTTTAAAAAAGCCCATAGTGGTGTGTTTATACGTGTGCTTATCAAACGCTTCTTCGCGTACAGCGCTTAATAATTTACGAATTGGACTCGCGTTGTTTTTTAAGTACTCACCTTTTACCGTTTGTGCTTCGGTTCTAAATTGCTCTTCGGTGTAAGTTAAGTTTTGAAAAATATCAGCTTCAAGCTCAAGTACTTTATCAAGATGCTGCTTTGAAAAGTTTAAATGGTAATTTGTGTAATCGTTTGTTGTATAAGCGCGGTTATCAACACCTGAATTTTTTAATATGTCTGAGTACACATCTTCAGGGTATTTTTGTGAGCCTTTAAACATCATGTGTTCAAAAAAGTGAGCAAAGCCTGTTTTACCCTCTTCAACTTCGTTACGCGATCCAACCGATACCGGAATTTGCAGCGATACGACATCAGGGTAATCGGTTTTAACAACCATGACACGTAAGCCGTTTTCTAGCTCTTCAATTAAGTAATCTTGTGAAAAAACACGGTCATCAGCTTTATTTACTTGTTCTTGTTGTGCTGTTGTTTGCGTGCTTTGGTTTTGTTGCATGGCGCAACCTGTTAACGCCAGCGATACCGCTAAGCTGGTTGCTAATAATTTAAATTTCATTGTTGTCCCTTTTTAAATTGAGCAAATTTGTTGTCAGATTTAACTCTTTAATTATGCCCCAAAGCCAATAAATATAAGAGCCCCAAGGGAATTTATTATGTAAACAACTGTGTCAATTATAAATAATGGGAACAAGCACTATGAATAAACATCATGTTAATTGAAAAACTTTCATTAAATAAATCTATCTAGACGTCTAAATGGCTGCTATATTAAATCCATCAAAACAAACTTAGCTGGAATGAGGATTATGGCTTTATCACTAAAAGAGAAGATAGTGGACACCAATCAAGGTGTTTATCTTATTGGTACTACCCCGCCTAAAATTGGCACCGATAAAGCGCAATTAAAAACCATTGCAGAAAAGCTATTAGGTCGCTTACACGAAATTGAATACGACGGCGTGATAATTTACGACATTCAAGACGAAAGCAGCCGAACTAATCAAGACCGTCCATTTGCGTTTAAACAAACCGTTGATCCGCGTGAATACAGCCATTTACTTCGTAATTTATCTGCACAAGATGTGATTACTTATAAAAGTGTGGCGCAGCGTGGCGTAGGCGAATTTAAAGATTGGCTAAGTGAAACTAAAAACGACTACGATTTACAAAATGTTGTTTTAGTAGGTAGCCCATCATCGATAGGCGATATAAAGCTAAGCCTGCCAGATGCGTATAAAGCATTGGCTGAGCAATCAGATGATTTCTTTTTAGGTGGCGTTACGATTGCCGAGCGCCATTCAAGTAAACGAAATGAGCACGAACGATTAATAGAAAAAACAGCACAAGGTTGTCAGTTTTTTATATCGCAAGCTGTTTACGACGCACAAGCTACTATAGAGTTAATTACTAGCTACGCACGTACATGTAAAGCAAAAGGGATTACACCTCAACGTATTATATTAACGTTTACCCCATGCGGCGGCGAAAAAACCTTAGAGTTTATGCAATGGTTGGGTATCTCAGTGCCAGAGGCAACTAAATGGCGCATGCTTGATGCAGACAATACATTAAGCGAATCGGTCCGTATTTGCCGCGAAAACCTCGACCTAATACTTAAAAGCTGTGCGCACCTAGACGTGCCACTGGGCTTAAATATTGAAAGCTTAACAAACCGTAAAGAAGAAATTGATGCGTCAATTAACCTATACCGTTTATTAAAGGCCATTATGGAATTAAACCTTGCGGAAAAGCTAATAGCTTAAAGGCTAGGTAAGAGCTAATTAACACCCTTCTTGGCAAGCCTCATGGCTTGCTTTTTTATGTCCGTACTTTGAAAAATAAATTAATAAGTACAAGTAAAAATTTGCAGCTTAAGCTATTCATTGAAGCTCTTTTTGGTTATTACTCTCAAGCCTTTTTAAGGCAAACCCCATAGAGGAGCACATAACACCAAAAATAATTCCCTCATCAGATATAAATCTAATGCTAGGAAGCGCTTCAAATAAGCTTATTATTGCTAATGAAAAAATAAAACCTATCGCAGAAAAAACCAGCCAAGTTTTTGTGGCATGAGTCATGACGAACTTCCTTTTATTATTGTGCTTTTTTAGCGAGCCTATACGCTTGTTTATTTTTATACATTGCGTGGTCGGCATCATTCAATAGCGCTTCAAAGGGCTGCTTTTGTTTATTAGTAAAACTATAACCAATGCTGAGCGATAAATCGCAAACACCTTCTTTTAGTAAAGCATTTGTATACTCAGTCGAAATTTTATCCATAATGTAGTTAATTTTGCTTTTATCACTTAATTGCATTACTGCAACAAACTCATCACCACCTAAACGCCCTACTATGTCGGCATCTCTTAAATGGTTTTTTAGCGTATCAGCCAAAATAATTAAGGCTTTGTCACCTACTTCATGACCAAAGGTGTCGTTTAATTTTTTAAAGTCGTTTATATCTATAAACAAGCAACATACGTCGAATCCCAAACGCAGTGCTAAATTAAGCTTTTGCTGAGCTAGTAAGTTAAGTGCTCGGCGATTATAAATATCTGTTAATGAGTCTAACATGGCTATTTCGCGCATTTGTTCATAGCTGTAAACAAGCGCTAGGTCGTCTTCAATTAAATCGCGTAGTTGCTCTATGAGCTCAAAGTATTCATCGGTATAGCTAGTTATTTTAGTGTCTTTTAAGCATAGCGTGCCAAATACTTCACCTTCTGGCCAATGAATAGGTAAGCCTAGGTAGGATTCAACGCCATCCTCAACTACTTCTGGTAGGGTGTTCCATGCATCGTTATTGCTTGCATCATTAACATATAAAATATTATTAGTTTCAGCGACGTGCCGACAAAAAAGAGGTGTTTGAGGGGGAAGTATCGGGTTGGTTTCAAAGCTTGAGCCACCTTCGTTATTTCTAATAACAACGCGATAGCCTTTGCTTGTTGCCTGAACTATATAACCAGACGGGGCTGAAAAAAGCCCCGTGATAAGGTCCATTGTTTTTTGCCATTTATGCAAAGATATTTGGCCATCAACACCAGAGAATGCCCATTTATCAGTTTCAAACATTAACTTTACCTCGGCTATTTAATAGCTCCAGTATAGGCAAAAAAGTAAAGTAAAAGCTATTATTTACGACGTCTACTTGGCTCTCTTTTACCTGTAATGCGTTTTTTATCGCGATCTTTTCGCGATTTATTCGTATTTTTACGATTATCTTTGGGCTTTTTATTTAAGTCAGGCTCGTAACCTTCTAACCACTGCGGCGTTAAACGCGTATCGAGTAATACTTCAATTTCTTCTAGCAGCCATTGCTCATCAAGACTTACCAATGACATAGCAAGCCCTTGTTCACCAGCGCGACCTGTACGGCCAATACGGTGCACATAATCCTCGGCAATGTACGGCAGTTCAAAATTAATTACGTATCTAAGTGTAGAAATATCTAAACCACGCGCAGCGACATCGGTTGCAACAAGTACGCGTGTAATACCTTCTTTAAAGTTTTGCAGTGCACGGTCACGTGCGCCTTGCGATTTATCGCCATGGATTGATTCGGTTTTTAAACCGTCTTTACACATTTCTTTAGCGAGCTGATCGGCCATTTGTTTTGTGCGCGTAAAAATAAGCACTTGGCGCCAGTTTTTCATGCCAATCATATGCGATACAAGTTCGCGCTTACGGTCTTCATCTACAGCGTAAATAACTTGCTCTACTTCAACCGCAGCTGAGTTACGTTTATCAACTTCAATTAGCTCTGGGTTTTTAAGTAGTTTTTTACTGAGTTCAAACACGCTGTCATCAAACGTAGCTGAAAAGAGTAAAGTTTGGCGATCGCCCGGTATATGTCGCAATATACGTCTAATTTCATCAATAAAGCCCATATCAAGCATGCGGTCGGCTTCGTCAAACACTAAAGAGTCTACGCTTGAAAGTACCACACTGCCTTTAACTATATGATCAAGCAAACGCCCTGGTGTGGCCACTATAACTTGTGCTGTTTTAAGTGCTTTTATTTGAGGGCCAATACTTGCACCACCATAGGCTAAAGCACCATTGATGTTAGTGCCTTGTGCGTACTTTTCAAAGCTGGCAAATACTTGCTGAGCAAGCTCTCGTGTTGGCGTTAAAATTACAACGCGGGCAAGGCCTTGCTCATCTTTTTTAGGGGTATTCAAAAGCTTATGTAATATAGGTAAAACAAAGGCGGCGGTTTTACCCGTACCTGTTTGCGCGCTGCCCATTACATCACTTCCGGCTAAAATAGGCGGAATAGTTTTAATCTGAATTGCGGTAGGCTGAGTGTAATTATTTTGCTCAATCGCTGTTAATAATAACGGGTCGAGATTAAGTGATGAGAACGTAGTGGCAGACATAGGCTTAGCTTTAAAATAACAAAGAGCGCTATTGTACGCATATTACTGTACTGCGTAAATTAACCAGTCCAGAAAAGTATTTAATCGTGATTGCTCTCTTTCGCTTTAGCGCTAAAACAATAAAAAAGGCGCTAAATAACTGTTGTATTTAGCGCCTTTTTTAATTTGCTGTAGCTTTAAGCTGGCTTTAGTGTCGCTTTACGTTCGTTGTAAAACGCTATTAAATCGTCAACTGTTGCTTGGCAGTATTCGCGAATACCCGAAACCACCATGTGCTTTTCACCACTACCCACTTTAACGCCGTTTTCTAACAGGTTAAAACGTAGTGTAATTTTTCCGCGCTTACCAGTGTACTCAAAGCTTGGCTCTGCAAATTCAAGTGTCGGCGCTGTAATATCAAGGTTATCAAGATTGATAAGCATTGATTCGTAAATTACCATTGGGCGCGCAGGGTTTATCATTACCTCTTGCTTGCCCATTAATGGAATAATTACATGCGGAAAAGTTGTACCAGAAAACTCAACATAATTTTTTATTAGACTATTAGTTAGTGCTGGGCATTGGCTGGTTTTACCGCTGCGCTTTACCTTTAAAATTACTTTTTCGCCATTGGTAACATCAAACTCATCTGCTCCCTCAGGGAAATGTAGTTTGGTGTTTTCATCAACCATACCGGCAAAAGTAAATTCCATTTGTTCACTAATACCGTAGCGGTCTAGTACCAATGAAAAAAGTAAGTCTCCTGGCGCGCAAAACTTTTTGGCATCTTTGTCATGAAGTGGATTGTAATCGTCAGCAACGCATTTAGCGAAGCGACAACCCTGCTCACGAGAGATAGAAACATAATCAGCATGCTGCTGAAAAAAAGGACTTAACATAGTTTGTTCACTGCTTAAACTGCTTATAACCTATCTATATTACCAGAAAAAAAATATTGAGAGGTCGAATCTGTTAGATTAATGGCTAAATAAAACAGAGTAATAAAAAACAATGACCTTTTATTTATTAGCACTATCAATTATATGTGTTTTTCCGTACTGCAAAATATCAATAATGCGGCAACCCCTTTGGCACTACTTAATGGCTTTAAGTGTAGTAAGTGGGTATTTTCAAGGTTATGTAAATTTGTATGCTCTGCTCAGCACTGGGCTTTACGTTGTTTTATACTACTGTGTGCTAAATGCAAAGTGGGCAATAATACGCGCTATTTTAAGTACTGTTTTTATAATTTCCTCACTGGCATTAGCACTTCATTGGGTGCCTGGTTTTAATAACCTCCCTATTGTTATAGATGAGCGTATTACAAGCGATGCGATTGCTTTTACCCTTTATGCTAATTTTGATAAAGCTATGGCTGGGTTATTCCTTTGTGCTTACTTTTATTCGAATAAAAAAGCTTTAAAAGCAGACTCTAATAAAGCAGGCCCATTAAACGTTAAACAACCTATTTTTATAATTATTGCTACTGTTTTAGCTTCGCTCACTGCGGCTTTAACACTTGGACTTGTAAGCTTTAACCCAAAAGTGCCCAACTTTTGGTTAGCCTTTATTGCTATTAATCTTTTATTTACCTGTGTAGCTGAGGAAGCTTTGTTTAGAGGTTTATTACAAACCAAACTTAGCCAAATAATCACATCTACTCGCCTAGCGCTACTTGCCCCAATAATGACAGCTGCAGTGTTTGCTTTGGCGCATATTGCTGGAGGATTTAACTATGTATTGGTTTCATTTATTGCAGGCTTAGGATATGGCTATATTTTTTATAAAACGCAGCGCTTAGCGTGGGCTATTTTATGCCATTGGTTAGTTAATGTTTGCCACTTCTTTTTGTTTACTTACCCTATGCTCAGTAAAATCTAAATACATTTACAAATGCTAACAATTTACTTAGTAGTAAACATTGCCCGCATTTAATTTTGTTAGTAATTTACTATTTCAAATAATAAATTAAGGGACTAATAAATATGCTACGTTTTATAATGGCAATAACAGTGCTGGCCACAATAACTGGTTGTTCAGGCATGACTTATCATACAGATATAGACAACGGTGTTTTATCTCAAGAAATTGGCACCTACGTTAATAAAAGAGATTTACAGCAATTTTATAGCGACCAAGAAGCACACGAAAGTGGCGCAACACTTTTAGGCCGAATAGAAGGTGAAAGCTGTGATGGCGACGGCATGGGCAGCAATAATGTAAGTTACAATCGCTCTAAATCAAACGCGATTGATTTACTTAAAGCTGATGCTATGCGCAGAGGCGGAAATGCTTTTACTATTAATTCTTGTAGTGAAACGTCTGTATCGTATTGCGACCTATCTGTTTTATGCACCGGACAGGCCTACGACTATTAATAAGTAAAAGTGCAAATTATATATTAAGCGCAAAGCTAAGTAGTACGCGCTTTCCAGACTCGATTTTAGATACGCTGTGTTCGTACTTATCGGGTCTGAATAAATACACGCGATTAAATAAATTTATAATGCATTTTGAGCATTTAAATACCCCACCCGCTTTAGGTTTTTCTAATACAAAGTTGAGCTTGTAATAGCGCCCTTGCTGCACAGGGTCAATATGGTTCATTACGCTGTGATTAGTTGGGTAAGTAACAAGGTTTATCGAAAATGTATTACTGCTAAAAATAGCTTTGTTTTTAACGGTTGCAATCATACTGTCTCCTATGAGTTTATATGCCGCATTGTAGCATTTAGTAAATTATGAATGCTTAGGCTAAACAATATCAAAATACGATGTCATATAGCTAAACAGCCTGAAACAAAAAAGCCGAACTTATTTTACTAAGCTCGGCTTTTAAAAGTACATTGTTTAGTAATTATGCACTTGGGTATTCGCGGTACGCACGCTCTATATTTTTAGCCTGCTTTTTAGAAATACCTAAATGAGCAAGTGCTACACGTAAACGAGCACGTGATAGGTCAGACCCCAATATTTCCATTGCATCAAGCACCGACGTACTTGATGTTTTGCCTGTAATTGCGACAAAAATTGGCTCTAAAAAGTCTTTGATTTTAAGCTCGTGGAATGTAGCCACTTCTTTTGCAATTGCAAAAATAGCGGGCTTATCAAAGCTACGTAAGCCTTCTAGCTGCCATACAAAAAATTGTAGTGCTTGGCGTATTACGTTTTCGTCTGCTTTACCAGCTGTTAATAGCGCAGGATCGTAAGTTGGAATACCACCTACAAAGTGCCCTGCCAGCTCAACCATATCCGAAAGGGTATTAATACGCGTTTTAGCCTCAGGTAATACTTTAGCTAACATTTCACCGTTAAACTTCCAATCAACAAAGCGCTGAATTAACTGCTCGTCGGTTAGATTTTCGCGGATCCACATGCCGTTTAACCAGCTTAATTTATCCACGTCGAATACTGGGCCACCAAGCGATACGCGCTTCATGTCAAAGTTTTCAATCATCTCATTAAGTGTGAACTTTTCACGCTCATCTGGCATTGACCAACCCATACGACCTAAGTAGTTAAGCACGGCTTCTGGCAGGTAACCCATTTCTTTATAGTAGTTAATAGACGTTGGGTTTTTACGCTTAGATAGCTTTGATTTATCTGGGTTACGCAGTAATGGTAAATGACCAAGTACTGGCGCTTCCCAACCAAAATCTTCGTAAAGTTTTAATAACTTAGGTGCTGAGTTAATCCACTCTTCGCCACGGAAAATATGACTAATTTGCATATGGTGGTCATCAACTACGTTCGCTAAAAAGTACGTTGGGAAACCATCCGCTTTTAAAAGCACTTGCATGTCTACGTTTTCCCACGGGATCTCAATTTCATCTCGTAGGTAGTCGTTAAACTTAAATGTGCCTTCGCTTGGGATTTTCATACGTATAACGTAAGGTTTGCCTGCCGCTAAGTTTGCTTTAATTTCTTCCTCTGTATGGTTTAAACCACGACCGTCGTATTTAGGGCGCAAGCCTTCTGCCATTTGCTCTTCACGCATTTGATCAAGCTCTTCGCTTGTTGCAAAGCAGTAAAACGCTTTACCATCGTCAACTAACTGATGCGCGTATTTTTTATATAAATCGCTACGCTCAGATTGACGGTAAGGACCAAATTCGCCACCCACATCAGGACCATGATCCCACTCAAGCCCTAACCAGCGTAAGCTATCCATAATCGCAAGTTCAGACTCTGGCGTGCTACGTACTTGGTCTGTATCTTCTATACGAAGTACAAATTCACCGCCTTGTTGTTTAGCAAAACAGTAGTTAAATAAGGCGATATAAGCGGTGCCAAGATGCGGGTCACCAGTTGGCGACGGGGCAACACGGGTGCGAATTGTCATGGTAAATTCTCTTTAAATAAGTGAGATAATAAAAGTGGTTTATGCAGCTACTTTGTTTAAGTAAGCAATAATATCGTTTGATTCATACAGCCATTGTACTTGGCCATTTTTCTCTATACGCAGACAAGGCACTTTAACTTTGCCGCCTTGCTCAAGAAGCTCTTGACGATATTGCTCATTATTTTTTGCATCACGCGTTTCTATGTTTAAGCCTTCGCGCTTAATAGCGCGGCGTACTTTTACACAAAACGGGCATGCTTTAAATTGGTACAGTTTAAATTGTGAGGTTTGCTGATCAAGCTGTGCTTGCTCGTCGCTTGCACGCTTTTTACTGCGAGGAGTAAATACAAAATTAAAGAATAAGATTATACAACCTAAAAACCAACGAACTAATTTCATGTTCTGTGCTCTGCTTACAACAATTTAAGGAGCCAGATTTTAGCATAAATTTACAATCAAAAAAGTGTAATACTGCGAGAATTACACTCACGTAATTTAATTTACTAAAAGTGCTGCTATAGCAATACCATATCATCCCTATGAAGTACTTCTGCGCCACTATCGTAATCGAGTAATTGGCCTATTTGACTAGAATGCGCACCCTTTATTTTATTTACCTCGGTGCTACTAAAACGCGTTAAGCCCCGTGCAATCACTTGATTTTTAGTATCTATTAAATCAATTAAATCACCGCGTTCAAAATGTCCAAATGCATTAGTAACGCCTTTAGCGAGTAAGCTTGCACCTTTATTTTGAAGGGCACTAATAGCACCTGCATCTATAACAATTTGGCCGGTACTTTTAGGCCCGGCTAGTAACCATTTTTTACGGCCATCTTTTGGAGCGGTGAGTTTTAAAAAACGCGTGCCTGGTAACTCGTCACTCATACATTTTAAAATAACGTTTTTACCTGCGCCTTTAGCAATAATAACTTCAACGCCTGCACGCCTTGCAATGTCGGCGGCTTGCAGTTTAGTCGCCATGCCGCCAGTACCTAAGTTTGTACCACTGCCACCAGCAAGTTGGCGCAGCTCATCGTTTATATGTGTTACTTCGCCAATGAGGGTGGCATCGGCATTTGTGCGAGGATCGCTGGTAAATAACCCTTCTTGATCGGTAAGTAGCAATAATTTATTAGCATTAGCCAAAATAGCAACAAGTGCCGATAAATTATCGTTGTCGCCTACTTTTATTTCACTGGTAGCGACTGCGTCATTTTCGTTAATGATGGGCACAACATCGTAATTTAATAACGCATTGAGTGTATCGCGGGCATTAAGGTAGCGCTCTCTGTCGTCTACATCAGCGCGAGTAAGCAGCATTTGCCCTACATTTACCCCATATAAAGCAAACAAGCTCTGCCAAATATGAATAAGTTGACCTTGTCCAATTGCAGCAAGCATTTGTTTATCAATTAAGCTTCTGCCACAGGGTTTTAATAGTTGTTCGCGCCCAGCAGCTACCGCGCCGCTCGATACTAAAATAACCTGATGCCCCTGCTTTTTAAGCTCGCAGCATTGGCGTACTAATTCAACCATATGTGCTTTGTCTAGCTTATCGGTGCCGCCAGTTAGTACGCTTGTACCAAGCTTTACAACTATTACCTGTTCCCTTTGCATGTGCTTTTTACTATTGATTAATTAAAGATGAATTAATTTATACCAGCTCGGTATTTTTGAACAAGTTAAAAATTTTCATGCTAGGATCTGATTTTATTAAATTAAGTAAATTACTCTCTATGCCTGCCAGTTTATGTTTAATTATTGCCACCTTTTTATGGGGCAGCTCTTTTATTGCGCTTAAATACGCCATTGCTATTTACGACCCTGCATTGGTGATATTTTTACGCATGCTCACCACGTTAGTTTTGTCGCTTTGTTTATGGCGCTACGTTATTCGGTTTGAGTATTTAAAAGGTGACTGGAAGTATTTAGTGGGTATGTCGCTTGCTGAGCCTTGCTTATACTTTTTATTTGAAGGCCATGCAATGGAATACACATCAGCCTCGCAGGCCGGTGTTATTGTCTCTTGCTTACCTATTATTATTGCGTTGCTTGCCTTTGTATTACTTAAAGAGCATATAAGCAAAGCCATTGTTGTCGGTTTTACGCTGTGTATAGGTGGCAGTATTTTACTTACGCTTCTTTCACCAAGTACCGACCAAGCACCTAATCCGTTACTAGGTAACTTTTTAGAGCTTATGGCTATGGTGTGCGCTGCATTTTATACCGTAAGTATTAAACATTTAGCTAATCGCTACTCGCCCCTGACTTTAATTGCGTTGCAAGGTATTAGCGGCAGCTTGTTTTTTGCGCCGTTTTTATTTTTTATCGACCTACCAAGCGAAAATCAACACGACTTAACTGCGCTCATGAGCATTTTGTATTTAGGTTCGTGTGTAACCCTTGGCGGCTACGGCATGTACAACTATGCAATTAGCAAGGTATCGGTATTAACCGCTGCTGCGTACTCTAATTTAATTCCTATTTTTACACTTATTTTGTCAGCTATTATTTTGGGCGAAGTGCTCAACGTTTGGCAATGGCTGAGCATATTTGTGGTATTTATTGGCGTAATGGTAAGCCAGCGCCATCAAGAACTCGTGGTTGATATACCGCTTAGTGAATCAGGCGAAGACATTTGCGCAGATACAAGCAATCTTAAATCAGTACCCGAGGCAAGCGAATCAAAAGGGTAACAGGTAAGCAAATACAGCCCAGGTGTTTGTAAAAATGAGTTTTGGGATTGATGAATAACCTCAATCCCCGTTACCTTATAATTTTGAATCACCCCACTTTGCAGTTGCAAAGTAAACGCCTCTCCCACTTTGGCGTTTTGTAAAAATGCAAAGTGGGTGTCGTTATGCCCAGCTATTAGCGAGCCCTTTTCGTTTCCAAATTCTTTTCCGCCCAGCTCCCCTGCGGGTAAAAATTGGCTAGGCGCAAACGCTAAATTACGACCACTCGCTCCAGCCAATACACTTAATGTTTTATTATGACTTGGCCAATCAAGCTTTGCAGTCACGTAGCTGTCGGCGTAATACCACGGCTTTACTTTAGTGCCGGGTGATTTAAGCGCCTCTTGCCATGCTTGCTCAATTAATACTTGAGCAAGCCATGCTTTTGCCTGCATATAAGCACCGTGACCAAATAATCCAAGCCCAGCTATTAGCAAACCCGCGCTTAGCCACTTTTTCATTTACGTGCCCTGCTTAATTTAAATGATCGGTTTATTTTAAGGGCGCCAAATCCCAATAATAAAATACAACCTAGCAATATATGTAACCTGCTTTGCCCATCGGTTTGCGGTAAGCGCATTGCCATACCTTGCGGTACTGCATTAGTAGCTTGCGCCGTTTGCTCTGCCACTTCTTTTATTTGAGTTTGTTCAATCGCTATAAAAGCAGTAAACGGGCTAAGTAATTGATGAGTAAGCGCAAGCTCCTGTACTTCACCTTTAACTACACTTTGCTCGTTGTATAAAAGTAATGACTTGATTTTTTGGCGCGCCCACAGTTTTGCTATACCTTGAGCGCTTGAGCTATTTTGTGTACTTAATTTAATACTTAAAGGCCCTTGTGCTGTTTGCCCAGCAAGTACCACACTTTTAGCATTATTAAGTTTTATAGCGACCATGATAGGCTCGCCAAAATATAAATCAGGAAGTGGTGATGGCCAAAAATCTAAGCTATTACCGCTTTCATCGCTTAGCGCCAAGTTAGTAATAGCCGGATGTGCAAGCTTATCAAACAACTGCTGCATTTTAGGTTGCACCTCGCTTGTGCTGCCTATAAACGTAAATGAGCCTTTACCTATATCTGCTGCTCGGCGCATAAAAAAGCTGTTAGGTGCGCTGCCAATACCCACTGTAAATAAGCGGCTATCGCCTAATTTACTTTGAATATTTTTAAATAATGCATATTCATTACTTACGCTGCCATCAGTTAAAAATACAACTTGGCGTACAAAACCATCAAACTGGCTGCCATCAAGTACGGCATTTAGCGCACCTTGTATTTCAGTGCCGCCGTCGGCTTCTAGGCTATAAATAAATCGCTCTGCACGGCGTAAATTAAAGTCACTGGCTATAAGTGGTTTATCGCTCATTGGAGTTACTATGTTGTCAAAACCAATAATGTTAAAGCTGTCGTCGCTATCGAGTAATGACAGTGCATAAAACAAGGCTTTTTTAGCTTGCTCCATAGATTGCCCGTGCATAGACCCTGACGTATCAACTACAAATACCATTTCGCGAGGTAAGCGCTGTGTTTGTGTAAAGTGATCCCCTGGTGGCATTAGCATAGCAAGCCCGTATCGGTCACCATTTTCAAACTGCTGAGTAAAAAATGCGGCTTGAGCTTGCTCTTTTTGCAGCGGTTTAAACTCAAGTACAAAGTCGCGATTAACTGCATTTGTCTCATTTAACGCTATTTTATATTGTCCAAACGCGGTGTTTTGCACATCAACATTGTGAAATTTAGAACTGATATCCACCAGCTCTAAACCTACGTCTATATTAATGTTTAAGCTAAATTGGCTGCTTGGTACGTTATCATTTTGATTACTGCTTTTAATACTGTAAACAGGGCTTAACCATCCCGTTGGGAGTGAGTTAACGTGCGTTTGGTTCTGAGTACTCACCTCAACTTCACCACTAATCGCGTGATAACGTGGGGTAATAGTAGTAGGAAACCTAATAGCAAATGTGCCGCTGCTGTAGTCAATTATTTCTTGATACTCAAGCTCAATAATTACTTGCTCCCCAGGGCCAATATTAGCCACATTCGTAATAAACATATTGGCGCGTTGTTGGCGAACTAAAGCCGCTTGCTTACCTGCTTTTTTAGCCTCCTCGTATTTTTTTTCGGCTTCCACTTTTTTATCAATTTGGCCTTTAATAACTCGCTCACCTATACGCATCGTCATCGCATGTACGGCGCTTTCATCAGGCAATGGAAAAACGTAGCGCGCATTAACCGCAAACGGGTTTTCGTTTTGATAGGTTTGCGTGACGACAACATGATTAATCAGGCCAGTTAAGGTCATATTGGCGTCGCTTTTTAATATTATTGCTGGACCTGCTGGCGCCCCATTGCTATCAAAAAGCTCTAACTTGGGTGATTGCGCATGGCTTTTGAAGCTCGCTAACAGCACAATCGCTATGAATATAAAAATGCTTACTTTAGTAAGCATTTTGGTTGGTTTACTCAACATAAAATCACTCCATCGAACGCTTTGTTTTACTTAGATTCAGTTAGTTTTAGTTACTCGCCGTTTGGCCATTTGCTGGGCTCATTGAGCGAGTGGTAAGCGTTACGCGTCTATCAAAAAAGTTATCTTCTACTGTGTTGCTATTAGCCAATGTTTGCTGCTCGCCAAATGCCTGCGTACTTAAGCGTTTGTGGCTCACACCGTGTTTTATTAAATAGCTTTGCACGGCATTTACACGCGCTCTGGAAAGTAAAAGATTAGCTTGCTTATCGCCGCGTTGATCGGCAAAGCCACTTAAATCAAGTGCGAGTTGTGGTTGGTTGTTTAACAAGGTAACGAGTTGGTCTAACTGCAGCGCAAAATGCGGGGCAATAACACTTGAACCTGTTTTAAATTGCACCGTCATCGCCAATAAGTTATTAATTTGAACTTGAGTTAACTGCTCATTTTGATTGGCAAGCACTTCTAGCTGTTGCTCTAACATATTATTGTGGTTAAGCACGTGTTGGTAATCGCTGGTTTTTTCTTTCATGACCGTAATTGCACGCTCTTGCTCTGCAATTTTGTTATCAGCTACTTTTGAATCACCTATTAAGCCACCGGCAAATGCACCAATAAACGCACCAATTGGTCCGCCCACTACGCCGCCAATAATAGCGCCTGCACCTAGCCCAATAGCCGTTGCTTTATGGGCTTCTTTTGATGGCGTGTTAGATGTTGAGGCAATTGCTGGAGTACAAAAACTAGCAACGAGTGTTAACGCAATTAATGTCTTCTTCATGATTTGATCCTTAAACTTACTTTTTAATTTGTGATGTTTTGTTTTGATGGGTGTATTAAAACAAGCTCAAGTGGCAGCAAAGGGGATCAAAAATGGCAAACTGCTGAGCAATTGTGGCAAAAAAGTGGCAATTGCCTTTTTAACCTTACTTAGCTTAAAAACTTCGATATAGTGCACAACAGAGCCGATAGGATAATGATTAAAATGAAAAAAATAGCCATCGTTGAAGATGAACCCGCAATCCGCGAAAACTACATAGAAATGCTGAGCGCACAGGGCTACAAAGTAAGTGGCTTTGAAAATCGCGCCAGCGCTGAAGCTGCATTTAAAGACGCCCTGCCCGATTTAGCCATTGTTGATATTGGCCTAGGCCATGAAATAGATGGTGGTTTTTTACTGTGCCAAACACTGCGTTCGCTTTCTAAAACACTGCCTATTATTTTTTTAACCGCCCGCGATAGCGAAATAGATACTGTATGCGGCCTGCGCATGGGCGCCGACGACTACCTAACAAAAGACATAAGCTTGGCTCACTTGGCTGCACGTATTGGTGCGCTGTTTCGCCGAATGGAAGCACTTGAACAACCCGCTGATGCAAACGCCCTCATAACACGCGGGCACTTAACGCTCGACACGCAACGTATGCAGGTATTTTGGCAGCAACAATTAGTTGATTTAACCGTAACCGAATTTTGGATGCTGCATTCACTCGCCCAGCGACCAGGCCATGTTAAAAGCCGTAACGATTTAATGAGCGATGCAAAAATTTATGTAGACGACAGCACTATTACTTCACACGTAAAACGTATTCGTAAAAAGTTTATAGCACTCGACAGCACCTTTGATTGTATAGATACCGTGTACGGTATGGGCTATCGGTGGGAACAACACTAATGCTACGATTTGGTCTGCGCAGTAAATTTATATTACTTTCATGTTTTTTGTTTTTGCTGCCGTGGCTTGGCTACGAGTACGTATGGGAAATGGAAAAGTTTTTACGCCAAGGCCAAGAAAAAACCCTCGTAGGCACTACTCGCGCACTTGCCACTGCATTACATGAACGCCCTGCATTATTTGACGAGCAAACTAACTTTTTAGACCAAGTAGTAAAAGGCCGCGATTTATACGCTTATAATCTTAAAAACCCTATTCAGCTCGACGGTAAACTTAACGATTGGGACAGCTACCAACCGCTATTTTGGCATTACGATAAGCGCTACTTACAAAAAACAGATAACAAACATCAAGCTTGTGACTTATCGTTTTATCATATGGTGGGAAAATTTGATAACTACTTATACGCCGTATTTAAAGTAACCGACAATACCCTTATTTATCGCGCTAAAAATAGCTTAAGTATTACCAATAACGATTATTTACAAATTGGCTTAAAAACACCTGACGGCCAATTTAATACCTATATAATTGCGCCACGCCAAGATGGCTGGGTTAATGCGTTTGATGCAAATACCAAAGCCCCTTTTACAAAAATTCAGGGCTATTTTGAAAGTACCGAATCAGGTTATAACGTAGAGCTGCGCTTTCCTATTAGCATGCTGGGCAACAAGCTTGGCTTTGCTGTTGTTGATATAGATAGTAAAGAGGCATTGCTAGAGCCTAAAATAATGTCGACCTCAAACTTAAATAACCCAAACGATTTGGGCTCGGTATTAGTCCCTTCCCCAGAAATTAGCCGTATTTTAAAAGGCATGGGCCACAGCGGTAGCCGCATTTGGGTGGTTGATAACCATCATCGCGTACTTGCGCAATCGGGTACTATTCAAAATGCAGATGGCGTATGGGCTGATGGGCTTGCTAATAAAGCACCTGAAACTTGGTGGCAACGCTTTGAGCAAAATTACTTACACCCAATTTACTATAAAATATTAACGCGCCCCGAAAATGAGTTTTTAGATACCCTGCACGATGTAGCCTCTATGCAGGGCACACATTTAGCGAAAGCATTAAAAGGACAGCCAGCATCGTCTTGGCGATTAACACCCGACAGTAAAGCCGTTATTTTATCGGCCGCTTACCCTATTTGGATTCAAGACCAAGTAATTGGCGCGGTAATAGCAGAGGAAACCACAAACGGCGTACGTACGCTGCGTAACAAATCGCTCGAAAAACTCTTTAACGTTATTTTAGCTGTGATGCTAATTGGTACTGTCACCTTGTTCTTTTTTGCCTCACGTATATCGAACCGAATTAGGCGACTGCGCGATACAGCTGAACAAGCAATTGATGCACAAGGGCGTGTTACAGGGAGTATTAATTACAGCGATGCTAACGATGAAATTGGCGACCTGTCTCGTAGTTTTTCAAATATTGTGAGCCGACTTGGTGGCTATACCGATTACTTAGAAAATATGTCGTCGCGGTTATCACATGAGCTGCGCACGCCGGTTGCCGTAGTGCGCTCATCACTCGAGAACTTACAAAGCTTGCCACAAAACGAGCTGAGTCAAAAATACCTCGATCGCGCCAGTGAAGGCGTTGAACGCTTAGGGAAAATAATAACCACCATGAGCGAAGCCACTCGCCTTGAGCAAAGTATTCAAAGCAACGAGCCTGAGTCTTTTGATTTACAAAAAGTAATAAATGGCTGCATGCAAGGCTATCAGCTTACTTACCCAAACCAGTTATTTACGCTTGATGTATGCCAAAACAAATTACCTATGCAAGGTGCACCGGAGTTTATAGCTCAGCTGCTTGATAAACTTATTAATAACGCGCTGGAGTTTAGTGAAGCCAATACGGCTATTAATGTAGGCCTTAAGCAGAGCGAAAATAAAGCAACATTAACAGTGAGAAACACAGGCCCTGCGTTACCCGAAGGATTAACTGAGCATATTTTTGATTCAATGGTGTCGGTACGTAGCCAGCAAATGCAGCAACAGCCACATTTGGGATTAGGGCTTTATATTGTAAGGCTGGTGTGCGACTACCACAAAGGCAGTGTAACCGCGCAAAACAACGAACAAGGTGATGGTGTCGTGTTTACCGTAACACTGCCGTTAGCTAATGGTTAGGGCTGTATTTATACCGTTATATTTGTACCGTTATATTTATAGCCACTGCATTATATGCAAATAGTAAGTGCGTAATAAATTAAATTCAGCTGTATATTTTTAGTTAAAAAGAGTTACTTTAATTTACCTTAACTCCATATAAGTTAACAAATAAACTCCTCTCATCCCTTAAAACCTGCCGGTTACAATTTAGTACAACTTCAAATGTAACTATTCACTTTTTATTCAGTCGAATGACCATACCCTACATCATATTAAAGTATTAAATTGAAGGAATACTCATGAAACCATCACTAGAGCGTGAAGAACTAGACTTTATTTTTGACTTATACAGGCCCTCTAAAAAACCTGAGCCTGAAGAGATAAAACCAAAAAACACCAATTACAAAGAGCTAAGAAAGCACGACGCGACTAAAAACCAAGGCGTATCGCACTACTTAGTCTAATTTTATTACGCTTGGGACTTCTCATGTTCTAAAAATGCTTTAATGCAGTTTATTTCTGCAAGTTTTACTTCTTCGCCTATTTCAGGGCCTTTTTTGCCATTTTTAAGTGCATCTTGCACTACTTGTTTCTTATCCATTTTTTGCAGTTCAGTATGAATTGCTCGCAGCTTAGCTGCTTGCGGGTATGGCTTATCGACCAGTGTTTCACCACGCCCTTGTGCATCACATTGGCATGCTTGGGTAAACGCTATAAAACGTTCTGGGTGTACCAACGCATTTAAGTTAGTCACTATTAGCTTGTGAATGGTTTGCGGCCTTAACTGATCAATTGTATGGCAAAGGGTGTGATTATCACTGGTGAGTACGCCAACATCACGAAAACGGTTAGGCACTTTTAAGCGCTCACAAAACGCCTCAATAACTGCAACACCTTCGCGTTCGTGCCCACGTAGGTTTCCATGCTTTTTAAAACTAAGCGCTTTTCCAAAATCATGGGTAAGTGCAGCAAAACGTGCTTCTAAGTTAAAATTTAAATCGGCTGCACGCCTAAGTACCAACATAGTATGCACAAACACATCCCCTTCAGGATGATGGTTTGCCGGTTGCGGTACATTAACCATGCGCTCAAGTTCTGGAAAAATACCTAAACCTTGCAGTGCTTCAAAATAAAGCTCAGGGTGCTTTTCACCCAGTGCTTTTTCAGTTTCAAGCCACACGCGCTCAGGTACTAAATGATTTAGCTCACCTTTATTTTTAAGCTCGCGCATTAATGCATAGGTACTTGGGTGAATACGCCAATCACTGCCATAGCGCGCTAAAAAACGGGCAATACGCAGTACTCGAACAGGGTCTTCTACAAATGCCTCAGTGGTGTGGCGCAGTGTTTTATTTTGTAAGTCAGTTTGGCCATTAAACGGGTCAATAATATTACCGTGTTCATCAAGCGCCATTGAATTTATGGTCAAATCGCGCCTTGCTAAATCTTCTTCGAGCGTTACCGTTGGGCTGGCATCAACTACAAAGCCAGTATAGCCTTTGCCACTTTTACGCTCTGTGCGCCCAAGTGCGTATTCTTCTTTTGTTTTTGGGTGTAAGTAAACCGGAAAGTCACTACCTATTGGCACAAAACCAAGCGATTCCATCGTTTTTGGTGTTTCCCCAATCACTACATAGTCGTTATCTTTTGATTTTATATTTAGCAGTTTGTCGCGCACTGCACCGCCAACGAGGTAAACTTGTTTTAAGTTACTTTTCACTTTATTCCCAATAACACTTGCCCAATTGTTTGACGCTAATCATATCATTAATTAAAAAATTCTGCGGTATTTGCCAAGCTTAAGTAAGCTCATTACAATGGCGCATTATTTTTAGCTAAAGCCTCACAATTAATGAAAAACCATTCATCAAAAAAAGAACTCATGTTACTACCCATTTTATTAGTGGTTATTTTGATGTGTGTGGCGGGTCACTTTTTACTACAAGCAAATTTTCAAGACAGTAATGTGGTTGAATACATGTTGGCAGCACTGCCGTTTGCTATGTTTGGGTTGGTTATTGTGGCGTTTAAAATGGCGGCTAAAAGCGAAAAAGATGAGCAAAACGAGCAGGATTCTTAATCCTGCTTTATCTTTTTAGAGCGCTCTATTTATTTAAAGTACGTGGTACCCAAACCAATCTGGCTTTATCGGCTGCGATATACCGCTGGGCGTGAGCTTAATGTTTAGCTGGCTGTCGAGTAAATCAATGGCAAAGCAATCGTCCACATCATGTAAATCATCTTTATGAATATGACTAAGCCCTGCGAGCAAATCGTTTTTAGCGCGCTCTTTAGCTTCATGGCTACTGCTTGCAACATACAGTGCAAAGTCATGTTGCTCAGCCATGGAATCACTTCTGTAAGCGCCTAAATTTACAAAATAGAGTTGTTTATTTTGCTCCACATAGCTATCAACAACTTCTACTTTAAAGCCATCGATATGATTAATTGCCATGTAGCTATCCATGTGAACACTACTTCTGTCGCCTACCCATTGGCTTTTTAACTTTGAGTAGGTTTGCTCTATATTTTCCCCTACTACAAAACGAATATCATGCATTTCAATGTGGCAACCTTGAATCCGGCCACCTAAATACACCATAAATAACTGCATGCTTTTCCTTAACCTAAATTATCAACATCAATATTATGCTTTTTAATCAACTTATAAAAATCTGAGCGGTTGCGCTTGGCAAGCTTAGCGCCTTCAGCTACGTTACCACCTGCCATTTTTAAAGTGTTAATTACATAGTCGCGCTCAAACTCTTTTTTAGCGTCGTTTAGTGATAATGGTTCTACGTTTGTTTCGTTACTATTTAGCGCAGCTAACACTAAATGCTCTGAAATAACATCGCTTGGCGTTAATGCTACAACCTGCTCTACTACGTTTTGTAATTGGCGGATATTACCTGGCCAGTCGTAACGTACAAGCGCATGCATAGCATCGCTTGCAAAGTGTTTTTCAGTTTGGTTCATGCGCTTAGCAATGCTTGCACTAAAGTGCTGTGCTAATAAGCTTATATCTTCGCGGCGCTCACACAGTGGCGGTAATTTTAAATTAACTACGTTTAAGCGATAGTATAAATCTTCTCTAAATTGCTGGTTTAAAATAGCTTCAGGAAGATTTTTATGTGTTGCCGACACTATGCGTACATCAATTGCTATCTCTTCTTGAAAACCTACTGGGCGAATTGTTTTTTCTTGTAATACGCGCAGTAACTTAACCTGTAAGTTAAGCGGCATATCGCCAATTTCGTCTAAAAATAACGTGCCACCCTGTGCTTGTTGAAACAAACCTTGGTGATCTTTAATTGCACCCGTAAACGAGCCTTTTTTATGACCAAATAATTCAGACTCTAAAAGCTCCCCAGGTACAGCGCCGCAGTTAATTGCAACAAAAGGGCCACTGCTTACATGGCTATGCTGATGAATCGCCTGTGCGAGTAGCTCTTTACCAGTACCACTAGCCCCCGAAATCAATACATTAACTTGCGTTGGCCCAAGTAGTTTTACTTGCTCTAACAAGTGCAGCATTGCACCACTGCGCGTAACTATATTACTTTTAGGTGCAGCTTCATCGGCGTTAACACCATGAATTTCTATCGCTTTAGCAAGGCTGTCAAATAGCTCATCTTTATCCACTGGTTTAGTTATAAATGCAAAAATGCCCTGCTTAGTTGCCTCTACGGCATCAGGAATTGAGCCGTGCGCTGTCATCATAATGACAGGTAATGCTGGGTAGCGGCTTTGCAGCTGACGATGCAGTGCCATACCATCCATTTCATCCATGCGTAAGTCGGTTATTACGGCGTCAAACACTTGGCTTTTAAGTATTTGTAGTGCGGTTAAGCCGCTTTCGCAGGTTGTCACTTCGTATCCTTTTGATTCGATACGAATAGCGAGCAGTTTTAATAAGCTAGCGTCGTCGTCTACGAGTAATACTTTTGCACCTTGTACTTTAGTTGCGGCCATCGTTACTGCTCCTTCGTTTCTTCTCGTAGTAAAAGTTGCTGCTCAATCGTTGCTAACGATGAGAGGGTTTCTTGCATTTTATTATTAAGTGCTTGCTGCTCTTTTTTAGCATTTATTTGCATAGTTACTTGCTGCTTTTGAAGCCATAAATATTGCTTTATGTCATCAGGCCAAAAGTAAGCAAGATCGAGCTTTAACAACTTAGTCATTACCGTATTTGGATCATCATTTATGTTTAAGCACATGAACTTAAAAAAGCGTTTAAGCTCGTTTTCGCCTGTAAAAACATCTTTGCTAGGTACCAATTTGAATCCACCACACTGATTAGCATGCCATGCAATAACCTGCTCTGCAGGAGGATAGCTTGGCTCAATTTTTGGTCTAGGCTTTGGACTAGGGTTACTGTTTTTATCGTTCGCTTTTTTTGTATCGACCACAGGTGCAGGTGTAATTGACACACGCTCTTCTTGCCCATTATTAATTTCACAACCTGATATAACCATGCTGCTACTGAGCACACATAAAATAGCGATTAAACGCAAGCGCATGTTAATTAACTCCTAGATTTTTTGTTATGGGAATTTTAATTGAAAACCGGCAACCATGTGGCTCGTTATGCTCAACACTAAGTGTACCTCTTAGCTGTTCAACAGACTCTTTTACAATAGTTAAACCCAGTCCACTGCCTTGCAGCGTAACATTTTTACTGTGTTTACCTTGATAAAATGCGCTGAAAATTTGAGTTTTTTCTTGCTCTTTAATACCGCAGCCTTTATCAATCACAACGATACAAAGCTGGTTTTGCTCAAGCGCTAAATTAATAGTAACGCTTTGCTTATCTTCTGAAAATTTTAAGCCATTTGAAATAAGCTGAATTAAAATCATCTCAATAAGCTCACTAGGTAAAGCAAGCGGTTTGTTAGGTAAAGTATTTTGCCACTGCAGAGCTTGCTGACGCGCAGTTAAGCGATGCTCAAAATGGCTATTAATTTTATTAATAAGAAGACTAAATTCAACTTCGCTTAAGCTGTCTTTACTGGTGCGAATCGCATTATAACTCAGCAAACTGTCAATCATTGTGCGAAGGCGCACCATAGATTGGCTAATGAGCTCAAGCACCGCTTTTTGCTCAGCAGTAATTGGGCCTACTATTTCATCAGTTAATAAGTCAGTGCCTTCAACCATTGAAGCAAGCGGCGTTTTTAGCTCATGAGTTACATGGCGTAAAAAAGTATCTTTTTGCTGCTCAAGCATATGAAGCTGTTCTTGTACCCATTGGAGCTTTTCTCCTAGCTCAACAAGCTCAGCTGAACCTTTCACAGATATTTTTTGCTGCCAATGCCCCTGCCCAAGCTTATCAATAACCGTAGTTAACCCTTTTAGCCGCCCACTTATGCGCCATAAAAAACCTCCCCCAACAATTAAAGTCAGTGGGATAAGTGCCACCAGCCAGTTTATAAATGACGCTTGCAGGCTTGTAAGCTCATTTTGGTTATTGGTAATTTGCGCTTCGTTTTTATCACGTAACCATAAAGTAAGCTCAGCAATTAAATCGCTCACTGGCACAAATAGCTCAGCTTGTTGTTGTTTTTGCTCAACGAGTTTTACATGCGCGGTTTGTAAGGTGGTATATAAGCGTTGCCATTGGTTGATATACTCTTTATTCGTGTTTACAAATTTGAGTTCATCAATGCTTTGTAGGGATGATTGCCATTTATCAACAATGAGCTTATCTAGCGATTCACTTTTTAATACCCAGTTTTGTCTAGTGGCGCGTTCAAGACTGTTGAGTTCTTGCTTTAAAGTGTTAAACGATTTGGTAACTTGGTAGTTGCTACTCACAATACTTTGAGTAACCGCTAATTGCTTATTAAGCGCATTTAAAAATACGATCACCACTATAGAAAGCGGCAGTAACGAAAGCAGCATACTCATTGCAAATTGCCCAATTAAATTAGGCCGCCAGTTAAGCATTGCTTGGTATTTTTTAGCTATGGTTGCTGGCATTTCGTTTAGTCCTTTTAAGTTAAGCGTTCTATTATTAAGTGCTTACCTTATACACTAGCTGAACCAGCAATTATATTTAATACGATTAACAGCCAGCACTACAAAACAATGTGTCGCCAAATAGAGACAACGTAACTCGTTGATTTTAATAAACTCCCTTTTAACCCCATTAAATAGTGTTGCAAAAGGCGCACAAAAATTACAATAAACCCAGTAAAAACTTCTCACTGGCTTAAAGCTAAAACAATAACCAGTTGAAAAATAACAACAATTATTATTGGCACCATTTTTGTAATAGGAGTAATAACTTTAATCAATAAGGAAATAATTATGAACAAACGCATTTTAGTAATTTCATCATTACTGGCTTTAGGCTTTTTAGGCGCTAATGCACACGCAATGGACGTTCACGCGACTTTTAACGAACTTGATAAAGACAGTAACGGCACATTAAGTGAAGCCGAAGCAGGTGAAGATGCTGTGTTACACGAGAATTTTTCTCAAATTGATACTAATCAAGATGGGCAATTGTCGCTAGATGAATTCAAAAAATTTATTCAATAAACTCATTTAATAAGGAACGTGATTATGAAACAACTTATAGCCGCTTTTTCATTAATGTTTTTAGCAATTAGTGCCACCGTAATTGCATCGCCAACAAATGTGCGTTTTGCCCACTTAGATAAAGACATGGACGGACAAATATCAATTGCAGAAGCAAAGGAAGACAAGGAAGTAATGAGACAATTTGCCGACTTAGATGAAGACGGTGATGAAAAGGTCTCAAAAAAAGAATTTGAAAGCTTTAAACCTTAATGAGTAATTACTGATTAAGCTTTACTTAAGCTTGTTATAGGTAAACTGGAATTAAAAGCATTTGCCATAATCCCTGAGGGAGTGTGTAAAAGGATTTAATGTTGGGAGTTAAATTACGGCAAGTGCTTTTTCCTTTTCACTTTATTTTAGCCACAAACTTTAAATACATCTTTTGGAAGGAACACCATGAAGATACTTCCCCTTATTATAAGCATCTTAATGCTATTAAGCTTTGATGCCGCTGCACTTGATGTAAAGCAACGCTTTGATCACCTCGATAGCGACAAAAGTGGCTATTTAACGCATGACGAACTTGATCCCCAACCACAACTATTAAACACATTTGTAAAATGGGACAAAAACCAAGATAACCAAATTTCGTTAATCGAATTTAAAAATTACCTTACCAATAACCTCTACTGAGTATTTTTCATGAAAAAAACAAGCTATATAGCGCTTTTTGCGTTTAGTATTTTTAGCACATTAGGCTTTGCTGCAAGCAACAATGTTGCAGAGCAATTTGAAAAACTTGATAGAAACCAGGATGGTTTTTTAACACGTTCAGAAACCGCTGTAGACCCCGCTTTGTGGTCTCGGTTTTCAAGCTACGATCAAGACAAAGACGGCAAGCTAACGCTAAGTGAATACAGTTTATACGCTAGTAAATAAACCCTTTCAAAAGCTAGATATTTTATGTTCTAGCTTTACTGCTTTTTTCTTCATCATAATTTGTCTCACATATTGGTATTATAAAGTTGGGTTTGCTAGTGTTAACGCACTAACAATAAAAAATAATGCCTTATGCCGCTCAAAAAAATAATCAAACCACTCATACTAGCCAGCCTTTGCGCTAGTTCTAGTTACACTTTTGCACAAACAAAAGTAATTTATAACGCCAATGGTTATACCCCTTTATATCAAGGTGAAGTACAGCAATTTACTACCCTCGTTATTAAAAATGGCAAGGTAGTAAAACTAGGTAGCGATACACTTAAAGATAGCTACCCAGATGCCAAGCTAATTGACGCGCACGGTAATACCTTATTACCAGGCTTAATTGATGCTCATGGGCACGTTATTGGCCTTGGCGATAATTTATCGCAACTTGATGTACGCGGTGCAAAATCGGTTGATGAAGTAACGAATAAACTAAAAGTATTTGCCGATAACAAACAAGGTTGGATTATAGGACGAGGCTGGAACCAAGAGCTTTGGGCTGATACACGCTTTCCTACGGCTAAAGATTTAGACAAAGTAGTTAACGATCGACCTGTGGTGCTTTCTCGAGTTGATAGCCACGCCATTTGGGTTAATTCAAAAGCGCTCGAACTTGCTGGGATTAACGCCCAAACAAAAGCACCTGAAGGCGGTGAGATAATTAAAGACGAATTTGGCAATCCTACGGGTATATTTGTAGACAAAGCAGAATCGCTAATTACCCAACATATGCCAGCCCCTTCAAAACAAGATATAAGTGACTCACTAGATGCAGCAGGTAAACATTTATTAAGTTTAGGCATTACCTCTACTCACGATGCAGGCATTGATAAAACAACGTGGGAGGTTTACAAAGAGCGCGGCGACCTTGGTAATTTACCACTACGTATTGTGGCAATGTTAAGTGGTGCAAGCCCTGATTTAGACACAATGTTAAAGGCAGGCCGGTACCACGACAAAAATGACTTTATGGAAATTCGCAGTGTTAAAGTTTATGCCGATGGCGCATTGGGCTCTCGTGGTGCAGCACTTATTGAAGAATATGCAGACAGACCTGGTCACCATGGTTTAATGCTTGAAACACAAGAGAAACTCGAAGCGCTCTTTACACAAAGTTTTAAAAGCGGCTTTAGCGCAAATACTCACGCCATTGGCGACAAAGCAAATAAAGTAGTACTTGATGCCTATCAAAATGTGTTTAAAAAAACGGGCGGTATATTACTGCGCAACCGAATAGAGCACGCCCAAATTGTAACCCCTGATGATATCCCTCGCTTTAAAGCGTTAAAAATAATCCCTTCAATGCAGCCGGTGCATGCCACTTCAGATATGCATATGGCAGAGCAGCGTTTAACTGAAAAACAACTAAGCGGCGCCTACGCGTGGCAAACATTTTTACAGCAAGGTTCGGTGGTTGCGGCAGGGTCTGATTACCCTGTAGAGCTTGCAAATCCATTTGATGGTTTGTATTCAGCCATTACACGCATGGATCATAACAAACTACCGGAAAACGGCTGGCGCGCAAGTGAAGTACTAAGCCGCGAAGATGCATTACGTGCATTTACTCTTGGTGGCGCCTATGCAGCTCATCAAGAATTTAAGGTGGGTAGTTTAGAAAAAGGTAAATGGGCCGACTTTATTTTAATTGATAAAGACTACTTTAAAGTGCCTGTTGACGAGATATACAAAACAAACGTACTGCAAACATGGGTAGCAGGAATAAAGCGATACGAAAAAACTAAGACAGAAAATACCACCGAAAAATAAAACTAAAAAAGGGTTAACGCAAGTTAACCCTTTTTGTTTGTGTAATAAAACATGTTTAGCTAAACATGTTTTTCACATCTTTTAGCATGTCGTTGTACTCATCACTTGTGAATAGCTGCATAGACGGTATAACGCCTTTGTCTATATACGTTTGCAGCGCTGCAGACTTATCAGAAACCTGTAATGTGCCCTCTAAAATAGCCCCTACTCGAATAAAATCCACGTAACTTACTTTTTCAGGTTTGTAACTTGGGTCAGCCCAGCTCTGAGCTACATCAACAAACTCTTTAGGGAATTCCCACGCTTGCATAATAGATGAGCCAACCTTTCCGCTAAGCTTTTGAATTGCATGAGCCAAAAAGCTTGGATTAGCAAATACCTCTGGGTGGCGCTCAGCTTCAGTTAAAATTGGTAATACACCAATATTATAAACAAGTGCGGCGAGTGTAATAGAATCGCGGTTAAGTGACGTGTGCTTACTATTTTTTAAATAAAATTCCATGAGTGATATTGAATGGCTAGCAACAGTTAATGTTTTTTGCCATGCCTTACCCATGTAGCCTTTAATTAGCTCATTATTTGATACAAATAATTGTTCCATAGCCATAGCTGTAGCAATGTTTTTAATTTGACGTAATCCAATACGAGTCACTGCTTGTTGTAAATTAGATACTTTTACAGAACGTCCCATAATCGCACTATTAGCTACTTTTATCATACGAGCTGAAAGCGCTGGATCTTGTGAGATTACATCTGACATTTGGATTAAATTCACATCTGGGTTATCTGCAGCTTGGCGAACCTTAATCGCTACTTCAGGTAGCGTTGGTAAAACCAACGTATCGTTATTTATTCTATCGACTAGAATCGTTAATAAAGCGTTTTCTGTAGACATAAAGCTGCCATCCTTTTGTGTTCAGCCTGTAAAGTAACTGCAAACTCAGGCAGTTAATTTTCGTATTAGTAATATAATTAGTATTGTCTAACTTACCGATAAAGTTAAGAAAATTATAGAAGTTTATTTTTATTTATAATGCTTTACCGCTCATGCTTGCCTTACAACGCCAAATACTTGCTATTTACCATTTAGTTTTGCTTTAATGCACTCACAATAAGGAAGCGTTTGTACATACTTAATATTTTAACTAAAGCAGTACAAATTATTAAACTTACTTTTTAACAGGCAATATAATGATCTTAAATAAAATTAGCCAAGCAATTATGCTCTCTGGTGTTGTTTTTCTTAGCGCATGTTCTGAACAAGCGCCGTCTTCTACCGACAACACAGCCGTAGAGCTTGCTCAAAAAAGCAGTGCACAGTCAGGCCCTAAGCTTATTAATGCAGATAAACAACGTTTAGATATTTACACCGACTTTAGCTTACAAAGTGATTTATCGCACTTAAGCGATAATCAACGAGCAATGGTTGCAAAGCTTATTGACGCTTCAAAAATAATGGATGAGTTATTTTGGAAGCAAGCATTTGGTGAAAATAAAGATGCTTTTTTAGCAAAACTAAACGATGAAAAAGTACGTAAATTTGCTGATATTAACTATGGCCCATGGGATCGTTTAAATGGTGATGAAGCATTTTTATCCAGCTATAAAGAAAAACCTCTTGGCGCACAGTTTTACCCTGCTGATATAACCAAAGAAGAGTTAAACAATGCAGACGTTGAAGATAAAACAGGGCTTTATTCTGTAATTAAGCGTGATGAGCAAGGCAAGCTTTACAGCGTGCCATATTCAAAAGAATACGCTGATGAGCTTGCAAAAGCCGCTGATATTTTACGTGAAGCAAGCAAACTTGCTGACGATAAAGAATTTGCTAACTATCTAAACTTGCGTGCCGATGCTCTACAAAAAGATGACTTCCAAGTATCTGACTTTGCTTGGATGGATATGAAAAATAACCCAGTAGATGTGGTTATTGGTCCAATTGAAACTTATGAAGATCAATTATTTGGTTACCGCGCAGCTTATGAATCTTACGTACTTATTAAAGATTTAAAATGGAGCGAACGCTTAGCTAAATTTGCAGCATTTTTACCTGAGCTTCAAAAAGGCTTACCTGTAGATGCTAAGTACAAACAAGAAGTACCAGGCTCTGACGCCGATCTAAATGCATATGATGTTGTTTACTACGCTGGACATTCAAACGCGGGTAGTAAAACAATTGCAATTAACTTACCAAACGATGAGCAAGTACAGCTAGAAAAAGGAACTCGTCGTCTGCAACTTAAAAACGCAATGCGTGCTAAATTTGATAAAATTTTAGTGCCAATTTCAGAGCAGTTAATTGTACCAGAGCAGCGTAAACACATTACTTTTGACGCATTTTTTGCCAATACGATGTTCCATGAAGTGGCTCACGGTTTAGGTATTAAAAATACAATCACAGGTAAAGGTACTGTTCGTCAATCACTACAAGAACACGCAAGTGCCCTTGAAGAAGGTAAAGCCGATATTTTAGGGCTATACATGATTGAACAGTTACTTAAAAAAGGCGAAATTACAGAAGGCACTATTGAAGATTATTACACCACCTTCATGGCGGGTATATTCCGCTCAGTTCGTTTTGGAGCATCAAGTGCGCATGGTAAAGCAAATATGATCCGCTTTAACTTTTTTGCTCAAGAAGGTGCTTTTTCTAAAAATGAAGAAGGCTTATACCGCGTTAATATGGAAAAAATGAGCATTGCAATGGCCAAGCTTTCTCGCTTAATTTTAACCTTACAAGGTGATGGCGATTATGAAAAAGTAGATCAACTAATTGCAACGCATGGCGACATTAAAGAAGAACTTGCTAAAGACTTAGAAAAACTAAGTAAAGCTAATATCCCTGTAGATGTAACATTTAAGCAAGGTAAGGAAGTACTAGGGCTTAAATAAGTTTAGTTAAACTTAGTTAAACCCTAAAAAAGCGTTGCAGCTTAAAACTGCAGCGCTTTTTTTAGCTCTGTGATTTGTAGATCTGTATAAGGCACTGCTGGGTGTTTACCCCATATTGGCGCAGGCCATGCAGCATCACTCGTAAAACGCGCAATATGATGAATATGCAATTGCGGCACCATATTACCTAAAGCCGCTATGTTTAATTTATCAGGTTTAAATACATCCATTAATAATTTACTTAGCTTGGCTGACTCTTTTAAATAAACAATTTGATCATCCTCAGATAAATCAATTATCTCTTTTAAGTTAGCCTGCCTAGGCACTAATACAAACCACGGATACAAGCTGTCGTTCAATAAAAGTACTTTACACAACGGCCAATCGGCAAGTTCTATACAGTCGCGTTTAAGTTCTGGCGCTAGTTTAAATTCAGGGTGAGTCATTGCTATGTCCTACTTTGTCTTTGATAATCGCCACTTTATAGCATTTAGTTGCAGTTGCACACGCTTGGCTTTACCATCAAAGCAATATTTATAATAAGCTAAGGCAACCTTGTGCTAAAAAAAATAAAACACCTCTCACTAGCTATACCGTTAATGGTTGGCGCTATTAGTGTTCAAGCAAAACCTTTATCGCTGGAGCGAATTTTTGACGATCCGAGCCTTTCTGGTAAATCACCTGTACAACTTAAATTTTCGCCTGACGGCAGCCGTGTAACTTACCTACAAGGCAAAAGCGATGACTACAACCGCTACGATTTATGGGAATACAATCTAAAAGATAACACCAACCGTGTGCTAGTTGATTCAGCAAAGTTATTTTCAGGCCCAGAAAACTTATCAGATGAAGAAAAAGCACGCCGCGAACGCCAACGTATTTTTGGTAAAGGCATACTTGAATACAAATGGTCTAAAGATGGCAAAGCACTTTTATTCCCACTCAATGGTGACCTTTATTATTACGATTTAGCCTCAGCTAAAAGTAAAAAACTAACCGACACTGAAGCATTTGAAACCGATGCACGCTTTTCACCTAAAGGTAACTACGTATCGTTTATTCGAGAGCAAAACCTTTATGCTTTAGAGCTTGAATCAGGTAAAGAGATTCAGCTTAGTAAAGATGGCGGCGGCGTAATTAAAAACGGCATGGCCGAATTTGTTGCTCAAGAAGAAATGAGCCGTATGACAGGTTACTGGTGGTCAGGTGATGAAACTAAAATTGCCTATACCCGCGTTGACGAAACCCCTGTAAAAGAAGCTATCCGTAACGAAATTTACGCTGACGAAGTTAAATTATTTAACCAGCGCTACCCGTTTACAGGTACCGATAACGTTAAAATTCAACTTGGTGTGGTTAAGCTAAACGACCAAAAAGTAGATTGGATTGATTTAGGTAAAGATGAAGACATTTACATTGCACGCGCAAAATGGCTAAAAGACGGCAATACACTGTCGTACCAATGGCAAAATCGCTCGCAACATAAATTAGAACTGCGTTTTTATAACAGCGAAACTAAAGCCCAAAAAGTAGCACTGACCGAAAACAGCGAAACGTGGATAAACCTACATTTTGATCTTGAGTTTTTAAAAGACAAAAAACACTTTGTATGGGCATCTGAGCGCGACGGCTTTAAACATTTATATCTGTATCGTACAAACGGTCAACTTGTTCGCCAAATTACCTCTGGTGACTGGGCTGTTGATAGCTTAAAAGGTATTGATGAGAAAAAAGGCATTGTTTACTTTGCCGGTCGAAAAGATACACCGCTTGAAAGCCATTTATACAGCGCGCCTTTATTTAAAAAAGGCGATGCCAAACGTATTACCGAAAAAGGTCAGTACCACAATGTTGTGCTAGCAAAAGACAACAAAACCTTTATCGATAATAGCTCGTCTGATAATAAACCAAACTCAGCAGCGCTTCGTAAAGTAAACGGCGAATTCATTACCTGGCTTGAAGAAAATAGGCTTGATAGTAACCATCCGCTTACCCCTTATTTAAGCGACTTAGCAAAACCAGAATACGGCACAATTAAAGCCGATGATGGTCAAGTTATGCATTACCGTTTATTTAAGCCTAGCAACATTGCTGATGGCAAAAAGCACCCTGTTATTGTTAACGTATACGGCGGCCCGCATGCTCAGCGAGTAACGAATAGCTGGCGCAGTAAAAACTTGTACTTTCAGTACATGGCGCAACAAGGTTATGTAATTTTTCAACTGGATAACCGTGGTTCGTACAACCGTGGTAAAAAGTTTGAAGATGCTATTTATAAACATTTAGGTGTGGTTGAAGTTGCCGATCAAATTAAAGGCGTAGAGTTTTTACGTACACTTGATTACGTTGACCCACAACGCATCGGTGTTTATGGCCACAGCTACGGCGGCTACATGGCGCTTATGACAATGTTTAAAGCGGGCGATTACTTTCAAGCCGGCGTATCGGGTGCTCCTGTAACCGATTGGGCTCTATACGATACGCATTACACAGAGCGTTATTTAGGTCACCCCGATACAAATGCTAAAGGCTATGAAGACAGCGCAGTATTTCCATATGCTGATGGCTTAAAAGGCCCATTAATGATTTATCATGGAATGGCTGATGACAACGTATTGTTTACGCATTCAACTAAATTGTTTAAACAACTGCAAGATAACGAAAAACAGTTTGAAATGATGACCTACCCAGGATCTAAGCACAGTCTACGTGGTAAACAAGTGCAAACACACTTACATCAAACAATTACAAACTTCTTTAATCGCCATTTTGACGTTAAATAAGCAAGTAAAGTAATAACAGACTAAAGGCTGATTGATAAATCAGCCTTTTTTTTGCATTAATAGGCGTTAAGCCTAGATTAAACTCTTTTTTTAGCTACGCTTATTCTATGCGCTAAAGCGCACACTTTTTGAGGATAAATGTATGCCTAATCTACGAAGTTTTAGTATATCCCAGCGTTTTTCACTGTTAATAGCCATCGTTGTATTTGGACTAATAATACTTAGTATATCGAGCCTAACTCATCAATATAGTTCGCTAAAAGACGAGCAATACATAAAAACACAAAATGTAGTAGAAACTGCGTACAGTATAATCGAGCACTATTATGCGCTTGAACAAGATAACACTCTCACTCAACAACAAGCTCAATCACAAGCACTTAATGCAATAAGAGCACTACGCTACGACAAAACCAATTACTTTTGGATTAACGATTATCAGCCAACAATGGTTATGCACCCTATAAAACCTGCGCTTGATGGTAAAGATTTAACCAATAACAAAGACCCTGACGGCAAATCATTGTTTGTTGATATGGTAAATATAGTGAAAAAAGATGGCGAGGGCTTTATCCCTTATAAATGGCCAAAACCAGGTAAAGATAAACCGGTTGAAAAAATCGCATTTGTTAAAGGTTTTAATCAATGGCAGTGGATTATTGGCTCGGGTGTTTACCTTGATTCAATTGACGAAGCATTTAGTGAGCAACGTAATCTTATAGTCGTCAGTGCAATAATTATGATTATTGCTGTTATTTTACTTAGTTACTTTATAGGTAAGAGTATTATAATACCGACTCGCTTAGCGGCCGATATGATGAAAGATATTTCACAAGGCGAAGGCGATTTAACTCGTAAATTAAATGAATCCGGTAATGATGAAATATCTGAACTATCACGCTCATTTAATTTATTTGCTCTAAAAATGCGAGAGTCACTTGTTCATGTAGCACAAAGTGCAAACGATGTAAGCGAACATGCGCATACAGTTGACGATTCAAGTAGAACAAGCCACTCATTTATTGAGCTTCAAAACGATAGTTCAACCCAAGTTGCAGCTGCCATGGAGCAAATGACTCACCAAATACACGATGTGAGCCGTAACGCTGAAGCCGCAGAGCAAGCAGCTAAGGATGCAGCACAAAATGCATCAACGGGTAAAAATGTGGTTGCGCAAACAATTACAGCAATAGAAACACTCTCAAGCAACATTGAAACAGTCAGCCGTGTAACAGAAGATTTAGCCAACGAAAGCCATAATATAGGCTCTGTGCTTGACGTAATAAGAAGCATATCAGAACAAACAAACTTACTTGCATTAAACGCTGCAATTGAGGCTGCTCGCGCAGGAGAGCATGGTCGGGGATTTGCTGTTGTTGCAGATGAAGTAAGAACACTGGCCAGTCGTACAGGACAAAGTACTGACGAAATTCAAACCATGATCACTAAACTACAAGAAGGTGCAAAAGCAGCAGTAGAAGCAGTTAAATCAAGCCAAGCACTTTCAGTTTCTACCGTGGAGCAGGCGTCATCAGCCAATACTTCACTTAATGAAATAGAACGACTTGTTTCAATTATTACCGAAATGAACAGCCAAATAGCACGTGCCACAGAGCAACAAACGCAAGCTGCCGACGAGGTTAATTTGCGTATTAATGAGCTATCTCAATCAACTGAGCAATCATTAAATAATACTAAGCAGCTTACCGATGCCAGTGATAACCTTAAACAAAGTAGCGAAGGTCTTTCGAGCGTAGTTAATCGTTTTAAATTAGATTAATCGATAGCGTTCTCATAAAATGCAAAAGCCCTGAATTAACAGGGCTTTTTTATTACATGTAAGTTTTTAGCTTACAAACAATAACGTGCAAACAAGCTCGTTACTGATGCAGCTGTTGGCTTACCATGCTGCCAATCACCGTCTTCAACACCGCTACCTGCAATATCCATATGCACATAAGGTAAAGGCTGTGCAGAGTCGTTACCGTGCTTATCAAGCCCACCAACAATAGCCATAAACGCCATAGGGAACTGATGTCCACGAGCAGTAACGGCAGATGCTGCGTTATTGCTAGATAAGACATCGTCAGCTAGCGTACGTGGTTTAATAAAGTCGTAGTCTTCACGTCGTGAACGCGATACTTCAGCGCCATCGGCCCACAAATCTCCAAGGTCAGCTATTTGACGTGAGACACCAGCACTACGAGCTGGACCATTTTCAACATACGCACCGTAAGGACCCATTGCACGTGCCGCATGACCCGTTAATGTAGCTACAGTAAATAACGTTGGATTAATCTCACCTTTAGCTAAATCTTTCATTTCGCTAAGCAGGTCGCCCATTGCTAAACGCCCTTCTGCATCGGTATTACCAATACGTACACGAACACCTTCACGGCTAGTAATAATTTCATCTGGCACAAAACAATCTGAGCCAATAGAGTTGCGAACAACAGCTAAGTACGATACCACTTTAACGCCTTTAGGCTGATAATCAGCAACGGCTTTCATAAAGCCCGCAACAGAAGCTGCGCCGCCTTTATCACGGCTCATGCCTGCCATATGGCCGCCTACTTTTAAATCTGCACCGCCTGTATCGTATACAAGGCCCTTACCTACAAACATAAGTGTGCGAGTAATTTCGCCCTCTGGTACATATTCAAGCTTGACAACACGTGGGTGATGGCGCTCAACTGCATACGATGCGCGAGCAACTGTACTTAGCATTGGGTAGTTTTTATCAATAGCTGCAATATCATCAATTACGTCAACTGCAATGTTTGAGCCTTTAAACAATTCAACGCAGTAATCAGCAAAACGTGGGGGAGCCATACGCTCAGGTTCAGTGCCACACAGGTCACGCGCTGCATATTGGCCAGCTGCAATTGCATTAACAGCTTTAATAGTTTGCTCGCTTGCGCCAACTAAACCAATCTGTGTAATTGGTTCAATGCTTTCACCGTGATATTCACGCGCTTCTAATGGCTGCCATAAGGCTTGGCAAGCGCCTAAATAAGCAACTTCTAAAGCATGCTGATAACGGCTATCGCCATTTAAATTTGGTAAAAATAATGCAGGGTTAACACAGCCCGACGCTTTTGCTTCGTTAATTGCTAATTTAGCAGCATCAAAATAACGACGCACGTCGTCGTAATCTCTATTTAACGGACCGGTTGGCGCAAGTACAACGCGCTTGTTTTCAATTACTAATAAAGTAACTTGCTTACCGATGCGAGAATCTACGTTTGCTTGAGCTAAAATAGCATCACGTAATGAGTTATTTGGTAACTGAGAAAAGTCATTACTAATAATAATAAGCGCATCATGAGATGTGCATTCAAGGCTTGCACTAACCGCTTGAGGGTATGCCATAAATAAGGTCCTGTTAGAAAACATAAGCCCCTATTATCGTCGATTTAAATATTGAAGACCAGCAAGGAGCGATGAGCTAATCACATAACCTGTCAATAAATGGCAACTTGGAGTTACAGGCTTTACAGCTTAATCGAGAATACTAAGTTGGAAGTTTTGTTCTGGCTCGTTTTTAATCCCAACGCCTATGCCAAGTAATCTTACAGGCTGTTGTAGCCCTCGCTGGTAGGCCTTAGTAAGTAGTTGAACAAATATTTCTGTATTTAGCTCGTGATATACCTGATCGGCTGAGGTCACTACAAAATTTGCAAACTTCACCTTAACACTCAATTTATTAATACGATTTTGTAACTGCTGTTTATTCAGCCTTAAAACTAATTCCTCTAACAACCTTGGCAGCTCATCTAAGCACTCTTGCAAACTTGTTTTGTTGTACTCGTAGGTATGTTCAACACTCAGCGATTTTCTTATGCGATCTGTGGATACTTTACCAACATACTCACCTGCACATTTTTGATATAGCGACACACCAAAATTCCCCACATGTTGCTGCATCCAGTTAACGCCTTTTTCACGTACATCCTTGCCGGTATATAAGCCTTTTAAATTTAGCTTTTCGAGCGTTACTTTGCCCACTCCTGGAATTTTCCCCAGCGGTAATTGCGCTAAGAAGTCATCAACCTCATCAGGCAAAACGACAAATTGACCATTCGGTTTGTTTTCGTCACTGGCTATTTTGGCAATAAATTTAATCGGTGCAATACCTGCTGATGCAGTGAGCCCTGTAGCATTGTAAATATCGGCTCTTATTTGCTGTGCAATAAGTGTGGCACTGCCTTTACATGCGGTGCTGTCTGTTACATCTAGATAGGCTTCGTCTAAAGAAAGGGGTTCAATTAAGTCTGTGTAGCGGCTAAATACTTCACGTATTTGGTTTGAAGCTTCTTTGTATACAGCCATGCGCCCTGGGACAATAACTAAATCGGGGCATAATTGTTTAGCATGATAGTTCGACATAGCCGATCGTACGCCATACTCTCTAGCTATATAGTTAGCGGTTGAGAGCACGCCTCGTCGGCTATTGCCTCCAATAGCAAGCGGTACACATGCAAGTTTTGGATTATCTCGCATTTCTACTGCTGCATAAAAGCAATCCATGTCTATGTGAATAAACTTCTTCATCACCACAATAATAACTGGTTATTTATACAGTTATTATTATTGAATCACATGCGATAAGCAAGCCTAGGGCCTGTTTATCTTTCGAGGTTAAATTTGCAGCAGTATGTTTGGTATTTAGGCAAGGCAGAGCCTATGTAGTGTGGTTATTCCCCATAAATAGGCGGTAACGTAGCACAAATGCCAAACATACGCTGCCCGAAGGGTTCTGCCTAGGGGCAATTTACTCTTTGTTGCTCGGTTTTTACTTATTCTTACAGGGATGTAAGTCAGTAGAATAACGCAGGAGCAGTTATCGAGCCCACTAGGTCACAAACCTCGCGCCGCGATTAAATAGCCCCTAGATTGAACAAATTTTAATCCTGAAAGGTCAACAGGCCCTAGTTAACGATTAAAAAAAGTGTTTATTGTCCTCCGATCTCTTATAACCACGTAGCCAATACATAACCTCAAATAAAAATCCTGCCAACATTAAAATGATAGCGCCAGATTCATTCCCCATCGCGTAACAGGTAAAAGAGGCTATAAAAACCAAACAAGCTAAGGACCAATTAATTATATTCTGCATATTATTACCTTTGTGTGTGTTTTTGTGTGTCTGTGTAATTTAACTGTAGACCTAAAATTAAACAGGTACAATCATCTTATAAAAAAAACATGCCATTAATTACCTTGAGCTCGTAACACCATGTTGATAATCTAAGTACTTTGAAAATCAAGGGCCAATAAATAATGCAAACGTTTAAAGATCAGCACCCTATTCATACCGATATCACCGTAGCATGGGCTGATATGGATGCGCTACAACACGTAAATAATGTAGTGTATTTACGTTACTTTGAAATAGCCCGAATCGACTTTTTAAATAAAATAAATCTGTTCGACACAATAAGCCCAAACGGTGTGGGCCCAGTAATAAGCGAAAATAACGTTCGCTATAAACGCCCAGTAACTTTTCCCGACACACTCACTGTAGGCGTTACAATTACAGATCTTAAAACAGATCGCTTTACCATGAACTACACCGTTTATAGCCATGCACAAAAAGCAATAACAACTACGGGTGCATCTAAAGTTGTAATGTTTGATTTTACTACAGGGCAAAAAGCCCCAATCTCCGAGCCTCTTTTATCGGCTTTAATCAGCCATGCTCAAAACTAATTTAGTTAAGGAATTTTTATGCAATACAACCCACTAGGTAGCAGTGGCGTAAACGTATCTCGAGTGTGCCTAGGGAGTATGACTTGGGGTAAACAAAATACTCAAAGCGACGCTGATGAACAAATAGCCTACGCGCTAGAGCAAGGCGTAAACTTTATTGATACAGCCGAAATGTATGCTGTACCTCCTTCGCCAGAGACCTATGGTAAAACCGAGGAAATTATTGGCAATTGGCTATCGCGTAATCAGCAAAAGCGCAGCGAAGTGGTACTAGCTACAAAAATTGCAGGCAATGGATTATCGTGGGTACGTGATGGCGGCAATATTACTCGCCAAACAGTAATAGAAGCCGTGGATGATTCACTTAAGCGACTTCAAACAGACTACATCGATTTATATCAACTACATTGGCCAAACCGCTCTACCCCTCACTTTGGCAGACAATGGCCCGGCACTCTTAAATTTACCGACGTAAATACACAAGAGCAACAAGCTAGTATGCTTGATATTCTAGAAGACCTTAATGAATGTGTCAAAGCAGGTAAAATTAAGCACTGCGGTTTATCTGACGATACGCCATGGGGTATAAGCCAGTTTTTAAGTTTGGCCAAAGAGCATAACTTACCGCGTATGGTATCTATTCAAAATGAGTTTAGCTTAGCGCACGCTAAAGACTGGCCGTATTTAATAGAACAATGTGTACACGAAGATATTGCCTACTTACCGTGGTCGCCTTTAGCGGCCGGTTTATTAACGGGTAAATACCTAAACGGTGCTCGCCCAGAAGGTTCTCGTTGGACCTTCATGCAGCGTAACGGTATTTTTAGAGATACACCCAATGCAGAGCAAGCCACTAAGCAGTATGTTGATCTGGCTCATGCAAACAATATTACTCCAGCACAACTAGCCTTAGCATGGTGTAACCAAGTAGATGGCGTAACTTCTTCAATTATTGGGGCAACATCTATAGCTCAATTAAAGGAAGATATAGACGCATTTAGCATAACGCTAAACGACGAAATTCTTAGTGAGATTAACACCATATTTAGAAACCATCCGATGCCTTATTAAGCATGTATGAGTTAAAAGCAGCCTTGAATGAGGTTGCTTTTTACTAAAATATTTGACCCTACTACAACCAACACTATACTTTTATTAAGTTTTCTTAATTCAACGAACACTTATCAATGCTGAAAAACGGATACTATGCATTTTGCTTATTAATTGTATTTAACGCGCACGCCGTTGAGCAAAAAGTACAGCCTCTAGAAGAAATTATTTGGCTGCAAAGTTACACGCCCCCTTTTCATATAACTAAAAGCGAAAGTGCACCACAAGGTGGAATTTGCGACAACCTAACCGAGCAACTCATCAGAACCATAACTGATGTAAAACATACCCGCTTAATTGTTCCTCAGCAGCGTATAAATAAATATTTAAATGAAGGAAAAAATGTATGTTTTCCGTGTGTTATTTATAAAAAAAATAATAACCAACAGCTTAACTACTCAAATCCAACAACGGTATATCCCCCATTTTCAATTATCACGACTAAAGAGCTAAAGCCGCAATTAGAAGAAAAGCACGGCTCGCCTATTCACCTTATTAATTTATTAACCGACCCGCAATATGTATACGGGCAAGCGGCTGCTCGTAAATTTACAACTAAAATTAATACAATTATTGAAAATACAAAACGAGATAAAGAGTCTTCGTTAAGTTGGAGTAGCGAAAATGAAAGTCAGGCTGTTATAGCACGCTTGAGTCACGGCTTTTTAGACTACTCAATTGATTACCCGTTTATGGCTGATTACTTTAATAAACAAGGGGAGTATACGAATATAGAAAGTGTGCCAATTGCAGAAAATGATATTCAATTTATAAGAGGAGCAATAGGTTGTGCGGCTAAAGCACCTAATAATTTTGCAGAGCAAGCCCTTAAAAAAATTAACCGCGCATTAAAAAATAGTGTACTTCAATCGCCTGAGTATCAACAAAGTCAGCATAATTGGCTTAAAACCACCTTTACTGACTTTGATAAACACTACCAACAGCAAGTCATTAATTTTTACTTACTTGCCACTGATGCTCAAGCAAACACTGATCATTAGCATAAAGCGCCACTGCAAAAATACTTTTAGCTGTTACCTCACCTACGCCCGACGGTGTACCTGTCATTATTACATCACCGTCTTCTAAGCTCATAAATTCACTAATTTCTTGTAAAATTGAGTCAGGGTTGTGCAGCATAAAATGAGTATCACCTCGCTGAATCACTTCATTATTAATTTTAAGTTCAAAGGTAAAGTGCTTCATTGCATCAGTTAGCGCTACAAAATCAGTTAAAATTACAGAGCCGTCGAACGCTTTAGCGCGCTCCCATGGAAGCCCTTTATTTTTTAATTTACTTTGCACAGTACGCTTAGTTAAATCAAGGCCGAGTCCAACACCTACAAATTTTTTATTTTTAACTACAAAACACAACTCGGTTTCATAATGCAGCGTATCGCCGTTGTGAGCTGCAAATAACGTATTAGTAATTGCGCTATTTGGCTTATTAAATAAGACCATTTGATCTGGCGTTTCGTTATTTAGCTCTGCAATGTGTGCGGTATAATTACGCCCAACACACACTACTTTTGATGGTGTTAATTCTTCAGATACTAACTTTATTGAATGCATATAAATAATGTCTCAGTTATTGGACCTGTTGACCTTTCAGGATTAAAATTTGTTCAATCTAGGGGCTATTTAATCGCGGCGCGAGATTTGTAACCTAGTGGGCTAAGTAAAAACCGAGCAACAAAGAGTAAATAGCCCCTGGGCAGAACCCTTCGGGCAGCGCATATTTGGCATTTGTGCTACGTTATCGCCTATTTATGGGGAATAACCACACTACATAGACTCTGCCTTGCCTAAATACCAAACAAACTGCTGTAAATTTAACCTCGAAAGATAAACAGGCCCTAGCTAATAAGCGTTTCAAGTAAGCTCAAATTAATAGGTTTAAGTAAAACTCGGTCAATATTTAAATCTTTTATTTCTCTTGGATCTGGCTCTGCGCCACTTACAATTACTAAACGTAATTCAGGATATCGTTCATTAATTTGCTGACCTAAGTCAACGCCACGACCATCAGGTAAATGCATATCTAACAATACCTTATTAAATTGCTGGTCGTGATTAAGTATTTGCAAACATTGTGCGCAGCTAGACGCAATGACGGTTTCAACGCCTAAACTTTCTAAAAGTAGTTGCGTAATTTGCGCTGCATCGTGATCGTCTTCCACAAGTAAAAAGCGCTGCTTTTTCTCGGTTAAGCCATTACTACAATTTATATCTTTAGCTTGCGGTGCATGCTCTGGCGCTACCAAGTAATCTTGCAAACATTGATATAAAGCCGCGCTATCAACAGGCTTTGGTATTACATCGTTAAAACCAAGTGCAGCAAGCTCCTCATGTATGCCTTTCATAGTAGCGGCAGTGAGCGCAATTATTGGGCCTTTGTAGCCCATTTTTCTAAGCTCTATGGTAGCTTCCTTGCCGCCCATTACAGGCATATGAATATCAATAAAAATAATATCGTAAGGCGCTTTATACGCATCTGCTATGCGTACTTTTTCAAGTGCTTGCTGGCCATGTTCGGCATAATCTACGCGCGCACCACAGGTACTGATCATATGACCAACTAGCATGCGTAAATCACGTAAATCATCAACCACTAATACTCGCCCATGCACTTTGCATGGAGCCGATTTACTTTGTAATTGTGGGGCACTACTAAAATTAAGTACTTGTCGTTCTACTTCGCTAATATCACCTGGATATACCGAAATCGTAAATGTAGAACCTTTGCCTATTTCAGAGTGCAAACTAATATCACCGTGCATACGCGCTAACAATTCAGCACATATTGCCAAACCTAAGCCCGCGCCACCTACAGAGCGTGATTCTACATCAGCTATCTGTTCAAATGGCTTAAATATAAGTTCTTGTTTTTCAGGGGCAATGCCCATACCTGAATCTTTAATGCTAAAAAATAGCATTTCGCGATCATCAACCCATTGCGTCCACGCATTAACAACAATTTCGCCTTTATCGGTAAATTTAACCGCATTGTTTATTAGATTTATTAAAATTTGACGAACTCTTGTTGCATCAAGTCGTGCAACCAAAGGTAATGGCTGATGAGATTCAAAGCGCAGCGTAAGACCTTTATCAAGCACCGATACGCGCATTAGCGTGTATACATCGGCAAGCATGCTATCAAGGTTAACTTCGCTTAGGGTAAGTTCCAGTTTATCGGCTGCTATTTTTGACAAATCGAGTACGTCGTTTAACAAGCTCAATAAGTGTTTACCATTTCGATAAATAACACCCAATTCATTTTCAGCTTGCTGACTAAAATCGCTCTGCATTAACAGTTCGGTGTAGCCTAAAATAGACGATAGAGGAGTACGTAACTCATGGCTCAAATGAGCTAAAAATCGATCTTTTGAACGGTTTTCGGCTTCAGCTTTTAAGCGCTCTACTCTCTCGCCTTCAACATCTTTACGTGCCAAAGCATAACGAATAGCACGTGCAAAGCGGCTCGAACTCATTTCTGTTTTAATTAAGTAATCTACTGCACCGGCATCAAGCGCCGCCGAGTCTAACTCGTCGTTTGACTGCCCGGTAAGCATAATAATGGGTCCGCTAAAGCCATTGGCAATTGCTTCTTTTAATACATCTAAACCATTCGATGCACCCAAGCGGTAATCAAGCAGGCAAATGTCGTGCTCATTTTTACTAAGCGTTGCAATTGCCTGCTCTGGAGAGCTTATCCATTGAATGTTAAACGTGTGTGAATCCAATTGGTCCAGATAGTCGCAGGTGAGTATGTAATCATCTTCATCGTCTTCTACAAGCAGCAACTGAGTCACTTTATCTAACATACAATCTCCATTAATCGTTAAATGTTGTCGGTAGCTCTACAAATTCTACCCAGTATTTTCCTAGCGTTTTCATCAAATCAACCAAACCATCAAACGTTACTGGTTTTGTAATGTAAGATGCAGCACCTAAGTTATACCCTTTAACCATGTCTTCTTCTTGTTTAGACGTAGTTAATATAACAACCGGAATTCCCTTTAAGTTAGGGTTTCCTTTTATAGCTTCAAGCGCTTCACGGCCATCCATTCTAGGCATATTTAAATCAAGTAATATAAGTCCAGGACGCGGCGAAACTGCTTTGTCTTCAAACTTACCTTTACGCTCTAAATACTCAAGCAACTCAACGCCATCTTCAACAAAATGAAGCTCGTTAAGTACACGACTTTCAGCAAGGGCATCTTGTGTTAACAAACGATCATCTTCATCGTCGTCTGCCATTAAAATAGTAATCGGTTTTACTTTTGAATAGGGCATTTAAGCCTCTCCTTGCAATGTGAAAAGCTCAGCTTCCACTGGTAATTTTATAATGAAGGTTGCACCTTCACCGTCTTTACTTTGGGCTGTAATTGTTCCGCCGTGGCGCTCCACAATACGCCTACATACAGAAAGGCCAATACCCGTGCCTTTATATTGTGAGCGTCCATGCAAGCGCTGAAACGGTACAAATATTTTATCGGCATAGTCTTGTGAAAAACCAATACCGTTATCTTCTATGGTAATAACTTGAAAACTTAAATGAGTATTATGATCAGAGCTGAAAATATCTTCATCTTGATAACTAATTTTTATGTGTGGGTTTACGTTGGGACGCCTAAATTTAACAGCGTTCGACAACAAATTTAAAAACAGCTGCTGCATTTGGCTTTTATCTGCCTGAATAACTGGCAAATCATCTACATCAATTTGTGCTTCAGACTCTTTTATCGCTATCTCTAAATCACTTAATATATCAGCTACAACTTCATTTAAATTCGTGTCATCAAAATCTTTACCACGCGTTGTAATTCGCGAAAACTCTAATAAGTCGTTTATTAAATTAGACATACGCTGCGCTGCATTTTTCATGCGCCCAATGTAATCCATCCCCTTTTCACCCAATTCATCTTTAAACATGGTTTCAAGACGGTCGCTAAAGGCTTGGATTTTTCTAAGAGGTTCTTGTAAATCATGGCTTGCTACAAAAGCAAACTCTTCAAGCTCTCGGTTACTACGGCTCAATTCATCTGAATATAATGTTAGCTCTTGTGTCCGCTCAGAAACCTTCATTGCTAATGTTTCGTTTTGTTTTTCAAGCTCAAAACGATATTGTGCTGCATTTCTTAAATTAAGGCGCGTCATAATAAACATACCAATAATCAGTAACGCACTCGTTATTGCTGTTATAGCGAATGTAATTTTAGCTTCATTTTTAATCTGTGCTAATTTAGAAAAATGGCTTACTTTAAAGAGTAATTCGCGGTCTTGAATTTCATTAACATACTCTCTAATTTGCTTATAAAGCTTTCTTCCTTTATGCGTATTTAATACATACAACGCACGTCTTTCTTTGTCATCTAGCGCAAGGTTTACAGTTTGTTTTAACTCTTTAATTTTACTATCTACAAGAACTAACAACTGGGCTATACGCTCAGCTTGACCGTCAATCTCAGAGTGAAGCGACTTGACATGACCTGTTTGCGCTTCAATTTGGCCTACAGCATCGTAGTACGGCGTTAAATAATCAGCCTCTTCTGTCAATAAATAACCACGCTGTCCTGACTCAGCCTGCACTATGGATAGATGCAGCTTCTCAATTGCAGTGGTTAGCATGCTAGTGTTGTCTAAACTTTTTTGGGTTTGTGTTAAGCCTTGAATCGTATTCAATGCTAAAAATGCGTTGCCCACAATAATACCTAGCACAACCACCATAAATGTTGCCCAAGTGATATTCGCCTTACCTTGCTGTTTTTTCTTGCTCATTTAGCTTCCCGAATTAAAGTTTATACAACACTTAATATTTATTGAGAGTCTGATATTTTTTGCAAACTTTCGCTGCACTGTTGGCAATTATTGATAATTTTATCAAGTGCATCTAACGCTTTTTCTTTTGGCATATCGTTTTCAAGTACCAATTTAATCAGCTCAGCATTCATCGAAATACGATTTAGCGGCCCTCTTGCATCGTGAACTAATTTATTGAGTTGCTCTGTTTGGTTATCGGATGTCATGCCCTTCCTCAAATCTATTTATATTCGCCAATACCGCCATATGCATTAAGGCGGTTATAAAGTGTTTTAGTACTAATACCCAGCATTTGTGCAGCAAGCGTTTTATTACCTTGCACCTTATCAAGCGTTGCATGAATAAGTTCTTTTTCAACTTCTTCAATTGTTTGCCCTGCTGATACAGGCTTTTCGGCAGCTTGATTATTAACGCGCGAAAAAGGTGACTCTAAGTTATCAGGTAAAATAATGTCGCTGGTTTGTGGGTCGCTCATAATAAATGCACGGTGTATAGCATGGCGGAGCTCTCGCACATTACCCGGCCATTCATAGCTTTGCAGCTCTTTGAGCTGTGCGGCAGTCCAACTAAAGGCAGTGCCGTTTTCGTCATTAAGTTGATCTAAAAAGGCTTTCGCTAATAAAGGTACATCTTCTTTTCTATCGCGAAGTGGCGGTATATCAATAGGAAAAACAGCCAACCTAAAGTAAATATCTTCACGAATAACATTATTTTGTGCTAAATCGGTAAGCGAGCGGTTAGTGGCTGAAATAACACGGCAATTGGTTGGTATTTCTCTGTTACCACCTACGCGTGTTACCTTTTTAGTTTCAAGCACTCGCAGTAAATTTGGCTGCATATCAATTGGCATTTCAGTTACTTCGTCTAAAAACAAAGTACCGTTATTTGATTGCTCAAATACACCTTCTTTACGTGCAATTGCGCCTGTAAATGCGCCTTTTTCGTGGCCAAATAACTCACTACCAATTAACTCTTTTGAAAGTGCGCCACAGTTGCTAGCAACTAATGGCCCTTCGCACTGGCTTGCGTTATGAATAGCTTGAGCCACTACTTCTTTACCTGCACCACTTTCACCCATAAGCATCACGTTAGCATTTGTTTTAGCTACGCGTTCAATCATGTTGTAAAGCTTTTGCATTGGCTCAGATTCACCAATTAAACCGCCAAAGTGGCGTACAATACCGCTCGACTTTGCTTTTTTAACTGCTTTTTTAGGGCCATTTAAAACGAGTTCTAAATCTTCACGTTGTAATGGTTTTAATAAATGCCCTACATTTGGCTCACACATATCAGCTAAAATACCTTTAACTGAAGGATGGCCCGAAATAAGTGTAATTTTTGGAGATTGCCCAATCGTTTTTAAGTGATCAAGTAAGTGCAAACCGCTACCATCAGGCAGCATAAAATCAAGCAGCACATGATCAAAGGTATTATTTTCAAACCATTGATGTGCTTCTTTTAAACTGGTAGCTGTGCTTATATTGTGGCCGAGGAATTCGACTATGTGGCAAACAACGTCACTAAATTCAACGTCATCATCTACTAAAAGTATGTCTAACATGATAAATCCCTATGCTTTTTTCTTATTCTACGCATCCTAGATATTAATTTAAAGGTGCGCCCAGAATCTAATTTTTAAAATAAACTTAAGCGATTAAATGCTATAAATGTTACCAACCTAATATTTACGTATGCTGAAAAAAATCGATCATAAATTATGATTAATAATTAAAATCGTTTCTATTTATAGAATGGTAGCAACTATTATTATTAAAAACCTAAAAAAGGAGACGAAATGCAGCAATTAAAAACCTTAATACATTCAGGTATTAATATTGACCAAGGCACCCAATTTACACGCTTAACAGCTCGCGCCATTGTAATTAAAAATAATAAAATACTTTTAATGTATACAAACCGTTATGAAGACTACAGCCTACCCGGCGGTGGAGTAGATGACGGCGAAAGTATTGAGCAAGGCTTAATTCGCGAACTAAGCGAGGAAACCGGTGCACAACAAATAAGTGTAGTTAAAGCTTTTGGACTCTATGAAGAGTATCGCCCTTGGTATAAAGACGATTTTGATATTATTCATATTAAATCGTATTGCTTTGTATGTAATATTGCCGACGAGTTTGGCAAAGCGCAGTTAGAGCATTACGAGCAGCAAAATGGCATGACAGCCAAATGGGTTGATATTAACGACGCAGTTGCACATAACGAGCGCACCATTGCTAACAGTGAAAAACAAGGGCTTTCTATTTTACGAGAAACTTACTTATTAAAGCGTATTGCAAAGGAGCTAATATAAAGCTCTGTGTTTGCCCCAGAGGGTGTTGTAAATTTTGCAACGCCCAGAATATTTTACTGCCTCGAGCACTTCAATTTTTATATTTAAAAAATACCCTCTTCAACAAAAATATAAATTTAACTAATAAAATCAGATGGATAAAAACAAAATCAACTTATGATAAAAACTGGCTCTAGCCTTGCACCTTTTAAATAACTAAATTTGTAAGGAGATAGAAATGAGTAACACAGTTAAAACGATTAATCCCGCAACTGAGCAAACCATTGAAACCTATACACTACTTTCTCAAAAGGAAGCAGAACAGGTAATCGAAAAATCTCACGAAACATATTTAAAATGGCGATTAACGTCATTCACTGAACGTGCAAAATGCCTTAATAAGTTAGCCTCACTCTTTGAAGATCAAAAAGAAGCTATTGCAAAACTCATGACCGAAGAAATGGGTAAAGTTTATGAGCAAGGCTTTCAAGAAGTTGAACTATGTGCAGGAATTTGTCGTTATACAGCCGAACAAGGCCCACAAGTACTTGCTGACGAAGAACGTGATATGGACGGCGGCCGCGCAATCATCAGCTACCAACCAACAGGTGTACTATTAGGTATTCAACCGTGGAACTTTCCGCTTTATCAGGTAATTCGCTACAGTGCTGCTAACATCATGGCGGGTAACACAACCGTATTAAAGCATGCTGGTAATGTATTTGGCATGGCTGAAAAAATAGAAGAGCTATTTAAACAAGCTGGTTTCCCAGAGTATTGCTTTAACAATTTACTTATCGACGGCAAAACAGCCAGTTCTTTAATTTCGCACAAAGCAATTAGCGGCGTAACCTTTACCGGTAGTGATGCGACAGGTAAAAAAGTAGCAGAAGAAGCTGGTAAACACGTTAAGAAAACAGTGTTAGAGCTTGGTAGTAACGACGCTTACTTAGTACTTGATGACGCAGACCTAGAGCTTGCAGTTAAAACCTGTGTAACCGGGCGCATGATCAATAACGGTGAAACGTGTGTTTCAGCTAAACGCTTTGTGGTTGTAGAACCACTTTACGATGACTTTAAAGCGCAAATTAAAGAGCAATTTGAAGCTATGAAAATGGGCGACCCAATGGCTGATGACACAGACTTAGGTCCAATGGCACGTGAGGATTTACGCGACGGTATTCACGACCAAGTAATGGAATCAGTTAAAGCAGGTGCAAACATAGTAACGGGCGGCGAAATACCTTCGCAAACAGGCTATTACTACCCACCTACTCTACTAGATAACTTAGCCCCTGGTATGCCAGCCTACGACGACGAATTATTTGGCCCAGTAGCTTCGCTTATTAAAGCCAAAGACAACGACGATGCAATGCGCATCGCTAACGACTCTCGCTACGGTTTAGGCGGCGGTATTTTCTCTAAAGATGAGAAAAAAGCCATTGAACTAGCTAAAAAGTACTTCGACACAGGTATGATCAATATTAACGGCTACGGTTTAGCACAACCTAACCTACCGTTTGGTGGTGTTAAAGAAAGTGGCTACGGCCGAGAGCACGGCGGCTTTGGTATGCGCGAATTTGTGAATATCAAATGTATTATGATCAATAGCTAATTTAGCTTTAAATACTAATACATTAGAAAACCTAAAAGTGGGTAACCGCTTTTAGGTTTTTTAACTTTAAAATTAGATTACAGAAGAGCTTAGTCTCTACTAAGTTCAAACCACAAAGCAACTACACAGTAATAACTGTAAATGAGCAGTTTGCTTTTTAATCATTATCAACATAAAAGAATAATATAATAAATTCAGAGGCACTAATTGCAGCTAGCTGCATTATCAGCAAAAACATAATACCAATCCCAGCTTGAGGGTCAGGTTCAATACCAAAGACAAGTACTGGCGCTAAAGTAATAGTACATAATGCAGCTATAATTCTAATAAAAATGAGCCGTTTATTTTTATAGTTTTTAGCGTTAGCTAAAAAATATAGAAGCAAATAAGGCAACAGCATAAACGCAAAGCCAATCTCAGTTGGCATCCAGTACTTAATAGCAACAGCAACTAAAGATAAAACAGCAAGCGCCTTAACTGGGTAGTACATTTTTTTATAATTCACATGCTTTCCTTTGCACGCAGTGCTTTATTAGCACCAAATAAAATATTGCCGAACAATATAAAAACTTTAACTATGCAATGCAATCTATTTCACTAGACTTAACCTGACAGGCAACAATGAGCGAAAAGCAGACATGTACTTTTCTATGACCAAGAAATATCCAAACTGCTAGTAGCGATTCAAAAATCTAAGGTAGGATTAGCCTTGGCCACACCTTAGGAGGTAGCCAGTCCTCCACAGGCATACCTTGATGGTAACCTATTTCTTCATAGAATTTTTTTGTGGAGATGGTTTTAGTAATGTATTCAGCGAGTTGCGCATTACATTTTTTAAGGGGATAAAAAACTCCATCCCTTATAGAGCTTTCGATAAAGTTTTTCACCAACGGAAGCATTTCACCATCTTCATAGCAAAATGAATTTTGCACTTTGCGAACAGTAGTTTCAGAGTTGCCAGTTAAATACTCTTTCAGTTTTTCTAGCTTATCATCTGTAACAGCAGGAAGACTTTCAATTGCCTTTTTAACATCATCCTTCTCAATACGAACCGAATTAAGTTCGAAACAGATCGACCTCGTATTAGGAAGCCAGCCAAGCCCAAAGTGCACTGCTAAATCTTTGAAAGAACCAAAGTATCTCCGCAAAGTAAGCATAACAGAAAAGTTATATACCGATGTAAAGCCAAATTTGTTGTAGAGCTTATCAGACATAAATACACCGCGACTGGTGCGCAGTCGCTCTTGAAGTGCATTCCATGCGATTTCGGTCAGCTTGCCATCTACAAATTGAGGTGTCTGTGTAAGCTGCTGATCGATGTCTTTAATCAATGCTCGCTGTTTTTCCTTCGGCAACTTATAAAAAGCATCCCTCAAACCAGTCACCCCCATATTGAAAACATAGAGCAAAGTCAGTGAATCTCCTCCCGCAGAAAGAGCTTTTTGTTTAGCTTTCTTGAATTCCTTTTCTACTACCCCTTCTTGTCGCCAATAGTTCAGACCTAGCCTGTGCTTTTGGTATCCGATTTTTGACGTATCTTCAATAGGAAAAGGCGATTCATTCAGGTCTATCAGTTTTTTCACTGTAGCGGCTAATGCGATGTCTGAGAAGCAATCTTCTTGCTGTACGAAGATATATTTCAATTTTTTTTGAGCGTACCACTTTCGCTTAATACTATTTCTCGCAGCGTAGCTTTTATGAAGTCGATTCTTGTACTTACCCCTCGAGTCGATCATTTCAACTTCAACGAATAAATTTGCGTTAATTACAAAGTCCACACTGAACTTCTTTGATATGTCATCTGCTAGGAAAACTAACTGATGCACCTCAATTGAATACAGCCAGTCGGCATGTGACCGGATCTTTAGTAAATGGTTATAGAGTAATTTTTCAGCATAAGAGTCTAAAACAGTTTTATCATCGGCGATATGAATCTGTACCGGTTTTTCAGTAATCGCTGTCTGCATATTTGTAAATTTTTTATAGTAGCGAATTATCGAGCTTATTAATCCTGAGTGATTTTTTCTAATAAAATGTTGAGATAATGCACCACCGTTGTTATGAATTGTCTTTAACTTTTCATCCAACTGATTCTTTGTAAAAGCGCGCCTCGATCCAGACTCTACTTTGGCATTCAACTTCTCTCCAACCTTTCGCCATAATCCCTTTTCTCTTTTTCTATATCTCGGCGATACTGACTGAGTTGATACACCGTCTCCAAAATAGGTATAGATCCTATCGCCAATTGTTAATGCTGAAGGATGATTTTTGGGAGGTCTCCAATCACTCAAAAAGTTATTGTAAACAGGCCAGCATCCATTAAATTGCGGTAGGACATACTCTTTGATGTATGACATCATTTTATTTTTGCTGCTTAGGTCTTGCAGTATAAGATGAGAGGTCCGTTCGATTAGACTTGACACAAATTGTTCTAGCGTACCGAAATACAATTTAATGAATAAAAGTTGGTACTCTTTGAACTCGGTGCGAATGATCTTGACTGATTCACCAAAACTAGAGCCTGCCGGAACATAGTCCATTCCTTTTTGTCGCAATATCTTGATTCTTATTGATTTTTTAAATTGGTTGAACTCCTCACCGGTTAAGTACTCAACAACCTCCTTATCGTTATATATACCCCCCTTAATTTGGGGGACATAGTCGAATGTCCTACTGTCCTCGTCTGGTTTCCAGTTTGGGTTAGAGATTTTTAAGATCATCGCGATTTTCTTAAACTCTACTTCTGTAACGGTGAGATTATTTAACGCTTTCGCTCTTTGCTGAAACCCAGCGTCCGAGTATTCTGGTATTGGCACAAGTTTATCAAGCTGGCAGCCGCTCATTAGGTCATAGATAAACTCTTGTACTCCATCATAATAATGCTCAATCGCCTCTTCGTAATTTACTACCGCAACCGATAATACTTCGTCTAATTTTTCTGGCGTAAGCGATAGATAGATTTCAGGAGTAGATCTACTTTTATTCTCGTCTTTGCGCCTTAATATTTTGAGGATTTGATTTTTAAGTTTTCTTTTTTCTATCATCAGCGCGAGTAAATTCCAGTCATCATTTTTGGCGGTACTCCTAAATTACTTTGTCCGTGAGCCAGAAGCAAGAGATGGTCGAAAAGTCTGAACTTTCAATAAACCTATCTGAAGTATCCCTTAAAATATTTTTTTCATTTAATTTCAGTACGCTACTATTTTTGACAAGCTTTATGACTGAGGAAAGGTGGACCTAATTCATAGGGACCGTGTTAGTTGTGCACTGGCACAGCAAATTTGGCTGGCTGATTAAAACTGATGTTATTGCAGCTCATAAAAATTTGAGAACAATAGGCAGAATGATCATGTCCGCTTTTGGCACTTTCTAGCCACTCGACAACATAAACGTGGTAGTCGTGTTGTTGCTAGCCAATTCATTATTTTTGTCGGATGGCGTGGCTTCGCCACTTATCCGACCAACACTGCCTAATAGCTATAACTTTTCCTCAAACCTCGGCACTTTTCGCTTGTCTGCCTTATTCATAGCAAGCTCTTGGATTTCTTCATGCTTTAGATCTTCGGGTTTATCTTCTAATGATTGCTGATTAGCGTTTTCGTAAGAAAGCTCAGTAAGGAGTGCAAAGTGATCAGAGCCATACTTAGCTAAGCGCTTAATACGCTTTACTTTAAAGCCTTCGCTGTGAAATAAGTGATCGAGCGGCCAGCGCATAAAAAAGTAACTTGCATGAAAGGTGTTATAAAAACCACGGCCTTTTCGAGGGTCTAAAAAGCCACTTATTTGCATAAATAAACGGGTGCTACGCGACCATGCTACGTCGTTTAAATCACCGGCAACTATGGTAGGTCGTGTTGGGTTTTTAAGTGCTTTAGCCACCATTATTAGCTCTGAGTCGCGCGGACGCGATGAGTCTTCTTCGGTCGGGCTTGGTGGTGCTGGGTGAATAAAGTGCCCTTGCATTTGCAGGCCTTCATCGTTTTCAAACAAAATATGAATTGAAGGAATATCTTCTTCTATTAGCTCACATATTTGTGCATCGAGTATTTTAAATTTGCTGTATAAGTGCATGCCGTAACGATTGTCTTTAGGGCATTCTATGTAATACGGGTAATTTTTTTTAATGACTGATAATTTATTTTCCCACCAGCTATCGCTTTCAAGCGTAATGAGCAGGTCGGGTTGGTGCTCATCTACAAGGCTAATTAGCTGCTCACTTTTATGGTTCGACATCAGTACATTTGCCGACATAATTCGTACGCTGTGGTCTATATGCTTTGGTGCGCTTTGCACTTCTTTTTTAGCAAGCCACGTATACGGATAAATCCATTTACCTTGTAAAATCATTATAAGCAATGAGGTTAAGGCTATAAATACATAACCTATTGCGCTACTTTGCCATAATAAAAACAACGATGTAACGGCTACAAAACTGGCAATATAAAATACCTGTAAGCGCACAAAGTCGCAGCTACGCACTAAGTAATGCTGGCTGTACGACATAGGCAACAAGGTAACCAGTAAAAAAAAGCCAATAATTATAGCCAGCGCAATAAGCATTTTAATATCCTTATAAAGTTAGTTTAGCGACTTAAGATTGAAAGTATTTCTCGAGTGTCGTGCACCATATGGATAACTGTACGGTCTATTTCAATACTCACTGTACCATTATCTCTAGAGCGTTCAATCACTCTACCTCGTTTATATAAATCACGATCTAAATAGTCGCCTCGGTGGTAGCTTTTACTTATCCCTGGTGGCGTCCAACCTGCGCGAATTAACTGCTTAGCCTCTTTTTTAGAAAGGTAGTCATTGTCGTTGTGTTTATGTGAATGATGCTTATTATGGCCGTGTTTATGACCATGCTTATCTTTATGCGGTTTTGCATCTGCGCTTATTGAACATAAAGCCAATGCTATTAGTGCTGTGTATGTTAGTGCTCTCATAAATAATCTCTAGCGTAATTTATAGCTAAAGATTAACAAACACGGCTGAACATCATATGAAACAGCTTACACTTATTTAACGTTGTTTATATTGTGTTTTACAGTGGCTTCGCATAATAGCGGGATCGCGTAATTTTAAGTGTTTTGTTTTACGACCAGCATGGCGTTTACGCCACACTTTAAAACTGCCTTTTGAAATATGTTCGCGCATAAATACCACCAGCTGGGAGTATTTTAATCCGTATAACTGCTCTATTGCCTCAAAAGGAGTTCTATCTTCCCACGCCATTTCGATAATGCGTGACTCCTGCTCTGCGTTAAACATGGTATATCTCACAAAATTTAACTTATACGCTAGGTAAAAATACTTCGATCAATGCAATTAAGCTCAGTAACTGTATAATTGGCGTTCAATTTATGTATTTTAAAAGATATCGAATTTTTATTTATGCGCGCAATATTTCTATTTTTAGCTTTAACTTTACCTTCGTTATTACTTGCAGCGCCAAGTAAGACCCTGCGCTGCGTAACAACTCACTACCCGCCTTTTACTATATTTGATGAGAAAAGCGATACGTTCACAGGTTTAGATATTGAATATTTAACGTTTATTGAGCGTAATTTAAATCTTAAGATTGACGTAATTCATCTGCCATGGGCGCGCGTAAAAAAAGAAATGGCGCTGGGCTACTACGACTGCTATTTCTCTTTGGCCAATACAAAAGAGCGAGCAGAGTATTTAGATTTTACAAGCGTGCCCTTGCATACTACTAAGTATGGTTTATTTGCTTTAAACAAAGATAAATTGCTCACTGACGATTTATCAAATACCCCAATAGCAATGCTGCGCGGCGTTCCTGTGCCTGAGGTTATTGCTAAAAAGTATAACCTTGATGAGAATAATCTGCTTCGTTCACTTTCAACTAAAGACACTTTTGAGCTGCTAGAAAAAAAACGCGTTGAATACGCAATAACTAACTATCAAGCGGGTTTGTGGTACTCAAAGGAATTTAAAAACGTATACGCTAGGCAGTTCAATGAGTTTACGTTTCCTACTTACATTGCTTTTAAGCGTGGCGTAATAGATACAAAATTAGTTGATGAGCAAATAAAGCGTTTTAAAGCACAAACTCAATAATTAACACTGTACACGTTAAGAGATAACCAATGTTTACAAAACTACCAAAGTGGGTTGAATATGGCGCGTTTACGCTCGCATTTATAGCGGGCATAGTAAACGCTGTAGGCTTATTAGGATTTGAGCACCAGGCTATTTCGCATGTATCTGGCTCTGTTACTTTACTTGGTATTAAAGCAATAACTAATCCTAGTACTGCCTTATTGTTACTTTCAATAATTGTTAGCTTTATGTTGGGTTCGGCACTGTCGGGCTTTTTGCTCTCTGGTGGCTCATTAAAACTTGGTCGTCATTACGACACTTTGCTTTTTATTGAAGGATTGCTACTACTTGCGAGTGCTTATTTACTCAAAAACACATTCGTTTACGGCATTGTTTTAACGTCTGCTGCGTGTGGGTTACAAAATGCGCTAGCCACTAATTACAGTGGTGCTGTTATACGTACGACACATTTAACCGGTATTTTTACTGACCTTGGTTTAATGCTAGGTAAAGCGCTTAAAGGTGAGCAATTTGATACCCGTAAAGGCGTTATGTTTTTACTCATTATTGCAGGCTTTTTACTAGGCGGTATAACCGGCTACGTTTTATTTAAGCATTACTTAGTGCTGGCTTTGGTGTTTCCTGCTGTGGCTTGTTTTGTTTTATCAATTACGTATCGGATTTATAGGTTACGTACGCTTTAACGCAACAAGTTTAAATGCATATTAAAACCGCATATTATAGAGGCAATGCAATATAGATTACTTTCAAGGAATGTATGAAACCTTATTTTTTGCCTCTGATATTACCCTTTAGCCACGCTGCGTTTGCCGATAATCAAAACAACGATGCAATAGAAACCATAACAACTACGGCATCACGTATTGAAGCGCTATCGACCCCAATGCCTTTATCAATAAGTACACTCAGCGAAGCGCAGCTAAATAGCATTGCGCCTACCCATATTGAAGAAGCCCTTCAACGTGTAGCAGGGGCTAATATTCAACGCGGAAATGGCCAAGAATATTTACCCGCACTTCGCTCCCCCGTACTTTCGGGCGCTGGCGCTTGTGGTGGCATATTGACTTTGGAGGATGGCATACCACTTAGAGCCGCTGGGTTTTGTAACATAAACGAGTTATTTGAGGCGCACAGCGAAATGGCGCAGCGTATTGAAGTGCTAAAAGGCCCTGGCTCTGCACTTTATGGCTCAAACGCTGTGCATGGTGTTATTAATGTAATAACGCCCGACACCACACAAGGCGGTGGCTTAGTTGGTTTAGATTATGGATCGTACGGTTATACTCGCTACAAATTACGCGCAGGGCACGATTACGGCAACAGCGGTATCGGCATTAACGCAAGTGTTACCGACGATAGCGGTTACCGCGACGACGAAAGCGTAGAGCAACAAAAAGTAAATATTCGCCATCGCTATTCAAATAATAATTTATTACTTACCTCAGGCCTTACTTATACAAATCTTGATCAGCAAACGGCTGGATTTATTACAGGCTTTGAAAGCTATAAAAACGAAGACCTCGCGCAAAAAAACTTTGACCCTGACGCATTTAGAAAAGCACGCGCATTTAGAGCATGGAGCAATGCAACATGGCAATTAAATAACGATGATGTGCTCTCTACTACGTTATATTTTCGTGACCAAAGCATGGACTTTTTTAAGCACTTTTTACCCGGCACACCGCTTGAAACAAACAGTCAAACTGGTTTTGGCATACAATCGCTTTATCAACATAATTTACAAAGCAATGTAAAAGTAAACCTCGGGCTTGATGGCGAATACACGCAAGCCGACTTTACTCAAAGCCAAAACGAGCCAACTCAGGGCTCTGCATTTTTAGTTGCTACAGTACCCCAAGGTAAGCATTACGATTACGATGTAAACGCCACGCTTTATGCCCCCTTTGCATCTATTGATTGGCAATTAAATAAATGGTTACTTACCGCAGGTGTGCGCTACGAGCATATGCAGTACGACTACACCAATAATATGCTAGCAGGTAGAACAAAAGACGATGGCACAGAATGCGGCTTTGGTGGCTGCCGATACAGCCGCCCAGCGAGTGCTAAAAATAGTTTTAGTAATCTATCGCCAAAGCTTGGGGTTAGTTATCAGTACAATACAAATAACACGCTTTATGCAAACTTTTCTCGCGGTTACAGAGCGCCACAAGCGGCTGAGCTATACCAATTACAACGCGAGCAAACCACTGCAAATTTAAGCGCCGAAATAGCGAATAACGCAGAGCTGGGTATTAAAGGGATTTACGAAAAACTACGTTATGGCGTGTCGGTTTACGCTATGAGTAAACACAATACGATTTACCGCGATAGCGACTTTTTTACGGTAAATAATGGCAGCTCTCGTCATCGTGGTATTGAGCTTGAGCTTAACTACCAGCTCACCAAGTCGCTTGCGCTTAACTTTGCAGGCACTCACGCAAAGCATACTTATACTAACAACCAAATACTTAACGGTTTAAATATAAACGGCAACGACATAGATACCGCGCCGCGTAATATTGCTAATATCGATTTAACATGGCAGGCATTAAACAACGCGCAATTTGCTTTGCAGTGGCACCGCGTTGGTAACTACTACACCGACCCAGAAAACTTAAATAAATACCAAGGGCATGATGTTTTAAGCCTGCGCGCACAGTGGCAAGTTACTAGTAATCTTGAGCTACTTGCTCGTATTATTAACTTAACTGATGAGGCTTATGCGGAGCGCGCCGATTACACCAGTTTTACCGGCGACAGATACTTCCCGGGCAGGCCTCGTAACGCGATGCTTTCGGCAACTTATACGTGGTAATGCTTATTTAAGGGCTAAGCTGATTTAAATCGCTCATGTATTTCATGGGCGACTTTTTCATTACCTTTTTAAACATAGTAATAAACGCACTCACCGACTCATACCCTAATAACTCCGACACCTGCTGCACACTTTGCTTATCAGAAAGCGCTTTTAAGGCTGTAATTATATGCAATTGCGTACGCCATTTTCCAAATGTCATGCCTGTTTCTTTTTTAATTAACCGCGCTAATGTGCGCTCAGTTAATGCAAACTGCTTAGCCCATTGTGGTAGTGTTTTTCGGTTGTTTGGCATATTTATAAGCTGATCGCTCATGGTTTGAATTACCTCGTTTTTAGATAATACAAAATCAAGTGGTTGTACGGGCATTTCAATAAGTTGATCAAATAACACCTGAGCTAAACGCGCTGTTTTACTATTTAAAGTATAGTGCTGATTATGCCCAGCCAACTCGCACATTAGCTCTTTAACCAGCGGCGTAATAGCTAACGTACACGTATTTAGCGGCATACCGTTTTTACTACTATCAATAAATAAATGACAAAGCTGCGCGTTATCAGACGCCCTATTACTATGCACCTTTTGTGCTGGGATCCAAATTGCACTGTGCGTAGGCACCATCCACATTTTTGCCGACACTTCACACGTTACATAACCATGCAGCGCTAAAATTAATTGCCCTTTTGGATGAGTATGTAGTGGTATTTCGTGACTTGCATGCGCGTGCTCTATTTTGGCTATTATAGGCTGCGCCATAGTTTCAAAATTTTTAATGTCGTCCCAACCAATTGCATCAAACATAGTTTTGTCTGTTTTTAGTTATTTAATGTCATTATCTCTAAATTATAGTTTTTGCTAAGCCTTTATACTAGCGCCCATTAAGTATTAGCTTTAATGGTCTTCCCTTTTGTTAAATAACACACCTAAATCACGCTTTGCTGGCATATTACTTGTGCTTGGCATATTACTTATTGCCGCAAATTTACGTGCAACATTTACAGGTATTGCACCTGTGCTTGAACAAATTATTAATCACTTTGGGCTTAGCGCATCGCAAGCTGGGTTTTTAACAACATTGCCACTCATTGCCTTTGCGGTTGTATCGCCAATGGCCGCAACTCTTGCTAAAAAGCAAGGGTTAGAGCGCACCTTGTTTGTGGCTTTGTTATTTATACTTGCAGGGGTTGCAGCGCGGATAATAAATACCTCAGCTATGCTTTTTGTAGGCACCGCTATTATTGGTGTGGGCATTGCCATTGCAAACGTATTATTACCAAGTTTAATTAAGCGCGACTTCCCAGCTAAGGTTGCGTTAATGACCTCAGCCTACGTGCTTACTATGGGCGTGGTATCGGGTGGGTTTTCTACTTTAGTATTTCCGCTTAGTCAATTAAACGGATTAGGATGGCAACTTGCGCTGGGCTCATCAGCTCTTATTACTTTGGCGAGCATTATTGTATGGATGTCGCAATTAAGTAAGCACACAAAACCCGCGAGTATTGCTCAACACACCGACACGTCAAAAAGTGTATGGCGTTATTTACTAGCATGGCAAATTACCCTACTGCTGGGCTTAAACTCGTTTTTAAATTATATAATTATTACGTGGTTACCAAGCATATTAACCGAAACCGGTCACTCAGCTACTCAAGCAGGTGCTTATCATGGGGCTTTTCAAATAGCGACTGCATTACCGGGTTTAATATTAATTCCGTTACTTGCCAAATTAAAAGATCAAAGCGCGCTTAGCTTTATTTTAGCCATGTTGAGTGCACTCAGTGCTTTGGGGCTGCTTTACATGCCTAGCTTTGCTTTTGTTTGGACCCTAATGCTGGGTTTTTGCTCTGGAGCGTGTTTTATATTGGGGCTGTCGTTTATTAGTTTACGAACCGATGATTCGCAACAAGCAGCGTCGCTTTCAGGTATGTCGCAAAGCGTAGGTTATTTGCTCGCGGCTATTGGTCCTATGCTAGCTGGTGCATTACACACTACAACAGGCAGTTGGAGTGCGCCATTGTGGTTGTGCGCTATTGCCGGAGTACTGTGTGCTTTATGTGGTTTGGGCAGTGGTAAAAACACCACTTTAGCTAAATCAGCTAACTAGCTGCTGTAACCACGAAAATAAACCAGACGAAGGTTTACTACTCGCGTGCTTTTGCTCATAGCGTTTATTAGTTGCTTCGCGCTGTTCACGGCGCTCTTGTGCTAAATTAGCTTTTGCAGCAAAACGCAAGCGCTGCTCTTGAGTAAGCTCATCATTAAAACTAATGGCTGTTTTTTTCACTGCTCGACTGCTTTTAGGTGAACTACACATATTATTCTCCAAATGACTGACTTATAAGTAGACAGTCATTTGGTTAAATAAATTTCAAACCGCTTACTAAAAAAGTAATACTGGTAACCCCAACTAACTAGTTTTGTGGGGTTGTATCAAACGCAGGTACTTCGTGTAAGCCGCTCAACCAGCTCAATGTTGATTTAGCCCAAATTTGTGCTGTTGGCGTAAACTGATCACGCTGATCAACTGCACCAATACGCAAGCCATATACACGGTCAGTTTTAGCTTCGTTAGTTGCATAAAGTGTTGTACCACATGTGCCACAAAAACCTTGCGCACGCTTGTTACCGCTTTGCGCTGTTTTAACAAACTCTTTTGGCTCACCTTGGGTAAACACGACCGAATTTGGCTCTGCAATTATAACTGCTCTAAATGGGCCGCTCGACATACGTTGGCAATCGCTACAATGGCAAACAAGTGCGTTGTTATTTTGAGACTTTGCTTGGTATTTAATTTCACCACAGTAACAGCTTCCAGTAATTTCCATTATTTAAATCCTTAATGCTTATGAAGATTGAATCGAGATATAAGACCGGCAATATCGATTCATTATTTTTAAAATATAAAAAAACTGCTCGCCGGTTCATTTGTATGTTCGGTTAGATTTTTAATTTTTGAGAGTGATTTTAAAAGTTGAGCAAGTGCTAAAAACATGATCCGATGTTTTAAATAAAACAGCAATACCACGTTAAGCTAATAGCGTAACGTGGTGTGTTTAAGCTATCTTTTATGTGCGTTTAAATAATCAACAGCTAACAGGCTAAGCGCCTTAGTGCCTACTTTAAACGATGATTCGTCGGCATAAAAATAAGGTGAGTGATTACTAGCCACTGTATTTAAATCTTGCTCACTTGGTGTGCCGCCTAAAAATACAAATACACTCGGTACTTCTAATGCGTAAAACGAAAAGTCTTCTGCGCCGGTTATTTTTCCCATTTCAACTACGTTTTCATTACCTGCTGCTTTTTTAAGGCTAGGTAACATTTGCGCAGTTAACTTTGGGTTATTAATCGTTACCGGATAACCTTCGTGAATGTGTACCTCTGCAGTAGCACCTGACGATTTAGCAATGTGCGTGGCTGTGGTTTTTATTTTTTCAAATATTTGTGCTCGGTTATCCATATCAAAGTTACGAATTGTGCCTACCATTTCGACTTCTTCAGGAATAATATTATTACGCACCCCACCCGCTATCTTACCAAACGAGACAATAGCAGGCTCTTTGGTAATGTTGATTTGGCGACTAACAATATGATTTACGCCTGTTACTATTTGCGCAGCTGCGGCAATGGGGTCAACCCCAGTCCACGGTGCAGAGCCGTGTGCCTGCTTGCCATGTACTGTTATTTCAAATCGGTCTGCACTGGCCATTGCAGGGCCACTTCTATAGCCAATTTTACCGCTGTGCAAACTAGATGTTATGTGTAACCCAAAAGCAGCTTCTGGTTTGTATTGTTTAAATATGCCTTCTTTAAGCATTAACTCAGCGCCCCCCTCTTCCCCCTCAGGTGCGCCTTCTTCTGCAGGCTGAAATACAAACATAATATTACCGTGTAGCTCATCTTTCATGTTTGCAAGCACTTGTGCAGCGCCCATTAGCATAGCCACGTGCGTGTCGTGCCCACAAGCATGCATTATGCCTACATCTACACCACGGTAATTAGTGGTTTTAGTTGATTTAAAATCAACATCTGCTTTTTCAGTAACTGGCAGCGCGTCCATATCTGCACGTAGCATTACTGTCGGGCCAGGCTTTGCGCCTTTTAATAGCCCCACAACACCTGTATAAGCAATCCCTGTTTGTACTTCCATACCCAGCGACTTTAAGTGCTTAGCAACAATACCTGCTGTGCGGGTTTCGCGATTTCCAAGCTCAGGGTTTTGATGAAAATCACGTCGCCAATCAATAACCTGTTGCTCTATCTTTTTAACTTGCTGATCAATGTTTGCATTGGCATTAAACGCACTAAGGGCAGCAAAGCCCAGCGCTATTGAAATTAGTGATTTTTTCATCCTGTTTGTCCTTATTATATTTATTGGTTTTATAATATTGATGAGCACGAGCCCTTATGTATTATTGAGAACATAATTAGTTTGCTCTATAACCACTATTACTGAAGGCTCTACAATAATCAATCCCATTTAAGCTAGATGCCCAACTATGAAGGGCCACTTCACTTTTCACTGGTTTTATCTATTTTTAGTTTGAAGTTTTAGCGCTAATTAAGCCTACCACTTTTGCTTTTGTTGATTTAAAAATGGCACTAAATAGTCCACCAAAGCGCGGACGGTTGGGCTTAATAAACGTTGCGATGGATAGAGTAAATTCACGGGTAATGGGCTTGGCACATAATCGCTTAATATTTCTATTAACTCACCGGATTGAATTGCCGCATCAACGTAAAAACTAGGCAGCTGAGCAATACCTTGATTAGCTATAGCAAAGGCTTTTAAGCTTTGAGAATCGTTAACTTCAAGGCTACCAGCTACTTTTATTACTGTGCTTTTTCCGTCAATTAAGTACGACCATCGCTTGGCATTAGTTACTGCGGTATTTATTAAACATTGATGGTTTTTAAGATCTTTAGGCGTACTGGGCATGCCGTGAGTGTTAATATAGTGAGGGCTTGCTACCGTTTTAAAGTGCATATTACCAATATTACGCGCGACCATTGTTGAGTCGTTTAAGTGCCCTACGCGTATAGCTAAATCAAAGCCTTCTTCCACCAGCTCTACTTTACGATTCATAAGTGAAATTGCTAAATCAACGTCCTGATGCAGCTCTTTAAATTCAGCTAATGCAACCGGCAGCATATATTGCCCAATCATTATGGGAGCTGTAATTTTTATAAGCCCTTTGATTTGTTGTAGCTGTGTTTTGGAGCGGCGAAGTTCGGTGACTTGTGCACGAATATCACTGAGCTTAAGTAAATATGCTTTACCGTCTTCGGTTAAACTTAATGAGCGTGTAGTACGGTTTATTAACCTAATATCGAGCCATTTTTCAAGCTCGTTAATTTGCCTGCTAACGGCTGAGGGCACTAAATTTAAACTCTCGGCAGCGCGGCTAAAGCTTTGCTGCTGGGCTACTTGCTCAAATACCTGAATTGATTTTAATAAATCCATTACTTACTCGCTAAATTACACTTGGCTATTATTCTAAAAATATCACAAATAATATTATTTATTTGTTATTTTTCACCTTTACTGATGAGTTTATTATTACCTTACATTCACAAAATACATTGTTAAAGGTAATAAAAATGAAAGTATTATTAATAGGCGCATCAGGCATAGTTGGGGCAGCAATAGCGGCAGACCTTCATGATCATCAAGTTATTAAAGCGAGCTTTAAAAACAGCGAACACACGGTAGACATTCAAGATAAAGCCTCTATAGAAGCATTATTTAAAAAAGTAGGAAATGTTGATGCGGTTATATCTACTGCAGGTTTAATTGCCTTCGCACCTATAAACGAGATAAGTGAGCAAGATTACACAACAACTGTAGGTAATAAATTAATGGGTAATATTACACTATTTCATGTGGCAACTAAGTACATTAATCAAGGCGGTAGTTTTACTTTTACTTCAGGCTTTTTAGCACAAAATCCTGCGCCTGGTTCAGCAGCTGTAAGCATGGTAAATGCAGCGCTAGATTCATTCGCTAAAGCGGCGGCATTAGAACTTGAAGGCATATTACGCGTAAATACCGTAAGTCCTCATTTTGTAAAGGAAACGATGGAGATAATGGGTATGGATAGCACCAATGGTATAACCGCAGCTGATACCGCTAAAGCATTTAGACACGCAATTGAAAGTAACCAAACAGGTAAAGCTTTTGATGTAGTCGACTATATTTAGAGCTAAAGCAGATTGCTTGATGTAACAATTCAACCAGGTTATTAATTGAAGCCCTGTTATCAAAATAGCTGCTCTAAGCAGCTATTTAAATTAGTAACTTTAAACAGCTAGCAATCTGTTATTTAAGCTTAATTACCGATAAAGTATGTGGGTTATCAGCTTTTTTGTTAACCATATTAGGGCTGTCGAACACGGCGTCGAAATTCATAATAATAATATCTTTACCACGAACAATTAATTCAGATGGTGCATCAAGCTCCCCATGAAGTCCTGTGGTATTGCCATTTTGTGCCAGTAACTCTAATTTACCTTGCATATCAATACTATAAATAGCGTTAGCAAATAAGTCTGTAATATAAATTTTGTTAGTACGGTTGTCCCACTTTAAACCGTCGGTTGCAACTAGGCCTTTTGCAAATAGCTCTGTTTTAACTTTTTCATTGCGCTCGTTCATAGTGGTTTTAATTACACTGCCATCTTCCATAATGCTAGTGTATAAATTACCTTCTCCATCAAATGTTAGGCCGTTAGCGCCAAACTTAAGTGTCGCGTTAGAGGCAAATGTATCAAACAGATGTGAGTCATGATTTTGAGTACTTAAAAAAGGTTTTATATGCGCTGGTTTTTGATCATTTAACTCACTCATGCCAACCTTATACACACCACTTAACTGCTTAGTACCTTCAAGCTTTAATACTGTTTCTGAAATAAACAGATCATCGCCTTTAAATACCACTGCATTAGGAAATAATAACCCTGTTACAACAACATCCGTGCTTACAGCTTTTCCATTTACGACATTAATACGTAGTATTCGCGATTTATAACTGCCATCAAACCACATTTGCATATCAGCTACGTAAGCATTGCCATCTGGGCCGAATGCAATTCCCATAGGTGCAATTTTACCTGTTGATGGCGCCATATCTTGCTTAGTAAAAGTATACCAATTACTAAAATTGTTATTTTTATCAAGCATGCCTATACGGGGCGCAGCAGGTGTTTGCATCTCGCCAATTTTAATCAGTGCATCGTTATGAAAGTTTGGTGAGGTAATATATATATTGCCCTCTTTATCCATATCGCTACTGGCTGGCGAATTAAAGGTGTTAGGTAAATCGACTAATAACTCAGGCGTTAACAATTCTGGTTTTGTAGGCTCAGCTAATGCGCTATTAAAAAACCCTGTTGCTAGCAGCGCTGCTGCAAAATAAAGTGGTTTCATTGTGTTGTATCCTGTTAGTTTAATTTGATACAACCAGTATATTGTTTACTTTAAGGTTTGATAATCAGGGTAAATAGCAAATCACTTTATACATTTTATATATAATTAAGGTTGTTTTTTATTTTTAAGAGTCATGTTTAAATTCCTAAAAACAAAAGACCTATACGTACTTCTCAAATATAAATGCTAGGATAACAGCTTGTAATACAGGCTCATTATAAAACCAAATTATGAATTTAAATCAGCTCGACCTAAACCTACTCATTATTTTAAAACAGCTATTAAACGAAAAACACATTAGTAATACTGCGTTGACGTTAGGTATGAGCCAACCTTCAATTAGTCGGTCTTTAAGTAAGTTACGTAGTTTATTTGACGACCCATTACTAATTAGAATGGCCGGTGGATATGAACTAACGCCTAAAGCACAGTCGATTCAGCAAGATTTAAACTCTATTTTGAATATGGTCGAAACACTGGTTAATAAGCAAACCTTTGATGCTAAAACCAGCCAAGCCATTATTAAGTTATTTGGCTTGCCACCACAAATGCACTTACTAATAGAAACCATTATTAAAGATGTGCGCGAACAAGCACCTAATATCACTCTTGAAATAGACACGTTACCAAAACCGCAATTTTCAGATTTACTAAAAGGCGAAACTCATTTTGTAATAACAGGGCACAAGCCTACAAGCTCTGAGGACAAACTGTATCGCCAAGCGTTGTTTGAACGCGACTTTAAATTAATAATGGCAAGTACTCACCCACTAGCTAATACAAAGCTGAATATTGAATTATTACGTAACTGTAACTTTGGACAAATATCGATTCAGGGAGAAAAGTCACTTTCTATTGCCCACTGCTTTGCAGCACTTGGGATTGATAATGTTAATACGCCAATACGCTTAAAAAACTTTTATAGTATTGGCACCATTGCACAAAATACCGATTTAATATTTTTTGTACCGGACCATTTTGCTAATGATATTTGTCGCCATCATGATGTAGTTGCAAGAGTGGTCCCTCCAGAACTAGATTTAGAGCACGATGAAGTCTATTTATATTGGCATCAACGCCATCATAATGATCCTGTTTGCCAATGGTTTAGAGAGCTAGTTAAAAGCAAAGTATTTAAAATATAAATAACCGCTATTCATTATGAGCATATTCTTTGAATTGCCATTCACCATTACGATCTATTTAATACGAATCATTCTTAATAATGTTAAAAATTAAATAAAAGATCAACAATGATAAATATGCTCCCATTTAATAAAAAGTCTCTCCCTCTTATTGTCAGTACTTTATGCGCCAGTATGTCATTCGCTAGCTTGGCCGAACAGACTCCCAACACATCAGAAACAATCGAAGTATGGGGCACAACTATTACTAACAATTCGTTATTACAAGACGACATTGAAAGAAAACAAGCAAATCACTTAAGCGACTTATTACGCGACCAAGCTGGTATTGATGTGGGTGGCTCGCATTCAATAGTGCAAGGCATTAATATTCGTGGCGTTGACGACCTAGATTTAAATATTACCGTTGATGGAATTAGCCAAAACAACAACATGTTTCATCACTCGGGTAACTTATTAATTAACGCTGATATTTTAAAAGCGGTTGATATAAAAGTAGGTACTAACTCAGTGCTTACCGGAGGCCTTTCAGGCGGTGTTGCCTTTGAAACCAAAGACGCTAAAGATTTACTAGAGCCAGGGCAAGGTTTTGGTGCTCGTTTATATACAAATTTAGGCACTAACGACTATGCTGGAGGCTCTGCCGCATTATATGGCCAACTAACTGATAATGTTGATGCCTTAGCCTACTACACCTCAACAGACAGAAATAATTTTGAAAACGGCAATGGCAAAGAAGTAACCGGTAACGAAGGTCGTACAATTGACGGAATATTCAAACTTGGTTGGGATGTAAACGAAAGCAATCGTTTAGTATTTTCTTACGATAGATATAACGACGAAGGCGATTACTACGTAAAAACTAACTTTGGTGCTGGCTTTGCTGAAGACTCAAACGCTAAAACAGAAGATATTGACTACACTCGCACAAGTACATCACTTGCTTATGAGCTAAATAAAGGCGATGCAATTACTCTGCGTGCCAGCGTTTACCGTAACGAATTGAGCTATATTGCATTAGGCACAGAAGGCAACTCTGAGCATACAGGTTACACAGCGCTTGCCACTTCAAAAATTGCTCTTGCTGGCTTTAACCATACATTGCGCTACGGCGGTGAAGGCTATGAGCAAGTATCAAAACGTATTGCAAACCACGTTCAAACTAACAAAGACACAGCTGACTCTCATGCTATTTATATTGAAGACGAAATAGCCCTAACCGAACAGTTATTTGTGACCCCAGGCGTGCGCTACAACTATTTTAAAGTAGATATGTACTCTGCTGGTACTAACGATTCATTAAATAAATCGTGGAACGAACTAACGTTTGGTTTAGCTGCTAAATACCTTGTTAATGATAACTGGAGCATAAGCGCAAGCTCTACTGAGTTATTTCAAGGGCCTGGCCTTCGTGAAAGTTACGTTGATTACAGCACTAACTTTGATAAAAACCTAAAAGCAGAAACAGGTGTAAATAACGCCATCGGATTTGCCTTCAAAGAACGTAATGTATTGGGCTTAGATTCTTTAGGCTTTTCACTTAATGTGTTTAAAACCCGCATTGAAGATTACATAGATAACTGGGCTATAGGTAAAGGTCGCCCAATTGGTACGTACGCAAATTCAGGCGATTACGATATTGATGGCTTTGAATCCACGTTTTCACTTCGTAAAGCGCTCTTTAGTGCGCGTTTAAGCTACTCGAAATCTGATTCAGAACAGTTAGAAACGCATGAACAATTACGCTACGAAGTAGGCGATAGTATTTCATTAAATTTAGGCTACGAAGTCCCGCAGTATGATTTAAAGTTTAACTGGACCAGCCTAATTAACAGAACGGATGATTCGGTATCAAGCGGTGCTGATATCCATAAAGTAGGCTATCAAGTTCATAACATCAGCATGCAGTGGCTACCAAGTCAGCTTGAAGCACTTAGCATGACCTTAGGTATTGAAAATATTTTTGACAAAACCTATTACTCACACGCGTCATACTCAAGCGACACCGTGCAAGATTACGAAGCAGGTCGCAATGTAAAATTAAGCGCGTCGTACGTTTTTTAATTTAAAAGCTCAGTAATAATTTAAGGCTCAATATTTTATTGAGCCTTTTACTGTTTAAGGAGGGCGTACCTTAAATAGTGGCAATCAAAAAGTAATTAAAAATTAGGGTCATATTACAATGTCTAACTGGAAGCAAAACTTACAAAAATTCCGCTATGTAATGGATGCACTACTCCTTATAAGCTTTATGCTAGTAAGCGCACCACAAGCGACGGGCGTACCTTTACATGAATGGCTTAGTTTGTTTTTTATAGTGCCATTTGCAATTCACTTATTACTACATTGGGATTGGATACAGCGCAGCTTTAAGCGCTTATTATCTAAATTAAGTGCTCGAGAACGTTTTAACATAGTGTGGGATTACCTACTTTATATAATGATGTTACTGGTATTTGTGAGTGGTTTTTTAGTGTCGGTTGCTTTACTACCTGCGCTTGATATTAGTTTAAATATTCAAGACTTTTGGTCAAAGATACATCATGATTCGGCCACTTTTATCATGCCAATGTTAGGCGTACACTTAGCTCTTAATTTGAGCTGGATTGTAAAACTAACCAAACGTATGTTTGCAAAGGAGGCTAAATGATGAAGCACTTAAAACAACAGTGGAAAACCCGCACCAGCATCGTTTTAATTGTATCTGTTTTAGTGAGCCTGATATTGGTGACTTTGGAGCGAACAGATTGGGCTATGCAAATAAACCTACAAGGTTATAGCCACGGCTCACCTGAAGGAGAAAAGCCAAATATAGCACCGATATTGATGTATATTTTACCTTTTGTAAAAGAGCTTATTTTAATAGGCGTACCGATGTTACTTACTTTAGGGGTAGCCAAACTAGCAGGCTTAATAAAAGGAATGTTTAAAAACAAAGCCTGAATACGAATGCAACATATATCAAAATCCGGCGTTTATAGATACATTGAAAAATTAGTATGTCTATAAGCGCAGCTTTTTATGAATTATAAACCAAGTATTAACACACACCAATACACCTATTTTATATTTATCGCGTTCATAATGTGGACGGCTTTAATTAGTTTTAAAGCCAATGCTGAAACGCTCATTCCTTTTCAGTCGCAGTGGTTAAAAAACCACTATGGCGAGCGCACAGCGCACTTTAAGCTGCAACCTTTACGTAAAGGCGATATTGTATTTGTTGGTGATAGCATTACTGAGCAAGGATTGAATTGGGCCATTAGATTTAACGACCTACGCGTAAGAAACCGCGGTATTAGTGGCGATATGACCTACGGTGTTTTAGCGCGTTTAAACGAATTAAAAGCAGCCCCTCCTAAAGCTATATTTTTAAAAATTGGCGTAAACGATATTTTTAATTTTCACTATATAAAGCAAGTAAAAAACCTATCGTCGATAAGTGAAAATATCGAAAAAATAGTGACTCAGCTCAATGAGGCGCTACCTAATACACAAATTTATGTACAAAGTATTTTGCCAGATCATCGCGATTTTATAACTCAAATGGCGCAAACGGTTAACAAGCAAATTAAAGCAATTAAGCACGCACGATTTACCTACATAGACTTACACCCAGCATTTTTAGGCGCACAAGGCACGCTTAATGAAGCGCTCACTACCGATGGTACCCATTTAAACGAGGCAGGCTATGCCCTTTGGGCTAAGCAACTTGCACCTATAATGAAGACATTAAAATGAAGTACTTATTAATTGGTATGTTAATGGCGGTAAGCTTTACTTGTACAGCCAATAAAGTGCCTGCAAAAAGCTACCCTAACGGCGCGACTAAAGCCGTTATTTTTAGTTACGACGATGGCGTTACACAAGACAGAAAGCTCGTGGCGCTATTTAATAAATACCAGGTTGTTGGCACATTTAATTTAAACTCAGGATTATTTGCTAAAAAGCTACCATGGATGAAAGCCTTTACCGGTAAAGAAGGCGAATATATTAAACAAAGTGAAGTAAAAGCACTTTATAAAGGTCATGAAATAGCAAGCCATAGTTACTCACACCCCGGCTTTGCGGACTTAGATACAGCAGAGCTGAAATTACAATTAGCCCGTGATAAGCAAATTTTATCGCCAATTAAAGGCAGCCCTTTGCAATCATTTGCGTACCCTTTAGGCTCGTACGATAAAGCTGCGATGAAATTAGTAAAGCAAGCTGGCTTTACTAATGCCCGAACAGTAAACGACACCCTTAATTTTGAACTCCCTACTAACTACATGGCGTGGCACCCAACCGTTCACCACTCAAACGCAATGCCATTAATAGAGCAATACTTAGCGCTAAACAGCAATAAACTCACTGTGATGATGATTTGGGGCCATTCGTGGGAGTTTGACAAAAATACAAAAAACAATAACTGGGATTACGCCGAGCAGCTTATTCAGACACTCTCAAATAAAGATGATATTTGGTATGTATCGGCTGGAGAGTTCATCGCGTTTTTAGAGGGTAAGTAAGCGTACGGAGCTTTTAGTGCTAAGTAAAGCTCACATAAGCACATTCAAATGTAGTAAGAGTAATTAATTCATCCAGCGGGCAGGCTCGCACCGACACACCTTTCGCTAGGGGGTTTTGAATTCCCCACGCCTACCACTTTCATCACGCTGGCGTCATTTTGCTTTAACTTTCTAAACACGAGAAGATAAAGACAAACCACTTTAGAGCTAAGGATTATTTATATGCCTTCGTCTCTATGCCAAGAATTATACAAACAATGGCGTCAGCAGAAAGCCTTTTATAACATTAGCAATTAAACCACTCATGTAATAATGTTTGTCTGTTTTCACTGCGTTAATTGCACTTAGCTTTATCTAGGCTTTAAATGCATTCGCATTTTTAATGCTGTCAAAATCGTTAAAGCGCACGTTGTGCTGCGCCATTACTTTAAGTATTTTTTTACTTAGCATTTGGCGTAAATAAAACGGCTGATTTGGCACAAAATGATGAATGGTATGCGTTTTACCAAAGTTAAAACAAAACAAGTGAAACGGCATAAATAAACGACTCGTTAGTACATGAGTTTGTTCAAGCATGTTATTAACGCCACCATAGTAATGCATGCTTGAGGTAACAAAATTAAGCGAGCTTGAGCGAATAATATTAGGCACAATGAGCACAACCATTAAAAATTCAAACACGTGCATTATGCTTAGTACCCAGCTAGGCGAATTTAGCGAAAGTGGTATAAATAAATCAACGATATGAAATACAATAACGCTATATAAAACAGCAAAATACGCAGTCGCTATCGGAAGTCCCGCATTAAAAACACTCGAAAAACTAAAGCCATTAATTTCTTTTCTAAAACGTTTAGTAGAAATAACTAACCCTAATAACCCATCTACAATAACTAGCGCACGTAAAAATGGATTTTTAATACCGTTACCCACCAAGCGTTCTTCTAGGTCTTGTTGTGTGCCTGAGGTTTTGTGATGGTGTAAATGCATTTTACGTCGGTACCATGGGCTAATAGTATTTGGCCGCATTAACCATACTGCTAACATCATAAAGTTATGCATGAAAGGCTGGTTACTAAAGTATTGTTTATGTATAAGGTCGTGCTCTAACTCATGGGAAATAGACGCAGCAATAGCCGCAAGTACTATACATACCCAAGCAGGTATTAGGGCTAAATAATATAAAGCACCAACACCAATTAATGCGCTAAGCGACAGCAATAAAATAATTAACCCTAAGGTATTTTGATGTGCAAGTAATGGGTATTTTTGACGAAGTAATGCTTCTTCCGCTTTTATGGCTTTCACAATCGCCTGAATATTTTGCTTGGCACTTAATTGAGTCATATCTAATATCTTAAAAGCCTTGTTGTACAAATAATACCTGAATTAAACGCAAAATCGGCATAAAGCAGGAAGAATTATTATAATACGATTCACTATTATCAATAGTTCAATTGCTTATTTATTCAATCGCATAACAGTTTAATAGCACTCATAACCCAAAATATTCGCTTTATATATCAGCCCAAAAAGACTTAAAAAATTTACCGATGGAGTCTCCTTGCTATAAACGATTAATTATCAACCAGTTGTTTATGCAAATAAAAGAAAAGGCTTGCCGCCCCCTCTTTTGTTTGTATAATGCGGATACAGAATAAGAGGTATATAAGTATCCTTTTTATTTTAAGTGGTTTTTCTTTATCTTTTTATGCTTAAAAGATTAAAGAAAAATTATGCCAGCGTGATGAAATTGGTAGACATGGGGGATTCAAAATCCCCTTCCGAAAGGAGTGCCGGTTCGAGTCCGGCCGCTGGTACCACTTTTTGAACCTCAGCTAATTATTGGCTGAGGTTTTTTTATGCCTAAAATTTAACTAGTAATCTATACCAATTCGCTTAATTAAGTGAGCTACTTTTAGGTAAGAAAACGGTTTCGATAACAGGGCAAAACCTAGATGAGCTGAAGCAAAAGCCATAAGCCATAAGCCATAAGCCTACCATTGAGGCCATCAAGGTAATTAGAAAGCTACATAAATCTAATTAGCATGCGAGTTATGCGTCTTGCTCTTGATTTGTTATATTCCCGATTCGATTATTTAACTCTTCGTCACTAACATCTTCTTTGTGTGTACCAATGATCCATATATGACCAAATGGGTCTTGTAGCGTGCCGGTCCTATCACCATAAAACTGATCATGTACGGGTCTTATTTCTGTTGCACCAAGCTCAATTGCTTTTTTAAATACGGTATCAACATCTTCAACATAAAGCATAAGGCTTAGCGCTGTACCACCGAGCTCTTTTGGACTTTTTAAATGCTCTTCAGAACCATTATCTGAAAGCATAATATGCGAATCACCAATTATTATTTCTGCATGGGCTATTCCACCATCAGGTAAAGGCATCTGCATTACGTGTTCAGCACTAAATGCATCACAATAAAAATCTATCGCTTTTTGTGCGTCATTCATAATTAAATAAGGTGTAACTGAATGAAACCCTTTTGGTATTGCTGAGACTGCCATAATATTCTCCTTTACTTACGCGGTGATTTTTAATATTTAATAAACTAAATATGCGCTTAATTGCCCCTAAATTTAAGCTTAGCTCATACAAAAAATTGCGTTACTTTTCGAGGTTTAAACGCTTATGCCAAGCAGCAATACTTTCATCAGGGTATTCTTCAAATTGCTTGTCACCTTCATTAATGGGCGCATTTACCCAATTTGCTTTACTACCAAGCATTAAATGAGTGCGCTCTGGCGGTATGGGTAACTCACTATCTATTGCACCAGCAAAGGGGTGAACTTGCTCAGGCCAACGTGCATCGTATAACCACAAGTTAGCACTACAATGCTTACAAAAATGACGCTCTGCAGGGCTAATTTTATCGCCTATTTTTGCATGATAAATAGTTATGTGTTCACGCCCTGTAACCTCAAGCGTGCTGTATTGCGCGTTTAAATTAATAACAAACCCGCCGCTCCCTGCGGTTTTACGGCATATAGAGCAGTAACATAAATTGTAAGGATAAGGGTGTTTTGAGTTGACCGTAAATACCACTTTGCCACAGTGACAAGCGCCATTAAGCTTCATAATATATCCAATTTTTATTGTTGGCTTGAACTAATACCTTAACTAGGTGAGCTAAAAAAAACCACAACAATTACATGCTGTGGTTTTTTAATTATTGAGCTTACTAACGTTTCCAGAATCTTAAATTACGTAATGTATTTATAAATTTATCGCCTGAATGTGCCTCTAAATCTATCCAACCATTATCTACTTTTCCATCAAGGCCTGCCGCTTTAAATAAAGGCTTAGCCTCATTTGTAAAGCCTATAAATTTCATATGTGCGTACGCATCACTTACAAAGTCTTTAGCTTCTGCTATGGCAGCTAGTTTTTCAGCTCCATCTTCGGTGGTGAGTACAAGTACCGCATCGTATAAAACCGATGGACCACCATTAATAACCTGATCAGCTTTAAAGTGCTTATCTTTACTGCATTTAGCACCGCCAACTTGCGGGGCAATAATTTCAAAGTTTGCACCTTCACTTTTAAGTGCATTGGTAACCGATTCAAAAATTTCTGCATTAAAGCCATCACTTACTAAAATACCTAATTTACGGCCTTTGAAGGTGTTGGGCGCATTTTTCAAAATACTTAACGCATCAGATACAGGTAAGTCTTTACGAGTTGGCATAGCTGCTTCAGCTTGGTCTGGCATTTCTTGCAAGCCAAGTCCTTCGGCAACTTTATTTGCGAGGGTTTCGTCAATATTTAACAAGTGCGATACCAAACGTTCTCGTATTGGCAAATGCTCAACTTTAGACAGCTCAAACACGTACGCAGATTGAATATGCGCCTGCTCTACCTCTGTTTGACTTAAATAAAATTGACGAGCTTGACTGTAATGATCGCTGAATGTTTCTGAGCGATAACGCAGTTTGTCACCGCCGCTTACTTCAGGTTCCTTTGAGCTTTTAAAGCCATGTACTGGGCATTCGCGCGGGTTGTTTTCGCCTGCGCTCCATGAGTTTGGCTCATAATTAACACGCCCTTTTGGATTGTGCATTGCCATGTGGCCATCTTGCTGAAAATGACGCATTGGACATTTAGGCGCATTGACCGGAATATGCGTAAAGTTAGGACCACCTAAACGCTTGGTTTGAGTATCTAAGTATGAAAAGTTACGACCTTGCAGTAGCGGGTCAGGTGTAAAGTCGAGCCCCGGTACAATGTTTTGAGTACAAAATGCTACTTGCTCTGTTTCTGCAAAAAAGTTGTCTACAACACGGTCAAGCACCATACGACCAACAATTTGCACTGGTACTTGCTCTTCAGGTATAAGCTTGGTGGCATCAAAAACATCAAATTCAAATTCATCAGCAAATTGCTGATCAAACACCTGTACACCTAGTTCCCACTCAGGGAAGTCGCCGTTGCCAATAGATTCCCACATGTCTCTGCGATGAAAATCAGGGTCCGCACCGTTTAGCTTAAGAGCTTCGTTCCATACTACCGATTGCATACCGCCTTTTGGCTTCCAATGAAATTTAACAAATTTTTCATCACCTTTGGCATTAATAAATTTAAAGGTATGAACGCCAAAACCTTCCATAAAGCGTAAAGAGCGTGGAATAGCTCTATCAGACATTGCCCACATAACCATGTGCATTGACTCAGGCGATAAGCTCACAAAATCCCAAAAGTTATCGTGTGCGGTTTGCGCTTGTGGAAAGCCACGATCAGGCTCGGCTTTAGCTGAATGAACTAAGTCTGGAAACTTCATCGCATCTTGAATAAAGAATACCGGTATATTGTTACCGACTAAATCCCAGTTTCCTTCTTGGGTATAAAATTTTACCGCAAAACCACGTACATCACGTGCTAAATCTGGAGACCCTTTATTACCTGCAACTGTAGAGAAACGAGTAAATACTGGGGTTTTTTCACCTTTTCGCTGAAAAATATCTGCACAGGTTAAATCTTCAAGCGTGTCGTAAGTTTCAAAATATCCGTGTGCACCATAGCCTCTGGCGTGCACTACACGCTCAGGAATGCGTTCATGATCAAAATGAAAGATCTTCTCGCGCATTATGTGATCTTCTAATAATCCTGGGCCACGCTTTCCAGCACGTAATGAATTTTGATCGTCACTTACAGGGCAGCCCTGCGCGGTGGTCATGGTAGGGTGTTCATCCGACGCTTTTTGATGCAATTCACCGCCATGCCCTTTATTACCTGCGTATTTAAATGATTCAGCCATGTTTAGTCCTTCATACAGTTTGATTTAATGGGTCAATAGTTTTTATGAGCTTTAAAGCTAAAAGCGACTATGCAAATGCAAAATAAAGACCAGCCATCCAACCTAGTAAAAAAGGGCTGTACAGATAACAATGTAGTATTTGAGATGATTTATAAAAGAAAAGGTTACACAGGTATGTAACTTTTTCACACAAAAAAAGAGCACTTAAAAGTGCTCTTAGGTTTATGCATTTTTAAATTTAATTAATCTTTGCTTTCGTTAACTAAAATAACTTTACGATGTGGGAAAGGTATTTCAATGTTGTTTTCATCAAGTGCTTTTTTAATTAACTCTGGCACCGTGTAAAGAATATCGAAGTAATGCTCGCCCTTACAAAATGGCCTTACTAAAAAGTCTACTGAGCTGTTGTTAAGTGTTTCTACTTCAACAAAAGGAGCTGGATCTTTTAATATGTGTGGGTGCGCTGCAAGTACGGCATCTATAACTTTACGTACAGCCGTTGTATCTTCACCGTAAGCAACACCAAAATGCATATCAACACCACGAATTGGATGATGTGAATGGTTTATAATTTGCGCGCCCCAAATTTGACTATTTGGTATAATAACCTGTTGGTTATCGAACGTTTGTAAAATAGTAGTAAACATATCTACTTCTGTTACTTTACCAAAACGCCCTGCAGCCTCAATAAAGTCATTTACTTTATAAGGTCTAAATATTAGCAACATAACGCCTGCGGCAAGGTTCGACATTGCACCTTGTAACGCCAAGCCTATAGCAAGTCCCGCAGCACCGAGCAAAGCAATAATAGAGGCTGTTTGAACACCAAAGCGATTTAACACAGCAATAATAACGAACGCTAATATGATGTAGCGAGCCATGCTGCCTAAAAAGCGAAAAAGCGTGTCATCAAGATGAGTGTATTTATGGCATAAGCCAATAATTAAATTGCGTACTTTGCCCGCTAACCATAAGCCCGCAAGTAAAATTGCAATTGCTAGTAATATGTTGGTTGCCCACGTAATTGCAGCGGGTAAATATTGATTAATATCAATGTTGTTTATTATGTCTTCCATTATTTTTCCTGTTTTAAAAACTTTTAACTAATTTTAGCTAGTTTTGCTATACCAAGCGCAATAGTTTAACAAAAAATTAACCAAAGTACGAATATAGGTTCAGTTTTACATGTATAAGCACTTTGAAGGAGGGATTTCTTAACTACTGCTTTTAAAACGATGGATTAATAAAATATAATTTTAAGCCCTATTTAGCACCAATATTTAATTAAAGATTATACCCAGTAATATCTTGCTATAACGCAGTTTGACTCATATAGTCAGCAAATTATCACACCTTATTTTTAACATCTTTGTTTATGAAATCTTCTGCTCCTGTTAGTGATTTTGGTACTTTATTAGGTTATGCACCTGGTAATGTTGCTGTTTACTCATCTGATTATGATACGGCTGACGAAAGCATTTATCCTAATCGTAGCGCCTATCGTAGTTACCTAGACGGTATTTACATGGGCTATAAATGGCAATGCGTTGAGTTTGCCCGTAGATGGATGTACCTCAACCATGGTTATATTTTTGATGACATAGCCATGGCTTACGATATTTTTGAGCTGCGTTCAGTACGCGATGTAAATAGCCAAAATAGACTGCCACTAAACGCGTTTAAAAATGGTGCTAAACATCACCCTCAAGTAGGTAGTTTACTTATATGGGAAGAAGGCGGCGAGTTTGAAGAAACAGGCCATGTTGCTGTCGTTGTTGAAGTGCATGAAGATAAAATACGCCTTGCTGAGCAAAATGTAGGACATCAAATATGGCCAACAAATCAAAACTGGTGCCGAGAACTAAAAGCAAAAGTAACTAAAGATGGCGACTATTGGATTGAGTGCTCTTACAGCGACGCCACTATTTTAGGTTGGATGACACAAACTGATGAAACAGAATATGCTGAGCCAACGTCTGAGCTAAACACTGATTTATTTATTATAGAAGCCCATAAAGCAGTAGATACAGGCCAAGCAAACAAGTCATGGTTAAATATTGCGAATGACGATGAAGCTGCCTACGTAGAAATGATGCAAGGCCATAAACTTACATCAGTAGATGAAGATCAGCATAATTACTTTGCAATATCTCAAACGGCGCAGCAAAGCATTGAGCATGCAACAAATGAGCTGCATGGCTTATTTATGCATGCAACCGACTATGTATTGCAGCACCCTGAGTTATTAAAAAAGTTTAATTTACCCGATGTTGTGCTTAATAAAATTCGCCAATCGTGGGATAACCGCTTGAACCAATTAATTACCAGCCGGTTTGACTTTGCCTTAACAGCAGCAGGTTTAAAAGTTTACGAATACAATTGCGATTCGGCATCGTGTTATATGGAAAGCGGCAAGGTTCAAGGTAAATGGGCAAAACACTTTGGTGTTAAAACAGGTGTAGATGCAGGTCAAGATTTATTTAAAGACCTCGTAAAAGCATGGCGTAAAAGTGAAGTAAAAGGTCTTGTTCATATTCTGCAAGATGATGAACCAGAAGAACATTACCACGCATTATTTATGAAAGAAGCTATTGAAGCCGCTGGCTTTGAATGTAAGTTAGTAATTGGCTTAAGCACACTTCGCTGGAATGAGTCAGGCAACATAGTAGATACAGATGGCGCACAACTGAGTTACGTATGGAAAACGTGGTCGTGGGAAACCGCACTTGATCAAATTCGTGAAGAGTGTGAAGCCGACCAATCATTAGGTGATAACTTTGAACCACAATTCAAAGCTGGTGAAACGCCGCGCTTAGTCGATGTATTACTGCGTAAAAATGTCATGGTGTTTGAACCGCTGTGGACATTAATTCCAAGTAACAAGGCTATTTTGCCAATACTGTGGAGCTTATTCCCTAATCATAAGTATTTACTTAATACCGCGTTTGAGCTTAACGACGAGTTATTACAAACCGGATATGTAGTTAAACCAATAGTGGGACGCTGTGGCGCTAATATTCAACTCGTTGATGAGCAGCAGCAAGTTATAGAAAAAACAATGGGGCACTTTGCCGAGCAAGACCAAATATATCAACAGCTATTTGCACTGCCCAAAGTAGATGATTACTTTGTACAAATATGTAGTTTTACAGCCGCCGGAAAATACTCTGGTGGTGGCGTGCGTGTTGATAAAAGCATGATCATAAACGGTCATAGCGATTGTATGGCGCTGCGTATTAAATAATAAACAATACTAAGCCCGCAATTTGCTGCGGGCTTAAGTTTGTGTAGCCCTTCCCTCTTTTAAGTTTTATAGCTATCTCAAGCGAGTTACTCCTGTTAGAGTAAATTTATTAAACACCACAAATTAAGGTATTTCATGGCGAATCAATTTAATGTACTCGGCACACGCTTAAAACTATGTTGCGGTAATGGTGGCTACACACGTGAAGGGTTTTGTTATGTACCAGAATCAGATCTTGGCAATCACAGTGTGTGTGCAATTATGACTGATGAGTTTTTACAGTTTTCAAAATCACAAGGTAACGATTTAATAACCCCGAACCCTCTTTACGATTTCGAAGGTTTAAAAGCCGGTGATAAATGGTGCTTGTGTGCGCTAAGATGGCTTCATGCTATTTCAGCAAACGTTGCCCCACCGGTGGTACTTGAAGCCACAAATAAAAAATCATTAGAAATAGTGCCGATCAATGTTTTAAAAGCGCACGAATATATAGCCAACGTTTAAATACATCTAAGAGTAACTAAATCGAAGTCTGCATATTTTACAAATATATGCAGGCTTTTCAAAAACCCAATCTCCTCTGCAGCCTTAAAAATCTTAATTTAAAATATAACCACATGTTTTTAAATTACTTTTTAAATAAATCAACTTACGGCATAGCAGTTGCTTTATTAAGCTTAAGTCACGCTCATCACGCAACACATTATATGAGCAACACATTAGTTAAGTAGGAGAAATTATGAGTAACAATAACGAATCAAACAAAACAACTAAATTTACCGCGCCAGGTATGAGTGACGAGTCAGCTCAAAAAACAATAGCTACGCTAGATAACCGCATGGTTGCATTGATAGATTTACAGCTTACTTTAAAGCATATTCACTGGAACGTAGTGGGACCAAATTTTATTGGCGTACACGAAATGATAGACCCGCAAGTAGACATTGTACGCGAAATGACAGATACAATTGCAGAGCGAATTGCGACACTTGGTGCAGTACCTGTTGGCACACCCAAATCAATTGTAGATCGCCGTACTTGGGACGAATACTCTGTAGGCAAAGGTTTAGTAACCGAACATTTGGCTGCGCTTGATAAAGTATATAACGGCGTTAATGCCGATCACCGTAAAGCAATCGAGACTCTTTCTGAGCTAGATCCGGTCTCTGAAGATATGATCACCAGCCAACTAGCCGATTTAGAGCAATTTCAGTGGTTCATACGAGCACATTTAGAATCATCTACAGGCGAATTACAGAGCTAATACATCTAAAGTAAGAGAGCCCAGCATTATTATGCTGGGCTTTTTTTTGCGTAAAAATCCATTTATTTATAATCATATATAGATATGTATCAGTAAGCTCTAATACAAAATTCATATAAAAACAATAGAAAATTGGTATTACCAAAACAAATAACCAAAATAAAATTGAATGATTTTATACTCCTCACTATTTCGCAAATTTATAAGCCATACCCAACCTTTAATGAACACCTCATTATTTTAACATCACTTAAAAAGCAAACTAAACACGTATAAAATTACATCGCAAAAGCTCAAAATAGCACCTAAACCCGCACTAAATTGTACAAATAATATAAAAAATGCCTTTGGTAAACATACTTTAATAAAATTCATTCAAAATATTAAAAATAAAAACACATCATAAGCCATTAAATTTATTAAGTATAAGCAAAATAAAAGAACATTTTGTAATACACTTTGTGAATTTTTGGTAAACAAAGGTTGTAATAAAAGCTGAATTGGACTAATTTCAACCATACCACCTGTATTACACACTACAGGGAAATAGCAGTTAAATTGGTTAACCAAACCAAGTAACAACACACACAATGACGTAAGTCGTACCCAAACGGGAGAGATACATGAAACTCAATCAAATTACTTCAACATTAATTAATAAACATAAAAGAAGTAGCTCTACAACAATCAGTGCAGCAGCCCTTTTATTAATGGCTTCTTCAAATATTGCAGCGCAAGAGGCTCCGGCAGCTTCAGAAACGGCAGCTGCAGACATCGAAGTAATTGAAGTAAAAGGCATGCTAGGTAGTATGAAAGCCGCCGCTATGCTTAAGCGTACTGACGGACGTATTGTAGATGCAATTGTTGCTGAAGACATTGGTAAGTTACCTGATAATAATATTGCAGAAGCATTGCAACGTATTACTGGTGTATCTATTAATACCGATTTTGGTGTGGGTGACAGTGTTTCGATTCGTGGCTTACCTCAAAACCGTGTTGAATTAAACGGTCGTTCTACTATTGGTGACTCTCGTGACGGTATTAGCTTACAAGATTACCCATCAAGTTTCTTAAAAACAGTAGAAGTAGTTAAGTCTCCTACTGCCGATATGATTGAAGGCGCATTAGGCGGAACGGTTAGCTTAAAAACAGTTCGCCCATTAGAGTTAGATAAACTAACTGGCGCAGTTTCATTAGATGGTGAATACGCAGATAAAACAGAAAAAGTAGCACCTATTTTTAGTGGTTCACTTGGTAACAACTGGGACTTTGACGAAATGGGTACCTTTGGTGCCATTGCTATGTTTTCGTATCAAGATCGTGAAATTCGCCAAGATGAAACGTCTAGCCGTGTTAAACCTCAAGACATTGATATTAACGGCCAAGAAGGTAATACACCAAGTGGCAACGCTATCGTACGAGACGAGCACAGTGTTGAGCAATATGTAGAACAACGTAAACGTACTGCTGTAAATTTATCTCTTCAATGGGCACCACAATCTGGTAATGGCATGGTGTATCTTGATTTAAGCGGCACAAAGCGCTCAGGTGAACAAGCTGGTAACTCTATTTTAGGTGTCGCAGGTTCGTTATCAACAGATGCAAATACAACTCAAGATGCTAACGGCGTAAATAATTACACGTTAACAAACGAATTTGGTATTCCTAAAACATACAGTGACTTTCGTGAAACTGACTCGTTTTCAAATGCACTTGGTGCAGAGTGGAACCTTACTGACAGCATCAAAATCTCTGGTGAAATTGCGGTAGCATCATCAGAAAGCGTAAGACCTGATTCTGAATTTACACTTCGCCCAATCGAAAAATCAACATTTGAAGCAAGTGGCGGAACTCAGCTAACAAATCATTTATATGATGGTGCATTCTCTCAAGACGGTAATAAATTACCAAGCATCATTCATTCAGATCCAAATGCATTTACTGACCCACAGAACTTAGCACTGCGTACATTTAAAAGCGAAGATAGAAGAACAGACAATGACGAAACAGCTATTCGTTTTGATGTTGAAATGTTTGAACCTGTAAGCAGCTTAAGCTGGGTCTCTAAAGTAAAAGCAGGTGTACGTGTTACTAATCGTGATTACGAATATGAGCAATACAAAGTAGAAATTAAAGACATTTACAAAAATGCATTTAACGACTCAGATGGTTCATTGGCTACTTTATGGGTTGATGACTACAACGCTGCTTTTTCAAATAGCTTCACAACAGTTAGCCACGACAACTCTTTTGACCAATTAGGTCATTCGGGACAAAATGACCTACTAACATTTTTAAGCTACAACGGTTTATCTAACCCTGCAAATACTTACGCTCAACTTCAGCAGTTACTTGCAGGTACTAACCTAGCGTCAACAGGGAGTCTTTCAGATAACCAAGAGTTCCAAGAAAGCGCATACCGTAACGTAGTTGAAGATACAGCTGCTGTGTACATATCAGCGTACTTAGACTTTGATAACATCACTGCGATTGTGGGTGGTCGTTATGTGACTACAGATTTAGAATCAAGCGTATTTCTTAATGGCGAAAAAGTAACTGGCGACAATGATTACAGCGACTTTTTACCAAGCTTAAACGTTACGTATAACTACTCAGACGAAACATTATTCCGCTTTGCTGCTGCAAAAGTTATGCGCCGCGCTGACTTTAGCGAACTAAGCCCTGCATTTGACGTTAATAACGACATTACAGGTGCAACGCAAGGCTCTATTGATTTAGAACCATATCGTGCAACGCAATACGACTTATCTGTAGAGCATTACTTTGACCAAGGTAACGTAATTTCTTTCGCAGTATTTTATAAAGATGTTGAATCTTTCTTAAGTAACGAAAGTAGCTGTGTAGCTGCATCAAGCACTTCAACAGGTCAAAACGTAACTCAATGGAACCAAGTATGTCAGCTTGACGTTGCAGGTGTTTCACAAGATAACCTAGTTTACTCGGATGCAACTGACTTCCCAGTAGATGCTGATGGCTTTAACCATGTAGCAGGCTTACGTGACGCAGGACTAACGGGTATCGATACTGTTAAAAATGTAAACGGTGAAAACGGCTCAGTACAAGGCTTTGAAGTTGGTTATCAACAGTTCTTTACAGACCTACCTGGTGCATTTTCTGGCTTAGGCATTAACGCAAACTACACATACGCAGACAGCGAGCAACCAAACGGTAACCCATTATTAGATATTTCTAAAAATACGTATAACTTACAAGTATTTTGGGAATACGAAGGTTTCTCTACTCGTCTAGCTTATAACTACCGTGACAGTTTCTTAGATACTGAAAACGAGAAACGTGTAGAAAATATTAACTCAGACGGCAGTATTTCAGCAGAAGGTACTGTTTACGGTAATAACTACCGTGACGACAGAGGCCAGTTAGACTTCTCTGCAAGCTGGGATATTAACGAAAACGTGACCTTAGTAGGTAATGCGACCAACTTAACAGGTGAACCTTCAATCTATCTATCTGAACTAGGTGGTGCTTGGAAGTACACTGAAGCGGATCGTCGTTACAGCTTTGGTATTCGCGCAAAATTTTAATTTTCCCTAAAAACTAAAGCCTGCTTTTATGCAGGCTTTTTTACGTCTATAAAAAAGTGGCACTTGTGTTAAAACATCGCACAACTTTTATAACTAAATATTTATTTAAAGCAATAAAATTATCATTGAATAATACTCCAAACTAAAATTTAGATACCGCGTAAACAATATCAACCTCCTGCACTTCACTTTTAGCGCACAAACTAAGCACCATACATTGCACTAAAAACCAGCAACCTTGCAGCTTGGTTATAAAATGTCTAGTATTCTAAAGCCGTACTTATAATTGGTACGAAAAAAGGATTAACAATGTCTCTAAAATACATAACAACAATATCAATCACATTATCATTACTATTATTAACAGCATGCGGCTCTGGGGGAAGTAAAACAAAAGAGGCTGAAAGCATTGAAATACCAAAATCAAAAGCGGTTATTAATAACAGTCCCTTAAGTGACTACAAAATAATTATCTATGGTAATAGCCATAGTTCACAGTTAGGGGGCTTATTAGAAATAATTATTACAAACCAGTTACCTAGCACTTCAGTCAAAATAACGACTGTCAGTGGTCGATTTTTAGATGAAATAGTCGCAGTAGATGCAAATGTCGATAAATTAAAAAGTGATAACTGGAGTCATGCAATTTTTCAAGGCCAAAAGTACTCACAATCAGGTTCGACTGACTACCCTACAAGTGCAACTGAGCGATTAATCTCGAACGCAAAAGAGCATAAAATTACACCTATTTTATTTCCAGAGCATCCTCAAAAAGGGGATCCCGCAGAAGCAAAGCAGGTTTACGACCTCCATTTAGCAATCAGTCAAAAACAACCTAGCTGCATAGCGCCTGTTGGCTTTGTATGGAATCGAGTATTAGAAATAATGCCTAGTATAAACCTTCATAGTGCCGACGGTAATCATGCATCCTATGCTGGGAATGTCCTTACAGCGATGACCTTTTATCAAATCATTACCTCGGAATTAACAGACACAATGCCATTTATTCCTGCTATAGATTTAACACAGCAAGAACAAGCTTTATTTGGACAAGTAGTAACAGAGGTGCTTGAGTTATATCCGGCATGTGGTGCTAAATAATCTTAAAAAATTTAAAACTAGATTTTAGATTTAGTGATTTCCTGAGGTGCTCAATATCAGTACATTAATACTACGCACATAAGCTGATTAAAAGACACCTCAGGAAAATTCAATTTTCACTTTTTTGCCAAATTATAAATTTAATATCTTGATAAATAATCACCTGCAATTTATTAAAATAACCGCCGTCCTAGCTATACTTATTTGAATATTAAATTTACTATCAAAACGTTGTAACTATTAGCAGGAAAACTAAAGTGCTGTCGCGTTTATATAATTTTATGCCCGGTTTAAATACATTGCTGCACTATGAACGCCAATGGTTTGCTGATGATGTAAGGGCGGCGCTATCAGTAGCAGCAGTGGCTTTACCTGTTGCCATTGCTTACGCACAACTAACCGGTGTTAACGCCGCCGTAGGGTTATACTCTTGCATACTGCCAATGATGCTATATGCACTTTTCGGCACTTCAAAACAATTAATAGTCGGCCCTGATGCCGCAACCTGCGCCGTTATTGCCGCTGTAGTAACACCTCTTGCTGCAGGTGACAGCTTTAAGCATTGGCAACTTGTTGTCACCATGACCGCTATGACCGGCTTTTGGTGCTTTATAGCCAGTAAATTTAAGTTAGGTGTATTAGCCGACTTTTTATCTAAACCTATTTTAATGGGCTTACTAAACGGCGTAGCCATCACTATTATTGTTGGTCAATTTTCTAAAGTATTCGGTTTTACCTTTGATGAGCGCTACTTACTTGAACGCCTAGGTGGTGTACCCACATACTTAGCGCAAACACATGTTCCCACCTTATTAATGGCCTTGTTCACACTAGCGGTTTACTTTGCCATGAAGCGCATAAGACCCACGTGGCCTGCGTCTATGTTCGCCATAGCTTTTGGTGCGCTTTTGGTATGGATTTTCGATTTAAAACAATTTGATATAAAAACCATTGGCACCGTAACTGGCGGGCTTCCCGTTTTTAATACCCCTGTTTTTGATTTAGGGATTATTCGTGAGCTGGTGGTACCCGCACTTAACTTAGCCATCGTGAGCTTTGTTAGTATGATGCTAACTGCCCGCAGCTTTGCTGCTAAAAATGGCTACGACATAGACGCCGATAAAGAATTTAGAGCGTTGGGTATTGCCAATATAGCGTCAGCTCTTTCGCAAGGTTTTGCAGTCAGTGGCGCCGACTCACGCACCGCTGTTAACGATGCAACAGGTGGTAAAACGCAGTTAGTATCAATAATAGCAGCAGCTATTATTGCGCTCATAGCTGTATTTTTAACAGCCCCACTTGAATTTATTCCAAGCGCAGCGCTAGGTATTGTACTTATTATTGCCTCTGTACACTTACTCGATTTAAAAGCTGTTTGGCAATTAAAACGAAAAGACAAACAGGCATTTTATCTCGCCTCAGCCACCTTACTTGCGGTGTTATTTATTGGCGTTATACCAGGGATCACACTTGCTGTATTACTGGGGTTATTTCAATTTATTCGCACTGTTATGCGCCCAACCGACAATATTCTCGGCGTAGATGTTAACGGTGTAGTAAGAAGTTTAGACGCCACAGATAAAGCAAAAGCAGTGCAAGGCGTGTTTATCTATCGCTTTAATTCACCTTTAACTTACTTTAATGCCAGCTACTTTAAACGCAGATTACTTGAGCAATATGCAAGGCAAAAAGACGACACTCAATGTGTAATAATTGACGCTGTGCCCTGCTTTACTCATTTAGATTTAAGTGTAATGGCCATGCTTGCAGATCTCGACGTTATATTTAAAAAGCGCGATATAAGGCTTGAGCTTGCAGGTAGAAAACGTCAGTTACTTTCGTGGTTTGATATTGCAGGAATGAAGTCAGGAAAAGAAGGTATATATATTCACTCAGATTTATACATCGCCCTAAAAAGAAATAGCGTAAAGCAGCATACACAAGAAGTTAGCTTGTTTGAGTCAGACGAAAATAAAGAACCGCTCACACAGCAATAAAATACTAAACAGCAGATCAGCTAACTGATCTGCTGTTTAGTATTAATTACTTTTTATACTTTTGGGTAGTTTGAAGGAAAAAACGCTTTTTTAGCATCTTCATCAAACTCTTTTTTAAAGGCTATATCAGTACCAATTGCGCGTGCACGTGCAACCGCTGGGCGGCTATCAATGCTTTCAAACCAACGCTTAAGATTTGGGTACGGTGCTAAACCCTCTTCACCTAATACAACCGGTGCTTTATCAATCCAACCCCATGCAGATACATCAGCAATGGTATATGTATCACCTACTATAAAGTCACGACCTTCAAGGTGAGTATCAAGTACTTCGTAATGGCGCTGCGCTTCACGTAAATAGCGATTAACCGCGTAATCAAGCCCTTCTGGCGCCATGTGTTTAAAGTGAACACTTTGCCCTGAATACGGACCTAAACCCGATGCGATAAACATTAACCACGACAGCATTTCAGCGCGGTCCTCGCCCTTGCCTTCAAGCTTCCCATACTTTTCAGAAAGGTACATTAAAATAGCATTCGAATCGAACACACGCGTTTCACCATCAACAATTGCTGGCGCTTTAGCGTTTGGATTAATTGCTTTAAATTCAGGTGTATGTTGCTCACCTTTTAAAGTATCAAGAGGAACAAGTTCAAACGGTAAGCCTGTTTCTTCTAAAAAGAGCGCAACCTTCATTGGGTTAGGAGTATGGTGAAAATAAAATTTAATCATGTAAAGTTCCTCAATAATTGAGCAACGATTAAAGCACAACTTGAGCGGGTGTTCAAATTAAGTTTTAACTAAGTAAAATACACAGTTAAAACGTGATTTAATTGTGAGTATTTCGTGATACTTCAATCGTAAAAATCACTTATGCTGAATGCAATATCAGCCTTTGCGAGAAGTAACATGCCTTTTAAAGCAATATCCCGTCCATTTTTAATCTCACTTGTTGGGTTAATAATTTTTTGCTTTCAAAGCCAAGCTGCTGAGCAAGTAACTATTTCCAGTACAGCTAATCCGACTACCTTTTTAGAGCTTTACACATCGCAAGGTTGCAGTAGCTGCCCACCAGCAGAGCGCTGGATTTCAACGTTTACAGATGATGAAAAACTATGGACTGATTTAATCCCTATTAATTTTCATGTTACTTATTGGGATTATTTAGGATGGAAAGACCAATTTGCCTCTGCTGTTTTTAGTAAAAGACAACGCACGTATAAGGCACTCGGTAAAAGTAGGATTGTAGCTACTCCAGGATTTATGGTTAACGGCAAAGGGTGGCAAGGTTGGTTTTATAAACAAGCTATTCCTGTAGCTAAAGCCCGTTATTCAGGTAATTTAAAAGCGACTATAAACAACAGTAAAATTAATCTCGAATACGATACTGTTAATACCGAAGATAATACTAACCAAAACTTAATAGCCCATGTAGCTCTATTAGGCTTTGGCATAGAAACACAAATACACAGCGGCGAAAACGCAGGCCATAAGTTAAAACACGACTTTGTTGTTATTGGCTACGAGCAAAGTGACATGCAGACCAAGCAGCAATTATCATTAACTGACTTAACCATGCCTCGCGCTAAAAAAATATCGCCAACAAAGCAAGCCTTAGTGTTTTGGGTATCTAAAAAAGGCGACCCTACTCCACTACAAGTTGCAGCCGATTGGTTTTAAAAATTAAAGTTAATTGAATAAAATTACTAATTAACAACTCAGCGCGCAATAAATGTCCTTGTATATCAACTATAGAAAAAGGCTTTCAATAATTTAAAAACTAATGAATTAGCATTATTATTACAAAGAATTTATTCTTTTTTATTGTATGCATCTGTATAAAACATAAATAACATTGTATTTACATCGACTTTTGTTTATAAAGTAAGTTGAATGGACTCTTGAAATAAGTAATTGACTTATAAGTATAAAAATCAAGCGCCTATCAATAAAAACTTCTGCAATTATCTATATGGACAAAAATTTATGCGAATTAACCAAAGCCACATTAAAACAATTGTAATCGCTGCAATTACAGCTTCGTCTTTAGCTGGGTGTGCTACAACATCATCAAAAGTAGTAGAAACACCAACTGTTGCTAGCTATAACACAACCTACTCAGGTACAAAAAGCAAACTAGTCGTAGGTCAGTTTGTAAACCGTTCGAGCTTTCAAAATGGTATATTTTCATCAGGCCAAGACCGTTTAGGCAGCCAAGCAAAAACAACACTAATGAGCCACTTACAACAAACAAATCGCTTTAGTGTGCTTGATCGCGACAATATGGCAGCCCTTGCAGAAGAAGCAAAGTTAACAGGTACAAAACAAGTTCTTAGCGGTGCTAAATTTGTTGTAACTGGTGATGTAACAGAGTTTGGCCGTAAAGCCATTGGCGATCGCCAACTTTTTGGTTTATTGGGTAAAGGTAAATCGCAAATTGCTTACGCTAAAGTAACGCTTAATGTTGTTGATGTTACTACGTCAGAAGTTATTTATTCAGTGCAAGGTGCTGGTGAATACAGCCTATCAGAACGTGAAGTTATTGGTTTTGGTAGCACAGCTTCATACGATGCCACATTAAATGGCAAAGTACTTGACCTAGCTATTCGCGAAGTCGTTAACAAGTTAGTTACTGGTCTTGAAGCTGGCCAATGGGGCAATAAATAATGAAAAAGCTAATTACCTTAGCGTTTGTTTGTATAGCCCTAACGGGTTGTAACTCAACGAAAGAACCTATTTACTATTACGGCGACTATAGCACTGCCGTATACGCCTATTTAAAAGCAGATGACGTAACAGCCGAAGAGCAAATTAGTATGCTTGAGCAAATTATTGCCGATGCCGCAAACAAAAGTAAGAATGTTGCACCTGGCTTACATGCTCACCTAGGTATGCTGTACTTTGAAACGGGTAATCCTTCATTAGGCACTACTCACTTCGAAACTGAGAAATCACTTTTCCCAGAATCAGTTCATTACATCGACTTCCTTCTAAAATCTGCGAAAGGCGCTTAATATGCTTAATTTAAAATCATACACAGCGATCGTATTAGTCGCATTACTCGCTGGTTGTGTTTCACCTCCACCAGCACATGACTACACAGCATTTAAACAAGCAGACCCTCACTCAGTTATTATTTTACCTCCGCTAAATAATACACCTGAAGTAATTGCACCATACAGTGTGATGACTCAAATGGTCGCGCCTATAGCTGAGTCCGGTTTTTATGTTTTTCCTGTTGCTTTAGTTGATCAAACCTTTAAAGGTAATGGCCTCACTGTTGCAAGCGACGTACACCAAGTACCGGTGAATAAATTACATGAAATTTTTGGTGCAGACTCTGCGCTTTACATCACTATTGAAGAATACGGTACTAGCTATGTTGTAATTTCTAGCGAAACAGCTGTAACTGTGTCAGCCTCACTAGTTGATTTACGCACTGGCGAGCAATTATGGCAAGGTAAAGCAAGAGCCTCTTCAGCTGAACAACAAAGTAATGGCGGTGGTGGCCTTGTAGGTATGCTTGTTATTGCAGCAATCAATCAAATTGCTGAAACGGTAACCGATAAAGGCTTTGAAATCGCAGCAATGACTTCAACACGCTTACTTTCTTCAGATGTTTACAACGGCTTATTATATGGACCTCGTTCACCTAATTATGGCCAACCAGCACCAAGCGAAAAGAAAAAATAACTCTTATTGTTATTAACCTAAAGCTTTAAAAGGCCGAACCATTAAATGGGATTCGGCCTTTTTAATAACAGCTTACTCAACTAAAAAGCTTAGCAAAGTTACTTTTAAGTATTTAGAGCAGATTTTAAAATACGAGTTTAAAAACCAATATTAGTCACAATAGAAAACACATTTCAAAAAAGTAATAATAGAGTAGCAAAATGCAATGTCTTTTTTTTAGCCGGTTCTACATGTTAAAGTTGTCATTATCACTAAATTACTCTTATAGTGAATCTATATAAATATTGAGCCATACTATGATAAAAGCACAAATACCAGCTGACGAAGAATCTAGATTAAAGGCCCTTTACGAGTATGAAATATTAGATACTGAAGCCGAAAAAGTATTTGATGATTTAACTCAACTTGCTTCTGATATTTGTGAAGCCCCCATATCACTTATAAGCTTAGTTGATCCACAAAGGCAGTGGTTTAAATCAAAGTATGGTATCGATGTAGACTCCACCGAAAGAGATATCGCATTTTGCTCTCATACAATACTGCAAGACCAAGTATTTGAAATACAAAACGCTCTACTTGATGAACGTTTTTATGATAACCCTCTAGTAACCAGCGATCCAAACATTCGGTTTTATGCGGGCACACCGCTAGTTACACCTAGTGGCAGCACAATTGGTACATTATGTGTTATCAGCGACCAGCCTAAAAAGCTAACTCAAACACAAATTAACGCACTGAAAATACTTGGCAAAGAAGTTATCGCGCAACTTGAGCTCAGGTTAAACAACAGAAAGCTGGCCACTGCATTAAAACAGCAACAAATACATAATAAAAATCTTGAAGAACTAAAAAAAGAAGCTGACACAGCTAACACTCTAAAAGGTCGATTTTTAGCAAATATGTCGCACGAGCTAAGAACCCCGCTGCACGGCATTTTAAATTTAGCTGGGTTTGGACTAGCAGAAACTTCAAATATAGAAAAAGATAACGCCCTAAAAAGTATTTTAAGCTCCGCGAATATACTCTCAAATATTGTAAATGACATTTTAGACTTTTCAAAAATTGAAGCGGGTAAATTAAATATTGAGAATATTAACTTTAACTTGAGCGAAGTCATTAACAATGTAATTAATCCACTAATGAAACAAGCCACAGATAAAGGCATAAAATTTATTCCATCTATAGATAAAAATATCGCCACAACCCTAAAAGGCGACCCTGTCAGAGTTTCTCAAATTTTAAATAACTTATGTTCAAATGCGATTAAATTTACACAACAAGGTCAGGTAGAGTTTAAAGTCACTGTAAAAGAGAACTCCTTAAACACGCAAAATATTGTATTTGAAATAACCGATACGGGTATTGGTATTAGTAAAGCTGCGCAGCAAAATTTATTTCAAGAGTTTCATCAGGCTGATTCATCTACATCTAGAAAGTACGGGGGCACGGGCCTTGGCCTCTCCATTTGCACCAAGCTAAGTGATTTAATGAATGGCAAAATCAACTTCACGAGTAAAGAAGATAAAGGTTCTGTATTTACTTACCAACAAAGCTTTGAAACATCAGAACTCGATGAATTATTAAAACCAAATAAAGAAATAACCGATTTACAAGGGTGCACTATTTTGGTTGCCGAAGACAATAAAGTAAATCAAGTTGTCGTAAGTAAAATGCTACAAGCTCATAATGCGAAAGTAATATTTACCGAAAATGGCAAAGAATGCGTTGATTACTTTTTTGCCAACCATGTTGATTTAATTTTTATGGACATTCAAATGCCAGTGATGGATGGAGTGCAAGCCACTAAGATAATTAGAGAGCAACAAACAGGTAAAACAACGCCAATTATTGCCATGACAGCCAACACCATGAAACCAGATATTAAACACTATTTGAATATTGGTATGGATGGCTATTTAACGAAGCCATTTAATAAAGATCATTTAAATAGCTTGCTCAATGTTTATAATCCAAAAAACTCAAATCTCAAAAATTTAGCAGTTAAAGTTAGTAACCCAAACATTACGAGTGAACGTAAGCTAAAACAGATATGCAATGAGCTAAAAAAGTTAATTTCAAATGCCGACAGAGTCAGTCTATGGTTGTTTAATCACGACTATACTGCCATTAATAGCTTAATTTTCCTTGATGAAAAAAATGAGATAGTAAGTAATGCAGTTTTAAAAGCTGAAGACTTTCCTGCATACTTTGACTATATTTTAGAGCATAAAGTATTAGACGCATCAGATGCGAGAAACCACGAAATCACTAAAAACTTAACCAAGGTTTATTTTGAACCATCAAACATTTACTCCTTGCTTGATTACATCTACTTTATTGATAACAAACCGCTAGGTGTTATTTGTTGTGAAAGTGTTGGCTCAAAAATTTCATGGAGCCATGCAGATAAACTGTCACTTATTAAAGTAGCTGATGTAACAACCTTGTTTTTATCCAAACAGTTGAAATCATAGTAGCTACTTTGATTTACTAAGCATCGCTTTTAAATCGGTAAATGGAGAATGTGTTGCAGCCTCAACTTTTCGCTCTGTAGTCGACCCGCCATACATAATATGTTCGTGGTATTTATTGTGCTCATTGTCGTGGCAATAAATACACAATAACTCCCAGTTACTGCCATCCTCTGGATTATTACTATGGTTATGATCTATATGATGCACCGTTAACTCTCGTAAATTAGAGTACTCAAACTCACGGGCACAACGCCCGCATACCCAAGGGTATAATCTTAAGGCTTTAATTCGGTAACCTTCCTCTTGCTTCACATAAGCCTGAGGTACTGCGTTATTCTTACTCATAGTATTCCTGGTAAATTTACTATTTCGGTGATCAATACTAAAAAAACTTAATTACTGACAAATCACCAAAAGAAGTATCTATATGCCGGCCTGTTTGCTCCCACGCGCGTAGTACGACCATAAGTTTTTTATTGTCGGAAGTCCAAGAAATTCCACCGCCGTATGCTTCAACTTTTTCGGCGCCCGAATCTTTTAACCCCAACCCAGGGTTTGTGTTTTGAATATGCCCTTTACCTACTTTGTATTCAGCAAATACGTGAACATTATGCGGTAACGAAAATGATAAAAGCGAGCCAATACTCGCCCCGTACGAATTAGAAATTAACTTAGTGACCTGTGGTGCAGACGAATTTAAAAAATCAGCCTGAAACACAATATTATCTTTATTCTCAAGAGATACATGCTTGAAAGACCACGCGCCAACAATACTTAACGACATATCAAATTTGTTACTTAGCTTTGGCCTATTAAGAAAAAAATGCTCAAACAAAGACGCTTTATTATTGAAGGTATAAAAGTTGTGTTGGCCAGATAGCTCAAACTTGGTTGAACGTGTATTTTGCGAGAAAATTTGATCAGTTTGATTGCTGCTTAAATTGCTAGCCGTGCTTTGCAGCCCTTCAAGCGTTTGATAGTTAAATGTGATTTTAGAATTTTTAAATTTTCTATACGAGAGCAGTATATCTTGTGTTTTTGTTTCAACATCATCTTCAAAAATATCGGCAGAGTAGCCAATTTCAATATCGTTAATATCAAAAAACACACCCACACGCTGGTTATTTATGGGCTCTAACGAAAACAGTGTTTTTTGATTACTCTGCGCCAAGTCATCGTTTATTAGCGCGTGGCTAGTGCTTGGGTTTGAAATAGTGGTTCGTACCGATTTTAAGTCGAAGTCAAAAGCTAATACAGAACCAGATAGAAATGCCGATAAAACGGCAAAGCCCACAATAACTAAATAATTGCGATTCATTAAAAACACTCAAAGATTAATTTGTATTAGAGTAGCGTTTTTTTCACCTTAACTTATCACAAAAGATTAACAATTTATGAAAACTTTAAATAAAGTTCTTTATCTAACTTTTTTAAGTGCTTTCAAGACTAAACTCATTCACATGCTTAACCAGCTCCGGAAAAAACGTTAAAAACACGTTTTCTAATTCATTGTAGTTACGCTTTATATCATCAGCCGCGCCCGCAAAAGTGTTCGTAAAACGAATGCGTTTGGCTATGTTATCGAGCGCAAGCCCTACTCCCTCAACGGTTTCGTACTCTTTAAACCAATCGTTTTTAGTCATACTTGTTACAACGTGCTGCATTCGCGCTGGCATAACAGGTATGCGATTATTCAAAAGCTGATAGCTGGTGTACTTAAAATCACTTAAAGGTTGCTTGCTAAATCGCTGCCAATGCACAATTAAAAAATGATCAAACACCACATCAATAGCCACACCAGCAAAGCGTTTACGCTCAGGTGAAAAGTATTGTTTAGCGTGTTTTACTTCGCGGTGAGAGTCGGTAAATTTATCAACTAAATAATGGTTATCGAGGCCATTTTTAACTGTGTTTGGTAAGTGTTTTACATATCTTTTTCCACCAAAGTCACCCAACAGGTTCCCAAAGTGAGAATCGGCTGTGGGCTGCGCTAAATAAAGATGAGCTAAATAATTCAAAGTGTTCTCTGATTGGCTAATACAAATAAATAATAACGCAAGTTTAAACTAAACTCACATTCGTGTTTAAAGCAGTACTTATGGTTTTGCTTACCAATTTCACTCAAACACGCCGTAAAGTATTGTTTAAACAGGTAAATATAAAACGAGTATATAAAAAACCGTTACATCAGCTGTAGCGGCTTTTTAATACTTCAGCCTTGTTGTTAGTTTGATCAAAACTAATTACTCGACTTTACCCAATTTCCATTATCATTTTTGCTATAACTATTTTTAACCGCCGACCAAGCTACTTTGTGCGCTGTTGTTTCGCGGTCATCATCGTTTTTTCTATCGCTAGGGTCCTTATAGGTATCCCACGCACTATTAAACGCCTCTTGATATATCTCTTGAGCATGTTTAGGTAAGTTACTTTTTACCGACTCAGGTAATTCATCACGATTTTTATATGGCATAACTTGCTCCTTTTATTTACTCAATTACGCCACAAGCAACACGTTTGCCACCGCCACCTAATGGCTTTGGCTTATCTGCATAGTTATCACTTCCTTCGTGAATCATTACTGCGTGTTGTTTAAGTTTTTCAAGCGTGAGCCTTGGCGCTAAAACAGGCGATTTAGCTTGACCACTTTCATTTACATACAACGCCGGTAAATCGCCTAAATGGCCATACCCCCAAGGAGCATCATGATGCTCGCTAGCTTTTGGATCGAAATGCCCACCAGCGGCGCCCCCCGGCACAACTTTATCGCCTTTTTTCTTGGGTTCACAACTTGCAAATTGGTGAACATGAAAACCATGCTGCCCCGGTGTTAAACCTTTTAAACTTGGTGTAAAAACAACACCGTTATCATTTTCTGTTAGTGTAATAGTACCTAGTGATTGCCCTTGACCTGACTTAGTTACTTGGTGCATTTGAACTTTTACATTAGCCAGTGCGCTATTTTGTAGTAACACACCGGTAAGTAGTATCGCAAAAGCTGGTTTTAAAACACGGGTTGAAAGTCTTTTAGCGTTTGAATCAAACTGCAAACAATTCATCGTCATCTCCTCGTTTAGTATCAAATTAATAAAGCAATAACGCTAAATTAAGCGACTATTAAACAAGTAGTTTCAATGTATATACCAGCCCTACGCGTAAACATGAATTTATGTATAATTTATTTTTAATCTATTGATTAAAAAGTAAATTTATAGTTTTTATTACGTTTAAATAAATAGCTAATTAATTAAAAAAACTGACTTTCATCCAAAAGTTAAGCAAAAACCAAGGCATATTTACAAACAGAATGGCAACTTTACAAAACTCATAAAAGAAGACTACCAACACTCCAACCCAAAAAGACAAGCCAAGTTAAAAAGTAGCTATTAAAAAGGCCGTTATTATATACGCGGTAGTCTCGAGAGTTGGTGTTGTTAGGGGGGCCTTACGACATGTAATAAAAAGCGCCTATCTAAATAAGTCTTTTCTATAATCAAAGCATGTTTAAAACCAATTTACTTATATATGGAGTTTATTTAATGACAAAAAATTACGTTAATATTTACGATTTCTCCGCCGTTAAAAACGAAAAAAAGGTGAAACTAAGTTTCACCTTTTTAATTAATTTTGAAACTAATTAGTTAGCATTAAGCCGTAGAAACGTTACTTGCGCCTGCATTGTTAAGTATTTCTTCAATAGCGTTTTTGTTGTCACTATCGTACTTAACACCAATTAATATAGAGCCCTTTTCAATGGCATCTTCATAATACTTAATTTCGTGCTCAGGAATAAATGCACCAATTGCAGCACCTAAAGTACCACCTACTGCGGCGCCTGCGCCACCAGCAGCAAATGCTGCGACTAATGGTCCGGCAACTAATAAGCCCGTACCACCTGTTGCTACAGTACCTACTGCAGTAAAACCGCCAATAATTGCAGCAAGAATACCACCTGAAGCCGCGCCTACAAGGCCACCTTCAGCGGCTTTTGTACCTTCGTCTACAGCAAAATCTTCCTTTGCGTATGAGTCGTTGGCTACAATGCTTATGTCAGCTTCATTAATACCTAAAGCTTCTAATCTATAAATTGCGAGTGTTGCTTGTGATGCACTTTCGAATAACCCAGTAATAACGGTACTCATAATAACTCCTTTATTTTATTTAAGAAAATACACTTACTACAAAGCAAAACCCGAACCAAAAATTTAACTATTAAAAATCAGTGCTTTACATAAATTATTGTATCAATTTACTTATTTAAAAGGTAAAAGTTGCTAAGCTTTGTAAAAAACTCCTACCTAATATAAGAAAACTTACTAGTAAGCAGTACGCAGCTTTAACATAAAATAAATTATTACTTACTCCACGTAATTTCAGCTAATTGGTTGGTCGCTGTTTGATGAATGATCAACCCATTATTCCCCATGCGCATATGCCTAATTAAGCCAGAGTAGACTCCTTCTTTACTCGGAATTTGCCAGCTTTGCATGGTTTCGGTATTAAGGTCGAACCTTACTAAGGTTTCAGGGCGTTTAGCTGACTCGTTAAACCAAATGGCGTTATCTGCATATTCAATTGCATACGGGTGGCTGTTTTCACCACTGGGATTATCCCACTGCGTTATTTTACCGTTTTTGGGGTTATAGCGGCCAAGTTTACCCATACCAGAGTTAACATAAAAAACCATATCGTCAGGCGTAATGGCTAATCGCCTAGTATGCGTTTTAGCGCCTGGGAGTTTAATCTCACTAAGCTCCATGGTATTTTTATCAACTTTAACCAAACAGTTACTACCATTACACGACACCCACGGCGTACCGTTTGAATCGAGCTTAATACCATATGGGCGTGAGCCTTTAGTGGGTAAAGTAGCCAATTGAATATCGCCAGTTGTAGGGTCTAGCTTGCCAATCATATTGCTATGCTGGAGGGTAAACCAAAATATTCCGGCTTCATCAAATACACCAGTATGCGGGTCGCGGGCATTTTTATTTGGCATTTTATACACTTTAAATTTTTCGGTTTTTAAGTCTAAATATCCAACCGTGCCATTTTTATTGCCTAAAAACCAAGGGGTTTGATTTTTATCAAGCGACACACTGTGCGCATAGGTACCACTTGGCAGTGTGTACTCTTTCATATCGCCGGTTTGAGGGTCTAACCTGCCTAAAATATTACCCCACTGGCCAACCCACCAAATAATGCCATTTTTATCTTGCACCGGATCGCGAGCGCGCTGCCCAAGCGTTGGCACTTGCCAGTACTTAAAGCTAAGCTTTAAATCGCCAGCAACAACCTTAGACTCGCGCTTAGTGTTAACAGGATAATGCTCAGCTAAATAAGCACTTATATCTTTATTAAGCGCGGTATCTGCGCCCGCATCAACCATATAGCTTATTAATGTTTGCCAGTCCTGCTGGCTATAACCCGCGCTGCGCTCAAGGTTAGTTAAACTATGGCAACTAGCACAAAGCTGCTCAACTACTGGCCCCTTATCGTTGCTCAGCACTGGTAGCGGTGCAAACAAAGTGCCCGACACAGCCATTACCAAAACGTATTTATTAAATAAAAATCGATTTTTACTCATAACGCCCTCCCTTGTTTTTTAATATTAAAGCATAGGGTGAAAGTGTTTACTATCTGTACAGCAATGAGTGCGATAAGCCGGCTAGAAGGTGAGTTAAATTGCAGAGTTAATATCTAAAAAGAAGATTTTGAGCAGAGTTGCGCTCGCTCTACAATGGTTATTTAGCTTGTGTACAAATGTGGTGAAAGTGTGATGTGAGTGTGGTTTTAAACGACTAATTTGCATAAAACAAGAACGCCCTAATTTAAAAGCGCCTCAGCCTATCGGTACATAAATTGCTGTTATTAATATTCTTACTTAAAGAGTTATACATAAATAACGCTGCCGTTATTTATAAAAAGGAGAACATTATGAGTAATAAACAACTAATTACGACAATAGGTATAGGTCTCGCCGCTGCATCCGCAGGTATGTTAACAAGGAAAACTTTACAAAAATCGTGGGAAAAGGTTACCAACGAACCAGCTCCAAAAGATAGACCAAGCGAAGAAACAGATCTTAAAGAGGCCGTTACATGGGCAGTAGTCTCAGGTATTGGTGCGGGTGTTGCAAGAATGGCCGTACGTTATGTACTAGACAAGCGCCGATCCAAATAAACCTTCCCTATTAATACCTCTTATAAGTATTAAGCGTAATACGGTAAGGCTCTAAAGGCGGCTTGCGACAACCACTCCCCAGTTGTCGCAAGCAACTTGGCAAAAGCCTAGGTTAAGGTTACTTAACTATTGAGTTAAAAAATGGATTAATACCCAAATCGGGGTTCAGTGATGAAACTTAAAAAGTCGGATGGCGCGGCTGCGCCACTTATCCGACCTACTTAGATTGAAAAACTGGAGGTGCCTTGCAACATGACCCTTTATTTTAAGCAAATACACTCTATTGGACATTAACTCCCTTTCAAAGTTGTTGCCTGCCTACAAGCTTGCGTATAATGCCCACATTCCGGCTGCATTTTTAAGCCGCTAACTTGGATTTTAATAATGAAAAAACTCTCTGCAGTGCAAATAAAACAGCAAGCGCTTGTACTTAATACTGCTGAAAAATTAGAAGAGCAAGGCCGCACTGAGCTACCTGGTATGTTGCAATGCTGGTTTGATGTGGAATATCACTTATTTCCAAGTTCACTACTGCTGTGCTTTCAGTTTGAAAACGAGCAAGCCTTAGCAGCCGCAGAGCCAGATTTATTAAAATGGCAAAAACGCTTAAGCGGCGCAATGCTTAAAAAAGGTGTGATTTTAAAAGATATGCGTAAACATTTAGTGTTTACCTTAAAAGGGCCAGATGATTAAACTAAGCTTAAGTAATAGCAGGTAACCCTAACTAATATCCACAGTAAAAAAACGTGGATACTACCGCGCTCGTTTATAAATCGATATTTGAGTCTGTAATACGAGCAAAACCTGCTTGAGCTTATATAGCGGCAATTAATTACTCAATTTCTCATATTGTCCTAAGATCAACTGCTGATCTTTTTGTTCAGCAACCACAAACGAAAAAACATAGTTGCCCTCTCCCCCATTCTTAAATCACTAATAACAACCTGTTTATTTTGTTGATAAACACCTTATAGTCCTTTGGTAAATCGTTTTAATAACATGGCCCGCTTTGCATCATTGAGCTTAGTTAGCAACGCGTTTTCTGTAGGTAAAATTGAATATCAATGTTTTAACTTCATCAAGCACAGATACATAAACCTCAAGGTGGCATTTTGGCGATACATTTTAAGTAGTAATATTTACCTCGTTTAAATTTGTAAGCCCTGAATACGTATGTAGTGGGTATCTATCGCACCACCTGAGCAGTAACATAATTATAACGTATATTTAACGATAGATGACTCTGCCTATGTCTTCACATATTTATCATTTACAAGCCTTTAGAGGCATTGCGATCTTAAGTATTGTCGCAGCTCATGCGTGGTCATTTGCTATTTTTTGGACTGGCGATTTAGATTCTCTCGGTTTAAAAGCGCTGTTTTACTCAACTGAATTATTGTTTCACGGCAGCACACTATACTTCGCCATTATCTCGGGATTACTTTTCAGCAAAGTTTTACAGAATAAAGGATGGATTTCATTTTATAAGAGTAAAGCACTAAATGTTGTTTTACCCTATGTTGTCGCAAGCACAATAGCGACAGCTGTGTACTGGCAATATTACCTTGCTGATGGTGCAGCAACCGATATATCGTTTATTACCACTGTCGCCACAAATCTAGTATCCGGAACCGCAGCTATTCAATTTTGGTACATACCGATTTTATTGGTACTTTTTATATTGACACCATTGCTAAATTTTGTGAATAAACGCGCGCCAAAGCTTATGCTTCTTTTTGCATGTGTGCCCTTAATTATATCTCGCAGCGCCTTTCCTGATTTTTTAAGCATGCAGAGTTTGGTGTATTTTTGTGGTGCATATTGTTTCGGAATGATAATAGGGAGTCATTACGAAAAGACGATGGCTACGGTCAATCAATATAAAACGTGGTTAATCGCTTTTACTGCCTTAATCAGCGCAGCCATCCTTATCCAATATATTAATGAATATAAAGTAGATGGATGGTATTCATCTCGACAAACTCTTTTCTACATTCAAAAAATCTTAGCTTGTTTACTAATCTTAAAGTGGCTTCAAAATATTGAAACACGTCTACCCAAAGCCATATGCAACATTGGTGAATATTCGTTTTCTATTTATTTTTACCATGTGTTATTCGTTGGTTTTCTAATTATGGGCCTGCAAGACTACATTCAAAGTCACCGAGATGCCTTCATTATCGGCTTATTAGGTATTGCAAATATGATTGTTGGAGTCGGTACAACAATGGCCCTCGCATGGCTAATAAAGAAACCAGTAGGGCGACACTCACGAAAGCTAATCGGCTCCTAACGTATTGTTACAATTAAATAAGGGTTGTGGTGAGTACTTGTCGTTCGGATAAGAGTGTGTGGTTCCTCAATGTTTGCTCCCTTTCGTTTACAATATGAAGTGAGTGTACTCACTCCACAAAGTGATTAAGGTCTGACATTCGCAACACACTTAACAAAATAAAAGCAAACAACGTTATTTTTAATACTCTATTAAATAGACATAAAATTTCCATGAAAACCAAGTGGTATTGAATGAGGCAGCCATGCCTTACAAACAGGGCCTTCACTCACCCTACTCGCTTTAAATATATTTACACAGGTGCGCTTTGAAGGCACGTGTAAAGCAGTGCCAACTAGGTAACCATTTCCTTCTTTTTGTGAGGTATCAACCACAATGTGCTCTTCTACTAGGTATTCTTTACCATATGTAAATATATCCTGTTTTCCTGTATTAGTATTAATAACACGCACAGAGTCACTCCACACATCACTTTCAATGGAGGATAATGTAACTAAAGTATCGTTTTTTAATCCCGTTAAATGATTATAAATACGAGGAAATTCACTCACCCCTGATAAGGTTTCTTTCTTAGTTTGGCCATTTTTATATAATGTAAAAAATGTTGTTTTAGCCGGCTCAGGATGATTAATCCTACCTTGCATAATATCACTCATATAATGCAAGTTATCTAAATTTGGATAAAGGCTAGCATCAAAGCGAATATTACCTTGCTGATCTTCCCACGCATTTCCAAAGTGAAAAGCAAATCCCGGTTCGAGGTTATATTCTCTTTTTAATGTCAGCGTTTCCTTATCAACAACGAGCACTCGCATTGGTAACTGTTTAGCAAAACTAATAGCGCCAAAAAATGTATTATTAGTTTTGTCTTGAATAATAGAAGGCAAAATAATAAGTAAGTGCTTATGAGTAACTAAGAAGTCGTGCAACATGCCGCCACGGTAATTCGTTTTTAAAATATTAACTTTTTGCGTAATCCCTTGTTTACTTAAATGGTACAACACAATATCGCCAGTAGTAGTGCTACCAAAATTCCAAATAGTGTCATCGGGATCTACCTTAGGGTGAGCTGAAAATGCCAACCCTTTTAAACTACGGCCATACTTAGTGTTTTAACCAAGATCAACCAACCCTTTTGTATTGAGCGTATTCGCGTCAAGTGCGGTTGCTGATCCGGCTTCCCAAAGAGCCCATAATTCACCATTTACTGGTAATACATTTATATTGGCTGTATTAATACTGTCAGGGCCAGTAACTGAACGGCTATGCTTCAATTTGCTGTCGGGGCCTGAAAATAAAAACTTCTCTGCTTGCTGCTCTTGGATAAATTTATCTGTATTAACAAATTTTGCCTGATGGGTCACCCCCTCTTCAGAAAATGAAAACTGTTGCACCATGCCATCACCTTCAAATAAATGTGAATAGCGTTGCTCCTGCCTTTGATGTATTGCAGGACCGTTTCTATAAAATGCCCCTTTAAAATCAGCTGGTATTGCTCCTTCAATCATCAGTGTCTGCGGGGGGATATTTTGCTTTAATCCAACAAAGCCCTGTAAATTTGGATTGATTAATAAAGCCTTATTAAAGCTCTGCGCGTTCTGCTTTAATAAATCACCTTCGGCCGAAGATAAATTAGCAAAAGATGGTAGCGGAGCAACCGCTGCAGCAATAGATAAGCTAAATATATTTTTAAGTACCTCTCTGCGTTCCATATCGGTGCCCTCAATAGTTAATAGTAGAGTGAGTTTTAACAGGCTGTTGAGCAACCTCAAACGACATTTGTTCATAGCTTGGAGGACCAAAATTCACAATGGCGTTATTTGAAAAACCATATCCTTCAACTGGTAAGCCAAATAAGTTGGTATCCATGCTGCCATTGTTGTTTTCATCATGAAAATAGCGAATAGCGTAATCACCTGCTTCAATGTCGCTAAACGTAACACTAACAGTGCCCTCTTTTGCTTTGACTATCGTGGAACTATAAGGCTTATTACTTTTATAGCTTTGTTTACCTTTATACAGTTGTATGTAAAGTTTTCCATGATTATGCTGAATAGATTGAATATCAAATTGCACCGTTTGTGCCGATACAGGTACTATTACTAATGTAAATGAAAGCGCTGAAAGCTGTAATAAGTTCATGGTATTTCCTACTCCTAATAAGTTAGATTGACGGAGCCCTCTTGGCTCGTTGAAATAACAATAAGGTTAACAACCAACACCTTCCACAGCGCTTTCGTAAGCTATACAGTAAACTTCGTAAAATAAATAAAAAAACTAGGAGTTCAATTGACGAATCGTGAAATAAACCATATTAATCAGTATGTAAGAGGGAGCTGGGATAAAGGAAGTATTTTATCTGACTGCGTGGTTGTGGCTATTTTTGTGCTTTTTTTAACGTTTCTAAAACCATTTGGTATGCATGAAATTAGCTTTTTATACAGCGGAGCTTTTTGGACAATCATTTGCTTTAGCGGCTATGGAATTTACTCACCTACAATACAAATTTTATCCGTATGGTTGTTGAAATCCTTACCTCAGCCTTATAACAATGCAGCAATTAGGCTAATTATTTCAACACTCACGGCCAGTGCCATCATGGCTCTTTTGACCCCCTTAATCATTAACCTATTTTTTAACTCGCTTGAAAATTACTGGCAATCGCTCCCCATGTCTTTTTTTGCGTGTGTATTTATTGGCGGAGTTATTGCGGGTGTAAGTTCTATAAAAAGCATCTTAATACAACAAAATCAACAGTTACAGCAAAGTGAAAAAGCACTTACTGATGAGTCTGAAAAAATCGTAACTATTCAAAATCAACAAGTAAACGACCTAATCAACGAATTACCACTAGAAAAAAGAGGTCGATTAATTTGTCTACAAATGGACGACCATTACCTAAATATAGTTACAGATAAAGGCCAGCACCTATTACTTATACGGTTTAAAGATGCTTTATTAAAATTAGAAAATTACGATGGTTTTCAAACACACCGCTCTTGGTGGGTATCGCGTGAAGCAGTTGCTGCAAGTAAAAAAGAAGGCAGAAAACTTATACTTATTATGGAAAATGGTTTGGAAGTACCAGTATCACAAACCTATTTAGCAAACGCCAAAGCAGCTTTAAATATTTAGCTAAAAAAGAGCCTCTAGCAAACTATGAGAGCTCCACAGTTACTTAATTATCAAAGTGACTTAGGCTTTATTAATAGTAGAGGCGTCTGTAGACAATTTTGTAAAACTTTTCGAGCTATCGCCCGACGCGCCAGCAAGCTAAGCGCCTACAACCAATAGCATTGGTATTTATCTGTAGCTGAATTTATTACATTGGCTATGCGTTGGGTTTCGCCTATCCCAAACCAACCTACAGTTGTTGCCCGTCTACAAGCTTTTGAATAATGCCCGCATCCCGACTCCACTTTTTAGCAGCTCGCTAATTTGCGATTTTATTAATAGAAAAACACTCTGCAGTGCAAATAAAACAGCAAGCGCTTGTACTCAATACTGCTGAAAAATAAGAAGAACAAGGCCGCACTGAGCTCCTTAGTATGTTGCAGTGTTGAATTGCATAACAAACAACAAAAGCAAATATCAGTCGATTCAACGTTAATTGGTTGCCCTAAGTTAGCAATAGTAGGATAGTAAATTACACATAAAACAATAGCTTTATCTTAGGAGTATTATGATCAAAGTATTATTAGCGACCAGCTTAATTGCCTCTTCATTCGCTGCTTTAAGTAATCCTTTAACTGTTGAAGAACAGCGTATCAACAAAGCCCAATCAGCAATGCCAAATGTTTTAAATGCATTTACCCCACAAGTATCAAGTTTTGAGCAACAATTTAAAGAATTAAACGACTTTAAAAGTGCAAAAATTTTAGTACAAAGCTTTAGCTTTGAACTGTGGGAAAACGCAAAACAACGCATAATAAAAACTAATAACTACGACGACCGAGAGCTTTACTGGGCACGCCTGCTTTCAAGCGAAGTAATACGCACAACGTCACCTAAATTTTCAATTACGCAGGCTCAACTAAATACTTTACTAACCCTACTTGAGGACGGCAGCAGAGGCCGTACCGATCTTGCTTTTTCATCAGGCAGCACTAAAAAAATATTACTTACAGGCTTTGACCCATTTTTACTCGATAAAAATATAAACCAAAGTAATCCCTCAGGTGTTGCGGCGTTATTACTCGACGGCCAAGTTATTAATTACAACGGCATAAGCGCAGAAATTAACACCGTTATGGTGCCTGTACGCTACGAAGATTTTGATCAAGGCATAATAGAGTCGCTACTTGCCCCCTACTACGCACTTAATAATGTAGACATGGTAGTAACCGTAAGTATGGGCAGAACAGAATTTGATTTAGAGCGTTTCCCAGGTAAACGCCGCAGTGTAACCGCCCCCGATAATGCCAATATTGTATATGGCGGAACGCAAACAAGCCCAGTAATACCAAAACTTAATGGCCGACCACTCCCGGGCAACGAGTTTGTAAAATTTAGCTTGCCTGTAACTTACATGCAACAAGCCAAAGGCCCTTATAAAGTTATCGACAATCATGAAGTCACCACGCTTGAAAAAACCTATAAAGCGGGTTCGTACGGTGAGCTTAAAAATAGTATTGCGGTAAATGGCGGCGGTGGTGGTTACCTGTCTAACGAAATATCGTACCGAAGTATTCGCCTGCGCGATGCGCTTAATTCAAGTATACCTACAGGGCATATTCATACCCCACGTATACAACAATTCGAACCTGAAACAGAAGCTAAAATAGTAAAACAAATAAAGGCAATGCTAGAGCAAAGCTTAGTAGCGCTATAGTTAATAACTACTAGTTTAAGCGCGTAAAAAAGGGCAATAATATTGCCCTTTATTTTCTCACGCCCTCTGCCACGGTTAATCACATGGTAAACGCATTCTTAAACTCTATTCGCAGTGGTCTAGACAGAGTAATTAACTCAATGAGCAATAAACTATAAATCTAGGTACTTGGTATGTAGTCAAAACTTTGCTCTTCATATGATGGGATTAATCTAAGTTAGGGGACATTGTGAACCGCTGAAGATATACTCATTATTCAAGAGTTAGCGCTCTATTTAAAACTCAATGAAAAAACCGCTTACCGATTAGCTAGCTAAGGTAAACTTCCTGACTTCAAGGTCAGTGGTAGCTGGCGTTTTAAACGTGTAGATATTAAACAATGGATTGAAGAGAAAGAACAGTGGCAAAAATAGTACTTAGGTCAGATTCTGATGAGATAAAAGATATTCATGTTATTTTTCTACATGGGCTAGGAGGAAGTGCTAACAGCACTTGGCTTAAAAAAGGCTCTAAAGATGAAGCTTGGCCAATGTGGTTAGCTGAAGATAATAGCGATCTAAACATATGGACTGTTGAATATTCCGCACCAAAATTATCTTTCAATAGCACTGGTATGGGTATCCCTGACCTAGCTACCAATATATTTGAACATATGCTAAAAACTCCTCAGCTATCTGAAGGCGAAATATTCTTTGTTTGTCATAGTCTTGGTGGGTTAATTACGAAGCAAATACTTAGAATTGCTCATGATCAAACTAATAGAGTCGAAGCACAACAATTTTTAGGCAGAGTGTCAGGTTCGGCTTTTTTAGGAACTCCTCACTTGGGCTCTGACATAGCTTTACTTGGCCATAATTTAGCTGCTAGAGCTCTCTTAAAGTGTACTACTTTATTAAAGCCATCAGTAGCCACTGCATCTTTAAGTAGAAATGATCCTAATTTAAGAGAACTCAACACTTGGTATAGAGATTGGTCTTCGAATGCCCCAATAAGACACCTTATCCTTACAGAAACAAAGAAAATGTATGGTGTAATACAAGTTGTTAAGCCTGACAGTGCAGATCCAGGCTTACCGGAAACTAGAGCTATTCCTATTGAATCTTGTCACGAAAACATCTGTAAACCAGCAGACAAAGAAGACGAAATTTACACACACGTCAAAGGCTTTATATCTCAAAAAAAAAGAGAATTTCATGAGCTATGGATAAATTCTAGGTTTTATAACGATACAAACTCATGGGAAGGATATAATAACTGGGCAAATTGCCCCCATGGAACATCCGGTGAATATTTCTTTGATGAACAGGTTAGGTTACTCGATTCATCGTCAAACAATAATGAAGGACATAAAGGTTTAGACGGCTTAAACCTTATTCGCGGTAAATTACTAGAAAAAAAAGCATCGATTAGACTTGTTGGTTTATCTGGTGTTGGAAAAACTAGATTTGTGCAAGCTTTATTTGATGAGCGTATTGGTGAAAATCCATTACCCCATAGGGCTGTATTCTATACTGATATGGCCAACGCTCCAACACCAACGCCACAAGCTCTGGCAGAAAAAATCGCGGGAGAAGGCCGTAAAGCAGTTTTAATTATAGATAACTGCCCACCTGACTTACATAGATCACTTACAACCCTATGCAGCGTTGAAAGCAGTAACACCAACTTACTGACTGTCGAATATGATTTAAGAGAAGACCAACCAGAGCAGACTGAAGTATTCTCTTTAGAGCCATCTTCAATCGAGCTTATAGAAAAAATACTTAACGCTAGATATCAGCACCTAGGTCAGCAAAACTCTAGAACAATTAGTGAATTTTCAGGTGGTAACTCAAGAATAGCTTTGGCTTTGGCTGAAACAATAGGTAAAGACGAAAACATTTCAAGTCTAAGGGATGAAGAACTATTTAGAAGGCTATTTTATCAACGCCATACCAATGAAAAGTCACTCGAAAAGGCAGCTCAATATCTTTCACTAGTTTATTCATTCCAAATTAATAGTGATAAGCTATATAGTGATGATATTACATTTCTCAGTAACCTATCAGAAATTCCTTCAAAAACTATGTTTGAATCGGCAATAGAACTAAAACGTCGAAACTTAGTTCAGCAACGTAGTAAATGGATGGCTGTATTACCCCACCCTATTGCTAATAGGTTAGCCAAATATGCGTTAGAAAATATAAGTTCCGCTATTATTTCCAGTAACTTTAATGAATCTACAAACGAGCGATTATTAAAGTCATTTTCTAGGAGACTAGGCTACCTACCTCAATGTGAAGAAGCTAAAATCATCGTTAATGATTGGTTAAGTGAAAATGGGCTGTTATATAAACTATATACAAAAGGCAAAAATAAGCTTGCTTGGATATTACTTAATAATGTAGCACCTATTTCAACGAAAGAAGCTTTATTTCACATTGAAGCTTTAGCTAAACAGCCTGAGTTTTGTACACGAAAAAATAAGCAATTTACCGAAATAACAAGGCTTATTAGATCTATTGCATATGAGGAACAGTATTTTGACACATGCGCTAAATTGTTATGCCAATTCACACTATCTGAAGATAAAACTGAGAATTACAACTCTATCAGAAATATTTTAAAATCACTGTTCCAACTATATTTATCTGGTACTCATGCAACCAAAGAGCAGCGATTAAATGTTATCAATAATTTAATTGCTAGCGATACTGAGAATAGCATTGAGCTAGCTTTTGAGCTTTTAGATTCATCTCTAGAAGCTTGGCACTTTTCCTCACACCATAGCTTTGATTTTGGTGCAAACCCAAGAGACTTTGGTTACAGACCAAAGACCAACCAAGATGTTGAAGACTGGTATAAACTATTCATCGAATATACAGCTGAGTTAATAGCCAGTGATTCTCAAGTTTCGTCATTCGCAAAGAAAATACTCAGTAAAAACTTACGAAGCTTATGGCGAGTAAGTTGCCTTAGAGATGTAATTGAGAAGATATGTGTAGAAATAAGCAAATCAGGAATGTGGAGCGATGGCTTTGAAGCAATCCACTCAATATTGAGGTTTGACTGTAGTTCATCAAATGAAGATAATATTCAAAGGTTAAAGTCAATTTCTGAACTACTATCACCAAATTGTATTCTGGACGATATAGATATGTACGTTTTAGCTGAACCGTGGAAATTTTATGACCTAGAGGAGATGGATGATAATGGTAAAGTAATTGAGCGTGGGTATAAAAAAGGGCACGAATACTCTATTGAACTAGGTATCCAATTAGCAAACAGACCGCCAAAAGAGTATGAAGATATTCTTCGCAAACTACTATCATACTCAGAAATAAGCTCTAATTTATTTGCATTCGGCAAAGGTTACGCTGAAGGAGTAAAAAATAACTCTGAAGCATTAACTAAAGTGATAAGTGTATTGGAGAAACTTCCAGAAAAAGAAAGAAATCTTGATTTTTTATGTGGCCAAATATATTACCTTTCGACACATAATATCGCACTGACTAATCATTTCTTAGATAGCCTTCTTATTCATCCTATACTTAAACAACACTTCATCAGAGTTCAACTAAGCTACCAGATTGATACAGAGTCTACCGCTCGTATTATTCAATCGCTACAGGAAAATACATGCCTAATAAGGGAGTATAACGACCTCGCACCTGGACGAAGGCACGAACCAATACCTGATGAAAAGTTATGCGAGATTTTGGATTTGATTTGGCACAAAGAATGTGGGCAGAACGTTGCTATCCATATATTATCTATGCGTTTTCATGGGCTAAAGCAAAACCAACACTATATTGTTTCAGACTTGCTTAAAGAGAAATCTGCATCATTTTTAGCATTATTCGATTACCCAGAAGAAAGAGGACCTTTGGGAGGCAGCGATCATAGCTTAACCCAAATAGCCAATGTCTGCTTTTCTGCTGGTGCAAATAAAGAGTATGCTTTAACTGTTCTAGAGGCAATTAAAGCGAAAATTTTGAAACATATAATTGGCCGATATGATTTCCCTGAATTTATGTCTACAGTTATTCAATTACACCCAATATTAGCTCTTGAAGTATTTATAGGTAGTAATGCTGAAGTTGAAACACAGATAAGAAATGCAATAAAAGGTAAGTTTGATAAGAAAGTAAGCCCATTTTCTAAAGTTGATATGAAAAGCACGCTAGATTGGTGTAAAAGTAATGGCAAAGATAGTTACCCTGTACTCGCATCTATAATTACGCCGTACCAATCAAATGAAAAATCAATTAAGTGGACACCACTAGCAATAGAGCTATTAAACTCCTGCCCTGAACCAGCTAAAGTTCTAGATGAGTATCTCACAAGCTTCAGCCCGAATGGATGGACAGGCTCAAGAGCAAAAATACTTGAATCACGATTACCATTATTTCAGCCATTAATAGATTCAACTAACGAAGAAATATCAGCATGGGGTATTGCTAAAAAAGTTCAATGGGAAGCATATATTGCTAGTAACTACGAAAGAGAAACAGAACGTGATTCAGAGAGCAATGAGAGGTTTGAGTGGTAGCTGTGAATTCAACAGAAAATAGAGGGCCAGGTCTTGCTTCTTGCCAAGACCAAACAATGACCTCACGTTTAACACCCTCCCCCGTCATCACGCCCTGAAAATAAGCAATTGATGAGTAATATCGCGCATGGAAGCGCGATAAGGCGAAACTAGGCCATGGATGGCCTATCTTCGTCGTTTACGTTCACATCAATTGTGGTTTGAAGGAAATAGCGTGATGCTCGGGGCGCCGTGGGGTTCCAAGGGGCGGTCGGCGGTAGCCGCCCCTTGGTTGCCGCCAGCAATCTGGCAAGAAACCTTGAATAAGGTTTCTAATATTTAAAAGTACGAAACACATTAACATTATCGGTGACGATAACCTCAAACACCTATTCAAATACTTATTCGGGCTGCCGCCCGCGCGTAAGCAAGCTAAACGCCTACAATAAATAACACATACTCTTGGTTTTTGAGCGAGTAAGTATATTTGTGAATTGTTGGGTTTCGTTTCACTCTACCTAGCCTATGCAACTTGTGTTGTAAGGCGAAAGTTAAGTGCTTTCATCACTTTAAAAATAGTTTCCCAACGTGGTTTAGTTTTACCGTTAACTGCTTTATATAAGCTTTCACGGTTTAACCCCGTTGCTTTAGCAATATCACTCACGCCATGCTTTTTAACTAATAAGCCAAGTGCTTCAATAAAGGTATTTGGATCATCATCAGCTAAACACTCTTCTAAAAATGTATTGATTTCTTGCTGTGTTTCCATATAGTCAAACGGGTTAAAATCTGATGTTTGTAGCGTCATAGTAATTACTCCAATTTATTCAACTTGCCAAATAAATGTAGCCTAAAGGCTACGAGTGCACAATGTTATTTATAACTTTAAGGCTGCCGCCAGCGCGTCAGCAAGCTAAACGCCTACAATAAATAACACATACTCTTGGCTTTTGAGCGAGTAAGTATATTTGTGATTCGTTGGGTTTCGTTTCACTCTACCCAACCTACGCCCATATAATTTATGTGGAATCACCACACACAAAAAAGCCGCTACATTGCTGCAACGGCTTTTTCAATTTTATAAATTCCCAATCTTTAATTGGAAATTTTAAAAATTATCAATCTCTATATGTCTCAACCGCAGGGCATGAACACACTAAGTTACGGTCGCCGTATACGTCATCAATACGTGTAACGGTTGGCCAGAACTTGTTTTTAGCTACTGCAGGCACTGGGAATGCAGCGTAAAAACGGTCGTATGCACGGTCCCATTCGTTACCTAACACGTCGCCTTGTGTATGCGGTGCAAACACTAGCGGGTTGTTTTCGATTGACCATTCGCCAGAGATTACTTTTTCAATTTCGCCTTTAATTGACACCATTGCTTCGATAAAGCGGTCAATCTCACCTTTTGATTCAGACTCAGTTGGCTCAATCATTAATGTGCCAGCTACTGGGAACGACATAGTTGGTGAATGGAAGCCGTAATCTTGCAAGCGCTTAGCTACGTCCATTTCAGTAATGCCTGATTGCTCTTTAAGCGGGCGTAAGTCAACAATACACTCGTGAGCAACACGGTTGTTACGACCACGGTATAAAATTGGGAAGTGCTTGCTTAGCTCATGCGTTAAGTAGTTAGCATTAACGATTGCCATTTCAGTGGCTTGTTTTAAGCCCTCGCTCCCCATCATGGTAATGTAAGCCCATGAAATAGGTAAAATAGCGGCTGAGCCGTAAGGCGCTGCTGATACTGCACCGTTACCAATGTTAGTACCTGGTACGTTAATTACGCTATGGTTTGGCATAAACGGCGCAAGGTGCGATTTAACACCAATTGGGCCAACACCTGGACCACCGCCACCATGTGGAATACAAAACGTTTTATGCAAGTTTAAGTGCGATACGTCTGAGCCAATAAAGCCTGGGCTTGTTACACCAACTTGTGCGTTCATGTTAGCGCCGTCCATGTAAACTTGGCCGCCGTGCTCATGAATAATGTCACAAATTTCGCGAATGGTTTCTTCGTATACGCCGTGCGTAGACGGGTATGTGATCATGATGCACGATAAGTTTTCAGACACTTCCTCAGCTTTCGCTTTAAGGTCGCTCATGTCTACGTTACCGTTTTTGTCGCAGTTAACTACTACAATTTTCATGCTCGCCATTTGCGCTGATGCAGGGTTAGTACCGTGCGCAGAGCTTGGTATTAAACATACATTACGGTGTGCGTCGCCGCGTGATTCGTGATATTTACGAATCGCGATTAAGCCTGCGTATTCACCTTGCGCGCCAGAGTTTGGCTGAAGTGATACTGCATCGTAACCGGTAATGTTTACTAGCCAGTCGTGTAGCTCGCCAATCATTATTTGGTAACCCTCTGCTTGATCAAGCGGGCAGAATGGGTGAAGGTTTGCAAACTCAGGCCACGTAATTGGGATCATCTCAGCAGTCGCGTTTAGTTTCATGGTACATGAGCCTAACGAGATCATTGAGTGATTAAGCGATAAGTCTTTGCTTTCTAGTCGCTTAATGTAGCGAAGCATGTCTGTTTCGCTGTGGTAGCTGTTAAAGTTTGGATGCGTTAGTACTTCGTCATCACGTACTAAACTTGCAGGAATTGACTCGCTGCTATTTGCTTCAACGTCGGCTGCAATAGCGTCAACACTTAGGCCATGGCCTTCGCCTAAAATAATATCGAATAACTCAGTAATATCGGCACGTGTTGTTGTCTCTGATACCGAAATTGAGTACTCGCCTTCGTGATTTGTTGCAAAGTTTACGCCTTTTGCAATTGCACGCGCTATTACGTCGTCTTTGCTATCGCTTACTACTGTTAGCGTATCAAACCAAGTGCTGTGCTTAAGTGCGATGCCTTTAGCTTTAAGGCCACTTGCTAAAATATCAGCAAAGCGATGTATACGCTGCGCGATAGTTTTTAAGCCTTGTGGACCATGGTATACCGCATAAAACGCTGCCATATTGGCAAGTAATACTTGCGCTGTACAAATGTTTGAGTTGGCTTTATCGCGGCGAATGTGTTGTTCGCGCGTTTGCATTGCCATACGTAGTGCATCGTTACCTAAACGGTCTTTAGATACACCAATAATACGACCTGGTAATGAACGTTTGTATGCGTCACGTGTTGCAAAAAATGCAGCGTGTGGACCGCCGTAACCCATAGGTACGCCAAAACGTTGAGCCGAACCAAGTACTACGTCTGCGCCTAGTTTACCCGGTGCTTTTAATAGTAATAAACTCATTATGTCGGCAGCAACACAGGCAATGGCCTTTTTGCTTTGTACGCCAGCAATTAGGTCAGTTATATCTACCACTTCGCCTGATGTAGTTGGGTATTGGAACAATGCACCAAAAATGTCGTGGTTTATGGCATCTTCTGCTTTACCTACAATTATTTCAAAACCAAACTGCTCGGCACGCGTTGTTACTACGTCGATTGTTTGTGTGTGTACATCGTCTGCAATAAAAAAGGCATTTGCTTTTTTAGCTTTTGATACGCGTTTTGCAAGGCCCATAGCCTCTGCAGCGGCTGTTGATTCGTCAAGTAGTGATGCGCTTGCTAAATCAAGACCGGTTAAATCTAGGGTCATAGTTTGGAAGTTTAATAATGATTCTAAACGCCCTTGTGCAATCTCTGGCTGATACGGTGTGTACGCTGTATACCAACCTGGATTTTCTAGTACGTTACGTAAAATTACGTGCGGTACGTTAGTTGGGTGGTAGCCTTGGCCAATGTACGATTTGAAAACTTTATTTTTGCTGGCTACTGATTTTAAGTAGCTTAGTGTTTCAACTTCAGTACGGCTTTGTCCAACTGTTAGCGGTTGTTCTAGACGAATGCTAGCCGGTACAGTTTGGTCAATGAGCTCTTGCACACTCGATACTTCTAAAGCACTTAGCATATCGCTTACTTGTGCTGGGCTTGGCCCAATATGGCGGCGAATAAAATCTTGCTTTTGCTCTAGTTCTTCAAGAGATTTGGCGTTTGACATGTGTCCAGATTCCTATGATCCAAAAAATGTGGCTACTGCTGATGGGTAAACAGCAATAACTTAAAATTCTTATGATTTAACAGCCTACTTTGTATGGAAAAGTTAACTGTAAAATCATAAAAGCCCCGATATCTAAATAAAACACGCGGGGCTTTTAGTTATCTACAAAGAATAATTATTCTTCGTCGATAGTGTGCGAGTAACCTTCAGCGTCTAGTAAGTTGTCTAGCTCAGACTCGTCAGATGCTTTAATACGGAATAACCAACCGTCGCCGTAAGCGTCGTTGTTTACTGTTTCAGGTGAGTCTTCAAGTTCTTCGTTAATAGCAACAATTTCGCCACTGATAGGTGCGTAAATGTCTGATGCTGCTTTAACTGACTCTGCTACTGCACAGTCTTCGCCAGCGTCTACTTCGTCGCCAACTTCTGGTAATTCAACAAATACCATGTCGCCAAGAAGTTCTTGTGCATGCTCAGAAATACCAACAGTAAATGTACCGTCGCCTTCGTTACGAACCCACTCGTGTGAAGGTGCGTATTTTAACTCGCTAGGAATGTTGCTCATTTTATTTGTCCTTTGGTTTATATTGGGAGGATACCAATCACAATAATTATTGTGATTGGTATAACCAAATTATTTAAATTATTGATTTACCGTTACGTACAAAGCTAGGCTTTACTACTTTAACGTTTACTAATTTTTTACGCATTTCTACTTGAGCTGTATCGCCTGTTGAACGTGGTACACGTGCAAGGGCTACACTAAAACCAAGTGTTGGTGAGAAAGTACCTGAGGTAATAACCCCTTCACCACCATCAACAATTACTTTAGAACCGCTACGCAAAACGCCTTTTTCTTCAAACACTAAGCCAACTAGTTTGTCAGTGCTTTTTTCTGCGCGTTGCTTAACAAGTACGTCACGACCAATAAAGTCACGATCTTCTGGTTCCCATGCAATGGTCCATGCCATGTTAGCTGCAAGTGGTGATACGCTTTCGTCCATATCTAGGCCGTAAAGGTTCATACCTGCTTCTAAACGTAGCGTGTCGCGTGCACCTAAACCAGCAGGCTTAACACCTGCGTCTAGCAGTTGTTGCCATAAATCGGCTGCTTGGTCGTTCGGTACTACTATTTCGTAACCGTCTTCGCCAGTATAACCCGTTGTGGCAATAAATAAATCACCTACTTGAACACCAAAAAACGGCTTCATACCTTCAACAGCAGCTTGTTGCTCAGCATTTAAAAGAGTGGCTGTTTTTGCTTTAGCGTTAGGGCCTTGCACTGCAATCATTGCAAACTCTGGGCGCTCTGTAACAGTTACGTCAAAGTCGCTCGATACGTTAGCCAAATGCGCTAGGTCTTTTTCGCGCGTTGCTGAGTTAACAACTAAGCGGTAAAACGTTTCACTAAAGAAATAAATAATTAAGTCGTCTATTACACCGCCTTGCTCGTTAAGCATGCCTGTGTAAAGCGCTTTGCCTGGTACGGTTAATTTTGCAACGTCGTTAGCTACTAGCTTACGTAAAAATGCTTTTGCTTGAGGCCCTTCAATATCAACAATAGTCATGTGTGATACGTCAAACATACCTGCGTCGGTACGTACGCTATTGTGTTCTTCTATTTGTGAGCCGTAGTTGATTGGCATTTCCCAGCCATGAAAATCAACCATTTTTGCGCCCGCTTCTAGGTGCTTAGCATGTAGTACAGTTTTAGAAGTCATAACATTCCTTCACGTTTAAATTAACCCTGTTTAGGGCGTGGCTTAAATAGATATAAAAACAGGTAAACATTGTAATGCTCACCTGTTGTTTTTATTCGTTATGCGGCTTCACTATGCATAAGTGCAAAACCTTGCGCTTGCATGTAGCTTTGCCATTTTTGTAATTCTTGTTGTTTAGCTACTAATACAAAGTGTTGTTCGTCGTTTTTATCAATGACGGTAATAAATACATCACCGCTTTGTGCACCGTAGCAAAGTTGCGCGTCAGAAAGGCGCAAACCTGGTGTTAATTTAAAAGCATTAACTAGGGTATCAAATGCGTTGTCGCCACTTAAAATAAAGCTTGCTAGGTCGGTGCGTACTACATAATCAATATCAAAACGTAATTGCTGCTCGTTTATAAGCGCTTGTAGTTGAAGGCTTGCGTTGTGTGGTAGTACGAATCTAAAGGCGGTTTCGCTAAAGTAATAAACAGCAAAACTGTAGTCAGAATTATAGTCGCCATCAAGCGTGCCTTTTAAGCCTAAACCGCTGGCGGTAAGCTTAGTTAAATCAAGGCCTAAAATAGTGCTTAAAAATACACTGGTTTCGGTGCCGCTAAAATCCATTACAACGTGATTGTTGTTAGTTTGCAAAGCGTTAGTAACCGCACTACTTGCGTTGCTGTGGCGGGCAAACATTATTGGGTTAAAAGTCATAACAAACACCTGTGTATTTTCGATTACAAAAGTATATTGCCCACGCCTATCAACAACAAATTGTAATTATTTATCAATTGATAAATAATACTTATATATATGGCTATATAAATTGTAATTTTAAATATGAAAAACATATCAACAGACGGTTTACGTACTTTTGTAATGGTAGTTGAAATAGGTGGCTTTGCTAAAGCAGGCGATTTACTTGGCCTGTCGCAACCTGCTGTAAGTTTGCAAATAAAGCGTTTAGAAGACGTGCTTGGCTATAAACTATTTAAAAAACAAGGGCAGCGCCAAGTATTAAACCAGTACGGCGAGCTATTATTGCCTATGGCAAAACAAATGATGCAACACAACGATGCTATTTTGCAGCAGTTCACCTCAGAAAACATTGCAGGTAAAGTGCGCTTGGGTATTCCGAGCGAATTTGCAGCGCGCATACTACCTTCTATTATTGGCGACTTTGTGGCGCTCTACCCTGAGGTGTCGTTAGAGGTTAAGTCGCGTTTAAGTAAGCATTTGCTTTCGGCCTCAAGGCAAGATCAGTTTGATTTAGTACTTGCGCTAAATGAGCGACTCAACTCTGATAAGTTTCCTATTTTTATGCAAGACGAACTAGTGTGGGTGGGCGACCTGTCACTTGCGCATAATGAGGTGGTTACCCTAGTTACCGCACCAGAGGGGTGTATTTATCGTCGCCGTGCTACTGATGCATTAAAAAGTGCAGGCATTAAATACCGAATAGTTTATAGCAACGCCGATTTAACCGGCCTTATAGCAGCATTAAAAGAAGGCTTAGGTATTACGGTACTTGCCAAAAGTACAGTACCGAGTGAGCTTAACTATCAGGTTCAAACCAAGCATTTACCAGCTCTTGGTAATATTGGTATTAGCTTGGTTAAAAGTTCGGGTGAGTCGGAAAATGCGGTAGATAAACTCGCTGAATTTATAGCTCTACGCTTGGGCTAGCGCTTACGTAGCACGTATAAATCGTTCAGCCTTTATAGTTAGTTAAACAATTACAAAATAATACAAAAGAAAAAATTTAGTTAATTAAGTTGCATAAGCAGGTGTTTTTAGTTCTATTAAACTGAATAATTAAATAGTTAATAACATTGATTCGTATTCGTTAACGTGTTCAAATTACGCCAATTAAGATAATTGACATGATTAGGAACACAATGAACCCTAAGTTTTTAGTATCTACTTTGGCAACTGCGGTTGCTTTGTCTTTTAGTGCTACTGCAATAGCAAAAGACACCAGCAATAAAGAACAACGCTTTGAACAAATTACTGTTATTGGCTCACAGCAAGCAATTAACGATATTCCTGGTTCGGCTACGTTTATTTCTGAAGAAGAGCTTCAAAAATTCCAGTTTACCGATATTTCTCGCGTTTTAGCGTCTGTTCCGGGCGTTTACGTGCAAGAAGAAGACGGTTATGGCCTTCGTCCTAACATTGGTATGCGCGGTACAGGTACTGGCCGTAACGATAAAATATCAGTAATGGAAGACGGTGTATTAGTTGCACCAGCACCATATTCAGCACCTTCTGCATACTACTTCCCTACTATGGGTCGTATGGAATCTATTGAAGTATTAAAAGGCGCAGCCTCAGTTAAGTACGGCCCGCGTACTACGGGTGGTGTTTTAAACTTACTTTCGCGCAGCTTACCAACTGAGCCAAATAGCTCAAAAGGTATGGTAGATGCAGCCCTTGGTAGCGACGGTTACTACAAAGGCCACGCTTACTTTGGTAAAGAAAAAAATAACACAGCAGGTTTAATTGAAGTATTTACTTACGGCGCAGATGGCTTTAAAGAGCTGCCAGTAGGCAATGACAACACCGGCTTTGAAAAAACAGATTTACTATTAAAGTTTGGCCATACGTTTGGTCAAAACGATGCGCATAATCTTGAGCTAAAAATTAAGTACTCTGACGAAACATCAGACGAAACTTACATGGGCTTAACTGACGAAGACTATAAACAAAGTCCTTACCGTCGCTATGCTGCATCGCAAAATGATGAAATGAATACGCGCCACAACGCATACCAACTTAACTATGCATACCGTTTTGGTGATGGCTATGAGTTTTTAGCTACGGCTTACTTAAACGATTTTCATCGTAACTGGTATAAAGCCAGCAAAGTAAGCGAAAGCTACCTTGAGCAATACAGTGAATTTGAAGCAAACCCTACAAGCGAAGGTATTGAAGGTATTGGTATTAAAGCTAATAACCGCGATTACCAAGCTAAAGGTATTCAGTCTGAATTACATATTCCTGCAGGCGATCACTATGTGACTGTTGGCGTACGTTACCACGAAGACGAAATGGATCGTTTTCAGTGGGAAGACAAATACACACTTAATCAAGACCTAAGCTTAACGCTTACAGAGCAAGGCGTTCCGGGCTCTGATAGCAACCGCGTAGATAGTGCAGAAGCAAGCACCTTGTTTATTCAAGACGAGTGGACAATTGACGCATTAGTAGTAAGTGCTGGTCTTCGTTATGAAGACATTACTATTACTCGTGAAGAGTGGTCTAAATCAGATCCAACACGCAGCAACGGTTTAACTAAAGATGTGTCGAACGACACTGAAATTTTAGTGCCGTCACTAGGTGCTACATACACGCTTAACGAAAACGTAACGCTACTTGCGGGCATTCAAAAAGGTTATGCACCAGCAGCACCTGGTAATGCAGACCAAGAAGAAGAAGAAAGTGTAAACATTGAGTTTGGCTCTCGCTTTAATATGGATGGCTTTAGCGGTGAAGTAATTGCTTTTTACTCAGATTACGACAACATGCACGGTAACTGTACTGCAGCGGTTGGTTGTAGCGACGACAACATTGGCGACCAATACAACTACGGTGAAGTAGAAGTAGCGGGCTTTGAATTTAGTGCAGCACGTACTTTTGCAACTGATACAGCGATGTTCCCAGTTAAATTAACGTACACCTACACAGACTCTGAGTTTAAAAACGATTTTGATTCAGAAATTTGGGGCGCGGTAGAAAAAGGCGATGCAATGCCTTACGTACCAGAAAACCAAGTAGCGTTATCGTTAGGTGCTGAGTTTTCTGCGTTTGTAGTTAACAGCCAAATACGTTACGTATCTGATGCGCATGCTAACTTAACTGAGGCGGGCTTAAACGCAATTGATAGCCGCGTAGTATGGGATTTAGCTGCTAAATACTTAATCGATGAAAATCAAAAAGTATACCTAAGCGTTGATAACTTGTTTGATAAAACATACGTTGCTAACCGTTCAAACGGTGGCATTCAGCCAGGTAAGCCGCGTACTGTACAGATGGGCTACACTTACTCATTCTAAATTGAAAGCTGGTTAAACGGTTCACTAACAGCGTTAATAATTTTTTATGTAAGACCAAAAATTATTGCCTTGTTTTTAAACCGTTTACCAAAGCTTACAAAGTTAAAGCGTAAATTACAGACACAAAAAAGCCGAGATTGAATTTCAATCTCGGCTTTTTAATACATAAAACTTATCGTTTTATATATTAGTTATTTGCGTTACGTTGGCGTAATACTTCAAACAAACAAATACCCGTGGCTACCGATACGTTTAAGCTTGAAACAGTACCCGCCATTGGAATTTTAACAAGCATATCGCAATGCTCACGCGTTAAGCGTCGCATGCCCTCGCCTTCTGCGCCCATAACAATAGCCATTGGCCCCGTTAAGCTTGCATCAAATACGTGGTTATCAGTTTCGCCAGCGGTACCTACAACCCATACGCCTGCATCTTTAATTTCGCGAAGCGTACGTGCAAGGTTAGTCACTTGAATAAGCGGTACTGTTTCGGCTGCGCCACAGGCCACTTTACGTGCAGTACCATTAAGCTTAGCCGACTTATCTTTAGGTACAATCACAGCGTGAACACCTGCCGCGTCTGCACTACGTAAGCATGCGCCTAAGTTATGCGGATCGGTAATACCATCAAGCACAAGTAAAAACGGTGTGTCTTCACGAGCGATTATCGCATCAAGATCTTTTTCATTAAACGTTGGCGCTGCTTTTACGTTGGCAATAATACCTTGATGCTGCTCACCTTTTGATTTGCTATCAAGGGCTTTACGCTGCATAAACTGTACTGAAATACCAAATTTACGTGCTTCATCAATAATCGGAGTTGAGCGTTTGTCGTCACGACCTTTAAGGGCGTAAATTTCTACAAAGCGCTCTGGTTCGCTTTCTAAAATTGCTTCAACAGAATGAAAGCCAAAAATTAATTCATTACTCACGTATTGTCTGCTCCTGGGCTAGTACGTTTGCGGGCATTTTTGCCTGCTCTTTTAGGCTTTTTAACGGCCTTCTTCTTTGGTTTTTTCTTTACGGCAGTGTCTGATGCTTTTTTATCTGCAGGTTTTGTTGCAGACTTATTTGCAGGCTTGCCTTTATCTTTATTTGCTGGCTTTTTTTTACCTTTTGGTTTGTCATCGCTGTGCGACTTTTTACCTGGTACTTTGCCTGCTTTTAATTGCGAACGCACACTTGCTGGCGCATGCTCAGACTTACCTGAGCCTTTTTTTGGTGCACGACGACGTGAGTATCTGTCTTGTGCAACATCGCCTTTAAGCGTTAAGTTTATACGGCGATCGTCTAAACTAACCGACGCAACTTTTACTGTTACTTTATCGCCAAGGCGATAAACTTTGTGAGAGTGCTCACCTATTAGGGTGTGTTTTGCAGCATCATGCGCAAAAAACTCGTCGCCTAAATTAGTAACGTGAATAAGCCCATCAATTTGTAAATCGTCTAAACGAATAAACAAACCAAAATTGGTAACCGATGAAATAACACCATCAAACTCTTCACCTACATGGTCTTGCATAAACTCACATTTAAGCCAATCAGCTACTTCGCGAGTTGCATCGTCAGCACGACGCTCTGTTGTAGAACACTGCTCACCTAGTTGATCAACTTCGTCGTCGGTGTAAGCATATTCGCCAGACGTTTGCTGACCTTGTGCTTTTATTACTGCTTTAATAGCACGATGCACGACTAAATCTGGGTAACGACGTATTGGCGATGTAAAATGCGCGTAAGCCGATAACGCTAAACCAAAGTGACCAATGTTATCTGGCTGATATACAGCTTGTTTCATTGAACGCAGTAACATAGTTTGAATAAGTTCAGCTTCTGGGCGGTCACCTAGTCGCGCTAATACTTGCGTTATTTCTTTTGGTGTTGGCTCGTCGCTTAATGTACTTTCAATACCTAACTCGCCTAAAAACTTAGTAAAGTTACCTAGTTTTTCTTGATCTGGTTCGTCATGCACACGATAAAGCGCACTCGCTTCATGCTTTTCAAGAATTTTAGCCGCTGATACGTTGGCTAAAATCATACATTCTTCAATAAGTTTGTGCGCGTCGTTACGAATAACAGGCACTATTGATTCTATTTTACGCTGAGCGTTAAATACAAAACGTGTTTCTAGGGTTTCAAACTCTATGGCACCACGGTCTTGGCGTGATGCTTTAAGTGCCATGTACATTTGCTGTAAATCAGTTAAATGTGGCACAACGGCTGAGTATTCTTCGCGTAGTTTTTCGTCGTTTTGTAAAATGGCATTTACTTTGGTGTAAGTTAAACGTGCGTGCGAGTTCATTATCGCTTCGTAAAACTTATAACCCGAAAGTTTGCCCGCGCTCGACACGGTCATTTCGGCAACCATACATAAGCGATCTACTTTTGGATTAAGCGAACATAATCCGTTAGAAAGCACTTTTGGTAGCATCGGAATTACTTGCTCAGGAAAATATACTGAGTTACCACGCAAAATTGCTTCTTTGTTAAGCGGCGTGTTCATTCCTACGTAATGCGATACATCGGCAATGGCAACCCATAAGCGCCAGCCACCTGATTTTTTAGGTTCACAATATACGGCGTCATCAAAGTCGCGTGCATCTTCGCCATCAATAGTTACAAGTGGTAAATCACGTAAATCTACACGACCTTGTTTGTCAGCTTCTTCAACAAATTCACCTAGATGAGCAACTTGTGCTTCAACTTCTTCTGGCCATACATGTGGAATATCGTGATTGCGCAGTGCAACTTCAATTTCCATACCTGGGGCTAAATGCTCACCAAGTACATCTATAACTTTACCTACCGCGTTCATGTTACGGCTTGGGTTTTGCGTAATTTTAACCTGCACCATTTGGTTATGGCGGGCACCGTTTTCGTTGCCTGGTAAAATCATTATATCTTGCGTTATGCGCGGGTCTTCAGCGACTACAACAGCAACACCGTGCTCAACAAAGTAACGGCCAACAATTGGCGCGCGCTCGTTAGTAAGCACTTTTATAATACGTGCATCGCATTTTGAGCCAGAACCACGTTTAGTGCCTTTAGCTAGTACAATGTCGCCATGTAACACCATATTCATTTGGTGCTTAGCAATAAACCAATCTTTACTCTCGCCTTCAACTTCTAAAAAGCCGAAACCGTCTCTGTGGCCTATTACTTTGCCTTTGGTTAAACCGGCTTCGTCAATTAGGGCATAGCATTTAAATTTATTGAAATACAGCTGTCCGTCACGCTCCATAGCGCGAAGGCGGCGTTTAAATGCTATTTGGCGTTCGTCATCGTTTACTGCTAGTTCTTCACATAATTGCGCGTAGTTAGCAGGCTTTGAACGCTCTTGAAGGTGAGTAAGTATAAACTCACGACTAGGGACTGGGTTTTCGTACTTTTCTTGTTCTCGACTGAGATTTGGATCTTGGTTTGACATTCACTATCTTGTTAGTTGGTTATGTAGGTATTTTAACCCATATAGTTATAATGAGACAGGTAAAAGCTATTAAACTTTTAAGAAAGCACTTTTACCTTGCTGTTTACCTTGGTGTATAGTTTAAAAATCTAGCGCAATGGGGCTTAACGATCCCTTAACTGCAAAGTGTTTAGTCATCTCGTAGCAATGCTAAAACCTGTACTATTTTTTTTGTAGGTTTTTCCACAGCAGTTTACTTATATTATCAATAAAGCTTGGGTCTTCTTCTTTCATCGTAAGTAAAATCTGCTTATTCATTTGTGTTTTATTTTGAGCGTAAATCCAACGATTTTTATTAAACTGCTGGGCAAACTCAAGTACACCCGCTTGTAGTTCGTCGTTATTTGTAAACACAGCTTCAACTACTTTGTTCTCTAGCAACTGCTGTGCCCCAACCCGCTCTCCTGACATAGCTAGACGATTAAAGAAGGTTTGCGAAATTGCCTTATTAATTATAGGAAACATCGACGGAACAAATGGCACCATTACATCCACTTCAGGAAAACAAAAAAAGCCTTTGTCTGATTTCATAAATCTAAAGTCGCACGCACACGCAAGTACAGAACCATTACCATAGGTATGCCCGTTTAACGCAGCAATAATAGGCATAGGAAAAGTAACTATACGTTTAAATAAGTCACTTATTTGAATCATAAAGTCAGAAATTGCTGCAGGTAAAATACTTGGATTAGACATCCATTGAAGGTCGATACCCAATGACCAGTTTTTATCACTTGAAGACGTTAAAATAACTGACTTAATATTTCGTTCTGCTTCAATGTGGTCTAGGTGTAAATTAAACTCAGCCAAAAACGCTGGGTTGTGGCGGTTTTCAGCGGTATTCATGGTGAGTATAGCGATATTATTTTTAGTTGTTAGTTCTATTAAGTTTGCCATTAAAACCTCTTTTAGCGCTTTTTAAGCTAATTTTAAGCGCTGTTCGTTACTTTTACATATCATAGTAATACTTTGCTTATAATTTATAAACCCGCTAATTAAAGCCACCCTTTTTGTTTAGCTATACGCGCAGCATCTATGCGGTTAGTGGCGTTTAATTTTGCAATGGCATCCGATAGGTAGTTACGCGTAGTCCCTTCGCTAATAAATAACTGCTTGGCTATGTCGCTTGTTTTAAGGCCATCGCTTGCAAGTTTAAGGGCTTTGCGTTCTTTATCGGTAAGTGGATCTGCATCGTCCAATGCATTAATAGCAAGCTCTGGGTCAATTACCTTTTGTCCCTGCATTACTTTTTTAAGCGCATTTATTAACTCTTCACTTGGTGCTTCTTTTAAAATAAAACCTTTAACGCCTGTCGTAAGCGCTCGCCTAATATAACCCGCACGAGAAAATGTAGTCATAATAACCATTTTTATAGTAGGAAATTTAACAGCTATTTTTTCGCTAAGCTCTATACCATTCATGGTTGGCATTTCTATATCGGTTAAAATTATATCGGGATGTAAATCACTATCAAGCGCCTCAATTGCATTAAGTGCATCTTGCCCGTTACTTGCTTGCCCAATAATCTCAATATTAAAATCAAGCCCTAACAATGCTGCTACTGCGTCGCGTACAAGCGCCTGATCTTCCACTAAATATACTCTGATCATTATAAATCCTTAGCTGTAATTGGCAGCACTACTTTTAAAGTAAAATTATCGCCACAGGTAAATGCTGCACTGCCATTTAGTTGCTCTGCTCGCTCTTTAATACCATTTAGGCCATTGCCCGAATTCAATGTACTGCACGGACCATGGTCAATTACGGTTATAAGTAACTGCTGCGCTGTTTGTTCTATATTTATTTCGCAATTTTTTGTGTTGCTATGGCGTAATAAGTTAGTAACTGCCTCTTTAATTATAAGGCCTGCTATACCCTCTACTTTAGCGGGCAGAGCATTTAAAACCACATTAAATGAAACGTTAAACCCTTGCTCTATTAACCTTTGCTTTAACTGTGCTACTTGGCTGACAAGATTAAGCTGTTTTAAATCACTTACGGCGCTTCTTACATCGCTAAGTAACTGCCTTGCCAAATCGGCCACTTGTGCAATTTCGCTATTTGCTTGAGCGTAGCGCTCTCCTTGGTTTAATTTATTAGCAAGCTCAGCTTTTAAAGCAATAGATGACAATGAGTGACCTAAAATATCATGCAAGTCGCGAGCTATTCGTTCTCGCTCTGCAATAGCTGCTAATTGCTCTAGTTGGTTAGCGCTTTCTTGTTCGCGCTTCTTGTATAAGCTTTCTCTTTTTGCTGCAATACCGTAACTAAATAATGTGGCGCATAGAATCAAAGCAACGCCTAAAAAGTATTGAACCTTACCTATATCTCCAATATATGTGCTTAATAAAACCGTGAATATAATTGCGACCGCAGCATAAATTCTTTGACGGGAGCTGTAAGAGTAGCCTGCTATATAAGCTACGAAACCAAATAAAGTAGGCGTACCTGTGGTGTAAAAAGTAGCGCAAAAACAAATTAAGAGCATGGCTAAAAATAACTTAGTCACCCCTGCACTTTTACAGTTTATTGCTTTTACATACAAAAGAATAAAAGCAATATAGAAGGCTAAAGACATAACAATTTGGTTAACTGTAAAGCTCGCAAAATTAATTATTAGCGGGAGTAAATAAAAGCCGGTAAAAATTAAATGTCCATATTTCCAAAAACCTTTATCGCTTTGTTGAGAAAAGCTGCTTAACGAGCTCATACTAATACCTCAGGCATATTATTTTTACTTATAGCACTATTTTTATTAATAAATATAAATAACATAAAAATGCATACCAGCATAAAGCAATCTGCGTACGTAATCGTAAAACTTAACGCCTCTAGCACTTCATTAATAGTTAAGCTGATTAAAATTAAAGAATTCATAATTATCTCCTGTTGAGTAAGGTAACTATGCCCGCGTACAAAAATAATAAGAGTGTGAAGTGTCATCAACTTTAATGACTTTTGTCATGCGGAAAAAATTCATCTTAAGAATTTTTAAGCAATGTTAATATATTCAAAAAGTACAACAAGGAAATTAAATGCAACCTCAGCAACAAAGTTTAATTTATTTACACATAGCGGTATTACTTTTTGGCGGGACCGCTCTATTTGCCAAACTTATTGGTTTAAATGCTTTAGATATTACCGTTTACAGAACTGCAATTGCAGGAATGGCTATTTTAGCCATGCTTTATTTTCAAAAAAAACAAATTAAACTCAACAAACCTAAAGACTATCTTATTGCATTATTTTTAGGTGTTGCTGTGGGTATTCACTGGGTTACCTATTTTGCTGGTATGCAAATGGCCGGTATAACTATTGGAATGCTGGCATTTTTTAGCTATCCCGTAATGACGGTGTTTTTAGAACCCTTATTTAATAAAAGCAGGCCAAAAGCAAAAGATATAATAAGTGCAGCGGTGGTTGTTTTAGGTATTTACTTATTAGTACCAAGTGCAAACTTAGGCGATGATGTAACCCTAGGTGTAATAACAGGTGTGATATCGGCATTGTTTTTTTCAATAAGAAACATTACTCATAAGCGCTACTTTAGCCAATATGGCGGGCCGCAAACGATGTTTTATCAAACCTTAGTGGCAAGCATTATGTTGTGTGCATTTATAGAAGTACCAGTGTATGAGGTTAGTAATCACGACCTGATTTTAATTGCTGTAGCGGGTGTTATATTTACAGCTACACCGCACTCGTTATTTGCAGCAAGTTTAAAGCATTTATCAGCGGCAACCGCTGGGTTAATTTCTTGCTTGCAGCCACTTTATGGCACCATACTGGCTATAGTAATTATTCATGAACGTCCTACTATTATGACGTTAGTTGGTGGAGCACTCATAGTGAGTGCCGCTTGTTTTGAAACGTGGTCAATCACTAAAAAGGCTCGACAATGAAAGTATTTGCACACCGTGGTGCCAGTGGGGATTTTCCTGAAAACACCAAAAGCGCTATTTTAGAAGCGTTAAAAGTAGATGTTGATGGTATTGAAGTAGATATTCAAAGTTCCTTAGATGATTACATGGTAATACACGACTCATGGCTTGATAGAACCACCAGCGGTAAAGGTAGGGTGAGTAACTTTACCGCTCATGAGCTCTCTAAGCTTGATGCTGGAAATGGTGAAAAAATCCCTACTCTTCAGCAGCTGTTTGATTGGAATAACAATAAATCTTTATTAAATATTGAGCTTAAACACACGTTTGCACTAGAAAGGTTTGTGGCTCAATTAGAACAAAACATTGAAGCTAAAAAAATATCGAAAGCCAATATTTTAGTATCATCGTTTGATCATCATCAACTACAGTGGCTTAAAAACAAGCTACCATGGCTTAAAATAGGCGCCCTTACTTCTTCTATTCCAATTAACTATGCAAAATTTGCTAGTGATTTAAACGCTTATAGCGTACATGCAGATAAAACCTTTATAAATAAGGCTTTTGCAGAGGATGCAAAAAAAAGAGGCCTAAAGATTTATGCTTATACAGTCGATAGGGAAGAAGATATAGCGCTAATGCTTGAGTATGGCATAGACGGAATTTTTACAAATTACCCAGCGCGAACCAAAGCTTACTTGTTGTCGTTACAAAAAGGCTAACTTACATTCCCCTCACTTAAATAACAATCGTAGGGCTTGAGCATAATGAGTGGTTTTATGAAAATTTATAACTATATAGAGCAAACATTCTTTTTTACGTTAACCCGTAAAATAGTCGGTAACTTAAGTTTTGTATTATTGTTCCAAGCAATTACGTTATTTTGGCTGCATCAGAGTTTAAGCGAACAACAGCAAAGTACAGGGCTATTTTGGCTGCTTACGCTTGTGATTATATCTGGTTTTATTTTTACTCTTTTTTATATGCGTTTTTTAATTGTTCGCCCTGTTACTGCTATGCGCGATACTTTGATAGAAATAAACCAACAAGATGCAAATTTAGCAGCAAAACTTCCCCAGTTTTCGTATGACGAATTTAAAGATTTAAGTTCACAATACAATATATTTACTGCCCATTTAAGTGAGTTACTCAGCACAACATATAACAGTGCTCAAGCTAGTGCACACAGCAATACACAAGTCACTGAATCAATGAAAAATACTGAGCAATCAAGTGAGCAACAAATACAGTTAAGCCACAGTATTATTAATGCCAGTATGCAAATAACCCAAAGCTTACAAGACATAGTAAATAATACAGATAGCGTACATAACGTTAATAATGAACACCTTAACTTTGTAAAACTATCTGCGTCAGAACTCGCTGCTTTAGTAGAGCAGGTTAAACTTATTACTAATATGCTAGGTAGCTTTTCAAATACAATTGCGGGACTAAAAGAAAACAGTGAAAACATTCGTAGTATTTTAAAAATGGTTGAAGAGTTTTCTGATCAAACTAATTTGTTAGCCCTCAACGCCGCAATAGAAGCAGCTAGAGCGGGTGAAGCTGGCAGAGGATTTGCCGTAGTTGCAGACGAAGTACGCACGCTTTCAATAAAGGTAAGTGGCGCAACTAGGCAGATTAGCGACTTTATAAGTCAGATGAATGATTTGGTAAACGAGACAAATAAAGAGTCAGAGCAATTAATGACTCACTCTAATAACGCACAAAGCTCAATTAGTGCAACCTGTGATGGCTTTACTAAAATGCTTAGTGAGTTTGAGCACAACCAGCAGCAGCTGCAACAAATAGCTAGTGCTGTACATTTGCTTGAGGGCACCCAAAGTACGACTCACCAATCGGTAGAGCAAATCGTAGCTTTAGGGGAGCAAGCTAAACAGCAAATAGATACAGCATTAGCCGATAGCGAGCAATCTCAACAGCTAAGCTTACAAACCCAGCAACAGTTAAAACGCTTTGTGCACTAAGAAGCGTTTTCGGGCTCAGAGAAATATGGTAAATTACGCAGCTATTAATTTAAGTGTGCAAAGCGTGTGAGCAACCCTACCCCAGACTATGAAAAATTAGCCCTGCAAATAAAAACCTGGGGGCAAGAGCTTGGCTTTAGCGAAGTGGGCATTACTGATATTGACTTATCTAAGCACGAAGCCCAATTGCAACGTTGGCTTGATGCAGGCTACCACGGCTCGATGGATTATATGGCTGCCCACGGTATGAAACGCGCCCGCCCTGCTGAATTAGTGCCTGGTACACAGCGTGTTATATCCGTAAAAATGAATTATCTGCCTCCCGATGCTGGCTTTGCAAAAACCTTAAAAAATAAAGAAAAAGCATATATAAGCCGCTATGCATTAGGTCGCGATTACCATAAATTAATGCGTAATCGTTTAAAAAAACTCGGCCAAAAAATAGAGCAAGAAGTTGGCGAGTATGGCTTTAGACCCTTCGTAGATTCAGCCCCTGTACTTGAGCGTCAACTTGCCGAAAAAGCCGGTTTAGGGTGGCGTGGTAAGCATTCGTTATTAATTAACCAAGAAGCGGGGTCGTGGTTTTTTTTAGGCGAGCTATTTATTGATTTACCTCTACCAATTGATGCAGAAAACACCTTTGAAGGCTGCGGAAAATGCGTTGCTTGTATTACTCTTTGCCCAACAGGTGCAATTGTAGAGCCCTACGTTGTTGATGCACGTAAATGTATATCGTACTTAACCATAGAACACCAAGGGCCAATACCAGAGCAGTACCGTTCTTTATTAGGCAATCGTGTTTATGGTTGTGATGATTGTCAGTTAGTATGCCCTTGGAATCGTTATGGACAAATAACTGACGAAAATGATTTTCATCCTCGCACTCAATTAAAAGATAAAGATTTACTTGAGCTGTTTGCTTGGGATGAGCCTACATTTTTAAAAAATACCGAAGGCAGCCCTATTCGTCGCATTGGCCACGAACGTTGGTTACGTAATTTAGCAGTTGGTTTAGGTAATGCAGAGTTCAGCCCCGCTATTATTAATGCCCTACAAGATAAAAGCCAAATATGCAGCGAACTTGTTTTAGAGCATATTGAATGGGCACTTGCTCAGCAAAACGATAAACAACGATTACAAATTCGTAAAACAGCTAGGTTAATTAGAATTGTAGAAAAAGGCTTACCAAGGGATGCATAGCACCGCTTAAGTAAACCTTTATATTGCGAAGTAACTAGTTTTTCAAAAGTAACGATAGATCTTGTTCTATCTCTGTAAAGGCTGCTTTGACTTGTTTAACAGACTCTTCTCTTGCTACTGAGTTTTGGATAGTTTCATCTACTTTTTTATAAATAAACACCTCCTGATCTTCATCCAGTCCCATTGATGGGATACGTTCTTCGAGCTCTTCTTGTAACTGTTTAAACACTTTTTCGTTGTTTTGACGGTTTTCATTCAACAAGCTAATTAAGCTATGAAACTTACTATGAACAGTACTTGCTACGGCATTAAGTTTCGCTCGTTGTGATTCAAGCATTTTCTTGGTCATGATGGCGCGTAGCTGCTGCTCGGTAACACTGACAATAAAACATACGTGGTCGCGTATACGACCATGCTTATCAGGGTCATGATCGGGCATATTTAAAATAAGTAAGCTAATCAATTCATAGTTAACTAAAATTCGGTGCGAAAACTCATGTAAGCGCCCTTTGTTTTTCAGCATTTCAAATAGCTCCACCACAATAGGTGAACACACGCCGTTTAGTGCAAAGTGGCTAATTTCATTATTTTCTCTAAATTCTACATTGCTTTGTAAATCAAAAGACTGAAGGCAATCTACAAGCGCTTTACCTAACTCTTGAGGATCGTTAATAAAGCCAATGTTTTCAACGTAGTTAACTATTTGCCCCATTTCACTGCTATTGGCCATTGCATTAAATGCAGTTGATGTTGCATCTTCAACTTGCTTTTCTAGGCTTTGCTTTTCAACGAGTACTTGATTTAAATTTTTAAGCTTAGATTTAAGTTCGTCATGGCCAAAAGGTTTTACAATATAGTCTTCTGCGCCAACAGAATAGCCTTCCATGCGTTCTTCAACAGTGCCGCGAGCAGAAACAAACATAACAATAATGTGTGCGGTATTTGGATTTGCTTTAAGTGCTTTACATACTTCATAGCCGTTCATTTGCGGCATACTTACGTCGAGTAATATAACCTGAGGCATATAACCTTCAACCATGTTTAAACACTCAGGACCACTTGTTGCTACTTGTAATTCAAAATCAAGCTCCTCTAAAATTTCCTCAATAATTTCAAGGTTAAAGGGTTCGTCATCAACGGCAAGTATTTTAGTTAAGGCCATAATTTATCATCCATTCAAATTCTTTAAAAAGTTACTTGGTATGCCAAAAAACAATTAATTACTGTGTTGTATTAACTGATCTTCAGCTAAATGCTCGTCTAAGTTTATTTCTAATGGCACTTGTATAGATATAGTTGCACCACCATTTTCGTTGTTACGTGCAGTGATTTCACCTTGGTGTAAAGATACAAACTCTCTACACAATGCAAGGCCTAACCCTGTGCCACCAGCACCACTATTTGTTTTACTGCTTTGCACAAACTTAGTAAAAATATGCTCCAACTCATCTTCTGGTATACCGACCCCATTATCGGTAACCTCTATAGTAGCAAGCTTATTATCTGACTCTAAATTTACCCGTATTTTACTTTTAGGTTCGCTAAATTTAAGTGCGTTACCTAGTACGTTTCGAAGTAACTGGTTTATTTGCTCTTCATCACATTGTGCAATTACAGGTAATGGCTGTGCGGTAAATATAACCTCAATTTCTTTTTCCATTGCCGTACCAGACACATCGTCAATACTTGTTTTAATAATATTCGCTAAATTATAGGGACGAGGGTTAAATGGAAACTTACCTACATCTAGCTTAGATAGGTCGAGTAAATTATTTAGTAACGACAGTAAACGCTCACCACTACTCTCTATTCGCGATAAATACTTAATGAGTTTTTCTTTTGCAAAATCTCCAGCTTCTAATTTACTTAAACCAAAACGCGAAAAGCTTAAAATAGAGTGCATAGGTGTTCGAAGTTCATGCGACATGTTTGCTAAAAATTCTGATTTACTTAAGTTTGCAGCCTCAGCCACATTTTTAGCATGCTCGAGTTGTGAAGTACGCGCTCTTACTTGCTCTTCAAGAACATCTTTTGCTTCAAGTAATAAATCCTCTTTTTGCTTAAGATGAGTTACATTTTTAAATATGACCGCAAGTGCTATTTCGCCATGGTGATCTATCTCATTAAAAGAGCCAACTAAGGGTATATAACCTCCTGCTGTTTTAGATAAACGTAAATCGCAGCTAAATTGTCGATTACTATTTAATGTCGAAATCTTATCTTTAATACCTAAAATTGAATCATCGTCTAAAAAATCAAATACTGATTTACCTTCGAGTTCATTAAACGGTAAGTTAAATAGTCTCAAGCAAGCATCATTAGCTTCTATCACTCTACCGCACTTTTCAAATAACATAATTGCATCGGGCGTATGTTTATAAATAACCTGAAGTAGGCTGTCTTTTTCAATCAGGGCATCAACCGTATCTTGTAGCCTTTCTACAAGCTCTGCGTTATGACGTTTTAATAACTCTGTTTGCCATAATTTATGTATTGATTGTAATAGTGAGCTATCGTTTAAAGGTTTAATGAGTACATCTTCTACGCCTTGGCGAATTGCTTCGATCATTGAAACTTGATCAGGGCGTGAGGTAAATAACAAACAACGACTATGCGGTTGGGTTACTTTTAAATTTGAAAAAATTCCTAAACCTGTTCCGTCATCTAAAATAAAATCGCTTATCAGTATATCTATTTGCTTTTCTTTACTAATTTCTAAAGCTTCTGCGGAGGTTGTTGCAGTATGAGTCTCGATATGAGCACCGATTAAGCTATTTTTCATTTTTTCGAGACGTTCAGGAACATGATCGACGAGTAAAATAGTAGGTAATTGCAAAATATGGTTAGAGCCTAATTCTAATAGGCTCTCTAAAAGAGAAGTAATTTCTTTATTAGAAAAAAATGGGTAGACCACGGTTGCGTCAGGCGCAATATGATTTAGCTCGCTAAACGCAGTTAGTTGTTCACCGCTTTGTGCTTTTGGCGCAAGCAGCATAAAGCGCTCTTGCGCTACTTCGCTTACAAGCGGTTTTATAGAATCAACAGGCACACCATGGGCAACAACAACTAAGTCGTAATCGCCTATATTGGTATACATGTCTAGCATGCTGAAATGAATTAATTCGACCTCACACCCTATTAATTCTAAAAGCACTTTCACACGCATCGCGATGACACTACTACTATCAATAATTAATATTTTTCGAATCATCAAGCCACACTTCAAATTAATAAACTTAATATCCTAATAGCGTAGTCTATTTTTATTTAATTGGCATAAAGCCCTATCGTTATTTTGTAAAAAAATATTACAAGCTTTCAAAAAACAGTTTATTTAAGATGCTTTCCAAAAATAGTCAGGCTGTAGGGCTTGTTATCCATTATGGCAACGCTTGGCAACTCGCCCCATATTTCAAAATCAAAATGCTTAAATAATTTAACACTTGGTAAATTATGACTAAAAATAAAACCAAGCAATACTTTAATATTTAATTGCTTAGCTTGTGTTTGAGCAAATATCATTAGCTTTTTACCAAGCCCTTTACCTTGTGCTTTACGGGTAATGTAAATGCTCATCTCTACTGTGCCATCGTAAGCAGGACGCCCATAAAACGATTTATAACTTACCCAAGCAAGTACTTGGTTATTTTCGCAGTAAACATAAATAGGCCTTTTATCGTTATGGCTATTAAACCAGTCACGCTTTTCGTCAACAGTAACTTCTTCGGTATCTGCAGTTACCATTCGCCCTGCAATGGTTTCGTTATAAATGGCTACAATTTCATTAAGATCATCAATAGTTGCTAAACGGGTTGTCATAGGTCATTCAAAGGTTGATCAATTTGTTTCATATTAGCGTATGATTATCCAATCAAACAATTGAAAAGTTTAGGTAATGTAATGCTAAAAAAAATTATAATAGGATTAATGGCTTTATTTATTAATGCCCCACTCCACGCTGAAACATCATCAACTATCAACCAAACCTCTACCCAAGACTGTCAAGATTTTACCAATGTCGATATTCGAAAGCTTCGCTCAAAAGAATCTATTAATTTATGCCAATTTAAAAATAAGCCTTTATTAATAGTAAACACGGCAAGCAACTGTGGTTTTACACCCCAATTTAAAGGCCTTGAAGCGCTATATCAACGATACAAAGAACAAGGTTTAGTCGTATTAGGGTTCCCTTCTGATGATTTTTTTCAAGAAGAGGATAGTGAAAAAGAAACTGCAAAAGTATGCTTTGTAAATTATGGTGTAACCTTCCCTATGTTTGCTACAAGCGAAGTGCGTGGTAGTAAAGCGAATCCAATTTTTAAATATTTGAATGAGCAAACTAGCTCTCCAAATTGGAACTTTTATAAGTACTTAGTGTCTGCTGATCGTGAGACGGTTTTACGGTTTAACAGCAAAGCAGCACCTGATTCAGAACAAATGATTGCTGCAATTGAAACTGTGCTTTCTGATAAATAAGTTTATACTGGTACAATTAGTTGAAACTAACTAGAATGATATTTTAATTCGGTTAAAAAAACACCACACTATACTCGGGAGATTTTATGACAGTAGCAAGCGCACGACATATACTTGTAGACAGTGAAGCACAATGCTTAGACTTAAAAACAAAAATTGAGCAAGGCGAAGACTTTGCTGAATTAGCCAAAGCGCATTCAAACTGCCCATCAGGTCAAGATGGCGGTGCTCTTGGTGAGTTTGGTCCTGGTATGATGGTTCCAGAGTTTGATAAAGTTGTGTTTTCAGCTCCAATTAACCAAGTACAAGGCCCTGTGCAAACTCAATTTGGTTATCATTTACTTGAAGTTACTAGCCGTTCAGAATAAATTTAACTGTATCGTAAGTAACGTTTTATAAAAGCCGCTTATGCGGCTTTTTTATGGAGTAATTATGCAATTAATTGGTTCTGTACCTTCACCTTACGTGCGCCGAATTAGAATTTGGGCACAACAAAACAACTGTAAACTAGAGCTTGTGAGTCTTGATATATTTTCTGAGCAAGATCGCCCTACTATGGCCAGTAAAAATCCAGCTCGAAAGATTCCCATTCTGGTAGATGGCAACTTAACACTTAGTGACTCTAATTCTATATTGCGCTATTTACTTGAAAAAACAGGTCAACCAAAACTAACGTGGCCACAAGAGCACTTACTTACGACTATAAATGCCTGTAACGATTCGCTAGTAGAAATGCTGCTATGTGAACGCTCTGGATTTGACACCAAAAGCGATAAACTCTTTTTTAATTTGCAAAACGAACGAATTGAACAAACATTAAGCTTTTTAAATACCCATTTAAGCGATGAAGAATTTAAAAGCTGTGAATACCTCAACATCAGTTTATACTGCCTGCTTGATTGGATTTGCTTTCGTGAATTAACTGACTTTAGTCAGTATTCAGAGCTTGTTGCTTTTCATAAGCAATATGGCAAGCGTCAAGCAGCAATAGATACTAATCCTCGTCACTAATTTAAAAAGGTAAACACATGAGCGATATCGAAATTGAATCACAACTAGTTAACTTTGTAGAAAAAGTACGTGTTAGCGAAGTAATTTGGGCACTTGGTGCAGAAGATAATGGCTTTGTAGTGTGCGATTCTAACCAATTTGACGAAACTGACGTACTACTGCTTTGGGAAAGTGAAGAAGCAGCTAAAGCGCAATGTAAAGAAGAGTGGAAAGACTACAGCCCTGTAGAAATAAATCTTGATGAATTTTTAGATGCATGGGTTGAAGATTTAAATGAAGATAACGCACTTGTTGGCATTAACTGGAATGATGACCAAGTATGTACAGAGATTGAACCTACTGGTTTAGCTCGCGCATTAAGTGAATAATACTTTATACGCTTTATTTTAAGAGCGGATAAAACCCGACTAGCATCTACTGCTAGTTGGGTATAAAATAAAACACATCATTATTTTCAAGGTATTACGTTGAAAACCCATCTTGGTCGCCGGCCCTTTTCAGCCATGGAACTGCACACTCTTTATAATGGATATATATACGGTGATTTTAAAGTTGCACGTGAGCAACCAAAACACTGGCATTTTTGGCTTCCTCTAATTGCATATTACAGTGGTGCATATAGCGATGAAATTGGCTATCTAACGCTTGATGATCTGTCTCTTGAAAAAGATGTCTTATGTTTTAATTTTCATACTCACGGTAAGATAAAACCTCGCTTAGTTCCTGTGCATCAGGCACTTATAGATGCCGGGTTTAATGAATATTTAGCATTCATAAAATCACAAAATCAACAACGATTAATGTTCGACTTACCCGCTAAAACTGGCAGATACAGTGAAAAAGTCCGTATTTGGTTTTCAGGTGAAGGTGAGCGAGCCGGCTATTTACAAAAGTGTGATATACCAAACGTTGATCAACTCGGTATGAAAACAGCAATAAGCAGCCTTCGTCTTAACTTTGAGCAACAAGTGCGTATACATGCTCTGCAAGCCAACTCTAAAGACGCCTTTAATTACCTCATGGGATTTAACGAATACCCACATAATGAATTTAAGGACGTGCTTTTATTAAATAACGTGATCCAAAAAATACGTATTATTAACTCACACCTGCATTGGCAGCGTTTTATAACACGCGAAAGCCACTGACAAACTTTGTTACTATTTCCCCTTAAAGTCACCGTTATAATCAATTACTCTATTTAAAAAAACTGTTAGGATATCTAACCCCCTAATAATATGAGCATAAAAAAGCCTATTTAGGGTAGTTTCTAACAACAACAATCTAGGGATCACTATGTTTCTTAAAAGCCTCTTAACAGTGAGCGTTGCTTTGGCAATGGGTGCTGCAAACGCTAACGAATTCGTTATTGAAAAACTCGCAAAACCAAGTTCACAACAGGTATCGTTAACACTCGATCCGAGCCAAGATACATTCACAGGGATGACTGAGATTTCCCTAGAAGTACTAAAACCAACAAAATACATTGAATTAAATGGCGTAGCTTACGCTGTTAAAATGGCGCAACTGCTTGGCGACGAAAACTGTGACTTAAACAACGAAATGCTTAAAACAGGTAAAGTTAAATTTAGCTGTGATGAGCAAATCCAACCAGGTAAATACACCCTTAAAGTTGATTTTTCAGCGCCATATAACCGTCAAAGTGTTGGTTTATACAAAACGTTAGACCAAGGCACACCTTATTTATTTACTCAATTTGAAATGAGTGATGCACGCCGTGCATTTCCTGTTTTTGATGAGCCAAGTTACAAAATTCCATTTCAGTTAACGATTACTGCGCCTACATCACAAAAAGTATATTCAAATACGCCTGAGCTTAAAGCAATCGTTAATGGCGATATGACCACACACTACTTTGATAAAACGCCGCCAATTCCTTCATACTTAGTCGCGATGGCTGTTGGCCCGTTTGAAGAATTAGATATTAAAGGCATGCCAATTCCTGGCCGTGTAATTACCCCTCAAGGTAAAATCCACTTAGCCCAATACGCAAAAGAAAACATGCCAAAAGTATTGGGTGCACTTGAAGCGTATTTTGGTATTCCTTACGTTTACAAAAAATTAGACTCAGTAGCGGTACCAGAGTTTCCATTTGGCGCAATGGAAAACTCCGGCTTAGTAACCTACCGAGAAGATATTTTATTAGTTGATTTAGCTGCAGCAACACGCAGTAAAAAACAGCGTAATGTATCAATTATTGCTCACGAACTTGCTCACCAATGGTACGGTAATTTAGTAACCATGAAATGGTGGAACGACTTATGGTTAAACGAAGCGTTTGCTAGCTGGATGGCTGCAAAAATTACTAAGCAGCTTAACCCTGAGTTTGAATCGCACTTAGACCTGCCACAAAACAACGTAATGGCACTTGATGCACGCCTAAGCACCAAGCCTATTCGTAAGCCAATTAAAACCGAAGCCGACATTATGGACGGTTTAGGTCTTGCTTACAGTAAAGGCAGCTCAGTACTTGCTATGGTTGAAAACTGGATTGGCGAAGATGCATTTCAAAAAGGTATTCAAAGCTACTTAAAAGAGTTTTCATATAAAAATGCTGAAGCGGCCGACTTATGGGAAGCACTTGGTAAAGCATCAAATAAAGACGTAGCGAGTGTTTTAAAATCGTTTATTGAGCAATCTTCTTTCCCACTAGTTAAAGTAACTCAACAAGGTAGCAAAGTAACTATTTCACAAAGCCGCTTTGTAAACGCAGGCGTTGATGCGCCAGAGCAGTTATGGAATGTACCAGTTGCAATTAAATATGGTGCTGGCGATAAAGTAAAAACAGCAAACGTATTACTTAATAAACAAAGCCAAACACTAGATTTAGACTTTGAACCAGAGTGGATTTATCCTGATCAAGGTGCACTAGGCTACTACCGCTGGGTAATGGATGATGCACAATTTAGCGCACTTGTTAAAAAGGCGCCAAGCGTACTGAGTGACCGTGAACGCTTAGCGTTACTATCGGCTACTGATGCGCTACTTGATGCTGGTGTTATATCTGCTGCTAAGTTAATGCAAACACTTGAAGTGTTCGTAAGCGATAGCCACCCTCGCGTAGCAAATACTGCACTAGGTTACTTAGTATCGCAACAGCGCACTTTTAAAGACGATAGCAATAAAGACCTATGGCCTGAATTTATTCGCGGTGCAGTAACGCCTGCTGCTAAAAAATATGGTTTAGAAGCAAAAGCGGGTGAAGACGGAGCTATTGCACAACTTCGTGCAGCCGTTGTATCACGCTTAGGTTTTGATGGTGAAGATCAAAACCTCATCAATAAAGCCAAAGAACAAACGCAAGTTTATTTAAATGATCCACAAAAAGTAGACCCATACTTAGCGGGTACGTACTTAACTCTTGCTGCTTTTCATGGTGATAAAGCACTGCTTGATCAATTCATGACAACGTTCAAAACGACTAAAGATCCGCAAGTACGCACAAACATGCTTGCAGCTATGGGCTTTTTTGGTAAACCTGAGTTACAAAAAGCGGTATTAGCTTATAGCTTAACGGATGAAGTAACGGCATCTGACATGCGTACTATTTTGTCAGGTCAAAGTTACACAGATGAGCGCCAAGCATTATTTATTGATTGGGTTTACAGTAACTACGATAAAGTAACAGCAAGTTTACCGCCGTTCTTTATACCTAACTTGCCGTACTTTACAACTGCAAGCTGTGATGCAGAAAGCTTAGTGACAACAAAAACCTTCTTTAACGAAAAAGTAGCTGATGTAGCTGGTTACGCTCGTACACTAAGTAAGCTTGAAGAAAGCACAAATGATTGTATCGCGCTTAAAACACGTGAACTTGAATCGGTTAATAGCTTTTTAAAAAGTAAGTAATTATTAGGTTTATTGAGCTATAAAAATACAAAAGCCGCTGAATATAAATTCAGCGGCTTTTTACTTTTTATATAAAATTAATTACCAATAATCATAGTTAGCTTGGCTATAAAATCTTTGGCTGCTTGCTCAGAATTTATTTTAAACGCAACACCGTAGTGAATAGGTTGGGCGCTTTTAAAAATGCGCGTAGGAAAGCGTGTCATCTCACTGCTATGGAAGTACCCTTGCGCACGCGTCACGCCATCAATATCATTAAAATCATCGCTAAATACTTCAAATGCTGGGCGAATTACTATTTTACCCTTGCCGCTTTCGCTGTGGGTATAAAATGCTTCTTTAGAGTTTACTAACATGTACTCTGCAATATTTTTAATCTTAAAATTACTTCTGCACTGTAATTTAATGAGCTGTTCTGTCAGCTCGTCTGCACTATAAGCCACGTGTAATCCCTATTAGTTAATTTGCGTATTAGATTAACGCATACACACAATAAAATCTGAATTTATTTGCCTGCTTTACTTTGTTATATCACATACAAAAGCGAGTTTTTCATTGTTGTAACTCATTCTTGTTATATTTGTTTCGCAGTAGGTGCTTAAATTAAGCCATTGCGATACTTCATCACTTCCATCAAGTTTACGCTGATAAACGCGGTTTTTAATAGCATAAGCAATGGTCGCATTATCTTTTAAAATAAAATCTTGAACTTGAGCCGGTAACCTTAATAAGTCTTCAACTTGTTTATCTTGTGGATTAAAACTCGCTAAAATGTGTTGCTCGTTTTTAGTGTAACTAAATAAAAATGCAGCCATTGAGTTGTTATAAATAAGCGTCCGTCCAATATTACTGGCAGCTATTTCCCCCTTCGCTTGTGCAACAGAAGTATATTGAAGAGTGTGAGGCTTTCCTAAAATAAACATCACTAAATCATTTTGGACACCCCATGCATGGTATCCAACAGGTTCAATCCAATCAAAAATACGACTTGGCGCATCTTGATTTTTGAGTGGGTATTGCCACAATTTTTGCTTACGGTCAGCTTCTACAACAATCGCTGATATCGCACCACCACTTGGCATAACCGTTGGTGAATATTCGCTTACAGGAGAGTTAGTTATATTGGTAACTTTTTTTGACGTGAAATCATAATAAGCAATATCAGTTTGGCTTTGCCCTTTATTAATTACTTCATGAGTAAAGTATAAACCTGTACTTGTTAAGTGCGGTTGGTTGTTATAACTATTTTTATCGCTCACTATACTAACTTGTACCCCGAAAGGTGTATTTAAATCAGCAAGTAATACTTGGCTTTTTGGCATGCTAGCCTGCACCACTATTGGGCTCAGCGCTGCTATAGAAAATAATCCAAGTAATGGTTTAATAAGTTTCATGCTTTCTCTCGTTTTAATTTTAAGCACCTCATGATAACGTTATTTGCTGATGGCGTCACTTGAGCTAAGTCAGTCAACTCTTAAGATACCCAAACGACTTAAAATAATGTTAAGTTTAGTCTGGTTATAAACCTGGTCCTAAAAAAGAGAATTAACATGTCAGCTAAAAATCCTATTATTGCGATTACGGGTTCATCTGGTGCGGGTACAACCACCACAACGAATGCAATTAAACATATTTTCCGTAGCCTTAATATTCAAGCGGCTTTTGTCGAAGGAGATAGCTTTCATCGTTACACTCGCCCCGAAATGGATAAAAAAGTTCGAGAAGCACAACAAGAAGGTAAACATATTAGTTACTTTGGCCGAGAGGCCAATGACTTTGGCGCTTTAAAAACGCTGTTCGAAAACTATAGCGAAACAGGTCAAGGAAAGTTACGCCGCTACTTACACACCTTTGATGAAGCCGTTCCGTACAATCAATTACCAGGTACATTTACACCTTGGCAAGATCTTGACCATAATACTGATATTTTGTTTTATGAAGGATTACACGGTGGTGTAGTTGATCAAGATGTAGACGTTGCAAAGCATGTCGATTTATTAATAGGCATGGTTCCAATTATTAACCTTGAGTGGATTCAAAAATTAATACGCGATACATCCGAACGAGGCCATTCTCGCGAAGCGGTTATGGGCTCTATTGTGCGCAGTATGGATGACTATATAAATCATATTACCCCGCAGTTTTCTCGTACCCATATTAATTTTCAACGCGTGCCAACCGTTGATACATCAAACCCATTTAGCGCCAAAGATATTCCATCTCTTGATGAAAGCTTTGTAGTTATTCGCTTTAGGGGTATTGATGATGTTGATTTTCCTTATTATTTACGGATGATCGAAGGCAGTTTTATGTCTCGTATTAATACGCTTGTAGTACCAGGGGGCAAAATGGGCTTAGCTATGGAGCTGGTTCTTACTCCACTTATTAAAGATATTATTTTGAAAAAGCGTGCACTGGAAAACTTAGCACCTTTGGATATACCTATTTAACTCTTCTTCTAAGATTGGGCTATCTCACGTACACTGCTGATTTTAGTAACAATAAGGGACATTGTGTTGTACTCATTAAAAATTATTGTGGGTTCTAAAAACCCTGTAAAAATTAACGCTGCTAAACATATTTTTGCAATGTATTTCCCTGAACATGAAATTGATTGCCAAGGTGTTGATGCTCCATCCAATGTGCCAGATCAACCTATTGGCGAAGAAGAAACACGTGTTGGCGCACAAAACCGTGTTAATTATTGCAAAGAGCATTACCAAGCTCACTACTACGTGGCAATGGAAGGCGGTGCAGAGCAATTTAGCTATGGTGCAGCAACCTTTGCTTACGTAGTTATTGATAATGCCTTAAATCAGGTTGTAGGGCGCAGCAGCAACCTCCCCTTGCCTCAAGTGCTTTATAACGCATTACTTAATGGCGAAGAGCTTGGCGATGTAATGGACAAAGCATTTAATACCACCAACGTTAAACAAAAAGGGGGCGCTATTGGGTTACTTACAAACAATCACGCCACGCGCGAAAGCACCTATACACAAGCACTCACTTTAGCTATGGCGCCCTTTCTACACGTAGATCTCTACAGCCAAACAAATTAATTTAGGAAGTTTAATGAAATACAACTATGTATTGTTTGATGCAGACGAAACCTTATTTAGGTTTGATATTTTAGCGGGCATGACTCGCATGTTTAAAGCTTACAACGTAGATTTTAGCCAAGACGATTATGTTCATTATCAAAAAACCAATAAGCAGCTGTGGGTTGATTATCAAAATGGCACTATTAGCGCAGATTACTTACAAGTAACACGCTTTAATGAATGGGCTTCAAAACTTAATGTACCCGCAAAAGAGCTAAACGATGCTTTTTTAGATGCTATGGCGCAAATTTGCGAGCCATTACCTGGTGCTATTGAGCTTTTAAATAAACTTAAGCCAAATGCTCGATTAGGTATTATTACTAACGGGTTTGCCCGCTTACAAACCGTACGCCTTGAGCATACTGGCTTAAAAGATATGTTTGAATGGTTAGTAATATCTGAACTTGTGGGTATAGCAAAACCAAATAAAGCGATTTTTGAGCACACATTTGAGCTAATGGGTAACCCTGATAAAAGCAAGATACTTATGGTGGGTGATACTGCTGCAAGCGACATACTTGGCGGCAACAATGCAGGTATTGATACTTGCTGGTTACAACACCCTGGTGAGCAATTAGCCGATGGAATAAAACCAACCTATACAGTAACTCATTTAAATCAGTTACAAGATCTTTTAGAGTTATAATAGAGTAAATTTTACACAAAAAAAATGACGCTAATTAGCGTCATTTTTTATAACTGTTTGCGAGCTGTTCTTTTACTGCTTTTAGGCTGGAGCTAACTCAAGACCGGGTGCAGGCATCGTCACAGGCGTTTCAAATGTTGCCCACTCCCATGCTGACTCTGTAGCCATAATTTTACGTAGTAATTTATTATTTAAATCATGACCCGATTTAAATGCTGTTACTTTACCTAAAAGATTATGACCTGTCATAAACATGTCACCAACACAGTCTAATATCTTGTGCTTAACAAACTCATCGCTATAACGTAAGCCATTAGGATTTAAAACTTTGAATTCATCAAGTACCACAGCACTATCCATGCTACCACCTAGCGCTAGGTTGTTTGCATGCATGTATTCAATATCTTTCATAAATCCAAAAGTACGCGCACGGCTAATTTCTTCAATAAAGCTTTGCGTTGTTATATCCAACCCAATACGTTGGCGACTTTCATTGATAGCTGGGTGGTTAAATGCAATCTCAAAGTCGATATGAAAACCATCATATGGTTCAACTTCAGCCCACTTACCATCTTCTTCAATGCGTACTTTTTCTTTAATACGGATAAAGCGTTTAGCAACGTTTTGTTCTTCAATTCCGCCTTTTTGTAACAGATATATGAATGGTAATGCACTACCATCCATAATAGGCACTTCTGAGCTATCTAATTCTACAATTAGATTATCAATCCCCATTGCAGCCACGGCTGCAATAAGATGCTCAGTAGTTGATAAGCGAACACCATCTTTGTTAATTAAACAGGTACACAACTGCGTATCACCAACGGCTTCAGGTGTTGTTTCAAAATCAACAACCGGATCAAGGTCGACACGACGAAATACAATCCCAGTATTTGCGCTCGCAGGTCGGAGAGTTATTGTGACCTTCTCACCTTTATGAAGTCCAATTCCTATGGCTTTGACTACTTGTGCAATCGTACGCTGTTTAATCATAGGTATGCTCACTTTTAAATCAGTTACAGTTAGACTGTGGAGTTTAACATAAATCCTTTTGCCTTTCAATATTTGTACATATTTCAAACAAAAGTATTATTAAATGTTAATCTGCCTGCTTACGTAAAAAAGCGGGAATATCAAAATAATCACCACCTTCTGATTTATCTGCTTTTTTACTATTTTGCGCTGAAGAACTTGAACTACTTGAAGCCGTTGAAGGCGCTTTTTCTTTGCTTTGCGCTTGCTCTTTAGTCGTATTTTCTTCAGTGTTTGTATCTTGGCTTGCAAAGCTTGGTACGTACATACTGCTCGTTTGGTTTGATGTGCTTGCAACATCAGAACCTGATGCTTTTTTAAAGCCGTTATCAACAATACCAAACTGTGGACGACGATCGCCGCCTAAACCAGTTGCAACAACCGTTACACGTAGCTCATCAGTCATTTCTGGGTCGATTACCGCACCAACAACAACCGTTGCGTTTTCTGACGCAAGTGCTTTAACGTGATTACCAACAATTTCAAATTCTTCAATCGCAATGTCCATACCAGCGGTAATATTAACTAAGATACCTTTAGCACCTGTTAAATCAACGTCTTCTAGTAGTGGGCTTGAGATAGCGGCTTCTGCAGCTTCTTGTGCACGATCAGGACCTGACGCAGACGCCGTTCCCATCATTGCAGTACCCATTGCAGACATTACAGTTCTAACATCGGCGAAATCCACGTTAATTAAACCAGAACGTGTAATTAGCTCTGCTATACCTTGTACCGCACCAAATAATACGTCATTAGCTTTAGCGAAGGCATCTAGAAGTGTAGTCCCTTTCCCTAAAACTTTAAGCAATTTATTGTTAGGAATTGTAATAAGTGAATCTACAATTTCTGACAATTCATTAATGCCTTGTTCAGCGGCTGCTGCACGTTTTTTACCTTCAAAATCAAAAGGACGTGTTACAACTGCAACAGTTAAAATACCGAGTTCTTTAGCAATTTTAGCAACTACCGGTGCTGCACCAGTACCTGTACCACCGCCCATACCGGCTGCAATAAATACCATATCGGCGCCTTCAAGGCTGGCACGAATTGTATCTGCATCTTCTTCAGCCGACTTACGGCCTACTTCAGGGTTTGCGCCCGCACCCAACCCAGAGGTTATTTGCGTGCCTAGTTGAACTGTGATATCGGCAGCAGAGTTACGTAATGCTTGCGCATCCGTATTAGCGGCTATAAAACGCACGCCTTCTATTTGTTGTTTTACCATGTGCTCAACAGCGTTACCGCCACCACCGCCCACGCCGATTACTTTTATTACAGCTTCTTCGCTGTGTTGTTCCATTATATCAAACATGTTTACTCTCCGACTTGAGTCTTAAAACTCGCCTTGGAACCATTTAGTAATGCGGTTCCACCAATTATTGTTATCCTCTGCTTTCGACTTTTGTGCATTCATCGATTGCATGGTACGCCCGTATTGTAACAAACCAACAGCGGTTGCGTACGAAGGATCATCTACATAGTCTGTCAAACCAACCATCCCGATTGGTTTGCCTATTCTTACTGGCATTTGGAAGATGTCTTCTGCCACTTCCATAGCGCCAGTCATTTTAGCAGTTCCGCCTGTTATAACGAGACCTGCCGCAATTTGGTCTTCTAAGCCTGAACGACGAATTTCTTCCATCGCAAGCTCAAATAATTCTCTAAAACGAGGCTCTACCACCTCAGATAATGTATGGCGCGACATTAATCTTGCTGGTCGCCCGCCTACACTTGGTACTTCAATTGTGTCTTCGCTACTTGCCATTTGGCTACTAGCACATGCGTATTGTACTTTGAGTGACTCTGCATGTGATATAGGTGTGCGAAATATTTTTGCAATATCACCAGTAACTTGGTTACCCGCTACAGGTATAACCGCAGAGTGACGAAGTGCGCCATTAATATAAATGGTGATATCCATAGTGCCGCCACCAATATCAAGTACTGCAACACCTAGCTCTTTTTCGTCATCTGTTAGTACAGAATAGCAAGACGCAAGTGCAGTAAAGATAAGTTGATCGACTTCAAGACCACAGCGTTCTACACATTTTTCGATATTTTTTGCCATATCGTTTGAGCACGTAATGATATGTGCACGCGCTTCCATACGAACGCCGCTCATGCCTAGTGGGTTTTTAATGCCCTCTTGCATATCGATGCTGTATTCTTGCGGCAATGCATGCAGCATTTTACGCTCTGCTGAAATAGGCACAGAACGCGCAATATGTATTACGTTTTCAATGTCTTCGTCAGTGACTTCGGTGTTATTGATTGCCACCACACCACTTTCGTTTTGGCATTGTATATGTTTGCCAGAAATACCCAAATACACAGAGCTTATACGACAATCAGCCATTAACTCGGCCTCGTCTATTGCTCGTCGAATAGACTCAGACACTAAGTTTAAATCGTTAACGCCGCCTTTATCCATACCATGAGATACTTGGCTGCCCACACCAACAATGCTGAGCTTGTTATCTGCGGTGATTTCACCTACCGTGGCAACCACTTTCGAGGTGCCAACGTCTAATCCTATTACTAGGTTTCTTTCTGCTGACTTAGTCATGCCTTACTCTTATTTTGTAATTGTTCTTCTTGCATTGGCTTAAAGCTTACTGCAAGGCCGGTATCATACCGTAAATCGATTGTATCTACTTGTGCATCTGCACGTTGTTCCATTCGTGGATAAACGTCTATAAAACGTTGTACACGCTTGGCTTTATCTTTACGCCCTAAATTTAAGCGAATCCCGTTATCTAGCCAAAGTTGCCACGAAAAACGCTCCGATAATGCCAAACTTGTTAATGTTAAACCATTAACTCTGAGCATTTCATCAAATTGCTTAAAAGCAACCCACGCCTCTTCTTCGCTACCTTCTGGGCCATATAACTGCGGTAAGTTATCATCTAACTTATCGCTGCTGGCTTGAAATGCTTGGCCACTTTGGTTGAGCAACAAGTCGCTATTCCAGTGGGCAACTACTTCATGTTCAACTACATACACCTGTATAGTATCAGGCCATTGTTTACGTACCGAAGCGGTAGCAACCCAAGGCAAGTCTTGAACTAGCTGCTGCACGTGCTTAACATCAAGTTCAAAAAAACTACTTAAATCGGCTTTTTTAATTGCTTTTATAATTGCCGTTTCATCTGTGTATTTGGGATGCCCTTGCACTGTAAGGTGCTTAATTTGAGCATCTTTATTTTCAACTAACCAATCAGATACACCTGTGGTTATTTGTACTAAGCCTATAACCACAACCAGAAAAAAACTCACTCCAAAAATCAGCGACCAATTAAAGTTAAGTTGCTGTTTTAATTGTTGAGCTTTTTCTAAAAGGGGATGCATATTAAAGCGTTTGCTCTAAAATGCGAACAACTAATTGCTCAAAAGTTGCCCCGTTCGCTTTTGCAGCCATCGGTACTAGTGACTTTTCAGTCATGCCTGGTACTGTATTTACTTCAAGCAGGTAAAAATTCCCTTGCTCGTCTTGCATAGCATCAACACGACCCCAACCACTTGCACCCACTAAATCAAACGCATCTAGCGATATGGCTTGTAAGTACTTAGTATCTTGCTCTGATAAATCTGCAGGGCAATGATACTGGGTTGTATTTGATTGATACTTAGCTTGGTAATCGTAAAAACCATTAGGTGTCGTCATCTCAATGACTGGTTGTACATCGTCGCCCAGCACCGTAATTGTAAACTCACGACCAGTGATCCACTGCTCTACAAGTACTTGGTTATCAAACTTAAATGCATTAGCTAGTGCATCTTCAAGCTCTTGTGTTGTACTTGCTTGCGCCATACCTATGCTTGAACCTTCATGCGATGGCTTAACCATTACCTTTTTAAATTCATCCATAATGGCTTTAGCATCAAAGCCTTTTTTAGCATCAACTACGGTATAAGGTGCAGTGCTTAAACCCGCTGATTTAAATAAGTGCTTACAACGTACTTTATCCATAGCAAGTGCTGAACCTAGTACATTACTGCCCGTGTAAGGCAAGTTCATAAATTCAAGTGCACCCTGCACTGTGCCGTCTTCGCCACCACGGCCATGCAAAGCAATAAAAACGCGATCTACATTTAATTCTTTTAACTCCCACAAAGAACGACTTTGTGGGTCAAATGCAATTGCATCAATACCACTATTTTGCAGCGCATTTAAAACAGCCTGACCCGATCGTAAAGACACTTCACGCTCTGCTGAGTTACCACCTAGCAGTACCGCTACTTTACCAAATTGTGTGTTTACCTGAGTCATACTTCACCTTGCTTAAGTTTTTCTATCGACATACCCGTTGCAGCTAATGTTTTAACTAACTGACCTATATTACCAGCGCCTTGGGTTAATACTAAATCATTGTTTTGTAAATTTGCGGCCAAAACACCTGCAAGCTCAGCATTTGTTGCTACGTGCAGCGGCTCTTTGCCACGTTGGCGAAGGCTACGACATAAGCTTTTGCTGTCGGCCCCTACAATAGGATCTTCACCAGCGCTATACACATCAAGTAATAGTAACTGATCTACATCAGCAAGTACTTTTACAAAATCTTCGTATAAGTCGCGTGTACGAGAAAACCTATGAGGTTGATAAACCATTACTAAACGCTTATCAGGCCAACCTTCACGTACTGCTGCAATTGTTGCTGCAACCTCTGAAGGGTGATGCCCGTAATCATCAACTAACATCACATTGCCCCGCTCGTTTTCAAATTCACCATAGTGCTGAAAACGACGACCAATGCCTTCAAACTTCTGCAGCGCTTCTAAAATTGCATGATTCGCAATGTTTTGATCTTTTGCAACAGCAATCGCAGCGGTTGCATTAAGTGCATTGTGTCTACCTGGCATATTCAATGTGGCAGTTAAACACTCACCTTGTTTGTTAGTTACTGTAAATGTGCACGTATTAGCTGATTGGCTAAAGTCGCTCATGCGATAATCAGCATCCTTCGATTCACCATACGTAATAACAGGGCGGCCAAAGCGCGGAATAAGCTCAGCTGCAACTTCAGAATCAATACATACAACAGCTAAACCATAAAACGGCAAGTTATGAATAAAATCCACATATGTGTCTTTCATCTTTTCAAGACTGCCGCCATAAGTATCCATGTGATCTTCTTCGATATTTGTGATCACTGATACCATTGGCTGTAAGTGTAAAAACGACGCATCGCTTTCATCAGCTTCTGCTATTAAAAAATCACTTTTGCCTACTTTTGCGTTACTACCTGCGCTATTTAACAAGCCACCAATAATAAAAGTTGGATCAAGTCCTGCTTGTCCATAAATACTCGCAATTAGGCTTGTTGTCGTTGTTTTACCATGCGTACCCGCAATGGCTATACCGTGGCGAAAACGCATTAGTTCTGCGAGCATTTCTGCGCGGCGCACAACAGGGATTCTTGCGGCTTTAGCTGCAATAATTTCAGGGTTTGTTTCATCAATCGCGCTTGAAACAACCACTACATTGGCATCTTTCACGTTATTTTCATGATGGCCAATAAATACCTCAGCACCGGCTTTAATTAAGCGATCTGTCATAGCGCTATGAGCAATGTCAGAACCTGTAATACGGTAGCCTTCAAAAGCGAGTACTTCAGCAATACCGCCCATACCGGCTCCACCAATACCAATAAAGTGAATGGTTTCTATTCGGCGCATTGCTGGGCGCGTGTGTTTTTCTTGTACTGACGTTTCTTTCACTTATTTTCTCTTATTTGTTACTTGCTCACAGTGCGTTGCTACGCTTGCTGTGGCATCTAAAATAGCTTGTTTTTTTGCATTTGTAGCCATTTCAGTAATTAATGAAGGTTGGGCTAAATATGGGCTTAATAGTTCAACAATTGATTGTTTATTAAACTGCCCTTGTGGCATTAATAATGCGCCATTAGCCATCACTAAATATTGTGCGTTTGCTGTTTGATGGTCGTCCACGGCATGTGGAAAAGGAACAAAAATAGCCATTTTACCTGCTGCTGCAATTTCGCTAACAGTTAATGCACCAGCGCGGCAAACAACAATATCAGCCCAGCTATACGCCGCGTCCATATCATCAATAAATTCAGCTATTTTTGTATTACCATCCGCAAAGCCATGCATTTTATAAGCTGTTTCTACAGTAGATAAATGACCTTTACCTGTTTGATGCCATACGCTTATAGGAGCTGTATTATTTAGTACTTTAAATGCTTCTGGTAATGTTTGATTAAGCACTTGTGCACCGAGCGAGCCCCCTACCACTAAAATATTAATAGGGCTTGATACATCGCGTTTGACTATATTCATAACGCTTTGGCGAACTGGGTTACCTACTAGCTCGGCTTGACCCTGTGCAAAAGCACTTGGGAATGCTGCTAATACACGTGTAGCCACCTTAGCTAGCAGTTTATTGCTCATACCCGCTACAGCGTTTTGCTCGTGAATAACTAACGGAATACCTAAACTCTTTGCGGCAATTCCCGTGGGTCCCGTAACATAACCGCCCATTGCAAGTACTACATCTGGACGCTGTTCTTTCAATACCTTACGCGCTTGCAATACTGCATTAACTACCATGAATGGGGCTTTAATAAGACGTTTTAATCCGTTACCACGAACACCTTTTACATTAATAAAATCAATATCTATATTATGCTTAGGTACAACGCTTGCTTCCATTCGATCTGGTGTGCCAATCCAGCTAACTTGCCAGCCTTGCTGTTTTAAATAATCAGCCACTGCAATACCAGGAAAAATGTGTCCGCCAGTTCCACCAGCCACTACTACTAATTTTTTACTCATCGCTTGCCTCCACGTGAGGTGGCTTGTTTGGTTGCCATTTTGGTTTCAAAATCTACGCGCAATAAAATACCCGTGGCAATGGTCATAATTAACAAGCTTGAACCACCATAAGAAATAAATGGCAGGGTTAAACCCTTAGTTGGCAAAATACCCGCGCTCGCACCTACATTCACCATGGTTTGAAATGCAAACCAAATACCAATGGCAAACGAAAAATAGCCTTCGTATTCTTTGCCACACTTAAGCGCTTGTTGGCCTATTAATAACGCTCTAAATACTAAAGTAGCTAATACCATTAAAATACTTACAACGCCTATTAAACCAAGTTCTTCACCTATTACAGCAAAAATAAAATCGTTATGCGCTTCAGGTAAATATTGCAGTTTTTGTACACTGTTACCTAAGCCTTGGCCAAACCAACCACCTTGGCTATAAGCCATTAGCGATTGAACCAACTGATAACCTTTACCAAAAGGATCATCCCAAGGGTCTAAAAAGCCGACAACACGCGCCATTCGATATGGTTCAACAATAATCAGTAATACAACCAGACCGACGCCAGTTAGAATAAGTACAAAGAACTGCCATAATTTAGCGCCAGCTAAAAACAGTAAACCAACCGTTGTTACAAACATAACAACCACTGTGCCTAAATCAGGTTGCAGCAAAATAAGCAGCGCATACACTGCAAATACAGCTATTGGCTTTGCAAAGCCTTTAATATTTTCTTGTACTTCTTCGCGTTTTCTTACCAAATAACCCGCAATATAACTAAAAAAGTATAATTTAGCGGCCTCAGCCACCTGAAAACCAACAGGGCCAATAGGTATCCATCGTTTAGCACCATTCACTTCACGCCCAACAATCAATACCGCTATTAACAGCACCATGCCTAGTATTAATAAATAAGGGTTGGAACGTTTCCACCAATCCATTGGCACACAAACACTTATCCAAAAAAGCACAAAAGACATTGCCAAAAACATGCTGTGGCGAATAGTAATATGGTATGGGTCATCAAATAACCGCTCTGCGGTCGGCATTGAAGCGCTGGTTACCATGATAAAACCAACACCAATTAACATAATTACGCAGTACAACAGCGGTACATCATACAACTGACCTGAAGGTTTTGGTGTTAATGCATCTCTTATATCGGCAAAAGCAATCATAGTTGCCCTGCCATAACACATTGAATAAAGTCATCACCGCGCTGCATATAGTTGTTATACATATCAATGCTGGCACATGCAGGTGCTAACAAAACAATATTGCCTGTACTACTCAGTACGTTGGCCAAAGCAACGGCTTCTTCCATGTTGTTAGTTAAATAGCTCTTATTGGTAATCGCAGCTAAGTCACTTGCATCTTTACCAAAACAAATTAATGCTTTTACATGCTGTTCTATGTAGGGTTTAAGTGCATTTAAATCAGCGCCTTTAGCATCGCCACCTGCAATAACAATCAGGTTTTCACCATCACTAGCCAAGCTATCTATTGCAGCAATGGTCGCTCCAACATTCGTTGCCTTTGAATCGTTAAAATACTTTACACCGTTAAGCTCAGCTACAAATTGGCAGCGATGAGCCAATCCATTAAATTGACCTAACGCGCTCTTATATTGATCTTTACTTACTTCAAACGAACTTAAAAGCGCCATTACTGCAAGCGTATTTAAATAATTGTGCTTACCCACTACCGCAAGCGTATCAACAGGTAAAAAGGCATCGCCTTTAAGCATAAAATGAGTTTCGCCATTATGCTGCGCTAAATGGTAATCACCTTGTTGAGCACCAAAGCTGATTAGGGGGGTTGTACCGCGCTTAACTGGATGTGTTTGAATATCGTCTGCATTGACAACAATAAGCTCTGCACCGTCATAAATACTTAGCTTTGAGTCTATATAAGCTTGGTAACTGTCGTATCGGTCAAGGTGATCTTCTGACACATTTAATACCGTTGCACTCACAGGTTTTAAACTCGTTGTGGTATCTAGCTGAAAACTAGATAACTCAAGTACATACACGTCAAAATCATCGTTGAGTAAATCAAGCACCGCTGTGCCAATATTCCCACCCAAAGCAACTTTATAGCCGGCTTCTTTTAATACTTCATAAGCGAGCGTAACCACGGTTGATTTACCGTTAGAGCCCGTAACAGCAACAACCGGTTTTGTATTAATACGTGCAAATAACTCAACGTCGCCAATCACTTCAACACCTGCGTTAATTGCATTTGCAACAGCTGGTATTTTTAAGCTAAGCCCAGGGCTTATAATAATCATATTGCTTGAACAAAGCTCTGCGTCATCCAAATTACCAAAGTGGGTATCTAGATTTGGCGCATGCTCTTTTAACCAATCAATCCCCGGCGGGGTTGCTCGGCTATCAACGACCTTGGGGGCGAGGCCATGAGATAATAGAAAACGCACAATGCCCAGACCGGTTACACCGAGTCCGAGCACTGTTATTTGTTTGTTTTTTATCTCGTTTAAATACTGCATTTATCGAATCTTTAAAGTAGCTAAGCCAGCAAGCACTAGCACAACAGAAATAATCCAAAAGCGCACAATAACGCGAGGCTCTGGCCAACCTTTTAATTCATAATGATGATGAATCGGCGCCATTCTAAAAATACGTTGACCGCGTAATTTATACGACCCCACTTGTAATATTACCGATAGTGCTTCCATTACAAATACACCGCCCATAATAATAAGCAGTAACTCTTGGCGTACTAAAACAGCAATAATACCTAATGCGCCACCAAGTGCTAATGAGCCAACATCGCCCATAAACACTTGTGCTGGGTAAGTGTTAAACCATAAAAAGCCAAGCCCTGCGCCCACAATGGCAGTACACACAACCACAAGCTCACTCGCCAGCGGTAAATGTGGAATATGTAAGTAAGCCGAAAAGTTAATATTACCTGTTAAGTAAGCAATAATTGCCAATGCTGCAGCCACCAAAATAATTGGCACAATCGCCAAGCCATCTAAACCATCTGTCAGGTTTACTGCGTTTGATGTACCTACTATCGCAAAGTACGTGAGCACAATATAAAACAAACCTAATTGCGGTAATACGTCTTTAAAAAATGGAACAACAAGTGATGTCTCAGATGCTTGTGCACTGGTAAAGTACAAAGCAGTAGCTACAACTAATGCAATGACCGATTGCCAAAAGTACTTCCACTTAGCAATTAAACCTTTTGGGTCTTTACGAATAACTTTACGGTAATCATCAACAAAGCCAACAATACCTAATGAGCCAATTACAAACAGTGTTGCCCATACATATTTATTTGATAAATCGGCCCAAAGTAGCGTGCTGGTAAAAATAGCCGCTAAAATAAGTAAGCCACCCATAGTCGGTGTACCCGACTTAGACAAATGCGATTGCGGACCATCGTCGCGAACTGTTTGACCTATTTGCATACGTTGCAAACCACGAATTAACTTAGGCCCCAAATAAAGAGACATAATTAGCGCAGTTAAAATACCTAAAATGGCACGTAGCGTTAAATACGAAAAAACATGAAAACCACTAAAATACTGTGTTAAATACTCTGCCAGCCAAACTAACATTATGATACTCCATTGATGGCTTGTTGCTGGCCATTAACTAAATCGGTTACTAATAATTCCATGCGAGAACTGCGCGATCCTTTCACTACTATTGTTGTTTTTTTATTCACTTTATTAATGCTTTCTTGAATTTTTTGCTGCATCTGTTCGCGGCTCGAAAAGTGGCGATTAGGGAGTTCAAACACATCACTTGCGTATTTACTTAACACGCCTAATGTAAATAACTCATCAATCCCTTGTTCAAGTGCATACTCGCCAACTTCTTGATGGTACTTACGTGCATCTTCACCAAGCTCACCCATATCTCCGAGTGCTAAAATGCGGTGACCTTGCATATCACTTAACAAGTCAATCGCAGCCTTTACCGACTTAACATTGGCATTATAGGTGTCATCAACCACGGTAAGTAAATCAGACACTTCAATTAAATTAACGCGCCCTTTTACATCACCCATTGTGGCAAGTGCATTGGCTATTTCTTCAAGGGTTACATCAAATTCACTGGTCAGCGCCGCAGCGATAAGTGCATTACTAATATTATGCTTACCAGGTAGTGCCAAAGTAACAGGCACTTGCTTGTTTTTAGTGCAAAGCGTAAAGCTTGCACGCGCATTGCCATCAAGCGTGATGTTCTCTGCCCAAATGTCTAGTTTTTCGGTTGTAGAAAAGCGTTTAACATTACGCCCTTCAAGTTTATCTAACCAATACTGGCTAAATTCACTATCGCAACTAACAATGGCAACGCCGTCATCTTTTAGGCCATCAAAAATCTCACCTTTAGCTTTTGCAACGCCCATTAAGCTACCAAAACCTTCCAAGTGAGCTGCTGCAACATTACATACAACGGCCACATCTGGTTTTGTCATTGCCGTTGTGTAAGCAATTTCACCTAAGTGATTTGCACCTAGCTCAATAACAGCAAAACGATGTTGAGGCTCTAAGCGCAATAACGTAAGTGGGACGCCAATATCGTTGTTAAAATTACCTTTAGTAGCTAATACATCACCGTGAACCGACAAAATTGCCGCACACATTTCTTTTACGGTGGTTTTGCCTACACTCCCTGTAATTGCAATTGTTTTAGGCGCCACTTGCGCCATAACCGCAGTGCCAATTGCACCTAGTGCAATACGTGTATCGCTTACTATAAATTGTGGGATATCCACATCAACTTTGTGCTGAACAATAACGCCTATAGCGCCTTTTTGTTTAGCCTCAGCTATAAATTTATGGCCATCAAAATTTGGCCCTTTCAGTGCTAAAAACACTTCGCCATCGCACACTGTACGAGTATCAGTATTTATATTTAGCACGTGTTGATTATCACCTTGATAATCGGTTGTTAGCACATTAGCTAACCAATCAAAATCCATTGGGATCATTGTGTTATCCCTCTTACTGCTTTTTTTAGTTGTTCTTGTACATAGCGGCGATCGCAAAAGTCGATGCGCTTATCGCCTATAATTTGATAATCTTCGTGGCCTTTACCTGCAATCAAAATAACATCATCAGCTGTAGCATTTTCTATAGCAAAACGAATTGCAGTTGCTCTATCAGCCTCTAAATGTGCATTTTGAGGATGGGTTAGACCGCCTGCTACATCTGCAATAATGTCATCAGGGTTTTCTGTTCGAGGGTTATCGCTGGTAATAATCACTTTATTAGCGTTTTGCTCTGCAGCTTGCGCCATTAATGCGCGCTTACCTTTGTCTCTGTCGCCACCGCAACCAAATACACAACTTACACCACCTGGCACATGCAACTGCAATGCTTGTAATGCAAGTGCAAGTGCATCGGGTGTATGGGCGTAATCAACAACACACGTTGGCATGCCAGCTTGACTAAAAGCTTGCATTCGACCAGCGACTGGCTGTAACTGCGCACAACCAGCAACTAGTTGCTCAAGCGGATAACCTAGCCCTAGTAATGTAGCGAGCGCTGCCGTTAAGTTATATAAGTTGAATTCGCCAAACAGAGGCGATTTAATTGAAATATCACCCCAACTTGTCGACAACTGCGCCGAAATACCTTTACTTGAATATTCAACATCAGAAAAATAAACGTATCGGGCATTCTTAGGAGCTAAGTTTTTGCGGCCATAACAAATTAGGTTATTAAAATCATACTTTTCAAGCCATTGCTCAGCTTGAAAGTCATCTTGATTGAGCACTACAACTTGCGGTTCAAAATCACGGAAAAGCATTAATTTCGCATCACCGTAACTTGCCATATCACCATGGTAATCTAAGTGATCGCGCGAAAGATTAGTAAACACAGCCGCTTTAAACTGACATTTAGCAACGCGTTGTTGCACTAACCCATGAGATGATACTTCCATGGCTACCAGCTTTTTATGCTGCGAATTTAAATCGCTCAAAATATGCTGTAAATCAACTGTTGAAGGCGTTGTGTTTATCAGTGGAATTAAGTTATCAGGATGGCCATAACCTAAAGTACCTATAATAGCCGACTCAGTACTACAAAATTGTGCTAAGTGGGCAATCATTGCTGTGGTGGTCGATTTACCATTTGTACCTGTCACACCAATTAAATCAAGAGTCTGACTTGGTTGGCTATAAAAGCGACTAGCTAATTCTGGAAGCTTTTTATCAAGCTCTGAGACTAAATACAGTGGCTCAAAACTGCTTTCAAATTCACATAATCTGTCAGCAATGATAGCTATTGCGCCATTTTCAATTGCTTTATTAATAAATTGTCCGCCATCAAGTGTATGGCCTTTAATAGCAACAAATACATCCCCTGGCGTTACTTCACGGCTATCAAGGCGTAAATGCTTAACCAGTTGCGAGGGCGCATCTATTTCGATGTATTTTAAAATATCCTTTAAATCACGCATCGTTATCTTTACCTTGTACGTACGCAACCTCTTCCTTGTCAGGCGCTACGTTTAATATTCTTAATGCGTTAGAGATGATTTCTGCAAATGCAGGGCCAGCGGTGGCACCTCCATAGTACACATCACCACCTGGTTCATTAATCATAACTACCACGGCTAAACGAGGATTACTTGCCGGTGCTACACCTGCAAAGTAACCTACATATTCATCACCATAACCACCTGCTACGGCTTTTTTAGATGTACCTGTTTTACCAGCAGCACGATACCCATCAACTTTTATGTTGCGAGCAGTACCGTCTTTTTCAAATACACTTTCCATCATGTGGACTACGGCTTCTACGTCTTTTTGTTTAAAAATACGTTCGCCTTCAGGTATATTATCTTGCTTTAAAATAGTCAGTGGTCGATTAACTCCACCAGCGCCTAACATGGTATAAAAGCGCGCCATTTGCGCAGTACTTACCGAAATTGCATAACCAAATGATAAAGTTGCAATTTCAAAGTCAGACCAACGACGATTTGGATAAAACAAACCACTGCTTTCACCTACCATTCCAGTACCGGTGTCACTGCCAAAGCCTACTTTTTGATATAAGCCTACAAGGTAATCTTTAGGCACTAACTGAGTAACCTTCGCAACCCCCATATTTGAGGAGTACTTTAGTATTTCGCGCAGTGTTAGTTCGCCGTGATTACGAGTATCTCTAACTAAACTACCACCTAAACGCATCCAACCTGGGTAGGTATCAATCGTGTCATCTGCCTGAATGGCGCCGTAGTCTAGCCCAGCCAAAATGGCTAGAGGCTTAACAGTTGAGCCTGGTTCAAACAAATCTGTAATTGCGCGATTACGACGCTTATGAGGTGCAGCATCGCTTAAGTTATTTGGATTAAATGAAGGACTATTTACCATTGCCAGCACTTCACCGGTTTTAACATCAACTACCATAGCTGAGCCCGATGTGGCTTTGTAAGTCAGTACAGCTGATTTTACAGCTTTGTAGGCAATAGCTTGAATTCGTTGGTCAATACTTAGTTCTATACTTTCTGGCTCTACGCGCTCACGCTCGTCAAGCACTTCTACTTCACGCCCTTGTGCGTCTTTACGTATAGTGCGGCGGCCTTCCTCGCCCGTTAGAGCGTTTTCGTATAGCTTTTCAATGCCTTCAATGCCTTTACCGTCTATATTAGTAAAACCAATAACATGCGCGGTAACCTCACCGGCGGGGTAATAGCGTTTAGATTCATCTAGTAAATGAATACCTGGTAGGCGTAAATCGCCAATATAATTTGCTACAGCAGGAGTAACTTGGCGCTTTAAATAAACAAAGCGACGCGAGGGATCGTTTAATAGTCGAGAGTTAATCTTCTTAGGATCAATGCGCAATACATCAGCAAGCTCACGCCAGCGTAAATCGTTTTTATAATAAAGTGCAGTACGCTTATCAAGCTCAGCGGTATTTTCAGCTAAAGATAAATGATCTTCGCCGCTTTTACGTGCTTGTTTAATTACTTTAGAAACAAGCGACTTGTGCAATGCTTTAGGATCAGCATATACACTTACCACAGGCACACTTACCGCTAACTCTTTACCATTACGGTCAAAAATCATCCCGCGTTGCACATGTAGTTTTTCAACGCGTACGGTACGTTTGTCACTTTCTGAACGTGCTTTATCAGGTTCTATTACTTGTAAATAAGCAGCGCGAGATACGAGTGTTACAAACACCATAAACACAACTGCACACACCAGCATAAAGCGCCATGTGATTAAATTAGTGACTGGTTTTTTGCCTCTATTTCTCATTGTACTATTATTACCTGCTCATCTTGACTCGTAGGTCTTTTCATTTTCAATTGTGATGTAGCTACTTCTTCAATGCGTGCATGTTGCGAATAAAATTCTTCTTCAACAAGTAAGTAGCGCCACTCTAAATCGAGCTCATCGCGTTCTTGTAATAATTGATCTTGCTGTATAAGTTGGCCACGAGCTAAGTGGGTTGTTTGCACAACAGCTAAACTAGAAGCGAATATCACAACCAACAAGGCCGAGGTTAGCTTATTAGCTCCTAGGCCTTTTAATATTTCAAAGAATAAATTAGGTTGCCGATAGCTCGCTTTTTTACTCATCCCAACCTCTGTGCAATCCTAAGTACAGAACTACGAGAGCGTGGATTACGCTCTACTTCTGCAGCACTTGGCTTAATAGCTTTACCCACTGCTTTTAACGTCAGATTTTTATTTATTTGTGCATCAGTTAAAGGCAGACCTCTGGGTAATGCTTCTCCCTTACTCTGTTTTCTAATAAACTGTTTTACAATACGGTCTTCTAAAGAATGAAACGAAATCACCACTAAACGTCCGCCTGGCTTTAGCACTTTAACTGCAGACTGTAGCGCAGTTTGAATCTCTTCAAGCTCACTATTAATGTAAATACGAATAGCCTGAAAAGTACGGGTAGCTGGGTGTTTAAACTTATCTTTTACCGGTACAGCTTCATCAACAAGGTCAGCAAGCTGCTTGGTAGTTGTGATTGGCGTGTGCTCACGAACTTCAAGTACTTTGTGTGCAATGCGTTTACCAAACTTTTCTTCGCCCAATTTTTTAATTACGTGGGTAATATCATCCAACTCAGCCTCTGCTAACCACTGTGCTGCACTGCGACCTGTTGTAGGGTCCATACGCATATCGAGTGGGCCGTCTTTCATAAAACTAAAGCCACGCTCAGCGTCATCTAGTTGTGGTGACGAAACACCAATGTCTAATAAAATGCCATCCACTTTACCAATTAGATCGTTTTGCTGTGCTACTTCGTATAAGTTTGAAAAGCGAGTATGTGCAATTGCAAAACGTGGGTCATCAGCAAATTTTTCAGCTGATTGTATTGCTTGTGGATCTTGGTCAATTGCTTGCAGGCGACCTTCATCACCAAGGCGTGCTAAAATTTGCCCAGAGTGGCCACCACGTCCAAATGTACCATCCATGTATATACCATCTGGCTTAATTGCAAGGGCATCGATGGTCTCATCCATTAATACGGATACGTGTTCAAATTGCGCTGTCATTAGCTATTGTGTGCCTTTTTTTGTGCCGTTAGAGTGTAAAATTATCTAAATCTTGGTTAGGTTCAAAATCACCAAGCCTTTCAAGCTCAGTATCTTGCTGCATTTGCTCGTGCCAACGCGCCTCGTCCCAAATTTCAAACTTATTCATCAAACCAACCAGCATGATTTTTTTGCCAAGAGATGCATGGGCACGTAATGACGGCGCAAGCAAAATTCGACCATTTTTATCAAGTTGATACTCTGTAGCGTTACCTAGCAACATACGTTGCATTCGTCGAGCTCGTGGATTCATATTAGATATTTTCGCTAAACGGCTTTCTATTTCGAGCCACTCAGCCAATGGATATAACCATAAACACGGTTCATTTAATGCGACGGTACAAATAACTGTCCCCTGATCTTCAGACAACAGAGATTCTCGGTACTTTGTCGGTACCGCAAAACGCCCCTTATCATCCAAACTCAGTGAACTCGCGCCACGAAACATAAAAAACCTACTTTGAAATTGTTTTATTCAATTTTTTGTTTATTTTATCCAATGAGATCCACTAAAAACCACTTTTTACCACAGTGCTCCAGTTTAGGGCTTGACAAGCCATTTTGTCAAGTAAGCTGACCAGCTTTAGTGAGTCTCAAAGCTAGAAAAAATAAGGGCTCAAGCGAAGCGTTTGAATTACGTGGGAAAAAGTGGGATTGAGGTAAAGAAAAATATCAGCTTTGCTTTTATAACTTTCTGTTTACATGCATTGCTTACTGAATAACCAATGAATATTTACAATTTTTAAGGCGTTTTTATCCTCTTTGTAAAATTTACCTAGCCGTGTAGTAATAGTTACTGTTTATTTTAAAATACTAATTATCAAAAATTAAAAAATACAAACAAAAACCATAAAATTCAAGCAGTTAAAACAAACAGCAAGTTTGGTTTAATCATTGCATCATCTAAATCACTATTTAAATTTTTAACTTATTAAGGATTGATTATGGCTACTGCAACGAATACGAAACCAAATACAACTTCAGATGTTAAGCCTGACATTAAACTAACAAATACTGAGTCTCCTCTTACAGAGAAAGCAACATCAGCGGCGCACGATGCTGTAGATGCACTTTCTAGCAAAGCTGCAACAGCTGAAAGCAGTGTGCGTAAAGGAGCTTCTAGCTCAGCAGATGCATTAAGCGAAAAACAACTTATTGCACGTGAAAAACTAAGTGAATGTACTGCAAAAACTCGTGCTTTTGCTTCTGAAAACCCATTAGCAACGGCGGGTATTGCTTTTGCTGCGGGTATGTTAATCACATCACTACTTCGTCGTAAGTAATTTGTGATGAATAACCCACAAACAACCACAACCAAGGATGGTAATGTGCAAGACCAAACTACTGAGCAACATAGCCAAAAGGACGATTGGCAAGATCATGTTGCAATGCTTTTAGAGTATTCTAAGCAGCTCAAGGATGATTACCAAACTCAAGGAAAGATCACCCACCAGCTTGCTAAAGCTGAATGGCGGTTATCGCTTAGATCGCTTGCATTGATCACTATATTTTTAGGATGCTTTGCCAGTGGTTTGGTTTTGTTGTGGGCAGGATTTCTAGGTGCTGTTGGATACGGTGTATACGATGTTTTTGGGTCGGTATGGCTAAGTATTGCAACAGCTACTTTGCTACAAGTTGCTTGTTTAATATGGCTTTGGAAAAATACAGTTTACTTAAGCAATAAAATTGGCTTTAGTAAAACGCTTAAAAGTTTAAAGCAGCTATTTAACCAACAAGGAAATTAGTATGTTAGTTAACTACTTAATTAAAGCACCTAATGAAAACGTTGATGCTCTAAGTAAGCAAATGGATACGCGCAGTGAATTGAAACGCCAACATCATGCAGCGTTCCAATATAGACTAAAGCGTTTTGCCGCAACCAAAGTTGGGCTTTCAAGTGCCTTTATCGCAGGTGCAGCAGTACAAGCGGGTAAAAGCGAAACTAGCTTCGTAAGAAAATACGGCTGGCTAGTGAACTTGATAGCTTAAGCGCTAAACATTTCTACCGTGATCTGATAAGTAATCAATACTTGGACCACTTGGCACAACTTGTGTTGGGTTGATCATTGTGTGACTAAAATAGTAGTGACGCTTAATATGATAGAAATCAACTGTTTCAGCCACTCCTTTAACTTGATATAGCTCCCTAAGGTATCCACTTAATGCAGGATAGCTTTCAATTGTGCGTAAATTACATTTAAAATGGCCAACGTACACACTATCAAACCGAATGAGAGTAGTGAATAATCGCCAATCTGCCTCGGTGAGCCTATTACCTGTTAAATAACGCTGCTTGCTCAGTATCCCTTCTACTTTATCGAGTGCTTTGAATAAATCGTTAAACGCCTCTTCGTATGCATCTTGAGTTGTTGCGAATCCCGTACGATAAACACCATTATTTATATTTGGATAAATCAACGCATTTAATTCATCAATTTTTGGTCGTAGTGCCTCTGGATAGTAGTCATCGTTATTACCTGTTAACTCATTAAACGCACTATTGAACATACGTATAATATCGGCAGACTCATTACTGACAATTTTATTTAGCTTTTTATCCCACAATACAGGTACGGTGACTCGCCCGGAATACTTAGGATTATTTTTTGTATACACTTGATGTAAGTAGTTACTATTAAATAAAGCATCACCAGTACTGTGGTTTTGCGTATCAAAAGCCCAACCACTATCAAGCATATCAGGGCTAACAACCGACACCGTAATTAAATCCTGCAACCCTTTTAACGCTCTAAATATAAGCGTTCGATGCGCCCAAGGACACGCAAGTGATACATATAAATGATACCTGTTCGCTTGTGCTTTAAAACCGGCCTCGCCCGTTATTCCAGCGCTACCATCAACAGTTACCCAGTGACGTAACTGCGCCGTTTCACGTTCAAACTTACCGTTACTTGAATCTGTGTCGTACCATTTATCTTGCCATTGGCCGTTAACTAATAATCCCATAAAACTCTCCTAAAAATACCGTTATATTTTGCCAAACTCGCCGTTTTGATAATCACGCACTGCTTGCTGTACTTCAGCTTGCGTCGTCATTACAAACGGCCCCATATGAGCAATTGGCTGATTAAGCGGATCGCCTGCTAAAACCAAAACACCAGCGCCGTGCTCAGAGCTAATATTAATATCACTGCCTGGCTCTAAAATAAGTAGTTTACCCGCTGGTATTATTTGATTGTCGCTCATTATTAGTGAGCCGCTATGAATATAAAGCATTACTTTTTGTTGGCTAAGAGGCTCTAAATAAGTGCTTTTACCAGCAGGTAATGTAATATCAGCGAGCGCCGCATTAGCAGCTAAACTTTGCAGCTCGCTTGCAAGCGTTTCACTTTCGAACTGCCACGATCCCGCAAGTGCTTTTAACGTCACGCCTTGCGTATTTGTAAAACTAGGGGCTGGGTTTTTAGTCGTATCTTGATAACGCGAATCACGCATTTTTTCTGCGCTTGGCATGTTTATCCAAATTTGAAAGCCATGCAGACCATCTATAGCATCAGCGAGTGGCATTTCACTGTGCATGACGCCGCGCCCTGTGCTCATCCATTGCACATCGCCTGCTTTAATTGCTTCTTTGTTACCCATTTGGTCACGATGTTCAAAGCCACCTTTTAGAATATAAGTAAACGTTTCAATTCCTCGGTGCGGATGCTCAGGAAAGCCTCCCATATAATCTTTTTTGTCGTCTGACTTGAGTTCATCAATCATCAAAAATGGATCTAAATATTTACCATCAAATCCAGGTATACGGCTAATGCTCACGCCATCGCCATCTTGAGTTGCATAAGCTGTAAGTATTTTTGATATTTTCATTTTTTAATTCACTCTAAAGAATAAGTTTATGAGGCTATTAAATCATTCATTAAACAAAACAACTATGTCTTTAAATCGAGCTTAAAGTTCTAAAAAACAGAATAACATTGATTCATTGGTTACATTTTCAACCTTATAATTATTATGGTTATTTGGAGTGAATTTGGCTACAATTGTTATTGCAAAATACAAAACTAAGGAATGGTTATTTTTACTTACTCTCTCAAACATCAGCTTTATCGTTTACTTATATTGCTAAGTATTCCAGGCACAGCTGTAATTATTTTTACCCTGCTGCTTGAACGCCACCATTCTATTGAGCAAAGTGAAAAAAAAGTAGAGAACATTGCTAAGCAATTAATTTTGCAGCAAAAGTATTTAGTCGATGATATTGACCGTTTAGCGCGTTATTTGGCTAAAGAGGAAAGTAAAAAAGAAAATCTAGCAACGTCCTGCCCTAATTATTTCAAACAATTTAGAGCTATTTACGCGCATGTTGCCAATATCGGGATTATAGATCCAAATGGCATTGTTATATGTACAACAAGCGGATTAGCCAAAACAATAAATATTGCAGATCGTGCGTATTTTCAAAATGCCTTAAAAAGTAACCAATTGTCGGTAGGTTATTTTCAGCACGACCGAAGCCTGCAAAAAAACACCCTTAACTTTGCGTTGCCTATCATTAATAAAAAAAATGTAATTCAGGGCGTTGTAGTTATCGTTGTTGCGCTTGACTGGTGGAACAATGCTTTTAATAATATTGAACTGCCACCTGGCTCTATTGCTGCAATCGCTGATTCTAATGGAAAAATTTTAGCGCGCTACCCACCAACAACTGCAGCCCTTGGCGATAATATTGCAAAGACTTTATTAGCAAGTGATTCTTCGATTGATAATGAGGCATCAACAAAAATAAAATCGATTGAGGGTGAAGATCGACTGCTTCATCACTCTACTATTTATAAAGATCCGAGTAATAACAGCTTAAATATACATATTGCACTTCCTATTACGCATGCTTTAAAGCAAATAAATAATAATTTTTTTATAGCGATTGGTGTGTTTATTTTATCACTGCTAGTGCTATGTTTAATTGCACGTAAGCTGCTTAAAACCAGCATTATCGACCCAATTAATAATCTAACAAACGCAACAAACGTGTTGGCTAAGGGCGAAATGCCGTCACAAAAAACACAGCCAAATAATCCAGAGCTAAATACTCTCTATCAGCGCTTTAAATCAATGGCGCAAACTAGGTTAACAGCTGAAGCTAATTTAAAAAACAAGCACGATGAGCTTACCAGCTTGCTTAATACTCTACCCGACAGTTACGTTAGAATTAACATCCATGGCGATATTCTCAACATAACGGGGCAATTTAAGCCTCAAGTAAACCCAAACAGCACTGCAGCACCTCATTTATCATCAATACTTTCTCACAACAATGTGCAGCTTTTGTTATCGCAGTTATCTAAGCTTGATGTTTCGAGTAATTTAGAATTTACACTCGAAAAATCAGATCCTAAACGCAGCTTTGAAGCGCGTATTAGTGCAATGCAAAGTAAAAATGAATACGTTGTTGTGCTAAGAGATATAACACAAAGAAAAATAAATGAAGAAGCACTTCACCTTGCCTCGCTAGTATATAACAACAGTAGTGAAGGCATGGCAATCACCGATCCAGCGGGTATAATATTTGATGTAAACCCTGCGTTTTGCAAAACGACTTTATATAATAAAGAAGAAGTTATTGGGCGCTCCTCTTCAATTCTTTCATCAGGAAAACATGATAAGAATTTTTACAATAAAATGTGGTCTGAATTACAGCAAACAGGCCGCTGGCAAGGCGAGGTTATTAACCGCAAAAAGAACGGGCAGCTTTACTCTGAGTGGCTCACAATCGATACGGTTTATGATACAAACAACGCACCTATTCGTCGAATCGCGATATTCACAGACCTCACTGAGAAAAAACAAGCCGATGAAACAATTTGGCGACAAGCTCACTATGATCACCTAACTGACTTACCAAATCGTTTAGAGTTAAAGGAGCGATTAAGTCAACGATTTTCAAGCATTGTTACTCCCGACAATCAATTGGTTGTCATGCTTTTAGATATTGATCACTTTAAAGATATTAATGACACATTAGGCCACCACTATGGCGATAACTTATTAAAACTCGTATCGCAACGCATAGTTCAGTCGGCAAAAAATGCTGAGTTTGTGGCACGTATTGGTGGTGATGAGTTTGTTATTGTATTTAATCGTATAAAAAGTACGCGTCATATTAATCAAATTGCCAGTAATATTTTGCTTAGCCTATCGTCGGCTTTTCATCTTGAAAACGAAGAGTTATTTATTAGCGCCAGCATGGGCATAGCATGCGCCCCTAATGATGGTGAAAATACTGAACAGCTTTTAAAAGCAGCCGATCAGGCTATGTATAAAGCAAAAAGTAATGGTCGTAACTGTTTTGAATTTTTCTCTGCTGACATGCGCGAATATGCACACGCACGCATGGTGCTATTAAAAGACTTACGAAGTGCCATAGAACTTGAACAGTTTGAGTTATTTTATCAGCCCATAGTTGCTTTGAATGATTTACATATTCATAAAGCTGAAGCACTTATTCGTTGGCAACATCCCGAAAAAGGCCTAATTAGCCCTGTCGCATTTATTTCACTTGCTGAAGAAACCAGGCAAATAAATGCAATTGGCCAATTTGTATTTGCTCAAACCTTGCAAACGCTTAACGATATAAAAACCCTAACCGATGATACTTTCCAAATAAGTGTAAACGTGTCGCCAGTGCAGTTATCCACGCCAGAAAGTGGTATAGATGAATGGTACGATATGCTAAAAGCTGCAAAATTACCTGCATCCTCAATTGTGGCAGAAATAACTGAAGGCCTAATGATTAACCCCGAAGCATTAACGCAACGTCGCTTAAAAGAAATAGTAAAATCAGGTATGCAGCTTGCCCTTGATGATTTTGGTACAGGATATTCGTCACTCGCTTACTTACAAGAAATGGATACCGATTATTTAAAAATAGATAAACGTTTTGTTGATAATATCCAAGTAGGCAGTCAAGAACTTGCACTGTGTGAAGCAATAATTGTTATGGCGCATCAACTGGGCTTAAAAGTAATCGCCGAAGGAATTGAAACTGAATTACAAATGCAGCTATTACTTGAAGCCGGATGTGATTACGGACAAGGTTATTTATTTTCAAGACCTTTAAATAAAAGCAGCTTTATGGCACTTCTAGCTGATAAAAAAGTCGCTTTATTAAAATAAATAAACAAAAAATTACTGTTACGCAATAAATAATGCGTCTGCGCGGTCAAGTTAAGCAATCAGATATAAGTAGTAACAGGATTTAAAAATGGCAAAAGCAACATTAGAGCAATGGCGAATGTTTAAAGCGGTTGTGGATCACGGCGGATTTGCAGGCGCAAGTGCGGCTGTACATAAAAGTCAGTCAACCGTACACCATGCTGTTCAAAAACTTGAAGCCGCCTTGCAAATTAAGTTGCTTGAAGTAAAAGGTCGTAAAGCATTTTTAACCGATAGCGGTAAACTAATTTTACGCAGAGCTGAATTTTTAATTGAAGAAGCAACTAAAATAGAATCGGTAGCGAGCACACTAAGCGAAGGCGTAGAAAGCACGTTAAAAATAGCTGTTGATGAAGTTTTTCCACACACCATTTTATACCAGGCACTTGCTAAAACGAGTGAACTTTACCCGCTTTTAAAGATTGATTTAGTAGAAAGCGTGCTAACCGGTGCAAACGAATTACTACATAACTCAGTGGTTGATTTAGCCATTTCATCAATTCCTATCTATGGAATTAGTTGCAGTACGTTATGCGATATAGAGTTTATAGCCGTTGCGCATAAAGACCATGTATTACACCAACAGACTGAACAGCTCAACTTTCGTGATTTAAAGCTACACCGGCAAATAGTAGTTCGCGACTCAGCAACCCACACCAGTCACAATGATGGCTGGTTAGGTGCTGATATGCGCTGGACAGTCAGCCATTTACGCAACTCTATTGATATGGTTAGTCAAAATTTGGGTTACGCTTGGCTGCCAAAAACACAAATAGCACATTTAATTGAAAATAAAACGCTCATCCCACTTAATTTAGACCAAGGTACAACCCGTACTCTTAATTTATATTTAATGTGCAACGACAACGACAGGCTTGGTCCTGCAGCACAAGAGTTTAAAGAGCAGCTTACGGCTCTCACTAACTTAGCTAGCTAATAGCTATTCATTTTTTACATCGAGGTGATCTGCTACATAGGCGCCTCGCTGTCCACGCTCTTTAGCCGGTCCTACAGTGCTATCTTTACCTGTTTGCTGCTCAGTAGCTGCATTAATTACAGCACCTAATGTGATTATATAAGCGCTGATATACAACCACATCAGCATGATCACTACGCCACCTAGTGAGCCATACGTTTCGTTATAACTAGAAAAACGCGACACATAAAAAGAAAAACCTATAGATGCCAAAATCCAAAGCACAGTAGCAATAGACGAACCCATCGTGATCCAACGCCATTTGGCCGGTTTACGATGTGGGGCATAACGATATAAAAGTACCAATGCAAAATTAAAGGTAAAAGCTAATAATGGCCAAGAAATGAGTTTAATTAATAAATCTATACTTTCCTTTAGCCCCACTAAATTAAGCACAATAGGTAAAATACCAATAATTAATAACGCAAAAATTGCGACAACAATCGCCCCTACCGAAAATAAAAAGCGTACTAATTGAGCTTTAAAAAATGAACGTTTTTCATATTCACGATAACTAATATTACACGCAGTAATAAGTGCTTGGCTACCCTTAGAACTACTCCAAATGGTAAGTATAAGCGTACCAATTGCACTTAAGCTCAAGCTGGCACTTGATGTTTTTGCAAGGCTAGAAACCTGAGATAAAATTAGTTCACTGGTACTTGGTGGGAGCAAAGTAACTATTTTACTTAAATGATCACTAATATCTGCAGGGGATGAAAAGTACGCATACACAGATACCATCGCCGCAATGGCCGGAAAAATAGCAAGTAACGCATAAAATGCCACACCCGCTGCCACTATAGATAAGTTATCTTCACTCATTTGCTTAAAAATGCGCTTAACAATATCCCACCAACCTATAAAAGGGATATGACCAGGCTGCTCAGCTTGCTGTCCTCGTTTAGCTTCTTTCATTCTAAACCTCAATATTTGTATTACATTACTACAGCAAAATGTTTGCCAAGTTAAATAAAGTATTTGGTACTAAACTTGCTGTTACCTAGTATTAACGATTATAAAAATCAAACACGGACGATAAGCCATGCCTAGTAGCCAATCAAACATTATAGCTTTAAACAATACGCCTCCCAGCACGCAAAGTTTTCAAGGCGATGTGTTTACGTGGCAGTTTTTTCATGAACAAGCTGTGCAATTACTTCATGCAACAGCGCAAATATTACCCACACTATTACTCGGTATAATACTTTTAGCATTAAGCTATTTAATTGCAGGGCCACTTTCTCGATTGCTTATAAAGCCTATTGACTACATGACTGACAGTAAACTAGTTCATCTAGTTGTAAGGCGCAGTATAAGCACTTTAATTATTTTATTTGGCGTGTACTTATTCCTGCGTTTAGCAGGGCTTACCGAGTTTGCTGTCGCCATTATGAGTGGCACGGGACTAATAGGACTTATATTAGGTTTTGCCTTTAGAGACATAGCTGAGAACTTTATCGCTAGTTTATTACTGAGCATACAAAGGCCTTTTAAAATCGACGATGTAATTGAAGTAGACAATCGTTTAGGTGTTGTTAAAAAAGTAACCGCAAGAGCAACCACACTTGTTGATTACGATGGCAATCATATTCAAATACCCAATGCGACGGTATATAAAAATACCATTAAAAACCTGACTGCTAATCCAAAAATGCGCGGAAAAGTAGAAATTGGTATTGGCTATGATAACGATATACGCAGCGCACAAACTCTTGCCCTAGCTATTGCCAATCAACAAAATGCGGTGCTTAGCGATCCACCCGCGCAGGTTTTAATAAAAAACTTAGGCTCATCTACTATTAACTTCGTTTTGTATTTTTGGGTTAATAGCGAGCAGCACAGCCCATTAAAAGTAGCTTCCCAGCTTATGCGCGAATTAGTCAATGAGTTCACAAAACAAAACATCAGCATGCCTGATGACGCACGAGAAAGAATTATACTCACCGACCCTAGTGAAAATGTTTCTAGCTTAGAGGAAAAACAACCATCGCAAGTACAAAGCGAAAAAAGTGAAACACTTGATCAAACTAAAACACTTGATGATGTGAGCAGTGATACTGACGAAATACGTGAACAAGCAGAGCAATCTCGCGATCCAGAACAAGGGAAAAATATTATTTAATTTCTTTACGTCGCACTAATATGTATTTATACATTAGTGCCTTTGAAACATGCACTTTAGTAATTTCGAAGTCTGAGTTGCATGCTTTACAGCCTGGCTACGTGGTTAAGCGTAACTTAGCTATTTTTACTTTTGACCGCTTCGACTGAACTACTCAACTTTTGCACTGCAGCTTCAAGTTTTACTATCTTTTTGTTTTGGGCGTAACTTGAAAACCAGCTAGTAATAATTATTAAAAACACCAGAATGAACAATCTTCTAATTTTTACTTTCAAAAATGTTTCTAAATTTTTAGCTTCACAAATACAAGACATCGCTTTCTCTCATTACCTTAATTATCTCGAATTAATAAGGTAATGGGAGAAAGCGACAAAATAGGTCGCGTCTTTTTTAATTTTGGAAGTTCAAATTGGCTTCTAGGAGAGTCTCGAGTTACTGAGCGAGAATGATTGCTAAGTAATCCGAAGTCGTTGATGAAATTATAATTTTCAAAGCGCTAAGATAGTACAAAGGGCTGTTATTTGACCTCAACTCCATACTGACCCAATGATTTTATCATACGCCTAATAACTCTGGCTTTTAGCTGCTTTGGTGCCTTTACAATAATCTGATCTGATAAACCCATAAGCCAGTTCTCTAACTCCAAGGTATGAGGCAACTGAATAGAAATATCTATCCAATCATCTTGAGTAATCGAATTAGCAAAAGCCTTTTCATCACTAACTTTCTGGCTACCATTAATAACTGACTCTTGGAATAGCTCTTTGGCATACCCTTTTACTGTGAGTTTCACATCAATTAGCTCTGCATTTACTAATATACCCACTGCACCTGTTTGAATGTATTTTGAAGTATCAAAGTCAGTATCGAACGTTTCATTTAACAGCTTGGCGCTATTAACCCGATGAAAAAGAAGATGCCTAGGTTCTTCATAATCATAAAAGTAGCAAATAAGAACCAACTTAGTGTCTCTTACCACCATCCCTATTGGTGAAATAAGGTGAATAGAATCCGAGTTCCCGTAAGTTATTTCTAATTTACGTTGCTCCAGTATTCCTTGAGTTATTAGGGATTTAATTTCAGTATTAATATTTAATGGTTTAAATGCCAAAACATGTGGCAAGTTCGCAATTTTCGAAGGCCAAGAGTGCAATGATTTAGATCTCACAAGCGTATCTTTTGATTTTTTAAAAATTGCATTAAGCTGAGAAAATACCTCTTTAGGAAAGTAGTCTTCAAGGTGTTGCTCGACTAGCTGAAGTGATAAAGCTTCCTCAGCAGAAATAGAAGGTAAGAAAATATCAGAACGTTTTCTTGAATAAGACCATTTGTACCCGTCAGGTGAGTCTGAACTTACTAGCCCAAATAAGTCTGCTACTTCCACTAAATCGCGCTCTACAGTACGTTTTGTGACTGTAAAACCTCTATCTTCAAGGCCTAATTGTAAAATTTTGGCTGTTGTCCACCTAGGAGTAATAGGGATAAGTTGCATCATATTAATAATGCGAGGGAGAGTCTTTCCTTTAGCCGTTGGCATCAACTTTGGGCTCTTATTATAACTTAAACTTACAGATATATTACCATAAATTAAATTATAACAGCAGGTTAGCCTGTGGTTGTAGGTAGGGTAATTGCACTCTTTTATATATAAAAGCACTTTTATAGCAGAGAGCTTTGGGTTAATCTGCGTGCGATAAAAATGATAAGGAAGTTGTTTAAAAGCCCTGTAACCTTGTTTTTAGGCCTCAAGCTTCTCTTGCATTAAATAAACGTTAAGTAGAGAAAAATTAATGAAAGCAGATTTTCACATTAGAAGCTATGAAAATAGTACGTTATACAGCTCATTTGAAAGTGGTGAGTTGTTAATTACTCAGAATCAAAAAATAAAATACCTCATCCCAATAAATATCAACGATTCTATAAAAATTAAGCAAATGATATTAGCTTATAAAGTAGTAAATGATGGTGTTACCGATAAACACTCTAAGCCGCACTGGATTTATGTTGATGATATTTTGAAGGTTAACAACAGCGATAGAGAGTTATTTGCCGTTCAGTACGAAGGGCATAAAAATCACAAAGATTATGCCGAATTTCCTACAGAAAAAGTGGCTACTGAGTTATTTGATACTTTGACTCAGAGAAAATGGCAGTCTTTAAATTGTTTGACCCATACATTAACCGATAAAAAAGCATATCAATTAAGTGAAAAGCTATCTCAACACTTATTGGATTTTTATCATGAAAATAAACCATCAGCTATTGACGAATACGACCTTGAACAAGATTTGTTAAAGAATAAAGCAATTAAAACAGACCTTGGCTGGCAGATCAAAATCAATGACTACCAAATCAACTTTCTTTTAAAAAAGTTAAGTGAGGATGATCACCCCATAGAAATTAAAAAACTGCGTGCGCAACACCAAGATGAGTCAATTGTTTACTTGAATTTAGACCGCCGAGACTTTGATATTAAGTTAGGTTTGCAAGCGTCTGTAGATGACGATACGCTTATTTCAGAGCCTCACGATGTCGAGCAATTTATAGCAACTGCTAATATGTTAATTAATGGAGGCTCCGTAGAGTTATTCGTTTTCGCTCTCAGAAAGCCTGATTCAAATAATGCATGGGTGGGTTCCCTAAACCTACTAAGTTGAGTAACTGAATGACCAATATTTAAAATGAACAATATTGCGACTTATTCTGTCGCAAGTATTTTATATTATAGACATGTGTTGTTTCCGTGAGGGAGCAGAAGAGAAAGTGTGAGAAACTTTTTCATTATGGCCTACTAAATGTAGGCCTTTTTTTGAGCAAAAACACTTAACTATAGAGGAAGGAGTAGTTAGTCGAAAAATGAAATAGACAATGAAATATTTAATTTATTATCCGTAATTAATTAGCCAAAACATCCGTAAAAGCTATCGTAAGAGCTATGAGGTACCACATAAATAATTATAACTTTATAAAACGCAGCAAAACTACTCCCCTTAAGGATTTAAAACTAGTAAAACGGCCCAGTGGTGGGTTTCGAAAACATCCTTCAAACTTTTTTAAGCGAAATTGCTTAGATAAATTTGAATCTAAAGGCACTCAAGACCTTGCTGATAAAACAAACATAGAAATTGAGACTCTAAAACAATTTATGGTAGCTAACTTGGCTGTTAACTCTGTGCTAGCCGACAAACTAGAAAAAGCGACTAAAATTAGCGCTGCAACTTGGTTGGAATTACAACGTCAATATGATGAGTACATAAAATAACTCTTACTTGGGTGGCTAAACAAGGCTAACCACTTTCGAAATTCAGAAGCTACTTTCATAGTGCTATTTTACGCGGATTAAAAGGTTGACCTGGGCAACTTTTACCGTGGATTTTTAACTATGGCTTTAGTTAATATTACTTTAAGGTTGCTAAAATGAGCTCAAACAGGCTTTTAATTAAATCACTGGATCTGGCTTCAAAATATCATGCGCAGCAAAAGCGAAAGTCAGATGACTCACCCTATATAAATCATTTGATAGAAGTGGCAGCCCTACTAACTGATATCGCTGAAATTGATGAAAACGATGAGCTATGCGCCGCAATACTGCATGACATTTTAGAGGACACTGATATTACAAGAGGGGAGATTTATAAAACCTGTGGTAATCGTGTTCTGGAATTAGTAGAAGCCCTTACTGACGATAAATCGCTATCTTTAGAAGAGCGAAGAGCAGAAACGCTTAAAATGCTTCCTAAGAAGTCAATCTCGGTAAAGCGTATTAAATTAGCTGATCTGTGCTCTAATGCTTCTGCCATACCTTCTGGTTGGTCACCTGAACGGAAGGTAGAGTACTTTTTCTGGTTAGATCAAGTTGCTGACATCTGCGCAGCATCTAGCCTTTCGCTGTATAATGAATACATGAGAAGAAGAGCTAAGTATTTCTCTAAATAGTTCCCTCAATTTAGCTATTATTTTTATTTAAAATGAAGATTAGTCAGATAAACCTGTCACTTTGAATTTTAATTTCACTTTTACACGCGAGTGTTAAACCTTGCTCAGTAATGTACTTTTGTAAGCCCTTAAATTTAACCAGTGCCGCTAAAGCCTTGTCTACAACATAAGCCAAACAGCAAGTTTGGTTAATTTCTGCGTGATACCTAGTATTTAAAAACTTGGTTTTATCTCTTAATGAACGCAGCCCTCTCACACCGAATTTGATCAATTTCAACCTAAAATCTTAAACCTGTTAAGTCAAAAAAGCATTAATTTGACAGCGGAGGCTGAGAGTTAAACGCTTATTTTATTTACAAGCACAAAAAAGCCCGCAGCGTTAACTGCGGGCTTTCTATTGAATGAGTGAGTCAGCCTATAAGCCGGGTTTTGTCCTTTCCGAAGAAAGTGATAATCATTCGTCTAGGCCATAAATCGCTCTATGGCTCAAGCAACCTACCCGGTTCTCACGTGGGCCACGCGTTCATTATTTAAAATGATAGAACCCTATTTGGTCTTGCTCCGAGTGGAGTTTACCTTGCAACCGACTATTACTAGCGGCCCGGTGCGCTCTTACCGCACCCTTTCACCCTTACCAATCGAGATTGGCGGTCTACTCTCTGCTGCACTTGTCGTGGGCTCACGCCCCCCAGCCGTTAGCTGGCACTCTGCCCTATGGAGCCCGGACTTTCCTCCCCCTGATCATTTTCGTCACAGGCAGCGATCATCTTGGCTGACTCGGCGCGCAGTATACATGAGGCTAATACCAAGCGCAGTAAAATTTACTCTTTTTCTTCAATAATTGTTTTGTATAAAGCGTTTTTCTTCATACCAAAGTATTCAGCTACAACGCCACAGGCTTTTTTCATTGGCATTTCACTTTCAAGAAGTGCCAGCATTTTGCGCGCTTCTGGCGGAACATCGTCTATTTGCTTTGGTTTACCCGCAAGCATAAGCACTATTTCGCCGCGCTGCTTGGTAGGATCATCAGTTAAAAATTGTTTAAGCTCACTTACACTACCATTAAAAAATGTTTCAAAGGTTTTGGTTAGCTCTTTAGCAAATACAACTTGCTGCTCATCACCAAGGGCTAGTGCTAAATCATCAAGGCTTGCCATAATACGGTGCGTACTTTCGTACATTATGCTGGTGATACCTGAGTTAACAGCTTCGATAAAAAAGTCTTGGCGAGCTTTGCTTTTAGCTGGCGTAAAACCAATAAACTGAAAACGGTCGGTTGGTAAGCCTGAACAACATACGGCTGTAATTGCAGCACATGCACCTGGAACAGGTGTAACATGAGCGCCTTGTTCGCGACATAGATTTACAACCGCATAGCCGGGATCACTAATTAGCGGTGTACCAGCGTCAGATACTAAAGCAATATTTAAACCTTGATTAAGTTGATCAATAATTTGTTGTGCTTTTTGCTTTTCGTTGTGGTCGTGTAATGCAAACGTTTTTGCCTTAATTCCAAAGTGGCTAAGTAGCTTGCCGGTATGGCGAGTGTCTTCAGCAGCTATTAAGTCAACTTGCGATAATGTCGCAATGGCACGGTGACTTAAGTCGTCATAATTGCCAATTGGGGTGGCAACAATGTAAAGAGTGCCAATTTTCTGTGAATTCTCCTCATTTAACATTGAGGTCTCCTGCGTCAGTCAGTAATATAAGCAAATCGCGTTAACGTATTGGGAAATCATTGTGCGACTTAAACTAGTTAGTCTATTAATTATATTGTCAGGGTTATCGGCGTGTAGCACAACCGAAAAACCAACTAAAAACAGCGATAACGTAAGTAACCGCACTAATGCACTGCAAAATCAGGCAACCAGTGCGCAATCTATCTACCAATTGGCGCAAAACCGCCAAGGTGCCGATAAAATACAGTTATTGTATAGTGCCCGTGATGCTGCAATTAGTGAGCAAAATTGGCCTTTGTTAGAGAAAATTGGTAATGAGCTTGAATTAACCGCAAGTGTTGATCAAATCCAAAACCGTCTTTATATTGCATTTGCACAAAAACAACAGAATAAGAATGATCAAGCTTTGGTGATTTTACAATCGCTAGACGGACAACTTACTCAACCTGAGCATTTTGCTTGGCATCAATTTTTAACAGCCAGTATTTATGCATCGCAAAATTTTCCTAAAAAAGCTGCCCCCTATTTCTTTAGAGCCTCTGAGACAGCCACAAAAAACAATATAGAAATCCCTCAGCTCAATCAAAATTTGTGGGATAACTTAAAACAGCTCTCTTCATATGCGCTTGAACGTTTTAACCGTGGTTCGGTTATCCAGCAAGGCTGGGTAAACCTTGGTCTATACTATCAAGTATATGCAAGTAGTGGCGTGGAGCTAGACCAAGCAATTAATAATTGGCGCAGGCGCTATATTGGGCATCCGGCTTTTTCTGTATTACCTGAACAAGACGAAATGCTTACTGAGCTCGCCCCTATTAATATAGAGCGTTTAGTTGTGTTGTTTCCACAATCAGGCCCTAACGAACGCTTAGGTGATGCGCTTAAAGCCGGTGTGTTAGCTGCACTTGATACGCAAACTATCAACGACACTATTTTTATTGATGAAAACCTAAGCACTGAAGAAATCGCAGCGCAACTTGAAGAAATAAAGCCTGATTTTGTAATTGGTCCTCTACTTAAAGCAAATATTGATAAACTAGCCAATGCACAAACTCTTATTGATACTCCGGTACTGCATTTAAACACCTTTGATGGTGAGCGCATTTCGCTTCAGCATTATTACTTTGCATTGAACCCTGAGCACGAAGTACAACAAGCTCTGGAACACTTTTTAACTAAGGGCTATCAAAAGCCTATGCTGCTTGCGCCAAATAATGCAAATGGCCAACGTTTAGTTGATTATTTTAACCTACAGTGGCAACGCTACAGCGAAACCAAGCCACAAATCGGTTTTTATAATGATAAAAAAGATATGCCGAACACAATTACCAGCTTATTAGAAGTTGATAAGTCAAAAGATCGCATACAAACAGTTAAAGCATTATTTAAGCAAGAAGTAGAAAACGAAACGCGTTCACGCAGTGATATAGACGTTATTTATATTTTGGGTGATGCAATAGAAACTCGCTTAATTAAACCTTACCTTGATGTAAACGTCAGTACATTTGCTGATCGTATCCCACTTTATGCAAGCTCTAAAAGTCATAGTAAACAAATTGACAGTACAGACAAAGGCGACTTAGACGGCCTATACTTCACTGAATTACCGTGGATGCTTGATTCGCAAATTAAACAACATAATTTACGCCAGCAGTACAACTCTCTATGGCCTGAGCAAATTGATATTAGCCAACGCTTATTTGCAATGGCGTACGATGCTGTATCAATATTACATGACATTAGACAGTTAAGCGTAATGCCAAGCAATCAATATAGTGGTTTAAGCGGTAAGCTATCTGTTAATACCAGCGGCCATATAGAACGCATGCTCGACTGGGCTCAATATACAAACCGTCGCATTAAGCCTGTGCAATTAGAAACACAACGCCCGGTACCATTGTTTATGCAATCAGCGGGTGATATACAAACTATAAATTAAACTTTATTAAGTTAAGGGGGCGGCATGTCGTGGTTTAAAGAGCTGTGGCACAATAGTCGCGAAAAAGGCCAGTATTATGAGCTTGAAGCGCAAAAATACTTAGTTACTCAGGGCTTAACACCCATTGAACGTAATTATTACTGCCCCTTTGGCGAGCTTGATGTCATTATGAAAGAAGGCGACACCCTTGTATTCATTGAGGTCAAGTTTCGCAAAAATAATGCCCGCGGCGGTGCCAACTATGCACTTAGCCCACAAAAACAAGCTCGATTAAAACGTAGTATTTATCATTACTTAGCAGCTAAAAATTTAACTAACCAAGCACTAAGAATTGATTATGTAGCCATTACAGGAGAAGCATCTCCTAATATTAATTGGCTTAAAAATGTATTTTAAACGCAAATACAAAGATAAATTATTGGTAGGCTATGCAAGACACAATTAAAGAAATTTTTACAGAAAGCATTCAAGTTCAAATCGCTGCTGGTGAAGTGCTACCTAGTGCGCTTGAGTCAGCTGCATTTACTATTGCACAAAGTCTGATCAACGGAAATAAACTCATTTGCTGCGGTACTGCTAATTGCCACATGCTCGCCCAGCACATGGCGGGTGTATTGGTTAATCACTATGAAACCGAGCGTCCTTGTTTGCCGGCAATTGCTCTATCGCAAGAAAACGTTAACCTTGGACAAAGTACTCAGGTAGACGATCACGATACATTTGCTCGTCAAGTCCGCGCTTTTGCCCAGCAAGGTGATTTATTGCTCGTACTGGCTATTAACGGTAACGAAAAACATGTTATTTCTGCCGTTGAAGCTGCACTAACTAAAGATATGAAGGTCATAGTTATGGTTGGTGATGATGGTGGCGAGTTGGTTGGCCTACTTGGCCCTAACGATGTTGAAATTAGATCCCCATCTAAACGCCCTAGCCGCATTATCGAATCCCATTTAGTTAACTTACATTGTTTAAGCGAACTTGTTGATTTAACGCTTTTCCCTCAGGATGAAAATTATGTTTAAACGCTCTCTTATTGTTTTAGGTACTGTTGTATTACTACAAGGCTGCGCAGCTGCTGTTGTTGCAGGTACAGCCAGTGCAGTAACTGCAGCGAACGATCGCCGTACCATTGGCTCTCAAATTGACGATAACAATATTGAAATAAAAGCGAGTATTGCACTTAGCGAAGTAGAACGCCTTGAAAAGTTTGCCAATATAAGCGCTGTAAGCGTTAACGGTATTGTTTTACTTGTAGGCCAAGTATCTAATGAAGAAATGAGAAACGAAGCACAGCGTACCATTGAGGGCGTTTCAGGTATTCGTAAGATACATAACCAAATTCGTATTGGCTCAAATATTGGTATTACTACACAAACGCATGACTCTTGGTTAACTTCTAAAGTAAAAGCTCAGCTACTAACAGCAAAAGACATTAGCAGTAATAACATTAAAGTAGTTACTGAAAACGCTGAAGTATTTTTAATGGGTTTAGTATCTGACTCTGAGTCTACTCAAGCTGTAAACATTGCCCGAAATGTATCTGGCGTAGAGCGTGTAATTAAAGTATTTGAATATATGTAAAGTAAAATACAGACATAAAAAAACCGCTTACTAAGCGGTTTTTTTTTGGCATTTACTTATTATTTAATAACGCGTAAATGAGAGCCTTTTTTCTTCTGTGGCTTTTCTGGTGGTGTTTCATCAATAAATTCAGCTGATGAATCAACACTTTCAAGCTCAGGCACAAAATCGTCTTCGTCCTCTAAAAACTCATCTGCAGTAAAGACTGTTCCTTCGCCATTTTCACGCGCGTATATTGCAAGCACAGCACCTAGAGGCACAAACACTTGCATTGGCTGACCACCAAAGCGCGCATTGAAGCTAAGTTGGGTTAAGTCTAACGAAAACTGTGTGACCGCTGATGGACTTATGTTTAAAACAATTTGTCCGTCTTGAACAAACTGTGTTGGCACTTGTACATTTGCAAACCCAGCGTCTACCACTAAATGCGGTGTACACTCGTTATCGACTATCCAATCAAAAAAAGCACGTAATAAATAAGGACGATTAGGCGTCATTATAAACGGATCTCACGCTCAGCTTCAGTTAAAGAGGCTTGGAATGACTCACGTTCAAATAAACGGATCATGTACTCTTTAAGCTCTTTAGAACCTGCACCATTAAGCTCAATACCAAACTCTGGTAAACGCCATAATAGTGGAGCTAAATAACAGTCTACTAAGCTAAACTCTTCACTCATAAAGTAAGGTGCTTCGCTAAAAATAGGTGCTACAGCAAGTAATGCTTCTGTTAGCTCTTTACGAGCTTGAGCAGCATCTGACGTATTGTTACTGATTTTGTCAGCTAGGCTGTACCAATCAGTATCAATACGATGCATCATTAAGCGGCTACGACCACGCATTACCGGGTAAACAGGCATTAGTGGAGGATGAGGAAAACGCTCATCAAGGTATTCCATGATGATGTTTGCCTGGTATAAACCAAGCTCACGGTCAATCAGTGTTGGCACTGTGCCGTAAGGGTTAATTTCGTGAAGTGCTTCTGGCAAGTTATCTTTTTCAGCCAAATGAATATCTACACTTACACCTTTTTCCGCAAGTACAATACGTACTTGGTGGCTATACATACAGTTAGCACCAGAAAAAAGGGTCATTACAGGGCGCTTATTGGCAGCTACGGCCATGCCTATACCTCCATTAAATAACTAAAACAGCAAAAGGGGCTTAAGCCCCTATTGCAAAATTACCTTTAAAAATGTTCAACTTAATGAACATCTCTCCAGTATTCTTTCTTAAGCATAAATGCCAAGATAAATAGAATTATTAAGAATCCTATTACCTTAATACCTAGCGCTTCCGATTCAAGACGTGAAGGTTCACCCACGTACTCAAGGAAGTTTGTTAAATCACGAGCCGCTTGGTCGTATTCATCTACGCTTAATTCACCCGTACCATCAGTTTCAGTAGCAATAACTTTGGTCACAGTGTGGCCATGTTCTTCTACTTCTTTAGTGATAGGCGTTGGTAAACCTTGTAGTTCTTGAAGAACATGAGGCATACCTACCGATGGAAAAACAATATTGTTAACTCCAAACGGGCGAGATTCATCTTTATAAAACGATTTTAGGTACGTGTAAATATAATCTGGTGATTTTACACGTGCAATAAGAGTTAAATCCGGCGGAGCCGCACCAAACCATTTTGCTGCATCGTCTTTTGTAATTGCGTTGGTGATATGGCTACCTACTTTAGAGCCGTCAAAAATTAACTGCTCTAAACCAACTTCTGTTGGGATACCGATATCACGAAAAGTACGCTCATAACGTTGATACTGCATTTGGTGACAACCAAGACAGTAGTTCATGAACAACTTTGCACCGCGTTGTAAAGATGGTTGATCAGTAAGGTCGTTATTCGCTTCCATTAAAGGAACCGACGGACCTGCTGCCATAACCATGTTAGGCAACAAGTTTACTGATAAAGCAAATAAACCAATAATAAGCTTCTTCATCATTTCGTTAACCTCTCTGGCAATGGCTTAGTTTTTTCGTTCTTACTGTATACAAACAACAGTACGAAGAACATAAAGTAAGTCACAGTACAGATTTGAGAAATAATCGTTTTCATATCAGTTTGTGGAGTTGCACCCACCCAACCAAGAAGAACGAAAGTTACAACAAAGCCTGCAATGTTCCATTTATGGAAACCACAACGGTAACGAACCGATTTAACTCTACCACGGTCTATCCAAGGTAGTAATGCAAGTACTACAATCGATGCACCCATCGCCGCAACACCGATTAACTTATCAGGGATTGCACGTAAGATTGCATAGAATGGCGTAAAGTACCAAACCGGGAAAATATGCTCAGGTGTTTTAAGTGGGTTAGCTGCCTCGAAGTTTGGACCTTCTAAAAAGAAGCCATTCATCGCCGGCATAAAGAACACAACCCAACAAAACAGTATTAAGAAACCAACCACACCCACAATATCTTTAACTGTGTAGTAAGGGTGGAACGGTATCGCATCAACAATGTCTTTTTTGTTAGTGTAATACTCATGGAATTTAAATTTAGGCTTATCTTCTTCAGCTACTGAGCCTTTCTTACGTTTAATCTCAATACCTTCAGGGTTATTTGAACCCACTTCGTGTAGAGCAACAATGTGTAAGAAAACTAAGATTACAATAACCAGTGGTAGTGCAATTACATGTAATGCAAAGAAGCGATTAAGCGTTGCACCTGATATTACGTAGTCACCACGGATCCAAAGTGTTAAGTCATCACCAATAACCGGAATAGCACCGAATAATGAAATGATTACTTGTGCGCCCCAGAACGACATTTGGCCCCATGGTAATAAGTATCCCATGAATGCTTCAGCCATTAGCGCTAAGAAAATGAACATACCAAATAACCACAGTAATTCACGCGGTTTTTGGTAAGAACCGTAGATCATGCCACGGAACATATGCATATATACAACGATGAAAAACGCTGATGCACCTGTTGAGTGCAAGTAACGTAGTAACCAGCCATATTCTACATCACGCATGATGTACTCTACCGAAGCAAAAGCACCTTCAGCAGACGGAACAAAGTTCATAGTTAACCAAATACCTGTTAGGATTTGGTTTACTAGTACTAACATGGCTAGTGAGCCAAAAAAGTACCAGAAGTTAAAGTTTTTAGGTGCTGGATACTGTGCAATGTGCATGTTCCAAACACGTGTCATTGGGATTCGGTCGTCTATCCAACCAATAATCTTACCAAACATTAGGCTACCCCTCTTTCTTCGCCCACTAAAATAGTGGTGTCATCTAGAAAAGTATAAGGTGGTATTTCTAAGTTTAATGGTGCAGGTACCGATTGAAATACTCGACCAGCCATATCAAATTTAGAACCGTGGCACGGGCAGTAGAAACCGTCATCAGTCCCTTCTACTTTCTCACCAAAATTACCTTGTAAAAAGCCTGGTGAACACCCTAAATGCGTACAAATACCTACAGCCAAAAATATTTCTGGACGTAATGAACGGTAATCATTTGTTGATGATTCTAATTGTTGTGGCTCTTGCGATTGCGGATCACGAAGTTGACCTTCATGTTCTTTCATCTGCTCAAGCATTTTTGGGGTACGTGATACAACCCATACAGGTTTACCACGCCACTCGACACGTATTAATTGTCCAGGCTCAAGTTTGCTGATATCTACTTCTACAGGCGCACCCGCAGATTTAGCTCGCTCACTTGGATTCCAAGACGCAATAAAAGGAACAGCAGCCCCAGCCGCACCAACACCACCTACAACAGAGGTAGCTATGGTTAAAAAGCGACGTCGGCCATTGTCTACAGGCGCATTGCTCATCCACTTATCTCCACTATGATTCTCAACACTTGCTATATTGAGAACATCAGTTACAGCAGGTTAATTATTCGAAATTTTTAAAATAGAAGCGATCATAATTAAAACCCTTGATTAAAACAAGGTTATTCAAAGCCCCATGCTCGAATAAACCTGACTTGATCAAAAATTTGATTAAGCTAGCTCGAGAATAAAGCCGAACGACTATAATAACGCTTCTGTAAAAACAATATACTGACCGAGATCAACACCACTAAGAGGAAACAGTAAAAACTGTACATAGTGTCGTTAAACTCACTCATTTTACTTCCACGCCAATTGTAGCAAAAAATTCCACCAATTAACTGATGGATTTAAACTAATTACGATAATTATTTAACTTTTTTGCAGCTATCTGAGTGTTTTTTAACTTTCGTTCGATTAATACGCAGTTATTAATAAATTTGATCATCATTAATTACAGCAATACCAAGTATGGCGACCGCTATAAACAAATTTAAATTAAGTAGCAAATGTAAACTTTTTGATTTGAAAACAAAAAACCCAGCATAAGCTGGGTTTTTGAATTCTTGATAACGTATAGATTAACGTTTTGAGAACTGTGGACGCTTACGCGCTTTCTTAAGACCCACTTTCTTACGTTCAACTTTACGTGCATCACGTGTAACAAAACCTGCTTTACGAAGTTGTGGACGTAGTGACTCGTCAAACTCCATAAGTGCACGAGTGATACCGTGACGGATAGCACCAGCTTGACCAGTTGTACCACCACCAGAAACGGTGATGTAAAGGTCAAATTTTTCAGTCATATCAACTAGCTCAAGAGCTTGATGAACAACCATGCGTGCTGTTTCGCGACCAAAATACTCTTCTAGAGAGCGTTTGTTGATTACGATGTTACCAGTGCCTGGGCGTAAGAATACGCGAGCACTTGAACTTTTACGACGACCTGTACCGTAGTATTGATTTGCCATGATGGTGCTCCTTAAATGTCTAGAACCTGAGGCTGTTGTGCAGCATGGTTATGCTCAGTACCTGCGTAAACTTTAAGTTTACGGTACATAGCGCGGCCTAAAGGACCACGTGGCAACATGCCTTTTACAGCTTTCTCGATGATCATTTCAGGCTTTGCAGCTTGAAGTTTATCAAAAGTAGTAGACTTAAGGCCACCTGGAAAACCAGAGTGAGCGTAGTACACTTTATCTTTGAATTTGTTACCAGTTACAGTAACTTTTTCAGCGTTGATAACGATGATGTAATCACCAGTATCTACGTGAGGAGTGTATTCAGCTTTATGCTTACCGCGTAGGCGGTGAGCGATTTCAGTAGCGATGCGACCTAAAGTTTTACCTTCAGCGTCAACTACGTACCAGTCACGTTTTACTGTTTCTGGTTTAGCAACAAACGTTTTCATTTATAAAAATCCAATGTTTTTCAATTAAAACCACAAGTAGTTAATATTAACTACTGCTCTAAGTTTGCTATAACCCCTTCGAGTTTTAGACTTTTGCGCCGCTCACAAGTGGCTAGACTATATGAGGACATAGAACGCAACGTGGCAGACGCGGGAGTATACCAGCACTTAAAACACATTGCTACTCGCCGGTTGTTTTTTCCACAAGAAATTTCAGAAATAAGAAGTACTATATATGTACCTCTTTTTTATAGTTGCCCTATTACACATTTACTTACTTATTTAAACTAAATGCTCTCTAGCTAAATATTCTAAGGATTGCATTTCTTGTAAACGACTAATACAACGCTTAAATTCAAAGTTTAAATTACCTTGGGTATAAAGTTCGGTAATAGGTTTTTCAGCCGATATAATTAAAGTTACATGGCGCTCATAAAATTCATCCACTAAAGCAATAAAGCGTCTAGCAGCATCATCATTAGTTTGCCCTAGCTGTTTTACGTTAGAAATAATCACCGTATTGTATAAGCGGCTAATCTCCATGTAATCGACCTGGCTACGTGCTGTTTCGCACAACTCACTAAACTCAAACATCACAACGCATTTAGCTACTTTACGCGTTTTGATTTTTCGCCCTTCTATCTCTATCGGCTCATCTAATTGCCCAGGCTCTGGCGATAACTTATCGAAGTACTCAAATAGATTCTTATCCGCATCTTCATCTAACGGACTATGAAAAATTTCAGCTTGCTCTAAAGTACGTAAGCGGTAATCAATACCTGAATCTACATTAACTATCTCGGTATTTTTTTTAACAAGCTCAATTGCTGGCATAAAACGCGCTCGTTGTAAGCCATTTCTGTAAAGCTCATCAGGCACTATATTAGAGGTTGCTACAAGTACTATGCCCCGTGCAAATAGCGCTTCCATTAAGCCACCTAATAGCATGGCATCAGTAATGTCTTGTACAAAAAACTCATCAAAGCAAATAATGTCTGTTTCTGCTTTAAAAGTGTCAGCAATTTTTTCTAATGGATTAGCCGTATTATTTAGCTTTTTAAGCTCGTTATGCACTCGGTGCATAAATCGATGAAAGTGCACACGCATTTTACGTGTGCCCGGTAATGATTCGTAAAAAGTGTCAACTAAATAAGTTTTACCACGCCCTACTCCCCCCCAAAAGTACAAACCTTTTACAGGCGCAGGTTCTTCTTTACTAAATAGCTTAGCAAAAAAGCCTTTTTGTTTTGGCTTTGTCTGAGTTAGGTCATCGTATAGACGTTGTAAATGGCGCACAGCATTTTCTTGTGCTGCGTCGTGTACAAAGTCATCTCGCTTTAAGTCTTGTTGGTATGTTTGCCAAGGAGTCATATCTATTTACAGTTAAAACACAGTTTAATTTGCAAAGCATATTAACACGCATCATAACTCGGGGTATATTACACTTAGTATGATTTATAATTGAATCGGCATTCGTTAGTTATTTTCCCAAAGGGGTAGTTTTTATGGGTACAGTTATGTGGGTAGGTTTGATTGTTATTGTTGCTGTTGTAGCATTTTTTATTGGCGCATTTGTTACTAAAAAACAGTTCAAACAAGATGAATTAAAAGAGCAAGCAGAGCAAGCTGAAAATGCGTTAGAGCAGTATCGTCAAGATGTAGCTGATCATTTAGCGAATACTGGTAAGCTCGTAAATAAAATGAAAGAAAACTATGATCAACTGCTTAGTCACGTTGAAGAAACAAACCAGCTTCTTCTAGAAGATAGAAATAAAGCACCAGCTGAACCATTCTTTTCAAAAGAAACAACAGAACAACTGCAGGCTTCATTAAAAGAGCGTCAATGCGATCGTTCTACAGCCGCAGCACAACCAGCTGATTATGTATCAGGTGAATCAGGTTTATTTGCTGGTCAAAATAAAGTTTCAGAACATTCTAAAGCATCTTGATGAACTTTTTTTTGACCCCATAGTCTTTAGATATAACAGCTTTGTTGTTTTATCTTAATAAACCGAAAAGGGCTGCTGTAAAGTAGCCCTTTTTGTTTTGCTTTATCTTAAGTGGAGTTACCCCAGACTATGAAAATGAAATTATCACTTATCAGCGCAGCTATTCTATCTACAAGCTTGTTAATGAGCCCTGTAGCGTCTTATGCAAAAATGCCAATTGCAGTAAATGGTCAACAACTACCAACTCTTGCCCCCATGCTAGAGAAAATATCTCCAGGTGTTGTAAGTATCCAAGTTTCAGGCTCAAAAGAAGTACGCCGCCGTGCAGATCCGCTTGAATACTTTTTTGGACAGCAACAGCCTCGCAGTCAAAAGCGTCAATTTAGTGGATTAGGCTCTGGGGTAATTATTGATGCTGATGAGGGTTATGTAGTTACTAATAATCACGTAATCCAAGATGCCGAAAAAATGGTAGTAACCCTCGAAGATGGCCGTGAATTTGAAGCAACTAAAATTGGTACTGATACAGAATCAGACATCGCTCTTTTACAAATAGACGCTGATGACTTAACTGAAATAAAACTCGCAAATTCAGATAGTTTACGAGTGGGCGACTTTGCTGTCGCTATTGGTAACCCATTTGGACTTAGCCACACAGTTACATCTGGTATTGTTAGTGCTCTTGGCCGTAGTGGTTTAAATATTGAGGGCTACGAAGATTTCATTCAAACCGATGCTGCTATCAACCAAGGCAACTCTGGTGGTGCATTAGTTAACTTAAACGGTGAATTGATTGGTATTAACACTGCTATTTTAGGTGCTTCTGGGGGTAACGTGGGTATTGGTTTTGCCATCCCATCAAACATGATGAAAAACTTAGTTGATCAAATTGTTGAACACGGTGAAGTACGCCGAGGTTCGCTGGGTATTTCTGGCCGCCCACTTGATGCAGGCCTTGCAAAAGCACAGCAACTTGACGTTAAACAAGGTGCTTATGTAATGCAAGTAATGGACGACACTGCTGCAAGTAAAGCAGGTATAAAAGCAGGTGACGTAATTGTTAGCATTAATGGCGGCGATATTAGTGGTTTCCATGAACTACGTAGCAAAATTGCTACGCTAGGTGAAGGCCGCGAAATAAAACTAGGTATTTACCGCGATGGTAAAATTAAAACGGTAAAAGTAACTCTTGATGGTGCATCAGGTGTTACAGCGACAGGCGAAGAGCTGCATCCTGCGTTCCAAGGCGCGACACTTGAAAACGTGCAAAAAAATAGTAATAAAGGTGTTGAGGTTACGTCTGTAGACCCTCGCTCACCTTCTGCCCGTGTTGGCCTTGAAGAAGGTGATATTATTATGCAAGTGAATCGCCAACGAGTAGAGACTATTCGTGATATGAATAAGATTATCGAAAACACCAAAGGTAATATCGTACTTGGCGTGCAACGTGGTCGTGAGTCTATATTTATTTTAATTCAGTAATAAATAGCACTATTAATGTAATAAAAATAACAGTGGCACTTGCCGCTGTTATTTTTTTTATGTCATCATAAAGAGATTGCTCACTTACATAATAAGAAAACTGTGCTGAAATTAATAAAATTTATTCTTCCCCCTTTATTTGCAGGTCTAAGTATTGCTTTTTTAGTGGTTTTTTTCAGCCCTAATATGCGAGCCGCCTTACTTCCTAATGTTCCCCTTCCAAGCGCGATGAGTGCGAGTCACCTGAGTTTTTCTGATGCAGTCAAACGAGCAGCTCCTTCTGTAGTTACTATTTTTTCAGAAAGCATTTCCAAAGAACCTCGTTATAAAAGAAAAAACACGGTACAAGAGCTAGGCTCTGGCGTCATTATGTCGCAAGACGGTTATATTCTTACTAACTACCATGTTGTGAATAATGCAGACCAAATTATGGTTATCTTAACCGATGGCCGACGCTTTTTTGATGTGCAACTAATTGGTTTTGATACCATTACTGATTTAGCCTTACTTAAAATCAATGCAGATCACCTCCCGGTGATTCCCGTAAACGATAGCTATGTATCAAATGTAGGCGATGTTGTACTTGCTATAGGCAACCCGCTTAACTTAGGGCAAACAATCACTCAAGGCATTATTAGTGCAACGGGTAAGCAAAAAATTACAGATAGCCCTTACAATAACTTATTGCAAATGGATGCAGCTATTAACGTGGGCAACTCCGGCGGCGCATTAGTTAACTCCAATGGTGATTTAGTCGGCATTACTTCTGCACAATTTAAAACGCGTGAGAACTTGAATATTCAAGGAATATTTTTTGCGGTTCCTTACTCACTTGCTAAAAAAGTGATGGGTAAACTCATTCGTCACGGTCGCGTTGTACGCGGCTATTTAGGCTTTGAAGGCACAGCAGTAGATAGTACAGGTAAAGAAGTAAACGACAGCCTAACGCCGGTTACCGGCATGCGCATTACTAATTTAGACCCTTTGGGGCCAGCATGGCAAGCAGGCATTGAAGAGCAAGATATCGTCATTAAAATTGCAGGGCTTTCGGTAGCAAACCCACAAAAAGTGCTTGAAAAAATAGGTAATACGGAGCCCGGTAAAGAAATAGAATTTGAGCTATACAGAGATGGGAAAATAGAAAAAATCATGGTCGTGGTAGCTGAGCTTGAAACAAAGCTTTAATAAAGAGTAATACCAATCGTCAATAAAAAGGTCGGATAGCAATTTGCGTATCCGACCTTTTTAAAATAGCTTAACTAGCTATCTACTTAGCTACTTCTACGTTTAATATTTGCGCCTAATGCACTTAGTTTATCTTCAATGCGCTGATAACCTCTATCAACGTGATAAATACGGTCAACAACCGTTTCACCTTGTGCCACTATACCCGTTAAAATTAAACTAGCTGAAGCGCGCAGGTCGGTTGCCATCACTTGCGCACCCGTTAAGCTTTCAGTCTCACCACAAATTGCGGTATGCCCTTCTAAACGAATATTAGCGCCCATACGCTGCAACTCTGGTACATGCATAAAACGGTTTTCAAAAATCGTTTCTGTGATCGTTGCACTACCATTTGCTACTACATTCAATGCTGTAAACTGAGCTTGCATATCCGTAGGAAAACCTGGGTGTGGAGCTGTTTTAATATTCACGGCTTTAAGTTCTCGGCCGCGCATATCAAGATAAATACTATCGTTATGTACTTCTAGGTGTGCATTCGTAGCACGTAGCTTTTCAATCACAGGTTCAAGAGAATGAAAGTCTGTATTTTTACAAAGTACTTCACCGCCAGCCATTGCTGCTGCGACTAAAAACGTCCCAGTTTCAATTCGGTCAGGTAAAATACTGTGTTCACAGCCTGCTAAACGCTCAACGCCCTCAACTTCAATGCGGCTAGTACCTGCACCTGTGATTTTAGCGCCCATAGCAATTAGGCAGTTAGCTAAATCAATTATTTCAGGCTCGCGTGCCGCATTATCAAGTATGGTTTTACCATCAGCGAGGGCCGCTGCCATTAATAGGTTTTCGGTAGCGCCTACGCTTACCATTTCCATAAAAATTTCAGCGCCTTTTAAGCGACCATTTACCTTGGCATTAATATAACCATTTTCAACGTTTATTTGTGCGCCCATGCGCTCCAAACCTTGAATATGAATATCAACCGGGCGAGCACCAATGGCGCACCCACCAGGTAAAGAGACTTGAGCTTCACCAAAACGTGCAACTAGAGGGCCTAATGCAAGCACAGAGGCGCGCATTTGCTTTACTAAGTCATAAGGCGCTAATGTTTTATTAACCGTTGCACCGTCAATTACTAGGGTATCGCCCTGCCAATTAACATCTGCACCTAAAGTTTTTAATAAGGCTTCAGTGGTCACTATGTCGCGAAGACGCGGTACATTAGTAAATATACTTTTACCATCAGCTAATAGTGAAGCAAATAAAATAGGAAGTGCGGCATTTTTAGCGCCCGAAATAGTCACTTCACCAGCAAGTGAAGTGCCACCTTGAATTACAAATTGATCCATTAGGAGGCCCTAGTTATTGCGGTAAAATGAATTTTTGTTCACGCTTCCACTCTACAGGAGTAAATGCACGAATAGATACTGCGTGAATTGTCCCATCTGAAATTGTATTCATTAATGGACCATAAACTAGCTGCTGCTTTTTAACTCGGCTTAAACCGTCAAAGCATTCGCCTACTGCAACAACTTCATAATGACTACCATTGGCTTTTACATGTACTTCAGCTAATTGAAGTTCTTCGCGTAATAATGTTTCGACTTGGCTAGTTTCCATAACTCTCACTCAAATAGGGTTGTAACCTGACCCAATTGCATTAAATTTTGCAACTGCTCAGGTAGGTTTTGCAATTCAAGGCGAATGCCTTGCTGCTTTAATTCTGCAAAAGAGTGAATTAACCAAGCTAAGCCTGCTGTGTCAACCCTTGATACTCCACTTAGGTCGAAATAGATGATTTTATGCTTAGTTAATAACTTATTGTTCAGAAGCTGTTCATCGCCAATTGAATTTCGAGTAAGCTCACCGCTTACTCCAAAATGTTGTCCATCAACTTGGCTTATTGCCAATTTAGTCATTCGAGTTACTGCCTCTAAACTGAACTGGTAGCTGACTCTTTTGCTCTAAAAGGTTACTTACATTATCAATACCTTGCTGGCGCAAAATACCTTGTAACTCACTTTGTTTTGCATCTAGTAGACTAATACCTTCGGCAATCATATCGTACGCGCGCCACTCACCGTCGCGGTCTTCGCGTACTTTAAAATCGATTCTGATATCAGGTTTACCGTCTTCAATAATTTTAGTCTTAACAACAACAACGTCTTTACCTTTAAACGCTTGCTCTGCACCAAACTCAACTTTCTGGTTTGTGTATTGAGTAAATACACCTGCATAAGTAGCAACTAAGTACTCTCTAAATACACCAATAAAGCGTTGAATTTCTTTAATTGCTTTGGCCTTTTCAGCCTCGTCGGTAATTGCACGTACTTTAGATACTTCACTGCCAAGTACACGAAGTGCTGCATATTTATAGTCGATATAAGGCATTAATTCCTCTTCGACTATTACGCGAAGGTATTCTTGATCTTTAACAATTAATGGCTGATCTTTTTTAATGCGCGCAAATGTATTATCGGCAACTTGGCGTACCATTTTATTAGGATCGACTAATTTCACATCTGCTGCACTTACGCTTTGAGTTAGCGTCATTGTGCCAATTGCTACAATAGCTAAAAACTTTTTCAACATAATAATTACTCACTACCTTGGTTGAATAAAAACTGCCCGATTAATTCTTCAAGTACAATGGCAGACTTAGTATCAGTGATTGAATCGCCATCACCTAGTGCTTTACTTTCCACACCAAATAAATCGTCAATTGCTTCATCTTGCTTGTTTTCTGTCACTGTTTCGCCTAAACAACGTTGCTTAGCAGAATCTGGAGAAATTACAGGGTGAATACCCAAGTACTGCTCACCTAAAATACCCGACGTTAAAATAGAGATTGAGCTTGTGTCTGAAAAACGACATAAGTACTGTGCGTCAATGGTCATATTAACGACTGGTAAAAACTCTTGTGGGTGAACATAAATTGATTCAACACGACCAATTACAACACCACCTACTTTTACCGGCGCACGCGCTTTTAACGAGCCGATGTTTTCAAACTTGGCATTAAGCGTATATGTTTCGCCAGAGCCACTAATACCTGAATTGGCAACTTTAAGTGCAAGCATCGCAAAAGCTAAAATGCCAAGTGCTACAAAAAAACCAACTAAAATTTCTAATTTCCGTGAATTCATTATCTATACCCTATTAGCTGGTAAACATTACCGCTGTCAAAATAAAGTCAAAACCTAAAACTGCTAATGACGAATGAACAACCGTTTCGGTGGTTGCTTTGCTGATCCCTTCTGAGGTCGGCACACAGTCATATCCTTTATAAAGCGCAATCCAGGTCACCACTATGGCAAATACAAAGCTTTTAATAATACCGTTTAGTATGTCTTGCTGAAACGACACTTGCGATTGCATGATTGACCAAAAGCTACCTGTATCAACCCCCAGCCAATCTACGCCCACTAAATGAGCGCCTATAATTGCTACAGCTGAAAATATCAATGCAAGCAATGGCATGCTTATAAAACCCGCCCAAAAGCGCGGTGCAATAATACGTTTTAGCGGATCGATTGCCATCATCTCAAGTGATGAAAGTTGCTCTGTTGCTTTCATTAAGCCAATTTCAGCTGTCAAAGCGCTACCTGCACGTCCTGCAAACAGTAATGCAGTAACAACCGGGCCCAGTTCTCGCAATAAACTCAGTGCCACTAACGGCCCTAAACTATCCTCAGCGCCATAACCAACTAATACGGTGTAACCTTGTAGAGCCAACACCATGCCGATAAACAAACCCGACACCATAATAATCAGTAACGATTGCGAACCCACCATATAAAGTTGGCGAACAAGTAACGGTGTGCCTTTTTTAAAATTAGGAACATGCGCAAGCGCACTAAACAGCATATAAGCCGAACGGCCAAGAGCCGCAAAACGTCCTAGCGTTTTATGCCCTAGCTTTTGAAATAAATCCAACATTATGCTTTTTCTCCAAGTAGTTCGTCTGCATAAGCCTGAGCCGGAAAATGAAATGGTACTGGACCATCCGACAAGCCTTTTAAAAACTGTTGAACTAAAGGAGATTCATGATTACGCATTTCATCTGGAGTACCAGAACCAATTACCCCTTGATCGGCGATAATTATAACGTGTTCGGCAATACTCATTACCTCTGTTACATCGTGCGTCACGATTAAAGACGATAAACCTAATACTTCGTTAAGCGACTTAATTAGCTTAACCAATACGCCCATCGAAATAGGATCTTGCCCTGCAAATGGTTCATCGTACATGATTAGCTCTGGATCAAGTGCTATAGCGCGTGCAAGTGCAGCACGCCTTGCCATACCGCCGGATAACTCAGAGGGCATTAAATCTTTAGCGCCACGTAGTCCAACCGCTTGCAATTTCATTAACACAACTAATCGAATCAGGTCTTCACTTAGCTTTGTGTGCTCTCTTATAGGAAACGCGATATTGTCAAATACCGACATATCAGTAAACAACGCACCACTTTGAAAAAGCATACTCATTTTAGTACGTGCTTCGTATAACTCTTTACGAGACATTTTAGGAATGCTGCCACCTTCAAATAAAATATCACCTGAATCTGGTTTAAGCTGACCACCAATTAAACGCAACATAGTGGTTTTGCCAATTCCGCTTGGCCCCATAATCGCAGTAATTTTACCTTTAGGAACGCTAAAACTCATATTTTTATATATGGTTCTATTGCCTCTCGAAAAGCTAACATCCTTGACTTCTACTATTGATTGCGACAAGTCGCTCTCCATAAAAATGTTCACTAGTGCCCCTATTTTAAAGCTTTTTTGTCAAAGATGGAAAAAACAATTCGTAAGATTTTGTAATACACCCATGAAAAGGATTATAAGACTCGCTTAAAACAGCTTAACCCCAGCTTAAATTTTTAAATTAGCTGTTTAAAAGCAACATTGTTACCTAGTTGACCTTACTCTTTTATTTATACTTTCATCTTGGCTTTTGTTACTATTCGCGCCATCCGTATTTTGTATAACTGGCTTAACACAATGGTTACCTCGTTTGTTATTTTAATTCTTGGTTTTGCAGCTCTTGTTTGGAGTGCCGATAGGTTTGTTTATGGGGCTGCGGCTCTTGCTAAAAACTTTGGTGTACCTACACTTATTGTTGGTTTGACCGTTGTAGCCATGGGCTCTTCAGCCCCTGAAATGATGGTTTCAGCCTCTGCCGCTCTAGCTAACAAAACCGACACAGCGGTTGGCAATGCTGTTGGCTCTAATATTACAAACATTTTACTTGTGTTAGGTATCACTGCTCTATTTCGCCCTCTTTCAGTTTCATCTAGTACGTTAAAACGTGAAATGCCATTAGTTATGCTCGTATCTTTAGCTACTTGGTATGTGTTCTCAGATAACTACTTTTCATTTAGTGAAGGTGTTGCGCTTTTAGTTGGCTTTATCGTATTCATCGGTGGGTTAATTATTGTATCTATGCGTGCAAAAAACCAAGATGACCCATTTGTCTCAGAAGCCTGCGACGATGTACCAAACGATGTACCTACTAAAAAAGCGGTATTTTGGTTAATTGTCGGCATGATACTCCTGCCGGTTAGTTCTCATTTTTTAATCGGCTCAGCTGTTGATATTGCTAAATACTTCGGCTTAAGCGACTTAGTCATTGGTTTAACAATTATTGCTATTGGTACTAGCTTGCCTGAACTTGCCGCCTCGGTTGCAGGCGTACTTAAAAATGAAGATGATTTAGCACTAGGTAATATTGTTGGCTCAAACATATTTAATATTTTAGCTGTATTACCTCTAGCAGGTATTATTAATCCTTCAGCAATTGATCCATCGTTAGTAAGCCGAGATATATTAATTATGATTGGTGCAACACTTGCTCTTATTATTATGTCATTGAACTTTAGAGGCACCCAGCGTATCAATAGGGTAGAAGGCGGCTTATTGCTAATAGCGTTTTTGGGTTACCAAGGGTATATTTTTAGTCAAGTAGGGTAAATGATGGCAACGCTAAACTTTATTGAACAAGGCCTTCGCGTTTTAGATGTTGAGCGCCAAGCACTTAGTGATATTGCACAATATGTAGATGAAAATTTTCATAATGCGTGCCAATTAATGTACGATTGTGAAGGCCGTATTATTGTCATTGGCATGGGAAAATCAGGCCATATTGGCAATAAAATAGCGGCAACCCTTGCAAGTACTGGCAGCCCAGCGTTTTTTGTTCACCCTGGTGAAGCAAGTCATGGTGATTTAGGTATGATCACTAAAAATGACGTGGTTATGCTTATTTCTAATTCAGGGGAAACCAGCGAAGTTTTAAATATCATTCCGGTTTTAAAACGGCTTGGTGCCAAAATGATAGCAATGACTGGCAATACACAATCAACCATGGCGGCCCTTGCTAATGTACATGTGTGTATTAAAGTAGAAAAAGAAGCCTGTTCATTGGGTCTAGCCCCTACATCAAGTACCACTGCAACGCTTGCGATGGGCGATGCCATGGCAGTTGCATTATTAGAAGCTCGCGGCTTTACAGCTGATGACTTCGCGCTATCTCACCCAGGTGGTAGTTTAGGCAAGCGCTTATTACTTACTTTAAAAGATGTTATGCACAGCGGCGCAAATACACCTATTATTGATGTTTCACAAACAGTTAAAGATGCCCTAATAGAAATGTCAGCTAAAGGGTTAGGTATGACAGCCATTGTTGATGAAAATCAGCAACTCGTAGGGTTGTTTACCGATGGTGATTTACGTCGCATTTTAGAACAAAGAATTGATATTCATACAACACAAATAGATGTTGTTATGACTAAGTCATGTACTACAGCTACGCAAGATATTTTAGCCGCTGAAGCGCTCAATATTATGGAACGTAAACGTATAAATGGCCTAATCGTCGTCAATGAGAAAAACCAACCTATTGGCGCATTAAATATGCAAGACCTATTAAAAGCAGGAGTGTTATAAATGCAATTTGAAGAACTCTATCAACCGCTGAGCGATGATGCAAAAGCACGCGCTAAAAAAGTAAAACTACTTATATGCGATATTGATGGTGTATTTTCTGATGGCCGTATTTACCTTGGCAATCAAGGTGAAGAGCTAAAAGCATTTAATACAAAAGATGGTTTTGGCATTAAAGCACTTATAAACAGTGGCTTTGAAGTAGCTGTTATTACTGGTCGTCATTCACAGATAGTACAACAACGTATGAGCAGCTTAACCGTACAGCATATTTATCAAGGCCAAGAAAATAAGCTCATTGCCTATCAAGAATTAAAAGATAAACTCAACCTTAGCGATGAACAAATTGCTTATATTGGTGATGACGGTCCTGACATGCCTGTTATGGAGTTAGTAGGCTTTGCCGTTGCAGTAAATGATGCCCACCCACTTATTAAGCGTTTGTCACACTATGTAACGCAAATGCCTGGTGGTTTTGGTGCTGTGAGAGAACTCACCGATTTGCTCATGCTTGAAAATGGTAAAGCATTGACTACACAAGGCACTAGTTCATGAATGCAGCGCGCATAATATTAAGCGTTTTATTCATTAGCTGTATGGTTTGGCTTTGGTACCCTTATTTTACACAAACAAATATTGTGCCTCAGGCTGAGCCAGAAGTTATTGCTAAGCCTGATTACATAGCTATTGAGCTCAAACAGACAGCCTATGATGAGCAAGGTAAAATTAGCCACAAAGTCACTGCGGCTAAAATGGAGCTATACCAGCAATTAGGTTTCACGTTTTTCGAAAAACCCATTTTTACTTTATATAACGAACAACAAACGTGGCAAATAAATGCAGACGAAGCAACATTATACGAAGATAAACAATTAATTTTAGAAGGTAATGTGGTTGCCAAAAATTTAACCGATAACGCCATGATAGACAAAATCAATGCTGATAATATTCAGGTTGATATAAAGTTACTAACAATGCGTTCGGAGCAACCCGTCATTATCACTGGACCGAATTTAAAAATCACCGGTAAAGGCCTAGAAGCCGACTTAAAAACCGAAGTGATAAAACTAATTAACCATACGCGAACCATATACTATGACCAATAAAATATTAAAATCACTTATAATTCCTACACTTATACTAGCGTTTAATAGTAGTGCTGCAGAACAAAACACGCAACCTGCTGCCAATCAAATTTCAATAAGTGCCGACAAGCAAGAAGGTCAATTAAAAGCTAATGTGGGTATTTTTGAGAAAAACGTTGAGATTATTCACGGTAATCGCCGCATTACAGCCGATCGCCTCGAAGTGCACAAACGTGATGAACTTGGTGATAATAAACAATTATTAATTGCCACAGGTAGCCCTGCGCACTTTGAAGAAAAGCAATCAGATGGCACGACTATGAGCGCCAGTGCTGACGAAGTACGTTATGATGTATCTAAGCGTTTTTTAACGCTTGTTGGTAATGCACAAGTATCGCAAGCGGGACAAAAAATAAATGCTAAAAGCATTACCTACGATATAGAGCAGCAGCTAATCAGTGCCGAAAAAGATGAAAACTCAACTGACCGCGTTCACACAATTTTAGTACCGATCGAAACTAAAAAAAGTAAAAAAGGCGATAAAGGTCAACCATGAGCACATTAAAAGCAGAACTATTGGCAAAAAGCTATAAAGGTCGTGAAGTTGTAAAAAACGTCGGCCTTGAAGTACAAGCTGGCAGTATAGTTGGCTTACTTGGCCCTAACGGTGCTGGTAAAACAACGACTTTTTATATGATTGTAGGGCTTGTTCCTAGCGACAAAGGTAAAATATCTATTGATGATAACGATATTACTCTTTTACCTATGCATAGTCGTGCTAGATTAGGCATAGGCTACTTACCACAAGAGTCATCGATTTTTAGAAAGCTGACTGTTTATCAAAACTTAATGGCCATTTTAGAAACGCGCAAAGAACTAAATAAACAAGCCAGAGAAGACACACTCAATAACTTATTAGATGAATTTAGCATACAACACATTCGTGATAGCCAAGGTATGGCATTATCGGGTGGAGAACGTCGTCGTGTAGAAATAGCACGAGCACTGGCAGCAGATCCTAAATTTATATTACTGGATGAACCGTTTGCCGGTGTTGACCCTATTTCGGTATTAGATATAAAGAAAATAATAGAACATCTTAAAAATCGTGGGATTGGTGTCTTAATTACCGACCATAACGTAAGAGAGACCCTTGATGTTTGTGAAAAAGCCTACATTGTTTCTCATGGGGAGCTGATTGCATCAGGTACTCCAGAACACGTATTAAATGATAAAACAGTACGCGATGTTTACTTAGGCGAGCAATTTAGGCTGTAACATTTACGCCATGTCTTTAAGCATCTGCTAGTATTAATTATAACAACATAAAAGGATTGTTAGAGATACATGAGGCAATCACTACAGCTGCGCATGGGCCAGCAACTTACAATGACTCCACAGTTGCAACAAGCTATTCGTTTGTTGCAACTCAGTACATTGGATCTCCAGCAAGAAATACAAGAAGCTCTCGACAGTAATCCACTATTAGAGGTTGAAGAGGCAGACTATTCTGAAGACGCTGCTGGTAAAAACGAGCAAAAAGCTGATACCGATGACATAACTGTTAGCGCATCTGCTGATGATGCTCCGAGCGAATACGAACAAGATACTGGTGAAGCACTTGCAAAAGACACGCTAAGTGACGACATGGCTATGGATGTTAGTTGGGATGAGTACATGAGTGCCGCTCCTGCAGCCTCATCAGGTCCAATGCCTGAAGATGAATCTATATACCAAGGCGCCTCTACTGAAACGCTCCATGAGTATTTAATGTGGCAATTACAACTAACGCCATTTAGCCCTACCGATGAAGCCATCGCTATTGCGATTGTAGAAGCTGTCGATGATTCAGGTATTTTAACTCTCAGTTGCGAAGAAATTTTAGAAAGCTTTAATCAAGAAAACGAAGATGATAACGAAGTTGAACTTGATGAAATTGAAGCGGTATTAAAACGCATCCAACTGTTTGATCCTGTTGGTATTGCTGCACGTAGTTTACAAGAGTGTTTGTGTATTCAGCTTAATCAATTTGATAAAGAAACACCTTACATTAATGAAACGAAAATGATTTTAACCGAGCATATTGATCTATTAGCAGCTCGCGACTATCGTACATTAATGAAAAAAACTAAGCTCAAAGAAGAAGAGCTTAAAGAAGTAATGACACTAATACATACTCTCAACCCAAAACCTGCAGATACTATTGTAAGGGAAGAATCTGAGTATGTTATTCCTGATGTGTCAGTTAAAAAAATTAAAGGCCGCTGGGTTGTTGAATTAAACCCAGATAGCATGCCTAAAATTCGTGTTAATAGCCAATACGCGGCAATGTCTCGCACTGTAAAATCAAGTGGCGACAGCCAGTTTATTCGCTCACATTTACAAGAAGCTAAATGGTTTATTAAAAGCTTAGAAAGTAGAAACGACACGCTATTAAAAGTTACTAATTGTATTGTTAAGCAACAACAAGGCTTTTTTGAACATGGCCCTGAAGCCATGAAACCAATGGTTTTAAATGATGTCGCTGAAATGGTAGAAATGCACGAATCGACAATTTCACGCGTAACTACTCAAAAGTACATGCATACACCCCGTGGTATATTTGAGCTTAAATACTTTTTCTCAAGCCATGTAAGTACTGAAAACGGTGGTGAATGTTCATCTACAGCAATACGTGCGCTTATCCGAAAATTAATCGCAGCAGAAAACTCAGCAAAACCATTGAGTGATAGCAAAATAGCGGATATATTGGCTGAGCAAGGAATTAAAGTAGCAAGACGTACAATCGCAAAATACCGCGAATCTCTTGCTATTCCACCGTCAAATCAGCGTAAAAGTCTGATTTAAGACGCTAAACTAAGAGGGTAATGCTTATGCAACTAAACTTAACTGGTCGTCACGTAGAATTAACCGATTCACTAAGAGACTATATTAATACTAAATTTGCGAAGCTTGAAAGACACTCTGATCATATAAATAATGTTCATGTCATTCTCGATGTAGAAAAATTAAATCAAAAAGCAGAAGCCACAATACACGTAAGCGGTGCTGAGCTATTTGCCTCTACAGAACATCAAGATATGTATGCCGCTATTGACTCGTTGATCGACAAGCTCGATCGCCAAGTAATCAAACACAAAGAGAAGCTTGCTCGACACTAATATGATGAAATTAAGTTCACTTATATGCCAGGACTGCAGCAAAGCTGCGGTCCTTTTTAATAGCAAAAAAAGAATTTTAGAGTTCATTAGCGAACTTGCTCACGACAAACTTCCGTATTTACCGCAACAAGATATTCTTAATGCTTTAATGAGCAGAGAGAAATTAGGTAGTACAGGTATAGGGCGTGGCATTGCTATTCCTCATGGAAGAATGAGCGGTGCAGAAGAGCCTTTGGCTTTAGTGCTCGTTAGCGAAACTCCAATAAACTTTGATGCAATCGATAATCGCCCTGTTGATATTTTTGTCGCACTCATCGTACCAGATGGCGATAACCAACAGCACTTAAAGACTCTAGCAACCATTGCTGATAAACTAAACAACAAAGATTTTTGTAAACAGTTACGCAGTGCAAAATCTGATACTGAGCTTTACCAAGTTATTGTCGATCAATCATAGTTTTATAAAGGGTGTTAAATGGAGTTAATTATCATAAGCGGCCGTTCTGGTTCTGGAAAGTCGGTTGCTTTGCGCGTTGTAGAAGATTTAGGTTATTATTGCGTAGATAATATTCCAGTAAACCTACTACCTTCATTAGTTCGCAGTGTGTCTGATAGCTACGATAAAATTGCTGTTAGCATAGATGTGCGCAACATCCCTAAAGAACAAGATGAATTTAACGATATTCTTGAATACTTACCAGGCTTTGCAAACCCTACGTTGTTTTATTTAGATAGCGACGATCAGACATTGATCAAACGCTTTTCAGAAACACGCAGATTACACCCACTATCAATAGACTCGTTGCCGCTTGATTTAGCCATCAAAAAAGAAAAAGAATTACTTGATGTATTAACCACTCGCGCCGACTTTATGATAGATACGACTGATTTAAGTGTTCATCAACTCGCTGAATCTATTCGTGAAAAGATTTTAGGTAAAAAAGATAAGCAACTGATTGTCACATTTGAATCATTTGGTTTTAAACACGGTATACCAAAAGAAGCAGACTACGTATTTGATGCACGCTTTTTACCAAATCCACACTGGGAACCAGAGTTAAAGCCTTTAAATGGGTTAGATCAACCGGTTAAAGACTATTTAGCTAATCACAGCATAGTGCAAAAATTCACATGGCAAATTCAAACATTTGTACAAACGTGGTTACCGCATTTAGAGCGAAATAACCGCAGTTATTTAACCATTGCTATTGGGTGTACAGGCGGGCAACATCGCTCTGTGTATTTAGCGCAAACTATCGGTGAAAGTTTTGCAATGACACATCCCAATGTAAAAATTCGCCATCGCGAACAAGAAAAATAATATAGCTGAATAATCACCTGTTCAGCTTAGGTAGAGTAAGTTATGCATTGTGAAGATACCTTTTTAATAAAAAACAAATTAGGCTTACACGCCAGAGCAGCTACTGTGCTTGCGCAATTAGCAGTACAATTTGATGCGACAATCACATTATTCCAAGATGACAAAGAAGCCGCAGGCGATAGCGTACTTGCATTAATGTTACTTGAAAGTAGCCAAGGAAAAGAAGTTAAAGTTGTTTGTAAAGGCCCTGATTCTGAGCAAGCTTTACACGCTGTTGGAGAATTAATAGCACAACGCTTTAATGAACAAGAATAACCTGTTTTATAAAAACAATATTCGCATTACTAATGCTTCAATTAAAACAGACATATAAAATAAATAGGTTAGTAACGCCAGTTAACTCACCTCCCCCCATAAAGTAATATAACAATTTATAAAGGACGCCAATGCCAGAAGCTTTTGAACAAGATTACCCACTACAGCAACTAAAACAGGTGACGAAGTCACTCAATAGTGGTCAGTTTGTTCAAGTTAGGCGCATGCTCGCAAAAACGGCTCCTTGTGATACCGCATTATTATTAGAATCATCACCGCATAAAATTCGCCGACTGCTTTGGCAATTGGTCGATCCTGATGTGCAAGGTGATGTTCTTGAAGAATTATCTGAAGATGTTCGTTTAGGCATTATTGCCCAAATGGAACCTAAGCACATTGCCGCCGCAACTGAAGATATGGGCCACGATGACTTAGGTGAAGTATTACGTAGCCTGCCAGATACCGTCTATAAAGACGTTGTTAGCGCGATGGACATTCAAGACCGTGAACGTGCCACGCAAGCACTGTCATATCAAGAGCGTTCAGCTGGTGCACTAATGAACACCGATACGGTGACCATTCGCCCTGATGTAACACTCGATGTTGTACTTCGTTATATTAGACTGCGTGGTGAACTACCAGAGGGTACAGATGATTTATACGTTGTTGATAAACATAACTGCTTTATAGGCGCTTTATCGCTAAGTACATTATTAACTAATCCACCAGAAAAAATTGTCCGCGATTTAATGGATGAAGATTGTGAGTCTATCCCAATCTCAATGGATGAAAGTGAAGTAGCGCAATTATTTGAGCGTCATAATTGGATATCGGCCCCTGTGGTGGACGATAACGACCAACTCCTCGGTCGTGTTACTATCGATGACATCGTTGATGTAATCCGAGAAGATGCCGAGCATAGCTTATTAAGCCTAGCCGGTCTTGATGATGAAGAGGATACATTCGCGCCTGTACTAAAAAGCTCTAAAAAACGCTCAGTTTGGCTAGGAGTTAATTTACTAACCGCACTTGCAGCTGCTTTTGTAGCTAGCTTTTTTGAAGGCACTTTAGATGTGCTCCCTATTTTGGCTGTGCTTAACGGTATTGTCCCTTCTATGGGTGGTGTTGCTGGTAGCCAATCATTAACGCTTGTTATCCGTGGTATTGCAGTAGGTCATATAAACCAAACAAACCAACGTTTCTTGATGATGAAAGAACTGGCCATTGGCGCGCTAAACGGTATTTTGTGGTCACTATTAATTGCGGGTGTTATTGCGCTATGGCAATGGGACTTTATGCTTGGTGGCGTACTCGCTTTCGCTATGTTTATGAACTTAGTGGTGGCAGGTGTTGCTGGTGCAAGTATTCCAATAATTCTTAAAAGAATGAATATAGACCCTGCTCTTGCAGGGAGTGTGGTGCTAACCACGGTGACTGATATTGTTGGTATATTCGCCTTTTTAGGTACTGCTACATGGTTGCTGATTTAAATTAAACGCTTTAAATGTAAAGAACTACAGCAAAAACACTTAGGGTAAATCAGTAACTATGGCAACGGATACCAAACATAAAAATGACATACCTAAAAAAACGCTAAAACAAAAAAGCGTATCCATATTAAAAAGTGTATTGGTATATGGCTCTATATTTTTTGTCATTTATACTGCCGTCAATTGGTGGCGGCAACCTGTCATGCCAGCAAATCCTCAATTACAATTAATCGATTATAAAGGGCAAAACATTGATTTAGCAGCAATGAGCCAAGATAAACCCACGCTTGTGTATTTTTGGGGAACTTGGTGTCCTATTTGTAGTATTACCTCCCCTGCCATAAACGAACTCGCAAACGAGAATAAATACCCCGTCGTGAGCATCGCGATAAAATCAGGCTCTGATCAAGAACTGCATGATTATTTAAATGAGCAAGGCTACAGCTTCAGTACTGTTAACGATCAACACGGGGAGATATTTTCCGATTGGCAGGGACAAGTCACGCCATCTTATATAATCTTAAAAGATAATAAAATGACGCAAGGACTCACCGGCATTCAGCCGTTATGGTCACTTAAATTGCGTTTGTGGTTATCATCAATGCTTTAAAAAAAACTAAACTTAGCACAGGATATCTAAAGAGAGGGGCTCTAAAACCTCACCCTTTATCACCTACAATAATATAGATAATAAAGAGCAAAGCTGACTTAATTTACGTATACAAAAGCTAAAAAACGCGTACCGCAATTAGCCTTATCTATTAGCAAATAAAATTACTAACGTGTGCTTTGACGATTACCGCCCACTTTTGGCTTAGTGTTTGCCTTTTTAAATTGGCTAAAACCGGTATGTCGCGTTAGTGCCGGACGCCCACCTTTTTTACCACCTTTACCTGATTTTTCATCGCGCCCTTCTTCTGGCACTAAACAGTTAGGCCCTTTACCAATTAAATTAGCTTTACCCATTTTACGTAGAGCTTCACGTATCATTGGCCAACCAGCTGCATCGTGGTAGCGTAAAATAGCTTTATGTAATCTACGTTGGCGTGCGCCTTTAGGTACTGGAACAACTTCTGAGTTGTTTTTTATATTACGTAAAGAGTTCATCTCTGTATGGTAAATAGTCGTCGCATTAGCCATAGGTGATGGGTAAAAATTTTGTACCTGATCAAGCTTAAAGTCGTTTGATTTAAGCCATAAAGCCATGTTTACCATGTCTTCATCTTTTGTACCTGGGTGAGCAGATATAAAGTAAGGAATTAAATACTGCTTTTTACCGGCTTCTTTAGAGTACTTATCAAATAGTTCTTTAAATTGATCGTACGCTCCCATACCTGGTTTCATCATTTTTGATAATGGACCATCCTCTGTATGCTCTGGCGCTATTTTTAAGTAACCGCCTACATGATGCGTTACTAATTCTTTAACGTAACGCGGGTCGCGTATAGCTAAATCGTAACGTACACCTGAAGCAATCAATACCTTTTTAATACCCTTAACTTCACGTGCTTTTTTATATAAATCTATTGTTGGCGTATGATCTGTATCCATGTGTTTACAAATATCTGGATACACACATGATAAGCGTCTACAGGTACTCTCGGCCTTTTTGCTCGTACAGCGCAGCTTATACATATTCGCCGTTGGGCCACCTAAATCAGAAATAACACCAGTAAAGCCGGGAACTTTATCTCTAATTTGTTCAATTTCTTCAATAATAGATTCTTGTGAACGACTTTGAATAATGCGCCCTTCATGCTCTGTAATTGAGCAAAACGAACAACCACCAAAACAGCCACGCATAATATTAACAGACGTTTTAATCATATCGTAAGCAGGGATTTTAGCATCACCATAACTTGGGTGAGGAATACGCTGATACGGCAAACCAAATACAGCATCCATTTCATGTGTTTCTAATGGATATGCTGGCGGGTTTACCCAAATAGAGCGATCGCCATGTCGTTGGTAAAGCGCCCTTGCACAACCAGGGTTTGTTTCTTGATGTAAAATTCGCGAGGCATGGGCGTATAAAGGTTTGTTAACACTTACTTGCTCATAAGCAGGTAACTTAACATAGGTTTTTTCCCACGGCTTAGGACGTGCAGGCTGAACCATGATTGGTTTTGCCGCTTCTGCTTTTAAATCAATACCCGCTTGTTTAAATTCAGATTTACTACAGCCAACATCATCCGCGCCATATGGGTTTGGAATAGGGTCTATTTTACCAATTTTATCAATAGCGGTAGAATCACTGCCACGCCAACCAGGTAGAGGCTCTTTTCGAATAACAGCGGTGCCGCGAATATCCTGAATCGTATCCATCGTTTCACCCGCCGCAATACGGTGTGCAACTTCAACTAGCGGGCGCTCTGCGTTACCGTAAATTAAAATATCGGCTTTTGCATCAAACAAAATACTACGACGTACTTTTTCCTGCCAATAGTCGTAATGAGCAATACGGCGAAGGCTGGCTTCAATACCGCCAATAACAATTGGGATACCTTTGTATGCTTCACGGCATTTTTGCGAGTAAATCATCACGGCGCGATCTGGGCGCTTACCGCCAACGTTATTAGGCGTGTAAGCATCATCGTGGCGCATGCGTTTTTCCGCTGTATAGCGGTTGATCATCGAATCCATGTTGCCGGCTGTTACACCAAAAAATAAATTCGGTCTGCCGAGCTCCATAAATGCATCTTTAGAGTCCCATGCAGGTTGGGCAATAATACCCACTCTAAAGCCTTGCGCTTCAAGTACACGGCCGATTACCGCCATACCAAAACTAGGATGGTCAACATACGCATCGCCACTAATTATTATTATGTCGCAACTATCCCAGCCAAGTGCATCCATTTCTTCACGTGTAGTTGGTAAAAATGGCGCGGTGCCATAACATTCAGCCCAGTATTTAGGGTATGAAAATAAGGCGCGCTTAGCTTTGAGTGTGCTCATAATTGTGGCCGTAGAATAACAAAAGGCGCGAATTATACCCTACTAAATTCTTTATATATACAAAGTAGTCAAAGCATATCGCGCTTTAAATTCTAAATCGTTCATTAGCTTAAATAATAAGTTAATCTTTTTTAGCGTTTATTTATAAATTCTATCAATTCATGCTCAGGCATGGGTTTAGCATACATAAAACCTTGTACCTCATCACAGCCTAAGTTTTTTAAGAACTGGGCTTGTTCTTGTGTTTCAACGCCTTCAGCAATCGTTTTTAAACCCAACTTAGCACCAAGAGAAATAACTAAGGCAGCAATAGCGCCAGTGTCATCATTTGGCAGATCTTTAATAAATGCACGATCTATTTTCAATCTATCCAAGGGTAAACTTTGTATATAACTAAGCGATGAAAAGCCAGTCCCAAAGTCATCAATAGCAACTTCCATCCCTAGCTCTTGAAGCTCTCTAAGTGTATTAATAACAGTTTCGAGTTCATCCATTACTACGCTTTCAGTGACTTCTAATTCTATGTTTTTTGGCTTAACACCATATTTTAATAATGTATTTTTAACGTTTTGAGCATAACCTTTTACTTTAAACTGCGGAACAGACACATTAACCGCAATACAAATTTCGGTACCCATATTTTCTAGGCGCTTTTGTTGTTGGCAAGCTTGCTCTAAAACCCACTGCCCTATATCAACAATCAAACCCGCATCTTCTGCAAGTGGAACAAATACCGCTGGCGATATATATGATCCATTACCGGTGGGCCACCTAAGTAATGCCTCACACCCAATTAAAGACAAGTCATCTAATGAAAGTTGAGGTTGATACCATACCTCTAACTTGTTTCGAGCAAAATCATGGCGTAATTGTCTAATAATTCCTATGCGCCAAGCCATTTTATCTTGCATGTCGATATTGTAATAAATTCCCTCTTTGTGTTTTGTTTTTTTAGCTTGATTAAGTGCAATATAAGCAACTTTAAGTGTATCAATCCCGCTACTTTGAAAGTCTTGCTGTTGGCATAAACCCAATCTAAAATCGATAGGCAATGTATGCTCTTCTGCGCAAAATGGAACACCTAACTGCTCATTCAATTTTTTTAAGTCGAGTTCGCCTTGACGAATAATAAAACCAAAAACATCAGCACCAATACGAGATAGTAATTTAGCTGTTGGGTAGTTTTCTTTTAACCTTTGCACAATGCCAATTAATACTTTATTGCCGACCTCTTGCCCTAAGCCGTTATTAATATCTGCAAAATTAACTATATCAAGTAGTACAAATACATAATCATTCACGTGCGGTTTTTGATAACGCTCTACCCGTTCAATAAAATTGGTACGATTTGAAATACCTGTAAGCACATCTTTATAAGCTGCATCCCTTAACTTTACAAACAGCCTTATATTATCCAGGGCCACACTCACATTTGTTAAAAAGATTTCAGCAAACTGCAACTGCGCTGGCAAAGGAACATGGTCACATTCTATATATAAAGCCGCTTTTCTATGCTTACTTTTTAATACAAATGTTGCACTTGAGTCTGTATGTTGATGCTTTGATAAATCAAAACACGACTCGACTTGTTTAAATACTTTGCTATCAACATTAATTAATTTTTCACCAAAGTAATTTTCGTAATGCCCACAACCACCTAAAACTTGAATAAAGTCATCGCCATCTAATTTGCTGCACACAAGCCCTCGAGGTGAACACTTTAAAATAATACTCATGTGCTTGATGATTTCTTTGCATAGTTGCTTAATATCAGTAAGCCCTAAAATAGACTTTGATGCAGAAACAATCGTGTTCATTGCATTACTTTGATATTCAAGCTGGCATACCTGCTCGTAAGAGCGAATAGCGGTTATGAGCGATGTTACTAATTTAGAGCGAGTGAGTTCTGTTTTAGTTTTATAATCATTTATGTCGTACTCACGTATTACTTTTTCCTCTGGTGTATTACCAGCTTGGCCTGTTCTTAAAATAATTCTTACATGTTGATTATTTAATTCGTCACGCACCCTTTTTACAACCTGCAAGCCAGCATCGTCAGTTTCCATAACAACATCTAAAAAAATAACTGAAATATTGTTATTTTTAGCTAAAATCTCTATTGCTTCAGCGCCCGAATAGGCATCATGAAATCGCAAGCCTGCCCCCCAAAACTCAACGCCAGACAAAGCCAACTTTGTTACAGAGTGGATCTCAGGTTCGTCATCAACAATTAAAATATCCCAAAACTTAGTCGGCTCAATTACTGCATCATCTCCATAGTCTTGTTCAAAAAATAAAAAATCGTTTTGATCTGACGACATTCGCTCTCCTAGGTAGCAATTTATAAATTATTTTTGGTTTATAATCTAATTCATACTATAGTCGATTAATAAAAAGTTGTTGTATTTCAACTCAAAAAATTAATAAAAGGTGTGCTTATTAAACCATTAAAAATATTAATCAAAGGCGTACTGTTATTGTTATTGGTATTAGTACTGGTAGGGCTGATACTTCCCCAAAGTTATAATGTAAATAAAACAATAGAAATCAATGCAAATATTCACGCAGTAAAACCGCTTATTACTGACTTTAATCAATGGCAAAAATGGTCTCCATGGGAAAAAGTAGACCCCAGTATACGTTTTACCTTGGGCGAACCGAGCTCTGGCCTGGGTGCTCATCAGTCTTGGAAGGGAAAATGGGGGTATGGTGAAATGATCATAACTTCGGTGAGTCAAAATAAGGTCAGCTTTAATATACTTTTAAATGCTGAGCATATTATTAGGGGGACTTTTAATTTTAGTGAGCAAAACGGTATCGTCACTTTAATATGTAAGATTAACGGACAAACAACCGCCCCTTTAATATCGGGTTACACCGCAATTTTGAGCGAATATGTGCTCCGTAATACAGTTTCAATGGGGTTAAATAACCTTAAAACTGTTGCTCAGCTTAGTCATTCACAAAGGACAATGCACAGCCATGCCAGTAAAGACAGCACAAGCGAGAATTAACCTTGCTAACATTATCGAATCCTTACTTGGTTACCCTATAACAAAAATAGGCAGTAACGGAATACTGCCTACCCCCGAACAAAATTACGATATTAAAGGCCAAGTTAAGCCGCTTTATCATATCAACAGTGAAAACTCTGTTTTAGCTCGTGCCCAAAAGCGCCAAGATTTACTACTAATAAAACAACAACAAAATATAGAGTCAATTTTAGCAATGGCTATGGGGTTTTGCCCCGATGTAGCAAGTAGTAAACAGCCCGATGCTGACTGGGTAGAGCATTTTATCGCACTGTGCGAAGATACTTCAAATGCGTCAATGCAAACTTTATGGGCCAAAATTTTAACGGGAGAAACACTCAACCCTGGTACGTTTTCAATTAAAAGCCTGCAAACATTAAAGCATATGACACAGCGAGAAGCTGACTCTTTGCAAAAATGTGTGTCGCTCTCAGGCTATAACGAAAAAGACGACAGCCACTTTATTTTACTCGGCTTTTACAAAAAACCGTCATTGTTTGATTTGCTACGAAAAGGCAATAAAGTATCTTTAAATTTAGGAAAAACAGGTATTAGTTTTCCTGATATTTTAACACTTATGGATCTTAATTTACTGTATAGAAAAGAAATTGAATCTGCAGTGCTTAAAGCGGGGCAAGAACTTACCCTTTCATTTTTATCGCAAAAAGTAACGTTAAAAGCAAAAAGCAGTGACTTGGTATTAAGCTATTATAAATTCACGCAAACAGGTGATGAGTTATCTAAACTCATTAATTTTCCTGTAAATAAAATTTATAAGCAGTTAATTAATAATGCGCTGGAGGGAGAGTTTGATTTAGCGTGGCACGCAATAAAATAATATGCCACGCTTTGTTTAATTAGAAAATACTAATTAAAAGTGAACCTGAATACCCGCAAATGGGCCAGATGCATCAATATCAGTAGTAATATCATCTACATCATCAAGTTCTAATACCATAGAGCGGTAACCTGCTTTAACAGCAACATCTACTGCTAGGTTATCAATAAGTTCCCACGCTACGCCTACTTGGTAATCTTGTACTTTGCTATCGTCAATAGTCAAAAAGCTACCTTCAAAAAATACACTTAAACCAGTAAATGGTAAGCCTGCTTCGGCACGGCCATATGCAAGAGGAACAAAACCAGAGAAATCTTTTGTTTCGGTAAAGTTAGTACCACCATTTTGAGTAGTACCATTTACAACAATATCACCATCAAACTGCTTAGCATTTAAACCTAAGTCAATTGAGATTAAGTCATTATCAAAAATTTCATAATAAAAAATATAATCAATATGCGTTAAATCACTTACAGTATTTACCGTAGAGCCAACAACATAATCAGAGCCATTAAAGCTAAATGTATCTGTAAGTAGCGCAGAACCATTTAACTCAAGCTCGGTATACTTTAATTTAATATTTGGAACTAATGGTACAGGGTGCTCAAGTGCCGCGTAGTAACTTACAAAAGTCTCATCTTCAAAATTAAAATCTTGAGATGCATTATTTTTATAAGAAAATTGACCATCGTTATCTGACTTCCACCCATCAACACCTACGTATAAACCTAGTAGAGTGTCAGCTTGCGCTGCTGGTGCTAAACATGCCATTGAAAGGGCTGCTGCTAAACAATACTTTTTCATTTTTTATCCTTGAGCTAGTAGTTCGCTGAGTTCGATTAAAGCCGCATTGGCTCTAGAAATATAATTTGCCATAACTAAAGAATGGTTTGCCACATAGCCAAAACCATTGCCGTTTAAAATAAGTGGGCTCCATACTGTTTCTTGAGTCGCCTCAAGTTCACGTATGATTTGTTGTAAGCTTACACGTGCATTTTTCTTTTCAAGTACGTCATTAAAGTCATACTCTATCGCTTGTAAAAAATGCAGTAATGCCCAAGTTGCACCGCGCGACTCGTAAAACACATCGTCAATTTCCAACCATGGTGTTCTTACTTGCTGCTGCAGTGGCGCAAGCGTTGCTTGTTTATTAGATGAATTACCCGCTAAATCGGTGTTCACTTTTTCTTGGCCTACGCTCGCACTTAAACGTTGGCTTAAGCTACCTAAACGTTTTTCAGCTTCTTTAAGCCAACTACGTAAGTTATCTGCTCGTGCGTAAAATTGGCTATCGCGCTCATGCTCATTAGCAATTTGTCCACGATATACCATTAAGTAGTCAATACCTTTTTGGTACTCACCTTCGGCACTTGGCCATGCCCATGCCTCAGAGCTTATATTAAACTGCGGCTGCGCCTTTTTAAGGGCTTCATGTTCCGTTGATTGTGATTGAGAACGGCTAAAATCTTTTCGCATAGAAAGCGATAAATCACGTACCATTTCTAGTGCGCCATATTCCCACGCTGGCATATCATCCATAATAATACTTGGTGGTATTACATCATTTGATAAGTAGCCACCCGGTTTATCTAGTAAGGTATTGGCTACCGTAATTAATGTAGAAGTAGTTACATAACCCGTTACTATTTTTTCATTACGAAGCTGCGCTTGCTCTTTCGCGTTGGCAACAACGTCAAAACGTGAAGGTTCTGTGCTCCAATAAACAGCAATTGCGTAAAAAATGATAAGCAGTAAAACAATTATTCCTGCTATTTTTCCTTTATGTTGCGACATGTGTACTCCTAATGATGAGCGTGTTGAGTAGATGGTTTTGACTGCTTAGCTTGCGCTTCAAGCGACACGACTTGAGCATTAGTAAATAAGCGATTACCGTCACTAAAATATAGTGTGAGTTTACGTTCTTGTCCTACTTTTAATGGCTCTTGTGGTTCAAATGCCATTAAATGATAACCGCCAGGCTGAAAGCTGACACTTTCGTGCGCCTTAATTTCAACCGATTCAACTTGTTGCATTTTCATCATGCCGTCTACATGTGAATGCTCGTGTATTTCAACACGCCCTAAGCCATCAATAGTTGCCTTAGTTAAAGTTGCTGCGGCTCCACTGTGATTAATAAGGGTTAAATAACCTACAGTTGCAGTACTGCCAGGTAAAAACTCTCTAACTTGCGCGTTAGTTACTTCGAGCACAGCCATATCAGAACCATGATCATGCCCTGAGTGCGCCGCCAACGATGACGAAAAAAAACTAAATATTAATGCAGAAGCCATCGAAAAACATAGTTTCGTCATCATTCTTATCCTTATGAAAACTTTAAATTACAGGCTAAATTTAACATAGTTAACCTATAATAGTCAGTCAAATTAAGGATTAAGAGGCTACTTTTTTGTTATCGGCAACAAGCCAACACAACACTGCAACAAATAGTAACGGCCATGCAATCATTATAGATCCGAATAAAAGCGCTAAAACAGTCCCTGCTAATGCCACTACACCCGCACCAACTAATCCCATAGTAATTAAAGCCACTACCGCAACTACAGCAATAATTGCGGCCAAAGCACCTACAAGCTCGAGCCCAGCCCAACTAATATCAGCAATCCATAACGGCAACTGCCAAGAATCAATCTGCACAAACGTTATTAAATCAGTAAACAGTAATAAATAGATAAATACACATACTGCCAAAGCTTTCATAGTAACTCTCCTTATACCAACTGGCTTATATATGAGGTCTATTTAACGATAAGAAAATTGCGCTATAACTAGGCAAAAATTTTTATACTTAGCTGTTCTAAATTAAAATTTTTAACAACGTTATGGGTGATTTAATTCGTTAAATTGTTCAAATATTTATGCCTATTGGTATTAATACTCTTTATTTTCAAGGCAGCAATGCGCTATAAAATAGCCAAGTGCAACTGCAAACGGAAAACTCAAAAACAACAAAATAGTAACTACGCGTGTTGCCCATACCGGAAAGTCCAATCTATGGGCTAAACCACTACAAACACCCGATATTTTTTTATTCAGAGTATCTTTATACCAACCTTGTTGACGATTAAAGCTGTTCATAGCAATCTCCTAAGCAGTGTGTTTTAAATTAGTATTTAAGTTCGCCTTTAAGCGAGCCAACTCAGCATCAATTTTTTCATTTTTAACTAACGACTCAATTTGGGCACTGGTAGAGCTTGCTGTATCAGTCAGCTCATAAGCCTCTACTTGAGCTTCAATACCTTCAACACGCTGCTCTATTTGTTCAAAACGAGACAACGCATGAGCTACTTTATCGCTTTGTAGTTGCGTACTGATTCGCCCTCTAGCAATAGCAACATTATGGCGTTGCATTAACTGAGCTTGCTTAGTTTTAGCCATAGCCATTTTTTGCTGCAAGCGTTCACAATCAGACTTAATTTTTGCAATAGACTCTTGCAATGTTTCTAGTTGAGTTTGCTTATTTTCAATGCTTTCGTTAACGCGTTGCTTCTCAAGTAAAGCTGATTTAGCAAGGTCATCACTGCCCTTCTCAACCGCACGTTCTGCTTTCATTTGCCAAGCTGCTAATTCTGTTTTTTTAGTATCAATTTGGCGATTAATTACTTTCTCTTCACACAATAAAGCGGCTACTGTACTACGGCACTCATTCAATGCATCTTGCATCTCGGTAAGCATTAGGTTTAAAAGTTTTTCTGGATCTTCTGCTTTATCAAGCATGGCGACAATGTTTGATTGAATTACATCATTTACGCGGTTAAATATACCCATGGTATTCTCCTGTTGATTTTTAATTAATTTCAACAAGAAGATTCCAATAGTTGTGCCAAGTCCATCAAAAACAAAATAAAGCATTTAAAATCATAATGGTAAATAACAAACACTCTAAATTTTAGTGACTTTAAGCTGAACAACATAGAGTGGAATTGGCCAATAAATTATGATTTTGACTAATTTTTAGGATCAAAAAAGCCACTCGAAAGTGGCTTAAATTTAGAATTTTTAAAGCTTAGTTTTATTCTGGTACAAAGCTTAATGCTTTATCCATTACCGATAAATCAGCTTGCTTACCGTGACCACTTTCAGAAAGGTGGCGTCTAAAACCTCGCGCACCAGGCTGCCCCTGAAAAATACCGAGCATGTGACGTGCAATATGCCAAAAATTAGCACCCAAACGCATTTCTTCTTCAATGTAGTCATACATTGAACGCACTACATCGTGGCGTGACTGCGTATTTGCAGCATCACCATAAATTTTCTCATCAACGTCATTGAGCATAAATGGGTTGCTGTAAGCCTCACGCCCAATCATTACACCATCAATATGTTGCAAATGTTCTAGGCTCTGCTCGATTGTTTTAACACCGCCATTTAGGCTTAAGTCTAGCTGCGGATAATCTTTTTTAAGTTGATAAACACGTGGATAATCAAGCGGTGGAACCTCACGATTTTCTTTCGGGCTTAAACCATTAAGCCATGCTTTACGAGCATGAATAATAAAATCATCACACCCTACTTTATGAGACGCTTCAATAAGCGCACATAAAAACTCATACGAATCTTGCTCATCAATACCAATACGCGTTTTAACGGTAACAGGAATGTTTACTTCGTTTTTCATTGCTGCAACGCACTCAGCAACTAATTGAGGCTCAGCCATTAAACATGCGCCAAATCGACCATTTTGAACTCTGTCTGACGGGCAACCTACATTTAAATTTATTTCGTCATAGCCACGCTCACCTGCGAGCTTTGCACATTGCGCAAGCGCTTTAGGATCAGAGCCACCAAGTTGCAGTGCAACTGGGCCTTCGTGTTTATTAAAATGTAAGTAGTCGCCGCGACCAAATAAAATAGCCCCTGTGGTTATCATTTCAGTATAAAGCACAGTATGTTTAGTCATTTTGCGATGAAAAGTACGACAATGGCGATCAGTCCAATCAAGCATGGGGGCCACAGAAAAGCGTCTATCCAAAGTACATTTATTCAAAGCAAACCTCAGGGTATTAAAGTTATTAAGCACAGCTTAAAAGGCGCTGCATTTTACACAAAAGCCTAGCGAGCATCAATGTAAAGAAAACCCCTAAAAACCAAAATAACGAGCCACTCAATTAAAACAGACCATATGACTCTGCTAAAGCCTAGCTACCTATGAAGATTAAACTTTCCACAGCTATGTTTATTTTTAAATAAGGCAAAGCCTAAGGGATGTGCTCATTTGCCTATAAATAAGCGATAACCAGTATACATACCTAACAGATGTCGCTCTTTGGATTCCTCCTTGGGCGATTTTCCTTTGTTGCCTACATAGGTTTAGATAAGAGATATAGCGCAAAAAATTTGCCTGATTTTAGCGTGCTAACAAGGTTACAAACCTCACGCCGCAATTAATCTTCCATCAATAAAATAAACCTTAAAACTGAAGGCTCAATATATCAATGCGACTATTATTGATTAATTTATCTATGCGGCAGTAATGGAACTAATACAGCTGTACGCAAGACAAAAACATAACCATATTTCATAAAGCATTTATCTATCTTAGGAATATATATTTTTGCCGAGCAATAACTTAATTTCATTATCACCGCTAAGTCCAAAAAACATAATTTAAACTTTAAATTTATTCAAATTCACTCTTAAATTTGCGATGTATCGGGCAATACTTTCATTCGCTTCTGACGTATTTTTTGCACCGGTAGACGTTTCTATTGCAATGTTAGTAATATTAATCAAGTTTTGATTTATTTCACTTACAACGGCAGATTGCTCTTCTGCTGCGGTAGCAATCTGTAAGTTTAGGTCCGTAATCTCATTAACAGCAATGGCTGAGTTGGCAAATATTTCTGACGTTTGAGTACTTTTTTGCAGGCACTCGTCAGCACTGTTAATGCCTTTATTCATACTAATAACCGCATTTTTAGCTTCGCTTTGTAGACGAGTTACCAGCCCTTGTATATCAATGGTTGAAACCTGTGTTCGTTGAGCAAGCGCTCTCACTTCATCCGCAACAACTGCAAAGCCTCTACCAGTATCACCAGCGCGCGCAGCTTCTATAGCCGCATTTAAAGCAAGTAAGTTAGTTTGCTCGGCAATACTTTGTATTGTGTCTAAAACACTACCAATACTGTTCGTTTCAGTAACAAGACACTCTATTACAGAGCTTGCTTCATCTATTTCTTGAGCTAAACGCTGAATAACTACTTTTGCCTGTGAAGCTTCTGCTTTACCCTTTGCTACACGTTCTTTAACTGCTTCAGTTACGTCTGAAGCATTCTGGGTATTACTAGCAACCTCTTGAGTAGTACAATTCATTTCCTCTACAGCTGTTGAAACCATTTCTGTCTCAGCTTTTTGCTTTTCAACATTCACAACGGTTTCTTGCATAATAGTTACGGCAAACTTTGATGATTCATCTAATTGAGAGAGGTGTATATTAGCCTCGTTTATTGTTTCTCTTAGCATTAGTAAAAATTTATTAAATGCTCTAGCTGTATCTCCAATTTCATCACCAGCGCTCTCGTCAAGTTTTAAAGTTAAATCACCATCGCCATCAGCTATTTCAATCAACCTATTTTTTAGCTTATTCACTGGTAAAGCAATTGCTCGACTAATCAAATATGATAAAACAACACTAACAATGACGGAGAATATAAATATATAAAGAATTAAATGAATACCTTGTTTTTCATCATTTTCAGCTTGGAGCGCAGAATTTAAGGTAAATTGTTGGATCTGGGACAGTAAAGCTATAAGTTTTTTCTCAAATTTATCTTCTGCGACTTCTATTAACTTTATTTTATCACCCAAGCTGCCAACGGATTGCGTTTTAGTGGCCTCAATAGCGTCATTAATATTCACAGAAATACTTTGGTATTCTTTATTTAAAAGCTTCAGGTCACTCGCTAGGGAAGTAAAACTCGCTTTTGCCTTTTCACTGTGCAAATAATCAATAGAATCAGTGACAAATTTTTCAGACTTCTCAAATTCACTTTGAATCTTTTGTGTTAATGACGTGAGTTTATTCTCGATTTTTTCATTGGCTTCATCTGGCTCTAAACTTGCGTGCAATAAAGCTCGTTGAAAAAATATCGTTTGTTCTAATTTGTGCTCAGACATTTTTGAAAGCATATTGCTAAGTGGTATATCTCTCTCAGCTATGTCAACTAGCTCTATACCAATTTTATTCATTTGTATTAAAGATATAACTCCGATCACAAACATTAATAGTATTTGTGATACTCCTAGAAGGTATATTTTACTTGTAATAGACAATTTATTTAACATTTCAGACCTCTTAATAATTTAGGTTTAACCTAACTTTACAGTTACAAGTCAACACATTAAAAAGGTCTGGTAATAGCTAAACCCACAACAATTGCTTCTTCATCATCAATAAAATCGACAGCTATAGTGGGTGCAATCCCAAAATCGCCTATATGAAAATCATAAGCAGAGCTAATGCGGTATAAATCTTCATTATGGGGGTGAGATCCACCAATTCTCTCCTCACCATAGCCCACCCCTAAACGTATACTTTTAGTTGGATGATAATAGAGCGAAGCCAAAGCGACAGCAGTACCATCGCCATGATGAGCGTCATTTGTACGCTCAAATACCACTCCAGCTCCCCAATCTTGAGTAAATTTATATTCATATTCAACACCAAACGTAAACTCAGTCTCACTGTCAAAATGTGTAGTACCAATAAAAAAACCGGGAATATGCTTTACCTCATCACTGGCTTGAGCAATTGGAGCTAAAAAAGTTAATAAACATACCGTGAGCTTTACAGTTTTATTTTTCATAATTTTCTCTTTTAAATAAGGAAACAAAAAAACCTCCCACACTACATCACCGTCAGTATTCCTTATAACAAAGCTAAAATGTAATTAAATAAACTGGTAAAAAATTTATTTCATATGTGGGGCAATATCACTAGTAAATATAGGAAGGGTTTGTTGCTTAGTAAAATTTTTTATGAATTCATTTAGACTATAAATGGCGCAATTTTATTTATATAAAACATGCTTATTTTTGCAAGGAGGTAACTCTTATCACTAATAACAATATAGATTGGGGATTATATTAATACCGACTCTCTGTACAGCACTCTATAGAAAGAAGTAAGAAAACACTTAAAAACGTTCAGAGGAAGCTACGAACATATTAAGTCGTCAATAGATCATAATGATCGCTCTGACCTCAAAACAACCAATATATCGCAACGTCTTACCCCTCTAAATAGGGAATACTTTTAATTAAACACCTGCAAGCCAAAATAATGGGCTATGCCATTTAAAATATTGGTAACCGCAACCGAGCTTAAAATAAGCCCCATAATTCTACTTATTATACTTGCACCACTATCACCAATTAATTTATGTACATGTGTTGCAAGCAGTAACAAAACCAGTACAACCGCTAATACAGCAAGCATCATCGAAGACGTTAGTAACTGCTCAACCCAGGTATATTCTTCATTACGAGTCATTAATACGGCGCCTAACATAGCGCCAGGGCTCGCAATAGAGGGAATCGCAAGCGGAAAAATAGCGGTTTCAGTGCTGTCGCGTACACTTTTAATTTCGGCTTCCGGTTTACTTTCACCAAATATCATTGAGAGCGCAAAAATAAGTAATATGATACCGCCAGCTATTTGAAAAGCCGAAAGCGGAATTTCAATTGCGTTAAGTAATTGCTCACCTGCAAGTACAAAAAATAAGAGCACTAATGCAGATACGCCTACCGCTTTATATATAACTTTACGTTTAAATCTCTCATCATCACCACGTGTGACTGCAATAAATACAGGTACAGTACCAATGGGGTCAATAACCGCAAAAAAGAAAATAAATATAGCTAATAGTTCGTGCATTACTGGGTTTCCTAGGTAAAAAGCGCTTAATAAAAACGCTGCAACTACAACACAGTATGTTAGTATATCACGGTAGCATAAGGATAAGAGTAATGATGAATATAGAATCACTCGTAAGTAAAGCAAAACAAGTTTGTGACAACCGTGGCGCGCGTTTTACGCCTATCCGCGAGAAAGTATTTCGCCTATTAGCCAGCGCACAAGGTGGTGTTGGTGCATACGATTTGCTTGAGCAATTAAAAATAACTGAAACGGGTGCTAAACCTGCAACTATTTATCGTGCATTAGACTTTTTAGCTGAGCTAGGTTTTATTCATAAAATTGAAAGCACAAATGCATTTATGCTGTGTCATCATTTTGATCATATACACCCAGTACAATTGTTAATTTGCGATACCTGTGGTTTTGTCAAAGAATTACACTCGAGTGTAATTTCGCATGAGCTAAATAATTTAGCTGCCGAAGGTGGCTTTGTTGTATCAGGGCAAACAATAGAAGCACATGGTAAATGTGAATCTTGCAGAGCATCATAATCCTTCAAAGTTATCCTTAGTGACTATACTCAAACTATATAGTCATTTCACAGAACAAATTTAAGAGTAGCCACTATGAATGTAGAATTCATCAATCCCTTTTTATCTTCTTTAATTAATGTTTTGAGCACTATGGCTCAAACTCAATTGAAGCCAGGTAAACCTCGCATTAAAACTGATGAGATAGCCTGTGGTGATGTATCAGGTTTGATTGGGATGGTTGGCCCGCAAACGCGAGGATCATTTTCAATTACATTCGACGAAGAATTAGCACTCACCATCATGGAGCGTATGCTTGGCGAACGCCCTGATGCTATAGATGAAGAAGTTACCGATATGGTTGGCGAAATAACCAACATGGTGACCGGTGGTGCTAAAAATTTACTTGGCGAGAAAGGCTTCGACTTTGATATGGCAACGCCTATTGTGGTATCTGGTAAGGGTCATACAATTACTCACAAAAGCCAAGGTAAAAAAATCATCATGCCATTTAGCTGTGATGCTGGTAATGCAAACATTGAAGTTAGTTTCGATAAATTATGAGTTGGCAGCAAAAGCAAATTACATTAAAGCCTCGCCCGCGAGGTTTTCATATAATAGATGACGAAATATTGTCTCAGCTTCCAGAACTGGCGAGTTACAAAATAGGCTTGTTGCACTTATTTATTCAGCATACCTCAGCGAGCCTTACAATAAACGAAAATGCAGACCCCACTGTTCGTATGGACATGGAGAGCCATTTCAATAAATTCGTTCCTGAGCGTCAACCTTATTATCGCCACGATTATGAAGGTGACGACGACATGCCTGCACACATAAAAACCAGCACGTTAGGCTGCGAGTTAAATATTCCTATTTCAAATGGTTATTTAGCGTTAGGTACATGGCAAGGTATTTATTTAGGTGAACATCGCGATTCTGGTGGTTCTAGACGAGTTATAGCAACTATTCAAGGGGAGCTATTTTAATAAAAGCTCTCGGTTTCAAAGTATTGACTCTTTACCTCACTCATACCTCATAACTTCAAAGTACAACACCTTTATTGTAGGCGTATAGCTCGCGCGAGAAACCATAGCTTCTAACAACCAAAACTTTAATGCTGAATATTGCACAAAGAATAAAGTAGATAAGAGAGATTTTAAATTATAATTTTATTTATGATTTTTAATACAGAGAATTTTGAAAGGATATAAAAAGATTGGAGCGGTACACGAGGCTCGAACTCGTGACCTCGACCTTGGCAAGGTCGCGCTCTACCAACTGAGCTAGTACCGCATTATATTTTCATTCAACACTGCAATTTCTTTTGGTTAGAAATTGGAGCGGTACACGAGGCTCGAACTCGTGACCTCGACCTTGGCAAGGTCGCGCTCTACCAACTGAGCTAGTACCGCATTATATTTTCATTCAACACTACAATTTCTTTTGGTTAGAAATTGGAGCGGTACACGAGGCTCGAACTCGTGACCTCGACCTTGGCAAGGTCGCGCTCTACCAACTGAGCTAGTACCGCATTTTTTATTTCTTCAGTTATTTTACGTTGGTGCGCGACAGGTCGCGTTCAACATTCTAGCAACTGAGCTAGCACCACATTTATTGATGGTAATTCAATCACTCAAACACACTAACCCCGCGTGGGTTATCGTCTTGAGCGGGGCAGGATTCTACAATAATCCGATGTGTTTGCAAGTGTTTTTTACAAATTAAAGAAATTTTCTCTATAGACTTTTAATTCCATAATCGAATCTTTAATGTCATCCAAAGCAAGGTGCGAACCTTTTTTGTTCACTTTTGCAAGCACTTCAGGTTTCCAACGACGTGCTAATTCTTTAATAGTACTCACGTCAAGATTGCGGTAATGAAAAAAATCTTCAAGTTCACGCATGTATTTATTCATAAAGCGGCGGTCTTGCCCAATTGAATTACCACACATTGGTGATACACCTGCAGGCACCCACTGTTTTAAAAAATCTAACGTTTGTGCCACGGCATACTCTTCATCGAATGTACTTGCTTTACAGCGCGCTGTTAAACCCGACTTACCATGCTGCGTAGTACACCACTCGTCCATACCATTTAGTAATTCATCACTTTGATGAATAGCTATGGTTGGCCCTTCAGCTAATATATTCAGGTCTGCGTCAGTGACAACCGTCGCAATTTCGAGTATTTTATCGGTCTCTGGTTCGAGTCCTGTCATTTCAAGATCGAGCCAAATTAAATTTGATTTATTAATAGTCATAATTACCTAAGCGGTGCTTTCCTTTAGATCCAACGCATTTCGATATATCATATTAGCATCAACCGTCGAGCTAAAGCTTTTTTTAGGAAAAGCGACATTTAACTAAGGTTATAGGCCTCCAGTGGCAAAACAGAAAAAATTAAGTAAAGGCCAATCGCGTCAGATCAAGGCCAACCACCAAAAGCGCATTAATAGCGCAGACTCAAGACCAGCTAAAAAAGGCGCGCAAGAGTGGCAAACCGATAATTTAGGTCAGGTTGAAAGCGCAATTGTGATCAGTCGTTTTGGCCAACACGCCGATGTCGAAACTGAAAATGGCGATGTACTTCGTTGTAATATACGACGTACCGTGTCAAATTTAGTGTGTGGTGATGAGGTATTGTTTCGCCGTGCCAAAGTAAGTGAAGGTGATTTAGCCGGAGTAATTGAAGCCACGCAAGAGCGTCGCTCGCAACTTACCCGTCCTGACTTTTACGACGGCGTAAAAGTTATTGCAGCTAACATTGATCAAATACTCATGGTATCGGCGGTATTACCTGAGTTTACCCCAAGTATTATCGACCGCTATTTAATAGCCTGTGAAGATATGGGTATTGAGCCAATTTTAGTACTCAATAAAATAGATTTAATTGATGACGCAGGTCTTAGCGAAATACAAAAAGTTCTCGATATCTATCGTAAACTTGATTACCAAGTACTCCTTGTTAGTAATATATCGGGTAATGGTATTGATGAATTAAAAGAAGTACTTGTTGGTAAAAATAACATTTTTGTTGGCCAAAGTGGTGTGGGTAAATCAACCCTCGTTAATACTGTATTACCTAACGCTGAAATATTAACTAAAGAAGTATCTGAAAACAGCGGCTTAGGACAGCACACAACAACTGTTTCACGCCTTCACCATTTACCAAGTGGCGGTAACCTAATCGACTCACCAGGAATTCGTGAGTTTGGTTTATGGCATTTAGATGTTGAGCGTGTAACCTGGTGCTTTAAAGAGTTTAGAGAATTTATAGGCGGATGCCGCTTTAGAGACTGTAAACATTTAAACGATCCGGGCTGTATAGTTAAAGAAGCTGTAGCAGATGGCAAAATTTCTCAATTGCGCTTTGACAGCTACCACCGAATTTTAGAAACAATGGCCGATGGCCGTGCAGGCGCCCGTGCGCCTCGCGTATAATTTAGGATAAATACTGTGAGTTTAGACAAATTTAAAATCGCAATGCAGTACGCAATGCCAAAACATTTTATTTCACGCGTAGTCGGTAAATTAGCCGCAGCTAAAGCAGGCGCTTTAACAACGACTTTAATTAAACTATTTATTAAGCAATATAAAGTAGATATGAGCGAAGCCCAATACCCAGATCCGGCTCATTATAAAAGCTTTAATGAATTTTTTACTCGCCCTTTAAAAGACGGCATGCGCCCAATGGTAGAAGATAGCGATATCATCATTCATCCAGTGGATGGCGCAATCAGCCAGCTAGGCGATATTGTTGACGGACAGCTAATACAAGCTAAAGGTCACGATTACAGCTTACAAGCGCTACTAGGCGGCTCACAAGATGATACAACACCATTTTTAGGCGGTAAGTTTGCAACGATTTATTTAGCACCTAAAGATTACCATCGTATTCATATGCCAATTGATGGCACACTAAGCAAAATGATTTACGTGCCAGGTGATTTATTTTCAGTAAACCCACTTACCGCGCAAAACGTGCCTAACTTGTTTGCGCGTAATGAACGAGTAGTAGCAATTTTTGAAACTGAGATTGGTCCGCTTGCTATGGTACTTGTTGGCGCAACAATTGTAGCCAGCATAGAAACGATTTGGGCAGGTACTGTCACGCCACCAGCAGGTAGCGATGTATTTAGTTGGAAATACCCAACCACTGGCGATAACGCCATCATGCTTAAAAAGGGTGAAGAAATGGGTCGCTTTAAATTAGGCTCTACTGTGGTACTTGCATGGGGTGCTGATAAAGCTGAAATACTGGAAGATCAACTACCAGAAGTGGTTACTCGCTTAGGTACTGCGTTTGCAAAAATTAACGACTAAATCAATCGTTAATTAGAAATCAAAAAACCGCGTTATTTAAACGCGGTTTTTTATTTTTGTAGGCGCAAAGCCTGCTTACGCGAAAAGCGCAGCGCCCTCTTAACCTCTTTGTGAATAAATCACTTAAAACCTTATTGCACAAAGAGAAGTAAAAGAGGAGTAAATGAGAAGACATAAAACATAGTAATTATTTTTTTTTACTTCTCTAAAGCGCAGCGCCCTCTTAGCCTCTTTGTGAATAAATCACTTAAAACCTTATTGCACAAAGAGAAGTAAAAGAGGAGTAAATGAGAAGACATAAAACATAGTAATTATTTATTTTTACTTCTCTAAAGCGAAGCGCCCTCTTAACCTCTTTGTGAATAAATCACTTAAGATCTTATTGCACAAATAGGAGTAAATGAGAAGACACCAAAGCATAGAAATTACGAGCTTTGCTCGTCACGCCAGCAAGCTGTGCGTCTACAAGTTTGGTGCAAAAGTTTGATATGTTGTAGGCGTGAAGCTTGCTCACGCGAAAAGCGCAGCTTTTGGCTTATAAGTAATTGCAAGCTGCACCGTTTATATCTTTATGGACTTCGCCCATCACGCCAGCAAGCTGTGCGTCTACAAGTCTGGCGCAGAAGTTTGATATGTCTTAGACGTAGAGCTTGCTCACGTTAAAGCATCAGTTTTTGGTTTATATGTAATTGCAGGCTTATAGCGTTTATATTTTTATGGACTTAGTCCATCACGCCAGCAAGCTGTGTGTCTACAAGTTTGGTGCAAAAGTTTGATATGTTGTAGACGTAGAGCTTTCTCACGCGAAAAGCGCAGCTTTTAATTCTTTAACGCTACATTTAATAAAAGGCACAACTCCCTTCAAAACCTATTTACCACACTCTTTACACTCTAAATCTTTAATCACTTTAAAGTGCTGTTGCTTTAAAGTAAGCGCATCAAAGGTTATAAACACACTTCCCTCTGCATGCCCCAGCAATAAATTGAGCGTAAGTTGCGCCTGCATAGAGCCTATTACACCAAGTAGCGCGCTAATTACTCCTGCGTTACTGCAATTGATAACCGATGTAGCTTCGCTTTGTGGAAAAACACAGCCATAACATGGGCTATCACTTTGCCTAAAATCAAAGCCCATTAACTGCCCTTTGGTTGCGAGTGCAGCACCCGAAATTAACGGTGTTTTATTAGCAATACAATAACGGTTAACACTATAGCGAGTACTAAAGTTATCAGAGCAATCTAGTACGATGTCAGCACCTTTTAGCATGTTAGCTGCATTACTCTCATCTAACTTTTGGCAATGCGTTACTATCTCTATTTGATTATTAAGACTCGCTAATACTTTACCCGCCGCAGCGACCTTGTTTTGCCCTAAGTGGTTTATTTTATAAAGCACTTGGCGCTGTAAGTTTGAAAGCTCCACCTCATCATCGTCAATTAAAATAAGCGTTCCAACACCCGCAGCGGCTAAATATAAAAGTGCGGGGCTACCTAACCCGCCAGCCCCCACTACTGCAACCGTTGAGGATTTAAGTGCTAATTGCCCTTCAAGCCCAACTTCTTCAAGCAATAAATGGCGGCTGTAACGCAGGGTTTCTTTATCGCTTAGCTCACTACGTTTATCAGCCTTGTTAGTATTACCCTTGTTAGTTTTAATTGGCACTGCTTATGGCCACTTGCAGAGCGCTTATAGCCTCTACGTAATTATTAGCTTCGGTAATCGCACGCACTACGGCAACACTGCCTACGCCTGTTTTAGCTACCTGCTCAGCACGGCTTAAATCAATACCGCCTATTGCTACTGTTGGGTAACTTTGCATAAGTGGTACAAACTTAATCAGTTTTTCAAGGCCTTGTATTTGCCCTGTCATATCTTTTGTTGTGGTTGGGTAAATAGCGCCAAATGCCATATAACTAGGGCGATAATTATGCGCACGTAGCATTTCATAAAAACCATGAGTAGAAAGCCCAAGCCTTAATCCAGCGTCTTTAATCGCCGCTAAATTAGCAATGTCTAAATCCTCTTGCCCTAAATGCACACCATACGCACCATGTTTAATAGCTAACTGCCAGTAGTCGTTTATAAATACCTGTGCGTTGTATTTCTTGCCCAGCTCAACAGCTTGCTTAATGAGCTCATCCAGCTCGTCTTGCGTTTTATTTTTAACGCGTAACTGCGCTGTTTTAATGCCTTGTTGTAAGCACTTTTCTAGCCAATCTGTGCTATCTACAACTGCATATAAGCCAAGCGACTTACTTTCACAAGGTGCAAAATCAGCAGCCATATTAAAATCAAGCGGCACATCAAAATCTAGTTCATCGCCCAGCCAGCTACCGGGCTCAATTACTTGTGGGTAGTCAGCTAAATTAGTGGGGAACGATGTATGAGCAACCGGTCCAATCCCTTCGCCGTAGCGTACCGACTGTTTTAGCCCTTGGTTTATATACGCTTTAGCTAAAATAAAGGCATCTTTTAATGGGTAGTCTTTAGCTAAACACGCAGCAATGACCGAAGCCATGCTACACCCGGTGCCGTGGTTATGCGGGGTTTGTATTTTTTGATTGCCTAACCAGTATTCTTCACCATTTTGCGTATTACTATCAATACAATAATCAATGCAGTAGCCACTTGGGTAATCCCAATGCCCGCCTTTAATAACAACAGCTTTTGCCCCCCAGCTTAATAGCTTATTAGCCGCTTCTTTTATTGCAGCCGGGCCAATTAAATACACACCGGTTAATAACTGTGTTTCGTGGGTGTTTGGGGTTATTACATCCACCAGCGGCAGTAGGCATTCTTTTATTGCACTGACGGTGTCTTCTTCTGTTAGTAAGTCACCGCTTGAGGCAATCGCAACAGGGTCATATACAATAACGGGAGGCACAGGCCACTTAGCTTTATAGTGGCTTATATGTTCGCTGATCAGCTGAATTTGCTGCACATTGGCAAGCATGCCAATTTTTATTACTTTGGCTTTCATGTCTTTTTCAAGCGCTAGTAACTGCGATTCAATAATATCGGTAGACACCGCATTAATAGCTTCTACGCCTAAACTATTTTGTGCAGTAAGCGCCGTAATTGCCGTGCAGCCATGTACACCAAAACTTTGCATTGCTTTTATATCAGCTTGAATACCGGCACCGCCGCCCGAATCAGAACCGGCAATTGTCCACACTACGTTATTCATATTCTCTCCTTCACTGCTGATGCCAAAATGGCATACCCATTGTAGGGGTTGATGGGGCTGCAACGTCTTTTTCAGGCATTGCTTTTGCTTGATATGCAAAGCGCCCTGCTTCAACTGCGGCTTTAAATGCGCGGCTCATAGTAATTGGGCAACCCGCCCCTGCAATGGCTGAATTTAATAATACCGCATCATACCCCATTTCGAGTGCTTGGCAGGCATGCGATGGCAAACCTAAACCTGCATCTACTATTAATGTGGTATCGGGTAAACGCTCTCGAATAGTTTTTAAATTATAGCTATTTAACAAGCCTTTACCGGTGCCTATTGGCGCCCCCCACGGCATAAGCACCTCACACCCTAGCTCATTTAAACGCTGGCAAAGTACTAAGTCATCGGTGCAATAAGGCAATACTTTAAAGCCATCATTAATTAATATTTTTGTGGCTTCAAGTAACGCAAAAGGGTCAGGCTGTAAATTGTAATCATCGCCAATCAGCTCCAGCTTAATCCAGTCGGTGGCAAATACCTCTCGGCACATTTTTGCAAGTGTAATCGCCTCTTTTACACTGTGGCACCCTGCAGTATTAGGGAGTATTTTTAAGCCTGTATTTTTTATTAACTGCCAAAAGTCATCACCGGCTGCTGCACTTTGTTGGCGCCTAAGCGACACGGTTACAATTTCAGCACCAGAGGCGACTATCGATTGGGTCATGATATCAGGCGACGGATAAAGCGCAGAGCCTATTAATAAACGGCTATTTACTTGCTCACCGTAAATAGTTAAACAGTCTTTAGTTTGCATGAGCTTTATCCGCCTTGAATGGGTGACAGCAACTCAACACTGTCGCCTTCATTAAGTACATAGTTACTGTGCCGACTTTGTGGAATAAATTCGCCATTAACAGCCACAGCAAAAGGCGCAACTGCACCAAAACTTTGAAGTACCTCAACGAGCGCTTTGCTATTAACATTAAGTAGCTCGCCATTAATTGTAATGTTCATTTTATTCTCACTCTATTCGTGAAACTACTTGCGCCACTAATGCCGGTGCCAGCATATAACCATGACGATATAAGCCGTTAATGCTAATTACATTGCCAACTTGTGATACTTCTGGGCGGTTATCGCTAAATGCAGGGCGTAATCCGGTTTGAATATTAAGTAGCCGTGCTTCGGCAAATCCGCTGTGTACGGTATAAGCCGCTGAAAGTAACTCAAGAGTTGATCGCACTGTTGCGGCGCCGCTATCTTGCGATTCTATTTCGGTCGCACCAATTACATATTCATGATTAGGTTTAGGCGCTATATAAATTGGGTAACGCGGATGCATTAAACGTACAGGTCGCGTTAAATTTACTTCAGGTGCATATAGTCTTGCTACTTCACCGCGCACACCTCTAAGCGGTTTATCGCTTTTAGCACCAAGCCCACGACAATCTATAATATAGTCAAATGGCCGATTATTTATTTCGCCGTTTTTAATGGTTACGCGCTGGTTAAACACACACTTAACTTTGCGCTTGTTGAGCATGCTAAAACTTGCTTTATAAAAGGCTTGGTTATCTATTTGCCCCTCGCAGGGTAAAAATAGACCTTGATTAAACCGATTAGCAAGCTCTGGCTCTAACTGCGCTATTTGCTGAGCATTCAATGCCTGAGCGCTTTGCCCTGCTATAGGCTTTATTCTCTGGGTAAAGCTTTGTAGATCGCCTTTATCTTGCTGATGCGCAACGACCAATGTGCCTTGCTGCTGAAAAAACACATCCCCCTCAAGTCCACTCACTATTTCTGGCCAGCGCTTCATTGAATCAAGCCCCATTAAAGCTAAATCAGCCTCGCATAACACCGACTCAGCCAGCGGTGCCAGCATGGCTGCTGCCACTTTACCGGCGCTATTTGGGGTTTGCTCATCGTCTGCTTCAAACACCGTTACATGATGTAACTTACTTAGCTCAAGGGCAGCTAAGCGCCCTGCTAAACCAAAACCCACCACTGCAATGTTATAAAACATAAAACCTCCAAAAGCAGTTATTAGTAGGTGCGAATTCACTCGCACTTCTTCAATATTTAAAGAAGCGAGGTATAAAACCTCACCTACATCTGTATCTAACTTCTTGCTATACCGCTTTGTGGTAAATTTCTGAGCCTGTTTGCTTAAACTGGGCAGATTTAGCTTTCATTTCGGCTTCTACATCAATCATTTTTATTTCAATAGCGTCGCCAGCGTCATTTGGATCAATACCGCGTGTTTCTAAATCTTTAGCGTAATCGCGTACTTCTTGGCTAATTTTCATAGAGCAAAATTTAGGGCCACACATAGAACAAAAGTGAGCCACTTTGCCTGACTCTTGCGGCAGGGTTTCGTCGTGATACTCACGAGCACGCTCTGGATCTAAACCAATATTAAATTGATCATGCCATCTAAACTCAAAACGTGCTTTTGATAGCGCATTATCGCGCTCTTGCGCGCCTGGGTGGCCTTTTGCTAAATCGGCGGCGTGCGCTGCAATTTTGTAGGTAATTAAGCCTTCTTTAACATCTTCTTTATTTGGCAAACCTAAATGCTCTTTAGGTGTTACATAGCAAAGCATTGCACAGCCGTACCATGCTATTTGAGCGGCACCAATACCAGAAGTAATATGATCGTACCCTGGTGCAATATCGGTCGTTAGCGGGCCTAAAGTGTAAAATGGCGCTTCGTCGCAATGCTTTAATTGCTCGTCCATATTGGCTTTAATCATATGCATTGGCACATGTCCTGGACCTTCAATAAATACCTGCACGTCGTGCTTCCACGCAATTTTAGTCAGTTCACCTAATGTGCGCAGCTCACTAAACTGTGCTTCATCGTTGGCATCAGCAATCGAACCAGGTCGAAGTCCATCACCGAGTGAAAAACACACATCGTATTGTTTTAAAATTTCACAAATGTCTTCAAAGTGAGTGTATAAAAAGTTTTCTTTATGATGCGCTAAACACCACTTAGCCATAATTGAGCCACCGCGCGACACAATACCGGTTACACGTTTAGCCGTCATTGGTACGTAACGAAGCAGTACACCGGCATGAATAGTAAAGTAATCAACGCCCTGCTCGGCTTGCTCTATAAGCGTATCGCGGAAAATCTCCCACGTTAAATCCTCAGCTACACCGTTTACTTTTTCAAGCGCTTGATAAATCGGTACTGTGCCAATAGGTACAGGCGAGTTACGTACAACCCATTCGCGCGTTTCGTGAATGTAACGCCCCGTTGATAAGTCCATCACGGTGTCTGCGCCCCAGCGGGTAGACCACACCATTTTTTCTACTTCTTCTTCAATAGATGAGCTAACCGATGAGTTACCAATGTTGGCATTAACCTTTACTAAAAAGTTACGACCTACAATCATAGGCTCTGTTTCTGGGTGGTTTATATTATTTGGTAAAATAGCGCGACCACGGGCTATTTCGTCGCGTACAAACTCTGGGGTAATAAATTCAGGAATACTCGCACCAAACGACTCGCCTTTATGCTGCGCGGCAAGTAATTCTTTACGAATTTCTGCACGTCCCATATTTTCACGAACAGCTACGTATTCCATTTCAGGGGTAATAATCCCTTGGCGTGCGTAGTGCATTTGCGTTACGTTTTTGCCTGTTTTACCACGGCGAATTTTTGGAAGGTGATCAAAGCGAATATGATCCAGCCCTTCATCTGCCATGCGCTGCTGCGAAAACTGCGACGTCACTGATTCTAAAATTTCAGTGTCACCACGGCTTTCAATCCATTGTTCACGAAATTTTGGTAAGCCTTTGCGCACGTCTAGTTCAAAATTAGGATCGGTATACGGGCCCGACGTATCGTAAACACGTAGCGGATCGTTTGACTCATAAACAGGGTTTTCATCTGTACCGCCAATAAACGTATCACTTAACGTGATTTCACGCATACCAACGCGCACGCCTGGTTGAGTACCTTCAACGTATACTTTATGAGAATTTGGGAACGGTTGACCCGTTAAGTTATAAATATATTCAGACGCGGCAGCACGAGTTTCTCGGCGTGACGCTTTATTTGTAGTATTTGACATGACTTGCCTCATTGCTTAAGGGTTGTCTTGTCAGATATTCCGAGGAATAGAGAAAGATCGTAAAGTAGCGTACATGCTACTTTGCAGCCTAAAAAATAAATCACTTTATTGTGCGCATAAAAAAAGACGCACAAGCGTCCCATTTTAGGCAGCTTGTTCCCTACGCAGGTATTAACCTGATCAGGTTCACGGATCCCGCTTTCGCGATCTCAGCCAAAAACTAATTCCTTAGCTTTGGCACTCCGACAAGTATTGATATATAAATTTTGTTCGTCGATTCGAAGGTATTATTCAACAAATCTGCGCTGAGTGTACGTCAGTTAAAAACTGCCCGCAAGGGGCTGTTTTTCAAAAACTTAAAATTATTTAGGGATAAACACAAATGTTTGCTCGCCTTGCATGACTAATTGCTGGTCTTGCATTTTAAGCTCGGCACCTTGCTTTAAGGCTTGTAATAACTGCTGCTCAAACTCATCAAGCTCTTCGCCGCACGACTTGCGCGTCATTCCTAATTTACTTACGGTAAGGTTACTTTCTTCAAGCGAGCCTTCACCAAAAAATTTGTTACAGCCAGCAAAACCGTTTACTTGCAGTGCTTCAATAAAGCTCATTGATGCATTAAACGAAGGTGGAATTGCTAAACCATCAACACGTGATAATTGCCATTGGGTGTATTTAAGCTGCTCACTGGTAACCGTCCCTGTTGATGCGCAACCAACACATAAACCGACTATAAGCATCGGTATTGCTGCTAATTTCATGCTACTACTAACTAATTGTCTAATTAATGTAATAGTAACAATATTTATGCCCTTTATCCGTTAAAAATGCATGTTTTAAATGTAAATTTTTGTTCTATGATAGTTCAAAAGTTATGCGATTAAGTACTAAGTTGTAGTTTTAAATACGTTATCTATTTGCTCAGGTAAAAATGGCCTACCTTTTTCATTAACAGACGTTCCTATAACCAGTGCATTGAGCATTACTTTTTCATCGCTTTTACGTATAACCGTTTGCTTAAACGCAAATTTTAAACGACTAATACGCTGCGGCTCCACAGCCACATAAAATTCATCACCTGGTAATAGTGAATGTTTATAGTCCATTTCGCTGCGCATCACGACTAGGTTAATTTTATCTTTCGCTAATTGAGCAAAATCAATACCGTGTGCGTACAAGAATTCATGGCGAGCATGCTCTAAATAATTAAAATAAACACTGTTATTTACGATACCTTGTAAGTCACATTCGTAATCACGTACTTTGAAGTCAACTTTAAAGGTCATATTAGTAATCCTGATTATTTAACGTATAATTGCCGCGTTTATAGCACATGTGTTTAAATAATTGCTACCATACGAGTCCCTAAAATGGAGTTAAGTAACCCAATGAACTTACGTTTGTCTTTAATTACTGCCGCACTTTTACCGCTGCTTGGTGCACCGATTGCAGCTAACGCTGATGATAGCGACCTAGAAAGAATTGTTGTAACTGGCGATTTTCAGCGCGAAAGCATTCAAACTTTAAGCGCGAGTGCGAGCTTATTCAGCGAAGATGAAATTAATCAACGTGGTGCAAGTTACTTAGACGAAATGTTAGGCAGTACCGCCAATGTAAATTTTGCATCTGGTGCATCACGTGGTCGTTATATTCAAATTCGTGGCGTGGGACTTCGTTCACAATTTGTAGACCCTATTAATCCATCTGTAGGCTTAGTTATTGATGGTATTAACTATTCTGGCCTTGGTGGCAGCTCATTATTATTTGATATAGACCAAGTAGAAATTTATCGTGGGCCACAAGGTACACGCTTTGGCGCAGACGGTATGGCCGGTATGATCCAAATGGGTTCAGCTAAAGCCACAAGCGATCCAAGCTTAAAATTACAAGTAGGTGCTGGCACATACAACACCCGCGAAGCAGGCATTGCAGCAAGCACAGGCTTAACAGATGACACTAGCGCACGCGTTAGCTACTTTCGCAGAAAGTCAGACGGTTACGTAGATAACTTGTACTTAAATGACGAAACACAAAATCAAGACGAACAAGTAGCCCGCTTTAAATTAAACAGCCAGCTTACAAAGCATTTAAATACTGAGTTAAACCTTCACTATATTGATATAAACAACGGCTATGATGCGTTTACGCTTGATAACAGCCGCAATAGTGTTGCCGATGAACCAGGACAAGATAATCAACAAAGCTACGCAATAGGCGTTAATAATACTTACACGGGTTTTGACGCTTTTGATGTAAATTTAAACCTGTCGGCTATTGATACCGAATTACTTTACAGCTTTGACGAAGACTGGGTATGTAACGATACAAGTGAGCCAAAGTTATGTGCTGCAGGTTTACATCCTGATGGATACAGCTCAACCGATCTTTACAGCCGCGATCGCGACGATCAGTCTGTAGATTTACAATTTAACTCTAAAACAGGTAACTGGGTTGCGGGTATTTATTACCAAAACCGTGACGTTGATTTAGAGCGCCAATACACATGGTTAGCAAGCCCATTTTCTTCAACTTACGAAACGAGTAATGTTGCAGTATATGGTCAAGTAGCGACACTAATTGGTCCTAAAACAACATTAATTACAGGTTTACGTGTAGAGCAATACCAAGGCGACTACACCGATAGCAATGGCTTTATACAAGATACTGACGATGTAATGGTTGGCGGTAAAATAGCGCTTGAATATCAAGTAATTGATCGCACTATGATCTACACCAGCATAACCCGTGGCTACAAAGCCGGCGGTATTAATTCAGAAGCCCTCGCTAAAGCAAAAGATGAAGGCTTAAACCTAAGCGCTGATTTTTTCCAACAGCACACCAGTTTTGACCCTGAATATTTATGGAGCGGCGAATTTGGTGTTAAAGGTTCATCACTTGATGACAAATTTACACTTCGCTTAGCTGCATTTTACATGCACCGCGACGATATTCAGTTAAAAGCATGGCAAGTAGAAGGTCAGCAGTTTACCGGTTATGTTGATAACGCAAGTTCTGGTAGCAACTACGGACTTGAAGTTGAAGGTAGTTACCAACTAACTGATAATCTATTTTTAACAGGTAGTGCTGGTTACTTAAACACTGAAATAGACGACTTTGTAACGCAGTCTGGCTTAAATCAAGACGGTCGTGAGCAAGCACAGTCACCTAAATACCAGTATGCGTTTACTGCTCGTTATAACTTTACAAGTGAGCTTTACGGTATGATTGGTGTTGAAGGTAAGGACGATTACTACTTCTCAGATAGTCATAACTCACAGGCACCAAGCAGCAACTTAGTTAACTTAAGCTTTGGCTACGAAGCTGACATGTGGGCAGTTCGCGCATGGGCTCGTAACGTGTTTGACGAAACAGTCCCTACACGTGGTTTTGAATTTGGTAACGATCCACAAGATGGTTACGCAACGCATACCTATACACAATTAGGTGAGCCTCGCGTGGCAGGTGTCACGTTTACGCTTAATCTGTAACACACAGTCGTTGGCTTTCAAATGAAAGCTTTCAGCAAGCAATAAAAAACACCGCGTTTAATTTAAACGCGGTGTTTTTTATTTATAGGTGAGGTTTTATACCTCGCTTTTTACTTTTTAAAATATTAAAGCCAAGTTACACGAGCGCGAAATAAATTCGCACCTACACGTTTGACGTATGTTGTTGGGTTTAATTTTTATTGTAGGTGAGGTTTTATACCTCGCTTTTTCTTCTTAAAATATTAAAGCCATATTACACGAGCGCGAAATAAATTCGCACCTACAAGTTTGGCGTATGTTGTTGGGTTTAATCTTTATTGTAGGTGAGGTTTTATACCTCGCTTTCTGCTTTTTAAAATATTAAAGCCAAATACACGAGCGCGAAATAAATTCGCACCTACAGGTTTGGCGTATGTTGTTGGAGTTGATTTTTATTGTAGGTGAGGTTTTATACCTCGCTTTTTACTTTTTAAATATTAAAGCCATATTACACGAGCGCGAAATAAATTCGCACCTATAGCTTTGTACCTGCGCCTACAGGTCAAGCATTATGCTCTTTGCACGTCAAACGCAATCACGTCTTTAATTTTCTCTTTATTGGTTGCTAGCATTACAAGCCTATCAATCCCCAAAGCAACACCTGCGCATTGCGGTAATCCATGCTCTAGCGCTTTAATTAAACGCGTATCCATTGGCACTTGCTTTAAACCGTTATTAGCGCGATATTCGTTATCGTCGTTAAACCGTTTAGCTTGCTCGCTGGCACTAGTGAGTTCGTTAAAACCATTCGCTAATTCCATATTTTTATAATAAAGCTCAAAGCGCCCTGCTACGCGTGCATCGTGCTCACAAATTTGTGCAAGTGCCGCTTGAGAAGCTGGAAAATGATAAACAAAACACGGTTTTTCTTGCCCTATCGTTGGCTCTACCTTCATACAAAACAATAATTGCAGTAAGGTATCTTTATGCGTTTCATTTTGGGCTATATCAGCAAATCCATGCTCACACGCTAGTTGCTTTAATTGCTCTATGTTCGCTGTTAGCGGATCGAGCCCAAGTGCTTGTTCAAACGCTTGCTGATAAGCAAGCCTTGTTGCCGGCTCAACATCTAAAACAAGCCGCATTAGCTCATCCATTTCATCCATAAGTGCAAATTCATCAAAGCCTGGGCGATACCATTCAAGCATTGTAAATTCGGGATTGTGATGGCTACCCGCTTCTTCATTTCTAAATGCTTTACAAAGCTGAAAAATAGCGCCTGAGCCTGCCGCTAACAAGCGTTTCATAGCAAACTCTGGAGATGTTTGTAAAAAAAGAGGAAGCCCACCTGCGTGCCCTGGACCTACAAATGTGGTGTTAAAACTGGCCAAATGCACATCGGTTACACTGGCACTGCTTAAGCTCGGCGTTTCTACTTCCATTACATTACGCGTATAAAAAAACTCACGAATGCTACGTAATATCGCTGCACGTTGTTTTAGTGTTTCAATGCTTGCGCTTGGGGCCCAAAGATCTGCTGACATATTTTCTCCAAAAAAAATCCCAGCTTAAGCTGGGATTTTATAAACAATGTTAAAGCTTACTTAACACGGCTTACGTATTCACCGTTACGAGTGTCTACTTTAATTACTTCGCCAATTTGTACGAATAATGGAACTCGTACCACAGCGCCTGTGCTAAGCGTTGCTGGTTTACCACCAGTACCCGCTGTATCACCCTTAAGGCCAGGATCTGTTTCTGTGATCTCAAGCTCAACAAAGTTAGGTGGTGTAACAGCAATAGGGCTGCCGTTCCATAATGTGATTGTACATAAATCATTTTCAACTAACCATTTAACTGCATCGCCTAGTGCTTTTTCGTCAGCGGCAATTTGCTCAAATGTTTCGTTGTTCATGAAATGCCAAAATTCGCCGTCTGTGTATAGATACGCTAAATCTGTATCCATTACATCAGCACCTTCAACTGATTCACCCGATTTAAAGGTTTTTTCAAGCACCTTACCAGAGATAAGTTTACGGATACGAACACGGTTGAACGCCTGGCCTTTACCAGGTTTTACCATTTCATTTTCTAAGATACTGCAAGGCTCGCCGTCCATCATAATTTTTAGGCCGCCCTTGAACTCGTTGGTGCTATAATTCGCCATCGTTTCCTCTATTTATATTTTTTCGAGTAATCTACATGCCAATGATACAAAGAAATGAAGCAAATTTGCATAAAAACTGGCAAAAAGAATTAGCAAATGTAGTTACCTGCCCAAAAACCTTGCTTGAAATGGTCGGTTTATCGAGCCAAGTCCATGAAAACGACCTAAAAGCCCGCAGTTTATTTCCGGTACGCGTGCCTATCCCTTTTATAAAAAAAATACGCAAAGGCGATCCAAACGATCCTCTTTTATTGCAAGTCATGCCACGCCATCAAGAATTTTTAACTAAGTCGGGTTTTAATAAAGATCCCCTACTTGAGCAAGATAACGAACAACCCGGCCTTTTACATAAGTATAAATCACGTGTTTTAGTAATGTTTAAAACCGGCTGTGCAGTCAATTGTCGTTACTGCTTTAGAAGGCATTTTCCGTATCAAGAAAACCAACTTAATAAAAAAAGCCTGCTTGAAACACTAAGCTACATAAAATCTGATGCCAATATAAACGAAGTGATTTTAAGTGGTGGCGATCCGCTGATGGCCAAAGACGATGCAATAAGTTGGTTTTTAGATGAGCTTGAGCAATTACCACAAATTAAACGAATGCGAATTCATAGTCGTTTACCAGTAGTTATACCCACGCGAGTTACCGATGAGTTATGTGAGCGATTAGCAAAATCGCCATTAAAAATTATTTTTATTAATCACATAAACCACGCCAACGAAATAGACGCTGACTTTAAAGCAGCCATGCAAAAGCTTAAACAAGCAAACGTAACGCTTTTAAACCAAGCTGTAATTTTAAAAGATGTGAACGATACGCTCGATGCGCAAATAAATTTAAGCGAAGCGTTATTTGACGCAGACGTATTACCGTATTATTTGTATTTGCTCGATAAAGTTGAAGGGGCCAGCCACTTTGATATTAACGAAGAAGACGCAATAAAAATAATGGCAGAGCTATTAAAAGCCCTGCCTGGATTTTTAGTGCCTAAATTAGTGAGAGAAATAGGTGGTCAAAAAAGTAAAACACCTATCGATCTTAAGCTAATTTAAACATATATATTTACGTTGTTACCCAATGATGCAGTTACCGACTTAGCCGGTGTTTGTGCACTTGACGATTGTGCAGCACCTTCAATAAGTGCAAGTGCTGCTGCGCCATCTGCTAGTTGCTGCTTTTTAGATAAAGCAGCGCTATAAAGCTCACTGCCTTGGCCTGAGCCAGAAACAGCGGGTAAACTTGTGCCTGATATATTCATATAACAAACCTGACTTTTAAATGTAATCCAAGTATTATGTCGGCCATGCAGTACAAAGCTTTAGGAAAACCATGGATTCAATTATTGAACAACTCAATACTAATTTAAAAATTGTTTATCGTCAGGCGCTTGATGCCGACAAAAAACTCGATGAACTACAACAGCAAGGCCATGGCAAATTTAAAGCCTTATTTGCACAAGATGCTGGTTTTAGCTTTGAAGCTAAACGCTTTAAGCCGTACGTTCTTGACGTAGCCGCTGACGTTGAAAGCTTATCTAACGATGGTTTTGATGAAGAAAAACTTAAAACAACCGTTATTAAGTTACAACAAATACTCACGCTGTTAGCTACTTTTAAGTAAAGCTTAAAAATAAAAATGCCGCTATTTAGCGGCATTTTTATTTTAAGTTAATCTAAACTTGGTAATATTTGCTCACCAAACCACTCTGTTAATAAGCGTTTTTCGTAATATAGTGATTCTTCGCGGCCCATTTTAATTTTATCCATAAAGCCCATATCTTTGAGCTCCACATCAGTATCTTTACTAAGCACTGTACCGTCGTTATCGGTTAACGAATAATTAAGCTTAATGCGTGGAAAGTATATTGGTTTTACTACACGAATTTCCTCCATACCACCATAACGCACATCTCCCGCTAAATCTAAATCAGTAAACTCTACGTTTAACTTATAATCTTTTGGTAGTTGCTCAGCTAATTTAGACATATGTTTTTCAAAACTTGCCGCAATACTTTTGTGATACGAGCCCTTAGCTTGGTTAGACGCTCGCACATCACGATAATCATTAAAGTCATTCCATTTAACAACAGACTCACCAGCATGGGCAAGCGCAGGTAATGCGATACACATTGTTGTTGCTATTTTTTTAACTAAATTCATATCTTTCTCCAAAGAGGTAACCAATCACAAAAGTGTGGATTGGAGTAAACCTAGCATTAGCTATTACTAAAGCTATTTTAGCACTTGTTTATTAACTATAACTTAATCTTACGAATCAAGTGTTACTTGTTTTGCACAAAATGTAATCAAAAGTATTTAATGTGCTGATATCAAAAAAATACGATTAAAATCATATAAATTACAGATAAAACATGTAAATCACCTCTATTTATGGTGAAATTAACTTAATTGATAAAAGGTACCCACGGAGCTTTCATGACTATTTTAGTAACCGGTGGCGCAGGCTATATTGGCTCGCACACTGTTTTAGAACTTTTACAGCAAGGTAACGATGTTGTTGTTATTGATAATTTAAGTAACTCATCACAAGAATCACTTGCGCGCGTAAAAAATATAACAGGTAAAGAAGCCACTTTTTACCAAGGCGATATTCTCGATAAACCCTTTTTAGATTCTGTATTTGCAAAACATACGGTTGATAGTGTTATACATTTTGCGGGTTTAAAATCAGTAGGCGAGTCGGTTGCAAAGCCAGTTGAGTACTATCAAAACAACGTTCAAGGTACGCTTACGCTTGTTGATGCGATGCGCGACGCTGGTGTATTTAAATTGGTATTTAGCTCGTCAGCCACGGTTTACGGCGACCCAGCAAGCTTACCAATCAAAGAAGATTTCCCTGTAGGCGGTACTACCAACCCTTACGGAACATCTAAGTTAATGGTTGAAATGATGCTACAAGATATCGCTAAATCAGATGAACGCTTTGCGTTTGCTATTTTGCGTTACTTTAACCCAGTGGGTGCACATGAGTCGGGCTTAATTGGTGAAGATCCTAATGGTATTCCAAACAACCTTTTACCGTTTATCGCACAAGTAGCGGTAGGTAAATTAAAGCAACTCGCTGTATTTGGTGATGACTACGACACAGTTGATGGCACAGGTGTACGCGACTATATACACGTTGTAGATTTAGCTATTGGTCATTTAAAAGCGCTTGATAAAATTGCCAGCAGTACGGGTGCATTAGTTTATAACCTAGGTACTGGTAATGGTTACTCTGTACTACAAATGGTTAATGCATTTATTAAAGCAAGCGATCAAGCTGTACCTTATCAGGTTTCACCTCGCCGCCCGGGTGATATTGCAGCGTGTTATGCAGCGCCAGAAAAAGCACTTAATGAACTTGGCTGGGAAGCAGTGCGCGGTATTGATGAAATGATGCAAGATACATGGCGTTGGCAGTCAAATAACCCTAACGGTTATAAGGGTTAAGTAAAAATGGCAAGTCAGAAAACATAGTAATTATGTAGTTTTGCTTCTCTAAAGCGCAGCGCCCTCTTAGCCTCTTTGTGAATAAATTACTTAAAATATTATTGCACAAAGAGAAGCAAAAGAGGGGTAAATGAGAAGAAACCAAAGCATATAAATTACGAGCTTCGCTCGTCACGCCAGCAAGCTGCGCGTCTACAAGTAATTTAACCACAGCGTTAAGTTTTGGCTGTAGGCGTAAAGCTTGCTCACGCGAAAAGCGCAGCTTTTAATTACTTATATTTAATTACTTATATCCAGTATTTAATAACGAGTATATTCGTTATGTCTGTGCCCACTGTCTTAGTAAGTTATGGTACACACCTGTTAATTGAATAATCTCTGGGCTATCTTCTACTTTGCTGCGCAAACTTTGAATCGACATATCTAAATCAAATAACAAACCACGTTTTTCGTCGCTGTTTACCATGCTTTGCAGCCAAAAAAATGAGGCTAATCTGCGCCCACTCGTTACAGGCATTACACGATGTAAACTCGTTGAAGGGTACAACACCATACTGCCTGCGGGCAGCTTTACACTGTGTGAGCCATAAGTGTCTTCAATAACAAGTTCACCGCCCTCATAGTCTTCAGGGTCGTTAATAAATAACGTCATTGATACATCTGTACGAATTTTTACTGGCGTACCCGGCACTTGTCTAATTGCATTATCTACATGCACACCAAACGATTGCCCGCCTTGATAGCAATTAAATAACGGAGGAAAAATTTTTGCAGGAAGTGCAGCCGACATAAACAAATTACTACGCGCAAGTGCTGCCATAATAATATCGCCAAGCTCTTGGCATTCAGGGCTATTTTCAGGTAGCTGTAAGTTATTTTTTGCTTTGGTTGATTGATGACCTGCGGTAATACTGCCATCGGCCCACTGCGCTTTAAGCAAAACCTCATGGCAATACGCCACTTCTTCTTTCGTTAATAGCTCTGGAATTTTAACTATCATGTGCGCCCTCTCACATTTTCATCAAATAATTAAGGGCAGGTAATAGGCCTGCCCTTATGCTTACTTTTATTTTTTAATTTGTTTTAAAATTAAAAAGAGTAGCTCGCTGTTAAACTAAACTTACGACCATCACCTGGTACAAAGTGTCCACCACCTAACTGATCAACGTAATCTTTATCACCTAGGTTTTCACCATTAAGCTGCAGGCTCAAATCTTTTGATATGTCATACGCAACCATTAGGTCAAAAATAGTATAACCTGGCGCACGAGAGCGTGTTGACGTAGTGCCGTTGTAACGCTCACCTACATACTGCGCACCTAAACCAAACGATAACTTATCCGACATATCGTACGTAGTCCAAACACTCGCGCTATTTTTAGGCGTACGTGCAAGCTCGTTACCGATTTGAGTTGCGTCGTCGCCTAATGCTTCTGTTACTTCGCTATCTTGGTAAGTGTATGAAGCAATTACAGTCCACTCTTTAGTAATTAGGCCCGTTGCTGAAAGCTCTAAACCTTGAACGCGCTGTTCACCACCAAGTATTTCGTCACTTGAGCTATCTGCAAATGGGTCATCAGTACGGGCATTGGTTTTTTCAGTACGGAAAAGTGCAGCATTAGTTTGCAGGCGGCCATCCATTAGGCTCCATTTAGTTCCTAATTCATAACTGCGACTTTCTTCTGCGTCTAAATCAGCTGCATTTGAACGCGTAGATACCGTTAGGCTTTCCGCCGATGGGTTAAATGAATTCCCCGCGCCTAAATATACACTGCCATTTTCTGTAGGTTTGTACACTACCGCTGCATTCCAGCTAAATAAGTCGTCACTTGTAGAAATTAAAGCGCTTGGATCATTGTAATCGTTGTGATAATCCGTAGTGAAGCTATCAAAGCGAATTCCACCTGTAACTTCCCATTGCTTGTTAAGCGTCACTGTATCAAATGCATAAATAGCTTGGTTTTTAGCTTTAGCTTCAATGCTTGTACCGTCACGGCCGTACACACCCGTAAATGCAATTGTTGCATCAGGATTGTATAAGTCGTTACGTATTCCATCTTCAATTAGGTTATCAGGCGTAGTTGCAACAAAGTTATGGCGTGTAAACGTTTCATTTGCAAGTTCAACACCCACTACTACGTCGTGAGTAAAGCCAGCAAATTCATAGTTACCAATTAAATCAACTTGAAGTGCAGCAAGTGAATTTTCAGTATCACGTGTTTTTTCATCTGCAAAGGTAATATCAGTGTCTGTTGTAACCGAGAAATAACGCGGTGCAGTTGTTACTGACTCACGCTTAACTTTACCTAAACGACCTTGCACACGTAACGTAGTATTTTGAGAAAAATCATACTCATAACGAGCTGTTGTTGAGTAAGCTTCAATATCTTCGTAATCACGGTAAATATTACCGTAAAAGTTATCAAAGTCGACAGGAGAAGGTGAGCGTGCACTATCTGCAAGTTCAGCTACTGGCGTATCACTGTAAACCCAAGGAATACCATAATCTGGTAAATTGTCTTGGCGTTGATACTCTAGGTTTAAATCAAAACGGCTGTTTGTACCAAGTCCTGTTGCAAATGCAAACGCAACAGCATTTGTTTCGTTTTCAACATGATCGCGACCTGCAACATCACCTTTATCAGTCAGAAGATTAATACGTAGTGCGCTTGTGTCGTTTACTTGAATGTTAGTATCAAAACGACCACGGTAATCGTTTTCTGTACCTAAACGTAGAGAAACGTCGTTAAAGTTGTCTAACTTCGCCTTTTTACTTTCTAAATTAACACTACCACCTGTTGCGCCACGACCAGAAACTGCAGAGCCTGGGCCTTTTGCAACTTCAACGGCTTCAATGTTGTAAATATCACGTGTGTAACCTGCAACATCGCGAATACCATCAACAAAAATATCATTTGTTGCACTAAAACCACGAATCGACATGCTATCGCCAGTAGGTGAGCCACCCTCACCTGCTGCTAAAGAAATACCTGAAACATTACGCAAAGCATCACGTAGGCTATCTACGTTTCTGTCTTTCATTACCGCTTGGTTGATTACTGTTACCGTTTTAGCTGTATCGAGTAGCGGTTGAGTGTATTTATGCGACGTTGATTTTTCTACAACATAACTAGACTCAGTTTTAGTTTCTGCTTTGGTTACCGATAGTTCTTGAACATCCTGTGCACTTGCCCAAGTTGAAAGCGTAGCTGTAACAACCGCTGCAATTGGCTTCACGTACGCATTTCCTTTATTCGATGGCTTACTCATGGTTACTCCGTAGTTTTTATTAAGCACTTAACTATTGTTAATTTAAGGTACATATTTAATTTCGGCGAAATCCTACCACTCAAATAACGCAATGTAAACGATAACTGTTATCAATTGCATTGTTATGTGAATTCCTATATTGTATACACACTCAAAAATTAACAGTAATTACGTCCTTGTAATTGCTTGTCGTAACTTTCAGGATTGTTGTTAAGTAATGCGAAGCTTAATTAAACCAATTAGCGTAGTTATCGCGCTTTGTAGCACTATGGCAGTAAAAGCCGACACAGTTAGTGAGCTAGAACAACTCGTTAATAATTGGCTACAAATAGAAAATCAAAACACAGAATTAAATACTCATTGGCTTGAACAAAAAAGCAGTATGGAGCAAACCTTAACGCTTCTTAATGCCGAGCAGCAGCAACTTAGCGAGCTTAATCAGCGTAGAAAAAAAAGGACCAGTGAGCTTGCCCAAAAACGCGAACAGCTTGTAACTCAGCAATCAGAACTTGAAAATGATCAACAGCAATTAAATGATCAACTAGCACGTATTTCTGGGCAATTACTTTCATTACAAGTGCAACTCCCCCCGCCACTTTTGAGTAGTTGGAAAAACGCTGGTGATTTAAGCGATTCAAAACTCAGTACAACTGACAAATTACAAACAGCACTAAAAATGCTGACTCTACTTAATGATTTTCAACAACGTATTTCTATTCACGAAATGGCTATTAAGCATCCTGACGGGCAAGAGGTATGGGTTAAGCAGCTTTATTTAGGTGCAGCTCAAGCATGGTTTGTGAGTGAAGACTTAAGTTACGTAGGTATTGGTTTTCCAAGTGACTTAGGTTGGCAATGGGAATTTGATCCAAGCATTAATGCAGAACAAGTTGCACAGGGTATTGCTGTACAGCAAAAAAAGCGCGCTGCTGATTGGGTAACACTCCCAATATTAAGTTATGTAAATAAAAACCAGCAAGGGGCTAAATAATGGCGACTAACAGCATAATTAAAGTATTTAGCGCCACAGTTTTACTTTTTAGTGCAAACATATCTTTTGCAGCTAGCAGTGATGATGCTAAACAAAGTATTTTAAGTGATATTAAAACAGCGCAGCGTACTCTAAGTAAAACTCAAAATAGTATTTCAAAAGAGCAAGCTACCCTTGCAAAGCAAATTTTTACCAAGCAGCAATCGCTCAGTAAATTACGCGAACAAGCCGCCGTTAATCGCCGCCTAGCTGACGAAAACACATTAAGCCTTGATCAGTTACAAACCCGATTAGACACTTGGCAACAGCAGCAGCAATATCAATTAAACTTACTTAGCCGTTTTGTACGCCAAAACACCAGCAATAGTGCTAGCAGTAACGAGTCGGCTAATAGCCAAAACGAGTTATTAAGCCGTGTTGTATCGCTAATTAATAATCAAGAGCAGGCACTTTATCCACAGTTAAAAAAACAATCGGTTGTGCTAAGTAATGGCGAATTAAGCCAAGCTAATACCCTTCAAGTCGGGCCTGTTGCATGGTTTAGTACGCAAACACCTAAACTTATGGGTTTATTAAATTTAGATGATGAATCTAATGCATTAAAAGTAGCGTTAGTACAATCAACAAGTGACGACAACCCACTCGATAATACTTTAAAGCAAAACGGTGTAGGCTCTACACTACTTACTTTTGATCCTAGTTTAACGCACTTAGTAACTAGCCAAGCCCAACAAGAAAGTCCGCTTGAACACCTAGAAAAAGGCGGTTTATGGGCTATCCCTATTATTTTATTTGCCTGCTTTGCACTAACCATTGCGCTATTAAAAGCCGCACAGCTACTACGTTTAAGTAAAATTAAAATGCACTCTCAAATGCAATTACAGCAACTTTTTAAAGCTGAAAATAGCAGTGAATTTGCAGGCATGCAGAAGCAGCTATTTAACTTAACGCTGCAAAGCGAAAAAGGCCAAGTACGAGACGATCAATTATTTAATCAGTTAATTCATGATAAGCATAAACTCGATAACTTTATTGGCGCTATTGCCGTTACTGCAGCAGTAGCCCCATTACTCGGGTTATTAGGCACTGTTAGCGGCATGATCGAAACATTTAAAATGATGACTTTATTTGGCTCAGGCGATCCAGAAGTTGTATCGGGCGGTATTGCACAAGCACTTATAACAACCGAACTGGGTTTAGTCGTTGCTATACCAGCACTCGTTTTAAATGCATTGTTATCGCGTAAAGCAAAAGCGTACTACAGCCAACTAGAAGGCTTCGCATTACAGCTAAGCCAACTAGAAAAAGGAGATAACAATGTTTGAAAAAATCGTTAGTAACCCTATTTGCTGGTGTATTCTTTTACTCGCTTTATTTGTATACCAGCTGATTTTTCATGACTTACTGCACCTTAAACAATACCAAGCGCAGCGCAAAGGTTATTGGCAAGAAGTTAGCTCTATTTTAACTGCAGCGCTTCCGCTACTTGGTTTATTAGGCACCATTGTTGGTTTGCTTGATACATTTAAAGTAATGGCGCTGGGCCATAACGAGTTAATGAGCGACGCCATTGGTGACGCATTACTAACAACTCAATTGGGCCTTGTGTGCGCTATTCCTGCGTGGTTAATGCAAGCTTACTTAGCGTATTCGCAGCGTAATCCTAAATTACATACGTTAAGTAAGCAGTTAGGGTAACACTATGCAATCACGATTAAAGCACAAGCTAGAGCAAGAAGCGGGGCAACATATTGATATGTCGCCGCTACTTGATGTGGTATTTATATTGCTAATATTTTTTATTGTTACAACCGTATTTGTACGCGAAAGCGGCGTTGAGGTTGATAAACCACAAGCCGTATCGGCCAGTCGTCTTGAGCAGCAAGTTATATTTTTAGCAATAACCGACAACCAACAAGTATTTTTTGATGGCAGCCAAATTGGTGTTGCGGGTGTACGTAGTAGTGTCGAGCAAATGTTAAAACAGCAACAACGCCCTGTGGTTATTCAAGCTGATAAAACAGTACCTACTGAATTACTTGTTCAAGTAATTGACGAAGCAAAGCTGGCAGGCGCAGCGCAAGTTAACTTAGCTACGAAACAATAATATGCACACGATTAACCCGCTTCAAAAAACAAAAAACAATCGCCATCCGCTGTTTGCATTTGGCCTTAGCCTCATTGTGCTTAGTGCTGCATTACTGCTTTTATGGCTTGGGCAACTTGCTGAACACCATATACAAGACAAAGTGGTTGTACGTGAGATTGCCATGGTGGCACTGCCACCTCCGCCACCTCCATCAATATCACAACAGCAAACAAGTGAGCCAATGCAAAGCTTAGCGGTAGAAGGTGCAGGCGCGTCAATTCAAGCCGTAAAAATTAAGATAAAGAGTGATTTAAGTATTGTAAAACCCGATACACCCAACGTAAAAGTAAGCGCGCCACAATGGCAATCAATGAGTGTAAATTGGGATGCATTTAGCTTAAATCAACTCGATGGTCTCCCCACTTTACTTACTCCCGTCAAGGCCGTTTTACCAAAAAGCTTAACCCGCCGAGGTGTTGATGTATTTACTGTAAAACTCGATGTATTTATTGATGAAAGTGGCAAGTTAAGTTTAATTGAGGTAGTACAAAACCCATACCCTGAACTTAAACCAGCTATCGACAAAATTATTAAACAAAGCCGCTTTAGTGCACCTAAAAAAGAAGGTGAAACCGTACGCGCTCGCTTTATTTGGCCAATCGAATTTAAACCTTAAGCCTATTAAAATGAAAAATATGAATATATTTAAAACGCTAAAACCATTAACTTTCGCACTGTTTACGACTGTAATGTGCTCACTCCCTTTATTAGGTGTAAGTAGCGTGCATGCAAGCGCTGCTAGTACGCCATTAAAAAGTGCGCCACTAAAAGTAACGTTATCGCCTAGCGATCCAACATGGCAGTTGGCTATAAATAATAAATTACTAGGCCCTACAGAGGTCCTTATTGAACCGACCGAGCGCGGTTTTGCTCGCCAAGTACAACCACTATTACAAGCCGGTAATTACAGTGAAGTTGCGGCGCTATTTAAAGGCCGAGATATAAGCCAAGATAGCACTGCTTTAAACTTATTACGTGCACAAGTTTTGCTTTCAACAAAAGACTTTAATAACGCTGAATTAGCTTACCTAGCGTGTTTAAAAGCTTCACCTGATTTAGTAAAAGCACACCAAGGTTTGAGCCTTTTATACATGCAACAAGCAAAGTATGACAAAGCACAAACACACCTAGTTCACAGTATTGAACTTGGCCAAGCTGACGCACAAAGTTATGCGCAACTTGCTTATATACACGTGCAGCATAGCCAACCTTGGAGCGCAGTAGCGGCCTACCGCCAAGCGCTAATGCTAGCGCCAGAAACAAGCCAATATCAACAAGGGCTATTGTTTGCGTTAATTGAATCGGGTGATTTAAGTCAGGCAAGTGCATTATTAAAAGAATTACTTAATAAAAGCCCTGATAAAGCTGAACTTTGGCTGCAACGTGCACAAATAGCGTTACAGCTTGATCAAAAAAAGCAAGCGCTTGCTGCTATTGAAGTGGCCTTAAAACTCAACCCTAAAGATACCAGTAACCAGCTTTTAGCAGCCCAGCTGCATTTAAGTGAAGGCAGCACTGAACGCGCTGTGAGTTTATTAAAGCAAGGTTTAAAACACGCCACTAAACAGCAGCAAGTTGAGGTTATTAATACCACGATGCAAACTTTAGGCTGGCTTGTATCTCAACAAAAATGGGATTTAGCTAAAGATCTAATAGGCAGCGCAAAAAGATTAACTAAGCAACTACCCCGTGATGAACAAGCCCAGTTTTCTGTATACAGCGCACAAATTGCTATGCAACAAGGTAATACTAAACGTGCTCTTAAAAGCTTAAATAATGCACTTAAAATAAACCCGAATTTAGGTGATGCCCTACTTAGTTTAGCAAGTATACATCGTAGTAAAGGTCAACTTACCCAAGCTAAACTTATGTATGTTCGTGCACAAGCTCTACCTGATTACCAACTATCGGCGTGGCTTGGATTATCGCAAATAGCGATTGATTCTAAAGACTACCCGAGTGCGCTAAAGCATCTTAGAAAAGCATTACAAGCTAACCCACAACGCCAGGACTTAATTACTAATATTCGCGCCCTTGAGAATATAGTGCGCCAAGAAGGGTAAGTTTAACACCGTGGTTAAACTGACTTGTAGACGCACAGCTTGCTGGCGTGACGAGCAAAGCTCGTAATCTCAATGTTTTATGTTTTCTCATTTACTCCTCTTTGTGCAATAAGATCTTAAGTGATTTATTCACAAAGAGGTTTAGAGGGCGCTTCGCTTTAGAGAAACCAATTAGTAGCAAAGTAATCAGTTATAAATATTAAAAGCTGTGCTTTTCGCGTGAGCAAGCTAAACGCCTACCAGTAAAAATTTGACGCCGTGGTTAAACTGACTTGTAGACGCACAGCTTGCTGGCGTGACGAGCAAAGCTCGTAATTTCTATGCTTTAATGTCTTCTCATTTACTTCTCTTTGTGCAATAAGGTTTTAAGTGATTTATTCACAAAGAGGTTTAGAGGGCGCTTCGCTTTAGAGAAACCAATTAGTAGCAAAGTAATCAGCTATAAATATTAAAAGCTACGCTTTTCGCGTGAGCAAGCTAAACGCCTACCGGTAAAATTTGACGCCGTGGTTAAATTTACTTGTAGACGCACAGCTTGCTGGCGTGATGGGCAAAGCCCATAAAAAAACAAACGGTGCAGCTCGTAAGTAGAATAAATTAAAAGCTGCGCTTCTCACTTGAGCAAGCTCGTTTACAATATATATTAAAGCGTTACCAATTTTGCATTTCGACTATGCGTGATTGCGTGCGCGCATATTCAAAGCTCAACTTTTTACCTTTATATAAATGTTCAATGTCGGTTTGCGCATTTATTACCAGCAATTTATGGCAATCGTAAAACTCATCTACTAAGGCAATAAAGCGCCGTGCTTCGTCGTCAAAAGTGTGCTCATCAAGCGTTTGTTTTTCGCGCTGATAACTATCTTCTATACCGTGAACAATAACTTTACCCGTTGCTTTAACACCCATTTGCGGCACGTTCGATACATATAACACATCAAATTGCGTTGCTAAATACATATAATCGTTAGCACTACGCGGGCCTGAACATAGCGCCATAAAATCAATCATCAAGGCATTATCTGCTTTTAATAAATAGGGTAAATCGCGGCCATGCACAGTAATTGTATTGCTACATGTTACTACTGGATACGAAGCTAAAAACTTACTTTCAAAATCGTGATTTGATAAATTAATAAAATAGTGACGACTGTTTTTACCATATCTAAAGCGGTGATCGTCCTCCCCTGCCACGTTAATTATATGACAGTGACTATTAATTAAATCAATCGTAGGTAAAAATCGCGCTCGTTGTAGGCCGTTGTAATAAAGCTGCTCTGGCTTTGCGTTCGATGTGGCCACCAGCACAACACCTTGTTCAAACAATGCATTGAACAATCTGGCCATAATCATGGCATCGCCAATGTCGCTCACAAAAAATTCGTCAAAACACAGTATTCGAATATTTTTAGCCCACTGTTTTGCAATTAGAATAAGTGGATTTTTTTGACCTTGTAGCTGCGAAAGTTGGGTATGCACTTGTGCTATAAAATGATGAAAATGCAGTCGCTGCTTTTGCTCAATAGATAGGTTTTTATAAAATAAATCCATTAACATGGATTTACCACGCCCTACGGGTCCATATAAATAAATGCCTTTTATTAAGGGCGCTTTTTGCCACCATGATGTGTGAGCTTGAAGTTGCTCGCTTAGCGTATTTAAAGCTTCCACCGCATTTTGCTGCGCTGCATCAAAACACAGTTCACCCGTGTCTATTTTTGCTTGGTAAAGGCTTAAAATTTGTGTGCTGTGCACTGTCATGGTATTTCACTATCGGCTATAATCGCGCCCATTGTAGCCGACTAAAAATGTGAACCAAAATGAAATTCCCTTGCCGCTTAGATAAATTTATTAGCCATTTAGCTGAAATACCGCGCACCCAAGCTCGCGCTAGTATTAAGCGAAAAGAAGTAAGCGTTAATGGCGAAGTAATCACATCACATAATTTTCAGCTAGCCCAGCAAGATGAAGTACTGCACCAAGGTACGCCTTTGGTATTTTTAGGTAAACGTTATTACATGCTAAATAAACCTGTTGGCTATGTATGCGCTAACAGCGACGAGCTACATAAAACCGTTTTTGACTTACTTGATGAGCCAAATATGAGCGACTTTCACGTGGCAGGTCGTCTTGATATAGATACCACCGGGTTAGTTATTATTACTAATGATGGCGATTGGTCACATAAAATTACGTCGCCTAAAAGCAATAAATTTAAAACCTACCTAGTAGAAACTCAAGAGCCTATTACCGATGAAGCACTTGAGCAATTACGTACAGGTGTCATGCTGCATAACGAAAAAGATTTAACCCGCCCAGCTATTGCCGAACGACTTGCTAATTACGGACTGCGTTTATCAATAAGTGAAGGTAAGTATCATCAAGTTAAGCGTATGCTTTACGCGGTAGATAACAAAGTGGTTGAGTTACATCGCGAGCAGATTGCGGGGATTACCCTAGATGAAAACTTGGCTAGTGGTGAATATCGATTATTAACACCCGAAGAAATTAAGTTATAAAAGCGCTTTAAAGGAGCCTAAGGCTTGGACTATTAGTTAAAACAATATAGCCAAACTTTTACTTGAGCCTGTTGGCTTGCTCTACTAAAATAGCGCCCTTCAAAATTACTAAGGTCGGCCGTGTTAGTTAACTACAATCCCCCTATGAGTCCGTATTTAACGATACTTTTTCAGGATGACGACTTACTGATAGTTAATAAACCAAGTGAGTTATTAACTGTCCCAGGTAAAGATCCTAAACATGCCGACAGCTTAATTAATCGCGTTAATCGTGTTTTCCCAACAGCAAGAATAGTGCACCGCTTAGATATGGCGACTTCTGGCATACTGTGCCTTGCCATGAATAAAGCAGCGCACAGACATTTAAGCATGCAGTTTCAAGAGCGCGAAACAGCGAAACGTTACATAGCACGTATATACGGACACCTTGAAGCTGAAACAGGATCAGTAGATTTACCCCTTATTTGTGATTGGCCTAATCGCCCTAAACAAATGGTTGATCACGACAGAGGTAAACCTTCACTTACGCATTTTAAAATACTTGAGCGTGAAGAAAATGCAACCCGTGTAGAGCTAACCCCCATCACTGGTCGCTCGCATCAACTACGTGTGCATATGTTAAGCCTGGGTCATCCTATTTTAGGTGATAGACTTTACGCCCACAAAGAGGCACTTGCTGCCGCTCCTCGCTTACAATTACATGCACAAATGCTGCAATTAAAGCACCCCGTAACTGAGCAAGTACTCACTTTTGAAGCCGAGCCAGAATTTTAACCGGCGCAAATACTTCGTAAATTATTAAACTTTTAGATAACCTTGCCGATACCTAACTAATTGTCATTACTTAGGTGCGTTATGCTATTTACACGGTTTTTAAAAAGGGCTTTTTATATACAGCTCAGCTGTGCGCTACTTTTAGCTAACCCCGCCTACGCGGCTGAACATATTGCCCCACCTAGTTTATCAAGTATTGAAAATAGCGACATTGAGCGACTACTGCCAAGTGATGAAATAAAGCCAATGTTAGCGGGTGAAACAGAATTTTTAAGCCTTTACAGCGAATATATGAGTAGTAATTTTAGAGGTATCGTAATACTTATACCCGATTGGCATTCTTCACCTACCAATAACTCAGGTATGGGCTACTTGCGTAAAGAGCTTAATAATTTAGGCTACAGCACCTACGCAATGACAGTACCCGACATTGATTGGCAAGCAAGTAAACTGGGCGAAGCAATGCCCAGCGAAACCGAAGCTGCGCCTAGTAAAGCCGAGGAATCTGCATCACCCGACACAGCAACAAACGCCCAATCACAGCCTGCAAAAATAAAAGAAGAACCTCATTACGTAAATGCAATTGAAAAAGTAACTGACGACATACTTGATAACTATAAAATAAATCTCATTTCCCGGTTTAATGCGCTGTATCAAACCGCTATGGAAGATTCGAGTAATATAGTGGTTATTGCACAAGGTACAAGTGCGGGTGTGTTGTTGGAGTACTATGCAGATTTTCCAGATGAGAGACTAGATGCGTTTATAAGTTTGAGCAGTTACTTACCTAATACTAAACGTAACGAAAGTTTGAGCCAAACAGCGTCACTTGTTACACCCGCCTTGCTTGATATTTACTATGCAAATGACAGCACAGACATTTTGATGAGCCTTAAAAGTCGTCAGCGCTGGGTTAATCGAAATGCAAAATTTGATTACCGCCAACGCCAATTGTTTGGCCTGCGCGATCAACCCGGTCAACACGCACGCCTAACAAAAGAAATAGACGGGTTTTTACGCCGACTTTTTTAAATACTCATAAGCGGCTTGAATATCTTGGCTCTTTTTAACAGCCAATTCCATCATGTGCTTTGGTAAACCTTGCGATACTAATTTATCTGGATGATGTTGCGACATAAGTTTACGGTACGCTACTTTTATATCACGTTGCGTTGCATCGCTATTTAAGCCTAATAACGCCAATGCTTGCGCACGGTTCATATTATTATTTGGCGGTACATGATGGCCAGAACCCTCACGGTAACTACTACTTTGACCTTGGCTTTGTTGCTGCTGATTAAAGCGCTGTTGTTGCTTTCTAAAGTTAAACTCAGCTTGATAACGTTTTAATACAAATGCAAAATGTGTTTTAGAAATGCCTAGCTGTTTACTTACTTCTGCTAATAATTGCTTTTCTTGTTCGGCTAATACCCCGTCAGAAAACGCCATTTGTATTTGTATTTCTAAAAACAACTGTATTAGATCGTTTCGTTTAGCAAAGCGTTCTTTAAAATCGTGTACGGTTTCTTTAAGTGAAAAGTCGCTCTCTTTACCTGACTGAAATGCATGTTGTGCTTCGCGGCGTTCTTCGCCCTTTAAGCCCATTTCGTCCATGAACAAGTTAGCCGCTTTTATGTGTATTTCGCTCACTCGGCCATTCGATTTTGCAATGTGCCCCATAACAGCGAAGCAGCTTGAAAAGAATAAAGCTTGGCGCTCGTGAACATCGTCACCACTAAATAAGCTAGAAAAACCGCCTGCTTTATCAAAGTTATTTTTTAAGCTTTTATCAAATAAATGACCTAGGTATAAACCTAAAATAGCACCAAATATTTTGCCAAACATAAAGCCAAAACAAAAACCGAGAATTTTTCCCCACATCTATAATACTGCCTTCTTAAAAATTGAGTTGTTACGCCTCAAGGCGCGTGTTTAATTGGTTTAAACGCTCTGGTGTACCAATGTCATCCCACTGCCCTATGTAGAGCTCAGTAGAGACTAAATGTCCATTTAGCTTTTCACGTAAAATAGGCCCTAAAGGGCGAATACCTTGCGTTAATCCTTTAAAAAAATCAGCCTTATAGCGGCCAATCCCTGAAAATGTATATTTTTGACTCTCAGCCGGCAAATGGCTCAACGCAAAGTCGCCATCTGGATTGTGTGGCGGGTTTTCTATAAGCACTATGTGCGCCTCACCGGGTTGTAAATGAAGTTGCATTAGCGCACTTACATCATAGTCGGTGTATACATCGCCATTTATTACAATGAACGAGTCGCCCAACAACGGTAACGCTTCAATAATACCGCCGGCCGTTTCAAGGCCACCTTCAACTTCTTGGCTATAAAGTATATTTACGCCAAATTGTCTGCCATCTTTAAAGTAGTCTTTTATTTTATCCCCCTGCCACGCAAGGTTTATTACAATATCGGTAATGCCGGCTGCTTTAAGGTTATTTATATGGTGCTCAATAAGTGGTTTTTCTGCCACTTTTAACATTGGCTTTGGCATATTTTGCGTTAGCGGCATCATTCTTTGCCCGCGCCCTGCAGCTAAAATCATCGCTTTCATGAGCGCTCCTTTGCCAACTTTTCAGTCACTTTTGGCACTATGGTATTTTTTGTCCACTCACTCAATGCTTTAAGCTCTGGATAAATTGCTGCCACTTCAATAATGTAATCAAGCGTCGGTAAAATATTATCTAAATAACCTGTTTTACCATCGCGTAAATACAATCGACAAAATATACCCGCAGCTTTTAAGTGGCGCTGTAATCCGGTTAAATCAAACCAATATTTAAACTCATCGAATGAAGTGTTAGCCAGTAAATTTTGAGCTGTAAATTCTTGATAAGCAAAATCAAGTAAACTTGTTAACTCTTGCTCTGGCAATTTAAAGTAGCAATCGCGCAGTAGCGATACTAAGTCGTAGCAAAGCGGCCCGCGTACAGCATCTTGATAATCTATAATGGCCCACTGGCCGTCACTATTCATAATATTACGGCTATGGTAATCACGATGAACGGTAACCGTAGGTTGCTCAAGCATCGCCTTTATTAATAGCTCTGAACTTGCTTGCCACATTATTTTTTGTTCGGTACTGAGTGGCTCATTAATAAAGTCGCTTACTAACCACTGGCTAAATATATCAAGTTCTAGTGTTATAAAGTCTTCGTTGTACGCTTGCATAGCAGAAGCTGTGGGCGTTTTTGCCCATTGAGCGCTTAAACTAATTAATGCTTGATAGTGCTCGGTGCGGTTTGCATCATCAAGCATGTCAGCTAGGTGCGTACTGCCTAAATCACTGAGGATAAAAAAGCCCTGTTTCTCATCGCTTGCAATAATAGTGGGAAGTAAAAAACCTTGCTCAACAAACACCTGGTTTAGCGAAATATAAGGTTCGTTATTCACTTTTTTTGGATCTGAGTCCATCACTATTAAATGTTTATTATCGTGATTTAAACGATAATAACGGCGAAAGCTAGCATCCCCCGTGATCGCGTTTAAAGTATGCGACTTGGCATTAAGGTGTGTGTTTATAAATTGTTGTAAATTCTCAAAGCGTGTCATTTTATTAGATATCTATTTTTATAGGTCAATTACTGTAATTGCCATTATTTTCCTTTATTATGTGTATATTATATTAAACACAAAGTATTAAGGTCGATAAATGAGCAAAACCTGGGGCATATTGATGCTAAGCGTAGTTAGCGCACCATCGCTTGCCGAAACTGAACTGGCACACAACCTTTGTGGCATTTCAATGCAAACCAGAGCTTGGCAACCACTTGAAGGCCTTAACCTTGGTGAAGTTGATATCCAAGCTGATGATGTTGAGCTACTTGGCACTCAAAGCGCTGAATTTACCGGCAATGTTGATATTAACACCCTTAAGATGAGTTTGTCCGCACAAACTGCGTTGATAGACAAACAGCGTGGTTTATTAAATGCAACGGGGCCAATTACTTATCAAGACTACGTAAGTAAAGTAAACAGCACCGGATTAAATGCCGATTTAAATAATTCAGAAGTCAGTTTGTTAGGCGCCGACTACAGCCTAACCGAACAACAAGGTAAAGGCGGCGCTGAAAAGCTCACTGTTAATCAGTCTGGCCTATTGCTCATGAATGCAAGCTTTACTACTTGCCCAAGTGACACCCCAGCATGGGAAATTGAAGCTGACGAAATAAACCTTTCACGCGAAGAAGGCTGGGGCGAAACATATAACGCCGTATTGCGTATTTTAGATACACCAGTTCTATATTTACCCTATTTTACATTCCCGCTAGATGAACGCCGTAAATCGGGCTTACTTACCCCGACTATTTCAAGCTCTGACAAATACGGCCTTGAAACAATTACGCCGTATTATTTAAATATTGCACCTAACTTTGATGCCACCATCACCCCTCGTTATATGTCTAACAAAGGGCTGCAATTACAAACAGAATTTAGATACCTAACAGAGCAACACGAAGGCTTAGTAGGGATTGAATACTTAGATAGTGATGATTCTGAGCCTGATTTGAATGAACGCTACATGTTTCATTGGCAACAGCAAAGCTACCTAGGTGAGAACTGGCGCGCAAACGTTGATGTAACCAATGTGAGCGATGATAACTACATCACCGACTTAACTTCAAACTACGCAAGTAAAACCGATACTCAATTGTATCGTACTGGTTCACTTACCCATTTAGGTGATACATGGCGCACCGATATTAAAGTGCAAAACTTTGAAGTACTGGGCGATCACTTAGAGTCATACACTGCAATACCACAAGTTAATTTTACGCAAACAGCGCCTTGGCGTTTTGATAATTTTGACTTTAGTGTGTCGGGCGAGATGAGTCATTTTACTAATGATTCATCAGAAGTGGCCATAGACAGCGCAACTCGTGTACACGTAGAGCCAAAAGCACGCTACAACTACGCTACGCATGCGTGGTCATTTTTGTCTGAAGTGAGCTTATTACAAACTAATTATAAGCAAAGCGGAAACTTAACCGGCACGCAATATAGCGATACTGTATCGCGTACTATCCCAAAAGTACGTTTGTACTCTCAGCTTAATTTTGAGCGTGACGCATCATACTTTTTTGAAGATGGTATACAAACACTAGAGCCGCAAATTCAGTATTTATATACACCTAATAAAGATCAGTCAGACATTGGCTTGTTTGATACAACCAAACTGCAAGATGATTATTATGGTTTATTTAGAGACGTGCGCTTTTCGGGTGTTGACCGTATAGCAGCTGCTAATCAGTTTACTTTAGGTGCTACAACGCGCTTATTTGATAAAAAACAAGAAGAAGTGTTTAACTTTAGTGCGGGCCAAATATTTTATTTAAGTGACGATGCCAAGCCAACAGAACAAGGCTTAAACTCAGACACTAATTATAATGCACTATTTGCAGCTCAAACCATGTTACATTGGCACCGCCGTTGGTACCTCGCTGGAGGTATTCAATATGATACAGATGGCAAGCAAATGGTACAGTCAAATGTAACACTTGATTATAAAGGTGATAATAATCAGCTAGTACAATTGAACCATCGCTATGCAAATGATGTCTCAGGAAATACAATCGAGCAAGCAGGTGTATTTACAAGTATTCCTATTAGCGACGAATGGCAATTTATTGCGAGCTATCATCGAGATCTTGAAAACAACAGAAGTATCGAAGTATTGAGCGGATTACAGTATGAATCATGCTGTTGGGCTATCCAAATTACTGGCCATCGCCAAATTGAAACTGATTTAAATCAGTCAATAGGACAAGAACAAGCAACTTTTGATTCAGGTATTAGTTTGAATTTTGTATTAAAAGGACTTGGCAGTAAAAGCCGTTATGATGCACAAAAATTATTACAACAAGGTATTTTTGGCTATCGTAGACCGTATTTTCTTAGTAACTAGAGTACTATCAGCAAGAGTAGTAAAAAGAATATGAATTTAAAAAAATTATTAACATCAGCAGTTTTAAGTGCCAGTCTTTGTCAAAGTGTAATGGCTGCACCAGTAGAAATAGATAAAGTTATTGGCGTTGTAAACCAAGGCGTAATTTTAAAAAGCGAAGTAGACACCATAATTGATCGTGTTAAAAAGCAAGCACAAGAACAAGGCCAGCAATTACCAAAAGATGAAACACTTCGTGTACAAGCTGTAGAGCGTTTAGTTAATCAAGCGCTTATGATGCAAATGGCTGAGCGTATGGGATTACAAATCTCAGACAGCCAACTCGATCAAACTCTCGCTAACATGGCAAAAGAGCAAGGCGGAACAATTGCCGACTTACGCCGCACTATTGAAGGTTCGGGCGAAAGCTTTCAAGCTTACCGTGAAGAAATTCGTAAAGAAATCACAACGCAGCAAGTAACACGTGCAAGCGTTGATCGTCGTATTTATATTAGCGAACAAGAAGTTGATAACCTTTTAAAAATTATGGAAACCCAAGGTCAAAGTGCTGAAGAGTACGACATTGGTCATATTTTAATAGATATCCCTAACGATGCGACAGCTGACGAAATTGCTGATGCAAAAACACGTGCAGATAAAGTTATTGAGCTATTAAACGATGGCCAAGAATTTAAGCGTATTGCTATTTCATCATCAAGCGGCTCTAAAGCACTTGAAGGTGGACAACTTGGTTACATGGGCATTAACGAAATGCCATCGCTTTTTGCTGAAGCAGTAAAAGGCCAAAAGAAAGGCGCTATTGTTGGCCCACTTCGCTCTGGTGCTGGTTTTCATATCATTAAAGTACAAGACGTTCGTGGTCTACAAGTTGTAGAAACAACTGAAGTACGTTCACGCCATATACTTATTAAACCTTCAATTATTTTAAGTGAAGAAAAAGCACGCTCAATGCTTGCAGGCTTTGCAAAAGACTTACGTGCAGGAACAGCCGACTTTGGTGAACTTGCTAAAGAGTACTCAGAAGATCCAGGCTCTGCACTTAAAGGTGGCGAGTACGATTGGACAGATCCAACTACCTACGTACCTGCGTTTAAAGATACATTACTTTCTCTTAAAGAAAATGAAATAAGCGAACCGTTTAGAACACAGTTTGGTTGGCATATTGTGCAGTTACTTGGCAAACGTGTAGCTGATAAAACTGAACTAGCTAAACGTAACCGTGCTCACGGTATGTTGTTTAACCGTAAATTTAAGGAAGAAAGTTTTAACTGGCAGCAAGAAATGCGCGAGCAAGCTCACGTTGAAATTTTCCCTATAGACCAATAAATATGACTCTAAGAATTGCTATTACACCGGGTGAACCAGCCGGTATTGGCCCAGATTTGCTACTCACGCTTGCTCAGCAAGCGTGGGACGCTCAACTAATAGCGATTGCTGATGGCAAACTATTAAAAGAGCGTGCAAAGCATTTAGGCTTAACAATAAACTTAATTAACTTTGATGATAATGCCCCCGCCATAGCAGCACCTGCAGGCAGTTTGTATATTCATCAGGTTGATTTAGGGGTTGATGTAGAGCTTGGCGTACTAAACGACGGTAATGGCCAATATGTGTTAGATACCTTGCGTATAGCAAGTGAAAAAAACATGGATGGCACGTTCGATGCGGTTGTTACGGGTCCTGTTCACAAAGGTATTATTAACAAAGCGGGCATTTCATTTAGCGGACATACTGAGTATTTTGCGCAGCAATCAAATACTGCAGATGTGGTTATGATGCTTGCAACTGAAGGTTTACGTGTTGCGCTTGTAACCACGCATATTCCACTTGCGTATGTATCGCGTGCCATTACTCCTGAGCGCTTAACTAAAGTAGCGGGTATTTTAAATCACGACCTACAAACTAAGTTTGGGATAGAAAAACCACGTATTTTAGTGTGTGGCTTAAACCCACATGCAGGTGAAGATGGCCATTTAGGCCGTGAAGAAATAGAAACAATCACCCCAACGCTTGAAATACTTAGAAGCGAAGGGATGAATTTAATTGGCCCACTACCGGCCGATACCTTATTTCAACATAAATACCTATCTGAAGCAGATGCAGTACTTGCTATGTATCACGATCAGGGATTACCTGTGCTAAAATACAAAGGATTTGGTAAATCGGTAAATATTACCCTTGGCTTACCATTTATCCGCACCTCAGTTGACCACGGTACTGCACTCGATTTAGCAGGGACTGGTACAGCTGACGTTGGCAGTTTTGAATTAGCGATCCGCGAAGCAATTAAGCTCGCCCAAGAAAAAGCACAAAATCAATGACCGATAAAGTACATTTAGGACACCGCGCTCGTAAGCGTTTTGGGCAAAACTTTTTATTTGATGAATCTATCATCGATAAAATAGTCTCTGCGATTGATCCTAAACCAGAAGACAACTTAGTAGAAATTGGCCCCGGCCTTGGCGCAATTACTGAGCCAGTAGCCGACTTAAGCGGCCATTTAACGGTTGTTGAATTAGATAAAGACTTAGCACAACGATTAATTGAACACCCATTTTTGGGTCCTAAATTAACCGTTAACCAAGGCGATGCAATGACGTTTGACTTTGCAAGCTTGGTTCGCGATGACAAAAAATTAAAAGTGTTTGGTAACTTACCTTACAATATTTCGACACCGTTATTGTTTCACCTTTTTGAATTTTCAGATCATATTGAGCACATGCACTTTATGCTTCAAAAAGAAGTAGTAAAACGCATGGTAGCAGGCCCAGGTAGTAAAACATTTGGCCGCTTAAGCGTAATGACTCAATACTACTGTAATGCAATGCCGGTTGTTGAAGTACCACCTGAGTGCTTTAAACCAGCGCCAAAAGTTGACTCTGCTGTTATTCGTTTAATACCTAAAAAGCCAGAGCAACGTACAGCAAAAAGCGTTAAAATTTTAAACACCGTGTGTTTAGAAGCATTTAACCAGCGCCGCAAAACGCTACGTAATAGTTTAGGTAATTTACTTACCGCAGAAGAACTAACTAGCATTGGCATTGATATAACGCTGCGTGCTGAGCGCTTATCTTTACAACAATTTATTGATATAGCTAACTGGATTTATGACAACAAGCAGTAACATTGGATCGCCTGTAAAGGTATCTGTAGAAACATTTTACGTAGAAGGTCAATCTCAACCAGAGCTTGAAAAATATGTATTTGCTTACTCGGTAACAATTAAAAACCATAGTTTATGCAGTGCAAAATTACTGAGCCGCTATTGGTTAATTACCGACGCAAATGGCAAACAAGTAGAAGTTGAAGGCGAAGGCGTTGTTGGCGAAATGCCAGATATTGGCCCAGGCGAAAGCTATAAATACACTAGCGGTGCAATTTTAGATACACCTGTAGGCACTATGCAAGGCCATTACACGTTACGCAACGAGTTTGGCTCTGAGTTTCAGGCGCCTATTAATGTGTTTCGTTTGGCTTGCCCTAACATTTTGCATTAAGCACTTAGATGGCAGATTATGCGATAGGTGATTTACAAGGGTGTTTTAGTGAATTTAACACCCTTTTACAACGGGTTGATTTTAACCCAAGTAAAGATCACCTATATTTAGTTGGCGACATAGTTGCTCGCGGGCCAGACTCCCTAGCCTGCTTAGACTATATTTACCAACATCAAAATAGCATGACCATCACTTTAGGCAATCACGACCTTCACATGGTTGCCTGCTACTTTCTTAACAAACCCACTAATCCAAAAGATAAATTAAACTCAATATTTGAAAGCCCTAAATTGGCTAACTACATCGCTTTTTTACAAACCCAGCCATTGGCTTTAGAGCTTATAAAACATAACTGTTTTATATCTCACGCAGGATTAAATCCCGATTGGTCTATTGAGGATGCGCTAAAACAAGCTCAATTTGCACAAAGCTGTTATCAATCAAGTAACGCAAAAGCGTTTTTTGAACACATGTATCAGGCTCACCCCGCAAAGTGGTCTAACACCCTTGATGACTTTGCAAAGTTTAGATACATAGTTAATTACTTTACCCGCATGCGTTTTTTAACAAGTGATAACACACTCGAGCTTAATGCAAAGGGTGCAATAACCGACAGCGAAACCCTCACGCCTTGGTTTAACCACCCCAATATAGCTAAATCTAAACACGATATTATTTTTGGCCACTGGGCCGCACTTGAAGGTAGAACAGGTAATTCACGGGTTCACGCCCTAGATACAGGCTGCGTATGGGGTAACACCATGACCCTAATGGAGCTGAGTACTAAAAAAGTAATTGTAGAAAAATCCCACCTTTCGTCTAAATAAACTGAAAAAAAACAATACATCTGTTAGATTTATCAATTAATAGTTAAAATTAATTAAAGTAATTGATTTTAATTACTTAACTTATTGGTACAAACGCCGATAAGTCTTAATTGAAGTACTTTTTGAGTGGAAATCTTATGAACCTGACAGTAAGCCAGCGTATTTGGGGTGGTTTTATATTTATCACACTATTATTATTAATAATTGGTGGTAATTCCTTAATAAAAATTGCAAATATTGACCGTTCCACTCAAAAAGTGAACCAACTATCACTCCCAGCATTAAATAAAAGCTCTGAGCTACAAGCCGAATTTATTTTAATGAGTAAAGCCGCACAAGCGAGCTTTTACACGACATCAGCCAATGAGCTTGCGCCAATAAAAGCACAAGTCCTTGAACAAAAACAGCAATTCAACACGCTGCACCGTGAGCTTCAAGACGTAGTAAAAAACGATGCTGCACTTAATCAAAGTAGCCAAAATGTAGAAAAAACTTATTTAAGCTTTTTAAGCACCGTTGAAAATTTATTAGAAGACAAAGGCAAGCAGCTAGCATTAAATAAAACACTAAAAGCACAATTAGAAAATATAGAACTAAGTGCAGAAGATGCTAACTCTGTTGTACTCGACATTATCGACATTGACGGGTTTGAACAAAACCACCCTCGCGCTTATCAAGCTGCAAATAATTTAGAAAACAACTTTATGTCGGTAGTTAGTAACAGCACCGACATGCTAACCGTTAAAACGCTTAACACTCTCGATATTGTTAAAAACGAGCAAACGTATTACCTTGAAGAAGTAATCCGTACCGTTGATTTAATTAAGCCAGCAATAGAGCAAACGCATAGCGACTTATATTCAAGCCTAAAAGAGTATGTTGATGTTTTAGAAAATAACATAAAGGGCAGTAACAGCTTAGCAGCAAACAAAAAACGTTTAATTGATTCGATTACGCTTACGCAATCAGAGCTTGCGCAGTCAGAGCAAGCCACCAAAATGGCACTTAACCAAATTGACGAGCTAGTTAATCAAGCGAGTGACGTTGCGTTTAAATTACAACAAGGTGTGCGCAGCGATGTAGACTCAGCTAATTTATGGACGTGGGTTGGCATGGTTATAGCCACTCTTTTAGCAATTGTGATTGCCATTATTACTGTTAGCCGCATTACTAAACCACTTGCCGAAGTGAATCGCATTTTAGATATTGTTGCCAGTGGCGACATGACACAACGTTTAGACGACAGCGCTAAAGACGAGTTTGGCGAACTATCTAAAAGTTGTAATACACTAATTGACAGCCTACGCAGCCTAATTAAAGGCATTATTTCGCGCTCTACTCAGCTTGCAGCAGCATCAGAGCAAACATCGGCCATTACCTCAGAATCAAGCCAAGCAATTCGTAACCAACAAGCACAAGTTGAACAAGCAGCTACTGCAACAACCGAAATGAGCAGTACATCGCAAACGGTTAGTAACAGCGCTCAACAAGCACTTAGCGAAATTAAAAATGCAGATAAAGAAGCTGAACGCGTTAAAGGCATTTCAAATAACAATAAAGCAACGATTGAACAGCTAGCGCGTGAAGTAGACGACGCCTCACAAGTCATTAATAAACTGCATCAAGATAGCGCATCAATAGGCAGCATTTTAGATGTAATACGCGGAATAGCGGATCAAACGAACCTACTTGCACTAAATGCCGCAATTGAAGCTGCACGAGCTGGTGAATATGGCAGAGGCTTTGCTGTTGTAGCTGACGAAGTACGCTCTCTAGCAAGTAAAACTCAAGAGTCGACCCAAGAGATACAATCAATGATTGAGTCGCTACAAACAGGCGCTGAAGCTGCCGTAACGGCAATGAGCAAAGGTAAGCAACGCGCTGTATCGTGTGTTGAGCAAACCGACCTAGCAAGTAGCGCACTTGATTCGATTACATTTGCAGTTTCGCAAGCCCACGACGTAAGTGAAGAAATTTCGACTGCGGCACTTGAGCAACAACAAGTAGCACAAGAAATTAGCGAACGCCTTGAGTCGATTGTAGCCATCGCAGAGCAAACAGCCGAAGGCGCAAACCAAACTAATATCTCAAGTTCAGAAGTAGCAAAACTTGCTGAAGAGCTTCGCTTGTCGGTAGACGAATTTAAAGTTTAAGTTTACTAAAACGATTAAAAAACCCCGATGGTACACAGTACCATCGGGGTTTTTGTTTATAAGACCTTTAAAGCGAGATGTAAAACCTTACCTACAACATACACACACCCTGCAGATGCGAATTTACTTCGCGCTCATCTAACCTAACTTTACCAAAGCGAGGTATAAAACCTCACCTACAACATGCCCCCCCCTGTAGGTGCGAATTTACTTCGCGCTCATCTAACCTAACTTTACCAAAGCGAGGTATAAAACCTCACCTACAACATACACACACCGTAGGTGCGAATTTATTTCGCGCTCATCTACCTTAACTTTACCAAAGCGAGGTATAAAACCTCACCTACAACACACACACACCGTAGGTGCGAATTTATTTCGCGCTCATCTACCTTAACTTTACCAAAGCGAGGTATAAAACCTCACCTACAATATATGCCACCTGTAGGTGCAAATTTACTTCGCGATCATCTACCTTAACTTTACCAAAGCGAGGTATAAAACCTCACCTACAATATCCCCCTGTAGGTGCAAATTTACTTCGCGGTCATCTAACCTAACGTTACCAAAAGCGAGGTATAAAACCTCACCTACAATATATGCCACCTGTAGGTGCGAATTTACTTCGCGCTCATCGACCTTAACTTTATCAAAGCGAGGTATAAAACCTCACCTACAACATGCACACACCCTGTAGGTGCGAATTTACTTCGCGCTCATCTAACCTAACTTTACTTCGCGATCTCTTAATTTGAAACCTCTGCTACCTTTAATGAAAAGTATTGAAAGACTGTAAAAATGTATCGTTCTGATTTATTGCGAAAAGGCAGAGTATCATTAACAAATCGATTTTACTCAATCACACTAGTGGCACACAAAAGAGAAAACATATTTATTTCTATGGATATTAATCGTTTAATAATCACAGAAATGAAAAAGATAGAAACGCAAGAAGCAGCTAAAACAATAGCATTTGTAATTATGCCAAATCATATACATTGGCTAATTCAATTAGGAACTAAGAAAGCGCTGTCCGATGTAATTAAGTTATTTAAAGGGCGTTGCTCTAAAGTAACTCGTAACGATTTGGGTATGTATAAATTATGGCAACGTAACTACTATGATCACATGATTAGAAATGAAAATGATTTACTGAACAATGCTAGATATATTATTGCTAACCCTTTGCGGGCTAAAATTGTCGATAAAATTGCTTCATACCCTTATTGGGATTGTATTTATATAAAATAAAAAGCGAGATAATAAAACCTCACCTACAACTTATATACACCAATTACTAACTACTAATATATCGCTTTTTTCTTCCTTACTTAAGTATGTACTGCTGATGGAATAATTATGCTAAAAAAATATCACTGTAAATCGGGATGGCAATCGGAGAAAATTCTACATTTGGCTTCTATTATTTTTTGTGGGGATTACCGATGAAGCTATGGCATAGGTAAATATTAAAATACTTCCTTACAAACCGAGATATCATGGGTATTAGTAATATTATTAACCGTCATGCAAAGAAAAAATGTTTTTAGTTCATTGTATGCACTATAAATTTTTATTTGATATGCATGGCAGGAATGTATACTATTCCCGGCTAGTCAGTTGTAGTACTTATCAAATTGGACGATGAGTTGACATGAAAGTAAAACGTATTCATTTCCCATTATCCCTATCCAATATGTACCCACTGTTTTGAAAAGTATTAAACGCTAGAGCGTTATCAAATTTAAAGACACAACTAGCGCACTCTCACATTTGTTAACAGGCAGATTGTCATGCTTCGCCGTGCACGCCAATACAGATAGGATCAAGTAAGTTTGGCTCTGTGCTATTTGAGTTTCATCTAAAACTAAATGCGAAAAATATCGTTTTAAGATGATGGCTATAGGTAAGAGCAAAGCAAACCACTTAAGAGTCCAAGTGACTTCACCTTAGCGCAACCGTTGATTGAAGACACCCGTTTGTGAGCGCCTGTTCATAACCAAAATAAAGCTAATAAAATTCTATTGCGAACTTAAATATTAAAGGGACTGAAATATATTATGATGAAGTGTGATGTTATCTACAGAGGGATCAGTAATAAAAATAATATCGCTAACCTTGCTGGCGTAATTAAGCGTTGTTTCCCAAGCGCATCTAAAGCAGATGTCATCGGCTATTTAAAGCAAGATAATCTCGTGCTTTTTACCGATTTGGACGAAGAAAAAGCCAATAAAATCGAACAGGCTATCATTAAGTTTGGTGGAAAAGTTGAGCTTCAATTTAAACATAATAATGAAGATCTTTTTAATCTTGAAGACATTGAAGAAGTCGATGACTTGGCCGCAGAAGAAGAAATTGAAACTGTTGCCGTAGTTGAAGACATTTCGACAATAGAAGCGGATGCAGCCCAAGAACCTGCCAATGAAAATGACACAATAAAAGTAGACACCTTTCTAATAGCAAAACCGTGGAAACGTGTCGCGGCCGTGTGCATTGACCAACTAATAACGATGGTTTTTACGTTTATCATTACGTATTTGATACTGACCTTTTTTCCAGCCACACTTGAAAGCTTAAAGTACCTTGGATTTGTGTTAAGTCTTGTTTATTTCACGCTGATGACTGGCAATTTATCAGGCGGAAAAACAATTGGCGCAAGGTTATTAAAAATAAAAGTAATAGATGAAAACTCGACCCCATTAAACTTACTTAACGCCTTCATAAGATCCATTGTATTCTTAGTAGGCTTCGCCTTTTTCTTGATATCAGCGATAAGTATTTTCTTCAACCCTAAGCGTCGAGGATTCCATGATTTAATGTCGGGGGCTTATGTTGTTGAAGAGGAAACAAGTAGCTTTATTAGCTCTAATGCTTTTACTGTAAAAGCACAAAAAATGGCATTTGAGCAGCTCAAAAGAGCGCAAACAATTGGTATGATAAAACTACAAGAATCTGTAGTACAAATAAATTCATCAATACCTTATCTAGAGAATGCGGGCTACATTATTGAAGATCTTGAGATGGAAGTCGGTGTATCACCAAAGGTTAATGTCATTATTAAAATGAACAGTGAAACGACGCTATCAATGGAAGAGCTTGAAGAGAAAGTTAAAGATAAACCTATCGTGGCAATGTTAGTTCGCGCAATCAAAATGAGTGCTGATTTACAAAGAAAAGTTAACATCAGAAGTATGAAAAGCGTAGGTATGGAAATCAGCCTCGCCGTAACACCATCTGTAAAACTATTATTTACGAGGTAGTATGATGGCGTGTACTTATAAGCTCGTTTTTAAAGGAGATATTGCCCCGGATAAAAGCCGAGGGAAAGCAGTAAATGAGTTTGCTTCGCTCTTTAATATTTCAATCGCTAAAGCTGAGCAATATTTTAATGGCAGAAGCTATGTATTAAAGAAGGGTCTAAGTCACGAAAAAGCCCAGTACATGTCTGAGATGATGCTAGAAGCTGGCATTATCTGCTATGTAATGGGTGATAAGAATGCAAGTAATCGTTTTTCATCAAAAGGAGATGTAATAGCTAAAAAAACGTTGTTTCAAAACCGAGCGACATTAAGTCAGCATGTCACCTCCTTTGCGGGCACTACAGATCTGGCGGACTTCAACATCAAGCTACTTTTTTCAGATGTGTTTAAGAAAAGAAATGATGAAGAGCTTGAAGAGTATTATTCGGTTGGAACGATGACAACAACACCTGATATCAATGAAATAACATCCGAATTCCCAAGACCTTGGTTATTTATTCGGCTTTTTGGATTGATGCTACTAACCTATTTTGGCTTTATTTACTCATTTGAATATTGGGAAAATATCAAACTATTGCCCGGCTTAATTTTTGTGGGCACGTTTGCAATGCCTTTGAGTGTACTCGTTTTCTTTTTCGAGACAAACGTACCAAGAAATGTATCATTAATAAAAGTATTTAAACTAGTTCTACAAGGCGGGATACTGTCGCTCATTTTTTCATTGCTCATGTTTCAATTAACTTCTGACTTAAACTGGCTAGGCCCACCTGTTGCAGGTTTAGCTGAAGAGCCTGGTAAATTAATCGCACTTCTATTAATAGCAAATGCAGTCAGATACCCATATATTTTAAACGGTTTATTGTTTGGGGCTGCTGTTGGCTGTGGTTTTGGTTCATTTGAAAGTGCTGGGTATGCGTTTGAAATTCTTTTGAGTCAGAACTATACCTCAATGATAGATAACATTAATTTACGAGGTGTCTTGTCTCCCTTTGGGCATATAATTTGGACCGGTATGATAGGTGCTGCATTATGGAAAGTTAAGCAAGGCAGACCCTTTATGATAAGTATGCTATTTGAGTATACTTTTGTACGGGTTTTTCTAATAGCAACACTTTCACATATGCTATGGAATAGTGGAGACTGGCTTTTGCCTTGGATCATTAAAGCCTCTTTTATTTCAGTCGTTGGTTGGATAGTTATATTTTCTTACATTAATGAAGGCGTATTAGAGCTAAAGTCATTAAAAAATAACGCGACTTCCGAAGAGAGTGTGTGATCAGAATGCTGATCAATAACAGACCAAAATTGAAGTAAACATACACAGAGTTTATACGAGGCAATAAGACAGCGCAGTCTAACTTACATTTATTAAGTACAATCTTATGTATTTAGCGGTGAGTCTGTAACTGCCATTTTAATAAAGTAGGAAATAAAAACATAACCAAGTAATGTGATTCAAGTTTTTTGAAATAGCCCTATGGAAATAATTAGGGCTATTGTCATAGGGCTTTAAAAGTAAAACTGCTTTTCTTAAAAATAGATATAAATATTCAGTGTTTAGAATTTACTTCGTTACTCAAGAATTTCAATTTCCACTGCGGTCTCGCTAAAACCACCAATGGTTTGTGACCCTGCAATTCGCATATCAAGTTCAAGCGTTTGATTACCTGCAGTAAAATTAGACAGGGCAAACTCTATTGATACTGTTCCAGCCGACAATGGAACAAAATCATAAAGTTGGGTATCTGGGGTTATATCTACATTAAAGTTAGTGTCTTTTACTTTTAGGTTGAAGTTTAAATTAGACAAAATTTCCACACTCGAAGTACTGCTATCTACAAGAGAGAATGAGTTTACGATAAATTCAAGCTCTGCATCATACTTAACACTCAGTGGCTTTCTATCGACCCAATTATAAGTGAAGTCATTAATATAATAAGTGAATAAATTATGTTCACCTAGCTCATGCGCTTCTTTTTGAGCTGCGACCTCTTCTGCAGTTACTCCTACAGGGTAGAGCATCATAGTATTTGTTGCTAAGCCACCACGACTTATCGAAAACTGTCGACTTGTTTCAAGTTCAGCAAAGCTCGTACTGACTGCTATATACTCATAGTAATCACCTACTGCAAGCTGTTGTTCAAACTTATTTTCACTATCAAGTATAACCACATCTTGTGACTCTTGAACATACTCGCCATCCTCATTACGTTTATAACGTGTCACTGTAATACTTGTGGCAATCACCGTATTTTCATCTTGCTCACCCGTTGATGAAAGTTCTGCATCATTAAGTGGGTTGAAATATATTATACTTGTACCTAGTTGCGATTGGACAGGCTGTTCTGCAAACATAATCACAGCTGAAGCATTGTCAATATCATAAGTGCCATTAGCATCAGTAATAGCCACTAACTCAATACTAACTTCACCCGCTGTTTGTGAGGTTACATTCAGCTTAAAAGTCTTAGTGCTATCAAACGTTATTTCACCGCTATCAGGTAAAGTCAAAAAACTATCTGAGAAAACTATGTCTCCTTGGGCGCCATTTAATTGAAATTTAGCCCCCGTAATCTCTGCATCCACTTCTACAGTGATAATATTTTCACATTTTACTGTTGCTGTGCAGCTCAGTTCATTATCTACTGTAAAGCTAACAACTTTTGGGGCTTCAGTGGTTACACTACCGGTCGAGCCTCCACCTCCTGTTGATGTATTCGTACTCTCAGATGGATCTGAGCCCCCACCTCCGCCACACGCAGTTAGAAGTAAAGTTAAAATGAGTACCCATACATAATTAACATTCCGTTTCATATTATTCCTTATTTTTACTAATTTAATTCTACTATTCTTAATTCAATATTGAGCAACAACAGTTGCTACTCAATATATTTAGCACTGCTCTCTTTGAACTTTATATATTATAAAACTCAAAGATACACATGTTAAATATTAGTAAATTTTAATTTCTATATCCATAGTTTTATTAACCTTTTTTTATAGAATTAATAATACAGAGGAATTAACATATTAAGGTTACATCTGACAACTAAAAAAATCTAGCCAGTAATATGCTGATTCAAGGTAAGGAAAAATAAGAGAGAAAGGTATTGGTAAGGTTATGTAAGCAATTTAAATGAATGGTTTATACTTGTTATTAAATTAATAAAGGTAATGTTTAGAAATCTGTTTCATTTCAGTATTAATATAAAAAAGAGAAATGACTGCTCGCTTCTTTAATAACTATCTATGTTTAAAATACAGAAAATAAATGTAAGCGCCCATAATAAATGGACGCTATATAAAATTATATACTAGTCACTACCAAATAAATCACGTGTATAAACCTTATCAGCAATATCGCTAAGCTCTTCAACCATGCGGTTAGATACAACAACGTCAGATATTTGTTTAAACTCACTTAAATCTTTAATTACACGCGAGTGATAAAATTCATTTTCTTTAAGTACTGGTTCGTAAACTACTACCTCAATACCTTTGGCTTTAATACGCTTCATAATACCTTGAATAGACGAAGCTCTAAAATTATCAGATCCGCTTTTCATTACTAACCTATATACACCAACCACTTTAGGGTTACGTTTAAGTATTGAGTCCGCAATAAAGTCTTTACGTGTCGTATTAGCATCAACAATGGCACTAATAATATTGTTTGGTACATTTGCATAGTTTGCACGTAGCTGCTTAGTGTCTTTTGGTAAGCAATAGCCGCCATATCCAAACGATGGGTTATTGTAGTGACCACCAATACGTGGGTCTAAACTAACACCTTGAATAATTTGCTTAGAGTTTAAGCCATGTGCTTCAGCGTAGCTATCAAGCTCATTAAAGTAAGCTACACGCATTGCTAAGTAAGTATTTGAGAAAAGTTTAATAGCCTCAGCTTCAGTTGAGTCAGTAAACAGTACTTCAATATCTTCTTTTATAGCGCCTTGCTTAAGTAAGTTAGCAAACACTGTTGCGCGCTCACTTTGCTCACCGACTACAATACGTGATGGGTATAGGTTATCGTGTAGCGCTTTACCTTCACGTAAAAACTCAGGCGAAAATATTAAGCTATTAATACCAAGTTTTTCTTTAATACTTTGTGTAAAGCCAACGGGTATAGTCGACTTAATAACCATAACTACATCTGGGTTATGCGCTATCGCATCTTTAATTACAGCCTCTACTGAGCTGGTATTAAAGTAGTTATTTTCAACATCGTAATCAGTGGGTGTGGCAATAATTACAAAGTCAGCATTTTTATAGGCTGCTACTTTGTCGGTAGTTGCTGTAAAGTTCAAGTCACTACGTGTTAAAAAATCACTAATTTCGGTATCCACAATAGGTGATTTTTTGTTATTTAAAAGTGCGATTTTTTGTGCGTCTATATCTAATGCAACCACTTCATTGTGCTGTGCTAGCAACATAGCGTTAGAAAGGCCTACATAGCCTGTACCAACTACGGCAATTTTCATACTAATCCTTTAAGGTTATTCAATAATTAATAAAAATGATTTTATCAGAGTTAATTACTATCAGCTATAAGTCACCTATTGTTAAACAGGTGACTTTAAAAGAGATAAGGCTAAAGATTACAGCAAGCGTCTAATGCCCAGCTGGTTATAGCTAAAATACTAACACAATTTACCATCCATAAAAGGCGCCGACTCGAAAAAAGTTATCGGCAAAAACAGTTTTACCAGTATAAAGCTCTAAGCCCCAATAACCCTCTTGCAACTGTTGCGTATAACGAGTTTCTAATTCAACCCCTATAGTGTAAGAAGATAAGGGTAAACGGCCTGCGCCGTTGCCCCCACGCTCCAAACCATTTTCTATACGTCGAATAGTAGTATCAATATTTTGTGTTGAACTATATTGCCATACCCAGTTAATAGATTGACTTTCAGCCGCCGGCTGATGATTTTCGCCACGCTCATTACCTGCCCAATGCCCTAAAACTTGGCCACTAATTGTATTACCCAAAGAGTATAAATGAGCTATGTACCAACCCTCTTGCCAACGGCTATTTTCAAACCTTAAACTATGATCTTCGTGTAAATATGGTAAAAATAGTCCAAAGCTATAAGCATTATTCTTTTTTCCACCGCCAAAGGTATCTTCAAAACCAACGTCACCATAAAAACTAAAAGGCACATCAAACCAGGTCGCTTTATAGTCAAAACTAACAGAGGCAAGTTGGTCACCTACTTCATAATTTGGGCCAAACTCAGAAAGCTCTTCACCATTCACATTATCGTTATTACCGGGTAAGAAGAATGCTTCGGCAAAATCACTAATGCCAACAGAGCGATCTCCACCACCAAATTGCAATAAACGGCTAGCACCTAATGTTAAACCATCAAAAGGGGAGAAACTTAAATGCACCCCTGCTAAGTGAGGTTTACCTTCTACTTTTAAGCCAAGCTCTTTGCCTGAATTGATCGCAGGGTCTGTTTTCATTTTCATGTAAAACAAATCGTAACGTATATCAAAGTCGGTAATAGGTTCCACATTGCTAATACCAATCGAAGGAAGGGTTTTAGCATTAGTACTTAAAATCATTGCACTATCGTAAATAGGTGAATACCAACGTTCCCTATAGCCTAAATCGACTTGTGCATACTCGTTACCAAAATAAACAAAGCTTTGAGTTGGGAGCAAATTATCTTCGTTGATAATACCGCCCACACTTACACCAAAATGATTACCAAAATTAGCAAAGCCACCGGCTTCTAATTTTAAATAAGTATCAACGCTTTGTCCGCGCTGATTAGGTATGGACTTAGATTCATTACCATAAGCTATTGTAGCTTTAGCATAAGTCATTGCATCAGTTTGTTTATATAGAGCGAGTTCGTTAAACAGTTTTTGATACAAACTGGGGTAACTGTGCTCAATAGATTTTAATACCTTTAGCACTTCTGTTGTTTTATAAGGCTTGCTCATCATATGAGCGTTGTCGCCAACAACAAGGAGCTTTTCAACTAGTTGCTCTAACTGTGGGTTTTGTTTTAAAGGTAAGTAAGGTGAGACCCCACTTGCAAAAACCTGAGAACTAAACATTAATCCAATTAATACAGGTAATTTTTTTAGCATTGTTCTTCCATTTATTGTTATGTTCTAGGTAATATTTACATAATAAAAAATCGCTGATGAGTTAACAACAACGATCTGTATTAATTTACTATCTCTGTTAAATATACAGTACTTAATCGATTACACCATACTAACCAACTCTACCACATAGAAAACCTAAGCCAGTCTATTGTAGGCGCTTTGTTGGCTAGCGTAGTTAATTTAAACATGGCTATATTAACAGCCTTTTGCGTGAGCAAGCTTCACGCCTACGTTGGGACGATTTCAAAGATTTAATTACCACCGAGCGCACCGATGTCTATTTTTTGTAGGCGCTTTGTTGGCTAGCGTGGTTAATTTAAACATGGCTATATTAACAACCTTTTGCGTGAGCAAGCTTCACGCCTACGTTGGGATGATTTCAAAGATTTAATTACCATCGGGCGCACCGATGTCTATTTTTTGTAGGCGCTTTGTTGGCTAGCGCGTTTAATTCACACATAGTTAATTAACAACCCTTTGCGTGAGCAAGCTTCACGCCTACGTTGGGATGATTTCAAAGATTTAATTACCATCGGGCGCACCGATGTCTATTTTTTGTAGGCGCTTTGTTGGCTAGCGTGGTTAATTTAAACATGGCTATATTAACAACCTTTTGCGTGAGCAAGCTTCACGCCTACGTTGGGATGATTTAAAAGATTTAATTACCATCGGGCGCACCGATGTCTATTTTTTGTAGGCGCTTTGCTTGCTAGCGCGTTTAATTCACACATAGTTAATTAACAACCCTTTGCGTGAGCAAGCTTCACGCCTACGTTGGGATGATTTCAAAGATTTAATTACCATCGGGCGCACCGATGTCTATTTTTTGTAGGCGCTTTGCTGGCTAGCGCGTTTAATTCACACATAGTTAATTAACAACCTTTGCGTGAGCAAGCTTCACGCCTACGTTGGGATGATTTCAAAGATTTAATTACCATCGGGCGCACCGATGTCTATTTTTTGTAGGCGCTTTGCTGGCTAGCGCGTTTAATTTACACATTGCTATATTAACAACCTTTTGCGTGACCAAGCTTCACGCCTACAAAGAGTTTAATTTCATAGAATGTTGATGTCGCTTTAAATACTGAGCTTGGTAATATACAAACCTAATCTAGAAACAAAAAAACCGTATTTAAATTAAACACGGTTTATAATTTTATAATCAACACAGGTTATATCTTACAAATTAACCACATTGTTAAGTGTTGGCGCACTTTCGCCATTAACTAATGCTTTTAAATGTTGAGTAAACTCCTTACCTAGCCTTTCATCACGTATCGTATATTCAACAACGGCTTTTAAATAACCTAGCTTATCTCCACAGTCATGAGCACGCCCACTCATGTGGAACGCCTCTACAGCTTCTTGCATCATTAATGCATCAATAGCATCTGTAAGCTGTATTTCACCACCTGCGCCTACATGAGTTTTAGCCAGTAAAGGCCAAATATTTTTACTCAGCACATAGCGTCCAACAACAGCAAGGTTTGAAGGCGCGTCATCGGCAGCAGGCTTTTCGACCATAGTTTTAATTGCAGCACTTTTACCTGGCATTAATTGAACACCGTTAATATCGGCAATACCATATTTGCTCACATCTCCTAGTGCAACAGGCTCTAACATAATTTGGCTTGCTTGAGCAGTATTAAAGCGCTTGATCATCGCGGCTAAATTTTCTGTTTTTTGATCAGCTGTATATGCATCAAGTATTACATCAGGAAGTAGCACAACAAAATCATTATTACCAACGATAGGTTTAGCACATAAAATGGCATGGCCTAAACCTTTAGCTTCACCTTGGCGTACACTCATAACAGTGACATCAGGTGGGCATATTGATCGAACTTCCTCAAGTAACGTTCGCTTAACACGTTTCTCAAGAGTTGCTTCAAGCTCAAAGCTAGTATCAAAGTGGTTTTCTATCGCATTTTTAGAGCTATGCGTTACTAAAACAATTTCTTTAATACCCGCCGCAACACATTCATTCACAATGTACTGAATAAGTGGTTTATCAACTATTGGTAGCATTTCTTTAGGAATTGCTTTAGTCATTGGTAACATGCGAGTGCCCAAACCGGCAACTGGAATAACAGCTTTCATAGGAAGTCCTTTATTTGAAAATAATTTACACGTTAAATTTACCCTAACAGTACTAAACTAATAGCCTGAATAAATTTTAGGATAATAAATATTAAGATTAGGTTCCAAAAAAATACAAAATAAAATGTACACCTCAGCTCAATGAGATAGTAAGTTGCTAACAAGAAAACTTAACAACCACAACCAAGTTATCAATAAGCGTTTTTATTTATAAAACCTTTAAAAATAGTCAAAAATATAATTTTAATATCTAACCATAAACTCCAATTATCTATGTAATATAGGTCACAGTCTATTCTCTTTTGTAAGTCAGTATCGCCGCGCCAACCATTAATCTGTGCCCAACCTGTTATTCCTGCTTTTACCATGTGCTTTTGCATATAACCAGGAATTTCATCTTTGAACTGCTCAACAAAAACAGTACGCTCCGGACGCGGACCTACTATCGACATATCACCCTTTAAAACGTTTATAAACTGTGGTAATTCGTCGAGACTAGTTTTACGAATAAACTGACCAAATTTAGTGTTTGTTTTACCTTTGGCTCCCCCCCATTGTACGCCGTCCTTTTCACTATTTTGAGGCATACTTCTAAATTTAAGCATCATAAATGTCTTATTATTCCAACTAACCCGTTCTTGCCTATAAAAAACAGGTCCAGGTGAAGTGACTTTAACACCAATAGCCAAAATTAGAAGAATGGGACTAATCATCAATAAGATCACCCCGGATAAAAATTTATCTTCCATAACTTTAAGAAGCTGATTCCCGCCACTAATGGGTGACATACTTAAGTTAATAACAGGTAAACCGGCAATATCACTTACAGAATGGTTTATTAACCTAAAACCACGCATATCAGGTATATATCGAATCGTTTGAGTTGCATTACGCAGGCTATGCAAAATTTGCTCAACCAATAGCTCATCAGATAGTGGTAAAGCAATCCAAACCTGATCAATTAATTGGCTGTATTTATCCATATAAGCCTCAATTTCGTTGAAGTCGCCCAAGTGCGAACAGCCTTCAACATGTGCATCACCAAAAGATCCCAATACTTTATAACCTGTCCATGGTGAGCTAAAAATTTTATTAACTAGGCGAATCGCAATTTCACCATCACCAATTACTAAGACTCTACGCTGATTACCACCTATAGAGCGGTACTTGTTAAGCATTAAACGAATACTAAAACGTATAACTATAAGAGCAAGCCCACCGACAAAAAACCAATATATAAACAATTTATTATCGTAATTCACTGAGTTATCAGAGATATAATAAATAGCCCCTAAAATAACTTGGTTTAATGTCCAACATGTTGTCGCTACACCAATTTCTTTTACTTTAGATTCCCCTCTCCATGTTCTGTACATGCCTAGATATGGGTATAGCCAAAAAGCAATAGCAATGCTTAAAAACAGCGTAAGAATAAAACTCTTTTGAGGCCATATATCGCCATTTATTAGCCACATTGATACTGAAAAACCGATAAATATAGCAAATAGGTCAGAGCCGCGGTGTAAGGTTGCAACCAATAAGCTATGATCTTTTGCAAATCCTTTAGACATAATTCTCTCTTTTATTAATTCAATAACGAACACTTAAAGTTCGGACAAAATATTTTTATGTTTAATTATTTGTTAAACAATGGCACTTCAGTTACATAATGCATTCTGAAAGGCAGATATAATTTAATACTCTATTTGTAACTTTGTGAAAAGCTCAATCCTTTAACAACTAAACTCTGTGCAGCACTACTACTTGATGCTTCAGCATAGCAACGTAGTTCTGGCGCATTACCTGATGCTCTTAAATGTAATATATCATTATTCTCCAATGTAATACGCAGGCCATCTGTTGTATTTACAGCAATGTGCGGTGGTAAGTTAAGCGCAGATGTAAGAAGCGCTAAATTACTCGTTAGTTGCTTTATTAGCTCTTTACTTTTTTTTGTTGGAAACTCTTTTACTCTGTCACTTGCTACAAAGCGCTGAGGTAGTCCAACAAGCATTTCTGCAATGCTCTTTTTTTGCGATAATAACAGTAGTACCGGCAATAAAGCATCACGCGTAGGCAGTGCCGTAAGTATTTTTCCGTTTACATCAATATCAGAGCCTAATAAATAACCACCATTAGCTTCAAAACCAGCAACACGTGTAAAGTCTGCTTTTAAACTTTCAAACTCAGCAATTACATATGGTGAACCAATTTTTGTGCGTACGACTTGCTTAAAGCGATGTGATTTTTCTATCGAGGTATTACAACTCACAGGTACAGCCAATGCTTCTATATTTAATAATTGACTCGTTATTAACCCAAGCGTATCACCATTGAGCCACAGCCCATTTTCATCAGCAACTAATGGTCGATCACCATCTCCATCAGTAGAGAATATCGCATCAAATCCATATTTACTTGACCAATCCAGTGCTTTTTGTTTATCTTCATCCGAAACAGCTTCCGTGTCGATAGGAACAAACGTATCACTTCTTTCTAAACAAGTAACATCTGCTCCCAAGCTTTCAAATAAAGTTTTGTATATATCTCGCCCTGCACTTGAATGTTCATATATACCGATTTTTTTTCCAGCAAGAGCATTACTACTAAACAGCGCTGCATAACGTTTTATATAAGCTTGCTCTGCTGACTTACATACGAAAATATCGGTTAGGTGTTTAAGCTGCCTTAATGTTGTATCGCTATTTAAAATAGCTTGCTCATCAGCTTTAGTTATTTCGCCATCAGGGCGGTAAAATTTAAGGCCGTTACGGTCAAATGGAATGTGACTACCTGTGACCATAATACTTGGCATACCGTCCTGCATAGCTTTATATGCAAGTGCCGGCGTAGGGATAACACCATAATAAACGATGCTTATATTCAGTTGCTTTAGCCCCTCTACACAGGCTTGTGCAATTACGTAGCTGCTTGGACGATTATCAATTGCGATCGCGACTGTATCAAAGCTAAACTCATTGTCGATTGATTTGACAAAAGCAACGGCAAAAGCAGCACATACATCAGGAGTAAAATCGCTTACTAACCCACGAGCACCACTTGTACCGAAAGCAACGCTACTATTAGCAATAACTTGAGAACTAATTAATTTATTCATTACATTTCCGAATTATTTTAATTTTATTTAAGTTTTACGATACCTAAAGCTATGAGACATTTTGCGCTTCATAAATAGAAGTATGATTCAGGTGCCTGTTCACATTCGTTTCGTACTTGGGCAATACAAGACTTATAAACGAAGGGTAAAACTTAGCCTAGGGAATATTTTTATAATAGAGGTTCGAATTTACTTCGGGGTTGGGGACTATAAACTTGAAAAAGTAAGTTTCACCTACAAGCAGATGAACCACCAAGAGAACTAATATATCTATTCGCACTTAGTGGCTCATGTCAAAAAGCATAGATTATTTAACACGACCATAGCGGTCTTCAAAACGCACTATATCGTCTTCACCAAGATAGGAGCCTGATTGCACTTCAATCAATTCTAAATCAACTTTACCCGGGTTTTCTAAAGCATGAACCGCGGTGATAGGAATATACACCGACTCGTTCTCTGTTACATACTGCTCTGTATCGTCAATTTGTACTTTGGCCGTGCCAGATACTACAATCCAGTGCTCTGCACGGTGGTGATGCATTTGTACACTCAGCTTAGCTCCAGGTTTTACAGTTATACGCTTAACTTGAAAACGCTCACCATTATCAACAGAGTCATACTTACCCCAAGGACGGTATACTTCTCTGTGTAGTTTGGCCTCTGTTCGCTGCTCATCTTTTAATTGTTGTACTATTGCTTTTACATGCTGTGACTTATCTTTATGCGCAACGAGCACCGCATCTTTGGTGTTTACTATGACCAAATTTTCAACGCCAACGGTAGCAACTAGTTTATCTTCGCCAAACACCAAGGTGTTTTTTGTATCAACGGCTTTTACGTCACCACTAAATGCATTACCATTTTCATCTTGCGGTGATACTTCCCACAATGCAGCAAAACCACCCACATCACTCCAGCCTGCATCCATAGGCACAACAACAGCATCTTTAGTGTGTTCCATTACCGCATAATCTATTGACTCGTCTGGACATGCTTCAAACGCCGCTTTATCTACACGCACAAAATCCATATCATCATTTTGCACTTGCATGGCTTTTTCACACGCAGCATATATATCTGGGCGGAATGCTTTTAGCTCGTCTAGGTAACGGCTTGCTTTAAACAAAAACATGCCGCTATTCCAGTAATAATCACCGCTTTTAATATAGTCTTGTGCTGTAGCTTCATTCGGTTTTTCTACAAAACGCTCTACCACAAACCCTGCCTGATACTGCTCACCGCGCTTAATATAGCCATAACCTGTTTCTGGTTTATTACCTACAATACCAAAGGTCACTAACTTCCCTTGCTCAGCAAGCGTTGCCGCTTGGTTAACGCTTTGCTGAAACGCACTCGTATCATTAATAACATGGTCTGCAGCAAGTACGAGTAACAACGGGTCTTCGCCGTTTTCTAATGCTTTGAAAGCAGACAGCGCAATGGCTGGGGCTGTATTACGCCCTACGGGCTCTAAAAATATACCACTGTGCCCAACACCTAATTGGCGTACTTGCTCTGCCGCTATAAAACGATGCTCTTCATTGCAAATTAGCATAGCCGGTGAATGGTCTAATCCATCTAAGCGATTTAACGTGCTTTGCAGCATCGTATAATCACCGCTTAAGGTTAAAAATTGCTTAGGGTAATTACCGCGCGAGAGCGGCCATAAACGAGTGCCTGAGCCACCCGCCATTATTACTGGTAAAATCATGTTAAATTCCTTCTACATCATTTTGATGTATCAATATCCTGATAAAATTTTATCTGCTAACTCTTTAAATTCTTGTTTAAACCGAATTTGATCAAACTTCTTTACATAAGCTCTTATTACTTCAGGTTTAAAATTGTGTTTATTATTTTCGAATTCATTAATCGCGACTTGTAAGCTTTGCTCGGATTGCTCATTGAAAAACATGCCCGAAATACCTTCAGCCACAGTCTCTAAAGCACCGCCTTTTTTATATGCTATTACAGGGCGACCTGATGCCATTGCTTCTAAGGGTACAATTCCAAAATCTTCGACGCCAGGAAAAACCAACGCCTGGCACTCACTCAATAATCGTTTGATTTCATTAAATGGTTGACGGCCTAATAATTGAACATTGGGATTAGCTATTTCTTTAAGCTCATTAAATTGCTCGCCTTCACCAACTACAATTAGTTTCTTTCCCGACTTATTAAATGCTTTTACTGCAATATCTGCGCGCTTATAAGAAACAAGCTGCCCTAAAAGTAAATAATAATCACCTTGTGTTTCGCTTATATTAAACTCATCAAATGAAACCGGAGGGTGAATAACACTCGCCTCACGCCTGTAATATGAATAAATACGTTTGGCTACAAAGCTACTATTAGCAACAAAATGAGTTACCTGTGTTGAGTTTTGTTGATCCCAACGCCTTAAATAATGCATTAAGGGCGGCATTATTTTACGTTTAAGCCATCCAGCCCTATTTTTATATTCATTATACATATCCCAAGCATAACGCATTGGTGAATGGCAATAACAAATATGCGGGATACCAGGAGGAGGAATCACGCCTTTAGCAGGACCTGACTCACTTGATATAACCAAATCGTAGCCATTTAAATCAAGCTCTTCTAATGCTAAAGGCATAAGAGGTAAATAGCTCTGATAAGCTTTAATTGCCATAGGTAATTTACTAATAAACGTAGTAGTTACCTTATGCTTACTTATAATGCTATTTTTAAACGCTGATTCATCATAAACATGGGTGTAAATATCAGCTTGTGGGTAGAGTTCACATAACGCCTCGAGAACTTTTTCACCCCCTCTGAAATTAATAAATCAATTCCTCTAGCTATATCATCTACATCTAAAGGGTTTATTAAAACTGCGGCATCCCCCGCTATTTCAGGCATTGAGGTTAAATTAGATGTCAAGACGGGAGTACCTACAGCCATAGCTTCAATAATTGGCAATCCAAACCCTTCATATAAACTGGGTAAAGCTAAAAGTGCAGCTCCTTTGTAGTATGAAGGCAGCCGCTCTTCAGGGATAAAACCAGAAAATTTAACTTTATCTTGAACGCCAAACTCGGAAGCCCAATTTTTAATTTCTGGGTTTTCAACTCCTGACAATAATAAGGTGTGTGTATTTGATGATTTTGATAGTGAAAAAGACTCGATTAACCTTCTAATGTTTTTATGTGGTTTTTTATCACCGATATAAAAAACATACGGTTCTCCCATAATATAAGGGGCTACATCAGTATGATACTTATCATCAACGCCATTATAAACTACAACTATTTTATCTGCAGAAATGCCTGCCCATGTAACAATCTCTTGCTTGGTGAACTCTGATACGGTAAAAACCAAAGGTGATTTTTTGCAAACTAATTTCACTAAAAGCTTATAGTATATTTTATTTTTTAACCCCGAGTAATCACTAAATTTTATATGCATTAAGTCATGTAATGTAATAATCGACCTTTTAGCCCAAAATAAAGGGCAGTTGTAGGATGGGGAAATATACCAAGCCCTACCAATTACACACCTCAGGTATAATCGAACTGGATCTAGTGTATTGAAAATATCAGAAAAGTCGCCTTGGAGTTCATTTCCACGCATATTCTTTAATATTTCTGAAGAAAAGCGACCTATACCATGATTAGCACTCCACCTATAATCAATTATTTTCATTGAACTTCTTCACTTCTATAATGTGTAAAGCAACAGACATAGAAAGTACCCCATATAGCGGTAGTAAATAAAAAGTTACTAAACTGTAACTAGCCAATACAAATATCATCAAACTGAATAGCAGAACCCCATTATCAACCTTAAATTGAAATAAACTTTTAGAGGCTAATAACACAATCCAGGCTATAAAAGCACAAAAACCAACCAAGCCAGAGGAGACTCTAAAAAAAGAAAACTGGTTTTCAACATATATACTCCCACCTACTCCAAATAAACTTGTAATAAAATCACCTTTTACAAGTGACATTAGTTGTTCAAATTGTCCCTTTCTAATATCAAGCGATATACTCTCCTCTAGGCCTAACAGTTCTAAAGTCTTACTCTGAAATAAATAAACCACATTTTCAAACTTATCCGCATAAGTAAAATAAGTTATTGTAACGATAAAGCCTGAAAGTAAAATTAAAGCTAACATTAATCCTCTTGATTGCTTTGAAGGAAAAAGCATCACAGATATTATTAATGCAAATAAAGTAGCAAAACCAGTTCCAGTCACTTGGAGCAACGCCCCCAAAATTAAAACAGATGACAGAATAAAAAACCTAAGCCTTGTCATTTTTAAATAAAATGTCACAAACACAAAAGCATAAAAAAACATTTGTGCATCCATTGTTGGATAGCCAATACCTAATCTCCCCCACGACTTATAATCATCTAAGAAAGGAGGTGGATAAAAATAAAAAATAGGAGTAATTAACGCATAAATAATAGCTAGATACACAAAAAATAAAATCAACCCCTCCAACTCTGCACCTGTAATGTCTTCATATTTATAAAAAACGACTACGAGTAGAAAAAATTGAAGTTGCTTGGTAATAATCGATATCGGGCTAGACAGCGCTTGAAGACTATCAAAAACCGGGAATATAGTAGCGTAAAGCGAAAACACACAACCTATAAATAGAACGAGAAAAATAAAAAAATAGGGTACGAGATGTTTTTTTACTTTAACTCTATTACTAAAAAGACTGAATAATGTAATTGAAACAACAAATGCTATAGCAGCTTCTCTTAGAATAGTTAATAAAGTTGAGAAGCTAACATTATCTCTAACACCATCAAAAACAAAGAAAAAAATAATAACAAAGTAAGGGAGCTTAAGAAGACTAGCTGTGTTTGCCCCTTTTACTTTATGCATTATAGAGTTCTTCTACTTGACTGCAATGCTCTTTGATAAGAAACCCTTCATGCATTTTAATTTCTTTATCGAGCGAATTAAAGCTTAAAGATAAAGCCAACACTTTCAATGTATCGAAATCTTCCACTAAAAATTCAGATTCATTTAGTAAGTAGAAAATTTCTCTAATCCCACCGGATGGATAAGCGATCACACGTACACCAAAACTTCTTGCCTCTATTATTGTTCTACCAAATGGCTCAGGCCACTTTGTTGGCGAAACAAGAACGTCTATTCTTTCATAAAAAGTGGAAGGTTCTACAAACCCCAAAAGTTCAATATTAGCTCTGTGATACAAGCTAAGAATGGAATTAACATATTTACTCTCCCCTTTACCTGCAACAATAAATTTCGCATTTGAATTTGCTGAGGAAAAAAAATCAGCTAATTTAACAAAATCATCAAACCCCTTCTCTGGGGATAACCGACCAATAAAGCCAAAAACCAGTTCCCCCCTATTACTTTTCACGTTATTTAAACCATCCACAACCTGCACTGGATTATAAACCACCTCTGACTTGGATGATAAAAAATCAAATCGAGTACAATATAACTCTTTAACAAAATAAGAAATAGAAATGAAAGTATCAACGTTTTTTAAAAACCGTCCTCGAATAGCCGACCAAAACTTTACACTTAGACAATCTTTACTTAGCTGCTCCTTCCCATCCATCAAAGTGCAATTTGGATGTAAAAAGTAATAATCTCTGGCAGTGTGTAAAACCTTTACTTTACTTTTCGTTAGACATGATAAAACCCCAGCAGAGAAGCCAGCCAAATTATTTGTGTGAATTACATCTGGCTTGATAGCTTTAACAAGCTTTTTCACTTGACGAATCATAAGGGGATTAAACGAGTCAAGTATGTGCCACATTAGCTTTATTAGTTTTCCTCTTGCCTTATCATTAAACGGCCAATAAAGATTTAATAGTGGAACATATAATACATTAACTCCATTGATGGTCGTACTCGTGTTAGCATGAACAGAACCTTTTGGTACGATACAAGCCACATAAACGTCATGCCCAATCTCAGCTAGACCTTCTGCTAAAAACTGAACTGACACTTCAGCTCCACCAACTTTATAAGGGTAATAAAGAGTATTTAATATTAGAATTTTCATAAAAATGATTTCAATCTACCGAGTTAAGTTTTTACCACCAAGTATTAACATTTTCACTTTACAGTAAAATGAATAATAGCGGTTATGCAGCACAACATTAAAAATACGAAGCCTTTTTAAAAGGTCGCAGTCATCAATTTTCATTATAAAGTTACTAATAAAAAGGAATTTGAAGGGAGCAAGTAAATCTTTAATTAGTGCTTTAAGAGTAAAGTTATTCATAAAAATATCATTTTCATGTTTAAGAACAAACTGCCCACCTATAACTCTTCTTAGCTTATTCTGATATTCGGAGTATTTTCTTCGAGCAGGATGATATACCATTGCATCTTCACTATAGTCAATTTTAAAACCTGCTTTATTGGCTCTGTCAGTAAACTCAATATCACCACCGGAAAAGGTCTTAGAGTTAAATACGCCAACTTTATCGATAACAATCTTTTTCACTAATAAATTAGCTGTCACAGAATGCCCCCTAGCCACCGCGCTTTTTTGATCAAATGCAAAAACAGATTCATAAAGCTCTACGGAGGTTGGGTTTTGAGGGTCTTTATAAAACACCTCAATTCTCCCCCCCACCATATCCACTTTTTGCAACCTTTTTATTGCTGTAGAAAGCCATGATTTGTGAGCAATACAATCAGAGTCAGTGAAAGCGATCACTTTACCTTTTGCTATACTCAGCCCCTTATTTCGGGCAGCATAGGAGCCAGGGCTTAGCTCTTGTAACAAGATCACTGAAGGGTATTTTTTGTTTATTTCAGCAGAGTAAGTATTAAAGTTATGACTGCCATTATCCACAACTATAATTTCATATTCATTGCTTATGTCTTGCTCCAACAAAGACTCAATGCACTTTATTAAACTTTCGGAGTCATTATAAACAGGAACGATTATACTTACAGTATCATCCCTCTCTGTTTTACAAGGTACAGAACACATGGTAATCACCTATTTTTAATCATTTTAATTACAAAAAAACCATAGCAAGAAAATGAAAGTAAAATTGTTAAAAAAAGCTTCTCAATAGTCGAAACATGCAAATAACGAACTAAAATCTCAAAGACAAAAACCGATAAAAAGAAAGGAATCAAACCTATTGATACCAGTTTAAAAACATACAGTATACTTTTAGAATAAAGCCGCCTAAAAATCTGATACAAGGCATTAAAACAAGTTAGATTCAGCCCAAATGTAATCAAATACGCAAGTATAATTAGAGTTTTAAAATATACTGCACCAACAAAGATAAGTGTTATCATTACTGAAGCTGTGAACAAGGCAACCTTGAACTGCTCTTTAGTTTTATCTAACGCTTGCCAAAAGCCACCATTAAATGAGGTCGCTACTTGCAGGGGAATTGCCATAGCTAAGACTGAAATAATTTCTGACACCTCCCTCCATTGTTCACCAAGAAGGATACTAACTATCATTTCCGCATTACAATACAAAAAAGTCGATATTACTGATGATAAAACAATTACTTTTTCAACAATAAAGCTATGGGCATCACAAACATCATCCTTGTTTTTGCTAAAATCTTTTACTACTGGCTGTATAGCGGGCGCTGCTGCAGATGTAATTAGCTGAAGGGGGTACTTCATTAACATATATGATCTTTCATAGAGGCCTAAACTGACTAGCCCAATATATTTACCAATTAATATGTTGTCTAAGTTTCTTGAAAAATAATTTAAAAAATTAAAACCAAATACATAAATTGAAAAGCCACGAATTAAATTGAAATCACTTAAACTTTTTCCAAAAAATGGCATGCCTATAGTTGTTTTTTTAGCTGAATACATTACCAACATAAAATTTACGATAGGCACTAACCCAAACCTAACTCCGATAAGATACATATCAGGCACTTTTTCATATAAAACTATAACAATAATTATGGAAAATAGTTCAGCAAATATGGTGTTCTTAGATAGTTCAAAAAACTGCTTATCTTTAATTAGAGCAGCAAGTGGCACTGAACTCACAACACTAAAAAAAACAGAAAACACACCATATAAACCAATAGTTTGATAATCATCCCTGTTATAAAAAAAATTTAACAGATACAAAAAGCACCAAAAAAGAAACGAAAAAAGCAGAGCAAGCAAAACTGTAAAGCTAAATATCCCATTGATCTGTTCTTTAGTTAAATTTGATCTCGTTATTAAGGCTGAGCTAATACCACTTTCACCAAAAATGACAAAAAAAGTAATAAATACAGTTATAACTGCAATAACCCCAAACTGCTCTGGACTAAATAATCTTGAGTAAATAGCAAGCGCAATTATTTGAAAAACGTATAATAGATACTTAGCGACTACACTTTTACTGATATTGCTAAACAGTTCTTTTTTTAAGCTTTTAGTTGTTGTCATTTAGACTACTCAAAATAGATTCGCTTAATCTACAAGACTCATAGATTCTAGCCAAAGAATTTACTGCATCTTGAGAATCCCTGACAACGATTTTTTTATCATCGTAATATATATAGTTTAGCTGCTCAACAAGATAAAAGATTGCTAACTCTTTATCTTTACCTTCCAAAAAGTAAGCATTTTCGAAACCTACAGGGTTATAGGGATAAGCAAATTTATTATTTTTCGTTTCTCTTTTATATTTCTCTGTGTAGAGTGCTTTGACTATTTTTTTATATTTACAACTATACCAAAATTTGTTTTCAGGCAGTTTTTCTTCAATCCCTTTTAACGCTATTAAATTAAAAGAATGATACCCGACAGATCTTGCTCTTTTATCACTCTTTTTGCTTTTTCGACTAATAAAGTTAATTAGTTCTTTTATAGCTGATTTAACTCCCAGCATTTTTTGCATCTTATAAGCAGGGGAATCATGGTAAATGATTCCGTCAGAATAGAGTTCTACTCTGGGTAAAACGGTACTTACAAACTCCACGCCATTATTATAACTTTTTGACTCTTCGCCCATTTGTATAGATATATATGCAAACCATAACTGCTGGTTAAAAGTACCAAATAATTCACCGCAAGATCCATCAACATTTAGCTTATGCCAAGCTGAACAACCACTATTCCATTTATGCATTGCTAATACTTCATCAACTACTTCAAAACAATCACTTCTTTTTAGAACATTGGCTGCATATACTAAAGATTCCATAACCCAGGCTTGCCCAATTAAACCATTACAAAAGTCTTTTTCTGGGTTCACTCTACACCAAAAAGAAGCTCCCATAGGCCTAGCACTAGGGCTTATTAAGTAGTCAATTGCTTTATTAGCTTTACCTCGATATTCATTATGACCTAAATCAATCAATTTGCACAAGATGTACAAAAGGTGAGCTGTAGTCCTTACTGGTGTTTCCTGATCGCCATGTGGTCCATTATGGCCTGCTACAAAAGAGCCGTCTTCATGCTGTTTAACTTGATTAATAATCGAAACCCAAATGCTTATAATTTTTTTCATAGCTTTAATACCAATATAAATAATATACCGTTAAAATAATTATTTTATTCCGAAGGGTCCAATATAGATGATAAATACCCCAACGCTTTTCTTGCATACCAAGGTCTCATATGAGTTTTATCCATGTAATAAAAATCGTCTCCATTATTAGTTCGGCAATGTGTATCGCACAAATACTCTATTGGATCAATAATATTAACATCATCTAATTCTGTTAATTTTTTCAATGCAAAATTATGTGTATTATAAAAACTTCTAGCATAATCAACTGTTATTGAATCATTTAAGTTTTCCCTCACCGAATATTTAGGGCTAAACTCTTTACCTCGAGGCTCTCCGAGTATTAAATACACTTCTTTTGAATTTTCTTTTATATATGACAAAAATTCATCGTACTCTTTAATTCTTGTATAAATTTGAGCACTTCTTTCATTTACTGATATTGGTAGCCTAAAGTGAAAAAAATAGAAAGAAGTTACAATCTTATCAAAATTAACCGTTTCTATAAGTTTTTTATAATCTTTAACATTACTGCAATCCCATTTCATTTTTTTATCTGATGGTAAAACAGAACAACCTCCCTTCGTTAAGTAGTAGATATTATATTCACTTCCGTAATGAGAGACGTAAGGGTAAGTGTGCTCAATATGACTTGCACCTATAAATAAAATATTCTTTTCAGTAGTACCTTTTATATACCTAACGTTATTAGGGCCGACCTTTAAATTTGGTTCAGGGTAATCATTATCATTTATTGCACGTTGTGCAGCTAAATTATTTCGTTTTTGTTCTCCATGAAATCGACTTATAACCCCATCATTAAAATATACAATACTTGCTAAAAGGCTAGCTATTATGGTTAGGTTAATGGGGAATAAAATTGATAACTTCGCTTTTTCAATATAAGTCGCACTTAAAAAACCAAGAAAAATAGACAACAACAATCCAAGCGATATATTTAGAATACTCAACTCGTAATTATAAAAACCAATAAATACAACTATTGGCCAATGCCATAAATAAATTGAATACGACCACCCTCCTATTTTCTGGAAGACAAAGTTTGAGGTTAAAAAACTGCCACTAACATTTGCTTGGATTACAAGATAGCAACCTAACACTGGCAAAAAAGCTAAATAACCAGGCCACAACGTATTCTCATTGAACACAAAATAAGACAAAACAATAAATAGCAAACCTGTAAGTTCACATATTTTTGAGTTCTTAAAATTTAATTTTAAAGGGTACAAATAAGCGATGCCACCAACTAGCATTTCCCATGCTCTGGTCGGGAGTAAGAAATAAGAATATGAAGGCCATATATCAGTTGCAATAACTGATATAAAAAAACTAAAAGCCGTTGTTATTAACAAAATTAACCTAGCATTCCTATAACTCATAAGTTTTACAAGAAACAATACAAATATTGGAAATAAAAGATAAAATTGCCACTCAACAGATAACGACCAAGTATGTAATAACCACTTTTCGTGAGAAGAAGAGTCAAAATACCCCTGCTCTGTTGCGTATACTATATTAGATAAGAAAGTTATACTTGAGAATACATGTTTACTTAATACTTTGTAGTCTATTACAGACAGGAATAACCACCCTAAAAGCATCAAAACCAAACAACATATAGCTAAGGCTGGAATAATCCGCTTAGCCCTCGAACAGTAAAAAGTTAGAATCGAAAAAGTTTCATTTTTGACCCCTTCGAATATAATTTTCGTCATCAAATAGCCTGAGATAACAAAAAAAACATCTACGCCTGCAAATCCTCCAGGTAGCCATTCGCTATTAAAGTGAAACAATACAACAGCAATAACTGCGATAGCCCTAAGGCCATTAATATCTTTTCTAAACCTCATTGTAATTCCATTCTTACCAAATTTCTGGCATTAATATAATTTGAAGATTTTCCCTTTGAAAACCTAAATAACCAAACTACTTATCTAATTAAAAATAACAAAAGTTAATTAAATACTAATTCGATTTATATTCATAATTATAATAACCATAATAGCCATATGCATTGCTGGCTTTTTTAATTACACCATTAAATACCACGCCTTTTACATCTACCCCATTTTGTTCAAAACGATTGCGCGTGAGTTCTATTTCACGTACATGATTTTGCCCAAAACGCGTTACAAGTAGTGTAGTACCTGAATGTGCACTTACTATTGCTGGATCAGTCACAGCTAAAATTGGTGGAGTATCAACAATTATAATGTCGTAGGCGGCACTTACTTCCTCAACTAATTTGCTAAAGTTCGAGTGCATTAATAGCTCTGAAGGATTTGGCGGTATTTGCCCGCGCGTAATAACACTTAAGCCTTCAACCTTAGTTGGTTTAGTCACTTGTTCTAGGTTTAATCGGCCAGACAGGTAATCGCTCAGTCCATCGTCCCACTTTAAACCAAACTGAGTTTGTAAGTAGCCTTTACGCATATCGGCATCAATAATAAGTACTTTTTTACCACTTTGGGCAAGCACACTTGCTAAGTTAACCGATATAAACGATTTACCTACACTTGGGCTTGGGCCAGATATTGCAATAATATTGTTTTTAGCTTCCATCATTGCAAAGTGTAAGCTAGTCCGTAAGCTTCGTAATGCTTCAATTGCTAAATCTGCAGGGTTATCTAATGCTAATATACTTTTAGGTTTATTCGTTTTATTTTTACGGGCTCGCTCAGCAAATCCACTGAGTTTATCTTGAAAATCAGAATGCGGTACACTTGCATAAACAGGTAAGCCTAGTGCTTCAATTTCGCTTGGGTCTTCAACGCCTTTATGCATTGCTTTTTGTATAAGCACAATAGCCACAGCTAACATACCGCCTAGCATAGTAGCTATTACCACAATTAAGGCTTTTTTAGGTTTAACTGGCTTGCTGGTGTTAACCTCAGCATAGTCAATAATACGTACATTACCTACAGTACCTGCGCGAACTATGTCAAGCTCTTGTGTTTTGCTAAGTAATAGTGTGTAAATTTGGTTACTTACCTCAACATCGCGTTTTAAGCGTAATAGCTCTTGTTGAGTTTCTGGTAGGTTACCTACCTCACCAACAAGCTCTTGTTTTTGGTTTTCAACTGCTTCTATTTGCTCAAGTATACCTTGGTATGCAGGGTGATCTTTTTTAAACTTTCGGCCAATATCTAAGCGTTTTAGATTTAGCTCTTGCAATTTAGTTTCAAGCTTTACAACTTGCTCAAGCACTCCCTGAGTTTCTAATGTTATGTTTATTGATTGGCGTTTTATTTGGTAGTCGTTAAAGCGTTGCTCTGCGTATTCAAGCTGTTTTTTAATTTCAGGTAATTGTACTTCTAAAAATTCAAGCGACTTTTGCGCCTCCGCGCTATTGCGCTCAACATTACGGCGCACATAAATAGCCGCTACTTTATCAAGTACTTTTTCAGCGTAGCTTGGTTTAGTACTTTCTAAACTTAAATTAATTATGCCAGAATCTTTACCTTTTTCACTGGCACCAATTTCAGTTTGAAGGTCTAAAATAGTATTTAAACGATCTTTACGGGTAATTGTAAACTCTGTACCAGGGTGTGCATTTAAAGTACGAATGGTTAGGTTAAATTTACCGCTAGTTAGCTCTTCGCCTACTTTACCCGATAATATTTGCTCACCGTCGTCATTAAAAAGTGCAAGGCTATTATTAGCTTGTGCTACCAATGTAAATTCTTGATTTACAGCAGTACGTGGTACGTCAAATCTAAATACATTTATGCTCTCACCGCCCCATGCGTAGCTGTTAGCAGCAAAGCTTGGCTCAGCTAAGTCGCCATCTTTGATTGGGGTAAAAGTACGGTAAGCTCTGCTACCTATAAACGGGAATAGTTTAGGCTCTGCTATTATATCAAGCTTTAGCGTATCAACGGCCTCGCCTATTATACTGCGCGATTTTAGCAGTTCTATTTCTGTTACTGCGGCTGAAGTACTTTCAAACATGCCTGCCATATCGTCAAAACCAGGGACTGATGCGCCACCGTCTTCAACTTGTATCATTGCTGTTGCTTGGTAAACAGGGGTACTTAATACTGCATAAATAACACCTACAAACATAAACAGTGCGGTTACGGCTACTATAAAGTATTTACGATCGAGCAGAGCGCCTAGTAGCGCCATTAAATCAATTTCTTGAGTTGGTTGTGAGTTATTAGTGCTTTTATTATTAGCGTTACTAGCGCTGTTATTCGGCTGGGTATTCATTAAATTAGCCATTCCTTATAAATACTTTTGCCAAGCGCTACAGGCGCTGTCGATTAATGTATAAACGTGTTCAAAAGCCTCTTGGCTTTGGCGGTAAGGGTCGGGTATTTCGGCGTTATTAATCCACTTACCGAGTAAAAACGTTTTACCTCGCGCCTCTGGGTAGCGAGCGTGTACATCGTTTAAATGGCGTTCTTCCATTACAAGTATTACGCTGTTTTGCGCTACTAAACTTGATGTAAGCTGCCGCCCTTGGTGGGCATCCATATTAACGCCATGTGCGAGTGCGATTTGCTTTGCTTTCGCATCTGCTGGTTTGCCTTCAAGTGCAGTTAAGCCAGCAGACGATACTTTGATATTTTTGCCTTCAAGCTTTTGCTTTAAAACATACTCGCCTGTTGGGCTGCGGCAAATGTTGCCTGCACACACCACTAAAACTGAATCAAACATTTTAAAAAACCCTTAGTTTGCAGTTATATCATCAATACTATCTACAGTAGCAATTGACGGTAACAGTAAGCTAATTACGCGGTTCCAACGGGCAATCGGTGCCGATGTAACATATACAATATCACGCGGTTGTAGTTCAAACTGCTCAGCTAATACCATTGCCGCTATATTTTTAGCGTGTAATTGGTATACGTTTGCCATAACCCCAGTTTGCTCTACGTCACTTTTACGCAGTACAAATACACCGTTAGCGTCTGCTGTTGCCTCGTTTAAGCCGCCCGAGTCGCTTAGCGCTTCGGCTAAGTTTAAACCATAACGGTTAAGCGTTACTGAACCTGCTTTTTTAACATCACCTAATACAAATATTTTTTGTGCATCGTTACGATTCACATGCACTATGTCACCATGTTGCAATAAGCGGTTTTGCGAAATGTCACCATGGGTATAAAAGTCATCAAGTTTAATAACTTCTGTTTTATCGCCACGGGTAAATGTTACTGTGCGCCAGTCGGCTGCATCAGTTAAGCCGCCGGCTTGGTTTAGGGCATCAATGAGGGTAAGTGGTATTTCTGTTACAGGGTATACACCAGGCTTGTTTACTTCACCGGTAACGTAGGTTTTTTGGCTTCTAAAGCCGACTACTTTTACATCTACTTGTGGGTCTTCTATTACTCGGCTTAGGCGTTTAACAAGCTCGTTACGTACTTGGCTTATTGTTTTACCTGCAGCTGGTATATTTGGTGCGTAGGCGTAAGTAATTGTGCCATCTCGTTGTACTCGAAAGCCGTCAAACTCTGCGGTACGTTGTACTGCTGCGGGTATTGTTAGCTCAGGATGATCCCATACGCCTATTGTTAGTACGTCGCCAACACCTAATTTGTATTGATAATTGTTGGTATCTATTCCAGCCAAACTAGATATAGGCCTTGCAGCCTTACGTGCTTTTTTCTGTTCATTTATTAATGATGAGTCAATAATTTGAATGTTTACTTTTTCTAGATCTTGCTCAAGGTTTTGAGTTTGCTCACCTGGAGAAACACCTTCAAAATGGCTACCCGGAATTATTGTACAACCTGTTAGTGATAATAATGCGAGTGAGGTAACGAGTGATTTACAGCTTAACGCCATTGTAGAATCCCAAAATTATTTTAAAATTGTTCTTACTCACCAACCTTGGTGAGTACTTATTTTTTTTAGCGCTGTAATTAAAGCATGAGGGCTAACTACGCGCAAGCGCGAATCATTTTATACGTATTGGTTAAAAGCCATAAGCTAGCAAAAGTAAAAATATACCCTAACCTACTAGTAATGAGTTTAGCCCTTCGGGCACGCCCCACGCTCCAGTTCGTCGCAGAGCTTCTCTCGCTCCAGCTTGAAAGCAAAACTTTTTGCTTGTCTAGCCCTTCGGGCACGCTTCCGCCCCTAGGTTGCAGTTCCTACGTACTGATACTTACTTAATTTTTTATGGCATAAAGCCTAAGTTGCGCTTTATAACTAGTATTGGTTTATATCTTTGTTATCTACACTCATTTCTACTTGTTTATTAAGTAGATTAATTAGCAAAATACTGCGCATATCGCCGTCAGGCTCTTTGTAAATAGCTTTAATATTATTAAATGAATAGCTATTTACGCTAACTACATCACCCGTTTTAGGTATTGTAGAACTGGTAGTTTGTAAACGCTCACTTTTAAGCTGTTCGATTAATTCTGTAGGTACAATTTGATAATTTGGCCCATAAGATACAAAGCCACTAATCCCGCGCGTATTTTTTACCGCAGAAAAGTTACCGTTTTGTGACTCAAGACAAACAAATAGGTAGTTAGGGAACAGAGCTGACTGTTTAATGGTACGTCGACCTTTAACCAGTTTCTCGATGGTTAACTTGGGGTAGAATACTTCAATCCCTTGGTTTAATAAGTTGGTGGCTGCTCGCTCTTCTTGGCGAGACTTACACGTAACTAAATACCAACTTTCCATAGCAATCCTTACTACAATATAATTGCAAAAAACACAACGTTAAATTTAATAACGCGTAATTATAAACAATTTAAGTCTATTAAGTAAATAGGCGTTTATCGTAAATGTTTACTAACTTTGTTAACAGCAGAAAGTGGGCTTGGTTTAGATACTTATGCAGTCTAAACCAAGCTTAACTAAATGCATTTAGGTGGCAACGATTTAGCCTAAGCGCGCCAGCAAGCAAGGCGCCTACATTGTCACATACACCAAGGATGAAAATTCACGTAGGCGTGAAGCTTGCTCACGCGAAAGATTAAATGTAAAAACTGCGCTTTATTGCGCCAGCAAGCAAGGCGCCTACAACACCACATAGACCCAAAGTAAAATCCACGTAGGCGTGAAGCTTGCTCACTGACTTCGATGTGATAAATGATAGCTAATCATTTATCAATGAGAGATACAAGGAGTGAAGCTTGCTCACTGACTTCGATGTGATAAATGATAGCTAATCATTTATCAATGAGAGATACAAGGAGTGAAGCTTGCTCACGCAATTTAGTAAATACGTAAAAGCCGCGCTTTTAGTGCGCCAGCAAGCAAGGCGCCACATGGTCACATACACCGAGGATGAAAAAACTCACGTAGGCGTGAAGCTTGCTCACGCAATTTGATAAATACGTAAAAGCTGCGTTTTTAGTGCACCAGCAAGCAAGGCGCCTACAACGTGACACACCAAAAATATAAAAACCCACGTAGGCGTGAAGCTTGCTCACGCAATTTGATAAATACGTAAAAGCTGCGTTTTTAGTGCGCCAGCAAGCAAGGCGCCTACAACGTGACACACCAAAAATATAAAAACCCACGTAGGCGTGAAGCTTGCTCACGCAACCTATTCTAAGAGCCGCTTACGTTGGGTAAAGCAGTTACATTAGTTTGGCTACTTTGTTTTTCTTGCCAGTTAAGGTCGCATATGCCATCTGTTGGAGCAAATGCAGTAGGCGCTTGCAGTAGCAGCTTACGTATTAGAATATGATCTGAGTCATCACATGCTGCTTTGAGTTTACCTAAAAATGGCTCTAGCTCATGCCATGGCATTTTTATTTCTTGCGCACTTAAAATTCTTGGATGATCGGTACCAATAACATTGTCGCCAATAAGTAGCTCTTCAAAAAGCTTTTCGCCAGGGCGCAAACCTGTACATTTTATTTCTATATCACCATTTGGCCGTTTTTCGTGCTTAACTTCAAGCCCCGATAAGTGGACCATTTTAGTTGCTAAATCTTTGATTTTTACTGGTTCACCCATATCAAGTACAAACACATCGCTGCCGACTCCCATAGCACCAGCTTGAATAACCAATTGAGCAGCTTCTGGGATCGTCATAAAGTAGCGTGTGATATCTTGATGGGTTAATGTTATTGGACCACCGGCTTTTATTTGCTTTCTAAATAATGGTACAACAGAACCAGAAGAACCCAGTACGTTACCAAAACGTACCATTGTGAAACGTGTCGAACTTTGAATATCAGACAACCCTTGCAATACAAGCTCTGCCATGCGTTTTGTAGTTCCCATAATATTTGTTGGGCGCACCGCTTTGTCTGTTGAAATGAGAACAAAAGTATCGACTTTTGCATTTATAGCTGCCGTAGCAACGTTGTAAGTCCCATAGATATTATTTCGTACACCTTCAACTACGTTATGCTCTACTAATGGGACATGCTTATACGCCGCTGCATGGTAAACGGTTTTGACTTTAAAAGTAGAAAACGTAGATTCAACTAATTTTTTATTTTGTATTGAACCCAAAATAGGTATTACTTCTATATTTAAACCGTTTGTAGTGCGGTATTCCGATAACTCTTTTTCTATTGCGTATAGAGCAAACTCAGACAACTCAAAAAGCACTATTTTAGTTGGGTTGTTTTTAATTATTTGCCTACATAGTTCCGAGCCGATTGATCCGCCCGCACCTGTTACCATTACTATTTTATTTTCTATATTTGCTGACATTAAATCTTGACGTGGCTGAACCGAATCTCTGCCTAATAAGTCATCTATTTCTACATTTTTCACTTCATCAAGGTTGGTTGTACCCGAAACGATGTCAGCCATTCCTGGAATGGTCATTACTTGTAATTTAAATTTCTCTATTGCATTAAGCACTTCTTTTCGACGACTTCTTGAAACGCTAGGTAGTGCAAGTAGAATTTTATTAACACATTTTTGCTTTGCGATTTCAGAAATTTGAGAAGGCGGATGAACGCACACCCCCTGAATTAACGATAAATGCTTTTTAGGATCGTCATCAATAAAGGCAACAGGTGAGTATTCTGGCCCATTAGCTAGCGCAGTAGCAAGTTGCCGGCCAGCAGAACCCGCACCGTATATAATAACTCCTTCTTTACGACGCATTGTTATTTGCCCTACAACAGCCCTGACAGCCAGTCGAGCTCCTCCTACAAATAGAATACAAAAACTAGCGTATATAAATGGCACTGTTCGTGGGACTGGTGCACTCAAAAAGAAAGATAGAACAGTTAAGTAAACGGTGGAAAGCATAACACCTGCGATAATAGCCCACATAGCCTGCATGTTCATATAGCGAAGTACAGCTCTGTACAGCCCTAGTTTCACAAAGCTTAATAAACTTAGGGGGAGGACTGCTGCGAGTAGTATCCATGTGTGGTTATTTTTTAAAACAGCCGTGCTGTCGAGCCTTAATAAAAAGGCAAGCCAAAAGGCAACAATAATAAAAATGCTATCTACAAAAAGCGATACGACTCTTTTCTGAGGGCGAGGCAAGTTAACTAAAAATTTTAAAAACACAATATATTTCCCTGAAGCTAGCAGCGATACTGCCATTCTATTAGTTGCAATTTTACTACACGATGAACGACTGTTGCACTTAATAATTAAAGACTATATGCAAAATATTAAATAGTCTTTATGTATTTAGTTACTTTGTGTAATTTTCAGAATGCTACTTAACTCTATCACCACTGCCACTTCCAGTAACTGTTTGTAATATATAAGTAAAGTAGAGCTTGAGATTCAATGTGGCGATCATTTTGGCATCTGTTTCTGCTAGCAGCTCAGGAGTAGACATGTCAATTTCGTTAACTTGCGCTAATCCCGTTATGCCTGGTCGAACTGCAAATACATTCTTAACATCTCGAGCCTGGGTTAGCTCTTCTTGATTGAACAGCCCTGGACGAGGGCCAACTAAGCTCATTTCACCTTTTAGTACATTCCAAAGCTGCGGTAGCTCGTCTAATTTTGTCTTTCGTAAAAAACCACCAAATGTTGTAATAGATGCAGTGCTTGCTAAATGGCTAGCTACCGAGGCAGTATCTACTGTCATTGTTCTAAATTTGACTAAAGTAAACGGTTTTTTATTCCGCCCTACACGCTGCTGCATAAAAAGCGGCGAGCCAGTATCAAATAAGCCAATGACATATAAAATGAACAAAAATGGCATCGTAAGTATTAAACCTACTAAAGAAAACAAAATGTCGAGTATTCGGATCATCAATTAACCTATTTAATTTTTTGCAGATAATTTAAAGCCATCTTCAACTGAATATGGAGGTGTCCATTTTAACGTATCTTTTGTATGAGTAATATCTACTTGTAGAGATCCTATTAAACGATCAACTACGCTTTTTTTACCTAATATTGAGCCGGCAATTGAAAATAACGTTGGCGGTACTGGGAGCGCTAGATTTGACTTGCCCTGTACCTTAGCCATTAATTGTACCATTTCTGCAGTGGAAAGATCATGGTCATCACTAACCAAAAACACTTGATTAGTAGCATTTGGATGCTCAATACACACTTCTATGAGATCAACTAAGTTATAAACAGAAACTAAGCTTCGCTTATTTTTATTTATCGCTCTAAAAGGTAAAGGAAACCCTTTATTGACTAAACTCATTAAAGAAGCAAAGTTAGCCTTTACTCCTTTACCGTAAACTAACGGAGGCCTTATTATGACTATTTCCATACCTGTTTTTTTTCCTAAAGCTAGTAGCTTTTGCTCTGCCTCTGCTTTAGATATTCCATATGGATCTTCTGGAGAATTTTCTTGTTCGGTGAAGGGCTCACGCCCTGTTGTGCTCTCCCCATTGACTTTTATCGTACTTATAAATATGAACCGCTTAACACCAGCCTCTGCTGCCTGAGTAGCTAAATTTAAAGTCCCTTGGGTATTTACAGCCCTAAACGCATCAATAGGATTTTTTGTTTTTTCATTCATAACATGAACCCGAGCTGCTAAATGGATTAGCACATCGTTAGAGCGGAGCATCGAAGAGTAGTCAGTCTTCATATCAATACTAGCACGTAAATGATTATCCGAAGTCTTACCTTTGCGCCCTATCGTTTTAACTGTATATTTTGCACCTAAAGATTTAACCAAGGCTCGTCCAACAAAGCCTGTTGAACCTGTAATTATTAAATTAGACATTACTTTTAGGTCTTTTGATGAGTTCTAACACTTTAAATGGGAGCTTAAAGAGCAAAATTAATATATTTGTATAAATTCCGTTTTCTTTACACGCTTTAACTATTTCTTTATTTAATGTAATTGAACTCTTAATACCTGATGTACTAACCCCACCATCGCGCATTCTAACCAATGTACTGTTGATATGCTTGAAGCGAGCTTTGTGTACAAGTAGAAATCGGATAAATATTTCGTAGTCAGCTGATATTTTATAATCTATTTTATAAAGCCCATATTTATCATATAAGTCTTTTTTTATAAATGATGCAGGATGAGGAGGCATCCAACCAAATCTTAACTTCCATGCTTTGAAGTTAGGTAGGGAGTAAAATCGTGTAATATGGTTTAAATTTTCCGGTTTTACAAATACTAAGTTTCCAAATACAACATCTATACTTGGTTCAAAAGCTGCTACGACTTGAGATATTGACTCGTTGGTCTCATAAAAGTCATCCGAGTTTAAAATACCTACTATTTCACCTGTGGCATTTTTTATACCTTTATTCATCGCATCGTATATACCATGATCCGGCTCACTAATAACCTTACTTAATTTATTTTTATACTTATCGATAATGTTAAGGGTATCATCAGTTGAGCCACCATCTACGACTATATACTCTATATTGTCATGCGATTGAGATAAAACGGACTGGATTGTGTGTTCAATTGTAGCGGCACTATTGTAACAAACGGTTACTATAGAAACTTTCATTATTTTATGCTCTTTATATATTTAAAAGTACTCTCAACTAAAGTCATTGCCATTTTCTCAGTAACACTTTCGCTATAACAACGAAGTTCAGGTGCATTGCCCGAAGGCCTTAAATGCACTATATCATTACTTTCTAACGTAATGCGCAGTCCATCCGTAGTGTCTACCGATGTGTGCGCTGGCAAATTAAGTGTGCTTATAAATCGCGCTACATCACTCGTTATCTCTTCCAACAATGCTTTACTTTTTGCTATTGGGAACGCTTTTAAACGGTCACTCGCTGTAAAACGCTGGGGTAAATCTTTTAATAAGCTTGAAATACTTTGTGGCTGAATTAATAGCATAAATGCAGGTAATAATGCATCACGTGTTGGTAAGGCGCTGAGCGGTTTGCCATTTAAAGTAATATTGCTTCCGAGCAAATATCCGCCGTTAGCCTCAAATCCTGCTACGCTTTCATACGCTTTATTCAAATCAGCAAATTCCGCTATTACGTAAGGGGAGCCAATTTTGGTGCGCGCAACATGTTTAAAGTACCCTGATTTTTCTATCGCCGTATTACAACTAACAGGCACTGCCAACGCGTCTATGTTCAGTAACTGACTGCATAATAGCCCCAGGATATCACCTCGAAGCCACTCACCGCTCTCATCTGCCACTAACGGTCGGTCGCCATCACCATCTGTTGAAAATATCGCATCAAAACCATACGTTTTTGACCAATTACGGGCTTTTTGTTTGTCCTCATCCGACACGGCTTCGGTGTCTATAGGCACAAAGGTATCACTTCTTTCTAAACTCGTTACTTCTGCGCCTAGGCTTTCAAATAATGATTTATATATATCTCGCCCAGCGCTTGAGTGTTCATATATGCCTATCCTTTTACCTGCGAGCGCATCGCCACTAAATAGCGCTGCATAACGGCTTATATACGCCTGCTCTGCGGCATTACTCACCGTTAACGCTGATATCTGGCTAAGCGGCGCAAAAGGGGCATCATTATGTAGAATAGCTTGCTCATCTTCTTTGGTTATTTCACCATCCGGACGGTAAAATTTTAGGCCATTGCGGTCAAAAGGAATATGGCTGCCTGTAATCATTATACACGGCATCGCATCTTGCATCGCTTTATAAGCCAACGCCGGGGTCGGTATCACACCATAATAAACGGTATCAATATTAAGTTGCTTTAGCCCTTGCGCGCAGGCTTGCGCCATAGTGTAACTACTTGGCCGGTTGTCTATCGCCAGTGCAACTGTGTTAAAACTAAATTCATTATCAATTGATTTTACAAACGCGATGGCAAATGCAGCACATACATCTGGCGTAAAGTCATTAACTAAACCTCGTGCCCCACTGGTACCAAAAGCAATGCCACTCTTTGAAATCACTTCTGAGCTAACTAATTTTTTATTCATTGTATTTCCAAATCAAGTCATGCTTATTGTTTACCACCAAGAGCATTTAGACACTGCGCGTTACACAGAGGAGAAACTTGTATTACTAACAGCGCCTTTTCTTCTCTGTGTATCTGTGGTGAACTAATCGGTGTTGCTACATCTCTAAGCAAGCTATAGTTTTATCTTTTTATATTGTTAATTATTTTACGCGCCCATAGCGGTCTTCAAAACGCACTATATCGTCTTCACCAAGATAGGAGCCTGATTGCACTTCAATCAATTCTAAATCAACTTTACCCGGGTTTTCTAAAGCATGAACCGCGGTGATAGGAATATACACCGACTCGTTCTCTGTTACATACTGCTCTGTATCGTCAATTTGTACTTTGGCCGTGCCAGATACTACAATCCAGTGCTCTGCACGGTGGTGATGCATTTGTACACTCAGCTTAGCTCCAGGTTTTACAGTTATACGCTTAACTTGAAAACGCTCACCATTATCAACAGAGTCATACTTACCCCAAGGACGGTATACTTCTCTGTGTAGCGTAGCTTCTGAACGTTGTTCATCTTTTAATTGTTGTACTATTGCTTTTACATGCTGTGACTTATCTTTATGCGCAACGAGCACCGCATCTTTGGTGTTTACTATGACCAAATTTTCAACGCCAACGGTAGCAACTAGTTTATCTTCGCCAAACACCAAGGTGTTTTTTGTATCAACGGCTTTTACGTCACCACTAAATGCATTACCATTTTCATCTTGCGGTGATACTTCCCACAATGCAGCAAAACCACCCACATCACTCCAGCCTGCATCCATAGGCACAACAACAGCATCTTTAGTGTGTTCCATTACCGCATAATCTATTGACTCGTCTGGACATGCTTCAAACGCCGCTTTATCTACACGCACAAAATCCATATCATCATTTTGCACTTGCATGGCTTTTTCACACGCAGCATATATATCTGGGCGGAATGCTTTTAGCTCGTCTAGGTAACGGCTTGCTTTAAACAAAAACATACCGCTATTCCAGTAATAATCACCGCTTTTAATATAGTCTTGTGCTGTAGCTTCATTCGGTTTTTCTACAAAACGCTCTACCACAAACCCTGCCTGATACTGCTCACCGCGCTTAATATAGCCATAACCTGTTTCTGGTTTATTACCTACAATACCAAAGGTCACTAACTTCCCTTGCTCAGCAAGCGTTGCCGCTTGGCTAACGCTTTGCTGAAACGCACTCGTATCATTAATAACATGGTCTGCAGCAAGTACGAGTAACAACGGGTCTTCGCCGTTTTCTAATGCTTTGAAAGCAGACAGCGCAATGGCTGGGGCTGTATTACGCCCTACGGGCTCTAAAAATATACCACTGTGCCCAACACCTAATTGGCGTACTTGCTCTGCCGCTATAAAACGATGCTCTTCATTGCAAATTAGCATAGCCGGTGAATGGTCTAATCCATCTAAGCGATTTAACGTGCTTTGCAGCATCGTATAATCACCGCTTAAGGTTAAAAATTGCTTAGGGTAATTACCGCGCGAGAGCGGCCATAAACGTGTGCCTGAGCCACCCGCCATTATTACTGGTAAAATCATGTTAAATTCCTTTTGAGTCTATTGCTTGAAGGTACCATTTTGTGTGTTTGTGTACTTCATTACTTTCTAACAGTGCCTCTATAGCCAGCCAGCTGTAATTACTATGTTGCTGAGCAATCGGTAAACTGTTCAACTCATTATTGTTTATTTTTAAAACATACGCTATTGCTACATAGTGAGTACTTATACTTTCATTGAATACACAATCTGTATAAAAATGGTCATAGGGACCTAATAGATTTGCATTTTCAATTAAATATTGTGTACCTAACTCTTCAAGCGTTAAACGTTTAAACGCATCAGCTAATGCTTCATTCTTTAATATTCGCCCACCAGGTACAAACCAAAAGCCTTTTGCTGGACGATTCAAACGCTGACCAAGTAATACTTCATTTTTTTCATTTATTACTACTAAGTCAATAGATACCAAAGGTGTACTATCAATAACGGTTGTAAATATTTGCTTTTCTAAAAACATATTACTTTCTAAAGTTATCTTGATTTAGTAAAAACCACGCATATGTTTGGCGTAAGCCTTCTTCTAAGCTAATTGAATACTCCCAGCCTAAGGATTTTAAACGAGATACATCCATTAATTTTCGAGGTGCACCGTCAGGTTTAGTGCTATCAAACTCAATATCACCTTCAAATCCAACAACCTGAGCAACAGTTTCAACTAGTTCTCGAATTGTGCAATCCACTCCTGTACCCACATTTATATGACTAAGCATATCTTGTGTATTTGCTTTATAAAGTCCGTCGCTTAGATTCATTACATGAATTGACGCCGCAGCCATATCATCTACGTGCAAAAACTCGCGCATTGGCTTCCCTGAGCCCCAAGCAACCACTTTGTTGTTCCCCGCTAATTTAGCTTCATGAAAACGACGCAGTAATGCAGGTATAACGTGTGAGTTTTCTGGATGAAAATTATCATTTTCCCCATATAAATTTGTTGGCATTACAGAGCGATAATTGCGCCCATATTGCCGGTTATATGACTCACACATTTTAATACCAGCAATTTTTGCAATGGCGTATGGTTCATTGGTCGGCTCTAACGTTGCTGTTAGTAGTGCATCCTCTTTCATAGGTTGCTCAGCGAGTTTAGGGTATATGCACGAAGAACCTAAAAATAGCAGCTCATTAACACCTGCTAAGTGAGCGCTGTGAATAATATTATTTTGAATCGTGAGGTTTTCATATATGAATTCAGCAGGATAAGTATTGTTTGCAACAATGCCACCTACTTTTGCTGCGGCTAAATAAACCTGGTCGATATTATTTTTATTAAAGAAATCAAGTACGTCCGCTTGGCTTAATAAATTCAGTTCTGCTCTTGAGCGCGTAATGACTTCTGCATTGCTTAGAGATTTTAACTGCCTAACAATAGCACTGCCAACCATGCCATTATGCCCTGCAACAAATATACGTTGTTTGTTCATTATTCAATCCATAATAAAACCCAGCAAAGCTTGCTGGGTTAATAAGTTAATAATTAAAAACAGAGATCACTCTACAGAGACATTTACATCATAGCCATGCGACTTTAATATGGCATGTTGCTTTGCTTTAGCGAGATCATTTTGTACCATCTCGGCACACATTTCTTCTACCGTAATCTCCGGCACCCACCCTAGCTTTTCTTTGGCTTTTGATGGATCACCTAATAATGTCTCAACTTCTGCTGGTCGAAAGTAGCGAGGATCAACACGTACAATGACATCACCCACGCTTAATGCATGCGCATTATCACCGTCAATCGCAATAACAGTCGCAATCTCATCAACTCCTTCGCCTGTAAACGCTAAAGTAATTCCTAACTCTTTTGCGGATAAAGTAACAAACTCACGTACCGAAATTTGTTTGCCTGTTGCAATAACAAAATCCTCAGGTTTATCTTGTTGTAACATCATCCACTGCATACGAACGTAGTCTTTTGCATGTCCCCAATCACGAAGTGCATCCATGTTACCGAGGTATACACACTTTTCCAAACCTTGAGATATATTTGCTAAAGCACGTGTAATTTTACGCGTAACAAACGTTTCACCACGGCGAGGCGATTCATGATTAAACAAAATACCGTTACATGCATACATTCCGTATGACTCACGATAGTTAACAGCAATCCAATATGCGTACATTTTAGCTACAGCGTAAGGTGAGCGTGGGTGGAATGGAGTCGTCTCTTTTTGAGGAATTTCCTGTACTTCACCATAAAGCTCAGAGGTAGATGCTTGATAAAATTTAGTTTTCTTTTCTAGACCTAATAAACGAATAGCCTCAAGTAGTCGTAAAGTTCCCATAGCGTCCACATCAGCAGTGTACTCAGGAGCCTCAAAAGAAACGGCTACATGACTTTGTGCGCCTAAGTTATACACTTCATCTGGCTGCACTTCTTTTAAAATACGCGTTAAATTTGAAGTATCGGTTAAGTCGCCATAATGTAAAAAGAATTTAGGATTTACTTCGTGGATATCCTGATAGATATGGTCAACACGCTCAGTATTAAAGCTAGAAGCACGACGTTTAATACCATGCACTTCATAACCTTTTTCAAGTAAAAACTCTGCTAAATAAGATCCATCTTGACCTGTAACACCAGTAATTAAGGCCTTTTTCATAAACTAACTCCAATAATTTCAAAAATTCTATTTACATACTGCTCTTGAGAAAAATGTGTATGAGCATACCCAATATTCTCTTGAGATACTTTTTCTATTTCACGCTGATTTACAAGCATATAATTTAAAGCTTTAATAATTTCTTCTACCGAAACGGTGTTTAAGACAAAGCCATTTTCTAAATGTTTAACAAACTCAGAAATATATCCGGCTTTACTTGTCAGTAAGTATCGACCAGCAGCCAAGCCTTCAATTAGAACTATTGGCTGTGCTTCTGTTGGGTAATAGCTGGGTAATGCTACCACATTGCACCATTCGAATAACTTATTCTTTTCTTCACCTTTTACAATACCGCAATACTCAATATTATTACTGAGTGACGCTTCTATTTTTTCTTGCATTTGATACTTAGTGAGCTCTCCATCAGTCAAATATGCCCCAGCAATTTTTAAATCGATAAGATGCTGTTTCATATTTAATTTTTTCACCGCTTCAGTTAGCTCAATAATACCTTTTGTTTGCATTAAATTAGACAAAAAAAGAATTTTCAGTGGACTGTGCACTATGTTAGTACTGAAATTAGATATTTCTTCAGAAAAACAGTTCCCAACAACTTCAACGTTTATATGCTTATACATCGAAAACTGAGTATTCATTGGCTGAGATAATACAATAGCTGTAGTGACCATTCCATACCCTAAATCAGCAAGGACTCTCCAACTTCTAGGTAATGTTTCAATAAAGCTTTTGAAGTCTGAGCCATGCAAATGCACTACAACTTTTGATCCAAATAAATTTGCTAACAAGAAAATGTAGGTATCTCTTAGGAGACCAAACCTTGTTCGACTGTTTGTTAAATATATAGTTTCGGGCCTAAACCTAATAAATAAATATATTAATTTAAAAAAATAAATTACAAACCCTAGCAATTTGGCAAAAGTAGAAGCGCCAGTACTGTTAAAACAATAATGTACATTATTTTGTTCACAATATTCAGAGTCTAATAAATACTTAAATGCGACAGATTGTCCTGTAATGAACTCAGGATCTGGGCCAACTAATAAAATGCTACTTTTCAAAAAAAACTCCGCTCTAAATAATCACTGCCGTTAAGCTTTAATTCGTAACAGCTTTTTCCATACAACTGGGTTCAAAAAGTAATTTTTTAATAAACCTCTAAGTCCAAAATGTAGAAAGATAGCTCTAAACTTTTCTTTACGCTTCGTCGAAGATATCTTAGAACTAACCCCGCCCCCTTCAAAAACCGCAATCGGTAGGTCAATTTGTTTAAATGCCCCCTTACCAAAGTCTTTATAGAACCGAGCTAGCAATTCAAAATCACCAAATATTTTGTAACTTTCATCGTAAAAAGATTTATCACTGAAAAACATTGATTGATGACAGCTAAATAATTCTCCAGAACTTAAAATAACAGGCTCTTTTTTGGATTTTTCTAACTTTCTTTCTTTGTTAAATTTATGCCCATAGATAACTTTATATTCTGAGTTCGAAAATTCCTTTTTGCTTATGGCAAGCTTTAACGTATCGTTAAAGGCAAACTCATCACCAGCATTTATAAAGATTATCCATTGCCCTTGACTTAACTTAATGCCTTTATTCATCGCATTATAAATACCCGTATCAGGCTCTGAGATAAATTTATTTGTGACACTCTGCTTTTGCCACTCGGCTAAAAAGTCACTGGTACCATCACTTGACAAACCATCAACTATAATATGCTCAAAATCAGTAAATGTTTGCGATTGTATTGTTTTGCATGTTCTTTTTAAACCATCTAGATCATTAAATGTGATAGTTATAACTGATACTTTCAATTAAAAGCTCCTAGGCTTAAACTTTATAAAAGACTGTAAAGTTCTTCGTATCTTTTGGATATATTTTCATACGACCAACTTTCTAAAGCATGTTTTCTTGCTGCAATGGATAAATTTTCTCTATTTTGATAAACCCAAATTATACCTTCAGCAAAGTCTAGAGGGTCATATGGCTTAGCCAAGTAGCCTGTCTTCTTTTGCACAACTACATCTTTCAACCCTGAAGTATCAAAACAAACAACAGGTACTCCACATGCTTGAGCCTCACTTCCTGTTTGGCCAAATGCTTCTAGCCTCGACGGAACTAGCATGACATCCATAGCATTGTAAGCTGCCGCAATAGCAATCTCATTATTTAAATGACCTGTAGAATAGCAATCAAAGCCTGCTATTGAGTTTTGCTTATCATCAGCACCGAATATTAAAAAAACAGTATTTTTCGGTTCTATATCAACAGCTATTTCATTTAACTTTGTTAAGGCTAACTCCAATAAATCGAAACCTTTTCTACTATCTGTTTTAGCAGATAGAGCTCCAAAACCTATTACAATCTTATTTTGAGGTATACCGATAAGTTCCCTCATAGCTTTTTTATCTAAAGGCTTATAAATATCTAAATCTAAAGGGTTTGCTATAGTTGAAAATGAAGCAGGGCTATTTTTAAATAACTCACTATTTTTAGCACATTCAGTTAGCCAATTACTTGGAGTTACTATTGTAATTTTTTTATTACCCCACGCCCTCATCTTTCTCTGCCAAACTAATTTATTTATATCAATGCCTTCATTAGCTTTAGGTGAAGTATTGTTATAACCTTTTAAATACCGAACACTTTGAGTGTCATCAACATAATGCTCTGCACCACAAAAAGCCCACATATCATGCAATGTCAATACTAAACTTTGTTTTATTTTACCAATTTGTTCTATTGATATACTTTCATCATTTACCCAATGAATATTAACGATATCCGGGGATTGGCTTTCAACTAAGTTCTTCAAACCGCCAGAAAACCAATTAATTGAATGATAATTCTGATTTGATGTTTTTTGCAAAGAGATAATTTTACGCGAAATTTTATATTTTAAAAAACTCATTAAACGAAAAGTAAAGCTATTATTAGTAATAATATCGCTATCTGGCTGATTTTTTTTTGAAACTACCATTCTAATGTCTAAACTCAAAGAGTGATTTTTTAATGCACTAAAAAAGCGAAATGTTGCCTTTGCAGCTCCACCTGCTGAATCTGAGCTAGAGACTAAAACGACTTTTTTCATGAAATAAGCCTCCACGCCTTCCTAAAGGCTCTAATAATTAAACTGGGGTAATTTTTTTTATAGAACCTTTTTATAGCCTTAACTGCAGTTACGTTTTCTTGTGTTAATTTTTTAGGCCATTCATTAGGGCTACTTTGAGCTAATGGAGAAGTAAAAATATCCCAATTACCACAGTTTTCACCACTGCCATCATTTCCTATGTTTTGTATGTATGTCTTAGTAGGGTTAATACACAACCCGTTGTTCTTATAAATAGTGGCATACCAAAAAATAGCCCACGTATTTAACCTACCATCTAAGTTAGCTTCGACTTGTTTCCAAAAATTATGGGTATTATCTAAGTTGAACTTACTTATATCTTCTTTTGTAAAATTACTTACCAAAGATTGTGGGTTTTTCTCAAAAAATTGCCAGTTTTCAGCCCAAGTAGCCCAGCCCCAGCAATTCATTGTACGCCAAGCAAATGTATCTTCATTTATTCCAAAGTCGATCGGATGGGTCCATCCAGAGATGTGCCAAATAGACTCATTACTTTTATATTCAGTTAAAGCATCATTCATAAATGTTAAAAAGTACTTAGAAGTTACTAAATCATCTTCAAGAACAATAACCTTCCCGTGCTTATTAATGACTTCACTAACACCAGACATGATATTTTTCGCAAGACCGAAGTTCTCGGTCCTAGCTTCAATATGAATTTCTTTAAAGTCACCATTCACTTTATTAACAATATCTACAACAGACTCATAATCAGCTCTGTGCTCTGCTTTTTTAGGGAAGTCTAAAAAAACATATAACTCTGTCTTCTCAGCTAAAAAATTATCTCTTAAAGCATTTAATGTTCGTAATGTATGATCTGGCCTAGCGTAAGCAAATAACACTACTGGTGCGTAACTTCTCTCTATATTCATAACCTATTTAGCCTTGATGAAAATTAAGCTTTTAACTTGTAATAAAAATATATTAGGCGCCAAAATTATATTCGACAAAACAGCTTGGCTCGCCTGCGCTAATACTGCTGATATTGCAGCCCCTACAATACCATAACGGGGTATTAAGATGAGGTTACATATAATACATACACATAAACCAACTAGAGTTTTTGCAAGTGCTAACTTTCCTTTACCTTCAAGAACCATCCAAATAGTTTGTGCAATCCCCATATTAATAAAGAGATTAGTAAAAACATGAATTGATAATACTTCACTAGATGATCTATAAACCTCCCCATATAGGAAAACAATCAGATATTCTGCAAAAAAATAAAATGGAATACAGATTAACCAACCAAATACAGCATAACCAAAAAACAACTTTTTAATCCATTGCTGGTACTGCTGCTCTGATTCAGCTTTTTTTCGCGTAATGAAAGGAGTTATAGTTTTTTGGATAATAACTGGAATAAATGAAAGCTGGGATGATATAGCTACACCAGCCGCATAAAAACCTAGTGATTCCGGAGACGTTAAGTTTTTTATAAGTAATTGGTCAACGCGCATATAAAGTACGACTGATAGGCCTGATAGTAGGTAAGGCCAAGACTCTCTAAGCAATTTAACAGTCAATTTTTTTGATACTGTCCAACTGAGGAAAGTATTATTTTGGTAATACATAATAATTAAAGCTAGTGCAGCAAAAACCATCTCTAGGCCAACAAAAAGAGCGAAGTAAATAATATCCTGCTCAGTAATAATTAAAAATATTCTACCAATATTTACAATACTGTAGGCTATCAATTTGGCTACAACAGATTTTTTATTAAGAGATTGACTTTGAAACCATAGTTCTAAAATATCCATACTCTGGAAAAATAGCGTAATACCAGCAAGAGCTATTAACAAAGTTAGATTAGGGCCTTCAAAACAATAGAATAAACTAACGGCCAATAAATACGATAGCCCTCCCGAAATCAACTTAATAAAGAAAGCAGATCCTATTATTTCTTCGCTATTTTTAGGGTTTAATGAAAGCTCTCTGACGACAATTCCGTCTAGCCCTGCGCGTGAAAGTGTTTGGAAAAAAATTAAGGCTGAAATGACGTATGCCAACTCTCCAAAGCTAGCTGGTCCTAAATATCGAGCAATCCAGACGCTTACAAGCATACCTAACCCAATTCGATAAAATTTATCAAAGAGCAACCAGGCTGAATTAGAAATGAAAGATTTTATATTTGCACTAATCTGCATTAGCGGGCACTTTTATTAAAGATTTTATTTAAAATACGGCTAATTCTTCTTTTTATATAAATAGTAAAATCATTTACATGAATATACTTTAAAGAAAATGCATTTGGCTTATGGACTGTTCTCGATAGCTTAACCAGCTCATGGCTCGACAATGAAATAGTTCTTTTTATTGCATAAGGCTTGAAAGGGATACCGTGAATATTTGATTTAAATATTATCGAATTTACGCCCTCATTATTTTTGACAAACTGATATTGCTCTTTATCCTGCTGAGACTCTATTGGACAAAAATAAAAAACATTATTAATAAATTTATTTATATTAATATATTTATAATCCCGCTCATCATACAGCAGCTTATTTTTCACTTCATCTTTTTGTACTTTAGTAAGATCAAACTGTCCAGCAAAACATAAGCTGTGCTTTGCCCCAACTAAAGTTCCAAATAGAGCAGCAGCATACCCTCCTGCACTAGAGCCTATAAATACAGCATCATATCCATCACATAACTCTTTTAACAAGCTTTTTACTTTATCCACAGAGTTGTACTGCTCGCTTATACCTGCAATGTACCACTGCTTATATAAATCCCTTAGCAATATAACCCTAGAATAAGAAGACTTAGGGATTATATTTTCCCATTCGTAGCGATCATTATCTATTATTTTAGATAGTTCTAAATCAGTATTTGGAAAGTATAACCCATTACTTGAAAAGCATACTAAGCACTTTTTATTATCAACATGAGGGTTATCAATAACCTTATAGTTATTATACTTTCTATACTCTGGCAGTTTTTCTAACCCAAACTGCTCAGATAAATACCCAGGCATACGAAGTCCTTTTTAACTTAGTGGTTAATTTAAATATAAAATTATAATGAATAGTCAAAGCGTAAAGTAAATAACCAAAAAAACTTTCATATGACTGCTTGCAAGGCGATGACGCAATATTTTACCATCTAATACAAGTAAATATAACTAAAAACACTTTATAAGTGACTCAATTCAACTTGGTTTTAATACTTTTGGACATGATGTGGCATCTACCTTTGCTCTAAGAACTAATAACAATAAGATAATCAGCTGGTAAGAGGTAGCAATACTTGCTGAAAACATCATTGATAGAAAGAAATATAGAGTTAAAAAATTAATCCATTTTTGACTATCCGGTAACTTCCAAGCTTTAATAACTGTAAAAGAGGCTAATAATAAAACTATAATTATCCCAACTAAGCCGGTCGACATTGCCAGCTCCAAAAATAAATTATGTGGGTAATAATTATGTGCTTGCTCTAATAAGCTACCGCCAAAAAAAATATTATCAGTAAATATATCAATTGCGGACATATATTGTTCTAGTCGAATTCCTACTGACATGTAACCTGCGTCAGAGGTTGGGTTAAACCTTGCTAAGGCTGGAGCTATGGCAATTATATCTTGAACAAACCTTATAAAAACAGCTATAAAGAAAAGAAATACCCCGCCTAGAGATATCTTAACTTTCGTAGAGGATCTAAATAAGAAAAACATAAATAAACATAATAATAAAGCTAGTAAAGGCCCTCTAGAACCGGACAATATCATTAAATAAAGTGATAAAAAAATGTGTATTAATTTAATGAAAATCTTAATATTAGAATTTGCGGCTATAATAATCCCAGCACCTAAGTAGAGTGCTATAGATATTGGGTTTAACCTTTCAAACCCAAGTCTTCCTGGTTCTGAAAATGGAAGGAGAATAAACAATAATAAAATAAAAAACAAAGAGTACTTAAAAAACACTTGCTTCAAATACTCTAAATGAGCTTTATTAAGGTCGAATGCAATTAAAGCTATAGGTATTAGTAATAAAATAAATAGATTTTGAAAGTAATAAAAAAATGTAAAAAAGCTGTTTTCAAATCCATTAGCAAAATAAATTAACACACGTAAAACATACGCAATAATACAAAAGAATAAGAAAACATGAGCTCGAGTGTAAGTAACTTTAATCCTAGAAAAACATATTACTAAAATTATTGTAACTACAGTAACTAAACGAAATAATTGTGTTATAAATGGTACAGGAAGAACAGAGCCTATAAGCCCAAAGATTTGATAACCAATTAAATGCGTTACAATAGCAAATAATATAACCTTTTCCGATTTACGCAAATCCACTTTGTTAGCAGTTAACAAGCTATACCCCTAAAGAGTACTTTTCGAACGTCGAGTAAAAAAACGAATAAACACCCACATAAGCGATAAGCTCCCCCCACAAAATGCCCCAACGACTACAATAATTAAACGTTTAGGAGAGGATTTAACTTGTGGAACTGTAGCTGGAACTACTGTCTTGAATAAGTATGCATCACTTACCTCAGCCAGCATTAATGTTTGGGTCTGACTTTCAATCATATTGTAAAATACAACTTGCATATCAGTAACTGGCGTTTGAGAAATTTTTGACTTTAGATAATCAATATTCTTTTTAGACTCACTCATGTCCTTTTTTTGATAGAAACTATTAATCTCTTGCTTTAAAAGGTCAACCCATTCTTTAGCTATATTAGGAGAGTAGTGGGTAAAAGAAATTGTTAACATCCCTGTTTCATCATCTAAAGAAATAGACAACATCTCTTTTATTACTTTATATGTTTCCCAACTAGTAGGCTCAGGGTCTTTATCAGTCTCATCAATATTAATCCAGCTATTATCCTTGGGATTATAAACCTCTTGGTCATAAACTAGCTCGTTGGATAAACTATCCCAGCTTTTTACTCCCATAATTAACGGCTTTAAGTTGTACTTATTATAGAAGCTCTCTAAAAAGGGCCAACTTTTGATAAGTTCCATTGCTTGATAAACTCTACTGCTATCCCCACCACCCAAATTTATCCCTGCCATAGCTGCTAAACCACTATATTGAGAGGCTAACCCTGATAAGCCGCCCTTTGACTCACTCTTCGCTGGAGTCAACACTAACTGAGCTGTGTATTTATTTGGGAGACTCAATGAGTAAATTACAGCCCCAATTACAAATGTTACTGTGATAAAAATAACTTTCCATTTATCCAACCACAAAGCAGCTGCTAGCTCTTTTAGACTAATCACCTCATCATTTGATATTAAGTTATTAGCATTTTCCATAAACTTTCTCTTTTTTGTTAGCTGTTAAAGCTGCCTAAAGCTAAGGCAGCTTTACATAATGTATAACTGTCTATATGCCTAAAGTGTTGCTATTGCAGCCACTGCTACACCTAGTTGGTAAAGTATTTGTGTGGCGGTGCTCCAAAGCGTGAGCTTATCCATATGGTCAGCGTTTAAAGGCACGACAATTGTGTCACCGGCATCAAGCTGGTTATTACTTGATGCAAACCAACTACCCTTATCTGGAATTACAACTGAACCGTTGGCCTTGATTATGTATATACTATCTTCATCGGCGCGATCTTTTAACCCACCACTAAGGTCAAGATAATCTTCTAGACTAACCCCCGCTTTAAATAAATGAGAAGTAGAGTAATTAACTTCTCCTATTACGCTGACTGAATCACGCTTGCTTGGTACATAAAGTGTATCGCCATCTTGCAGCACTAAATTTTGCCTGTTTTCGACGATTAACGGTAAATCGATAACTAAACGCCCCACTGCTTCAACGCTTGCTAAATCGTTTAATAGTTTGTTCATTTCATCGTATGAAAGTGAATTACTGCTTACAGAGTTCTGAAAGCTTTTTGATGCAATATCACGGCGTAATTCTGTAGATAAACGAGCAAGCTGCTTTTGTTCTTGTTCTTTTATGGAAGCACGGGTAAAAATAGCAGCCTTCTGCTCTGCAAATTCAGAGAACCCTCCAGCACGTTCGAGTAACTCCGCAAGCGTTTCGCCGCGGCGTATTGTGTATGTGCCCGGAAACCTTAGTTCGCCTTTAAGTTCCACTTTTACATTTTCTTGCCAATTTGGAATGGCGAATACGTTAATACTGTCTTTGCTTTGTAAAGTAATATTGTTTTTTGAATCACCTATCATTGCGCTTTCGAGGTCTAAGCGTAAATGCTCAATCTTAGAGGCGTCACTTGAAACGATGCGAGTGATTTCGGCTTGTTTTAGATAGGCTGACTCTAACAGCCCACCTGCAGCAGTCACTAAATCACGTACATCTCCACCAACCATCAACGGATAAACCCCAGGGGACGTAACGTTGCCGCCAATTTCAACAAGTTGTACAGCATGATCAACTGATGCTTGTTGTTTAAGCTTAGCTAAAATGGGCGCTAAAAGATTATGCCGACTAAATAAAGCATAATCATCAAATTCAGTTTCAAGTTCAGCATTCTTTTGTTTTAAATCAATGTATTTTTCAAACTCTTTTTGCTGATATTTATGCCATTGCTCAGCCTTAAGCTGCTGCTCTTGCTGCTCTTGGCTTAAGGCCATATTAGTAAGTGCTGAATTTTCAGCCTCTTTTTCTTCAAAACGGCTAAATACTACGATTTTATCATTAGCTTTTAATTCTAGGTTGTTTTCAGGGTTTTTAATAATGGCTTGTGCTACATCAAATTGGTGCGCTTCTATATCACCATTTATATTAATTTCGCGAATAACTAGGCCGTAGCTTAGATCTGCTTGTGGAAGCAAGTCGCCACGTACTGATTTTAAAACATCAGAAATACGCTTACCTTGATACCATTGATAATTACCCGGACGTGCTACTGCACCAATTAAGCTAATTGAATTTTGATATTGCGAGCTAACTGAATTAAAGCGAATACGGTCGCCATCTTGTGGGATATAGTTAATTTGTGGTTTTGAAAAATCGACTGAGAGTACTTCTTTACGATCGAAGTTAAAGCGCTCTACAATAGCGCTTTTGGCGTATGCATTTGGTTTGAGGCCTCCGGCCATTGCTAATAACTGCTTAGCAGATTCACCTTTTTTAAGTTCAAAAATAGCGGGACGTTTAACTGCACCTTCAACTGTTACTTGAGCGCCAACTGATGGTATAAATACAACATCACCCGGCTTTAATACGATATCGTTGCTGCTATCGCCTTTAATAAGTAAGTCATAAAGGTCAAAATTAGCCACCGTTTTACCCGAGCGCTTCACTTGAATATTACGCAGTGAAGCAATTTCAGACACGCCACCGCTTACAAATAAAGCGTGCGAAACAGTTGTTAATGATGAAACACTGTAGCTACCTGGCTTGTATGCCTCACCTAACACTAAAATACGCATGCTACGAAGCTGATCAAGCGATACAAACGCTTTTACACCTATAATCTCTTGCTCTACTTTTACTTTTACTAGCTCTTTAATTTCAGCAAAGGTTAAACCGGCCACTTCTACAGGGCTTAAATCTGGAATACTAATACGTCCTTCACGGTCAACTATAACTTCAAAACTGTCACTTTCTTTACCATAAAAGTTTATTTTTAATTGATCGCCAGGGCCCACAATATATGTATCTGGTACTGCGGCATTTTCGCTTGGCATAAACGTAGTAGGTTCACCTGCAAACAACTCATAGCCATATGGCTTAAGTTCGTCTATTTTTGGTTTAAAGCGCTCTTCATCTGTAAGCTCTTCTTCTTCTGGCTCGGTACGCTCACCAATACTACTTTGCTGCTGTGTATTATTTTGATTATTAGATTGGTTTGTACCAGTGATCGTTGATATATCAACACCATACTGTTTTGCGAGAGCTTCTTGTTGAGCTTTCGGTAACTTTTTAAATTGCTCAATTTGAGACGCTGTTGGCGTAAAAGCCAAAGCACTAAAACTACAAAGTAGAATAAAAGCACTAATTAATTGTGTAAAAACTTTCACGAGTAGGTATATCCCTAGGTCTACAACCAAAATTGGCCGCTATAATACCTTAATTTTAAGCAAATAAAAAAGGGACTTTCGTCCCTTTTGTCACTTTAGTGTAATTAACTTAACTACATTGGTTAAAAACTGTAAACCAACGTGAATGACGTTTCTGTGTCAGTGCTTTTTTTATCGTCAGCAACATCTGAGTTGTTAGTGACATTAAAAGCGACTTTCATTTGTAACGAGCCGTTTATTTTTGCAAGTAATGCAGTTTCAGAACGAGTTTTAGTGTTTGTATCACCGTACTCAACAGCAACTAATTGAGTGAAACGTGCATTCTCAGAAATTTGCCAGTTGTAATCTAACTTACCTAAGGCAATTACTTCGCCTTCAAATTCACCAGCAACAGAGTTACCGTTGTCATCAACTTCAGTGCTGTCATCTGGGTATTCAAAGTATTTATAACCAGGACCAATTTCAGCACTTAACCACATAGTTTTTTCGTTTAATAAACGTAAACCGTAACCTGCAGAAATTACTGACTCACTTCTATACGCTCCAAAATAATCTGAAACGTGTGAACCATAAATGAATAAATGAGAATGATCTTCATTTAATTTGTAATTACCTTGTGCAGAAATTGAATACTTTTCGTTAGTGCGCTGCTTGTTTTTGTCACCATTTGCATCTTCAACTTCATCTTCTTTGTAGATGCCGTCTAGCTTGTATTCGTTGTTCCAGTGTTCAAGATTGTGCTGAACTTTGATGCCACCTTTAAGTGTGGTCGTTTCTGTATTACCACTTGTGACAATAGCACCTAGTTCACTGGTAACTTCCCATGTTCTTTGTTCTGCGTCTGCAGCAAATGCGTTTGTTGCAGCAGAAGCCGCAACTAAAACTGATAAAAGCTTTAATTTCATTAAAAAATAACCTTTGTATAAATGTACATCTATTTTATTAAAGCATTACTTGTTAGGGCAAGCTAAACAGCTAAGTAATAATGTAAAAAATTTTCATGCAACAAATACCGCATGAAAATTTTATGTTTAATAGCTCTTTAGCACTATAACAATTAAAGATAACTTTAATTAAATAACTATTTAAAATTAGTCTTGCTTGTGAAAGTGAACATCCATTTGTGGAAATGGGATAGTAATATCTGCATCATCTAATGCGATTTTAATATTTTCCATTAATGACCAGTAAGTAGGCCAATAATCAGCAGCGTTAACCCAAGGACGAACAATAAAGTTAACACTTGAATCGCCTAACTCATTTACAGACACATTGTAAGCTGGATCTTTAAGTATGCGTGTTTCTGCATCTAATACAGATTTTAATACTTCTTTTGCGTGACGTAAATCAGCATCGTAACCAACACCAATAACTAAATCGATACGACGAGTAGACTCTCGTGAGAAGTTAGTAATAGCACCAGACATTATTTGAGAGTTTGGTACGATAATTACTTTGTTATCTGGAGTACGTAGTTCAGTTGAGAATATTTCGATTTTTTTAACCGTACCCATTTTATTACCTGCTTCAACAAAGTCACCAGACTTAAATGGACGAAGTAAAATAATTAGTACGCCTGATGCGAAGTTAGATAATGAACCTTGTAATGCTAAACCAACAGCTAAACCGGCAGCACCTAAAATAGCAATGAACGAAGTTGTTTCAATGCCAATTTGCGAAAGTGCCATTAAAATAGTTACAGCAAATACAAGTGTGTACACAATACTTGAAACAAATGAACCGACAGCTTTATCGACTTTCTTTTTAGCAAAACCTTTTTCAGTTAAGTTAGAACAAAACTTAGCAACACGACTACCAAGTAAAAAGATAACAAGCGCAACAACAGCTTGTATACCGTAGTGTAAAATTAGGCCTGAGTTATCGTTAAGCCAATTAAGTACTGAATCCATATTTACTCCAAATGTTTTTTATTAAGCGTTTTCGGGCATTATTATACATTAATTTACAATTTATTCTCATGAAATAATGAATTAATACTATTAAATGCAAGTATATTCTATTTTTTAGAGGCAATTATCCGATAAAATGTAGCCTTCTTTGGAAAAATATTAACGACTAAATACTAATTATACTTGCCTGATTTAAATTATTTTAATTTATTTCACTTTTGGGCTTCACAACAATTATTATTTTATGTATTATGCGCGCCACACCAAACAAGGTGTGTGTAGTGGCGGTTGTAGCTCAGTTGGTAGAGCCCCGGATTGTGATTCCGGTTGTCGCGGGTTCAAGCCCCGTCAATCGCCCCATTTTTTTCCTAGAAAGCCTCATATTTATACCCTATTAATTATTCTATTATATAAATTCTAAAACCTCTTACTATATTAACCTTGCAACACAATTATTAATACTCCAGTTAAACCCACTAATTTACAAATCTCACGCAGCGATTAAATCATCCCTAGATAAAAAATTTCAATCCACAAAGATCAACACGCCCTAATTAGTAATAATATTTAATAAACAAGTATTTAATACCAATTCGCTTAATTAAGTGATCTATTTTGAGGATGGGAAAACATGTTGATAGCTTGGCAAAAAATTCGCTATTTAGTTGTTCTCGGCAATTGCTCCCGCATTGCTCTACCCTCTGCATCCATGCAGTCGTAAATGAGAATTTTTTAACACAGGTAGCGACACGTTTAGCCCCGCAAAATGATTAAGTATTATCGCGGATTGGTATAACTCGTTACTTATCTACAATTAATTAACCAATGTGACTGTATTAACTATACTTAGCTACAAAAAGTGGTAGGTTTCTAATGTTGGCATCACTTTTTACAAAACATCAAACTTCTACTGGGATATAAAATTAAGCATGATTAAACAGGTTTTAGGAAATTTACTGTGTAGTTGTTTAGCTGTAATGAGCTTTAACTCATTGGCTCAAAGCAATGATGAATTCAATAAGTTATTGATTGAGCTTCAAAAATTAGTTTCTGAAAAAAAATACACTCAGGCTTATCAAAAAAGTAATAGCGAATACCAGTACCTGGGCGAACCCGTATACGACTTTTTATTAGGGGTCAGTGCACTTAAAACAGGGCATGCGGCGCCAGCTGTATTTGCCTTTGAACGCGTGGTTGAAAATAATCCTAGATGGTATGAAGCTCGCTTGTACTTAGTTCGCGCTTATTTAACAGTTAATAATTTACCTGCTGCCGATACTCAAGCTTTAATACTAATCAACTCACCTGACACACCTAATAATATAAAGTCTTCAGCACAGTCATTGCTAGAAACTGCAGCACTTAAGCAACAAGAGGCTGGACGCTCTTATAAACAAAATATTGAGCTTGCCCTTGGCGTAGATGGCAACGTAAACGCAGGTACTGCAGAAAATACGATTATAATTCCTAATATTGGTGAGTTTTTGTTATCGCCAGAAAGTAAAAGTACGCAGGACAACTATGCACGGCTTAATTACAGAGGAAAGTACTCTCACCCTATTGACCAAAAAAGCTTAATCACTTTAAGTATTGATACTGGGTGGTACAAGTTTGAAGAACTCAGTCAATACGATCGTATAAATGCTCATATTAATGCCGCCTATCAATATAAACAAAATGACATAAGTTGGTTTGCACGAGTTGCTACCACTCCGTTGATGCTTGATGGTGAACTTTATCGTACTGAATCAGCTTTAACGGCCGGAGCTAATTTTACGCTAAATAAACAAGTTAATTTATTTAGCTCTTTGACTGCGGGTGTTTTAAACAATAGATTTGATGAAAAGCTCGATAACTCATTTTATGCGATAAATGCAGGTGCTAGCTATGCAGCTCGAAATTGGTTTCAAAGCTTAAGCATTAACGCTAAAAGCGAGGAAGCGGACATTACTGAAGGTGAATTTAATAGCCGTAATATTACGAGCTTGTACTACCAAGTGAACACTCAGTTGGCTCAACATTGGCAGTTGTTATCTCTTGCTGGATACCAATGGATTAATTATAAAGATGATCACCCTTTATTTTTACAAGAACGTGCCGATAACCTCTTTATGTTCTCAACTTCTGTTCGCTACTTAGTTAATCGCGATTTAGCCATACAGTTGGCTGCCAACTATCAAGATAAATCCAGTAATATTTCTTTATTCGAATATGACCGTTTAGATATAAATTTAAGCGCTTCTTACTCATTTTAATTTAAGGTATTTATGAAACATTTACTCCCTGTAATTACCACTTTACTTTGTGTAAGTTTTTATACACAAGCAAACGACCCTGCTGGTAAAACTATTTTAGCACGAGGCTCTGTACTCGCGGTTGATGGAAGCAATGAACAACAACGACAGTTGCAGCGCAGAGATACTGTTTTTGGCGTAGATCGCATTACGACTGGAGAGAAAAGCAAAGCGCAATTTTCGATGTTGGATGGTGGTTTAATAGCCTTAAAAGAAAACTCAGTATTAAATATTGCTAACTACGAATTTAATGACAATACCCAACAAGGCTCTGCTTCTATTGAGTTACTTAAAGGCGGTTTACGCTCTATTTCCGGCGTAATTAAAAAAAATGGTGGCTCTTATAGTGTAAAAACTCCCGTAGGCTCTATTGGCATACGCGGAACGCATTTTGAAGTTCAGCTGGTTAAAGGCGATGTATTTTTAGCGGTATGGGATGGCGCAATAGATTTAACGTTAGAAAATAATAACGTGGTTTCTTTGGGTGATAACGAGGCATTTTCGTTTGCACAAATTACAGCCACTGGTGAAGTATTTAAAACGACACGTGCGGCACGCGTGTTTGATCAAAATATAGTAGCAATTGATCCTAAAGACGACAACGAAGAAGAAACTGAGCAAGCATCGGTAACTGAAGTTGAAGTAAATGCTTTTGAAGCTGATACAGGTGTTATGGATATATATTCTGAACAACAATTTCAAACTGTTAGCAGCGCATCTTTAGTCGATCAAATAGCTCAGCGCCAAGGTGTATTTAACTATGAGGCATCAAACTTTAATGTAAATTCGAGTGTGGGTGCTGTTACTGACTTTGCTATGACTATGGCAGTTGATTTTGATAATGGCACCGTGCCTGATGGCGAAATTAGTTTTAATGACGCCGGTGGAAATTGGTATGCAGCTTACAGCGGCTTAATAAATTTAAGCGAACTTGAACTGGCCGTTACATTTGCATCCCATGGTAACAATAAAGCCGAGGGCGATGTTGATGCAATATTTTTGAATGACTTAGACAATATTACTGGCAACTTTAATCTTAACGAAATAAATAATCCTGATGTAAATGCTAGCGGCTCTTTTAAATTAAAACCATAAACACATTGGATACAAAGCTTTTATTATGGAGTATTTAAAATGACAGCAAAAAATATATTTTTGCTTGGTTCTATGGTGTTTTTGTTAAGTGCCTGTGGAGGCTCAGAAGAAAGCCCCACTCAAGAGGGAATACAATCACCTACGGCTGAAGTAATACCGCCAACGGTGACTAGCTATATAAATTTGGCTGGTGTTATAGCGAGTAATCAAACCAAGAGTACAAAAGTTTTAGGTGCTGTCACTTCAAGTAGAGGTGTTGTTGGAGCAAGTTTAGCAAATACTCGCGCTGATATTGTTTTTTCACAAACAAACGACACAGTACAAGGTAATGTTTCTTTTTTACTTGAAGCTTCGGATACTGATGGCATTGCTGAAGTTAATTTAGTACTCCCTAGCGTTAATAAAAGCATATCACTTTGTTCTTCTGATTGTGGTGTTGGCTACGAAAAGTCAATTATAGGCCTCAGCCCTGCGCTTTATGGCGTAACTCCAGGGGAAATACGCCTTGAAATATGGATAACTGACACTTTAAATAATCAAGTACTTGCTGATGCAATCACTTTTAACTGGCAACCATATCAAATTGAAGGTGTTACAGCACAACGAGACGAAGATAATATTAATCTTTCGTGGCAAGCTAACCCCGAACTTAATCGTTACAACGTTTATATTGCAACTCAAGCTGGAGTCTCATCTACTAATATTAATGAATTAGAGAATGGGCAACAATTTTTAAGTATTCAAGATACTGCATTAAGCATTACCGAGTCACTTACAGATAAAAGTTACCAAGTACTTATTACCGGTGTTGATGGCAGTGGTGAAAGTGGTTTTGCTAATATAATAAACATAGCACCAGTGGGTGGAGAGCTTGCATTTGCACCAGAGGCAAATGTCGATCAGTTTCAGATAAATGAAGATCAAACTCTGCAAGGTAACGTTCTAACGAATGATACGAATCAATACAGTGGTGATTTACGTGTAAATGCAGATGCATTAATTCTACCGCAGCATGGCACTCTTAATATAAATGAAAATGGGGATTTTACTTATATCCCTATTGCAAACTTTAATGGTGAAGATGCCTTTAGCTATCAAGTTGCTAACGAGCTAGGTATGACAGATACCGCAGTTGTAGAGATAACCATTTTAGCTGTTAACGACGCTCCTATTGCGCTTGATAATACTTACAGCATTACAAACAATGGAACCTTAGTTGTCCTATCGCCAGGCTTACTTATAAACGATAGCGATATAGACTTAGATGACTTAACTGTTGATACAACGCCGGTTAGCGAACCAACAAGAGGACAATTAACCCTTTTTGATAATGGTGGCTTTGAATACCAAGGCGAGCAAAATATGCAAGGCCAAGACAGCTTTCAGTACAGAGTTGTTGATGCACAAGGTGCTCAGGCTATTGCAAATGTAACTATTGTAAGCTCAAACACTAACATAGCCCCTGTAACAAACAATGATAGCTATAGTTTAAGCGAAGATGAAACACTTGTGGTTACAGCAGCCAATGGTGTGCTTAGTAACGATACTGACCCAAATAATGACAATTTTTCAGTTGATGAAACGTTTATGGTGGCACCCACACATGGCCAACTATTATTAGCAACTGATGGCAGCTTTAGTTATGTGCCGGATGCTAATTTTAATGGTGTTGATCAATTTCAATACCAAGCTATAGACTCATTAGGTGCAACCTCTACAGCCACAGTAACTTTAGTAATAAACAGCGAACCCGATAACCCTGTTGCACAAAATGATGCCTATCAATTTAGCAAAAATAAACTATTTGAAGTAACAGTACAAAATGGCTTATTAATTAACGACTTTAATATTGAGGCTGGCGATTTATCGGTTAATACTACGGCAATTAATACAACTCAAAATGGCGAACTTACATTAAATGCTGATGGCTCATTTACCTATCAGCCAGACTTAGGTTTTATTGGTGTAGATAGCTTTACCTATTCAATTTCAAATGAGCAAGGCTTAACTGCAACAGCTCAAGTAACCTTAAGTGAAAGCGGCGTTAATACTTTTCCACAAGCCAATGACGATCAATATACGTTAGACGAAGACAGCTCTGCATCTTTATTAGATGTGCTAGCTAACGACACTGATGCAGATGGCGATACAATAAGTATTTCTAATATAGAAAATACTGCTGGAGAAGCGACTATTGTCGCCGGAAAAATACAGTTTACTCCACCAGCAAATTTTTCAGGTGAAATAGTACTAACTTACACCATTACTGATGGTTATAGCACTGGTAATGAAGGTATAAACGACAGAACAGCAAGTGTGACGATTACTGTTACACCCGTTAATGATGCCCCTACTGCAAATGCTGATTCAGCAACGATGAACGAAGATGCTCCTGCGTTATTAGTTAACGTATTAGCTAACGACTCCGACATTGACGGCGATACTCTTGTGATAACAGCTGCTACTGCAGATAGAGGTTCTGCATCTGTTGTTGATAATAAAATCCAATATACGCCTGCTCCTAATACAAATGGAACAGCAATTATTAACTACACAATAAGTGATGGTAACGGCGGTACTGCAACTACTAACTTAACAATTACTATTATTCCCGTAAACGATGCTCCAATAGCAAACGCAGACTCAGCTACAATAGATGAAGATGCAGCGCCAATACTAATAAACGTATTAGCCAATGACTCAGACGTGGATGGCGACAGCCTTACCATAAGCGCAGCATCAGCTAATATTGGCTCTGTATCAGTCGTTGGCAATCAAATTCAATATGCACCGGCAGCCGACGACAACGGCTTAGCAACAGTTACTTATACTGTAAGCGATAGCAACGGCGGCGCCAGTACAGCAACGTTAACTATCACTATTACACCTATAAATGATGCTCCAATAGCAAATGCTGACACAGCAACTATGGATGAAGATGCAGCGCCAATACTAATAAACGTATTAGCCAATGACTCAGATGAGGATGGCGACAGCCTTACCATAAGCGCAGTCTCAGCTGATATTGGCTCAGTCTCAGTGGTTGGCAATCAAATTCAATACACACCGGCAGCCGACGACAACGGCTCAGCAACAGTTACTTATACTGTAAGCGATAGCAACGGCGGTGCCAGTACAACAACGTTAACTATCACTATTACACCTGTAAATGATGCTCCAATAGCAAATGCTGACACGGCAACGATGGATGAAGATGCAGTACCGCTACTCATTGATGTGTTGATTAATGATATAGACGCTGATAGTGATAGCCTAAGCATAACAGCAGCGTCAGCCGATAGCGGTTCAGTATCCGTTGTTGATAACAAACTACAGTACACACCGGCTGCAAATACCAACGGTATTGTTGTTGTCAGTTATACTGTTGATGATGGGAATAACGCTACAGATACTGGTAGTTTGTCAATTACGATTGCTCCTATTAACGATGCTCCAGTTGCGTCAAACCAAGGTTTTAATATTAGGGAAAACGCAACCGATGGCGACACTATTGGGACTGTTAGTGCCTCAGACATTGAGAACCAAAATTTAAGTTACACCCTGCTCAGTGGTGCCCCCATATTCGAAATAAATAATGATTCTGGCTTATTAACTGTAAAAGGAGAAAGCCCGTTTGATTTTGAAACAACTCCTCAGTACATATTGAGCCTAGCTATTACTGATGATGGTACGCCTAACGAAACAACTACTATTAATATAATAATTGATATCACTGATGATACGGAGCCTCTAGTTCCTGTTGAAGATGAAACATTTGGTCGCCCTATAACAGGTGAACTTGATCTTTCTGGAGTTTTTTCAAGCGGTGAATTTAATGACAGTATTGAGCTAAATAATAACCTTTACTTTGTAGGTTTTAGTAATAACAGCGACAAAGATATCGTTATTGCATCGTATACAACGAGTGGTGTGATAAATACAGCATTTAATGGTGATGGCGTTAAAGTATTAGATTTAGAAAATGATGAACAAGCAACAGCTATCATCTCTGATGGTACAAGCCTCTTTGTTGCTTACACTAGTTTTGATGGCACAAATACCGAAGCATGTTTGTTGAAAATGAATACCGCTGGCGTATTAAGTAATAACTCTGGAGATAATAATTCAGGTATTCACTGTACCGCATTAGCAAGCACCCTCGTGATTAATGACCTTGAATTTAGCGACAATAAAATTCAGGCTGTTGGTAAGTCATTTAATGGTAACGACAGCGATAGCTTATGGATAAAATACGATATATCTACGCTCGCTTATGAAGCCGGAAGCCCTAAAATTGTCGATGTGAGCGGCGCTAGTAGAGATGACGAAGCGTTTGCTATTAAAAACTTTAATAGCTCTGATCTTATGGTTGTTGGCAGTGTCACAAGTGCAACTGGTGATAAAGACGTACTTATTCGTTATTTAATTTCTGATGGTGAAAACAATGGAAGTTTTAATGGTAGCGCAGCATTATCGCTCGACTTGTCCAAGAATAATAAAGATGACGAACTATTTGCAATTGGCGGCGCTAAAAACACCGACTTTACAGCTTTTGTAGGTGGTTACATAACTCGTAATAGTGGTGAAAAAGAAGCCGTGGTTTTGGCTATTGATAAAACGGGTACTCTTATAACGAGTTTTGGTGATGCAGGTACTGCTATTTACGATATTGATAGTGATAGTGGTAGTGGTGATGGTGGCGCGAGTGTAACCGGCGTAAAATATGAGCAAATTAAAAATGGAATTACGTTATCTGGCACTACTGGAGTTTCTGCTAGTGAAAAACTATTTTCTGCCCGTATTTTAATGTCTGATGGTTCACTTGATAGTACTTATGGTGCATCAGGTATTAATATTATTTCAGGTATCAATGGTAAGCAATTTGCCAAATCGGCAACTATAGATGCGAATGATACAGTATGGGTATCGGGTGTTATTGACGACTCAACCACTAAACCATTTGTTGCAGCAATTGACGAGCAAGCCACATTATTCAGTAACTTTGCAGACGTTGGTTATCTTGCTTTTGATACTATAAGCGCAGAATCTGACGATCAATCAATGCACGTTTTACAACTGAGCAATGGCCCTCAGGTCGGTAAGTATATTCTTGCATCAACGGCTAAATCGAACTCAATTACTAAGTTAGTATTAACACGCTTTACGAGTACGGGTGCTATAGATACTAGCTTTAGCGAAAGTGGTCATAAAGAAATTGCCATAGATTTGAGCGTACCTAATATAGCGTTGGTTGAACACAATAGCGGCAGCTTATTTATTGCGGGATCTAAAAGCAAAACTGACGGTGAAGAGGGCTTTATAGCTAAAGTTGATCAAAATGGTGATTTAGATACCTCATTCGCCAGTGATGGTATTTACTCTACTTCTATTTCAGGTGCTGAAAAGCTTAACTTAACTGATTTAGCACTACATGATGGCAACGTTGTAGCAGTTGGCTCTGTAGTTATAGCCGATACTCCTAGTTCGTTTATCATGATGCTAGATTCTGACGGTACACTTGACGATGACTTTGGTAGCAATGGAAAAATTATAGGAACACCTTTTGAATATTATGAAAGTGTTTTTATCAGTGATGATAGTATTTTTATTGGTGGTAAATCTGTATCAGGTGCCAGTTCAGAATTAATAGCATTAAAGCTCGACTCTGACGGTGAGCAAACCTACAAATACATAGGTGAAACAATCATTGATTCCGAGAATAAAATGGTAAAAGTATTAGTCGACGAATCAAATAAATTATATTTAATTGCAAACGTTGTAGATACGCCTAATAAAGCTAGTATTACGCGATTACTCGCATCTGGAGTAATTGATGACAGCTACCCTTTAGACCAATATACATTAGCTTCAACGGGAGATACCGAAGTAAAAAGTGCCGTTTTTGATACCAACAACAATATTGTTTTAGTTGGTATGGGCAACAATAAAGGCATGTTAGCGCGCATTTTAACTGACGGTACTTTGGATAATACGTTTGGAGCCAGTGGTGCCGGCTTTTATGAAGCAAGCCAATGTGTCAGTACACATGTGTTTACTTCAATCATCCTGCAAAATGATACCCAAGTTGTTGTAAGTAGCACCTGTAATGACACTAACTCTAACAATGTTAGTATTTCTAAATTCAATTTTGAAGCAGATGGAGCTTAGCCTTAAATTATGAAAGTTGAATTTTTTGGTGTTAGAGGCTCGATGCCTTCAGCTGGAAGTAATACACACATTTTTGGGGGAAATACCTCATGTGTGTACATTGAACAAAACAACGGTAGAGATCTTATTTTAGACTCTGGTACCGGTATTGTAGAACTCGGTACACGTTTACTAGAAACACAAAGTCCTATCAATATTTTGCTAACGCACAATCATTGGGATCATATTCAAGGGTTTCCTTTTTTTAAACCTATTTACCAGCCCAACCGCAATATAACCATTGTAGCTGGCAACGTTGATGATAAAAAAAGCCAAGATGCCATATTAAAGCAAATGAGTGGTTCGTACTTTCCTGTGTGTTATCAGGATTTACCTGCCAATATTACGCTTAATACTGATTTATCGTCTCAAAAGCAATTTACACTTAACGGTTTTTTGGTTTCTACTGCTCCACTGAATCACCCTGGTGGCGGTACTGCTTATTGCATTAAAGCAGATGAAAAAAAGATAGCCTACGTTACCGACAATGAGCTAAACCCACCAGACAAGCTAAACACAAGTATTTGCGAATGGAGTAATTTTATTGAAGGCGCTGATTTACTAATTCACGATGCTCAATTTATAGATGCAGACTTGCCTCTTAAGCATGGTTGGGGTCATAGCACCATAGATCAGGTTGCTGAGCTTGCTATAAAAGCGAGTATTAAAAATGTGATTATTATTAGCCACGATCTATCAAGAACCGATGAACAGTTAGTCGCTATAGAAAAGTATTTACACACGCAGTACGCTCAACAGGTAAAAATAGAATGCGGCCGAGAAGGACGAGTTTTTGATTTTTAGTCTATCAAGGAGCGTTACTCATTAGCTTCTTAAAACTCATTACCTCAAAGCACTTTTTTATTGGCGCTGTTATTACATTATTAATCGCATCAATAGAGTTATTTTCAACTGGGTCGCTTGCAAAGTTAGTTAACCGTGTAGAAGGTATAATATACGACTCTCGGTTATTACTGACGCTTTCAGAGACGCCTAGGCGTATTGATGAAACCGTTGTAATAATTGATATCGATGAAAAGAGCATGCAAGAACAAGGACGCTTTCCTTGGAGTCGCTCAAAATTAGCAGACCTTGTTACAAAGCTTAGTGATGCAGGTGTTATTGTTATTGCATTCGATATATTTTTTTCTGAACAGGAAGAAAACCCTGTTACAAAAATTATGTCTGAAATTCCTGATTTATCAAAAAAGTACACCATCCCCTTTGCTGAAATTACGAAACAAGTCGATGCAGACACAAAACTAGCAAGCGCATTATCTAAAAATGATACTGTTCTTGGTTTTTTACTAATTGATGAACAACTGACTAATCAAAACTTGCCAGCTAAAAACAGTGTTGTATGGGCAAGCGAAGAGCACACTAATTCACAAATAAACCAGTTTCCTGGTGCTATTGTAAATATTCCACAGTTACAAAATGCTGCAACGGGCACCGGCTTTATTAATGCACATATTGACGAAGATGGCTTTATACGTAAAGCAGCTCTTATAAATCGAGTTGGCGATAAGCTTTATCCTTCTTTAGCACTTGAAGTTGCTCGACTTTATACCCTTGCTGAAAACATAGAAACCCGTTCCAATAGGTTAGATGGTATAACCTTATTCGAAGGTATAAAGTTTCAAGATAAGTGGATTCAAACTGATGAGTATGGGCAAATATTAATTCCTTACAAAGGGCGTGCACATAGCTTCCCCTATTATTCGGCTACCGATATTTTGACCAAAAAAATTGGTTTAGAGGAATTAGAAGGCACTGTAGCCTTTATTGGTACCTCCGCCGTAGGGCTTGCTGATTTAAGATCAACACCTGTTGGTTTGCAGTACCCCGGTGTGGAGGTTCATGCCAATATATTTGAAGGGTTAATGCACCCAGAGCTACTTCCCTCTAAACCTAATTGGTCACAGGGAGCAAGCTTACTCATCATTGCATTAACGGGTTGCGTACTGTCGTTTTTTAGCCACGCTAAGAGCGCACGCTTTATTATTGTTTTGTCTCTTACAGTCACAAGTGTCGTTATATTTTTAAACGTTTATTTATGGTCAGTACAAAAAATTAGTTTACCTTTATTAATGCCTCTTTTACTCATCATTATATTAGCCGGCTATTACATCATTGTAGGCTCTATCGCTGAAATGAAACACAGCCGAAAAATAAAATCTATGTTTGACCAATATGTTCCTCCTGAGCGTATAAACCAAATGATACTTCAAGGTAAAAGTTTATCTCAAAAAAGTGAGCGAAAAAATATGACGGTGTTGTTTGCCGACATTCGTAGTTTCACTTCACTATCAGAAAGTATGACCCCTCATCAGTTAAGTGAATATTTAAACGAATATCTTACGGCTATTACCAAAATCATATTTGATCATCACGGAACTATTGATAAGTACGTAGGCGATATGGTGATGGCATTTTGGAATGCTCCACTAAAAGATGAAAACCACGCTCGTCATGGTGTTGAAGCCGCAATGTCTATGATCAACGGGTTAACGCAAATAAATCAGTTATTTGCAGAAAACAACCAGCCTGCCATAAAAATAGGTATCGGTTTAAGTACTGGCGACATGAATGTAGGTGATATGGGTTCGGTTTACCGTAAAGCCTATACAGTTCTTGGTGATGCTGTTAATTTAGGTGCTAGAGTAGAAAGCTTGACCAAATTTTATGGCGTAGCTATTCTTGTTACAGAAGAAACGATGAAGGAATGCCCTAATATTTCATTTCGTTTAATAGATAAAGTGCAAGTTGTTGGTAAAACAACCGCTGTACAGTTGTTTGAACCTATAAACTTTACAGATAAGCTCAATGAAGAGCAGTTAAATGAAGTTAAAAAGTCGCAGCAGGCCATGACGCTTTTTTATAATAAAAACTGGCCACAAGCACTTAGCTTATTTAAAGAACTACACAGTACAACCGTATTTAGCCCCAACATTTATGCCATTTTTATTGAACGTATTAAGGGCTCTGATTTGCAAACACTAGCTAAGGATTGGAATGGTGCCTTCAAACATACTCAAAAGTAGTAAACATATGCGACAGCACATTAAAGACAAAACAAATCTTCAACACTTTATCGATATTAGCATTAGACTAACAACCGAAAAAAACTCGTCTAAGTTACTTGATGAAATACTGCAAGTTGTAATGTCGATAGCAAATTCTGATGCTGGCAGCATTTACTCTATTACCTCAAAAAAACAACTAAAGTTTGAAACAGTAATAAACAAATCATTGAATCTTTATTTAGGCGGCACATTAGGTGGTCCTGTTGATTTTCCTAATATAGATCTTTTTATTGATGGCAAACCAAATGACACCGCTATTGTTGCGCATTCTGTTAATACAGGGGAAGTAATAAATATTCCTGACGTGTATGATGCCTTGCCTTTTGATATGAGCGCTGCACGCAAAATGGATGCTCGCACGGGTTATCGTTCTGAGTCCATGCTAACAATTCCTTTAAAAGATCATGAAGATGACATTATTGGTGTAATCCAGCTTATAAATGTAAAAGATGCGCAAAATAAAAACATTCCTTTTAGTGAAGAGCTCGTCACTCTAATTCGATCTTTTGCCTCTTTAGGCGCTATTTCACTAACTAACTCTACTTTAGTTAAAGATATGGAAGTGCTTTTTTCAACGTTTGCCGAAGCTATCGCAATGGCAATAGATGAAAAGTCTCCTCACACGGGCGGCCACTGTAAGCGGGTACCAGCACTGACGTTAATGCTTGCTGATGCAGTGCATAAAATAGATAAAGGTCCACTAGCAGATTTTATAATGAGCCCAGAGGATCGCCATGAACTAAGTGTTGCGGGGTGGCTACATGACTGTGGGAAAATTGCTACTCCTGATCATATTATGGAAAAGTCGACCAAGTTAGAGACTATTTTCGATCGCATAGAGTTTATTGATGCTAAGTTTGAAATAATTAGTCGAGATTTAGAACTCTCTTATCAGCAGCAAATTGTTTCAGCAATAAAACAGAACAAGTCGGTTGAGGTTTTACAATTTGAACGATTGCTTGAAACTGAGCTTAAACAACTAGCACTCGACCGTGCATTATTACAGCGGGTAAATATTGGCGGTGAGTTTTTGGGCGAAGAAGAACAAGCCCATATACTGAGAATATCAAAACAGTATTCGCTTAAAATAAACGGCGAAGAAACATCTCTACTGACTGATGATGAAGTAGAAAACCTCATGATACGACGCGGCACACTTACCCAAGGTGAGCGCGAAATCATGAAACGCCATATGGATATAACTAAAAATATATTAGATATTTTGCCGTTCCCTAAACATCTTAGTAATGTAGCTGAATATGCATTAGGTCATCATGAAAAACTTGACGGTACTGGTTACCCAAGAGGTTTAACCAAAGAACAAATGTCGGTGCCTGCAAGGTTAATGGCTATTACGGATATTTTTGAAGCACTCTCTGCCGTAGACAGGCCCTATAAAAAAGCAAAACCGGTAAGTGAATGTTTGAATATTCTAGGGAACATGGTTAGTAATAATCACCTTGATCCTGATATTTTTGCTATTTTTATTGAGTCAGAAGTCTATAAAAATTATATCAACGAATATGCTAACCCAGAGCAGCTAGATGAGGTAGATTTTGATAACTTACCTGGTTATACACCTATAAGTTAGCACTTATAAAGTAATATCTTTATTCAAAATGTGCTTATTACAGTCTATGACTATTCAAACAAAAAAATGCCACCTGACGGTGGCATTTACACACGGGGTTATTTCTACTTATAGAAATACTTTTACTTTTTATTTGTTTTTTTGTATTGTTTTATTAACAAAAAATATGTGCCCAAAGGTAGCATTTAGTGCTTTGTGTAGCAACAGTAAAAGATAAAGTTCATATATCTGCCATATTAACGTCATAAAAAAAGCGCGAAGTAAATTCGCGCTCATAAACTTAACGGGCGTTATATTTTAATACACACGTACTTTTCTTCTAAGTACTCATCAAGCCCTTGATGACCGCCTTCTCGGCCTAAACCAGATTGCTTAACACCACCAAATGGCGCTACTGGGTTTGATATTACACCTTCATTTACACCTACCATACCAAATTCAAGCCCTTCACTAACTCGGTAGACTTGCTTAATGTTTTGGCTGTAAAAATAAGCTGCTAAACCAAATGGTACATCGTTGGCAAGCGCAAGCACTTCACTTTCTTCATCAAAAGGAATAACCGTTAACACTGGGCCAAATACCTCTTCGTGGTAAATATCCATCTCTGTAGTGACGTTGTTTACTATTAATGGGTTTTGAAAGCTGCCACCTAAGTCACTATTATCACCAATCAGCGTCGCGCCTTTATCGAGTGCGTCTTGTACTAACTGTTGCACTTTCTCTTTGGCTTTAGGGTAAATGAGTGGACCAATATCAACCCCGTCTTCAAAACCATTTGCTACTTTTAACGCTGCAACCTTAGGCGTGATTTTTGAAAGTACTTTGTCGAGAATATTACGCTGTATAAAAATACGGTTTGCAGCAACACACGCCTGCCCACTGTTTCTAAATTTAGCCGCCATTAGCCCTTCAATAGCTTCATCTAAGTCGGCATTATCAAAAATAATAAAAGGTGCATTACCGCCAAGCTCCATCGAGGTGCGTTTAATTGTGTCTGCACATTGCGATAGCAACTGCTTACCTACACCGGTAGAACCGGTAAATGTAAACTTACGCACGACTTCTGAGTCAGTCAGCATTTTACCTACTGTTTTGGCATCTTGAGAAACCAGTACATTAAATGCACCTTTAACAAAACCAGCTTGATCAGCTAAGTAAGCAAGTGCTATCGCACAAAGTGGTGTGTGCTCAGAAGGTTTTAATATAAAGCTACAGCCCGCAGCGTAAGCTGGCGCTACTTTACGAGTAACCATAGCAATAGGGAAGTTCCACGGCGTTATACCAGCTACAACACCTACAGGCTGCTTAAAGCTAGTTAAACGATGCGAGTCATCTGTTGGCGGAATTACATCTCCGTAACTACGTTTGGCTTCTTCTGCAAACCATTTGATAAAACCTGCACCGTAATCAATCTCACCAAGGGATTCTTTGAGTGGTTTGCCTTGCTCTTTAGTCATCAGCTCTGCAAGTGTTTGCTTGTGCTTTATTACTAGCTCATACCAGCGCATCAAGGTTTCGCTTCGCTCAGTGGCATTTGTCGTTTTTGACTTAACAAAAGCCCCTTGAGCTGCGGTTATTGCGCTATTTACACCCTGCTCGTCAATATCGCTTACTTCAACAATACTTTTTTCGGTAGCGGGATCGTTAACGCTAAAGCGCGTATCAGTTTTATAAAATTCGCCGTTAATAAATGAGTCTGAGAAAGTTAAATTATTCAAAATAGATCTCCTAAAGGCTACGTATAAAAATTACAGGTACGTGTTAATTTAGTAACAAGCGAGGTATAAAACCTCACCTACATCAATACATACACCAAACTTGTAGGTGCGAATTTATTTCGCGCTTATGCAACATGGCGAGGTATAAAACCTCACCTACATCAACACATACACCAAACTTGTAGGTGCGAATTTATTTCGCGCTTATGCAACATAGCGAGGTATAAAACCTCACCTACATCAATACATACGCCAAACTTGTAGGTGCGAATTTATTTCGCGCTTATGCAACATAGCGAGGTATAAAACCTCACCTACATCAACACATACACCAAACTTGTAGGTGCGAATTCACTTCGCGCTCATGTAATTTGGTTTTAATGCAGCTTTAATGCAAAACAAAGCGAGATATAAAGCCTCACTTACAAAAATGAACGCATACAAACAAAAAAGCCGCTGTATCAAACAGCGGCTTTTAATATATACATCGTTAAAAACTAGTGCTCTTCATTAACGATATTGAGATTGTACTTAGGTATTTCAACCACTAGGTCTTCATCTCTTATAATTGCTTGGCAACCAAGGCGTGACTCAGGCTCTAAGCCCCATGCTTTATCTAGCATGTCGTCTTCTAGCTCATCACTTTCTTCAAGTGAGTCAAATCCTTCACGTATCACTAAGTGACACGTAGTACATGCACACGATTTTTCACAAGCATGCGCAATGCTAATACCATTTTTAAGCGCAGCGTCGAGTACCGTTTGGCCTGTAGGAGCTTCAATTGCAGCGCCGTCAGGACATAATTCAGGATGTGGAAGAAAAACAATTTGTGGCATTCTAATCTCTCTTAAATGTTGTCTACTGACTGCCCTGTAAGGGCCTTTTTAATTGATGCATCCATTCTACGCGATGCAAAGTCGCTACTCGCATTATCGACTTTTTCGATAGCTGCTTTAATTTCACCAGGCTCTTGTGCATTTTCGCGCACTTTTACCAGTTCTGCAATTTCAGCGCGTAAGTTAGCTAGTTGCATATCGTCAAGTAATGCACCATCGGCTTCAAGTGATGCATTAAGCGCTTCTATAACACGCAACGCTTCTACTTGTTGCTCTTTAAGCATACGCGCTTGCATGTCGCCTTTAGCGTTGCTCATTGATTCTTTTAGCATGTTAGCTACTTGGTCATCAGATAAACCAAACGAAGGCTTAACTTGAATCTCAGCTTGTACACCTGTTGATTTTTCCATAGCTGAAACACTTAATAGGCCATCAGCATCAACTTTAAAGGTTACACGAATATGCGCAGCGCCTGCCGCCATAGGTGGAATACCTTTTAAGCTAAACTTAGCAAGCGATCGACAATCATCAACAAGCTCACGCTCACCTTGCAGCACATGTAATGACATGGCTGTTTGACCGTCTTTAAACGTTGTAAATTCTTGTGCGCGTGCTACCGGAATCGTTGTATTACGTGGAATGATTTTTTCAACCAAACCACCCATAGTTTCAAGCCCAAGCGATAACGGTAATACATCAAGCAATAACATGTCAGAATCGGGCTTATTGCCAATTAACACGTCGGCTTGAAGCGCGGCACCTAAGGCTACAACACGATCAGGATCGATTGAAGTTAGCGGCTCTTTATCAAAAAAGCTTTGTACTTGGCTACGTACCAATGGCATACGGGTTGAACCGCCTACCATAATAACTTGCAGCACTTCTTCATTTTCAATGCCAGCATCTTTTACAGCACGACGACACGAGCGCAGCGTTTTTTTAATTAGTGGCATAGCCATTTCATCAAACGTTTCGCGCGTTACTTCAACGGTGTATTTTTGATCGTCAAACTCAAGGCCCACGTTTACTTTAGCGTATTGGCTTAATGCTTCTTTACACGCTTTTGCTTTATTGATGAATAAACGTAAAACTGAAGGTGATAATGCTGACACACCTGTTTGCTGCTTAAAGTAATCAACAAGGAGCGAATCAAAGTCATCGCCGCCGAGGCTAGAGTCGCCACCGGTTGCCATTACTTCAAACACACCTTGGTGTAATCTAAGTACTGATATATCAAACGTACCACCACCTAAATCGTAAACAGCAATAATACCTTCTTGACCTGAATCTAAACCATAAGCAACCGCTGCTGCTGTTGGCTCATTTAATAAACGTAGTACGTTAATACCAGCAAGCTCTGCGGCATCTTTAGTACTTTGGCGCTGCGCGTCATCAAAGTACGCTGGTACTGTAATTACAGCCCCTAAAATCTCTTGGTTGCCAAAACTTTGCTCAGCTCGTGCTTTTAATGCAGCTAAAATATGGCTTGATGCTTTAATTGGACTAATTTTACCTGCCGCAGTTTCTATTGCTAGCGCACCATTGTGCTCACAAAATTCATACGGTAGTTGGCCATAACTTTGCTCTATTTCAGCCTGAGTTTTACCTAAAAAACGCTTAACCGAAATAAGTGTGTTAGCAGGGTCTTGCGTTGCTGCTTGTGCAGCTTCTGCGCCAACAGTAATACCGCCTGCTTGATAACGAACAACCGACGGTAACATAGCCGCGCCAAGATCATCAGTTAACGTGCGGGCTTCGCCACTTTGCACTGTTGCAACTAATGAATTAGTTGTACCAAGGTCAATACCAATCGCTAGTTTATGTTCGTGTGGTGCCGCGCTTTGCCCCGGCTCAGCAATTTGCAATAATGCCATAATGCTCTTTAAACTCGTGTTGCTCGCTTTGCAGCAAGTAATTAATCGTCAAATAAACTGTCTTCGATACGCTCTAGTTCTTCACGTAACTTATAAACAAACTTCAGTTTACGAATATTATCTGCGGCAAGTTGATATTGCTGCTCATCGTTACTTGCTAATTGCTCAGCAAGTTGTGCACTGTATTGCGCGTTTAATTGCTTAATTTGTTTTTCAAAATTTGCAATGGCGGTATCAGGATCGCTAGCTGATGTTAGCTCTTCAAGTTCTTCGCGAAGTTCCATTTGCTGCATTAAAAACATTGGATCTTGCAAGGTTTGCTGCTCTGCACGAATATCAACACCTAGCTCGCTCAACATATATTCGGCACGTTTTACTGGGTGCTTTAACGTTTGTAGCGCATCGTTAATTTCGGCGGTGCTTTGCACAGCCATTAACTTATCGCGGCTGCTCGCATTCGCGTGGCGATCGGGATGTACAGTACGCTGTAATTCCAAGTAGTGCTTGTTAACCGTTGCTAAATCAATATTGTAATCAACGGGGACTGCAAATAATTCAAAGTAACGCATAACTTCAACCAATAATATTCAGAAATAACAAAGCCCTACATTAACTGGCAGGGCTTATTTATACTACAAAGATATTTAAAGCTTAAACGGTAAAGCTTTCGCCACAACCACACTCATCAGCTTGATTCGGATTATTAAATTTAAACCCTTCATTTAAGCCTTCTTTAGTGTAGTCGAGCTCTGTGCCGTCAATGTAAACTAAGCTTTTAGCGTCAACAATTAATGTAACACCTTTAGCCGCAAAAGTTTCATCGTCTTCGTTTAAATCGTCAACAAACTCAAGTACATAAGCAAGACCTGAACAGCCCGTCGTTTTAATGCCAACGCGCAGGCCTAAACCTTTACCGCGGTTTGCTAAAAATGATTGTACGCGATTTGCTGCCGCATCTGTCAATGTCACTGCCATGAGTTTCTCTTCTTACTTCGCTTGTTTGCTTTTGTAGTCTGCAATTGCTGCTTGAATTGCGTCTTCGGCTAAAATTGAACAGTGAATTTTCACTGGTGGCAACTCAAGCTCTGCACTGATATCAGTGTTTTTAATTGTCGCTGCTTCGTCTAGCGTTTTGCCTTTAACCCACTCTGTTACAAGTGAAGAAGAAGCAATTGCGCTACCACAACCGTAGGTTTTGAATTTTGCATCTTCAATAACGCCAGTGGCAGATACTTTAATTTGCAGTTTCATTACGTCACCACATGCTGGTGCGCCTACCATACCCGTTGCCACTGACGGATCGTTCTTATCTAGAGTACCTACGTTACGTGGGTTTTCTACGTGGTCGATTACTTTATCACTATAAGCCATTATTCTATCCTCATTACCTGCTAGGGTATGTGCTCACACTATTAGTGGTGAGCCCATTCAACTGAATCTAAATCAATACCTTCTTGATGCATCTCCCAAAGTGGAGACATCTCACGTAGGCGACCGATAGAGTTTTTCATTAATTCGACGGTGTAATCAATCTCTTCTTCGGTAGTAAAGCGACCAATACTAAAACGAATTGAGCTATGTGCTAATTCGTCGTTACGGCCAAGTGCACGTAATACATAAGAAGGCTCTAAGCTTGCAGATGTACAGGCTGAACCTGACGATACTGCAATGTCTTTTACTGCCATAAGTAACGACTCACCTTCAACAAAGTTAAAGCTGATATTTACAATACCCGGTACTGATTGGTCTTGTGTGCCGTTAAAGTATACTTCGTCCATATCAGCCATAATGCCGTCGATTAAACGATTACGTAAGGCGCTGATGTGTGCGTGATCTTTTTCGAAATCTTGCTTAGCAATTTTAAACGCAGTACCCATACCCACTAATTGGTGAGTTGCTAGTGTACCAGAGCGCATACCGCGTTCATGTCCGCCACCGTGCATTTGCGCTTCAAGGCGAGCACGTGGTTTACGACGAACGTAAAGTGCACCAACACCTTTAGGGCCATACACTTTATGTGCAGAGAACGACATAAAATCAACTTTAAGCTGTTGCACGTCGATTAATACTTTGCCCGCGCTTTGCGCTGCATCTACGTGGAACATAATTTTACGTTCGCGACACATTTCGCCAATAGTCGCGATATCTTGAATCACACCTAGCTCGTTATTAACGTGCATGATGCTTACAAGTACTGTGTCGTCACGCATTGTGTCGGCAAGTTTTTGTAAATCAAGTAGGCCGTTTTCTTCAACGTCCATATAAGTTACTTCAAAACCTTGGCGCTCAAGCTCACGACATGTGTCGATTACAGCTTTATGCTCAGTTTTAGCGGTAATAACGTGCTTACCTTTTTTCTTGTAAAACTGTGCTGCACCTTTAATAGCAAGGTTATTTGATTCTGTTGCACCCGATGTGAAAACAATTTCACGTGGGTCTGCATTAATTAAATCAGCAATATCTGTACGCGCTTGGTCAACAGCTTCTTCTGCTTGCCAACCAAAACGGTGTGAGCGTGACGCAGGATTACCAAACTTACCGTCCATTGTCAGGCACTGCATCATTTCTTTAGCAACACGTTCATCAACAGGCGTGGTCGCTGCGTAATCTAAATAAATCGGTAACTTCATTTCTCTCTCCGCTGCAGGTCAACCTTAAAGTTGACAGCTTACTTGAATGTTTTCCAACTGCTTAATTGCATTATTGATACTGTTATCTTGGCGCGATGCTATTTCTTTCACATCTGATTTTTCCACCAATTCAGCAAGGGTAATATTATTCAAAAATTCTTCTATGCGTGCGCTTAAGTCTGACCACAAATTATGTGTTAAACAACGCATACCACTCTGACAGCCGGTATCGGCACCTTGGCAACGTGTTGCATCGACCGATTCGTCTACGGCGCTAATAATATCGCCAACAGAGATAACGCCCGCTTCACGCCCTAGTAAATAACCACCACCAGGTCCACGAACAGAACTTACTAGGCCATTTTTACGTAAACGAGCAAATAATTGTTCAAGGTAAGACAAAGAAATTTCTTGTCTTTGTGAAATATCAGCAAGGGCTACAGGACCTACACCTGTGTGTAGTGCAACATCCAGCATAGCTGTAACGGCATATCTGCCTTTTGATGTTAACTTCATAACGCCCCCTGCACAAAAGAGTGCAAATTTTAATTACCAGAGTAAATTAGTCAAGTATTATCACTTGATAAAAATTTGATTTATAAACTCTTACTTTTTAAATTGTAGAGTTAACAAACTTTCAATACTTGACCTCTTTGGTCAAGTATTACAGCCATTGTAATTACCTGAGTATTTTAGTCAAGTATTAGCTAGTTATTTACCCATTGGTTTTTATAACTAATAGCTATACCTAAGTTACTTAGGGATAGACTTATTAATTGAGGTGAGAATACCGCGTAAAATATTCATTTCGGCATCTTCAGGGTGAGCACGGTTAAATAAACGACGTAATTTAGTCATAACTAAACCAGGGTGCTGTTTGATAATAAAGCCGGTTTTGAAAAGCGTCTCTTCAAGGTGCTCATAAAACAGTTCTGTTTGTTTTGAGCTTGGGTAAACAGCATCGTCTTCTTCAACCTTTTTAGGTTGTTGATTTAAAAACGCCATGCGTGTTTCGTAACTAAGTGTTTGTACGGCCATAGCTAAATTAAGCGAGCTGTACTCTGGATTAGCAGGAATACATACGTGGTAATTACAAAGCTGTAATTCTTCATTAGTTAAGCCGCTGTTTTCACGACCAAATACTAGCGCTACAGGACCATTTACAGCTTCAGCAACGAGTTTTTCACCACATTCACGTGGTTCAACCATTGGCCACGAAAGCGTACGAGAACGCGCACTTGTGCCAATTGTTAATGTACAGTCAGCGATAGCTTCTTCAACAGTACCTACAATAACTGCATTGCCTAAAACATCAGTTGCGCCTGCAGCTAAAGCACTTGCTTGGCTGTCTATTTCACAAGCAGGATCAACTAAATAAAGTTTTGATAAACCCATGGTTTTCATGGCGCGAGCCGCCGAACCAATATTGCCCGAATGTGACGTGTTAACTAAAACAATGCGAATATCATCTAAGATCATTACTGTGCTACTTTGCTATGCCAAAAAATTGCGCAAATTCTAACATGAAAATGTAATAAGATCCTAGATTCAAAAGGCTAGATCCTAAGATCCAAGCCAATATAACGATTCTTACATAGATAAATTCTAGGGATAAACCACCAATTTGTTTTGATGTTTAAATCATTGCCGCTTTTACATAAACATCAAAACGGTTCTTTTTGGTTTTGATCTGCATACTTGGGGTTTTTTCGTTTAAGAATGGGGCGTAATCGGGGCGTTTTACAACGACACGCTTACTGGCAAGTGGATAAGCAAAATCAAGTAGGTCGTCTGCGTCGTTGTCTGCACCAACTAGCTCTTGAAATACGCGCATTTCTTTTTTAACTAATGCTGATTTTTCGCGATGCGGAAACATAGGATCTAAATAAACAACATCGGGCATGCTTTCGCACTGAGAGAGCAAGGTATGGCTTGAGCCAAATATTAGGCTCATGTTTTCTTTCATCCACACACCAATTTCAATATCGCTATAGGCTCGCTTTAACCCATCGTATAAAAGGGCTGCAACAACCGGATGACGTTCATGTAATATAACTTTGCACCCTAGCGAGGCAAGTACAAAGCCGTCTCGCCCAAGGCCTGCGGTAGCATCAAGTACAACAGGCGTTGCACCTTTATTTAAACCAACTGCTTTGGCAATTGCTTGCCCTTTACCACCGCCAAACTTACGCCTATGGGCAGCAGCACCGGTTACAAAATCAACATTAATTGCACCTAGTTTAGGCTCATCGGTTTTAAATAGGCTTAACCCTTTATCGTCGTAATGTAAGCTAAAGCCACTGCAATTTTGCGCCCATTGGGCTAAACCAAAGCGTGTTTCTAATTCATTTAAATAAGGACGTAACTCTTTAAAAGCACACTGAATAACCACAATAAACTCCGACGATAAAATACGCCTGTAGTATATCAACCGCTTTACTTTAAAGCACTAAAATAGCTCTATATCACTGTGATGATTAGTATTGACCTTTGCGGCTTCCGCTTTAGTGCGTAAATTAGATATAAGCTCATTGCGGCTTTCGGCAACTTGTTTAAGCTGATATTTGATAAAAGCTAAATCACTATTAGCCGATACAAATAACTGCATTGTTTGATCTAATTGAGATATATATAAGGTGAGATCGGCAGGGTTTGCTTGTGTTTGTTGTAGCTTAATGGCGCAGTCAAGCTCATGTAGCTGCTCTATAAACACTTTAGTACTTTTGTTTTGCTCTATATTTTGAGTAGTTAACTGCTTAACAATATCTTGAAGGGCTGTACTTATTTGAGCTGCCTGCTCATAACTGCTTTCGCTTCTTTCCATGGTAATAACCTTCTCGTTGGTTACTTCTAATATATGCGGGAACAGATCTTTATAGCGCCCGTACAAAGCATCGTTATCAACTGGCATATTTTTTATCAAAAGGGATACTTTGGGGTAATTAATTATAGTACTACTACCAATATCAACAAATCGTTGAGCTTGTCTGTGTTGCTCCAGCAGCTCTTGCTCTAACGGGCAAACACCGCTTTGCTGGCTATAAAAAACACCTGTTCCTTGATACCAAAACACAACCACAACATCTAAATTTAAAGGAGCAAAAAAGGTAAAAAAGTGTTCACTCAACGATTGAAAGTTATTAGCGTGATAGCTTTGTCCAACGTAGCGCATTATACGCCCCATATCGCCCGACTCTGTCATCGCTATTTCCGCTGTTTTATTCGCTTTTGCTATATCCAGTTTTAGCTTTGCACATTGCTGTCGATATTCGTAAAGCACTTTTATACGCGCTATTAACTCTTCTGCGTTAAAGGGTTTAGTAATGTAATCAGATGCGCCAACACTATAACCTTTTACCCGATCGCTTAACTCTATTTTAGATGAGAGAAACATAACGGGAATATCTTGAGTGCTTTCACTGTGCTTTATCGCTTTACATACGTCATAGCCTGACATACCTGGCATTTCAATATCGAGTAAAATAATATCAGGGTTATATTTATTGGTTAGCCTTAATCCTTCATCGCCATCTTTTGCATGAATTATTTTACAAAACCCTGCTAAAGACTCTTCAATTATATGATGAACATATTTGTCGTCATCAATTGCTAATACCAACTTTGCCATGCCTTAATCCATTTTAATAGGTGTGCTAAAAGCATAGTACGACAGGATGAAATTACTAAAAATTATTAGATAATAATTTACAAATAATAAAAAAGCGCCATTTAGGCGCTTTATTTTGGTTTGTGCTAAATATTAGTTTTTAAGCTGCAATACCGCTGTGGCGTAGTAACGCGTCAACATTAGGCTCACGACCACGGAACTTTTTAAATAATTCCATTGGCTCTTCACTGCCGCCTTTTTCTAAAATATTTTGCATGAAGGCTTGACCGGTTTGCGGGTTAAAAATACCTTCTTCTTCAAATTTAGAATAAGCATCAGCAGAGAGTACTTCAGCCCATTTATATGAGTAATAACCAGCGCTGTAACCGCCTGCAAAAATGTGGCTAAAGCCATGCTGAAAACGATTAAACTCAGGAGGCTTTACGACCGAAGTACGGCTGCGTACGTCATCAAGTACAGCTTGAATTTGACACTCTTCACCCGCTTTATAATCATTGTGGATTTTAAAGTCGAATAACGAGAACTCAATTTGACGCAGCATTTGCATGCCTGAGTTGTAGTTTTTAGCCGCTAGTAGCTTATCAAGTAGCTCTTTAGGTAACGGCTCGCCCGTTTCATAATGACCTGAAATAAAGCTCAATGCTTCTTCTTCATAACACCAGTTTTCTAAAAACTGACTAGGAAGCTCTACCGCATCCCACGCCACACCATTAATACCCGCAACAGGGGCAGCATCAACTTGTGTAAGCATGTGGTGAATACCATGACCAAACTCGTGGAATAAGGTTGTCACTTCGTCATGAGTAAACAATGCAGGTTTATCGCCAACCGCTTTATTAAAATTACACACTAAATAAGCCACTGGAGTTTGTAGTTCGCCGTTAGCACGTACTTTACGACCCATACAGTCGTCCATCCACGCACCACCGCGTTTACGGTCGCGTGCATATAAATCGAGATAAAAACGTCCGCGTAGAGTATTGCTGCTATCTACAATTTCAAAAAAACGTACGTCTTTGTGGTAAGTATCAAAATCAGTAACTTCTTTTACATTGATACCAAATAAGCGGTTAACGGTTTCGAATAAGCCACTTAATACTTTATTTGCTGGGAAGTAAGGACGCAATACTTCATCTGAAATAGCATACTTTTCTTGCTTAAGTTTTTCGCTGTAGTAACCAAAATCCCATGCCTGTAATTCAGAAATACCATGTTTTTGCTCAGCATAGGCTTTTAACTCTGCCACTTCTTGTTCTGCTTGTGGTTTTGATTTAGCCGCTAGGTCTTCTAAAAACGAGAATACTTGCGCCGGTGTTTCGGCCATTTTAGTTGCCAATGACTTTTCAGCGTAGCTGTTGAATCCTAGTAACTGTGCAAGTTCATGGCGAAGCGCAAGCTCCTCACTCATAATCTCTGAGTTATCAAATTCACCGGCATTAGGGCCTTGATCTGATGCGCGCGTAGAAAACGCGGTGTAAGTTTCTCTGCGGAGTTCGCGGTTATCTGCATAAGTCATAATTGGTAAATACGACGGGAAATCAAGGGTAAATACCCAACCGTCTAACTCTTTACTTTTAGCTGTGTCAGCTGCAAGCGCTAAAGCAGATTCTGGCAAGCCAGCTAAGTCGCTTTCATCAGTAATATGTTTGTGCCAAGCAAGTGTGGCATCCATTACGTTGTTGCCAAATTTTGAGGCAAGTTCTGATAAACGCGCGCTAATTTCGCCGTAGCGTTTTTGCTGCTTCGGCGCTAATGCAATACCCGATAATTTAAAATCACGAAGCGCATTAGTAATTGCTTTTTGCTGTGCTGTAGTCAGCGTTTTAAATTCGTCGCTGTTATAAAGCGTATTATACGCGTTGTATAAACCTTGATGCTGACCTACAAATGTTGAATATTCAGATATTAACGGTAAGCACTGCTCGTAAGCTTCACGTAATTCGTCGTTATTCATTACTGAATTTAAATGCGATACAGGGGAGAACATGCGCGATAATTTATCGTCCGCTTCTTCAAGGGGTAATACTAAGTCATCCCACGTGTACGAGCCTTTCGCTAGCACGTCATCAATGGCTTTACGACAAAGCTCAATACCGTCTTTTAGTGCTGGTACTACGTACTCAGGCTTTATTTTTGAAAATGGTGGTAAGCCTTCAAGGCCAATTAGTGGGTTGCTCATAAATACTCTCTTTGCGTTAATGCATTACGTTTTAAATTGGGTCTAAAAGTAAAAAAACAACTCAGCCGCTTTTAAGTTGTTTAATTTTAATAAGGTTGCTCTAAAGCAAAACACAAATAACCCATTAATGAGTCGGCCACTTTATAACGTTCTAGTACCGTATCAACTAGGTTATTACTGCATATTTGCTTTTGAGTAAGTGGGCTAATGGCTATAAAGTCTTTTCGTTTGAGCTCATCTATTAAGGGATGATCTTTTTCAAAACCCCTTGGTGGGCGTTTTAGCGACTCTCCTGACATTTCAAATATAGATTTAAATTGCTCATCATAAATTGCTTTTTTATAGCTATTTGGGTTTTCATCTATGCAGGTTCTAATTGCATTAAGCGCCTTTGATTCTGGTCGCCAAATACCAGCACCTACAAAACATTCGTCATTTGCTAAGTGAAAATAAAAACCAGGGGCGTGTACGTCTTTTCCCATAAAATGGCGAAATTGAATCCCTACATTAATTTTATATGGGGTTTTATCTTTACTAAAACGCGCGTCTTTATGGATTCTCATTAAACTACCGCCGACTTTTTTATCTGATGCGACAAAATGGCTAGAAACCTCAGCAAGTGGTGCTTGCATTTGCCTAATGAAATCTAAAGCGGGCTCTCTTACGTATTCCTCATACTGTGATTTATGGTCGTTAAACCAGTCTCTATTATTGTTTTGATCAAGCTGAGCAAGAAATTCGAATGTTTTTTTACTAAACATAGGTCACCTAAACACTCTTTATTTTTAAAACTTAATGTTATGCTAATGCGCATAAAACTCAACGCCTAAGGACATAAAATGACACAACACTTTGATTATATTGCAATCGGTGGTGGCAGTGGTGGTATTGCCTCTGCAAATAGAGCGGCAATGCGTGGCGCTAAAGTAGCACTTATAGAAGCAAAACACATGGGCGGCACGTGTGTAAACGTGGGCTGTGTACCTAAAAAAGTAATGTGGCACGGTGCTCAGGTTGCTGAAGCAATTAATTTATATGCCCCAGATTACGGCTTTAATGTTGAAGTTAAAGGCTTTGATTGGAGCAAGTTAGTAGAAAGCCGTGAAGCCTACATAGGTCGAATTCATAAAGGTTACGACAGTGGCCTTGCTAGCAATGGCGTTACTGTAATTAAAGGTTTTGCTAAATTTGTAGATAATAAAACAGTTGAAGTAAACGGCGAGCACTACACAGCCGACCATATATTAATTGCAGTAGGCGGCCGCCCAAGCATTCCGCATATTGAAGGTGCTGAACACGGTATCGATTCAAATGGCTTTTTTGAACTAAAAGAGCAGCCTAAGCGCGTTGCAGTTATTGGCGCAGGCTACATAGCCGTCGAGCTTGCTGGTGTATTACATGGTTTAGGTACTGAAACACATTTATTTGTTCGTAAGCATTCTCCACTTCGTAACTTTGACCCATACATAGTTGAAACACTTGTTGATGTTATGGCTGCTGAAGGCCCTACTCTTCATACAGAATCTGTACCTCATAAATTAGTTAAAGAAGATGATGGCTCTGTAACGCTACATTTAGATAATGGCAAAACTCATAACGTTGACCAAGTAATTTGGGCCATTGGCCGCCAGCCAACAACAGATGCAATTAATGTAGCCGCTGCCGGCGTAGAAGTTAACAGCGATGGTTTTGTTAAAGTTGATGAGTTTCAAAATACCACAGCTAAAAATGTATACGCGGTTGGCGATATTATCGAAAACGGTATTGAACTTACGCCTGTAGCAGTTAAAGCAGGGCGTACTTTATCAGAACGCTTATTTAATAAAGAACTACCTGATGATTTAAAAATGGATTACAGCCTAGTTCCTACTGTTGTATTTAGCCACCCACCAATTGGTACTATTGGCCTTACTGAACAAGAAGCTATTTCTCAGTATGGCGAAGAAAACGTTAAGATTTACCAATCTGGTTTTACAGCTATGTACACAGCGGTAACTAAACATCGCCAGCCTTGTAAAATGAAACTTGTATGTGCCGGCCCAGACGAAAAAGTAGTTGGCCTACATGGTATTGGTTTTGCGGTTGATGAAATGATTCAAGGTTTTGCAGTTGCCATGAAAATGGGCGCAACTAAAGCTGACTTTGATGCCGTTGTTGCGATTCACCCAACAGGTTCTGAAGAGTTTGTTACTATGCGCTAGGCGCTAAACTCTAAGCGCTCAATTATAAAAAGCCCTTGTTAAGTAATTAGTAAGGGCTTTTTAATGCTTGTTATATTTTGCACAATAAACCACTTAAAACGTCACATTAAAAACATCCATTCAACATTAAAAAAACAACTAAGCTATTATTTTAACAGCAAAAATTTTAGACCGATAAAAAGATTAAAAGTTTAAATTTTGTTTTGGCTTTAAAGCATTTTAACGATTAGAATCCCGCGCATTTATAGTTTCTCTTGGTTATTTATGTTTTTACTACGATCTTTTATTTATTTATTATGCCTAGCGGGTGTTGCTCATTTAATTCAACTTGAAGGATTTGAATTAAAACAGGATGCACTTTACAGTGAAGAAACTCTTACCGAACATATGCAAGATGTTTTAACTTTTTTAAGCTGTATTTTATTTTTTTACGCTTCGCGAATTAACTTTCAACTCAAAATACCGGCTGTATTACTAGCTGCGTTATCGGCAATGATGTTTGTGAGAGAGTTTGATACCTACCTCGACTTATACTTTTTTGATGGCGCTTGGCAAAGTATCGTCTATTCAATTTTAGCTGGCGTGTTTGTTTATTTAATAACAAACAGAGGAAGTATTTTTAACTCTTTAAAAGCCTATAGCCTCACTCCTAGTTATGGAATTTGCTTATCAGGCATGGTTACTTTACTCGCATTTTCGCGAATGATGGGCAAAGGCGCATTTTGGCATTCAGTAATGGGTGATGACTATGTACGTGCGGTAAAAAACATTGTTGAAGAAGGTATAGAAACGCTTGGCTATACTTTGATTTTTATTTCAGCCATTGAGCTTGTACTCATATGCCGAAAAAGAATGGCTAAAAATCACAAGCATTGCACTGATCAAGTAACTCAATAACGTAGCTACATTTTTTATTGGTTACTTTTTTTACACTAAATTTGCTAATTGGTTTAATAAATCAATATACTGAGCCTGTTTTTATCAACTCACGTTTAATTGGATACCATGACTAAAGATATATTGCTGCATCCGTTTCTTCTTTCAATTGTAATGATCACAATTGCATTTGTACTAAAAGTGCTTGTTGATAAGCTCGCTAAAAGTCGCGCAGAAAAAAAAGAAAAAGACATCCGTTACATCGCACACAATATTAAGCACTTTATTAATTTTGTAATGATGATATCGCTGCTATTTGTGTGGTCTACTGAAATTCAAAACTTTGCACTTTCTATTGCTGCTTTTGCTGTGGCGATTGTACTTGCAACGCGTGAGTTTATTCAGTGTGTAATAGGCTTTTTTTACCTCGTAACAACTCGCCCGTTTAGAGTGGGTGATTGGATACAAGTAGGTGATTACTTTGGTGAAGTAGCTGAAACGGATTGGATAAAAACAACCATGCATGAAATTGATATACATACTTATCAATTTTCTAGAAAAACCATATACATACCTAATAATAAGCTGATTACCAGCTCTATTAAAAACTTAAACTTTGTAAAACGCTTTGTTACACATCATTTTATTATTGTCCGAAGAGAGAGCTTTAACCCGTACCCTATTCACGACACACTCACTGAGCAAGCTAAACTGTACTGCGAAGAGTTTCAAGAAGTAGCAAGCCGTTATAATTCGATGATTGAGCGTAAACTTGATGCAAAAATATCTGGTCCAGAGCCGGTAATTCACTTTGGTACAACCGATTTAGGTGAATTTAAAGCAAGCTTTACCTTGTTTTGCCCGACAGAAAAAGCGCTTGAGATAGAGCACAAATTAACAGAGTGCTTTTTTGCGTTATGGTACAAAGAGGCTGAAAAAAATAAAGAAAGTGAAGGAGAGGCATAAACCTCGCCTACACAAAGTAAAAATACAAATCGTAGGTGCGAATTTATTTCGCGCTCTATTTCTAAGTCTGTATTTAAAAAGCGAGGTGTAAAACCTCACCTACAATAAACATCAAGCACGAAGGTGCGAATTCACTTCGCGCTTGAGTAATATTTAAGCTGTACCACCGACCGTTAACTGATCAATTTTAAGGCTTGGTTGGCCTACGCCTACCGGTACGCTTTGACCATCTTTACCACAAACACCAACACCTTTATCAAGTGCTAAGTCGTTACCAACCATAGATATTTGCTGCATTACTTCTGGTCCATTACCAATAAGCGTTGCGCCTTTAATTGGTTGGGTAATTTTACCATTTTCGATTAAATACGCTTCTGATGCGCTAAATACAAACTTACCTGAGGTTATATCAACTTGTCCGCCGCCAAAGTTAGGCGCGAATACCCCTTTTTTAACTGAGCTGATAATATCGGCTTGGCTGTGCTCACCACCTAACATGTAGGTGTTAGTCATGCGAGGCATTGGTAAATGCGCATAAGACTCACGACGTGCGTTACCGGTAGGATTTACACCCATTAAACGCGCGTTTAGCTTATCTTGCATATAGCCTTTTAAAATACCATTTTCGATAAGTACGTTGTAAGCAGCTGGTGTGCCTTCATCATCCACATTAAGTGACCCACGGCGATCGGCCATGGTGCCATCATCAACAACAGTACACAGCTCAGATGCTACTTTTTGGCCCACTTTACCACTAAACGCAGACGCGCCTTTGCGGTTAAAGTCGCCTTCAAGTCCATGCCCTACTGCTTCGTGTAAAAGCACGCCAGGCCAACCATTACCAAGTACAACTTCCATCGTGCCTGCAGGTGCATCAATAGCTTCAAGGTTTACTTTAGCTTGGCGTACAGCTTCTTCAGCAAATTCCATCCAACGTGGTTTACCATCAACAAGCTCTTTAAAGTAACCATAATCTAAACGTGCACCACCGCCTGCGCCACCGCGTTCACGGCGACCATTTTTTTCAAGCAGTACTGAGCAGTTTAAACGAATAAGCGGGCGAATATCGGTGGCAAACGTACCGTCACTAGCTGCGATTAATACTTCTTCGTATACCGCTGACATTGAGCTAATTACTTGCTCTGCATCGGGTGCTAGTTCACGAATATAGTTTTCAAGTTCGCGTAATAAACTCACCTTGTCGGTATCGCTCATACTCGAAATTGGCTGATGCGCTGCAAACTGCTCTTTAACTTTAACATCACTAAATACTTTAATCGCTCTATCTTCGCCAGCATCTGCGATGCTACGAGCCGCTGTAGCCGCCTTATTAAGTGCTTCAAGATTTATTGCATCAGAGTAAGAAAAACCTGTTTTTTCGCCGCTTACAGCACGTACACCAACGCCACGTTCAACGTTATAAGAGCCTTCTTTAACTAAGCCGTCTTCAAGCACCCATGATTCGTGGTGGCTTGATTGAAAATATAAATCGGCGTAATCCACTTTATGCTGATGTATGTAAGCGAGCGTTTTTTCGAGCTCTTCTCTATTTAGCTGGCTGTCTTGTAGTAAATGCTGTTCAACCGAATTCATAATAAATGCTCTCTAAATCGTTGATGAGACTGCACGGGCATATCTCGTCTAATTTTTTGTAACTGGTCTAAATCTGCGTTGCAGCTTATAAAACCGGTGCCTGTTGGCAATTCACTCAGGGTATTGCCCCAAGGTGAAATAATAATACTGTGGCCATATGTTTGTCGGCCATTTTCATGTGTACCGTACTGAGCTGCTGCAACTACATAACATTGTGTTTCTATTGCGCGAGCTGCTAATAGCGGTTGCCAATGCGCTTGCCCTGTAGGGACTGTAAATGCACTGGGTACTAAAATAATATCGGCGCCTTGGCGTACTAGTTCGTTAAATAAGCCACTAAAGCGCAGATCATAACATACTGTTAAGCCAATTTTACCAAAGGGAGAATCAACAACCACTACATCGCTTCCAGCTTGGGTAAAATCTGACTCTCGATAGCTACCTGTTTTATCATCAACGGTTACATCAAATAAATGTATTTTGTTATACGTTGCAACCAGCTCGCCTTGATTATTATATAAGTGCGATGCTGCGTAATACTTATGTTCGTTAAATGGCTCAGGCATTGTGCCTGCATTTAACCAAATATTATGGTGTTGGCACAATTCACTAAGTTGTAGTTTGTATCGCTCAACTTGCTTAGCAACACGTAGCGTATCGTTACCAGTTTTACTAAACACTAAAAAAGCTTCTGGCAAGCAAACAAGTAATGGTCTTTTTGCGGGGAGTGTTTTAAGTGCACGCTTTAAGCTTGCTATGTTGTCATCAGGGCTTAGCCCTGAACACATTTGCAGGGCAACTATTGTGGGAGTGCTTAGTATTTCAGTTTTGTTCATTGCGTTACTGTTACTTGTGCATCTTTAAGTTTTAAATCGACTGATGCTTGTGGCTGATTTTGCGCAGCTTGAGGAAGCGTAACTTCACGACTTTTTCTGTCGAGTTCTTGAACAATAGGATCGTTCATTTTACCCGTTACTTTAAAATTGATCTCTGAGATGACGCGCGCAGAATGAATAACTTTATCAAGTGCTAAAGCAGCAAGCCCTGTTACTGGATTAACCATCCACGCCACTATAACCGGAATGCTTGAGGTTACTTGTGGCGCTACAGCAAGGTCGTAATCTATATCTAGCGTATTTAAGTTTGCGTAGCCTTTAATAGTTAAATCGGCAGGCACACCATCCATTTTAGTATCTTTAGTGTAAGCGATACCGTTTTCTAACTGCATAGAGCCTTGCATGCTGTTATAAAAAAAGCCCTTTGAAAATACATCTCTAAAATCAAGTTTCAGTTTGCGTACGAGTGAATCAAGGCTCAACAGCGAAAATACGCGTGCACCACCATCACTTATTTCAGTTAAGTGACCTTCCCCTAAATCCCAAGTAACCTCACCACTTAAAGTTTTCACATCAAAATCATAAGGTGCTGCTTGCCAAGTAAGATCATAATTTAGATCAGCTTTAGAATCCTTAATTGCAGAGGTAATATCAAACTCGCCAAACAATGCGCCTATATCATCACTTTTAAGCTCACCACTTAGCGTTGTTAAACCATTTTGCCACTGCCCTTTAGTGCGCAGTACATGATCTCCTTTATCGATTACAAGTTCTGATATCGATAAGCGCTCGCCATCACCTAATAATGACGCACTCACTTTATCAAGCTGATAGCGATCAATTTTGCAGTCACTACATTCAAACTCAATGGCAGGTATTTTAGTAAGCCAGCTCAAGTCTTCCTCAGGAAGTACATCTGTTATTTCAATTAATTGCTCGCTAGGCTGTGCAAAATTAAGCCTTAAGTAATCGGCATTAATTCGTATAGGCTGGCTAGGTTGTGATGTAGGAATAAAAACCCCAGCTCTAAGTTCTTTAGCATTTAGCTTTAGGTATAAATCGTCTTTTGATGGTGCTAAACGCATTTCAAAATCATTAAAGATGATGTTACTCGCATCAAGCATACCTATATTTGCGACCACCTCATTAAGCGGTGGCATAATCCCTTTTGATTCTTTATCTGGGTTTGATTTACCTGCTTTAATTATTTGATCAATCAGATCAAACCAAGGCACTAATTCACTCTGTTCAAGATTGATATTTACGCTTAAGTCTTTTTGGTTTAATCCTAAATCTTGTTTTCCGAGCACAAAATGGGCATTACTAAACTGTGATTTTCCATTTTCTAAAATAGCATTAAAGTAAAACTGTTGATTAGCGTTTGCTGTAATGAGATTAGAAATATCATCACCTTGAACTACTGCATCAAGTGCCCACGCTTGTTCGCTATTTTTATTATAAGGTGCGGGTAAGTTACTCGTTAAGCCAAGTAGTTCTGAGTTTACCTGTGCACGGTAATTAAAGCCTTGTTCGGTAAAATTAAGTACTAAACCAATATCAACATCGCTTTGCCCGCTTAAATAATTTTTTAATATACCTTGTCCACTATCGATTAGTGTATCGGCGTCAATTTTGGCGTTTATATCTATGTTTGCTTGGTAGTTTTTAGCATCACTTTTACTGCTGTAATTAATATTTAGCGGCATACCCAACCACTTCGCAGTCGCATTTTTAAGTGTGATGTTGTCGTTTTTAAAATTAAGCTCGCCAGTTAAGTTTTTAAGCTCAATACCTGGCGTTGCTATAAATACTGGCAAGTCATTTAAATTAACTTTGCCGCTAACACTGGCTCCGCCTTTAAACTTAGAGCCTACTAAAAGCTCAATACTGGCATCGGCTTCGCCTTTGCCCTGTACAACTTTAAAAATTTCAGCAAGAGGTTTGGCAATAGGTGTCGCTGCAAAAAAGTCATGTAACTTTTCCATCTCTGCTTTTTTATCAATTTGCACAATAAGTTCATCAGCATTCATTAAATCTGCAATGCTCACCTGTACACTATTACCAATATCTAAATTAACCAACTTGCCTTGCTGGCTATATATGTCCATCCGCTCATTAGCAAAATGTAGCTGTACATCAGCATTAGTGACCGCAGGCCAACTAGGGTCAAACTCATAGGTTGCATTGTCTATTTGTGCTAATACATCAAACTGACCACTACCATCAGTAAATGGGAAACCAGACAAAGGCCCTGCAAATAAGACCTGTGCTTTAGATACTTCTCCGCCTTTAATTGCACCATTTAAATAGCTAACAAGTTCAGGGCTCATCGCTTTTAATGGGAAGTAATGACCTGCAATATTGGCATCTGGAGCGAATGCTTCAGCGTAAAGATCTAATCGAGGATCATCTGTTAGACTAATTTGTAATTCTGCAGCAAGAGTGACTTCATCATTATCAAACCAGATATTGTCACTACTTATATGCCAGCCATCATCTCGCTTAGCTAAATCTAGCTCTACATTTAGCTGATTATAATTTATGTCGTTGCTAAAGCTTTCGCCTGTAACTAATGTGCCATTTTCACCAAATAAATTTATTCGACCACTACTTTGGGTAAGTAAACCATTTACTCTAAGTCCTTGCGCTGCTGGTACCGATCTTAATTCTTGCCAGCCAATATTGTTAGCCTCAAACCATAATTGCCATTGCTGTGCATTAGAAAAACTTAAATAAGCTTGATCTATTTGCCCACTAGGTTGGCGTTCTAAAAATGGTTCAAGTGCATTAAAATTACTTAGCCCGGCTAGGTTACTCAGTAATTCAAAATCAACTTGATGCAGCCACACCTTATTCTGTAGCCCTAGTTGGGCTTCAAACTCTAAACTTGGCCATGCTTTATCGTTACTATTAAATGTTAAACCGGTGCTTTTTAAGTGCCAGCTATTTTGTTCTGGATATAAATGGAATCCACCTTCACTCAAACTAACTTGGTGGCTTTGCTCTTCTCGCTGCCAGCGTACAAAGCTTGGTAACCACTGCATTTTCACATCGCTTACAAAACCTTTATCTAGTTTTAGCCATGCTTGTAAATTAATATCGCTATGCAGTTGCTGCTTTTGCGTATTTATATATTGCGCTAACCAGTTAGATACATCGACCTTATTAGCCTGCACATAGATGTCACCCGCAACCTGCTCTAGAGTATCCCCGGTAAGTGCTATGCGCGCGTCAAAGTCTCCGACCGAAATACCCGGCAGTGCTAGGCTTCCACTACCAAGGTGCTGCTCATCTTCATTTTGCCAAACAATGTTTTGAAGAAGTAATTTACGTTCTTTACCGTCTTCTAAAATAAAGTTAATACTGGAATTTTCTATTGCAAAATGACCCGTTTTGCCCAAAAACAGTTCTTCAATTAGCTCTTTTTGCTCAAAAGAAACTTCATCGTTGTCACCGGTTTTAAATAAGTTGGTGATATTTACACTGGTATGAAAACCATTAATAACAAAATAATTAGATCTAAGTTGCAGTGCTTTTAAGCTTTCCCATAGGTTTAGCTCTAAGCTGGTTTTAGCAATGGTGAGTGATATTGGCGCGGTTTCGTTATCTTTAAACGATAAATTTTCTAGCACTAATGCAGGACCACTGCCCTGCCAACTAGCTGATATTTCACCGATAGATAAGCTTATTTCAAACTTTTCGTGTAAATAGCTTTCTATGTCACCTTTGTACTCGTTTGCATACGGGAGGGTATATTTTAAAATTGAAACAATAACGGCCAGTAATACCAAAATTATGGCGCAGGTCTGCCATAACTTTCTAAAACAAAAAAAACAGACCGCTTTTGCTTTCATTACATCATTACCACATCAAACTGTTCTTGGCTGTATAAGCTCTCGGTTTGAATATTGACTTGCTTACCAATAAATAGTTCAAGCTCAGCAAGGTTATGATACTCATCGTTTAGTAGGGCCTCACTTACAGCAGGTGCTGCGTACACCATAAACTTGTCCGCTGCGTATGCTCGGTTAACACGCACTATTTCACGTAGTATTTCGTAGCAAACCGTTTCAACTGTTTTTTGTGAACCACGACCGGAGCATGCAGGGCATACATCACATAAAATATGCTCTAAGCTTTCGCGTGTACGTTTACGCGTCATTTCAACAAGGCCAAGCGCTGAAAGCCCATTAATATTCGTTTTAGTGCGATCTTTTGCAAGGGCTGATTCAAGTGAATGAAGCACCCGCCTTTTATGATCCTCACTTACCATATCGATAAAGTCGATAATGATAATACCGCCTAAGTTACGCAGCCTAAGCTGGCGGGCAATTGCAGAGGTTGCTTCTACGTTGGTATTAAAAATGGTTTCTTCTAAATTACGATGCCCTACAAATGCGCCAGTATTAACATCAACAGTCGTCATTGCTTCTGTTTGGTCAATAATTATATAACCACCAGATTTTAGCGTAACTTTACGATGTAGTGCTTTTTGAATTTCGTTTTCAACGTCAAACAAGTCAAATATAGGCCGCTCGCCTGGGTAGTATTCAAGCACTTGAGAAAGCTGTGGAACAAACTCTTCAGTAAATAACTTTAGTTCTTCATAGCTGAGTTTAGAGTCAACGCGAATGCGCTCCATATCTTCGCCTACGTAGTCACGCAGGGTTCTAAAGGCAAGCGTTAAATCTTCGTGTAGGATACTGGCTTTACTCGTTTTTCTACGACGTGATGTTATTTTTTCCCATAATTTTCTTAAAAAGCCGGCATCGTGTCGTAATTCAGCTTCGCTAGCACCTTCGGCAGCTGTACGTACGATAAAGCTGCCATTTTCATCGCCATATTCTGCGACTATTTTTTTAAGACGTGAGCGCTCTTCTTCAGTTTCTATACGCTGACTAACCCCTACATGGGTCGCATCAGGCATAAACACTAAATAGCGAGAAGGAATAGTTATATCAGTGGTGAGCCTTGCGCCTTTAGTGCCTAGCGGATCTTTTACCACTTGCACCATAATGTATTGGCCTTGACGAACTAACTCTCTAATATCTTGTACTTTTTTTATTGGTACGTCGTCTACGCCTTCAACAATAGAGGCACTATTTACAATATCGGATGCATGCAAAAATGCAGCTTTTTCAAGGCCGATATCAACAAAAGCAGCCTGCATACCCGGAAGTACACGGCTTATTTTTCCTAAGTAAATATTGCCTACAATACCTAGATTACCGATTCGCTCTAGCTGTATTTCTTGCAGTACACCGTTTTCTATTAGGGCAACACGGCTTTCGCTCGGTGTGACATTGATCAGTAATTCTGTACTCATGTTACCTTCTTAAGAATGTTTTTAATAATTGTTCGGTTTCATATAAAGGTAAGCCTACAACAGAAAAATAGCTACCCGCAATGTGAGTTACAAAGCGGCCGCCTAAACCTTGGATACCGTAGCCACCGGCTTTATCTTGTGGCTCACCTGACTCCCAATAAGCATTAATTTCTTCATCTGTTAAGGTTTTAAAAGTAACATCTGTGCTTACAACACAGCTAAGCACATCATTTTGCGTCGCAAATGCAACTGCGGTAAGAACTTGATGCGTGTTACCCGATAGGCGTTTTAACGTGTGTGTAAAATCGTTTTTATCGCGAGGTTTACCCAATGACTCGTTATCTATAACAACCACGGTATCACTACCAAGTACAGGGCGATCGGTATATCCAAGCTCTACACCGCTTTGGGCTTTCAAGCGCGCTAAACGCTCAACAAGTGCTCTAGGTTGCTCGTTTGGAAGTGGGCTTTCATCTGCATCAACACTAAATTGTGTAAATTCGACACCTAATTGGCTTAATAACTCTTTACGACGGGGAGAGGCTGATGCCAAATATACTGCGGTAGTCATTACCTGATCCTAAAATGTCTGCGATATTTACGAAGTAGTAAAAAGACCCAAAACCAGCTAACCATTCCGGTTGCTACTGGCCATAAGTACTGTGGATTAAAGTAAACCCCTAACAAAAAGTGATTTAGCCAAAACTGCATTAAGTGATACAGCGTTAAAAATAAACCAATTAGTAGGCTTTGTTGCCAAAGCGAAAAGTTACGAATTTTTTGAAAGTTGCTCGCGGTTACAAAAATACATACCGAGAATGTAAGCGAGTTCACGCCCAGCGGTGAGCCAGACGCTAAATCTATTAATAAACCAACAACCCAAGCAGTACCAATATTTAAACGATGCGGTACTGCTAGCGACCAATACATAAGTACAAGTAAAACCCAGTCAGGTCTAAATGGTTCAAACGAAAATGGAAGTGGCATTAGTGCCATTATTAACGCAAAAAAGATGCTTAGCGCAATTAACAATGAATAACGGTTAATCATCGCTGATTTGCTCCTGTTGATTACGCCATAAAATAACCAGCAAACGAATGCGATCTAGTTGCGCAATAGGTTCTGCAAAAACTTGTGCAAACGGTCGCCCTTCATCACGATTTATTTCGGTTACTACTGCCACCGGGTATCCTTCGGGGAATGTGCCCCCTAAACCCGATGTAACAAGTACATCGCCAATTCGCACATCTAAACTGTGTGGCACGTGAGAGAGCTTAACGACGTTAATTTTACCTATGCCTTCAACAACCGTTCGTACATCGTTACGAAGTATACGCACAGGTGTAGCATGTGTGGTGTCGGTCATTAGTAGCACGCGTGAAGTTGTTGAACCAACCTTTGTAAGCTGCCCTACTACACCCATTTCATCAATTACAGCTTGGCCTTCACTAAGCCCGTCAGTTGTACCACGGTTAATAACAACCTGATGACTATACGGGTTTGAATGTACAGAAAGTACCTGAGCAATAATTTTACGATTTGATTGCTTTGCAGATGAGCCTAATAAGGCGCGCAGTTTTTGATTTTCTCTGGCTAGAAATTGATACTGCTGAAGTTGCTCGCTTTGTAGCATTTGCTTTTTTTTCAGCGCTTCGTTTTCAGTAAGAAGTTGATCCCGCGTATGCAGGCTTTTAGCACTTAAGCTAAATAATTCGTAGGGTAAATTAGCAACATAGATTAGTGGGCTAACTAGAGTATTAAGGCTGGTACGAACAACGGTACCACCTTGCGTATATCTGTCTCCAACTATGAGTACGATACTCAAAAGCACTGCGACAAAAAGTCGCAGTTGCAAAGAGACTGTGCGTCCAAACATTAATTTCATTAGTCGTAACTAAAAACGTCACCACCATGAACATCGATCATTTCTAATGCTTTACCACCACCACGCGCAACACACGTAAGTGGATCATCAGCTACAACAACCGGAATACCCGTTTCTTCCATTAATAAACGGTCTAAATCTTTTAACAATGCACCACCGCCAGTAAGTACCATGCCGTGCGCAGAGATATCTGATGCCAGCTCTGGTGGTGATTGCTCAAGCGCAACCATTACTGCACTCACAATACCCATTAACGGCTCTTGTAGAGCTTCTAGGATTTCGTGTGAGTTAAGCGTGAATGAACGCGGAACACCTTCGGCAAGGTTACGACCGCGCACTTCAATTTCGATTGGCTCATCAGTTTTGAACGCAGAGCCAATTTGATGTTTAATATTTTCAGCTGTCGCTTCACCAATTAAGCTACCAAAGTTACGGCGTACATAATTAATAATAGCTTCGTCAAACTTATCACCACCAATACGAACAGATGATGAGTAAACAACGCCGTTAAGTGAAATAATAGCCACTTCAGTTGTACCACCACCAATATCAACAACCATAGAACCTGTTGCTTCTGATACTGGTAAACCTGCGCCAATAGCTGCTGCCATTGGTTCTTCAATTAAGTAAACTTCACGAGCGCCAGCACCCATTGCAGATTCACGTATTGCACGTTTTTCTACTTGAGTAGCACCACACGGTACACAAATTAGTACACGCGGACTTGGGCGCATAAAGTTATTGTTATGCACTTGCTTAATGAAGTGTTGTAACATTTTTTCAGTTACATAAAAATCAGCAATTACACCGTCTTTCATTGGACGGATTGCTTTAATATTTCCCGGTGTACGACCTAGCATTTGTTTTGCTTCTGTACCTACAGATGCAACACTTTTAGGTCCACCAGCGCGTTCTTGGCGAATAGCAACAACAGAAGGTTCGTTTAATACAATACCTTCTTCTTTTACATAAATTAGGGTATTGGCTGTACCCAAGTCGATCGATAGATCGTTAGAAAAAATACCACGGAGTTTTTTAAACATGAGGCTGGATGACCTTTGAAATACGTTCTTATATTAGCTGCCTCACTTTAACATGCTCAACTATATGAGCAATATAAAGCGCAGCGCCTTTGTGAATTTGTGAAAAAAGGAAGCAAAGCTTCCTTAATTGAGTTTATCGTTCGCGAACTAAGCGAAAACCAATGTAGTTAGATCTAAAATCAGGCGCTAAAATTAAACGCGTAGATGCACGAGCAAGGCTTGGTGCAAAATTCCACGCTCCGCCTCTTACTGCTACATCAGACTCACCTGATTCTTTATCGGTCCATTCCCATACATTGCCTACGGTATCGTATAATCCAAATGCATTTGGAGAAAAAGAACCTACTGGTGATGCACGTCTATTTGACCATTCACTACCACACCAACCACAGTTAGCTAGGTTTTTACCAATTTCGTTACCCCAAGGGTATTCTGTTTCGGTTCCTGCACGTGCTGCGTATTCCCACTCAACTTCGTTAGGTAAACGAAATTGCTGCCCTGTTTGACCCGATAACCACTCAGCGTAAGCTTTTGCATCGTTATAAGTTAAACATACAGCAGGAAAGTCACTGCCTTGCTCAAAACCAGGATTACGCCAATTTAAATTTGCTTCCCATACTGGTTCGCCATTTAAATAATACGCACACCCTTTATTTTTTTCCGCTTGAGTTTTATAACCTGTATTTGCTACAAACTTTTCGTAGGCACCTACGGTTACTTCTTTACTTTGCATAGCGAAAGAATTTGCTATTACTTTTTCAATTACTGGACGTTCATTAGCTAAACCATTGCCATTGATATCGCCCATTTTAAATTTGCCTGCAGGAATAACGACAACCGGCGTTTCAACGTTTGCATTTAATACATTAACGTTTTCACTAACCTGGCGTGTTGTTACTTCTGGTTGCTCTCGAGTATAGGTCGGTGCAGCAATCGACTTAGGCTTTTTTACCAAATTTGCATTAATTGTTTGTGCTTTATTCAAATCAACACGAACTTGATAAGGCTTATAGCCAAGTTTACGTATTTCAATGTTGTGAATACCCGGCGGTAAACGTGTGATCAAGCGTGTTGAGCCAAAGCTTACACCATCGATAAACACTTCATCGTCGTATACGTTTGATCGTAATGTCAGCTCTATTGATTGATCCTTCTTCTTATTAAGGATAGAAGGGTAATCTTCTTTCACCGATGCAGGTTTAACTGAATAATCACGTACTGACTGCTTTTCTAAACGAGAAACCGACACCGTGTTGCTATTATCCGCGCTATTACTGAATGTTAACTGACTATCAGTAAATGTATTGTTATACGCGGGTTGATAAGCAGCAGTAAGTGGCGTGCCGTACTCAGAACAATAACGGTTATCAATGCTTAATAAGCTACATAAACGGCTACTGTTTACTTCGCCGCGCATGGTTACGCTTAAGTTAACGTTGTAGTTACCTTGGCCGCTAAATGCACTGTTAACTACATGGCTACTTAATATTTGTACTTGAGCGCCCGCCAAATTACGTTTTGGCTCAACAATGCGCTCTTCTGTTAAGTTTGCAAAAATTTGATCTACAAAGCGTTTAGTTGCTTTTTGTAGCCCCATTTGCTGACCGCGTTGCTCACACGCTGCTAGCGTTTCTGTTCGCTTACAGTTAATCGTATGGTTAACTTCAAGCGTGCCTTCACGTGTAAACTCGTTGCGTAAACGCTCTACGCGGGCTGTAGTTAACTGCTCTTTTAAGCTCTCTAAAGTATTTAAAAGCGTATGTTTAGCAACACGAATTTGCTCTATATCTTTACGGTGGGATGCAATTGCCGCCAACTGCATAGAAATATCATCTTTGTTTTGCTTATGATCAATCACCGCTTTTTGATAGCGTGATTGAGCCGCACTAATATTAATAGTGGGATCGTCAATTAAACGACGGTACATTTCGTTCATCGCATCGAGCGCTTGGTTTTTTTCTTTATCTAGCTCTGTAGAACGAGAACGAAGTAGCTCTAGTTGATTTTGTAACTGACTTTCTTCTTTAAGATGTTTTTCAAGTATTCTTGTCGAGTTATCGTATTCTGTCTGTTTAACACTAATCTCTGACTCAATTCCAGTTACTGTAGCTGTGTCTTGTGCAAATGCACTACTAGCTAACAAACTAGCTGAAATTAACAGAGATAAAGGAGTAATTCGCATATATTCCAGTCCCAAAAAGCGGCAATTATTTGGTCGTTATTATTTTTTATAATTAAAGCCTTATGCTATGTACTTGCAGCACAAAACACAAGCTTTGTTCAATTATTATCTTAGTTTACAACTATTCGCGTGTTTCACGCCAGTAAATAACCCGATCATTTCCTCGAAAGCGTCCAAATTGTAAAATAGTACGAGGATCAAGCTGTGTTTCATCCCCCTGCCAATCCCACTTTAACCAATCATAAGTATTATATTCTAAGGTAAATTCACCAAAACCATTTGGCTGTGCATAAATACCATTGTTTGCCGGATACACTCCCGCCTCTAACTGGCCAGATACACCCGTTCCATATTCATAGGCTAACTGCGGGCTGTTAGGTGATATTTGAGTGATTTGGGTATGATCAAATACACTACAGTTATCTTCTGCGTTATTTACAAATCCACTGCCGTTGTAATACTGAGCCTGCATAGGAATAAGTAAAGGGTCGAGATCGGAGCCTGCGTTATTACCAAGGACTAAGCGTCCAAATTTAAACTCTATTGGTAATGTATTTAGTCGTACGCTATTACAGCCACCCGAGCATGCTGCTTGTGTATTAGGTTTATCATTTGCATCAATGAGCGTTGCTCCTTCTATGTTAGAAAGCGTTGCCATTAAACTGACCATAGCGAACGGTCCGTCTGCTTGCCCTACACCTAATCTTTGAAGTGTGGTGTTTATTTTACTCATTTGCCATTGGCCGTCGCTTATATCTCCCCAGTTATTATTTCCTAGGTTTACTAAGCGGCTAGCAAAATTAGTTGCAGGTACATAGTTAGCTACTTCATTATTTTCGGCATTAATGGCTACACTGGACTTATCAAAGCCCTCTTTATAATTAGCCATTAGCTCACCATTTTGATTTTGTGCTTGTACTGTAAAGCCAAGTTCAAAAGGTTGATCAAGGTAAGTTAAATTACTGCCGTATTGCGTGCATTGCGCGGCGGCTTGAACCCCCACTACCTGAAACTGCGAAGGTGCAAAACGACCAACGTTATATAGCTCACCTTTTACATCTCCCGCACCAAAATAATCGGCATCTTGCAGACCTGCTGTTAAATCAATGATGCCAACTTGGTCGTAATTATATTGCGATATAGATTCACTCAAACTACCTGTATCACTAAACGCAACAGTACTCATCGCTTCAAGCGTACCTTGAATGCCTGGCGTAGGCGCTTTAAGTAATGGCTCTACAAGTGGTTGCTCTGTAATGAAGTGCTTGGCAATGGTGTTATTTGTTATATTGCTGTAGTTATCTGGGTAACCATCGTTGTTAGTGTCTTGCCCTGTTTGCCATTGCACCGCATTCATCTTTAAATCAAATGCTTCGCCAGTTAATCTAAATAAACTTCCATCAGCGTCTGCTGCATAACCATCACTTGCAATTTCTATCGCTAATCCGAATGGCTTTACAACATACTCATTTGAACTACCCGTTAAATTTACTGATAAATTAGTGACTGGGTCTAAAATTAAATTGGTATTTACATTTAAACTCAACTTTCCTGCATCGGGATAATTTATAACAATCGGGGCTTTAGACTCACTATCAAAGTTTAGTATGAACGATTTAGAAGCTTGCTCTACCGCAAAGGTATTATTGTTATTACTAAGTGAAACCGTATCAGAGCAACTTGCACCAGCACTGCATGTATACGATAAATCTAAGCTTACATCGCCACCAGCAGGAAATGCAGCTTCGCATACGCCCGTAATGGTATTTGTTTTTACCGCCTGAATAGATAACGCTTTTGCATTAAATCCAGTATTTGAAGGCTTTGCTGATAACTGAGTAGGAATGGTAGTATTTCCATCTGTATCATTATTAAAAATAAATCCGGCATCAGAAAATGTAACTTTACAGCCGCTTAATCCAACATTATTACCTGCAATATAACAACGCAGAGGTGCTGAAGGTTCTGCAGTGTTATATCCAAATGTAACACTGCCTGTGGTGCGTTTAGCAAATTCGACAACCGCTGATCCTGTAAAATTAATATTCTCTCCCGTAACCCAACTTTGCTGACCACTATTATCTGGAGAAAGGTTTAAACTAGACGGCTCTGCGAATAATAAATCGCAGGCGTCATTTGCACAGGCTGTGAGTGTCATCTCTTTAGCTTCACACGTTAGAGCATTGTTATCGCTTATTGTTAAACGATAATGATCTAGGGTTTGTGGTGTATAAATACCACAAAAACCAGGGATACTTTCGGGTACTGGTAGAGCGTCAAACGTTGAGCTCCCTTCGGTAATAATTTGAGTAGCAGATGTAATTGACCCCTGATACGTTACATTTTGTGCGATTCTTACCTCACCAGTGGCAACAATATAGGCCGCAATATTGGCATCGGCTGCAATAGCAATCGCACCATCAACATAAATCGCTAAATACGCGCCAGTTTCTACTACTATATTTGTTTTACCTATATTCAAAAATGAAGTTGATAGAAGTGAGGTTGTGTCTTTTAAAAAAATACGTGTAGGCGCTGTTACTCTGTATTGTGTTTCCAGCATACTTAACTGCAACTCATCGTAATAATAGTCGCCAGCTAAAGAAGTAGGTACGGGCCCTGTTGAGCTGCCATCGTTTGTAACCGTTGGCACCTGCGCCGCTTGATTTGGCTCTAAAGAGTTATAGCCACCAGCAACACACGCCTGGCCATTACACAAAGGAGGGCTCGTCAGCGCAGTAGAAATTAAACTTGTGGTGGTGACAAACTGCGCATTACCATCTGTTATTTCTACCCCTTGAACTAACTGCACCTCACCATTGTTATAAGTAGAAATAGCGCCTGGGAACAAGGTATCACAATCTAAAATATCACCGTTAAACACAAAGGTACTGGTCATGGCGAGTATTGATGCTTCCTCGTTTACGTGGCGGCGCTCGTTATCGCCATCACGATCTTCGTCAACAACAAGCCCTAACCTGTCAGTCCTTAGGTTACAGCTGCGTAGCCACCCGCCATCATCTTCTTGGCGTGAGTTTTTACTTGCTACAACTAACGGAGCCACACTAAAATTATTAGTAAAACTAAAGTAATTACAGCCATTGCTCCAGCCGTCAACTTCAAAGCCTGTGAAAAAAGTTTCCCACGATACCTCAACGCCATTATCGTCAGAAAATGTGCGATTACTTCCAGGCTCTACAGCCATATAAGCAACAGTTTCGGTTTTTATAATCCCAAGTGCTGTTTCAGATGCTTCTAAAGCAATATTAACGCCGCTAGTAGATAGAGAATTACTTTCTACTGCAACTGTTAAAAATGGTATTAATGCTTGCGTTGGTGGATTGCTGTCTATGCTATTGAGTGTTTGTAATGAATGGAAAAAGTTTGGCCTTTGAGTAAACGGTTCAGCAAATGTCAGTGATTTATATCCCTTAGGTGTCAGTGGAGCAAAACCAGATTTAGAGCCATACTGTAATTCGAGTAATAAGTCTGTACTACCCACTTCCATAATTGTCCCATCAGGAAATTGATGCACACCATACTCAACAGCTAAATAGTGCGCCCCCATACTAATATGCCCGCCGTCCTCCCCTGAAGGTTCAAGCGGTAAGGCCTCAAAGCTAGTTGTGGTTATATTACGTATTCTTATTATTGCAGGGTTACCGCCTTGGTTTGTCGAAAGCATAAAGACAGCAGGAGGCGTTATATATTGCTGTTGAAAATTAACTTTTGTCCAAACAGGCGATGTATATGTATCTTGCAGTTCTATGTAACGCCCTTCGATTTTTGGAGGCACTGCATTTGCGTAATTACAAAGTAACACGCAGCTAAAAAATATAGTGACCAATACATTTTTCATCATGGTAAGGTTTTAGCCTCCACACTGAGCGTTCTTTGTGTTTGCCAATAATCTTTTCTGCAGCTACTCCCTGCAGGGCAATCAATTGCGGCGCACGTTGCACTGCTTTGTAAGTAATATATATTCACAAGCCCGTTTGTTGTACTGCTATCTGGTAGGTCTATATATTCATTGCAACTTACCACTACTTTACAGTTAGCTAAATATGCAGTTTGGAAGGTTAAATCAGTAGCAACTGATGTACAGCTTTTAACTGGGCTATTTGTTGGAAATAGTTGCGTTAAGCCACTTTCTAATCCGCTTTGTGCTGCCATAAAAGCGCGAGCCCCATAGTACTCAATGGTATTTTGTTGAGATGCACCAGAAAGCACTTTAACTAATGCTAATCCTAGTGCTAATAAAGCAACAATAATGACTAAAGAAACTATTATTAAGTTTCCTTTTTGCTTACTGGGTAAGGCTTTTCCGTGAAGGTTTTTTTTAAGGTACATTAGGAATATGTACCTCATGGTTAAAGCTCATTTCTTCAGTATTGTTAAATTGCATTTGCGCATTCACATTAAGCACTGCGTTTCTTTGTAAAGAAAGCGCATCAAGAGTAAAAAATGAATCGCTCGCTAAATTGTTAGCAATATAAATACCTAATAAATCACGTTTAACACCACTGCTTATTTGTAAGCTCACGGCATCTAATTGATTAACAGTAAAACCGTAATTGGTATATCTATATAAATACTGCCCTTCAACGCAAAAACTTACAGGTTGAGAGAGTAAATAAAGGCGCTTACTTGGCGACTCTTGGGCAAATGCTTTGCTAAATTGCCACTCATCAATTGCACTAGTGGTGGAGCTATTAAATACTGATATTTTTAAACGCTTATTATTATCCTCGTCGTATATATCAGCGCTGCTTAACGGGTAAATAGTTGCCCAATCTCCAGCTTGCGGCTGCGTTAAATTATTAAGTTCAAAATCAACAGCGCTAACATTAAAAGGCGCTACAGTTGGTAAGTAATTTGTATAGTGAGTGGCCGATAAAAACGGCGTAAACTCTAAGCACTGCTGAGCACCACATGCTCCGCTAGTACTGTTATCGCAAGAAAGTCTTAATGAATTTGGTGTAGCGTGGCGAAGTTCTTTACTAAGTCGCGTTATTAAAAAGCGGGCCTGGGCTACAGCTTCTTGGCGTTCAACCCCTTGCGAATAAATACTGACTCCGGCACCAATAAACGAAAATGCACTTACGGCTAAAATACCAATAATAACCATGACAAGTAATAGCTCTATAAGGGTAAATGCATTTTGATATTTGGCTCTTTGCATTAGTAATTCCCTTTATATGCACTAAACCCGTAAACTTCGCCTAAGGGTGATGTTACTTCTATAGTAATACGCTTAAAGGTTGTGCCATCGTTAATAGTCAATTCGTTAAAGTCGCTATCGTACTGGACTGTAATAACTAAGTTAAAGTCACTGTATTGGCTTAACACCTCACCTAGGCTATTAGTAATAGGCTGGTTAGACAGTGCAATATAGTCATCTACATCGTTATAACTGGTTCTGGTTTCTGAGTTATCTACTCCTAAGTCAGCAGGTGCGGTACAAGCCTCAGCACCTATAGATATTTCGCCACACCGCTTAAAAGGAGAGCTTCTGTCGCTGTGTTCATCAAATGATTTACTTTGAATTTCGTTCATTAGTGATTGACCAAATTCAGAGGCTCTTAAAGCCACAATCGGCTCTGCACTTTTTTTGGCTTGTGGGGCAATTAAAGCTGTAATAATACTCAATGCAATCGCAAACATGACTATGCCAATAATAAGCTCAATTAAAGTAAAACCTTTTACTTTAAGGGCACGCATATATTAGCCCTTCTCCACTTATGCATACGCCAGCTAATCCAACATCGATTCGACATTGCGTAGTGCAGGTTTGATTTGATTTGCCTAAAGGATCAAAACTAATTTGGGTAAAAATGTTCGCGTTACTATCTAAAGCACTAAATGTTATATCACTTCTTTGTGTATCTATTTGCACCACTAAATGATCGGTGTTGTTTACATCAGCGCCACCGTTACATGTATCAGTTGCGGGGGGAGCAATAAGTGTGGAGGTTATATAAAGGGTATGGCAACTTGTTGTTGCTGTATTTTGCATTGCACGTAGCTGCACTGTCCTAAGTGCATTTAAAGTACGGTCTCGATATGAGTATGCGTCTTCTGTTGAGCTTCCCAGAAATTTAGGAACTGCCGTTACCGACAGTATTCCCAATATCACTAGAGTAATAATTAACTCAATGAGTGTGAAGCCACGCAATCGTTGCTTACTACTGCTTATCATTTAATATTAACAAGCGCTAACATCGATAGCGACTGTTGCTGGAGTATCTTTGTTTAAAGCTGGAGTATAAGTAACTTTACAAGAATCTGTGACTAGGTAGCTATTTGGAAAAATAATGACTGGAGTTGTAGCATCATCCCCTCCTGACAAATTGAAGTCAGTACTATCAGCGATAGTAGGATCATCGGTTACATCTGCAAAATCTATATCTAAAAATGCCTCAAATGCATCAAGAGTCCCTACTGGGTAGCCAAATCGGATTGCTACGCCTTCAACAATAGGTGTTGGAGTATCTGTTTCTGCTTTATTTTGTATATTAGCAATAAGTGCCTTACCATTCACAATATTCATACCACTGCGAATCGACCCTTGTAAGCCTTCAAGTGTTGAAGCATTGGCATCACCTTGCAAGTTTAAAAAGCGAGGTGCTGCGGTAACAGCTAAAATGCCTAAAATAACAATTACGATGATCAATTCAACAAGTGTAAAACCTGCTTGTTTATTTATTGGTAAACTTTTTAACGATTGCGTTTTCATAAATAAGCCTCTTTTTAATTACTTAGTTTTTAAATATTTTTACTTTGCCTGTTTTAGCAAAGTATGAAAAACCTGTTAGACCTGATATTTCCCCCGTATTGGTAGGTATACTTTTAACATCAATGGTGTGAGTTAAATAATAGACGCATTGCGTATTTTCTGCATTGTACCTAACTAAAAAACTTACACTTTTTATTATCGATAATTCATTACTTAACGTACTACTGGGTGCATCTTGTAAAATTATATTTAAAACTTGGCGGCATTTATTCGCACTTATAACTTCTGCACGAGTATCTTTTTTTTCTGTTTCATCGCTTGTTGGTGTACCTAACGTCCCATCAACACCAACTATTACCCCTGCATAGTTAACAAATGTTTTGTTTGACCTGCTGTTTGGCCTACCTTCTAACTCCCATTGTCCTCTAACCATGCCAACAGCTGATGAGAAACTACCGGCTATAGAGTCAACGCTTGCATTATGCGCTTGATTTTTAATACCTATATATTGAGGTATAGCAAAGCTCAAAATGACTACCAGTAAAATAACAACAATAACTAACTCAAATAATGAGAAACCTTTTGAGTTAGTTATTGTTGTGTTCACTTTAATTCCCTTTGATTGCCGACATCATGTTCCACATAGGCATAAAAATACCCAATGCTAAAATCAACACCATAATGGCAACAAACACAGTTAAAATAGGTTCTATTTTTGCGGTTAAACTTCGTAAGTCATAATCAACTTCACGCTCATAATAATCAGCAGCTTCTTGAAGTAGCTCATCAACCCGGCCCGTTTCTTCACCTACCGCTACCATCTGTAATACAAGCTGAGAAAACAGCTGAGAACTTTTTGAGGCTCTGAGTAAACTATCGCCTTTTTCTATATCTTGGCGCATAGTAATAATCGCTTTTTCCATATAGCTGTTATCTACGGCATGCGCTGTTAGTGATAAACCAGTAGTCATAGGCACACCGGAGCGCAATACCATAGCTAAACTTTGACTGTAGCGCGCAAGCAATGTCCGTTTTAAAATATCCCCAATAAATGGAATTTTTAATTTATATTGATCCCACTTAAAGCGTCCAAGCTCTGTATTTAAATAACGCCTCCAAGCAAAAACAGAACCAATCCCCATTACCAACAATAACCACCAGTAGTTAACAAAAAAGCTGCTAGTGCCAATTAATATTTGAGTCATTAATGGCAATTCAGCATCAAATTTTTCGAACATACTGGCAAAGGTAGGAATAACAAAAATATTCAAAATAATCATAGCCGCTACTAGAGCCAAAATAACAAAAGTAGGGTAGCGCATAGCTGCTTTTATACGCTTTCGGGTTTCTTGTTCTTTCTCAAAATAAATAGCGAGTTGATAAAACGCATCTTCTAATCGTCCAGAGCCTTCACCAACCATTACCATTGATACTGTTAAACGGCTAAATACCTCGTTATGTATCGCCATTGCACTGGATAAGTCGCGGCCTTGCTCAAGCTGCTTGGTAACTTCTATTAGTACATTTTTAAATTTTTTATTTTGCGTTGTATCTGCCAGCCCAACCATTGCTCGTATAATTGGTATACCCGCTTTTAATAGCGAATACATTTGCCTAGAAAACATAATCATGTCGTCTAGCGTTATTTTTTCGACAAATAAATTATCAAAAATTTTGATGTTATTTTTTGTTTCAACTAAAGAGATTGATATTGGTATAAATTGACGCTTCATTAAACTATCAGCTACGCCAGCTTGGTTACTCGCTTCTAATTGGCCTTTAACCAACATACCTTTGCTGTCTTTCGCTTTGTAGCTATATAGTTGCATCAATATCCCCTACTATTTCTGGGATATATTCAGCCACTTTAAATACTTCATCTAAAGAGGTAATTCCTTGTTTGGCGTAGTTTAATGCCATTGTTGAGAGCGGCGAAAAATTCGCGCTATTTTTAGCGGCTTTTGCAAAACCTTGTGTGTCGTTAACTCGTAATGCATCCATCATTGCATCATCCATTTCGAGCAACTCAAAAATACCTACACGCCCTTTATAACCACTATGGTTACATGCAGTGCAACCTTGCCCCTTAGAAAATTGAGCTTTAGTAACATCTTCGCCTAAATATTTTAGCCAGCTTATTTCTTGATGATCTGGCAAGTACGGTACTCTACAGTCATTACATACTCGCCTTACTAATCGTTGGGCAATAATAGCGCGCAGTGAACTTGCCACTAAGTAAGCCGGTGCCCCCATATCAATTAGCCGCATAGCACTAGTGATTGCATCATTAGTATGTAGCGTTGATAACACAAGATGACCTGTTAAAGCGGCTCTTAACCCAATATCTACGGTTTCTTGGTCCCGCATTTCACCAACCATTATAATGTCAGGATCTTGCCTTAAAGCGGTCCGTAAAATACTGGCAAAGCTCAGCCCTATTTTATTATTTATTTGTACCTGGTTAATACGACCGATACGATACTCAACAGGATCCTCTACTGTAATAATTTTACTTTCTTGTTGATTCAGCTCACTTAGTGCACCGTATAGTGTGGTTGTTTTACCCGAACCTGTTGGCCCGGTAACTAAAACCATCCCATGTGGACGTTTTATAATGCTGCGCACACGTTTTAATATGTGTACAGGCATACCCGTTTCATCTAATGATAGTAATCCTGCGGATTGGTCAAGCAGGCGCATTACAACTGATTCACCATGCTGAACCGGCATGGTAGATAAACGCACATCAATACTATGGCTGCGCACTTTTATATTAAACCGGCCATCTTGAGGGAGGCGTTTTTCAGATATATCTAATCCCGACATAAGCTTTAAACGTAGCACTAATGCCGATGCTATTTTTACTTGGTTAAGAGTGTGCTCTTGTAATATGCCATCTACACGTTGACGAATGCGAAGCAAACCTTCATCTGGCTCAATGTGAATATCGGATGCACGAACTTGTACAGCATCCTCAAATATTGATTGCAGTAACTTTACAACGGTTGCATCTGATGTCTCATCACCTAAAGAATTTAAATCAAACTCTTCTACGTCTTGATATTCTTCATGAAGTTGTGCTGCAAAGTTGGTAATTTCATCTGTACGGCGATACACGTTGTCAAACGCAGCCATAATTTGGCTTTCTTGAACAACAGCTAAATCTATTCGTTTAGGAGCAAGCATAGTCGCAAGTTGATCAAGGCTCCTTAAATCAGCAGGATCGCTCATCGCGACTAAAACAGAGTCACCATTATCTTCAATTACTAATGCTCTGTAACGACGCGCATATACTTCAGATAAAAGCTTAGATACATCATGTGATATTTTTCGCTGTGATATATCTAAAAAAGGTACCTGTAATTGCTGCGCTAAAAAGCGTAATAGTTGTGGCTCACTAATAAACTCAAGGGTAATAAGTGTCGAACCTAATTTACGACCCGTCGCTGCTTGAACATTTAGTGCTTCACTTAGTTGCGCTTCGGTGATCATGTGTTCATGAACAAGTAAATCGCCTAAGCGCATTTTTAAACTAGGTCTCATACGGCCTCCTTTAGCGCAACTAAACGCTGTAATGCATGCTGAGTCATAGCAGTATTTAATCCACCTAAATCTAGAGCTACTTTGTAAAGTTGTCTAGCATCCAGATATTCTCCCAGTGCATCTTTTGAGGTTGCAAGTGCAAGCCACCACTTGGCTTGACTAGGCTGAAGCTTTGTAAGATGTTTAAAGCTTTCAAGTGCTTTATGGTGCTTACTTGCACTTTGCGCGGCAGTCCCTTGCAGCACCCAAAAATCAAGATTCGCTTGAGGCTCAAATTCATCACTTAAAAGCAGCAATACCCCTTCATACTGTTGTTGCATAATAAGTATTTTGCTTAGCATTACACGCCATTCAAGTACGTTAGGATTTTGGCGAATACCCGCTTGCAAAACCTGCTGTGCAGAATTTATATCTTGTTGTTTAAAGTAAGTTGCAGCCAGTAAGTTTCGAGCCTCAACATGTAAAGGCGATTGCGCTAAAATCACGTTTAAATCACTTATAGCTTCGTTGTATAAGCCAAACTGTATTGCCTGCTTAGCTGCCGCTAATTGCTCAACCAATAAAGCCTGTGGCGACTTAGCTTCTGCCACGCTTTTAATCATAGTATTTTGAGGCTTAGCTTTAGTCATTAGCGTAATTTTTGGCTTACTCACAGTAACTTCGCTTGCGGTTAACTCTTTATTATTAGCTAGTGCAGAGCTTTGTTTAACCTCCGCAATTACAACCGGCTCAACTACCGGCTGAGAAACCAATAATGTAGCTTCACTCAACTTGGGTTCAGCTAAATCATTCACTTTTGGTTTTATCTGCTCAATTGGTATAACTGCCTTCACAGCTTCTTGCTCAACCATAGGTTCTGCAGTGCTTTTTTTATCTTGGGAGTCAGATAAATTAGAGGTTATAACCGCAACCATTTTTTGCTGTGGTAATACAGGCTCACGTTGGGTCTCTTTTTTGTCGGCGGTAGGTAAATACAGGTATGCTAAAAAAATAACACTTAGCATAATAAGTAAAATTACGGCTTTAAATACAATGTTTCTTACATCATATATTGGCTTTACGCTTACACCTTCTTGAATACTTACTTGCTTAGCTTCACGTTGCTCAATATTTTTAAGCATATTATTTATAACGCTCACAACCACTGCCTCCAAACCCATATAGCAGCAATAGCTAAAACACTAAACATTAACGCGCTGTAACTCCAATATTGGCCTGTCCGGTATTTTGCGCAGTCTTCAGTATCTTTTATGGCAAGCTGAATATGGCGATTTGTTATTGTATTTAATCCTTCACCGTACGCTTGTAATAGTGCTTTGTGGCATAAAATATTAACTAATCTAGGAATACCACGGCTTGCTCTGGCAATCTTAAGCCCCATACTATTATTAAATAAAGGAGGCCGATTAAACCCTGCAACTTGTAAGCGATGATTAATATAATAAACAACCTCTGCGCCAGTCATCGCCCTTAATTTATACGAAAAACTGATACGTTGGCGTAACTGCCTTACTTTATTATTTGCCAGTTTTTCATCAAGTTCTGGTTGTCCAAATAGCACTACTTGAATCAGCTTTTCGCTTTCTGTTTCTAAGTTTGTAAATAATCTAAGCGCTTCTAGAGTCTCCCAGCTCAAGCATTGCGCTTCATCTATCAAAAGTACTACGCGCTCATTGTCTTCTTGTAAGTCGAGTAAATGATGATTTATAAGTTGCCCTAGTGCTTGTTGATCCAATGCTTTATCTACATCCATGCCCAGCTCAACTGCAATCGCCCATCTAAGCTCTTCTGGGCTTAAATAAGAGTTAGGTAAATAAGCCACAATGTAATCTGGCTCAAGTTGGTTTAATAACTTTCTACAAAGCAATGTTTTACCAGTCCCAACTTCACCGGTAACCTTAATAAACCCCTCCCCCATTTCAATGGCAGTTGTTAACACTTGCATCGCTTCGTGGTGCGGCTCAAGCGCACAAAAAAATTGTGTGTTAGGGGTTAACGTGAAAGGCATTTCACTTAAATTAAAAAAGCTTAAATACATAGTTAGTTTTCATACCATGTTTTTAAAAGCTGACGGCTTTCACCTTGTTGTTTTTTCCAAGTGTCGGGCATAACAACGGTTGGTTTGATTAAGATAATCAGTTCTTTTTTCTCTTGGCGTTTACGAATACTTTTGAATAAATTGCCAAATAGCGGGATATCACCCAGCACCGGTGTTTTAGATTCTTCATCCTGAGTAGACGTTTGCATCAAGCCACCAATAACCACTATTTCGCCACTTTGAGCGCGAATAACGGTATCTGACTCTCGAATGTTGCTTTGCGCTAGAGGTAACTCAAAACGTTGATCGTCTAAAGTAATTACCTTTAATTGCTCCTCTGTCTCAGTTACTGAAGGGTGAACATGCAAAATGACTGAGCCATACTTATCAATCTGCGGCGTTACATCAAGTGCAATACCAGAAAAGAACGGCGTTAAATCTATCTCAGGCGAGGTAGTTGTAGCAGTACCTGTTACCGTCGTACTTGATACGTTAGTAACAAAATATTCGTCCTGCCCTACTTTTATAACTGCTTTTTGATTGTTTGTAGCCGTAACCCGAGGGTTAGATAACATTTGCACATCGCCTTGGGTTTCTAGCAAATTAATAACCCCGTTAAAGTCACCTTTTTGAATGGTTAGCGATGACGCTCCGCCAATTGCAGCCGAAATACTATTACTAATTGTAGAACCCGCTGTTGTAGCAAACGAAATCCCACCTTCTAAACCACTGGCTATACGCTCCCAGTTAACTCCTTGTTGGTACTCATCTTTTAAAGTTACTTCTATTATTTTTGCTTCTAGAATAACTTGGCGTTGCAGGTTTTCTTGGCTTTGACGTAAAAACTCTTTTAGCTGACTAATTTCACTGGGCAATGCATTTACTGTAACCAAACTAGCTTGTGGGCTTGCAACAACATAGCGCCCATCGCTTGCGCCAATTAAGGACTTAAGAGCAACTTCTAATTCTTGCCAAAAATCATTTTTATTAATTGTTTGGATTCGAGAGCCATTTAAATCTAAGCTTTGGTTGTCACCACCAGAGCTACTATTTTGTTGGTTACCACTGCCTGAATTTGAACTACTCGATCCATTGCCACTTTGTGCAAACTGACTAACCCCACCAGCAACAACACTCACTGTAGATTGACCATGACGTTGCATCATCAAATAATTTACAGGTATCGTTTCTGTGCGCATTTTGGCTGGTAATACTTGTACAATTCGCCCTTCATTTACAATATCTAAAGGGTACATACGCTTAATAACAGCAATGACTTCGTTAAACGTAACGCTTTTTAGGTTTAAACTAATTGTGCCATTTACTTCTGGGTGTACAGCAACACTAAAAGGAGTATCGTCTGTTAAGCCTGCAAAAAAAGCGCCTATTTCAACATCATTTGCAGCAACATCAAAACGCTTGATAGATAAATCATCACTTATCGTTTGCTCATTATTTATAGATGACAATAAGCTTTGTGTAAGTTCGCTTGGCATTTGTAGAGGCGCAATGGCTTTAGGCTTTGTTGGTTTTTCTACTAACTCTTGCTCTATATGCGTTTTAATCTCTTTACCTGGTTTAAAGCTATGGCAAGCCGTTAAAAACGTAGGCAACAAAAAGAGAACAAGCCACGGGTGAGATAAATTATTTTTTAATTTCATAGTCATATAATTCTAATTTTATTTGTTTATCATCATTTGCTAGCACAACGTGTTTTGAGTTAATGCTTAGCACCCGAAAATCGTCTACAACATCACCCACTCGATAAATATGGCCGGAAATAATAGCCTTAAATGCTGTACTGTTTTTAATAATAGATTGCAATTTAAGTTCTGTACTTTGCTTAGTGGGACTATTGTTACTCACGAACATATTTGGCTGAGTCGGATCGCGAAGTTGCGCAAGCGCACTCGGCGCAATAATGTAAAGAGCCAAAGTACAAATACTATAACGCGATAAATTTTTCATTAGCGCTCACTGTAGCTATATGTAGGACGAGTTCAGCTTGAGGGTACTCTAGTACCTGATAACTAAACTCTTGTATTAATAACTTATTTTGATTGTTTTTTAATGCAGCTAAATATTTTTGTAAGTTGAAATAGCTGCCTTGTAAAGTAACCACCATTTGATGCTCAAAAAATAATGTTTGCGTATCATGCTCACCGAGCTTTTCTACATCGATAGCTCGTGCTGGTTTGACATTAAAGCTACTTACTTTCACATCGCTACTATCTACGAGCAAATCTTTTAAAACGGCAGGTACATTTTTAGCAGCAACAAAGCCTTGGCTAAAACTACTAAGTTGATTATTTATTTCGGCTAATTCGTCTCTAGTTTGTGCAATTTGCCCGCGTAAAACCTTAGTGTAGTCGTAGTTTAGTGCTTGATTTAACATAGAAAGTTGTGTGTTTATCTGCTGCAACTCTTGCAGCGTTATATTGTGCTTTGAACGTATATTGGCAACTTCATCTTGCTGTGGAAAAATAACAAACCAGAGACCGAGGTAAATCACTATAAACAGACCAACAAATAAGGTGGAATACTTCTCACGTTTTTGTAGCGATGCAAACTGTGTTTTATATTTGACCCACAATGGCCAACCTTTGCTTTTATTATTCGGGCTAATTGCTTCTTGGCTCATGGTCTATCGCCCTCATCACTAAGGTCTGTCGCTACATTAAATTTACTCACACCGCCTTGCGTCGAAAGCTCTAAAACTGAAAACTCTTTATCAATAAAAAATGACGATTGTTTTAAATTACTAAACCAAATAGGTAAAAATTTTGACTGCGATACTTGCCCTTGAAGCGTCACACTTTTCCCTGCAAACTTAATGTGGGTCAACCAAATGTTAGGTTCGTGATACTTTGCCAAATCTTGCATTACCTGAGCGTAATCGGTTGCAGATTGATCTGTGCTTAGCTCTAAATAGGTAAATATTTGCTGCTTATGCAAAACCTCTTGCTGAAGTGTTTTTAGCTCATTAATAAATAGTGCTTTATTTTGCTTCTCTGCTAACTGCTGTTTTACAACTTCTAACTGAGCTTTTCCTTGCTTGAGGTATTCCTTATTTTGTTCTAAATCAAGCTTATTAGAATATGTTTTATAACTATAAAAAGCCCACGTGATCGCAATGATTAATAGCGCACCTAACCACAACGTAATCATTCCCGATAAAGGGACTGGGTCTCGCCGCACTCGAAGGGTTTTATGATAAAAGTTAATCCGGGTTTTCATAGCACAGACTCAGGATCTGTTAATTGATAGGCTGCACCGAGTGCATAATAAAAATTTGGCTCTAATTGCTGCGCTAGTTCTAAGTTAGGCTCAAAATCTACAACCTTTACTTGTAAAAACTCTGCAAGGCCAGCTCTAAGAGTTAATGACGATAAATCGTCGCACTGTAACTGAATGCTGCGAATTGGTGGTTGCTTGAGCTGGCTTTCAAAAAAGTCCATCGAACGCTGAATTTCTAACCCTAACGCATCTACTAACTCTTGGTTTTGATCTTTATCAGCAATACCTAAAAAACCGTTTAATCGCCTAGCTAAAACTAATTGCCCATCACGAATAATTAAGATTCGAGGCTCATGACTAGCATGCTGCACAATCAGCATGTGTGCCTCTTTATGCGTACCAAACAAGGTGACTAACACCATCTCCTCAGAGGTCATTGCACGTAAAACGGGCTTGGTCTGTCCAAAGCTGTCTATAAACGGAAGCAGCTGCAGCTTATTAGTAATAAATACATTCATTTTGCTGCTTTGCATTGTGAGTGTTATTGGGTAATCAATAAAATCAGCCACAATATTTTCAGGGGCTATATCAACTAAATCTTTTGTAGTCCAAGGGAGTGACTGAATTATTTCTTCATCGCTGAGATTTGGTTTATCCATTTGCACTATTTGATAAAAATAGTGCGGTATAACTAAATTAACGGCACAAATATCAGTAGAAACCTCATTTGTACAAGCAACAATTGCAGCGGTATAATCAGTTTGCTCAGACACATTAACACTGTGAGAACTGTGGACCATCCATTGGTCGCTTTGTTTTTTTAAACATACTGCGTTAACAGTATCTGCGTAAGTTGCAACACCAATAGCTGTATTTGGATCTAAACTACGATTTAACCACGAAAACAGCTTTTCTTTCATATAGCTACTAATGTTAATTATGTATGAAATAAGTGTCGTACATTTTAACTACTTTGCCAAATTGAAAACCAAAAAAATGCATGAAACATTCAAAATAGATGAAAATAACCAAATACAACAAATAGATAGCTCGTTTCTAAAAAAGAGAAATATTTATTTAGGTATAAAACGTGATGATTTGCTTCATCCGTTAATAAGTGGCAATAAATGGCGTAAATTAAAATATAATTTAGCGTACATGCAAAAGATAAATAAGACAGAACTTCTGACTTTTGGTGGTGCATTTTCAAACCATATTCACGCCTGCGCAGCTGCGGGAAAAGAATTTAATATAAAAACTCACGCGATTATCCGCGGACCAGAACTTGATAACAACAATCCAACAATTCAGTTTGCAAAACATTGTGGTATGAACCTACATGTTGTTAATCGTATAGAATATCGAAAACGTCACGACACCGAATACCTTTATGTTCTGCAAGAGCGTTTTCCAAACGCTTATATCATCCCTGAAGGTGGTACAAATGAACATGCTTTATTAGGGTGTCAAGAGTTAGTACAAAGCTTACCCGAACATAACTACTTAGTTTGTCCTACAGGTAGTGGTGGCACGCTTGCTGGACTAATAGAAGGCAGTGCTTCAACAACACAAGTTATTGGTATAGCGGTATTAAAACAAGCTGAATACTTAAGTGAAGAAATAAAAAAGCTGAGCGCTAGAGCTAATAACCAAACTAACTGGCAGTTACTCACAGAGTTTCATGATGGGGGTTATGGTAAGTTTTCACCTGAGTTATGGCAGTTTTGCCAAGATATGGGCCGCACTTATAATCTGCCACTTGAGCCTATTTATAGCGGAAAAATGATGTATGCATTGTGGCAGCTTATTGAGCAAGATTATTTCCCATCTGGGAGTAAAATTATTGCTGTTCATACCGGCGGGCTTCAAGGATTAAATGGGCTTAAATATAGAGGGTTAATCTAGATCTTAATTAAATACCGCTTGCGTAAACTCTTGAAGCGGCTCTGAAAAGTAAAAACCTTGAGCTCCTACCACCCCCAATTTGGTAAGCGTAAGTAGCTCTTTTTGAGTCTCTACGCCCACCGCGTATACGGGTAGATTTAAAAGACTAGCGGCTTCGACTATCCTTTTTATTTTCTTTTGATTTTGAGTTTTTTCATCTAATAAATGAACCAGTTCGTAAGATAACTTAAGCCCACATACTTGGTTATAGTCAACTAGCATGGCTACTTTCTCACTGCTTTTTACATTATCAATCACAATATGTGAATGCCCTTTTTTAATAACATTAAATGCATGAGTTATCGACTCTCTATGAGTAAAAAATTCTGCCTCACTTATTTCAAATTGTAATTTAGTATTTAACTTAAGCTCTGCCATTTGATTGGCTAACCACTCCCAAAATACAGTATTAAACCAATTTTTAGGGTGTAGATTTACACTAACTGTTAAAGCCGAAGACTCACTGAGCATTAGCTTTTTGACTTGTGTTATTACAGCTTTATCTAATATTAAAGCGTCTTGATCACTATAAACCTGCTTAATAAAATAACGAGCGGCCAGTAAACCAAGTTGGCTATGCCTAACCCGAATAAGAGCTTCATGCTGCAGGATATCTCCACTAGAGAGTTCAAATACAGGCTGAAAGAATAATATAAATTTATTCTTTTTAATGTTTTCTATAACCTGTTTGCTAGAGAGGTGTTTTTCTTGGCAGTGATTTAACGTTAAACGGTGGCAATGCTGCAATAGGCTGCTTTGTGATAGCGCGAGTGCTGATTTTGCTAACTTATAAACCGCCACTTGATCAGCGCCTAATTGATAATCACACGCACCTATTTTAATATTTTTATGAGTAATATTTTTTTGATGATTTTGACATATTAAAAACACATTTTTATGAAGCTTTTCAACGTAGCTATTCAACTCGCTAATAGAAATGTTTGGTAAGGTAACCGCTAAGTAATTAGAGTTTAGTATTTTTACCGACACACCTTTAAGTTCGGCTAATTTTTTAGTAATTAAGACTTTAAAATTGGCTTCTATATCCGTTTTTTTATCAAAGCTACAATCACACTCAATAAGTAAAAATAAGTTATGTGATGCAGTATTAACTCCATACAAAGAACTTAAATCACATTTTTTTGCCTGTTCGATTAGTTGAGTATTTTTATGCCTTTGTTGAATAATTTTAGTCGGCTGTATAACTGTATTTTTAAGCATTACTTTACGGTTTACTTTTAACAGGCTCCACCAGCGATAAGACCAATTAGCAGCGCCTAATATAATCAGATTCAAAAATATAAATAAGTAGCTTTGTGTTACCCACACTGGATAGTGATAAAGGCTCAAGCTTAACGTTTTAAAAGTAAAAACTTCGCGTTCTAAATTTACTAAGTTCCTAAAGTGATCTGAAGAATTTTGCACCTCTAACTTAAAGCCTTCATTTTTAGCTAATGCGACCAACACTTCGTTATTTATAGAGGGAGATAAATTTAATTCATAAACGCGTTTAACAAACTGCTGCCCAGAAACATGTGCTTTTTGATGTAATGCATCATTTAAAATGAAATTAAAACTAATAAGTATCATCAAAAACAAAACAAAAGAGATACCTTTGAAGTACTTTAAAAGCCAGAGTTTACTCTTTTGCATAGCCTGCCACTCGTTATATTAATAACTAAAGTGTTGTTCAATATCTATAGAAGCACAAGGCTGCAAACTAAGTTTAAACGTTTATTAATAGCACTAAACAAAAAACACTCAGATAAACGAGAGCTTACAAAAATAAACAGCTATGCCCTTCATTCTATAAATAGATGAAAGCCATCGACAGATCATTTTAAAAAGTATGCCAGCAGAGATTATGCTGCATACCGCCTTAATTAAACCAATGGCGGGTTTTATTTGCAAAGTATACCAAGCTTAGCATTACAGGGACCTCTACCAACACACCCACCACAGTGGCAAGCGCAGCCCCAGAATGTAAACCAAATAATGAAATAGCAACCGCAACAGCTAGCTCAAAAAAGTTTGAAGTGGCAATCATACATGCAGGCGCCGCTATATTATGTGCAAGCCCCATTTTTTTAGCTGCAATATAAGCAATCGCAAAAATACCGTAAGTTTGAATTAAGAGCGGGATTGCAATAAGAACTATTGCCTCTGGTTTTTCTATTAATGTCTGCGATTGGAAACCAAACAATAGCGCTACTGTCGCGAGTAAGCCAATAATAGAATAAGGTTTCATTACCTTTAAAAAGTTATTTAAACACGTATGGTCATCTTCTTTATCAAGCTTTTTACGGGTAGCAGCACCGGCTACCAGCGGGATAAGTACATACAATACCACCGATAATAACAGTGTATCCCAAGGTACAGTAATATCAGTCACGCCAAGTAATAGCCCTGCAATAGGTGCGAAGGCAAAAATCATAATTATGTCATTTATTGATACCTGCACTAAGGTGTAATTAGCATCGCCTTTTGTCAATTGACTCCACACAAACACCATAGCGGTACAAGGCGCAACACCCAACAAAATCATACCAGCTATATATTCTGTAGCTGTTTGTGGGTCAACAAAATCGGCAAAAATACCCTTAAAAAATAACCAGCCTAGTAGCGCCATAGTAAAGGGTTTTATAAGCCAATTAATAACGATAGTGAGCACTAACCCTTTTGGTTTTTTACCTACATCTTTAATTGATGAAAAATCAATTTGCACCATCATTGGGTAAATCATTAACCAAATAAGTACTGCGATTACAATATTTACATGGGCATATTCAAAACCAGCAATTAAGCTAAATGCACTTGGCATTATAGAACCAGCTACAATACCAACAGTAATAGCTAAGGCTACCCACACAGAAAGATAACGTTCAAATAATCCCATTGTTCTGTCCTAAATAGAGCTTTGATTAACGCGTTGGCTAAGTTCTTCTGCAGATTCCACACGTTCAGAATAACGATCTACAAAGTAATCTTTTTGATCTCGTAATAACAAAGTAAATTTTATCAACTCCTCCATAACATCAACAATCCGATTATAAAGTGGAGAAGGTTTCATGCGCCCATTTTCTTCAAATTCTAAATGAGCTTGTGGCACTGAGGACTGATTTGGTATTGTTACCATACGCATCCAACGCCCCAATACACGCAGCTGATTCACTACATTAAATGATTGCGAACCACCACAAACCTGCAGCACTGCGAGTGTTTTACCTTGCGTTGGCCTTACACCACCTAAATTAAGTGGTATCCAATCAATTTGGTTTTTGAATATACTCGTCATTGAGCCATGACGTTCTGGAGAGCACCATACTTGCCCTTCTGACCAAAGCATTAAATCTCGTAACTCTTGTACTTTAGGGTGTGATTCATCTTCACTATCGGTTTGAGGTAAACCTTCAGGATTAAAAATTTTAACCTCAGCACCAAAATACGTTAATAAACGTGCACTCTCCTCTATTACCAACTTGCTATAAGAACGCGCTCTTAATGATCCATATAACAATAAAATTTTAGGTTTGTGCTCAGAAAAACTAACGTTAAAATTTTTAGTGTGTGGAACAACGCTATGTGTTTTATTTGTATTTGGTAACCCATTAACTTCTGACATTTATAACTCAACCTTTACCAAGTTAATATACGAAAAATCGAATATATGGAATTTCACATATAAACACACGTGAGTCAAATTCTATTTTATAAATTTTTTTAAGTTATTAAAAAATCGGCTCAAGCCAATGGAAGGGATTGCGGTAGGTATTTGATAAAAATATTAAATTATATGTCTAGCGCAACTATTTATTTAAACAGCGAATTATAGTTTCACGTAGTTTTTGTGTTTTAATGGGTTTTGCAACATGAGCATTCATGCCAATAGATAAGTATCGTGTAATATCATTTTTCATAACATTAGCTGTTAAGGCAATTATTGGAATATTTGCGATAGTTTCATCACTATCACTACGAATAATTTGAGTCGCCTCAACACCGTCCATGATAGGCATATGAATATCCATTAAAATTATATCAAACGGCTCTAATTTTACTGTTTGGATGCACTCTAATCCATTATCAACTAAGTAAACCTGAGCGCCGCTATTTTCTAGTATGTTGGTAACTATGAGTCGATTGATTGAATTGTCTTCCACAACTAATACTTTAATACCCGCCAGCGACTGTTCACTCACAGTATTTACTTTAGGCACTTCATTAAAAAAACCTAACACTCTACTGCTCACCTCCTTATACAAGACACTCGAATAAACAGGTTTTTGCAAAATTGTGTTTATATTTATTTTGTTAGCCACATCATTAAGTAAAACCTCATGATCCCTTGTAAGTACAATTATATTATTGCAAAGCTGGGGATTAATATTATAAATACGCGTTAAAAATGTTTCACTACTCATCGCTGGCATTATCCAATCGACAATAATGACTTTAAATTTTTCTTTATTCTGTTCAATAATATCAATAGCTTGCTTAGCAGACGAGCACGCAGTACATGCTAAACCCATAGCTGTAAGCTGATTTTCAATTACTTTAAGGTCCTCTTCATTATCATCTATAATTAATACATCAAACGGATCAGTAAAGATTAGGTTAGGCGTATCATCAATCAACGCTTGGTTGTTCAATTTAACTTCCACCGAAGCTACAAACTCACTACCCACACCTTGAGTGCTGTGTACCGTTATATCACCACCCATCAATTGGCATAAACGCTTACTAATAGTTAAACCTAACCCTGTACCACCAAACTTCCTAGTTGTAGAACTATCTGCCTGAGTAAATGATTCAAATAAATTGGTAAGATTATCCTCAGCGATGCCAATACCTGAGTCTTTAACTGTAAAATATAAGCAAACACTTTGCGGATCGTCTAATAACTTTCTTGACTCAATTAAAACCGATACAGTGCCGTGAGGGGTGAATTTAATTGCGTTAGAGCATAAATTTAACAGCACCTGATTTATTCGCACTACATCGCCGATTAAGTCCAGTTTAACTGCCTCATCAATGACAATATCAAATGTGACCCCTTTACTTTGGGCCAATTCATTGAAGGTTGCTTTGATGTAATCAACAATCGAATTTACAGAAAAAGGAAATTCTTCAAGATTAATGTTTCCAGACTCAATTTTTGAAAAGTCTAAAATATCGTTAATAACCACAAGAAGTTGATCTGAGGAATATTTAATTTTATCTAAATAATGCTCATACTCACCAGGTAAACCTTTTTCGAGCAAAATATTAGTCAAACCAATAATCCCACTCATAGGGGTTCTAATTTCATGACTCATATTTGCTAAAAACTCAGACTTAGCGGATGTCAGATGCTCTGCTTCTTCCTTGGCGTGCAAAAGCTCTTCAGTGCGCTCTTCAACGCGCGACTCTAATCTTTGCTTTTCTTCATCAAGCTCTTTTAAAAGTTGAATGCGGCGTTGGTTTAAAAACAAAACAAAAACTAAAAAACTGCTAAGAATAAAAATAATTGCAGTAGCGCTGTAAATTAATATTTTATTTTTCTCAAAGTAAGTTGGCTCGTAATAAGAGATAATTGACTCTTCTGGCAAGCTCTGCGGAGCAATATTAAACTTACTTAATTGTCGCCAATCATATGAGTATGTACTAAGCCCTTCACCACTAATTTCATTTAACGCTTTATTTTCATTATAAAAAACTATTGAATCGGCAATACGTTTACCTATTTTTTCACCCGACAGAACATACCCACCAACAACACCCGAGCCTAATAGTACTTCCCAATAGCTAAACACTGGCGCCGGACTTTCTTCAGTTAATCGCTCTACTAGCTGATAAGGGCTAAGTGATTTATTATCGTAACGCCTAAAAATGGGGGTAAATAAAATAATTGAATCTGCTGGGGCATTTCTTACTCTGGTGAGTAATTCTGGTAATGGAAGATCAAACCACTTTTCTACATTTAAATACGAAAAATCACGGTTAATAACCGAAAATAGTCCTCGATGAAAGCTCATACCAATATCGTTTTTTGTATCTAAAATCACGATCAATTTTTTAGGCTTCATTAAATTAACAGCATTTGCTGTTGCTTGCGCATAATCTAATTTAGCTTGGATCACAGCTCCGCTGGTCTTTTTTGGTAGATTAAACTGGGCGCCTGGCTCTAAGTATATTCGTGGAGCATTTATAAAAAAATCATCTAATTGAGATAGTAACGTCGCTGCAGATGGCGACTGAGTAACGATGATATCGATGTGCTTATTTTTATATTTTTGTTTGAGGTAGTCTTTCATTAACTGTTTTTGATTAACTTCATCAAAGCGATTTACATCCATATTTTCGACAAATAGTTCATAACTAAAAGAACGTTTTGTAAGCTCTGTACGCAGTCCAAGCTCAACACTTTTATACCAAGGCATATCTTGATTTGTTGAATTTATAAATAAAATATGAGTAACATTTGAAGGAGTTTGAGCGTGTGAACTAGGGCTCAAGAATTGAAAAACAAGAAATAAAAATAAGATATTAGTTTTCATGTTTCTCATTGTGTAATCAGGGGAAAGTAGTTTAATGGTAAGTGTTAACGATATATATATCAATTAAATACAAGATAAAATTTACTGTAATTTAACATTACCAACAATACTATTTCACTTTACAGCCTAATGAGGTCTTATATTGATAGTTTTTTGATTATCATCACAGCGCAATACGCATAAAAAAACCCAGTACGAATACTGGGTTTAGAGTAAAAAGTGTAAAGAATCTAATTATCTTTACACTGTAAAAGTTGGAAAACTAGAACGGGATATCGTCATCAAAATCAATGGTTGGTTCCATTGGGTTTGATGCACCACCTTGCGGAGCACTTTGTGGTTTAGGAGCGAAACCACCTTGCTGCTGCGGTGCACTATTTTGTTGTGGTGCAAAGCCGCCTTGCGGTTGTTGGTATTGATTATTTTGTTGTGGTGCTGGCGCTGACTGAGGTTGCGCTGCAGGTGCTGCTTGCTGTTGTGGAGCATAACCACCTTGTTGCTGGTTATTTTGGCCTTGATTATTTTGGCCGTAACCACCGCTTTGTTGAGCACTTTGCGCTTGATTACCTTGGTAACCACCACCTTGTTGCCCACCTTGTGATTGATTACCTTGGTAACCACCACTTTGTTGATCGCCACCACGTGCGCCCAACATTTGCATTTGACCAGTAAAGCCATCTACGACTATTTCTGTAGTGTACTTTTCTTGGCCTTGTTGATCGGTCCACTTACGTGTTTGAAGTTTACCTTCAACATAAATTTGTGAACCTTTACGACAATATTCACCAACAATTTCAGCTAACTTGCCAAAAAATACAACACGGTGCCACTCAGTTTTATCAACCATTTGGCCAGTGTTCTTATCTTTATAGCTATCCGAAGTTGCTAGGGTAATATTTGCTACACCGTTGCCGTTAGGCATATAACGAACTTCAGGATCTTGCCCTAAATTACCAACCAAAATTACTTTGTTCACACCGCGTGCCATGGAACCATCTCCTATAAATGTTAGATTAAACCAGCGACTTTACGCGCTTGGTCTAGGTCAAATTCTTTATCATTAATCTTTAAATAGCTGCGACTTTCATCGCGAACCACAGTTGCTTCTATTACACCTGGTAAAGCAACTAACTGAGAAGCAAGTACTTGAGCATGCTCTTCAGAATCTAATTTGGTCATTAAACTAATAACTTTACTTTTGGGTGGGACTTGCATTTTCCACGCAATAATAAGCCATATTAACCCAACAAGTGCCGCTGCCGCAAACACAGCTTGCGTCGTTGTAGTTTGTGCTACATAGCCACCTAACATACCGCCCAAAAAGGCGCCTAAAAACTGACTAGATGAGTAGCCACCCATTGCTGAACCTTTTTGGCTTGCAGGTGCTATTCGCGATACAAGCGCAGGCATAGTGGCTTCTAAAAAGTTAAACGCCACAAAATAAAGCAGCATACACACAGCAATGCCTACTACACTATTAACCCATATCGACATTGCTAACATACTAATAGTTAACAAGGCTACTGAGCCAATGAACGCTTGTTTTTCTTTCTCTTTTTTAATGGCCACAATCATTATTGGTACCATTAATAAAAATGCTAAAAATAGCACTGGAATATACAAATACCAGTGATGGTCGGCAACCAAGCCATCTTTAATTAATTGACTCGGCAGTACCACAAAAATTGTGGTTAGCGTTAAATGCAATAACAATACACCTGCATTTAATCGTGCTAACTGAGGGTGTTTAATTAATTTTTTAATGTCGCTGAAGCTTGCTAATGTATCGCCTTTGGGTGCTTTATTTACCGCCTTTGGCACTAGCATAGTCACTATAAATATACCAAAGACAGCTAAAATAGCAGTCAACCAAAATACACCAGCAATACCCCACGAAGCGGCGACAATTGGCCCAAGTAACATAGCAAAGGCAAAGCTCATTCCTATGCTCATACCGATAACGGCCATTACTTTTGGTCGTTGCTCATCGCGGCTTAAATCTGAAGCAAACGCGAGTAGCGCACTGGCTATTGCGCCCATACCTTGTAAAGCACGGCCTACGGTAACCATTTGGATAGAGTCAGCTAATGCAGCAACTACAGAGCCAATAGCAAATACAACTAAGCCACCAACAATAACCTTTTTACGACCAATCTTATCGGATAATCGACCCATAGGTATTTGTAGTACAGCTTGCGTTAAACCATACGCACCAATGGCAAAACCAATCCAAATAGGCGAAAAACCTTCAAGCGATTGTCCATAAATAGCCAATACAGGCATCAGCATAAACAAGCCGAGCATTCTAAATGCAAACACACTCGCCAGTGATACAGCGGCGCGTTTTTCTCGTGAATTAAGTGAAGATGCGGTCATTATCTGCGTGATCTTACTCTATGAAAAATTGAGGTTGGGATTCTACCATAAGCTTGGCAATAATTAATCGCCTATAAGTAAGGATTTTTCATTGATCAAGGATTAATATTGCTTCGTATTATGCGATACTGAGTAAATAATTTTGGTAATAAACGAGATAGCATGGAAAACATTGAAGTCCGAGGCGCCCGAACGCACAATTTAAAAGACATCAGCCTAACCATCCCACGTGATAAATTAATAGTTATTACGGGTCTATCTGGTTCGGGGAAGTCATCACTTGCATTTGATACGCTTTATGCAGAAGGACAACGCCGATATGTTGAATCACTCTCTGCGTACGCAAGACAATTTTTATCGCTCATGGAAAAGCCTGATGTGGATCACATCGAAGGCCTCTCTCCTGCCATTTCTATTGAGCAAAAGTCAACGTCTCATAACCCGCGTTCAACCGTAGGTACTATTACCGAAATTTACGATTACTTACGACTTATGTTTGCCCGCGTTGGCGAACCACGATGTCCTACACATGATTTACCACTTGCTGCGCAAACCGTTAGCCAAATGGTAGATACTGTTTTGGCTCTACCTGAGGGCAGTAAATTAATGCTGCTTGCGCCAATAGTAAAAGAGCGTAAAGGTGAGCATGTTAAGTTATTAGAACAGCTATCTAGCCAAGGTTATATTCGCGCCCGTATAGACGGTGAAGTATGTGACTTGTCTGATCCACCAACGCTTGAGCTTCATAAAAAACATACAATAGAAGTTGTTGTAGACAGATTTAAAGTAAAAGATGGCTTACAACAACGCTTAGCAGAATCGTTCGAAACTGCACTTGAAATGTCTAATGGCGTTGCACATGTAGCATACATGGACGATAGCAGCGCTGAAGAGATTCTATTTTCAGCAAATTTTGCCTGCCCTACTTGTGGCTATGCAATGACTGAACTTGAGCCGCGCTTGTTTTCGTTTAATAACCCAGCTGGTGCTTGCCAAACCTGCGATGGCTTAGGTATACGTCAATATTTTGATCCTAATCGCGTAGTCCATAACCCAGAGTTAAGCCTTGCTGGCGGTGCAATTAAAGGATGGGATAAACGCAGCTTTTATTACTATCAAATGCTGCAAGCGGTTGCGGATCATTACAATTTTGATTTAGATGTGCCTTATCAAGATTTAGACAGCGACTCGAAAAAAATTATTTTAGACGGCTCTGGTAGCACTAAAATTGCGTTTAATTACCGTAACGACCGTGGCGATTTAATTACGCGTAACCATGAGTTTGAAGGCGTTTTAAATAACATGAATCGCCGCTACCGCGAGACAGAGTCAAACTCTGTACGCGAAGAACTTGCTAAATACCAAACAAGCCAAGCGTGTCCTAGCTGTCATGGCTCGCGCTTACGCGAAGAATCTCGAAATGTATTTATTGGACAAACCAACTTACCTGCAATCACATGCATGAGTATTGGTGAAGCCATGGAATTTTTTGAAGGTTTAGAATTAACCGGACAAAAAGGCCAAATAGCTGAAAAAATATTAAAAGAAATTCGCGACCGCTTATCGTTTTTAATTAACGTTGGCCTAAATTATTTATCACTTGAACGTAGCGCCGATACATTATCAGGTGGTGAGGCTCAACGTATCCGCTTAGCCAGTCAAATTGGTGCCGGTCTTGTAGGTGTAATGTACGTACTAGATGAACCATCTATTGGATTACATCAACGCGATAACGACCGCTTACTACAAACACTAATCCATTTACGCGACTTAGGTAACACCGTTATTGTGGTAGAGCACGATGAAGATGCTATTCGTGCTGCAGATCATATTATTGATATTGGTCCAGGTGCGGGGGTTCATGGTGGGCATATTATTGCTCAAGGTACGCGCGACGATATTTTAGCAAGCAAAGAGTCTGTTACGGGCCAATTTTTATCAGGCGTACGTAAAATAGAAATACCAAAAGAGCGTCACCCAACGAACGACAAATGGCTAGAGCTATTTGGCGCAACGGGTAATAACCTTAAAAATGTGGATTTAAAAATCCCATTTGGTTTAATGACCTGTGTGACAGGTGTATCGGGCTCAGGTAAATCAACGCTAATAAACGATACTTTATTTAAACTAGCTCATACAGAGCTAAATGGCGCAACCACTGCCGAAGCGGCACCGTATAAATCAATTAGCGGTTTAGATCATTTTGATAAAGTGATCGATATTGATCAAAGCCCAATTGGTCGTACTCCTCGTTCAAATCCGGCAACCTACACAGGTATATTTACCGGCATTCGTGAATTATTTGCAGGTACACAAGAAGCGCGCTCACGTGGCTACAAAGTAGGTCGCTTTAGCTTTAACGTTAAAGGCGGACGCTGTGAAGCGTGCCAAGGTGACGGCTTAATTAAAGTTGAAATGCACTTTTTACCTGATGTGTATGTACCGTGTGATGTATGTAAGAGTAAACGCTATAACCGCGAAACGCTCGAAGTACAATACAAAGGTAAAAACATACACCAAGTGCTTGAAATGACTGTTGAAGACGCGCATGAGTATTTTGACAAAATACCGGCTATTGCCCGTAAGCTTAAAACCCTAATGGACGTTGGTTTATCGTATGTCCGCTTAGGTCAAGCCGCTACCACGCTTTCAGGTGGTGAGGCGCAACGTGTAAAACTAGCACGCGAGCTATCAAAGCGTGATACAGGTAAAACACTCTACATATTAGATGAGCCAACAACAGGCTTACACTTTGCTGATATTGAACAGCTGCTTGTTGTACTTCATCGCTTGCGCGATCACGGTAATACAATTGTCGTTATTGAGCACAACCTCGATGTTATTAAAACAGCAGATTGGGTTATCGATTTAGGACCTGAAGGCGGAGCTGGTGGTGGTGAAATACTCATTGCAGGTACGCCAGAAGAAGTAGCTGAGTGTGAGCGTTCACATACTGGGCATTACTTAAAACCTCTATTAAATAAATAGAGGTCCAGTTGTGACAAATTAATCGGCTTTGAGGTTATTTAACTGTCGAGATTGCACTTAATTAAAAATGGCGAGAAGATTCACTTCTCGCTATTTTTTGGCTCTAATTTTTCCTTTATCAACATAACAATAGAAAATGTTATTAAAGAAAAACAACACACTGCAATAAATAAATTAGCAACAAAAATGAGTAATACACTCGCCTTAAAACCAAGATAAGCAAATACGCTGCACAATAAGCCAATAACTAATTCAGTGAGTAGCATTTCCCACTCCATTGCATAGCTCGTCTTAATCGTTTTTGCAGCATAGTGCTTAACTTTAAAGCTCATGTAAATTCCTTTTTTCTAGTTATTCCAACTTATCTGTATTATTTGCATGTCTTTATATTTTGATTCTGTAAAGAAAATTTGATTGTTATCACTAATAAAAAATGCGATGGGTTTAAAATCCACGTGCACATCTTTTACTGTTTTATCTTCTAAATTAAGCCGAGCAACTCTTGAAATCGCATCAGAGTAGTAAAGGTAATTACCATTAATAGCAAAAAGTTGTGCTTGTCGCGCGTCTTTGGGTAATTCCCAACTCTGTTTATTTGATAGTTTAATTAACTGATTGTTAGTAATTGCATAATTAGTACCGTCAGCGCCTGAAATTAATTTGTTGGCTTTAACATCCTCTAATATAGTTGTGTCTCGCGTTAACAAATTAAACTGAGCAAATAGATTTTCTGAACCACTTCGCTCTAAATAAATTATACTTTCATTATCTTTAGACCATACATAGTTTAGTATTTTTCGCCCTTTAAACTCAGCTATGGTATAGAGCTTGTTCGACATAACGTCAAAAAATGCAATATCGCTATTAATTCTTAATAAAACACGATCTTGCTTACTCGATACTCTTAGCCCGCCAATAGCAAAGGTAGATTTCCCTTCATAAGTAAAGTTACTAAGTTGCTTTGTAAGTCCATTTTGAGATAACCACAACTGACTGCTGCCAGAGCGCTCGGATACAAAAATATGCGCTGGCCCTTTCTCATTAATGACTTCTACAATGTGGTAGTCGTCTTCATCACTTTTGTAGAGTGGTTCATACTCAGGAGTTTCGTTAAAAAGATTAGTCGCTTTAATTAACGAAAATGCTTGTGTTTTATTTGCTGAGTAAAAGAGGCTATTAGCAGATTGAACTGCAATATAATAAGGTGAAATTGCTGGGGTAACCGTTAGTGTGCGTTTAATAATATTATTTTCATCAAACACAATGGTTGAAAGGTCAGAGTCTTCAAAAACAATCACGCCTTTATCGTCTGCAAGCCAGTCAAACGCGAAGCTAATTATGCTTTTCTTTGCTTTAAATAATCGCTTGGTTTCATGGGTCTCAAAGTTGTAGCTAAATACAGAAAAAGGCTTACCCTTTTGACTAAGTATATATGCTATTTTATTACCTGAAGAAGATAAGCGCGGCATTATTACGCCATACATTACACCTGGTGGTGGAATAACAATGGACTCTTTTTGTAACTCTAAATCATATTTATATAAACCTGAACCCTCATGCTCATTTTTATATTCGGTGTAATAAATATGCTCACCACTTTCGTCTACTTGCGCATAACCTGTGTATCTAAGGTCGCACTTTTTAATTAATGTAGCCTCACCAACAATAGGAAACTGGCTTAAATCAACCAGTACCATTTCGCACTGCTGTTGTTTTAAGTTTGTAGCTTGTATAAGCACTGCGTGCTGATTTAACTGCCACGATAAAATAGATACTTGAAAGCCAGGATAGGTAATTTCAACTTCCCTTTGATCAGATAGTCGCTTTACAAATGCATGCATTACGTCATTTTCAGGTTCAACATTTGTATAAGCTAAATATTGTTTATCTGAGGACATCTCAGGGTGAACCTCACTGCCTATATTCCACGTGCTTGCTACCTTATTAACTGTGATCTGTTTAATCTTTTCGCTAGAAGGTGCATTAATAAAAAACAACCCAAACCATACTAAAGAGCACAGGCAAATAATGACGAGTAAAGAATAAATCAAAAACTTTTTACTGTTCTTTTTTTGAACTGGTTGAGAAGTAGTTGCAGTAGCTATCTCTTCATTTTTGGCAGAAATACCTGGTGAGTCAGGCAAAATGTTTGCAGGCTCATTAGAAACGTTTGCTTGCGTTAAACGCTCAGGTATTACTGTTAGGCTATATCCTTTACGGTAATGCGTTTTTAAAAGCGGCGCTTTTTCAATTGGATGGGCAAGCTGCTTTCTTAACTCTGAGATTGCACGGTTAATCGCATTATCATCAACAAAGCTCTGTTGCCATACACTCTCAATAAGCTCTTGGCGGGAAACAATTTGTTGAGGCTTGTCTATAAAGTGAAGTAATAGCTTTACTAAGAGTGGATCTAATTCCCTTTCTAAATGGTTTGAAGTAATCACACAGCGATTACTAATAAATTGCCAAGGTCCGATTTGATAATTCATAGTCTTTACGTATTTTTATTTTTATAAACCGTATCACATCTACACTTTATTTTATAGAAAAAGCATTTTAAACCTTATATTAGCATTATAAGGTTTAAGGCTAACCCTCTAAATTAAAACAATTATTTAATTTAAAAACCTTATCTATTAATTGCTCATAACTAGATAAGCGACTCTCAATAAATTCAGCGATATTCTTTAAACCGTCATCAACAAGCAGCTTAGTAAAAAATCATTTGTGATTCTAAATTGGCTGCAATTAAAAATATAAAAGGTTTAATTATGAATAGCACAATGAAAAAAGTACTACCGGCTTTACTACTAGCAACTGCTTTTAATACAAATTCAGTTATTGCAGCTGACGCTAAACAACACACCGTTCAAAGTAATTTTAATCAATGCATAATTGGTGAAAGCGTAGAGGCGATTAACCCAGTTAATAAAAAGCAGCAAGAAACAAACAACATAGACGCCACTGAGTCTTTAAAAAGTAATGTTGATACACAAACGTTACTTTCTTCGATAGATGAAAAAATATCAGCTGAGCTTGACTCTTCAATGAGCAAAATAAACTCGCAAATTGATAAAAACCTTTCAAAGGTAACATCCTCAATCACTGCATATTTCAGCACTGTGTTATCGAACTAAAAACAATAAAATTAAAAGTTACATAAAGGAATTATCATGAAAAAATTCACAAAAAAATTAGTATCTGCCAGCGTATTACTTAGCTGTAGTCTTTTAGCAAATACAGCACAGGCTCAAAGCTCTGTATGGCAAGTAAGCAATGGTAATGACTCACTATTTATTGGCGGTACAGTTCACATACTACCTAAAGCTGAAATGCCACTACCCGCTGAGTTCAACCATGCTTATGAACAAGCGGATACAATTATTTTAGAAGCACCGTTATCTGACCCAGCCGATACTAATGCGCAAATGCAAATGTTAGGCGCACTATCGTATACAAATAACGAAACATTAAGTCAAAAACTAGAACCCGAGATTAAGGCATCACTTGAAAATAAGCTTAACGAGTTTGGCGCTAATCTCGCTAAGTTAGATGGCTTTCGCCCTGCTATGGTTGGTATTGTTTTAATGTCGATGGAGCTTCAAAAGCAAAATTTAATGGGTGAAGGTGTTGATGCTTACTTTACTAAAAAAGCGACTGAAGATAACAAAACAAAAAATTACTTAGAAACAATGGAATTTCAGTTAGAGCTTTTTAAAAAAATGGGTCAAGGCAACGAAAACGACTTCATTAAACATAACTTAGCCGAGCTGCACAACTATGGCGATATGTTTAAAGGACTTTTAGCTGCCTGGCGCAAAGGTGATACAGACACACTGAATAAAGTGGCACTTGAAGATATGCAGCAAAATGATCCGAATAGCTATAAACAAATCATTACAGAAAGAAATAATGATTGGTTACCAAAAGTAGAAGCCATGTTTAACAACGACAAAAATGAGTTTGTACTTGTTGGAGTTGCCCATCTTGCAGGACAAGATAGTTTACTTACCCTACTTGAAAACAAGGGCTATAAAGTTTCTCTAGTTAATATTGATAGCACGGCAGATATAACAGTAGGAGGGGCTGAATAATGGATAAAACAGACAAACTAGCTATATCGCTACTGTTTCTATTTGGGTCTATCATGTTGATATGTGCTATATAAAAAATGCCGCTAACAAGCGGCATTTTTTTATTTTAATAAACTTACCCGCGAGGAATAAAACCAAGCGCATCGTATACCGATTTCAATGTTTTCTCAGCGCGTACACTTGCTTTTTCAGCACCTGACTTCATTATGCCATCAAGTAGGTTTTGATCTTCTCTGATCTCTTTAAAGCGTGCTTGAATTGGCTCAATCATATTTACAACTGCATCTGCTGTATCTTTCTTTAAATGGCCATACATTTTATCTTCATACTCAGGAACTAGGTCTTCAATTGAGCGCTTAGTTGCAACACTCAATAAAGTAAGCAAGTTTGATACGCCAGGCTTTTCTGTGCGATCAAAATAAATACGTGCTTGTTCATCTGAATCAGTTACTGCTTTTTTAAGCTTTTTCACAATTTGCTTAGGCTCATCTAATAACATGATGTAACCATTTGGGTTTTCGTCAGACTTAGACATTTTTTTAAGTGGATCTTGCAAGCTCATTACGCGTGCACCAAACTCAGGGATGTACGGCTCTGGTAATTTAAATACGTCGCCATATAAATTATTAAAGCGTGTGGCTATATCGCGAGTCAGCTCTAAATGCTGCTTTTGATCATCCCCTACTGGTACTTGATCAGCTTGGTATAATAAAATATCCGCAGCTTGCAATACTGGATATGAAAATAAGCCCACGTTTACGTTATTTGCGTGCTTAGATGACTTGTCTTTAAACTGAGTCATTCGATTAAGCTCACCCATTTGCGCGTAACAATTTAATACCCACGCTAATTGTGCATGCTCAGGTACTTGCGATTGTACAAATAACGCAGATTTTTCAGGATCAATGCCACATGCCGCGTAAAGAGCAATACCATCTAACACTCGAGAGCGCAGTAATTCAGGCTCTTGGCGAACCGTAATAGCGTGTAAGTCTACTAACATAAAGAAACTTTCGTGGTCTTCCTGTAACTTTAGCCACTGGTTAATAGCGCCAACATAGTTGCCTATTGTCATACCACCGGTTGGCTGAATGCCGCTTAAAACTACTGGTTTACTCATGATTTTCCTTTATTTTGCTTAATGAATAATATTTAACGCTGCGTTAGAACAGGTATTATATCTAAGAAGTTATCGCATAGGTACTGCGGATTATAATCCTCAAGATTTTCACCTTGGTTATAGCCATAACTAAGTGCAATTACGTCTATATTAGCGGCTTTAGCTGCAAGTATATCGCTTTTAGAATCACCTATCATTATTGCTTTATTAGGCTCCGCATTTAGTTTTTTGCAGGCAAATAGCAATGGTTCTGGCGATGGTTTTTTTGCCATGTCGTCACCGCATACAACCACATCAAAATGACTCGTTAGTGCCAGTTTATCGAGTAGTTTCTCTGTAAAAATTCGAGACTTATTAGTGATTAATGCTTTAGGCATACCGCGAAGTGCTGCAAGCCCTGTTTCTACATGTTGGTACAAAACACTATACTCACCAACTTGTTGTTCATAATACTTATAGAACTGTAATATTGCTTTGCCACTAAGTGACTCATCTAGATTTTCACTCACTTGCATATCGCCACTCAAAGCGCGTTTTACAAGGACTTCAACACCATTACCAACCCAACTTTCAACCAAGCGTTGACTAACAATAGGAAAAGCAAAATCGCTCAAGGTTAAATTAATAGCGATATACAAGTCGTAAACGCTATCAACCAAAGTACCATCTAAATCAAATAAGGCGACATCGTACTTCATTACTTAACACTTCCAAGCTGCTCACGCATTTGATCAATCACCACTTTGTAATCAGGTTGATTAAAAATAGCTGAGCCTGCAACAAACATATCAGCACCCGCTCGAGCCGCTGCTGCAATATTATCGACTTTAATACCACCATCAACCTCTAAGCGAATATCTCGGCCTGATTCAATAATACGCTGTTTTGCTTGGCGTAATTTTTCAAGCGTATGAGGGATAAAGCTTTGCCCGCCAAACCCAGGATTTACCGACATTAGTAAAATGGTATCTAGCTTATCAATAACATGATCTAAATAACTTAGGCTTGTTGCTGGATTAAACACTAAGCCTGCTTTACAACCGTGATCTTTAATTAACTGTATTGTACGATCGACGTGCTCGCTGGCTTCTGGATGAAAAGTAATAATAGAAGCACCAGCCTCAGCAAATAAAGGTATTATGCTATCTACAGGCTTAACCATTAAATGTACGTCGATAGGTGCTGTAATACCGTAATCTCTTAGTGCTTTACACACCATAGGACCAATTGTGAGATTAGGTACATAGTGATTATCCATTACATCAAAGTGAACCACGTCAGCACCCGCATCGAGAACTTTATCAACATCTTCGCCTAGCTTTGCAAAATCAGCAGACAAAATAGAAGGGGCTATTAAATATTTTTGCTCTGGGTTAAACATGATTAACTCCATCAATAAATAGTGTATTGCGTTAATGTAACTTAATTGAAGATGTTACCCAAGTAATATGGCGTAATAGCCCCCATTTTAGGTAACTTTAAGTTTGATATTTAACCAATATTTGCTATGATTAAAAAAGTAACAAATTATTGGATTTCATCATGCGTGCTTTTAAAATTGGGATATTAATTGCGTCGGCATTACTGCTTATCGGGGCGTTTAGCTTTGGTTCAAGCTCTGAGCAAGAATTAAGCTCAGTGAGTAATTGTCATAATACACAACTGGTAAGTACTCAAAACACTTTAACTGCGTGTATTAAAGCTGAAGAAGAGTCATCATGGTTTTCGTGGTTAACTGGCGATAGCCGTAGTGCTCAGTTTCATTACCTTGATTTACTGGAACTACTTACTAGTTCTGAAGATTCTAAAAACGCTCCTTCTTTAAAACCTTTATTTTAAATAATGCTACAATTTTTTAGCGCGTTGCAAAGTGTGCTAGCTGCATTTTTTGGTGTTCAATCTGAAAATAAACGCCAAGTCGATTTTAAACAACACTCCCCTTTATCCATCATTTTAATTGCGATTGTACTATTTGTTGCTTTTGTTATCGCAATTTACGCAGTGGTTGCTTGGGTGCTAAATACATAGCCATCAACTCGTCAACTTTATTTCTAGAGCCACCTTTGGGGCTAATAGTGCGCTTTACTTGAATTTGTTCAAGCGATGCTTGGCTATAAATTTTACGCGTCCACACGGTATCGTGGTTTGAAATAAGCACAGGTGTGTTATTTTCAAATGCGGCTTGTTCTGCCAAATTAGCTAAGTTAGCCTGATCATCTAAATTAAACCCCCCTTTAGCGTAAGACGTAAAAGAAGCCGTTTTACTTAATGGTACATAAGGTGGGTCGCAATAAATAACAGCATTGTTAGGCACTAACTTAAAAACGTCATCGTAATCTAAACAAGTGAACGTTGCTTTTTGTGCTTTTTCAGCAAAAAAATACATTTCTTTTTCAGGAAAGTAAGGCTTTTTATACTTACCAAAAGGCACATTAAAAATGCCTTTTAAATTATACCTACACAGTCCGTTGTAACCATGGCGGTTCATGTATAGAAACAAGATTGAACGTTCGTATACATCACGACTTTGATTAAACTGCACACGATATTCGTAATACGCATCTGCGTGATTATTCAAATCAACAAATAGCTTTTTAGCGTCACTAATAAGCTCATCTGGAGAGCTTTTAAGCTCTTTATATAAGTTAATTAAGTCTGCATTGATATCGTTGAGAATATAGTGCTTAAAGTCACTATTTAAAAACACAGAGCCTGCACCAACAAAAGGTTCAACCAAGGTATCAGCATGCTTGCTAGCTTGGTTTAGTCGCGCATTAATGTTTTCAACTAGGCTGTATTTTCCGCCGGCCCATTTAAGGAAGGCTCTACTTTTTTGCTGCATTGGCTCTTTACTTCAATCTGGTGTTGCGCGATTTTACACTAAAGCAGTGTATTTTACTGATCAACGACTGCTATTTCTTGCTTTATTTTACTAATTTTTTTATAGAAAGGTTTATTTTTTCTAACCCCAGGGGGCAAAGTATCCATTGCTGATTTTGCCTCGTTTATACTCTCAAAGCTGCCAAATGTAACAACCCACCATATTTGGTTATTTCGCTTCGTTTGGTAAGTGTGTGCTTGCTGCTGTAGATTGAATTGAGCAATGAAATTATCGCGAACTTCCTGCTGAGTTACCGCTAATAATTGAATAACACTATTTGTATCTGCTTGCTGCATATACCAAATATTATCTTGGCTGATCTGAGTTTGCTCTGCTGTATTTACTTTCTCTACTTTTAGAGCTTTAGATACAACGTCACCTGCTTCACTGCTTTTGTTTTTAACGCTATTATCAATAGCATTGTCTAGTACCTTAACGGTATTTGCAGGTTCGGTAAGACTTTGCATGATAGCAGGCACATCATTAATGTGTACGCTCTCAAGCTCAATATCTGGCTCAACTACTTCAGGGTCATTTAAGGTAACTACTGAGTCATTTTGCTTTATAACCGGCTCACTTACTTGCTCTACAGATATTGCTGTATTTAGGACTTGTGTTTCTTCCTGCTGATAATATTGTTGCCACCACTGCGTCATATCAGACTTATAAAGCAGACCAATAATTAAAAGCATAATTAACAACATCAAAATCAATAAGTGCAATCGCCAAGATACTTTATCTTTAACGATAATATCGGCTATGTGCTCACTAGGTTGCCAAGCAAGCAATAAACTGGGGTTACCATGAGCCTCGGCTAAAAAAGTACTAAAAACAGGGTCTTCATCATAAGGTAAATCAGTAAAGTACCACTGCAATAACATCTTGCTTTCTCGAAGCGTTAGTGGCTCCAAGTAAATTTCGACAGCGTCATTTAAAGCAAGTTTAGACTGTGATGCAATTATGATATACAACGTATTAGGGCTATTTTTAGAAAGCAGCTCAAGCTCAATTAGTATCTCTTCAGATAGTTGCCTACCGCCATCAAGCACCCATAAACAAGGTGCGCACTGCTGTTGCTCAAGCAGCTGGTAATAGTTTTCAGGTAAACTTAAATTATGATCAACCAAAGGGGAATTAAAGCTTTGCTCTAATAAATCGCTCATTAGCTGAGCGTCAGTCATTTGTGCACTTACTTGCACAAACGCTTTATTAAAGTCATTGTATTTATCTGTAATGAAGGTTTCGAGCATATAACTTTTACCTAGCCCCGATGTGCCAAGTAAAACTATTAAATTTTGTCCGTACTCAAATTGCAGTGCGATTCTATCCACCAAAGCCGCACGGCTTGGTAAAATTTGTGACTGCATTTACTGCTCGATTAAGTCTCTAACTTGGTCATCAGAGACATCATCAACTAATGCACACTGGCCAAATTGGGTAGGTAGAATAAAGCGTATAGTGCCTCTTTTATTCTTTTTGTCTTTACGCATATGCGTTAGGAACTGCTCGCTAGTCATTTGCTTTGGAATTTCTGTTGGTAAATTATATAGCTCAAGCAGCTTAATAATTCGATCAACTTCACTTGCGCTCAAATCTTGGCGTGTCTTGGCAAGTTTAGCTGCTAATACCATGCCTGTTGCAACAGCTTCGCCATGTAACCAAACGCCGTAGCCCATTTCTGCCTCAATTGCATGGGCAAATGTATGACCTAAGTTTAATAAAGCACGTAAACCATGCTCTTTTTCATCTTGCGCAACTATAAGTGCTTTTATTTCACAACATCTAAAAATAATATGCTGTAAGCACGTTTCATCTAGTTGCTGCAAATTAGCTACGTTTCGCTCTAAGTATGCAAATAATTCGGTATCGTAAATCAGACCATACTTAATTACTTCAGCCATACCTGCTGCAAACTCTCTTGCTGGTAGGGTGTGTAATGTTTGTGTATCAATAAAAACCGCTTGAGGCTGATAAAATGCCCCTATCATATTTTTACCTAAAGGATGATTTACTGCCGTTTTACCACCTACCGATGAATCAACCTGTGAAAGCACTGTCGTTGGTATTTGAATAAACGGTACGCCGCGCTGATAACACGCCGCTACAAAACCAGTTAGATCACCTATAACACCGCCACCTAACGCAATTAAGCACGTATCTCGGCCACAGTTATTTTGGAGTAAAAATGCTGATATTTTTTCAAACCATTCAAGTGATTTATATTGTTCACCGTCAGGAATAATAAAAGATAGCGGATTTTGATCTGCTAATGAGTCAAGTAACGCTTGTAAATATAAAGGCGCTATTGTGTCATTAGTAATGATGATAGGCCGACAATCACCAATATGGTGAACCAGGCGGCCATTATCTTGAAGTGCAGATTGCCCAATATAAATAGGATAACTTCGCTCGTCCAAATTAACTGTTAATTTAAGCATGCTTAGTTATTTCCTTATTATTGGTTTTTAAAAATCTAATTTCTCGATGATTTGGTTAGCAACAACTTTAGCGCTTTGCTCATCGGTACGTACAACAAAATCGGCAACTTCTTTGTATAGGGGCTCGCGTTCTTCTGCTAAGCGCTCTAGTACGTTACGAGGTGCTTCTTCAGTTTGCAGTAATGGGCGACGCTTGTCGCGTTGCGTGCGTGCAACTTGCTTTTCTATAGGTGTCTCTAGGTATACAACGATACCTCGAGCCGAAAGCTTGTTTCGAACTTCTTTGCTCATTACTGAACCACCACCGGTAGCAAGTACAATACCTTGCATCTCGGTTAAATCGCCAATAACAGACTCTTCTCGAAGTCTAAAGCCTTCTTCACCTTCAAGATCGAATACCCATGCAATATCTGCACCTGTGCGGCGTTCGATTTCTTGATCAGAATCAACAAATTCAAGGTGTAATTGGTCAGCGATGTGACGACCAATCGTGCTTTTGCCAGCCCCCATGGGGCCAACTAGAAATATATTACGTTTCTCAGCCATATCTTTTAGTACAAACAAACTCTAAAATTTGAAATAAAACCCCGCCTAACGACCTGGCCCCAAAATTAAGGAGGGGATTATCTCAGTAATTGCAGGGGTATTTCAAGTCAATTAGAATAAAAAGCCATATAACGAGCAATTAATCTAAATAATCACCCGTTGGTTAACATAAAACCACTGTATTTTAATCAATTTGTATTTTCGGTGTCACGAAAATAAGTAATTCACGCTTTTCATTAAACTCACTTGTGGTTTTAAATAGTCTTCCTACGTAAGGAATGTCACCTAAAATTGGCACTTTACTCGTAGTATTAATGATTTGCTGTTGGAAAATACCACCGAGTACTACGGTTTGGCCATTCTCGACTAACACTTGTGTTTGAATTTCTTGAGTATCAATAGACACCGCTTCACCAGTACCTGTTTGTACGGTATCACCACGTGTATCTTGAGTAATAATTAAATCTAGAATTACTTTATTATCAGGTGTGATATGAGGTGTAACTTCTAAGCTCAGTACCGCTTTTTTAAAGCTTACGGTAGTAGCACCGCTTGAAGCTGACTCAGTATAAGGAATTTCAGTACCTTGCTCTATTCGGGCTTTTTGCTGATTAGCCGCTATGATACGTGGACTAGCAATAATCTCACCTTTATTCTCTTCCTCAAGCGCACTTAGTTCTAAATCAATCAGCGTACCGTTAGCCAGTTTTGCTATGTGTAAGCCAATGCTAGCCGCAGGGTTAGTTATAGGTAAATTTACATTTAATCGGTCTGAAATACTTGGTGCATCTGAAGTAGATGTCGCATTATAAATACCTTCTGCACCTTCAAGAGAGCCTGAAATACCAACACTACTGCCTTGGTCACTAAAGCCCCAGCGTACGCCTAAGTCTTCGGTAACGTTATCGCGTACCGTTACCATTCGAGATTCGATTACAACCTGCTGTACTGGAATATCGAGCGTTTCTATCATGCGGCGGATATTTTCTATACTCTTAACAGTATCTTTTACTAACAATGTATTTGTACGTTGATCAACAGATACACTACCACGGGCAGTTATAATACTGTTTGTATCTGTTTTTAATAAGTCAGCAAAATTTTCGGCTTTAGCATAGTTTAATCGGATGTATTCACTATATAGAGGCTCTAAGTCTTCAACTTGCTGTTTAGCTTTTAAATCTTTGGCTTCACGCGCTGCAAGTTCTTCTGCAGGCGCTACCATTAATATAGAGCCATCCATGCGCTTATCTAGCCCTTTAATACGTAGTACTACGTCAAGCGCTTGATCCCACGGTACACCATCTAGGCGCAACGTTATATTGCCCGTTACTGAATCACTGGTTACTAAGTTAAAGTCGTTGTAACCCGCGATAATTTGCAATGCTGCACGCACAGAGATATCTTGAAAATTTAAGGTCATAGGGCGACCTTGATACTCAACCCCACCATCTAAGTACGCATTTTGCGTTTCATCTTTTTCTACTGTCAACGTTAAAATATTATCTATTTGCTGATACGTAAACGTGAACTGAGCATTAGGTTCGATAACAACACGACTTAAACCATCTTCTTTAAAAGTCTCGATATTACTGACAACAGTTCCAAAATCTAATACATCTAATTCATAAAGTAGATCGTCTAAAATATCGGTGTGATGAAAGTCAGCGTAAATTTTCCCGCCACTTTCATGGACTTCAATTGCAGCTTGAGTGTCTTGTAAAAATACAAGTACTTTTGCTTCACCCTTCTCACCACGTCTAAAATCAATTGACTGGATACGGTTAATGTAATTTCCACTTACATCACCTGAATCCATCACTACATCTTCATTTTCAGGTTCTGTAAGAGGGTTATCAGAGACACGTATCGATACTAAATTGTTATGAACTTCAGTCTCATAAATTTTTAATCTATCTAAGTTTACCGTTACCTTTAAACCACTGTTAGTTAAAACATTAGTAACACTGCTAATTCCAGCTTGATTAACTTCAACATCATTTAAACCAACCTCTAACTCTGCAGTATCAAAAAACATTTCGATTCGGGCTGGGCTATTAAACACTTGAACTTTTGGTTCAAAGGTTAACTCTTCATCAAAAACAAGCTGTAATTCAGTTTCGCCTTTAAGTAATGGATTATAACGAACATCATAAAGCAATGGCCCAGCTATGGCTGAGTTTACAGTGACTAAAGCAACAGCAGCCAGTAATGTCCGTGAAATACGATGAAGCCAAAGTACATCCTTATGCATCCTATTTTTACCTTTTTTATTATTAATTTGCGCCATCTGTTGCCGCCTCTAACATTTCTAATTTCGTCAGGCGCTCTTTCCAACAGCCAGACCCATCAGGGATTAATTCCACTAATTCTATATAGTCGTTGCTTACTCTTTTTACTTTGCCATCATAACTACCAAGATAATTCCCTACCGTTACGCGGTGCAAAGTGTCATCTGTTGCTGTAATTAATGCCCATATTTGTCCACTAGAGCCAATTGTGCCTTTCATTGCTAAATTATCTAGCGGGTATTTCTCTAACGGTTCGCGGCGGCGCTCTTGATCTGGGTGCAAACAGTTTTTTACTTGCGTTAGTTTATTTTGAATAACCTCAGGCTGAGGCGCTACAAACGGGCTGCGTAGCTGACCAGCACTGTACTCAAATATTTCAAACTTTGTCAGTTCAGGAATCGTCTCAACCTTTGGTGTGGTGCTTGCTTTTACCTGATCAATAAATTCTTTTTGCTCAGAAGTGTCATCATTACAACCAGCTAAAACAAATGCTATAGCTAAAGGTACTACGCGAAGGAGTTTCATTTTTTAACCCCTTCTTCATAACGATATGTTTTTGCAACAACACTGAATGTTAACTGTTTATCGCCCGATGATAAAATAGAAAAGTCATGTAAGCTTACAATTCGGGGTAACTGGGCCACTTTACCTACAAACTCACCAAACTCATGATAACTACCTATTACTTCGATTTTAATCGGCAGCTCGGTATAAAATTCTTTCTCAACTTCTGGCAGCCAACCTATTTTTAAAAAAGTCAGACCACTCGTTGTCCCAACATATGATAAATCATCAAGTAAACCAGGAGTTTCGTTAGAAGTGGGTAGACGCTTTAATAGCTGTGAAAACTTATCTTCCATTTCAATCATTTGTTGACGATATATTTCAAGCTTGCTCGCTACTGCATACTTAGTTCGATAAGTTGTTCGTAGTTCAACTTCTTTTGCCACGGCACTATGGTAGCTGTCAATTTCATCAGAAACTAATAGGCTATAACTAAAAAACAATACAAGGCCCGCAACAAATGTGCAGCAAATTGCTTTAACAGCAATTGGCCAATCACCAATGTTATCAAGCTCTATTTCATTCCAATCAATTTCACTCAGTGCTTTAAAATCAAGGTTCATCGCTAACCTCACCAATTTTATCAAATGGTTTTACATAAAATTCCATATTAAAATCACTAAGTAAACGCGAAGATTGATCGCCTGCAACAATGCCCTGCATTGAAGGATTCTCTAGTAAATATGAGCTTTGTACTTGGCGGAGCATTGTTGATAGGCGATTATTAGATTCACTACGTCCTAAAACATGTATTTGGCTGCCTTTGCGCTCCAATTTTGTTAAATAAACACCGCCAGGTACTATTTTGGCAACTTCATCCATTATTTGCGTACCCAAATTACGGCTGCTTTGCAATTCTTCAATGAGCCTCATACGCTGTTGTAAATTTTCCTTTCTTTTATCTAAGCTTCGTATTTCACTTATTTTTTTATCTAGCATGCTAATTTCTGAGCTTAAATAATTATTCTTTAAGTTTTGACCGTCTTTTAAAGCGCTATAAAAAGAGCTTAATAAGTACATACTTACAAAACAAAGTATAACGACACCAACAAGTATAGTTACAAATTTCTTTTTCGATTCTTCGCGTTGTGATTCACGCCAAGGCAGTAGATTTATATGTGGCATGTTGAAAAACTCCTTAATGCCAACCCTGTTGCAATTGCAAACTGCGTTTTGTGACGCTGCATTATATTACGGTCTACCTTTGGGGAAATTTCCATATTTACAAAAGGCTCTGCAACAACTGAGTGGATACCGAGTTCTTCAATAAGCAATCGGTCGATACCTTTTATCATCGATGTACCGCCCGTTAATACAATATAATCTATTTGCTCTTTACCGCTGGTTGTTAAAAACATTTGCACAGCTCTGCGAACTTGTTGAAGTAACGAAGTTTGAAAAGGGGCTAATACTTCAAAGGTATAGTTTGGCGGTAAATCACCTGATGTTTTGCCTATTTCGGCTTCATCAAAGCCTTTATTATAATAAGCAACAATACTATTTGTATATTGATCGCCACCAAAAACTTGGTCACGGGTATAAATGGTTTCCCCAGCTTGCACAACACTCACAAGCATTAAAACTGCGCCAATATCGACCACAGCCACACACTTATTAAATGCATCGCTAGGTAATTGTTGATAGTAAACGTCCATAGCACGGCTCAATGCGTAGCTTTCTACATCTACTATTTTGGCCTCTAAATTTGCGGCTTCTAAAGCGCCCACCCGTGCTTCAACACTCTCAGTACGAGCAGCCGAAAGCAAAACATTCATTTTGCTAGGATCGGCCTCATTCGTCGAAAGCTTCTCAAAATCGAGGCTCACTTCATCAAGGGGGTAAGGGATTAAACTATCAGCTTCAATTTCAATTTGCGATTCAAGTTCAGCATCTGTTAACGATACATCCATGAAGATCACTTTTGTAATAACTGTTTGGCCAGAAACAGCCACTGCAGCAGATTTTAACGACTTCGGTAATTTTTTTCTTAATTTTGTAATAACGTTACCAATCGCTTCAATATCTTGGATTGTGCGCTCACTCATCGCACCTTTTGGCATCGGCTCAATTGCAAGTGCTTCTAGTCGAAATCCAGTTTCAATTTCACGTAAAAGCACCGCTTTGATAGAGTGCGATCCAATATCAATTCCTACCATCATCGGGGACGGTTTTTGAAATAGTTGACTTAGCATGTTTCAACTTGGCCTTTGTTTTAATAATAAACAAGTTATAATTTTTATCTGAAAAAATATTATTCATTTTTTAATCAATATATACTAGCAGTCAAAACTCGCAATTGGGAGTCCATTTAGGGAAATATAAGTGATTTTATTAAAACGAACTTTACAATTTTTTATCATTTGTGTGTTAATTGGTCTGATCACTTTGGTCAGTCTTTATTACTACGTTAAACCTGATATCCCCAGTGTGCAAGTTTTAAAAGACGTGCAATTACAAACTCCTATGCAAGTATTCACAAAAGATGGGCTTTTAATCAATCAATTTGGTGAAAAGCGTCGTATTCCAGTGACTATTGATGAAATTCCTCAAACCCTCATTAATGCATTTTTAGCGACAGAAGATAATCGATTTTACGATCATATAGGCATAGATCCTATAGGTATTGTACGTTCGGCTATTGTTCTTATATCTACCGGCGAGAAAAAACAAGGCGCAAGTACTATTACTATGCAGCTTGCTCGTAATTTCTTTTTAACTCGCGAAAAAGCATATATTCGTAAAGTTAAAGAAATATTTATAGCGCTACATATCGAAGGTGTATTAACAAAAGACGAAATTTTAGAGCTTTACCTTAATAAAATAGAATTAGGTAATCGCGCTTTTGGTATTGGTGCTGCAGCACAAGTTTATTACGGTAAGGAGTTAAAAGATTTAACACTTGCACAAATGGCGATGATTGCAGGTTTACCGAAGGCCCCTTCAGCTTTAAACCCAATTCGTAACCCAACGCGTGCAAAAGCACGCCGAAATGTTGTATTAGGGCGTTTATTAACTGAAAATTATATTACTCAAGAAGAATATAACGAAGCAACGAGCCAACCTATCACCGCTTATTTTCATGGTGCTGAAATAAATTTATACGCCCCATATATTTCTGAAATGGTGCGCGCTGAAATGGTCTCGCGTTATGGAATAGATAAAGCTTACAACTCAGGTTTTAAAATTTTCACCTCGGTAGAGTCTAAAGTTCAAAAAGCAGCGCAAAACGCACTTGTAAACAACTTACATAATTATGATATGCGCCATGGTTTTAGAGGACCAACAGATGTTTTATGGGACCCTGAAACACAACCTGCTTTAACTGAGCAACAAATACTCAATAAATTACAAAGCGTAAATGAGTTGGGTACTTTGAAAGCAGCAGCCGTGCTTAGTGTTAATGACAAAACAGCGTCGGTATTACTTAAAAGTGGCGAGCGCACAACTCTTACTTGGGATAACTTAAAATGGGCGCGTAAATATATTACTCGTTACCGCCAAAGTTTTGCTCCAAAAGCAGCTACAGATATTTTAACGCCAGGAATGCAAATATGGGTGCGTAAAAATGAAGATGACAGCTACTTACTAAGCCAAATACCAGAAGCATCAAGTGCTATTGTGTCACTCGACCCACAAGATGGAAGAATTAAAGCTATTGTAGGTGGTTACAGCTTTGAACAAAGTCAATATAACCGAGCGGTACAAGCAAAGCGTCAAGTAGGTTCTAATATAAAACCTTTTATATATTCAGCAGCACTTGAAAAAGGTTACACGCTTGCGTCTATATTAAACGATGCTCCTATAAACCAATGGGATAAAAGCCAAGGCGTAGCATGGCGCCCTAAAAACAGCCCTGCTGTATATAATGGTCCGATAAGAATTCGCCGTGCCTTAGCACAGTCTAAAAACGTTATTTCGGTGCGCTTACTACGCGGCGTTGGATTACAACGTACAGCTGATCATTTATTAAAGTTTGGCTTTAAAGATTCAGACATTAATCGCAGTGAATCATTAGCACTGGGTAGTGCTTCCATTACTCCACTTGAACTTGCCCGTGGGATGAGTGCATTTGCCAATGGTGGCCACTTAATTGAACCTTACTTTATTTCAGAAATTCAAGATGCTTACGGTAATGTATTGTTTAAAGCAAACCCTGCCCTTGCCTGTGACGAAGAGTCTTTACCAACACATAATGAATTCTCACTTCATAATAGTAGTGCTGATGTGGAGCCAACAAAAAAATGTGCACCGAGAATTATTTCTAAGCAGAATGCATTTTTAATTGCTGATGCAATGCACAGTGGTATTTGGGGCGGCGGTAGTTGGGCCCATAAAACGGGTTGGAGTGGTACAGGTTGGCGCGCACAAGCTTTAGAACGTCGTGATCTTTCGGGTAAAACAGGCACAACTAACGATTCTGTAGACACCTGGTTTAGTGGTTTTAACAGTAAAGTAATGACTTCAGTGTGGGTGGGCTTTGATAACCCAGGTAACGCTCTTGGCCGTTCTACGTATAATAACAACTTAGATAGCAGCCAAATATCTGGTGCTGAATCGGGGGCTAAAACAGCGCAGCCTGCATGGATTGAATTTATGAAAGCCGCACTTGAGGGAACACCTGAAGCGCCAATTGAGCCACCTGAGGGGCTTGTTTCGATTCGTATTGATTTAGCCACTGGTTTGCTAAGCCACAAAAATGACTACACCAGCCGCTTTGAATACTTCGAAAAAGGCACTGCACCGACAAAGTATGTGCTATCTCAGCCTAGCGATATATTTGAAGAAGACACAAAAACCGAAGAAGAGCTATTTTAATAATATCTCTGTAATACAAAAAACGGCAGCTTATTTAAGCTGCCGTTTTAATTTAAATAATCGCTTATTTTAAGTTTTGAACAAGCCAATATAAGTCAGAGTGTACACCCGCAGCGGTTACTTCTTTCCCAGCCCCAGGCCCCTGAATCACAAGCGCGTTATCACTATACCATTTGCTATTAATTACAAAAATATTATCGCCAGGTGTAAGGTTTGCTAACGCATCTCCATTGGGCACATACGTAATTCCTACTTTAGCGATAACTTCAGTTTTTGTTATATCTAATAGGCCTGTGTATCTCAGTACTGAGTTATTAGCTTTTGCTGTATCAGCATGCTCTTCAATGAATGCATCTAGCTGGGCTTTATTGTTTAGAAAGTATTCCCAGCTTCCTAGCGCAAGCTCGCCGGGCATTAATGCCGATAAGCTAATATCATCAAGCTCAAGCTCTATACCTAACTCTCGGGCTAAAATAAGTAACTTACGCTGCATATCTCGTCCAGATAAATCCTCGCGAGGGTCAGGCTCTGTGAACCCCATTTTCTGTGCTTCTAATACCAACTCAGAAAAAGCAGTCGTACCATCATACTTACTACATAACCACGAAAGCGTACCCGAGAATACGCCTTCAATACGCGTAATTTTATCACCACTATTTTGCAAATCAGCCAAAGCAAAATTGATAGGTAAGCCTGCGCCTACACTTGTATTATATCGCCAATGTAAATTACGTTCGCCAAGGTTACTACGAAGTGCTTTATACCAAGAAGTCGGTGCTGTACCTGCATATTTGTTAGCACTAATTAAATGACAATCTCTGTCTACAAAATCTGTATATAAAAAGCTAAACTGCTCACTTGCGGTAATATCAATTAACACTTTATGTTCGTAGTCAAGCTCGCTTATCGCATTAAGTAAATCCGCAGCTTCATAGCTATTCGCCTCATGCTGCCACTGCGTTTTCCATTGCGGTATATTTATGCCACTTGCATTAAATAACATATGTTTAGAGCGAACCAGCGCTACCAATTTAATACTAAAGTCGTCTGATAAACGCTCAAATTGTGCCGATAACTGCTCAATAAAAGCATCGCCTACATTGCCAAGGCCCGCAACTATAACGGCTATTTCTTGGCCTTTATTGATTAGCTTATCGTGTAAGGCGCTTTGTATATCGCTATCTATAAATTGGTCTGTTAGTAATAAAACATAACCATTATCTTGATGCACAAAACGCGGCTTTATAGTCTGCTCAGCTAATAGTTCTAAAGCTTGCAGTTTAAGTACGCTAACGTCTTGCTCAGGGGCAACAATTGCACAGCCATTTAAATTTGACTCACTAATATTAGCTCTACCAGCAAAGTAATTAATAACTTGATATGTTTGGGCAGCCGGTACTACTAAATACACTTCACCATTATGGTTAAAATGATGAAGGCTATGCTGAATAAGCTGACTAACGCTTGCGACCTCACCTTCACTTAATCCTTCAACCATTAACAGATCAACATTTTGCAGCGTGGTTATAAAGCGCTTTTTCTTTACTGAACCTTCTTTTACTATATCTGTTGGGCTTGCTTGCACATCAAAACTACTACGAACAGCTAGCTTAATATCGCTGTTTTTAAGTGGCGATAGTGTTTTTGCATGTAATACAGGGTTACCCAAACGAGCTAATAAATTAGCTTGCCCGCGACAAATTTTGCCGTATTTAATCGCTTTTTTTACCTTGCGAGGATCAGTGCTAAACACTCCCTGTGTATCGGTCCAAATACATACTTGCTTAGCATTACAGTAATTAGCAAGTAGTGTTGCACTATAATCGCTACCGTTGCGTCCAAGTGTTACGGTCTCACCTTTCGTATCAGCGGCAATAAACCCAGTAACAACATTTATCTTATTAGGCAAAATTGACTGTCGACATTGCTGCGCATTTTGCGCATGCATTAATTCACCATCGTTTAAGGTAAAAAGACTACGGGCATCTTGAGCACACGCCTCAATATTTAACTGCTGTAAATAAGTAGCGAGTAAACGTGCTGACCACAGTTCCCCATGCGCAAGTAACGCAGCCTCTTTTAGCTGCTCAGCTTGAGCAAGTTCTGCAATATTACTAAGCTCGGTATTTAGTGTTTTAAGTGCGCTGCGCTTTAAATCAGCTTGTAACAACTGCTCAATTAAATCGCTTTGATGGTTATTTAACTGCAGTAAAATATCAGCGACAGCTTGCGTGTCTTGCAGCTGATAACTTTGCCACAACGACACAAGTGTATCTGTAGTTTTACCTGCAGCAGACACTACAACACAGTCGCCCGGCTGAGTATGCCCTATAATTATTTTAGCTACGCTTTGATAGCGCTCACTAGAGCTTAAGCTTGAACCACCAAATTTATGTACACAATTGACCATATTTATACCAATTCGCTTAATTAAGTTGTCTATTTTGAGGTAAGAAAACCGTATCGATAACAAGGCAAAAATTTCGTTATTTAGTTGTTCTATATTAGGAATTTTTAACGATGTTATCGTGCGGTTTAATCCCTCAAATTGATTAGGGCGTGTTGATCTTTGTGGATTGAAATTTGTTCAATCCAAGGAAGATTAAATCGCGGCGCGAGGTTTGTAACCTAGTGGGCTAAGTAAAAACCGAGCAAAGCTTCCGCGTCCTGCTCACGCCCCTTACCTACATCCATGTAGGCAACAAAGAGTTAATCGTCCCTAGAAAGAACCCAAAGGGCAGCGCATGTTTGGTATTTATGCTGCGTTATCGCCTATTCATGGGGAATAACCACACTACATAGGCTCCGCCTTGCCTAAAAACCAAACATACTGCTGCAAATTCACCCACCAAAGATCAACACGCCCTAGGTATTATTGCGGATTGGTATTACTTACCAAAGCGCTGGACGGGCTGCACTTAATTTAACGTTTCCACCAGAAGTGCCAGCACCTTTGCCTACACGGCCAACATTTTTATTTTGCCCTGGTTTTACAAGTTCAAATACTCGTTCAAAGTCAGCTATTAAATCGTGTATATCTTCAATCCCAACCGAAATACGAATAAGCGTATCGCCCACACCCGCTTCTAAACGTGCCTTTGCCTCCATGCCTGCGTGCGTCATAGTTGCGGGGTGACAAATTAAACTCTCTACGCCACCTAGTGACTCAGCTAAACTAAACGTTTTAAGACTAGTTAAAAATGCTGCAGCGTCGTTTATATCGCCTTTAATATCAAAACTAACCATGCCACCAAAGCCAAGTTGTTGTGCTTTAGCAAGTTCATGTTGAGGATGCGACTCAAGTCCAGGATAGTAAACTTGGCTTACAAAATTGGAGCTTTCAAGGTACTTAGCTATTGCTAGCGCATTTTCTTGGTGCTGCCTTAAGCGCACATTTAAAGTACGTAGACCACGAAGCGTTAAATAACTATCAAAAGGGGCGCCCGTAATACCAATATTATTTGCCCACCAAGCAAGCTCATCACCAAGCTCTTGTGTTGCAGCAATAACAGCGCCGCCCACTACATCTGAGTGCCCGTTAATATATTTAGTAGTTGAATGCACCACAATATCTACACCAAACTTAATAGGGTTTTGTAAGGCAGGAGACAAAAACGTGTTATCTGCGGCAACCAATGCACCGCATTGCTTAGCAACATCAGTAACCGCTTTAATATCGGTTAAACGAAGTACTGGGTTACTTGGAGTCTCTATCCAAATAAGCTTAGGTTTAATTGCTAAAATTTGTTGAAGGCTTTCTTCTTTTGTTAAATCTAATACTTCAAGCTTCAATAGTCCGCGTTTTTGTAATGATGTAAATAAACGATAGCTACCACCATAACAATCATGTGGAATTACTAACGTGTCGTCACTGTTAAGTAGCTGAGTAGCTAAATGCACGGCAGCCATACCAGTGGCCGTAATTATGCCACGAGCGCCGCCTTCAAGCTTAGCAAGCGTCTCTGCTAAAATATCACGATTAGGGTTACCACTGCGCCCATAATCATACTCACGCTTGGTATCAAAGTCGGCAAACGAATAAGTCGTTGATAAATAAATTGGCGGCACCACTGCACCATGATGTTTATCAGCATCAACGCCGTTACGTACAGCAATGGTCGCTTTGTTTTTTTCGCTCATATTCGTCACCTGATTAATTTGGATGTTTAGACGTCTAAAAGAGTAAGTTATCCGTTTTAATAAGTCAAAGCATTTTAAAGCTCTAGATGGCTAAAGTTAGGAGAGGCGTTTGCTAGTATCACATTTTAGCTCACAAAAATGAGCTTATTTTTACATCCCAAATAGGCTTATTAAGATAGATCGGTATCTATTATTTGACTATCTTTTTTAAATCGATAGAATTTCACGCATATTTACACGCTTTTTATACCGTGTGAGAAATTAATAATCTGAGGCAACGATACATCTTATGGCTAAATGGAATGGTGAGTATATTCACCCATACGCAGAACACGGGAAAAAATCAGAGCAAGTTAAAAAGATCACCGTTTCGATCCCGCTAAATGTATTAAAAGTTTTAACGGATGAGCGTACGCGTCGTCAAATCAACAACCTTCGCCATGCAACAAATAGTGAATTGCTATGTGAGGCGTTTTTGCATGCCTTTACTGGTCAACCTTTACCAAATGACGATGACTTACGTAAAGACAACGCAGAAAAAGTACCAGAAGAAGTCAAAAAGATAATGCAAGAAATGGGTTTAGAAGTGCCTATTTTAAACGAAGAATAAATCGTTACCTTTTTAATCAAAAAACCTCAGCATTGCTGAGGTTTTTTTGTTTAAGCGTTATATATATTACGCCATATAATTTTCAGGTAAGTCAATTTGCGCAACACCCGACTCTACCGCAGCAAGTGCTACAGCTTTAGCTATACGCGGTAGTAAACGCGGATCCATTGGTTTTGGAATAATGTACTGCGCACCAAACTCTAGCTTATCTACGCCTGCGGCTTTTAAAACTTCTGCAGGTACAGGCTCTTTGGCAATACTACGAATAGCCTCAACTGCAGCAATTTTCATTTCATCGTTAATCGCGCTTGCACGTACATCAAGTGCACCACGGAAAATAAACGGGAAACATAAAACATTGTTAACCTGGTTAGGGTAATCAGAGCGCCCTGTTGCCATAATTAAATCGTTGCGTGCGCCGTGAGCAAGTGCAGGATCGATCTCTGGATCTGGGTTTGAACATGCAAACACGACCGGTTTTTCTGCCATTAGTTTTAAATCTTCGGCAGCTAACAAGTTAGGACCCGAAACACCAACAAACACATCAGCATCTGCAATTACATCTTGCAATGTGCGTTTATCGGTATTGTTAGCAAAAAGCTGTTTATATTCATTTAAATCATCGCGACGAGTATGAATAACACCTTTGCGGTCAAGCATATAAATGTGTTCACGCAGTGCACCACACTTAATTAACAGTTCCATACACGCAACTGCAGCAGCGCCTGCACCTAAACATACAATTATTGCATCTTCAATTGATTTACCTTGTACTTCTAGCGCATTTAACATGCCGGCAGCCGTAACAATGGCGGTGCCGTGTTGGTCGTCATGAAAAACAGGAATGCTACAACGCTCTATTAATGCTTTTTCAATTTCAAAACACTCTGGTGCTTTAATATCTTCAAGGTTAATACCACCGAATGTGTCAGCAATATTGGCCACCGTGTTAATAAAGTCTTCTGTTGTTTTGTGCTTTACTTCAATATCAATAGAATCAAGCCCTGCAAAACGTTTAAACAATAACGCCTTGCCTTCCATTACGGGTTTAGACGCTAAAGGACCTAAATTACCCAAGCCGAGAATTGCAGTACCATTAGTGATAACCGCAACCATGTTACCTTTACCGGTATATTTATATGCATTTGCAGGATCTGCGGCAATTTCACGTACAGGCTCAGCGACACCTGGGCTATAAGCTAGGGCTAAGTCTTGAACTGTTTCAGCTGGTTTTGTTAGCTCAATGCTAATTTTACCAGGTACGGGATGTGAGTGATAATGTAGTGCTTGTTCACGAAAGTCAGACATAACGCGATGGTATCCTGCAATTTAAGTTAAAGTGAGAGGTGGAGTCTTGGGGTACGATACCCTTATTATTTTTAAATTCCAAGCAATATCAGGTCTATCCTGTTATATGCTATATCCTTTAATTTTAAGAGGTTTTTCAGTAACTTTGCAGGATTATATAAACATTTGATAAATAAAAATTCACCAAAAAAGTAAGTTTTGAGGTGCGTTTATGTCTACTACAATATTAAAAAAATGTATGTTTAATGCATCATCATAAACTTAAAATAACAGCCTACTACACTACTTTAAAAACAGATAAGCCCACGTTAGCTACTTTTATCAACCTAGTTAAAATTTGTACTATTTAAAATATAGAGAATATCTATCAATTTGTCTGTAAAGGTTTATGCATACTCAGAATAAGAATAGGAAATAGTTATGCAAGGTGTGATGTAGCTCGAGCAAGCTAAATATGATAAGAAGTGGTAAATTTTAGACACAAAAAAAGCACCCTAAGGTGCTTTTTTTAACTAAACAGCAATAATTACTTCTTGCTGCTAAGTGCACCGAAGCGCTTGTTGAAGCGATCAACACGGCCGCCAGTGTCTAAAATCTTTTGCTTACCAGTGTAAAACGGGTGACACGCAGAACATACGTCTAAGTGAATGTCTTTACAAAGAGTTGAGCTAGTTTCGAATTTGTTTCCGCATGAACATGTTGCAGAAATTACTTCGTACTTAGGGTGAATACCTTCTTTCATAGGAACCTCTAGTTAAGGCCGCATCGCTCTCCAAACCCGAAGTCTGGCACCATACGTCGTTAAAACAAATTTGTTGGTGGCGGATTTTATCCAACAACCTTCCCCTGCACAAGTATTTATTTATCTTTTCGCTAAAAAAGTGAACAATCTCTTTCTCAAGTACTATTGCTAGTAGGTTTTTAGCGGTATTTTTAGTACATTACAGCATTAATTTTACGGGTTGAGTTGTTATGAGTTTTGTTGAAGTTGCTATTAAAGTCCCGCTTCCACGCACCTTTGATTATAAAATAGAAGAGCAGCTCAGTGGCTTATCAACCCCAATACTACCGGGCATGCGGGTTTTAGTACCTTTTGGTAATCAAAAAAAAGTAGCTGTTGTTCTGGGCATTAAAAACAGTACCGACGTCCCTTTAAATAAAATTAAGAATATTATAGAGGTAATAGACGATACCCCTATTTTAAGTGCCCAACATTTAGAACTCCTTAGCTTTACTGCCCGCTATTATTGCTATCCCTTAGGCGAAACTATTCACATAGCGCTACCGAGTGCACTTCGCCAAGGTGAATCGCCAGATAAAACCAGTATTAACATGGTTGCTCTGACAGAAAAAGGCGCAAAAGTACCGTCATTAAAAGCCAAAACACAACTCAATTTATTAAAGCAGTTATCGCAATCGGGGAAATCATCGTTAACCGAATTAAAAGCTCTTGGCTTTAGCAAAAAAACAATAGATAGCCTAATAGATAAAGAACTCATTACGCAAACTATTGAACATGATAACCAATGGCAAAGCGTTGCACCAACTGTCGGAAGTAAACCTGTACTTAATAAAGAACAAGCGGTTGCTTGTACAGCAATAAATCAAAGTAGTGGATTTAGCAGCTTTTTATTAGAAGGCGTAACGGGCAGTGGTAAAACAGAAGTGTATTTACAGTGCCTAGAAGAAGTACTCAAACGTGGCGAGCAAGCATTAGTATTAGTGCCAGAAATAGGCTTAACACCACAAACTGTAAACCGTTTTCGTCGCCGCTTTCCTGATACACCCATTATGCTTTGGCATTCAGCCCTTACCGACAACGAGCGATTACAAACATGGCGTTTTTGCGAAAAAGGCAGTTGTGCAATAGTTATAGGCACACGTTCGAGTATTTTTCTGCCATTTTTAAAACTCGGTATGATAGTTGTCGATGAAGAGCACGATTCATCATTTAAGCAACAAGATACCCTTCGTTACCATGCTCGTGATTTAGCTGCATACAGAGCTTTTCAGCATAAAATACCGCTTATATTAGGCAGTGCTACACCCGCACTTGAAACACTTCACAAAGCAATTAATAACAAATATCAGCTACTAAGTTTAACCGAGCGCGCGCAAACTGCGACAGATAACCAATTTAAGTTACTCGATATGAAAGGTCAGCCCGACCAAGCAGGTATTGCACATGCAAGCCTTGCAACTATGCGCCAACACTTAAATCGCGGTAAACAGGTTATGGTTTTTTTAAATCGTCGAGGTTTTTCACCCACTCTTATTTGCCATGAATGTGGCTGGCTAAGTGAATGTAAACGCTGCAGTACCAGCGCCACATTTCATAAAGCGATTGGCCAAATGATTTGTCATCACTGTGGCGACCAGTACCCTGTTCCTCACCAATGTCCTGATTGTGGAAGTACGCAAATATTTCCAAATGGCAAAGGTACAGAGCAAATTGAAGAGTTTTTATCGACCGAGTTTCCAGATACACCCGTTACTCGCATAGACCGCGATTCAACTCGCCGTAAAGGCAGCCTTGAAAAAGCACTAGATGAAATAAACCTAGGCGGTGCACGCATTTTAGTTGGCACACAAATGCTTGCCAAAGGCCATCACTTTGCAGATGTAAGCCTTGTTATAATTTTAGACGTAGATAGCGGTTTATACTCATGCGACTTTAGGGCGACAGAGCATTTAGCACAGTTAGTTACTCAGGTCGCGGGGCGAGCTGGGCGTTCAGGGGAACCTGGCCAAGTATTATTACAAACACACTTTCCAGAACACCCACTTTTACAAGACTTAGTTAATAATGGTTACCAAGACTTTGCTCGCTTTGCACTGAGTGAACGCGATGATGCAGACTTACCACCCATTACAAATATGGCTATTGTCCGTGCACAAGGACACAGCATTAAGCTAGTCGTCGATTTTTTGACGGATTTGGTTCCTGTGAATGGGGTATCTGGTATACAATTGCTCGGTCCGATCCCTGCTCCACTTGAAAAAGTCGCAGGTATGTATCGTTTTCAATTACATATTCAAGCGCAAGATCGCCGCATATTACATCAGTACCTTGCGCAAATGGTTGATTATTTAAGTTCAAGTAAACTTGCACAAAAAGTACGCTGGAGCTTAGACGTAGACCCTATAGACATGATTTAGGTTAAGGCCAAAATAACACCATGGCACAGCACGATTATATTAACAAAAAGCCTGCAGGCAGAAACAGTAAAAAAAACGCACCCGCTAAAAAACCATTTCCTATTCTTTTAGCTGTCATAGCCATCTTACTCGTCGGTGGTTTTGCTTATACATTATGGTTTATTAAAAGTAATGCAGATCCAAAACTTGTCGAAAAACAAGCAAACCCCACTGCGCCCGCAAAAGTAGAAGTGGTTATTCCACGCACACCAGAGTTTATTAAAGAAATTAGAAACCACGAGATTCAAGTTGAAGTGAAGGAACTTGAGCAAAAAGGCCCTTACGTTATGCAGTGTGGTTCGTTTAAAACCCACGCACAAGCGGAATCGCTAAAAGCTAAAATAGCATTTGCAGGCCTCATTTCTGAAATAAAACAGGCAGAAGGCAGCAATGGTACTTGGTATAAAGTGCGCTTAGGCCCTTATAAAACCAAACGCCAAGCCGAAAGTGATAAAAACAAACTTAAACGTGTAAAAATAGTCGGCTGCGGAATTTGGGGCTGGACTTGAAAATAAACCATTCACCCATATAACCTCTTCATAATCGTTTTTTACGAGTTGCCTCTGCAGCTCGATGATGAGGAATAACATGACTACTATCGTAAGTGTACGCCGTGGCGACAAGGTTGTAATTGGCGGCGATGGCCAAGTGTCTCTTGGTAATACCGTAATGAAGGGCAACGCCCGTAAAGTTCGACGTCTTTATAATGGCAAAGTAATCGCTGGTTTTGCCGGTGGTACTGCTGATGCCTTCACTCTTTTCGAACGCTTCGAAAGCAAATTAGAAATGCACCAAGGAAACCTAACTAAAGCCGCAGTAGAAATGGCTAAAGATTGGCGCAGCGACCGTGCACTTCGAAAACTCGAAGCTCTGCTCGCTGTAGCAGACGAAACAGCCTCTTTAATTATTACCGGTAATGGCGATGTGGTTCAACCTGAAAACGACCTAATTGCAATTGGCAGTGGTGGTAACTTTGCACAATCAGCGGCAACCGCCCTTTTAGAAAATACAGATTTAAGCGCTCGTGAAATAGTAGAGAAAAGCTTAACTATTGCAGGCAACATCTGCGTATTTACTAATAACTTCCAAACAATCGAAGAATTATAATAGGAACTATCATGTCTGATATGACCCCAAGAGAAATTGTTCACGAGCTAGATCAGCACATTATAGGTCAGGCTAAAGCAAAAAAAGCAGTGGCTATCGCACTTCGTAACCGCTGGCGTCGCATGCAACTAAAAGAAGATTTACGCAGCGAAGTTACACCAAAAAACATTTTAATGATTGGTCCAACCGGTGTAGGTAAAACAGAAATTGCCCGCCGATTAGCAAAACTTGCTAACGCACCCTTTATTAAAGTAGAAGCGACTAAGTTCACTGAAGTTGGCTATGTTGGTAAAGAAGTTGAGACTATCATCCGCGATTTAGTCGATGTATCAATTAAAATGACTCGCGAACAGCAGACTAAGAAATTTAAACATCGCGCCGAAGAAGCAGCAGAAGAGCGCATTTTAGATGCCCTTTTACCACCAGCGAAAGATCAATACGGCGAAACGCAGCGTGATGATAACTCATCAACTCGCCAAGCGTTCCGTAAAAAGCTACGTGAAGGTCAGCTAGACGATAAAGAAATTGAAATCGATTTAGCACAAGCACAACCAAACGTAGAAATTATGGCGCCTCCTGGTATGGAAGATATGACCAACCAGCTACAAAGCATGTTTCAAAACATGGGCGGCGATAAGCGCACTAAGCGTAAACTAAAAATCAAAGAAGCCTTCAAACTATTAACGGAAGAAGAAGCCGCTAAATTAGTAAATCCTGAAGAGCTAAAAGAACAAGCTATTTTTGCAGTAGAGCAAAACGGTATTGTGTTTATTGATGAAATAGACAAAATTTGTAAGCGCGGCGATTCGTCAGGCCCAGATGTGAGCCGAGAAGGTGTTCAGCGCGACTTACTACCGCTAATTGAAGGTTCAACTGTAAATACTAAGCACGGAATGGTTAAAACTGACCATATGCTGTTTATTGCCTCTGGTGCGTTTCAGATGGCAAAGCCATCAGATATGATCCCAGAGCTACAGGGCCGCTTACCTATTCGAGTAGAACTTGAAGCACTTACTGCAGATGACTTTAAACGCATCCTTACAGAGCCTCATGCATCGCTTACCGAGCAACAACGAGAGCTGCTTAAAACTGAGCAGGTATCGATTGAGTTTAGCGACGATGCAATTGAGCGTATTGCCAAAGCAGCTTGGCAAGTTAACGAGAAAACCGAAAACATCGGTGCTCGTCGTCTACACACTGTAATGGAAAGATTGATGGAAGAAATTTCATACGATGCTTCTGAAAAAGCAGGCTCGTCATTAGTAATCGACGCCGCTTATGTTGAAAAACACTTAGGTGCACTTGTTGAAGATGAAGACTTAAGCCGCTTTATTCTATAAAACGAATATAAACGTTATACTAAAAGCCTCCAAATTGGGGGCTTTTTAATGGGATATATTAAATGAAACACGTAACAAAAGTGCATTACCACAGTGTAAGTAAAAATCTAGATGTTTACTTTGATGATGACAGTAAAGCTGTATTTAGCTGTGAGTTTTTACGTGTACACTCCCCTTCAGCTGAAGTGCAGGGCCATGGCTCTGGCCCAATGAAGCTAGTACTTAATAAGCAAGCTGTAGGAATAAAAAGTATTGTACCTGTTGGGCATTACGCACTTCGTTTAGATTTTGACGATGGCCATAACAGCGGACTATTTAGCTGGCGCTACTTTGAAAAACTACAACAGCAACAAGATACATTGTGGAGTGAATATTTAGCGCGGGTAACTGAACACGAAAAAAGTAAAGATAGCGTGCCTATAAAATTTGTTCCTTAAACTTTATAGGCCCGTTCTATTAAGCGTTATTAAACCTTAAATTTATCAATTGCAGTGAACAGAACGCGAGCCTGCTCAGAGACCTCTTCACTTGTTTGCGCATTGTTAGCAGCATGTTCAGTTGCGTCTTGTGCAATATCGCGAATTCTTACTACATTTTTATTAACCTCTGATGCCACTTGGCTTTGCTCATCAATAGCAACTGCTATTTGAGAGCTCATTTCCATTATTGTTTGTACATCCTCAGTAATTGCGCCCAATAGCTCACCAGCTTTAATTGCTTGTGAGGCACTTTCATCACCTTGAGAGCGACATTTGTGCATAATACTCACCACTTCTTGAGTACGCTGTTGTAAGGTACTTATAATACCTTCAATCTCACTTGTAGACTCTTGAGTACGCTTTGCTAATGAACGAACCTCATCTGCAACAACAGCAAAACCACGACCATACTCACCAGCACGGGCCGCTTCTATTGCCGCATTAAGTGCAAGTAAATTTGTTTGATCTGCAATCGCTCGAATTACATCAAGCACTGAACCAATTGTTTCACCATCTTTTTCAAGTTGCGACACTACATTTGATGCATTCCCCAGCGAATCAGATAGGGCCCTAATGTGCTTAACGGTAGAATCTACTTCACTACGCCCTTGTTGTGCACTTAAATTTGTTGACTCTGCTTTTTTCGCAGCCGCCTCAGTATTATGTGAAATATCCTGAATCGTCGCCTGCATTTCGGTGGCTGCAGTTGCAACCATGTCGGCTTCATGTAGTTGCTCTTGCATACCAGAGCTTGTTGCTGCGGTACTTTCTGATAAATGCTCTGTTGCTACATTAAGCGTGTTTAAAGCACCATTAACTTCGTTAATTAAGTTCTTAAAATCGCCTATTAAGCTATTAAAGTCGACCGTCATGGTGGTAATTTCGTCTTTACCAGTTTGCTCTATCATCACGCTCAAATCATTATTACGACGAATATCGTTAATAGTGTGATAAACCCGCTCAATAGGTACAATAATGGAGTGGCTTGTAAAATAAACGAGTGCTAATACAATCACACCTGCAATCACAAATACCAAAATAGCTAAAAATTGAGCCTGCTCTACACTTTGTTCTACTTGTAACTTAGTGTCTTTAACGATTTTAGAAACAATGGCGTCGCTTTTATCTACACTGTCACGCATTACTCCAAGTGCGCCTGACTCAAGATCTAGCCCTAGCTTAGTTTGCGCCTGCACAAGTGTTTGAAATTCGCTTTGGTATATATCAATCAAAGGATTAATTTGTGCTTTATAGTCGCTTGGCAGCTGTGCTGCAGCTATCTGCTGCTTAAATGTATTAATTCCCTCATTAAAACGCCCTAGGTACTTAATATCAAATCTCAGCATGAAATCTTTTTCTGAGCGTCTTAGTTGCAGCATTGACGACACCAGTTGGTAATTTTGCTGCTCTTTTAATAGTTGTTCAACTTCATGAACCGAGCTTCTAAGCTTGCCATATAACCCGTCGGTCGGGGTTAAACCAATTTCTTTTTGAAGCTTAACAACAGTATTAAAATCATTATTATAGCTATTTATTAGTTGCTCAAAGCGCTGAACTTGCTCCTGTGCAATACCTTGGTTAGCCATTAACTGTTGTAACTTTTTTACTTTATCACTTAACTGCTCAAAATCCGTTTCAAATGCAGTTAACGCGTCTTCTTGTTTATAAAACAAAAAGTTTTTTTCATGTTTACGCAATGCTAATGCATGTACGTTGAGCTCTTCTGCTAATTGAATAGTCTTGTTTAAGCTCAGGGTTGTACGTGATTCAAAAATAATCACGCATAAAAGGACCACCATTGCTAAACCAACAACGACTGCGTTTAATTGTAAACGTCGTTTGATTGTTAAGTTTTGTAAAAAATTCATCGCTAACGCCTTTTTTAAATATGCATTTTTATTATAGCTAATAGATCAAAAGCGACTAATTAATTTAACTTTTTATTATTGGTAATTTTAAACAGTTTAAATGTGATGGCTATAAGGCGACACTATCCCACAAACCTTTATGTAACGATTGTGTGTTATTCCATTGTTGTTTAACCAACCAATCAATTAAAGGCGCGGGGTCGCTGGGGTAATTTATTTGCTTGTTTTGCGGCGCGCTATTCCAATCATCAAGGGCTTGTGGGTTTAAATAGTTCATAACATGCGCCATGCCCATGGCAAATAAAGTTTGTGCATTTGCTGCTTGCTCAAACTGACCATCTAAAGGCTTTAATAGTAACTTTTTACCTAACTTAAGCGCTTCACTGGCAAGCTCAAATCCCGCATTACCAATAACGCCACTTGTGTTTGCTAAGTCGTTTAGAAAACCAGAGCGTGAAGGGGCACGTAAATGTATATGTCCAAAAGACTGATTGCAGGCATTTGGGTGATAGCAATAAAATTCTTTTTCGGGAAAGTCTTTTAAATAATCAACAACGCTATCTAAGTTTTCGAAAGGTAAATATACCAATACCTTGTTCATTACGGCTACAGGGTTGTCGTGATTATGATGAGCAATAAAAGGCGGTATTATATTATTTGCAAATGGTTGCCAGTGCACGCCTAAATAGGTAGTCGCTGGTGCATAATGCTTGATAAGTGATTTTCTCAGGACGCCACGACCAAACATAGGTACGTTATCTGACAAAAATGCTGCTTGGTGACTAATGCCAATAACGGGTATACCTGCCCGTTTTGCAGCCCATGCTGTCACAGGCTCAAAGTCGTTAAGTACAAAATCGTACTGTTTTATCTCAAGCGATTTTATATCACTCACCAACTTACAAATTCGCATGTTTTTAAGTGTTTTTAAATTTTTAACTTGCCCATTTTCAGTGCTAAACGATAAACCGCGATACGCTTTATAATCTGAGAATTCGTGCATATCAAAGTAATCTTTATTTGCGCGCCCTGAAAACACATAATCAACATCAATACCGAGCTTATTAAAGCAGCTTGCCATAACCCGAGCGCGCGTTATATGACCATTACCGGTACCTTGCACTCCATACAATATTTTCATGCAGGCACCACAAGTGCTAACGCAAATAAACCACAAAAACTACCAATCGTTGCGCCTATTATAATATCAGCAGGAAAGTGCACACCTAATACCACACGAGACATAGCAACGCCGGTAGCCCAACTAAATAGTAGTAATGCATATTCTGGAAAAAAATGGCTTAATATAATTGCCACTAAAAAGGCAGCAGCACTGTGACCCGATGGTAAACTAAATTTATCGCTTGGTACTATATAGGCATTTGTTACTAAGCAGTCGCATGGACGGATCCGAGCAAATCTATTTTTAGCTAGTAGGTAAATAGGTCTTTCTATAGCAAAACCAATTAATATAGTGACAGGCAATAATTGGTGCTGTTCATTATTACTAAGCCACCACACTGCTAAGCATATTAATATATAAAGCCCACCATCACCGCTTTTAGACAAACCAAAGGCCATTATTTTAAACCACCTCGGTGAATTGCAATTAAACAAAGTTAAAAATAATTGCTCATCTATCTGAGTTACCTTTTTAAGCATATTATTATTCATCACCATCCCTCATTGCATAACATATGAACACCGATTTAGCTTATGTGTTGTAAATAACAATTGAGTGACGCTTTTAATACACTATTATTGCGATTAATGATTTAGCGCTTGTTTTGCCTAAATTTACTGCGATTAAGTCGTTGTTATTGCTTATAAGGAGGGTATACTGAGATATAAATTAATGTACCTTTTGAGGATAAAATAATGGATTACAGCACTTCTGATTTATGCGACCACTTTGCTGACGTGGTTGACGTGCTAGAGCCTATGTTCATCAACTTTGGTGGTCGACACAGCTTTGGTGGCCGCATTAAAACGGTTAAATGTTTTGAAAATAATGAACTCATCCGCGAATTACTTTCTCAAGATGGTACAGACCTAGTACTTCTTATTGATGGTGGCGGCTCAACTCGTCGCGCACTAATCGACATTGAACTGGCTGAGCTAGCACTTGAAAACAACTGGAATGGTATTGTTGTTTACGGCGCAGTACGCCACGTTGATGAGCTTGAAGAGCTTGATTTAGGCATTCAAGCAATTGCTTCAATCCCTGTTGCAGCCGACAGCGAAGGTGCTGGTGAAGATGCTATAGGCGTTAACTTTGCTGGGGTATCATTTTTTGATGACGACTTTATTTATGCAGATAGCACAGGCATTGTTTTATCTGCAGAAGAATTAGAGTTGGAAGTTGTAGAAGTATAACGTGACTTCCCATTTAAAAGTATATGATGAAAGCGCGGTTAGAACACTTTGCTCTACCCGCGCAAATGAGAAAAAAGCATGGCAATCAATGGCCTTGCTCGACACCCAAGTAAACCTGCAACAAGCACTTGTTGACGCTGCTCAATTTGGTATCCGCTATGTACTTCTGGGTATTTGCGAAGATATCGGCCCAAAAGCAAACTTAGGAAATGGCGGTGCAAACGAGGCATGGCCAGCTTTTTTAAAACGCTTTTTAAACCAACCTCACAATCAATTTAGTGCCACTCAAAAAGTGCTTTTATTGGGTGAAGTTAATACTGATGATTTAATGGCGCAAAGCAACCAGCTTAATAATCAGCAAGGCCAGCAATTAACTCAATTACGAGATTTATGCCAACAGCTTGATGAACGCGTAGAATCGGTATTGAGCCTTATTTTTAAAGCGGGGCTTGAGCCAATCGTTATTGGCGGAGGTCATAACAATTGCTTGGGAATTATCCGTGCCCTGAGTAAGTCAAAAAATACACCTATTAATGCTATCAACTTTGACCCTCATGCCGACTTTAGAGAATGTGAAGGTCGCCATAGCGGCAATGGCTTTCGCTACGCTTATAACGAGCAACATCTAAGTAATTACCACGTTATTGGCTTACATGAGATAAAAAACAATCAAGCAATTATAGATGCAATGAGTGAAGCTAACTTTACGTTTGATAGCTATCAATCAATACAAGTTAAGCGAAAAATTACACTCACGCAGGCAATTGAAAACGCATTAAGTAATTTTAACGATTTACCACTGGGTATTGAAGTTGATTTAGATAGTATTACTTACATGCCGGTTAGTGCGTACACATGTTGCGGATTTAGTGTGAATGACACTGAGCACTTTGTGCATTTAGCAGCAAACCATCGCCACTCTAAGTACTTACATTTATGTGAAGCAGCGCCTAGCCAGCACCCTAACGGAGTTGAGGCCGGTGCTGCCCATGTAGGGCAAGTGATCAGTGCACTTGTGAATAGCTACCTACAAGCCAAAGAAAACACTTAGCGCTGTTGAACTAATCGCCACTCTTTTAGCCAGCTCATTAAACCGATACTACTTAGCGGGTGACCAAAGTAATAACCTTGGGCAGCATAACCTTTTAAGCTTTTTACAAACTTAAGTTGCTCAAGTGTTTCTACCCCTTCAAAAATCACTTTTGTTTTTTGTTGGCTATGCATTTCAACCATTCCGCTAACTAAACTGCGTATATTGTTTTGATTACTAAAGTCAGCAGTAAGTGAAGGTGAAACCTTAATATACTCTACCGCTAAACTTGGTAACTTAGAAAGCAGTACCGGGTTATCACCAAGTCCATCAACACATACTTTTAAGCCTATGTTATTAAGCCTTGCGATCATGCCTCTGCCTTTATCATCTAGTCCCGCAAAAATATGCAAAGGGCATTCAACAATTAAATCGCCAGCTTCCAAGTGATGCTCACTTAAAACAACATCAACAAATTCAATAAACTCTTCGTTAAGCATTTCAGGACCAAATACGTTAATGCTAAGCGGTATAGAAATACCTTCTATTCTAAGCGCCATTGCAAGCTCAGCGGCTCTCTCTATTACAAATTTAGCGAGTGGATAACCAAGCCCTGCAATTCTTATGTCGTCGATAAATCTGTTAGCGGATAAAATTCCTTGCTTAGGGTGCTGCCAACGCAGTAGTAATTCTAAAAACTCAATTTGACCGTTTTCGTTACAAATAATAGGCTGAAAATAAAGCTCTAACTCACTCGAAAAATCAATATTTGCTAATTCTTTTAGTCGCGCTTGTTGCTCTCGCAATTCAATCATCATTTGTTGATGATAAGGCACAACCTTGCGATCTGGGTGGCTATCGAGTGCTAGGTATGCGTACGATATTAAATTATCAAAGTTGTTATCTTGCTCATTACAATCAACATAACTCGCTCTCGCTTTTACTTCTACAGTGCAGTTAGCAACATTAAATGGCTTAAGCGTTGCACCCAGTATTTGGTCAATAACTAATTCATGTAAGTGTTTTTGATTCGCGAAACTACAAATAAATGCAAAGTTAAGACCCCCTAAGTGGGCTAGCTTTTCTTGCCCAGTTAAAGTCACTATTTCGTCACTTGAAAGTAGCTCTTTTATTCGATTAGCCGATTGCGCTAACAGTATATCGCCAAAGTCGCGTCCAATATGCTGGTTAACTTGCTCAAAGCCTTCAAGGCGAATAACGATTAACGCTGCGCTTATTTGTTTGTTGTCGCACCATGCATAGTAACCTTGGCGTAACTGTTTTCTATCTGCAAAAACTGAAAGCGGAGACTCTTCAATAAATGCATCACCTTCAGGTTCTGGCTCTATAACGACTTCTATTTCAGCACTTTCATCATTTAAAAAGCCAACAATAGCTAATAATAATATTGCTAACACAACCCAAAATAGCGGAACTTCCAATAATAAATGAGCTGAAAATAGAACAACAAATAAAAGACCAGCCATTGAGCTGGTAATTATCATGCTCCAATTATTTCGCTCAAATGCTTGCCATAAGTGAAAACAAAATCCAAAGGCTAGTAAAATAGCAAGCCAAGCCGCACCGCTGCTTAAGATAGCTAAACCAACAGCAGCTGTGCATAAATAACTAAATTTAATACTGGTATTTTTAACAGCAAATAAAGTGGCGATCATCGCCATTAATAGTGCACCACTAAAAAATATTGGGAAATTACTGTCGGTTAGTATGTTCAAATTAACGGCATCCGTATTCGCTAAAAAAGTTTAAACCAAGTTATATGTGGGTAAAAATAATACAAACTAATTAATTCTACCCAAAATCCATAAATTTAACAGTTTATTTACGCCAAATTGGTAACTTAATTGTGATGGATGACTTATTTGCCAATGCGCAATATCAGCTCTTGCGCCAACCTTTAAAATACCACGGTCGTCTAACCCTAGTGCTTTAGCTGCATTTCGAGTAACACCAGCTAATGCTTGCTCAGGTGTTAATCTAAACAATGTGCATGCCATGTTCATCATCAAGTGCACTGAGCACAGCGGTGAAGTACCAGGATTAAAGTCACTCGCAATAGCTATCGGTACTTTATATTGATTAAGTAATTCTATAGGTGGGAATTTAGTTTCTCTTAAAAAATAAAATGCACCTGGCAATAACACCGCTACCGTCCCAGCGTCTGCCATGGCTTTTACACCCTCTTCATTTAGATGCTCAATATGATCCGCCGAAAGGCCATTAAACTGCGCCACCAGCTGAGAACCCTGTTGATTAGATAGCTGCTCAGCATGGCATTTTACTGGGAGGTTGTGCTTTTTAGCCGCTTGGAAAACACGTTTGGTTTGCGAATAACTAAACCCTACATTTTCACAAAATACATCGACTGCATCAGCAAGATTATTAGCCACTACCTGATCAAGCATGTCAGTACACACTAAATCAATATATTCATCAGCACGGCCTTTGTATTCAGGCGGTAGAGCATGCGCCCCTAAAAAAGTAGTTTTAATATCAATAGGGTGATGTTCACCTAATAAACGAGCGACTTCTAATATTTTTATCTCGTTTTCAGTATCTAGCCCATAACCAGACTTTATTTCAACGGTGGTTACACCTTCTTTTAACAACGTATTTAAGCGATCTTTTGCATCAACAAACAATTGTTCACGGTCGGCTGCTCTTGTGGCTTTAACCGTACTTGCTATGCCACCGCCTTGTGCTGCGATTTGCTCATAGCTTACGCCTTGCAAACGCTGTTCAAACTCTTGCGATCTTGAACCTGCAAATACTAAGTGAGTATGGCAATCTATTAAGCCCGGCGTTAACCACTGCCCTTTTACACTCAATGTCGGCGTTGCAAACACATCAAAACTAGGCAATGTTGATTGCTCTCCAATCCACGCAATTTTACCATTTTTAATGGCTATAGCAGCATTTTCAATTGCGCCATAAGGGGCATTTATATTGCTATCCATAGTGGCAATATTGGCATCAGTTAAAAGTAAGTCGATTTCTTCTAACTCATAATTTTGTGTTGTGCTTTGCATTTTTCAGCCCTTTTTACGCCCAGAGTGATGAAAATATAGTCTAACAACCCATCTTGTATATACAAGGTAATTGTGTCATCTTATTTATATAGTCTATTTTAATGTAACCATAAATTTAATGACGACACCTAAATTTGCGCAAATAAAACAATTCATTGTTGATAAAATACGCAGCGGTACGTGGCAAGAAAACCAACGTGTTCCCTCTGAAAACGAACTAAGTAGTCAATTTAGTGTAAGCAGGATGACAGCTCGCAGAGCACTAAGCGAATTAACCGAGGCAGGCATTTTAACCCGCAGCCAAGGGTTAGGTACATTTGTAGCTACATTTAAATCGCAGTCATCATTACTTGAAATAAAAAATATTGCTGATGAAGTAAAAGAGCGTAACGGCAACTACACCTGTAGCGTACTCATACTCGAATCAATAAATGCAGTCGCACCTATTGCCATTGCACTTGGTGTTGAGGTTGAAAGTGTTGTATATCGAAGTGTACTTGTGCATAACGAAAACGACAGCCCTTTGCAGCTAGAAGAGCGTTTTGTAAACCCTGCCCTTGCGACTGGCTACTTACAACAAGACTTTAGCATGCTTACACCACATGAATATCTATCTAGTGTTGCCCCACTTACCCAAGCAAGGCATACCGTAGAGGCCATTATGCCAAACAGCGAAATGTGCCAATGGTTAAACTTATATAATGAAGAGCCATGCTTACAAGTGATCCGACGCACCTGGTCTGTTAAAGGCATTGTAAGCTTTGCGCGCCTTGTATCACCTGGCAGTAAATATCGCTTAGGTGGCCACTTAACATTTAAAAAATAACAAACAATAGCGCTTACTGCGCTTTTTTTATAACAAATCACCTTGTATATACAACAGGAGCAAAACATGAACAACCGACTCGACACAAGTCGCGTAATACGTGCACCTCTCGGAGATAAAATAAGTGCTAAAAGCTGGCAAACAGAAGCTGCTAAGCGCATGCTAATGAATAACTTAGACCCTGAAGTTGCAGAGCATCCTCATGCACTTGTTGTATATGGTGGTATTGGCCGAGCAGCTCGTGATTGGCCAAGTTATGACAAAATTATAGAAACCCTCGATAGGCTCGAAAGCGACGAAACCCTGCTTGTACAATCAGGAAAACCCGTTGGTGTATTTAAAACCCACAGTAATGCTCCTCGCGTGCTTATTGCTAACTCAAATCTTGTTCCACACTGGGCAAATTGGGAGCACTTTAACGAGCTCGATAAAAAAGGCTTGATGATGTACGGGCAAATGACGGCGGGTTCTTGGATCTATATTGGCTCGCAAGGCATAGTACAAGGAACTTACGAAACCTTTGTAGCTATGGCAAAGCAACATTTTGCAGGTAGCGCTAGTGGTAAATGGGTATTAACAGGTGGTCTTGGTGGTATGGGCGGTGCGCAACCACTTGCAGCTACAATGGCTGGGTTTAGTGCACTGGTTGTTGAATGTGATGAAAGCCGTATCGATTTTCGTATAAAAACAGGCTACGTTGATGTAAAAGCAACAAGTCTTGAACACGCACTGCAATTAGTAACCAATGCATGTGTAAAAGGTAAAGCCCTCTCAGTGGGTTTACTAGGTAACGCTGCCGATGTATTTAGTACACTAGTTAAAACAGGCATTACCCCTGATGTAGTCACAGATCAAACATCTGCTCACGATCCATTAAATGGTTACTTACCACAAGGCTGGACAATGGAGTACGCAGCAAAAATGCGTGAGCAAGATCCAAAAGCCGTAGTGAAAGCCGCTAAACAATCAATGGCAGTCCAAGTTAAAGCTATGCTGGCACTACAAAAAGCCGGTGCCGCCACTACTGATTACGGTAATAATATTCGTCAAATGGCGTTTGATGAGGGTGTTACCAACGCGTTTGATTTTCCTGGATTTGTGCCTGCCTATATTCGCCCTTTATTTTGTGAAGGTATTGGACCATTTAGATGGGTAGCATTATCAGGCGACCCTGAAGATATATATAAAACCGACGCTAAAGTAAAAGAGCTTATTCCTGATGATGCACATTTGCATAATTGGCTTGATATGGCGCGGGAACGCATACAATTTCAAGGGCTACCTGCACGTATTTGCTGGGTTGGCCTAAAAGATAGAGCACGCCTTGCACTGGCCTTTAATGAAATGGTTAAAAATGGCGAACTTAAAGCCCCTATCGTTATTGGTCGCGATCACCTCGATTCTGGTTCAGTTGCCAGCCCTAACCGCGAAACAGAGAGCATGAAAGATGGCTCAGATGCAGTATCAGATTGGCCATTACTCAACGCACTGCTTAATACCGCTAGTGGCGCTACTTGGGTGTCGCTTCATCATGGTGGCGGTGTAGGCATGGGATTTAGTCAGCACTCTGGTGTAGTTATTGTTGCCGATGGTACTGATGAAGCTAAAGAGCGTATTGCTCGCGTACTGTGGAACGACCCTGCAACAGGTGTAATGCGCCATGCTGATGCCGGATACGACATAGCAAAAAACTGCGCTAAAGAACAAAATTTAGACCTACCTATGTTAAACGAGGAATGATCATGTTCGAACTTACTCTCACACCCGGATCACTTGATTTAAACACACTAAAAAAAATTAATAATTCACCGGTAAAGTTAAGCCTTGCAAAGCATGCCGAGTCGCAAATAGCAGCCAGCGCGCAAACCGTTCAAAACGTTATTAATGAACACCGCACTGTATATGGAATTAACACCGGCTTTGGATTATTAGCCAATACTAAAATTGCCGACGACCAACTTGAATTATTACAGCGCTCCATTGTGCTTTCACACGCTGCGGGTATTGGCGAATACATGGATGACAGCACTGTAAGGTTAATGATCACCTTAAAAGTAAACTCGCTTTCACGTGGCTATTCGGGCATTCGCCTGCAAGTAATCCAATTTTTTATGCAGCTGCTTAGTAGCGAAGTATATCCATGCGTGCCTAAAAAAGGCTCCGTGGGGGCATCGGGAGATTTAGCCCCTCTTGCGCATATGTGTCTACCTTTATTAGCTGAAGGTCAAATGCGACATAAAGGAGAAATAATTAGCGCAGCACAAGGGTTAAAAATAGCGGGACTTGAACCCCTTACCCTTGCAGCTAAAGAAGGCTTAGCATTATTAAATGGCACACAAGCGTCGACTGCGTTTGCACTACAAGGCCTATTTAGAAGCGAGAACCTATATGCACAAAGCTGCGTTATCGGCTCGATAAGTATAGAAGCCGCAATGGGCAGTCGCGCGCCATTTGATGCACGTATTCATGAAATTCGCGGACAGCGCGGACAAATAGACACCGCTCAAGTATTTAGAGAGCTACTCGATACGCACTCTCAAATTAGTAGCTCCCACGTCAACTGTGAAAAAGTACAAGACCCTTATTGCCTTCGCTGCCAACCTCAAGTGCTAGGTGCTTGCCTAACTCAGATACGCCAAGCTGCAGAAGTGTTGCTATGCGAGTCGAACGGTGTAACCGATAATCCGCTAGTTTTTGCCGATGTAGGCGACATAATATCGGGCGGAAACTTTCATGCAGAACCCGTTGCAATGGCCGCCGATAACTTAGCTATCGCAATTGCCGAAATTGGTGCATTAGCAGAAAGGCGAATTGCATTACTTATCGATTCAAACCTATCCAAATTACCGCCATTTTTAGTTGAAAACGGGGGGGTAAATTCAGGATTTATGATTGCCCAAGTTACCGCAGCAGCGCTTGCATCAGAAAACAAATCATTAGCGCATCCGGCTTCGGTCGATAGCTTGCCTACATCTGCAAATCAAGAAGATCATGTTTCTATGGCAACCTTTGCAGCAAGGCGCTTAGATGAAATGGCCAATAATACCCAAGGTGTTTTGGCAATAGAATGGTTAGCATCGGTTCAAGGGCTAGAATTTAGAAAGCCGCTTGAACCATCAAATAAAGTGCAAAGCGCTAAAGCGTTGTTACGCGAGCATGTGAGTTATTATGATAAAGACCGCTACTTTGCTCCCGATATCGAAGCTGCTAACACATTACTAAGTGAAGGTAAGCTATGCGACTTTATAGAGAGCAGTCCCCTGCCTTCAGCATATTAAATACCGTGCTGATAGCTAAACCCTAAGGCTTCAATGGCTGAGCCTAATATTTTTCGCTCAGCCGAATCAGTTCCTGTAAACGTTGGCATTTCACCACCATGTTGCTGACACTTCATCGCGTAATATTCAGCTTTTGTAGGGTGCGCAGGATTAACCACATTATAAATATTTTGCCCTACTTGCCAGTGCTCTATCACCGCAAAAATAGCATTAATTACATCTTGTTGATGCACCATATTTACCACTTGCTCACTTGATGTATTGAGCTCTTTACCTGCCACAAAACGCCCCGGTTCTCTATTAGGCCCTAGTAATCCAGCTAAACGAAGTATTTTGCCATCTTGTTCAAGCACTTGCTCTTCAGCTTCGTAAAGCTTTATTTGGCGCTCGTTTGTGCATGAAATATCGCTACTTTCACTATATACACCAGGCTCTTGATCGTACACCCCGGTTGATGAGCACAATAAAAAGCCCTTTGCGTTTAGCTCCTTTGAAAGCTTAAGCGCTGCGGTGAGTGTTTCAGGATAATTACTTTCACTGTGTCTGCTACGGGGTGGAATAGCACATACCCAATAAGCATCTTGTAAATCAACTTGATGCCTTAATTGTCCATCTTCAAGTGTAAACTGACGCTCAAAGTCAAACTCGTGTATATCTGTTCTATGCGTTCCTTGTACTTGCCAGTCAGCTTTTTGTGCACTTACGCATAAAGCATGTCCTAACCAGCCTGCACCTAATACTACTAATTTATTACTTTTATTTGTCATTTTTGTATAAGCCTTTATTTTAAACGCATAATTAGTTCTTTCTATCTAACTTTATAGAGATTTTAAGTAAGATATGATTAGATATAATTTCATAAATAATAAAAATATGTGTACTCATGCTAAATAATTTATCATTACGGAAGAAAATATTATTATTGATTGGTGGAACAATTACCGTTTTACTAATTATCGCCTCAACATTTTTTGTTAAACACATTGCCAATCTCTCTAGAGAAAACATAGAAAACGAAGCACAAAGTTATCTACAGACCGAGCAACTTTCAATGCAAAGTTACTTCGCGATGTACGGTAAAATGGTATCAACCTTTGTTAATAACCCACATTTAATCAACTTTTTTGAAAATTGGGATACGCGCGATCAAGCACTCGAAAGCGCGCCAGGTTACCACGAAGTAAACCAAGACTTTGTGCGTTTAAGCTCAAATGACGAAAACATTTTATCGGCCTTTTTTGCCTCAGCAACCACCGGTGAATACTTTAAAGAGAACGAGCGTACAAGTCACTACAACGGCCAGCCTTATTACGCCTACAAGCGTGGGTGGTGGCAAGAAGCCATGCAAGTTAACAAGCTTTATGTAGGTCCAATCTCTGTTGATTTAACCACAGGCGTAGCATCCGCAGTAGTACAACAACCTGTTTATAACGCTCAGCGAAAACTCATCGGTATGGGCGGTGTTGATTTACAATTAAACAAAATTAACGACATGGTCGAAAATATTCGCTTTAACGGCCAAGGTTATGGATTTTTACTCGATGGCAATCAAAAAGTAGTACATTTTTCAAAGGCCACTGGGCATAAACTTTCAATTACAGATGAAGGTGCAAACGGTAAAGAAGGGCTCGATGCACTTGAGCAACAATTTACAAATACAGCAGGCTTTAAAGAGTTAAATACACAAATGCGAAATAACCTTGAAGGCAGCCAAATGGTTACTTTTAAAGGTGAGCAGTTTTATGTGGTTTACCATCGTTTGCAGCTAGAGCAGCCTTATATAGATTGGTATGTAGGTCTACTTATCCCAACTACTATGATTGAAGAGCCCGTAAATGCCGCAGTAACCGCTACAACAACGGCGGTAATTATTATCTTAATCATTATATTAGCCATGATTTTATGGGCTACCCACATGATTTCAAAACCCATTACAACGCTTACACACATTATGCGTGATATAGCATCGGGCGAAGGCGATCTTACTCAAAAAATTGATATTAATAGTCAAGATGAAGTGGGACAGCTGGCCAACCACATGAACACTTTTATTGATAAGTTGCACGCCATGATGCTTGATACCGCAGCGCAAGCAGAACAACTAAGTAATGCAGCGGCCCAGTTAAGAAGTGTTTCTGAGAAAACAAATTCTGAAATTCAGCAAGAGAAGCAGCAAGTTGATAGCGTGAGCGCAGCGGTAACTGAAATGGCGACTACTGTGCTTGAAATATCACGTAACGCACAACACACAAATAACGCAGCTGAAGAAGTACAAGCAATTACAGCTGAAGGAGCTAGCCGTTCTACACAGGCGCAAACAGTAATGACTGAACTGGCATTACATATTGGCGAAGCATCTAAAGTGGTTGCAGGTCTTGAGCAAGAAAGTAATAACATTGGTGCGTTAGTCGATGTAATTAATTCCATTGCAGATCAAACCAACTTACTTGCACTTAATGCGGCTATAGAGGCTGCTCGTGCCGGTGAACACGGTAGAGGCTTTGCCGTTGTTGCTGATGAAGTACGCTCACTAGCAAGTCGCACACAAGAATCAACAGACGATATTCGAAATATGATTTCGCGCTTGCAGCAAATAGCTCAACAAGCCTCAGTAATGATGCAACAAGGACAAGATCAAACCGAGGGCTCAGTGCTTCAAACTAAAGAAGTGCTTAGCTCACTTCACAATATTGCGCAGTCGGTTACTAAAGTACAAGACCAAAGTCATCAAATAGCCACATCTACCGAGGAGCAAACTGTTGTTGCTGAAGATATTAATACGAGCCTTTCGGCAATTAATAACTTAGTGAACAGTACCGCTGACCATGCGCACACCCTCGCTGACGAAGCTCGTGACTTAAGTGATTTAGCTGCGGCGCTTAACAAAACGGTTAATCAATTTAAATTATAAAACATTCATTTTATAGTTGTGTTTAAGCGTAAAACTTAAGCGCAACTATAACCCTTGTTTTTAATTTATTTAGCACCATATCTTTACAGTTCGCTGCTATTTTTACTGTAATTGAGTAATACAAAGTGATTTTTACGAACCAGATCAAATTTTTCGATTTTATACACCGATCTTTTTATTGAGATAGTTTGTTGTTTGGCAGAGTCTGGTATAGTAGCGCACGTAATAAACAGTGCTTTTTGAACGGTTTAATACAAAATTGCTAATTAATATGTTCTAAGTGTTACTTAAAAGCACATATTAATTACCAATTGTTAAAAATGGGTTAGCCGATACTCGGCTGACAAAGAATACATTGTAACGGTTTTATCATGATATCTAATTTATTTACCAAGCTTTTTGGTAGTCGCAATGACCGCACTATTAAAAACTTAAGAAAGACGGTCGCGCTAATCAATGCGCTAGAAACGCAACTTGAAGCGCTTTCTGATGAAGATTTAAGAGCTAAAACAGCTGAGTTTAGAGAACGTTACGATAACGGACAAAGCCTTGACGACATTCTACCAGAGGCTTTTGCTGTGGTACGTGAAGCGTCAAAGCGTGTAAATGGCATGCGTCATTTCGACGTGCAGTTATTAGGTGGTATGGTTTTACATCAAGGTCGCATTGCAGAAATGCGTACCGGTGAAGGTAAAACACTTACAGCTACTCTACCAGCTTATCTAAACGGCTTAACAGGCAAAGGTGTTCACGTAATTACCGTGAATGACTACCTTGCTAAACGTGATGCTGAAACCAACCGTGCGTTATTTGAATTTTTAGGCCTTACCGTAGGCTGTAACGTACCAGGTATGATGCCGCAGCAAAAGAAGCTCGCTTATACTGCCGACATTACATACGGTACTAATAACGAATTTGGTTTTGACTACCTTCGTGACAACATGGCTTTTAGCATTGATGAACGAGTTCAACGTCCATTATTCTATGCTGTAGTCGATGAAGTGGATTCAATCTTAATTGATGAAGCACGTACCCCGCTTATTATTTCAGGCCCAGCTGAGGATAGCTCTGAGCTATACACTGAAATAAACACCATCGTTCCTTTACTTGAGCTTCAAGAAAAAGAAGACGAAGAAGGCATTGAAGGTGACGGCGATTACACTATCGATGAAAAATCTAAGCAAGTTCATTTAACAGAACGTGGTCAAATTAAAGTAGAAGAGCTACTTACTGAGCGCGGCTTAATTGAAGAAGGCGATTCGCTTTATTCAGCAGCAAGCATTACGCTACTAAGCCATGTTTATGCCGCCCTTCGTGCTCATAAGCTATACCAAAAAGATGTTGATTACGTTGTAAAAGAAAACGAAGTAATTATTATCGATGAGCATACTGGTCGTTCAATGGAAGGTCGTCGTTGGTCAGAAGGTTTACACCAAGCTGTTGAAGCAAAAGAAGGTGTAAAAATTCAAAACGAGAACCAAACACTTGCCTCTATTACGTTCCAAAACTACTTCCGTTTATACGAAACGTTAGCAGGTATGACAGGTACAGCCGATACTGAAGCATTTGAGTTTCAGTCAATTTATGGCCTAGATACTGTTGTTATGCCAACTAATAAGCCGATGATTCGTGATGATCGCGCCGATTTAGTGTACCTAACGCAAGAAGAAAAATACGAAGCTATTTTAATTGATATTAAAGACTGCCAAGACCGCGGACAACCGGTGCTTGTTGGTACTATTTCAATTGAAAGCTCTGAGTATTTATCGCAGTTTTTACGCAAAGAAAAAATTAAGCACAATGTACTTAATGCTAAATTTCATGCGCAAGAAGCTGACATCGTTTCAGATGCTGGCCTACCAGGGACAGTAACAATTGCAACAAACATGGCCGGTCGTGGTACCGATATCGTGTTAGGTGGTAACTGGAACAGTGAAGTTGAAAAACTTGAAAACCCAACTGATGAGCAAATTGCTGAAATTAAAGCAGCTTGGAAAATTCGCCATGATGCAGTAATTGATGCCGGCGGTTTACATATCATAGGTACTGAACGTCACGAATCTCGTCGTATAGATAACCAATTACGTGGTCGCTCTGGTCGTCAAGGTGATGCTGGTTCAAGCCGTTTTTACTTATCGATGGACGATGCGTTAATGCGTATATTTGCCGGTGAGCGCATGACTAACATGATGCGTAAACTCGGTATGCAACGCGGTGAAGCAATTGAACATCCATGGGTAAACCGTGCGATTGAAAATGCACAGCGTAAAGTAGAAGCACGTAACTTTGATGTACGTAAGCAACTACTTGAGTACGATGATGTAGCAAACGATCAACGTCGTGTTGTTTACTCTCAGCGTAACGAACTACTTGAAGAAGGTGATATTTCAGAAACTATTACTGCAATTCGTGGTGACGTACTTAGCAATACAATTGATCAGTACATTGCACCGCAAAGCCTTGCTGAAATGTGGGATATTCCTGGCCTTGAAGAGCGTTTAAAACAAGACTTCTTAATTGAGTTACCTATTACTCAGTGGTTAGCAGATGACAATAAACTATACGAAGAAAAGCTTCGTGAGCGTATTGAGCAGGCGGTTGAGCAGTCATACAAGCAAAAAGAAGAGCAAGTTGGCGATTCTGTTTTACGTCAATTCGAAAAAGCGATTATGCTACAGAGCCTTGATCAGCATTGGAAAGATCACCTTGCTGCAATGGATCATTTACGCCAAGGTATTCATTTACGTGGTTACGCGCAAAAGAATCCTAAGCAAGAGTACAAGCGTGAATCGTTTGAGCTGTTCTCCGAAATGCTTGAAAACTTGAAAGTAGATGTTGTAAGCATTCTAAGTAAAGTACAAGTACGCGCAGAAGAAGATGTTGAAAAAGTAGAAGAGCAACACCGTAAAAGTGAAAATGCTCCTCGCGAATACCAACATGAAGAAGCTGAGCACGTAGGTGGCGAAGCGCCAGAAACAGCGACAGTAATGGCTCGTACAGAACCAAAAGTAGGTCGTAATGACCCTTGCCCTTGTAAATCAGGTCAAAAATTCAAACAGTGTTGCGGTAAATTAAAATAACCCAATATTGTCAGTAGCTTATTAAAAAGCGGCGCTAGCGTCGCTTTTTTTTATGGAGTTTTAAAGTAATGACTATAGAAATTGTACATGTAGCTGTTGGTGTTATTAAGAAAAATAACGCTATATTCATTTGTAAACGTGCAGATGAACAACATCAAGGCGGTTTATGGGAATTTCCTGGTGGTAAAGTCGAAGCTGGAGAAAGTGTGTTTGTTGCACTTAAACGCGAGCTTATTGAAGAAGTTGGACTAACCATTCACAGCTCTAGCCAATTGATGGTAATTGAACATGACTACGGCGATAAATGCGTTAAATTAGATGTACACGTAGTAAGTAACTTTAGCGGTGAGGCACATGGCGCTGAAGGGCAACCTAGCGAATGGGTAGCAATTAGTGAATTAGAAAATTATGATTTTCCTGAAGCGAATGCTGAAATTATCGAAAAAATAGTTGCCCGATACGCATAAAAAAAGGGCATAAGTGAGCACAATGAATATCTCAATACAAAATAAGCTAAGCGAACTGTTAGCACTGCCCCCTGAGTTAACTCAAGTTAGTGCGATTGGTAGCGGTCATATAAATAGTACATGGCTACTTACAAGTATTGATAAACAGTTTATTGTGCAAAAACTAAATACTGAGGTATTTAAAAACCCTGCTCAGTTAGTGAGTAACGCAAAACTAATTGAGCAGCATTTAAATGCTAAACAACTGCAAAATAATTACCCGCTTGAAATAATCAAACATATAGCGACACAAAGCGACGAACACTTAATAAAAATTGATAATGCGTATTATCGCGTCCTTAACTATATTAGCGGTAGCTACAGCGAAGACGTTGTTAAAAATACCCAGCAGAGCGAGCAAGCGGCTTACGCCTTTGGCGTATTTGCTCATGCATTACAAGATTTTGATGCGCAACAGCTACACACTGTAATTCCTGATTTTCATAACTTAGCGATGCGCTTTGAGCAATTAAATACCGCAATCACTAACAACGTAGTTAATAGAGTAAAGCACTGCAATGGTGAAATAGAGTATTGCTTAACGCAGCAGCATTTAATTACTGAGCTTAGTCAGGTAGCTAAACACATACCGCTTAGAGTGTGTCATAACGATACAAAAATAAATAATATGCTGTTTTGTAATACAACTCACAAAGCAAAAGCAGTTATTGATTTAGACACCTGTATGGCAGGACTTTGGCTTTATGACTTTGGCGACATGGTACGTACATTTTGCTCCCCCGAAGCCGAGGATTCAACTAACTTACACAACGTTGTTATTCGAAAAGATATATTTTCAGCCATTGTTAAAGGCTATGTAACGCCATTAAAAAGTAGCATGAGTATACTAGAGCAAGAAAGCTTATTATTAGGCGCTAAAATTATGCCACTCATGTTAAGTGTGCGCTTTTTAACTGATTACTTAAATAACGATGTGTACTTTAAAGTAGCTCATGCAGAGCATAATTTAGAGCGAGCACAAAACCAACTCGCGCTTTATAAAAACATACTGAGTAACGAAGAATGGATGCACGCGTGCTTAATGAGCTAAAGCTTATTTAACCTGAACTCTGGTTAAGAGATTTATTAACGTATTGAATCATGGTGATATTTAAATTTATTTTCTCTAGCCAGAGATTTTTAGTGAAAACAAGGCGAATTTACGCGTCAATAGCTGGCCTATTGCAAGTAAATTCAACGCAGTTAGCGCTAAAAATAGCTGCTTGAGATAGATTTATTATCCATAGTTCAGGTTATTTACAAATTCAAGATACAAAAAAACCAGTAAGCTAAAAACTTACTGGTTTTTTGTTATTTATAGTAATGCAATTACCAGATTTTTACGCGATCTTCTGGTTTGATATACATTTTATCACCTTCTTTTACGTCAAACGCTTCGTAAAACTCAGGCATGTTCGACAAGATACCGATTACACGGTAGTGGCTTGGTGAATGAGGGTCTGTTAATAAACGATTACGTAACTCTTCATCGCGGTAGTTACGACGCCAGATTTGTGACCAACCCATAAAGAAACGTTGATCGCCTGTGTAACCATCTATCACGGGTGCTTTTTTATCACCTAAAGATAGCATATACGCTTTATGCGCAACGGTTAAACCACCTAAGTCACCAATGTTTTCGCCAAGCGTTAGCTCACCATTAACACTTGCATCTTCAAACGGTTTATATTCGTTATACTGTGCAACTAAAGCCGCTGTACGCTCTTCAAATTGCTTAAGGTCAGTCTCACTCCACCAGTTACGTAAGTTACCGTCACCGTCGTATTTAGCACCTTGGTCGTCAAAACCGTGGCCAAGCTCATGCCCAATTACCGCGCCAATTGCGCCGTAGTTTACAGCATCATCCGCTTCTAAATTAAAGAATGGCGGTTGTAAAATAGCGGCAGGAAATACAATTTCGTTGTTTACTGGGTTGTAATACGCATTGACTGTTTGCGGAGTCATGTGCCACTCAGAGCGATCAACTGGTTTACCCAATTTAGCAATCATATCTGCGTATGCCCATTCGCTATAACGGATGTAATTACCTACTAGCTCGTCTGAGTTAATCTCTAGCTCTGAGTAATCTTTCCACGTGTCTGGGTAACCAATCTTAGGCGTAAATTTGTCTAATTTTTCTTTCGCTGCAAGCTTTGTTTCAGGGCTCATCCACTCAAGATTTTCGATAGCAACGCCATAACCTTTAATTACGTTATCAACTAACTCTTCCATGCGTGCTTTAGCTTCTGGCGGGAAGTTATCTTTAACGTATACCTTACCTAAAATTTCACCAAGTACACTGTTAGATGCATCAACCGCTTGCTTCCAAAGAGGTGCTTGTTCTTTTACGCCACGAAGTGTTGTGCTATAAAAGTCAAAGTTAAGGTTAACTAAATCTTCGCTAAGTAGCTCTGCATAACCACTTACAAAATGAAATTTTAAGTAGTTTTTCCACGTCGCTAAATCAGTGTCTTTGTAAATAGTAGCAAGTGCTTCTAAGTAGCTTGGTTGACGTACAATAATATCACTTGCACTCACACCTGCATCTTTAAAGAATGCAGCTAAATCAAGCTCCCCCATCAACTTGCTTGCGTCTGCTACTGTCATCTTGTTATAAGATTTAGTTGCATCACGGCTTTGCACACGGCTCCACTGAGCATCAGCTAGTGTTTTTTCAAATGCAAGTACGCTCTTGGCAGCTTCTGCTGCATTTTTAACGCCTGATTTTGCTAAAACATCTGTGATGTATTGCTCGTAAGAAGCACGAATTTTAGTGAATTTTTCGTCATCATTTAAGTAATAATCACGATCTGGTAAACCAAGACCCGACTGAGATAAATACAATGCATACTCGCTCGAGTTTTTAGCATCGTTATTTACAAACCAACCAAACGGTAAAGTACCGCCTTGTTTTTGAATTTTAGCCATTAAACCCACTAAATCAGCTTTAGATTTAACGCTATCAATCGTATCTAATGACGGTTGTAATGGCGTAATACCTAGCTCATTACGCGCAGATTGATTCATGTAGCTTTTATAAAATGCGCCAATTTTATACTCATCGCTGCCTTTTTTAGCGGCCTTATTCGCGGCTGCGTTTTCAAGGGCAATTTTCATCGCTTTTTGTGACTCATCATATAACTGCGAAAAAGAACCGTAGTTAGACTTATCACCTGGTATTTCAGTTTTTGCTAACCACTGTCCATTTACATGATAATAAAAATCGTCTTGTGCGCGTACTGAACTATCCATATTCGCTAGTTCAATACCAAGCTCTAGTGGCTTTTCAGCGGGTGCTGTTACTACAGGAGTATCGGTTACTTTAGCTTCTTGTTGTTTTTCACCACAACCTACTAGACCAAGTGCAAGCGCTATGCTCGCAGCGGCCATTGTTACTTTATTCATAATGATTCCGTTTGTTAGTTAGAATTAAATCATACCAATCTGCTTATGTATGGGGTCTATTTAACGTTAAGAAAATTACGCTAGAACTAGGCAAAAGTTTTTGTATCTAGTTGTTCTAAATAAAAAATTTTTAACGACGTTATAGTGCAATTTAATTCGTTAAATTGATCAAAGATTTATGCAGGTTGGTATCACATACCAACTCCATTAAATTCTTGAATATAGCAGGAGTAAAAATAGCACTGCCTGTACGCTTTTACTTAATGGAATGGGTATCAAGGGAGCTTTAAATAATAAAGCACACCAGGCAGTATCATAAACCTCATTAGACCAACAATAAAATGGAATATGTAACAAAGTATTTTGAATGCGGTGAGCTGCAAAAATAGCCCTACCAATAACAATATAGCGGGTGGCTAAGGCTAACTTTTATTCTTCCCGTGGAGCGCTAAACGCTCTAGTTTTTCTTTTAATGAAGGGGGGCAGAAGCCGCTATCGCATTTAAGTAATTAGCGGTTTGCTCACTCATTTTCCGAGAGTTGGTAACTGTAGGGCTGCCCGATTTATTCGCGGTACTTAATCGCTGAGTTGCTTGAGGATTTGCAGTTATTTTTATTTGCCCGAGCTCTGCCATTCCAGCAGCTCTAAAGTGTGAAAGCATATCCATTTTTAAATAATTAAGCCTAAGCGCGATAGGCGCAGACACAGCCTCTATCATTAGCGTGCCGTCTCGGTAATTACTAACTCGGCATTTATCACCCAATTTAGGGCCTAAAAAATCTTTTAATAAGGTTTGCTGTGTATCAAGTGCTTGGCTTTTGCCTGCATAAGCCGATAAACGATTATTTAACCCCGCCATAATATCGGTTAGCGGTTTTGGTGCATATCTATCTTTAGCCATTTTACACCTCGTAAAAACTCACTTAGACCCAGAGATAATACTCTGGGTCTAAGTATACACTGCGTATTAATACTACGCGCCGGCTATTTGCATTTGCTCTATTAGTACTGAGCCTGTTTGAATACCACCACGGCGTTCTATATCACCACCAATGGCGGAAATACCTTTAAACATGTCTTTTAAATTACCAGCAATAGTAATTTCACTTACCGGATATTGAATTTCACCATTTTCAACCCAAAAACCTGCAGCACCACGAGAGTAGTCACCCGTTACGGTATTTACGCCCTGCCCCATTAGCTCTGTAACTAATAAGCCAGTACCCATGGTTTTTAATAGTGCTGTTAAATCGTTATGAGTTTGCTCAACGAGCCAGTTATGTATACCGCCTGCATGCCCTGTTGGGGTCATGTTCATTTTGCGTGCGGCATAACTTGCTAATAAATAGGTTTGTAACTCGCCACCTTGAATTATTTCTCTATCGAATGTTTTAACACCTTCGCTATCAAACGGTGACGATGCCAACCCTTTTAAAATATGTGGGCGCTCAGCAATATTCACACAATTACTAAATACCTGAGTACCTAAGCTATCAAGTAAAAAGCTTGATTTACGATAAAGCGCGCCACCACCAATTGCCGACACCAAGTGACCAAACAATGAATTTGCAATATCTGCTCTAAAAATAACAGGCACTTTCATTGTGCCTAACTTTTGGCTGTTTAATTTAGCTAAGGTTTCAGCTGCCGCTTCAAGGCCCACTGCCGCCGCATCATTTAAACCAGCCTGATCGCGAGCAACTGTATAAGCAGAGTCGCGCTGCATGTGTTCGCCATCTTTACCTATTACCATAGTACTAATACTATGACGAGTACGCGGAAAGCCTGCAATTAAACCGTGGCTGTTACCATAAACACGTAATCCCTGATGCGATGAAAAACTCGCACCATCAGAGTTAACAATCCGCTCGTCTGCATTTAATGCAGCTTGCTCAGCAGCATGACAAAGCTCAATGCCTTCCTCAGGACTTACATCCCAAGGATGATATAAATCTAAATCTTTAGGATTAAATTCAAGTAACTCTTTATCAGCAACGCCGTTAAATGGGTCATCAGATGTAAATTTGGCTATATCAATCGCTTTTTCGACTACCGTGCGCAATGTTTTTGGATTTAAATCAGCCGTTGACGCCGAGCCTTTATTATTACCAACATATACACTAATGCCTAAGCCGCCGTCTTGGTTGAACTCAATGGTTTCTACTTCACCCATTCGTGTACTAACCGATAAACCAGACGTGCTAGACATCGCAGCTTCTGCAGCTGTAGCGCCTAATTTTTTAGCATGTTCGAGTACTTCTGCTACCGCATCTTTAACTTGCGATATTTGAGAATAAATTGGATCGTTTTGTTGGCTTTTCATAAATTAAGTCCTGAGCCTTAGAGGCATAATGCACGCATTTCTTATATTTAAATGCTAACACACTCAATGCATCACATCAGCTAATATTCCTAAGTATCATATTCATGTATAATGGCAAAAGTTATTTTTATTTAAGAGCACCCCATGGCAAAGAAAAAAGGCAAGCCTGCTGAAATTGAAGAAGAAATTGAATATGTATCAAGAACGGAGCTTAAACGCGAAGCGCAAGAGTTTCATCAGTTAGGTACTGAAATTGCCAAAATGGGTAAAAAACAGCGCGAACGCCTGCCATTAAATGACGATTTAAAAGAAGCGATGGTTGTTGCTGATAAAATAAGTAACAAAAGCGACGCGTACCGCCGCCACTTAAACTACATCGCTAAAACACTGCGTACTGTAGAAAACATTGATGATATTAAAGCGATTATTGATGTGATGCTTAATAAAAATAACCAAGCTGAAGTATTGGTCAAAAAAATTGAGCAATTACGTTCAGATTTAATTGAACAAGGTGATGACCTTATCAATGAGACTATTGAGCAGTTTCCATCTCTTGATCGTCAACAGATGCGCCAATTAGTTCGTAATGCAGCAAAAGAAGCGAAAGCTGAAAAGCCAGGTAAAGGTTATAAAGAATTATTTCAATACCTTAAAGATGCTCATACTATTACGTATTAATTAGGTCGTATTAAGTTATATTTTATTAAAAAAGGTGCTTCGGCACCTTTTTTGTTATAGATCAAACCGCCTTCCTGAGTACTTTTTTATAATCATCCCTAAATAAATACTTAGGTGCGCGTGATGATTAAACTTCCACAATGGGATGAAACCCTAATAAACAAATATAATGTGTCTGGTCCGCGTTATACCTCTTATCCCACGGCTTTATCACTGCGTGACGGATATCAGCAACAAGACCTACTAAGCGCTATAGAATCGTCAACAAGTCGCTCTCTTTCTTTATATATTCACATCCCGTTTTGTAGTCAGCTTTGCTACTACTGCGGCTGTAATAAAATAATTACCCGTCATCAATCTAAGGCAGATACGTATCTCGACTTTTTAGCAAAAGAAATTACTGCCCAAGCGCCTTTATTTAAAAGCTACACGGTTGAGCAATTACATTTAGGTGGCGGTACTCCCACCTTTTTAACCGCAAAACAAATGACCCGTTTAATTAAGCTTTTAGAACAGCACTTTAATTTTACACGCACAACAGAACGCGGTATTGAAATAGACCCACGCTCACTTGCCGATAATATGCTTGTTGATTTAAGGATGCTTGGCTTTAACCGTGTCTCATTTGGGATTCAAGACTTTAACGATGACGTACAACTTGCTGTTAATCGCCCGCAAAATGCAGATACGGTCAAGCAATTAATTACACAAGCTCGCCAGTTGGGGTTTCAATCTATTAATGCAGATATGATTTACGGACTACCACTGCAAACACCACAAAGCTTTAAACAAACTATAGAGCAACTCATTGAGTTAAGCCCTGACAGAGTATCAGTGTTTAACTATGCGCATTTACCTGAGCGCTTTGCCGCACAGCGTAAGATTAAAGATGCAGATTTACCCAGTGCACATAATAAGCTCACCATGTTTAAAAATACGCTGGAGCAGATGACACAAGCAGGCTATCAATTTATTGGTATGGACCATTTTGCAAAAACTGATAATGAACTAGCTGTTGCGCAGAATGAAGGCAAGTTACATCGTAACTTTCAAGGTTATACAACCCATGGAAATTGTGATTTATTAGGTTTAGGCGTGTCATCGATTTCGCAGATTGGCACCGCCATTTTACAAAATCAAAAAGAATTAAAACATTATTACCACAGCGTAGAAACACAAAGCGGTAGTGCTCTTAATAAAGGAATGCACTTAACACATGATGATGTAATTCGTGCTGATGCAATTAAACAGCTCATTTGCCAATTTGAATTAGATATACAGGACTTTAGTGAAAAACACGCGCTTATATTTAATGACTACTTTGAGGATGCATTAGTAGCGCTGGCGCCACTTATAAAAGATGAACTAGTAACTATAATTGATAATAAAATTAGCGTAACACCACGCGGTAACTTATTCATTCGTATTATTTGTATGTGCTTCGATGCTCACTTACAAAAACAAATTAACGCAACGCGCTTTTCAAGAGTGATTTAGCCTGAACTCTGGATAATAAATACATCGACACAAAAAAAGCAGACCTAGGTCTGCTTTTTGTATTTAAGTTGTAGCTTTAATTAAAAACGACTTTATCGCTACCTGGAGCGGCTTTAAACTCGATGATAATTTTAGCGCAATCCGCTTTAACTTCATCTTTAAGTGTTTTTTCAGCTTGCCAGCGAGCCTTATCTAGCTTAAAAATCTCTTTTTTAGAGTATTTTTTACGTGCATCGTGCGTCGGCATTTCTTTAACTACCTGATACATTTTATAAATACCAGGATACTGCGTCGTTAAATCACGCTCGCTTTCAAAGGCATACTGAGACATAAGTACCCAAATGCGTAAACAGCCTTCAGAAAACTCACACTGCTCTTCATTCATTGCACGTGCGATTAAATGAATACTATCGGCTAGTTTTGCGTTTCGCTTTAAACGCGACTTTTCAAGCTTTTGCTTTTGTTCAGCCTGCGTTTTAGCAATTAACTTTTTTTGCGCATTTAACTTATACAGCAACTGACCCGCATAAAATGCCAAACCAGCTATGATAGCAGCGCCTAAAAGTAAGGCTAAAATTACCGAGGTACTCATTATTTATCCTTACTATTTATCGTCTTCATCTAACCATTCGTTGGCTAAATCATCAGATAAGTATTGATCGAAATCAGAATTGCCTTGGCTTTCAAGGTCATCTTCAAACTCGTCTTCGTCCTCATCTTCAATACCAAGAATTTCACATAACGCCTGATGACGAGCAATGCGACTATTAAAGTACTTAGCATCTTTACCTGTTAGCATTTCACCTTTTTCATGACGCTCTACTAATTTAAGTAAACGTTCATCATTCTCAAGTGCTTCTAGCTCTTGTTCAGGTGTAAATTCAGGCTCGATTACTTTTTTCAGCTCAATAGTTGGCTTTAAGTTGCGTTTCATTTCAACTTTAGGCTCCGGCGCGGTTGCGATTAACGGCACAGGCTTTTTACTGCCTACACGCTTATCTTTAGGCGCGTGATTACTATTTTGGCTTTCGCTATCTAGTAAATCTGGCGCATTACGAGAACCGGGCTTTGCGCCTTTGGTTTTTTTAACTCGCTGCTCTTTTAATGCGCGCATTTCTTTAAGCTTATCTTGGCTTAAACGAACAGGTCCGTTTGCTGGGCTTTTGCGTGACTTTTTAGTTCTACTCATATCTTGATCATCTCACTTAAGAGGTTTTGAGCGAAGCGCAAATTAATGGGCATCGCAGTGCTGGCCTAGCCAGAAGAATTCAGTTTGCGCTATAGAGGTTGGGTTTCTCATTTAAAAGCGCCTTAGCTAATTAATCGCTAATTTTAAACGGTGGGTATTGTAACAGGACAAATAAAAAGGCGGTAGAGAAAACATCTCTACCGCCTGCTAATCTGAGCGCCATTATCTGGACACTTCTCCCTTCGACTTTTTTTAGTCTTTATTATTTTTATTATTATCAGTCCGTATTGTTATTATTTTTACGTTCCTTGTTACATTCCATTTTGTTTTTATTATTAAACTTCCATGAGTTTTTTATTATTTTCGGTCATCCTGACACTTTTTTATTATTTCCTTTAGTAGCACTAATCTTGTGCTATGTAGTCATGCCGCGCCACTTTCCTTATAGCTTGTTTCCGTTTTGTTATTGTTCTTTTGCGACAGTGGTTAATTTACTCGTTAATGATTTTGTTACAACTGGTTTATATAACTTTTATTATACTTATTACATTTTAAAATCAAATAAACAATAAAATACAATAGGTTAATGATGAATAAAAAATAAAAAGAAGACTTTTCTCACACTCATGCATGGTCAATGTCTTACATTTAAACGGGTGATATCGTTAATTTTACACACAAAAAAAGCAGCCTGGGCTGCTTTTTGTAAAACATTGTAGTCTATTTATTATTAATTGCTAAATAAATACGACTTTAGTGTAAACCACCTAAGTACTGAGAAAGTACTTCAATATCTTTATCTGTTAATTTCTTCGCTATATCGCCCATCATGCCATTTAAGTCATTGTGACGAGTTCCATCACGGAATTTTTCAAGTTGAGACTTGATATATCCAGGATGCTGAAAAGAAATTTTTGGAAACTTAGCAAGTGATGAACCGTTACCACGTGGACCATGACATGCTGCACATGATGGAATTCCACGCCCCGCATCGCCTGCTTTAAAGAGCATTTCGCCAACTTCAACAACATCTTTAGGTGTAGCACCTTCAGTCATGTTCATTGAAGAAAAATAAGCAGCTAGATCTTTCATGTCTTGCTCGCTAAGTGGCATAGCCATAGCGCTCATTACTGGATCCATACGCCCTTCTTTGCCGCCTGACGTCATACCTAATTTTAAATCCTGAAGTTGCTTAAGGATATAATCTGGATGTTGACCTGCAATTTTAGGGTAAATATTAACCGGCGCATTACCGTCTGGGCCGTGACAAGCCGCACACGTTGCTGATTTTTCTTTACCTGCGTTTACATCGCCATCAAATGCTGTTGCGTTGCTTGCTGACAACGCACCAAGCAATATTGTTAAAGATAGTGCTATTTTTTTCATGGTGAATTCTCTGTTTCCGACCCTGTATCATCTACAATCGTGATGTTGTAATACATATATTCTACACGATAATAAATTCTCTGGCACGTTTTCTACACATATTAAGCTTATAATTTACAGGGTTTTGACTTAGATTAAGCTTTAACATGTTTTAAATGTACCATAGGTGCTGTTTTTAGGTGGTTAAATACGCTTTTTAATACATCCTTTATAGTATAAAATACGCGCCCTGAGTGAATTTGGTTTACTCAATGTTATTTTTTTAAGTTTTAGGAGAGCCTGTGCTCAAATCTCGTATCAAATATAATACTGCGTCTTTCGTAACAAGCGCTCCCGACATTACTAAATTACCTGCTGATACGGGAATTGAAGTTGCGTTTGCCGGTCGCTCCAATGCAGGTAAGTCGAGTGCATTAAATGCATTAACCGATCAGAAGCTAGCACGTACAAGTAAAACACCTGGACGTACTCAGCTAATCAATACATTCGATTTAGCGGATGTCGACGATATGCGCCTTATCGATTTACCAGGCTATGGCTTTGCTAAAGTACCAATCGAAATGAAAAAGAAATGGCAAAAGTCGTTAGGTGAATATCTGCAAAAGCGTCAAAGCTTAAAAGGTATTGTTATTTTAATGGATATTCGTCATCCATTAAAAGATTTAGACCGTGATTTGATTAACTGGGCAATTGGTAGTGAAATTCCAGTATTGGCACTATTAACTAAAGCCGACAAACTAAAGCAAGGCCCTCGTAAATCACAAGTACTGCAAGTTCGCCGTGAATTAAGCACGCTTGATGGGGATATTACAGTTCATGCGTTTTCATCATTAAAAGGCACCGGTTTACCAGAAGTAGCTAAAAAGCTAGATGAATGGTTTTTAGGTCCTGTTATTGCTGTACCACCTACCGATGAAACAATCACAGACGAAACAAACCCAGAGGCTTAAACGCTGGCGTTACGATAAATAAAACTGCTTTCCTGCAGATTTAATAAAATAGCCGAGCTTATCAGGCTCGGCTTTTTCAGCCCACTGATAAAATACACTGCGTGAAACTCGCGCACTACAACCATACGGTAGCTTTAAATAAGGCACCTTTGAACCATTGTAGTCTTTTATATGCAAGGGCTGCTGAGCGCTCACTAGCCACTGCCTAGCTAAATTATCAATACAACACAACACTTGCCCTTGCGCTGTATTTTCAAAACGCCAATCAACAATAATAAACGGCGCATCTTCAACCGTTATTGTTATTTTTTCGACAGGGGTTTTTAAATAAAATTGCTCATCTTCTTTACACAATACAGAAGCAAACAGCTTCACCATGGCTGGGCGTGTTATTTCGCTGCCATCGTAAAACCATTTCCCTTCATTATTAATAACAATTGGCAGCTCCCCGCAATGGTTAGGCTGCCAACTATCAAAAGGTTTGCTTGGCTCGCTTAATCGCTTGCTAAGCTCACTTAAAGAAATCACTGTTTTTTAAGTGTTATTGCAAATGTAACAGGCACAGCTGTTGCAATTGAAGGCAAGCCCGCTAACTCTTGCAGCTTTTTAACGCCTTCGGTTACACCAAAATCATCACTATTAATAATAATAGGTGTTAATGATGATACCGTTAAATCACCACTTTGCGTGCTGTTAACGAGTACATCAATTGCCAATGGTTTTTTATTACCATGAAAATCAAGCTCAGCTTTAATACCCTTCAATATGTATTGACCAGGCTTTTTAATATTACTTAGCTCTTTAGTTAAATTTGCAGTTAAAACAGCATTGGGGAATTTAGCCGCTTCGAATAAAAATGTAGCTAAACGCTCATTACGAATAGGGATTAGAGTTTCGGCTGATGTTAAATCAACATTAACGCTAAACTCACCTTTATCAGAAAGCATACCTTCAAGGTTAGTAAAATGGTGAGCTTCAGCAATCGAATCTTTTTTAATTGAAACAAAGCTTAGTTGGCTTTTATCATTCACTAGCTGCCAATTGGCCTGAGCAACATTAGAAATAACTAAACTTGATAAAGAAAAACCTGCAATAGCTAATGCTTTAAACATAACGCACTCCTTAGTAATAAAATGAAAAGAATAAAAATGATAGCACTTCGATGGTATCACCTGCGATGTACCCAAACCACCTCGAAGTGACGAATGAATAATACAATTGGTATAGCGAAAAAAAGAATTAATTAGATAGGATTTTTAGGCGTAAAACAAAAAACGGCCCACCAAACAAGTTGGTAGGCCGGTATAGCAAACTGGGGAGAAGCTATCAATTTGTTGCACCCTTTCAGATGCATCATCAACAGGATGTCCTACAGGATAGGACAGGCGGGACTTTAACAAAAGCACGCATTAAAATACAATCATATTCCTGTAAAACAGCTCGAATTGACGAACATATAACTATTTAATACAAATAGTTGCTTAAATTAACCTTATTTTAACTAAAGCTTGCATATAGCTAATTAAATAGCTGTGATTCACCATTTTTATTAAACATAAAAAAAGCGCCAAAGGCGCTTTAATTAAAATGCTCAAATTGCATTAATGGGCTTGTTCCCAGTTGTCACCTTCGTCAGCTTCAACAATAAGCGGCACATCAAGCGCTGCAGCTTGCGACATCAGCTCACAAATATGTTTTGTGTATTCAGGTGCGCAGTCTGTTTTAATTTCAAATACCAATTCATCGTGTACTTGCATTAGTAGCTTAATCGTATTTGGCGCCTGTTCGTGTACCCAGCGGTTAACGCTCAGCATTGCTTTTTTAATAATATCAGCAGCAGTACCTTGCATTGGTGCGTTTATAGCAGCACGTTCGGCTCCTTTTCTGCGCGCGCCATTACGTGCGTTTATTTCTGGTAAATGTAGGCGGCGACCAAATATTGTTTCAACGTAGCCATTTTCAGCTGCTTTTTCGCGTGTTGTTTCCATGTACTCTAATACACCGGGAAAACGCTCAAAGTATTTATCTATGTAATGCTGCGCTTCATGGCGTGGCACATCTAGTTGACGTGCTAAACCAAATGCAGACATACCGTAAATTAAGCCAAAGTTTACTGCTTTCGCCTTGCGGCGCATATCGGTAGTTACATCATCAAGCTCTACACCAAATACTTCAGCGGCAGTTGCACTGTGTACATCTAAGCCGTTAGCAAATGCATTTAATAAACCTTTGTCTTGTGAAAGGTGCGCCATAATACGCAGCTCAATTTGGCTGTAATCGGCAGCGACAATTTTGTAACCATCGGCAGCTATAAACGCTTCACGAATTCGACGCCCTTCTTCTGAACGAATAGGAATATTTTGTAAATTAGGATCGGTTGAACTCAAGCGCCCCGTTGCTGTAATTGCCTGATGATAAGATGTATGTACACGCTGGGTTTTCTCATTCACCATTAATGGTAATTTATCGGTGTAAGTTGATTTAAGCTTTGATAAACCACGATGCTCTATAATTACTTTCGGTAGTGGATAATCATGAGCAAGCTCTTGCAATACTTCTTCTGCGGTAGAAGGTGCACCTTTAGGCGTTTTTTTGATAATAGGCAGGCCAAGCTTTTCAAACAACAGTACTTGTAGTTGCTTAGGAGAGCTTAAATTAAATGGTTCGCCTGCTATTTCAAATGCTTCTTTTTCAAGCTCAATTAAACGCTCGCCTAATCGTTGGCTGTGTGCTGCAAGCATATTACTATCTATTGCAACGCCGGTTCGTTCAATATCAGAAATCACACTAACAAGTGGCATTTCTATATCTTCGAATACAGATTTTAGCTTTTCATCAGCCGCTATTTTTGGCCAAAGCACTTCATGTAGGCGCAAAGTAATATCGGCATCTTCTGCAGCGTAAGGCGCAGCTTTTTCAAGTTCAATTTGGTTGAAGGTAAGTTGCTTTTTACCTTTGCCAGCAATATCTTCAAAGCTAATATTTTTATGACCTAGATATTTCAGTGCTAGCGAGTCCATATCGTGGCGTGTACCCACACTATTAAATACGTATGACTCAAGCATGGTGTCAAACTTAATACCGTTTAGCGCAAAACCTGCATTCGCTAATACACTTTTGTCGTATTTAAGGTTTTGCCCTACTTTAGCTTTGTTTTCATCGGCCAAAATTGGACCTAGCTTTTGCATTACAAATTCCAGGCTTAATTGCTCAGGCGCACCCGGGTAGTCATGCGCTAGAGGTAAATACACAGCTTCACCCGCTTTTACGGCAAAACTCATACCCACTAATTGCGCTTTCATATAATCAAGGCTGGTAGTTTCTGTATCAAATGCAAATAACTCGGCACTATTTAATTGCTCTATTAACGTATCAAATTGCGCTTGCGTTAAAATAGTTTCGTAATGGGCATCTTCTACTTTTGGTAATTCAGTGGCTTCGGTAGGTACAGCTAGATGTGTTTCTGCATCTTTAGGGTTATCTAATAACTCAGCTAACCAACGACGAAATTCGCACTCACCATATAGTGCAATTAATTCGTCTTTATTTGGCTCTTGTAGTTTGAACGTATCAAGATCTGATTCAACTTCAACATCGCACTTAATTGTTGCAAGCTCGTAGCTTAAAGGCAGATGATCGAGAGCTGCAGCTAACTTTTCACCTATTTTACCCTTAATCTCACTTGCGTGATCCATTACACCTTGCAACGAGCCATATTTCTCTAACCACTTAACGGCCGTTTTTGGACCACAGCCTTCAACACCTGGGATATTATCGACCTTATCGCCCATTAGTGCCAAGTAATCGATAATAAGCTCGGGGCCTACACCAAACTTTTCAACTACGGTAACAGGGTCTGAAATACTGTCGGTCATCGTGTTTATTAATGTAACGTGTTCATTTACAAGTTGCGCCATATCTTTATCGCCAGTGGAGACAAGGACATGCCGTTTTTGCTCAGTTGCAATGCGTGCAAATGTGCCAATAACATCATCAGCTTCAACGCCTTCGATACTAATTAGCGGAAAACCCATCGCTTTGATAATGCTATGTATTGGTGCTATTTGCGTACGTAAGTCATCCGGCATCGGCGGGCGATTTGCCTTATATTCGCTATACATATCGTTACGGAACGTTTTGCCTTTAGCATCAAATATAACCACCATGTGTGAGGGATCATATTGTCTGATCAAGCTTTTAAGCATGTTGATCACGCCATAAATAGCGCCCGTAGCCTCACCTTTAGAATTAGTTAAATGCGGCGGAGAATGATAAGCACGAAATAAATATGACGAGCCATCAACTAAAATAAGTGGGTTTTCGGGGATCTGAGCCATGGTGAATTTGGATCCTAAATGCAAAAAATTAAGGTAATTATAAGCATGCCATAAGGTAGTAAATAAAACGACTGTGAATTACTGTTTATCGTGTTATTAAAACTAGAGCAAGCTGTGGATAAGTGTGTAGATAACAGCCACGAGCTATTCTTCCAAAGCATTATAAAATGCCTAGAAAATACTTTAACTGTATGTTTTAATTTAAAAAAGATAATACGAGGTTCTTTTTTTATTATTTTAAACCAATGTGGAAAAAGGTTTTCTAACGACTGCTTCTGTTGTTATTCACTTTGATTATTCGCGTCCATTTAAATAACCGGAGGAGTATTCTAGCACAATGGATCGAAGATCATAGCGATCCTTTATAATTTTTTTAAAGGCAAAGTGATCGCAAATGGCATAAACCGCAAAACGACTTGCACTGCGAATGATTTTTGTACTAAAAATTTATTTTCGCGAGAAATTTTGAGCATGTTAAACTTCATCCGATCGACTTATAAAAAAGACTTTAGGGGCACAAAAGCATGAAAAACGTAGCAGTAATATTAGCAGGGTCTGGTGTGTACGATGGTAGTGAAATTAATGAAGCAATTTTAACTTTATTACATATAGCCAAAAATGGCGCAACGTATCAGTGTTTTGCACCAGATATTGAGCAACTTCATACCATTAACCATTTAACAGGTGAAGTAATGCCTGATAAACGCAATGTATTAACAGAAGCTGCTCGCATTGCACGAGGTGACATTAAATCACTGATTGAACTAGACGTGACTCAGTTTGACGCATTAATTGTGCCTGGCGGTTTCGGTGCTGCAAAAAACTTATGCGATTTTGCAATTAAAGGCGCAAAAGCAAATATCAATCAGGACGTCCTTAATGCTTGTAAATCATTTGCAAAAGCGAATAAGCCTGCAGGTTATATGTGTATCGCACCCACATTGATCCCATTTATTTACGATAACGCCGCACTTACTATTGGTAATGATGTAGAGACAGCACAAGCGCTAAGCACATTAGGCGCTAACCATATAGACTGTGCGGTTGACGGTGTAGTTATCGATGAACCAAATAAGTTAGTTACCACCCCTGCTTACATGTTGGCAGAATCGATTCTTGAAGCCGACGCAGGGATCGCAAAACTAGTTAGTAGCGTATTATCAATAAATTGATTTTGATCTTAGGATCTAAAAAGTTAATTGTATGACTGATTACGCTTATTAAATTGCTTAACAAAAAACAGTAAATAATTAAATTTTATTGCGTTAACGCAAAAAGTAGTCAGTTTTATTAATAAAAACGGCTCTTAGCATTTTATAAATTGGCTCAGAGAGTTATAATCGGTTTAATTTCCGTCATCTTTAATCGTGATTGATCACGTTCAAATCGAAGTGAGCAAGGCAAAATGAAAAAATTAACAGCTGCAGCATTATTATTGCTAGCAACCACTGCATACGCACAGCCATATGATAACTCTATGACTGAAGATGCAATTAAAGCACGTCTCGCGCCGGTTGGTGCTGTATACCTTGAAGGCGATAAAGCTGCAGTTGCAGCGGCGCCTACAGGTCCTCGTTCTGGTGAGCAAGTATATCAAGGTGCATGTTTTGCATGTCACGGCACTGGTGCACTAGGCGCGCCTAAATCGGCTGACGATTGGGCTCCACGTATTGCTAAAGGTAAAGACACTTTACTTGAGCATGCACTAAATGGCTTTAATGCTATGCCTCCAAAAGGCACGTGTATGGATTGTTCTGATGATGAGATTAGCGCTGCTATCGACTTTATGACATCTAAATAAGCTCGATTGAAATATACAAAAAAGGTTTACTTCTGTAAGCCTTTTTTAATGCCTAAAATAGTGTGTCTAGCTACTGCTTTAGTAGGAATATCAACTTGACGATAAGCACTAAAAGTGAAAGTATAAGGCTAATAACTATACAATAAAAATAGCCGGTTAGATCATTGGAAGATAAACTATCAGTATCGAGTAAATTGGCGTATCAAAATAAACGCCTTAGAGCGCTTCTCGAAAAATACAAACAATCACATCACTTACAAAATGCCCTGATCCAATTATCAGAGCAGGCAAGTACTGTGGCCGAGCTAACCCTGCTATACCCCGCCATCCATGACATTTTACAAAAGTACGTACCTAGTAAAAGTTTTTATGTGGTGCTGCTAAATCAGTACAGTCAATCACTGGAACTTTCTTACTTTTCAGATGAAAAAGATGGTATTGCCGTCGCCCTTAACCAATCAAATAGCTTTGATGAAGGCGCCACGGGTTATGTATTTAAACAGGGTAAAACCACATGTTTTACCAAGCAGCAAATGCAAGATGCTGCAGCAGAAGGTTTATTTAAAGCATTAGGCACTCCTGCCGAACACTGGGTAGGCGTACCTGTTTATCAAGAACACAATATTATCGGTGTTTTAGCAGCGCAAAGTTACGATACAAAACAAGGCTATAGCTCACAGCAAATACAATTACTCGAGTTTATGTCGCTTTATTTGGCAACTGCAATAGAGCGTGTAAAAAAACGAGAGCTTCTTGAGTCAGAAGTTAAAATTCGCACCCGCGCACTCACTCAAAGTAACGATGCACTAAACCTTGAAATAGAGCAGCGTAAACGCGCACTTCAACGCCAACAAATTCTATTTAAAATATCTGAGATAGCAACACAAGCTAAAAACCTTGATGACGCTTATTTTAAGATACACGAAATAATAAAAACAATTACCTACGCAGAAAACTTATATATTGCACTTTATGATAAAGAAACAGGGTGGATTAGTTTTCCTTATTGCGTAGATGAATTTAAAGAAAATACACAGCCAAGACGCTTTGCTAAAGGTTATAGCGAACTGGTAATAAGCACCGAAGAAACACAACTAATACACCCATGTAGAGCAAAAGAATTAATAGAAAGCGGGGTGGTACAACGCTCTGCTCCCGTGCCAAAAGAGCAAATGGCCACTAGCTGGTTAGGCGCTCCACTTAAAACAGCTCAAGGTGTTATCGGCCTTATTGTTTGCCAAGCCTACGATAACAAACATATTTTCAGCCGAGATGATTGCGAGTTAATTACCTTTGTATCGCATCAAATTGCAGCTGTTTTACAAACAAAGCTCGTCAATCAAGCAATTGCAAAAAGCCATCAAGAACTCGAATTTAGAGTAAACGAAAAAACCAAAGAATTGCGTCAAACTAATCTGCACTTACAAATGCAAATAGATGAGCGAAAAAAAATAGAGCAGCAGCTTTATCATGATGCACATCACGATTCACTTACGAGCTTGCCTAATCGTAGTCTATTTTTAACTCAGCTAGAAAAAACGCTACAACATTATCAACGTTTTCCTGAGCACCACTTTGCTGTTTTGTTTATCGATTTAGATAAATTTAAAGATATTAACGATCAGCTTGGCCACCATGCAGGCGATCAATTTTTAATTAACGTGAGTGAGTTATTTGCCCAATGTATACGCGAGCATGATTTACTAGCACGTTTAGGCGGGGATGAATTTGTTATTTTATTAACCCATTTAACTGAGCCTCAACAAGCAGAAGATGTTGCAAATCGTATTATAGATTTAATGAAAAAACCCTTTTATCTCAAAGGTGAGTCTTTACAAAGTGGCGCAAGTATAGGGATAACCTACTCAAAGAAAAGCTATACGCATACAGATGAAATTATTCGTGATGCCGATGCCGCCATGTATCACGCTAAAAACTCAGGAAAAAACCGTTACGAGTTATTTCATCCGCTATTAACGCAATCAATACCTGCGCAGACCCTAAAAGCACAACATCACCTTGATATATTACCTATGAGTTTTAGAAGCTCAGAAATAATTACGCTTGATGAGCAACAACAGTCTGAATCTTTATTTGAAGCATTTGGTGAACACCCAATACTTGGCTTTACTAGCTTTGATATTTTGAAAAAGTTTGCATCAGATAAAGAGCAGCATCTGCAAGTAGAGTTACAACTATTACAACGCGCCTATGCACAAGCAATTACTGCAAATGTAGCTATGGCATTGGTTCCTTGCTCTGGTTTGCTACTTGAGGAACACGAATTTGTTTTATTTACAGATACGCTAAATAAACAACAAGGACAAAGCCAACTCTGTTTATTATTTGATGAACAAGAAATTCGCCACGCATGTGCAACGCAAATAAAAAACCTCAAAACGCTATCACAACTTGGTTATTCAATTGGTTTAAACAATTTTGCTAAAGACAGGTGCGAACTTAATTTACTAACCGATATTAATTTTGATTATTTACTACTTAGCTCGACCTTTAGTAAACGTGTTTTACAACAAGAAAGTTACGATTTTCAGCTACAGGGCGTGCTTGCAATTACAAAGCTCAAAGCAATGAAGGTCATTGCTAAAGGCCCATCAATACTTAATTTTATAGCTTTATTAGATAAACACGGTTTGGCATTTTTTGTAGGTAAACAACACGCTTTAGTATGCTCTGAGTTACCTGAAGTGCAAGCAACTCAGTCTCTATAAAGTTAGCCTGAGGTATTACTCAGGCTTTTTAAACATCGCTCGTAAGTTAGCGACTCTTGCTTGGCCTTTTTCCATGCGCTCTGCTTGGGTATTTGGCGCCTTTTTGTTTTCGAACGCGAGATCGTCCTGCGGTAACTCTTGTACAAATCGGCTTAATTCAGTTTGTGAAGTTTCACCAAATTGACGACGTGTCTTTGCATAAGTAAGTGTTAACTCCTGCTGTGCGCGAGTAATACCAACATAAGCTAAGCGACGTTCTTCATCTACGTTGTCCTCATCAATACTTACCTGATGCGGAAGTAAACCCTCTTCCATACCCACCATAAATACGTACGGGTACTCTAAGCCCTTTGATGCATGTAGTGTTGATAAGTGCACTGCATCGGTTTCATCTTCTTCTTCATTACGCTCAAGCATATCGCGAAGGGTTAGCTTGCTAACAACCTCGGCTAATGTCATTGGTTCGTTGTCGGCATCACCTGTCAACATATCTGTTATCCAACGATACAGCTCTGATACGTTTTTCATACGCATTTCAGCCGCTTTTGCACTCGGTGACGACTCGTACAAATATGCCTCGTAATTAATATTACGCACTAAGTCTTTAACAGCTTCGAGCGTATCACCGCGTACTGCGTTATCAGATAGCTCAACAACCCAGCGTGCAAACCCAGCAAGCGCATTAAAGCCACGCCCTTTTAGTCTGTAGCCTAAATCGTTATCAAAACAGGTAGCAAACAAGCTCGCGTGCTTTTCATTAGCAAGCGTACCAAGCTTTTCAAGGGTAACCGTACCTATTTCGCGTCGCGGTGTATTTACGATACGTAAAAAAGCATTGTCATCATCTTGATTAACTAGCAAACGTAAATACGCCATAATATCTTTAATTTCTGAGCGAGCGAAAAACGACATACCGCCACTAATTTTATAAGGGATACGGTTACTCATTAGTGATTTTTCAAAGCCACGTGCTTGATGATTACCACGATATAAAATCGCGTAATCTTTATAGCTGGTTCGCTTCATAAACTTATGTGAAATTATTTCAGCAACCACACGCTCAGATTCATGCTCTTCATCGCGGCACCCTATTACTTTAATCGGCTCACCGTAACCTAGTTCACTAAATAACTTTTTCTCTATGTCATGTGGGTTATTGGCAATTAAAATGTTAGCCGCTTTTAGTATTCGCCCTGCACTTCGATAGTTTTGTTCAAGCTTTATAAGTCTAAGCCCTGGGTAGTCTTTACCTAATAACACTAAGTTTTGCGGGCGAGCACCACGCCATGAGTAAATTGATTGATCGTCGTCACCTACCACAGTAAAACGGGCACGCTCGCCTACTAGCAATTTAACAAGTTGATATTGGCTTGTGTTGGTATCTTGATACTCATCCACCAGCAAGTATTTAAAGCGTTGCTGCCAGCGCTCACGAGAAGTGGCGTTATTGGTAAGTAACAAAGTAGGGATCATAATTAAATCATCAAAATCCAGTGCATTATAAGCACGCAGCTGGTTTTGATAGCGCCCATATAACTGCGCGAACAATGCTTTTTGCGGATCACGCGCTTCGCGTATTGCTTGCTCTGGCAGTACTAATTCGTTTTTCCAACTACCAATTTCCATTTTAAGTAGTTTGAGTAAGTCCTTGTCTTTTTTTAGCTCATCTTCGGTGAGTTCACTAAGAAGCTGATTGGTATCTTGATCATCAAATAGCGAAAAGCCGGGTTTAAACCCTAATGTGCTTAACTCTTTTTTTATTATTTCTAAACCGAGTGTATGAAACGTTGATACCCATAAACCTTTAGCGTCTTGCTTTCCGAGCGTTTGCAGTACTCGTTCACGCATTTCTTTGGCTGCTTTATTGGTAAAAGTAACAGCGGCTATATTTCGCGCTTTGTACTCACATTTTTTCACTAAATAAGCGATTTTATTCGTAATAACACGGGTTTTACCAGAGCCTGCGCCCGCGAGTACTAAGCAGGGACCACTAATATATTTTACGGCTTCATCTTGTTTAGGATTGAGTTTCATAACGACCAAAGAAATTTAAAAGACACGCAATTTTAACGTAACCATTACAGCGAGCATAGCAATTGCCTTAATTAATTAAGGTAAAGATGATCATGTGTTAAATACCGTGGGTATAAGGTAATATTAGTTATTATCATTTAGGCAATGCCGAAGGGACAAATATGATCAACCCAGCAAAACTTGAAGAAATTGCTAAGCAAATTACTAGCAATATGCCACAAGGTGTAAAAAACCTAGCAGACACACTCGAAGGTAAAACAAAGCAAGTTCTACAAAACAAGCTTGCTGAGATGGACTTTGTGAGCCGTGAAGAATTTGATGTGCAAAGCCAAGTACTTATTCGTACTCGCGAAAAGTTAACCGAACTTGAAGCTAAAGTTTCATTGCTTGAGCAACAACTTAGCGCTAAAACTGACGCTGAATAATTATACCAATTGCATTAAATTAGTGTTCTATTATAGCGATAAGAAAATAGCTCAATAACAAGGCTAAAATTATGGTACATAGTTGTTCTATATAAATAATTTTTAACGTAGTTAGTGAGTTATTTAATACACTAAAATGATCTTTTTTTAATAAAATTGGTATTAATTTAATGTACAAAAAAGGCAGCTCAGGCTGCCTTTTGCATTTTACCAAGTTTATTCAAATAGCTCATCAAGTACATAATAAGACAACTTAGCCTGCTGAGCTAAACTCACACTCAGCATTTTTTGCGCAACTTGTTCGCCAGTTATTGGTTTGTAACGCTTTAAAAACGCAAATCGTGTAATAACAGGAAAAATAATACTGCCTATCTTTTCTGCCACTCTAAATTGCTCACGATCGCCTAATAATAAAGATGGTTGTAAAATACTTATTTTATCAAAAGGGAGTGCTTTAATATGTTGCTCAAGCTCTCCCTTCATTTTCAAATAAGCACTATTACTGTGCGTATTCGCCCCGCTTGATGACACTAAGCAATAATGCGTAACGCCATTACATGCCGCTAACTGCGCCGCTATAAACTGATAATCAAAATCTACTTTACGCTGAGCGTGTATCGAGCCCGCTCGTTTACGGGTTGTGCCCAAACACGAAAACAATACATCACCTTTAAAAAGCTCAACATATTGAGTTAATTTTTCAAAATCAATAACGTGATTAACTAGCTTTGCATGTGTGACAGGCAGAGCTCGACGGCTTAACGTAACTACTTTTGTATAACGATCGCTATTAAGTAACTTATGGAGCAACTCATTACCGACCAAGCCTGTAGCACCTATCAACACCGCCGTTTTAGTCATGGATTTATTTATTTTCACCCACTTTTTTAAGTACGTACTGTACTGCTTTTTTGTAGCTTTGCGTTTCTTCACTCGCGCACGTTACTACAGATTCTAAATCATGAAGATGGCCGTTTTCTAAACCATAAACCCAACCATGAACGCTTAGTTCTTGGCCTCGCTCCCAGGCATCTTGCACAATGTTAGTACGACACACATTACGTACTTGCTCAATTACATTTAGCTCAATAAGGCGGCTTAAACGTTCACTTTCTGGCATTGCGTCAAGTTGTTCAAGATGCTTTTCTTTTACATCTCCTACATGGCGTAGCCAATTATCAATAAAGCCAAATTTAGCATTGTTTAAAACGGCTTGTACGCCACCACAACCATAGTGACCTACCACCATTATATGTTTTACTTTTAAAACCTCTACAGCGTACTGCATAACCGATAAGCAGTTATGGTCAGTGTGTACAACCACGTTAGCAACGTTACGATGTACAAATAATTCGCCTGGTAATAAATCAACTATTTGATTTGCAGGTACACGAGAGTCTGAACAACCAATCCATAAATACTCTGGATTTTGTTGCATAGATAAAATTTTAAAAAACTCAGGGTCTGCTTCACTTGTACGAGCAGCCCAACGTTTGTTGTTATCGAATAAATTTTTTAACTTTCTCATTGCATCTCTTATTAAGTCGAGGACGGAAATTTAATGGACATTAGCAAGAACCAAAATATTACGAGGCGTTAACTCCTTTTCACAAAACGTTTTAACGCTTACTTGATAACCTTGCTGTTGCAAATATAAAGCACGATCGAGCACAAGCCAAACTTCAATTGCCCTTCTGAACACATGTCGAACCAGTTCAACTCGGTCAGTTATTTTTTTGCGAGCCACCCCAACCTCTAAATACTTAATATAATCAGTGCCTTGAGGTAATTTTAATGCCTTTTTATCTGCAGCCCATGCACAAAACGATTTAAACGAATCTGAGAATATAGCTTTGTTGACCGAAGGTACGCTTACGTAATATTGCTCGCCAGTGATCGACTTTCTTAGTGCATCAAAACCAAGTCGCCACTCAAGTTCTGTTTTACGCACTTTTTCCAGACGAGAAGGCGCTGTGACAGTTTCTTGTAATGCGAGCTTTAAATCACGATGCGTTAGATTAAGCTCACTTTTATTTGCATCCTCACTCATTGCACGGTACTCATTAGCCGTGAATAAATGGTAGCAACAAGGTGAAAAGCTAATTTGCTGTACTTTCGCTAAACTTGCTTGGCGCATAAATGCTTGGTGTAAGCCACCGCATGCGTGAAGCGCTACAGCATGCATGTCTGTATTAAAAAATTGAGTGATATCGTCTTTTAATACATCTGCTTGGCTAAAGTGCATTGCTAAGCCTTGTTGCTGTGCACTTTTTTGTCCTTGCTCGCATAAGCTTTGTTGCAGTTCAATACTATGCACATTACTTGCGCCATTAAACGCAAGCATTCGACCTAAGTGCCCTTTACCCGCGCACCACTCTAAAACAGGTTGTTTCGTATTAGGTAGTGCAGATACAAAATCTTGTAACTGTGCAAACTTACGACCTTTAATGCCGTTACTTATCCAAAATGGATAATCAGCTTGAGAGTGGGCTGAGCTAGGTAACTCGCATAACTTTGCAAGTTCATCAAGTTGGCTTATATGTTGGCTAAAAAATTGGTATAGCTGGTTTTGATCGTTATCAAGAACGCTTACCTGATCATCAGTTAGTTCGCTAAGTATGCCTTGTAGCTCTGGCCAAGGTATAGTGTCAAAATCAAATGCAGTGCACTGCCAATACTGACGATGACGCATTAAAAGTGAATCAAGTGCTAAAAATTGCTCAGCTAAAGTCATAACAGCTTAAAAAATAAAAAAGACAATTAATTATATCAGTTTCGGGAATTACCTAAGCAGTTAATTTTTACTAAAAATCAGCCGTAAATACAAAGGTATTGAAATAATACTTACCAAAATAGCTGCCATGAGCATCCACGATAACTGCATCTTTTCAGGTTCTTGGTATTTATAAATAAAGTGAGATTTTACTTCGTCAAATTCGTTTTGCTGTATGCCATATAAGTCCGCAATTAAGCGCCACTTTGCTATCGACATATGTCCTAAACTGGTGGTGGGTGGGGTTATATAACTTTTTAGTACTTCAGCCTCAAAAGCGAGCTGATAAAAGCTTTTACCCGGTGCATAGTTTTGCTGGGTGACTGCAATGGCTTCATCCATGTTCATCATTGCATAACGCCATCCTTTTAGGCTCGCTTGGTAGAATTTTTCGACCGTTTGAGGATTTTTCTTAAGCATGTTTTCGCTGGTAAATAAAATGTCGCTATATACGTCCATACCATAACGCTGTGGGCAAACAAGTCGATGAGCAACGCCTTGTTGAGTCATATAATAAGGCTCTGTAGTAACATATACTTGCATAGCATCTAGCTTGTTTTCAATCCAAGCCTGGCCTGGGTTTTCGCCATCGTAAACTTTGAGTTTATCCACATCAACGCCACTGCGTTTAAGCATAATAAGTAGTTCGGTACCATCATTTTTGCTTACCGCAGTAATACGTTTATTAACAAAGTCACGTGGATGAAAAATATCAGACGTGTCTTTAACCATCCAGCAGTAAGGTGAAAATTGCAATAAGGCAGCCATAGCAACAAGAGGTTGTCCATTAATACGTTGCTGTAAAATACCAGAGTGCCCAACTCCAAATTGTGCTTCGCCACTGGCGACAGGAGCAAAGGTATCAGGTTTCATTGGATTAGCTTGTTTAATGGTTACATCAAGGCCCGCTTCATTATAAAAGCCTTTTTGCTTTGCCATATAGTAGCCAGCAAACTGAAACTGATGTGTCCATTTTAGCTGTAATGTGACTGATTCTTGCGCCGCGATATGGCTACAAAAAAAGCACAATCCAATGATTAATCCTTTAACTAGCAACTAGGTGTCCTCAAAAAGTATGACGATTACCTGTAACTATATGTAAAACGTGTAATAAAGCAAGCACCCTAGTTAGGTGCCTGCCTATAAAGAAGGACTATACTGAGGCGAGTTTTTCGGCTTTTTCTGCTTGCGGCTTTGATGTTAAGAATTGGCTAAAGCACGGATTTTGTGTTTCATCTTGTACACTGTAACCTAAACGGTTTAAGTGCTCGTTAAACATCTCATACTGACTCGGCTCAATAGCAAAACCTGCCAGTACATTCCCCATCGAACCACCGTGATTACGATAATGAAATAAGGTAATGTTCCAATTACTACCTAAAGTATCTAAAAAGCGTGCAAGCGCACCTGGATACTCCGGAAATTCAAAGCGAAGTAAGCGCTCATGTAATTGCTCGGGTGCTTTTCCGCCAACCATATAGCGCACATGTAATTTAGCGAGTTCGTTATCCGACAGATCGCAAAATTGGTAATCATTATTTGTTAAGTCTTGCTTTAGCTCATTAAGCTCTTGCTCGCCTTGGCGCAGGGCAATACCTACAAATATTTGTGCTTCACCAGGTCCTGCATAACGATAGTTAAACTCAGTAATAGCACGGCCACCTAAAGAAGCACAAAACTGTTTAAAGCTGCCTTTTTCTTCTTTAATAGTAACCGCTAATAACGCTTCGTTTTTTTCACCCAGCGCAGTGCGCTCTGCAACATAACGCAGGCGATCAAAGTTTAAATTAGCACCGGATAAAACAGCCGCTAAATGTAACCCTTTTAAACCAGACTGCTGGCTCCACTTTTTAAGCCCTGCCGTTGCAAGTGCACCTGAAGGCTCTGCTATTGCACGGGTAGATACAAAAATATCCTGCATGGCAGCACATATTTCGTCGCTGGTGACGGTTATAACTTCATCACAAAACTTTTGCGCTAAGCGAAATGTTTCAGTGCCAATAATTTTAACCGCTACGCCATCAGCAAAACTACCAACGCGCTCAAGCTCTACCGGTTTACCTGCTTTAAGTGCCGCTTGTAAACATGCACTTTCGTCGGCTTCTACACCAATTACTTTTATATCTGGACGCAGCGATTTGATATAAACCGCCATCCCAGCAAGTAAACCGCCGCCGCCAACAGGAATAAACACCGCATCAAGCTCGTTTAATTGCTGCATGAGCTCACGTGCTACAGTACCTTGACCAACAATGACGTCTGGGTCATCAAATGGTGGAACAAATATACCGTTTCGTTGCTCTGTAAGCTCAAGCGCATGTGCTTTTGCGGCATCAAAATGATGCCCATGTAGCACAACTTCACCGCCAAGCGCACGTACCGCACTTACTTTTATTTCAGGCGTTGTTACTGGCATTACAATTGTGGCTTGATGCCCTAAGTGAGAAGCACTTAGTGCAACCCCTTGAGCATGATTACCCGCTGAAGCAGTGATAACCACTGAGCCTTTAGGTAATTTATTTAATTTGTTATACGCACCGCGTAATTTAAATGAATACACGGGCTGTTGGTCTTCACGCTTTAACCAAACATGGTTACCTAATTTAGCACCAAGCTCAGCCATTTCGCTGACCTCGGTAACTTTAGCCAAAGGCTCCATGTTTGCTTGAATAATAGCGCGAAAATAATCGAGCTCTTGAGAGACCATAATTAACTAAGCGCCTCCAATTTAGCTAAGTCACGCACTGCGCCTTTATCAGCACTTGTTGCAAGTAATGCATAGGCTTTTAAGGCAGACGATACATAGCGCTCACGATCAACTGGTTTGTACGCCAGTTTTCCGCGTGCTAATTGTTTTTGTTTACGTGCTTCAAGCTCTTCATCACTTAACGCTAACGTAATTTCACGGGTTGCGATATCAATAATGATTTTGTCGCCATTTTCAACATAAGCAATTGCACCACCACTTGCCGCCTCTGGTGATACATGACCAATTGATAAACCCGAAGTACCACCCGAAAAGCGACCATCAGTAATAAGTGCACATTTTTCAGCTAGGCCTTTTGATTTCAAGTAGCTAGTTGGATATAGCATTTCTTGCATACCTGGGCCGCCTCTAGGGCCTTCGTAACGAATAACCACGATATCACCGGCTTTTACTTCATCGTTTAAAATACCTTCTACAGAATCATCTTGTGACTCGTACACGACTGCAGTACCTTCAAAATGTAGCATTTCATCAACAACGCCAGCGCTTTTAACAATACAGCCATCAACTGCTAAATTACCCGAAAGTACAGCTAAGCCACCATCTTGACGAAAAGCGTGTTCGACACTTCGGATACACCCATTAACACGGTCGTTATCGCCCTCGTCCCAACGACACTCTTGGCTCATTGCTTTAGTGGTACGAATGCCCGCAGGGCCAGCACGGTAAAATTTGCGCGCTGCTTCGTTAGTAGGATCTGTTGCATCCCATTTTTTAACGAGCTCAGCCATAGTTGACCCAGCAACATGATTAACTGACATATCAACTAAGCCTGCTTTGCCAAGTTCACGTACGATTGCCATCATGCCGCCTGCGCGGTGCACATCTTCAATGTGATATTCAGGTGTCGCTGGTGCAACTTTACATAAAAATGGTGTTTTACGAGAGAGCGCATCAATGTGCGACATATCAAAATCAACGCCCGCTTCCTGCGCTGCAGCAAGCAAATGCAATACCGTATTTGACGAGCCACCCATTGCAATATCAACAACCATTGCATTCATAAAGGCTGTTTTGTTAGCAATAGCACGTGGCAATACATCTTGATTATCTTTTTGATAATACTCACGACATAAATCAACAATACGAGCCCCCGCTTCAACATAAAGTTGTTTACGGTCTTTATGAGTCGCAAGCGTCGTGCCGTTACCTGGCAATGCTAAACCAATCGCTTCTAGCAAACAGTTCATTGAGTTTGCAGTAAACATGCCTGAACACGAGCCACATGTTGGACACGCAGAGCGCTCTACTTGCTCTGAATCTGCATCACTTACCGATTCATCAGCGCCTTTAACCATGGCATCTACTAAATCAAGTTTAATATCGATGTTAGCAAGCTTAGTTTTACCTGCTTCCATTGGACCGCCTGATACAAATATTACCGGAATATTTAAGCGTAGTGCTGCAAGCATCATTCCTGGAGTAATTTTGTCGCAGTTTGAAATACAAATCATCGCATCAGCACAATGACCATTTACCATATACTCAACTGAGTCAGCAATTAAGTCACGTGAAGGCAGCGAATAAAGCATGCCGCCGTGACCCATTGCAATACCATCATCAATCGCAATAGTATTAAATTCTTTAGGGACGCCACCGGCTTGTGTAATGGTTTCAGCCATAAGTTCACTTAACTGATTAAGGTGAACATGCCCTGGTACAAATTGTGTAAACGAGTTAACTACGGCAATAATCGGCTTACCAAAATCGGTGTCGGTCATACCTGTTGCGCGCCATAATGCACGAGCGCCTGCGCGTTTACGCCCTTCAGTTGTTGTTGCACTTCTTAATTTAGCCATAGTTACCTCAGTTTTTGCCGCAAAATAAGCGGGCATTCCTCATTCTAAAATTGGTGAGTAACCGAGTGATTCAGTTACTCGTAAATTGTTTTTCAGTTCGTAATTACACAGCCTGTTGTTGCTGTAAATCTTGTAAAGTGACTTCTTTTACATCCACCAGCTTATTTAACTGGCTGGTTAAAAGGTGAATTGGTTTATCACTATCTACCGTCATGTCTACATTATAAAAACCATCGTCCATATTGAGCTGAAAATGCGTAAGGTCAAAACCACGATGACGCACCACTCGTAAAAAGCGCTCTACCGCTATACTTTGGCTTTTTAATGCAATAGTTAGGCTATGTTTCATTTTGCTTTCTCCGTCATCATTTCGTCGTTAGCAGCCCCAGGTGGTACAAGTGGCCAAACATTTTCTTTATCATCAATACAGGCATGTACTATGTACGGACCTTTACTGTTAACTAATGCAGTTATCGCATCATCAACTTGGTTAGCGTGAGTAATTGTTTGCCCTGGAATACCAAATACAGCAGCTAATTGCACAAAGTCTGGGTTATCCGACAGATTAGTTTCAGAATAACGTCCTTCAAAAAATAGTTCTTGCCATTGGCGAACCATACCCAAGCGCTGGTTATCTAAAATTAATATTTTTACAGGTAAATTGTTACGACGAATAGTGGCCAATTCTTGAATATTCATCATTATAGAACCATCGCCCGATACAGTGATAACAAAGTCATCAGGGCGTGCTACTTGCGCGCCAATAGCCGCAGGTAGACCAAAGCCCATTGTGCCTGCGCCACCACTACTTAAATGATTACTCGGATGAGTAAACTTCATGTGTTGTGCTACCCACATTTGGTGCTGACCAACATCGCAGCACACAACCCCTGTTTTTGGCATGCGTTGGCTTAGTTGGTTTAATAAGTACGGTGCAAAAACCTTCTCACCTGGGTAGTCGTAACGCCAAGCATGCTTAATATTCATTTCTTTATTTGTGTCACACCAAGCTTTAGGTGTTACAAAGCACTCAAGTGCGGGTAACGACGTTTTTAAATCGGCAATTAATGAAGCTTTAGCAGGTTTTCGCTTACCAACTTCAGCAGCATCTATATCTAAATGGATTACTTTAGCTTTAGCTGCAAATTTAGCCAAATTGCCTGTTACGCGGTCATCAAAGCGCGCCCCTATACATACAAGTACATCACATTCTTGCACTGCGATATTAGCAGCTTGACCACCATGCATACCCAACATACCTAAGTAATGTTCGTAATCTGGTAATACACTGCCCAACGCTTTAAGTGTTGATACAGCTGGCATCTGCGTTTTATTTAAAAATTGCATTAGTTCGTCTTGCGCATCAGCGGCTTGTACACCACCACCTACATACGCTACAGGCTGTTTAGCCTCACTCAACAATTGATTAGCAATAGCAACTTGCTTTAAATCTAACTCTGGTAAGTATTCATCAGCGGCTAGCCAAGGTTTAAAAGGGACTTGAGCCATTTGAATATCTTTTGGGATATCGACAAGTACAGGACCTGGGCGGCCGCTTTGCGCTAAATGAATTGCTTCTTGTAATATCTCTGCTAAGTCTTCAGCTCGTTCTACCATGTAGCTGTGCTTAGTACACGAAAGCGACATACCTAGTACATCTATTTCTTGAAACGCATCTGAACCAATAGCTGCAGTAGGCACTTGGCCGGTGATCGCCAATAATGGTACTGAGTCCATCATCGCATCAGCAAGGGCAGTTATTAAGTTAGTTGCACCTGGGCCCGATGTTGCAAAACACACACCTAATTTACGCGTGCTGCGAGCATAACCAACAGCTGCAAACCCTGCACCTTGCTCATGACGAGTAAGGTAGTGTTTGACTGGCGCGCCATACAGCGCATCGTAAATTGGCATAATAGCTCCGCCTGGGTAGCCAAATACTTCATTTACGCCGTGTTTGGCCAATAAGTCGATTGTTAGTTCTGCGCCTGTCATTAATAAACCCTCATTCCTCAGTGACAACCCAATTACATTTTTACGCTAAAAATTTTACCCTTAAAACTAAAAAGCCCTCCGAACGGTTAAGTGCGGAGGGCTTTTTTAATGCTTAAGTTTTTAAAGCACTACGAAGCCCTCGCGGGAATAATCACCACGATAATAATCAGGACTAGGTTAAGTGCGTTTGTAAGCATGTAATTAATACCAAATTTTGTTCAATTATCGCGAAGGTTATTCCTTCGCTCTCTTTTTATATTAGTACCGCGCTAGGCCCTTTAAGTCAACACCAAAGTTAATCTAACAAAAAGACTAAAAGGCAATTTATCAGGTTTTAAAATTCATTATACAAGCTAGTAGTGGTTTTTTTATGCTCTAATTTTAACCTCAGAAATTCACTATTCTTATATCCCTTATTTAAGGTTTGATTAATTTTTGAGAATATTTTTATAAATAAAATTATTTATCACCTTCAGGTAATGCGTAGGTTCTCTTAAGCGACTCTTAAGTGTTGTTGCATAGCATGGCGTTGTTATTTTAAACGAGCCTAAATATGAACATAACTAGCCAAACACCAGCACAAAAAAAGCCAAATCGTAGTAAGCGGTTTTACATTCACTGTAGTGCAAATGCCTTTGTAGTGATGATTGCCTGTTATTACTGTTTAGTTATAAACATTCCTTTTATTCAAGGTTCGTTTAGCGCCATCACCTCTCTTGCATCTTTTTCATGGCTATTTTTACTTTCAGTGCCACTGCTGTTGCTATGCCTTTTAATTATTTTCTTTTCAATAGTGTCGGTTAGGTGGTTACTAAAACCAATTAACTACCTTTTACTGATAATTTCGAGTGCCGTACTTTACGGCTCATTAAATTACGGCGTCGTGTTTGACTATTCAATGATTCAAAACACGTTCGAAACCGATTCAAGCGAAGCGATGAGCTATTTAAACCCTCAGCTCATAGCTTTTTTACTGTTGTTTTGTGCGCTACCTGTTTTTATATTAAGCAAAGTAAAAATACACTTTACTCGCCCTCACCAAGAAGCGATTAGTCGTATAAAACTTATTGTAGCGTGCTGCTCATTAATTGCTTTAGTGGTCGTAAACTTTTACGCCGACTACGCAGCCACTGGCCGCAATAACCGCATTTTGAAAAAAGAACTCATCCCATTTCAGTATCTCTCTAGCGGTTATAAATATATGCGCGATCAGCTGCTGTATACCAATATGGAATTTAAAAATATAGATGCAACACCTACCTTAATTGCGCCTAACACCACCAGCGTAACAGTTATGGTTGTTGGCGAAACCGCACGAGCAGAAAACTTTGCTTATCAAGGTTATAAGCGCAACACCAACCCTTATACACAAAAGTATAATGTGACGTATTTTAATAATATGGCGTCTTGTGGCACCGCTACTGCAGTGTCTGTGCCGTGTATGTTTTCACTGCAAACACAAGATAACTTTGATCGATTAGCAGCCGACAACCAACAAAACCTGATTGATTTAGCACAACAAGCTGGCAGCGACGTACTGTGGGTTGATAACAACAGCGGCTGTAAAAACGTATGCACCCGTGTTGTTAACATTGATATCCCAATCACCCCATCAGCGCTTTGCGATGGAAAATATTGTTTTGATGAAGCACTTCTTGCTCCACTTAAGCGCAAACTAGCTAATTTAAACCAAGCTAATACCGTTATCGTCCTACACATGATGGGCTCACACGGACCAACCTACTTTAAACGCTACCCAGAAAAATTTAAGCAATTTACGCCCACGTGCGACAGAAGCGACATTCAAAACTGCTCACTCGATGAATTAGTTAATACCTACGACAACACAATTGCGTACAGCGACTTTGTTAACGCCCAGGTAATTGAGCAATTAAAAGCGCTGCCAAATAACATAGATAAGCAGTTTTTATATGTCTCCGATCATGGTGAATCACTTGGCGAAGCCGGTGCTTATTTACATGGTTTTCCTTATAGCTTTGCACCTAGCACACAAACGCACGTTCCTCTTTATATCTGGGCTGATGAGCATAATCAGCGCATTACCAATACCTGCTTGGCTAATTTAGACACCACTGCTGCACGCTCACACAACAATATTTTTCACACCCTTTTAAATTTAATTGGCATTAAAAGCAAAACGTATCAGGCATCGCTTGATTTACTTGCTAGCTGCCAAACAACACCAAGCGAAATAAAACTATGAGTAATAAAACCGTCATAAAACGCCAAGGCTTAATGCGCCTTATTTTTACCTTAAGCCATTCTTTTAACGGCTTAAAATGGATGAGTCGATTTGAAGCGGCGTTTCAACAAGAGCTAGCACTGTTTTCGTTACTCGGTGTGTTTGTGTGGCTACAAGAAATTGCACTAAGGGATAAATTACTGCTTATAGCCAGCCTGCTTTTTGTATTGTTTGCTGAGCTGGTAAATACGGCAGTTGAGGTTGTAGTTGATAGAATTGGCAGTGAATACCATGAGCTTTCGGGGCTAGCTAAAGATATTGCCTCTGCAAGCGTGTTTATAGCTATGCTAATTGCCGCTCTTATTTGGTGGGCTGTGTTATGGGCATAAAGCTAACTTTTATACCTAAAATACAAAATGCACTTGGCCCTGTATGGATTTTTGTTGTATTTACTGTTTTGGCACTTAGCTTTTTAACACTTGCTCGCTTTGGATTAAGTGTATGGCAAGGGGAGCGTGTATTTGGATCGCATGCGTGGTTGTCTATATTTATAGGTGGTTTAAGAGTTGATATAGCCACTCTAAGCTACATTATTATGCCCGCATTACTACTTACTTTACTGATGCAAAGCGTAGGTTGGCAAAATAAAGTACGCGGCCTCATTAAAATTTATTTAGTGGGAATGTCTGCTTTACTTGTTTTTTTTGAAGTGATTACGCCTACGTTTATAAACGAGTACGATTTGCGCCCAAACCGCTTATTTATAGAATATTTAATTTATCCTAAAGAAGTCTCAAAAATGATTTTTTCAGGCTATAAGTTAGAAGTATTTATTGCTGTTATAGCACTTATTTTAAGCTGTAAATTTGCAAGTAAAATGTTTAGCAATCAATGGCAAAGCAAGTCATCACTAACAGGCTTAAACCAATCAATTTTAGCGCTTGTTTTAGTATGCTTAACTATTTTTGGCGCCCGCAACTCATTAGGACACAGACCACTTAACCCCGCCATGGTCTCGTTTTCTACCGATCATTTACTTAACGACTTAACCCTTAACTCACTTTATAGCGTCGCGTTTGCAGTTAAGCAACTTTCTAATGAGCAATCGAGCCAAGACTATTACGGTAAAATGCCCACCGATGAATTACTTAGTATTGTGCGTAGTAACATGCAAAATACGCAAGGCACATTTAGTGATGTAACCGCCCCTACAAAAACGTTTCATGGCGCAAGTAATACAGGTAAACCCAAAAATTTAGTCATTATTTTACAAGAAAGTTTAGGTGCTCGTTATGTAGGCACGCTTGGCGGTTTACCACTTACACCTAATATAGACGCCCTTTATAAACAAGGCTGGGGATTTAATAATTTATACGCCACGGGTACACGTTCAGTGCGTGGAATTGAGGCGGTAATTACAGGATTTACACCAACGCCTTCGCGTGCGGTTGTTAAGCTTGATAAATCACAACGCGACTTTTTTACCATTGCTGATTTTTTAGCGAAGCAAAATTACAACACGCAGTTTATTTATGGTGGCGAAAGCCATTTTGATAACATGCGCAGCTTCTTTTTAGGCAACGGTTTTAAAAGTATCGTAGATACAAATAACTTTAAAAAAATAGACTTTAATGGCTCGTGGGGCGCATCAGACGAAGACTTGTACGACCAAGCCGACATAGAACTTACTAAGCTTAAAAATCAAAACAAACCCTTTTTTAGCCTTATATTTTCAAGCTCTAATCATAGCCCGTATGACTTTCCTGACGATAAAATAACGCTGTACGATAAACAAAAACAAACCCGTAATAATGCTGCCAAGTATGCCGATTACGCACTAGGCACCTTTATCGAAAAAGCTAAAAAATCGAGCTACTGGGATGATACTGTATTTATAGTTATTGCCGATCACGACTCGCGCGTATCGGGTTCAAATTTAGTACCGGTTGATCACTTTAAAATTCCGGCCGTTATTTTTGGAAAAGGTATTACCCATAAACGAGATAGCCAACTAGCCAGTCAGCTCGATATTCCTGTTACTCTACTGTCTTTAATTGGCGCAAGTGGTAAGCACCCAATGATAGGTCATGATTTATCAAAGCCAATTAGCGACAACAAACAACGCGCAATGATGCAATACGACAAAAACTTTGCCTACATGCACGATAATAAAGTGGTGGTGTTACAACCACAAAAACCAGCAACCACCTATACGTATAGCAATAACCAGCTTGTGCCATGTGAAAACGATGAGCAACTAGTAAAAAAAGCCCTAGCCCATGCGAACTTAGGTAATTTAGCCTACACAAATGGTTGGTATCATTAACCAAGTGACTTGATAATAAAGCCTTGTTAAAGTAACAAGGCTATTTTTATAAACCGAGTAAACATGAAAATCCTCGTTATTGAAGACTCAGAAGCATTAAGACGAAGCTTGCAAGTTGGCCTTAGCAACCTTGGTTTTACCGTAGATGAAACTGGTGATGGCTCAGAAGGGCTGAGTATGGCACTAAGTGGAAACTACGACCTCCTCGTACTTGATTTAATGCTACCGAGCGTTGATGGCATGAGTATTTTACAAGCACTGCGCAGCAGTAATAGCCAAAGCCGTGTACTAATTTTATCGGCACGAAGTGAGCCTCAAGATAAAATTAACGGCCTTATGAAAGGCGCTGACGATTATTTAACTAAGCCATTTTCGTTTGAAGAACTCCATGCTCGTGTCCTTGCATTACTTCGTCGTGGTTCACTGCAAAATCAACAAAATACCCTTACCGTAGGTGATTGCGTATTAGATCTCTCCCTTAAAACTCTTCACTACAAGCAACATGCCATTGAGCTCACGCGCAATGAATATAAAATAATAGAATGCTTATTTAACGCCCCAGAGCGAGTATTGGGGCTTGAACTTATAAGTGAAGCGGTGGTAGGTCAGTTTGATATGCTCTCTAAAAATGCGCTTGAAGCACACATCTCAACCATACGTAAAAAAGTAAGACAGTTTGATGGCGAGCTCCCGATAAAAAATAAACGTGGATTTGGTTATGTCGCAACAACAAAATAAAAGTCACTCAATAAAGCGTAAACTCGTTAATAATATTAGCGCTGTGATCTCAGTTATTTTGTTCACCATATTTTTAACCGTTGATTTAAGTGTTGATACTTGGGTGGAAGATCAGTTCAATCAGTCTTTAACTAATAAAGCTAACTACTTAAAAACCTTAGTTGAAGATGACAACAACGTGGTTGAATTTGATTTTGCTGGTGAGTTTATGTCGGAATATGAAGCTGCAGATGCCACGGAGTTTTACCAATTATGGCATGGCCGTGATGTGTTTGAACGCTCGGACTCATTAGCGCTTTATGAAAATGCTAACCTGCCTTTTTTAGAAATGCCGATAAACGAATCTAAAATTATAGATTACGAGCTTCCTAACGGACGTGATGGTCGCGCACTTATAAGTCACTTTGTAGCCCAAAAAGATGATAGAAACCCCACTCACTCTGCTGTTTTTAATACCATGACGCTTGCAATTGCAGCGCCCACCTCTGAGCTTAATAAAGTACTGATTATTATTGATGTGGTCTTTATTTTAACCTGTGTACTTGGTGTGTTTGGTGTGCGCTATTTAGTGACACGTATTGTAAATAAAGGCCTGCACCCTCTACACAATTTAAACGACCAAATTAAGTTACTCGATATTACCGGTGTTGCGCAAACAATAGAAAGCGACTTTAAAGTAGAAGAAATAGAACCTATACGTAACGAGCTAAATAAGTTTATTACCGTTAATCAGCAACTCTATAGTAATGAAAAACGCCTAACAAGCGACATTGCACACGAGCTAAAAACCCCAATAGCTGAACTCATAAGCCTCTCAGAGGTGGCTATTCGCTACCCTGACGATAAACGTATTAGCGACACCTATACAAGTGATGTACTTAGTATTTCACAGCGTATGAAAACGATTGTTAACAACCTCTTATTATTGCAGCGCTCAAGTAGTAGTGCTATGCAATTGAATGCGCAAAATATCATTCTAAATAACTTAGTAAATCAAATTATTGATGAGCTGACCTTTAAGCATCCAAGTATCAAAACGCGTTTAAATAACGAAATAAGTGGCGAACTTATGCTTAATGTTGACGAATTTAGTTTAAATACCATTTTGTGTAACTTAATCGATAACGCACTATTTTATGGACTCCCTGAGGCGCCAATTAAATTAACTGCCGTAAATAACAGCACAAACATGAGCATCTCTGTTAGTAACAAAGTAAATAAACCACTAAGTGGTGAACAGCTAACTGCTATTTTTGACCCGCTCTATCAGCTAGATTCATCTAGAACTAATAATCAGCGCCATGGTTTAGGATTATCTATTGTACAGAGCTTATGTAACTTAAATGGCTTTACTATTAAGGCCAGTAATACCGAAAACAATACGCTAACGTTTATATTAACGTTACCTCTGAAGTAAATTTAGGTTAGTATTTACACTACTAATTTTGAGATTTTAAGGACAAACCATGAATGCTCTTACCCGTATTAGCCACTTTTTTATTGTGGCGTTACTTATAACATTTAGCCTTAACAGCTACGCAGCTCCTGCCTTATATAAAATAGAAAAAAATGGCGTCAGTTCTTACCTATTTGGCACTGTACACGTTGGTGATGCCAGCATGAAAGGCTTACCTAAAAATGTAACCGATGCAATTAGTGCAAGCAAAGAAGTGATTGTTGAAGTTGATATAAGCAAACTTACACCACTTGAAATGCAACAGCGCTCAATGCCATTTATGATGCTAAGTGACGGTAAAACACTGCAAACTGAGCTTTCAAAGCAAAATTATACCAAGCTAAAAGATTACTTTGCTAAAAAGTCGATTGATATTGCTATGTTTAATGGCTTAAAGCCTTGGGCTGTTATGGTGACTATGATGCAAATTGAATTTCAAAATGCAGGATATTCAGATAAAACCGGCATAGACAAGCAAGTGCTTAGTTATGCTAAAGAGCATAATATTAAAATTGGCGAGCTTGAAACCCTAGAGCAACAACTACAAATGTTTGATGGTATGGCGCTACTAAGCAATGAAATGATTGAAGAAACCTTTGAGCAACTAGCCGATATTAATACTTACTTTATCAAGTTAGTTAATGCGTGGAAAAGCGGTGACATGGACACACTAACCGATTACTACAACATGAGTTTTGATGACAGTAATTACGGTGAAATTAGCGAGCAAGTAATGCTAACTAACCGCAATAATAATTGGGTTAAACAACTCACACCGCGTTTAGCAAACGAGCAGCTATTTATTGCTGTAGGCGCTCTGCATTTACCTGAAAAACACGGGTTACTTAAACAACTTCGAGATAAAGGCTTTAGCGTTACTCGTCTTTAAAATAAAAATGACCCTAATAGAGCTTACGTAAACAAACTCGCTAAGTAAGCTCATAATGTTTAGGTAAATTATGAAACGTTTTCAATTTGAGATTTTATTTTTTCTCACGATGCTTTTTATCAATGGAGTATATTACTACCAAGAGGGGTATTTTAAACCAAGTGGTGGGTTAATCCTTGCCTCTATTTTTATTGCGATTGAAATTGTTATTTACTTAATAGAAAGCATTAATAAAAAATATAAAAAACGAACTAACAACTAAAGTCTTCCATTTTTAAGTAATTCTCTATTCCTTTAATTTTGTCTGCCGCATGATGATTTACATAAATCACAGTACTTGTATTGGCAGCACAAATTTTCTCTATTAGTAACAGTACACGCTGCCTGTTTGCTTCATCTAAGCCCAAGCAAGGTTCATCTAAAATAAGTAACGTTGGATGTTTTACCATAGCCCGCACAATTAATAACATACGCTGATCGCCGTACGATAGCTGGGTGAATGAGGTGTTTTGCTTGTCACTTAAACCAATAAATGCCAGCCACTGCTTAGCAATATTAATTTGTGCGTCGCTCGGTTTTTGATATAAACCTATGCTGTCGTAAAATCCTGAAATAACAGTATTTAAAGCCGATATACTTACGCGGTAATCCATATGTAGCGCGTTAGATATAAAACCAATATGCTGTTTTATATCCCAAATACTCTCCCCTGTCCCACGTTTAAAACCGAACACTTCAATGTCATTGTTATAACACTGTGGGTTATCACCTGTTACTAAATTTAATAAGCATGTTTTGCCTGAACCGTTCGCTCCACTAAGCTGCCAATGCTGATACTTTTTTATAGTCCAATTGAGATTTTTGAATATGCTTACATCACTGTAACTAACTTTAGCATTACTCAATTTAACTAAGGTATTACCGGTGAATGCCTTTTGCTCTTGTTCGGTATCCGGAGATGGCACATCCAATGAGGTATGTTCTAAATGAAGTAGTTTTAGTAAATCACTCAATTGCTCACTGTCTGGCTTTGCTAAAGTATGTAACAAGCAACCTTGGCTTACATAGCCATAGTGAGTAGTGAATGAAGGGATTTCCTCTAGGCGGTTTAGTACAAAAACAAAAGTAATAGTTTGGCTAAGTTCTATGAGTATTTTATTGAGCTGCTGGCAAGATTGTACGTCGAGTCCATGAAATGGCTCATCAAGCACGACTAACTCACTATGGGAGCTGAGTGCTTTTATAAGTAGGAGTTTACGAGTTTCACCCGTTGAAAGGTCTCTAAAATGCCTATTTAGTAATGAGCTAAATTTAAATAATTCTATTAGCTGCGCTAATAATTCATCATTATTACTATGCCCTGTAAAAATAAGGTCTTTAACGAGGGTGTGCTTTTCATGCTCTAATTCCTGAGCTAGTAACTGTTTATGTGAATCTGAAGACACGAGCATAAGCTTATTAATACTACTTATACGCTTACCACTTTCGCACTTAGCCTCACCGATTAACGCAGCTGTCAGAGCAGATTTACCAGCTCCATTAGCACCTAAAAGTAACCAATGTTCTCCTAGGTTTACTTGCCAATCTAGGTTGCATATATCGTAACGGCTTTTACCTTGCCCTTGTAAGTAACCATTAAATTGCTCAAGCGTAATTGACTGCACTAACTTTTCCTAATAAACCTTAAAACAGCAAGTTAACGCATATTAAAAGAGCTTAGCAAGCTTGTTATCCGCAAAATTAATTTATTTCATTAACAACGCTAATACTATTTAATGCGTCTTTAATTGCTTGCTGGCTTATTGGCTTATGAATATGGAGGTTAGCTCCGTATTCATAAACTCGCTCTATATCATTTTGTGAGGTATTTGCTGTTATAACAATAATTGGCATTACTTTATTAAGATCGGAACGTATTTTTTTAATAGCCTCAAACCCATCCATTACAGGCATATTTAGGTCCATAAAAACAATATCGTACTGATTTTCACTCACCATATCACACGCGACTTTACCATTTTCTGCGCAATCATAGCTTAAACCTAATAAACTAAGTATGCGGGTTAATAACATAGTGTTTAATGGGTTATCTTCAACGATTAAACACGTTAGCTTGTCGTTTACTTTAAGAGGTGTTGGGAGGGCTTTACTTATAGTCACTGGTAAATACAAAGACACCAAAGCACCATGAGTTTTATTATTTGTAAAAGTAATTTCACCATGCAGTGCTTTTACAACGTATTGAACCCGGGTTAGGCCTGTTCTCAACCCTTGAAAGTGATTAGTTTGTTTAAATGAGTCAAATTCAAGACTAGTAATCTTCTTCGAAAAGCCACTGCCAGTGTCACTCACCGTTAAATGAAATTCATCATTTAAAAGCTTAGCTGAAACAGTAATTTCACCTTTTTGTGTAAACTTAATTGCATTACTAATTAACTCTGTAAGTGTGTGCTGCAAACGTTGATGATCCAATTTACATACACAATTTAACGATTCATCTAAACGACTAACTAGTTTTAGGCCTTTTTGCTTACACGCATGCTTGTAAGCTATTACTACTTTATTACACGACTCTAAAAGGTTTTCGTCATTTAAATGCGGTACCCATTTACCTGCACTTAAAGCCTGCAGGTCTTGTAATTCATCTAATATGGCTATTAACCTAAGCGCGCAATAGTTAGCTTGGGTTTTAACGCTTTGCTGTTTATCAGAAACCTCTAGCTCCTCAATAGACGTAATAAGTCCCTGCAAAGGTGTTCTAAATTCGTGACTAGCTCTGGCAATAAAATGTTCTTTATTTTGACTTGTTTGATAAACAAAATCTTTTTGTTTTTGTAGCTCTAAAAGCGTGTCTGAAACCTCTTTTTCCATTGGTATAAAAACAAATCTTAACTCAATAAGTAATAATGTCATTGCCAATAACCAGCATAGTATCTCTAGGTTGGCGACCCAATTTACTTTTTTAACAGCTTGAGATTCAAATAAGCTCACTGCCTTATCAAGCTTTGTTAATAACGTTTCAACATGCTTTATAGAAAATACTGAGTGGTTTATCTCTCCTTGCTGATACAAAAGCCGCTCTGTTTGTTCTATATAGTCAAATACCGCTTTATCTAACCCAATCGTTTCACCAAAATATAAGTCTACTAACGCTGGATTTAAGTAAATGTATTCGTCATCAGAGTTTTTAGTTAATAATATTTGATGGGACTTTTTAAATGTATTGAGGGACTTTTCAAGTGACTCAGTATGAGCGGGCGAGTAATTACTGATGTTAAGCATAGCATTACTGTGCCAAGCAATTTTCTGTGAGAGCATACGCTGGCTACCAGCGATGTTAATAATTTTTGCATCAAACTTTTGAACAGAAAAACTATGCTGCATTAATAAAGCAGAGCCACTTATTAATAGCGCTATTGCAATTAGTGCCCATCGGTAACGTGTTCTCACGCTTTTAATAATATTGAACATGTATAAACCAGTTTTTTTATATAAGTGTAGACTAATTTTTTAAAACGAAGAATCAGTCAAAATAATTAAGCGAATTATTAATACCCAATAAAAAAGCCCAGCATCAAGCTGGGCCATAGTAGTAAAATTATATTAGCGATTCTCTAATCGATTATAATCGAACATTCCATATTCTATCCCACGATACTTTTTAGCTGTATCGTGCAATATATCGCTGTATTGCCAAAACTGTGGATGAGTACGTCGAATACCAAACTTAGATTTCAGAGCACCATAATCGGCTTCTATTTGCATCATAGACAATTGCTCGGCAAAAGCATTTACTTGCTGCTCGTTATTTAAATACCAAATAGCTGCTGGGTAATCACCGATAAAGCCAGGAACAATAGTCGCGGTATCTTCATCATAAGCACGTTGACCATCTTCGTTTAATAAACTAGAAATATTGTAGTGCGCATTATGATGAATAATAGTGTAGCCCTTATGACTATTATCTTTTTGCTTTACAAGTACAAAAGAAAGCTGAGGTAATAAGTTTACCGCTTTTGCTGGTATATTACTTACTACATTTAACGGCTTTGGTACTTCAGTGTAGTTGTATCTTTCACTTAAAACTGGCGCTAAGGCTTCCTTCATCAAGGTATATAGTTCATGCTGTGGATCATCAGTTTCATAGTTAATACCACTAGGCTGGCTAAATTCTCGGTTACTTTTAAAGAACTTAGATAAGTCAGGTGGTGAATTACGATACCACTGCTTTTTGATTTGATTACGTTTAGCCTCAGGTAACAATGCTAAAAAGTTTTGCTCTCCCTCTAAACGTAAAAAATCCATATATAGGCGTGTCACTAATTGGTGGCCTATATTTCCGTACACATCAAAGCCTGCTACAAGCAAATAGTGAATACGCTCAAACAAAGCATAATCTAATATCCAGGTGGTTTTAGGCTCTTGACCAATAAAACCTTTAACTACAGTTGCACTATCAAAATGGCGGAAAATAGTTAGTGCTGCATTTTTATTATGCCCATCACCTTTCCATAGTAAGTCTGTTGTAAGGTGCTCACCACCTTTGAACATTTTGTTAGCAAGCTCAACTTTCGCCTGTAAATACTTTTTCTCGCGAACTGAATATTTAACCCAGCTAGAAATGGGTAAGGCATTACTTTCCTCAGCGGCAGGAAGTTCTAATGCCTCTTCATGTTGCATTAGCATTTCCCCTACAGCCGGAGTCGCTACTTTATTAGGATCAGCAAATGCCACCCAAAAATGATCGTTTATAACATTTAAAGCAATCTGACCACGACAAACAGGCCCTTTTATAAAGCCCATAATAATTAACTCTGCCTCATCAAGCATAAATTGATACTTAGAATTAATTGGAATAACTTCAAAAGTTTTAAAAGGGTTAGATGCTGCCTTAGCCTCATAACTAGGCATTTTCGTAACAGTATAATCTGGCGCAATAAACTGCTCATATAAACGCAGTAATTTAGCTTCATTAAGCTCAAGAGGTAAATGTGTTTTAGAAAGTATGGTTGTACGCTCTTGCATAAAACGATAATAAACACGGCTAACTTTAGGGTCATCGTATGGGCGGCGCGTGTTAATTAACTTTATTTCCTCACCAGGAGGCGTACTTGAGCGAACTAGTTTGAAAAAGCTTTGTGGGTTTTCTGAAGTAAAATAAATATGTGCTAAAAACCAATGCTCATAAATATACCGTGCTGATAACTGATACTTTAAGCTATCTTGATTTAAAAATGCTTCCCAGCCCGCTATTTTATTCTGATCATATTTACTTGGTGGTTGAATATGTGACATTTTACCGCCACCTTTAAGCCAGTTCTGTAAGTGATTAAACTCTTCACGCGAAACACCAGGTAAACCATAAGGCATGCCGCCATGAGGTTGATCACTTGCCAATCGATCAAACTCACCCATTGTTGCGCAGGTTTGCGAACGCGCTAACGAAAAGTCAAACTCATCATCTAGCACTTCATTTACTGGCAATTCATGGCTTTGCTTTAGCACCAGGCTATTAAATAACACACTGCCCGCTAAGTTAGCTTCTTCACTTTGCACGCGCTCATTTAGCACTGGCGTAAAGTTTTTCTCTCGCCATTGCTGAGTATTAGTTGCATCAAATAATAAACGGCTTGGGGTCGTTGCCAATAAACGAGTTCCATCGTAAACGAGCTCTTTACTCAAACCTCGGTCAATACCTTCAGGGGATGAGAGCTTAAGCTGGCAAGGTGCGTCGTAACAACCATGACAAACGACGCAGCGGGTATCGAGTACTGGTTTTACATTTTGTAAAAAATCAGCACCAGCACCTGTTGTATGAGGCACCATTCTCTCTTGTGTTTGTTCAGGTCCAAAAAGATCATCGTAGTGAGCATTTCCCAAATATGCACAACCGCTTAAAATAATGAGTACTATCGTACTTATTAGTATTTTTCTCATTCGTCGTCCTCATCACCTAAATCAAAGGTGGGCATCATATCCATTTGAGGAGAAACGAATGTATTCTGACCTTCAGTATTCAAAACAATACTTAAAAGAGGGCCATGCGTTAATGTTATCTGCGCATCGTGCTCTTGATCTAATATAGCTAAGTACAGAGGATTAGTTATAAGCAACTCATAACCGCTAACAGTAATAGCGACACTGCTATCTTCACTTGGGTTCTGGCAAATTTGAGCAAGTAACTCATCATCAAGTCCAATTGATATTTCAAAATCAGGTTGCTCTAAGTCTCTATTACTTAATGATTCATCTAATAGAAATAAAGGGAGGGTTAAATTACTATCTTGTTCAAATTCCATTGCGTTCTCTGCACTTTCTGACGATTTAATTGACGAGTATTATATCAAACTAGCGAGCAAATTAACGCTAAAGCTAATGTAACTGTGTTTAAACGTCATCCATAACAGATTCGATCACCGAAAATACAGCACCTTGAGGGTCGCATATAACACTAAAACGACCAACATCGGGGATATCTGTTGCAGGAACACATACTTGTCCACCTAAGCTAGCGGCTTTGCTAACAATTACATCGCAACTCTCTACTGCAAAATAAATCATCCAATGAGCAGGGGTATCATCAGGCCATTCACTTGTCATTTCAAGCATACCGGCAATTGGTTGTCCATCGACTAAAAATAAAATGTAGTCCATCCCTTCCATAGGCTTTATTTCGCTTTCCCAGCCTAGTAAAGCACAGTAAAAGTCTCGACTTACTTTACTATCTCTTGTTGCTAACTCATGCCAATAAGGCGTATTTAATTCACCTAAGTGCTTACAACCTGTATGCTCATTCCCCTGCCATAGTGCAACAGTTGCGCCTACTGGATCTTTTAGCATAAGCATGCGACCTGCATTCATAACATCATGAGGGCCGGCAATAACTTCAGCACCCAGTTCTTTTGCTTTTAGCGCACAATCATCAACATTATCGACGGCAATGTAAGCCAACCAGTGACTTGGGATCCCTGCACTAATTTGCTCTTTAGGCATTTCGTACATTGCAGCGATATCATCACCTTGCTTTTGTAGCATGGTGTAGTATATGTTCTCTCCAATAGGTTGATCGTCATACCCCCAATCAAATAATGATGTATAAAAAGCCTTACCGTCTTTCCAATTGTGTGTACAAAGCTCTGACCAACAAAAAATACCATGCGGATGGTTTTCAACTTTACTCATGAGTAAGCCCTTATTATTCTAATTTTACCTAAACGAACTCTGTCACATTTTATAAACGAGATAATGGAACAGACTATAAATTGAGATTAGAGCAATAACTAAGCAGAGTCGATAAAAGAAGGGCAAAAATTCGTTATTCAGTTGTTTCATATTTGAGGTTTTTAACGCAGTCAGGGTCAGATTTAACTTCTCAAATGGATTAAATATTATTGCTGATTGATATAAATGATTTACTAAGAAGTCCTTCGCTCTAGAGGAATCCCTAAATTACTTTTCTGCAGACGTAAAAAAGCCCGACTATTTCTAGTCGGGCTCTCTACAATTTGAAGCCTGGTACTGTCGTAGTGCCCACAGCGGTGGAGAGTCACATAGCAAATGCTACACTATCGTTGGCCGGGGCTCGCCTTCGAGCTGTTTTGTTTCACTGCTGAGTGCGGTTTGGGCTCTTGGCTATTTACTAAATCCCAGACAGCAAAAAACCCGTCACATTGCTGTAACGGGTTTCTCTTATTTGAAGCCTGGTAATGTCCTACTTTCACATAGCAAATGCTACACTATCATCGGCGCTGTTTCGTTTCACTACTGAGTTCGGCATGGAGTCAGGTGGGTCCAAAACGCTATTGTCACCAAGCAAATTTGGGCGTTAATACGTATTTCTGCGCACTAACTGAATTTGGAAAATATCTGATAATATTTTTTAAGTCTTTCAGTAAATATCTACTTTAGTCATATTAACTTCTGTCTAAACTGTCGCATAAAACGCGTTTGGCGTTGTATGGTTAAGCCTCACGGGTAATTAGTACAAGTTAGCTTAATGGCTCACACCACTTCCACATCTTGCCTATCAACGTTGTAGTCTTCAACGGCCCTTCAGAGACTTTAAAAGTCTAGTGAGAACTCATCTCGAGGCCTGCTTCGCGCTTAGATGCTTTCAGCGCTTATCAGTTCCGAACGTAGCTACCGGGCAATGCCATTGGCATGACAACCCGAACACCAGCGGTTCGTTCACTCCGGTCCTCTCGTACTAGGAGCAACCCCTCTCAATTCTCAAACGCCCACGGCAGATAGGGACCGAACTGTCTCACGACGTTCTAAACCCAGCTCGCGTACCACTTTAAATGGCGAACAGCCATACCCTTGGGACCGACTTCAGCCCCAGGATGTGATGAGCCGACATCGAGGTGCCAAACACCGCCGTCGATATGAACTCTTGGGCGGTATCAGCCTGTTATCCCCGGAGTACCTTTTATCCGTTGAGCGATGGCCCTTCCATTCAGAACCACCGGATCACTATGACCTACTTTCGTACCTGCTCGACGTGTCTGTCTCGCAGTTAAGCTGGCTTCTACCATTACACTAACCGTACGATGTCCGACCGTACTTAGCCAACCTTCGTGCTCCTCCGTTACTCTTTAGGAGGAGACCGCCCCAGTCAAACTACCCACCAGGCACTGTCCGTAACCCCGATTCAGGGGCCAACGTTAGAACATCAAAACTACAAGGGTGGTATTTCAAGGTTGACTCCACAACAACTAGCGTCGCTGCTTCAAAGTCTCCCACCTATCCTACACATGTAGGTTCAATGTTCAGTGCCAAGCTGTAGTAAAGGTTCACGGGGTCTTTCCGTCTAGCCGCGGGTACACAGCATCTTCACTGCGATTTCAATTTCACTGAGTCTCGGGTGGAGACAGCGTGGCCATGGTTACACCATTCGTGCAGGTCGGAACTTACCCGACAAGGAATTTCGCTACCTTAGGACCGTTATAGTTACGGCCGCCGTTTACCGGGGCTTCGATCAAGAGCTTCTCCCTAAGGATAACCCCATCAATTAACCTTCCGGCACCGGGCAGGTGTCACACCGTATACGTCATCTTGCGATTTTGCACAGTGCTGTGTTTTTAATAAACAGTCCCAGCCACCTGGTCACTGCGGCTCCCGTCCGCTTAGAGAGCAAGTCTCATCACAGATAGGAGCGTACCTTCTCCCGAAGTTACGGTACGATTTTGCCTAGTTCCTTCACCCGAGTTCTCTCAAGCGCCTTAGTATTCTCTACCTGACCACCTGTGTCGGTTTGGGGTACGATTCCATATAATCTGAAGCTTAGAGGCTTTTCCTGGAAGTATGGCATCAACAACTTCATCACCTTAGTGACTCGTCTCGTGTCTCAGTCTTAATAGCAACCCGGATTTACCTAAGTCACCAACCTACTCACTTTCACATGGACTACCAACGCCATGCTTGTTTAGCCTGCTCCGTCCCCCCATCGCAATTATATCGAGTACAGAAATATTAATCTGTTTCCCATCGACTACGCCTTTCGGCCTCGCCTTAGGGGTCGACTTACCCTACCCTGATTAACATGGGATAGGAACCCTTGGTCTTCCGGCGTGGGAGTTTTTCACTCCCATTATCGTTACTCATGTCAGCATTCGCACTTCTGATACGTCCAGCATACCTCCCGGTACACCTTCAACCGCTTACAGAACGCTCCCCTACCACTCAGAATAAATTCTGAATCCGCAGCTTCGGTGCATAGTTTAGCCCCGTTACATCTTCCGCGCAGACCGACTCGACCAGTGAGCTATTACGCTTTCTTTAAAGGATGGCTGCTTCTAAGCCAACCTCCTGGCTGTCTGGGCCTTTCCACATCGTTTCCCACTTAACTATGACTTTGGGACCTTAGCTGGCGGTCTGGGTTGTTTCCCTCTTCACGACGGACGTTAGCACCCGCCGTGTGTCTCCCGGATATTACTTTACGGTATTCGGAGTTTGCAAAGGGTTGGTAAGTCGGGATGACCCCCTAGCCTTAACAGTGCTCTACCCCCGTAAGTATTCGTCCGAGGCTCTACCTAAATAGATTTCGGGGAGAACCAGCTATCTCCCGGTTTGATTAGCCTTTCACTCCTAGCCACAGGTCATCCCCTAACTTTTCAACGTTAGTGGGTTCGGTCCTCCAGTTGATGTTACTCAACCTTCAACCTGCCCATGGCTAGATCACCGGGTTTCGGGTCTATACCTTGCAACTAGTCGCCCAGTTAAGACTCGGTTTCCCTACGGCTACCCTATTCGGTTAACCTCGCTACAAAATATAAGTCGCTGACCCATTATACAAAAGGTACGCAGTCACCCAACAAGTGGGCTCCTACTGCTTGTACGTACACGGTTTCAGGTTCTATTTCACTCCCCTCACAGGGGTTCTTTTCGCCTTTCCCTCACGGTACTGGTTCACTATCGGTCAGTTGGGAGTATTTAGCCTTAGATGATGGTCCACCTATATTCAGTCAAAGTTTCACGTGCTCCGACCTACTCGATTTCACTTAAAATGTCTTTTCATGTACGGGACTATCACCCTGTATCGTGGCACTTTCCAGAGCCTTCCATTAACACATAATAAGCTTAAGGGCTGTTCCGATTTCGCTCGCCGCTACTTTCGGAATCTCGGTTGATTTCTTTTCCTACGGGTACTTAGATGTTTCAGTTCTCCGCGTTCGCCTCGTTAACCTATGTATTCAGTTAACGATACCTGCAAGCAGGTGGGTTTCCCCATTCGGAAATCCTAGTCTCAAGCGCTTTTTACTAGCTTGACTAGGCTTATCGCAAGTTAATACGTCCTTCATCGCCTCCAACTGCCAAGGCATCCACCGTGTACGCTTAGTCACTTAACCATACAACCCAAACGGGTCTTTGTTTTGTGACAGTTTAACTTCGCCAGAAGTTAATATTGAATACTAAAGTAGATACCAATCAATCAACTCATAAGAGTTAACTAAATGGCACTGAATGGTACTGCTACCATTCTTTTTTTACTTTTGAAAACTCTTGATAAATACAAAGTATCTATCAGAATTTTATTATCAGCTTTTCCAAATTTTTAAAGAGCAAGAGATACAAAAACCTCTCAAAATTAAACACACTCTATTCTCAGGCGGTTAATGGCCCGATAAAGAATATTTATTTTTAAGAAGTAAAAGTGGTGGAGCTAAGCAGGATCGAACTGCTGACCTCCTGCGTGCAAGGCAGGCGCTCTCCCAGCTGAGCTATAGCCCCACATATGCTGGTACTTACTGTTTTAACCATCTTCTTGATTAGACAAGAAGTGGTGGGTCTGAGTAGATTTGAACTACCGACCTCACCCTTATCAGGGGTGCGCTCTAACCAGCTGAGCTACAGACCCAAAACAATAAGTGTTGTTCTCTTTACAATAACAATCATCTGTGTGGACACTACGAACAAATAAGTTCTAAATCGTATAAGGAGGTGATCCAGCCCCAGGTTCCCCTAGGGCTACCTTGTTACGACTTCACCCCAGTCATGAATCACTCCGTGGTAAACGTCCTCCCGAGGGTTAGACTATCTACTTCTGGAGCAACCCACTCCCATGGTGTGACGGGCGGTGTGTACAAGGCCCGGGAACGTATTCACCGCGTCATTCTGATACGCGATTACTAGCGATTCCGACTTCATGGAGTCGAGTTGCAGACTCCAATCCGGACTACGACGCACTTTAAGTGATTCGCTTACTCTCGCGAGTTCGCAGCACTCTGTATGCGCCATTGTAGCACGTGTGTAGCCCTACACGTAAGGGCCATGATGACTTGACGTCGTCCCCACCTTCCTCCGGTTTATCACCGGCAGTCTCCTTAGAGTTCTCAGCATTACCTGCTAGCAACTAAGGATAGGGGTTGCGCTCGTTGCGGGACTTAACCCAACATCTCACAACACGAGCTGACGACAGCCATGCAGCACCTGTATCAGAGTTCCCGAAGGCACCAAACCATCTCTGGTAAGTTCTCTGTATGTCAAGTGTAGGTAAGGTTCTTCGCGTTGCATCGAATTAAACCACATGCTCCACCGCTTGTGCGGGCCCCCGTCAATTCATTTGAGTTTTAACCTTGCGGCCGTACTCCCCAGGCGGTCTACTTAATGCGTTAGCTTTGAAAAACAGAACCGAGGCTCCGAGCTTCTAGTAGACATCGTTTACGGCGTGGACTACCGGGGTATCTAATCCCGTTTGCTCCCCACGCTTTCGTACATGAGCGTCAGTGTTGACCCAGGTGGCTGCCTTCGCCATCGGTATTCCTTCAGATCTCTACGCATTTCACCGCTACACCTGAAATTCTACCACCCTCTATCACACTCTAGTTTGCCAGTTCGAAATGCAGTTCCCAGGTTGAGCCCGGGGCTTTCACATCTCGCTTAACAAACCGCCTGCGTACGCTTTACGCCCAGTAATTCCGATTAACGCTCGCACCCTCCGTATTACCGCGGCTGCTGGCACGGAGTTAGCCGGTGCTTCTTCTGTCAGTAACGTCACAGCTAGCAGGTATTAACTACTAACCTTTCCTCCTGACTGAAAGTGCTTTACAACCCGAAGGCCTTCTTCACACACGCGGCATGGCTGCATCAGGCTTGCGCCCATTGTGCAATATTCCCCACTGCTGCCTCCCGTAGGAGTCTGGGCCGTGTCTCAGTCCCAGTGTGGCTGATCATCCTCTCAAACCAGCTAGGGATCGTCGCCTTGGTGAGCCATTACCTCACCAACTAGCTAATCCCACTTGGGCCAATCTAAAGGCGAGAGCCGAAGCCCCCTTTGGTCCGTAGACATTATGCGGTATTAGCAGTCGTTTCCAACTGTTGTCCCCCACCTCAAGGCATGTTCCCAAGCATTACTCACCCGTCCGCCGCTCGTCAGCAAAGTAGCAAGCTACTTTCTGTTACCGCTCGACTTGCATGTGTTAGGCCTGCCGCCAGCGTTCAATCTGAGCCATGATCAAACTCTTCAATTAAAAAGTTTTATGTCTTTCGACAGCTCAATGAATTCTGAATTTTTAATATCTTTCGATATTGAATTGACTGTGCCGAATAATTACCGAAATAACTATTCTGTTGGTCACTCAGTTTTCAATTGAGACTCTAATTTGTTTGCCTCACTACCTAAGTAGTTTGGCTGTTAGAACTCAATCTGTACGAGTGCCCACACAGATGATTGCTTTATATTGTTAAAGAACGTTTTGAGTCGCTTTAGCGTCTCAAGGGATGCGAATAATACACCCTTTATTTTTTGAGTCAACACTTAGTTTTAAACTTTCTTTTTAGAAGATTTAAAACCGAAGTTTTATTTAACTCTCTGAGCAGTTCGTGCCTCGCTATGCGTTGGCGTTTCCCGTCTCAGTGGGGTCGCATTATAGGGAGATCCGAAAACAGATCAACCCTTTTTTTAGATCTTTTTACTGTTCGAACAAAAATAGAACAAAACCACGTAAAACCACATGAAAACCCGTCTAAGATGATGCTTTTTTATGCTCTTATTTATTATTTAATACAAATATCATTGCTATGTTTGATTTAGGCGTTAAGATAGCAAGTTCACAATGTTAAATTAATGTTTATTTCCTGTTTATTGGTAGATCTAAAATGAAATTACCCGATCAAAAATCTTTTATCTTCTCTGTTATTCTTGCTGTAGTTGGTTTTGTTGTTGTTGAGTTTGCTTTAGGCGGCTTAGCTTTAAACCCTGCATTACTATTTGGTGCTGGTTTATTAATAGGTGCGATTGCTATTGCTGCAATATCATCTGATGTGACTGAAGAAGCTGAAGTTAAAACAAAAACGCTTTATGTTGGTAACCTTCCTTATCGTGCAAACGAAGGTGTGGTTCGTGCATTATTTGAAGAACAAGGCAAAGTATTCAATGTTCGTTTATTAAAGGATAAGAATACTGGCAAACGTCGTGGCTTTGGTTTTGTTGAAATGGCGCAAGCTGATGCAGACAATGCAATTGCTAACTTGAACGATAGCGAGTTCCAACAACGTACTTTAAAGGTACGTGAAGCAAAACAAAAACAAGAAGATGATTCTAATGCTCTACGTACTGAGACGGATCAGTCAGTGTAACTAGCTTTACCGCTAGCTTATTGCTAAACACATCAGCCGTTGCATAATATTGCAGCGGCTTTTTTATGTCTGTTTGTTTATCCACACATAAGTTAAGTTGGTTAAGTAGGAAGTTGACTCTATTTGCTATCGCTACACCTGAATCAAGTAATTTTACATTCCCTTCAAAATACTGACTAATCGGCTCTGCTAATATCGGAAAGTGCGTACACCCTAGTACAAGTACATCTATTGTTTTATCTATATGTAGTTCATCAAGTACTTGATACAACTTATTTGTATCTAAAGAGCCTGTAAAAAAGCATTCCTCAGCTAACGTTACTAATTCAACACTGCTATAAAGGTTAACGATTACATTACGTGCATGTTCAGCAATTAATGTTTTTGTGTATGAACTGGCGACCGTTGCCGGTGTGGCTAACAAGCCAATATGATTTGAGCGTGTTAATTCTGCCGCAGGCTTTATTGCTGGCACAACACCTACAATAGGAATATCCGTAATTTGGCGAACAGCGCTGAGTGCAGATGTAGAAGCGGTATTACACGCTATTACAATTAAATCGACGTTAAGCGTGTTGGCTTTGATGAAATGAATAAGTGAACATAACCGGTTAATTATAGTTTGTTGGGACTGAGCACCATAAGGTAGTAATGCATTATCCATAAAATAGCTGTACTGAGCATTGGGGATACTTTGCTTGATATGTTCAAGTACAGTAGTTCCACCAATACCTGAATCAAAGACCATTATATGCGCTGACAAACTACCGTTCCTACTTTACTTTAAGATCGGCAGTTTGCCATGAGGTTTTTATAAAAGAAAGTAGTTTAACTTTGCGTGGCTTCTAAATCAGTAAGCCTGTCGGCTGCTGAATTTAACTGATTAAGGTTTTCGAACATAGACTTTGTATAATCTACTAACTTATCTATTTGTTCCTGATCTTGATTTAACCATTGGAGAATGCCAGCTAGCTGATTTTGTAATCCAAGCTCACCCGCTTTTTCAAAAGCGTTTTTAAGGTCGTCATTAAAAGGGGCTAAACCCTCTGCTACTTGTTTTTCTGGTGCTGGTTTATATTCTTCATAGCTTTTAACTGTTGCTATTGTTTTTGTTTGGCGTAAATCCATAGAAAAAGCCACCAGCTGATCGCTGTCTAAACTCAGCTCTTGCGCTTGTTCAAATGCTTCATCTAAATCACCACCAAAAAAGGTTTTACTTAAATCTTGTAAGTCTTCCATCATCGCATTAATAGCTTCTTGCTCTTGCTCATTTAAGTCACCATTAACCGACATCGAAAATGATACCTGTCGAGATTGCGATGATGAGCTTGCAAACGACTCGCTATTACTGTTTCGTTGATAGCCACTTGCCGACTGAGATTCAAATGCATCCGCAAAGCTAATACTTACCTCGTCACCTTCTGCGGTGGTAAATTTATACTCTGCATTACTCGTCATACTGACATATTGAGCCTGGCTTATATTTACGCTGGCAGGTTGTGGGTTAAATAACGACTCTTCAAACTCATCAAGTCCATTGTAGATTCCCTCTTTAGACTTATTAATACCCTCTTCCATGTCGTCATTAAATACGCCCGTACCTTTGAGTTCATCAACAGCGTCATCAATCCCTATTTGGACGCCTTTGCGCGCATCGCCTAGCATATCTTTGAGCTTTTCGTCATCAGCGCCGTTAGCTTTTGCTTTATTTACAGCACTACTTACAAAATCGAGTACGTTTTTTACTATTTCATCAAAATCAAATAGTGGTTTATCTGCTTTTTTTTCCGCGATAGGTAATCCAAGCTGCTCAGCCATTTTATCGCCAAGCACCTTTGCGGCCAACTCTCGGCCTCGTTGTTGATAGCTATCTTGAGGAGACGTAATTGTAGGTTGCTGTATATCAGCTTTATTATTGAATTTATTGATGTTGTTGTTTGGCGTAAAGCCATAATTACCTATTTTCATGATTCGTCTCCTAAGCGTGCGTAGTTTATTATCGGCTATAACAACAAAAACTAAAGTACAATGTGCAATAAAACAGCATAAATGCTAGCCAAAACTAGACAAATACGCAGCGCTCCCTACAATAGCGCCGATAAACAGATCTTAGATAAGGTAGTAGCGTTAATGGCAGTTATTAAAATAGATACCACACAGTACCAAGCGCAGTTAAGTGAAAAAGAGCAGCGTATTAGTGCGCAGTTTCAACGTTTTGGTGTGGAGCAACTTGAAGTATTTAGCTCAGAGCCAACTAACTACCGCCAACGTGCTGAATTTAGAGTATGGCACGACGGTGACGATCTGTTTCACATTATGTTTGATCAACAAACAAAAGAAAAAATCCGTGTCGATACGTTTGACCCAGCAGCGCCTTTAGTAGGTGAAATAATGCAGGTGATGATTGAAAACCTTAAGCCTTGTGAAATATTACGTCGTAAGTTATTTCAAATCGATTACCTATCAACGCTAAGCGGTGAAATTTTAGTAAGCTTGCTTTATCACAAACCACTGGATGATGAATGGTTAAGTGAAATTAAAGCACTTAAAGAAAAACTAAGCAGTAAATACAAAATTGACTTTATAGGTCGTGCTCGCAAACAAAAAGAAGTGCTAGGTGATGACTTTGTAACTGAACGTTTAACAGTTAATGGGCAAGAGCTTATTTATCAACAAGTAGAAAATAGCTTTACTCAGCCTAATGCAAAAGTAAATATTAATATGCTGGAGTGGGCACAAGATTTATGTAAACCACTTAAAAATGATTTATTAGAGCTGTATTGCGGTAACGGTAACTTTTCAATTGCGTTAGCAGGTTCTTTCAATAAAGTATTAGCTACTGAAATATCAAAATCATCTGTTCACTCTGCTCAATACAACATTGCTAAAAACAACGTAGAGAACCTAGATATTATTCGTATGTCGAGTGAAGAGTTTACTCAAGCAATGAATGGTGAACGTACTTTCTCTCGTTTAGAAGGGATTGATTTAAAAAGCTATGACTGCCAAACCATATTAGTTGATCCACCACGCGCGGGTATGGATGAATTAACGTGTGACTTAGTGGCTAATTACGAAAACATAATTTATATATCGTGTAATCCTGAAACCCTTGAGCGTGACCTTGATCACTTAACACGTACGCATAACGTTAAGCGCTTTGCTATATTTGATCAGTTCCCTTATACGCATCACATTGAGTCGGGCGTTTTCTTACAGCGCAAATAAATACGCTCAGTAAACGTTACCCATAAAAAAAGCTCCTTAAGGAGCTTTTTTTGTTTTAGCTAAACTTACTTGTTAGCTAAGTAATTAATTAATTTGCTAATGTCTTCAGGTTTAGTAATACCCGACTCACGACCTAGGTTTAATTTGTACTTACCATTTACAATAAAGGTAGGTACGCCACGTAGTGCGCCTTTTTCTTTAAAGTAGTCTTGATCGCGTTTCATTTTAGAGCTCAGCGTACGTACCGAGAAGCTTTTAAACAGCTTCTCAAACTTATCACCATCAACGCCCTGCGCTACAAATATATCTTTTACATCTGCAAGCTCATTAAATTTAGCGCGCTTTGTATGGATATGATTAAAGATTGCAGAAATAATCTGATCTTTTTGTGGAAGCACTTCAGCTGTCGCCAGTGCTTGGCTCATCATCTGTTGGTTTTCGGGGTCACGTACACCTACAAAATCAACATGACTCTTTTTAAATTTAACGTTTTTATCAAGCTTAGGCTTAAACTCACCAATTAGTGCTTCCATGTTATTACATGCAGGGCAGTAAAATGAGAAGAACTCTTTAACCTCTGGCTTTTTAGTTGCACGCTCAGAAACTACGTCGTAATGCACGCCTTCTTCATACGTTGCTGCAAAGCTTGTTGCTGCCATAGGAAGTAATATTGCAAGCAAACCTGCTTTAACTAATTTAATCATTATTATACTCCGAAATTTATAGTGCTAATAAAAACGCTACTAACTCATCAAGTTCTTTTTGATTTTTGATGGTGTTGAGGTTTATTTTATATTTATCGTTAACAATAAAAGTAGGTACACCTGTAAGTGCGCCTAATTTTGAATATTTATTCTGTTTGTTTTGCATTGCTTGCTCAGCTGAAATAACAGGCATGCTTGCAATCTCTTGATCAAACGTTGCGCTATCAATACCATTTACTTCAAGTAATTTTTTAACGTCTTTCATTTCAGTTAATGGTGCACGTTGAACATGGATACTTTTAAAAATTTGATCGCTAATACTTTGCGCCTGACCATGCTGCTTAGCAATTAAGTAGGCAAAGCTTAAATTACTTTGTGCTTGTGGTGACACGCCACCTAAAAAGTTAACGTGGTTTTTAATAAACTCAGCGCCTTCTGGCAAGCCTTTTTCAATTGCTTTTGCTACTGGTTCAAACTTAAAGCAATGTGGACAGTAAAATGAGAAAAACTCGGTTACTTGCGGTGACTTGCTTTTGTCTACATCTATAACAGTGTATTGATTATCAACTTCAAACTGTGCAGCAAGTGCTGCAAATGGTAAACATAAAAGTAATAAACTCAGTTTTAATTTTTTAAGCATTTGTATCTCGTTGTACTTGTCTTTAAATAAAATATTACGGCAATAACTTTAACGGTGCTTCTTGCAATGCTGCAAGTTGCTCTTTCAGTGCTAAAATTTGTTGCTCCCAGTATTTGTCATCAGCAAACCATGTAAAGTTCCGCACAAAAGCAGGATCACTCCATCGTTTAGCTACCCATCCCATATAATGAATAATACGCATTGCTCGCAGCGGTTCAATTAATTTGAGTTGAGAGTGATCAAAATCACAAAACTCTTCATACGCATTTACAAGGGTGTCTAACTGTAACAGTTGCGTCGCTCTATCGCCACTGAGCATCATCCATAAATCTTGGATTGCAGGACCTTGGCGGCTGTCATCTAAATCAACAAACATTAGCGCATCACCTGCCCATAAAATATTACCAACGTGGCAGTCACCATGTAAGCGAATACTTTGCACATCTTTATACTGTTTTTGCGCCTGCTCTATCACTAAATCTAAAATAGTATAAAACGCAGTATTTATTCCCATGGGCACTAAGTTACTTTTTTGAAGATGAACTTTGGCTGTATGCAAATACTCCTCGCAGGTAACTGTTGGCCTGTAAGTAAAAGGTTTTGTTTTAGCTACTTGGTGCATACGGCCAATCAATCGCCCCATTACATCAAGCTGATCTAAATTATCAACCTCAAATAAACGCCCGCCTACACTTGGAAACAACACAAAAAAATACCCTTCGTGTTCAAATAAGCTTTGTCCATTATATAAAATAGGGGCAACAACGGGTACTTCTGCATCCGCTAGTTCAAATGCAAAGTCATGCTCTTCTTGAATTTGCTCTTTACTCCAGCGCTCTGGGCGATAAAACTTCACTACGTAACGCAGGCCATCATCCGCTTTAAATTGGTACACTCTGTTTTCATAGCTATTGAGCGCTAATAAACCAGATTCGGCGTACACACCTACGCTTTCTATTGCATCGAGTATTAGGTCAGGTGTTAAGTCAATAAAACTAAATTTACTCATACTCTTCTTATATAAAATAAAAGCGGGTTATATACCCGCTTTTGTTAATTGCTATATCAACTTACCTAATTAAGGTAAGTTGCGATTATCGCGCTTTAAAAAAGTTACTCGACTGCGATATTGTCTCATCCGGCTCATCTACCGGTGAAAGCACAAAGTTAAACTCAGTCATCGGCGCCTTCAAATCATAAGGGTCCATTACAAGTGACAATGGTACGTTATGAGATTCCCCTGCCTGCACAGTAAATGACTGCTTACCAATATACTTAAAGTTATCTAACCCTTGTACTTTAATATTAAAGGTTTGCTCGTACTGCGCTTTATTAATTACCTTTAATGTATAGGTGTTCTCTACTAAACCATCAAAATCGACACGATATAATTGGTTTCGGTCACGAATAATATCAAAGTCCATTGTTTTACGCAGTGCTATATTAGCGACAAGCGCTCCCGTAAGCACAACAAGTATGACCGTGTAACCAATAATTTTAGCTCGCAGTGGATTCGTTTTATTTTCTGGGGTTTCGAGATTTCGCTCTGTCGTATATGAAATAAGCCCACGCGGGTATTCCATTTTATCCATTACGCCATCACACGCATCAATACATGCACCACAGTTGATACACTCAGCTTGTAGCCCATTTCTAATATCAATACCTGTTGGGCACACTTGAACGCACAAGTTACAGTCTATACAGTCGCCTAGTTCTAAATCTTTATGGTCTACTTTACGTGAACGAGGACCACGGCTTTCACCTCGGCTTTCGTCGTACGTTACGGTGTATGTGTCTTTATCAAACATAGCTGATTGAAAACGAGAGTAAGGACAGATGTGTAAACACATAATTTCTCGCATCCAACCGGCATTACCATAAGTACACGCTGCAAAGAAAATAATACTGACTAGTGCATAACCGCCTACATCAAACGTTACAAAGTCAGGGAGTAACTCCCTTATTGGCGTAAAGTAACCCACAAAAGAAATAGCGGTATACAACGAAAACAATACCCAACTAGTATGCTTTGCCGTCTTACGCCAAAACTTATCAAAATTCATGGGTCGTTGATCGAGTTTTTTACGTTGATTAGCCGTGCCTTCAAGCTTTTCTTCGAACCAAATAAAAATAAAAGTCCAAACAGTTTGCGGACATGTGTAGCCACACCACACCCGTCCATAGAAGGTGGTCACTAAAAACAACGCAAATGCTGCCAACATAAAGATAAACGCTAATATAGTAAAATCTTGAGGCCATAGCGTTAAACCAAAAATATTGTATTTTTGACCAATTAGATCAAACAGCACAGCTTGCTGGCCATTAAAATTAATCCAAGGTAGTAACATAAACGCAAGCAGGCCTAAGAAGCCAATGCGCTGTCTAAGTAATTGATGTAGGCCTTTTACAGCACGCACATAAATACGATTTCGGGGATTGAACCTATCATCTTGACGGCTTAAATCCGGTTTTTGGATTTTCACCTCTACAGGGATATTCTTTACTTTAATTTGCTTGTCCATCGAAGTTCCTCAACGCCGCTTGGAAATAAAAATCCAGCAATACTCAAGTACTCTATACTTAAAGTTAGCAAGTTACTTGCTAGGCATATTTACTTTAATAAATTGCCTTCTCGAATACTTTCAGATATTTCAGAAATATCTGACTGCTGTTAACCATTATAACAATGTTGGTTAAAATTACTGGCATAGATTGCTAATAATTTATTCATCCCAGTTACTTGCTTTTAAAATGCAGTTTATTACACTGCATGGTAATTCAACCCTACTTAGATCAAGGTTTACGTATCCATGAAAAAATTTATTATTTTGGTAGTTGTGATCCTTGCCTTTTTTACAATCGATCACCCACTTATAAAAGAACCTCGCGAAAGGTTACTAGGTGAAGGCATTGGCTTTTTAAGTGATGCAAGCAAGGTCAACAGAAGCCCCGCTGCAAATATGGCTAAAAATAGGATCAGTAGTCAACTTAAACTATCTGAATCTGAAGGTGAGTATGTAGAAAAAACGTTTACAACAGATGACTCTGTTCAGTTATTTCACCTACGCTATTGTCGTGAGCGTGACTTAAACCTTTATTTTTATGACGACCGTTTAAATACGGTATGTAAAATAGTGACTGAAGCATTAGAGCAAAAGCGAGCAAAGTAGTGGATTTTTCAGGATTAAATAAAAAAGCAAGCGACTCATTTCATAAGCAGCGCAATATGCTCAAGCAATTAGCGCAAGGCAAAACATTAAAGTGTGAGAAGTGTAATGGGGTTTTAACACTTGATTTAGCCACCAGCGAGCCTGGTAAAGGCATAGTAAAGTGCAAACAAGGCTGTACGGATATTATATTAGAGCTAGGCACTTAGATTAAACTAAGCGCCTAGTATTAATAATTACTCTTCCCAACTCTCGTCGGTTATCAAGCCGCTATTAATTGCGACCACTTCAATTAGTTCAGCAAACCCTAATGCAAAGTCACCCATAGATTCATACTGATACTGACACAAAGCTTCTATTGTCATGTTATTTTGTTTGGCAATCTGAGCTATTGCTAGCTGGTCGAGTGAAAAAAAGCTTAGTGTGCTTAACGCACTTTCTAGTGCTTGTTTAAAATCAACGTCTAATTGCGGTGCATTTAACAAAGGTTCTGCATAAGCTTTCGTTGCAACTAAGAAGCCTTTACTCCACGACTTACAAAATTCAGCATCAAATGTGTCTGGTAATTTATATCCAGTTTCGAACACCTGCTCACTAATTTTGTGATAAAGCGCCATAAACAAAAAAAGCATTTCTTCATCTAAATCATTAGCTGTGTTTGGCAATATCTGCTCAAGCCACTCATGTACATCTAATGGGTTGGGCGAACAAATTACACCAAATAAATAGCCTTGGCTTTGTACAAGGGTCATTGCTTGAGATTGGGTATTTAAAAATGAGCTGAGCTGCTTTGCGTGCAGCTCAGTAAATTGGGGTATTTGCATTAAAACTCTTTATATTAAAACATTAAAAGTTGAGCGGGTAGCGACCTTGGTTATCTGGTCGGCCTAAAAACTTAACCGCATCATGTACATCTTTAGGTAAGCTGGCATCTGGTTTTACATAACCTGCCACTCTAAAATCGAAATTAGCTTTAAGTGTAGCATCTGCCTCAAGGCCAAGCGTATTATCTGGGTCAATTAATATAGCAACATCACCCGACTTACAGCTTAACTTACCAGCTAGGGGTCCAATATTAAACCATCCATTTAAACCTTGAACATCAATATCAGGGCTCGCTATTTCACCTTTTAGTGAATCACAATAAGGTGCGCCTGAGCTGTATTCATCAAGCTCTAAAATCACACGCCCTTTAGCGGTAACAGGCAGAGGAAGTTGCACACGTTGCATTGCACGCTCTACAGTGGAGCGTACTAGGGCGTCAGTCACTATTACTTTTTTATTCAAAAAACCATAACTTACATCTGCGTAACCCGAAATATCACTGCGTTCTCGTGGGTTACCAAATTTTATGTTCGCATTTAGTTTGCCCGTAAATAATTTCCAGCCTGCAATATCCCAGCGCACATTATTTAACTGCTCACCATCAAAACGAACTTGCATCATTTGACCTTGCCAAACAGTACCTACAGTTTGCCCAACTTCTAATTGCTTTGGAAAATACGGCTTAGCTATATCAAGCGCAATACTGGCTGGTAATTTAATAATACAAAACACAATAAAACTAATTAAAAAGACAGCCGATAACGTTATTATTTTTTTCATTAATTAATTCTCTAATACTAAACGGCTTACGCGCACATAGCCTGATTTATCATCGCGACTTAAATCTAAATTTTCAATTTTTAAACCATGCTGATTTACTAGCTCATCTAGCCATTCTATTAACTGATTAAACTCTACTGAGTCAAGCGTCAAACGAAGTGAATCACTACTGGGCTGCATTTTACTAATATTGATTTTATAGCGTCCACGAGTAGAGTTTACCACTTGGCTTAAGTTTGTATTGCTAGCAACACTGGTGTTGCCTGCAGCCTTTAGCTTAACAATACTGTCATCAACCCAAGCTAATAGCTCTTGTTGTTTAATTTGAGATTGCTGTGCTTTTTCTATCGCGTTATTTAATGGCCTAAATATTCCCATTACTAAAACAAAAATAATAAACACGCCACCAGCGACCATTACCAATTGTTGTTCTTGCTCTTTAAGCGAACGCCACTGTTTCATTAACTGCTTTTTCATACTGCACCTCGCAGTTTAATTTCACCTACGACATAATCACCGTCATTATTTAAAGACCCTTGCTCAACAGTTAAACCTTGCTTTTCAAGTATGATTTTTACTTTACCAAAAGTTTGGAAGTCTTTAGCCCGTGCACGAATTCGCAGCTCATTGCGACGTTTGTCATAACGAAGTGTTTCAGGTGTAAACTCGCTGACTTGCGAAAATACATCAACCAAATTAGTCGTTAAGTCTAAAAAGCCGGATTCACTTGAGCCTTGTATTTTATCTAACGCGCCTTTAATTTGGCTTTTAATTAGATTAGGGCGAACTTTAGTTCCCGGAAATGCTTTTTGATATCTGTCGACTACTTGAGCTTTAGCTACTTCTACTTGTGTATTAAGTTGGTGTAACTCAATAGCTTTTATTGTAATTGTAGAAACCAATGCAACACTTGCTATAATTGCGGCGCCTTTCCAGTAACCCCACCACAAAGCGCTTTGTTTTTTAAGCTGATACATACCTTGGCGTAAGTTAAAATTAACGCTATCTAACTGTTTTGCAAATAATGCTAAAGGTAAGTCGTAATCGCTTGTTTGGGCTTGTAAGTTAACGCTTTCAGGAAACTGATTAGCAGGACTAAAATGTTTAATGTCGGGGTTACCCATGGCTGTTAAATAGCCATTCAACCAACTAGATTCAACCGCACCAATATGCCACTGCCCTTGCTTAAACAACCATTGGTTGTTGAGCTCAATAGCAGTTACGGCGCCATCATCTGCAAGCGGTAACAACAAAGCATCGGGTAATATTCTGTATACTGATAGATTATGCTCAGCAAATAATGCAAGCCATTGTTCAAACCATTCACGGTCTGTCATTGCTACACGAATTGCATGTTGCTCACCAAGCATTGTCGGCTGCGCTACTGCTATAAACAGTTCATCTACGTCACATGCTATATCTTCTTCAAGCATGTATGGCAATGCTTGCTCAAGCTTGCGATTCCATTTTGTTGGCAAAGCGACCGTTTTTAATTGCACTTGGTCACTGGGTAATAACACGACAACTTCTCGGGTAAGTGCTTTTTCGCTTAGCTCACTTAAATGCTCTGCATTTGGTAACTCGCCACTAGCTATTATTTCTTGTTCTTGTGGTGAGTAAATTAACCAGTTAAGTAATTCTTGTTCGGTTTGACCCGTGCGGATCAACAGTATTTCTGTCACTGTACGCCTCCAAATTTTCGCGCCAGTATCGTTACGTCGCCGTCTTTAGCGTGCAGTAATGTGGTCATCGAAAAACGCAGGTCGACAAAGTTTGCCTGCGTTTGTAATTTAAAATATTCGCTTTTAATACTAAATAGACTTTTTATTGAGTCAGTATTAGTACCGCCTTGCTGCTTCACCTGTTCAAAAAATTCATCGATGGTGTCAAATCCAGTTTGCGGTCTTGCGCCTAACACCGCTTCTGCGCCAGATAAGCTCAAGCTTTCTATTAAGGCACTGAGTATGAGCGCTTGCTCTGGCAATAATGTATTTACGTTAATTGATAAAAGCGTACTGCCTGGTATTACACATACATATGGCAATACTTTTTCCATCACTAATGGGTTAAAGCCCTTAACTAAACGCAGCTCCGATGTTGATGCAAATAAACTATTGGCTGTCATATACGGAAAATCTCGTGATAAGTACTCGTCTTCTTCTGCGCCTGAGCGATACGTAATACTGTTCTCATCAAGCCAATCAAATACGCTATCTGCCATTGTCTCTTCTGATTCGTCAGCAGGTAAATCTTCAATGTTTTCAAGTAATGCAAAGAGTGCTTTGTGTGCAGGGTTTGTTTTACTTGCGCTATTTTCTTCTGGCGCTATGGCTAAAGCATTTAAATTTAAACATGCTTGTAAATCTGTAATTTTGCCACTTAACGTGCCGTTATCAACAGGGTATGAAGCATCTCCTTGAGTTGCCCACACTTGATCGAGTGTTGTTTTATCGGCATCATCTTTTTTACTTTGTATTAGCCCTTTAATAGCAAGCTCTTCTGCACCGTAGGCGTACCATTTAGCTTGTTGGTGACCTTGCAAGTTTGTACTTTTTTGCACTTGAACCATTAAATTAGCACTCATTTCTACTGCTAAAATAGCCGCTAATGCCACAATAAATAAAACAATAACAAGTGCTGCGCCGCGCGATGATTGCTGCTTAACCATTATTCACATCCGTAGTTTGTGTAGCAACAACTTTGCCTTGCCCAGGAACTAAAAATACACGACGAATTGGCTCTGCTTCTATTTGTTGCAACGTAACAGCAACCGCTTTAGGGAGGGCTTTAATTTCCCACTGTTCTTGCCATTCGTTTTTATCATCTAAAAACTCAAACTTAAGTTCTTCAACATTTTCTAGCACACGTTGAACTCGCGGCTCCATATTATCAAGCTGATCAACATAAACCCGATAAACACGCTCAAGATTATCGTCAATTACTCTATAACCAACAGCTTGTAGTTCTGAACGTGGCAATAAGTTAATTGGATTTATCCAGCCATCTCGTACAAACGCGATACCATCGTATTGGCTTTCTAAAACGTAACGACCAGCAAGTAAATATTGTTCTTGAACATCACCCGATTCATTGCGAACTGCGCGTTTGGTCATTTGGCTAAAATCTTGATCCATTAATCTAAATGTTGTTTGCAATCCATTTAGCTCAGCGATCTTTTCATCGGAGGCATCTTTTGCTCTTGTTGTCGTCTCGAGTATTTGATGCGTAGCAATAATAACAAAAGCTAAAATACCCAGTGCAACCATAACTTCAAGTAATGTAAACCCGCGCTGCTTCACTTACTTTTTGCCTTTATTTAAATACGTTGATAACTCATATGCTGAATGCTCATATTTTTCATCCGTAAAAACATTTATGGTTAGTTTTACAAAGCTTTTGTCAGCAGTGGCTGTAACTTCTTGTTGCCAAAACCATTCAACACCGCCCATTACTTCGCTGCCTTTAAGGTTATTTTTACCTTGCCATTGTTCGCCTTTAGTACGCTGTTCAATAATAACGTTTTCGGCGACCCAAGATGCATAGGTTTGCTCTTCAATAGTCGTTAAGTGGTGTATATGCTCGCTTGTTGCTTGCATTGCAGCTATACCCGCCATGGCACAAATACTTAATGCCACTAACACCTCTAATAAGGTAAACCCTTTAGTGCGCTTCATTATTCTGGCTCTCGGCGAAAGTTTACTGGTGCAGTAAATTCACCTTCAATGTAATACACAGGCTCGCTTTGCTCTTTTAACTCTAATATAAGTTGAAACGCGCTTACCTCACCTGATGACAAAATAAGTACTTGTGGGATTTTTAACTTTTTAAGCTCAAGTAAACTGTCTTCATCGCCGCCGCTCATAAGCTCGCGCCAGTTAGATTGCTCTAAGAGGTTATCTTGCGCCCACGCTAAATCTTCTAAGTTAAGCGTGAGCTTTAATCTTTCATCTAATTCTATTGGTTTAAAAAGATCTTCACGGTCAAAAGTAATCCACTTTTCACCATCGAAAACTAAATACTCTAATGTATTTTCTTCTACTAATAAGCCCAATTCAACTTGGTTTAAAATAGCAAATTCCGATGCCATATTAATGGTGGTATGCAGCCTTAGTGCTTGAGTATCTAACTCCTCCTCAGCACCGCCTTCTAAGCTATATACCACCATTTTGGTGGCAAAAGCGATGATCACTAATACCACTAAAATTTCTATTAAACTAAAGCCTCTGCTTTTTGCATGGCGCTGCTTAAGGCTTGCTTTCATAGCAAGCCTCTAGCATTAACATGTTCATACAGAACGGTGTACTTAGGCATTATTGTTTTTCTTCGTCCCAATTACCGATATCGTCATCAGTACCTGCTTCACCGTCTGGGCCCATAGAAAAAATATCAAACTTGCCAATTTCACCTGGGCTAATTAACTGATAAGTATTACCCCAAGGATCTTCTGGTAATTCATTAATAAAGCCACCATCAGGGAAACGTTTTGGAACCGGTTCAATGCTTGTTTGGGTAACTAGCGCTTCAAGACCTTGCTCTGTGCTTGGGTAGCTCTTATTTTTAAGCTTGTACAAGCTCATTGCATCTTCTAATTGCTGGATATCTAGATGTGCTTTATCAATAGCAGCCTCTTCTTGCTGACCCATAATGTTAGGTGCAACAATTGACATAATCATCCCGATGATAACCAGTACCACCATCACTTCTAGTAAAGAAAAACCTGATTGTTTATTCACGTAATTACCTCATTATTCTAAAAACATTAAGTAAAAATGGTTTAGGTAAAACCACTAATATATTTAAAAACTTATTCTAACTTAAAGTCCAACAGCTTTATTCATCGCCATTATTGGCTGCAATATTGCCATTACTATAAATAATACAATAACCGCCATTGAGGCGATCATCGCAGGCTCTAGTAGTTTAAGCGATACATTAACCATGCTCTCAAATTCGCGATCTTGGTTATTTGCAGCACGCTCTAACATTTGCTCTAGTTCACCTGATTTTTCACCACTTGCTATCATATGCAGCATCATTGGTGGAAACAACTTAGTTTGCTGAAGTGCAGCTCTTAAGCTTGCACCCTCACTCACTCTATCGGATGCATCTGCAACCGCTTTTTTAATTTTTTCGTTGATTAATACGCCACCCGAGATACGCATTCCTTCAAGTAATGGTACCGAGCTTGACGATAAAATACTTAAAGTACGCGCAAAACGTGCGGTGTTAATACCACGAGCCACTTTACCTATACCTGGCATATGTAGCACTCGGTCATCCCACCAAAAACGTATTTTAGGCTGCTTAAGTGCATGCTTAATACCAATGGCTATAGCTGTAATCGCTATTAAACTAATAAACCAATAATTTTGCACAAAATGGCTGCCTGCCATAACCCATTCGGTTGTCCAAGGAAGTACTTGTTTCGTTTTTTCAAACGTTTTTAATATTTTTGGTACTACGGTACCCAGTAATACCGACACAATACCAATTGCAAATACCACTAATATAATAGGGTAAACCATAGCCTGAGTTATTTGGCTACGCATATGTTGGCGCTGCTCGGTATAGTCGGCTAAACGATTAAGAACTTGGTCAAGGTGACCCGACTTTTCGCCTGCGGCTACCATTGCACGATATAAATCGTCAAAAACATGAGGAAACTCACTAAGACCATCGGCAAGGGTGTAACCTTCAACTACTTTTGAGCGTACCGACATAAGCATCCGCTTTAAACGCGGCTTTTCGCATTGCTCAGCAACTGCCATAACAGCGCCTTCAACAGGGAGTGCCGATTGAATAAGTGTTGCTAATTGCCTTGTAATTAATGCTAAGTCTGAGGTTGAAATTGTCGGCTTAAAAAAGCCACCGAGTAAAGGGGCCTTTTCGCCTTTGACCTGTTTATCACTTTGCGCCGCAGGAACAACTTCAAGCGGCGTTAGTTTTTGATCACGTAAAGTTTGGCGGATTTGTTTAGCTGTATCGGCTTCTAAAATGCCTTTTTTTTCTTTACCTCGGCCATCTAAGGCACGATATTCAAACGCCGCCATAGTTAACCTTCCTCACGGGTAACACGCAATACTTCTTCAAGTGTTGTTTTGCCTACCAGTACACGGCTACACCCATCTTGACGAATACTTGGGCTGCGCTTACGAATGTATTTTTCTACGCTTTGCTCGCCTTTACCGTTGTGAATCATTTCGCGTATGGTTTCATCAACTACAAGTAACTCATGAATACCTGTACGACCACGGTAACCATTAAAGTTACACTCCTCGCACCCCACCGCTCGATAGATTGTCGGTTGGCTTTCAAAAGGAACCCCTAACAGCTGGCATTCATGCTCATCAGCCGTGTGACCTTCTTTACAGGTATTACATAACGTACGTACTAAGCGTTGCGACAACACACCGAGTAACGACGATGAAAGTAAAAAGGGTTCAACACCCATATCTTCCATACGTGTAATTGCACCCGATGCGGTATTTGTATGCAAGGTAGACATAACAAGGTGACCGGTAAGTGACGCTTGAACACCAATTTGCGCAGTTTCAAGGTCGCGTATTTCACCCACCATTACTACATCTGGATCTTGACGTAATATTGCACGTAAACCACGTGCAAATGTCATATCAACTTTTGCATTAACTTGTGTTTGCCCAATGCCTGGAATTTCGTACTCTATCGGATCTTCAACGGTAAGAATATTACGATCGCGTGAGTTAATTTGGCTCATACCAGCGTATAAAGTGGTACTTTTACCAGAGCCCGTAGGCCCTGTTACCAAAATAATGCCGTGGGGTTTACTAATTAAATCTGAAAACAATGCGCGATTTTCTGCGGTCATACCTAAATCTTCAAGGTTTAAGCGCGCGTTGTTTTTGTCAAGTAAACGCAGTACTACACGCTCACCAAAGCTCGATGGCATTGTAGATACACGCACATCAACTGCACGCCCAGCAATACGTAAGCTAATACGACCATCTTGTGGAATACGTTTTTCAGCTATATCAAGCTTAGCCATTACTTTAATACGAGATACAAGTAACGATGCAAGTTTACGATTAGGCTTAAGTACTTCTTTAAGCACGCCGTCGACCCTAAAGCGAATAACAAGCTCTTGCTCGAAGGTTTCGATATGAATATCAGAAGCCCCTTCTTTAATCGCTTCACTTAGCATGGCGTTAATAAGCTTGATGATTGGTGCATCATCGTCACCAGCAAGTAAATCTTCAGTTTGCGGGAGCTCATCAGCAAGTGAGAATAAATCAACCTCGTTGCCAATATCCTCCATCATTTGTTGCGTTTCAGAGCTATCACGTTGGTATGACGCTTCAAGCAATAGCTCAAATTTATCATCATCCAATTGCTCAAGTGTAAAACCATGGCCTGCGATACGGCGTACTTCTAATAGTACCTCCACATCTAGCTCACCACGGTAGTAAACTATACGATGATCTTTGTTTTTACCAAGCAACACACCTGCGCGTCTTGCATAGGAAAATGGCAAACGCTTTGCTGGTAACTCAACTAACACATCACTCGTTAATAGCTCATCCTGATTATGCGTTTGAGGATGAACCACATCTTGGTTTATCTCTTGAATCGCATTAGTCATCTTTACGCTCTTGTGCATTTTGTTTACGTAGAGACTCTTCATACGTAGGTGGAAGTACCAGTTCGTCATTCCACTCAGGTAAAATAGGCGTATCCGTCATTGGCATTAACTCAATACCGTCTTCTTTTTGTTTGAACTGCTCACCACGAATAAAGTTATATTTATTAAAGCTTAACTTATTCATGCTTACACCATCACGAATAATGGTTGGGCGAATAAATACAATAAGATTACGCTTACGACGCGTTGTATTTGTTGATCTAAACAGGTGACCTAATATAGGGATATCGCCTAATAACGGTACCTTAGAAACACTTTCTTGTACGTCTTCGTCAATTAAACCGCCAAGTACAACCATACCGCCATCATCGGCCATAACCGTTGTTTTAATTGCACGTTTATTAACTGAAATATCAACAGCAGTTGCACCACTTACGCTCGATACTTCTTGCTCAATAGTAAGTTGTACTGCAGAGCCATCGTTAATCTGTGGCGTAACTATCAGTTTAATACCGACTTCTTGACGCTCAACTGTTTGAAATGGGTTAGCATTATTACTGCCCGTTTGTGAGCCTGTAATAATAGGCACTTCTTGACCGACTAAAATAGAAGCTTCTTCGTTATCCATTGTAGTAATAGAAGGGGTAGCCAAAATATTTGAATTTGTATCAGTGGCAACAGCCTGAATAATTGCGCCCCAATCATTTTTAACAACGCCCAGCGCTAAACCATTAATGCCACTTAGCAATGAAGCAAGCGCATCATAGTCACCCTCAGTCGTTTCGTCATAACTAGTAACGGTTCCAGTTTCTGTACCAATGATAGTTTTAGTTACGGTTGTATCTTGTGCTTGCTCTGCAGCAACAGCTAATGAACCCACGGGAACCGTAGTGCCGTTGTTAAACTGCAACATACCGCCCTGCTCAGAAATCCACTGCAGGCCTAAGTTAACCCCGTCGCCTTCCATTACTTCAATAATAATGGCTTCAACTAGTACTTGGGCACGGCGAATATCAAGGCGTTCAATTACAGATTCAAGTGATCGCATTGTGTCTGGCTGTGCGGTAATAATTAATGAGTTTGAGTCAGGGTGAGACTCTATACTGCTTTCATTATTGCTTCTGCTACGAGTTTTAGTAGTACCGCCTTGTGCATCTTCAACAAGGGACTTACTAACACCTTGCAATACTTTGACCAAATCTTCAGCTTTAGCATAATTTAAGTAAAACACCTTGGTGTTACCTTGGCTTTCTAGCTCACCATCTAAGCGCTTAATGAGCTCAATAGCACGTGTACGTGCTTGGCCTTCACCACTTACAATAACGCTATTAGTTCGGCCATCAGCCACAACTTTTGGAATTAAGAATTCAGGTACGCTACCTTTACCGCTGTCTTTATAAATATTATCTACCACAGAGACAACATCATCTGCCGTCGCATATTTAAGCTTAACGATGTCTACACGCTTGTCACCCGCCTGATCAACAGAACGAATGATCTCAACTAAGCGATTAACCGATGCTGCATGACCCGTTAGCATCATAACGTTAGCCGCATTAAAGTTGGCAACGTGGCCACCATCTTTTTGATCGCTAAATTGACGAACCAAAGGGCCAAGCTCTTGTACACTTACATTTTTAACACGTACAACACGTGTAATCATCATGTCGCCGCTAGCTTCACTACCTTCGTCAATAAGTGGTACATTTGATTTTTTGGCGTCTGAACTTTTTTCTATCTTAATTATGCCATTGTCCATTTCAACAGCTGAGTAGCCATAAACTTCCAATACATTTAAGAAGAACTGATAATAAAGTGCTTCGTCCATTAACTCATAGCTGCGAACATTTACTTTGCCGCGCACGTTAGGGTCAATAATCACTGTTTTATTAAGGTTTTTACCAACAATATTAATAAACTCGTTGATATCAGTTCCTTTAAAGTTAGCAGCATATTCAACAGCAGAAACAGACAAAGAAATACTTGCCGCCAAAAAAAGTGCTGCGTACTTAGCTAACCCTTTTTTAATTTTTTTGAGGTGTAGCACCTGAACCATTATATTAAAACTCCAAAGCTAAATTATTGCAGACTAAATTGCACATCAATTTGTTCACCATCACGTTCTATAGTGATATTGGCATCTGTACTATTACGCAGCTCGTTGATAGCTGACATAGCCTGTTTTAAATCTGTTAATTGATAGCCATTTATAGAAATAGCCAAATCGTTATTTTTTAATCCCATTTGTTTAAACAGTTCAGGCTCTTTACCTGGACTTAAACGATATCCGATTAGTTCGCCATCATTCATGGCTTGTGAAACACGTATATAGTCAAATAATTTGCCTGGCTCTTCGAGCAGCTCTTCACGTGTTTCTATAATTGCTTCTTTAACGTCTGGATCTGCAGTAGCATCTATTTGTAGTTCACTTGGCTCTAATTTTTGCGGACCCATTTCAGCATCATCACGGGCAGCGAGTACTGGCATAGATACCGTTTTATTAAAATCGAGTCCATCAAGCATCAATGTCTCAAAACGCCCATTAACATTCAAAATAACACGATCAGGTAATATTTGTGCTACTTCAGCGCGCGTGCCTAATACAACTTCTTCAACAAGATAGCTTACTTGCTTACCTTGTGATTCAATAATTGCGATACCTGCTTTATCATCGTTATTAACCGCTACAATACCGGTTAAATTTATACTTAGGCGTGTTTCTGGCGCATTGTTTATAACCTGCGATTGCTTTGCAGTATTATTGTTGTTTGTTACAGTTTTTTTACCAAATAAGAATTGCTCAACAATATGCTGCGCAGAGTTATTACTCGCACCAGATGACTGATTAGCATGATGGCTAGGGGTAAGCAGAGTTATCGGTGGTTTTGGCCACAAAAGCCAAACAAGTTTTGATAATAAAAATGCAAGATAAACAACAACTAAGAGTGTCACTAATGCACTTAACTTAGCATGCGGTAAACGAGTTAAAAATTGTTTTAGTTGTTGGATTTGCTGTTCCATAAATAGTGTTCTTATTTTAATTTACTGCGTTAGCGCGTACCCATAGTACCCTTTCATTTTTCTTTCAACAAGCACACTAATATTAAACTTTGTAAACAGATTAAATTAACTTTACATAACCGTATAAAAAGTAAACGGCTGTTGTAATACCTTCATCCTACGATGATTTCATGATAAATTTTAAGCTATAAAACGTGGGGAAATGCCTTATGAGTAAAAAAAGTAACGCTAATACCAACTCAGACCATGCGGATGGGTTAAAAGTTCGATTAGATAAATGGTTGTGGGCTGCGCGATTTTATAAAACTCGTGCTATTGCACGTGAAATGGTACAAGGCGGCAAAGTGCATTATAATGGACAACGTACAAAAGCGAGTAAAATAGTAGAAGTTGGCGCAAACATAAAACTTGCACAAGGAGTAGATGAAAAGCTGATAACCATACTCTCAGTGCTTGAAAAACGCCAAAGCGCCCCCATTGCACAGACCATGTATCAAGAATCTGATGCCAGTATTGCTAAACGCGAAGAGAACAGCATCGCACGCAAAAATAACAGCTTTTTTGCCCCCCATCCGGATAAAAAACCGGATAAAAAGCAAAGACGCGAACTTTTAAAAATGAAATCAAGTTAGGTATAGCCGCTCATGCAACAAGATTTACTTCACCGTTATTTATTCAACGAACTAGATGTTCGTGGCGAACTCGTACAAATCGAGAGTGCTTATAATGAAATGATTGCCGACCATAATTACCCAGATCCTGTTAAAGCATTACTTGGTGAGTTACTCGTTGCAACCTGTTTACTTACTGCTACCTTAAAGTTTGAAGGTGAAATTGCTGTACAGCTTCAAGGTGATGGCCCAGTTAAATATGCTGTTATAAATGGTGATGACAAACAAAATATGCGTGGTATTGCACGCCTGCAAAGCGAAATTACGGGCACAACTGTAAAAGAGCTTATTGGCCAAGGCTATATGGTAATCACTATTACCCCTGAAAAAGGTGAACGCTACCAGGGTATAGTGCCGCTAGAGCATGATACTCTTAGTGAATGTATCGAAAGTTACTTTGAGCAATCTGAGCAGCTAAAAACACGTCTTTGGTTTGCAACTGACACTACTGAAGGTAGCGCAAAAGCATGTGGTCTATTTTTACAAGTGCTTCCAGTTGATAAACAAAAATCAATTGAAGACTTTGCACACCTAGAAGCATTAAGTAACACGATTAAAAATGAAGAGTTGTTACACTTAGATGCGAACACTGTTCTTACACGTCTTTATCACGAAGATAATCCTCGCGTATTTGAACCTCAAGCTATTAAATTCAAATGTGGTTGTAGTCGTGATAAAACAATTACTGCACTTGTTAATATTGGACAAGAAGAGCTACTCAAAGATGTAGCTGAGAAAGGGACTGTTAACATTAACTGTCATTACTGTTTAAAAGAGTATGTTTTTAACGAACAAGACATAAAAAGCATTTTCAATTAAATGTTCAGCTTCATTTATATATAGTAATTAAAGCCGCAAAATATGCGGTTTTATATTATAAAAAGATGATACCGGTGTCATGAATTTTGTTAATTTACTGACACCGGTATCATTGAAATTATTCATGTTTTTTAGCAAATATATGTGTTTTTAGAGGCTTTACGGGCTCGAATATCTCAAAACCTTCTGTTACTATAATTTCAGCTTAAGGGCACTGATAACCCCAGAGCTATCCCGTTCAAACTCTCACACATTATAGTTAGGTATAAACATGACTACAGGCGCTACACGTTTTGTCGATTTAACCGCAGCTGAACTTGTCGAGCATGCGATCCGCCGTGGCGAAGGTACTTTAGCCGCAAATGGTGCTTTTGTTGCAATTACAGGAAAACGAACTGGCCGTTCACCAAAAGATCGTTTTATTGTTCAAGAAGCGACAACTCAAGATGACATTCAATGGGGCAACGTTAACCGCCCATTTGATGCAGAAAAATTTGACGCATTATGGGCTCGCGTAGAAGCACATGTTCAAAGTAATGACCACTTCACCTCTCACCTAGAAGTTGGCGCTGACCCTGAGCATTATCTACCTGTAGTCGTAACTACAGAAACAGCGTGGCACCATATTTTTGCCAAAAACATGTTTATCGAACCACAAAACTATAACGCCTCAAACTTACCACAATGGCAAGTAATGAACGTTCCTTCGTTTGTATGCGAGCCGGAACGTGATGGCACAAATAGCGATGGCACCGTTATTATTAACTTTGCACAGCGTAAAGTATTACTAGCAGGTATGCGCTACGCCGGTGAAATGAAAAAATCGATGTTTTCTGTACAAAACTTCTTACTACCAGCAAAAGGTGTATTACCAATGCACTGTTCTGCTAACGTTGGTGAAGCAGGCGATACAGCATTATTCTTCGGTTTATCTGGTACGGGCAAAACAACTCTTTCAGCAGATCCTACTCGCTTTTTAATTGGTGATGACGAACACGGTTGGGCACCTGGAAGCGTGTTTAATATTGAAGGCGGTTGCTATGCTAAATGTATCGACCTGTCACAAAAGAACGAACCTGTAATTTGGAATGCAATTCGCTTTGGTACTATTTTAGAGAATGTAGTGCTAGATGAAAAAGGCGTTCCAGATTTTAACGACACTAGCCTTACTCAAAATAGCCGTGCAGCATATCCACTTGAACATGTTGAAAAACGTAAAGTTGAAAACCGCGCAGGCGAACCAAAAGCTGTTGTATTTTTAACTTGTGATGTAAGCGGTGTATTACCACCGGTATCTGTTCTTAGCGAAGAAGCTGCTGCTTTTCACTTTTTAAGTGGATACACAGCTAAAGTTGGCTCAACTGAGATTGGCTCTACTAGCGATATTGAATCAACGTTTTCAACCTGCTTTGGTGCGCCATTCTTCCCACGTCCTGCTGGTGTTTACGCTGAGCTTCTTATGAAGCGTGTACGCGAGTTTGGCGCTAAAGTATACCTTGTGAATACAGGTTGGACTGGCGGTCCTTACGGCACAGGTAAGCGCTTCGATATTCCGACTACTCGCGCAGTAGTTGATGCAATCGTATCGGGTAAATTAGCCGGTGTTGAAACTCAGCACATTGATGTTTTAAACCTAGATGTACCGGTAGCAGTTCCAGGTGTAGATACTAACCTACTTAATCCTATAAATACGTGGGAAGATAAAGCTAAGTACAATGAATATGCAGCAAAACTTGCCGCTGACTTCACTGAAAACTTTGCTAAGTATGACGTATCAGACGATATAAAAAATGCAGGGCCAAAAGCTTAAATAAGCTTCAAGCTTGTATTTTAACGCCAGCCAAGGGCTGGCGTTTTACTTTCTAAATACCTAATTTAATAAGTGCGACAAAATGCCGCACAACTCATATCAAAAACCATATAATATACCGCGTAATTAATCATTCCTTAATACCCAATAAAACTGCATTACTCATTACGGCTATTTAATTAATGACACTAAAGCTTTCATGGCGAAAAACATTCAGGCGGTTACATTTATACTTAGGCCTATCAGTAGGTGTTTTACTTACTATTATCACTCTTTCTGGCTCTATATTAGTTTACTATCCGCAAATAGACTTACTGCTAAATCCAGCAAATGACGCTACTACAAACATAAAAACGCCTAATTGGGATCAAGCATATAATACGCTAAGAGCCAATTTCCCTTCAAAGCAAGGGCCATGGCGATTAGAAAACACAGGTATAAATTCAGTAATTCCCGCGCGATACTACAATCCAATAGAAACAAAAGAGCAAGGCTTTGCCCCCTTAATGGTATGGCTATCTAGCAGTAGTGATAAAGTAATACGTAAAAACTATTGGGGAAAATACTTAGTAACTTGGATGTACAACTTACATTTTTCATTACTAACAGGAGCAACGGGCACTCTCGTCGTTGGCTATATAGGCATAGCCTCAATAGTTCTTCTTATCTCTGGATTCTTTGCTTGGTTTCCAAAGCCTGGGCAGTGGGTAAAGGCACTAAAATTTAAATCTCGTAGCTCTAAAATAGGCTTGCTATACGACTGGCATAAACTAATTGGTTTAACCTTCTGCATACCGCTACTAGCTTTAACTGTTACAGGTGTTATGCTCGCTATTCCAAAACAAACAGATCCTATATTAACCGCTCTAGTTAGCGATATAAACTCCCCACCAAAAACACAAATTCAACCGAGCAAACAAACCGATATTTCTTTATCACAAGCGGTATTAATAGCTGAAAAAGCATTACCGAATGCGCGTTTAGCTTGGATTGAAACACCATCAAACTTAAATGCTATTTACAGATTAAGATTTCAAACTGTAAACGATCCTTCGTATCGCTTTCCACATAGCTATATAGAGGTTAATGCACTTACAGGAAAGTTAGAGAGCGTGTTTAATATAGATAAGCAAAGTACGGCTAGTAAAATAAAAAACTGGATACACCCTCTACATGATGGCAGCATTGGCGGTAACATTTTAAAAGTCATTTGGGTGTTAAGTGGCTTCGGATCTGCTGCATTGTTCATTATCGGCGTATATAGGTGGTTAATTAGAACCAAGAGAATACAAAATAAACTTTAGCTGAAGGAGTACATGAATTGCTTTTCAGTAAGTTTTGTCGATAGTTTTTAATATAAAGTATATGGCCTTCGTTAATCTTAGGATTAAAAATTAATAACGCTCAGTACATATCAAATTAAAGCAGCCCCTAAACGCCTATCTGGCTATAAAACAATTAATGAAGGGTAGTTAATACTGCAAGTTTAGATAGGCACTCCATGAACACTATTATTTAAAAACCTCATGCCCCTTAGATTTAAGCTCTATGTGTAAAACCTCTGTATCAATCTCTACCTAACTATTTTTATTCTCTTCAGTAACCTACCCAAAGCGTATATAAGGGCTTAAAGTTCATGTTCAATACTTATCACAAGACCAGATAATTAACGCTTTTATATTAGGTCAGATGTTAAACCAATTGGTATTATTTACCCATAAGTACAAATGCTACCACTCATTGTCGAGCGGAGGTTTTTTATGCTTTTGACGTCGGGAGTCGCTACGCTCGCCCGACCTACGTGATGGGCGTTACTGTCAGTGTGTGTTAATTGCGCACATTTCACTTTTTTCAGACGTAAAAAAGCCCGACTATTTCTAATCGGGCTCTCTACAATTTGAAGCCTGGTAATGTCGTAGTGCCCACAGCGGTGGAGAGTCACTTAGCAAATGCTACTTTATTGGCCGACTGAAATACTGAGAAGTTTTGTTGTGATTTTAACGTCGGGAGTCGCTACGGCCGACCTACGTGATGGATGTTGCTGTGAGTGTGTATTAATTGCGCGTATTTCACTTTTCTGCAGACGTAAAAAAGCCCGACTATTTCTAGTCGGGCTCTCTACAATTTGAAGCCTGGTAATGTCCTACTTTCACATAGCAAATGCTACACTATCATCGGCGCTGTTTCGTTTCACTACTGAGTTCGGCATGGAGTCAGGTGGGTCCAAAACGCTATTGTCACCAAGCAAATTTGGGCGTTAATACGTATTTCTGCGCACTAACTGAATTTGGAAAATATCTGATAATATTTTTTAAGTCTTTTCAGTAATATCTACTTTAGTCATATTAACTTCTGTCAAACTGTCGCATAAAACGCGTTTGGCGTTGTATGGTTAAGCCTCACGGGTAATTAGTACAAGTTAGCTTAATGGCTCACACCACTTCCACATCTTGCCTATCAACGTTGTAGTCTTCAACGGCCCTTCAGAGACTTTAAAAGTCTAGTGAGAACTCATCTCGAGGCCTGCTTCGCGCTTAGATGCTTTCAGCGCTTATCAGTTCCGAACGTAGCTACCGGGCAATGCCATTGGCATGACAACCCGAACACCAGCGGTTCGTTCACTCCGGTCCTCTCGTACTAGGAGCAACCCCTCTCAATTCTCAAACGCCCACGGCAGATAGGGACCGAACTGTCTCACGACGTTCTAAACCCAGCTCGCGTACCACTTTAAATGGCGAACAGCCATACCCTTGGGACCGACTTCAGCCCCAGGATGTGATGAGCCGACATCGAGGTGCCAAACACCGCCGTCGATATGAACTCTTGGGCGGTATCAGCCTGTTATCCCCGGAGTACCTTTTATCCGTTGAGCGATGGCCCTTCCATTCAGAACCACCGGATCACTATGACCTACTTTCGTACCTGCTCGACGTGTCTGTCTCGCAGTTAAGCTGGCTTCTACCATTACACTAACCGTACGATGTCCGACCGTACTTAGCCAACCTTCGTGCTCCTCCGTTACTCTTTAGGAGGAGACCGCCCCAGTCAAACTACCCACCAGGCACTGTCCGTAACCCCGATTCAGGGGCCAACGTTAGAACATCAAAACTACAAGGGTGGTATTTCAAGGTTGACTCCACAACAACTAGCGTCGCTGCTTCAAAGTCTCCCACCTATCCTACACATGTAGGTTCAATGTTCAGTGCCAAGCTGTAGTAAAGGTTCACGGGGTCTTTCCGTCTAGCCGCGGGTACACAGCATCTTCACTGCGATTTCAATTTCACTGAGTCTCGGGTGGAGACAGCGTGGCCATGGTTACACCATTCGTGCAGGTCGGAACTTACCCGACAAGGAATTTCGCTACCTTAGGACCGTTATAGTTACGGCCGCCGTTTACCGGGGCTTCGATCAAGAGCTTCTCCCTAAGGATAACCCCATCAATTAACCTTCCGGCACCGGGCAGGTGTCACACCGTATACGTCATCTTGCGATTTTGCACAGTGCTGTGTTTTTAATAAACAGTCCCAGCCACCTGGTCACTGCGGCTCCCGTCCGCTTAGAGAGCAAGTCTCATCACAGATAGGAGCGTACCTTCTCCCGAAGTTACGGTACGATTTTGCCTAGTTCCTTCACCCGAGTTCTCTCAAGCGCCTTAGTATTCTCTACCTGACCACCTGTGTCGGTTTGGGGTACGATTCCATATAATCTGAAGCTTAGAGGCTTTTCCTGGAAGTATGGCATCAACAACTTCATCACCTTAGTGACTCGTCTCGTGTCTCAGTCTTAATAGCAACCCGGATTTACCTAAGTCGCCAACCTACTCACTTTCACATGGACTACCAACGCCATGCTTGTTTAGCCTGCTCCGTCCCCCATCGCAATTATATCGAGTACAGAAATATTAATCTGTTTCCCATCGACTACGCCTTTCGGCCTCGCCTTAGGGGTCGACTTACCCTACCCTGATTAACATGGGATAGGAACCCTTGGTCTTCCGGCGTGGGAGTTTTTCACTCCCATTATCGTTACTCATGTCAGCATTCGCACTTCTGATACGTCCAGCATACCTCCCGGTACACCTTCAACCGCTTACAGAACGCTCCCCTACCACTCAGAATAAATTCTGAATCCGCAGCTTCGGTGCATAGTTTAGCCCCGTTACATCTTCCGCGCAGACCGACTCGACCAGTGAGCTATTACGCTTTCTTTAAAGGATGGCTGCTTCTAAGCCAACCTCCTGGCTGTCTGGGCCTTTCCACATCGTTTCCCACTTAACTATGACTTTGGGACCTTAGCTGGCGGTCTGGGTTGTTTCCCTCTTCACGACGGACGTTAGCACCCGCCGTGTGTCTCCCGGATATTACTTTACGGTATTCGGAGTTTGCAAAGGGTTGGTAAGTCGGGATGACCCCCTAGCCTTAACAGTGCTCTACCCCCGTAAGTATTCGTCCGAGGCTCTACCTAAATAGATTTCGGGGAGAACCAGCTATCTCCCGGTTTGATTAGCCTTTCACTCCTAGCCACAGGTCATCCCCTAACTTTTCAACGTTAGTGGGTTCGGTCCTCCAGTTGATGTTACTCAACCTTCAACCTGCCCATGGCTAGATCACCGGGTTTCGGGTCTATACCTTGCAACTAGTCGCCCAGTTAAGACTCGGTTTCCCTACGGCTACCCTATTCGGTTAACCTCGCTACAAAATATAAGTCGCTGACCCATTATACAAAAGGTACGCAGTCACCCAACAAGTGGGCTCCTACTGCTTGTACGTACACGGTTTCAGGTTCTATTTCACTCCCCTCACAGGGGTTCTTTTCGCCTTTCCCTCACGGTACTGGTTCACTATCGGTCAGTTGGGAGTATTTAGCCTTAGATGATGGTCCACCTATATTCAGTCAAAGTTTCACGTGCTCCGACCTACTCGATTTCACTTAAAATGTCTTTTCATGTACGGGACTATCACCCTGTATCGTGGCACTTTCCAGAGCCTTCCATTAACACATAATAAGCTTAAGGGCTGTTCCGATTTCGCTCGCCGCTACTTTCGGAATCTCGGTTGATTTCTTTTCCTACGGGTACTTAGATGTTTCAGTTCTCCGCGTTCGCCTCGTTAACCTATGTATTCAGTTAACGATACCTGCAAGCAGGTGGGTTTCCCCATTCGGAAATCCTAGTCTCAAGCGCTTTTTACTAGCTTGACTAGGCTTATCGCAAGTTAATACGTCCTTCATCGCCTCCAACTGCCAAGGCATCCACCGTGTACGCTTAGTCACTTAACCATACAACCCAAACGGGTCTTTGTTTTGTGACAGTTTAACTTCGCCAGAAGTTAATATTGAATACTAAAGTAGATACCAATCAATCAACTCATAAGAGTTAACTAAATGGCACTGAATGGTACTGCTACCATTCTTTTTTTACTTTTGAAAACTCTTGATAAATACAATGTATCTATCAGAATTTTATTATCAGCTTTTCCAAATTTTTAAAGAGCATATTAATTAGTTATTCCGAAGAACAAGCACTAATTAACAATCATCTGTGTGGACACTACGAACAAATAAGTTCTAAATCGTATAAGGAGGTGATCCAGCCCCAGGTTCCCCTAGGGCTACCTTGTTACGACTTCACCCCAGTCATGAATCACTCCGTGGTAAACGTCCTCCCAAGGGTTAGACTATCTACTTCTGGAGCAACCCACTCCCATGGTGTGACGGGCGGTGTGTACAAGGCCCGGGAACGTATTCACCGCGTCATTCTGATACGCGATTACTAGCGATTCCGACTTCATGGAGTCGAGTTGCAGACTCCAATCCGGACTACGACGCACTTTAAGTGATTCGCTTACTCTCGCGAGTTCGCAGCACTCTGTATGCGCCATTGTAGCACGTGTGTAGCCCTACACGTAAGGGCCATGATGACTTGACGTCGTCCCCACCTTCCTCCGGTTTATCACCGGCAGTCTCCTTAGAGTTCTCAGCATTACCTGCTAGCAACTAAGGATAGGGGTTGCGCTCGTTGCGGGACTTAACCCAACATCTCACAACACGAGCTGACGACAGCCATGCAGCACCTGTATCAGAGCTCCCGAAGGCACCAAACCATCTCTGGTAAGTTCTCTGTATGTCAAGTGTAGGTAAGGTTCTTCGCGTTGCATCGAATTAAACCACATGCTCCACCGCTTGTGCGGGCCCCCGTCAATTCATTTGAGTTTTAACCTTGCGGCCGTACTCCCCAGGCGGTCTACTTAATGCGTTAGCTTTGAAAAACAGAACCGAGGCTCCGAGCTTCTAGTAGACATCGTTTACGGCGTGGACTACCGGGGTATCTAATCCCGTTTGCTCCCCACGCTTTCGTACATGAGCGTCAGTGTTGACCCAGGTGGCTGCCTTCGCCATCGGTATTCCTTCAGATCTCTACGCATTTCACCGCTACACCTGAAATTCTACCACCCTCTATCACACTCTAGTTTGCCAGTTCGAAATGCAGTTCCCAGGTTGAGCCCGGGGCTTTCACATCTCGCTTAACAAACCGCCTGCGTACGCTTTACGCCCAGTAATTCCGATTAACGCTCGCACCCTCCGTATTACCGCGGCTGCTGGCACGGAGTTAGCCGGTGCTTCTTCTGTCAGTAACGTCACAGCTAGCAGGTATTAACTACTAACCTTTCCTCCTGACTGAAAGTGCTTTACAACCCGAAGGCCTTCTTCACACACGCGGCATGGCTGCATCAGGCTTGCGCCCATTGTGCAATATTCCCCACTGCTGCCTCCCGTAGGAGTCTGGGCCGTGTCTCAGTCCCAGTGTGGCTGATCATCCTCTCAAACCAGCTAGGGATCGTCGCCTTGGTGAGCCATTACCTCACCAACTAGCTAATCCCACTTGGGCCAATCTAAAGGCGAGAGCCGAAGCCCCCTTTGGTCCGTAGACATTATGCGGTATTAGCAGTCGTTTCCAACTGTTGTCCCCCACCTCAAGGCATGTTCCCAAGCATTACTCACCCGTCCGCCGCTCGTCAGCAAAGTAGCAAGCTACTTTCTGTTACCGCTCGACTTGCATGTGTTAGGCCTGCCGCCAGCGTTCAATCTGAGCCATGATCAAACTCTTCAATTAAAAAGTTTTATGTCTTTCGACAGCTCAATGAATTCTGAATTTTTTAATATCTTTCGATATTGAATTGACTGTGCCGAATAATTACCGAAATAATTATTCTGTTGGTCACTCAGTTTTCAATTGAGACTCTAATTTGTTTGCCTCACTACCTAAGTAGCTTGGCTGTTAGAACTCAATCTGTACGAGTGCCCACACAGATGATTGCTTTATATTGTTAAAGAACGTTGCGATTATAAAGTTGAACTTTATCTCGCTAGGGCTGCGCATAGTACGCTTTCCTATTTTTTTGTCAACACTTAAATTTAAACTTTCTAAAAAGATTCAATTTAAGTTTTACTTAACACCCTGAGTTGTTCGTGCCTCGCTATGCGTTGTCCGCTGCGCGTCGCCATATCCCGTCTCAGTGGGGTTGCATTATAGGGAGATCCGAAAACAGATCAACCCTTTTTTGAAGAAAACTTGAAATAATATGCTGTTCGCTGAGAATTTGAGCTAAACACGTTAAAAACACAACATAACCATCAAATTATTAACAACTAAGGGGGTTTAAACCTATTTTATATTAGAAGTAGAGTTAAACGATCTTCATATAGAGGCTTACACCCCAGATGATCAATACGATCGTTAATGAAAGTGTTACGGCTGCAGATCCCATATCTTTGGCCCTACCTGACAATACATGCAACTCTGTACTTACTCGATCTGTTAATGCTTCAATGGCGGAGTTTAGTAATTCAACTATTAATATAATAAGCAGTGAGCTAATTAGTATTGCCCAGTGTAATAGTGATGAAGCAAGCCAAAATGAAATAGGGAATAATATAAGGCTTAATAGTAGCTCTTGCCTAAATGCTGCTTCTTCTTTAAATGCTGCTTTAAAGCCAAGGTAAGAGCAATAGGTTGCTTTGAAAACACGCTTGAGGCCTAAGCCATTTGGTTTTAATACATCTTTCATTAATAAACTCTATGAATGAAGGTCAAAATAAAGCCCCGCACTGCGAGGCTTTTTATTTATGCTACGCCGTATTGATCACGGTAAGCTTTAACTGAGGCTAAATGCTCATCCATTGTGCCTTGGCTTTCAAGGTAACTGATAAGATCAGCTAATTTTACAATTGAAATCACTTTGGTATTAAAGTCACGCTCAACTTCTTGAATAGCTGATAATTCAGCTTTACCCTTTTCTTGGCGATCTAACGCAATTAAAACACCACTAAGGTCAGCACCATTTTGTGCAATGATTTCCATCGACTCACGAATAGCAGTACCTGCGGTAATTACATCGTCAACTAGCATAATTTTGCCATTGAGTTCTGAGCCTACTAATGTACCACCTTCACCGTGTGCTTTTTTCTCTTTACGATTAAAGCAGTAAGGTACATCTTTATCATGATGATCCGCTAAGGCAACCGCTGTTGTTGTCGCTATTGGAATACCTTTATACGCAGGACCAAATAATACATCGTACTCTATAGCAGAATCTTCGAGTGCCGATGCATAAAAGCGACCTAAACGCGCTAAGTCTCGACCAGTATTAAACAAACCAGCATTAAAAAAGTAAGGACTTGTACGTCCAGACTTTAATGTAAACTCACCAAATTTTAACACCTGCTTCTCTAGAGCAAATTCTATAAACTCTTTTTGATAATCTTTCATATCTTGTGGCCTACCTATTTATGCTAATGCTTGCTTTTGTACGTCAATAATTTCGCGAATAGAATGTTTAGCTAAAGTAAGTAACTCATCTAGCTCATCAAACGAAAAAGGTTCGCCTTCAGCTGTACCTTGAATTTCAATAATTTTACCTGTTTCGGTTAAAATTACGTTCATATCAGTCTCTGCTGCTGAATCTTCAATGTATTCTAAATCGCTAATTGCTTGGCCTTTGTAAATACCAACTGAAATAGCTGCAATCATATGTTTAAGTGGGTTTGAATTAATCATACCTTTTGCACGCATATGCGTTAGTGCATCAACAAGTGCAACACATGCACCACTTATAGAAGCAGTACGTGTACCGCCATCAGCTTGAATAACGTCACAGTCAATGGTAATTGTGTTTTCGCCAAGTGCTTTTAAGTCAACAGCAGCACGAAGTGCACGTGCAATTAAGCGTTGAATTTCCATAGTACGACCGCCCTGCTTACCACGTGCAGCTTCTCGAGCATTACGCGTATGCGTTGCTCGCGGTAACATACCGTATTCAGCATTGATCCAACCTTTACCCTGACCTTTCATGAAACGAGGAACGCCCGATTCAACAGTAGCTGTACAAAGTACTTTGGTGTTACCAAACTCAACAAGTACTGAGCCTTCAGCATGCAAAGTATAATTACGTGTAAATGTAACAGGTCTAATTTGGTTAGGTGTTCTTTCGCTTGGACGCATTGACGATCCCCTTAATTCAGAATTTGCGACATTATAAGTGTATGTGGGTATAGATACCATGTTGATTTAAATAAATAGCTGTATGCAAAATATTCAGTGTATTAAATTTTCCCTAGAGCTTAAGCAGTGTTACGGTATAATCATCATAATATTGTATTTATAAATTTAGGAAAATATCCATGATCCACAGTATGACAGCTTATGCGCGTCGCGAAATAAAAGGCGATTGGGGTACTGGCACTTGGGAAGTTCGCTCAGTAAACCAGCGTTACCTTGAAACATTTATACGCGCACCAGAGCAATTTCGTGGCATGGAGCCAGTTATTCGTGAGCGTTTACGCAAACACTTACAACGCGGTAAAGTTGAGGTCTTTTTAAAGTTTGTGGCAAATCCTGCCCACGTTGGCGAGCTATCAATTAACCAAGCCCTTGCTGAACAACTAATAAATAGCGCTAAATGGGTTCAACAACAAAGTAATGGTGATATTAACCCTGTTGATATATTACGTTGGCCTGGCGTTATGGAAGCAGAAGAGCTTGATATGGATAGCGTTAATACAGCATTAATAGCTGGTCTTGATCAAGTAATCGAAGATTTTAAATCTGCACGTGGCGATGAAGGTGCAAACCTTGAAGAAATGATAGCAATACGCCTTGATGCAATTCTAGAGCAAGTAGAAATTGTAGAAACGCATATGCCTGAGATTGCTAAATGGCAGCGTGAAAAACTTGCTCAAAAGCTAGAAGACTTAGCAGCAAACATTGACGAGTCACGCCTTGAACAAGAACTTATTTATCTTGCTCAAAAACAAGATGTAGCTGAAGAACTAGATCGCTTAAAGTCTCACGTTAAAGAAACTAAAAAAATCCTTAAAAAAGGAGGCGCATGTGGCCGCCGCTTAGATTTTATGATGCAAGAATTTAATCGTGAAGCTAACACGCTAGCGTCTAAGTCTATCAATAGTGACATCACTACTGCAGCCGTAGAGCTAAAAGTACTAATTGAACAAATGAGAGAACAAATTCAAAATATTGAATAGTTTTCAGCTAAATATGACATATTCATAACTTATCAAAACCCGAGCTTAGCTCGGGTTTTTAGTAATACCACTAATGATACTTTGAGTATTGTTACCAAGTATCTTCACCTAAGGTTAAAGCGGCATCTTAAATAGTACTTTATTTTAGACATTAAAAAACCCGAGACTAAGCTCGGGCTTTTTGGTAATAATTAGCTAGGCTAATAATTACGCTACGATAGTTGCTACAACACCAGCACCTACAGTACGACCACCTTCACGGATAGCAAAACGAAGACCTTCATCCATCGCGATTGGTGCGATTAGAGTTACTGTCATCTTGATGTTATCACCAGGCATTACCATTTCTACGCCATCTGGTAACTGTACGTCACCAGTTACGTCAGTTGTACGGAAGTAGAACTGTGGACGGTAACCTTTGAAGAATGGAGTATGACGACCACCTTCATCTTTAGAAAGTACGTATACTTCTGAAGTGAATGTAGTATGTGGGTTGATTGAACCAGGCTTAGCTAGTACTTGACCACGTTCAACGTCTTCACGCTTAGTACCACGTAGAAGTGCGCCGATGTTTTCGCCAGCACGACCTTCGTCAAGAAGCTTACGGAACATTTCAACACCAGTACAAGTAGAACGAGTTGTATCATTGATACCAACAATTTCTACTTCGTCATTGATGCGGATGATACCAGCTTCAACACGACCAGTTACAACAGTACCACGACCCTGGATTGAGAAAACGTCTTCGATAGGCATGATGAATGGCTTATCGATGTCACGCTCTGGCTCTGGGATGTAAGAGTCAAGTGCGTTTGCAAGCTCAACAATCTTATCTTCCCACTCTTTCTCGCCTTCTAACGCTTTAAGCGCAGAACCAGCGATTAGAGGTAAGTCATCACCTGGGAAATCGTATTCAGAAAGAAGTTCACGAACTTCCATTTCTACTAGTTCAAGTAGCTCTTCGTCATCAACCATGTCACATTTGTTCATGAATACGATGATGTAAGGAACGCCAACCTGACGAGAAAGAAGGATGTGCTCACGCGTTTGTGGCATAGGGCCATCTGTCGCAGCAACTACTAAGATCGCGCCGTCCATTTGAGCAGCACCAGTGATCATGTTTTTAACATAATCGGCGTGACCAGGACAATCTACGTGTGCGTAGTGACGTGTAGGTGTATCGTATTCAACGTGAGACGTTGAAATAGTGATACCACGTTCGCGCTCTTCTGGAGCGTTATCGATTGATGCGAAATCTTTAGCAACACCGCCGTATACTTTTGCAAGTACGTTAGTGATTGCTGCAGTTAGTGTTGTTTTACCGTGGTCAACGTGGCCGATTGTACCAACGTTTACGTGCGGTTTTACGCGTTCAAACTTTTCTTTTGCCATCTTAAAAAATTCCTAATAAAGAAATTAAAGCCTGACTCACTATTGAGCCAGACAAGCTAAAATTATATAACAGCGCGAGCTGAAATTATTGTATCTGCGACATTTTTAGAGGCTTCAGCGTACTTCACAAACTCCATAGAGTATGAGGCACGGCCCTGTGTTGCAGATCGTAAAGCAGTTGCATAACCAAACATTTCAGAAAGAGGAACTTGCGCATTAATTTGCTTAAGTCCACCTAATGCATCTTCCATGCCTTCGATTATGCCGCGGCGACGGTTTAAGTCGCCAACTACATCACCCATATTTGAATCAGGAGTGAGTACTTCAACCTTCATTACTGGCTCTAAAAGTACAGGATTAGCTTCAAGCGCCCCGTTTTTCATTGCCAGTGAACCTGCTATTTTAAATGCCATTTCATTCGAATCTACATCATGGAATGAACCATCATATAAAGTCGCTTTAACGCCAAGTAATGGGTAGCCTGCCAGTACACCTTGAGACATTTGCTCTTGGATACCTTTGTCTACCGCAGGAACGAATTCTTTAGGAACTGAACCACCTACGGTTTCGTTAACGAACTCGTAAATTGGTGACTCATCATCCGTAATATCCATCGGTTCAAGTTTAATCCAAACGTGTCCATATTGGCCACGACCACCTGACTGACGTATAAACTTCCCTTCAACCTTAACAGTTGAACGAATAGCTTCTCGGTATGAGACCTGCGGCTTACCAACGTTACATTCAACACTGAATTCACGTTTCATACGGTCGACGATGATATCTAGGTGAAGTTCACCCATGCCAGAGATTATAACCTGGCCTGATTCTTCGTCAGTTTGTACGCGAAAAGAAGGATCTTCAGCAGCTAGTTTACCTAGTGCAATACCCATCTTGTCTTGGTCAGCTATAGTGCGGGGCTCAACCGCAATAGAGATTACTGGTTCTGGGAATTCCATACGCTCAAGCGTAATAATAGAATTCGGATCACACAGTGTTTCACCTGTTGTTACGTCTTTAAGACCAATAGCTGCCGCGATGTCACCTGCGAAAACTTCTTTGATCTCTTCACGAGAGTTTGAATGCATCTGTACGATACGGCCAAGTCGCTCACGCTTACTTTTTACTGGATTATATACCGTGTCACCCTGTTTAACAGTACCAGAGTAAACACGGAAAAAGGTCAAGGTTCCAACGAACGGGTCTGTTGCAATCTTAAATGCGAGTGCAGCAAACGGCGCTTTATCATTAGCTGGACGTTCTTCCTCAGTACCATTTTCTAAGATACCTTGGATTTGTTTCACTTGCTCTGGTGACGGCATATATTCAACAACGCCATCAAGCACAGCTTGAACGCCTTTGTTTTTAAATGCGCTACCACAAGTAACTGGAACAATCTCATTTGCTAATGTTCGTTGGCGTAAAGCATTTTTAATTTCTGCTTCACTTAACTCTTCACCTTCTAAGTATTTATCCATTAGTTCTTCTGTTGCTTCAGCAGCGCTTTCAACTAAATGAGCGCGCCATTCTTCAGCTAATTCCAGAAGTTCTGCCGGTATTGCCTCATAAGAGAAAGTCATACCCTGGTCCGCTTCGTTCCAGTTAATCACTTTCATTTTTATAAGGTCAATAACACCTTTAAAGTCGTCCTCAGCGCCTACAGGCAACTGAATTGGAACAGGCGTTGCTCCTAGACGAGATTTCACCTGGCTGACCACTGCTAAGAAGTCTGCGCCCGTGCGATCCATTTTATTTACGAAGATCATTCTCGGAACTTCGTATTTGTTCGCTTGACGCCAAACTGTCTCAGTTTGCGGCTGTACACCAGATGAAGCACAAAGAACAACTACCGCACCATCTAGTACGCGTAAAGAACGCTCTACTTCGATAGTGAAATCTACGTGTCCTGGAGTATCAATAATATTGATACGATGGGCGTCAAATTGAGCGTCCATCCCTTTCCAAAAACACGTTGTTGCAGCAGAAGTGATTGTGATACCACGCTCTTGTTCCTGCTCCATCCAATCCATAGTTGCAGCGCCATCATGTACTTCACCGATCTTATGAGAAAGACCTGTGTAGAACAGAACACGTTCTGTTGTGGTGGTTTTGCCTGCATCTACGTGAGCAACAATACCTATATTACGATAGCGCTCAAGTGGAGTTGTACGTGCCATATGATCCTCTTAAAGGTTAAAGACAGATTACCAACGGTAATGAGCGAATGCTTTATTCGCTTCAGCCATACGGTGAACGTCTTCACGTTTCTTAACCGCAGTGCCTTTATTATCAGAAGCGTCAACGATTTCTTGAGCTAAACGTAAGCCCATAGATTTTTCGCCACGCTTACGTGCAGCGTCTACTAACCAACGCATACCTAATGCGTTACGACGAACTGGACGTACTTCAACTGGTACTTGATAAGTTGAACCACCAACACGGCGAGATTTAACCTCTACCTGTGGACGGATGTTATCAAGTGCAGTTTCAAAGATTTCTAGGTGCGACTTGCCTGATTTCTCAGCAGCCACGTCTAGCGCACCATAAACAATTTTTTCAGCAGTAGATTTCTTGCCGTCTAACATCACGATGTTAACGAATTTAGCAAGAAGTTCCGATCCGAACTTAGGATCTGGAAGAATTTTACGTTGACCGATTACGCGTCTTCTAGGCATTTTGTATCTCCGGTTTATTCAGGTTTGCTCTTTCGAGTCAATCACCCAAAACAATAATTATAAATATTTAGTGCTTGGCCTTACTAACGGAATACAATTACCCTTTAGGGCGTTTTGCACCGTATTTAGAACGAGCTTGACGACGATCGCTAACGCCTGCACAGTCAAGTGCACCACGAACAGTGTGAAAACGCACACCTGGTAAATCTTTAACACGACCACCACGGATTAGGATTACACTATGCTCTTGAAGGTTATGACCTTCACCGCCAATGTATGAAGTTACTTCGAAACCGTTAGTTAAACGTACACGTGCTACTTTACGTAACGCCGAGTTTGGTTTCTTAGGTGTAGTTGTATATACGCGAGTACATACACCGCGCTTTTGCGGACACGCTTTTAGTGCAGCTGAGTTACTTTTCGTAACCTTGCTACGGCGTGGCTTACGCACTAGCTGGTTAATAGTTGCCATTTAAATAGCTCCTGAAATTAAAATTACTACTGAAAAAAATAAAAAAATCCGCCCTTTATTTACGAGCCTGCATTAAGCACACAAGTAAATGGGTGGCGGAATTTTAATGAGCAAAGTTTAACCTGTCAACCTAAACTAATCGTAAGACAGCATATAACTGCCTTACGATCACTTAATCTATTGATTAAGAACAGTTTATTGATTTCCAGACAAATCAGCATTTAGAGCGTCTGTAAGTGCTTGAGTCGCCTCTTCTGCACTTACTGTTTGCTCTTCTACTACTACTTTGCTTTGTTTACGGCGAGCCATACGTTCTTGATGATACGCAAAACCGGTACCGGCTGGGATCAAACGACCCACAATTACGTTTTCTTTAAGACCGCGAAGCTCATCGCTCTTACCATTCACTGCCGCATCTGTAAGAACACGTGTTGTCTCTTGGAAAGACGCTGCAGAGATGAAAGATTCTGTTGCTAGTGATGCTTTTGTGATACCCATTAACTGGATTTCAAACTTAGCTGGTATCTTACCTTGTTTTTCAAGGTCACGGTTTGCGATATTAACGCGCGCCACTTCGATTTGTTCACCAGCTAAGAAGTCAGTATCACCGCCGTGCATAATGGTACATTTACGTAACATTTGACGGATAATTGTTTCAATGTGCTTGTCATTGATCTTAACACCTTGCAAACGGTAAACCTCTTGCACTTCGTTAACGATATAGTTAGCAACATGAGTCACACCACGTAGGCGTAAGATGTCATGTGGTGATTCAGGACCATCGGCAATAACTTCACCTTTAGACACTTGCTCACCTTCAAACACGTTAAGTTGACGCCACTTAGGAATCATCTCTTCGTAATGATCACCTTCAGCTGGAGTAATAACTAAACGCTTCTTACCTTTAGTCTCTTTACCGAAGCTAATTGTACCAGTTACTTCAGCTAATATAGCTGGATCTTTTGGCTTACGAGCTTCAAATAAGTCGGCTACGCGTGGTAGACCACCCGTGATATCACGAGTTTTCGAACCTTCTTGCGGAATACGTGCTAACACGTCACCTGGGTTTGCTGTAACGCCGTCAATAACTTCAATCGTAGTGAATGAAGGAAGACGTGTTTCTTGCAGACCGCGCTCTTCACTTTCAATGATAAGCTTTGGTTCTTTCGTATTTACTTTAGCAAGATCTTTTACAACTACACGGGTTAAACCGGTTAGTTCATCAGTCTGTGCTTCAGTATTTGAATCATCGATATCGCTGAACGATACTTTTGACTTATGCTCAAGAACGATTGGGTGACTATGCGGGTCCCAAGTAGCAACGATGTCGTTACCTTGAACTTCTGCATTGTCTTGCACTGTTAGTACCGCACCGTAAGGTACTTTATAACGCTCTTTCTCACGACCATGACTATCGATGATAGTAATTTCCGTAGAACGAGAGGTAATAACAATCTTACCGTCTGTGTTTAATACGTACTTAGAGTTATGAAGTTTTAATGTACCGTTAGTTTTAACTTGTACATTATTTTCTGCAGATGCTCTAGATGCCGCACCACCGATGTGGAAGGTACGCATTGTTAACTGTGTACCCGGCTCACCGATTGATTGAGCCGCGATAACACCCACTGATTCACCAGCGTTAATGATATGACCACGTGCTAGGTCACGACCGTAACAGTTAGCACAAACACCAAAGTCATTATCACATGTGATAACAGAACGTACGCGAACTTCATCTACTGAGTGCTCTTCTAAAAGGTCACACAGTTTTTCGTCAAGCATAACATTGCGTTCAACAAGTACAGTATTAGTACCTGGAATTACAATATCTTCAGCAACAACACGACCTAGAACACGTTCGCGAAGTGCTTCTACAACATCACCACCTTCAATAAGCGGTTTCATTGTTAAGCCATCTTCTGTGCCACAGTCATCTTCATTGATTACCAAATCTTGTGCAACGTCTACTAGACGACGCGTTAGGTAACCCGAGTTTGCTGTTTTAAGTGCTGTATCGGCAAGACCTTTACGCGCACCATGCGTTGAGATGAAGTACTGAAGTACGTTTAGACCTTCACGGAAGTTAGCTGTGATTGGCGTCTCGATGATTGAACCATCTGGACGTGCCATTAGACCACGCATACCCGCCAACTGACGAATCTGTGCAGCACTACCACGAGCACCTGAGTCGGCCATCATAAACACTGAGTTAAATGACGGTTGCTCTACTTCTTCACCTTTTGCATTGATAACTGTATCTTTTGACAAGTTAGCCATCATCTCACGTGATAAGTTTTCGTTTACACGTGACCAGATATCGATAACTTTATTGTACTTTTCACCAGCCGTTACAAGACCTGATTGGAATTGTTGGTTGATTTCAGTCACTTCAGCTTCAGCTGATTCAATTATCTGTGCTTTAATCGGTGGGATAACTAAGTCATCAATACCGATAGAAACACCTGACTTCATTGCATAATGGAAACCGGTGTACATAACTTGGTCAGCAAAGATAACTGTATCTTTAAGACCTAGACGACGGTAACACTCATTCAATAAGCCAGAAATCTGCTTTTTACCTAGCGGCTGGTTGATTGACGCAAACGGCATGCCTTTAGGTAAAATTAGAGACAGAATTGCACGACCAACAGTTGTATCGATAACAGTAACAGTGTCTTCTACTATGCCGTCTTCGTTTTTAACTGATTGGCTAATACGTACTTTCACGATTGCGTGAAGGTCTGCATTGCCGCTGCGGTATGCTTTTTCTGCTTCTTTTGGATCTTTAAATATCGCGCCTTCGCCTTTAGCGTTAATGCGGTCACGAGTCATGTAATAAAGACCCAATACAACATCCTGTGAAGGAACGATGATTGGCTCACCATTCGCAGGAGATAGAATGTTGTTTGTTGACATCATTAAGGCACGAGCTTCAAGCTGTGCTTCGATTGTTAACGGTACGTGTACCGCCATTTGGTCACCATCGAAATCGGCGTTGTAGGCCGCACATACTAATGGGTGCAAATGAATCGCTTTACCTTCGATAAGCACAGGTTCAAACGCTTGGATACCCAAACGGTGAAGTGTTGGTGCACGGTTAAGTAATACTGGATGTTCACGAATTACTTCGTCAAGTACATCCCATACTTCCGGAACTTCACGTTCAACCATCTTCTTAGCTGCTTTGATTGTCGTAGCCATGCCGCGACGCTCTAATTTGCCATAGATGAATGGTTTGAATAACTCTAGTGCCATCTTCTTAGGAAGACCACATTGGTGAAGCTTAAGTGTAGGACCTACTGTGATTACAGAACGGCCTGAATAATCTACACGCTTACCAAGTAAGTTCTGACGGAAACGACCTTGCTTACCCTTGATCATATCAGCAAGAGATTTAAGAGGACGTTTGTTAGAACCTGTAATTGCACGACCACGACGACCGTTATCAAGTAGCGCATCTACCGCTTCTTGTAACATACGTTTTTCGTTGCGTACAATAATGTCTGGTGCTGCTAAATCTAGTAGACGCTTAAGACGGTTATTACGGTTAATAACACGACGGTAAAGGTCGTTTAGATCAGATGTCGCAAAACGACCACCGTCTAATGGTACTAATGGGCGTAGATCAGGTGGCAATACTGGAAGTACTGTCATGATCATCCACTCAGGGTTATTACCTGATTGGTGGAACGATTCCATTAACTTAAGACGTTTAGTGATTTTTTTACGCTTAGTTTCAGAGTTAATTGTTGGTAACTCTTCACGCATCTCAGCAATTAATTGAGCAAGATCAAGTTCACGAAGCAAGTCTAAAACTGCTTCAGCACCCATCTTCGCTTCAAATTCATCACCGTGCTCTTCTAGTGAATCTAAATATTCTTCTTCACCTAATAGCTGACCACGCTCAAGCGTTGTCATACCAGGCTCAGTTACTACGAATGATTCGAAGTAAAGAACACGTTCAATATCACGAAGCGTCATATCTAGCATTAAGCCAATACGTGACGGTAATGATTTTAAAAACCATATATATGCAACTGGGCTCGCAAGGTCGATATGACCCATACGATCGCGTCGCACTTTAGTGAGTGTTACTTCAACGCCACACTTTTCACAGATCACACCACGGTGTTTAAGGCGTTTATATTTACCACATAAACACTCATAATCTTTCACTGGACCGAAAATACGGGCACAGAATAAGCCGTCGCGCTCAGGCTTGAAAGTACGGTAGTTAATAGTCTCAGGTTTCTTTACTTCACCGTATGACCATGAACGAACCATGTCTGGTGAAGCAAGACCAATGCGAATTGCATCGAATTCTTCGGTCTTATTTTGTTGCTTCAGAAACTTAAGTAAGTCTTTCACCTTAGCTCTCCTGTCGGAGTTAATCTTGAGGACGGATAGTCTCGTCCCTACATTCTATTCAGCCGTAACAGATGCTGCAGCGTTAACTGCAGCATCTAATTGGCTTAATTTTCTTCCAACTCGATGTTGATACCCAGTGAGCGGATTTCTTTCAACAATACGTTGAACGATTCTGGCATACCTGGTTCCATTTTATGGTTACCATCAACGATGTTTTTATACATCTTAGTACGACCGTTCACGTCATCCGATTTCACTGTTAGCATTTCTTGTAGAGTGTAAGCAGCACCGTAAGCTTCAAGTGCCCATACTTCCATCTCACCAAAACGCTGGCCACCGAACTGTGCTTTACCACCCAGCGGCTGCTGAGTAACAAGGCTGTAAGAACCAGTAGAACGTGCGTGCATCTTATCGTCAACCAAGTGGTTAAGTTTAAGCATGTACATGTAACCAACAGTTACTTGACGTTCAAACTGATCGCCAGTACGGCCATCATAAAGTGTAACCTGACCACTTCGAGGATATCCACCAAGCTCAAGCATGTCTTTGATTTCGCTTTCTTTCGCGCCATCAAATGCAGGAGTAGCTATTGGTAAACCACCTTTTAAGTTTTCAGCTAGACGACGAATTTCGTCATCAGTGAAGCTAGCAATGTCTACAACTTGGCGAGATTCACCAATTTCGTAAGCTTGCTTGATGAATTCACGTAGCTCATGAAGCTCACGTTGTTCTTTCATCATCTCTTCAATACGTTCACCGATACCACGTGCAGCAAGACCCATATGTGTTTCAAGGATCTGACCGATGTTCATACGCGATGGTACACCTAGTGGATTCAATACGATATCTACCGTACGACCTTTGTCATCGTAAGGCATATCTTCTACTGGTACGATAGTCGAGATAACACCTTTGTTACCGTGACGACCCGCCATTTTATCACCCGGTTGGATGCGACGTTTAACAGCTAGGTATACTTTAACAATCTTAAGTACGCCTGGTGCTAAATCATCACCTTGGGTAATTTTACGACGTTTGTTTTCAAACTTTTTATCGTATTCAGCTTTAAGCTCATCGTACTGTGCAGCTAGTTGCTCAAGCTCAGCTTGCTTGTCTTCTTCAGCAAGGCTTTGCGTAAGTACTTTTTCAGCATTAAGAGATGCAAGTTTATCTTCATCAAAACCAGCAGCTATAAGTAGCTTGCGTGCACGGTCTAAAACGCCTGCTTCTAAAATACGGAACTCTTCGTTGAAGTCTTTCTTCGCTTCGCGAAGCTGCATGTCTTCAACTTCTAACGCACGTTTATCTTTTTCAACACCATCACGGGTGAAAACTTGCACGTCAATTACAGTACCAGTTACAGAGTTTGGTACACGTAAAGAGCTGTCTTTAACGTCAGACGCTTTTTCGCCGAAGATAGCACGTAGTAGCTTCTCTTCAGGTGTAAGCTGTGTCTCGCCTTTAGGAGTCACTTTACCTACTAGGATATCGCCGCCTTTAACTTCAGCACCAATATATACAACGCCTGATTCATCAAGCTTGCCTAGCGCAGACTCACCCACATTCGGGATATCTGCAGTGATCTCTTCAGGACCTAATTTAGTATCACGGGCAACACACTGTAGTTCTTGAATATGGATAGTCGTTAGACGATCTTCTTCAACTACGCGCTCTGATAACAAGATTGAATCTTCGAAGTTGTAACCGTTCCATGGCATGAATGCCACGCGAAGGTTTTGACCAAGGGCTAAGTCACCTAAGTCAGTCGAAGGACCATCTGCTAACACGTCACCACGAGTAACCGGTTCGCCAACCATACAAGTTGGTTTTTGGTTAATACATGTATTTTGGTTAGAACGTGTGTATTTGGTTAAGTTGTAGATGTCGATGCCCGCTTCACCAGGGATGCGTTCTTCTTCATGTACATTTACAACGATGCGACTTGCGTCAGCATACATTACTTCACCACCACGTTTAGCAACGATAGTTACACCAGAGTCTTTCGCTAGTGTTAACTCAATACCAGTACCTACTAACGGTTTATCCGCTTTCAATGTTGGTACTGCTTGACGTTGCATGTTTGAACCCATCAATGCACGGTTAGCATCATCGTGTTCTAGGAACGGGATAAGTGCTGCCGCTACAGAGATCACCTGTTGTGGTGATACATCCATATACTGCTGGTCCATGCGACCCATAAAGGTAGATTCACCTTTGTGACGACATGGAATAAGTTCATCAACAAACTCATTGGTTTCAGTTAAGTTTGAGTTCGCCTGTGCGATAACAAACTGACCTTCTTCAATGGCTGATAAGTAATCAACTTCATCAGTTACAACACCATCTACCACTTTGCGGTAAGGTGTTTCTAAGAAACCGTAGTCATTTGTACGTGCGTACGTAGACAACGAGTTAATTAGACCGATGTTTGGACCCTCAGGAGTCTCGATTGGACATACGCGACCATAGTGAGTTACGTGAACGTCACGTACTTCAAAGCCTGCGCGTTCACGAGTTAGACCGCCCGGACCTAATGCAGAGATACGACGTTTATGCGTAACTTCTGATAGTGGGTTATTTTGGTCCATAAACTGTGATAACTGAGACGAGCCGAAGAACTCTTTAACCGCTGCCGAAATAGGCTTAGCGTTAATAAGATCTTGTGGCATTATCGCGTCAAGGTCACCTAAGCTTAAACGCTCACGTACAGCACGTTCAACACGTACTAGACCAACACGGAATTGGTTCTCAGCCATTTCGCCAACACTACGTATACGACGGTTGCCTAAGTGATCGATATCATCAACATCGCCTTGACCGTTACGAATAGCAATTAATACTTTCATAACAGACACGATGTCTTCTTTGCTTAATGTGCCTGGGCCTGTGTCTGTATCGTAACCAACACGGCTATTGAACTTCATACGACCTACAGTAGATAAGTCATAACGCTCTTCAGAGAAGAACAAGTTCTGGAATAAGGCTTCAGCCGCGTCTTTCGTCGGTGGCTCGCCTGGGCGCATCATGCGGTAAATTTCTACTAGTGCTTCTAAACGGCTGCTTGAAGAGTCAATGTTCAATGTATTTGACATGTAAGCACCGCTGTCCACTTCATTGATATATAACGTATCAATTTTAGTGTGACCGGCTTTAACCAATTCAGCCATTAGCTCTAGAGTTAGCTCGTCATTTGCATTTGCAATAACTTCACCAGTTGACTCATCAACATAGTTTTTAGCTACAATACGGCCAATGATGTACTCATGTGGTACTTCTAATTGCTTAATGCCTTTCTTCTCGATGCTCTTGATGTGGCGAGCCGTAACACGACGACCGCTTTCAACAAATACTTCACCGTCTTCGCTCTTGATATCAAAAGCGGCAGTTTCACCACGTAAACGCGAAGGTACAAGTTCCATAAGAACTTTACCATTCGTTACTTCAAACGTAGTGTTATCGAAGAACATATCTAGGATTTCTTCGCTAGAATACTCTAAAGCACGTAGGATGATAGACGCCGGTAATTTACGACGGCGGTCAATACGTACATATAAGTTATCTTTTGCATCAAATTCGAAGTCTAACCATGAACCACGGTAAGGTATAACGCGTGCGTTATATAATACTTTACCCGATGAATGGGTTTTACCGCGGTCGTTATCAAAGAATACACCAGGGCTACGGTGTAGCTGAGAAACGATAACACGCTCTGTACCATTGATTACAAAAGTACCGGTATCTGTCATGAGCGGAATTTCGCCCATGTAAACTTCTTGCTCTTTAATGTCTTTAACTGTGCCTGGTGCTTCTTTGTCCATAACAACAAGACGCAGTTTCACGCGAAGTGGAGCAGAATAAGTCACACCGCGAATTTGACATTCTTTTACATCGAAAACTGGCTCACCAATACGGTAACTTACGTATTGAAGCTCAGAATTTCCCGAGTAGCTTTTAATAGGGAACACAGAACGGAAGGCAGCTTCCAAACCATGATCGCCATCAGCGTCCGGCACTAAGAATTTTTTAAACGATTCTAACTGTGTAGACAGTAAAAAAGGTATATCCAAAACTTGTGGACGTTTACCAAAATCCTTACGGATACGTTTCTTTTCAGAATAAGAGTAAGCCATGGGGTTCCTCAGCTTGCTGATCTTTGACCCGACCTGTTCTTGTAAGAACAGACTTAACTGGCAGCTATGCCAAGATTTTACAACATTTAACTGTTGTTCTAATTAGATCCCACTTTAACACTAGCAAACTATAAAGCGTTGAAAGTAAAGAAAAAATCAGATTTTATTTGAACTAAAAGAGTGCATCACTCTATAGCGCAAAAAGGCCGGTGATTAAATAATCACCAGCCCTTGCCTGATTTCTCAGGCAGCGAACTTAGCAAAAGCTAAATTACTTAACCTCAACTTCAGCACCAGCTTCAGTAAGATCTTTTGCAAGTGCTTCAGCTTCTTCTTTAGATACACCTTCTTTAACAGGTGTAGGAGCAGCTTCAACAAGAGCTTTCGCTTCTTTAAGGCCAAGGCCAGTTGCGCTACGAACAGCTTTGATTGCAGAAACCTTGTTAGCGCCAGCGCCAGTAAGGA